>NZ_CAJHNI010000005.1:1450000-2387500 GCF_905116885.1 Acidiphilium sp. C61 | reverse complement strand
AATTCGGCCAGCGCCTTGCAAGTTTCGGTCTTGCCGACGCCGGTCGGGCCGAGGAACAGAAAGGAGCCGATCGGCCGGTTCGGATCCTGCAATCCGGCCCGCGCGCGTCGCACGGCATCCGAAACCGCCCGTAATGCGGCTTCCTGCCCCACCACGCGCTGGCGCAGCTCATCTTCCATGCGGATCAGCTTGGCGCGCTCGCCTTCCAGCATCCGGTCGACCGGGATGCCGGTCCAGCGGGCGACGACCTGGGCGATCTGCGCCTCCGTCACCGCCTCGTTGACCATGGCGCCCTCGGCCGGCTCCGCGGCGAGCTTGCGCTCGATATCGGGGATCACGCCATACATCAGCTCAGACGCCCGGGTCAGGTTGCCGGAGCGCTGCGCCATTTCCGCCTCGCCGCGCGCCTGGTCGAGCTGTTCCTTCAGCTTTTGGGTGGCGTTCAGCCGGTCCTTCTCGGCCTTCCACGACGCCGTCATCGCGTCGGATTTCTCCTCGAGCTCGGCGATCTCGCCCTCGAGCCGGTCCAGCCGCTCGCGGGACGCGGGATCCTGTTCCTTGCGCAGCGCTTCCCGCTCGATCTTGAGCTGCATCAGCCGCCGGTCGAGCTCATCGAGCGCCTCGGGCTTGGAATCCACCTGCATCCGCAGCCGCGAGGCGGCCTCGTCGACAAGGTCGATCGCCTTGTCCGGCAGGAAGCGGTCGGTGATGTAGCGGTTCGACAAGGTCGCCGCCGCGACCAGCGCAGAATCCGAAATCCGCACGCCATGATGCAGCTCGTATTTCTCCTTGATCCCGCGCAGGATCGAGATCGTGTCCTCGACGCTCGGCTCATCGACGAAGACCGGCTGGAACCGCCGGGCCAGCGCCGCGTCCTTCTCGATGTATTTCCGATATTCGTCGAGCGTCGTCGCGCCGACGCAGTGCAGCGCGCCGCGGGCAAGCTCGGGCTTGATCAGGTTCGAGGCGTCCATCGCGCCATCCGCGCGACCGGCACCGACCAGCGTGTGCATCTCGTCGATGAACAGGATGATCTCGCCGTTCGAGCCTTCGATCTCCTTCAGCACGGCTTTCAGCCGCTCCTCGAACTCGCCGCGATATTTCGCGCCCGCGACCATGGCGCCGAGATCGAGCGCGAGCAGCCGCTTGCCCTTCAGCGCCTCGGGCACGTCGCCATTGACGATGCGCAGTGCCAGCCCTTCGACGATCGCGGTCTTGCCCACGCCGGGCTCGCCGATCAGCACCGGGTTGTTCTTGGTCCGCCGTGCCAGAACCTGAATTGCGCGGCGGATTTCCTCGTCCCGCCCGATCACCGGATCGAGTTTCTGGGCGCGCGCGGCCTCGGTCACGTCACGGGCGTATTTCTTGAGCGCGTCGAAAGTCTGCTCGGCATTCGCGCTGGTGACGGTGCGACCCTTGCGGATATCGGCCACCGCCTTTTCCAGCGCCTGCGCCGAGGCGCCGGCGCCGCTCAGCGCCCGCCCCGCCGGCGTGCCGCTGGCGGCAAGCGCGACCAGAACCCGGTCTTGCGCCACATATTCGTCGCCAGCCTTCTGCGCCATCTGCTGCGCCGCATCGAGCACGCGCACGAGATCCGGCGTGATCTGCGGCTGCCCGGCACCCGCACCCTGCACTTTCGGCAGCTTGCCGATCGCGGCATCGACAGCAAGGCGCACCGCCGCCGCATCGCCGCCGGCGGCGCGGATCAGCCCGCTCGCCGCCCCTTCCTCATCGTCGAGAAACGCCTTGAGCAGATGCTCGGGCGTGATCTGCTGGTGATATTCGCGGACCGCGATGGTTTGCGCGGCCTGCACGAAGCCGCGGGCACGTTCGGTGAATTTTTCAAAATCCATTGTATTCGATCCCTTTCATCAGGCGACCTGGCCGGATCATCCCTCACGAGGCGATGATCCAACCTTGTCTGGTGGACATGGTTGCTGCATTGATCCTGCTCAAGAGGAACCGCACCCATGACCATGCTCGTCGACCAACTCTTCCGCTATCCGGTCAAGGGGCTGACCGGCGAGGCGCTGGCCGGGGCCGATCTCGAAACCGGGCGGGCGATCGCCTGGGACCGCGCCTTCGCGCTGGCGCAGGGCGATTGCGGTTTCGATCCGGCAGCGCCGGACTGGCGCCCGAAGACGGAGTTCCTCTGCCTTGCCCGCAATCCCGACGCCATCGGCATCGACTGCCGGTTCAACGACGCCACTTGCATGCTCACCCTCATCGCGCCGGATGGCGCCGCGATCGACGCCTCGCCGCTGACCGAGGCCGGACGGGATGCGCTTGGCGCGTTCCTCGCCGCCGCCCTGCCGGCGGAAATGCGCGGGACGCCGCGGTTCCACCACGTCTCCGGCCACAGCTTCTCGGATCATCGCAACCAGGTGATCAGCCTGATCGGCCTGTCCAGCCTGCGGGCGCTGGAGGCGGCGACGGGTGCGCCGCGACACAGGCTGCGGTTTCGCGCGAATATCTATTTCGAAGGAGCCGAACCTTGGGCCGAACTCGGCTGGGTGGGCCGCACGCTCGCGATCGGCGCGGCGCGGCTGCGCGTGACCGCCCGGATCGACCGCTGCGCGGCCACCACGATCAACCCCGAAACCCGGGCGCGCGATGCCAATCCGGTCAAGGAGTTGATGACGCATTTTGGTCATGTCGATTGCGGAATTTATGCCGAAATCGTCCATCCCGGCCGGATCGCGCACGGCGATCCGATCATTCTCCTGCCATGAGCCTGCGCGACGGGTGACGCGGGCTGAAAAATCGGCTTAACGTCCCGAAATGCTGACCGACTTACCGAATATGCTGACCCTCTCGCGCATCGCAGCGATCCCGCTGCTCGTCGTGCTGGTCGCGATCGGCTCGCCGCTCGCCGATCTGCTGGCCGCGCTGCTGTTCGTCGCCGCCGGAATCACCGACTGGCTCGATGGCCGTCTGGCCCGCAGCCGCCGGCAACTCTCCGATCTCGGGCGGATGCTGGACCCGATCGCGGACAAGCTGCTGGTCGGCGCGACGCTGATGCTGCTGGTCGGGTTCCACCGGCTGACCGCATACGGGATCTACCCGGCGATCGTGATCATGCTGCGCGAGATCCTGGTTTCGGGGCTGCGGGAATATCTGGCGGGGATCAAGGTCGGCATGCCGGTCACACGGCTGGCGAAATGGAAGACGGCAACGCAGATGGTGGCCCTCGGGGTTCTGCTGCTCGGCGATTCCGGGGCGGCGCAACTCGGCATTTCGTGGCTTCCGGCCGGCATCATCGGCGGCGCGCTGCTCTGGATCGCCGGGGGCCTGACGCTGATCACCGGCTGGGATTATCTGAATGCGGGCCTGCGGCATATCACCCAGCCCGGCACAACCGGCTGATAGGCGCGGACATGCCCCCCCTCCCCTTGCGCGGCCCACAGGGCGCGCCGGTTCTCGCCCTTGTCGGCTGGTCGGGCAGCGGCAAGACGACGCTGCTGGCCGCGGTGCTGCCGCTGCTCATCGATGCAGGGCTGCGCGTATCGACGCTGAAACACGCCCATCACAAGGTCGACCCCGACCAGCAGGGCAAGGACAGTTTCCGCCATCGCGCGGCCGGCGCGCATGAGACGATGCTCGCCACCTCGGAACGCTTTGTGCTGTTCCACGATCATCACGCCGGCACCGACGAGCCGGACCTGCCCTCCCTGCTGGCCAGGATGGCGCCGGCCGATCTTTTCATCGCCGAGGGCTTCAAGTCCGCCAGCGTTGCCAAGATCGAGGTTCACCGCCCGGCACTCGGCAAGCCCGCGCTCTGGCCTGAGTTCAGGGATATTGTGGCGGTGGCCAGCGACGACCCGCTGGAGGCTGGCGGCTTGCCGGTTCTGCCGCTCAACCGCCCGGCGGCGGTTGCGGAGTTCATCCTCCGCTGGCACGCGGATGCGATTGCTTGAGGTTCACCGCCAATCCGGCGCATAACCATCCGGAACATTTTCAAGGAAGAAAGATGCGGTCATTTGTCCGTTCCGCCCCGCCCCGTATGGCCTTGCCAGGCCCGACCGGCCTGCGCCGCGCGGCGATGGCCGTGGCCTCGGGGGGATTGTGCTGCTCCTCTCCGGCTGTGCCGGGGTCGGCAATTATCTGAGCAGCACGCTGAATCCCTTCGGCGACCCGAACGCGCCGGCCGGCGATGCGGTCAACATGCAGCGCGCGCGGGGCGATAATGTCGCCGTCCAGCCGTTGCGCCCCGAACCCGGCGATGTCTGGCCCGGCAAGGCCGCGCCCATTCCCACCCTGGGCGAGATTCAGAAACACATGAACGTGCCTCTTGGCGCGGCGTATCGGGGTCTTTACAGCGCGCCATCGGCGGGCTCACCGCAGGCGACCTACTCGGTGCCGCCGGGGGCGAAGGCGCGGGGGCTGCCCTCGGACCGCCAGGGCGGCGAGGCGACGGATCTGGTCGGCAGCGCGGCGGCGACGTTGCACACCTCGCCACAGTCGGGCGAGGCGGGGACGCTGGTGCCGCGCGCGCCGGCGGTGCCGGAATCCCGCGCGCGCGCGGCAAAGCCGATCATGCCGGATGCCGGCCTGCCCGTCGGGCAGACGGTGATGGGACCGCGCGGGCCGCTCGGCATTGTCAGCACGCCAAGCAACGGGCGCTACCAGACCGTGGCGCCGATTGCCGGCAAGGGGGGGGCATCCTGATTTCCAATGGCAACGGGACGGCAACGCTGGTGCAGGCGAATGGCCAGGTCGTCACTGTCCAGACCCGATGACGCCAGCGACGCGCACTACAATATAAGAGAGATGAAGATCCTGTATTTCGCATGGCTCCGCGAGCGCATCGGCCTCGCCGAGGAAGAGATCGACCTTCCCGCGGAGGTGGCGACCGTCGGCGAGCTGGCCGAGTATCTGGCCGGCCGCGGCCCCGCGCATGCCCGCGCCTTCGCCGCGCGGCAGGCGATCAAGGCGGCGGTCGACCAGCGCTTCGTGCCGCCGGAAACGCCGCTGGCCGGCGCGACCGAGATTGCCTTCTTTCCCCCGTTCACCGGCGGCTGAGCCCGAAGCCCGTGCCGCGCATCCTCGTTTCGCTGGCGGATTTCGACATTGCCGCCGAACTTGAACGCCTGCAGGCGGATGCCGGTGCGGTGGCCAGTTTCGTGGGCGTGGTGCGCGGCCAGGTGGACGGACGCCCCCTCGCGGCACTGACCCTCGAACATTACCCGGGGATGACCGAGGCTGCCCTGACCGGGATTGCCGAGATGGCGATGGCGCGGTGGACACTGACCGATTGCACGATCATTCACCGGATCGGCCGGCTTGAGCCCGGCGCGCGGATCGTCCTTGCCGCGGCAGCCAGCGCGCATCGGGCGGACGCGATTGCAGCGACCGCTTTTCTCATCGACTGGCTGAAGACCGACGCGCCGTTCTGGAAGCGCGAGGATTTCATCGACGGCGCATCGCAATGGGTCGATGCGCGCGACGACGACATTCTGTCACGCAACCGCTGGTAGTCTGACCGCCCGACCCGGGCTGACGCTGCACTTGACAGCAATTTGTTCGCTCAGCGCACAAAAATCGTGTGTGATGGCGCATAAACCCTGTGGTTTGTGCGATACGGTGTCAGAAAAATTTCCAGAATGTCACTTTTAATCTATTTTCATGGCACTGAGTTTATTATTCAATCGATTGCCAGTTCCTTAAAATTATTTTATTGACGGCCTCCTCTTGTGGTTGTATTGAATTTCCAAGTTAACTGGGGGTTGCAATGAAACTTCTCATTTTTGGAAATCCGGTCGACAATCGGGACATCCTGACGACCTTCTTCCGCTCGAAGCTGGTGGTCGTGGACGAGACGTCCGATCTTGAAGAAGCTCTGGATCTCACACGATTCTATGAATACGACGCGGTCGTGCTGCGGGTGACCGACACGAGGCCGGCAGAAATCGAGCTCATCCGGCGGTTGCATCTCAGCGGCCTGCGCTGCCCGATCCTCGCGGTTTCACAACTTCTGAGCGAAGCAACCAGGTTGCGCATTCTCGAAGCAGGTGTCGATGACCTGATCGTCAACGCGATCTCGCATGAGGAAACCTTCCTCCGCGTGCAAAACCAGGTTCGCCGCAGCAGAGGCTTCCAGAGCCCGTCCCTCGCTGTCGGCAATGTCGAGATCAACATGAACGCGAAGAAAATCTTCGTCGGTCAGGATGAGATCAGCCTCACCAAGAAGGAATATCAGATCGTCGAGATCCTTGCGCTGCGCAAGGGCTGCGTTCTGAGCAAGGAGGCGATCCTCGATCACCTCTATGGTGGGCTCGATGAACCGAACCCCAAGATCATCGATGTGTTCATCTGCAAGATCCGCAAGAAGCTGATCTCGGCCGGTGCCGACGACCTGATCCAGACCAACTGGGGTCGTGGCTACATGATCGTCGATCGCCGGGAAGCCGAAGCGCGGATTACCGAAACCCCCATGACCTCACGCGTGCCGTTTTCCCCGCGGGAACGGAGCATCGCGGGGTGAAGCCGGGATAAACCTGCCTTGCCCGCCTTATTCGGCGGGTTCGGCAGGCTCCGTCTGGCCATGAATTTCAGCCATCTTGCTTTCGACGTGACGTGAAAACACGAATTCCGCGGGGCGCTGCTTGTCGAGCGGGATATCCGCCGCCATCGGGCCTTCGGTGCGAATGCCCTGGATGGCCAGCTTGGCGAGTTTCCAGGGCCGCTTGACGGAATCGACCACCGAGGTCGCCTCAAAGCCGGAATGCACCATGCAGTCGGCGCATTTTTCGTAATTGCCGACCCCGTACTTGTCCCAGTCGGTGGTTTCCATCAATTCCTTGTAGGTCTTGGCGTAGCCTTCGCCAAGCAGGTAGCACGGCCGCTGCCAGCCGAACACGTTACGGGTCGGGTTGCCCCAGGGCGTGCACTTGTAGGTCTGGTTGCCGGCCAGGAAGTCGAGGAAAAGCGGAGACTGGTTGAATTTCCAGTGAACGCCGCGCGCCTTGCGCTCCTTGCCATAACGGAAGATCGCCCGGAACAGTTCCTTGGTGCGCTGCCGGTTGAGGAAATGTTCCTGATCCGGGGCGCGCTCATAGGCATAGCCGGGCGATGTCATCACACCATCGACCCCGATCTCGTTCACGGTATCGAGGAATGACGCCACACGAGCGGGATCGGCGCCATCGAAAAGCGTGCAGTTGATGGAAACGCGGAAACCCTTCGCCTTGGCGAGTTTGATTGCCGCAACAGCGCGCTCATACACGCCTTCCTGGCTCACCGCGTGATCGTGCATCTCGCGGTCGCCATCGAGATGGATATCCCAGCAGAAATTGGGATGCGGCTTGTACTGGTCGATCTTCTTCTCAAGGAGAAGAGCGTTGGTGCAGAGATAGATGAACTTGTCCCGTGCGAGAATCTTCTCGACGATCTCGGGCATCTCGCGGTGCAGCAGCGGCTCGCCGCCGGCAATCGCGACAACCGGCGCGCCGCATTCATCGACCGCCTCAAGCGCATCAGCGACCGACAGCCGCTGATTGAGGATCGGCGCGGGATAATCGATCTTGCCGCATCCCGCGCAGGCGAGGTTGCAACGGAACAGCGGCTCGAGCATCAGCACGAGCGGATAACGCTTGTTCCCGGTCAGGTGCTGCTTCAGCACATAGGCTCCGACCTTGATCGCCTGTTTCAGCGGCACGCCCATCTGTAACTCCTGCTAATGATCACCCGACCGGGACGCCGATCAGGCGTCGCTTACTTCGGCGGGAAGCTTGAACCTTACGTCTTCCGGCGTGCCGGCGAGCGTGTCGATCTCGATCGGGCCGAACTTTCTCAGCCCGTCGATCACACCCTTGACGAGAACCTCGGGGGCCGAGGCGCCGGCCGTCAGGCCGACCGTGCGCGCCCCCTCGAACCACGACGGATCGAGATGGCTCGCATCGTCGATCAGGTAGGAGGGACGCCCGAGTTCGGCGCCGATTTCCCGGAGCCGGTTGGAATTCGAGGAATTGCGGCTGCCGACCACCAGAATGACGTCGACGAGCTCGGCGAGATGGCGCACGGCCTCCTGGCGATTCTGCGTCGCGTAGCAGATATCGCGCACATCGGGGCCGACAATGCCGGGAAAGCGTTCCACAAGAGCGGCGATGATGCCACGCGTGTCATCGACCGAAAGCGTGGTCTGGGTGATGTAGGACAGCTTGTCCGGATCGGCGACCTCCAGCGAGGCGACATCCTCGACGGTCTGCACGAGATAGACCTTGCCGTCGATCTGGCCGATCGTGCCCTCGACCTCGGCATGGCCGGCATGTCCGATCAGGACGATTTCCCGCCCCTGCCCGGCATAGCGCCGCCCCTCGGAATGCACCTTGGCGACCAGCGGGCAGGTCGCGTCGATCACCGGCAGGGAGCGGTCGGCAGCATCCTTCTGCACCTTGCGCGCGACGCCATGCGCCGAGAACACGGTGATCGCCCCGTCCGGCACTTCGGCGATCTCGTCGACGAAAACCGCGCCTCGCGCGCGGAGATCTTCGACGACATGGCGGTTGTGAACGATTTCGTGGCGGACATAGATCGGCGGGCCGAACTTCACGAGGGCACGCTCGACGATCTCGATCGCCCGCTCGACGCCGGCGCAGAACCCGCGGGGCTGCGCCAGCACCACCTTCATGGCGGGCGTGGCGGCCGCAGGATCGGCACGGTCGGTCGTGGTGAGAGACAGATCCATCGTCCGTCGCCTTTCAGAACTCTGAATGTCGCAGTACGGACCGTCTGCCCCGGGCACACGTATCCACCCGCCAATTAGGGTATTCTGCGGCGGTTTCGCAAGGGATGGCGCGGACAGGGCACGCCGTCCGCCGACACTGTTGCGCGCTTGCATCGCAAGATGCCAATCTGTCGCTCGGATCGCGGGTCACGTTCATGAGACTTTTCATGACGGCCGCATCGCCCCCATCTGCCAATCAGGGGTCTATCGCTTCCCGCGATCACCGTATAAAGGGCGCTTCGCCGGAACGATCCGGACGCAAGGGTCGCAACGACGCAGAGTATAAGGAACCAGCATCATGGCTTACCGCTCCAGCGAGACTCCCGCACAACGCCTGGGAGAGACCGCCTGATGCCGCCGCAGACCCCCTTGCTCGATCGCGTGCGGGTTCCGAGCGACATGCGCAACCTCTCGGCCGAGCAGCTGCGCCAGCTCGCCGATGAACTGCGCGCGGAGACGATCGACACGGTTTCCGTCACCGGCGGCCATCTCGGCGCGTCGCTCGGCGTCGTCGAGCTGACCGTGGCGATCCATGCCGTGTTCGAAACTCCGCGGGACAGGCTGATCTGGGATGTCGGCCACCAGACCTATCCGCACAAGATCCTCACCGGACGGCGCGACCGGATCCGCACCCTGCGCCAGCCGGGCGGGCTCTCCGGCTTCACTCGCCGCTCGGAAAGCGAATACGACCCGTTCGGCGCCGCCCATTCCTCGACCTCGATCTCCGCCGG
The DNA here is from genome assembly GCF_905116885.1 of Acidiphilium sp. C61. Lineage (NCBI taxonomy): Bacteria > Pseudomonadati > Pseudomonadota > Alphaproteobacteria > Acetobacterales > Acidocellaceae > Acidiphilium > Acidiphilium sp. C61. The sequence continues at coordinate 2,378,044 of NZ_CAJHNI010000005.1, read as the reverse complement.
GCTCGGCATGGCCGTGGCGCGCGACATCAAGGGCGAAACCCCGAAGCGGAACGTGATCGCGGTGATCGGCGACGGCGCGATGTCGGCCGGCATGGCCTATGAGGCGATGAACAATGCCGGGGCGAGCAAGTCCCGCATGATCGTCGTGCTCAACGACAACGACATGTCGATTGCCCCGCCCGTCGGCGCCATGAGCGCCTATCTGTCGCGGCTGATCTCCTCGCGCAGCTTCCTCTCGATCCGCGATTTCGCCGCACGGATGGCGAAGCACTTCCCCCGCACGATCGAGCGGACCGCGAAACGCGCCGAGGAATATGCCCGCGGCATCCTGACCGGCGGAACGCTGTTCGAGGAGCTGGGCTTCTATTATGTCGGCCCGATCGACGGCCATAATCTCGACCACCTGCTGCCCGTGCTGCGCAACCTGCGCGACAGCGAGGGCGACGAGCCGATCCTGCTGCACGTCGTCACCCAAAAGGGCAAGGGCTATGCGCCGGCCGAGGCCTCGGCGGACAAATATCATGGCGTGTCGAAGTTCAACGTCGTCACCGGCGAGCAGGCCAAGGCGCCGCCGGGTCCGCCGTCTTATACGAAGGTATTCGCGCAGGCGCTGATCGCGGAAGCGGAACGCAATCCCTCGGTCGTCGCGGTGAATGCCGCCATGCCGAGCGGCACCGGGCTCGACGCCTTCGCCAAGCGGTTTCCCGATCGCTGTTTCGATGTCGGCATTGCCGAGCAGCATGCCGTGACCTTCGCCGCCGGGCTGGCGACCGAGGGCATGGCGCCGTTCTGCGCGATCTATTCCACCTTCCTCCAGCGTGCCTATGACCAGGTGGTGCATGATGTCGCCATCCAGTCGTTGCCGGTGCGCTTCGCCATGGACCGGGCGGGGCTGGTCGGCGCCGATGGCGCAACCCATGCCGGCGTCTACGACCTTGCCTATCTCGGCTGCCTGCCGGGCATGGTGATCATGGCGCCGTCGGACGAGGCGGAACTCGTCCACTGCGTCGCCACGGCCACCGCGATCGACGACCGTCCCTCCGCCTTCCGCTATCCGCGCGGCGAGGGAACCGGAATCGCCCTGCCGGAACGCGGCGTGCCGTGGGAGATCGGCAAGGGACGGATCGTTCGCGAGGGCAGCAGCGTCGCCGTGCTGGCGCTCGGCCCGCGACTGGGCGATGCGCTGCGCGCGGCCGACGAGCTTGCCGCGAACGGCTTCACGGCGACAATCGCCGATGCCCGCTTCATGAAGCCGCTCGATACCGCGCTGATCGACCAGCTAGCCCGCCATCACGAAGTGTTGATCACGATCGAGGATGGCGCCAGCGGCGGCTTCGGGGCCGCGGTCGCCCATCATCTCGCCTGGTCGGGCGCTTTCGATTCCGGGCTGCGCTTCCGGCCGATGGTGCTGCCGGACCGCTTCATCGACCATAACACACCCGCGGCCCAGCTGATCGATGCGGGCCTGACCGCGAAGGATATCGTGGCGCACGCGCTGGGCGCGCTCGGCCGCGGCGCCGTGCCCAAAAATGCCCAAGGTTCCGTCGCAATTCCGGCACGGTGAACACTATATCTCAGGGCATGAAACGTCGTGGTCTCCTGGCGGCTGCAGCCGCCACCTCAATCGGCCTCGCCCTGCCCCAGGCGCGCGCGGCCACGCCGCCGGAAGCGCTGCCGGTCGACTCGCTCGATTCGGCGCTGATCGCGGTGATGAAGGCAGCCAGCGCCGGCAAGAGCTTCGCCGCGCGCTATGCCATGCTCAAGCCGGTGGTGGAGGCGAGCTTCGATCTCGAGCTGATCCTCCAGAATTCCGCCGGCCTGCTCTGGCCGCAAATTCCAGCCGCCCAGAAAACCGAGCTCGGCAAGCTGTTCCGGCAATACACGATCGCGACCTATGTCAGTAATTTCAACGCCTATGGCGGGCAGCATTTCACCACCGATCCGGACATCCGCCGCGCCGGCGACAGCCGGATCGTGTCCACCACCCTGAACGAGCAGGACGGCAAGGCGGTCAAGCTCGCCTACGTGATGCGCGAGGCCAGCGGCGCCTGGAAGATCACCGACGTGCTCTTCGAGGGCACGATCAGCAAGGTTGCCGCACAGCGCTCCGATTTCAGCGGACTGATCGACCCTGGCAACGCCGCGCGGCTGATCGAGGCGCTGAGGAAAAAGATCGCGATGCTGTCCGGCGGGGCGATAAGCGACTGACATGGCCGCGATCCTGCCCGTCTTCGCCGAGGCGCTCTGCGCGGTCGGTCTGATCCAGCAGGCGATCGGCGCCTGCCTCGTCAGCCCGCAGCGGGGTTCTGCGACGATCCCGGACCAGGCGCCGCCGGTTACCGTGTTCAAGCCGTTGCACGGGGTCGAGCCGCTGCTCGATACCGCGCTCGAATCCTTCTTCCTGCTCGATTATCCGCACTTCCAGCTGGTCTTCGGCGCCGCCGACCCGGACGATCCGGCGATTGCCATCGTCGCCCGGCTGCGGCAGCGCTATCCGCAGGTGGATGTGGCGGTGGTGACCGGCCCCCATCGCGAGGGGCGCAATCGCAAGGTTGCCAATCTGATCGCGATGCGCGGCGCGGCGCGCCACGATGTATTCGTGGTCTCCGATGCCGACATACACGTGGCGCCGGATTTCCTCGCCGCGATCGTCACGACGCTGGCACGGCCGGAGGTCGGACTCGTCACCACGTTCTATACCGGCCTGCCCGCGACCGACACACTCGCCGGCCGACTTGGGGCGATGCAAATCAATCACGGATTTCTGCCCGGCGCCGCCATCGCCCGCGCCCTCGGCCGGCAGGACTGCCTCGGCGCCACCATGGCGTTGCGGCGGCGCGATCTCGACGCGATCGGCGGCTTCGCGGCGCTGCTCGACCATCTCGCCGACGACAATGTGCTCGGCCAGCGGATCCGCGCGATCGGCAAACAGGTGGCCCTTGCCCCGGCGATACCGGCAACCTCGGTGCCGGAGATCACGCTCCGCGCACTGCTGCGCCACGAGTTGCGCTGGGCCAGGACCGTCCGCGCGTTGGTGCCGCTCAGCTATGCGGGAATCGTGACGCAATTTCCGCTGTTCTGGGCGCTGTTCGCCCTGTTGCTGAGCGGTGGCGCCATCTGGGCCTGGATCTGCCTTGCCCTTGCCGCCGGGCTGCGCCATGGCATTGCCCGCCTGTTCGAGCGGCGCCTCGGGTTTGGCGGGGGGAGCGGCGGCGTGCCGTTGCTGATGACCCCGCCGCCGCCCTGGCTTTTCCTCTTGCGCGACACGGCTTCGGCCGCCATTTTCGCGCTGAGTTTCTGGAGCGACACGGTGGAGTGGCGTGGCCAGACGCTGCAGGCCGATTCCGGCCGCAGCACTGGTGGGAACGGAATTGGTGCCGTCCCGCGGCACATGAGTTAGGACCGAAGCAATGATGAAGACCCTGTTCCTGCAACCGCCCTCCTTCGACGGGTTCGACGGCGGCGCCGGCTCCCGCTACCAGGCGCGACGGGAGATCCGCTCGTTCTGGTTTCCGACCTGGCTTGCCCAGCCGGCAGCCCTGATCCCCGGCTCGAAGCTGATCGACGCGCCGCCGGCCGGCCAGACGATGAAGGACGTGATGCCGCACGCCCGCGCCGCCGAGCTGGTCATCATCCACACCTCCACCCCCTCCTTCGCCAACGACGTGAAGGTCGCCGCGCAGATCCGGGCGGAAAATCCCGGCGTGAAGATCGGCTTCATCGGCGCGAAGGTGGCGGTGCAGGCCGCCGAAAGCCTCGAACGCGCGACGCCGGTGGATTTCGTCGCCCGCAACGAGTTCGACTTCACGATCAAGGAGATCGCCGAGGGAAGGCCGTTCGCCGAGGTCGACGGCATTTCCTGGCGCAACGAGGCCGGCGAGATCGTCCACAACAAGGACCGTGCCATCCTCGAGGATATGGACAGCCTCCCCTTCGTCGCGGATGTCTATCAGCGCGACCTGAAGATCGAGGATTACTTCATCGGCTATCTGATGCACCCTTACGTCTCGCTGTATACGGGGCGGGGCTGCAAGTCGCGCTGCACCTTCTGCCTCTGGCCGCAAACGGTGGGCGGGCATCGCTACCGCACCCGTTCGGTCGAGCACGTGATCGCCGAAGTGAAGCAGATTCAGCGCGATTTCCCGCAGATGCGCGAGCTGTTCTTCGACGACGATACGTTCACCGACAACCTGCCCCGCGCCGAGGCGATCGCGCGTGAACTCGGCAAGCTCGGCGTCACCTGGTCATGCAACGCCAAGGCGAACGTTCCCCGCGACACGCTGAAGGTGCTGCGCGACAACGGGCTGCGCCTGCTGCTCGTCGGCTATGAAAGCGGCAACCAGCAGATCCTTCACAACATCAAGAAAGGCATGCGGGTCGAGGTCGCGAAGCAGTTCACGAAGGATTGCCACGATCTCGGCATCAAGATCCACGGCACCTTCATTCTGGGCCTGCCCGGCGAAACCCAGGAGACCATTCGCGAGACGATCGATTTCGCGAAGGAGATCAACCCGCACACCATCCAGGTGTCGCTCGCGGCCCCCTATCCGGGAACCTTCCTCTACGACCAGGCGGTCGAGAACGGCTGGCTCGATGCCACGCATGCCGAACTGATCGATGATCACGGCATCCAGATCGCGCCGCTGCATTATCCTCACCTGACGCATACCGAAATCTTCGACAGCGTCGAAACCTTCTACCGGCAGTTCTATTTCCGGGTGCCGAAAATCGCCTCGATCGTGGGCGAGATGGTGCGCAGCCCGCAAATGATGAAGCGCCGGCTGCGCGAGGGCGTTGAATTCTTCCAGTTCCTGCGCGAACGCCACGCCGCCTGATCGCCAGAGGCGTCCGCGGCCATGCGGAGGGACGCCGAGGTCATTTTCTCGGCCGATGATTTCGGGCTGACCGAAACCGTCAACGAGGCTGTCGAGCGCGCCCATCGCGAGGGCGTGCTGAGCCAGGCCAGCCTCATGGTAGCCGCCCCGGCGGCGGCAGACGCGGTGGCCCGGGCGCGACGCCTGCCCGGGCTGAATGTCGGGCTGCATCTGGTCCTGGTCGAGGGCGCCTCGATCCTCGGTCATGCCGCTTTGCCGACCATCACCGGGGCGGATGGCCGCTTCGGCTCGGATCAGGTGGCCCGCGGCTTCCGCTACTTCTTCTCGGCCGCGGCGCGGCGCGAGCTGGCGGCCGAAATCCGCGCGCAGTTCGAGGCCTTCGCCGCCACCGGCCTGCCCCTGCACCACGCCGACAGTCACAAGCACATGCACATGCATCCGACCGTCGCGGCGCTGATGATCCGCATCGGCCGGGAGTTCGGCCTGACCCGGATCCGGATTCCGGCGGAACCGCCCGCCGTTCTGGCGTCATGTGGTGACCGGCCCGGATTTGCCGCCCATGCTCTTCATGCGTGGTCGCGGGTGCTGCGCACCCAGGCGCGGCGCGCCGGGCTGGCAAGTCCGGACCATGTTCTCGGCCTCCGCCATTCGGGCCACATGACACTGGAGCGGGTGCGCGCCTATCTCGAAGCGCTGCCACCAGGGCAAACCGAAATCTATTTTCATCCCGCAACGCAGCACTGCGCTACCCTCGCTCATTTGATGCCGGATTACGAACACGCGGCGGAATTTGACGCGCTGCTCCGGCTGCGCACGGGGTATCCGGCCTGGTTAAAACGCGATATAAGATGAGTAGAATTTAATTTTGCAATGTGACATTGAAAGGGGCTCCTTGATCGGAAAAACACCTCCTTGTTGATTGACTGGTAATTTTTTAAAACTAACTGTTTGTGAGCGCAGCAGGATACGGAGCATAACGTGTCATCTTCAATATCTTATGGAACTGTTTCAATAACGACCGGCTTGAATGGAACGACCAATCTTTTCTCTGTCGACCAGTCGATCCAGTCGATCGTTCAGCAGCAGCTGAACAACAACATAAACAATATCGTTACCCTGCAATCGGCCTATTCCGGGGCGAGTGTTACGCCCCTGTCCCTGAACAGCGCTGGCACCACGGCTTCACCCCTTCCGCCGGCACCGACCAGCACGAATTTCTATATCGATACCCTGATTACCGGCACGGTCACCGGTGGGGGCAGCATATTGTCCCTTCCCAATGGCCAGACCAACGGGGCCCCGACCAATGGCGGCATCAAAGGCATTGTCGCTGGCTTCAGCGGCAATGAAACCATCACCGGCGGCTCCGGGTATAACGCTCTCATCGTCACCGGCAACACAACCAACCTGACCTTCGACCCGCAGGGCGGCTCGGGCATCGACACCATTTATGCCGGCGGGGGCAACAACAATTTCACCCTCGACGGTTATTGGTACGATGTTGTCGCACCGAGCGGCAACAACACCATCACGGCGGCTCCGAATGTCAATGGCAGCGCAAGCTACGACCACATCACGACCACCGGCGGCAACAACACGCTCAATCTGAATGCCGGCTTGGACACAGTTGTGTCCGGCGGCAACGACACGATCAATGTGGGAACCGCGAAGGCCGCCATCACGGCTACGGGCAAGGCCCTGGTCAAGCTGAAGCGGGTGGATACCGGATATAACTCGGTCAACGCCTCCGGCGCGACAACGGTGTGGGCGAATGGCACGCACGATTCAGCCACGATCAGCGGGCAAGGTGGCCTCTGGTCCGATGGCAGCGCCAACACGATTACCGATTCGGGCACCGGCCAGGCCCTGATTACCGGCAAGAATAACTCGATCACCGCCAGCGCCGCCGCCCCTGTCGCCATTTTCGGGCAGAACAACGCGGAAACCGCTACGGGGTCGAATGTTCTCCTAGCCTACGGGTCGAATAACACTGTCTACGCCACCGGCGCTGATACCGTCGTTGCCGACGGCAGCAACAATACGATCACTGCGTCGGGAACGAGTGACATCTTCGTCAACGGCTCGCAAAACGCGGCGATCACCACGAGCAACAGCAACAGCTTCGTCTTTATGGCGAGCACGACAGGCGCGGGTAACTCTGCAACGCTTGGCGGCACATCCTATGCGCTTGCGGCTGGCAACAGTTCCATTGTCAGCGCCGGGCAGAATTTTACCCTCTATGTCAGCGGCAACAATAGCGAGACGTTGAACGGCGGCTCAAAGGCTTTCCTGTTAGGTGGCAACGAGACGATCACTGCGACCGGAACGAGCGCGGCCAGCGTCTATGGCGGCGTGGGGACGCTGGATTTCATCGGCGGCAATGGCCAGGGCGTGATCACCCGCGGCACCGGAAGCGTCACCGCCCTTGGCGGGTCGGGCGGGCTGGTGGCCTTTGGCGGCTCGAGCGGCAACAACTCGCTGACCGGCTCCACCGGCTCGGTGACGCTGTATGGCGGCGGTAGCGGCGACACGCTGACCGGCGGTTCGGGGACCAATTACCTCTTTGCCGGCGCCGGGAACGAAACGCTCGTCGGCGGCGCGAAGGCAACCGCGAACTACTTCACGTTCGACAGCGGATCTGCCAACAAGTCTGACCTGATCAGCAATTTCCGGAGCGGTACCGACAAAATCAACCTCTCCGGCAATGTCTCCGTCAGCAGCCAGTCCGTCGTCTCGGGCGGCCTCAACCTGCTTCTGAACGACGGAACCCAGATTCTCGTCAGCGGGCTCAGCAACAAGCTCAGCGCCAATCTTTCCGGATCGACCACCACTCTTTCCTGATCCCGGCACGGTCGCCCTCCCGCCCGGAGGGCGACCGCTCTTACGAGAAAACCGGCGATGGGGCGCCCGCGCCTGCCCCGCGCTCGGGCGGTTATCCACCTTATCCACCTTTTCCACAGCCCTGTGGCCCGCATCGCGTGCTGTCGCGCGCCGGGATGACGCGCTAAGAGCGGCAGATGGACATCTCCGAGCTTGCCCGGCCGGGCGCCGCGCCGAAACTACCCCCTGCCAATCTCGAGGCCGAACAAGCCCTGCTCGGCGCCCTGCTGGCCAACAACAAGGCCTATGAGCGGGTTTCGGAATTTCTCGCTCCGGAGCATTTCGCCGATGCGGTGCATGGGCGGATTTACGAGGCGATCGCCCGGCGGATCGAGGCCGGGCAGGTCGCCGATCCGGTCACGCTGCGGGCGACCTTCGAACACTCCGGCCTGCTCGACGATGTCGGCGGCACCGCCTATCTCGGCCAGTTGCTCACCGCGATGGTCGGCATCATCAATGCCGGCGATTATGGTCGGATCATCTACGATGCCTGGATCCGCCGGCAACTGATCGAGCTCGGCGAACTCACGGTCAATCGCGGCTTCGGGTCGGACCCCGAGCTCGACGGCACAGCGCAGATCGAGGCGGCGGAGCAGGCGCTGTTCGACCTCGCCACCAAGGGCGGCAGCGAGGGTGCCGCGATGACCTTCGAGGCCGCGCTGGCGATGGCGATCGACACTGCCGCCAAGGCCTTCGAGCGTGACGGCAAGGTCTCGGGCCTGACCACAGGCCTTACGGATCTCGACGCCCGGACCGGCGGGCTGCACCCGTCGGACCTGCTGATCCTCGCCGGCCGTCCCGGCATGGGCAAGACGGCGCTCGCCACAAAAATCGCCTTCGGCGCCGCCCAGGCCCTGCTGAGCGAGGCTCGCGCCGAAAACCCGAACGCCGAGGCGAAGCAATGCGTCGCGGTCTTCTCGCTCGAAATGAGCTCCGAACAGCTCGCCACCCGCCTTCTCGCCGAGGAGGCGCGCGTCTCCTCCGACCGCATCCGCCGCGGCGAGATCGGCCAGAAGGATTTCGACAATTTCGTCGCGGTGTCGCGCCGCATCGCCCGGCTACCGCTGATCATCGACGACACGCCGGCGATCACCCTCTCGGCGCTGCGCACCCGCTGCCGCCGGCTGCGGCGCACGCGCGGCCTCGCGCTCATCGTGGTCGACTATCTCCAGCTCATGCGCCCGGCCGCCGGCACCAGGCCGGACAACCGCGTGCTGGAAATCAGCCAGATCACCCAGGGGCTGAAGGCCATCGCCAAGGAACTCGCGGTGCCGGTCATAGCACTCTCGCAGCTCTCCCGCGCGGTGGAATCCCGCGAGGACAAGCGCCCGCAGCTTTCCGACCTCCGCGAATCCGGCACGATCGAGCAGGACGCCGACGCGGTGATGTTCGTCTATCGCGACGAATACTACCTCCAGGCCCGGATGCCGAAGCAGATGGCGTATGATTCCGAGGACAAGTTCCAGGACGCGCTGGCTAAATGGCAGCAGGACATGGAGACGGTGCACAACCGCGCCGAGCTGATCCTCGCCAAGCAGCGCCACGGCCCGACCGGCAAGATCGACCTGTTCTTCGAGGCCGAATTCACTCGATTCGCCGACCTCGACACCCAACATGAATGAGCGGTGAACGAACCGAAGGAGCGCGTGCGATGGCGACATCCGGCGGCAATGCCTGCGCCGGCCTGCCCGAGGCCGATCTTGCACGGATCGCGCAGGCGGCGTCGCGCTATGTCGCGGCGCACGGGCTGTTTGCCCGCCTGCTGAACCGGATCGGCCGCGGCACGGTAGGGGCGGCGGAGCGCGCGCTGAACCTGTTCCTGCCGAACAGCCGCCGGGCGATCGAGGACTACGCCTCCGAAGCCCTGTGGTCGCTGCTCGCCGCCTCGCGCGCCGGGCTCGCGCCACGCCGCGCGGGGCCGGCTTCCGAGCGGGTCTATCGCGGCGCCGTTGCGGCGAGCGGGGCAATCTCGGGGCTTGCCGGCGGCCCGCTCGCGCTGGCCGACATCCCGTTCACCATGGCGATGATGTTCCGCGCCATCGCCGAGATCGCCCGCAGCCACGGTGAGGATATCGACGATTTCGAGACGCGGCGCGCCTGCCTCGAAGTGTTCGGCTTCGGCACGATCCGCGGCGAGGAGGGCGAGGTCGAGGCCAGCTACTGGGCGGTGCGCGGCGCACTGACCCACGCGCCGCTCGCGCTGTTCCTGCGCACGATCGCCGCGCGGTTTTCCGTCATGCTATCCGAACAGGCGATGGCGGCGCTGGTGCCACTGGTCGGCGCCCTTTCGGGGGCGGGCGCCAACTACCTTTTCATGAGCCATTTCCAGACCATGGCGCAGGTTCACTTCACGATCCGCGACCTGGAGCGCCGGCACGATCCCGAGCAGGTGCGCGCCTGTTTCGACGCGCATGTCGCCCGGCTGCGGGAGCGCCGGCAACTGTTCCGCACCGCCGCATGAACCACCCGACCCTGACCATCGATCCCGGCGCCGTCGCTGCCAACTGGCAAGCACTGGCCGCTCGCCATGCGGGAGAGGTCGCCGGCGTGGTGAAGGCGGATGCCTACGGACTCGGTGCGGCGCTGGTCGCCCCTGCCCTTGCCGCGGCAGGCTGCCGCAGCTTTTTCGTTGCCACGCTCGATGAGGCGGTTTCGCTGCGCGCCCTGTTGCCGGCGGTGCGGATCGCGGTTCTCAACGGCTGCCCGCCCGGCGAGGAGCGCACGATGCACGCGCATCGGCTGATCCCGGTGCTCGGCTCGCTAGCGTCCTGCATGCGCTGGCGCGAGGCGGCCGGCGATGACGGCGCGCCGCCTTCGTTCCTGCATGTCGATACCGGGATGAACCGGCTCGGCCTCGATCGTGACGAGGCAGCCCATCTCATCGCCCATCCTGACCGTCTCGACGGGCTGGGACTGACGCATGTGATGACGCATCTCATCGCCGCCGAGGAGCCGGATGCGGCGGAAAACGCAGCACAGCAACGGCGTTTCGCTGCCTTCGCCGCGCAATTCCCCTGGCTGCGGACAAGTCTTGCCAACTCCTCCGGCCTGTTTCTCGGCCCGACATTCGGCTCCGACCTCGCCCGGCCCGGCTACGCGCTCTATGGCGGCAACCCGACACCGACGGCAGCGAATCCGATGCGCCCGACCATCACCCTCGCCGCGCCGGTCCTGCAAATCCGCGCGATCGCGTCGGGCGAGACCGTCGGCTACAACGGCACCTGGCGGGCGGCACGGCCCTCGCGCATCGCGACAATCGGCGTCGGCTATGCCGATGGGCTGCCGCGGTCGCTGTCGAACCGGCTGACGGCGCGCTGGCGGGGAAAGCTCATCCCGGTCGCGGGCAGGCTATCGATGGACCTGACGACGTTCGACGTCACCGATCATCCCGCCCTCGCCCCTGGCGACGTCATCGAGGTGATCGGTCCGGGCCATGACATCGATGCCATCGCCGCCGAAGCCGGCACGATCGGCTACGAGATTTTGACCTCGCTTGGCCCGCGCTATCGGCGGGTGGTGAAATCGGTATAATCCCGCGCATGAATCTCGTGCTCGACCCGATTGCCGCACTCGGCCGCCTTGCGCTCGGCTTCGTGACCACGCTCGGCGAACTCGCGCTCTTCGCCGTCGCCGGCCTGTCCGGCCTGGTGCGTCCGCCCTTCCATCTGCGGAATTTCGGCCGCGCGCTCATGGAAATCGGCTATTCGAGCCTGCCGGTCGTCGCTCTCACCGCGGTGTTCACCGGGATGGTGCTGGCGCTGCAGAGCTATGTCGGCTTCTCCCGGTTCGACAGTTCGAGCGTGATCGCGAGCGTGGTGGTGCTGTCCCTCACCCGCGAACTCGGCCCGGTGCTGGCCGGCCTGATGGTCGCCGGCAGGGCGGGCTCGGCGATCGCCGCGGAGATGGGCACGATGCGCGTGACCGACCAGATCGACGCGCTGACCACGCTCGCCACCGATCCGATGCGCTACCTCGTCACCCCGCGCCTGCTCGCCGGGGTGATCGCCCTGCCGCTGCTGGTGGTGATCGCCGATATTCTCGGCGTGGCCGGCGGCTTCCTTGTCTCCACCGTCAGGCTCGGCTTCGAGCCCAACGCCTATCTGCGCGACACGGTGAACTACCTGCACAGCAACGATGTCGTCTCCGGCCTGGTGAAGGCGGCAGTGTTCGGTTTCGTGATCGCGCTGATGGGATGCTTTCACGGCTACCGCTCGCGCGGCGGCGCGCAGGGCGTTGGCGGTGCGACCACGGCGGCGGTGGTCTCCGCCTCGGTGCTGATCCTGGCACTGGACTACCTCATGACCCAGGCGTTCTTCTCGTGAGCGGCGGCGGGACAACCGAGCCGAAGATCCGCATCCGCGGTCTGCGCAAGAGTTTCGGCGCAAAGCGCGTGCTGGACGGCGTGGATCTCGACGTGATGCCGAAGACCAGCACGGTCGTGATCGGTGGATCGGGCACCGGCAAGTCGGTTCTGCTCAAATGCATTCTCGGCCTGATCCCGCCAGATGAGGGTGAAATCTGGATCGATGGGGAAAACCTGCTCACCGCGCGGCCGGCGCGCGCCCGCGCGCTGCGCGACCAGATCGGCATGCTGTTCCAGAACGGCGCGCTGTTCGATAGCCGGCCGGTCTGGGAAAACGTCGCGTTCGGGCTGCTGGCACGCGGCCGCGTCACCCGCGCCGAGGCGCGCGGGATTGCCGGAGGCATTCTCGCACAGGTCGGGCTCGATTCGAGCGTCGGCGAGCTTTCACCTTCCGAACTCTCGGGCGGGATGCAGAAGCGCGTGGCCCTGGCGCGGGCGATCGCGGCCGAGCCGTCGATCATGTTCTTTGATGAGCCGACGACGGGACTCGACCCCATCATGGGCGCGGTGATCGATGGGTTGATCGTCGATTGCGTGAAGCGCCTGGGCTCGACCTCGATCACCATCACCCACGACATGGCGAGCGCGCAGCGAATCGGCGATCGCATCGCCATGCTGCAGGATGGCAGGATCGTCTGGGAGGGCGACGCCGCGCGGGTGATGAACAGCGGCAACGAGATGGTGGACCAGTTCACCCACGGCCGCCGCGAAGGACCGATCCGGATGGCGCTGCGCCGCTGAAACGCATCTCGTCTGGCGGATCCAGCCGCCCTCGATGACGTCCCGCATGATGCTCCGTTTATCAATATCGTAGGCCACCACATCCGATCGGATCGGCCGATGGCGCAAAACTCGTCCAATGAAAAAGCCTCGGGTTTATGGCCCGAGGCTTCTGAAATATCGCGATTCCGAGCAACATCCGACATATCAGAACCGGATGTTGCTCTAAAAACTTCAGTTGATGACCGACCCACCAACGAATTTCGTAAGCTGGCTGGCGTTGTAACCAACCATCGTTATCTGCGAACCATCCGACAGCATGACAGCGGCGGCGCCGGTCGGATAGATGCTGGCAGTGATATTGTTGACGGAGCTGATGACCACACCGTTGCGTGCAACCATCTGGTCCGTGGCCATGTTGAAGTTTTCGAGGACCGAACTTCCGCCACCGGCCGTGGAATTGGAGACAAAATATGTGTTGGTCGCACCCGTAACTGTCGAGCCGTAAATTGTCGAAGAGCTTGAGGATGTGAAGAAATATTGAGCGCCCGCGCCGGCAGACGAAATCACGTCGTTACCGGAACCCGCAGCGAACAGGTTGTTATTGGTGGCTTGAGAGGCGCCCAGCGTCTCATTGCCGACGCCGGCAAAGAGGTCGTTGTTATTGGACGTCGAGAATGTCGCGTTGTAGCCGGCAGCGAGGGTGTCGCCGTTACCACCACCAACCAGCGTAAACGATCCATTGCCAGCGACCAGTTGGTTGTTACCGGCCGTGCCGCCGTAAAGTAGACCGCCGGCATTGCCGCCGAAGGCCGTCACTGAGCCGCGCTGCCCAAGAACGACCACAGAGCCTGTTCCATTGTTGATGAAGTCGACAGAGCCGGCATACCCATTGGGGATGCCGACCCGAACCGTTGCTGAGCCGGTCGCATTCACCGTGTCGTTGCCGTTCAGCACTCTGACGAGATCGTTGCCGCCGGACAGTGAAATCTGGTTGTCGCCAGCAGCATTGATCGTCGTATTGCCACCCAAACCGTAGATCGTATTAGTCCCGGCCCCGCTACCGCCAGTCGTGATCAGGGCAGCAGTCTGCGACCCGATAAAGTAGGTGCTTGCCTGGCCATTGCCGGTTACCGAAATCGTGCCCGGCGCCTGCAAGATTACGTTGCTCGTGCTCGACGGCACCGTGACGGCAACATTGACGCTACCAGGCGAAGTTACGCCTGTTCCGCTGGTATTGGTGACTTCATAAATCCCGCCGGTAGACTGTGAGCCTGCGGTGCTGAAAGTCTGGGGGATCACGGCATCGAAATCGATCAGGTCGACAGTGCCCTGAGCCGCCGCGCTAAAATCCGCGTTGAGCAAGGATTGGAGAGATGCAACCTGCGATGGGGTAAGATTGCTGGTCGGAATCGTCACAATTCCAGTCAGCTTTTGATTATTAACACCACCACCAATTGAAATACTCTGACTCATACCGAAAGCTCCTGAAAATCGTCCTTAACCAATGGTTACCAAATATCCTGTTCAGGGTTTCCGAGCAAGAGAATAGATAGGAAGTTATAATATCAAAAACGATACTTATATTATAAAAGAAACTCAAAATCAGTGAATTTCTCATATTAGGATTTTTGTCTGACCTCCCAATCAAAAATCTGTCTCAATAATCTATATTGATTGTTTTTTTAGATTATTTCTCTTATTTCAACTAACGCAGCCGCATTGTCGAATTTGTCTTATTATTTATTTTTCTCTGTCTCGGCTGCGGTAGCCCCTGAAATCTCCGGTGGGGAATTTCAGGGGCCGGTCAGCTCCGCAGACGGCCGGTCAGGATTTTGCGCCGGTCATCCGTAATGTGCCGGATTCCGGCCGCTACGCGATCGTGAGGATGATCTTGCCGATATGCGTGCTGTCTTCCATCAGCTGGTGGGCGCGCGCGACCTCACGCCAGGGCAGCGTCTGCGCAATCACCGGCTGGATCTGCCGCGACTCCAGCCACGGCCACACGGTCTGGCGCAAGGCGCTGGCGATTGCCCCCTTCTCCGCGGTGCTGCGCGGGCGCATCGTCGATCCCGTCACGGTAAGGCGATTGACCATGATGGGGAGCAGGTCGATGTCGTGCGCCACGCTGCCGCCCATGAAGGCGATCTGCACCAGGCGACCCGACCGCCGCAACGCACGCAGGTTCCGGCTGGCATAGGGCGCCCCGACCATGTCGAGCACCACGTCGACACCGCGCCCATCGGTCAGGCGTTTGATCTCGTCGAGGAAATCCTGCTCGCGATACTGGATTGCCGCGGTCGCGCCGAGTCCCACACAGGCCTCGCACTTCGCGGCCGAACCGGCCGTGACATAGACGGTCGCACCGTGCTGCCGGGCCATCTGGATCGCGGCGACACCGATTCCCGATGTCCCGCCATGGATCAGGACCGATTCGCCCGGCTCCAGCCGCCCGAGGTCGAACAGGTTGGCCCAGACGGTGAAATAGGTCTCCGGCAACGAGGCCGCCTCGATCGCGCTGAACCCTTCCGGCCAAGGCAGGCACTGCGCCGCCGGAACCGCGACGTATTCCGCATAGGCGCCGCCATTGCACAAGGCTGTCACCCTGTCACCGACCGCCCAGCGGTCAACGCCGGTGCCGCAGGCGGCGATCGTCCCGGCGGCCTCAAGCCCGAGGATCGGGCTCGCGCCCGGCGGCGGCGGATAGGCGCCCTTGCGCTGCTGGATATCCGGCCGGTTCACCCCGGCAGCGGCGACCCGGATCAGAACCTCGCCCTCGCGCGGCGCCGGGACGGGGCCGGTCGCGAACGACAAGACCTCGGGACCGCCGGGTTGCTCGAACGTGACATGCTCCATGGTCGCGGGATGGCTCATCGGATGTCTCCTTGATTGGCGGCTGGATTTCGGGGGCATGGCACGGCGTCGGCGGCGCCTATCCGGCCATGTCTCTCACCTATATATATGAGCCATGATCGATCAACCGCATCGCCCTGCTTGCGCGTGACCCGCCCGCTCTCCCGCCGCGGCGTGATTGCCGGCATCGGCCTTGCGGGATTTGGCCTCCGGCCGGCGGTGGCGGCAAAGCCGCTTGTGGCCAACGGGACACGCCGCCGCCTGCTGATCGGCACGCTGTTCCCCGAAACCGGCCCGCAGACGCTGCTCGGCGATGAGGCGTGGCGCGGCGTGGCACTCGCCATTGATGCCGCCCGCACCAGGATCGACGCGGATATCGAAGTGATACGAGCCAATGCGGCTGACCCCGACGCTTCCATCCAGGCCATGATCCGCAAGGCCGGAAAGGCTCCGTCGATCGACATGATCCTTGGCAGCCAATCCTCCACCGCGTCCTTCGCCGCGACCGCCGCCGCCGAGCTCGCCGGGATTCCCTATGTCGAACTCGACGCACCCGCCGCCGGCATCACCATGCGCAATTTCCGGATCTTGCGGCGGACTTGCACAACAACCGCGGCCTTCACCGCGGCCACCGAAGCGGCGATTGCGCGGATCCTGGCGCCCGGGTGGAACACCACCGCCGCGCGCCTGCGCATTGCCCTGCTGTTCGATATCGGCGCCACCGACGGCTCCTTTGCCGGTATCCTGCTCGCGGGCTTGCGGCAGGAGGGCCTCCCGGTGACGCTCAGCATGGCCCATGCCACGACCGCACCTGATCTCGACGAGGAGGTGGGGCGCATGCGGGATGCCCGGATCGACCTGCTGATCCATGCCGGGCGGACCGATCATGTCCTGCTGCTCTACCAGGCGATGCAGGAGGCGCGCTGGCGTCCCCGCATGATCATCGGCACGGGGCCAGGCTACGGGCTTGCCGAAATCGGCCAGACCCTTGGCGGGGCGATCGACAATACGATGGTGATCGGCAACCCGCTCTACGGCCCGGCCGCCGCCGGAATCGCTGCTGCCTATCAGGCGCGCTACGCCGCCCCGCCGCGCGGCGCCGCCAGCCTGACCACCCATGTCGGCACGACAATCGCCATCGAGGCCTGGCGACGGCGGCAAAAGCTGCCAGCGGCGCTCTCGGCCATCAACCTGCCGCGCGGAAGCCTGCCAAACGGCTGGGGCATCAAATTCGATTCGCGCGGCCAGAACCAGGCAAGCTTCGTCACGCTGCAGCAATGGCGCAACGGCGCGCTCGTGACCATCGATCCGAAAATCCCCGGCGCGGCAAAGCCGGTCCTCACGTTCTAGAGCACTTTCCGATCCTTCCGTATCGGATGTAGTGCTCTATCTTTTTGATAAATAGAGCATCTTTATCCGATCAGATGATTCCATCTGATCGGATGATGCTCTAGGTTCTGGACTCAACTGATCCATGATGTGACGGCGAGGACGAGGCAAATACCAGCGAGGAAATTTCGTGCGGTTTTGTCATATCGTGTGGCGATGGCGCGCCAGTCCTTGAGCCTACAGAAGGCGCGTTCGATGAGATTGCGCTTTCTGTAGGCGACGGGGTCGAAGTGCGGAATGGCGCGGCGGTTGGGCATGGGCGAGATCACCGGCCTGGTGCCTTGGCGGGTGAGGAAGGCGCGAAGATCATCAGCGTCGTAGGCTTTGTCGGCGATCAGCTCTTCTGGTGGCGGTATTGTGGGCAGAAGCGCCCTCGCGCCGCTGATGTCGGAGGCCTGTCCTGGCGTCAGGAGGAGTGCGGCGATGCGTCCCTGCTCATCTGCGACGGCGTGGATCTTGGTCGTCCGTCCACCCCTCGACCGGCCGATGGCCTGGCTTTGCGCCCCCCTTTACCGCCCGCGGCCGCGCGATGTGCCCGAACCGAGGTGCTGTCCACCATGGCGATGCGCGGCGGATCCGCGCAGGCGACAAGCGCCGCGAAGATCTCCTGCCAGAGGCCACGCTGGCTCCAGCGGTTGAACCGGTTGAACACAGTGGTTCGTGGCCCATAGGCCTCAGGAAGCGCTCGCCATCGCAAGCCCTCGCGAAAGCGATGCAGGATGCCGCTCAGCACCCGGCGGTCATCAACCCGAGGCTTGCCGCCAAGCTTCGGCAGCAATGGTTCGATCGCAGCCCATTGCGTGTCGTTCAGCCAGAAAAGTTCCGCCATGTTCCAAGTCCTCCAAACAGACTTGAATCAGACGCCCCGTAGTCATGGCAATAGGTACAGAACCTAGAGCACGTCACCCGACCCGGATGGATCGGACGACGCGCTCTATCCCGTTGATAATGAAAGCATCTTTATCCGATCAGATGATCCCATCTGATCGGTTGATGTTCTAGGATCCCGGTGCGACCGGCGGCTGCGCCGCGAAATAGGCCGCAACAGCCTTGATCTGGGCCGGGCTGAGCATGTCGGCGATGTTCTGCATGAGATGCGTGTTGCCCTCGTGCCGGGCGCCGCCCTGCCATGCCTTCAATTGCGCCTCGAGATAGTTCACCGGCTGACCGGCGAGCCGGGGGAATTCCGGCTCCAGGCCCCGCCCGCCAGCGCCGTGGCAGGAATCGCAGGCCGGGATCGCGTGGTCGGTACCGGCGCCGACGCCGTGGATCGCGAGGGTCTCGCCGACATTGTCCTTCGGGGCCGCCGGCAGCGAGGCCGGTGCGACCACCGGCAGGCCGTGATAATATTCGGCAATCGCCTTGCGCTGGGCCGCGTTCAGCCCCCCCGCGAAGCTGCTCATCATGCCGTTTCGCCTTGTGCCGTGCTTGAAGGCGTAAAGCTGTTGTTCGAGGTAGTTCACGGGTTGCCCGGCGAGTGCCGGAAACCCGGCCGCCGGATTGCCCATGCCGTTCTGGGCGTGGCAGCCGGCGCATTGCGCCGCCTCGGGCGGCGGGGCGGCCTGAGCCACCCCGAAACCGGCCAACAATGCGATTACCGCCAGCACACCACTTTTCCGAATCATGTCCATCCAGTCCTGAATTACCGATATCGTATGCTTTTCGTAGTCTTAAACCGTTGGCGCGCCGCGTTCCATACGGCAAGCGGGCGGAACCGATGCCGGCACCTTCCCATCAACGCGGACGAGGGAAAAATCGGTGCATCCCGGCCCATCGATCTGCCCGGCCATCGCCCCGCCCGCGCCGTCGATGCGGCCGCGCAGCCCCACCCAGACGAAATGTTGCGGCCGAAGCAGCCACATTGTCGGCCTCAAGGCAAGATGGCCGGACGCCGCGTCATAACGGCCGGCCATGGAGAAGCAGCCCGGCGGCACGTGAGGATTGCCTACGAGAGCATGGAAAAAGAACAGCGCCCGAACCTTGCCGGGCCCGGCCGGCGTAATCGTCAGGTCCAGCGCCGTGTTGCCCTGCGCGCAATGATAATGGCCCGACCACCTGCCGGTCGGCGCGGCGAGGATGCGGCCGGGCCCGATGGTTCCGGCCAGCGCGCCGGCAAGGACAACAGCCCGCAACACGACATGGCGGCGGCGGATCACGACGGCGCGCCCGCAATCGTGGCCCGGACGATCGACGGGGTAAGCACCTGCGGCAGAACCACCGGTGCGGCGTGTCCGGGTGGGTAATAGACATAGATCGGCACGCCATCCCGCCCGTGCGCGGCAAGGAAGCGGGTGATCGCGGGATCGCGCCGGGTCCAGTCGCCGACCATGAGCGTCACGTGCCGTGCCGCGAACAGGCGCTGCATCGCGCGCGGCGCCAGCGCCACCCGCTCGTTCACCTGGCAGGTGATGCACCAGGCGGCCGTCATGTCGACGAACACGGGCTGACCAACCTGGCGCAGCGCCGCGAGCTTCGCCGGGGAATAAGGCACGGCGCTGCGCGGCACAGCACCGGCCAGCGCGGCAGACCCTGTCGCATCGGCGGGTACGACCTGGGGCAGGAGCAGCACCGCCCCGATCACCGCGAGAACCGCGAACCCACGGAGGAGAAGTCCCTGGAAGCGCAGCAGCCAGAGCGCGAAGCCGATCAGCAGCGCGCCGGCGCCGACGATCAGCACGCCTGACGATCCGGCCTCGACCGACATCACCCAGAGCAGCCAGACCGCGGTGCCGAACATCGGGAACGCAAGGACCTGCCGCAGGGTCACCATCCACGGTCCGGGCCGCGGCAAAATCCGGCCGATCGCGGGGGCTGCCGCCAGCACCACGAAGGGCAGGCCGATGCCAAGCCCGAGGGACGCGAATATGCTCAGCCCGAGGATAACGGGTGCGGCCAGCGCCGCGGCCAGCGCGCCGCCCATGAACGGCGCCGTGCACGGCGTGGCAACCGCGACGGCGAGCAGCCCGGTTGCGAAACTGCCGAGCACGCCGCCATGGCGCGCCATCCCGGCGCCGAGGCGCTCGAGCCCGGAAATCTCGAACAGGCCGGCAAAGTTCAGCCCGATCGCAAAGACGATCCAGGCCATCACGGCGATGAAGACCGGCGACTGGAACTGGAAGCCCCACCCCAGCGCCTCGCCGCCGGCGCGCAAGGCCAGCAGCCCGCTGCCGAGCAGCAGCATCGCGGCGACGGTGCCTGCCGCATAGGCCAGCGCCTCGCGCCGGGCGAGCGGGCGGTCGTCATGGCCGAGCCGGGCCAGGGCCAGCGCCTTGATCGCCAGCACCGGAAACACGCAGGGCATCAGGTTGAGGATCAGCCCGGCCAGCACCGCAGCACCGAGCCAGACGATCCAGGGCGTGCCGGCAAGCGGCGGCGGTGCAGCGCCCGGCGCGGCGTGCAGCGTCAGCGCCTGCATCCGGCCCGAGGGATCGGTGATCTCGATCACGCCGGCGGCCGCGGTCATCGGCGGATGCGCGGGTTTGAGCCGGAGGGTGAAGCCGTTGCGCACGAAACCGAGGCGCTGCGGCGCCGCGTTGACGATGACGGTGGAATCGTAGGGATAGAAATGCGCGCGCTTCACCACGCCGCGGCCAAGGCCGACGCCGGTGACGGCGAGGGTGCCATCCGGCGCGATGCGCGCGCGATAGGGCAAGGGACGCGGCAGCGCCGCATGCGCGGCACGGAACAGCGCAGCCTCGGCCGACGGACCACCTGCAAGGGCGAGATGGAAACTGCCGTGCTCGGGCACGCAGAGCTTGGGATTGCAGACCAGCCAGTCGGCCTTCGCGTCGATCGCCGAAACACCCGCTCGCGGCAGCGTCACGGTAAAGGGCAGCAGCACCGTGCCGCTCTCGATATAATCGCCAACCCCGCCGCCGGCGACCAGCCAGTGCGGCGGCGGAAAGGCGAACGGGCCGGACTTCGCCCCCGCCGGTGCGGCGATCGACACGGTTGGGGCCTGCCCTGCATCGCCCGGATCGGACCAGTAGATGTGCCAGTCCGGCTTCAGCTGGAACAGCAGGCCGAGCGTGATCGTCCCGGAAGTCGGCGCGTTCGTGGCGGAGACGAGCGTGACCTCGGCGCGCGGCGAGGTAATCACGTTGCTGCGCGCCGCCCGCGCCGGGGCGATGGCTGCAAGGGCCAGAAACAGGCCGGCCAGAACGGGCAGAAGGCGTCTCATCGGCGCAATATCGCATATCGGGCGGTTCGGTGCTAACCGCCCGCCTCATGGACGAACTGCCGGTTGCCGCCATCCTGCCCGATCTCCGCGCGAGCCTCGCGCGATCGGCCAATGCAATCCTCGTCGCCCCGCCCGGCGCGGGCAAGACCAGCCTGGTGCCGCAGGCGCTGCTGGCGGCGGACTGGCTGGGCGGACAAAAGATCGTGATGCTCGAACCAAGGCGGCTCGCCGCCCGCGCCGCGGCGGAACGGATCGCGCAGCTGATCGGCGAGGCGCCGGGCGGCACGGTCGGCTATCGCACGCGGCTTGAGTCCGTGACCGGCCCGACGACGCGGATCGAGGTGATCACCGAGGGGCTGCTGACCCGCCGGCTGCTGACCGATCCCGGGCTCGATGGCATCGGTTGCGTGATTTTCGACGAGATTCACGAGCGCAGCCTCGAAGCCGATCTCGCCCTCGCCCTCACGCTCGACCTGCAGCGTGGTCTGCGGCCGGAGCTGCGGATCCTTGCAATGTCCGCCACCGCCGACATCGCGACCCTGACCGCGCTGCTGGACGCGCCGGTGATCGAGAGCGCGGGACGGGTCTATCCGGTGACGACCGAATTCGCCGCGCGCGACCTTGCCGATGCGCGGGATCTGCCGGCGGCACTGGCCCGCGCGGTGCGCGGCGCGCTGGCAGCGCATCGGGGCGACATTCTCGCCTTCCTGCCCGGTGTTGGCGAAATCCGCCGCGCCGCCGCGGCGCTGGAGGGCGCGCCGGCCGCGATCCTGCCGCTCTATGGCGACCTGCCGCCGGCGGAACAGGCACGGGTGCTGGCCCCTTCGAGCCAGCGGCGCGTCATTCTCGCGACCAGCATCGCGGAAACGTCGCTCACCGTGCCGGGGGTGCGCGTGGTGGTGGATGGCGGGTTCCGCAGGGCGCCGGAATTCGATACCGGCCGGGCGCTCACCCGCCTCGTCACGCGGCGGATCAGCCGGGCGGCGTCCACCCAGCGCGCCGGGCGCGCCGGGCGCGAGGCGCCGGGGGTCGCGATCCGGCTATGGACCGAGGCGCTGCATCGCGGCCTGCCGGAATTCGACCCGCCGGAAATCGCCGCCGCCGAGCTTTCCGGGCTGGTGCTGGCCTGCGTCGCCTGGGGTGCGGACGCGGCGGCGCTGCCCTTTCCCGAGCCGCCGCCGCCCGGCGCGCTGGCGCAGGCGCGCACCCTGCTCACCGATCTCGGCGCGCTCGATGCCACAGGGCGGATCAGCGCGGTCGGGCGGCGGATGGCCGAACTCGGCGCCGCCCCGCGCCTTGCGGCGATGATGCTGGCTGCCGATGGCGCGGCGGAGGCGGCGCTGGCCGCCGACCTCGCGGCCCTGCTCGAGGAGCGCGACCCGCTGCGCGAGGCGGGCAGCGCCGATATCGCGCTCCGGCTCGACGCGATCGCCGGGCGCGGCGGCGGCGATCGCGGGGCGATCGCGCGGATCCGCCAGGCGGCGGGCACCTATCGCGCGCGGCTCGGCCTGCGGCGGGATACGCAAGCGGGCGGCGATCCCGCCATGCTGATCGCCGCCGGCTTTCCCGACCGGATCGGCGTGCGCCGCGGCGAGCCGGGCAGTTTCCGGCTCAGCGAGGGGGGCGGCGCCAAACTCGATCCGGCCGACCCGCTGGCGCGCGCGCAGATGCTCGCCGTCGCCGCGCTGGGTGGGCGGGGCGCGCCGAAGATCGGGCTCGCGGCACCGATCAGCGTCGAGACGATCGAGGAGCGACTCGCCGCCCGCATCGTCACCACGCGGGAGATCGGGCTCGATGGCACCGGCGGCACGGTGATGGCGCGGGAGCGACGACGCTTCGGCGCGCTGGTGCTCGCCGAGCGCAGCACGCCGGCATCGCCCGCGGAGATCGAGGCGGCATTGCGCGCGGCAATTCGCGAGAAGCCGGGCCTGCTCGGCTGGAGCGACGGGGTGCGGCAGTTGCAGGCCCGCGTGGCGCTGATGCGGGAGATCGAGC
Organism: Acidiphilium sp. C61; assembly: GCF_905116885.1. Lineage (NCBI taxonomy): Bacteria > Pseudomonadati > Pseudomonadota > Alphaproteobacteria > Acetobacterales > Acidocellaceae > Acidiphilium > Acidiphilium sp. C61. The sequence continues at coordinate 2,354,829 of NZ_CAJHNI010000005.1, read as the reverse complement.
CGGAGGGCTGGCCCGACCTGTCCGACGAGGCGTTGCGGGCGGATTTCGAGACCTGGCTGTTTCCCTATCTCGCCGGGATGAGCCGGCTGAAGGAGGCGGCGGCGCTCGACCTGCTCGCCATCCTGCATGACCATCTCGGCCATGAGCGCGTCCGCGCGCTGGATTCGGCCCTGCCGCCGCGGATCGAGGCGCCGGGAGGTGAAGTGCCGATCGACTATACCGTCCCGGTGCCGGTGGCGGCGGCGCGGGCGCAGGCCTTCTACGGCAGCGACGCGACGCCGCGCCTCGCCGGCGGAGCGGTGAAATTGCAGATCGCGCTGCTCTCGCCGGCCGGGCGGCCGATCGCGGTGACCGGGGATCTCGCCGATTTCTGGCGGCGCGGCTGGGCGGATGCGCGCAAGGACATGCGCGGCCGTTACCCCAAGCATGAGTGGCCGGAAGAGCCGTGGCGCGCACCGGCAAGGCCGCGCGGGCGGCGATAGGCACCTGCCGCCGAGGAACAGGAGAGGCGGCTGGCGCGGCGCCGGAACGGCGGTTAGGATTTCAATCTCACCTCTCGGGGCATCGGTCATGCGCTTTTGCCGGGTGCGGCGATCTGGGCTGAAGCTGGCGATCGGGATTCTGCTTGCCGCCATGACGTGCGCGCGAGCGGCGGCGCCGGCGCGGCGTCCCGCCTTCCCGCTCGCCAGCGAGGCCGCGATCTTCAACCATGTCGGCCACCGCTTCACCGTGTTCCGCTTCCGCGACGATCCGCTGATCGTCGTGATCGACTGCCCGGACCTCGAAGCGCAGGGGCTGATGTTCGACCGTATCGCAGCACTGATCGAGAAGGCCGCGACGCCGCGGGACAGGGTGCTGGACGAGGCGGCCTTCCACCGGGCGCTGGCGGCGGCGAACCTGTCGGTGGCGACGTATTATTACGGTAACGACTATCCGGCTGCGGCCTTGCGCCGCTTCTACCGCCTTGCCAGGGCCGAGCGCGTGACGCTGACGAAGCAGGAACGCCGGCTGGAGCAGATCGCGCGGGAGGAGGGGTTTCTCCGGCCGGGGGCCAACGGCGCGGTGATTTCGATTCCCCAGGCGGCGGGAAGCCGGCGCGTCGGCTGGCAGACCCGCGCGGTCATTCTCCGCCACGAACTGGCGCATGGCGCCTATTTCACCCTTCCGGCCTATCGCGCCTATGTCCACCATTTCTACGATACTGCCATGACCGCGCGGGAACAGGCGGCCTTTCGCGGGTTTCTGGTCGCCTCCGGCTACGATCCCGCCGATCACGACCTGATCGTGAACGAGACGATCGCCTACATGGTCTTCACCCGCGATCCGAATTTTTTCGCCGCTGCGACCGTGGGGCTGAGCGCGGCGCGGCTGGCCTCGCTGCGGCGTCGGTTTGTCGGCGGCATGCCACATTTCTGGCTCCGCCGGATGGCCAGCGCCCCCCTGCCCGCGCATCACGCGCCCCCCTTGCCGGGCGCGTCCGGAACAGGCAGTTTCCGTGACCGATAATCAATCAACCGACGGGGAAGGACCGGGAATTTCATGAACGGCGCGGAAAGTCTTGTGCATACGCTGATTGCGTGCGGCATCGATACTGTTTTTGCCAACCCCGGCACCAGCGAGATGCATTTCGTCGCGGCGCTGGACCGGATTCCCGGGATCAACTGCGTTCTCTGCCTCGATGAGACGGTGGTGTCCGGCGCCGCCGACATGTACTGGCGCACCAAGGGGCGGCCGGCGGCGACGCTGCTGCATTGCGGCCCCGGCCTCGCCAACGCGCTCGCCAACCTGCACAACGCGCGGCGCGGCCGCTCGGGCATCGTCAACATCGTGGGCGACCAGGCAACCTATCACCGCCCGCTGGACGCACCGCTGACCGCCGATACCGAAGGCTGGGCGCGGCCGGTCTCCGGCTGGGTGCGGACGGCGATGACCGCCGAGGCGGTCGGGCGGGACGCCGCCGACGCGGTGGCCGCCGCACGCACCGGCACGATCGCGACGCTGATCCTGCCGGCGGATACGGCCTGGACCGAGGGCGGTGTGGTCGGGACGCCGCAGCCGGTTCCGCCGCGCCCCTCCGCCGAGACCGCCGCCATCGATGCCGCCGCCGACGTGCTGCGCTCGGGCGAGACGGCGCTGATGCTGCTCGGCGGGCGGACGCTGACCGACGCCACGCTGCGGATCGTCACCGCCATCGCGCAGACGACCGGCGCGAAGATGCTGGCCGAGATGTTCAACGCGCGGATGGAGCGCGGCCAGGGGCGGCCGCCGATCGAGCGCATCCCCTACCAGATCGACGCCGCGGTGCACTCGCTGGAGGGCATCCGCCACCTGATCCTGGTCGAGGCGAAGCCGCCGGTCGGGTTCTTCGCCTATCCGGGCAAGAAGGGCCGGCTCTGGCCGGATGACTGCACGGTGCATACGCTGGCGGATATCGGCCAGGATGGTGCTGCGGCGTTGCAGGCACTGGCCGAGCGCGTCGGCGCCGGCACGCCGGACATCGCGGTCACGCCGCGCCCCGCACCGGCGACCGAGGCGATCGCGCCGGAGACGGTGGCGACCTCGCTCGCCGCCCTGCTGCCGGATGACAGTATCGTGGTCGATGAGGGGATTTCCTTCGGCCGCGGCTTCTCCCGCTTTACCCATGGCGCCGCCCCGCATCTGTGGCTGCAGGTGCCGGGCGGAGCGATCGGCGGCGGCCTGCCGGGCGCGGTGGGTGCTGCGATCGGCTCCGGCCGGCGGGTGCTCGCGATCCAGGCGGACGGCTCGGCGATGTACAGCATCACCGCGCTGTGGACGATGGCGCGCTGCAATCTCGACGTGACCGTGGTGATCCTGGCCAACCGGAAATACGCGATCCTGCTGCACGAATACGCCAATGTCGGCGCCAATCCCGGGCGGACCGCGATGGACATGCTCGATCTCGGCCATCCGGATATCGACTTCGTGCGCCTTGCCGAGGGCATGGGGGTTGCCGCGGCGCAGGCGGACAGCATGGAAAAGCTCAATGCGCTGATGGCGGCGAGCTTCGAGCGCAAGGGACCGTTCCTGATCGAACTGCTGACCTGAGGCGTTCATCGACGCAACGGATCGGATTGATCGGCGATTTCCATCGAACGGTGGTTGACCGTTAACTTTCATCTTGTAACTGTGCCCTTGGCCATGATGCTGCCGGAAACCGGCGGCATCTGACCGCCGGGCGGGCGGTCCGTCCTGACACAAGACGACTACACAGGACGCAGCATGGCGAGTTCCACGGTTCAAGGTCGGTCAAATTCCCGCTGGTGGGCGGCGACACGACGACGACTGGCCGCGATCACCGTCGATGCGCCGATGCATGTCCGGGCCCTGGTGCGGACCGACGAGATCTGGCTCGCGGCGATTGCCGTCGTGGTCGGCGTGTTCTCGGGGTTCTGCGTCTTCCTGATGGATTTCCTGAGCCACCACTTCCATTTCTGGTTCTTCGCCCTGCCGAAGCTCGGCGAGGGCCTCTCGCAGCAGACGCATATCGACCCGATGCGCGCGATCTTCGTGCCGATCCTGGGCGGCGCGGCACTGGGGTCGGTCGCTTGGATTCTCGGCAAGTATCGCATCACCAACATCGTCGACCCGGTCGAGGCGAATGCGCTTTACGGCGGCAAGATGTCGCTGCGCGATTCCTTCATCGTGGCGATGCAGACCTCGTTTTCCAACGGCGTCGGCGGCTCGGTGGGCCAGGAAGCCGGCTATGCGCAGTTCGGCGGCGGCATCGCCTCATGGATCGGCCAGCATCTGCGGCTGCGGCGCAACGACCTGCGCGTGCTGGTGGGCTGCGGCGCCGGGGCGGCGATCGGCGGCGCGTTCAACGCCCCGCTCTGCGGCGCGTTCTATGGAATCGAACTCGTCATCGGCACCTATTCCCTGCCGACCCTGACCATGGTCGTCATCGCCTCGCTCTCCGGCACGCTGACCACGGAACTGCTGATGGATGGCGGCGTGCGGCCGCTCGATGTCGTGCTGCCGACCCATACGCCGGGCTATGCCTACCCGCTCGCGGTGCTGCTCGGCATCATCGCGGGGTTTGTCGGCATCGCGATCATGCGGACGGTGACCTCGCTGGAAGCGGTGTTCCGGCGCACCGGCGTGCCGGTCTGGCTTCGGCCGATGATCGGCGGCGTCGTTGTCGGGCTGCTGGGCAGCATCACGCCCAAGGTGATGGCCTCGGGCAATTCATCGCTGCACACCCAGCTCGCCGTGATCTATCCGTTCATGCTCGCGGTGGCGCTGCTGGTGATGAAATCGACCGCCTCGGCCTTCTCCATCGCGACCGGCTTCCGCGGCGGCCTGTTCTTCGCCGCGCTGTTCATGGGATCGCTGCTCGGCCGCGCCTATGGCGATGTCGCGGTGTTACTGCCCGTGGCGCATGGCGTGCCGATCGGCTTCTATGCCGTGGTCGGCATGGCGGCGCTGGCCACCGCGATCGTCAGCGGCACCATGACGATGACCTTCCTCACCCTCGAGAGCACCAACAATTTCAGCATCACCATCGCCGTCCTGATGGCCGCGATCGCCGCATCGCTCACGGTTCGCCGCTTTTTCGGCTATTCGTTCACCACCTGGCGCTTCCATCTGCGCGGCGAGACGATCCGCAGCGCTGTCGATATTGGCTGGATCCACAATCTGACGGTCGGGCGGATGATGCGCCGCAACCAGTACGTCACCCAGGAGACCAGCGAAATCGTTGAGTTCAAGGCCGAGTTCCCGCTCGGCCGGACGCAGTATGTCGTCGTGCTCGACGAGAACCAGCGCTATGCCGGGCTTGCCTATCCCTCGGAGGTGCACGCGCCGGATGCCGCGGCCGAGGAGTCGATCCAGCCCCTCGTTCGCCATCGTGACGATTTTCTCACGCCGCAGGCGACGGTGAAGGAAGCGATCCGGGCCTTCGAGAAGGCGGAATGCGATGTTCTGGCGGTGATCGACGGGGAGGAGAGCCGTCAGGTGCTCGGCGTCCTCACCGAACAATATGCCCTCCGCCGCTACAGCGAGGAGCTGGATCAGCGGCGGCGGGAGCTTTCGGGCGAATAGGCGCCGCGCTCAGAAATCGGAGCAGCGGCCGTTGCGTTCCCAATCGCCATAACGGGTCGGTTCGGGGCCTTTCGGGCCGCCGATTTCCTTCGGCCAAGGCTTTGCCGCAGCGGTATCCGGGGTTGCCGCCGGAGCGTTGCTCGCGGTCGCGGTGGTGGTGCCGGCAGGTTCGGCCTGGGTGCTTTCGGTCTGATCGGTCATGAGCCGGATTTGGCCCCTTCCGCGTTACCCGGCAAGGGGGACTTGCCACCATTCGATTCCAGCACCGCCGCCTCGCGCAGCCGCTGCTCGGCAAGCGGCCGCCAGGGGGCCGTGGCCGGTGCTGCGGCCATGGCCTTGCGGAACAGCGCCGCGGCATCCGGCGTGACATGGCCCACGGCCTCGCTCTCCGCCTCGGCCGTCTCGGCGGCGAGGGTGGGATCGAACTTCATGGCGAGCGCCATTTTCCAGGCCTGCACCGCGGGGGCCAGCTTGTTCTGGCTCACCAGCGCCTGGCCGAGCAGCAGATATCCCTGCCGCGCCTCCGGACTGCCGGGCGGCAGGCTGGCGAGTTTCTGCCTGAGTTGCTCGATCAGCGCATTGTCCCGCTTCGCGGCTTCATCGCGCTGGCGGATCACGCTGGCATGCGGCTCCGAGGGCACGAGAGGCAGCCCCGAGGGGATGAACAGCGCCACCGCCGCGACCGGTATGGCGACGAAGGTTGCGATCATCACCCCGCGCGCGGCGCGGTTGGCTTCCGGCTCAGGAATCTGGTCGGCGGCGAGAAGCCGGCGCTGCACTTCGAGCCGTGCCGCCTTGTATTCCTCCTCCGGCAGACGGCCTTCCTCACGATCCCGGTCGATTTCCTCGAGCTGGGAGCGATGCAGGGCCATGGCGGTCTCCCGCCGGTAACGGATCGTGCCCTGGCGCAGCCAGACGACCAGGAGCGGCGCGATCGCCACGGCGGCCAGCACCGCCATCCAGAGCCAGATCAAGACAGGAGTTCCTTCAGCCGGTCAGTTTCTTCCGGCGATAATGGCGGGGGGGTTGCCCGCCGGCGGCGGCGCGCGACCAGCAGCACCGCAAGCCCGATGATCGCGGCAATGCCCGGCGAAAGCCAGAGCAGCCAGGTTTCCGGGCGGAACGGCGGCTTGAGCAGCACATAGATGCCGTAACGCTTGACCATGAACGCGATGATCTGGCGATTGCTGTCCCCCGCGGCGACGCGGTGGCGGATGATGGTGCGGAACTGCTTGGCCAGCCCGGCCCGCGAATTCTCGACGGTTTCGTTCTGGCAGACCAGGCAGCGCAGCTTGTTGCCGATCGCCTCGGCGCGTTCCTCCTGGGCGAAGGTGAGCTTCACGCCGTCGCGGGTGATGCTGGTCGGGTGATCGCCGCCCGCCGATGGCGCCGGCGCGGCGGGAGATGCCATCGCCGTGCCGCAGGCAAGAGCCAGTCCGGCGACGAGCAGGACGAGCCAGCGCCTCATGCCAGCCTCCGCAGCGCGGGGCGGAGCTGATCGTCGATCACCTCGGGCACCAGCGGCGCCGCGACATGCCACACCACCTTTCCGCCCGGGGCGATCAGGAAACTCTCCGGCACGCCATAAACGCCCCAGTTGATCGCCGTCCGCCCCGAGGGATCGGCCGCGAGGCGGGCATAGGGGTTGCCGTATTTCGCAAGGTAGAGGCCGATGGCCTCGGGCTTGTCCTGATAGGCGATCCCCCAGATGTCGACGCCGGATTTCGCCAGCCGGTCGAGATAGGGAGCCTCGCCGGCGCAGGGCACGCACCAGGAGGCGAAGAAATTCACCAGAACCGGGCGCGTCTGCGCGGCGAGCAGCTTCTTGTCGAACCCCTCCTTGCCATCCACCCCGGTCAGGGTGAAATCCGGCACGTCGTGCCCGACCAGCGGGTTGTCGAAGGCCTGCGGGTTGTAGCTGCCGGTCTGCATCCGGCGGAGCAGTTCATAGAAGCCGACCCCGCCCACGCCCACGACGAGCAGCGGCAGTCCGAACATCATGCGGCGCGACAGGCTCATCGGTCGGGATCAGACCGTGGCCGAGCCGGAAGGCCGACGCAGCCGGCTTCGCACCGGCGCACCGACGCGGAACCGCCGGTCGGTCAGCGAGATCGCGCCGCCAAGCGCCATGATGAGGCCGCCGAGCCAGATTTCCGGCGCGAGCGGATGGATGTTGAAGCGGAATTCGCCGCCGCCGCTGTTGTTGTCACCGGCGAAGGTGGCGAAGAGATTACGAACGCCGTTGCTGCGGATCGCAGCGGCCACCGTCTTGACCTTCTGGTCGGTGAAATACCGCGTCTCGGGGTGCAGGATCTGGACCAGATGCCCGTTGCGCGACACCTCGATCGTCGCATCGCGGGCGCTGTAGTTCGGCCCGGTTGCCGGCTTGATCGCGATCAGCTTCCAGTTGTAGCCGCCAAGATCGATCGACTGGCCGGGGTTGAGCACGCGGATCGTATGCGTCTGCAACGACATGCCGGCGATGCCGAGCACGGCGATCCCGAAGCCGAGATGCCCGAGCGAGGCGCCGATGGCGGCCCGCGGGATGGTGAACAGCCGCATGAAGGACTGGCCAAGCGGAATCCGGAACAGGCGGACCCGCTCCGCGAGATCGACCAGCGCGCCCATCACCACCCAGACCGCGCCAGCGAGCCCGAGCGCCGCGACGAAATGCCCGCGCAGGATGAAGGCGCCGAAGACGACGAGTGCGAGAACCGCCACGAACCACAGCTTGGTCAGCGCCGGCAGCAGCGCCGCGCGCTTCCACGACAGCATCGGCCCGACCGCCATCGCCAGGATCAGCGGCGCGGTGAGCGGCAGGACGGCCTGGTCGTAGAACGGCGCGCCCACCGAGATCTGCCGGTTGAACAGCAGCGCGAGAAAAGGCGGATACATCGTGCCGGTGAAGACGACGGCGGCGATGATGCAGAGGAATATGTTGTTCAGGATCAGCGCGCCCTCGCGCGAGACCGGCGCGAAAACCCCGCTCGCCGCCAGAACCGGCGCGCGGAAGGCAAACAGCAGCAGCGAGCCGCCGATGGTCAGCGCGAGCAGCACGAGGATGAATAGCCCCTGATCCGGCGAGGCGGAAAACGCGTGCACCGAGTTGAGCAGGCCCGAGCGGACGAGGAAGGTGCCGCACAGGCTGAGCGAGAAGGTGGCGATGGCGAGCAGCACCGACCAGGTCTTCAGCGCCTCGCGCTTCTCCACCACGATGGCGGAATGGATCAGCGCCGTGCCGGTCAGCCAGGGCAGCAAGGCAACGTTCTCGACCGGATCCCAGAACCAGAACCCGCCCCAGCCCAGCGTGTAATACGACCAGAGCGAGCCGAAGCAGATGCCGCAGGTCAGGAACAGCCAGGAGACAAGCGCCCAGGGCCGCACCCAGCGCCCCCAGGCGGCATCGACCCGCCCTTCGATCAGGGCGGCAACGGCGAAGGCGAAGGCAATCGAGAAGCCGACATAGCCGGTGTAGAGAATCGGCGGATGCACGGCGAGGCCGGGATCCTGCAGGATCGGGTTGACGCCCGCGCCATGCAGCGGCGGCGGCCAGATCCGCGCGAACGGGTTGGAGACGGCGATAACGAAAGCCATGAACCCGCCGGACACGAGGCCGAGCACACCGAGCACGCGCGAGCGCAGGCTGGTGGGTATGCTGTTGCCGAAAATGCCGACGGTCGCGCCACACAGCGAGAGGATCAGGCACCAGAGCAGGATCGACCCGTCATGGTTTCCCCAGGTACCGGTGATCCGGTAGAAGAGCGGCGTCGTCGATGATGAATATTCCGCGACATTGCGTACCGTGAAGTCCGACACCACGCCGGCCCAGACCAGCGCGAGGAAGGACAGGCCCAGCATGACGAACTGGCCGATCGCCAGCGCGGGTGCGGCACGAAGGATCTGCCGGTCGCGCAGCATTGGCCCGGCGATGCCGACCACAGATTGCGCAACGGCGATGGCCAGAGCCAGCGCAAGCGCGAAATTGCCGAGGGTGGGGATCATTGTGCGGCTCCTGCGGTCGGCTCAGCCATTGCTGGACGCCTCGATCTGGGCGGGCGACTTGTCGTCCCAGGCGCCGGCATCGGGCGGCGGGCCGAATTTCGGGTTCCACTTGCCGGCCTTGCGCAGCGCCATCTCGACATCGCGGGGCATGTAATCGGCACCGTGCTTGGCGAGCACGGTGGAGGCGAGGAATTCACGATCGCCCTCGCTCATCGCGCCGATCGTGACCACGCCCTGCCCCTGGCGGAACAGTCCGGGCAGCACGCCGGTATAGACCACCGGGATCGAGGCGCTGCCATCGGTGATGCGGAACGTGGTATAGGGCGCGCCGTTGCGGGTGCCCATCACCACGGTGTTCGCCTGCACGATGCCGCCGAGGCGGAATACCTGCCCGGCCGGCGGATGGCGCGCGGCGACCTGCTGCGGCGACATGAAGAACGAGAGGCTGGAGCGGAAGGCGACCAGCATCAGCGCCACCGCGGTGGACAGACCGAGACCGCAGGCGACCACGATCCAGAGACGGCGTTTCTTGCGGCTCATCATGACGCGGCACTCCCCGACTCGCCACGCCCGCGCGGCTCCACCGCAGCCAGCCTGCGCCTTGCCGCGCGGTAGCGGAAGAACGTGGTCAGGGAGAGAATGCCGATGATCGCAAGGGCGGCGCCATAGCTGCCGACCACGTAAGGCAGGGTGTTCTTCACCATCGTATCAGTTCCCCGAGCGCTCCGCGCGTGCGAGCAGCAGCGCCCGCGCGCGGTTTTCCATGATACCGCTCGAAATGCGTGCGAGGGACATGGCAATGAAGGCGAGATAGAAGCCCAAGGTGGAAATCAGCAGCGGATACAGCATCGTGACGTAGATCTTGGATGGGCCTGTGAGGGTGATCGAGTTGCCCTGGTGGAGCGAATTCCACCAGTACACGCTGAACACGATGATGGGCAGGTTGATCGCGCCGACAAGGCCGAGGATCGCGGCGGCGCGATATCCGTGCTGCGGATTGTCGAACGCGCGGATCAGCGCCATGTGGCCGAGATAGAGAAAGAACAGGATCAGCACCGAGGTCAGCCGCGCATCCCACACCCAGTAGGTGCCCCATTCCGGCTCGCCCCAGAGCGATCCGGTAATCAGGCAGAGCCCGGTAAAGCCGGCGCCGACCGGCCCCATCTCCTTCGCCGCGATATCGGCCAGCGGATGCCGCCAGACGATCGAGAGCAGCGAGCAGATGGCCAGCGCCGCATAGCCGTTCATCGCCACCCAGGCCGCGGGAACGTGGACATACATGATGCGCGAGGCGATGCCCTGCTGCCAGTCCGCCGGGGCGAAGGCGAACCCCCAGACCAGCCCGACGGTGCAGACGATCAGCGCCGACCAGCCGATCCAGGGGATCAGCGGCTGGACCAGGCGCTGGAAACGCCCCGGATTGGCGAAACGGTGCAGCCAGGCACCTGATTTCGATGTCGGGGCGGCGATCATGGCGGCCTGCGCGTCGGCCGCGTAATCCGTGGCGGGTGAACGGTCCATCAACAGATTGTCTAATACGAATTCTTGTTTTTGACAGCCCCCACCCGGACGCGGAGCCGCCCCTGCCGATCACATCTTGGCGCAGCACGATCAGCCATTATGCTGGCGTCAGTGAAACCGCCCGCAAGGAGCCATCGCAATGCAGTTCGTCCTCGTCGCCCATGATCGCAAAGACAGCCTCGCCCTGCGCAAGCAGGTCCGCCCCGATCACCTCGCCTATCTCGACAGCATCAAGTCGAGCATCCTCTATGGCGGCCCGATGCTGGATGCCGACGGCAATCCCTGCGGCTCGATGATCGTCTACGAGGTGGCGGACCGCGCGGCGGCGGAAACGCTGGTCGCCAACGACCCCTACAGCAAGGCCGGGCTGTTCGGCGCGGTCGAGATCCAGGGCTTCCGCACCGTGCTGCGCGACGGCACGCTGACGCCGTGAACTACTGGCTGGTCAAGTCCGAGCCGGACGCGTTTTCCTGGGACCAGCAGGTGGCCAACGGCGTCGAACCCTGGACCGGCGTGCGCAACCACGCCGCCAGGAACAACCTGAAGGCGATGCGCGTGGGCGACCGCGCCTTCTTCTATCACTCCAATATCGGTCGCGAGATCGTCGGCGTGGTGGAGGTGGTGCGGGAAGCCTATCCGGACCCGACCGCCGAATCCGGCGACTGGGTGGCGGTCGATGTGAAGGCCGTCGCCCCGATGCCGCATCCGGTCGGCCTCGCCGCGATCAAGGCCGATCCGGCGCTGGCCGATCTCGCACTGGTCCGCCTCTCGCGCCTGTCGGTCGGCCCGGTCAGCCCGGAACACTGGGCGTATCTCTGCGCCATGGGCGGGTTGCGGCTGTAGAGTAGTTTCCGATCCTTTCGGATCGGATGATGCTCTAGCCGCGCAGGAAAGGCTCGAGCGCCGCGAGCACCTCCCGCGGCTTCTCGGCGTGGAGCCAGTGGCCGGCATCGGCGATCGTCTCGATCCGCGCCTGCGGGAAGCGGGCGCGGATCGCCCCATGCGCCGTCGGCGGGACATAGGACGATGTCGCCCCCGCGACGACCAGCGCCGGGCCGTCGTAGCGCGCACCCGGCGCCGGATCGGCCCAGCCGACCAGATCGTTCATCGCGCCGGCGATCTCCTCAAGGCCGAGGCGCCAGCGCGGTGCGGCGCCAAACACGAGATTGTGCAGCAGGAACCCCCGCAAGGCCGGCTCCGGCACGCTGGCGGCGAGCGCGGCGTCGGCCTCCTGCCGGGTCAGGCCGGGATGCAGTGCCAGTCCGCGCATCGCCCGGACATAACCCAGATGCTCGTGGCCATAGGCGACCGGCGCGATGTCGAGCACGGCGAGGCGGGTGACGCGGGCAGGATGGGTGAGCGCCAGCATCATCGCGATCTTGCCGCCCATCGAATGCCCGACGAAGCCGGCCGCGGCGATGCCCAGCGACTCCATCGTCTCGGCCACATCCTCCGCCATGACGGGGTAGCGCATGTCAGCATCGTGCGGACTGTCGCCATGGTTGCGGGCATCGAGCGTGGTGACGCGGAACCGCGTCGCGAGCCCGCGGGCGATGACGCCGAGATTGCGCCCGGCGCCGAACAGCCCGTGCAGGAGAATGACGTCCGGGCCGCTGCCCGTCGTTGAGGCGTGGAGAATCATTTCGGTTTGTCGATCCCTTGGCTTCGGCTAGGGTTGGCCGATGCAGGCGGAAAATCAACCCGGGGCGGATGCGGCACGGCTCGAACGGCTGGTGGCGCGGCAGGCGGAGAAGCGGCATCTCGCCGCAATCTGGGCGGCACGGGCAGGGCTTGCCGCCGGCATGACCGTGCTCGATATCGGCGCGGGCACCGGCGCCCTCGCCCTCGAGTATGCCGCTCTCGGCGCGCGCGTGCTGGCGATGGACCCGGATTCCGCGTCCCTCGCTCATGCCGCGGCCGAGGCGGTGCGGCGCGGCCTTGCCCTGGAGACGATGGTGGGCCGGGCCGAGACGCTGGCAGCGCTGCACGTGGCGCCGGACCGGGTCATGCTGACCGATGCGCTGCATCACATGCACGAGAGGGACACGGCGCTGCGCGCGATCCGCGCCGCAATGAAACCCTCCGGCGCGCTGTTCATCGCCGAATACGACCCTGCCGGGCCCGGCGCGGTCGGCGCGCCGATGGCGCGGCGGATGGCGCCGGCGGAGGCTCAGGCACTCCTAGCCGCCGCCGGGTTTTCCGCGGCCGCCGCCGAAGCCGGACCGGACGAGCACTACACGATCCTCGCCGTGCCGTGACTGGCGGCATCGCGCGCGGAGGGGCGGCGCTCGCCGTGGCGGCCGGTCTTGCGGCAGCGCTTTTGCTCCTCGTGCCGCAGGGAATCGAGCCCTTGCTGGGCCTTCTGGCGCTCGGCCTTGCCGGTGGGGCGGCACTCGCCTGGCCGGAGGGGGCGATGGCCGCCTGGCTGCTCCTGGTCGCGACCACGCCGGAGATGTGGCTTTCCGACATGATCGGCCATCACGAGACGATCATCGCCCTGCTCAAGGTCGCGGGGCTGGCGATCATCGGGCTGGCCGCCCTGCGCCGCGGGAGCAGGTTCGACCGCTACAATCCCGGCTACGCCTTCGTGTTCATGTTCATCGGCGGCTTCATGCACGGAATGTGGCCGGGGCTGACGCCGCTCGCCGCGCTGCGGTCGCTGGTCGGCTCGGCGGCGCCGTTCGCCGCCGGCTTCATGCGGACGGAGGCGCGGATGCGCGCGGCGATCATCCGCAGCACCATCATCGGCCCGGCGGTGACGGTGGGGTTCGGCCTGCTGCTCCACGCGGCGGGGGTGCGCGCACTTTACGGCGTTCAGCTCGGTGCGATCCGGCTGCAGGCATCGAGTTCGCCGGCCTTTCTCGGCGGCTTCGCGATGATCGCCATCTATGCCGGGCTGGTCGCCTTCGCCGGCAGCGGCCGACGGCGGGAATGGGGCTGGATCGGCGCGAATTTCCTGATCCTGCTGGCCAGCGGTGCGCGCGCGCCGCTCGCACTCGCCAGCAGCGCCACGCTCGCCACCTTGCTCGCGGTGGACGCGCCGGAATTCGGCATGCGGGCCCGGCTCAGCCTGCTGGCGATCGGCGGTGCTGCGTTCGGCGGCGTGCTTCTCGCCGGGCCGGCGCTGCATTTCGTCCGCGTGATCGACCTCGTTCATCTCGGCGATGCCGGCAGCCTGTCCAACCGCAACCTGATCTGGCCCTATTTCGAGGCGGCGCTGGCGCGCTCGCCCTGGCTCGGCTGGGGGGTGGGCGCGGGCAAGGTGATCGTACCGCTGCATTCGCCGATCGGCCGGTTCCTTGGCACCAACGCGGCGCATGACGAATATCTGCGCATCGCCTGCGAGGGCGGCGTGCCCGGCGCGCTGCTGCTGTTCGGCCTGCTCGGCCTGTGGCTGTTTCGGGGCAGCGCTGCGCTGCCGGTGGGGCAGCGACGGCTGATCCGCCTTGTATTTCTCGCCTTCGCAGTGCAATCTCTGACAGATAATACTTTGATCGCAACGACCAGCCTGACGTTCTTCACATGGGCGCGGGCGGTGTTCATCAATCCCGACGAAGGATCGTCCCCGGCATGACCATGCTCCCGCTTTCCCGCCGCGCGCTGCTGGCCGCGCCGGCGTTTCTCGGCCTGGCACCCTCCCTCGCCCACGCCGCCGGCCCGACGCCGCCGATCTGCATCGTGCTCGATTCGGGCGGCTCGCGCGTTTCGATCATCGACATGACAACGCGCAAGGTGATCCATACCGAGCCGACGCTGCGCGAGCCCGGCCACTGGACGCTGACGCCGGACCGCAAGACGCTGATGATCGCCGATGCCGCGGGCAATGCGGTGTTCTTCTTCGATCCCGCCACCGGGCGCGAACGCGGCCACAAGCTGATCCCCGATCCCTACCAGCTCTGGTTCAGCCCGGACGGCAAGTTCCTCACCGTGAACTGCCTGCGGCTCAACCATGTCGACATCTACCATGCCGACACGCTGACCCTCGCCCACCGCTTCCGCGCCGGCTCGATGCCGAGCCATCTCAGCTACACGCCGGATTCGCGCACCGTCTTCGTCTCGATGCAGGATTCCGGCACGCTGGTCGCGATCGACCTCGCCACCATGCGCGTCCGCTGGACGGCGCCGGTCGGCAAGACGCCCGCCGGGGTGATGTGGCATGACGGCGTGGTCCTGGTTGCCATCATGGGCAGCGATCATGTCGCCGTGGTCGATCCGGCGACTGGCGGGGTGATGCGCACCGTGCTGACCGACAAGGGCGCGCACAACATCTTCCTCACGCCGGACCGCAGCGAGTTCTACGTCACCAACCGCGTCGCCGGTTCGCTCACCGTGCTGGACGCGAAGAACCTCGGCTTCAAGCGGCGGATTCCGATGCCGGGCGGGCCGGACGATCTCTGTTTCGCACCGGACGGGCGGCTGTGGATCGCGCTGCGCTTCGCCTCCCGCGTCGCCGTGCTGGAGCCGGCGAGCGGTGCTGTTGACCACATCACGGTCGGCCGCTCGCCGCACGGGATTTATCTCTCGACCCTGCTGACCGACACCGCCGCCCGCACGGCGATGCGCCTGGCCTGAGCATGCTGCCGGCCCATCCGTTCAACGATCTTGCCGGCTGGGTGGAGCAGGTGGCGGTGCTGCCGCTGCTCTACCGGTTCGGGCTGATGCAGTGGAGCGAACTCTCCTTCGGCTGGACCCTGGTCGCGATCTATGGCGTGACGCAGATGCTGCTGGCCTATGCGGTCTGCGTGCCGCTGGAGCGGGCGATGCCGATCGAGCGGTGGGACAGCCGGCGGGCGGTGCTGGTCGACGTGTTCTACACGTTTCTTGCCCGCGTCGGCGTGCTGCCGGTGATGACCTTCGTGCTGTTCTACGCGGCGCAGGTGCGGCTCGATGGGTTTCTCGCCGATCACGGCTATGTGCCGCCGATGCTGGAGACGATCTTCCCGCCGCTGTTCGGCCATCCGGTGATCACCTTCGCGGTCTATGCGCTGATCCTCGACTTCGCCGATTACTGGCGGCACCGTCTCTCGCATCGCTTCCGCCTCTGGTATGCGCTGCACGCGGTGCATCACGCCCAGCGGCAGATGACCTTCTGGTCCGACGACCGCAACCATGTGCTCGACGAGGTGATCGGCTTCCTCTGGTTCATGGCGGTGGGGCTGCTGGTCGGGATTCCGCCGCTGCAATTCCCGCTGCTGGTGCTGATCCTGCGATTCGTCGAGAGTTTCAGCCACGCCAATATCCGCCTCTCCTTCGGCCGGATTGGCGAGCGGCTGCTGGTCTCGCCGCGGTTTCACCGCGCGCATCACGGCATTCTCGCCGCCGGCGAACGCTCGATCAATTACGGCGCGGTGTTCCCGTTCTGGGACATGCTGTTCGGCACCGCCGATTTCTCGAAGGATTTCGCGCCGACCGGCGACCCCGAAGCGCCCGAGGCGATGGCGAGCGGCGGATGGGTCGCCCAGCAATGGTCCGGGCTCGTGCATATGGTCCGCTCGATCTGACGCGATTTTTCGCTTCCGCCCGGCGCCGATAAGGCGTTTCCTGCGCTGGCCATGCCGATCCTGTGCCGCGACTGCGATACGATTTCCGAGGCCGCCGGCGCCTGCCCGCATTGCGAGGGGCGGCGCCTCGTCGCGCATGACGAGATCGCGACCCTCGCCATCGCCCATATCGACTGCGACGCCTTCTATGCGAGCGTGGAGAAGCGCGACCGGCCGGAGCTCGCCGACCGGCCGGTGATCGTCGGCGGCGGGGCGCGCGGCGTGGTGGCGGCCTGCTGCTACATCGCCCGCCTCTCGGGCGTGCGCTCGGCGATGCCGATGTTCAAGGCGAGGAAACTCTGCCCGGACGCGGTGGTGATCGCGCCGGAGATGCGGAAATACGCGGCGGCGGCAGCCGAGATCCGCGCGCTGATGTCCACGCTGACGCCGCTGGTGCAGCCACTCTCGATCGACGAGGCGGCGCTCGATCTCTCCGGCACGGCGGCATTGCACAAGGCGCCGCCTGCCGTCGTTCTCAGCCGCTTCGCCCGGCAGGTCGAGGCGGAGATCGGCGTGACGGTGTCGATCGGCCTGGCGCCGAACCGGCTGCTGGCGAAACTCGCCGCCGAGCGGGACAAGCCGCGCGGCTTCGCCGTGCTGGGTGCGGAGGCCGCCGCGGTGCTGGCGCCGGAGCCGGTCGGCATTCTGCCCGGCGTGGGCCCGGCGCTGGCGCGGAAACTGGCTGGCATGGGGATCACCCGCGTCGGCCAGCTCGCCGCCCTGGATGACCGCGCAGCCCGCACCCGGCTCGGCGAGGACGGGCCGATGCTGACCGCGCGCGCCCGCGGCATCGATCCCCGGCCGATCGACCCCGCGCGGGCAACGAAATCGATCAGTGCGGAGACGACCTTCGCCGCGGATATCGACGATGCGGCCGCCCTCGCCCGCGCCCTGTTTCCGCTCTGCGAGAAACTTGCCCGGCGGCTGCGCGCCGAAGGCTTCGCCGCTGCCGGGCTCGTGCTCAAGCTTAAGACCGCCCGGTTCGAGACGCATACCCATGCGGTGCGGCTGACCGCCCCCACGCAGCTGGCCGAGACGATCTTCGAGGCGGCGAAGCCGGTGCTGATGCGTGCCGCCGGACCGCGCTACCGGCTGATCGGGATCGGCGCGGCCCGGCTCGCCGCCGCCGCGGAGGCCGATCGCGGCGATCTGGTCGACCGGGAAACGCCGCGCCGCGCCGCCCGCGAGGACGCCGTCGAGCGGTTGCGGGCGAAATTCGGCACCGGCATCATCCGCCGCGGCGGATAGGCACGACAGGCACACGCAGCGCTTGCCCGCTTCTGTGCGAAGCCTATAGGCTGGCCACAGGAGGATCGCCGATGAGAGGATGGAACGTTCCGGCCGCCTGCATCGCGGCGCTGTCGATCGCCACCGCCGGGACCGCCATCGCGGCACCGCGGACGATCGTCGAACATGTCGGCCGGTTCGACGCGATCGCCCTGCACGGCCGGTTCTGGCTCGACTTCACCGCCGGCGCCGCGCAATCGGTGCGGCTCGCGGGCGATCCCTATCTGGTCGAGAACCTCGCCGTGAGCGTGCAGCGCGGCGTGCTGGTGATCGACCGTCCAGCCGCGCTGGACCTGCCGCAGAAGGAGACCGTGCGGGTGACGATCACCGCACCCTCGCTGGCCGGGCTGACCACGAAAGGGTTCGTCCGCGCGGATCTGCAGGGGCTTTCGGGACGCCGGTTCGACTTCACCAACGATGGCGCTGCGGCCGCCACCCTGTCGGGGCAGGTCGGGCGGTTCAGCATGGTATCGCGCGGGGTCGCCTCGATCGATGCAAGCCGGCTGCACGCCGCCGGGGCGCGCATCGCGGCGCGGGGCCAGGCCAACCTGGTCGTCTATGCCAGCAAGAACGCCGATGTGACGATGTATGGCGAAGGGCGGGTCGTGGTTCTCGGCCACCCGCAGGCGCATACCTTCAAGTCGCTCGCCTATGGTGTCATCACCCAGCGCTGAGAGACGGCGACAAGAAACACGGGTAACAAAAAAACACGGGCAACAAAAAAGGCGCCGTTCGCACGGCGCCTTTTCCGAGACAGGCGGGTTCAGGCCGCCTTCAGGTTCTCGGCGGACATCTTGCCTTCGCGGCCCTTGCGGACTTCGAACTCAAGGCGCTGACCCTCGTCGATCCGGCCAAGGCCGGCACGCTCGACGGCGGAAATATGCACGAACACGTCCTTCGACCCGTCATCCGGCTGGATGAAGCCATAGCCCTTGGTTGCGTTGAACCACTTAACAGTACCTGTCGACATCGCGACTCTCCAAACAAACGGCAGCCCGCGATATGCGGGCCAGCTAACTCTTCAACTTGGGGAGGTGTCGAAGGCGGTAACGCCGAAACGCACGCAGCAACCAGAACCGAAAAGCGCCGTAATTTCTTTATACAGGTTTTTCGACCCGAGGGCCAGCATGGATTTGGACACCCGACGCCAGAAACCAACCCCTTGATATCGCGACGGCCAGCATCCGCTGACCCGGGCCGTGCGGGTCAGGAGCGGAAGGCGACGATCCGCCCCGCGGGCGACCCCGTCACCGCGCCGTCGCGCATCGCTACCTGACCGCGGATGATCGTCATCACCGGCCAGCCGGTGACGCGCTCGCCCTCGAACGGCGACCAGCCGCAAGGGCTGGCGAGCCAGCCCGCCTCGATGCGCTGCTGGCGGCGCAGGTCGACCAGGGTGAAATCGGCGTCATAGCCCGCGGCGATCCGCCCCTTGCCGACCGCGCCATAGATCCGCGCCGGCCCCGCCGCCATCAGATCGACCAGCCGGGTGAGCGTCAGCCGTCCCTGCGCCACCTGGTCGAGCATCACCGGCACCAGCGTCTGCACCCCGGTCAGCCCGGCCGCGGTTTCGGGCCAGGGGCGCTCCTTCGCGGCACGCGGATGCGGCGCGTGATCGGACCCGATCGTGTCCACCAGCCCATCCGCCACCGCGCGCCACGCCGCCTCGACATGGCGCCGATCGCGGATCGGCGGGTTCATCACCGCATAGGCGCCGAGCCGGTCATAGGCGTCGGGCGCCATCTGGGTCAGGTGATTGACCAGCACCTCGACGCTGGCGATGTCGCGGAAATCGCGCAGATAGGCGAATTCCTCCTCGGTCGAGACATGCAGGATATGCGCCGGGCGGAAGGTGCGGCGGGCCAGCGCCATGATCCGCCGCGTCCCCAGCGCCGCGCATTCCGGATCGCGCCAGACCGCGTGGTTGGCATAGGCCATGCCGGTGGAAAATTCGCCGCGCCGCGCCTGCAGGCGGAATTCATCCTCGGAGTGGAAGGCGATCCGCCGCCGTCCGGCGCGCATCACGCGCTCGATCGAGGCATCGTCCTCGACCAGCAGGTTGCCGGTCGAGGAACCGGCGAACACCTTGATCGCGCAGATGCCCGGCTCGGCCTCAAGGGCGGCGAGGTCGCCGATATTGTCCTTCGTCGCGCCGACATAGAGGCCGACATCGCACCACGCCCGCCCGGCGAGCGAGTCCCGTTTCGCCGCCAGCGCCGCCTGTCCGGTGGCCGGTGTGCCGGTGTTCGGCATGTCGAAGATCGCGGTGATGCCGCCGAGCACGGCGCCGCGCGTGCCGGTTTCCATCGTCTCGACCGCCGGCAGCTCGCCGCTCCCGGAATCGCGGAAATGCACATGCGGGTCGATCAGCCCCGGTAGCACGTGCAGGCCGCGCGCATCGATCGTCTCGGCCGCATCCCCGGTCGCGGCGAGGGTGGCGATCCGGCCATCCCGCACGCCGATCCGCCCCGTTGCCTCGCCCCAGGGCAGGATCAGGGTGCCGTTCTCGATGATCAGGTCGTAGCGCTCGGTCATGCCCGTTCTCCCAGTATTTCGAACACATCGCCATCGACGGCGCCGCCCAGCCCGTGACGATGATGCCACAAGGCGAGGAACAGCAGCCGCCAGCATGCCACGCCGGCCCGGCGGTCGGCCGCGCGGCCGAACAGGTCGCGCACCCGCGCCGGATCCGCAACCTCGGCAATGACCGGCGCGCGCGCGACCAGCTCGCCGAGGCGCTGGCCCTGCCCGGCGATCCAGGCGGCGACCGGCACATCGAACCCCTGCTTGCGGGCGAAGGGACGCGCCGCCGGCAGGTTCGCCTCCAGCCATTTGCGCAGCAGATATTTGCCAAGCCCCCGGCGCGCCCGCAGCCGGTCCGGCAGGGCGAAGGCGAAACGCGCCACCTCGCGGTCGAGGAAGGGCGTGCGGCCCTCCACGCCATGGGCCATCAGGCAACGGTCGAGCTTGAGCAGCAGATCGTCGGGCAGCCAGGTCGCCACATCCTCGCGCTGGGCGCGGGCGAGGAAGCTGCCCTCCGCCGCCTGCCGCGCCCGCTTCAGGCCGTCGCGCCAGCCCTCGCCGCGATCGCGCAGCAGGTCGAGCCCGTCGAACGCACCGCGGGCGCGCATCGGCCGGGCGAAGGGCCAGGGCCGCGCCGCCGCGCGGTAGCGGCCGTAGCCGGCGAACATCTCGTCCCCGCCCTCGCCGGACAGCACGACCTTGACGCTCCCGCGCGCATGGCGGGCGAGGAACCAGGTGGGGATGATTGCGTAATCGGCGGCCGGATCGTCCATCGCGGCGACGATCGCGGGCAGGTGCCGCCAGGTCATCGCCTCGGTGATCTCGATCCGCTCGTGCCGGGCGCCGACGGCGCGGGCGGTCGCCTCGGCATCGTCGCGCTCGTCGGCCACCGTGTCGCGGTCGAAGCCTGCGGTGAAGGCAAGCACCGGCGTCTCGTTCAGCCGCGCCATCAGGGCGAGGATCGCGGCACTGTCGATCCCGCCCGAGAGGAACATGCCATAGGGCACGTCGCTGCGCTGGTGCAGCTCGACCGATTGCGCCAGCACGGCATCGAGCGCGACGAGGGCCGCATCCTCGTCGCGCGGCGCCTCGCCCGGCTCGATCGGCTTATGGCCAAGCAGTTCCGCCTCGGCGCCATCGCGCAGGGTGAGCAGCGCGCCGGGCGGCACCCGCTCGATCCCGGAAAAAACGGTCGCGTTGCCGGTGGTGAATTGCAGTTGCAGCAGCTCGACGAGGCGCGCGGTGTCGATCCGCCGCGTCGCGAGCCCGGCCGCGAGCAGCGCCTGCGGCTCGGAGGCGAAGGCGGTGCCCGGCTCGGCGGCGCAGCGATAGAGCGGCTTGATGCCGAACGGATCGCGCGCCAGCATCACCACGCCGCGCTCGGAATCATCGATCGCGAGCGCATACATCCCGCGCAGCAGCGGCAGGAAATCCGCCTCGGCGCGGGCGAGATGCAGCGGCGGCTCGCAATCGCTGCCGGTGCGGAAGGGAATCTGCGGCAGGGCGGCGCGCAATTCGCGGTTGTTGTAGATCTCGCCATTGCCGATCAGCGCGGCACCGGCGCCGAACAGCGGCTGGTCGCCGGTCGCGAGATCGACGATGGCGAGACGGGTATGCACCAGCGCCGCCCGCTCGCTGACATGGGTGCCCGCGCCATCCGGCCCGCGATGGGCCAGCGCGCGGGCGAGTGCCGCGAGGGTTTCCGGAGCGATCCGCGCCCCCGGCTTCAGCGCGAGTCCCGCAATGCCGCACATCAGCGCCGCACTCCGGAGAGATAGCCACGCCAGGTTTCCATCACGACCGGGGCGGCGAACTCCGCCTCGAACCGCGCCCGTCCGGCGGCGGCGAGATCGGCGCGGCGGGCCGGATCGGCGAGCTGGGCAGATATCGCGGCGGACAGGGATTGCGTGTCGCCGAGCGGCACCAGCACACCATCCACCCCGTCGCGGATGATTTCGCGCGGCCCCTCGGCGGCAACCGCCACCACCGGCGTCGCGGCGGAGAACGCCTCCAGCACCATGTTGCCCAGCGGCTCGTGGCGCGAGGACGAGACGAACAGGTCGGCCGCCCGCAGCAGCGCGCCGACATCGCGCCGCCAGCCGGCGAGATGGACCCGCCCGCCAAGCCCGCGCGCGGCGACCAGCGCCTCCAGCGCGGCGCGTTCCGGCCCCTCGCCGGCGATCACCAGATGCGCGCCGGGGACCGGCTCGATCGCGCGGATCAGATCGTCAAATCCCTTGACCTCGTGCAGCCGGCCGAGGGCAAGAACCAGCGGTGCCCCCGCCGGCACGCCGAGCCCCTCGCGCGCGGCCGGCGTCTCGGCAGCAAAATCGGCCACGAAATTGGGCAGGTAGGCGATGCGCTCGCGCGGCCAGCCCTGCGCGCCGATCCAGCGCACGATATCGCGCGTATTGCCGACCAGATGATCGCAGCGGCGGAAATATTTCAGCGGATAGTAGCCGCCGAGCCGGCCGACCAGCGCCCAGTCGCCGCGCGGCGCGTGAAAGGCGGCGCGGCTCATCCAGGCCATCGCCACCTCGGCGCCGAAGCCGCGCAGCGCCGCCCCCGCACGCGGGCGGGTGAGACAATCGAGCGGCCCGCCATAGCGCAGCCCGACCGGGTCGAGCCCTGCCGCGCGCAGCAGGTTCATCCGCGCCGGATCGGGGCGGATCACCGGCAGCACCGCCGCGCCGGCCTCGTGCAGCGCCAGCGTCATCCGCTCGAAAAAGAGTTCGGCGCCGCCATTCGCGGCTCCGGCCATCAGCTGGGCGATCCTCATGCCGCCGCCGCCCGCGCCGCGAGGTCGCGCGCCGCCGCGATCACTGCATCCACACCCAATCCCTCCATCGGCGCCTCGCCCTCGGGGCCCGGCGCGGCGACGAAGCCGGCGCAACGGCCGGCAGGCGCGTATTCCGAGGCGCGGGAGCGGCCGAACAGGCCGAGCGTCGGCGTGCCGGCGGCGGCGGCGAGATGCATCAGCCCGGAATCATTGCCCACGAACAGGGCGCAGCGGGCGAGGCAAGCGGCGGCCTCGACCACCGAAACCCGACCGACCAGGTCGATCGCGCCGGGCAGCGCCGCGAGCACAGGGGCGGCGCGCGCCGCCTCGGCCTCGCCCGGGCCGCCAAAGACCGCGATTCGCCGATAGTCCAGCGCGCGTGCCAGGGCGACGAAGCGTTCGGCCGGCCAGATCTTGCCGTCCCAGTTCGCGGTCGGGCCGAGGCCGAGCACCGGCGCGCCCTCGGGCAGCAATCGGGCCGCAACGGCGCGGTCCTCCGCCGCGGTCCAGACCACCGGCAGCGGCGCCGGATCGAACCCGCTGGAGGCGCCGATCTGCCGGTAGCGCCGGCCGGGCCGCCGGCCGCCACGCACCACGATCCGCCGCCCGGCGCGCAGCGTGTAGGCCAGCGCCGAGCCGCGAAAATCCACCACCACCGCCCAGCGATCGCGCACCAGCCGGCCCCAGAGCGAGAGCCAGTGACGATCCTGCCGCTGCTTCTCGAAAATGATCAGCCGCTCCAGCCCGGGCAGCCGCGCGAACACGCCGGAGGCAGCGGCGCCGCAGGCCACCGTCAGCCTCGCGCCCGGATGATCGCGCCGGATGCGCTCCATCACACCCGAGGCGATCACCGCGTCGCCGATGCGCGATGAGGTTATGAAAAGGATTCTCATGCTGTCGAGGCTGTAGCACGGCTTGCCGCCGCACGGCCAAGGGGCCACATCCCGGTCATGACGACGATCGCATATCTTCCCGCGCGCGGCGTGATCGGGATCGACGGGCCCGACCGCGTCGCCTTCCTCCAGGGCCTCGTGTCGAACGACGTGACGAAGGCGGAGCCGGGCCGGGCCGTCTGGTCCGCCCTGCTCACGCCGCAGGGGCGCTATCTGGCCGAATTCTTCATTCTTGCCGCGGGCGAGTCGCTCCTGCTGGAGGCGCCGCGCGCTTCGGTCGCGGAGCTGATCCGCCGCCTCTCGCGCTTCCGGCTGCGCAGCCAGGTCACGCTGCGGGACCGGTCGGACGAATTCGCGGTGCATGCCGCGTGGGGCGGCGCGCCCCCTGTTACACCCCCCGGCGCGATCATCGCCGCCGATCCGCGCCTGCCCGAAGCCGGCCACCGGATACTGGCGCCGGCGCCGCTGGCCGGGGCGGCGGATGAACCCGCCTATCTCGCCCACCGGCTGGCGCTCGGCCTGCCCGATCACGACGATCTCGAACCGGAAAAGACCCTGCTGATGGAAGCCGGCTTCGGCGAGCTGCACGGGATCGACTGGGAGAAAGGCTGCTACATGGGGCAGGAACTCACCGCCCGCACCCGCTACCGGGGGCTGGTCAAGCGCCGGCTCATCCCGGTCGATGCCGAAGCCGAGCTGCCCGTCGCCGGGACGATCACCGATGGCGAGCGCGAGGTCGGCACCCTGCGGACCAGCCTTGGAAGGCGCGGCCTCGCGCTGCTGCGGCTCGATGCGCTGGGCAGCAAGCTGTGCCTCGACGGCATCGCGCTGACACCCGATATCCCATCCTGGATGACCCTGCCGGAGACCGCGACCCCATGATCGTCGTTCATCATCTCGAAGCGTCGCGCTCGCAGCGCGTGCTCTGGCTGCTGGAGGAACTCGGCCTCGAATACGAGGTGCAGCATTACGATCGCGACCGGAAGACGCGACTCGCCCCGCCATCGCTGCGCGCGGTGCATCCGCTTGGCAAGTCGCCCGTGATCACCGATGGCGGCATCACCGTCGCCGAGACCGGCGCGATCGTCGAATACCTCATCGGCACCTATGGCAAGGGGCGGCTTATTCCTCCCGAGGGAACCGACGAGCGGCGCCGCTACACGTACTGGCTGCACCACGCCGAGGGCTCGGCCATGCCGTTCCTGGTGATGAAGCTGGTGTTCGACGAAATGCCCAAACAGGCGCCCTTCGTGCTCAAGCCGCTGATGCGCGCCATCGGCAACAAGGTGGGCGATGCGTTTCTCGACCCCAATCTCGGCGCCAATATCCGCCTCTGGGAAGACGCGCTGGCCAACTCGGCCTGGTTCGCCGGCGATGCGCTGACCGGCGCCGACATCATGATGAGCTTCCCGATCGAGGCGGCGAACACCAGGGGCCTGCTGCGCGGCAATTACCCGCGGCTCAACGCCTTTCTCGCCGCGATCCACGCCCGCCCGGCCTGGCAGCGGGCGCTGGAGCGCGGCGGCCCCTACCCGTTCGCCTGAGCCGCGCTCAGCCGCACAGGGCGGCGCGCGCCGCGCGGTATTCGGCGATCAGCCGCGCGACCCGCTCGCCCGCCGGCAGCACCGCGTCGATCGCGCCGATCCCCTGCCCCGAGCCCCAGATGTCCTTCCACGCCTTGGCCTTGGCGCCCTCGTGGAAATTCATCGCCGAGGCATCGCTCTGCGGCAGGTCGTCGGGATCGAGCCCGGCGGCGACGATGCTCGGGCGCAGATAATTGCCGTGCACGCCGGTGAAAAGATTGGTGTAGACGATATCCTCCGCACCGCTGGCGACGATCGCCTGCTTGTAGGCACTGGCCGCATTGGCCTCCTCGGTGGCGATGAAGGCCGAGCCGATATAGGCGAAATCGGCTCCCATCGCCTCGGCGGCGAGCACGGCGCGACCGGTCGCGATCGCGCCGGACAGAGCGAGCGGCCCCTGGAACCAGGTGCGGATCTCCTGCACCAGCGCGAAGGGCGAGAGCGTGCCGGCATGGCCGCCGGCGCCGGAGGCCACGGCGATCAGCCCGTCCGCCCCTTTCTCGACCGCCTTGCGGGCAAAGCGGTTGTTGATGATGTCATGCAGCACGATGCCGCCATAGCCATGCACCGCCTCGTTCACCTCAGGCCGCGCGCCGAGCGAGGTGATCACCAGCGGCGCGCGATATTTCACGCAGAGTTCGAGATCCTGTTCCAGCCGCGTATTGGAGCGATGCACGATCTGGTTGACCGCGAAGGGCGCCGCCTTGCGATCCGGATGATCGCGGTCCCAGGCCGCCAGCGTTTCGGTGATCTCCGCCAGCCACTCGTCGAGTTGCGCGGCCGGCCGGGCGTTCAGCGCCGGAAACGAGCCGACGATGCCGGCGATGCACTGGGCGATGACCAGTTTCGGATTGGAGATGATGAACAGCGGCGACCCGATCACCGGAATCGCCAGCCTGTTTCGAAGATCCTGTGCGGCGCTCATCCCCCGACTGTGCCGAGGGTTTCCCTAAACGTCAACTGCTGCCGATCGCAACGCCCACGGCAAAGACGATGGCGCCGCCGAGTGCGACCTGGAGCGCGGCCTGCAGCGGCGGCGTGTCCATGTATTTGGTGCGGATCCAGGAAATCGCCGCCAGTTCGACGACAACGACGGCGAAGGCCAGCACCATCGCGGTCCAGAAATTCGGAATGAGGAACGGCAACGTGTGGCCGAGCCCGCCCAACGTCGTCATCGCGCCGGTGATCACGCCGCGCATCAGCGGCGAGCCGCGGCCGGTCAGGCTGCCATCGTCGGACAGGGCTTCGGCAAAGCCCATCGAAATGCCGGCACCGAGCGAGGCGGCGATGCCGACGATGAAGGCCTGCCACGGGCTGCCGGAGGCAAAGGCGGCGGCAAAGACCGGCGCCAGGGTGGAAACCGAACCATCCATCAGCCCGGCGAGACCGGGCTGGATAAACCGCAGCACGAAATTGCGGCGTGCCGTGTCGTCCTCGGCGGAGCGCGCCTCTTCGGTCAGGTTCTCGCGGGCGAGACGGTCGGCCAGGCGCTCATGGCCCGCCTCCGCCTCGGCAAGGTCGCCGAGCAGCTTGCGCGTCGCGGCATCGCTCGTGCGGCTGGCGGCGAGGCGGTAGAAATTCTGGGTTTCCGACTCCATGCTCTCGGCCAGCTTGCGCACGTCGTTGATCGTGGGTTTCGGCAGCTGCCAGACCGGCTTGCGGGCGAGGAACCCGCGTATGTCCTGCCGGCGGATCAGCGGGATATGGTCGCCGAATTTCTGCTGGTAGAGATCGATCAGCGAACGGCGGTGGTCGCTCTCCTCCGCCGCCATTTCGAAAAACACCTTTGCCGAGGCCGGGAAATCGGCATGGAGCGATTCGGCGATATCGGCATAGATGCGGCCGTCCTCTTCCTCGGCACCGATGGCGAGGGCCAGGATTTCGCGGTCCGACAGTTCTGAGAAATTGCGCATGCGCGAGACATGGCCGCACCGTCCGACAAGGTCAAGCGCCTTGTTTTACTTGAGATTTATTTGCAATTGGCGATCGCGCTCCAGCCTTGCGCCGCTCGGCAAACCCTGCATGATACTAACATGGATGCAGCGATGCCGCCGCCCGTTCCACGCCCCGACCCGACGCCCTGCAGCTGCGGATCGGGCCTGCGGGCGCGGCGCTGCTGCGCCCTCGACGAGGGCGGCCCGCCGGATCCCGCGCATCACGCGCTGGTCGCACCGCACATGAAGCAGGCCCGCGCCGCCGCCGATGCCGGGCGTCGTCTCGAGGCGGAGCGACTTGTGCTCCGGATCCTCGACCTCGCGCCGCTGCATCCCGAAGCGCTGCGGCTGCTCCATGAAATCCGCCATGCCGAAGGGCGAAGCGCGGCGGCCATTGCGCTCGTGGCCCGCCTCGCCGCCCTGCCGCCCGAAACCCCGGCTGCGCATGTCCTGCATGCGCAGCTTCTGGCCAGCGCGGGCCGCCACGCCGAGGCGGAGGCGCCGGCGCGGCGGGCGGTGCAGCTCGCCCCGCGCGATCCGGCCGCGCATCACCTGCTGGGGCTGATCCAGACAGAAACCGGCCGCGCCGCCTATGGCGAACGGCATTACCGCATCGCCGCGGCGCTGTCGGAAACCGCCAATCCGGTCCTGCTCGGCAATCTCGCCTGGAATCTGCGCCAGCAGGGGCGGCTGGACGAGGCAGCGACGATGTACGCCCAGGTGCTGCAAGGCGTCGCCCGCACCCCGCGCAGCATTGGCGGTCTCGCGCAGGTCGAGGCGGGGCGCGGCCGGCTGGACGAAGCGGCAGCACTCGCCGCCGAGGCCGTGGCGGCCGACCCCGACAATCGCAGCCTCGCCGTCCTGCTCGATCTCGTCAGGCTGCGCGCGGGGGATGCCGGGGCCGTGCTGGAGCGGATCGCCGCCACCGAGGCCCGGATCGCGCCGCAGCCGCTGATGACGACCGAACTCGTCCTGCGCGGCCGCGCGCTCGAACGCCTCGGCCGGCACGACGAGGCCTGGTCGGCCTATCAGGCCGGCCGCGCCTACCAGCGCGACCAGGCCGGCCGCCGCTTCGATCCGGCACCGCTCGAAGCCCGGCTCGCCGCCCTGCGCAGCACATTCCGGGCCGACCGGCTGCTCGGGCTGCCAAGGGCCGGGACGCCGGCGAACGCCCCGACACCGGTTTTCCTGCTGGGCACGCCGCGCTCGGGATCGTCGCTGCTCGAACATCTGCTCGCCCAGGCCCCGGAGATCGATCCCGGCGACAGCCGCGCGCCGCTGCCCGCCCTCGCCCGGTTGCTGACCTCGCTGGTCGCAAGCTTCAGCGGCGCCAGCTTCGGCGACCCTGGGGCCAGCTTTCCCGCCGCGCTGGATGTCATGGTCGCCGGCGAGGCGCGGGACATTCCAGCCATCCTCGCCGGGCGCTACGCCGCCCTGCTGCGCGCCGGCGGCATCGCCGGGCCGCAGGCGCGCTTCGTCACCGACCGCCACCCCGACCTGCCCTGGCTGCTCGGCCTCGCCGCCACGCTGTTCGCCGATGCGCCGGTGATCCACGTGCTGCGCCATCCGCTCGACGTCGTGCTGTCAGGCTTCGCGCAGGACCGGCTGTATGAAGGCAATGCAGGCGTCACGCTGGCCAGCATCGCCCGGCTCTACGACGCGCAGATGAACGCGATCGCGCAGGTGCGCGGGCAGATGACCATGCGATACCTCGCCGTGCGCTACGAGGATCTGGTTACCGATACGGAAGCAACACTGGCTCGCGTGCTCGGCTTCATCGGGCATGAAGCCGATCCCGCTTCGATGATCGCAGCACCCCCCCGCGCCGTCCCGCGCGTCCCCGCCTACAGGGCCGAGCTGGAGACGCTGCACCGGCGGGCGATGTTCCGGCATCGCCGGTTCGGCGATGTCTTCGGCGAGGCCATGCCCGTCCTCGCCCCCTGGATCGAGCGCCTCGGCTATGCCTCCCCGGAGATGCAACCCGCATGAGCGCCGCCCCGCCCCGGCCGATGAAGACCACGGTCGGCGAGGTGCTGGCGGAAATCACCGCGCTCGAGCAGGAGGGACGGCTGCGGGAGGCCGAAACGCTGGCCGCGCGCGCCGCAGCCGCCGCGCCGCAGCACCCGCACGTGCTGCATATCGCCGGCATCGTGGCGCATCGGGCCGGCGACATTCCGCGGGCGATCGAGCTGATCGAGACCTCGCTCGCCCTCGCGCCGGATGTCGCACTCTACCCGCGCAACGCCTGCGACATCTATCGCAGCGCCGGCAGGCTCGACGACGCGCTGGCGATGGCGTTGCGCGCCGTCGAACTCGCGCCGGACGACCACCTCGCGCATTTCAACCTCGCGATGATCCGCCATGAGCGCCATGAGCTGGATGCCGGCCTCGACGCCGCGGACCGCGCCATCGCGCTCGCGCCCGACTTCGCCGAGGCGCATTTCGCCCGCGCCGAGCTGCTGCTGCTCGGCGGGCGGCTGGCGGAAGGCTGGGAGAGCTACGAGCGGCGATTCGAGCTGAAACAGGCCGAGGGGATGCTGCCCAGGACCGACCGGCCGCAATGGGACGGCGGCAAGCTGCCGGATGGGCGGCTGCTGCTCGTCGCCGACCAGGGGTTCGGCGACTGCATCCAGTTCGGCCGCTACATCCCCTGGGCCGCCGCCCGCGCGCCAAACCCCGTCATCGCCTGCGACAGCTCCCTGAAGCCCTTGCTACGACAGATCCCCGGAACCGGCCGCTTCGTGAGCAGCTGGGCCGCCGCCGGGGCGTATGACGTATACATGCCGCTCTCCGGCCTGCCGCGCCTCGCCGGCACCACGCTCGCCACCATTCCGGCGGAAACCCCCTATCTGCGGGCCGACCCGCGCATGGTCGAAACCTGGCGCCAGCGCCTCGCCACGCTGGTGCCGGCGGGGCTGAAGCGCATCGGCCTGGTCTGGGCCGGCCGGCCCACTCACAAGAACGACCGCAAGCGGACGGTGCGGCTGGAGCGCTACGCACCGCTCTTCGCCCGGCCCGACATCGCCATCATCACCGTGCAGAAAGGCGACCGGATCGACGAGGTGGGCGGTTATTTCGGCCGCGCGCCGCTGGTCAATCTCGGCCCTTCGATCCTCGATTTCACCGATACGCTGGCGATCCTGCACTGTCTCGACCGGCTGGTGACGATCGACACCTCGGTCGCCCATCTGGCGGGTGCGGCCGGCGTGGCCACCTCCGTCATCCTGCCCTACACACCCGACTGGCGCTGGCTGCTGGACCGGGAGGATACGCCTTGGTACCCGTCATTGCGCCTTTTCCGCCAGGAACGCGCGGCCGACTGGTCGGGCGTGATCGAGCGGGTTGCCGGGAGTTTGTAATGCGCCGTCTCGTTCCGCTTGTCCTCGCCTGCCTGCTCGGCGCCCCCTTCGCCGCGCGGGCCGCGACCCTCACCTTGTATTCGCGGCTGGATGATGCCCCCGCCGTCGCCCGCGCCTTCACCGCGCAAACCGGCATCGCCGTGCGCATCCGCCGCCCGCCGCCGACCGGCCTTGCCGACCGGATCGCCCACGAGGGATCGCACCCACGCTGGGCGCTCGCCTGGTTCACCGGCACGCCGACCGCCATCGCCCTCGATGCGCGGGGGTTGCTGGCGCGGCATCTGCCGGTGCCGGCCGGGCTATCGCCGCGCGCCGCCGCCCTCATCCCGCCGGATGGCAGCGCGATCCCGACCGGGCTCGAACTCGGCGGCGTGCTGCTGATGCCGAAATCCGCCCCCTTCGCCGCCCCGGCGCACTGGCAGGACCTGCTCGCCCCCGCCCGCCGCGGGCTTGCCGGCATGGCCGATCCGGGCCTGGACGATGCCGCCTGGGGCGGCCTCGCCAGCCTGCTCGCCGCCCAGGGCTGGCCGGCCGGGTGCGGCTTCGTCAAGGCACTCCGGGGGGCAGGACTGCATATCTACGCCTCCACGTCCGACACCGTCGCGGCCCTGCGCAGCGGCGCCATCCAGCTCGCTCTGATCCGCTCCGCCGTCGCCTTTCACATCGCCTCCCGCGTCGATTCCTCGCTCGAAACCGTGATCCCGGCACCCGCCGTGCTGATGCCGAGCCTGATCGTGATGCCGCGACATCTCGAACCGGCCGTGCGGCACGCGGCCCTCGCGTTCATCGCCTTTGCCTGCTCGCCCGCCGGCCAGCGCGCAGCGCTTGCGGCGGACGACATGGACTCGTCCTTCTGGCCGGTGAATGCGGCGGTGCCGCCGCCGCCAAACCTGCCGGACCTCGCCGGTCTCGCCCCGCGCGATCCGCGCGCGATCGCGACCGACCCGCTGCCGGCCATCGACTGGTTCGCGCGCGAGATGGTCGGCTCGGGGCTTTGAAGCGGCGAGAGCGGGCGCGGGAGGGCTTGGAAGGGCTTGGAAGGGCTTGGGGGGGGGGTCTTGCATCGCCCCCGACCGCAAGCGATAAACGCTTAACCAATGGTGCCGGGTTCGGCCACACAAGCGGAGGGAACATGAGCGAGCAGAAAGTCGGGCTCGAAATCGCCAACGGCGTCGCCGTCATCTCGATCGACAATCCCCCGGTCAACGCGCTCGGCCATGCCGTGCGGACCGGGCTCATCGAGCAGCTCGCGGCGGCGGAGGCGGATGCGTCGGTCCGGGTCATCGTGCTCGCCTGCAAGGGTCGCACCTTCTCGGCCGGCGCCGACATCACCGAATTCGGCAAGCCGCCGCGCGCGCCGGGCCTGCACGAGGTGATCGAGCGGTTCGACAATTGCCGCAAGCCGGTCGTTGCCGCGCTGTTCGGCACCACGCTCGGCGGCGGGCTCGAACTCGCACTTGGCTGCCATTATCGCGTCGCGGTCGACTCAGCGCGGATGGGCCTGCCGGAAGTCAAGCTTGGCCTGCTGCCGGGTGCCGGCGGCACGCAGCGCCTGCCGCGGCTGATCGGGCCGGAAAAGGCGGTGGCCGCCATCGTCTCCGGGAAGATGATCGGCGCCAAGGCCGCGCTGGCGGACGGGCTGATCGATGCGATCGTCGCCGAGCCGGTGCAGGGCGCCATCGATTTCGCCCATACGATCGACCCGACCCGGCTCATCCGCGTGCGCGACCGCAGCGACAAAATTGCCGCCGCCAAGGCCGATCCGGGCGCCTTCGAAGCCGCCGCCGCCGAGGCGACGAAGCGGCTCAAGGGCGTCGAGGCGCCGGCCGCCTGTGTCGAGGCCGTGCGCAATTCCTTCACCCTGCCCTTCGACGAAGGAGCACGCGCCGAGCAGCAGGCGTTCATGCGCCTCGTCGTCGGCGACCAGTCGCGCGCCCAGCGGCATGTGTTCTTCGCCGAGCGCGAGGCGCAGAAAATCCCGGGCATCGGTCCCGAGGTGAAGGGGGCGAAAATCGGCCGCGCCGTGGTGATCGGCGGCGGCACGATGGGCGGCGGCATCGCGATGAATTTCGCCAATGCGGGCATCCCGGTCACCATCGTCGAGACCGACGAGGCGGCGCTGTCCCGTGGGCTCGACCGCGTGCGCAGCACCTACGACGTCTCGGTCCAGCGCGGCGCCCTGCCCGCCGGCACGACCGAGAAGCGCATGGCCCTGTTCTCCGGCAGCACCGACTGGGGCGTGATGGCCGAGGCGGATATCGTGATCGAGGCGGTGTTCGAGGAACTCGGGCTCAAGAAGGAGGTCTTCGCGCGGATCGATGGCATCGCCCGGCAAGGCGCGCTGCTCGCGACCAACACCTCGACGCTGGATGTCGACGCCATCGCCGCCGCGACGAAGCGGCCGGGCGACGTTCTCGGCATGCATTTCTTCTCGCCGGCCAACGTGATGAAACTGCTGGAGATCGTGCGCGGCAAGGAAAGCTCCGCGCAGTCGATCGCCACCGCCATCGCGGTGGGCAAGACCCTGGGCAAGGTGCCGGTCGTCGTCGGCAATTGCGACGGGTTCGTCGGCAACCGCATGCTGGCGCGCCGCACCACCGAGTGCGAGCGGCTGATGCTGGAAGGCGCGCTGCCGCAGCAGGTCGATGCCGTGGTCAAGGCGTTCGGCTTCCCGATGGGTCCGTTCGCCATGGGCGATCTGGCCGGGCTCGATGTCGGCTGGCGGATCCGCAAGCATCGCGGCGCCACAGCACCGGTGTCGGACGCGCTGTGCGAGATGGGCCGCTTCGGCCAGAAGACCGGCCGCGGCTACTACATCTATGAGAACGGCAGCCGGGTGCCGACGCCCGACCCCGAGGTCGAGGCGCTGATCAGTGAAAAGGCGGCAGCCCTCGGCATCACCCGGCGGGCGATTTCCGACCAGGAAATCCTCGAACGCATGACCTACCCGATGATCAACGAGGCAGCCCGCATCCTCGAGGAAGGCATCGCCATCCGTCCGTCCGATGTCGATGTCGTCTGGATCTATGGGTATGGCTGGCCGGTCTGGCGCGGCGGGCCGTGCTTCCATGCCGATCTCGTCGGGCTGAAGGAAATCGCCGCCCGGCTCGAACACTACGCCAAGGCGGTGGGCGACGAAACGCTCGCCCCCTGCGCCCTGCTGCGTCACCTCGCGGCGGAAGGCCAGGGGTTCGCGGATTTCGCCCAGGACGCGAAAGCCGCGTCATGAGCGCCCGGCCGTTCCCGTGGGAGCGGAATTATCCGCCCGGTCTCGGCTGGGATATCGACATCCCGGCCGAGACGATCCCGGCCATGATCGCGCGCAGCGTCGCTGAAAACGCAGCCCAGCCCGCGCTGGACTATCGCGATCGTGAAACCGGCTTCGCCGAGCTTGGCATCGCCATCGGCGAGGTTGCCGCCGGGCTCGCCTCGCTCGGCCACGCGAAGGGCGAGCGCATCGCGCTCTATCTGCCGAACGTGCCGGCGCACCCGTTCTGCTTCTACGGCGCGCTGACGGCGGGGCTCGTGGTCGCGCATCTCTCGCCGCTGGATGCGGAGCGCGAGCTTGCCCACAAGCTGCACGATTCCGGCGCGCGCACGCTGGTGACGACCAATCTCGGCGCGATGCTCGGCATGGCGCTGAAACTGCTCGATGCCGGCCATGTCGAGCGCCTCGTCGTCGCCGATGACGCGGCGTTCGGCGAGATCCCCGGCATGGCGCACCCGCCGATCCCGACCGGCGATCCGCGGGTGATGACGCTCGATGCCCTGCGCGCGCGGGGACGGGCGTTCGAATTCGAGCCGCCCGCCATCGCGCCGGGCGATCTCGCGCTGCTGCAATATACCGGCGGCACCACCGGCCTGCCCAAGGGGGCGATGCACACGCACGCGACGCTGCGGGCGGCGGTGGCGATCTACGCCACCTTCTTCGACGGCCAGAACCGCTTCCCGCCGGGGCAGAAATTCCGCGCGATCTGCGTGCTGCCGCTGTTCCATATCTACGCGCTGGTCGTGCTCTGCCTGTTGCAGCTCTCGCGCGGATCGACGCTGCTGCTGCGGCTGAAATTCGATGCCGAAACCACGCTGCGCGACATCGAGGTGAAGAAGGCGAGCTATTTTCCCGGCGTGCCGACGATGTGGATCGCGCTCGCCAACGTGCCGGATCTCGATCGGCGGGATCTCTCGTCGCTCCGCCTCGTCGGCTCGGGCGGCGCGCCGCTGCCGGTGGAAATCGGGCAGCGCTTCGAGCGGCTGACCGGCATGCGCCTCGGCGGCGGCTGGGGCATGACCGAAACCGCCTCGGCCGGCACCGGCAACCTGCTCGACGGGCTGTTCAAGTTCGGCTCCGCCGGCATGCCGCTGCCCGGCATCAAGCTCGACGTCGTCGCCCTCGACGATCCATCCCGCGTGCTGCCCTATGGCGAAACCGGCGAAATCCGCATCCGCTCGCCCAACACCTTCATCGGCTACTGGCAAAACCCCGAGGAAACCGCCCGCAGTTTCGTCGACGGCCATTTCCTGACCGGCGATGTCGGCTATATCGACGAGGACGGCATGGTCTTTCTCGTCGACCGCAAGAAGGACATGATCCTCTCGGGCGGCTTCAACGTCTACCCGACCGTGATCGAGAGCGCGATCTACGAACATCCCGATGTCGCCGAGGTCATCGTCGTCGGCGTGCCGGATGACTATCGCGGCCAGTCGGCCAAGGCTTTCATAACGCTGAAGCCGGGTGCTGCGGAATTCACGATCGAGTCGCTGCGCGACTTCCTTGCCGACAAGCTCGGCAAGCACGAACTGCCCGCCGCCCTCGAATTCCGCGAGACCCTGCCGAAGACATCGGTCGGCAAGTTTTCGCGCAAGGAACTCGCAGCAGAGGAACGCGACGCCCACGCGGCCGCCAGGGCTTCCAGTGCGGCGGCGTCATGAGCCCGGTTTCCATCGCCGCCGCTCCGCGCGGGCGGCCCGACAACCGCACCGACACCAGCACCGGCAGCCGCAAATCGGCCGCCGGCCATATCACGAACAACTGAGGAGAGCGCCATGGAACTCAGCTTTTCGCCCGAGGAAATCGCGTTCCGCGACGAGGTGCGCGCCTTCATCCGCGACAACCTACCCGCAGAGGTGCGCAAGCGCCTGATCGAGGGACGCGAGATCGGCAAGCAGGATATTATCGACTGGCAGCGCAAGCTCAACGCGAAAGGCTGGGCGGTGCCGCACTGGCCGCGCGCCTGGGGCGGGCGGGACTGGAGCCCGGTGCAGGAATTCATCCTGCTCGACGAGCTGCAATCGGCCCCCGCGCCGAGCCCGCTGCCCTTCAACGTCTCCATGGTCGGCCCGGTGATCGCGACCTTCGGCAATGACGAGCAGAAGCGGAAATTCCTGCCGGCCACGGCGAATCTCGACATCTGGTGGTGCCAGGGCTTCTCCGAGCCGGGCGCGGGATCGGACCTCGCCGGCCTCAAGACGACGGCCCGCCGCGAGGGCGATCACTACATCATCAACGGCCAGAAGACCTGGACGACCCTTGCGCAATACGCCGACTGGATCTTCGTCCTCGCCCGCACCAATCCGGGGGCGGAGAAGAAGCAGCAAGGCATTTCCTTCATCCTTGTCGACATGAAGACCCCCGGCATCACCGTCCGGCCGATCCAGCTGATCGATGGCGGGCACGAGGTGAACGAGGTCTGGTTCGACGAGGTGAAGGTGCCGGCGGAAAACCTCGTCGGCGAGGAGAACAAGGGCTGGGACTATGCGAAGTTCCTGCTCGGCAACGAGCGCACCGGCATCGCCCGCGTCGGCGCCTCGAAGCAGCGCCTGCGCCGCATCCGCGAACTCGCCGCGATCGAGCGCGCCGGCGATGCCAGGCTGATCGACGCGCCCTGGTTCCGCGAGAAGCTCGCGGATGTCGAGATCGATCTCAAGGCGCTGGAAATCACCCAGCTCCGCGTCCTCGCCGAAGCGCGCAAATCGGGCAAGCATGGCCGGCCGGACCCGAAATCCTCGATCCTCAAGATCAAGGGTTCGGAAATCCAGCAGGCGACGACCGAGCTGCTGCTCGACGTCGTCGGCCCGCTCGCCATGCCATTCCAGGGCTCGACCGATCCGGATGACGACGGCAACGCCATGCCGATCGGGCCGGACGATGCGGCCGAGGCGGCGCCCACCTACTTCAACTGGCGGAAGATCTCGATCTACGGCGGCTCGAACGAGATCCAGCGCAACATCATCGCCAAGGCGATCCTGGGGTTCTGAGGACAAGACAATGGATTTCGATTTCACCGAAGAACAGCGCCTGCTGCGCGACAGTGTCGGCAAGCTTTTCGCCAGCCGCTACGCCGATTTCGAAAAGCGCAAGGCCTATGCGAAACTTCCCGAAGGGTTCGACCGCGCGGTCTGGGCCGAATATGCCGAGGCCGGGCTGCTCGCCCTGCCCTTCGACGAGGCGCAGGGCGGCTTCGGCGGCGGGCCGGTCGAGACCATGATCGTCATGGAGGAGATCGGCAAGGCGCTGGCCCTCGAACCCTATCTCGCCGCGATCATCTTCGCCGGCGCCGTCCTCCGCCACGGCTCGAGCGCGGCGGTGAGGGACGAGGTGGTTCCAGCACTTGCCGCCGGCGAGACGATCGTCGCCGTCGCCCATACCGAGCGCAGTTCCCGCCACGACCTCGAAGACGTGACCACCACCGCGAAGCGCGACGGCGATCACTTCATCCTCGAGGGCGAGAAGTCGGTGGTCCTCGGTGGCGACACGGCGGACTGGCTGATCGTCAGCGCCCGCCTCTCGGGCAGAAGGCGCGACCGCGACGGGATCGGCCTGTTCCTGGTCGATGCGAAGGCCGAAGGCGTCTCCCGCCGAGGCTATCCGATGCAGGACCTGCTGCGCGGCGCGGAAATCTCGCTCGCCAGCGTGCGGGTTCCGGCGGCGCGGCAGATCGGCGATCTCGCGGTGCTGGAGCGCGCGCGCGACGAGACGATCGCCGCCCTCTGCGCCGAGGCGGTGGGC
This sequence comes from Acidiphilium sp. C61, assembly GCF_905116885.1. Lineage (NCBI taxonomy): Bacteria > Pseudomonadati > Pseudomonadota > Alphaproteobacteria > Acetobacterales > Acidocellaceae > Acidiphilium > Acidiphilium sp. C61. Next base: position 2,317,341 of record NZ_CAJHNI010000005.1, on the reverse strand, counting down.
GCGATGGAGGCCCTGGTCGCACTGACCGTCGACTACATGAAGCAGCGCAAGCAGTTCGGGGTGGCGATTGCCGTCTTCCAGGCGCTGCAGCACCGCGCCGTGGACATGTATGTGGCGCTGGAACAGGCGCGCAGCCTTGCCATCTTTGCCGCCCTCTCGGCCGCCGACGACGATGCCGAGGCGCGCGGCAAGGCGATGGCGCTGGCCAAGGCCGGGGTGGGCAAGGCGCTGCACTTCGTCGGCCAGCAGGCGGTCCAGCTGCATGGCGGCATCGCGATGACGATGGAATACAAGGCCGGCCACTACTTCAAGCGGCTGACGATGATCGACACGATGTTCGGCAACGCCGATCACCATCGCCGCCGGCTCGCCGCCTGATGTTCTGAACCGGCGCCGGGCCAACCCGGCGCCGGTGTTTAGCCATCGAGGCCGAGGGCGCGCAGCCGCGCGGCCTCCTCGTCCCAGCCCGGGCGTTCCTTGACGTTGAGAAACAGGTGCACCCGCCGCTCCAGCTGGCGCTCGAGATCCCGCCGCGCCCGCGACCCGATCGACTTGATGCGCGCCCCGCCCTCGCCGAGCACGATCTTCTTGTGGCCGGCGCGCGCGACATAGACCGTGACGTCGATCCGCACCGATCCGTCCTTCCGCTCGCTGAAACTCTCGGTCTCGACCGAGGCGCCGTAAGGCACCTCGTCGCGCAGCTGGAGAAAGATCTGCTCGCGCACCAGCTCGGCGGCGAGCATCCGCTCGGTCTGGTCGGTCAGCTCGTCCTCGGGGTAGAGATGCGGGCCCTCGGGCATTGCCGCGGCCAGCGCGTCGAGCAGGCGATCGACGCCGTCGCGCTTCAGCGCGCTGATCATGAACACTTCCGCGAACCCGCCCTGGCGCGCCAGCGTTTCGGCCAGCGGCAGCAGCCTGTCGCGCGGCAGCAGGTCGATCTTGTTGAGGATCAGCCAGCGTGGCCGCCCGGTCGCGGCGAGCGCCTCGATCGGCTCGGCGAGATCGTCCGGGTCCGCCTTCGCCGCATCGACGATCAGGCAGGCGAGATCGGCGCCGGCCACGCCCTCCCACGCCGCGGCGACCATTGCACGGTCGAGCCGCCGCTTCGGCGCGAAGATGCCCGGCGTGTCGACCAGCACGATCTGGTCGCCACCGCGCATGACGATGCCGGAAATGCGAAACCGCGTGGTCTGCGCCTTGGGTGTCACGATCGACACCTTGGCGCCGACCGCCTGGTTCAGCAGGGTGGACTTGCCGGCATTCGGCCGTCCGAGAAGGGCGACATAACCACAGCGGGTCGTCATTGCAGTTGCTCCAGCAGGTCGCGCGCGGCGATCTGCTCCGCCTCGCGCTTGGTTCCGGCGAGTCCCTCGGCCGAGCGTCCCTCGACCGTCACGCGGATGCGAAAGCGCGGCGCGTGCGAGGGGCCGGTCCGCTCCACCAGCTCATAGGCCGGCAGAACCGGCCCGCGCGCCAGCGCATATTCCTGCAGCGCGGTCTTCGGGTCCTTGGGCGGGGCGCTCGGCTGCCCGTCGATCCGGGGTGCGAAGATGCGGCGGATGAACAGGCGCGCCGGCTCCAGCCCGCCATCGAGATAGAGCGCGCCGATCAGCGCTTCCAGCGCATCGGCCAGCACGGTCGCGCGGTTGCGCACCCCGCGCCGGCTCTCCCCCGGCGAGACCGAGAGCAGCCCGGCAATCCCGCCATGCTCGGCAATCTCCGCAAGCGACTGGCGGGAGACGAGATGTGCCAGCCGCGGCCCCAGCCCACCCTCGCGCTCATGCGGAAACCGCTCGATCAGCCATTCCGCGATCAGCAGGCCCAGCACGCGGTCGCCAATGAATTCCAGCCGTTCGTTCGATCCGAGGCCACCCTGCCCGACGGCGGAGCGATGGGTGAGGGCCTGGGCAAGCAGGTCAGGCCGCGCGAAGCGATGCCCGAGCAGCGCCTCCGCCGCCTCGTTCAATGGATGACCGTGAACAGCCGGTCCCAGCGGATATCGACCGGCCAGTACCAGAACGCCCACCACGGATGATCGAGCCGGATGGAGAACCAGATGATCCGCGCCCGGCCGACGAAATTCGCCAGCGGCACGTAGCCGACGGCGTCGAGATAGCGCGAATCCTCGGAGAAATCGCGATTGTCGCCCATCATGAACAGATGGTCAGCCGGCACGTGATAGACCGGCGTGTTGTTGGCAAAGCCCTGGCTGGTTTCCTTGGCGATCAGATGGGTGACGCCATCCGGCAGGTGCTCGCGATAGAGCCGCACGCTGACCGGCACGCCCTCGCCGGAATCGAGCGGGGTCTCGATATAGGTCCCGGCCGAGGTGCGGGGCACCTCGTGCCCGTTGATGTAAAGCTGCCCGTCGGTCACCTGCACGGAGTCGCCCGGCTCGCCGATCACCCGCTTGATGTAGTCGACGGCCGGATCGCGCGGCAGGGCGAACACCGCGATCTGCCCCTGCTTCGGCAGCGAGCCGAAGATCCGCCCCTTGAAGTCCGGCTCGCCGAACGGGAAGGACCAGCGCGAATAGCCGTAGTTCCACTTGGTCACCAGCACGAAATCGCCGGGCAGCAGCGTCGGCGTCAGGCTGCCGGAGGGAATGAAGAACGGCTCGAACAGGAAGGAGCGGATGAACACGGCGATCACCACGACATAAACGATCGTGACAACCCACTCCCTGACCGAGCCTGCGACCGTATCCTTCGTCTGCGCCATGTCCAACCGTTCTGAAATGTTCCGCCCGGTTCAACCGTGCGGGGGGCGCGAAGTCAAGGAACCGGTCCTGACAGCGGCGTGAACGCCTCGCACGACCTCGCGATTTGCCACGGCATGGCCCGCGATTGTATGGCTCTCGATATGCCAACAGACCGGACTCCCGCAGCCATGAAGCGCCGCCTTTTGTGCCTGACGTTCGCCCTCCTTTCCACCACCTCCCTTGCCGCCGGCCACACGGTCACGCGGCACAAGGGCCCGGCACACCGCCCGGCACACCATGCCGCCGCCGCCGCCGCGGTGCCGCAGCAGGATGCCGGCCCACCGCCGGTCGCGCCGCTCGCCGTCGCGGGCGTGCCACAGCCGCCCGAGCTGCCGCAGCAGGCGGCCTATGTGCTGATGGATGCCGATACCGGTGCGGTGATCGCCGCCAAGGCGCCGGACCAGCCCTGGCCGCCCGCCAGCCTGACCAAGCTGATGACCGCCTATCTCACCTATCAGGCCGTGACCCGCGGCGCGTTGAAGATGGACCAGACCGTGCCGGTCAGCGCCACCGCCTGGCACACCGGCGGCTCGCGCATGTTCATCTCGCCGGCCATGTCGGTGACGGTGGACCAGCTGCTGCACGGGCTCATCATCGATTCGGGCAACGATGCCGCCGTGGCGCTCGCCCAGGCGGTTGCCGGCAGCCGCGGCGGGTTCGTCGGCCTGATGAACCACGAGGCCAAGGCGCTCGGCCTGAAGGCGACGCATTATACAAATGTCGATGGCCTGCCCGACCCGGACCTGCGCACATCGGCGATGGATGTCGCGACCCTGTCGCGCGACATCGTCCGCACCTATCCGCAATTCCTCAAGATATCGGTCAAGAAACACTTCACCTTCGACAAGATCCGCCAGCGCAGCTGGAACCCGGTCCTGTTTCACGACCCGACGGTGGACGGGCTGAAGACCGGCCGCACCAACGAGGCCGGCCATTGCATCGACGCCACCGCGCTGCGCAACGGGCGGCGCCTGATCGCCGTGGTGCTCGGCGGCCCGAACTGGTCGGTCAGCACCCACGACATCGAGTCCCTGCTCGATTACGGCTACCAGTTCTACACCAACGCCACGATCGTCACCGCCGGCAAGCCGGTGGGCACGCTGAAGGCGCCGCTCTATCGCACCACCAGCGTTGCTGTCGGGCCGGGGCACGACGTGTCGATGACGCTGCCGGTTCTGGCGGCGAAAACGCTGAAAACCAGCGTGACACTCGATCCGCCGCCGGCGGGAGGCGTGCATCGCGGGCAACAGGTCGGCACCATCACCGTAACCGCCGAGGGCAAGACCCTGGCCACCGTTCCCGCCGTGGCGCTGGCGGACGATCCGCGGGCCAGCTTCATGACCCGGATGATGCGCCGGCTGAAGGCAGCACTGTAACCGCACTCCGGTCGTTCGGCCGGAGCCGCACCTTTGCGGCTTCCGCTCGCGAAACGGCGGGCGGCGGCTTGCAAAATCCGGTGCCGCTTGCCATTATGCGGCCGAAGATTGGTCGAAAGCCGGTCGCAATCGGGTGGATTGCCGGAGAACAGTCCGGCGGTCGCGCCCGTTTTTCGTTGTCAACGCTGTTCGCTGTATCCTGGACAGCCCACCCTGGAGAGACTGCATGTCCGGCACCCAGCTTGCCAAGATCCGGAATATCGGCATCACCGCACATATCGACGCGGGCAAGACCACGACCACCGAGCGCATCCTCTATTACACGGGCGTGTCGCACAAGATCGGCGAAGTCCACGACGGCAACACCACGACCGACTACATGGCGCAGGAGCGTGAGCGCGGCATCACCATCACCTCCGCCGCGGTGACCTGCGAGTGGAAAGACCACCGCATCAACATCATCGACACCCCGGGCCATATCGACTTCAACATCGAGGTGAACCGTTCGCTGCGCGTGCTCGACGGCGCGGTGTTCATCATCGAGGGCGTGGCCGGCGTGCAGCCGCAGTCCGAAACCAACTGGCGCCTTGCCGACCGCTACAACGTGCCCCGCATCATCTTCATCAACAAGCTCGACCGCACCGGCGCCGATTTCTACCGCGCGTTCGACACGCTGAAGGAGAAGCTCGACATCGTGGCGCTGCCGCTGCAGCTGCCGATCGGCATCGAGGACCAGTTCATCGGCGTGGTCGACCTCGTCGAGATGAAGGCGATCGTCTGGGAAGGCGGCGAGCTCGGCGCGAAGTTCCATGACGAGGAAATCCCGGCCGACCTGCTGGAGAAGGCCAAGGAACACCGCCAGACCCTGCTCGACACCGCGCTCGCGGTCGACGATGCCGGCATGGAGGAATATTTCGAGAAGGGCGACGTCAGCGTCGAGACCCTGAAGCGCGCCATCAAGACCGGCACCATCTCGGGCGCGTTCCGCCCGGTGCTGTGCGGCACCGCCTTCAAGAACAAGGGCGTGCAGCCGCTGCTCGACGGCGTGCTCGACTACCTGCCGAGCCCGATCGACATCGAGGGCATCAAGGTCGCCCCGCCGGAAGGCGAGGAGGAAGACCCCTCGGTCGAGCGCCGCGTGATCCCGGCCAATCCGGAAGCCCCCTTCGCCGGCCTCGCCTTCAAGATCATCAACGACAAGTACGGCACGCTGACCTTCGTCCGCGTCTATGCCGGCACGCTGCGTTCGGGTGACACGGTGCTCAACACCACCAAGGGGCACAAGGAACGCGTCGGCCGCATGTTCCAGATGCACGCCGACAAGCGCGAAGAGGTCAAGGAAGTCCAGGCTGGCGACATCGCCGCCTTCGTCGGGCTGAAGGATACCGGCACCGGCGACACGCTGGCCTCCGCGGAAGATCCGGTGGTGCTGGAGCGCATGGCCTTCCCGGTTCCGGTTATCGACATCTCGGTCGAACCCAAGACCAAGGACGCCGTCGAGAAGATGACGCTGGCGCTGCAGAAGCTCGCCGGCGAGGATCCCTCGCTTCGCCTCAAGACGGACCAGGAAACCGGCCAGACCATCCTCTCCGGCATGGGCGAGCTGCATCTCGACATCATCATCGACCGGCTGCGGCGCGAATACGGCGTCGAGGCCAATGTCGGCGCGCCGCAGGTCGCCTATCGCGAAACGATCACCCGCGAGCACACCGAAACCTACACCCACAAGAAGCAGTCGGGCGGTTCGGGCCAGTTCGCCGAAGTCAAGATCGTGTTCCAGCCGCTGGAGCGTAACGAGGGCATCCAGTTCGAGAACTCGGTGGTCGGCGGCACCGTGCCGAAGGAATACATCCCGGCGGTCGAAAAGGGCATCCGCATCCAGGCCGACACCGGCGTCCTCGCCGGCTTCCCGACCGTGGACTTCAAATACACCCTGGTCGACGGCAAGTACCACGATGTCGACTCCTCGGCGCTCGCCTTCGAAATCGCCGCCAAGGCCTGCTTCCGCGAAGGCATGAAGAAGGCCAGCCCGGTCATTCTCGAGCCGATCATGGATGTCGAGATCACCACGCCGCAGGACCATGTCGGCGACGTCGTGGGCGACCTCAACCGCCGCCGCGGCATGATCCAGAACCAGGAAAGCTCGGGATCGACCGTCATCGTCCGCGCCCAGGTGCCGCTGAAGGAAATGTTCGGCTACATCTCGAACCTGCGTTCGATGACCAAGGGCCGCGCCTCCTTCACCATGCAATTCCACCACTACGATCCGGTGCCGCGCAACATCGCGGAAGAAATCATGGCCAAAAGCGCCTGATCCAACGCGGCTAAACAGGGCGCCCGAAAGGGCGCCAGTCGCCTGAAGCCTGCCGAACGCGGACGACAATGTCGTCCGCGTTTTTCTTGTCTTCAGCTCTGGTGAGGAAATCGCCCGAGGCGGGGCAGGCGTCAGCCCGGGTTGCGGGCCGTGATCAGGTGAATGGTCGCCGCCAGCCTCGCATCCGGGCCGGCATAGCCGGGCAGCGCGGCGCGAAACGCCGCAACCAGCGCCCCGCGCATCGCTGGATCGGCCTGTCTCTCGTCGATCAGCGCGCCCGCCGGGCCCATCGTGGCCGCCATCCTGGCCTCGTCGTCGAGAGAGTTTCCATACAAATCGACGCGCTCCGGCGCGACCGCGACATCCGCAAATCCCGCCGCCGCCAGCACGGCGCACACATGCGCGCGGTCGGAGAAGGCCAGCGGTCCCGGCGCGTGCGGCCGGCGTGGCTTCGGCGGCCCGAGACGCTCGATGGCGATGCCCAGCGGCACCGACCAATGAGGATTGTCCTCGATCGGCCCCCAGGCCGCGCAGACGAGTCGGCCGCCCGGCACCAGCGCGCGCCGCAGATTGGCGAACGCCGCCGCCGGATCCTCGAAGAACATGATCCCGAACCGCGAGGTCATGAGGTCGAACGGCGCGGCGAAAGTGGCGACGGCGGCGTCCGCCTCCAGCAGCGTCACCTGCGCGAGGTCGCCAAGCCGGGCCTGCGCCGCCTCCAGCATCGGGCGCGAGACATCGACGGCGGTGACGTGCCCGCCCTCGCCCACCAGCCCGGCAAGCCGCGCCGTGGTCGTCCCCGTGCCGCAGCCGATCTCCAGCACCCGCTCGCCGGGGCGGGGCGCTGCCAGCTCCAGCAGCCGGTCCTCAACCCCGGTGAGCCGGGCTTCCATCGCCGCCTGGAGGCCGATCCATTTCGGCCCGGCGACCTCGTTCCAATAGGCGATCTGCCGCTCGTTGCCGCCCCCGGCCGCCGCCTCGCTCACGCCGCCGCCTGCCGGCGCAGCTTCGGCATGAACTTGAGCGCGAACCGCACCAGCATGGGCATCGTGGTCGGCCGCAGCAGCCGCTGATCGTAGCCGGAAAACCGCCGGTCGTTCTCCTCAAGGCAGATGCGCATCAGCTCGGGCACCGAAATCTCCTCGGCGCTGACCGATTTGCTGCCGGTGACCGTGAAGTTGTTGTCCTGCGTCTTGGGCTTGTCCTTGCCGCCATCGTCCATGCCGCGGGCGATGCCGATCCGCTCCCAGCCGAGAAACGCCCACACCGCCGCCACCCGCAGCTCGAACCAGATCCGCCGGTGCAGCGGCAGCTTCGCCCGGTGCCACGCGACCCAGTTGGCGAAGAGCAGGATGTGCCGGCACTCCTCCTGCATCACCGGCTCGAAGGTCTCGACCAGTTCGGCCGGGAAGAAGCCCGAGCGCTTCGCCAGCTCGAACAGGCCAAAGGCAAAGAAACTGTCGATGCATTCCGAATAGCCGGTCACCATGTAGGCCCATTCGGGATCCTTCGGCTGGAGGTATTCCGGCTCCGGCTCCAGCGGGATGTCATAGGCCGCGACCAGCTTGGAGAGCACCTCCTTGTGCCGGTTCTCCTCCCAGCCGTTCAGCTCGATCGTCTTGCTCATGTCCGGATCGGCAATGATCCGCGCATAGGCCGCCATCCGCAGCCGCGCCTTGCCCTCGGTCTGCACCGCGATGTCCCAGATCGGCAGCGAGGTGATCTTGTTCAGCGTCTCCGCGTCGAGTTTCGGCCACTCGATCACCGAGGGTTTGTAGGGGTTGAAGGTTTCGTGGAACATCGCGCAGACGGCGCGCTTGTGGGTTTCCGAGCCCGGCTTCAGCGGCCCGGGATCGGGGCTGACCCAGTGACGGGCGGCCTTGTCGGCGGCTTCGATGGTGGCGGCATCAACGGTCATTGCAGTGGCGTTCATCGACCTTCATCCTTGTCTTCTGTCGGCAATATCGGTGCCAGCGGGACGATTTTAACCCCGCCCGAAACCGGTTCAACCCGACGCCGAACTCTGTTACCCTGCCGGTATGGAAACGCGCCACAATCTCACCGAAAACCCCGATCTCGGCCTGATCAAGTCGCTCGACATACGGGGCAATCCGCATGGTCCGCTCGCCGGGCTCAACGTCGTCGTCAAGGACCTGTTCGACATCGCAGGCGAAGTCACCGCCTTCGGCAACCCCGACTGGGGGCGGCATTTCGGCGCCGCCCTCTCGCATGCCTGGATCGTCTCGCAGCTTCTCGAATCCGGTGCGCGCATCACCGGCAAGACGACGACGGTCGAACTCGCCTTCGGCCTCGAAGGCCGCAACGCCCATTACGGCACGCCGATCAACCCCGCCGCACCGGACCGGCTGCCCGGCGGCTCATCCAGCGGTTCGGCGGCGATGATCGCAGGCGGCTACGCCCATGTCGGCATCGGTTCGGACACCGGCGGCTCGGTGCGGATTCCGGCCAGCTATTGCGGCCTTTACGGGCTGCGCCCGAGCCAGGGGCTGCTCAGCCTCGCCGGCGCTGCGGCCCTTGCCCCGAGTTTCGACACGCCCGGCTGGTTCGCCCGCGATGCCGAGACCATGCTCCGCGTCGGCGAGGCACTGCTGCCGCCAGCACCGCCGCTATCCGCCCAGTTCCTCAGGATTCCCGCCGCCTTCGCCAATGCCGATCCCGGTGTCGTCGCCGCCCTCGCGCCGGCGCTCGACAGGCTCGGCCCGACCGCCGAGATCGACCCGGTGCCGGAGGGGCTCGACCGCCTGCTGGCCCTGCAGAACGCCGTGCGCGGGCGCGAAACCTGGCTGACACTGGGCGGCTTCATCGACAAGGTGAACCCAACGCTCGACCCGGTTACCGCCGGCCGGATCGCGGCCACGCGGGGCTTCACCACCGAGGCCGCCGCCGAAGGCAAGGCGGCGCGCCTCGCCTATACGGCGCGGATGCACGCGTTGCTGGCCGGCGGCGCGGTGCTGGTGATCCCCACCTCGCCCTGCCCGGCCCCGCCGGTGGCAGCCGAGCAATCGGTCTATGAAGACGTCCGCACCCGCACGCTGCGTGTCGGCATCATCGCCGCCTTCGCCGGCCTGCCGGAACTCACCATCCCGGTGGGCAAGGTGGGTGGCGCGCCGGTCGGCCTGTCGCTCATCGCCGGGCCGGGACGCGACCTCGCCCTGCTCGAACTCGCCGCCGACCTCGCGCTCGCCTGAGCGCGCGGCCGGGACACGATTTCAGAAGATCTCGTCGTATATCCTCACGATCTCGGCAGCATCCGGCACCGCCGGATTGTTGCCGGGACTGCCGGAGGCCAGCGCCTGCTCCGCCATTTTCGGCAGCAGCGCGTCCCAGTCGGCACGGGACACGCCGAAACCCTCCGGCGTCGGCACTTCAAGCTCGGCGTTGATCGCCTCAAGCGCCTCGATCAGCCTGGCGCCGGCCAGCTGGTCGGCATCGTCGGCGCGGGCGAAGCCGGCGAGGCGGGACGCTTCGGCATAGCGCGGCAGCGACGCGTTGAGCGAAAACCGCGTCACCGCCGGCAACAGCATCGCGTTCGACATGCCGTGCGGCACGTGGAAATGCGCCCCGATCGGCCGCGACATGCCATGCACCAGCGCCACCGAGGCGTTGGAGAAGGCGAGCCCGGCCAGGGTCGCGCCCAGCATCATCGCCTCGCGCGCGTCGCGATCCTGCGGCGTCTGCCAGACCTTGCGCAGATTGGCGCCGATCAGCCGCATCGCGCTGCGCGCATAGGCGTCGGAGACCGGGTTCGCCCGCCGCGAGACATAGGCTTCCAGCGCATGGGTGAAGGCATCGATCCCGGTATCGGCGGTGGTGCGCGGCGGCACGCTCATGGTCAGCTCGTAATCGACCACCGCCGCCAGCGGCAGCGCCCCGAGGCCGGCGATCAGCATCTTCTCGTCGGTCTCGGTATCGGTGATCACGGTGAAGCGCGTCGCTTCCGAGCCGGTCCCGGCGGTGGTCGGCACCGCGATCAGCGGCAGCGCCGCCGCATCCGCGGCCACCGGCACCTTGAAGTCGCGCATCCGCGCGCCCGGTGCGGCCGCGAGCAGGATGTTGATCGCCTTCGCCGTGTCGATCGGCGAGCCGCCGCCGAAGCCGATCAGGCAGTCGAACTCACCGCCGCGTGCGGCCGCAACGCCGGCCTCCACCACGGTATCCACCGGCTCCGGCACGGTATCGCTGAAGATCGTGCAGACGATCCCGGCCGCTTCCAGCGGATCGGTGATGCGGCGAACCAGGCCGAGCTTCACCATGACCGGATCGGTGACGATCAGCGGCCGCGACAGGCCGAGGCGGCCGAGCAGGGCCGCGATCCGCGCCGCAGACCCGCCACCAATATCCATGTGCCGCGGTGCGAAAAATCCAATATCCATGTTGCGTTCCCCCCACAGGCGATCCGGCCCGGCCGGATAAGGACGATCTGGTGTCACGCGTCCGAACCCGACCGGATTCCAGACTTGCGACACCAGTAGAACCAATCATTCAGCTTCCTGCCTGTCCCTGCAATTCTCTGCGGAATTTCAGGGGCAGGACACTACATCGCACCCGGCGCCGCCGCCTCGTCGAGTTCGGCGGCCATCGCCGTCCGCCACCCCAAGCCTTCCGGCGCGCAGAGGATGGGCGCGGCATTGGCCGTGCGGCCTTCCAGGCTCACGCCGAGCAGCCCGCGCACCGCCCGGAAGAAGGCACCGTGCGACACCAGCAGCAGCGGTCCCGGCCGCGCCAGAATGGCGCGCAGCGCGGCCCCGGCGCGGAGGGTGATGTCGGCGAAGCTCTCCGCGCCCGGCGGCGTCAGCCGCCCGTCGATCCAGTCGCTGAACCAGGGTTCGAGCGGCTTGCCCTCCATCCCGCCGAACACCACCTCGCGCAGCTCCGGCTCGAAGGCGAGCGGTAGGCCGAGCGTCTCGTTGACGATTTCGGCCGTCTCGCGCGCCCGCTGCATCGGCGAGGCGACGATGCCGACAATCCCGCGCCCGAGCAGCAGCGGCGCCGCCGCGCGCGCCTGCGCCCGGCCGGTCTCGTTCAGCGGAATGTCGATTGCCCCTTGCGACAGACCCTGCGCGTTATAGTCGGTCTGACCGTGGCGGAGGAACCAGAACGGCGTGCGCGGCAGCGTCATCAGGACAGGCGCTCCTGCTCCATCGCCCGCGCCACCGCCGGGCGCGCCTTCATCCGCGCGTAATGCGCCGCGACATGCGCCGGCAGCGGGAGGGTCTGCCGTCCCTCTGCCCAGAACGACACATAGAACAGCGCCGCGTCGGCGATCGAGAAACTGCCGAGCAGCCACTCACGCCCATCGGCGAGCACGTTGTCGATCAGGTCGAACCCTTCGGCGAAAATCTTGCGCCCCTGTTCGCGCACCGCCTCCTTGTCCTCCGGGTTCGGCGCGAAACGGTCCGGGCGGAAGATGCGGGTAAAGCCCTGCGGGTGCATCCAGCCGTTGATGTAGGCGACAAGCTCGTTGCAGCGCGCCGCCTCGACCGGGGCGGAAGGCACCAGCTGCGCCTGCGGGTTGGTGGCGGCAAGGTAATGGGCGATGGCGATCCATTCGGTCAGCACCGCGCCATCGTCGAGCACCACCGCCGGCACTTTCGCCTTCGGGTTGATCGCCCGGAATTCGTCGCTGAACTGCTGCCCCTCGCGCAGGTTCACCAGCACGCCCTCGTGCGGCAGGCCAAGCTCTTCGAGCAGCACGTGAATGCCGAGCGAGCAGGCGCCGGGTGTGTAGAACAGTTTCATGCGTTTCCTCCGGGTTGGCGGCTGGTCAGTCGAACAGCGAGCTGACCGAGGTCTCGTCCGAGATGCGGCGCATCGCCTCGGCAAGCAAGGGGGCGATGGGCAGCACGCGCAGATTGGCCGGCGGATTGCGCGCGGGATCGAGATTGATGCTGTCGGTGATGGTCAGCGTCTCGATCGGGCTGGCGCCGATGCGCTCCAGCGCCTTGCCCGAGAGCACGCCATGGCTGACATAGGCCGAGGCCGAGGCCGCGCCGTGGCGGATCAGCGCCTCGGCCGCGTTGCAGAGCGAGCCGCCGGAATCGACGATGTCGTCGATCATGATGCAGTGCCGGCCCTCGACATCGCCGATCACGTTCATCACTTCCGAAACACCGGCGCGCGGGCGGCGCTTGTCGATGATCGCGAAATCGCAGGCCAGCCGGCTCGCCGTGGCGCGGGCGCGGGCGACACCGCCGGCATCCGGCGACACCACCATGATATCCCGCCCGGCGAACCGCTCCTGGATGTCGCGCGCGAACAGCGGCGCGCCGTAGAGATTGTCCACCGGGATGTCGAAAAAGCCCTGGATCTGCCCGGCATGCAGGTCAAGCGTGAGCACGCGGTTCGCCCCCGCCTCGGTGATGATGTTGGCGACCAGCTTGGCGGAAATCGGCGTGCGCGGGCCGGTCTTGCGATCCTGCCTGGCGTAGCCGAAATACGGGATCACCGCGGTGACGCGCCGCGCCGAGCCGCGCCGCAGCGCATCGAGCGTGATCAGCAGTTCCATCAGGTTGTCGTTCGCCGGAAAGCAGGTGGACTGGATGACGAACACGTCCTCGCCGCGGACATTCTCCTGGATCTCGACATGGATCTCCATGTCGGCGAAGCGGCGGATGATGGCGTTGGTGAGCGGCAGGTGCAGCGCCTTGCTGACGGCTTCCGCGAGCGGCAGGTTCGAATTACACGCGACGATCTTCATGTGGCGTATCCTTGCGGCCGGAACGAGCGGCCCCGATGTCGAAGGAAATGGACCGAACGATCCGAGCCGCGTGTAGCAACCGCTCCCGCCCCTGTCCATTGACGCGCGGGCAGTGCAGGCCATTGCACCGATGGCCCCGTGCGCGGTATCCTGCAATCCATGAGCCAATCCCTGCCTCTCGAGGCCGAAGCGGCGCGCGACGCCTGGCTCACGCGCGACGTCTGGCCGCGGCGGATCTTCGCCTTCCTGGTCGATCTCGTGCTGCTCGCGATCCTCAGCGGCGCGATCTGGTGGACGATCGTGGTGCTCGGCTTCGCCACGCTCGGCCTCGGCTTTCTGCTGCTGCATTTCACCTGGGCGGTCCCGCCGCTTTATTACGTGCTCTGGCTGCGCTCCGCCGCCGCGGCCACGCCGGGGCAGCGCCTGCTCGGCCTGACGCTCCGGCAGGACGACACGCTGGAGGGCGGCGGCGCCCTGAAGCCGAGCTTCGCCCAGGCCATCGCCTGGACGGTGCTGCTCGGCGTCTCCTTCATGGTGGGCATGCTGCCCTTCCTGCTGGTGCTGGTGACGAGGCGGCGCCGGACCGGGCATGACCTTCTCTCCGGCCTGACGGTGGTGCACGCCGCAGCGCTCGGCCGCCCCCTGCCGCCGTGACCGTCTCCAGCCGCCCGCCGCAATTCTTCTACGCAACGGCCCCCCTGCCCTGCCCCTATGTCGCCGGGCGAACCGAGCGGAAGGTCGTCACCGAACTCGCCGGCGCCGATGCCGATGCGCTGCACAACCGGCTCTCGCGCGGTGGCTTCCGCCGCAGCCACAACATCGCCTACGCGCCGGTCTGCCCCGGCTGCCGCTCCTGCATCCCCATCCGCATCATCAGCGACCGGTTCCGGCCGAACCGCACCCAGAAGCGGATCATCGCCGCGAATGAAGGGCTGCGCGCCTACGAGATGCCCCCCCGCGCCACGGCCGAGCAGTTCAAGCTGTTCCAGCGCTACCAGCAGGCCCGCCACGGCGATGGGGACATGGCGGGCATGAGCTTCTACGATTACCGCGCCATGGTCGAGGATACGCCGATCGAGAGCTGGCTGGTCGAGTTCCGCGACGCGACCGACGAGCTGATCGGCGCATGCCTGACCGACCGCCTCGCCGACGGGCTTTCCGCCGTCTACTCGTTCTTCGCCCCTGAGCTGGTCCGGCAATCCCTCGGCACCAGGTCGATCCTCTGGCTCGTCGAACGCACGCGCGAGCTGGGCCTGCCTTACGTCTATCTCGGCTACTGGGTGCCGGAGAGCCCGAAAATGGCCTACAAGGCGCGGTTTCGCCCGGCCGAGATCCTGCTCGGCGGTAGCTGGACGGACCTGACCGACGATCTTGCCGCCGCCGAAAGCCCTGCCGCCTGGCCCCTGCGTCTCGCTCCGGTGCGCCAGAGCGGCACCTGATCCGCGAAGCTCACGCCGGATTGATCGCGCGGCACCTCGCCTGCCCTTGTGCTGCCACGAGGATGGCGAAGATGAACGCCAGCAAACAGGAGACCATCATGAACCGATCAGCCCTCGCGCTCGGCCTTGCCTCCGCCCTCATCCTCGGCGCCGCCACTGCACATGCCGCCTCGCCGCCGCAACCGGTCTACATCCACATGAACGGCGCCAACGAGTTCCTCGAACGCCTCGTTTTCGTGCACCCCGGCCAGAAGGTGGTGTTCGTCAACGAGGATACCGGGCCGCACGCCATTCTGGGCTACAACCCGCAGACCGGCGCCGCGAGCAAGACCTTCGACGACCCCGCGCTGGCGGGCACGCCGGGCAAGGGACACAAGCTCCACACCTACGCGATCAGCTTTCGCCACCAGGGACCGCAATGGTATTACTGCCCGGTCCATGCCGGTCTCGCCAAGGCGCCGGGCGGCGTGTGGATGCCGAAAGTGCGCCCCGGCGTGCACGGGTTCGGCACGCCGATGGCCGGGGTGATCATCGTCACCCGCGATGCGGCGCTCTTGAAGGACAATCCTGCAACCAGCCATTCAAAGGTGCTGCCGGGCTATTTCGGCGGCTGAACCGCGCCCGGACCGCCCCTTGCCCGCAGGCGCCGATCGCAGCGGCGCCCCTCGGGAGAGGGGACCGTCAGAGCGTCATCCGATCAGATGGCATGATCTGATCGGATAAAGCGCCCTGGTTATCAACATGACTGAATATGCTCCGATCCATCAGGATCGGGACGCGCTCCAGGGCCGGCCGGGCCGGACATGAGCACGAGATCGTCGCGGTGGATCAGCTCGTCCCGCCCGCGCCAGCCGAGCAGCGCCTCGATCTCGTCGGTCCGGTGGCCCGCGATCAGCGCCGCATCCTCGCTCTGATAGGCGGCAAGGCCACGGGCCAGCGCCGCGCCATCCGGCCCGGCGATCTCGACCGCATCGCCGCGCTCGAACCGTCCCTCGACGCGCACCACCCCCGCCGGCAGCAGCGATGATCCGCCGCGGATCGCCCGCACGGCACCGGCATCGACATGCAGCCGCCCGAGCGGCGCGAGCGAGCCGGCGATCCAGCGTTTGCGCGCCGAGCGCCCGCCGGGCTGCGGCAAAAACCACGTGCAGCGCGCCCCTGATTCGAGCGACGCAAGCGGATGCACAACCCCGCCAAGCGCGATCGCCATGGCGCAGCCGGCCTGGGTGGCGATCCGCGCGGCGACAAGCTTGGTCCGCATCCCACCGGAGGAATAGCCCGGCGGCGGCGCCCCGCCCATCGCCTCGATCTCCGGCGTGATCGCGGCGACGACCGGCAGATGCGCCGCCCCCGGGTCGCGCCGCGGATCGGCGGTATAGAGCCCGTCGATATCGGAGAGCAGGATCAGCTGGTCCGCCTCCACCATTTCGGCCACCCGGCCGGCGAGCCGGTCGTTGTCGCCGAAGCGGATCTCGCCGGTCGCGACCGAATCGTTCTCGTTGATCACCGGCACGGCGCCAAGTTCGAGCAGGGTCCGCAATGTCGCCCGCGCGTTGAGATAGCGCCGCCGGTCCTCGGTATCGTCCATGGTCAGCAGCAGTTGCGCCGCCACCAGCCGGTGCGCGGAAAGCGCCTCGCTCCAGGCCTGCGCCAGCCGGATCTGCCCGACCGAGGCCGCGGCCTGCTTCTCCTCAAGCCGTAGCCGCTTCTGCGTCAGGCCAAGCTGCCGCCGCGCGAGAGCGATCGCCCCGGACGACACCACGATCACACCGACGCCGCGCGCCCTGAGGGACGCGATGTCCGCGGCCACGCTTGCAAGCCAGGCCGTGCGCGGCGCCGCGGCATCGGGATCGACGATGAGGGCAGACCCGATCTTCACCACCAGCAGCCGCGCGCTGCCTGGATCGGGCAGCCCCTGGCTCACTGCCGCTGCTCGCGGATCATCCGCAGGGTTTCGCGCAGCACCGCGTCGACCCCCTGATGCGCGGCGGCGGAAATCACCATGACCTTGCAGCCCGAGGCCCGTTCCAGCGCCGAACGCCGGCCGGCGATCTGGTGCGGCGTCATCGCATCCATCTTGTTCAGCACGATCAGCTCGGGCTTGTCCGCCAGCCCGCCGCCATAGGCTTCAAGCTCGCCGCGAATCGTCCGCCAGGCGTCCACCACGTCGCCGGCCGCCCCGTCGATCAGGTGGATCAGCGCGGCGCAGCGCTCGACATGGCCGAGAAACCGGTCGCCGAGCCCGGCGCCGTCATGCGCGCCCTCGATCAGGCCCGGAATGTCGGCGAGGACGAATTCCTCGGTCATCGACAGCCGGACCACGCCAAGCTGCGGGTGCAGCGTGGTGAAGGGATAGTCGGCGATCTTGGGCCGCGCCGCCGAGGCCACCGAGAGAAAGGTCGATTTCCCGGCATTCGGCAGCCCGACCAGCCCGGCATCGGCGATCAGCTTGAGCCGCAGCCAGACCCAGCGCTCCTCGCCCGGCCAGCCGGGATCGGCGCGGCGCGGCGCGCGGTTGGTGGAGGTCTTGAACATGGCGTTGCCATGGCCGCCATCGCCGCCGCGCAGCAGCACGATGCGCTTGCCCGGCGCGTCGAGATCGGCGAGCAGGGTCTCGCGGTCGTCATCGAGGATCTGGGTGCCGACCGGTACCTTGATCACCACCGTCGGCGCGGCCGCACCGGTGCGGTCCGATCCGGAGCCGTTGCCGCCCTTGCGGGCCCGGAAATGCTGGGTGTAGCGGAAGTCGATCAGCGTGTTCAGGTTCTCGACCGCTTCGAACACGATGTCGCCGCCGCGGCCGCCATTGCCGCCGTCCGGCCCACCGAACTCGATGTATTTCTCGCGCCGGAACGCGACGACGCCGTTGCCGCCATCGCCCGAACGCACATAGATTTTAGCCTGGTCGAGGAACTTCATGGGTGCAGATACGCAAAAGGCCGGCACCGGCCGGCCTTCGCGTCTTTCATGCCGGAGACAGATTACTCCGCGGCGAGCGGCAGCGGCTCGACCGAAACGTGCACACGGCCTTCGGCCTTGCGGGAGAACTTCACGCGCCCATCGACGAGGGCGAAGATCGTGTGGTCACGGCCGACGCCGACATTGGAACCCGGCTTCACCTTGGTCCCGCGCTGGCGGATGATGATGTTGCCGGCGATCACCTGTTCGTCACCGAACTTCTTGACGCCGAGGCGGCGGCCTTCGGAATCGCGCCCGTTGCGCGACGAGCCACCGGCTTTCTTGTGTGCCATGGGATATCCCTCCGATCAGGCGGCGTTTATGCCGGACACGCGCAGCACGGTCACCGGCTGACGGTGGCCATTCTTGCGACGGCTGTTCTGCCGGCGGCGCTTCTTGAAGATGATGACCGTATCGAGCTTGTCCTGCGCGATCACCGTGGCGGTAACCGTCGCTCCCTCGACCACGGGCTTTCCCAGGGTCACGCCCTGTTCACCGCCAATGGCGAGAACGTCGGTGAAGGTGATGGTGCTGCCGGCCTCGGCCTCGAGCTTCTCGACCTTCAGCACCGCGTCCGGCACGACGCGATATTGTTTTCCGCCGGTGCGGATGACTGCAAACATCGATCTGGTCCAATTCTATCTGCAACGCCGCGCGGGCGGACAAAGAAAAGTGGCGCGAAACCCTGCGGCGTCGCGCGATTGCGGGGTTATAGCGCGCTCCATCCCGCTGTCAATCGATTTGCCCGCTCCCCCCGCCATCGATGCCCGCGCCGCGGCTGTTGCCTAGTCAGCACCATCATGCTTATAACCCCGCCCGACCGCGGAGAGGTGCCAGAGTGGTCGATTGGGACGGTCTCGAAAACCGTTGTGCCTTCACGGGTACCGTGGGTTCGAATCCCACCCTCTCCGCCACCACCATGAATTATCCAATATCATAATGTACAAAAATTGGCTGATTTTAGCCAATTTTGGTGTTTTGTTGTTGCATCCCGGCGTATCCCGTTGCATGATATCCCACTCGCTATGTGGTAATTAGTGTGGGATAAGATTGGGTAAGCTTTCAGCCACTTCAGTGAAGGCCGCAAAGGAGCCGGGCCGCTATGGCGACGGCGACGGCCTTTACCTTGTTATCAGCCCTCGGGGCGGGAAGTCCTGGGTTTGTCGGGTGCAGAAGGGCGGCAAGCGCCGGGACGTTGGGCTTGGGAGTGCAAAGAAGGTGTCGCTGGCATTGGCCCGTGAGCGCGCCACGAAGGTGCGGACGCAGGTTGAGGTTGGACTTGACCCCGTTGCCGAGCGGCGAAAAGAGGCCGGGATACCCACCTTCAAGGAAGCCGCCGCGCTGGTGTTTGCAGAGCACAAGGCGAGCTGGCGGAACCAGAAGCACCGGGCACAGTGGCTATCCAGCCTTGAAACATACGCATTCCCAATGCTGGGCGAATTATCGGTTGCCGTGATTGATTTCCACCACGTCCGGGATGCCGTGATTTCCATTTGGCTTAAAAAGCCGGAAACAGCCCGGCGCGTGCGCCAAAGGATCAACACGATCATCGACTGGGCTGTCGGCAAAGGGTACCGGGCGACTCCCCTGCCCATTGCCACGATCAATAATTCGCTGCCCAAGGTTAGGGCTAAGGGGGCGCATCATACGGCGCTGCCCTATGCCGAGGTTCCGGCTTTCGTTGCTAAGCTCAAAGAGCGGGATACGGTAGGGCGGCTCGCTCTTGTGGCGCTGATTCTTACTGCGACTAGGTCCGGCGAGATACGCGGTGCGACTTGGGGCGAAGTCGATCTGGACAACGCTCTATGGACGATCCCGGCCGAACGTATGAAGGCCGGGCGGGAGCATATTGTGCCGCTGTCATCGGCTGCCCTGGACGTATTCCGGCGAGCAAAAGACTACAGAGAGGCACGGAGCGAGTTGGTGTTTCCCGGCCAGCGCGGTGGCAAGCCACTTTCCGATATGACGCTGACCAAGATTTGCCGCGACATGGAAGTCGCCGCCGTGCCGCATGGCTTCCGCTCCTCTTTCCGCGATTGGGTGGCAGAAGAGACAGACTTTGACGGAGATATCGCCGAGATGGCCTTGGCCCATGCCATTGGGAACAGGGTCGAGGCAGCTTACCGGCGGGGCAATCTGCTGGAGAAGCGGAAGGCGCTCATGGAGGCCTGGGGTACATACTGTGATAGGAGGTAGAAATGCAGAATATCATTCTGAGAAATTTTGGCTTGATATAAAATCAAATTCAGGTCGCCCAGGAGTGATGTTTTATTGTCTAGTTGCACGAGCTTGGGAAAAGGAAAGCTCGGTCTACAATCCAACAAATATTTTTGGATTTACATATTGATGGATGGGATTACTTTATACGATTCGTATGAAAAGCATGCGCGCGGATGCGATGATCCGCTACAGGCTCAAAGTACTTTTATCAGAAAATTTATCGATAATGAGTTTTATGCTACCGGCGGTATTCCTGGAGAGTACAGCATAAAGCACATTGATATTGAGTTTTGGCAGATATTCAAGAAGATGCTGTCGATCGGAATCGTCGCTGAGGGAATGCTGTTTGACATAATACACGATAGAATAATTAAAATGGAATTCGGAAATCAAAAAATCGTGTATGAAAATATCGTCGTTTATGAAGAGCCTTATAAGAAACTAGATCAATCCGACAGTTTGAAAAAGAATGCTTCCGGCAGGAAACCAGATAAGGACAAATGGGAAATAACTGTGGCAGAGGCTTTTCGTATTTATTTTGAAAATGGCTTCCCTCGTAGCCGGGCTGAGTTTGTGAAACAAATTGAAGAGGCTGTTTTTGCCTTAGAGTCCACAGACCCATTGGGTCATGAAACGCTCGTAAAGCTTGTTAGACGCATTTACGATCGTTGTGGATTGTAAAATTAGTTAAGCTTTAATTAGTTATTCTTCCTGGCCAGACTCTGAATTCTTCCGATTCTTCCGATTTATGCAGAGACCTTTCCGTCGATAAACGGCAGCGTGCGCATAACCTGAAACTGAACTGGTTAACGCACGATGAGCCAAGATGTCCCTACAACCCGCCTGCTGACGATCAACGACGTTATGCGTCTAACCGGCTACAAGAGCCGTTCGTCTATTTACCGCCGCATGCGGCACCAGGATTTTCCACGCCCCGTAGTTCTAGGTGGGGGACGTATCCGCTGGCGATCCGGCGAGATCGATCAATGGCTCCAGAGCCTTCCCACCCAAACCTATCCCTGACGGGCTGATCCGGCCCCATTGCAACTAACCAGCCTGGGGCCGCCCGCATCTCCTTTAAAAATTGAACTTCACGGATTCGTGCCCAGAGCACGGAAAGGATACCCTATGCCTTTATTTCAGACTATCGCCGCCCGTTTGCGTGCCCGCTTTTTCCCCGAGGATGCCGCCACGTTCACCGTGCGGTCAACTCCGCGTATCGCTCACTTCGTCAAACCGATCATAGAGATGCTGACCCGGGAAGGCCGGACCGGCGACACCTATCGCTGCGCTGTCGCGCTCTGGCATCGCTGGGACGTGCCGCCCCTCAATGTCTACCTGGGAACGGCCTCCCTCTGCCGCATCGACGGCCCTTCGATAACCGATGAACGAGGCTACCGCCCGGCGGGTGGCTTGGTCGAGACGCCAGGCCTGACCGCGCGCCTCTCGTCTGAAGAGGCCCAAGACCTGGATATCCGCATCAAGGCGGGAATCGAGGCGAGCATCCGGCAATGGGCTGATGAGACCATGTGCGGCCGTTGGAAGATTACGCCTCAACATCAGTATCGGGGGGCGGCAGATGCATAAACCCCGGCACTTTTGCCTCGATGAGAGCCCCGATGCTGCGCATCGAGGCAAGGAAAGAGGAACACACCGCACGCACTGGCCTGCGGCTGAGTTTCGCGGCTTTTTACGGGTGCGATCCGGGTGCGCATATGGCGGGTGCTCGATACCTCGCGCTACGCCTGAGTTGGCCGAGGATGCGCGCCGGATGCGGGGAGAGGACTGACCATGAAGTTTGTTCAGCACTCCGTGCGCCTCCCTCTGACGCTGAGTAAGGCCCTGCAACGCGCCGCACAGGCCCGCGAGACCAGTACCTACGCCCTACTGCAACAGTGTGTACGGGTGGGCATTGCCTCGCTCTCCGATGACCAAACCGCGCCACAGCTCACTGCTGAGATTGCCCAGGAGATCGGGGCGCTTGCCGCGCGGCTGGCCCATGTCGAGCGCCTAACAGAGCGCACGCTATTTGTCGCGTGCGCCGCCTACACCTACGCCCGCGCCGCAGCCGGTCCTAGTGCAGATCAGAGCAAGCTCACTCAGGCTATTCAAGATGCTTTTACCCGACAAATTAAGCTTGCCGGAGATTCATAATGTCCAAAGACAGCAGCAACCGGGCGCATATTGCCGCCTTGCGGGCGCGTGACCGCGCCGATGGTCAAGTTAAATTCCGCTTCAATGCGCGCGTACTGGTGGGCAGCGCGCTGATCGGCGCATTGGCCTTTGGGGCGGTGATGACCAGTCCGCCGAAAATACAGGTTGATGCTGAATATGGCATAGCCGCCTTCAGCAGTTTTCTCCTGTCAGATTTAGCGTCTGACCCGGAGATGACGATAGCCTGGCACGGCCAAACCGCGCGCACTGGGGTCAAAGAATGGGCAAGGTTCCAGCCATTGCGCCAGGAAGCGGTAAGCTTTGCCCGAACCCTCGGGCTGGGTAGCGGATTGGGCTTTGCCGGAGGAATGGTTGGCCTCTGGCTGACGTCTGACCGGCGGCGGCGCAAGCAAGAAGAGCGCCTGGCGGATCGGGTCATCCGGGGTACGCGGATGGTCAGTCAAACGACCCTGGCTGACATGACAGCCGAGGAAAACAACGAACCGCGCCTGCAATTTGGCGACGTCACCCTGCCAAGTGGATTGGAAACCCGGCACGTCGCTTTGATCGGCACAACCGGCGGCGGCAAAACAACGCAGCTCCGACTTCAGCTCGATGTCATAGAAACCCGAGGCGAGGCAGCGTTGGTATACGACACCAGCGGCGAATTCGTCGCCAATTATTACGATCCGGCACGGGGTGATATCATTTTGAACCCGTTTGATCAGCGCGGAGCATTTTGGAGCCCCTTCGCTGAGATTATCCACCCAGCCGACGCCGACCGGATTGCCCGTTACCTCATCAATGAGACCGGCGATGAAGATAAGGATATTTGGCTGGAGACATCCCGCAATCTCGTTTCAAACATAATACGAAATCTCTGGCGTGATGAGAAATGCACATTAAAAGGATTACTGAATGCGCTGCAATCTATGCCGCGCCAGGAGCTGGAAAGCTGGTTAGCCAACACATCATCGGCCCGTACCTTCGAGAAAAGCGCCGACCGTGCCACCGCCAGCGTGCTGTTTATGTTGGTCAAGGCGGTGAGCTTGCTCATGTTCTTGCGCACAACGCCTCGGGATGGTGAGGCTTCCTTCTCGGTTTCCAAATTTTTCAAGGGGATTGACCAGCATAGGGGGCGCAAACCATGGATATTTGTGCCGCGTCAGGAAGATTTTTTCGAGGCCATGAAACCGCTAATGGCTCTGTGGCTCGAATGTGCCGCGTCGGCCATGCTGGGTTTGTCCGCCAGCCCAACCCGCAGAGTGTGGTTCCTGCTGGACGAATTGGCAGACCTCCCCCGGGTCCAGAACCTCGAACGCCTTTTGCCGCAGGGCCGCAAATTTGGTGCTTGTGCCATCCTGTCCTTCCAAACCATCGGTCAGATGCGCGGGCATTACGGCCCAGATGGTAGCGAGGCTCTCTTGGGCTGCTGTAACAGCAAATTATTTCTCCAAATGAGCGACCATGCCAGCCGGGAATGGGCATCGGCAACCATAGGCAGCGTCGAGGTGGAAATCCCGACCCTGGCCGAGATGTTCGACCCCAAAACGGGCAAACCGCAGCGGACCTTGAGCACGATGCGCGAATTACGCGCCGCCGTGCTGGAAAGCGATCTGCGCTTGCCCAAACACACCGGCTATCTGCTGCTGCCTGATGGCTTACCAGTGGCGAAGATCAAGCTGACGAATGACCATATCATCGCGCGTGGCCCGGCCAGGCAGCCTGACTTCATCCCCGCCGATGTTTCGGAAACACTCTGGGGCGGATTGCAGGAGGCCGAAGAGGCCCAGAAGGCTAAAACGCACGGCGCCCCTATCCAGGGTACAATTCTTGGACCGGGGCCGGTGTGATGGTGGCGACAATCTCCGCCCTGACCAGCGCCGGGCAGGCCGCCAGGTACTATGAGGCAGATGAATCTTACTATGCCGAAGGGGGCCTTGCCCCCTCGGAATGGTTGGGCCACGGCGCGCAGGTACTGAACCTGGCCGGGACCGTTGACCGAGAGCAGTTCGCCCGCCTGCTGGAGGGGCATGTCGCCGGTCAAAGCTTGGGCACGATGCGCGACGGTGAATGGGAGCACCGGCCCGGCTGGGATGTGACCTTCAGCGCACCCAAATCCGTTTCGATCATGGCTGAGGTGACGGGGGACCGCCGCCTCATCGCTGCCCATGAGCGGGCTGTGAAAACCGCGCTGGGACTGGCGGAGCAGCATTTTACCGCCACCCGCATCCGGGAGGACGGCTCTGTCCGGCGGGAGGCGACCGGCAATCTGGTCATCGCCTCTTTCCGGCATGGCACCAGCCGGGCGCTCGACCCGCAGCTTCATACCCACAATGTCATTCTTAACATGACCCGCGATGAGGCCGGGCAATGGCGCAGCTTGGAACCGCGCGCGTTCTACCAGATGCAAAAGCAGATGGGCGCCGTTTTTCGCCAGGAGTTGGCTGCCGAAGTGCAGCGTCTTGGTTACACCATTGAGCGCGGCAAGGATTCGACCTTCGAGATTGCCGGTATTGGCGAAGAAACCCTGGAGGCGTTCAGTCAGCGCAGTGCGGCGATTGAGGCCCGGTTGGCCGAGCGGGGCAAAAGCCGGGCCAAGGCCAGCGCCGCCGAGAAGCAGATCGCCGCGCTGGATACACGGCTGGCCAAAGAAGCCTTACCTCATGCCGAGCTGATCGGCGCATGGCGTGAGGCCGCCGATACAGCCGGATGGGATGAACAAGCACGGCGGGGTTTGGTTGCCCAGGCCGAGGCGCGGGGAAATGCCACCCTCAGCGTTGACCAGGAGTTTACACGCGAGCTGGCGGCTGACCGGGCCGTGGCGCAGGGGGCGGCGATGCTGGGCGAGCGGCAATCCGTATTCTCCACCACGGCGCTGCATGAGGCGGCGGGGCGGTTTGGCATGGGCCGCGTTGGACATGATGACATTGCCGCCGCCATCGCCCGCTCGGAGAAGACCGGCGGGTTGGAGGCGCGCGCGTGCCTTGACCGGCGCGGAGTGACGTTTGAGGGCTTCACCACCGCCGCCAGTATCGCCAACGAGACCACGATGTTGCGGCTGGAAGAGCAAGCCCGTCAGCAGGTGGAACCGATCTTGTCTCCGGTTGCCGCCGCTCGTGTTGTTGCCGAGGCCGAGCGGCGCAGCGCCCATCAGGGACATGGCTGGACCGACGAGCAGCGGATAGCGACGGGGCAAATTCTTGCCAGCCGCAACCGGGTTATTGGTTTGCAGGGGGCGGCAGGCACCGCCAAAACCTCCACGGTGCTGACGACCATCGCGCGGGAGGCCGAGGCGCGGGGCATCCAGGTGGTAGCACTCGCCCCCACGGCATCGGCGGCGCAGGTTTTGGGAGAGGCGCTTGAGGTCCGCGCCGACACGTTGGCCCGGCATTTACTCGCGCCAGGCCGCCCCACAACGAAGGAGCGGCTATGGATTGTGGATGAGGCTTCGCTGATTTCAACCGCCGATGCCGCTAAGCTGTTGGGTTTGGCCGAATCCCACTGGGCGCGGGTGCTGCTGGTGGGTGACACGGCGCAACTTAGTTCCGTTGAGGCAGGCGCTGCCTTCGCCCAGCTACAGGGTGCTGGCATGGAAACTGCCCGCCTCACCCAAATCCTGCGCCAGACCAACGAGCACGCCAAAACAGCGGTGGAGGCCAGCTTGGCTGGTGATGCCAAGAAGGCCCTGGCCGCCCTGGATTCGGGCGGCGGGCGCATCGTCGAGCAAGGCACCCGCGAGGCCCGCTTTGCCCAGATCGCCCAGGATTACGCCAGGTTGGACACCAAAGAGAGGCGCAAGGCGCTGGTGATCGAGCCGTCCCGCGAAGGGCGTGATACGCTGACCCAGGAAATCCGCCATGCCCTTGCCGATCGTGGCCAGCTTCACGGCCCGGCGATCACCGTGCCAAGGTTTGTTTCCAAGGATATGACCCGTGCCGAGGCCAAAGACCTGCACAGCTATGCCATCGGCGACATGATCCGCTTCGCCAAGGATTATGCCGACAAGGGCGTATCCAAGGCGCAGGCCTACCGGGTGACCGGCATCGACACCGGCAAGGCGGCGATCTTGCTGGCTGACCAGACCGGCAGGACGATCGACTGGCGGCTTCGCCAATGGGGGGCGGCGCAGTCTCAAGCCTTCAGCGCCGAGACAATTGAGCTGCGGGCGGGAGATAAGATGCAGTTCACCCGCAATGACCGCGCCCTGGGGCGGATCAACGGCCAGCAGGGCGAGATTACCGCCATTGACCCCGGCACGCGCAGTGCCACGGTCCGGCTGGCCAGGGGCAAGGTTGAGACGCTTACCCTGGATAGCCCCCGAGACCAGCACATTGCCCACGCCTATGTGGCGACAGCCTTCGCGGCTCAGGGGCGAACCGCTGAGCGAACCTTTATCCACGCCGATAGCGCCGCCACGAACCTGCTGGATCAAAAGAGCTTCTATGTAGCGCTCTCCCGCGCCAAGGAGGCCACCGCCATTTACACCAATGACCGGGGCAAGCTTGTGAGTGCTCTACTGGAGCGCGCGGGACTAAAGCAAACCGCGCTTGGCGCGGAGGTGAATGCCGGTATGGGGAGTCGCACGGCGCAGGAGCATGAAGCTGCCTCATCCGAGGGTCTGGCGCTTTAATAAGCCTCGATTAGGAAGCTGGGGCTTTACGAGTATCTGCCTGTATTGGGCGTTGGGCGGTTACGGCCATCGGTGCGAATTCAGAACGGCCCTTGACGCGTAAGCACCTTGCTTCCATTATAATTTGCCGTCAGGAATCGGTTTGGCGGTCGGACTGTTGAGACTGTCAACCTCGATATGGTGACCCGGCCACATGGTGCCGACAAGCATCACGATGACCGCCGCCAGATTGAATGAGACATCGAGCATCGCTCGAACCTCCACGGTTACATTATACCACCTCGCGTTTCGAGACCCGTGTTAGCGAGGCGTTTGGAGTTGAGATGCTGAACGCAAAGGCTGACAGAAGGTGGCGTGCGTTCGGGGGACGCCCGGTTTTGGCCGGAGCCCAGGGTCAGGGCCAGTCCCCCGAACTCTGCGAGAGGGGGACCGCGTGCCGCCAGATTGGCTGAAGCCGCGCCGCTATCGGCACTTTGACCTGCCCGTCAATGACGCCTTTGCCCGCAAGGTGATGGACCCTGCCGTAGTGTCGCGGCACGCATTCTCACCGCTCATCCACTACGCGAAGACAGAGACACGCTACAAAAAATGCGCAACGACTGGGACGCGGAAGATCACTCAGAAAGAACGCCCAATCAAATATGCGTCCCACCGGGATGCCTGCATTCTTTCCTACTATGCCCATCAGATTAATCAGGCGCTCGACGCCCGATACAAGGCGACAGGCATCTCGGACAACGTCATCGCTTACCGTGCGCTTGGTCTGGGCAACTATGATTTTGCAGCAAAGGCTATGGCTTTCGCGCAGGCAGCGGCCCCTGTCGTATTCTTGGCTTTCGACATCACGAGCTTTTTTGATACTCTCGACCATGGCCTTCTCAAGCGGCGGCTGAAATCTCTACTGGGAGTCATCGAGCTTGCGGATGACTGGTACAAGGTCTTTCGCTTCATTACCCGCTTTCACTATGTCGATCTTGAAGAACTGAAGGCCCATCCATTGTTCGGGCAGCGCCTCAAGGAGAGAAGCCGTAACCGGATCGCCAGCATGGAGGAGTTGAAGGCGGAGGGGATTGCCTTTCATGCCAATCCGGAGTTGGCCAAAGGTCATCGTCGCGGAATCCCGCAGGGCACACCAATTAGTGCCGCTATCTCCAATCTCTACATGATGGACTTTGACGCAGCAGCCAGAGCTTGTTGCGATAAGGTCAGTGCGTTCTACCGTCGCTATTCCGACGACATTCTTGTCATTTGCAGACCTGAAGATGCGCTGGCGATAGAAGCCGAGATTTTAGGTCTGATCACTGCTGAAAACCTGGAGATTGCTCCGCACAAGACCGAAAAGACTCTTTTCGAGAAGGGGCGGGCTATGCCCAGCACCACTAAAATGGCGCAATATCTCGGTTTCACTTTTGGCGAAACAGGAGCCGCGATTCGTGAAAGTTCACTCGCCCGACAGTGGCGCAAGATGAAACGAGCCATACGGCGTGCCAAAAAATCAGCGCAGTGGCGTGCCGTAGCGGGAGCACCAAGTAAAGTGCACACAAAGAAGCTTTACCGCCGCTTTTCGTATATCAAAATTAATGAAGAAGGGGCACTCCGGACACTTCGAAATTTTTCATCCTACGGCAGGCGCAGTGCAACTGCCTTTGGCACAAACCAAAAAATTATCCGCCAGGTGAGGCGCTTCGAGCAAGCTGCACTAAGAGAGATTGCAAAACTCAACGAGCTGTAAAAATTAGATTTTTTGACCTTCGGCTCCTTCCAGGCCGTATCCCTTACTCGTCCTTGCAACCATACTTGGCCCAAATGTGTGAACGCACCCTTTCCCCGGTTGCAATCCCTGCTCCATGAATTAACCAATGGATGCACATTACGAACACCGGAGACTTGGATACCATGGCACGAGGGCGGCCACGTAAATCGGGCGAGACTACTAAATCGGCACAAAACCCTGCTCCGGAAGGGCAATTGGCCCTGGAACGCGACCTCTTCGCCGCCGCCGATAAACTGCGTAAGAATCTTGAGCCATCGGATTACAAGCACGTCGTTCTTGGTTTGATCTTCCTGCGTCATATTTCCCTAGCTTTCGAGGCTAGGCACGAAACCCTGCTGCGCGAAGACCCCGAAGCTGCCGAGGACCGCGACGAGTATATAGGTGAGAACATTTTCTGGGTGCCTAAGTTGGCTCGCTGGTCTCATCTTGAGTCTAATGCCCCGCAGCCCACCATCGGCAAGCTCATTGACGATGCCATGGCCGCCATTGAGGCCGAAAACCCCACCCTCAAAGGGGTATTGCCGAAGGACTATAACCGCCCCGCTCTCGATAAGGTGATGCTGGGCGAGCTCATCAACCTCATCTCTGGCATCGCCCTTGGAGTCGAGGGCGCCAAGGCCCGGGACCTGTTGGGCCGCGTATACGAATATTTCCTGGGCGGCTTCGCGGGCTCCGAGGGCAAGCGTGGCGGCGAATTCTATACCCCCCGCTCCGTCGTGCGCGTGTTGGTGGAAATGCTGGAGCCCTTCCCGGACCTTGCGCGTGGCGTAGAGGGGCGGGTTTATGATCCGTGCTGCGGCTCGGGCGGGATGTTTGTGCAAGCCGAGCGGTTTTTGGAAGCCCATGGCGGGCGCATCGGTCAGCTCGCCCTCTATGGCCAGGAGAGTAATTACACGACCTGGCGCCTCGCCAAAATGAACCTTGCCGTGCGTGGAATCGATGCCAGCGGCATCGCCTGGAACAACGAGGGCAGCTTCCACAAGGATGAATGGCGCGACAAAAAATTCGACTTCATCCTCGCCAACCCCCCTTTCAATATCTCGGACTGGGGCGGCGAACGCCTGCGGGAGGATGTGCGCTGGCAATTCGGTGCCCCGCCCGTGGGCAACGCCAACTACGCCTGGCTGCAACATATCGTCCACCACTTGGCACCCAACGGCACGGCGGGTGTGGTGCTGGCCAATGGCTCCATGTCCTCCGCCCAGAGTGGCGAGGACGTTATCCGCCGTGCCATGGTGGAGGCCGACGTGGTGGATTGCATGATCGCGCTGCCCGGCCAGCTTTTCTACTCCACCCAAATTCCCGCGTGCTTGTGGTTCTTGAGCCGCAACAAGAAGAATGGCCGCTTCCGCGACCGCCGGGACGAAATCCTGTTCATTGACGCCCGTAAACTCGGCGCGTTGGTGGACCGCACCCGCAAGGAGTTCTCAGACGCCGATATCGAGCAAATCTCCCGCACCTATCATGCCTGGCGCGGCGAGGCTGAAGCAGGTGATTACGCCGACATCCCCGGCTTCTGCAAGGCCGCCAGCCGGGCTGAGATTGCGGGGCACGGCTATGTGCTTACCCCTGGCCGCTATGTGGGGGCAGCGGAGGCGGAAGAGGATGATGTGCCGTTTGCCGAGCGATTCGCGGCCCTGAATGCCACGTTGGAGGCCCAATTCGCCAAGGCCGATGAGCTCACGGCCGCCATCCGGGAGCGGCTCAAGTTGGTGACCCCATGATATGTGCGCGAAACTCGGTTTTTATGGACATATCGACTCGACATGTTCATAAAACGAAGTTTTTTTAACATGTCTGGGTTCTCATGTTAAAGCCAACATACATTATCCCGAAACTGCCCCCTGCGGTGGACCTTGAAACCGTACCGGTGTTGAAGGCGCTGGCAGCGGCCAACCGCGCGCTGGCGGAGCTCAAGGGCCGGGCGGCGACGATCCCTAACCAGGGCATTCTCATCGACACGCTGGCTTTACAGGAAGCGAAAGCCTCCTCCGAGGTGGAAAACATCGTCACCACTCAGGATGAGCTGTTCCAGGCCGACCTCTTCCCTGAAGGCCCGCAATCGCCCGCCGCCAAGGAAGTAGCCTTGTACCGCGATGCGCTGCGCCTGGGCTATGCCCACCTGCAACAAACCGGCGGGTTGATCCGCAATGGCACGCTCATTGATATGTTTCGCCTGCTCAAGCGCCGGGACGATGGGTTCCGCGCCACGCCCGGCACGGCGCTCAAAAACGAGTCCAATGGCGAGATTGTTTTTGTGCCGCCGCAGGATGCGCAGGAGATATTGGCGCATATGTCCGCCCTGGAGCGGTTTGTGAACGATGATGGTGTCTCCGGCCTCGACCCGCTGATAAAAATGGCGCTCATCCATCACCAGTTTGAAAGCATCCACCCTTTCCCGGATGGCAATGGCCGCATTGGCCGTATCCTCAATGTGCTCTACCTCACCCGCACAGGGCTGCTGGACATTCCCATCCTCTACCTCTCCGGCCACATCACCCGCACCAAATCCGATTATTACCGGCTGCTGCAAACCGTGCGCGACACGGGGGAGTGGGAGGCTTGGGTGATGTATATGCTGGAGGCCGTGGCGCGGACAGCGCAAACCACCTTGGGCCTGGTGGAAGGCATACGCGGCCAGATGGTCAGCGTGAAGCAGCGCATGCGGGCGCAACTGCCAAAACTCTATAGCCAGGAGCTTCTTAACAATCTGTTCCGCCATCCGTACACGCGCATCGAATATGTGCAGAAGGAGCTTGATCTGAAATCACGCCAGACGGCGGCGAAATATCTTGATGCACTCGCGGAGGCTGGGTTTGTGGATAAGCACCAGGCCGGGCGGAATAATTATTATATCAATACGGCGCTCGTGGGGTTGTTTCTTGCCATGCCGGAGGGGCGGTCGTGATGGGTGAATGGACTGACGTCTCTCTCGGTACTCTTGCTGCACCTAATAACGGCGCAATCGCCATCGGCCCTTTCGGCTCTGCGATGAAAGCAGATACCTATGTGCCCTCGGGCGTTCCTGTTATTCGAGGAACAAATATTTCAAACACCCGGGCATGGAAGGGCGATTGGGTTTATATATCTGATAACTTCGCTGACTCCATGCCTAGGTGTGTAGTCAAACCTAGCACACTTGTTTTCCCTCATCGTGGCTCCGTGGGCGAAGTTGCCCTGGTGCCAACAGGCGCATATTCACGTTATTTTCTGTCCACCAGCCTTATGAAAATTGATCTGGACGAAAAAAAAGCTAATCCACTTTTTGTCTATTACTTTTTTAAGTCACGGGCTGGCCGAGAAGAAATTCTAAAGTATGCCTCACAAGTAGGCACACCCGGAATTGGGCAGCCCTTAGCATCCTTGAGATCATTCAAACTCCCGTACCCGCCATTGCCAATCCAGCGGGGGATTGCGTCCATCCTGGGGGCCTTGGACGACAAAATCGAACTCGACCGCCAGATGAACGAGACGCTGGAGGCGATGGCGCGGGCGGTGTTCAAGGATTGGTTTGTCGATTTCGGCCCCACCCGCGCCAAAGCCGAAGGCCGCCCCCCCTACCTCGCCCCAGAAATCTGGTCCCTCTTCCCCGACCGCCTGGATGATGAAGGCAAGCCGGAGGGGTGGGGCCAAAGACGTGTCGAAGATATTCTTGAGCTCGCCTATGGCAAGGCATTGAAGGCAAGCGAAAGGTCGGCTGGACCGGTACCGGTTTACGGGTCGGGTGGCGTTACCGGATACCACAATGAGGCATTAGTTGAAGGTCCATCCGTCATCATTGGCCGAAAAGGAACTGTGGGGGTACTTTATTGGGAAGACCGCCCCTTTTTTCCGATCGATACGGTCTTTTATATAAAGCCGATGGCTCCACTAACTTTTTGCTACTATCACTTACAGACACTTGGCCTGGAATCTATGAACACCGATGCGGCGGTACCCGGTCTAAATCGCAACAACGTTTATCGTCTCCCCGTGCCTTGGAGCGACGACGAACTAAGGAACCAGTTTGACCGATTAGTTGCACCATTGCGTCAGCGAATGCGGTCGAATTCCGAGGAGACCGAGACCCTAGCCGCCACCCGGGACCTTCTCCTGCCCAAGCTTATGTCCGGCGAAATCCGTGTCCGCGACGCCGAAAAAGTCCTGGAGGCCATGGCATGATTGAGGTTATTCCCAATCTCTTTGTTGGATCGGAGACGGATGAGCGGCGCCTTAGCGGTCAAGCAGGCTG
This sequence comes from Acidiphilium sp. C61, assembly GCF_905116885.1. NCBI lineage: Bacteria > Pseudomonadati > Pseudomonadota > Alphaproteobacteria > Acetobacterales > Acidocellaceae > Acidiphilium > Acidiphilium sp. C61. The sequence goes on along the minus strand of NZ_CAJHNI010000005.1, from coordinate 2,284,763 downwards.
GTTTTTCATCCATGCCTGCAAAGAACCGTATCATAGCCGGGCTTTAGGGTACGCTCCGGGCAAGAGCGCACCTAAGGGCGCAGAGTATTTTTATGCGTGGCGCGAAGGGCAGCTTATTCTCAACCTCATTGACGCACCGAATCCAAACTTCATTCCGGTAGAAATCATCGATGTGGCAATCGAGACCATCCACAAAAATATCAGCCACTCCAAAATCCTACTCCACTGCAATCAGGGTCAATCTCGGTCGCCAAGTATCGCGCTCCTTTATCTACTGAAACATACGGATATTCTTGCACAGAAGAACATTGTAGCGGCGATTGCCGCCTTCCAAGCAATCTATCCACCCTATGCCCCCGCTCGGGGTATGGCTGAGTATGTCCGCCTTAACTGGAACCGTTACGCACAAGCTGATTCGCTATGAATTCTTGGGCCGATTTGTGGAGCGCGTTAACGGGCATCGGCACTTTAGCTTTGGCTATCGCGACATTCTGCGTGATCCGCCAAGGCCAGCAACAGCGTAAGGATGTCGAGCGCCAGCACCGAGACCGCCTCAAGCCCATATGCTGCCTTACACCCTATAACAATGTTGACCCATGGGCCGGGCGAGGAGAGCTAATCAAAAGTATTGATCCTTCACCGGAAGCGCCCAGCTTTGGCCGCATAGTGATCAATTGCATGCTGCAAAATATAGGCACCGGCCCAGCCCTGAAGCTGAAACTCAGGTTTCGATTTCTCGATATGAATGGCTGGATGACAGAGCCGTGGGAGTTGTCAGCGCTTGGCGCAGGAGCGTTTTATGGCAGCCCAACCGATCCGCTTGTCATACCCATCCGCCTCCACGAGAAATTTAATATAACCGATTTTCAATCGATAACGGGCAAGCCGTGGGAAATTTGGCTCGATTATGAGGATGTGTTCGGCAAGAAATTTCAGACTGCGCATTACAAGATGCTGTTCAATCCTGATCCAGCTACGTTTGAATGGACAACGCCGCCTCCTGGGCAGGAACCAAAGGCGATAATGCGCCCCATCCCATGGCTGAGTTACATTGAAGACGGAGAGCGTGCGTGACGCGTTTTACCGAAACCCATGTCGAAGATGCGGCTTTGGCCTGGGTGTCGGAGCTCGGCTACTCTATCCTGCATGGGCCAGATATCGCGCCCGACAGCGCCCACCCTGAGCGAACAAGTTATGATGAAGTCATCCTCTCTGCCCGCCTGAACGCGGCCGTAGCACGACTCAATCCTACCATTCCGGCAGAAGTGCAGGCGGAGGCGATCCGCCGCGTGCAACTCGCCGAATATCCCGGCCTGGTGGAAGAAAATCGTCGCCTGCACCGCTATCTGGTGGAAGGTGTGCCGGTTGAGTTTGCGGCACCTGACGGCACCATAAAAGGCGATTTGGTAAGGCTAGTGGATTTTTCCAACCCGGCCGCAAATGACTGGCTGGCCGTCAACCAGTTCACCGTAATTGAGCAGAAGACCAACCGCAGGCCGGATATGGTACTGTTTCTCAACGGCCTACCGGTCGTTGTCATAGAGCTGAAAAATGCTGGCGATGAAAACGCCACGCTGGATGGCGCCTTCAACCAGTTGCAGACCTATAAGGCACAAATTTCCGCCCTGTTCCGCACCAACGCCGCGCTGGTCATTTCTGATGGGTTGAGCGCGCGCATCGGCTCCCTCACCGCCGACCGCGAACGCTTCATGCCCTGGCGCACCGTCAGCGGCGATGGCGTGGCCAAAGGCATGGCGGAACTGGAAATCCTGCTGAAGGGTGTGCTGGACCAGAGGCATTTGCTGGCACTGCTGCAGGATTTCACGTTGTTCAGCGATACTGGCAGCGGCTTGGCAAAAGTCATCGCGGGTTACCACCAATTTCACGCCGTGCGCCGCGCCTTAGACCACACAGTGCAAGCCACAAGAAGTGATGGGGACAGGCGCATTGGCGTGGTGTGGCACACGCAAGGCTCAGGCAAGAGCCTCCTTATGGCTTTTTACGCCCGCCAGGTGATCCTGCACCCGGCCATGAACAACCCCACCATCGTGGTGCTAACCGACCGTAACGATCTGGACGAGCAGCTCTTCAACACCTTTGGCCAATGCAAAGACCTGTTACGTCAGACGCCGCAGCGTGCCGAGGGTCGTGATGAATTGCGCAGACTGCTTACCCGCTCCTCCGGTGGTGTGATCTTCACCACCATTCAGAAATTCATGCCCGAAGATGACGAGCGGGATTTCCTGCTAATGACAGATCGCCGCAACGTGGTGGTGATGGCGGACGAGGCCCACCGCAGCCAGTACGGCTTCAAAGGCAAGATTAACGCCAGGGGGGGCCAGGTTTCGTACGGCTTCGCCAAATACCTGCGCGATGCCTTGCCAAATGCCTCGTTCATTGGCTTTACCGGCACGCCGATTGAGACCGGCGATGTAAACACGCCGCAGATTTTCGGCGATTATATCGACGTATACGACATCAGCCGCGCCGTGGCCGACGGTGCGACCGTGCCGATTTATTATGAAAGCCGTTTGGCCCGCATTGAGCTTCCCGAGGAAGACAAGCCCCGGATCGACGCCGAGATTGCGGAACTGACGGAAGACTTGGTTGAGGGCGAAGAAGATCGGCTGGGGCGCAAATATGGCAGCGTGGAGGCCGTTGTCGGCTCCGAAAAGCGATTGGCCTTGATCGCCGCTGATCTTGTCAAACACGCGGAGGCCCGCTTTGCCGCGCTTGATGGCAAGGCGATGGTGGTGTGCATGAGCCGCCGTATCTGTGTGGCGCTCTACGATGAAATCGTGAAACTCCGCCCAGAATGGCATAGCGACGACGATGATGCCGGGGTAATAAAGGTGGTAATGACCGGCGCCGCCTCTGACCCGGCGGCCTGGCAGCCACATATAGGCAAGCGCCCCAAGACAAGGCGCGAACTGCTCGCCAAACGCGCCAAAAAGCCCAACGATCCGCTAAAACTCATCATCGTGCGCGATATGTGGCTGACCGGATTCGACGCACCCAGCATGCACACGATGTATGTCGACAAGCCTATGAAGGGCCACGGGCTGATGCAGGCCATAGCCCGCGTGAACCGTGTGTTCCGCGATAAGCCGGCCGGGCTGGTGGTGGACTATATCGGCATCGCCCAGAACCTGAAGACCGCGCTCGGCCAGTATTCCGGTGCTGACCGGGCACAGACCGGCATCGATGAGGAAGCCGCCGTGGCGACGATGATGGAGCGCTATGAGGTCGTGCGCGACATGTTCCGCCCGGACACGGCCGCGGGCTTCGATTACCGCCCGGCAATGGCCGAGGCCGCCACGCCGCAACTGCGCCTTACCGTGATGGCGAGGGCGATGGACTGGATTTTGACGCTGCAACAGGAGCTGGCGGCGGAGAAATCCAAGGAAGAGGAGAAAAAGCGCGCCCACCTCCACTATGCCGACGCGGTTCTGCTTCTCTCCAAACTCTACGCCATAGCCGCCGCCAGCGAGGAGGCCCGCGAAATCCGCGATGAGGTGGCGTTCTTCCAGGCCGTGCGGGCCGCCTTGATCAAGACGACCGCCAGCACCGGCCGCAGCGCCGCCGAGCGAGAGCTGGCAATCCAACAGATTGTCAGCCGGGCCGTGATCTCCACCGAAATCGTGGACATCATGGCGGCAGTCGGGCTGGACCGCCCGGATATTTCTATCCTATCCGATGAGTTCCTGGCCGAGGTCCGTGACATGGACCAGAAAAACCTGGCCATCGAGGCATTGCGCAAGCTGCTCAACGGCGAGGTCCAGTCCCAAGGCAAGCGCAACGTGATCCAGGCCAGGGCTTTTTCGGACCGGCTGGACGCGGCAATCGCCCGCTACCACGGCAATGCCGTGACGACGGTGCAGGTGCTGGAGGAACTAATCAACCTGGCCCAGGAAATCCGTGAGGCCCGCGAGCGCGGCGAGGAAAGCGGCCTTAACCCTGACGAGATAGCGTTCTATGACGCCCTGGCTGACAACCAAAGCGCCCGCGACCTGATGGGTGAGCCTGCCTTGCGGGTCATTGCCCATGAGCTGGTCGAGGATATCCGGAAAAATATCACCGTCGATTGGGCGCATAGGGTCTCCGCGCGGGCCGATATTCGGCGGAGGGTTAAGCGTATCCTACGGAAATATGGCTATCCCCCTGACCTCCAAGACACTGCGGTACAAAATGTCCTTGAACAAGCCGAGGCGCTTTCTGCAGAGCTGGTTTGAGTGAAAGAGGCATTTTTTCGAGGGGGCGCAGGTAAATATGAGGGTTTTAGTGTGGGATAATATCTAATATCTCTAAATTAATTCAATTATTTCAGTGATTTATATAAAAATTTATTCGGACACCCTCTCCGCCAGACCCGCTTTTTATTATCTTGATATTTAATAATTTTTCCCTTTTTCGGCAAGATTTGCCCACAAATTTGTCCCAAACTCCGATAATGCTCTCCGGATCACAATTTTATGGGACCGTTCGGACATCTTTAAGCTGCGCGTGGTCTGACTGAAGGCATGCCATGACGGCGTATTCTGCGGGCGTTGTGATGGCGACACGCCGCGAGACTAGTGGCAGTAGATAAGGTTAATAAGCATCACACGTCCGTGATCAGCAAAATTGGCAATATGTAGCAGCCACACTCAAAAACCAAGGTCGGATCGAGGTTCGTCTAGCTGACGTTAAGCAGGTGGTGATCGAGGGCATAGTGGCGAAAGCGGTGGTGACGGAGCCGCTAAAGGCGCTGGGAAGAACTCTGGTTACGGATTCCGTAGAATTCCTCCGTGGATTGAGATTTTCATTTGCCAACGATTTCGAAGTCCTGATCCAGTTCCTCCCACGTAAGATCGACATGGGTGCCCGCGTCTGGACACTCTTCCAATTCCCCATTCGGCCAAATCCACCAGCCAAATGAGCCCCTATCCTCATCATTCTCAAGGTCATCATCGTAGATGCCCTCTACGAGACGAATAATCCTTCGCATCTCCGTAGTGCTATTTAGCAATGACAGATCAATACAGGGATTGTCTTTATCAAAGGGATAAATGCGAAAAATTTTTGGGGATGGTGCGATTAACGTCCGCCAGAAAGCCAAAAACCCCACCCCGCGTTGTGCAGGGTGGGGCTGCAGTCAGGTCTGGTCGGCCGCCTGATGGGCGCCGAACAGGCCGGCCGTGAGGGCGCGGCCATGGGCATCGAGACGCGCGACGAGATCCGCGCGCGCCGTGTCCAGCATCAGAAGGTCGCCGGCCAGGAGCCGCTCGGGATCATCTCCCGCCGCGGCATGGGGGCGGTCTTCAGGCGCCGTGCGCATGAGGCCGATGAGCTCGGCCAGCACCGCGGTCGCGTTGTAGAGATCGTCCAGCGTATGGACGAGCTCCAGCTTCGCGCGCGCATCAGCACGCAGCGCCTGGATCAGCGTTGTTGTGGTCATGTTCAGTTTCCAGAAAGCATCAGCCCGAGACGCACCGGCATGGATGATCGTGCCGGTCAGGCAGACGGAACCGCCCCGCGTGGTATAGTCCACGCGGGTGCGTCAGGGTTGCGATGCAAGGATGTCTGCATGAATAATATAGCATAAATACAGACATATATCTATATAAATATATGATTATATTGATATTTTATGGCGCCTATATGTGAGTCCCCCTCCTCCGCGCGAGCAGGGTGCGGGCACGCAGCCTGAGCTCCTCCCGCTCGGCCTCCAGCGCCGCATTGGCCTGACGTGAGGCCTCAAGCATGGTCGCCTTGAGATAATGCCGCTCGACGACCTGCTCGGACGACCCGAGCACCGAAGCCGCAAGGCCGGGCTGGTCGGGTGCGATCGCGGCCAGCGCGGTCGACATTCCGCTGCGCGCGGCGTGGGGGGCGAATGCTTGCCCAAGTTCCCGGGCGGTCAGGCGGCGGAACATCTGCATGATCCCGGCATACTCGAACGGTGAGCCGTCGACGTTTCGCCAGAACGAGGGCCCGGGTTGGGCTCCGCCCATCAAGGGCAGGATCTCGTCGACGTAGTAGCGAAAGTGCGGCAGCAGGTGCGACGGCAATTCGCATTCGAGACGCCGCCCGTTCTTTACCTCCTTCGCCGCAAAGCGAAGCAGCACAAGCTCGCCCTGGTCGATAACCAACTGACCGAACCGCATCACCGTCAGCGTGCCATTCCGCCCTTCGACGCCATCGCCACACGCTACGACAAAACCGCACGAAACTTCCTCGCAGGCATCTGCCTCGTCCTCGCCGTCACATCATGGATCAGGTGAGTCCAGAGCCTCGCGCCAGACCACGTCAGGAAAGCCGCTGCTTCAGACGCAACTACCGCGTCAGCGGCTTAGTTCGATACCCACAGGGCCTAGTATCGCTTGTAGGGAAGAAATTTCCCGCTCATTGTAACCTTCACGCGGTCGCCTTTCTGGTCGGGCTGGCGTTCGATCGCCATGTCGAAGTCGATCGCGCTCATGATGCCATCGCCGAACTCTTCCTGGATCAATTCCTTCCAGCTTGTCCCGTAGACCGAAACCAGCTCGTAAAAGCGATAGATCAGCGGATCGGTCGGGACCTCAGTCGGCAGCGACCCGCGATAAGGAATTTCTGCCAGCAGCGCGGCCTCCTCAGGATCGAGACCGAACAGCATTGCCGCCTTTTCGGCGGTCTCGGCGGTCATGGACATCTGGCCCATACAGGCTGCGCAGACCCAGACGGGCGAATGGCCGAGCCGCGCGGCAATCTCCGTCCAGCTCAAGCCCTTGGCCTTCTTGATCTGCAATATCTTGCGCCCGAGGGCGGTTTTGGCATCGTTCATCCACTCGTTCCTTCGATCTGCACAGCATGTGCGTGGTGACTGGATCATGACCGATCCTGTCGGAAACTGGTCGTCCACGGCGGCTAGTCGGGGGGCGTATCGTGTTGCCAGTCCTGCTTCCGGCCGTCGAGGCCGCCGGCGTTCACGATGAAGGAGACGACGGCGTCGACGCCGTTTCCTGCCTTGATGTTCGTGAACACGAACGGACGATCGCCACGCATGCGCCGGGCATCGCGGTCCATCACCTCGAGGCTGGCTCCAACCAGCGGCGCGAGATCAATCTTGTTGATCACCAGCAGGTCGCTGCGGGTGATGCCAGGACCGCCCTTGCGCGGAATCTTGTCGCCCGCGGAAACATCGATCACGTAGATCGTGATGTCAGCAAGTTCGGGGCTGAAGGTTGCGGCAAGATTGTCGCCGCCGGACTCGATCAGCAGCAGATCAAGCCCCGGGAACCGGCGGGAAAGCTCGGCACAACCGGCAAGATTGATGCTGGCATCCTCCCGGATGGCGGTGTGCGGGCAGCCGCCGGTCTCGATGCCCATGATTCGCTCGGGAACCAGCGAGCCGGCGCGCGTGAGGAACTCCGCATCCTCGCGCGTGTAAATGTCGTTGGTGATCGCAGCGATCTCGAAGCGATCGCGGAAGGCCCGGCAAAGAGCGTCCATCAGCGCGGTCTTGCCGGAACCGACCGGGCCACCGATGCCGACGCGCAAGGGTCCATGTCTTGTCATGTGCGGAAAAGCCTCGTGTGTGTTGTTTCGTGTTGCATGGAGGCAATGTCCGCACGCGGACAGGCGCTCCAGAGATCGTCCGGGGAGGCGTCGCAAGTTGCCGCGGCAACTTCCAGGATGATCGCCTCAAGCCTCGATTGCAGGGCCAGCCCGGCGGTTTGGCCCAGCGGGATGAGCCGCACGCCGGCGGAGACCAGCCCGGCGCTCCAGGCATGCAGATAGCCGGCAACGGCGGTGTCCTCGCCGAAATCCTGTGCCCCGGCGACCGTGCCGAAGGCGACCGGGTAGGCGAGCGGGCGCAGATCGCGGAGCTGCCGGGCAAGCGCCGCGGGCATCCAGGGTGACGCGGCGATGGCAAAGGCATCACCCTGCTGCAGGGTTTCGAGCGCCAGTTCCGCGGAGGGGGCGATGGCCCGGGCGAGCAGTGCAATCGCCGCGAGGTCGGCGCCGGAGGGATCGCCGGCCACCGCCCGATACGACAAGCGGAGCAGGATCGCATCGTTCCGCCCGCCGCCCTCGGTCAGCATCGCCGCCAGCCAGTCCGTGAGCTGGGCGTCATTCGCGATGTCGCCTGCGTCGATCGCCTGTTCGAGGCCGTGCGAATAGGCGAAGCCGCCGATCGGGAAGGCCGGCGACAACAGCGTCAGCAGGCGAATCAGCCCGCCTGACCCTATGCCGCCGCTGGTCGTCAATGATGATGCCCGTCATAGGCCCCTGACTCGGGGTCGAACGGGGCGGTGACAGGAGTTACCGTCGCGCCGAGCCGGCGGACCATATCACCGATCACGTGATCGTCGCGAATCAGGAGCGAACCGCATTCGTCGCCGGGCTGAAAGGCAACATCGAGATGCCGGTTGCCGAGATGCCACGCGATACGGATCAGCAGGGCTGGGGGCGCGGCGATGCCGATCAGCGACTCGGGTGCGGCAATGACCCGCACGATCCCCTTATCGCCGCAGTCCAGACCATCGCCATCTCGCAGATGGGTGGCTTCCGCGAGGTCTAGCAGAAGGTTGCGCCCGCCATCGGTGGTCAGCACCAGACGCCGGCGGTGACGGCGGTCATAATCGAGGGTCACGCTGTCGGTAGCGCTGTCGCCTAGCCATCCACCGGCCCGGATCACTCGTTGCGCGCGCATCAGAACAGGAAATACCGTTGCGCCATCGGCAAGACCGCGGCGGGTTCGCATGTGAGCAATTCGCCATCGGCGCGGACGTCGTAGGTCTCGGGGTCGACCTCGATCAGCGGGGTGGCCCCGTTCAGGATCATCGAGGCCTTAGATATGCCGCCGCGGACATTCGCAACCGGGCGAACCATGCGCGACAGGCCGAGTCGCGAGCCGATGCCGTCCTCGAACGCCGCCGCGGAGACAAAGGTCACGCATGTCGCGGCAAGGGTGCGACCGAACGCACCGAACATCGGGCGCGCATGCACCGGCTGCGGCGTGGGTATGGAGGCGTTCGGATCGCCCATCATCGCCATCGCGATCACCCCTCCCTTGATCACCAGATCGGGTTTCACACCGAAAAACGCAGGCGACCAGATGACGAGATCGGCGAGCTTGCCGACCTCGACGGAGCCGACCTCGCGCGACAGCCCATGCGCTATGGCCGGGTTGATCGTGTATTTGGCGACGTAGCGGCGGATCCGCGCGTTGTCGGCGGCGGCATCGCTTGCCTCGTCGCCGATTGCAAGCTTGCCGCGCTGGACTTTCATCTTGTGGGCGGTCTGCCAGGTGCGCGTGATCACCTCGCCGACCCTGCCCATCGCCTGGCTGTCCGAGGCCATCATCGACAGCGCGCCGAGGTCGTGCAGAATATCCTCCGCGGCGATCGTCTCCCGCCGGATGCGACTCTCGGCAAAGGCCAGATCCTCGGGGATCGAGGCGTCAAGATGATGACAGACCATCAGCATATCGAGATGTTCGTCGATCGTGTTGACGGTGTAGGGGCGCGTCGGGTTCGTCGAACTGGGCAGGACGTTGGAAAAGCCGGCGACCCTGATGATGTCCGGCGCATGTCCGCCGCCCGCGCCCTCGGTGTGGAAGGCGTGGATCGTCCGCCCCTTGAAGGCCGCGATCGTGTCCTCAACGAAGCCACTCTCGTTCAGTGTGTCGGTATGGATCATCACCTGCACGTCGTGGCGATCCGCGACCGAAAGGCAGGTGTCGATCGCCGCCGGGGTCGTGCCCCAGTCCTCGTGCAGCTTCAGCGCGCAGGCGCCGGCGCGAATCATTTCCTCAAGCGCCGCCGGGGCCGACGCATTGCCCTTGCCGGCAAAGCCGAGATTGACGGGCAATCCCTCGCTCGCCTGCAACATCCGCGCAAGGTGGAAAGGCCCTGGCGTGCAGGTGGTCGCGGCGGTACCGGTCGCCGGGCCGGTGCCGCCCCCAAGCATGGTGGTGATGCCGGAAGCGAGCGCCTCCTCGACCTGCTGCGGACAGATGAAATGGATGTGCGCATCGATGCCGCCGGCGGTCACGATCTTGCCTTCGCCGGCGATGATCTCGGTGCCCGGTCCGATCACGATGGTGACGGCCGGCTGGATGTCGGGATTGCCAGCCTTGCCGATGCCGCTGATCCGGCCGTCACGGATGCCGATATCGGCCTTCACGATCCCCCAGTGATCGATGATGAGGGCGTTGGTGATGACGGTGTCGGCGGCGCCATCTGCCTGCGCGCGCTGCGACTGCCCCATGCCGTCGCGGATGACCTTGCCGCCGCCGAATTTCACCTCCTCGCCATAGACCGTGAAATCGCGTTCGACCTCGGCGAAGAGTTCGGTATCCGCGAGCCTGACGCGGTCGCCGACGGTTGGGCCGAACATATCGGCATAGGCTGAGCGCGGGAGACGTGCCATCAGTCGAGGTCTCCCATGACATGGCCCCGGAACCCGACAACACGGCGGGCGCCCCGGAGCGGAATCAGCACCACCTGCCGGCTCTGGCCAGGCTCGAAGCGGATCGCGGTGCCGGCCGGAATGTCGAGCCTGCGGCCTCTCGCCGCCTCGCGATCGAACCGTAGGGCCGCATTGGCTTCGGCGAAATGGTAGTGGCTGCCGACCTGTATCGGCCGGTCGCCGGTGTTCGCGACATCGAGCGCGATCCCCTCGAGTCCGTCGTTCAGGACGATCTCTTCATCGGCGCAAATGATTTCTCCGGGAATCATCCTGTTCTCCTGGCGCCCTTTCCGATCCCGCCGGACCGGATACGGCACGCTTTCATGTTGATAAACGCTGCGTCCCTGGCCGACCGGATGACGCGTTAGCGAATCGGCCGGTGGACGGTGACGAGCTTGGTGCCATCGGGAAACGTCGCCTCGACCTGGACGTCGTGAATCATCTCGGCGACACCCTCCATGACCTGTGCGTGGGTGACGACATGCGCGCCTTCCTCCATCAGCGCCGAAACGCTGCTTCCGTCACGCGCACCCTCGACGATAAAATCGGTAATCAGGGCAACCGCCTCCGGGTGGTTCAGCTTGACGCCCCTTGCCAGGCGCCGTCGGGCGACCTCGGCAGCCATCGCCACCAGCAGCTTGTCTTTCTCACGTGGAGTCAGGTTCACCGTTCTCTCCCTTCAGCACGACCAGACCCGCGGCATCGCCCGGCCCTGCCGCAGCACGCCCATCGATGCGAGCAGGGCACGCCGCAGTTCGGCGCCATCCGCCGCAACGATCCGGCCCACGAGCAGCCCGTCCCAGGCGCTTGCACCCAGCTGAAACGATGCCAGCGCATCGCGCAAGGGGACAAGACGCTCGCCCGCGTCCGGACAGGCTAGCAAGATCGTTGCCATCGCCGCCGCGCCGCCGAGGGCGGTTGGCCGTTGGCGCCAGGCGGCGACCTGCCCGGGCGGCCGGAAAACCTCGTGAAATCGCAGCACGCCGTCGCGTGTCAGGGTGATCGAATCCCGCAGCCTGGCGGTCTGCACCGTCTCGCCCATCGCTGCCCGGCCAAAAATGATCGCCTCGATGCCGAGAAAGCGGGCAGAGCCTGTCATGTTGATCACCAGTTGCCGATCGAGTGAACAACGGTCGAACAGGATCGTCTCCTGAGGAAGGAAGTCGCAGCAGGCTCCGTCCGCAAGGTTAATGCTCGTGACGATGCGCGATGCAGGGTCCGAGGGCAGCGCACGGTAGAGGCGTTCCGCACCCTGGGTAGTGACAGTCAGGGACGTAGCAGCGCCACAATCGACATCCAGCGAAAGGCTGTCGCCGCCGGCAACGCCGCCCGCCGTGTTCAGCAGAACCGCGGTCGGCGCCGATGCCGATGTTTCGCGTGGCAGCCGGAGGCGCAGCGACCCGGATTGATGGAGACGACCAAGCACGGTCTTTCCGGCCCTCCGTGTCACGCCGATCCTCGCTGCGCTGATCGCACGTTGGCGGCCGCCGGAGACACACTCCCCCCCTGCCGAACCGGCACCGCTGCCAGGCGATACTGCAACAAGGTTGGAGCCCACGAACATTTTCCCCGACATCGCTCGAAATTACAGCACCGCCCTCCGGCGGGCGACGGTGCAAATTCGCCCGGTCTGATAAGGGGCGGCCATACGTCAAATGCCCGATACCGCGAGGCAACGAATGACGCCTACCGTTCTGCCACGTTTTCGCCCTGAACAAATACCCTGTGGGGAGTCATCATCGATGCGTCTGAAAAAAGCGGGCCTATCCCTTCTCATGCTCGCCGGAACTGCCCTGTGTGCGCCGCTCGCTCACGCCGAACCAACGGTGAAGGTCGGCGTTCTGCAATCGCTCTCCGGAACGATGGCGATCAGCGAAGTGCCGCTGGAGAACGCGGAACTTCTCGCGATCGACCAGATCAATGCCAAAGGCGGCGTGCTCGGACACAAGATCGCGGTGATCAAGGAGGATGGGGCGTCGGAGCCGGCAACATTCGCCCAGAAGGCGACCAAGCTTATCCAGCAGGACCACGTGGTGACAGTCTTCGGCGGATGGACCTCGGCCAGCCGCAAGGCGATGCTGCCGGTCTTCCAGAAATTCCACAGCCTGCTGTGGTACCCGGTCCAGTTCGAAGGGAACGAGTGCTCGCCCAACATCATGTATTCGGGGGCGCAGCCGAATCAGCAGGCGCTGCCCGCGCTGACCTGGGCGGAACAGAAGGGCTACAAGCGCTACTTCCTACTCGGGTCGGACTATGTGTATCCGCGCACGGCGAACCTGATCCTGCGCAAGCACATCATCCACGACAAGCTGAAGGTCGTCGGCGAGCAGTACGTTCCGCTCGGCGGGACCGATTTCAGCGGCGTCATCGCCAAGATCGAGCAGAGCAAGCCCGATATCATCATCAACACGCTGAACGGCGATTCCAATGTCAGCTTCTTCAAGCAGCTCAACGCCGCCGGCATCAGCACCGACAAACTGCCGATCATGAGTTTCTCGATCGCCGAGCCGGAAGCGAAGGCGATGGGGCCGAGCCTGCTCGCAGGCAGCTTCACCGCGTGGAACTACTACATGAGCCTGCCGAACCAGATGAACCAGGCATTTATCAAGGCCTACCAAGCGAAGTTCGGCAAGGACCAGGTGGTCGACGACCCGATGGTCCATGGCTACGAAGACGTCTACATCTGGGCGGCGGCGGCGGAGAAGGCGAAGAGCTTCGATCCGAACAAGGTGCGTGCCGCGGCGGTGAAGCTCGGTTTCATGAACAGCCCGCTTGGCGAGGTAAAGTTCGCGCAGAACCAGAGCATGGTTCAGAAGGCCTATATCGGGGAGCTCAAGCCCGACGGGCAATTCAAGATCGTCTGGAGCTCGCCGAAAGAAATCGAGCCACAGCCCTACGATCCGCTCACCTTCCCAGGCAAGAGCTGCAAGCTTCACTGACATGACCTGATAACGGTCCGGCCGGAGCAGGTGATCGCCCTCGGGCCGGACCGGATGTCATCCCGATGACGGAACCGCTACCATGACCGAGACGGCATTCTTCCTGGGGCAGATTTTCAACGGCATTTCGGTCGCCTCGCTCTTCGTGCTCGCGGCACTCGGCCTCGCCCTGAGTTTCGGGCTGATGCGGGTGATCAACATGGCACATGGCGAAATGCTGATGCTGGGCGGCTATCTCGCCTATCTGACGCTGCATGTCGTGCCCGGGCCGCTCGCAATCCTGGTCGCGATGCCGGTGGCTTTCCTGGGCGCGGCGCTGATCGGCGCCCTGTTGGAGTGGAGCGTGATCCACAGGCTGTCGAGCCGCCCGCTCGATACGCTGCTCGCGACCTGGGGTGTCAGCCTGATCCTCCAGCAAGGGGCACGCAGCCTGTTCGGGGCCATCGGCGTCGAGGTGGTCGCACCGCGCTGGCTGGACAAGGCAATCCGGATCCAGCACGGCCCGCTCGCCGGTCTCGCAGTGCCGGAGGCACGGCTCTTCATCCTCGCTCTGACCGCGGCCGTGCTCGGCGGCATCGCGCTGCTGCTGACGAAGACGCGGCTCGGGCTGTATGTCCGCGCGGTCAACCAGGACCGGCCGGTCGCGAGTGCGACGGGGATCGACGCGAGGCGGATCGACCTCATGGTGTTCGCCCTTGGTACCGGCATCGCCGGCATGGCAGGCGTAGTGCTGGCCCTGCTCGGCCCGGTCACGCCGACGGTGGGGCAAAGCTATATCGTACCGGCCTTTCTCGTCGTCATTCTCGGCGGCCTCGGCAGCCTGACCGGCACCACGATCGCGGCCTTCATGGTGGGCATGATCTCTGCACTGGCGCAGATCTTCGTCGATGTCAGCGTTGCGCAGGTGCTCATCCTGGTCTTCGTCATCCTGTTCCTCCAGGTGCGGCCGCAGGGCGTAATCGCGATCCGCTCGCGCGCGCTGGAAAGCTGAGGGGGATGCCATGATCATCGAAACCATCCGCACGCGTCTGGCCGATCCGGGGGCGCGCACCCCGCTGCTCATCGGCCTCGCCGTCGTGGCGTTCGGCCTGGCGGCACCCTCACTCGTCTCGTCCTATTCGCTGACACTGCTCGCGCGCTTCCTCGCCTATTCGATCCTCGCCCTCGGAATCGGGCTGATCTGGGGCCAGGGCGGCGTTCTCAGCCTGGGACAGGGCGTGTTCTTCGGTCTCGGCGGCTACATGCTGGCGATGCATCTCAAGCTCGCCGGGCACGCGGCGAACGACCTGCCGGACTTTATGGTCTGGAGCGGGATCGCCACCCTGCCGCTGGCGTGGGTGCCATTCCGCTCGGCGCTGGTCTCGGTGATCGCGGTAATCGCGGTGCCGGGCCTTGTCGCTGCCGCATTCTCCTGGCTCGTGTTCCGCCGGCGGGTGGGCGGCGTTTATTTCGCGCTGATCACCCAGGCGCTGGCGCTCGCCTTCTCGACGCTGCTGGTCAGCCAGCAATCCCTGACCGGAGGGTTCAACGGGCTGACCAATTTCTCGCGGCTGTTCGGCTTCAGCACCAACTCCAACGGGTTCGGCGTCGGGCTCTACTACGTCACGCTTGGATCGACGATCGCCTCCTACCTGCTGCTTCGCTGGCTGATGGCGAGCCGGTTCGGCGCCGTGCTCCGGGCCACGCGGGACGGCGAGAACCGGGTGCGATTCCTCGGCTACGACCCAACACCCTACAAAGTCCTTGCCTTCACCATCGCCGGCATGCTCGCAGGGCTCGCGGGCGCCCTGTTCACCCTTGCGGCCGGTGTGATTTCGCCGGCGATGGTTGGCGTGATCCCTTCGATCGAGATGGTCGTCTGGGTCGCGGTCGGCGGCCGAGGCGCGCTGTGGGGAGCGGTCGCCGGCACGCTGCTGGTGAATTTCGCCAAGGACGAGATCAGTAGCGCGCTCCCATCCGCCTGGCTCTATGCGCTCGGGCTGATGTTCGTGCTGGTCGTAACCTTTCTGCCCGAGGGGATCGCGGGTCTCGTGCAGCTGCGAGGACTGGCAACTGGCTGGCGCCGGCTTGGGCTGGCCCTCCTGCGCCCGCGCAACGCGGAGTGAAACGAGATGGTGATGCGTCCACCTCCCCTGCTCCGCGTCGAGGGCGTGAGCGTCGATTTCGACGGATTTCTGGCCCTCGACAATGTCAACTTCGTGGTGGAACCGGGCGAGCTGCGGATCCTGATCGGACCGAATGGCGCCGGCAAGTCGACACTGTGCGATACGATCATCGGCCGCGTGCGGGCAACCGCCGGGCGGATCCTGTTCAAGGATAAGGCGATTACCGATCTGCCGGAGCACGAGATCGTCCGTCGCGGAATCTGCCGCAAGTTCCAGGCTCCCGGGGTGCTGCCCAATCTCAGCGTCGCGGAAAACCTGCTTGTGTCGGCGCGCCGAGATCGCGGCTTGTGGCAGAGCCTCTCCTCACGCGTGCCGCCGGACGAGACGGCACGCGTCGCGGACATCCTCGAACGGGTCGGCCTCGCCGACCGCGCCACCGTTGCCGCCGGCAGTCTCGCGCATGGCGAGATGCAATGGCTCGAGATCGCCATGGTCATGGCGACGAACGCCGACCTGTTGCTGCTCGACGAGCCGACCGCGGGCATGGGCAGGAACGATACCGCGCGGACGGCGGCGCTGATCCGCTCGCTTGCCGGGCGGCATGCGGTGGTGGTGATCGACCACGACATGAGCTTCGTCGAGGCACTGGACGGCCCGGTGACGGTGCTGCATCAAGGCAGGATATTGCGGGAGGGCAGCGTTTCCGACATCCGCGCCGACAAGGAGGTCGAGGCAGTCTATCTGGGGAGGGCGAAGGATGCTGCTCACGCTTGATCGGGTGAGTGCTGCCTATGGCCGCTCGCAGGTGCTCTGGGACGTCGATCTCGCCGTGCCGGATGGCGGCGCCCTCGCGCTGGTCGGCCGCAACGGTGTAGGGAAGACAACGTTGCTCAAGACGATCGTCGGTATCAAGAAGAGCATCTCGGGCCGGATCAGCTTCGGCGGCACCGAGATCACGACAGCGGCGCCGCATCTGCGCGCGCGGGCGGGCATAGGCTTCGTGCCGCAGGGGCGGCATGTATTCCCGCAGCTCACCGTCGCCGAGAACATCGCGACCGGCCTCGCCGCGCTGGATGGCCGCCCGGACCCCAGCCGACGCGTGCCCGACTATGTGTTCGACATGTTCCCCAAGCTCGCGACCATCGCCTCGCGCAAGGCGGGGCTTCTCTCCGGTGGTGAACAGCAGCAGCTTGCGATCGGGCGGGCACTTGCCGGGCAGCCGAAGCTGCTGCTGCTCGACGAGCCGACGGAGGGGATCCAGCCGAACATCGTCCAGCAGATCGAGGAGGCGCTCAGGCGGATCCGCGACCAGCTCGGCGTGACGATCGTCATCGTCGAGCAGTATCTCGATTTCGCCTGGGGTTTCGCCGACCGTTTCGCGGTGATGCAGCGCGGCCAGATCATACGCGAGGGAAGCACGAGCGAGGAGAAGGCCGACGACGTCGCGCATCTGGTGAACATCTGAAGCGCGGCCAACGCTTGGGTGTTCAGCGGCTCATCGCGTGCACGGCGAGTGCCGCGGCGGAGGCTCGGTTCTCCACGCCGAGCTTAGTGAAGATCTGTTCGAGATGCTTGTTCACCGTGCGCGGGCTGATGCCGAGAATGTCGCTGATGTCGCGGTTGGACTTGCCGCGCGCGATCCAGATCAGCACCTCGGCCTCGCGCATTGTCAGCGAGAGATAGTCACGCAGGAATGCCTCGTCCTGCCCGGAGCCGGTTTCCTTCATGCGGAACAGGAACTCGTCGGGCGCGGTGCGACTCAGATACGATATCGAGACGGTCCTGTCCCCGACGGCCAGCATGGTTTCACCGAGCGGGACCGCATGCGGTTCGGCGAGCAGCCGCACCAGCGGGGGCGGCAGTACGAACCCCGCCGCACCGCGCGCCGGATCGGCGCCCGCGAGCAGCGGCTCGGCCTGCGGCGTGCACCAGATCAGCTTGCCTTCCCGATCGACCGCGATGAGAAAGCGGCCGGTTGCATCGAGTGCGGATCGCGCGCGGCGCGCGGTCCGCGCATTTTCGAGATGCACGCGCACGCGGGCAAGAAGTTCGTCGACCACGATCGGTTTGGTGACATAGTCGACACCGCCGGCTTCGAGCCCGCGCACGACATCGCCGGTATCGGCCAGGCCGGTCATGAAGATCACCGGCAGCGGCGCGAGAACCGCGTCCGTCTTTATCTGGCGGCACGTCTCGAAACCATCGAGCCCGGGCATGACCGCATCGAGCAGGATCAGATCGGGGGTGATCCGGTGCAACAGCCGCAGCGCACTGGCGCCGTCGGTCGCGACCAGAGCCGCCATGCCGGCGGCCTCGACCGCCCTGCGAACGAACCCCAGCGTTTCCGGCGAATCGTCCACGATCAGAACCGTATCGCGGCGCTTGATGCTGTCAGGCTCCGGCATCGTTCTCCGCATCCTCAAGCCATGCCTCGATCAGTGTGGTGAAGCGGGTGAGGGCGAAATCGCCGACCAGCGCCCCGAGATAGGCGACCGTCCCGGCGCGGTCTGGATCCTTCCGCGCAATTTCGGCCAGCTTTTCCTCAAGGCCGGTGAGATAGCCAATCCGGCCGAGTTCGAGAAGGTCGCGCAGATCCCCCGCCGCGAGCGGTTCCGGAGCCACCGCCGGTGCTGCGGCGGGAGGCGGTGTCGCCGGAGGAGCACGCATCACCGGCTCCGAAGGCGCTTCCGCTTCGGTGGGCGCCTCGATCCATTCGATACGGAGCAGGTGGCCGATGGTCTCGTGGAGGGCGCGGATATCCAGCGGCTTGGCCAGAAAGGCATCATGAGCGGTAGCACAGGCGGCCGCGGCGGGCAGTTCGTGCAGGTTGCCCGAGAGCATGATGATCGGCATCTCCCTGCCCATGGCGTCCTCGCGAAGGCGGGACGCAAGCTCCCAGCCTGACATGCCCGGCATCGAGACATCGAGAATCGCGAGGTCCGGTACGATGGCGCGCGCACGCGACAGGCCGCGCGCGCCATCTGGCTCGGCAAAAACTGCGAAGTCGAGCGGATCGAGGATTTCGTGCATGAGTTCGACATGCGCCGGGTCGTCGTCGACGAGCAGGATCGTGCGGCGCGGGCCGCGATAGCCGGCGATGCGCCGGTCGGCGGGGGCAAACACATCGCCGGCTTCAGCCTCGGACAACATCAGCCGCAACCGGAACCGGCTACCCTGTCCCTCGATGCTGGTCACGGTGATCTCGCCGCCGAGGACGTTGGCAAGCAGCTTGCTGATGGTCAGGCCGAGCCCTGTGCCGGCAACCACATGCGCCGCCGGAAGATGCCCGCGCTCGAACGGCTCGAAGATCCGGTCGATGTCCTCGGCGCGAATGCCGCAGCCAGTATCCTCGATCTCGAAGATGGCAACCTGGCTGCGGATGCGGAGTCGGAGGCGGACATGGCCGGAGGCAGTGTATTTGATTGCGTTCGACAGCAGGTTCAGCAGGATCTGGCGCAGCCGGTTCGCATCGGTATGGACGAGTCGAGGCAACAACGAGGGCCGGTCGTCGATGAAGGCGATCCCTTTCGCCGCGGCCTGGAGGCGGAACATGTCGACAATCTGGTCGAGGAACTCGGCGAGATTGATGCGGTCGCGGTGGAGCTGCAGCGAGCCGGTCTCGATCTTGGAAATATCGAGCAGCCCGTCGACGAGATTGGAAAGATGCTCAGCGCTGCGGCGGATAATGCGGGCGGCGTCCTGCGGGTCGAGCGTGCCGGCGCGCTCCAGCAGCTGGGCATAGCCGGAGATCGCATTCAGCGGCGCGCGAATCTCGTGGATGACACCGACCATATAGCGACTTTTGGCGATGTTCGCGGACTCTGCCGCCTCCTTCGCGGCCTGGAGTGCGGCGTCCGTGCGTTCGTGCGCGGCGATCTCGTCCATCAGCATCGAGGTCTGGCGCGCGCTCTCGGCCTCGGCGGCGCGGCGGCTCGCCTGCGCCAGGACCAGCACCCAGGCGATCACGCCGGCAATGATGAAAAGAGCGAGGAAGACGATCCAGAGCGTGGTCGCGATGGTCTCGCGCTCTGCCGGGTCGATCGCACGGTATTCCAGGCCGATCAGCAGCAGGAGCGCCCCGGTCGCAAGCGTGAGCAGGGCGAAGACGGCGAGGAACGAGGTGATGCGACGGTCGATCCGGTCGGCTACCGGAGCGGGTAAGACGCTTGCGGCGGCGGCGCGCACGCGCGTGCTAAGGAGGGTCTGCCAGGGCGCGGCCGGTTTGCACATGTCGTGGCAGCGGGCATCGAGCGAGCAGCAGAGCGAGCAGATCTCGCCGCCATAGGCCGGGCAATGCGCCATGTCCGGCGCCTCGAATGGGTTTTCGCAGACGATGCAGCGCCGCGGTGACGGCGTGGCATCGTCCGCCGCGGACGTACGGGCGATATAGGTGCGGCCGCGCGTCGCGATGGCGATCGCGGGGGCGGCAACGAGGGCGACAACGAGGCCGGCGAAGGGGGCCAGCGCGTGGGCGGCGGCGCCGAACCCGCCGAGACCCATGACGGTGGAGGTGAGAACCGACAGCCCCATTGCGCCGATGCCGACAGGGTTCACATCGAACAGGTGTGCCCGCTTGAACTCGATCCCCGGTGGGCTGAAACCGAGCGGTTTGTTGATCATCAGGTCGGCAGCAAGCGTGCCCATCCAGCCGATCGCGAAATTCGCGTAGAGGCCTAGGATGCTGTCGATTATCCGGAAGATGCCGATTTCCATCAACAGCAGGGCGAGCAGCACGTTGAAGATCATCCAGACCACGCGGCCCGGATGGCTATGGGTGAGCCGGGAGAAAAAATTCGACCAGGCGATCGAGCCGGCATAGGCGTTGGTGACGTTGATCTTGATCTGGCAGGTGACGACGAAGACCAGCGTCAGGGCGCCAGCCAGCGCCCTATGCCCGGTGATGTCGAGAAAGGCGAGATGATAGAGCGTTGCCGGCTGGGTTGCCTCAGTTGCCTCGATTCCATGGGTCACGGCGAGATAGGCGAGGAAGGAGCCCGCAGCCAGCTTGGCGCAGCCGATCACGACCCAGCCCGGGCCGGCGAGCAGCATGGCGCTCCACCAGCGAAACGTTCCGGTGTCGCTACGTTCTGGCAGGAAGCGCA
This sequence comes from Acidiphilium sp. C61, assembly GCF_905116885.1. Lineage (NCBI taxonomy): Bacteria > Pseudomonadati > Pseudomonadota > Alphaproteobacteria > Acetobacterales > Acidocellaceae > Acidiphilium > Acidiphilium sp. C61. Next base: position 2,264,183 of record NZ_CAJHNI010000005.1, on the reverse strand, counting down.
GATAATCCACCTGCTCGCCAATTTGGGGCAGGAGCGAGAGCAAGACCGATGCGGCCATGCCGAACGGGATCAGCGCAAGCCCGTGCCCAAGCTCATGTCCGGCACCGATGCCTGCGAAATCGCGCCAGCCCCCGAACAGGGATGTCTGCCGCCAGGCGAACCAGACTAGCGGGCCGAACTGGAGCAACAACCAGAGCGGCTGGGTCCAGACCTGGAGCCGGCTGATCGCACGAAAGCCGAAAAAGGCGATCGGGACGACAATGAGGGCGCTCATCACGTTGGCAAACCACGGCGGGATGCCGAGCACTTGATTAATCGCGACCGACATGATGCTGGCCTCGATCGCGAACAGGATGAAGGTAAACGAAGCATAGATCAGCGAGGTGACCGTCGAGCCGATATAGCCGAAGCCCGCGCCACGGGTGAGCAGATCCACATCGACACCATAGCGTGTGGCGTACAGGCAGATCGGCAGGCCGAGGATGAACATCACTATTCCGACCGCGAGAATCGCCGCGATCGCGTTGTCGAACCCGAAGCTCAGCGTGATCGCGCCGCCGATCGCCTCGCAGGCGAGGAAGGAAATCGCACCGAGGGCGGTATTGCCGACGCGAAAGGCTGACCAGCGCCGGGCATGGGACGCCGTGAAGCGCAGCGCATAATCCTCCATCGTGTCATCAGCGACCCATTGGTTATAGGCGCGGCGCGGTGGAATGATCCGCTGGACGGATGTGCGGGAGGTGCGCGCGGTGCTCAAAATCGGGCATTGCCCGGCACGGCCCGCTCCTGCGGGAAGGCGACGCCGTCACGATGGTCTGTCGGTTCGGTCATTGTTTTCTCGCTCAACCCGCCAGAACGCGCTTCCGCGGTGATGGAAGGGCCAGGGCACGAAGTGTAGCGCGAAACCGCCAGCGGGAGCGAGGGCGCAGGTGGTGCGTTCAGGCATTCGCGGCATCGGGTGAGTCATTGTATGGATCGGCCGCGCCGTCCGGTCTCGCCGCGAGGAGGCTCGACATCAGCTGGAAGTGCGCGGCTGCATGGCCACTTCGACGGTCGGGATATGCTGCCCGCCGCCCCGAATGACACCGCGCACCGGGCTGACATCGTCGAAATCCCGCCCCCAGGCGAGGGTCGCGTGCTCGCACCCCACCACGATGTTATTGGTCGGGTCGAAATCCACCCAGCCGCGTCCGGGACCGGTCCACAGCGAGACCCAGGCATGGCTTTGTTCCGCCCCTCGCGTCGCCTCACCCGAGCGCAGCCAGCCGGAGACGTAGCGGCACGGCAAGCCGAGCACACGCAGCGCCGCCAGCATGACGTGGGCATAATCCTGACAGACGCCTTCGCGGCGCGCCAGCGCCGCTGCCGCCGTGGTCGCCACCGAGGTCACGCCCGGACGATAGGTGAAGCGTTCATGGATCGCCTGCATCATGGCCAGCCCGACGCCGAACGCATCGCCCCGCCCTGCCGCAGCGTCGTGCGCAAAGGCTGCAATCGCTGCATCCGCGCGGGTCAGCGCCGTCGTCACCGAAAACTCCGCAATCTCTGCCGCCGTTGCGCCACACGCCCTTCCGCCCGCAGCCGTGGCGTTCCTCGCCGCCGGCGCCTCGACCTCGATCACGGCCCGAAGCGTAATTTCGAGCATATCGTGTGGAGCGACAAGCACGATCGTCGTCAGCGCATTGCCAAAATAATCGATCTCCTCGAAACGGAAATCCGGCACCGGCAGGATCCTCAGACACGCCTCCCGCACATGCTGCCCGGAACGGGTACGCGGCAGCAGATGCAAGAGATGCCGCGCAAACAGGCTAGGTTCGGAGTATTTATAAAGCGTGCGATGGGTCAGGTCGTAGATCACGCTGGTGCTGCTCCATCACGATGCTGGCAGCTCGCCGGCGGCGCGAACAGGCGCCCCGTCAGCGCGCTGGAGAGATCCGCCGCCCGCGCCTCGACGGCCGCCAATGCCGTTCGCGGCGACGCCGAACCCGCCGCAGCCTTCAGCGCGACGCCGATGGCTCTGGCCTCCGCCGCTTCGGCCGCCGCGTCCAGCCGCTCGAAGCCCTCGGCCAGTGCGATCGCCTGGAAAAGCAGGCTGCGCGGATAGGCCGGATCTGCCAGTAGCAACCGAAGCGCCGTATCGGGTTCGGGGATGCCGCCGTAGCGCTGCTCGCAGGTCATCCCCGCATCGATCAGTTCGATCGCCAGCGAAGCCCCCGCAGCCAGCCGCCCGCCTTCCTCTTCGAGCAGGATCGCGAAACTGCCCGCCAGCCCGAACAGCCGTTCCAGACGCTGGCCGAGCGTTGCGAACAGGAGTGCTCCGTCCCGCGCCGCGTCCTCGCCGATCACGCCGGCACAAGTGGCGGCGAATCCGAAGATGGCCGGCACTAGCTTCACGAGGCCGGCTGCCCGCGCGGCCAGCACCCGTTCCAGCGCGCCCTCGATCGTGGCCAGCATCGTCGGGCTGAACCGGTCGGACGTTGCCGCAAGAAGTCGGCGCACCGCCTCAATCAGCGGTGCGAACACCGCCTCGCCCCTGATCGCCTCGCGCAATTGCCGCGCGGTAACGTTGCGCCCTGCGAGATCGGGGGAGATCAATTGCTGGCGTGCCAGGCACCTGAGGAGCAGCTCGCGCTGAAACTGTTCATGCGGCAGTGCGCTTGACTCCGCCAATCCGCTCTGCGCCAGCGCGCAGAGGCGCCCCGCCGCCTCCAGCCGTTCGACCGCACGGCCGAGCCAGAACAGATCGTCCGCGGCACGGCTCGGCAAGACCGAGGTCGCCGCCCGCGCGAGGCTGACCGCGCCGCGGACAGGCAGGCGTGGCATTTCCGCGTCCTCGCCGCGATCGACCACCCAGACGTCTTTCATGTGCGTCATCCCGTCCGGTCCCTGTGCAAGGCCCAGCCCGCCGGGCAACGCAACCCAGCCGGTCGAGCCACAGTGCAGCGCGAACAGGCGCAGCACACATGCAGCCTCTCCCATCGCCGCACTGTCCGACTCAGGCGCCAGGGGGACGATCGGCAGATCTGCCCCAGCCCCGGCACACAACATCATCGGCTCACCGAATGCCGCCTCGTGCGCCGCGCCGATAGCCACCTCGATACTGGCGGCGATGGCTGGCTCGTTGATGACCCCGCTTCCCGGCGCATTGAGCATCGCCAGTTGCTGGCGCCGGAGCGCACCCAACACCCCGGCAATGCCGGCTGCTGGGTTGCCGCCCTGCTCCAGCGGATCGATCGCCGATGCCGCCATACGCCGGATCAGCAGCCGCACGGGCCGGCTGCCCGTGAGCGTACGGAATTCGGGCGCCTCGCCGAAACAGTCCAGATCCGCAGGTCGCAACCGTGGCGCGCCGATCGCCCGGGCTAGCAGCGCGGCATCGGCCCCATCATCCGCAGCGCTTTCTGCCTCGCCCTCCAACAGCGCGACAAGGCCGCCGCCCGCCCAGTGCGCGAGGTCTTCCCGCCAGCGTTCGATCACCGGCCCCCGCCCGACCAACGTGACCGACCGCACCAGTTCGGGCATCGCTGCCCCGGTAAAGCGGCGCAGCGCGATCGCATGGCCGAGTCCAGGCACGATATCGACATGGTCGCGGAGCACTACAGCGCCACCCACGGCGTCGATCGCGAGGTCGGCGGCGTAGAGCGCCAGCCGTGGTGCGACGAGCCCCGCATCGCCAACCATCTGTCGCAGCCAGCCATCGGCCGCCGACAGCGTGGCCGCCGATACGGTGCCCGCCGCAACGAGGCTGCGAACGGAGTATAGATCGTCGATCGCACCCCCCAGGAGCGCTGCCCGGCGGCAAAGGGCTCGCCCGAGCCGCGCGGCTAACCCACCCGGCAACATGACCGGCAACGGGTCGTATTCCGGCGCGCGAGCGACGCCCGGTAGCTGGACGGCGGCCATCCGCCGCAGCGCCGCCTTGCGCGCCGCCAGCTCCCGCGTCCCCAACGTCATCGCGAAGGGGAGAAAGCGCCTTGCGGGATTGGTCCCGGTCACGTTGCGCGCCGCTTAAGCACCATCATCCATCGTTTCAGCATATCAGAATCGTCGATCATCGGAGAGGTCATCGTGGGTTATTGCCGAGCGCTCCAAAGGCATGTCATACTTGATATGAGGATAGCAGATAACGCCAGAAAGACACGGCCTAGCGCAGCGCAAACGTCATCGCGCCGGCGGCCGGCGACAGATCCGCCCGAGCCCCGGCGCTGAAACAAGCGGAGGTAGCGGTACTTATGGCGCATACGGGGCTGACAGAAGCCGATATCCCTGCTGATCTCTTCGCGCGCTACAATCCGGGCGGCTTCTTTTGCGAACTGACCCATCCGCGTCCAGATGATGGTGACGTTCCGGCTCTTCTGCGTCGCCGCCTGTCTCATATCGGGTTGGAGGCCTTGCGCAGTCGCGCCGAGGCGGCGGAAACCGAGCTGATCGATCTCGGGATCACATTCACGGTCTATTCCGACAGTACCGCGATCGATCGCATCCTTCCGTTCGATTGCATACCGCGCATTCTTACGCCGTCGGAATGGAAACATATCGAGGCCGGGGCGATCCAGCGCGTCGCCGCAATCAACGCCTTCCTCGGCGACATCTACGGTGATGCGAAAATCGTGAAGGACGGTGTCGTTCCTGGCGATCTTGTCTTTCAGAACCCCTGTTTCCGCCCGGAGATGATCGGGTTTCCGATCCGACATGGAAGCTATGTGAATGTCTGCGGGATCGACATCGTGCGCGACGAGGCCGGCACGTTCCGGATCCTGGAGGACAATGCCCGCACGCCGTCCGGTGTATCTTATGTGGTCGAAAACCGGCACCTGATGCTTCGCGCCTTTCCCGATCTGGCCGCCGGCATGCGTCTCCGCCCTGTCGATGATTACGGCTATCGTCTGCGGGCCGCGCTGGAAGAGATGGCCCCCGTCCCCGATCTCGAGGCGCGCGCGGTGCTGTTGTCGCCCGGCATCTATAACTCGGCCTATTTCGAACATGTCTTCCTCGCGCGCGAAATGGGTATTCCGCTGGTCCAGGGGTCGGACCTCAATGTCGAGAACGCGCGTGTTTACATGCGCACAACGGCCGGCCCGCGCCCGGTTCATGCGATTTACCGGCGCCTGAACGACGATTTCCTCGATCCCACCGTTTTCCGACCGGATTCGATGCTGGGCGTTCCCGGACTGATCGATGCATGGCGGGCTGGCAATGTCGCCATCGCCAACGCCGTCGGGACCGGGGTCGCCGACGACAAGGCGATCTATGCCTACATGCCCCGCATCATCCGTTACTATCTCGGTGAAGATCCGATTCTGCCCAATGTCGATACCAATATCTGTCGGGAGAAGGATGCGCTCGCATACACGCTCGATCATCTGGATGAGCTGGTGGTCAAGCCGGTTGGCGAATCCGGCGGATATGGCATCACCGTCGGCCCCCGTGCCAGCCGGGCGGAGCTCGAGGCAGCTCGTGCCGCGCTGCTCGCCGATCCGGCAAACTGGATCAGTCAGGGGATGATCCCGCTCTCCGTCGGCCCGACGCTGACGGATGATGGGATCGCGCCCCGCCATGTCGATCTCCGTCCCTTCGTCGTAACCGGTCGCGACAGCTGGGTTCTGCCCGGCGGTCTTACCCGCGTTGCACTCAGGCGCGATTCGCTGATCGTCAATTCCTCCCAGGGCGGCGGTTCGAAAGACACCTGGGTGCTCGCCGACCAGCCCGGTCGCGCGGCGGCCAACTGACATGCGCGCCGAGCCCGAACTCCTCGCCCGCGATGCCGAAAGCCTGTTCTGGATGGCACGCTATCTGGAGCGGATCGAAAATCTCGCGAGACTTATCGACGTGACCCAGAGCTTTGAAAGCCCCGGTCGCGAGGCCGATGCGTGGTCCGCCCTGCTCGCCATCAATGACGACGCCCAACGACTGGCCGAAGCCGGGGCGGATGTGTCGCAGTATCCCGATATCGTAAGGCGCTTCTATCTGCTCGATCGCGAAAACCCGACGGGCGTGCCCTATTGCCTCGCCGCGGCACGAACCAACGCGCGCACGCTGCGGTCCCTGATCTCCACCGAGATGTGGCGCCAGATCAACATGTTCCATCGCTTTGTAAGTCAGATCGAGCCTGGCGCCCTGGATGGCGACAGGCTTTCCCGTCTCTGCGTCCGGCTCAAGGAAGCCGTGCAGGCCCATACCGGCATCACTGAGGGGACGATGTATCGCGGCCAGGGCTGGCATTTCTACATGCTGGGCCGGCTGATCGAACGGGCGGACCAGACGACGCGCCTGCTCGACATCAAATATCACCTGCTTTCGCCGCGGGCAGGAGAAACCGGCAAGGTCATCGAGATTACGCAATGGTATGCAGTGTTGCGGGCCGCAGCCGGGTATCACGCGTTCCGCCAGCTCTCCTCTGCCCGCGCCTCGATCGGGGATGTAGTCAGTTTCCTGTTGCGCGATCCGTCCTTTCCGCGCTCGCTGCTGCTCTGTGTTCGCCGGATCGAGGCGCATCTCGGCGATCTCGCCCGGCTACATCATCTCCAAGGCCTCGGCGATCCGCTCGAACAGGCGGAGTACCTGCGCGAGTATGTCTATGTCGCGCCAACACAGCGCCTGCTCGCCGGCAATCTTCACGACTATCTGGACCAGGCTCAGCTCCTGTTGATGGATCTTGCTGCAAGTCTGGGCCGCCTGTACTTCCGCGACTGGCGGCCCGCCCCGGCGGCGACACAGGACGCACAGGGCTGATACGATCACCCCTGCTTGGGAACCAGGCGCGTGGGGGGGGGGCAGGTATCAGCCGGGCGGCGCGCCCGGGGGACTCCGGCCCGCAATCCTTGCCGCGGCCCGGGCGCGCCGGATCGCGGCCAGAAACAGTCCCGCCAGCATCAGCGCGATCGCCATGCCGAGCTCTGACCAGTGGGCGGCAAGCAGCGCCGCCGCCCGCGAGAGCCCGTACCCGAACGAAGATTTCATCAGACCGATCAGTTCCACGCCGCCGATGATCACGGCGGTGACAGCGGATACCAGCGTCAACGTGACGTTATACCGCCGCCGGACCCGCCCGTCGCGCAGCGCCCAGCCATAGGCCCGCGTCATCAGCGCGCTGTCGGCGGTATCGACCAGCGACATCCCAGCGGTGAACAGCGCCGGCAGCGCCATCAGCCGCCACGCGGCAATCCCGTGCGCCGTCCCCGCGGCCGAGAGCGCGAGCAACCCGATCTCCGTCGCGGTGTCGAAGCCGAGGCCGAACAGGAACCCGATCGCATACATGTCCCGGCTCCGCCGCACGAGGCGGAACAGCGGCCGTGCCAGCCAGCTCAGCACGCCTCCAGGCGCCGCGGCGCCGCGTGTCTCCGCCCGCAAGGCCACGAGATTCGCTCCGGCGATCAGCGCCAGAAACCCGACCGAGACGATCGTGCCGACCCACGCACCATAGCGCGTCACGCTGTCGAGATGCCCCCGCAGCGCCCCCGCCCCGAACGAGACCGCCGCCGCCAGCAGCACGACGACGCTCGAATGCCCGAGCGAGAAGAACAGCCCGGCGAGGCTCGCTGCCCGGCCGCGCCCGGCCAGCCGCCGCACCGCATTGTCGATCGCCGCGATATGGTCCGCGTCCATCGCGTGCCGCAGTCCGAACAGCCAGGCCAGCCCCGCCATGCCGAGCAGCCGCGGTGCCCCGCCGAACGCAGCCGCCGCCCAGATCCAGGCCACGACATTGGCGGCGCCAAGCCCCCACAAAATCCGCTGCACAGGAATGGTCGCGCCCAGCCGTTTCTGTCCTTTCGCCTCCATCCGGCCCCCTCGACATCCCGCCGGCATGCGGATTGCCGTCATGTCGCCTAAAAGATCGCTGGGTCCTGCAAGGGCTGTCAATCATGACCATCAGCCGGCAACTGAAACGGGGCATTTTTCGCCAGACCGGAACCGCCGCCACCGCGTTACGGTGGCGGGCATCGTGGCGTCGGGTGCGGGACGCGCTTTTGTTCACGCATGACTGATCATCCACGGACGCCGACCGGGAAAGGACTTGTTCGCAGTTGCGCCGTCGGCCTTCGTCTTGGGTTTGCAGCAGCCGCAACCGGCCGGGTGACGGCCGCTCCGTCGGCTGGTGTCCGGAGCATGGGCACTCCGCTCGTTGACCGCGAATGCGGTGCGGCGCGCAGCCGAGAGTGTCGTCAGCATTGGTGCCGAGATCAGCACCCGCTCAGCCGAGGCGCCGCATCCCGGACAGGGCTGACAGCGCTTGTATTCTGCCATCGGCGCAAGCGCCTCGAACGTGCCGCAACTCTTACATTCGTAATCATAGACCGGCATGGCATGATCCTCCGTCAGAGATCGGGCGCAAGCAGGACGTCGGCACCGCCGAGGGCCTGCACTGTCGGACCTTCGGCGCCGGGGTTGATGTCGAAATCGAAAATCTCGGTTGGCAGATACAGGGTCGCGCAGGCGTTCGGGATATCGACGACGCCCGAGATGTGCCCGTGTACCGGTGCGGTCCCGAGAATGGCATAGGCCTGGGCCGGAGAGTACCCGAACTTCGTCAGATAGTTGATCGCGTTCAGGCAAGCCTGCTGATAGGCCACGAACACGTCGAGGTAATGCTGGCCGCCGTGATCATCGACGGAGATACCCTCGAAGATCAGGAAGTCGTTATAGTCCGGCTTGATCGGGCTCGGCTTGAAGATCGGGTTCTTGATCCCGTATTTCGCCATCCCACCCTTGATCAGGCTGTGGACCCCGAGATGAATCCAGCCAGGCATCTCGATCGCGCCACAAAAGGTGATCTCGCCGTCGCCCTGGCTGAAATGCAGGTCGCCCACCGACAGCCCGGCACCTTTTACATAGACCGGGAAATAGACGCGGGCACCGCGGGAAAGGTCCTTGATGTCGCAATTGCCGCCATGTTCGCGCGGCGGCACGGTGCGCGCACCGGTCGCCGCGGCGGCGGTGCGTGCTTCGCCGGTGAGCCGACCCATGTGTGCGGTGGACGGAAACGGTGGATTGGCCAGCGGCGGCACACGCGTCGGGTTGGTCGCGATGAGTGCGTTCTCCCGCGCATTCCAGGTTTCGAGCAGCTTCGCGTCCGGCAGGCAGCCGATCAGGCCCGGATGGATCAGCCCGGCAAAGCGCACACCCGGGACGTGTCGTGAGCTGGTGAACATTCCCTTGACGTCCCAGATCGATTTCTGGGCCTGCGGGAAATGGTCCGTCAGGAAGCCACCGCCGTTCTGCTTCGAGAAGAAGCCATTGAATCCCCACTCATTACCGGGGAGAGTCCCGATGTCGAGAATGTCCACGACAAGGAGATCGCCGGGCTCCGCCCCCTCGACGGCGACCGGACCGGAGAGGAAATGGACGGTGCTCAGATCAATGTCGCGCACATCGGCGGCGCTTTCGTTGTTCTTGATGAACCCGCCGGTCCAATCGAAGCATTCGAGGATGAAATCGTCGCCAGGTTTGACCGTGGCCACCATCGGGATATCCGGATGCCAGCGATTGTGGATCATGTCGTTGTCGTAGGGCGAACCGGCAAGGTCGACCTTGATCAGGGTTTCCGTCACGGAATGCTCCTTTTATGTGCTGCAAAATCTGCACAGACCGTCGACAAAATCGGGCCGGGATTGAATACGGCGTTCGCCGTATATGCATAAGCACTTCCGCGGGTGATGAATCAGTCAACGATCCGCCACGTCATTCCACCGAAGCGGCGAGATGGTTGTCAGGGGAGGATACGCCGCAGGACCGAAAGGACAGCGCTTGAACGTGCGCCAGCGTATCACGCCCCCGAGACGGACCTACAATCAGTGGGTCGGCAACGAGACGATGGAGGATTACGCTCTCCGCTTCACGGCCAATCGGGCGCGCCGCTTTTCACCTGGCCGCGTTGCCGACACTGCGTTCGGTGCGACCGCCTTCCTCGCCCTTGAGGCGATCGGCGGTACAGTCACACTCGCCTATGGCGCCAGCAACGCAATACCGGCGATCATCGTCGGCGCACTGCTCATCGGACTGACGGCAGGGCCGATTGCCGCGGTCGCGGCACGGGCCGGGGTGGATATCGATCTTCTGACCCGCGGCGCCGGCTTCGGCTATCTCGGTTCGACCATCACCTCGCTGATCTACGCGTCGTTCACGTTCATATTCTTCGCGATAGAAGCGTCGATTGTTAGCGGGATGCTTGCCTACTGCTTCGGCGTCCCCGCCTGGCTGGGCAACATCGTTGCCGCGCTCGTGGTGCTGCCCATGGTGGCGTTTGGCATCACTTTCATAAGCCGGTTTCAGTCTCGCACCCGCAGTGCATGGCTCGTTCTCAATTTCATGCCGCTGCTGGGTCTGATGATTGCCGCTGCCGCCGGCAGGCTCGATCTCGGTGTCTGGCACAGCTATGGTGCGCCGTTCGACCCTCTCCACTTCGGAGCGGCCCTCTCGGTTATTATGTCGTTGGTGGTCCAGATCGGCGAACAGGTGGATTTCCTGCGCTTTCTGCCATCACCGCGGCCTGGCGGGCGCATCCGCTGGTGGAGTGCGGTTGCGCTTGCCGGGCCCGGCTGGGTGGTGCCAGCGGTTATCAAACTGCTCGCCGGCTCACTGCTTGTCGTCCTCGCGGTACACAGCGGGGCCGGGCGCGCCGCGGGCCAGCCAGTCGTGATGTATCTCGTGGCGTGGCAGACGATCCTGCCGCCCGGTATCGGCAGGGTGGCTCTGCCGCTTACGGTGGCGCTCGTGCTCGTGGCGCAGCTGAAGATCAACGTCACCAATGCCTATGCGGGGTCGATCGCCTGGTCGAACTTCTTCTCCCGCCTGACCCACCGCCATCCGGGGCGTATCGTCTGGATGGGGTTCAACGTGTCGATCGCGTTGCTGCTAATGGATCTTGGCATCTACCATGCCATCGAGCCGATCCTCTCCTTCTACTCGGTGTTGGCCTGTGCTTGGGTCGGCTCCATCTTTGGCGACCTCGCGATCGCCAAGCCGCTCGGGCTTGCGCCACCGGCAATCGAATTCAAGCGCGCATATCTCTATGACCTCAACCCCGTGGGGCTCGGAGCGATGCTGCTCGCGGTGACGGCGGGTGGAATCGCGATGCGGGGGGTGATGGGCCCGGTCCTGCATGCGTTTGCGCCGGTGCTGGCGCTCGCGACCGCGATCCTTGCAGCCCCCGCGATTGCCGCGGCGACCGGTGGGCGGTTTTACCTCGCCCGGCGCGCGCCACCGGATCATGCCGGGGGGGCAGAGTGCCAATGCGGCGTCTGCGCCAAAGAGTTCGAGATCGCCGACATGGCCCATTGTCCTGTGTATGCGGCGCCGATTTGTTCGCTATGCTGCTCGCTGGAGGCCCGCTGCAACGACGCCTGCAAGCCGCACGGGCGCTACGGCGCGCAACTGTCCTCGATGCTGGCACCAGTTCTTCCAGGCGTCCTGCGTCGGCACCTTTCACCGCCGCTCATGCGTTTCATTCTTGTGTTCGTGACCTCATGCGGCTTCCTGGCACTGGTTCTGTTGACGCTGGTCTGGCTCGCGCAGCCGACAGACCCGGATGCCGCCGCCCTGCTTGTGCTCACTGGCTGGCATGCTTTCTTCGTGCTCGCGATCATCGCAGGCGTGGTGTCGTGGCTGTTTGTATTGGCCCGCGAATCCCGCCAGGCGGTGGAGCAGGAGGTCGAGCAGCAGACTGCGCTTTTGCTTGCCGAAATCGAGGCTCATCGCCGAACCGACGCTGAGCGGGCGCGCGCCTGCGAGGTTGCCGAAGCTGCCAACCTGGCGAAGAGTCGCTTCGTCGTTGGTGTCAGCCATGAATTGCGCTCGCCGCTGAACGCGATCCTCGGCTATGCCCAGCTGCTCGAGATCGACGGCAGCCTCCCCGAAGGCGTTCGCCGCAAGATGCTGATCATACGCCGCTCCGGCGAGCATCTCTCCGGCCTGATCGAGGGGCTGATGGATATTGCCAAGATCGAGGCCGGTCGGATCGAGCTTGAGCGCCAGCCGGTTCGCCTGCACGAGTTCCTGACCCAGATCGCCGATATGTTCAGCTTGCAGGCGGCAGGGCGCGGCATCACCTTCACGTTCGACTGTCCGCATACGTTGCCCGAAACGGTCATGACTGACCCAACGCGGCTGCGCCAGATCCTGATCAACCTGTTGTCGAACGCGATCAAGTTCACCCGGGAAGGCGAGGTCCGGCTCACCGTCAGGGTGCCGGGCGAGGTGGCCGAGTTCATGGTCAGCGACACCGGGCCAGGGATCGCCGATGCCGATGTCGCGCGCATCTTCGAGCCGTTCGAGCGCCTGTCGGCCGGCGATGGCGCGGCGCCGCCCGGGATCGGGCTGGGCCTCACGATCACGAAGCTGCTCGCCCAGATCCTGGGCGGCGAAGTGACCGTAACCTCGTCGCCTGGCTGCGGCAGCCGCTTCACGTTGCGGCTGATGCTTTCGCACCGCGGCCCCGGCGTCATGGTCGCTTCACCCCGGCCGGTCTTCACTGGCTATGTCGGACGCCGTCGCCGCATTCTGGTGACGGACGACAACGTTCTGCACCGCACCCTGATCGTGGATGCGCTGGGCCCTCTCGGCTTTGATGTACTGACGGCGCCGGATGCCGAGGGATGTCTGCGTCTCGCGGCATCAGCAAACCCCGACCTGTTCATCGTCGATCTTTCGATGCCCGACATCAGCGGCGCCGAACTCGCTGCACGACTTCGCGCAAGCGGTCACGAGTCGACGCCGATTATCCTGCTATCGGCCGACGCGGGTGAAATCGTGCGCCGGCGAAAGGCCCCGCATCCGTTCTACGACGCGCTTGCCAAGCCGGTAGACCTCCGGTCGCTGCTGGCAACGATCGGCGCCTCGTTGCGCATCGAGTGGACGTCCGACCAATCCGAGCCCCTGCCGGCTGGCGCCGGGAGCAGGCCAGACCTCTCGCGGCTGGCACCCTACGCCGTTGATCTGCGTCGCCTCGCCGAAATCGGATTTCTCCGTCCCTTGCGGGCGCGGCTTGACGAAATCGCCGACAGCGATCCCGACCTGGCGGCACCGGTCGGCGTTCTACGTGCCAAGCTCGATGCCTTCCGGCTGGTCGAATTGGCGGGGCTGCTCGCCTCTCTCGGCGGGGAAGTAGAATGAGTTTCCGCCCGACAATCCTCGTCGTCGATGACGATCCTGCGATGCTCGGCCTGCTGAGCGAGACGCTGGAAAAGGCCGGCTACAATGTGCTCGTCGCTCTACAGGGCGAGATGGCGCTTGCGGTGATGGCGCGCATCACGCCTGACGCCGTGATGCTCGACGCCATGTTGCCTGGCATCGACGGTTTCGAAACATGTCGGCGGATGAAGCAGATTCCGGGGTGCGGCCTCGTGCCGGTCATCTTCATGACCGGCCTCACCGAGACTAACAACGTGATCGACGGATTGCAGGCTGGCGGCGTCGACTATGTCACCAAGCCGGTCCGGCCGGATGAAGTCGTCGCGCGGCTCAAAGTACATCTTGCCAATGCAGGGCTCACCCGAAGCGTGCAGGCGGCAATGGATGCGTCTGGTCGCTTCCTCCTCGCGGCCGATCGCGGCGGGCAAGTACTGTGGAGCACCCGACAGGCAGCTGAATTGACCGGACTCGGCGCTGGCGAAAGGCTGCCGAAGACGGCGGCCGACTGGCTGACCGAGCGCATCGCCCGTGAAGTCAGCAGCGAGACCCGGCTGCTCGACCCCGGCGGGCGCGCGGTGGAACTCGTGCTGCTTGGCCAGATTGGTGCGGATGAGTTTCTGCTCCGTGTCACAGTCGAGGATGTGGCCGGCGATCTCGCGCGGCTCCGGGCACATGCGGCGCTGACGCCGCGTGAGGCTGAGGTGCTGCTCTGGCTCGCGCGTGGCAAGTCGAACCGCGATATCGGGACAATCCTCACGGTAAGTCCACGTACGGTCGACAAGCATCTCGAACAGATATTCGTCAAGCTTGGTGTCGAGAACCGCGCGACTGCCGTCGTCGCCGCTCTCAAGGCGCTCGGGTCTACGTAGCCCCGATTACGCGATTCCACGAAGGCCGGATCGCAATACGGCCCATGCCCCGAAGCGCGCGTCCTGTGATCTGCTTCTGCCATTCACGGCATTCTTCTATTCCGTTCGAAAGGCAGAACCATGTCGACAACGACACCGGGCAAGATGTCTCCCGCCGCGCCGCGGCGTTCCTACAACCGCTTCGTCAATAATCCTGTCATCGAGGACTATTCCCTGCGCTACGCGCCCCGGAGCTTCCGGACCTGGTCGCAATATGCCGTGTTCTCGGCAGCACTGGGCGGGATTGCCTATCTTGCCGACCAGGCGATCGGCGGCTCTCTCGCCGTGCAGTTCGGCTTTGCCAACGCGTTCTGGGGCATCCTCGCGGCGGCGACGGTCATTTTCCTGACCGGCATTCCGATCGCGTATTATTGCGCGAAATACAATGTCGATGTTGATCTGCTTACCCGCGGTGCGGGTTTCGGCTATCTGGGCTCGACCATAACCTCGGTCATCTATGCCAGTTTCACCTTCATTTTCTTTGCTCTTGAAGGTTCGATCATGGCGCAGGCATTCAACCTCTATTTCGGTATCCCGCTGCCCGTCGGCTACGCGGTCGGCTCGCTATTGATCATTCCGCTCGTTGCCTTCGGTATGACCCTGCTTTCCAAGCTGCAGGTGTGGACCCAGCCGATCTGGCTGTTTCTGCTGTTCAGTCCGCCGATCGCAGTGCTCGCCGTCGATCCGCATGCTATTTCTGGCTGGATTGGCTTCGCCGGTTCGTCGCCGAGCGGCTCAGGCTTCAATCCGCTGCTGTTCGGCTCCGCCGCCGGGATCGCACTGTCGCTGATCGCGCAGATTGGCGAACAAGCCGACTATCTCCGCTTCATGCCGGACAAGACGGAGAAAAACTCGATCGGCTGGTGGCTCGCCGTGCTCGGCGCCGGCCCCGGTTGGGTCATTCTCGGTGCCACCAAACAGCTCATGGGCTCGTTCTTTGCCTCCGTCGCGGTATCACACGGAACCCCGTTGGCGCAGGCGAACGAGCCGATCCAGATGTATCATGCCGGCTTCACCTCGATGTTCGGCGCCGGGATGTTGGCGATTAGCGTGGCGACATTCTTCGTCATCCTCTCCCAGATCAAGATCAACGTCACGAACGCCTATTCAGGCTCGCTTTCGTGGTCCAACTTCTTCTCCCGCCTGTTGCACGCTCATCCGGGGCGCTTCGTCTACATCTTCCTCAATATCGGCATTTCCTTGACGATGATGGAACTCAACATGTTCCACTTCCTCGGCAAGATCCTCGGCTTTTACTCGAACGTCGCTGTTGCCTGGATCGGCGCGGTGACGGCGGATCTCGTGATCAACAAGCCGCTGCTCAAGCTCAGCCCGTCCTACGTCGAGTTCAAGCGTGCGCATCTCTACAATTTCAATCCGGTCGGGTTCGGCTCGATGGTGATCGCCTCGATCATCTCGGTGCTCGCGTTCTTCGGTGTCTTCGGCGCCTATGCGGCCGCCTTCTCCTCCTTCATCGCTTTGGCCGTTGCGTTCGTGCTGTCGCCGATCGTCGCGGTCATCACTAAGGGTAGATACTACATCGCGCGTGACCCCTCCTATCATCCGGGTGTCGGGCATACCGCGATGAACTGCGTTGCCTGCGGCTTCGAATACGAGCCGGAGGACATGACCGGATGCCCATTTCACAAGGGCAGCATCTGCTCGCTCTGCTGCTCGCTCGACAGCGATTGTGCTGACATGTGCAAGAAGCCGCATGCCGCGCCATCGCTGTCGTTCGGCTCGCCGACGGTTTGATCGCCCGCTGCTGATTCGCGTGGCTGGGCCGGCGGCCCGCCACGTCCCTTTCACCTCTCAAGGACAAAAGCTCATGCTGCATGGTGATATTTCCGCAAGCAACGACACGGTCGGAGTCGCGGTCGTCAACTACAAGATGCCCCGGCTGCACACCAAGGCCGAGGTACTGGCCAACGCACAGAAGATCGCTGAAATGCTGATCGGGATGAAATCCGGTCTGCCCGGCATGGACCTGGTAATATTCCCCGAGTATTCGACGCACGGCATCATGTATGACCGTAACGAGATGTTGGAGACTGCTTCCGTCATTCCCGGCGACGAAACCGAGATCTTTTCCGAAGCCTGTCGCAAGGCAAAGGTTTGGGGCGTGTTTTCGCTGACCGGAGAACGTCATGAGGAGCATCCGCGCAAGATGCCCTACAACACGCTGATCCTGATCGACGACACAGGAAAGGTCGTCCAGAAATATCGCAAGATCATGCCATGGACGCCGATCGAAGGCTGGTATCCAGGGTCGACGACCTATGTCACCGAGGGCCCGAAGGGCCTGAAAATCAGCCTGATCATCTGCGATGACGGCAACTATCCGGAGATCTGGCGCGATTGCGCGATGAAGGGGGCGGAACTGGTTGTTCGCTGCCAGGGCTACATGTATCCCGCAAAGGACCAGCAGGTCATGATGGCCAAGTCCATGGCCTGGGCCAACAATGTCTATGTCGCGGTTGCCAACGCCTCTGGCTTCGACGGGGTTTATTCCTATTTCGGACACTCCGCGATCATCGGGTTCGACGGGCGCACGCTCGGCGAGTGCGGGGAGGAGGAGTATGGCATCCAGTATGCGCAACTTTCGAAGTCCCTACTGCGTGATGCACGCCGTAATGGCCAGTCGGAGAACCACCTCTTCAAACTGCTCCATCGTGGATATACCGGAATGGTGAATTCTCACGAAAACGAGCCTGGCAAGGCAGTCTGCCCCTACGATTTCTATCGCGAGTGGATTGAAAATCCTGAGGCGGTACGCGCGAAGGTCGAAGGTCTTACACGGCCGAGCCTCGGGACCGAGGAATGTCCGATCGAGGGCATCCCGATTGAGGTCAGGCTCGCGGCCGAGTGAGCGCTCGTACTCAACCTGGCGTCAGCGGGAGGATGGAGCGGAAGCGATTCTGCCTTGGCATTTTTATGGCGAGGGTGTGGCCGTTCAATGAGAGACGTTGCACAATGCCAATGTTTAAGGAACTGCCTGTCACTTGACACATAGCTGTGCGAGGGAGGCTCTGATCATAGCAAGGTACAAGTTCAGTGGCCGGTCAGAGCCAAGCAGATCATCAGTCCTCCGAATGCCAGGAAGATAAGGCCGCTCAGTGGCCGTCGATGGAGCGAAGCGGAATCGGGGGGGGGGGGGGCGACCATGGCGGCGGAGACAAGAATGTACTAACGTTCATCATTAACCACTCACTTGAGCCGGTCAATCGGAAATACTATTGATCAGGAGCCGTGTGCCCATTGGCGCAGTCCGATGGACATGAAGCTCCAGAGCTGATCGACAAGGCGGTTCCAAGCGTGGCAGCAGTGAACGACGATGTCGTCGTGGTTTCGGCACTCTCGGTTGGAGAGTCAGTTGTCGGTAAGCGCCATCCTGCGATGGGTTCGAATTCGAACGAAGCAGGAAAAATTGCAGGGTAGATAAAAAGGTATTTTCACATTATCATGAATTTTATATTGAGATTGATCGATATATTAATTTGCTTGTAGGATGGACACCTTCTTCGCCATCAAACTCAAGCGATCCAAACGCCGATGGCCTGAATTCCCGCACAACGCCCGCAGAACGCCAGACCGAGACCATCCGCGCCGGGCGGAGTGGCCTCGCCCTTGAACACGCGGCCTGATCGAAATGCGACATGGCTTTGGCGCTTTCGATCACGGGCCACGCGTCCGCAGGTGGCGTGCCAAGCGTCAGCTGGCGAGCAGTTCCTTCAATTTCTGGTTGATGAATTCGACATCCTGCACGCTGGTCCCAGGTCCGCCAGCGAAATGCCCCCAGATGGATGGAACCGGCACCAGCGTCGCATTCGGCATGTGCTTCACCTCGAACGCGCTGTCTTCCGGCGGAAAATACAGATCGGTCTGGCCAGGCATGACCAGCGCCTTGGCCTTTATCGCGCCCAGCGCCTTGCGAAAGTCGCCGTGATAGAGCTCGTTGGCGGAGATGTCACCATTCTGCCAGGTCCACAGCATGGCCAGCAGATTGTTCGCGTCCTTGGGCAGGAAGAACCCCTCCCAGAAGGCAATCAGGAAATCCTCCAGCGAGGAATAGCCAAGCGTCTTCAGGTCGAGTTCCTCGCGATAGAAAGCCTGGGAAAACCCCCACCCGGCATACACGCGCGCCATCGCCCTGAGGCCCTTCGCCGGTTTGGTCGTATACCAGCCCTCGGCAAACGCGGCATCGGCCGTGAGCGCCGCCTTCACCCCTTCGAGAAACACGAAATTATGGCGCGAGCATTTTGCCGATCCGCAGAATGGCGCGATCCGTTCGACCATGTCGGGATACATCGCCCCCCAGTGAAACGTCTGTAGCGCGCCCATCGACCAGCCGGTGACCAGCCGGAGCCGTGAAATGCCGAATCTTTCAGTGACGAGATGATGCTGCGCGCGCACGTTGTCATACGCGGTCACCTTCGGGAAACGCGGTCCGTTGTAAGGTTCCGGCGTATTGCTTGGCGAGGAGGACAGGCCATTGCCGAGCATGTTCGGGATGATGATGAACTGCGTTGCCGGATCAAGAGCACGCCCGGCACCGATCAGCCACTCATTGTCATGATGCTGGCCGGAATACCAGGTCGGATAGACGATGGCATTGCTCTTGTCGGCGTTCAATGTGCCGAACGTCTTGTAGGCGAGCTGGCATCCGCGCAGCGTGGCCCCGCCCTGCAGACGAAAATCACCAAGGTCGTGAATCTGATAGTCGATGGTCATCGTGAATCTCTCCCCGTGAAGTGGCCGAATACACGCTCGGCGCATTGCAATGACGTCTGTCTCCTGTCCTGCCCGCATGCCGGGCATCGAGCCGGAAAGCATCAGATATCCTGGCGTCCGGCACGTATAATTATCCAGAAGACCACAGATCGCGCCAGCCGGTTTCACGACTCTGCCGCGATCATCCTGGCTTGCGATTGCCAGGCCCGCATTGGCAAGCCGCCCGCCAGTCTGCGCTCTGATGTCATTGCCGGGCCGCGCGGCGGCATGGCAGACTGATCAAGCGCAGAATGGAGGTCCAACCGTGGCCGAGCATCCCCGGATTCACCGCATCCTCTCCCCCGCCGATGGCACCGAGGTCGCCGCCCGCGCCCTTGCCGGGCCGGCCGAGATCGAGCAGGCGCTGGAGCGGGCCACCGCCGCGCAGAAGGCCTGGCGGCGCGTCGACCTTGCCGGGCGGATGGCGATCTGCGAGCGCTTCGTCGCGCATTTCACCGCCAATGGCGCCGCGATCGCCACCGAGATCAGCGCGCAGATGGGACGTCCGGTGAGCCAGACGCCGGGCGAGATCCGCGGCGTTGCCGAACGCGCACGGATGATGATCTCGCTCGCCGCGGAGTCGCTCGCACCGGTCCGACCCACGCCGGTCGCCGGTTTCGAGCGGTTCATCACCCGCGAGCCGCTCGGCGTCGTCTTCGTCATCGGTGCCTGGAACTACCCCTATCTGATCACCGTCAACAGCGTCGTCCCCGCCCTGCTCGCCGGCAACGCCGTGGTGCTGAAACAGGCCTCGCAGACGCTGCTCTGCGCCGAGCGCTTCGCAGAATCCTTCGCCGCCGCCGGCCTGCCCGAGCATGTCTTTCAGGTGCTCCACCTCGCCAATGCCGACGCCGAGGCGGTGATCCGCGATCCGCGCGTCGATTTCATCGCCTTCACCGGCTCGGTGGCGACCGGCCATCGCGTCGTCCGCGCCGCCGCCGACCGCTTCGCCGGCATCGGCCTCGAACTCGGCGGCAAGGATCCCGCCTATGTCCGGCGCGATGCCGACATCGTCCACGCCGCCGACAATTTGGTCGACGGCGCCTTCTTCAATTCCGGCCAGTCCTGCTGCGGGATCGAGCGGATCTATGTCGATGCCGCCGTATATGACGATTTCATCGCCCGCGTCGTCGAGACCACCAACGCCTATCGCCTCGGCCATTCGCTCGACGCCGCGACCACGCTCGGCCCGATGGTCAACGCCGCCGGCGCCGATTTCGTGCGCGGCCAGATCGCCGACGCCCTCGCCGCCGGTGCTGCGGCGCTGATCGACGAGGCGCGGTTCCCCGCAAGCCGACCCGGCACGCCCTATCTCGCGCCGCAGGTGCTGGTAAATGTCGATCACCGGATGGACGTGATGCGCAGCGAGAGCTTCGGCCCGGTCGTCGGCATCATGAAGGTCGGCTCGGACAAGGAGGCGATCGGCCTGATGAACGACAGCCCCTATGGCCTCACCGCCTCGGTCTGGACCCGCGACATCGAGGCCGCAACCCGCATCGGCGGCGCGATCGACACCGGCACCGTGTTCATGAACCGCTGCGACTATCTCGACCCGGCGCTGGCCTGGGTCGGGGTGAAGGATTCCGGCCGCGGCTGCACCCTGTCGCGGATCGGCTTCGAGCATCTGACCCGGCCGAAATCCTTCCACCTGAAAGAAGCACCCTGACGCATCGTCCGGCGCGGGCGGGATCAGTCCAGCCGGACCATGACGTGGCGGACCACGGTATAGTCCTCCAGCGCATAGGCCGAGAGGTCTTTGCCGTAGCCCGACCGCTTCAGCCCGCCATGCGGCATTTCGTTGGCGAGCATGAAGTGGCAGTTCACCCAGGTCGCGCCGTAGCGCAGCCCGGCGGCCAGGCGCATCGCCCGCCCGACATCGCGCGTCCAGACCGACGAGGCGAGGCCGTAATCGGAATCGTTCGCCCAGACGATCGCCTGCTCGGGATCGGTGAAGCGCGTCACTGACACGACGGGGCCGAACACCTCCCGGCGCACGATCTCGTCGTCCTGCGCCGCGCCGGCGACCACGGTGGGTTCGTAGTAGAACCCGGCCCCCGCCGCGTCGCGCCCGCCGGCGACGATCTCGACATGCGGCAGCGCGGCCGCGCGGGCGACGAAGCCGCCCACCCGCTCGCGCTGGCCCGCCGAGATCACCGGGCCGATGTCGTTTTCCGAATCATCCGCCCGGTCATAGCGGAGTTGCGCCACCGCCGCGGCGAGGTCGGCCACGAACCGGTCATAGACCTTCGCACCGGCATAGACCCGGCAGGCCGCCGTGCAGTCCTGCCCGGAATTGTAATAGCCGAAATCCCGCACCGCGGCGACGGCGGCGTCGATATCGGCATCGTCGAAGACGATCACCGGCGCCTTGCCGCCGAGTTCGAGATGGGTGCGCTTGATCGAGGCCGACGCTGCCTGGATCACCCGCTCGCCGGTGCCGATCGAGCCGGTCAGCGAGATCATCGCAATCCCGGGCGCGTCGATCAGCGCCTGGCCGGTGCTCGTCCCGCGCCCCGAAATCACGTTGAGCACGCCCTCGGGCAGAATGCCGGCGGCGACACGCGCCAGTTTCAGCGCGGTCAGCGGCGTCAGTTCCGAGGGTTTGAGCACGACCGTGTTGCCGGCGGCGAGCGCCGGGGCGATCTTCCACGCCGCCATCATCAGCGGGTAGTTCCACGGCGCGATCTGCGCGACCGGGCCTATCGGATCGCGCCGGATCATCGAGGTATGGCCGGCGAGATACTCGCCCGCCGCACTGCCCGAAAGGCAGCGCGCAGCACCGGCGAAGAAGCGGAAACAGTCGACGATGGCGGGAATCTCGTCGCGCAGCACGGCCGGGCGCGGCTTGCCGCAATTCAGCGCCTCCAGCGCGGCGAAGTCTTCCGCCTCCGCCTCGATCGCATCGGCGAGGCGCAGCAGCATCGCCGCGCGCTCGCCCGGCGGCAGCGCCGCATAAGCGGGAAAGGCGCGCCCGGCGGCTTCCACCGCGCGGGCCACCTGGCCGGCATCCGCCTCGGCGATCTCGACGATCACCGCACCGGTCCTGGGATTTATCACCGGAACCGGCGCGCCCGCGCCCGGCTCGAAGGCGCCGCCGATCAGCAGGTGTGTGGGCAGGGTCGCGGCCATCTCAGCCTCCCGCCCCTTCATGAACCGCGCGTTCCTCGGCCGCGATTTCCGCCGCCCGGCGCGCGATCGCTTCGCGGCTGATCGGCGGGCCGGGGAAGCGCACCCGCGCCACCCCGAACCAGAGCACCAGCATCAGCACGATCAGGCCGAGACCGTAGGTGATCAGGATGTCGTTGGGCGGCTGGATGCCGATATAAATCAGCACGAACACGCCGATGATCGAAATCACCGCGAGCGGCTTCGAGAGCGCGCCGAGGCGGAACGGGCCGAACTCGGTCCAGGTCTTGCCCTCCGCCAGCAGGCCGGCCGCGACCGGCATGGCATAGGAGATATAGAGGAACATCGCGCAGCCCGCCGCCAGCGCCGCGAAGGCCGGCGAATACAGCGTCGCCGCGACCGAGAGCCCCGCCGTGAGCCAGATCGCGCCGACCGGTGTGCGGTGCGTCGGGCTTACCCGCCGCCAGATCGCATGGCCCGGCAGCCCGCCATCGCGGGCGAAGGCGAAGATCATCCGCGAGGTCGAGGTCACCCCCGCCAGCGCGCAGAGATAGTTGGCGACGACGATGCCGACATAGAGCAGGTATTTCACCGGCAGGATCACCGGCAACCCGGCGAGCAGGTTGAAGAACACGTTGCCGCCCTGCGCCGCCGCCTTGCCGAGATCCGGCATCGCCAGCAGGATCGCGGCCTCCATCACGAGGCCGAAGGCGAACGACCAGAACACCGAATTGATGATCCCGCGCGGCACGGTGCGCCGTGCGTTCACCGTCTCCTCCGAGGTGTGGGCCGCGCCGTCGAACCCGGTGATGGTGTAGAGCGGCAGCAGCAGGCCGAGCATGAAGAGGTAGAACAGGTTGCCGCTATGCGGCACCACGCCGCCGCCGGCCTTGCCGGAATAGTTGATGAAGGTGAACAGCCGCGAAAAATCGTAATGCTGCGCGCCCACCAGCATCGCGATGGTCAGCACGATGGCGATGAAGAAGATCAGGTAGCCGGAGAAATCGGTCAGCCGCGTGGTGGTGCGGATGCCCATGTGGTTGAACGCGCCCTGGCTCGCGGTGATCAGGACGACGGCGACGGTCTGCTGCCAGAACCCCCAGTGCGACGTGTCGATATGGAACATGTTGCCGAGGATCAGGCTGGTGAACAGGTCGTAGGCGCCGACATTCACCGAGGCGACGACGAAGATCAGCCCGAGCAGGTTGACGAAGGCGGTCGCCCAGCCCCAGCCCCGCCCGCCGAGGATCGAGGACCAGTGATAGAGCGCGCCCGCCGTCGGGTAGGCCGAGGCGATCTGCGCCATCGACAGCGCGATCACCATCGAGAAGATCGACCCCACGATCCAGCCGATGAACACGCCCCCCGGCCCGGCAGCCGAGAACGCCGCCTGGAACGAGGTGATTCCGCCGGCAAGAATGCAGATGATCGAAAAGGCGATGGCGAAATTGGAAAACCCGTGCATGCGCCGCGAGAGTTCCTGCGCATAGCCCATCTTGTGCAGCGTTGCGGTATCCTCCGCGAGGATCCGCGCCTCATTCTGGTCGTTCGACATCTCCGTCTCCCATGTTGACCGTCAGGCCGTGTGCGCCGGGCTTTCCCGCCCGGTCGTGCTGTCGGGCGCCGTGCGGGCACCGAGCTTGCGCCGCACCGCCTCGGGCGAGGCGCCGTGCAGCCGGCGGCAGGCCCGCGAAAAGGCGCTCACCTCGGAATAGCCGAGCAGTTCGGCGATCGTGGCGATCGAGAGATGCGGCTCGGCGAGATACATCAGCGCGAGCCGCGCCCGCACCTGGTCGATGCAGTCCGAATAGGTGAGTCCGTGCTCGGCGAGGCGGCGCTGCAGCGTCCAGCGCGGCAGGCCGAGGCTCGCGGCCACGCGGTCGATCCCGGCCGGCCCCTCGGGCAGCTTCCGGCGGATCTCGCTCGTCACCGCGCCGAGCAGGTCGCGCGGCGCGCCGCCGCCGCCGATCCGGCGCAGCTCCTCGGCCAGTGCGGCGAAGCGCGCCGGGTCGCGCGCCGGCATCGGCCGCTCCAGCCCCGCCGCGCGAAAGCTGATCGCGTTCGCCGGCGCGGCGAAGAACACCGGCGCGCCGAACGCCGCCGCATGCGCCTGCGCCTGTTCCGGCGCCGGATGCTCGAACCACACCTCCTCGATCTCCAGCGCGCTGCCGAGCGCGCGCCGCAGCAGGTTGGCGAACATCCCCATCGTCAGCTCGGCATCCTGCCGGCGCGACCAGATCAGCGGATCGACGATCCGGTATTCCAGCCGCAGCGCGCGTCCCTCCCGCGCGAGGCGGGTTTCGGTGTTCTGCTGGTGCTGGATGAAATGCCGCGCGAAGGCGGCAATCCCGGTGCCGACATCCGGCGCCGCCAGCGCGAGCTGGCCGATCAGCCCGAGCGCCTCGGGCTGGAATTGCTGGCCGAAGCGCAGGCCGAAATGCGAATCCCCGCTGCGCGCCGCCGCCCGTTCCATCATCGCGACATAGCGCGCGAGCGGCACCGTCGCGCGCGGATCTTCAAGGTCGCGCGGGTCGAACCCCGCCTCGCCGAGCACCAGGTCCGGGTCTGCCCCTGCATCGCGGATGAACGAAGTCACCCCGGACGCCGCGGCGGCGAGCACATGGCAGGAGGTCGATCCGGACGCGGCGGCAGGCAGACCCATGATCCCCTTCAATCCGTCGGTGCCGCGCCAGAATGCCGGTCGGCGCGGCCGTTGCGCAACGAAATTCGGCAGTGGTCCGACTGTGGCAAATTCCGCCCCGGCCCGCTTTGACATCTGAACACAAACCCGCGCGCACAAGCCGCTTGTCGCCGAATGTCAAGAACGCCACACTGGCCCCGTGCGATGTTTCGCCGGGAGGTGCGATCATGAACAACGATCTTGCTGCACAAGCCATCACCGCGTCCGGCGGCATGAGTCTCGACGAGTTGCGCGCCGCGGTCGATGCCGGGGCGATCGACACGATCGTGATGGCCGCGCCGGACATGCAGGGACGGCTGCAGGGCAAGCGGGTGATGCCCCGCTTCTTCCTCGACAACGTCCTGGCCGACGCCTCGGAGGGCTGCAACTACCTGCTCGCCGTCGATGTCGAGATGACGCCGGTCTCCGGCTACGATTTCGCCTCGTGGGATCGCGGCTATGGCGATTTCGTCTTCCGCCCCGATCTCTCGACCCTGCGCCGCGCCGCCTGGCAGGAGGGCGCCGCGATCGTGCTCTGCGACATCGCGCTGCATGACGGCAGCCCCGCGCCGGTCGCCCCGCGCAGCATCCTGCGCCGCCAGCTCGACCGCCTCGCCGCCGCCGGCCTGACCGCCCTCGCCGCGACCGAGCTCGAATTCATGCTCTTCCGCAACACCTACGAGGAGTGCATGCGGCGCGGGTATCGCGACCTCGATCCCGCCAATCTCTACAATGTCGACTATTCGATCCTCGGCACCGCCAAGGTGGAAAGGGTCATCCGCGCCATCCGCAACGCGCTCGAAGCGTCGGGCATCCGCGTCGAGAATTCCAAGGGCGAGTGCAATCTCGGCCAGCACGAGATCAACTTCGCCTACGCCCCGGCGCTGGAATGCGCCGATGGCCACGTGATCTACAAGGAAGCCGCGAAGGAGATCGCCCAGTCGCAGGACCACGCCATCACCTACATGGCGAAGTTCAACGAGCGCGAGGGCAATTCCTGCCACATCCATCTCAGCCTGCGCGACGCGGCAAACCGCCCGGTCTTCGCTGCCGGTGAGGGCCACGCGCCGGAATTCGACCATTTCCTCGCCGGCCTCGCCGCCCATGCCGCCGAGTTGTCAGTCCTGTTCGCGCCCAACATCAACTCCTACAAGCGCTACGCCGTGGGCAGCTTCGCGCCGACCGGCCTGGTCTGGGGGCATGACAACCGCACCTGCGCCTTCCGCGTGCTCGGCCACGGGCGGTCGCTGCGCGTCGAGAACCGGCTGCCGGGCGGCGACGTGAACCCCTACCTCGCCCTCGCCGGCATGATCGCCGCCGGGCTCGACGGCATGGAACGCCGGCTGCCGCCGCAACCGGCCTTCACCGGCAACGCCTATCATGGCGACCTGCCGCGCGTGCCCCGCACGCTTTCCGACGCCCTCGCCCTCTGGCGCCACAGCGCCTTCGCGCGCGAGGCGTTCGGCGAGCAGGTGGTCGCGCATTACGCCAGGATGGCCGAGGTCGAGGTCGAGACCTTCGCCGCCGCGGTGACCGACTGGGAACGCACACGCTGCTTTGAAAGGATGTAACCCGCGATGACCATTCTGCAGGGAACCTGGCGCTTCCCCACCGAGGTGCTGGCCGGGCCGGGCCGCATCGGCGAACTCGCCGCCCGCGCGCGCGATCTCGGCGCCCGCCGCGCGCTGCTGGTCTCCGACGCGCAGGTGGCGAAACTACCCTTCTTCGCGCCGCTGGAAGCCGGCTTCGCCGCCGCCGGCATCGCCACCGCGCGCTTCACCGGCACCCACCCCGACCCGCTGGCGAGCGACGTCGCCGCCGGCGTCGCCGCCTTCCGCGCGCATGAGGCGGACCTCGTCGTCGCGATCGGCGGCGGCAGCGCGCTCGATTGCGGCAAGACCATCGCCCTCGCCGCCGCGACCGACCGGCCGCTCTGGGATTTCGAGATCACCCTCGCCGCCCCCGCGCTCGACCGGCCAATGGTGCCCATTCTCGCGGTGCCGACCACCGCCGGCACCGGCTCGGAAGTCGGCCGCGCCTCGGTCATCACCGACGAGCAGTCCGCCCGCAAGGTGATCCTGCTGCACCCGCAGATGCTGCCGCGCCTCGTCGTGCTCGACGCCGAACTCACCATCGGCCTGCCCGCGACCCTGACCGCCTGGACCGGGATGGACGCGCTCGCCCACAATCTCGAAGCCTATTGCATCGACGCCTGGCACCCGATGGCGGACGGCGTCGCGGTCGAGGGGATGCGGCTGATCCATGGCAGCCTCGTCACCGCGACGACCGATGGCCGCAACCTTGCGGCCCGCGGCACCATGCTCGCCGCCGCCTCGATGGGCGCGACCGCCTTCCAGAAAGGCCTCGGTGCGATCCACTCGCTCAGCCACCCGATCGGCGCGCAGTGCCACGCCCATCACGGCCTGACCAACGCCGTGCTGATGCCCTACGTGCTGGAATTCAACCGCCATGCGATCGAGCCGAAAATCGTGCAGCTCGCCCGCAGCCTCGGCATCGAAGGCGGGTTCGAAGGCGTCCGCGACTGGGTGATCGACCTGCGAAAGACGCTCGGCATCCCGCACACGGTCGACGCGCTCGGCGTCACCGCGCCGATGCTCGATGCGCTGTCGGAGCAGGCCTTCCGCGATCCCAACACGCCGGACAACCCCCGCCCGGCCGACGCCGCCGCCCTGCGCCGCATCCTCGCCGCCGCCCTCGAAGGCCGGCTCGACGGACTGTCCCGCTGAACCGCCGCCGTCTTCCGGAACGGGCGCCGGCGCCGAGGACAAACGCCCGGCCGACACGCTCCCCTGATTGTGACCGGTCAGGGGGAGTATCGCGGGTCGTGATGACGGGTTTGGTGTCATTGCCGGTCTTTGTTGCGCCGGCCGACAGCAGCTATGATCCTTGAAAGTGACTGCGAAATGTGACGGAGACCACGATGAGCAACCATGACATTTCCGTACTCCGCGAAGGCCGCGAATCAGAACTGGCCGCAGAATGGATCTACCAGGAATGGGCGCGATTCGAGTCGGACGAGACATGGGCGGAGAACCAGCAGGACATCGCGCGCTCGCGCGATGCAGCGGTCACCATTCCCAAATTCTTCGGTGCCCGCATCGACGGCGAACTGGTGGGCATCGCCAGCATCGTGCCGCACGACCTGCCAACCCGCCCGGCGCTCGGCCCCTGGCTGGCCAACGTGCTGGTCCTGCCGCAATGGCGCCGCCGCGGCATCGGCGGCGCGCTGGTCAAACACGTGATGGACTATGCCGGCAAGCTGGATGTGCCGTTCTACCTCTACACCGCCGACCAGGCCGCGCTCTACGAACGACTGGGCTGGCAGACCATCGAGCTGGACAGCTACGTCGGCAAGCCGATCACGCTGATGCGCTATCCGCCGGCCTAGGCTCTGGACTCAACTGATCCAAGATGTGACGGCGAGGACAAGGCAAATACCAGCGAGGAAATTTCGTGCGGTTTTGTCATATCGTGTGGCGATGGCGCGCCAGTCCTTGAGCCTGCAGAAGGCGCGTTCGATGAGATTGCGCTTTCTGTAGGCGACGGGGTCGAAGGGCGGAATGGCACGGCGGTTGGGCATGGGCGAGATCACCGGCCTGGTGCCTTGGCGGGTGAGGAAGGTGCTAGAGCACGTTCCGATCCATCCGGATCGGATGTCGTGCTCTATCTTGTTGATAATTAGAGCATCTTTATCCGATCAGATGATTCCATCTGATCGGATGATGCTCTAAGGTCATCGGCGTCGTAGGCCTTGTCGGCGATCAGCTCTTCTGGTGGCGGTATTGTAGGCAGAAGCGCCCTCGCGCCGCTGATGTCGGAGGCCTGTCCCGGCGTCAGGAGGAGTGCGGCGATGCGCCCCTGCTCATCTGCGACGGCGTGGATCTTAGTCGTCCGTCCACCCCTCGACCGGCCGATGGCCTGGCTTTGCGCCCCCCTTTACCGCCCGCGGCCGCGCGATGTGCCCGAACCGAGGTGCTGTCCACCATGGCGATGCGCGGCGGATCCGCGCAGGCGACAAGCGCCGCGAATATCTCCTGCCAGAGGCCACGCTGGCTCGTAAGCATCCGGTGAAAGCCGCGGTTCTTTTATTTTGTTGGCTTTTGGGAAGGCGGGATGTAGCGATTGGTTCTGTCTGATTATTTTGAAGGCAGGGCCTGGACGATCTCGGTTGCCTCACTTGTGTCGCGATGAACCTCTTCACGGATGACGCGATCTGTGACGTCATTCAGGTATTGCATCAACGCGCCATTGAGTTCCTGGAATTCTGGCCATAGCACTTGATCGACAAAAGCCTGCGGTACCCGCAGCATGACGGTGGTCAGGCGTTGCCGATAAAGGCGGTATGGCTTCAGGCCATAGCGCCGGCACAACGCCAGGAACAATCGGCGAGACCATTGGTCGCGCAGAGAAAACTGCATTTCGATGGCTTTGTCCCGGCCCTGAAGTTCCGCCAGCCTGGCCTGAACACGCCCGAGTGCGGCCTCGGCCGCTGTGCGTTCGCCGATCGTTCCCGCTCCGGCGAACAATGCCTCGATCTTGCGAAGCTTCTCCCGAAGCACGGCCTCTTCAGACACATCCAACCTCTTCCGCTGCACGTGCCGGGATTTTGCCGGCGCAGTGCCATGGCAACAACTCGTTGAGGCGGCTGGCGGGCTGATTGTTGATCCTGGCGAGCACGTCGGCGAGCCAGGCTTGCGGATCGACGTTATTGAGGCGGGCGGTCTGGATCAGGGTGTAGAGGATGGCGGCCCGTTCACCGCCGCGATCCGAGCCGCAGAACAGCCACGCCTTGCGGCCGAGCGGCACGCAACGCAGGGCGCGTTCGGCGGCATTGTTGCTGAGGCAGACACGGCCATCCTCGAGGAAGCGGGTGAAGGCGTCCCAGCGGCGGAGCATGTAGTTGATCGCCTTGGCAAGATCATGGTGGCGCGACAGCCTGGCGACCTGACCATTCAGCCAGGCATGGAGCTCGGCAACCAGCGGCGCACTGCGTTCCCGCCGCACAGCCAGCCGCTCGACGGCCGATTTGCCGTTGATGGTGCGCTCGACTTCGAACAGGGCATCGAGCCGCCGCACGGCCTCGATGGCGATCGGATAGACCGTGGCGGCTTGCCCCCCACGGCTCTTCCTGCGCGCCGCCGCGGCGATATCGGCCAGTTCGAAGAATTTCCGTCGGGCATGAGCGTGGCAGCCGGCCTCCCGCACCGGTGCAGGTGTGCGGCCATCTTTGTATAGTTCGCCATAGCCACCATAGGCATCGGCCTGCAGGATACCCGGCCAGCCGGCAAGATGGGCCTGTGGATGCTCGCCGCGCCGGTCCCGCGAATAATGGAACAGTGCCGCCGGGGGATCGGAGCCGCCGAAGGGCCGGTCGTCCCGCACATAGACCCATAGCCGTGCCGTATCGGTCTTGCCGCGCGCCATGACCGGCACCGTGGTGTCGTCGCCATGCAGGCGCGCGGCATCATGAACATGGGCTTCGATCAGCCGGTAGAGCGGCATCAGCGCATGACATGCCGCCCCGACCTGATCGGCCAGGGTCGAGACACTGAGTGGAACACCCTCGCGGGCAAAGCGCTCGGCCTGGCGGTTGAGCGGCTGGTGCTGGCCATACTTCTCGAACAAAAGCATCGCGAGAAAGCTTGCCCCCGCCCACCCGCAAGGAACGACATGGAACGGTGCCGGCGGCTGCGCGACCGCCTCGCAGGCCCGGCAGGAAAATTTCTCCCGCACCGTCTGGATCACCTTCCACTGCCGCGGGATCACCTCCAGCGTCTCGGTGATGTCCTCGCCCAGCTTTGACAGCCTGGTGCTGCCACAGGCAGGGCAGGCACAAGGGGGCTCGATCACCACACGCTCGCGCGGCAGGTGTTCGGGAAAGGGCTTTCTGGCCGGGCGCTTGCGCTCGAAACCACCAACGCGCGTCGTCTTTGCCGCGGCAGCCTCGGCAGCCAGACCATCTGCGCTGGCGTCAGCCTCGAGATCCTCGAGCTGTAATTCCAGCTGATCGAGCAGACGACGGCTGCGCTCGGCGCTGGCGCCAAATTGCTCGCGCCGCAGACGGGCAATCTGCAGCTTCAGATGCGCGATCAACGCCTCGGTCGCACTCTCCCGGGCACGCGCATCGGCCAGTCGGGCCTCGGCCTCGTCGGCCCGGCGAGCCATCGAATGCACCAGCGCTTTCAGCGCCTCGACGTCGTTCGGAAGAGTGGTTCCAGAGGTTTCCACGCCCCGAGAGAATCATGGAAAATCGCAGATTTGAAGCCAGAAAATCCCAAGCTGCCGATAAAATTGACCGCCTTTACCCCGCACTCGCCGGCCGCCACGAGTAGCGCGGATTGCGCCAGTCAATTCCCTCCAGCAGGCAGGCCAGCTGCGAACTCGTCAACGAAACCACCCCGTCCTTCGCCGACGGCCACGGAAAATATCCCTTCTCCAGCCGCTTCGAATACAGCGACATCCCCACACCATCATGCCAGATGATCTTCACCAGCGAGCCCGACCTGCCACGGAATACGAACAGATCCCCGCCGTGTGGATCCCGCTTCAACCCTCGCTCGACCAATAGCGCCAGACCCTGCATGCCACGGCGCATGTCCGTGTGCCCCAGCGCAATCCACACACGCGCTCCAACAGGGATCATCCCAGAGCCTTCAGCGTCGCCGTGACCACCGCTGGCGCCACCATGCCCTCGATCACCACCCGCGTACCGCCAGCCAGACGAACCTCGATCCGACCCTGGTTGCGCGGCGCCGCAACAGACGCCCGATCCGTATCCTCAGGCCCCGCAATCATCGCAACGGCCGACAGCTC
This sequence comes from Acidiphilium sp. C61, assembly GCF_905116885.1. Lineage (NCBI taxonomy): Bacteria > Pseudomonadati > Pseudomonadota > Alphaproteobacteria > Acetobacterales > Acidocellaceae > Acidiphilium > Acidiphilium sp. C61. The sequence continues at coordinate 2,232,740 of NZ_CAJHNI010000005.1, read as the reverse complement.
CGGCGCCATATGAACCGGCAGGAATTGCGCAGGTGCCGAAACCAAACTCAATTCGCCAGCACGCACCAGACGGCGCCAGTTCCATAGCTGACCACGCGATATGTCATGCCGCCGCGCAACTTCCGCAAACACCGCACCAGGCGCTTCCGCTTCCGCAACAATCCGTAGCTTGTCCTCATCACGCCAGCGACGCCGGCGCTCAATTCCCGTGATGATCTCCATCCAAACACCCGCTCATAGCGTCGCTCTTACAAACGTATTTATGAGCGAATCACTCCATCATCGACAGGCAGCCTTCACCGGATAGTTACCTTGAATCAGACGCCCCGTAGTCATGGCAATAGGTACAGAACCTAGAGCACTTTCCGATCCTTTCGGATCGGATGCAGTGCTCTGCCACATTGATAATTAGCGCATCTTCCGGCCGGACGATGCCCGCGCCGCCGCCGCCGCCATGTCGCGCTGTTCGACAAGCCAGGCCTGCTGGCCCACCTGCTTGCGCAAGCCTTCGTCCAGCAGGTCGAGCAACTGGCGCGAATAGCGGTAGCCCTCGCACTCCATGGCCAGGAACCAGCGCATCGTCGGGCTGCGGTTATACAGCCCCTGCATGTACACCACCCACACCTGATAGGTTTCCGCATCGATCGCGTCGCGATGCAGGATGATGTTCTCCATGTGGTCGCAGATCAGCTCGTTCACCGCCAGCACCCTGCTGCGCAGCGGCTCCTCCTCCGGCAGGGGCAAGCCGTCGTAGAAATACGGCCGGCATTCGGGGTGGCTGATGAATGTTTGCAGGATGCTCCCGCCGACATTGTAGATTTCCCAGCTCGTCTGTGTCTCCAGCGCCTCGCGATCGCCCTTCAGCTGATTGCGGATCAGGAGGAAGCCGAGGGCTGAAATGGCTGGCGCGGCCCATGTGCCAAGCATGGTCCATTCATCGACAGTCAGCATGCACGCAGCCGCCCCCTTCGCGGCAAGAAACCGGGCCAGCGAACGACCGGCCGACATGAAAAAAGCCGGTCTGTCCCGGCAATGCGATCTTGCAACGTTCCGCGATCGGGGCCAAGGGGCGGAATACGACCCAAGCCGGCACACACCCGCAACAAGGGATCGGAACGTGCTTTAGAGGCAGGGGGCGGTCAGCTAGGCGACCTTGGGCGGCGACAGCTTGTTGACAACTCGGGCCATGACCGAACCTTACCCACAACCTCACCCACGTGGAAACTCCGGATTTAGCCAAATTAGGGCGGATGAGCGTGGACAGTAATCTGGTTTAAGGCACTGATATAAAATATTTTATGGGATCGCGCCGGATGGCTCTGGATATAGGTTTGGCGGATGGGGTGTCCGCCTTACCTTGTGATCCTACCTTAGAGAAACCCCGATATCGCCCCAGCATTAGAGCCGAAGATTGCCCTATGACGTCCATTGACGTCCTAGGACGTGCGGGATTATGGTGTATCCATGAAGGCCCGAGCATGTAGCCGGGCGGTTCGACGGAGAGTCTGACGCGATGAGCCCAGCGACCACGGACACTAGACCCCCTGCGGTTTCTGCGGTTTCTGCGGTTCCTGAATATCGGAACAATGAAATCAATGGCTTAGGTGCCAAACAAAACCGCAAACGGGTTGCGGTTCGGTTGCGGTTTTCTGCGGTTTTGTGCGGTTCGGGGTGCTGACGATGCCCAAAACCGTCTCAAAACGCTTGAACGCTCTCGCAATTACGAACGCGACCCGCGAGGGGAACCTTCACGATGGGGGCGGTTTGTATTTGCGGGTTCGGGCTGACGGCTCGAAGTCCTGGGCGTTCCGCTACACGATGGCCGGGCGGAAGCACTGGATGAGCCTCGGGCCGCTGCGTGATGTATCCCTGAGTGAAGCCCGCGAGGCTGCCCGGCAGCTACGCAATCAGGTGCGGGACGGCTTCGATCCGCTCGCCCAGCGCCGCGAACGCCAGCACCTCGCCGCCGAGCAGACTGCCAGAACATTCGATGCCGTCGCCGCTGCCTACATCGAGGCGCATCGAGCCGAGTGGAAAAACGCGAAGCATCGTCAGCAATGGGAGAACACAATCGCCACCTACGCCAGCCCGCTCATCGGCAAGCGGCCGGTTTCAGAAATCAGCCTTCTCGACGTCCGCCGGGTGCTCGATCCGATCTGGACCGTGAAGCCGGAGACTGCGAGCCGGTTGCGCGGCCGCGTCGAGGCTGTCCTGGCCTATGCGACCGTTCACGGCTGGCGCAGCGGCGACAACCCGGCGCGGTGGCAAGGGTTTCTCGACCAGATTTATGCACCGAAAACGAAGGTGCGCGCGGTCAAGCATCACGCTGCGCTTCCCTATGGCGAAATTCCCGACTTCATGGCCGAGTTGCGGCCGCGTGATGCAAGTTCGGCGCGATGCCTGGAGTTGGCAATCCTGACCGCAACCCGGTCAAAAGAGGCGCGCGGCGCCCGATGGGAAGAGATCGACTTCGACGCTGCCCTCTGGATCATCCCGAAGGAGCGCATGAAGATGAAACGCGAGCACCGCGTGCCGCTGGCACCGCGCGCCGTCGAGATATTGCGCGAGATGGCAGAACGCTTCCCCCGCCGGGATGGGCTGATCTTCCCCGGCGGCGCACCTGGCAAGCCCATGACCGACGTTGCGATCGCAAAGGCCGTTGCCGTGCTGCGGCCGGGATACACGGCGCATGGGATGCGGTCATCGTTCCGCGATTGGGCCGCCGAGATGACCAGCTTTCCGCGCGAGATCGCCGAGGTTGCGCTGGCGCACATCAACAAGGATCGAACCGAAGCGGCTTACCAGCGCGGCGATCTTCTCGCGAAGCGCCGGCAATTGATGGAAGCCTGGGCGAACTACTGCGCCGGGCTGGTCGAGGAATCTGAAAAGGTGGTGGCGATGCGCCGCGCCTGACTGATCCGTGCCGGCCGGATGCCGGCGAAAGGTGGCCCGGCGGTGTTACAGCACCGCCGGGCGATGGCCTCGATTGAATGGTCCGTAGGAGGACAAAACGATGACCGCCCAAAGAGATACCACAAAAACCGCCGCGAATGAAAACCGGCCCCGCGTGCTGGTGCTGGACGTGGCCCGCCGGGCCGATGCTGCCGCCCGCGACTTGGCGGCGATGGCCGCGAATGAGAGCGAGCGACGGCTTGTCGGCTTGATCCTCGAAGGCGCGATGGCGCGTGCGGGGCTGGCATGAACCGGCGCAGCACGATCCGGGCCGCGATGGCTGGCGCTGCTGCCGCCATTGCCGCCCCAGCCGTGGCGAACGCTGCCAGCAACCCCGACGCTGCGCTGATCGCGCTCTGTGATCGGTTTGTGGCTCAAGAGCGGATTTATCTGTCCTATTTCTCCGGCGGCGCGAACTACATCGCGGACGACGACGAGCGGGACGCCATCATCGAACCAATGCAGGACGCGCAAGGGCGGCTTGTTGACGCCATTGTGCAGCATCGGGCCACTACGCCGGCTGGGCTGATGGCTGTTGCGCGGTGCTTTGCGGAATACTGCCCCGACAAGGAAAACCCAGCCGACGAAATGTATCCCGAGCAAAAACTGGCGACGATGATCGCACGCGATGTTCGGGGGCTGGCATGACGCGCCCCGTCAAGAGCGTGGTTGAAATCCGCGTTGCCGATGTAGAGGACAGCACCACCCGGATGCAGGATGCCGCCCGCGCCTTGCGGTTGTTCATGACCAATCTTCCAGCCGCGCCCGACGAATACAGGTTGCGCTCCCTGCGCTGGCTGGCGGATGCGGTTGAAACCGAGGCAGACGTGTTGCGGGATAACTGGCAGAAATTCTGCGACGATGCGGGCATGAACTCCGGCGAGCAGGCAGCATGAGCGGGGGCAAGAGAAAAGGCGGGGAGCAATCCCCGCCCGAGCCTCAATTTGCCGAAATCGTTAAGGCGGATGGAACAATAATATTCCGGGCGGAGGTTCCACCTCCACGGTTTCGCCAACTAGACGCTGAGGCGCAATCGCGCATCGTCTCCGCAGTTAGACTGCCTCTTGCGGTGTCCGACGAACTGGCCGCAGCAGCTTGGCGCAATGTGCACATGGTGATGTTCTCACTTGCTCACGCGATTGAACCTCGTCCTGACACGTTCAAGAAATCTGACTGGCTGAAAATGAAAAAGTTGGCTGGCGAGCTTAAGCACTTATGCGCTCGGCACGTTCGAGAGCAGCCAGAAACAGCCGAGCAAGACCCCTGTTTTGATCTAATTGGGCGGCTCGACCATCTAGAAAATTGGTCGAAGCGACAATCTGCGATGTCTGGCCGAGCGCGCGGCCAGCCTCGCCCAAATTGGCTTAACGGCGCGTTGGAAGACTTTCGCCTTTCATTTGCTCACTTGTTCGGCGTCGAACCAACAGACGCGCCCAAAGCCCCCTTCAATCGGTTTGTTCAGGCAACCTTGCGCGAACTCGCGGGCATTGAAATCGGAAGCGACTGGTTACGCGATAAGCGCAGAAAACAAGGCGGGAAGTAATCTGAAAAAAACTGCTTTGTTCCCGCAAAAGGACTTTGTCAGTACGATACGCGACCTGATAACTGGATCGTCAGTCCATTAACATCCGTATGGAGTAAGGAATGACGACTGACACAAAACTTCTCTACCGGCCAGCCGAGGCGCAGGCCGCCCTAGGCGTCAGACACGCAAAGTTCTGGGAGTTGGTGAAGGCCGGGACGTTCGACGTCCGCAAGCTGGGCCGCTCGACGTTCATCACCGCTGAGAGCCTCCGCCGGTTCGCTGAGAACCTGCCCAAGAGCGCGGCCTGATCCCCAAAATGCAAACCGCCCCGAAAACCTACTGGCTCCGGAGCGGCGCGGAAATCTTTGGATTGCTTGGCGGCGATCAAGAGATAGACGTGCCGGCGCTCGGCTGCAAGCGGTTTTTCGGGCAGAAAGGATGCCCTAAATGGTTGACCGCAAAACCGCTGCCGACCGGCAGCACGACCGACTCATCGACGACATCGAAACCCGTTCCCGCCGCCGCATTTTGACAATTGAGATGCCCGAGGCTGATCTGCGCCGGGCCGCCCGCTCGCTCGCCAGCCGGGCGGACTGGATCATGGCGAAGCGCGAGAGGGACAGTGTTCTTCGCGCAGCCGCCGACATCGAGGCCCGCCATTGTCGCCGCATCGCCGAGGCGCTGGCTGGGCTGATCAGGGAGGGCAACTAATGGCCTCGCTGGACACCGCGCTCGACCTCGCCGCCGCCGGCCGCGCCGTTTTCCCCGTAGGCAACGACAAGTCGCCTCGCTGCCCGCGCGGTCACCTTGCCGCCTCGACCGATCCCACCACGATCCGCGCTCTGCACCGCGATTACGGATTCGTCCTGATCGGGATCGCGACCGGCGAACGCTCCGGCATCGCCGCGCTCGACATCGACAACAAGCCCGGCGGCCTCGAATGGTTCGCCGCGAACCGCGACAAGTTGCCCGCGACCCGGACGCATCGCACCCGCTCCGGCGGGCTGCATCTGTGGTTCAAACACCGGCCCGGATTGCGTTCCAGCGTAGCGGCAATTGCGCCCGGTATCGACGTCCGGGCGGACGGGGGATCGTGCATCTGGTGGCCAGCCGCCGGCCTCCCTGTCCTGTCTGCCGGCCCGCTGGCCGAGTGGCCTAACTGGCTGGTACCGCCGCCGAAACCGGCCTGGACGCCGCCCCCTGCCGCCCCCTGGACTGGCGGCGATCACCGCAGCCGCCGCTATGCCGAGGCGGCCCTACGGCGCGCAATCGAGCGTGTCGCCGGCGCCGCGCCTGGCACCCGCAACGCCACGTTGAACGCCGAGACTTACGGGTTGTTGCGCCTGACCACGACAGGCGGCCTGTCCTCCGGCGAGGTGGCGGAGGCGATGGCACACGCCGCCATCGTCGCCGGCCTCGAACGGCGCGAGATCGAGGCGACTCTCAAATCGGCACTATCGGCGCGCGGGGGTGCAGCATGAACCATTTCAACGCCGAGCAGATAGCCCGCGATGCCGCCGCGAAGGCGAGCACGCCACCGGAGTTGAAACGCCCGCTCCGGCGCGAGACGCCGCCCCCCGCGCCTTACCCCATGGGCGCCCTCCTCAGCCTGCGCCCAGCCGTCGAGGCGATCCAGCGCCGCACGCAAGCGCCGGGCGCGCTCTGCGCTGCATCGGTGCTCGCCGCTGCCGGGTTCGCAACCTCGATCCACCACGATGTCGAGATCCCCAGCGTCGGAAATCGCCCGCTGGTGACGGCCTTTCTTACTATCGCTCAATCCGGCGAACGAAAAACGAGCGTTGACCTTATCGCCAGCCTGCCAATCCGCCGCGCTGAGGCCGCGCTGGCGGCTCAATACGAAGCCGAGCAAGCAGCCTATAGCCGCGACAAAGAGGCTTTCGACGCCGCCCGGATCGAGGCGCGGAAGGCTGCCAAGGACGGCCGCGCCGCTGCGGAGCGGGCGCTGGCCGATGTCGGATCGGAACCGAAGGCGCCGGCCCCGCCGATGCTCACGGCCGAGGAAGGCACGATTGAGGGGGTGGTTAACCTTTTGACGCTGAGGCCCTACGCCGCGATCTTCTCGGCCGAGGGCGGCATGTTCCTTGGCGGTCATGCTATGTCAGAAGATGCCGCCGTTCGCACGATGACCACGATCAACACCTTGTGGGACGGCTCACCGATCAAAAGGCTTCGCGCGGGCAAATCGACCTTTGCCCAAGGGCGCCGCGCCTCGCTCTCGCTTGCGGTTCAGCGTTCCGTGGCCGGCATCCTGCTGGGAAACGCCAGCGCGCGGGATAATGGGCTGTTGGCCCGTATGCTCATATCGGAACCGGAAACGACTATCGGCACCCGCCTATGGCGTGACCGTGAACCGGGCTTCGATGAGTTCCTGGACGAATACAACGGCCGCCTTGGCGACCTGCTCGCCCAGCAGCCCCGGCGCCTCGAAGGATCGGACGGCCTCGATCCCGAGCCGCTACCCTTCAATGTCGAGGCGGAACGCCGCCTGATCCAGTTTCACGATGCAACCGAGCGCGACCTGGCGGACGGGCGCCGATACGCCTCAATCCGTGGTTTCGGCGCAAAGATGGTTGAGCACGCCTCACGTCTCGCGGGCATCCTCGCGGCATACGCCGGCCAGACCTACATCGACGCCGAAGCGTTCGATGCCGGCGCCGCACTGGCAAGCTGGTATGCGTCAGAACAGTTGCGCCTCGGCGAGACGGTTGCACCCGATCCCGAGCTGGACGCAGCGACGGAACTGCTCGCATGGTGGAAGGCGCAGCCCGATCCGCGCCTTTACCTCACTGCGCTTTACAAGTCCGGGCCGAACCGGCTGCGGCAGGCCGCCGATGCCAAGCGCGCCGTTGCCATTCTCGAAGATCACGGATGGATCGAGCGGCTGCCGGCCGGAACGGTGCTCGACGGAAGCCCGAGGCGTGAAGCCTGGGGACTCATCCAATGATGCAGGTAAGGACAAAAGCCGAGTTCAGCCGCGTCATCGAGGTTGCTTCGCGCCTCGTGCCGTGGCGCCTGCCGCTCTATGCAGCCGCAGCCGAGGGGCTGGTCCAGCTTGTCGAGGTAACGCCCGGCGCCGGGCTTCCCAAATCCCTCGACCGGGCAGCGCGGCCGCTGGTCATCCTCGTTGGTGACGATGGCGATGCACCCATCGGCCCGGCTGGCTGGCGATGCACGCCAAGGCTGCGGCGGATGGCCCGCAGTGCCGTGATCCACGCGACGGGCGGTGAACCGCTGCATTATCGAAACGCAGTCAATGCCGCTGTATCGGGCGCGGCGCCGCTCGCCCTGATCGAGACAACGACCCAGCAGGCCCAAGCCTGGCGTGCAGTATTCGGGCAGCGGCCTCAAATATTGATCCTCCCGCCGCCGGGCGACCGTCACCCGCGCGTCACGCCGGCCCAGCCGACACACTGACGGCATACAGGCGCCCGTAAACGTATCCAAGACGGGCGCCAAATCCCCAGACGACTGACATAAACAAGCCTATTGCTGGAATGGATCAGCGATAGCGGCGGAAACCACGTCCGCCGTATATCGTTGAGATGGCACCTGCGGCGCAATCGGTGCAGATGTAGTGCGCAAGCCGGTTCAAATAATGATCGTCTATGATCCATAGTAATTCATAGTAATATGCTACCGTATGCCGAACAGTATATTTAATATTTCTTGTCTCCTATCCGCCATTTCTGCTATTATTTGAAAAGTTGACTATAGGAATGCAGTAAATGGGCAAGCCGTTTTCAGAGATGACCCCGCTTGAACAGCACGTGAACCGGCGGCGGATGCGCGCCGGCTTCGATGCGGGATGGACCGAGGAAATCGGCGTTCGCGATCTGGCTGGGCGCGAGGGCGATATCGTCTCTGCCGCGATCCTCGATCACGTTCAGCGCGTCCAGCGAGCAACTGATTCCGCCCGGCAGAACGAAAATGCGCTGAACGGCACGTTGAAGCGTCTCGGGCTCGACCGTTGAAAGGAAATCAGATGGACCTTCAGGACATTCTCAACCTCCGCGATGCAGGCCTGCCGCAGCGGGCGCGCGAAGCCTATCAGGCGGCGATCAGCCGGGTTGCGACCGCGACCACGGCAATCAGCGATGCCGAGGCCGCCGTTGCCGCAGCCCGCGCCACCCGCGCCAACCTCGTGCAGCGGGCCGCCGAAGGCGAGGCTATCGACACTGGCGAACTCATGAAGGCCGAGGCCGCCATCCGCGCCGCCGAGGATAGCGTCCTGTTCCGGCGCGAAAGCGTTGCCGCTGCCGAGGCCGCCGTCACGAAGGCCGGCGATGATCTCCGCACCGCAGAGCAGCGCGCTTGGGAGCCTGTTCTCGCTGCCGGGATCAAGCTGCGGATCGAAGGCGCGGCTATGATCGTTGAGGCAAAGCGACTGCTCGCAAACGGCGAGGCGGCTTTCAGTGCCGGCGTTGAAGCGGTCGGGCGGGCAATGGCCGGTGGCGTCAATCTCCGGCTGGGCTTCATGCCGGGGGCCAACCCCGAGATGTTCAACGGCGTTCTCAGCCCCGAGCATCCGAACCCGGACGCGGAGCGCCGCACGTGGTCCGCGCATCTCGACGCAGAGGGCGACGTGATCCTGCCGGATACCGCCCGCAAGCTGCTGGAAGCCGCCGAATGACCGTTGGAAGCGTCAACCCGTTCAATCCCGCCGGCACGGTCGCCATTGCCGCGACCTCGACCAGCGCGAGCACGGCATTGCCGGCGAAGGGCGATACGGTGGTGGTGACGAACCCCACGGCCTCGCTTGCCTTCGTCCGCGTCGGCAATGGGCCGCAGATCGCCAGCGAGAGCGATATGCCGGTGGCGGGTGGAACGCGGGCACGCATCTTTGCCGGGCCCTACGTCAACCAGATCGGCGCCGTCATGCCGGGCGGCTCCGGCACGATCTACGCGACGGTAGGTGATGGCACCGAATTCTGAGACCGCGCCGCCTATCCAGCGCGCCCGGCCCGGCGAGGTTTGCTCCATTTCCTCGCCGGGCCACCCCGTCGCGTCGAAAGGAACTGACCGATGCTGAAAAGTTACAAAATCGGGATCGAGATAGCCGCGATCAATTCGGTCGGCCCGGTGCTCAAGCTGATCTCGAAGGACATGATCGGCCTCGGCAAGCAGGCAAAGTATGTCAGCAGCCAGATCAAGGGCGTCCGCATGGCCGCCATCGGCGCGGCGGCGGCGCTGGGCGGCATGGCGATCCTCAAGGCGTCGTCTGACCTCGCCACCTACGGCAACCGGCTGGCGAACGTCCAGAGCCGGCTGCAGCAGATGGGCGTCTCGGCCCGCAATGTCGGCGACCTGACCAATGCCGCGTTCACGCAATCCATGCGGACGCCGAACGTGGACTGGTCCGACGCGCTGGCCGCACTCACCAAGGGCCGCACGGTGCTGGGATCGAGCGCCGAGGCCGTGCGCGCTGCGCCGCTGATCGTCCGCGCCGAAGGCGTCCTGTCGAACTGGGGCATGGGTGGTCCGACCGCGCTGGGCGAACTCCTGAAGGCCATCGAACTGCGCGGCGGCACGTATGGCCCGGACGGCAAGACGTTCTCGGTCGGCGCGCTGGGGCGCAACCTGAATTACGCGCTCGAGGCGCAGAACATCGCCGGCAAGCTGCTGACGCCGAACCAGATCATGCGGGCCACGAAACTCGCCGGCGCGGCGTCGCAAATGATGAGCGGCTTCGCTTGGTGGTCCAGCATGGCGGAAGCCGTGCAGCAGATGGGACCGACCGGCGGTCGCGGTTTCGGCATGGTCATGAAGGCGCTTTCCGGCGGTCCGATCAGCCGGATGTATGCCTACAACATGAAGCGTTACGGCCTCGTCGCGCCCGGCGGTTTCATCCATATCCCGCACACCTTCCAGACCGCCATCAAGCCCGGCGCGCTCAAAGGATCCAAGATCCTTTACAGCCAAGGCTTGTTCGCCTGGACGCAGAAGGTGCTGGTGCCGACGCTGGAAGCGCACGGCGTTCACGGCAAGAAGAACCTGCTCGCCGCGGTCTATCAGACGATCAGCAGCCAGACCGGCTCGCGTCTCGTCGCGAACATGATCACGAACGCGCTATCCTACATCCGCACGCAGAAGCAGATGCGGCAGGCCGGGCGCGTGTCGGTCTACGGCGTCCAGATGGCGACCTCCATGACCGGGCCGCTGCACGCCTTCGAGGGGGCATGGACAAGCCTGCTGGAAGCCCTCGGCACGCCGTTGGTCAAGCCGGCGATCGCCATCCTCAACGCCATGACCAGCGCCGTAACCGGCGTGACGAAATGGTCGAAGGTGCATCCGGCGATGGTCCGCGACATTGTGGGCGGCATAGCCGGTCTGGGCGTGGCACTGGTGGGCCTCGGGACGGGCGCCGTGCTGGTCGGCCTCGCAACCGCCGGCGCCATCCCGGCGACGATAGCGGGCGCGGTGGCGGCAATTGCTACCGGAACCGGCGCGATCATCGCCAACTTCAACGGGATCAAGACCGTCTTCCACGACCTCGGCAACGACTTCAGGCAGTTCAATCACTGGCTGCTCGGGCTCGAGCGGACGATCAACGGCTTTCTCGAACATCCGATCCGAAGTATCGGCAGCGGCCTCGCATCCGCTGGTCACGCGCTGGCAACCGACATTGCCAACCATCCACACGGCATGCTGCCGGCGTGGGATACGGCAGGCAGGCAGCCTGCGGTGCCGTATGGGTCGGGTGTGGGTGCGCTGGTGCACGGCGTCCACATCACCAACCCGCACGATATCGCCAAGGCGGTCAAAAGCGGCCTCGGCGCGTCCCTGAACCGCAACCAGAGCGGCACCACGGGCTTTAACGGGCGCGTCTCGCCCGCTGGCTCGCCTGCCTACGCGGACGGCCTATAAGCAAGCACCGCACCCCCAGCCGAAAGAGCATCCGCGCCTGGCGCCGGTTTCTTGCCGGGGCCAAGGCCGGGCGAATCCGCACGCCGAGGCGGAAAAAGAGCCGATGACCGCAATCGACGACGCCGCCATTGTGCTGCTGCTGGCCCGCGCCTTGGCCGCTGCATCCGGCGAGGGGCGGGTGGCGACACCTGCCCTTCACGCCGCTTGCCGGGCCGCGTTCCCGTCTTGGCACGTCACGCCCGCCGAGATCGGCGCGATCCTGTCCGCCGCCGGCTGGAAGCATAAGCAATGGCGCGAAAGGCGCGGAAATCCTGACAATCGGATGCGCGGATACATGCCGCCAATGCCGGAGGGGCAACGATGAGTGCCGAACCGCTTAACCGGTGCGCGCGCGTCTATATAGACGAAGGCGTGACGCGGCACCGCAGACCGGAGACCTGCAGATGACTGAAACATTGCGCGCCAAAATGGCCGCCAAGGCCGGCGGCGACGTTGTCCGCACCGCCTGCAGGAATGACCTGATCGCCGCCCGCCGCAAGCTCTATGCCGGCGCCAAGGCGGTTGACGCCGCGTTGAAGCTGGGCACGGATGAGATGATCGACGCCGCGCGCCCGCTGGTGGCCGCTGCACGGCTGCTGCCCGATGCCTGACGCCATGACCGAGGATCAGATCGAGATGGTCGCCCTGGTGGCCGTGGCAGCCGCCGCCGCTCTGGGAGACAACAAGATCAGCACCGCCCGCCTCGTTGCCGCGTGCCGCACGGTGCCGCAACTTTCCACTGTCACACGATTCGGAGTTGGCCGCGCCATGAAGGGCGCCGGCTTTCAACGGGCGCAATGGCGTGAGTTCGGTGCAAAGTGCTCATTCTGCTCGGATCGAGTGCGAGGATACCGCATTGAGCGTAGCCGCAAGGCGCAACAGTGTGACGAAAACGCAACAAAGGGATACAACCATACGCGCACGGGAGAGGTCCATGACTGACGCCGAGATTGCCGAACTGCGCCGCGTAGCCGAAAACCCGCTTGTGCGACCATCGGAGCGGGTGGACGCCCGGCGCAAGCTGGTGGAGATGGGCGAGGTGCGGCAGCGCCGGATCAGCGGCAAGGACAAGTCATATGCCCTGATCGAAGCACGGCAGATGCTCCGCGAAATGGGTTTCGAGTAGAGGCTGGGGGTAGTTTTCCGCATCCCTAAAGGAAACGAGAGGAAAAGTCCCCGCCGAACTGACGCCGCTTGAGCGCAGCGAGCACATCGCGGAATGGGTCAGGCTGACAGGTGAGAAGGTGGAAGGCGCAACTTGCGCCGGCCATCTTGATGCATCTGGTCGCCGTCGTTCGCCTCAACAAATGCCATCCGGCATCAATGCCGCCACCCGCGAACTCGGCATCGACCGCACCGAGGTGCAGCGCCGCAAGGAGGCTTACGAGGCGCTGCATCCCGAGACGAAGCATGGCGCGATTGGGGGCGGCCACGATCAGAGTCGCCAAGTTGGCGACTCTGCCAAAGCCGACCGCTTCACCGCCGACACCGCAGTCCGCACCGGCCAGTCAGAGCGCAGCGTGCAGCCAGCACCCGCCCGGTTATCTCGCACTGCGTGGCGGGCCGCTCTGCGGCGATACGTGAGCCTGTAGAGGCGTCCCAGCCGGCGGATCGTCAATGCTTCCGTCACCGCCTGGCGACGGGCTGGGCGAGGCCGCAGGCCGGGCGCCGGCTTCCATGCCGACGATGCCCGAAACCGCCCCCAGATCGAGCGCCGGTCAATGCGCCATCGCCCTGCATCCTGCCGCCGGTCGGGTGCCGGTCATGGGGCGGTCGCCGCGCGCCGGATTGCACGCCAGTTATCGACCCAATAGGGGAGACATAGATAGCGGATGAGGCATAGATAACCGGCATATAAAGGCTATTGCATTGCCATAGGGCATGAATTGACCGCGCATCACCCGAAAAACCGCAGAAAACCGCAAGGAACCGCAAGTGGGTTGCGGTTTTTCGAGGCCACCAACTCGACTAAATACCTGCATTTTTTCCAAGCATAGCCTCAAAACCGCAGGAACCGCAGGAACCGCAAGGGGTGCCAATCGCCCGAAACCGCGCAAACCGCCTCTCTAGGCTAAACACAAATTAAAATAGGACAGTATTACTGTCATATTATATATCTTATAGATATATTCTGCGGTTTTTAGAACGCCTTTCGATACATCCGCTCTATGCCTTGGGAGTTTCAAACGCGCTATCGCGATTGGTGCGCGACGTCCATAGACGTCCTAGGAAATGCGCGCCTCGAATGTATCCTGATGGGTGTATCCAATATACATAGTCATTTTTGAATGTTGCTTATTGCGCCTGCATTTTTCTCGAAATACTGGCGGATGGGGTGGGATTCGAACCCACGATACGCTTTCACGTATGGCGGTTTTCAAGACCGCTGCCTTAAACCACTCGGCCACCCATCCTGGCAGCGCCCGTTTAGCCGCCCAGGCCGCCGAGCGCCAGATACTTGATCTCGAGATAATCCTCGATCCCGTATTTCGATCCCTCGCGGCCGAGGCCCGAGGATTTGACGCCGCCGAAGGGGGCGACCTCGGTCGAGATCAGGCCCTCGTTGATGCCGACAATGCCGTATTCCAGCGCCTCGGCAACGCGGAAGATGCGCCCCACGTCACGGGCATAGAAATAGCTGGCGAGGCCGAACTCGGTGTCGTTCGCCATCGCGATCGCCTCCGCCTCGGTGCTGAAGCGGAACAGCGGGGCCACCGGGCCGAAGGTTTCCTCGCGGAAGATCAGCGCGTCGCCCTTCACATCGGCGATCACGGTCGGGGTGAAGAAATTCCCGCCCAGTTCATGGCGCCTGCCACCGGTGACGATCCGCGCGCCGCCCGCGACCGCATCGGCGATATGCGTCTCCACCTTCTCGACCGCCTCGCGGTTGATCAGCGGCCCCTGCGTCACGCCCGCCTCCATGCCGTTGCCGACCTTCAGCGCCTCGACCGCGACCTTCAGCTTCTCGGCAAACGCCTCGAACACGCCGTCCTGCACCAGGATGCGGTTGGCGCACACACAGGTCTGCCCGGCATTGCGGAATTTCGAATCGATAGCGCCCTTCACCGCGGCGTCGAGATCGGCGTCGTCGAACACGATGAAGGGCGCGTTGCCGCCCAGTTCCATCGATGTCTTCTTGATCGTCGGCGCGCACTGGGCGAGCAGCTTCGCGCCGACCTCGGTGCTGCCGGTGAAGGAGAATTTCCGCACGATCGGGTTGGCGGTGAGTTCGGCGCCCATCGGCCCGGACGGCCCGGTGATGATGTTGCACACGCCGGCCGGCATGCCGGCGCGCTCGGCGAGGGCGGCAAGGGCGAGGGCGGAGAACGGGGTCTGGCTCGCCGGGCGGATCACCCCGGTGCAGCCAGCGGCCCAGCCCGGCCCGGCCTTGCGGGTGATCATCGCCGAGGGGAAGTTCCACGGCGTCACCGCGGCAAACACGCCGATCGGCTGCTTCTGCACGATGATCCGCCGGCCCGGAGCGTTCTGCGGGATCGTGTCGCCGTAAATCCGCTTCCCCTCCTCGGCGAACCACTCGATGAAGCCGGCGGCATAGGCGATCTCGCCCTTCGCCTCGGCCAGCGGCTTGCCCTGCTCGGCCGTCATGATCGCGCCGAGATCGTCCTGGTTGGCCATCATCAGCTCGTAGAGGCGGCGCAGGATCGCGGCACGCTCCTTCGCGAGCATCGCCCGCCAGCCGGCCAGAGCCCGGCCAGCCGCCTCGATCGCGCGGCGGGTCTCCGCCTCGCCCATCGCCGGCACGCGGCCGACCAGTTCGCCCGTCGCGGGGTTGAGGACATCGAGCGTGCGGCCGCTCTCCGCCTGAACCCACGCTCCATCGATATAATTGGCTTCCCGCAGCAGCGTCGGGTCGTTCAGCCTCAAGGTCGCGGTCGTGTTCAGCATCCAGCCCTCCTCGTCGTGATGGTCAGCGTCATGGCCTCAGGTACGCCGGCCGCGACAGGGTCAACCCGGGGTGAGCGACACCATCGTGGTCTGCGGCGGCATGCCGGGCTGCACCGTCGGCCAGCGCGTCGCCGGATCGGCGAAATCGGCCTGGCGCGTGGCGCCGGGATGCCGCGCGACGGTGAACAGCGTCTTCCCCTGCGGATCGGCAGCAGCACCGCCCACAGCCCCCCCAACCGGCGCGCTGTAGAGCAGATGGAGCCCGCCCTGCGAGTGCATCGCGAACAGCCCGTCCGCAGTGTCGGTCACATCGCCGCGCTGGTCGGTGCCGATCAGCAGCCGGCCGCGCCCGTCGAAAGCGAGGGTCGAGGGGGCGCGCAGCCAGGCGGTCGAACCCGGCGCGTAGCGCGCGGAGGAATCATGCGCCGGATTGCCGCCCAGCAGCACGACGCGCCCGGCAAACCGCTTGGCCCCGGGATCGCCGCCCTCGGGCGCAAAGGCGAGCAGATGGCCTGTGCCATTGCCGGCGCGCGGGTTGAGCGGGTTGATCTGGCTGATCCCTCGTCCCGGATTGCCGCGGCAGGCCAAATAGAGCGTGCCATCCGAACCGATCGCCATGCCGGCCGGCGCATCGAACCCGGACTCGCGATGCCCGGCCGAAGCCGTCGCGGTCAGCGTCGGCAGGCCCGCGGGCAGGTCGTGCCAGACGATATGCGATCCATCGATCACCGCAACGGCGAGCGTCCCGGCATCCAGCGCGCCCTCTCCGGTGCCAGAAGGGGCGGCGCCCTTGAAGCGGAACAGCCGCCCCATCGGTCCGTCCTCGCTCATGAAGACGACGGCGCTGCCATCGGCGGCGAGGCCGCAGGCAACGCCCGCGCGGGGCAGCCGGCCGAGCGCGGTGCGCTTGACCGGGAAGGACATCGGATTGGCCGCATCGAGCTCGACCACCCAGCCGAAGCCGGCGCCCACGCCCGGGCTGTCGAAGCCCGGCGCATGGCCGGCGAGCCGCTTGATCCAGCCCGCGGCGCGGCCTTCGGGCAGCAATACCGTGTTCCAGGGCGTCACACTGCCGATGGACGGCGCCAGCACACCCTGCACCGTTTGCCCGATCGAGGCAGCGGCCGGCCCGGAGATGCGGCACAGCGTCCCGTCGGTGATGCGGCGGGACTGGTAGCCGCCGGCCACCACCACCCAGCGCCCGTTCTGCACCGCGAGGTTGAGGACCGACGCCCCCTGCATCTTGCCGGCGACGATGGCCGGCCCGCTGCCGCCGGGAAACGCCATGCGCATCTGCACGTCGGGATGGGTGAGAACCATCAGCAGCCGGCGCACGCCATCGTCGGCGGGCGGCATCTTCACCAGCCCGGCGATGATCGCATCCCAGCCGAATTGCCGGCTGGCGGCCGAAAGCGTGACATTGCCCGGGCGAAACGGCGGCGCACCGGGCAGCACGGGATCGCCCCAGCGGATCAGCACGTCCCGCTGCAATCCCGGTGCCACCACGTCGTTCAGCTGTGGCGCCTCCGATCCGGGCGGCAGACGGGTGACGGGCCCCGCCATGCCGAGAACCGAGGTCGAGGCGCGGGCGGTGCCGGCCATCGCCAGCGCCGCCACGGTTCCGGTTCCGGCCAGAATGCCGCGCCGCCCGATCATGCGATCAGAATCCGCTCGCTCCGCCGAGGCCGCCGGACTGTCCGGCGCCCAGGCCAGGATTATAGTGCCCGACACCGCCGACAAGCTGTTGCAGGAAACCTGCATGGCCGCCCGGCGCGTGCGTTCTGCCACCCGCCATCGCGACGTGCAGCGCCTGCTTCTTGTCGACCCGGCGGATCGATTTCAGCACCCCGCCGCCGAAATCCAGCACGACGACCTGCTGCTTCTCGACGCCCAGGGTCTGGCCGATGCGCGGCTTCGTCACCTGGCTCACGTAAAGCCAGTCATGATCGTTGAATGATTCCCGCAGCGTCGGCGAGCCGAGCAGCGCGGTGGCGTCCGCCTCGGTGGAAACGCCGGGGGTGAGCTGCTTGAGCTGCGCCTCGGTCACCGCGGTGCCGCGATAGCGCGGTTGCGCCGAAAACACGGCGCAGCCGGCAAGTGCCGGCAGCATCAGCAAGGGGAGAAATGGGCGGAGCTTGATCGCCAATCTGCGCACGCGGCTCGATCCTTGGGTTGCGGCTGGTTCAGGCTCTATGAGCGAGCTTCCCTCGCCGTGCAAGATGCGGCACTGTTTTAACATGACTGAAGCAGCCCCCGCCCCCCTCACCCGGCGCCTCGACCTCGCCCGCCTCGGCGACGATCCCGAAACGGTGACGATCGAGACCAGCGCCGCAGAACGCGCCGCCATCGCCGCCGCCTTCGGTATCCCCGCGATCGCCGCGCTGTCGGGCAGCTTCCACCTGCGCCGCGCCGGCGGACCGCGGATCGAGGCGCGGCTGGAGCTTGCCGCCGAGGTCACGCAATCCTGCATCGTGTCGCTCGAACCGGTCGACCAGTCGATCGCCGAAACCGCCGCGCTGCTGCTCGTCACCAACGGCGCGCCGGTGGAGGATGACGACATGCTGGACCCCGACGCGCCGGACCAGGTCGCGCTGGAGGGAACGGTGGCCGATCTCGGCGCCCTGCTCGTCGAGCAGCTCGCCCTGGCGCTCGATCCCTATCCCCGCCGGCCCGGCGCGGAGCCGCCCGCAGCACCCGATGCCGGCGCCGCACCGCAGGCGCACCCGTTCGCCGCCCTCGCGAAACTCCGCCGGCCGGAGTGACCCCGGCCGGACTGATCCCGGCCGGACTGCTACCGGCCGGATTTATCCCGGCCGCACCGCCCCGCCACCTTCAATCTTGCCCTCCGCCCCTCTCTCTGCTAGACGCCCGCTTTCCGATCCCCCCCGGTCCACGGGGCGTCACCTGCTGGCGCGCCGAGACCTTTCGCGACGAAACGCACAGAACCGAGAGCGACCCATGGCCGTACCCAAGCGCAAGACCTCCCCCTCCCGCCAAGGCATGCGCCGCAGCCACCACGCCGTGGGCCAGCAGGCTCATGCCGAGTGCAGCAATTGCGGCGAGCTGAAGCGTCCGCACCATGTCTGCGGCCATTGCGGCCATTATGACGGGCGTGAAGTCGTCGCCGCCGGCAAGGATCTCAAGGGCACGGTCCGGATCTGATCCGGCCGTGACCTTGTCGCCACCGTCCGTGCCTTCGCACAGCCGATGACGACCGGATCCCCCTCCGACTCCGCCTCCTCCATGCCGCATCCGCCGCAAGGACCCGACCGCGCGCCCGCCGCCGGAGCGCCGATCCTCGCGGTCGACGCGATGGGCGGCGACCATGCGCCGGACGTGGTCATCGCCGGGCTCGACATCGCTGCCGAGCGCCATCCGAATGCCCGGTTCGAGGTCTTTGGCGACGCGCCGCGGCTAGATGAGCTGGTCCGGCTGAGCAAGCGCCTGCGCAACCGGGTCACCATCCGCCCGACCACGGAAGTCATCCCCAACGAGCTGAAACCCACCGCCGCCCTGCGGCTGCGGGACGCCTCGCTGCGCCGGGCGATCGATGCCGTGGCCAATGGCGAGGCCGCGGGCGTCATCTCGGCCGGCAATACCGGCGCGATGCTCGCCCTCGCCAAGATCGTCCTCAAGACGATGAGCGGGATCGACCGCCCCGCCATGGCCGCGATCGGCCCCTCGGCGCGCGGCGACGTGGTGATGCTCGATCTCGGCGCCAATGTCGTCTGCGACGCCCGCAACCTCGTCGAATTCGCCATCATGGGCGAGTTGTTCGCGCGCACCGTGCTCGGCCTGCCGCACCCGACGATCGGGCTGCTCAATGTCGGCTCCGAGGAAATGAAGGGCGATGAAACCCTGCGCCGCGCCGCCGAGGCGCTGCGCGAAAGCCCGATCGGCGCGCAGTTCCACGGCTTCATCGAGGGCCACGACATCGCCGGCGGCACCGTGGACGTCGTCGTGACCGACGGCTTCACCGGCAATGTCGCGCTCAAGACCGGCGAGGGCGCGCTGCGCCTGGTCGGCGACCTGCTGCGGCGGATCTTCTCGGCCAACATCGCCGCCCGCATCGCCTATCTCCTCGCCCGCCCCGGCCTGTCGCGGCTGCGCGAATGGCTCGACCCGCGGCGCTACAACGGCGCCGTCCTGCTCGGGCTGAACGGCGTCGTGGTCAAATCCCACGGCGGCGCCGATGCCGAGGGCTTCGCCCATGCCGTCGACGTCGCGATGGACATGATCGTCAACCGCTTCAACGACCGTATCCGCGACGACCTGACCCACCACGTCGATCGCGAGCGCCTCGCCAGCGATGCCATCCGCACCCCCTCCTCCACACCCGTGACATCCGGCTGACCGACATGAAACGCACCGTTTTCGAAGGGGTCGGCAGCTACCTGCCGGAACGCATCGTCACCAACGACGAACTGGCCAAACGGGTCGACACCTCCGATTCCTGGATCCGCGAACGCACCGGCATCGGCCAGCGGCACCTCGCCGCCCCGCATGAAACCGCGACCTTCATGGGCGCCGAGGCCGCGCGCCGGGCGCTGGCCTATGCCGGCGCCGCCCCCGAGACGGTCGATGCCATCATCGTCGCGACCTCGACGCCGGATCAGGGCTTTCCCGCCACCGCAGTGAGCATCCAGGCGGCACTCGGCATCACCGGCGGCTTCGCGTTCGACCTCTCGGCCGCCTGCTCCGGCTTCGTCTACGCCGTCTCGGTGGCCGATGCCTTCATCCGCTCCGGCCAATGCGCCAGCGTGCTGGTGATCGGCACCGAGGTCTATTCCCGCATCCTCAACTGGGAAGACCGCGGCACCTGCGTCCTGTTCGGCGACGGCGCCGGCGCGGTGCTGCTGCGCGCGGCACAGGACGACGCCGATCGCGGGCTGATCTCCACCCATATCCATTCGGATGGCCGCTACGGCGACATCCTCTATATCGACGGCGCAACCGGCCAGGCCGACCGGCCCCAGCACCTGGTGATGAAGGGCTCGGAAGTCTTCCGCCACGCGGTCAGCAAGCTCGCCGGCGCGGTGGACGAGGCGCTCGCCGCCAACGGCCTCGCGCAATCGGACATCGACTGGCTGGTTCCCCACCAGGCCAATCGCCGCATCATCGATGCGATGGGAAAGCGGCTCGGCCTCGCGCCCGAACAGGTCGTCGTCACGGTCGACCGCCACGCCAACACCTCCGCCGCCTCCATCCCGCTGGCGCTCGACGAGGCGGTGCGCGACGGACGAATCAAGCCCGGCCATCTCGTGCTGATCGAGGCGCTCGGCGGCGGACTGACCTGGGGATCGGCGCTGTTCCGCTTCTGAACCGCCCCGCCTTGCCGCCCGAGACCGCGACGATTGCGGTTCCGTGTTGACCCGGCTGCCTTTCTTGCTAATCTTGAAAAATGAGCACGTTGACACGCGCCGGACTGGCTGAGTCGATCTATGCGGCAGTGGGACTGTCGCGCAACGAATCCGCAGAGCTGCTCGAAGCAGTGCTGGACCGCATGAAGCGCGCCCTTGCCGAGGGCGAGTCGATCAAGATCAGCGGTTTCGGCACCTTCTCCGTGCGCCAGAAAGGGCGGCGCATCGGCCGCAACCCGAAAACCGGCCGCGAAGTGCCGATCCTGCCGCGCCGCGTGCTGGTTTTCCGCCCCAGCCAGATCCTGCGCGAGGCCGTTGACACCGGCAAATCCCCCGCCTCCGCAGGCCAGTTTTGACCGACGAGACGCCGCCCGACGATACCAGGCAGGACGACCAGGGCCGCGCCCGGGTCCGCAAGTCGGCCGAGGCGTTCCGCACCATCAGCGAGGTGGCGGACGAGCTTCATGTGCCCCAGCACGTGCTGCGCTTCTGGGAAACCAAGTTTCCCCGCATCAAGCCCCTCAAGCGCGGCGGCGGCCGGCGTTATTACCGTCCGGATGATGTCGTGCTGCTGCAACGCATCGCCGACCTGCTCTACACCCAGGGCTATACGATCAAGGGGGTCCAGCGCCTGCTCCGCGAGAGCGGTGGGCTGCTGCACGCCGAAATCCCGCCCGCCTCGGACGAGGAACGCGCAGCCTCCGCCGCCGAGCGCGGCCGCACCACTGCCGAGCCCGGCATGGCGGACGATGCCGGCGAGGAGTCGCCGGAACTGCCGATCCTCGCCACCGCCGCATCCCGCCCGCAACCCGGCCCCCCGCCCGACGCCGCGCCGGACCGCCAGCTCGAACGCGCCCGGGCCGCCGGCACGGTGCTGCGCGCCGCCATCCACGCAGTGCTCGACGAGCTGGAAACCCTGCGCGCCAGCCTTTAGAGCACGTACCGATCCATCCGGATCGGATGTCGTGCTCTATCTTGTTGATAATTAGAACATCTTTATCCGATCAGATGATTCCATCTGATCGGATGATGCTCTAGGCTCTGGACTCAACTGATCCATGATGTGACGGCGAGGACGAGGCAAATACCAGCGAGGAAATTTCGTGCGGTTTTGTCATATCGTGTGGCGATGGCGCGCCAGTCCTTGAGCCTGCAGAAGGCGCGTTCGATGAGATTGCGCTTTCTGTAGGCGACGGGGTCGAAGGGCGGAATGGCGCGGCGGTTGGGCATGGGCGAGATCACCGGCCTGGTGCCTTGGCGGGTGAGGAAGGTGCTAAGATCATCAGCGTCGTAGGCTTTGTCGGCGATCAGCTCTTCTGGTGGCGGTATTGTGGGCAGAAGCGCCCTCGCGCCGCTGATGTCGGAGGCCTGTCCTGGCGTCAGGAGGAGTGCGGCGATGCGTCCCTGCTCATCTGCGACGGCGTGGATCTTGGTCGTCCGTCCACCCCTCGACCGGCCGATGGCCTGGCTTTGCGCCCCCCTTTACCGCCCGCGGCCGCGCGATGTGCCCGAACCGAGGTGCTGTCCACCATGGCGATGCGCGGCGGATCCGCGCAGGCGACAAGCGCCGCGAATATCTCCTGCCAGAGGCCACGCTGGCTCCAGCGGTTGAACCGGTTGAACACAGTGGTTCGTGGCCCATAGGCCTCAGGAAGCGCTCGCCATCGCAAGCCCTCGCGAAAGCGATGCAGGATGCCGCTCAGCACCCGGCGGTCATCAACCCGAGGCTTGCCGCCAAGCTTCGGCAGCAATGGTTCGATCGCAGCCCATTGCGTGTTGTTCAGCCAGAAAAGTTCCGCCATGTTCCAAGTCCTCCGAACAGACTTGAATCAGACGCCCCGTAGTCATGGCAATAGGTACAGAACCTAGAGCACTTTCCGATCCTTTTGGATCGGATGTAGTGCTCTATCATACTGACAAACCGAGCATCTTTATCCGATCAGATGATTCCATCTGATCGGATGATGCTCGAGGCGAGATAAGCGTCCCGGGTCGATTGCCTCACCCTGAATCAGTTGCTAAGACGCCCCTGTCGGAGCGTAGCGCAGCCTGGTAGCGCATCAGTCTGGGGGACTGGGGGTCGTGGGTTCGAATCCCGCCGCTCCGACCACTCATTTCAGAAAATGCCTCCCCCCTCCCAATCTCGATTTTAGGGCGGCGACCAGCCCGTTGCCAGCGCTGACGTCGCATGCGCTGGAGCGCGGTCCGATCCATCCGGATCGGATGACGCTCTGTCACCGCACGGTCGTCGCCATGACGTTCCGATGAAATCCCGCCGACACGGCTTGCCCGCGCGCGGCCGATCGGGGAAGCCGACGCTCCACCACACTGGAACGGACCTTCCATGATCAAGCCGCGCCTCCTCGCCCTCGCCCTGCTGCCCGGCCTGTGCGCCGCCCCCTTCGCACGCGCCGCAACACCCCGCTTTCATGTTGCCGGCCAGATCGCCCTGCCCGGCCCGGTGAAATGGGACTACCTCGCAACCGATCCCGCGGCGCATCGGATCTTCGCCGCCCAGGGCGACCGGGTCGACGTCATCGACACCCGCACCCAACGTCGCATCGGCACGATCGGCAATGTCCGGGGGACGCATGGCATCGCGCTGGCGCCGCGGTTCGGCCACGGCTTCGCCACCGCCGGCATTGCCGGCACGGTGACCATGTTCGACCTGAAGACGTTGCGCACGATCCGCACCATCGATGTCGGCAGAGGGCCGGATGGCATTGCCTATGATCCCTCGTCGCGGCTTGTGCTCGTGCCCAACGAAGTCAGCCAGACGCTGTTCGCGATCGACCCGGCAAACGGCCGGATCGTCGGCTCCCTGCCCTTCCATGCCGATCCCGAATTCATCGTCGCCGACGGGCGCGGGCGCGTGTATCTCAACCTCAAATCGGCCAACCGGATCGCGGTGATCGATCCGCGGGCGATGACCATCCTGCGCGAGATCGACGTCGCCCCCGCCTGCACCGGGCCGACCGGCCTTGCGATCGACCGGGCGGACATGCGCCTGTTCGTGTCCTGCCGCAACGATGTGCTGGCAGTGGTCGATGCGCGTGGCGGGAAGGTGGTCGCCTCGCTGCCCCTGCCGGGGTTCGCCGACGCCGTGCGCTACGATGCGCGGGATGCGCTGGTGCTGGCGCCGAGCATCGACGGCACGCTGAGCATCGTGCGCGCATCGCCCAAGGATGGATCCGGGGACGAATACCGCGTCATCCAGCGCCTCGGCACCGCGCCGGGCGCCCGGACCCTGACCTTCGACGCCACAACAAGGACGGCCTACCTCTCGACAGCGAAGCAAGTCGGGATGCTGCCGCCGGCGCCGGGAAAAACCTATCCAAGGCGGGCGTTCAAGCCGGGCAGCTTCCACGTTCTGGTGGTCCGCGCCAGCGCGCCCTGACAACGCTCCGCAACGCAAAACGCCTGAAACCCAGCGGATTTCAGGCGTCTCGCAGACACTGGCACTGCCAGCATCGCTTCGTTGTCATGCCCCCGAAACCCGTCAGGGCGTCCAGGGGCATGTCATCTGGATCAGATGGACGCGCCGAACTTCTCGACGGCGAGCGTCACGCGCGCGGTCAGCGGCGCGATGGTCTGCTCGGTCAGCTTCAGCGAGGCATCGGTGATGCGGCCGGTCTCGGCAACCGCCTTCTCCATCAGCGAACGGGCGAAACCGGTCTGCAGGTCGACCGCTTCCTTGACCGACTTCACGCCGGCAAGCGCCTTCGTCATCGAAACGGTTTCTTCAACCGAGCTCTGGGTGGTGCTGGCGATCTGCTTCGAGATGCCCTGCATGCCCGAGGCGAAAATCTGGCTCGCCTTCACCAGCGCTTCGAAATTGCCCTGGCCGAACGCCATCATCTCCTCGGTGGTCTTCATCGCCTTCACAACCTGCTCCTTCATCTTCGCCTGCTGGGTCTCGAAACCCTTCGCGGCGTTTTCCATGCCTTCCTTGACCGAAGCGAGGGTCTTCTCGAACCCTGCCGCGACCTGGGCCTTCGTCGCCTCGACAGCCGCCTCGGCGGTGTTCTGGACGGTATCGGCAGCCTTTGTCTTTGTTGTCATCGTCATCCACTCCTTGTCAGTCCGTTGCAACGATAGCCGGCGCCTCGCGGCACCCAACCTTGGCTGTCGTCACCTCGTTTCAGGCAGAAACACGACGGCCAGATATCCCGCACGCACATTTATAGTGCAGTGCAACAACACCGATCTAGGCCTTCTCAACGGCAGAGTCAAACATTTTTGTGCATCGCACAATGACCATTCGATGTCGGAACGATCCGGCGCGGCGCGGGCGTCCGCCCCGATCAACGCAAGATTAACCATTAACCCTTTGGCTTTTTTATTAATTTCACTATTTAAACTGGACAGCGAGGCAAAATCATTTTATCCGACGCATGAGGTATCGTTCATGTTTGGGAGTTCGATATGGGTTTTGCCGGGTTGCGCGATCGCGCGGGAATCGTCCTGAAGCGCTGCGCGCGAATGACCATTGGCGGCGCCTGCGCGGCGACGCTGCTGGCCGTACCGGCGGCCATGGCCTACGCGCATCACCACCGTCCCTACCGGCATGTCACCCGGACCGCGGCCGCCATGCCGATCGCGGCCGCCGCCACCGGGTCCGGCCCGGTCGCCCCTGGGATCGACTGGGTAGTGATGGACGCCGCCACCGGCAAGATCATCTCCGAGAACAACGCCTACAACATCCGCTATCCCGCGAGCCTGACCAAGCTCATGACGCTCGACCTCGCCTTCACCGCGCTCAAGGACGGCCGGCTGCACATGAACACGGCGCTGCCGGTCAGCGCCGCGGCGGCCTCGGTCCAGCCGGTGAAGCTCGATCTCGTGGCCGGGCAGACCGTGACCGTTCGGCAGGCCATGCTGGGCATGACCACCCTCTCTGCCAATGACGCGGCAACCGCGCTCGGCCAGTATCTCGGCAATGGCAGCATCCGCCGCGCCGCCGCCGAAATGACGGCCCACGCCCACGCCATCGGCATGCAGCGCAGCGTCTTCCGCAACCCGTCCGGCCTGCCCGATCCGAACCAGGTGACCGACGCCTACGACATGGCGATCCTCGCCCGCCATTTGCTGCTCGACTATCCGCAATACCGCTACCTCTTCTCGGTTCCGAGCTTCCGCTTCGAGGGCCGCATCATCCCCAATATCGATGGCATGCTCAAGCGCTACAACGGCGCGATCGGCATGAAGACCGGCTTCACCAACCTCGCCCGGTTCAACCTCGTCACCGCCGCGGTGCGCAACGGCCACATGCTGATCGGGGTGGAAATGCACGCCCCGTCCTGGATCGTGGCCTATGACAACATGGCCCATCTGCTCGATGCCGGGTTCGCGGCCGAAGGCGGCGCACCGGCGCTGGTGGTGGCCGCCAACACCAGGGCGATGCCGGCTTCCCGGCCGGTCGCCACGCCTCATCCGGCCATCGCCCCGGTCGCAACACCAACTCCGGCCCGGGCCCTGCTCGCCCATCTCGCCCGGCCGGCCACGCATCACCTGCGCCTCGCCGCCGCAACCGCCCACGCAACGCATGGCACACGGGTGACGCGCGACATGATCCCCGGCTGGACCGCGCAGGTCGGCGCGTTCGATAGCTACAGCCTCGCCAAGCGTCAGGCCCTGCGCGTGCGCAGCCAGCATCGCGTCGGCATTGCCCGCGTCGGCAGCACAATCGTCCGCCGCCGCCGCGTCTGGCGCGCCCAGATCGCCGGGCTCGATCAGCGGAGCGCAAAGATGGTCTGCAACGATCTCAAGCGCACCCATCAATCCTGCTTCATCATCCCGCCGGGCAACGAAAGCCTCGCGATGCGATGAGCTTCGGCGCATCGTCCGGCTGGGTGACGCCATCCGGCCGGACGATGCTCCTTTTCACCTGCCCATACGCCAGCCCACACGCCGCAGCGCCAGCAGGCCCGGTGCCGCGACCACCAGCATCAGCGCGTTCCAGAGCATGAACTCCAGGTTCAACACGCCAGAGATGACAGCACTCGCCACCGCGCCGGAGGCGAGCAGCGCGCTCGGCAGCCAGTCCCGCCAGCTCCGCGCGGCCGGAAAATCGCCGCGCGCAAGCCGCCAGGCCGCGATCACGATGAGCACCGCAAAGGCCGGAAACGGCGCATCCCGATAGCGCGGATCGAATACCAGCCCCGCCTGCACGATCGTCACGGCCACCACGAACAGGAACCAGAGGTGGTCGAACAAATGCCTGCCCCAGTCGCCCGGGCCCGCCTTGCCGAACAGGCTCGCGCGCAACAGCAGCACCGTCGCCGCCCCATCAGCCCGCAACTCCACCTTATCATGCCGCGCCCGGCGCAGGGCGGCGAGTGCGAGGGCAAGCTGCGCCGGCAGGTTCACCGCGGCACAGATCAGCAGGGATCCGTCGTACAGCACATGATGGGTGATCGCCCAGGCATAGACCAGCGCATTGCCGAGGCCGAAGGCGAGCGCGAGGCCCGAGGCGCCCGCCACCCCGCCGACCAGCGCAAACACCACCGACAGCGCGATGGCCGCCCCGGCATAAAGCGGCCAGTGCGGTATCTCCACCACCGGCCCGGCGAGCGGGAATTTCGGCGTCCGCCCGGCGGACCATATCCCCCAATTGGCGCCGGCGATCCCCTCGTCGTGGTATTTCCAGTGCTGGTCGAACGCCTCGATCAGGTTGTAATCGACATGCGCGCGATCGGCGAGGCTGACGAAACGGCGCAGGAAGATCGCCTCGTTGACCCGCGACGGCGCCGCATCCGCCCGCCAGCGCCCCCGGCTTGGCCAGCCGGTCTCGCCCACCGAGATCGTCTTGCCCGGAAAGACGCGCTCGGCCTTGCGGATGGTCCGCCCGATCCGCGCGATCGCGGCGTTCACCCCCACCGGATGGTTCTGCCAGTACGGCAGCAGGTGGATCATCACGACATCGACATGCTTCGCCACCTGCGGGAACTCGAACCAGAAGCTGGCGACATCGGCATAGGCAACCGGCTGCTTCACCCGGGCGCGGACATGATCGATGTCGCGGATCAGCTCGCCCACCGACAGGTCGCGCCGGAGCAGCACCTCGTTGCCGACGACCACGCGGGTGATCGTGTGCGGATGCGCGTTCGCCGCGGCAATGCCGGCCGCCATCTCGCGCGCATTGTCCTTCGGGTTCGACCCGAGCCAGATCCCGGCCCAGACCTTCAGCCCCGCCTGTTTCGCCAGCGCGCCGATGTCGAAATCGCCCTCGATCGAGGAATAGGTGCGGATGCCGCTGGCGTGACGCGCGATCAGCCGCAAATCCTGCTCCACCTCGGCGGCCGAGGCGAACGTCTTCGTCAGCGGCGACTGGCCATTGCGGAACGGCGCGTAGGACACCGAGTTGAACCGCGCATCCGGCATGGCGACGCCGCCGGCACGCGGCCGGTTCGGCAGATACCACGCGGCGACGCTCAGCAGGCCGAGCAGAAAGATCAGATAGGGTCTTGCGGTGCGCATGATCCGTGCGCTTACAGGAGGCTCAACCGGCAGACCAGAGGCGACTCATGAGCATCGACGGGCTCGACGATACGACGATCGCGCGCATCCTGACGAACACGCGGCGGATCGCGCTGGTCGGCGCCTCGGCCAACCCGGCCCGCCCCTCGAACGAGGTGCTCGGCGCGCTGCTCCGCCTCGGCTACGACGTCACCCCGGTCAATCCCGGCCTCGCCGGCACCATGCTGCACGGGCGAGAGGTCGCCGCCTCGCTCGACGATGCCGCCCCGCTCGACATGGTCGAGCTGTTCCGCGCCTCCGAACGGGTGCTGCCGGCGGTGCGCGACGCGATCCGCCTTGGCGCGACGACGATCTGGATGCAGCTCGGCGTGGTGAACGAGGATGCCGCCGCCCTCGCCCGCGCGGCCGGGCTCGTCGTGGTGATGAATCGCTGCCCGCTGATCGAGCGCCCGCGGCTCAGCCTCACGCCCTGAACGACGCGGCCGGATAGCCCTGGGCGAAGAGCAGCGCGCGCAGGTCGCCATGCTCGACGCGCACCGCCGCCGCCTCGGCGAGGATCGGCTTGGCGTGATACGCCACCCCCAGCCCGGCATCGGCGATCATCGCGAGATCGTTCGCCCCGTCGCCCACCGCCAGCGTCGCCGACAGCTTCACCCCGCGCGTCGCCGCCAGCTCGTGCAGCGCCGTGCGCTTGGCGTCGCGGTCCAGCACCGGCTCGGCGACGCGGCCGATCAGCCGGGATCCATCATCGAGCAGCTCGTTGGCGCGATGCGTGTCGAACCCGACCTCCGCCGCCACCCGGCTGGTGAACCAGGTGAACCCGCCCGAGACCAGCGCCGTCACCGCGCCATGCGCGCGCATCGTCGCGACCAGCGCGCGCGCGCCCGGCATGATCGCGGTGCGCCGCCAGGTGCGCTCGAGTGCTGCGACATCGAGCCCCTCCAGCAGGGCGACGCGCTCGCGCAGCGCATCGGCGAAATCCAGCTCCCCCGCCATCGAGCGCGCGGTGATCGCGGCGACCCGCTCGCCCACCCCCGCCTCGGCGGCCAGCTCGTCGAGCGTCTCCGAAGTCACGATCGTGCTGTCCATGTCCGCGACCAGCACGGCCTTGCGCCGGCCGCGATCCCGGACGCACATCACATCCACCGGGGCATTGTCGAGCGCCGCGCGCACCAGCGCAAAATCCGGCGGCTCCATGCAGGGAATCTCGGCGGCCTCACCGGGCGAAAGCCACAATGGCTGGCCGCCGGCGGCCAGCCCGCGCACGCGGGCCACCATCGTATCGGTCAACGTCACCTTGTCGCGCGCCGCGACCAGCACCAGAACGAATTTCATGACCCAGTCGCCTAGAGCAAGTTCCGCCCCCCCGGCAAGGCCGCTGCTGATCGCAGCCGGGCCCACCGCCTCCGGCAAGTCGGCCCTCGCCCTCGCCGCAGCACAGCGCTTCGGCGGCACGATCATCAATGCCGACGCGATGCAATGCTACGCCGACTGGCGGATCATCACCGCCCGCCCGAGCGTGGCCGACGAAGCGGCGGCGCCGCACCGGCTCTACGGCGTGCGCCGGCTGGAAGAGGCGGTCGATGCCGCCTGGTGGCGCGGCCGGGCGCTGGCGGAACTCGCAGCCTCCGAACTGCCGATCCTGTGCGGCGGCACCGGCCTCTATCTCTCCTCGCTGGTCAACGGCATCGCCCCGATCCCCGATCCGGGGCCAGACGCGCGGGCGCAAGCGCGGGGGATGCTCGCGGCGGATGGCCCGGCAGCACTCCACGCCTGGCTTGCGGCGCGCGACCCGGCAACGGCATCGAAGCTGCGGCCGAGCGATCCCCAGCGCCTCGCCCGCGCCGCCGAGGTGCTGCTCGGCACCGGGCGCGGCCTCGCCGCCTGGCACGCCGCACCGCGCGAGCGGCTCGCCGGATACCGCGTCATGCTGCTCCTGCTCGACCCGCCGCGCCAGGCGCTGCGCGCGGCGATCGCGGCGCGCTTCGAGGCAATGCTCGCCGCCGGCGCGCTGGCGGAAGTGGCCGCCGTCGCCGCCCGCGCCCCCGATCCCGCGCTGCCCGGCCTGCGCGCCCACGGCGTGCCGGAGTTGCTGGCGCATCTCACAGGCACGATCAGCCTCGACGAGGCGGCGTCCCGCGCCATCGCCGCCACCGCCGCCTACACCAAGCGCCAGGCCACCTGGTTCCGCCATCAGAAACTGGCAGATGAGCGCGATACGCATATGATCAGTTCAAGATTTGTCGATCCAGCGCAATTTTCTGAAAGCATGATCGGCAATATCATTTCATTTATTAATTCACCGGGTTGACGCAGCGCAGCAGACCGGGCTAGGCCTGCGACGCGATCGCACATGATGGGGATATCAACGCCGTGAACAAATCCGTTGCTTCCGGGGCCGAAACCCTTCTCCGCGCGCTCAAGGCGCAGGGGGTCGAGGTCATTTTCGGCTATCCGGGCGGTGCCGTGCTGCCGATCTACGACGCGCTCTTCCAGCAGAACGCGATCCGCCACATCCTGGTCCGGCACGAGCAGGCGGCGGTTCACGCGGCGGAAGGCTATGCCCGCTCGACCGGCAAGGTCGGCGTCGTCCTCGTCACCTCCGGCCCCGGCGCCACCAACGCCGTCACCGGCCTGGTCGACGCGCTGATGGACAGCATCCCCGTCGTCTGCCTCACCGGCCAGGTGCCGACCCACCTGATCGGCAACGACGCCTTCCAGGAAGCCGACACCACGGGCATCACCCGCCAGGCCACCAAGCACAACTACCTGGTCAAGCGCTCGGACGACCTGTCCCGCATCGTGCACGAGGCGTTCCACGTCGCGCGGACCGGCCGCCCCGGCCCGGTGCTGATCGACCTGCCAAAGGACATCCTCATCAACCCGGCACCCTATACCGAGGCGCCGGAAGGCCCGCACCGCTCCTACCGCCCGCGCACCGAGCCCGATCCGGCCGGCATCGCCGCGGCGGTGAAGCTGCTCAAGGGCGCGCGCCGGCCGATCATCTACAGCGGCGGCGGGCTGATCAATTCCGGCCCGGACTCGGCCGAACTGATCGTCGCGTTCGCGAAGCTGACCGGCGCCCCCGTCACCTCGACGCTGATGGGCCTCGGCGCCTTCCCGGCCTCGAACCCGGCCTTTCTCGGCATGCTCGGCATGCACGGCACCTACGAGGCCAACCTCGCGATGCATGGCTGCGACGTGATGCTGAACATCGGCGCCCGGTTCGACGACCGCGTGACCGGCCGGCTCAACGCCTTCGCCCCGCACGCGAAGAAAATCCACATCGACATCGACCCCTCGAACATCAACAAGAACGTGGTGGTCGACATCGCCATCGCCGCCGACGCAACCGAGGCGCTGCGCGCCCTCATCGCCGCCTGGAAGCAGGATGACTCCCGGCAGGACAGTGCGGCGCTCGCCGAGTGGTGGCGCATGATCGAAACCTGGCGCGAGAAGGATTCGCTGCGCTTCACCCAGAGCTTCGAGAAAGGTGCGATCATCAAGCCGCAGCACGCCATCCGCCGGCTGTGGGAAAAGACCCAGGGCCGCGAGACCTATGTCACGACCGAGGTGGGCCAGCACCAGATGTGGGCGGCCCAGCATTTCCGCTTCGACAAGCCGAACCGCTGGATGACCTCGGGCGGCCTCGGCACGATGGGCTACGGCCTGCCCGCGGCGATGGGCGTGCAGATCGCCCATCCCGACGCACTCGTGATCGACATCGCCGGCGAAGCCAGCATCCTGATGAACATCCAGGAGATGGGCACGCTCGCGCAATACCGCCTGCCGGTGAAGATCTTCATCCTCAACAACGAATACATGGGCATGGTGCGCCAGTGGCAGGAATTGCTGCATGGCGGCCGCTATTCCGAGAGCTATTCCGCCGCCCTGCCCGATTTCGTGCGCCTCGCCGAGAGCTTCCACGCCGTCGGCCTGCGCGCCGAGAGCATCGACGATCTCGACCGGGTGATCGACGAGATGCTGGCGACCGACCGTCCGGTGATCGCGGACATCCATGTCGACCGCGCGGAGAACTGCTTCCCGATGATCCCCTCGGGGGCGGCGCACAACGAGATGATCCTCGGGCCGGAACACGAGGCGAGCGCCGCCGGCATCACCGATGAGGGGCTCGTGCTCGTCTGAGCCCCGCCATCGCCGCCGAGATCCCGAGACACCGAACCTGAAAGAGCCGACATGAACGCCATCGTCCAGGAACCCATGCGCGCCGCCACGATCTCCGTGCTGGTCGAGAACGAGTCCGGCGTTCTCGCGCGCGTCATCGGCCTGTTTTCCGGCCGCGGCTACAATATCGACAGCCTGACCGTCGCCCCCGTCGAGGATGACCGGCGCAAGAGCCGCATCACCGTCGTCACCTCCGGCACCGAGCTGGTGATCCAGCAGATCAAGGCGCAGCTCGATCGCCTCGTGCCGGTGTACCGCGTGTCCGACCTCTCCGCCGAAGGGCCGCACATCGCCCGCGAACTCGCCCTCATCAAGGTGATCTGCGGCGGCGAGAAGCGGCTGGAGACGCTGCGCCTCGCCGACGCGTTCCGCGCCCGCGTGATCGACGCGACGACCGAGAGCTTCGTCTTCGAACTCACTGGCGCGACCGACAAGCTCGACGCGTTCCTCGAACTGATGCGCCCGCTCGGCCTCGCCGAGGTCTCGCGCACCGGTGTTGCCGCCATCGCCCGCGGCGTCCGCACGATCTAGAGCACTTTCCGATCCTTTCGGATCGGATGTAGTGCTCTATCTTGTTGATAACTAGAGCATCTTTATCCGATCAGATGATTCCATCTGATCGGATGATGCTCTGACTGCGCGAAGCGCCCCCACCAACGACGAACAGGGCCTCATCCGCTCCCGCCGGATGAGACCCGCCCGATCAACGGTATGGGCCGATCGGCAGGGCCAGGCCCTGCCGCAATCGCCCTACTTGCCGCCCAGCGTCTTGAGATAGGCGACCACGTCGGCGCGATCCCCCGCATTCGGCATGCCCATATAGGGCATCTTGGTCCCGGGCACGTCCGCCTGCGGGTTGGCGAGGAACTTCGAGAGCGTGTCCGCATTCCAGACGATGCCGGAATTCTTCAGCGCCGGTGAGAACTGGAACCCCGTGCTCGCCGCCGCCTTGGCGCCATAGATCCCGGCAAGCGACGGGCCGATCCCGTTCTGCCCCGCCTTGGCGCTATGGCAGGCGGCGCACTGGGCCTGAAACAGCGCCTCGCCATGCGCGACATTCGCCGCATGCGCCCCGGCGATGCTCAAGGCACCGGCGGCCAGGGCAAGGATGGAAAAGGATTTCATGTGCAGTCTCTCCTGTCGGGCACCCGCCCCCCTGGGCGGGTGCGTTATGATCGTCAGAAAGCCAGCCACACGCCCGCAAAGAGCGTATCGTTCGCCTGCGCGTTTGTTCCAGCGCCATCATAGTTGCGGGCGCTGCCGTTGAACACCGGATAAATCGTGTTTTCGACGAACACTTTCGCGTTCAGCCACGGCAGCCATTTCGGCCCGCCATTGTTGAACGGATAATAGTCCAGCTCCGTCGTCCAGGCGTTGCTGTTCGGCTTGCCATTTGCGCTGCTCGTATATTCGCCCGCATCGGCATTGCCGTAGATCGTGTTGAACGATTCCGTGATCCCGTATTTCTGGTAGATCAGGTCCGAGAGCGTGATCGTCGCGACATTGAGGCTGTCGGCCCGGTTGCTGGCAGCCCCCGGCGCCCATTCCTGCGATTCGTGAACGAAGTTTGCCTGCACCGAGAGGGCCTGGTTCTGCGTGATGTACTGGAACTGGGAATCGGCGGCGATGTCGAAGAAGCGGTTCGTCGGCCCGCTTGCCACACCGGTCGGATAGGTCCGGTCCATCAGCGCGTAGGTGCCGACCTCGATCGAGGAATTGCCCCATTGATGCTGGACGGCGAGCCGCACATAGGGTGCGACGCCGTCGATCTTCACCCCGCCCCCGGCGCCGAGCGCGTAGCCCAGCCGCTGCGGCAGCGATTTGTAGAGATCGGCCTCGGCATAGATCATGTCCGCCGGCGTCACGTTCAGCGCGCCATAGAGGCCCACACCATAGACCGACTGTCCGAGCGAGGCGATCTGCTGCGCCGCGGCGGGCGCGTTCGCAAGGCCCGACGGGATATAGGGATACCCCCAGCTTGGCGGCGTGTTCCACAGATCGGTGACACCCGGATTGTTGTTGAGCGTCACACCCCAGAACAGCGTATGGCCGAACAGCCGGCCCGGCCGGGCGAGGCGGATATCGGTATTGTCCCAGGTCCATTGCCGGGCCACGCCGTCATAGGTGACCTGCACGAACGCGCCGAGCCCGATCGCCGAATCCAGCGCGCCGCCATAGAACAGGCTGGTCTGCTGCGCCGCCCAGGCGTCGTTCGACTTGAAGCCCGGCTGCAACCCGCCCGGCACCTTGTCGTGCTGCTGGGTCCAGCCGATCTGCGACATCGCCGCGAAATTCTTCCAGGTCGGGAACATGCCGCCGGCGATATAGCCTTCGAGCTTGAAATCCCGCCCATACGGGGTCAGCTGCGGAAAGCCGATATGACAGGCCGAGCAGGGCTCTCCGGTCTGCGCCGCGAAGGCGGGAATGGCATAGGCGGCGTTGGGCGCCGCCAGCGATGCCGCGGCGACCATGCCAGCCGCAGCCGCCAGGCGCCAGGAACCATGATGTGACCGGGTTTTCATGTGCAGTCTCCCGTTGACTTTCATTCAGTGACGATGCCCGAGGTATCAGGGTCAAAACGCGCGGTCGTTGATCGAGATCAATATTGTGACGGCTTGTTTCATGGTGTTGCAGAGCGGCACCATTGCCGTGGTCCCGGCGCGCGCCCTACACCTGCGCCCGTGCGAATCGATCTCCCCGTCCCGCCGCCCGCCGCCGCCGATCCCGAATCGGTGCTGCGCCGCGTCTTCGGCCATGGAGGCTTCCGCGGCAGCCAGCGCGACGTCGTAGAACATGTGATCGCCGGCCACGACGCGCTGGTGCTGATGCCGACCGGCGGCGGCAAGTCGGTCTGCTACCAGCTGCCCTCCCTCTGCCGGCCGGGTGTCGGCATCGTGGTCTCGCCGCTGATCGCGCTGATGCGCAACCAGGTCGAGGCGATCCGCCAGCTCGGCGTCCGCGCGGCCTCGTTCAATTCGACCCAGAGCACAGCGGAACGGATGGAGGTGCGCCGGGCCTTGCGCGCCGGCGAGCTGGACCTGCTCTATGTCGCCCCCGAGCGGCTGGTCACCGAGGAGTTCCTCGCCCTGCTCGAACCGGTGCGGATCGCCCTGTTCGCGATCGACGAAGCCCATTGCGTCAGCCAGTGGGGGCACGATTTCCGGCCGGAATATCTCCAGCTCGCCACCATCGGCGCGCGCTTCCCCGGCGTGCCGCGCATCGCCCTGACCGCGACGGCCGACCCGCAGACCAGGGACGACATCGCCCGCCGCCTCGGCCTCGGCGGCGCGCGCCTGTTCCTCTCCAGCTTCGACCGCCCGAACCTCACCTACGCCATCGCCCCGAAAACCGAGCCCCGGCGCCAGCTGCTCGGCTTCCTGCGCGCCCATCCGGGCGAGAGCGGGATCGTCTACTGTCTCAGCCGCGCCGCGGTGGACGACACCGCCTCCTGGCTCTGCGGCCAGGGCCTGCGCGCCCTGCCCTACCATGCCGGCCTCCCCGCCGAGACGCGCAACCGCAACCAGGACGCCTTCCTCGCCGACGAAGGGCTGATCCTGGTCGCCACCATCGCCTTCGGCATGGGGATCGACAAGCCGGACATCCGCTTCGTCGCGCATCTCGACCTGCCGTCGAGCCTCGAGGCCTATTACCAGGAAACCGGCCGCGCCGGGCGCGACGGCGCGCCGGCCGAAACCCTGATGCTCTACGGCATGCAGGACGTAACACTGCGCCGGCGGATGATCGACCAGGGCGATGCGCCGGACGAGGTCAAGCGCGTCGGCCGCGCCAAGCTCGACGCGCTGCTCGGCGTCTGCGAAACGGCGGGCTGCCGCCGGCGGGCGATCCTCGCCCATTTCGGCGAGGCCTATCCGCGCGATTGCGGCCAGTGCGACAATTGCCGCTTCCCGGTCGAGACCTGGGACGGCACCGAGGCCGCGCGCAAGGCGCTCTCCGCCATGCTGCGCACCGGCCAGCGCTTCGGCGCCGGCCACCTGATCGACATCCTGCGCGGCACCGGAACCGAGCGGATCCAACAGCTCGGCCATGACCGCCTGCCCACCTTCGGCGTCGGCGCCGATCTCGACCGCCGTCAATGGGGCTCGGTGTTCCGCCAGCTGATCGTCGCCGGACTGATCGAGGTCGATCACGACGCGCATGGCGCGCTGTTCGCCACCCCGCGCGCCCGCCCGGTGCTGCGCGGCGAGGAATCGCTGCGCCTGCGCCGCGACCCCGCCGGCACGCGCAAGACAACCCGGCGCGGCCCCGTCCCACCGGACGGCACCACCGACTCCCCCGCCTTCGCCGCCCTGCGCGAATGGCGGCGCGACACCGCGCGGACGCAGCAGGTGCCCGCCTATGTCATTTTCCACGACGCGACACTGGCCGCCCTCGCCGCCGCCCACCCGCGCGACCGCAGCGACCTCGCGACCGTCCCCGGCATCGGCGCGAGCAAGATCGAGCGCTATGGCGACGCCGTGCTCGCCGTGCTCGCCGGCGTGCGCGGCTGAACCCCGCAAGCCGCGCGCGACGGCCACTCTTGCCACGCCACCCGCCCGCGGCTTAGCGTCAGGCCTGATAGAGCATCGCCCCGTCGGACTGAATCGTCTGATGGGACAGGCATGATCTGTTAATCAACAGGATAGGGCACGACCTCCGAACCGAAAGTCTCGGAACGTGCCCTGAAAACCAGAGCCATCGACGGAGACAGTCCATGACGGTCAAGAGCCACCATCCGGAAACCCTCGCCCTGCACGCCGGCTGGCGCGCCGACCCCACGACCGGCTCGGTCGCGGTGCCGATCCACCAGACCACCTCCTACCAGTTCAACAGCACCGAACACGCCGCCAACCTGTTCGCGCTCTCCGAGCTCGGCAACATCTATACCCGCATCATGAACCCGACGACGGATGTGCTCGAGCAGCGCCTCGCCGCCATCGAGGGCGGGGTCGCCGCCCTTGCCGTCGCCTCCGGCCAGGCCGCCTCGGCGAGCGCGATCCGCACGCTGACCCGCGCGGGCGAAAACGTCGTCGCCTCCACCGATCTCTACGGCGGCACCTGGAACCTCTTCGCCAACACGCTGCGCGACCAGGGCATCGAGATCCGCTTCGTCGACCCGACCGACCCCGAGAATTTCCGCCGCGCGACCGATGACAAGACCCGCGCCTACTACGCCGAAACCCTGCCCAACCCGAAGCTCGCGGTCTTCCCCATCGCCGAGGTCGCGGCGATCGGCCGCCCGCTCGGCATCCCGCTGATCATGGACAACACCGCCGCACCGCTGCTCTGCCGTCCCTTCGACCACGGCGCCGCCATCGTGGTCTATTCCGCCACCAAATATATCGGCGGCCACGGCACCTCGATCGGCGGGATGATCATCGATTCCGGCAATTTCGACTGGGCGGCGCAGCCCGACCGCCAGCCGCTGCTGAACGCGCCCGACCCCTCCTATCACGGCGCCGTCTGGGTCGAGGCGGTCAAGCCGCTCGGCCCGGTCGCCTACATCATCCGCGCCCGCACCGTGATCCTGCGCGACGAGGGTGCGGCCCTCTCGCCGTTCAACGCCTTCCAGCTCATCCAGGGTCTGGAGACGCTGCCGCTGCGCATCGCGCGGCATTGCGAGAACGCCGAGAAGGTCGTCGATTTCCTCTCCAGCCATCCGGACGTGGTGCGGGTGATCCACCCCGGCGTCGCCACCGGCGAGGCGCGGCGGCGGGCGGAAACCTACCTCACCGGCGGCAGGGGCGCGCTGGTCGGCTTCGAGCTGACCGGCGGCGCCGCATCGGGGCGGAAATTCATCGAGGCGCTGCGGATGTTCTACCACGTCGCCAATATCGGCGACGCCCGCAGCCTCGCCATCCACCCCGCCAGCACCACCCACTCCCAGCTCTCGGCCGAGGAGCAGGCGGCCACCGGCGTCACGCCCGGCTATGTCCGGCTGTCGATCGGCCTCGAACATATCGAGGACATCATCGCCGACCTCGATCAGGCGCTGGCCGCCGCGCGCTGAACTTCAGTTTCCCGATGTCGCGGGCCGGATCGCCGGTCCGGCCCGCGAGGCTTCACGCCCCCGCCCGCGCCCGCTCGGCCATCTCCCGCGCATTGGCCGACAGCGCGGGATCGGCGAGCAGCGTATCCAGCGCGCCGCGCATCAGCGCCTGCCGCGCCGGATCGAAGCGCTGCCAGCTCGCGAACACATCGATGCAGCGCGCCGCGATCTGCCGGTTCACCCGGTCCACCTCGCCGATCATCCGCGCCACCAGCGCATAACCCCGCCCCGACGCATCGTGGAACCAGCGCTGGTTCCCCGCGCCGAACGCCTGCACCAGGGCGCGGAAGCGATTGGGGTTGCGCAGGTCGAAATCGGCGTGCCGGGTCAGCGCCTCGACGCGGTCCAGCGTGTCCGGCGCCGCCGCCATCGCCTGGATGCGGAACCATTTGTCGCCCACCAGCGCATCGCCGCGCCAGCGCGCGTGAAACGCCGCGAGGGCCGCATCGCGCGCCGGCGTCGCGGTATCGGCAAGCAGCGCCAGCGCGCCGAGCCGCCCGGTCATCGTCGGCGCGGTCTCGAAGCGAAGCTGTGCCGCGTCCAGCCCCGCCGCCGGGTCCGCCGCCATCAGATAGGCCAGCGCGACATTGCCGAGCGCCCGCCGCCCGATGCTCGCCGGATCGAGGCTGAACGGCGCCGACGCATCCTCCGCCCCGCACAGCGCGGCGAAGCGGTCCCGCAACGCCCGGCCGATCGCCGCCCGGCTCGTCTCCAGCGCCTCGTGGATCGCATCCGGGTCGATCACCGCCATCCGGTCCGCCAGCACGTCCCTGCCCGGCAGCGCCAGCATCCGTGCCGCGAGCGCCGGCGACTCCGGCGCGAGGTCGAGGGCCGCCGCCATCGCCGCCACCAGCGCCGGATCGGTCCCGACCGCCTCGCCGCGCTGAACCGCGGCGATCGCGTCGAGCAGCGCCCGCGTCGCATATTCCTGCCCAGCCTCCCAGCGGCTGAACCCGTCGGTATCGTGCGCGGCAAGGAGGGCGAGCCCGGCCGCCCCGTGCCCGGAGAGCTTCACCGGCGCCGAGAAGCCGCGCAACAGCGAGGGCACCGGCGGGGAGGCGACCTCCTCGAACACGAAACACTGCTCGGCCGCGCGCAGCAGCAGCACCCTTGTGCCGCCATGCGCCGCCGCCTCGCCCTCCAGCCGCGCTGCGAGCGCCGCCCCATCCGGCCCGATCAGCCCCATCGCCACCGGGATCAGGAACGGCTCCTTCTGCGCCTGTCCCGGCGTCGGCGCCGTCATCTGCCGCAGCGTGAGCGTATAGCGCCGCGCCGCCGCGTCGTATTTGCCCTCGAACCGCAGCTGCGGCGTGCCCGCCTGCTCGTACCAGCGCATGAACTGGGAAAAATCGAACCCCGATTCCTCCCGCATCGCGGCGACGAAATCCTCGATCGTCGCCGCCGAATTGTCGTTGCGCGCGATATAACGATCAAAGCCGCGGCGGAACGCTTCATGCCCGATGATGGTGCGGATCATCCGCACCACCTCCGCCCCCTTCTCATAGACGGTCGCGGTGTAGAAATTGTCGATCTTGCGATAGGCGGCAGGGCGGACCGGATGCGCCAGAGGCCCGCCATCCTCGGCGAATTGCCGGGCGCGCAGCATCTTGACGTCATCGATCCGCGACAGCGCCGCATCGGTCGTCGCCGCGCCATATTCCTGGTCGCGAAAGACGGTCAGCCCCTCCTTGAGCGAGAGCTGGAACCAGTCCCGGCAGGTCACCCGGTCGCCGGTCCAGTTGTGGAAATATTCATGCGCGATCACCCGGTCGATCCGCTGGTAGTCGGCATCCGTCGCGGTATCCGGCCGGGCGAGGACGAGGGCGGTGTTGAAGATGTTGAGCCCCTTGTTCTCCATCGCCCCCATGTTGAAGTCGGAGACGGCAGCGATATTGAAGATGTCGAGATCGTATTCGAGGCCGAACGCCTCCTCGTCCCAGCGCATCGCCCGCTTCAGGCAGGCCATCGCGTGGTCCACCTTGTCCTCGTCGCCGCGGCGGACATGGATGCCGAGCTGCACCTGCCGCCCCGACCGGGTGACGAACGCGTCATGAACCGAAACCAGGTCGCCCGCGACCAGCGCGAACAGATAGGACGGCTTGGGATGCGGATCCTCCCATTTCGCCCAGTGCCGCCCGTCCGGCAGGCTGCCGCGATCGGCCGGATTGCCGTTGGAGAGCAGCAGCGGGCAGCGCGCCGGATCGGCGATCAGCGTCGCCGTGTAGCGGGCCATCACATCCGGCCGGTCGGGGAAGAAGGTGATGCGGCGGAACCCCTCGGCCTCACACTGGGTAAAGAAATCCCCGCCCGAAACATACAGTCCCGACAGCTCGGAATTGCGCTCCGGCGCGATGATCACCTCGGTATCGAGGGTGAATTCGTCCGGCACGTCGCGAATGACGAGGCCATGCTCGCCGAGCGCGTAGCGGTTCGCACCGAGCGCCTCGCCATCGAGCAGCACCGATCGCAGGTCGAGCCCCTCGCCGTCGAGTTCCAGCGGTGCGTCCGCACCCCCGTGCGCCGCGTTGCGCCGCAGCGTCAGGCGCGCGCGCACCCGCGTCGCCGCCGGATCGAGATCGAAGATGAGATCGACCGTATCGACCAGAAAGGCCGGCGGCCGGTAGTCGTCGAGGCGGCGCGGGGCGGCGGCGGGCAGCGGGACGGGACGTTCGGCCATCTTTGTCTCCTTGCGAATGCCCCTTTATCTGGCCCGCCGGCTGCCGGCGCGCAATTCGCGCCACGGCCCGAAATGCCGCGAACGGGACTCCGCCCTGCCCGCCGGATGGTTGCATAAGCCGCATCACCACCTATGATTTTGTAAATATTACGCGGGATGCGACGCTCCCTCCCGCATCGCAAACGGGATTCATGAACGGCACCGCGGACGATCTCTCCCTCTCGCTGCACCAGAGCATCCACGAAATCCCGGCGCCGGACTGGGATGCGCTGGCCGGCGGCAACCCCTTCGTCAGCCACGCCTTCCTCTCCGCCCTGGAAGACAGCGACTCCGTCGGCGGCGACAGCGGCTGGTATCCCCAGCACGCGGTGCTGCGCGACGGCGCGGGCCGCCTGCTCGGCGCCGCCCCCACCTATGTGAAGGCCCATTCCTACGGCGAATACGTGTTCGATCACGGCTGGGCCAACGCCTTCGAGCGCGCCGGCGGGCGCTACTACCCGAAGCTGCAGGTCGCCGCCCCGTTCAGCCCGGTGCCCGGCCCGCGCCTGCTGATGGCCGAAACCCTGCCGCCCTCGCTGCTCGCCCGCGGCCTCGAGATCGCCGCCGAGCGGCTCGGCTGCTCCTCGATCCACGCCACCTTCTGCACCGAGGCCGAGTGGCACGCGCTCGGCGAGGCCGGCTGGCTGCGGCGCATGGGCGTGCAATATCACTGGCACAATCGCGGCTATGCAGGGTTCGAGGATTTCCTCGCCGCCCTGTCCTCGCGCAAGCGCAAGGCGATCCGCCGCGAACGGCGCGACGCCCAGGCCGGGCTCGACATCCGCGCCCTGCGCGGCAGCGAGATGGGCCGGCGCGAATGGGCGGCCTTCTACAATTTCTACCTCTCCACCGTCGACCGCAAATGGGGCGGCGCCTACCTCACCGAGCGCTTCTTCCCCCTGCTCGGCGAGCGCCTCGGCGATGCGGTGGTGGTGATGATGGCCTTCCGCGCCGGCCGCCCGATCGCCGGCGCGCTCAACCTGCGTGGCCCGGACGCGCTCTACGGCCGCAACTGGGGTGCCGTGGAAGACGTCCCCTTCCTGCATTTCGAACTCTGCTACTACCAGGCGATCGACTACGCGATCGGCGCCGGCCTCGCCCGCGTCGAGGCCGGCGCCCAGGGCCAGCACAAGATCCAGCGCGGCTACCTGCCGAGCCGCACCTTCTCCGCGCACTGGATCGGCCATCCCGGCCTCAGCGATGCCGTCGGCCGCTTCCTCGAGGCCGAGCGCCCGGCGGTGGAGGAGGAAATGGCGATGCTCGGCGAGCAATCCCCCTATCGCAGCGACCTCTCGCCGTGATCGCGGCCTATGCGGCACTGGCCGCGTCGATGGTGATCGTCGGCGGCAATGTCGTGCTGCTCAAGCTGCTGGCCGCGCACCTGCCGACCTTCCCGCTGCTGTTCATGCGCACGGGCTTCGCGACACTCTGCCTTGCCCCGCTGGTCGCCCCCCGCCTGCCGGCGCCGCGCACGCTGGCCATCCTGTTCATGCAGGCGGCATGCGGCACCCTGCTCTATAACGGCATGATGGTCGCCGGGCTGAAACTCACCGGCGCGGTGCAGGCGGGGCTGGTCCTCGCCAGCCTGCCGGCGGTGATCGCGCTCGGCGCGGCGCTGTTCCTGCGCGAACACCTGCGGCCGCTGCAATGGGCGGCGGTGGTGCTGGCGGGCGTCGGCATCGCCGCCCTCGCGCGCGGCGGCGGCGGCTTCAGCCTGCTGGGTGATGGGCTGATCTTCGGTGCGGTCTGCGGCGAGGCCGGATACGCCCTGTTCGCCCGCCGCGCCGCCGGCCTGCTGCCGGTCATGCAGGCCACGTTCTGGATGCAGGCCTGCGGCGCCGCGATGACCGCCCCGCTCGCCATCGCCAGTTTCGGGCAGGTCCACTTCACCTGGACGATCGCCGGATTGCTGCTGGTCAACAGCCTGACATCGAGCGTGCTGGCCGTGATCCTGTGGTATCACGGCATGCGCCGGGTCCAGGCCGGCATCGCCGGCACCTTCACCGCCCTGCTGCCCGCCACCGCGACGCTGATGGGCGTGCTGGTCCTCGCCGAGTCCTTCACGAGGGGCGATGCGATGGGCTTCGCCGCCCTGTTCGTCTCGATGGTCCTGATCCTGCGCCCGCAGCGTCGCCGCCCCGCCCGCGAACCGGCGGACACCTGAGCCCATCATCCTTTCGGATGAATTCATCCGGACCGACGAACATGCTCTGATCAGGGCATTATCGAACGCTACGTCCGATTTCGACAGGTCGGACAGGCTTCCTGCCCCCTCTGGTTAGCGGCAAGGTTGTAAACCCCGATTCTGTCATGGCAGCTTCACGGAACGGTTTCCTCCGATGCAAAACTGCATTAGGGTTTGTTCATAAACTGTCATGGGGGCACGTAAAATGAGTGGAAAATCTGGCGTCAAGCTCAAGCGGGACGCGGGCGTCATCGGCCTGCTCTTCGCGAGTCTGGGCGGCATCATCGGGTCTAGCTGGCTGTTCGGCCCGCTTCACGCCGCCAAGGATGCCGGTCCTGCGGCGATCTTCGCCTGGCTGATCGGCGGCGTCGCGGTGCTGCTGCTGGGCTTCGTCTATGCCGAACTGGCAACCGCCTTCCCGCGCGGCGGAGCGGTGATCGCCTTCCCGAAACTCTCGCACGGCAATCTGATGGCCGTCATCATGAGCTTCGTGGTGTTTCTCGGCTATGTTTCCGTGGCGCCGGCAGAGGCCTCCGCGGTCATCACCTATGGCAACAACTACATCCCCGGCCTGGTCGACAAGGGCGGCGTGCTGACCGGCTTCGGCTTCTTCGCCTCGCTGATCCTGATGCTGGTCTTCGCCGGGATCAACGCGCTGGCGGTTCGCCTCGTGCTGACCATCAACAGCGCGCTGACCTGGTGGAAGCTCGCGGTCCCGGCGCTGACGGTGATCGTGCTGATCATCGCTGGCTTCCATCCCGGCAACTTCTCCGCCCACGGCTTCGCGCCGCACGGCACGGCCGGCGTGTTCTCCGCCGTCGCCACGTCGGGCGTCATCTTCGCCTATCTCGGCTTCCGCCAGGCGGTGGAACTCGCCGGCGAATCGAGCAACCCGCGCCGTAACCTGCCGATCGCCATCGTCGGCTCGGTCGCGATCGCGCTGGTGCTCTATGTCGGCCTGCAGGTCGCCTTCATCGGCGCGCTCCGCCCGTCCGACCTCGCCAAGGGCTGGGATGCGCTGACCTTCGCCGGCGCCTCCGGTCCGTTCGCCGGCCTCGCCACCATCATCGGCGCCACCTGGCTCGCCATCCTGCTCTATATCGACAGCGTGGTCTCGCCCGCCGGCACCGGCATCATCTACTTCACCACCACATCGCGCGTGGTCTACGCCACCGGCCAGGAAGGGCTGATCGGCGGGCAGACCTTCGCGAAACTCTCCAAGGTGGGCGTGCCGATCGGCGGCCTGATCATGACGCTGATCGTCGGCGTCTTCTTCATGTTCCCCTTCCCCTCCTGGCAGAAGATCATCGGCTTCATCTCCTCGGCCTCGGTGCTCTCCTACGGCACCGGCCCGATCGTGCTGCTGACCCTGCGCAAGACCATGCCGGTCGAGCAGTACAAGCGGCCCTACCAGCTGCCCGGCGGCACGCTGGTCTCGACCCTCGCCTTCATCATCTCGAACTTCATCGTGTTCTGGA
This sequence comes from Acidiphilium sp. C61, assembly GCF_905116885.1. Lineage (NCBI taxonomy): Bacteria > Pseudomonadati > Pseudomonadota > Alphaproteobacteria > Acetobacterales > Acidocellaceae > Acidiphilium > Acidiphilium sp. C61. Next base: position 2,187,984 of record NZ_CAJHNI010000005.1, on the reverse strand, counting down.
GCGGTGCTTCGACCGACAACTTCCTGTTCGGCATCATCCTCCTCTTCGCGATCGTCTATATCGGCTACGAGGCGGTGATGGGCGAAGGGCTCGGCAACCTGCACTGGCGCGGCGCGTGGTGGCTGGCGCCGTATTTCTTCGGCCTGTGGCTCATCACCTATCTCGGCCCGAAGAACCTGACCGGCGGCACCGGCACGTTCTCCAACCTCGTCGCGTCGATCATCCTGATCGTCTTCAGCCTGGTCATCATCCAGATCGCGGTGAATGCCGGCTCGCCCGATCCGGAAGAAGCCAAGGCGACGATCCTCGCCGGCGAACCCGAAGTCTTCGGCGCCGACTGACCGCGCAACCCGGCCCCTCCGGGCCGGACCACGCAGCTGGAGCATCATCCGATCGGATAAAGATGCTCCACTTATCTACAAGACAGAGCACGACCAAGGCGGATGGGGCTCCCCCATCCGCCTTTCTTCTTGCCCCGCCGGGGTTTTCATCCGCCCGAAACGGTCCAGATCTTCGCCCATGACCGAACCCGCCCCACAAGCCGCCCCACAAGCCGCCACGGCGCACGACGCCGACCCCGCCCTGCATCCGGCAGACAATTTCATCGCCGCCTCGCTCGCCCGGCTGACCCGCGGCGTGCGCGACCGGCGCAGCGATTTCCACGTGATCGGCCTCGCCACCACCGGGGCGGACGGCGCGCCCCGCCTGCGCAGCGTCGTGCTGCGCGGCCGCGCGGCGCAGACCGGGCAGATCACCTTCCACACCGATGCGCGCTCCGCCAAATTCGCCGAACTCGCCCGCGACGGGCGGGCCGCACTCCTCGCCTATTCCCACGCCGCGAAGCTGCAAATCCGCATCGAAGGCGAGGTGACGCTGCATCACGACGATGTGGAGGCAGACGCCATCTGGCGCGCCCTGCCCGAAGGCGCGCGGCAGATCTACCGCACGCAACTGCCGCCCGGCACCGAAGCGGCGCCCGACCGGCTCGATCTGACCCTGTCGATGGAAGAGGCCGCCCGGCATTTCGCCGTCTGCCACCTCAGCCCCGCGCTGTATGATGTCCTGTGGCTGCGGCCAGAAGGCCATCGCCGCGCCATCGGCACGCCGGATGGCGCGGGCAAGCTGGCGGCGCGCTGGGTCGCCGCCTGAACTCCGGCCGCCTGGACCCTGGCCTCAGGCCGCCGGCGGCGCGGTCCGCGCGAGGGCCGGCTCCCGCGCGAAGGCGGCAAACCACTCGGCCAGCACCGGACAGGATTTCCGCCAGTCATACCCGGCGTGGCGGAAATCGAGATAGCCCAGCGCGCAGCCCACCGCGATCGAGCCGATATCCAGCATCTTGCCCGGCGGGTCCTGTTCGAGCACCGCGAGCGTCCGCTCGATCGCCTGCATCTGCCGCTCCATGAACGCCGCCCGCGCCGCTTCCTTCGGCTTCAGGCTCTCCATCCGGATGCCCACGGCGGCGTCGAGAATGCCATCGCCCATCGCCTGATAGCGCAACGCGGTCCAGCGGGCCGCCCCGCTACCCGGAAACAGCGGCAGCGCGTCGCCGATCTGGTCGAGATATTCACAGATCACCCGGCTATCGAACAGCCCCACCCCCTCGTCGGTCACCAGGCACGGCACTTTCGACAGCGGGTTGTTCGCGGTCAGCGCCGCCGGGCTCTCATGCGGATTGGTCGGGATCAGCTCGATAAGCTGGTCGATCTCGCGGGCGATCGCGCAGGCCATCACCTTGCGGACATACGGGCTGGCAACGGAGTGAAACAGCTTCATGTGTCGGACTTCCTTCTGCTGGCGGCGCCGGTCGCATCCCGGGCCGCCGATACGATTACGCGAGGCGGCGGCGCGGGCCGCGATCCATCCCCTTCAGTCGCCGCGCACGACGTTCCAGCCGGTCTTCGCGACCTGCAGGAACACGTCGTGCATCCGGTGGGCGCGCTGGTCGGCCGCATTGCCGGCGAGTGCGCGGGCATACACGCCCTCGACGATCGCCGCCGAGCGGAACAGCGAGAAGCCGAGGAAGAACCGCCAGTTCTCGATCCGCTCCCGCCCGGTCCGCCGGCAATACAGCTCCAGCGCATCCGCCTCGCTCATCAGCCCGAGCGCGGCGAGATCGACCCCCTGATACCCCGCCATCGCCGGGCCGGAACCGGGCGGCAGGTGATACGACATGCAGCAATAGGCGAGATCCGCGAGCGGATGGCCGATGGTCGAAAGCTCCCAGTCCAGCACCGCGAGAATGCGCGGCTCGCTCGGGTGGATCATCATGTTGCCGAGGCGGAAATCGCCATGCACGATGGAACTCTCGTCGCGCTCGGGAATATTGCCCCGCAGCCAGGCGATGAGGTTCGCCATCGGCGCGAAATCCTCGGTCTTCGAGGCCTCGTACTGCTTGGTCCAGCGCTCGATCTGGCGGGCGACGTAATGGTCCGGCCGGCCGAATCCGGCAAGCCCCACCGCCTCGTAATCCACCTTGTGCAGCGCTGCGATCGTCTCGATGATTTGCCGGTGGATCGCGCCGCGCTCCTCCGGCGCCAGGCCGGGCATCATCACGTCGTGGAACACCCGCCCCGCGACATGGCCCATCACGTAGAACTCGGTGCCGATCACCGCGGGATCGGTGCAGTAATGCAGCATCGGCACCACCGGCACCGCGGTCCCCTCCAGCGCGCTCTGGATGCGATATTCGCGGTCGATCTGGTGCGCCGAGGGCAGCAGCGTTCCCGGCGGCTTCTTCCGCAGCACGTAATTCCGCCCCGGCGTCTCGATCAGGTAGGTCGGGTTGGACTGCCCGCCCTGGAACTGGCGGATCGTCGCCGGCGGGGCGAATCCGTCGACATGGGCGGCCAGATAGGCGAACAGGGCCGCCTCGTCGATCCTGTGCTGCGGCAGCATCTCGACAAGACGCGGCTGGTGTTCCGTGCTCATCCGGTTCCCTCCTGTGAAGCGGGCGGGAAAATCGGCGGCGGGCGGCGCCCTGTCAAGCGGCAGTATCCCGGCCGTATCCGATCTGCCCCTTGGGGGACTTGCATAACCCGCGCGCACCTCGCACAGTTGGGTCAAATCGATCGTCCAGCAGAATCAGACCACGAGGAAAATGCCACCATGGAGTTCCGTTATTCCGCCAAGACCGAGGCTCTGCGCCAGCGCGTTGCCGACTTCATGGCCGAGCACATCTACCCCAACGAACAGGCGCTGTTCCACACCGCCCACACCCAGGCCGACCAGTGGAAGCCGCTGGAACTGCTGCAGCAGATCAAGCAGAAGGCCAAGGCGGCGGGGCTGTGGAACCTGTTCCTCCCCGAATCCGAGCACGGCGCCGGGCTGACCAACGTCGAATACGCGCCGCTCGCCGAAATCATGGGCCGCTCGCCCTTCGGCCCGGAAGCCTTCAACTGCTCCGCCCCCGATACCGGCAACATGGAAGTGCTGACCCGCTACGGCACACCCGATCAGCGAGAGACCTGGCTGAAGCCGCTGCTCGCCGGCGAGATCCGCTCCGCCTTCGCGATGACCGAGCCGCGCGTCGCCTCGTCGGATGCGAAGAACATCGAAACCTCGATCCGCCGCGAGGGCGACGAATACGTCATCGACGGCCATAAATGGTGGACCTCCGGCGCGCCCGACCCGCGCTGCCGCATCCTGATCGTGATGGGCCAGTCCGATCCGGAAAACCCCGACCCCTACAAGCGCCAGTCGATGATCCTGGTGCCCTTCCCGCATCCGGGTGTCACGATGAAGCGCGCCCTGCCGGTGTTCGGCGATGTCGATGCGCCGCACGGCCATGCCGAGATGATCTTCGACAAGGTGCGGGTGCCCGCCACCAACATGCTGCTCGGCGAGGGCCGCGGCTTCGAGATCGCGCAAGGCCGCCTCGGGCCGGGACGCATCCATCACTGCATGCGCTCGATCGGTGCCGCCGAGCGCGCGCTGGAGCGCATGGTCCGCCGCCTCGAAAGCCGCAACGCCTTCGGCAAGCCGGTCATCGAGCAGAGCGTCTGGCGCGAGCGCATCGCCGAAAGCCGCATCATGATCGACCAGGCCCGCCTGCTCACCCTCAAGGCCGCGCAGATGATGGACACGGTGGGCAACAAGGAAGCCCGCGCCGAGATCGCGATGATCAAGGTCGTCGCCCCCAACGTCGCCTGCAAGGTGATCGACTGGGCGATCCAGGCCTTCGGCGGCGGCGGCGTCGCCGACACCTGGCTCTCCTCGGCCTATGCGCACCAGCGCACGCTGCGCCTCGCCGACGGACCGGACGAAGTGCATCGCGACCAGCTCGCCCGGCTCGAACACCGCCGCTACCGCAACACCGACCCCGCGCGCACCGGCGGCTACCCGAACGTGCTGATCGCGGACGGGCTGTCGGAACCGGGCCAGGCCTGATGCGCGCGATCCGCTGCGAGGCGTGGGGCGGGCCGGAGACGCTTCTCCTGCGCGACCTGCCCGATCCCGTCCCGCAGGCGGGCGAGGTGCTGATCCGGGTGCACGCCGCCGGGGTGAATTTCCCCGACGTGCTGATCATCCAGAAGAAGTACCAGGTGCAGCCCGAACTGCCCTTCACCCCCGGCGCCGAAATCGCCGGGGAGATCGAGGCGGTCGGCGAGGGCGTCACCGGCTACAAGCCGGGCGACCGTGTCCTCGCCCTCTGCTCGACCGGCGGATTTGCGGAAAAGATCGCGCTCGACGCGCATCGCTGCGTGCCCGTGCCTGACAATGTCTCCTTCGAGGTCGCCGCCGGGCTGCTGCTCGCCTTCGGCACCTCGCACCACGCCGTGGTCGATCGCGGCGAGATCAAGCCGGGCGAGACGATCCTCGTGCTCGGTGCCGCCGGCGGCGTCGGCCTCGCCGCGGTGGACATCGCCAAGGCCAAGGGTGCGAGGGTGATCGCCGCCGCCTCGTCCGAGGCAAAGCTCGAACTCTGCCGCGCCCACGGCGCCGACGCCACGATCAACTACGCCAGCGAAGACCTCCGCGCCGCGATCCGCGAACATACCGGCGGCAAGGGGCCGGACGTCATCTTCGACCCCGTCGGCGGCAGCCTCGCCGAGCCCGCCTTCCGCTCGATCGCCTGGCGCGGCCGCTATCTGGTGATCGGCTTCGCCGAGGGCACGATCCCGTCCCTGCCGCTCAACCTGCCGCTGCTCAAGGGCGCGTCGCTGGTCGGCGTGTTCTGGGGCGAGTTCGCTCGCCGCGAACCCGGGAACCAGATCCGGATGATGGAAGACCTGTTCGCCATGCTGGCGCGCGGCGAGATCCGCCCGCTGGTGTCGAAAACCTACACGCTGGAGGAGACGGCCGACGCCCTGCGCGACATGGCGGCGCGCCGCGTCACCGGAAAGATCGTGATCCTGCCATGAAAGAGTTCAACAACCGGGTTGCCGTCATCACCGGCGCGGGCAGCGGCTTCGGCCGCGAATTCGCCCGCATCGCCGCCTCCCGCTTCATGCGCCTCGCGCTGGCCGACATCCAGGCCGACGCGCTGGAGGCCACCGCCGCCGAACTGCGCGCCGCCGGCGCCGAGGTGCTCACCGAACGCCTCGATGTCAGCGACGCTGAAGCGATGGAGCGTTTCGCCGATACCGTCTTCGCGCGCTACGGCAACGCCCACCTGCTGTTCAACAATGCCGGCGTCGGCGGCGGCGGGCTGCTCTGGGAGCACTCGGTGCGCGACTGGCAATGGGTGCTCGGCGTCAATCTCTGGGGCGTGATCCACGGCGTGCGCTGCTTCGTCCCCCGCATGATCGCGAATGGCGAGGAAGGCCACATCGTCAACACCGCCTCGGTCGCCGGGCTGGTCTCCGCCCAGACGATGGGCGTCTACAACGTCTCCAAGCACGGCGTCGTCGCATTGTCGGAAACCCTGTTCCAGGACCTGCGGATCGCCGGCGCCAAACTCGGCGTCACCGTGCTCTGCCCCGCCTTCGTCGATACCGGCATCAAGGACGCGTCGCGCAACCGCCCGGCCGAACTCGCCAACGACGCCCCGCCGACCGCGAGCCAGCAACTCGCCCATGAACAGACCCGCAAGGCCGTGACCTCGGGCCGCCTCGGCGCCGCCGATGTCGCCGCCCGCACCTTCGACTGCATCGAGGAGAACCGCTTCTACTGCCTGACCCACCCGAAAATCCTCGGCACGGTCGAATTGCGGATGCAGGACATCCTCGAGCAGCGCAACCCGAGCGATCCCTTCTCCCTGAAGCGCGACGTCGCCTTCAAGGCCCCGCCGGCCTGAAGTTTCGGATACTGACAAACCGAGCATCTTTATCCGATCAGATGGCTCCATCTGATCGGATGATGCTCCAGCATACTGACAAGCCGAGCATCTTTATCCGATCAGATGGCTCCATCTGATCGGATGATGCTCTGGAAATGCTGCCAGCCTTCCCGCCCGAGCGGGACCGGCCTTCCGTCCTCGTCGACCACAACCACATCCGGCTTCCCCGCCACGAACCGGCCGATCCGCGTCAGCCGCACGTCCGCACAGGCCGCCTCCAGCGCCGCCTGAAGCCCGGCCGGGGCGGCGATCAGCAATTCGTAATCATCCCCCCCGGTCAGGATCGTCGCCCGCCAGCCCGGCCCCGCCGCCCGCGCCGCGTCCGACAGCGGCACCAGCCCCGCCTCGATCACCGCGCCACAGCCCGACGCCCTGCACACATGGCCGAGATCCTGCACCAGCCCGTCCGACACATCGATCGCGGCGGTCGCGATCCCGGCCAGCGCCAGGCCGGTGCGCGGCGTGGGCAGCAGCCGGCGGGCCCGCAACCCCCCCGTCGGATCGCCGATCTCGCCGCGCGCCGCCTGCAGCCCGAGCACCGCATCGCCGATCGTGCCGGTGACGAAAATCGCCTCGCCCGGCAGCGCGCCGCCGCGCCGCAGCGCGGTTCCGGGTTCGAGACTGCCAATCATGGTGATCGCCGTCGTCACCGGGCCGGGGGTGGAGGAACTGTCGCCGCCCCAGAGCGGGGCGCCGAACGCCGCCTGGTCGGCGGCGAGCCCGGCGGCGAACCCGGCGAGCCAGGCCTCCGGCGTGTCCGCCCGCAGTGCCGTGGCGAGCAGATAGCCCTCCGGCCGCGCCCCCATCGCGGCGAGGTCGGAGAGGTTGCGGCGCATCAGCTTGCGGGCGACGAGATCGGGCGGATCGTCGGGCAGGAAATGCACGCCCTCGATCATCTGGTCGACCGTCAGCACGGCCTGGCGCCCGGCGGGCGGCGTCCACACTGCCGCGTCGTCCGCAAGGCCCAGCCCCTCGGCCGCGGCGAGCGGCGCGAAATACCGGGCGATGCGGTCGAACTCGCCGCTCACCTCACGCCCGCGCCTCGCCGGCGAACTCGCCCTCCCGCAGCGTGCGGGCAATCCGGTCGAGCACGGCATTGCCCATCTGCACCGCCTCGCCTTCGAGAAACCCGTGCGCCACGTCGAGATACTCGTTGATGACGACGCGCGCCGGCGGCCCATCGGTCATCCACAGCTCCGCACCGGCGGCGCGCAGCAGCGCCCGCAGCACCGGGTCGAGCCGCTGCATCGGCCAGGCCTCCGGCAGCACGCCGGCAATCAGCGGATCGACCATGTCCTGCTGCGCCGTCGCGGTGCGGACGATGCGCGAGAACAGCGGCACGTCCGGCGGCGCCACCTCGCTCTCCTCGGCGCCGAGCAGCCCGGCCATCCGCCCGAAGCGGTGGCGGACGAACTGGTCGATCACCGTCTCCGCCGTCTCGCCGGCATGCTCGCACTGATAGAGCGCCTGCACCGCGGCGGCCCGTGCCAGGGTGCGCGGCCGCGCGCTTTTCCCGGCCGGCTTCATGCCAGGCCCATCCGCCGCGCGAGCGCGATCTGCTTCAGGCAGGCCGAGGCCGCCTCCGCCCCCTTGTTCGACCCCGTCTCGGCCGAGCGCGCCGCCGCCTGCGCGAGCGTATCGACGGTGAGCAGCGCCGTCCCGAGCGGTGCCGCATGGTCGACCGCCACCTGCATCAGCCCGTTCATCGCCGAATCGCAGATGAACTGGTAATGATCGGTCTCCCCGCGCACGACGCAGCCAAGCGCCACGAACCCGTCGAACCGCACCCGCCCGCGCAGTGCTATGGCCAGCGCCTGCGGCAGCTCGAACGCCCCGGCGACGTCCACCGTCTCGACCGTCGCATTGACGCGGCCGAGCAGCATCATCGCCGCCTCGGTCATCCCGTCGACGATTTTGCGATAATAAGGAGCGCGGATCAGCAGGATTCGCGGCGCCGGGCCCGGCAGATCGGGCACCTCGGCTTCGGGGGCATCGGCGGTGCTCATGATCTTGCGGGCTCCTCGATCGGCAGTTGTTCGACGATGTTCAGCCCATACCCCTCAAGCCCGACCACGGCGCGCTTGTGGTTGGACAGCAGGACCATGTCGCGCACGCCGAGATCGGCGAGGATCTGCGCGCCCACGCCATAGTCGCGCAGCACTGCCCCGGTGCGCGCCCCGCCGACGATCTGCTGCAACCGCAACGACACCGCATCCGGCCGCGCCTCGCGGATCAGCACGACGACCCCCCGGCCGGACTGCGCGATCTGCGCCATCGCCCGCCGGAGATCGCGGATATGGTCGCCGCCCAGGATGTCGTCGATGGTGCTGACCGCGTGCATCCGCACCAGCACCGGCTCGTCGGCGGCGATATCGCCCTTGACGAGGGCCACATGCTCGACCCGGTCGATCGTGTTCTCATAGACCACGCTGCGCCATTGCTGCCCGGCGCCATCGGTGATCAGCCCGTCGCCCGCGCGCCGCACCAGCTTCTCCATCCGCCGCCGATAGGCGATCAGGTCGGCGATCGTGCCGAGCTTGAGATTGTGATACTGCGCGAAGGAGACGAGGTCCGGCAGCCGCGCCATCGTCCCGTCATCGTTCATGATCTCGCAGATCACCCCGGCCGGCGTCAGCCCGGCGAGCCGCGCGATATCCACCGCCGCCTCGGTATGCCCGGTGCGCACCAGCGTGCCGCCGTCGCGCGCCATCAGCGGGAAGATGTGCCCCGGCGTGACGATATCCGCCGCCCCGCATTCCGGGTTGATCGCGACCGCGACGGTCCGCGCCCGGTCGGCGGCGGAAATCCCCGTCGTCACCCCCTCGCGCGCCTCGATCGAGACGGTGAAGGCGGTCTCGTGCCGCGACCCGTTGGACTGCGCCATGAGCTTGAGCCCCAGCGTCTCGCAGCGCGCCCGCGTCAGCGCGAGGCAGATCAGCCCCCGCGCGTGCCGGGCCATGAAATTCACCGCATCCGGTGTGGCGAACTGCGCCGGGATCACGAGGTCGCCCTCGTTCTCGCGGTCCTCGTCATCCACCAGGATGAACATGCGCCCCGCCCGCGCCTCCTCGATGATCTCCTCGGCCGAGGCGAGATATTCCTGCAACGACGCGCTCTTCAGATGGTCCATCAGCCTGCCTCCGCCAGCCGCGCCACGTAGCGCGCCAGCATGTCGATTTCGATATTCACCGCGTCGCCCACCGCCAGGGTGGCGAAGCTGGTATGCGTTTCCGTGTGCGGGATGATGTTCACCCCGAATTCCGCCCCGTCAACCTCGTTGACCGTGAGCGACACGCCATTGACCGCAACGCTGCCCTTCGGCGCGATGAAGCGGGCGAGGTCGCGCGGCACCCGGAAGCGCCACCTTGTCGAGCCGCCCTCCGGTTGCGTCGAGACCACCTCGCCCAGCCCGTCGACATGGCCGGAGACGACATGCCCGCCAAGCTCGTCGCCCATCCGCAGCGCCCGTTCGAGATTGACCGCCGTCCCCGCCCGCCAGGTGCCGAGCGTCGTCTTCGACAGCGTCTCCCCCGAAACCTCGACGGCGAACCAGTCCGCCCCCCGCTCGATCACGGTAAGGCAGCAGCCCGAACACGCGATCGACGCGCCGAGCGCCACCTCGCCGATCCCGGCCCAGGCGGGGTTATCCGCCGGCACGCCGATCACGAGCCGCGTATCCGTCGCGGCCCCGCCCGGCCGCAGCTCGCGCACCGCGCCGACCCCGGTGATGATCCCGGTGAACATCGCTCAGTCCCTCCGATAGCGCGCGCGGCGGTCGCCGCCGCAATCCGTTTCGCCCACGCGCGCGAACCGCGCCGCCGCCGCCGGCGTCTCGATGCCGTACCCCGCCACCGCGCCAAGCCCGTCATCGCCGATCACGATCGGCGCGGTGAACCATTCCAGCCGGTCCACCAGATCGGCGCGGATCAGCGCGGCCGCAAGAGTGCCGCCGCCCTCGGCCAGCACCCGGGTCAACCCCGCCCCCCCCAGCGCGGCGAGGGCCGCCCCGAGATCGACGCCGACCGTCGCCGCCGGCACCTCGAACAGCCGCACACCCAGCGCCAGCAGCGCCGCCCGCCGCGCCGGATCGGCGCCGTCGCGATGCACGATCCACAGCGGATCGCGCGCCGCCCCGCGCACCAGCCGGCCATCGAGCGGGATCCGCAGATGCGAATCCACGATCACCCGCACCAGCGGGGTCGTCCGAAATCCCTCGATCCGGCAGGTCAGTTCGGGGTCGTCGGCCAGCACCGTCCCCACCCCGACCATCACCGCGTCATGCGTCCCCCGGAGCGCGTGGCCAAGCTGGCGCGCCGCCGCCCCGGTGATCCACTGGCTCGCCCCGGTCCGGGTGGCGATCTGCCCGTCGAGCGAGGTCGCGAGCTTCAGCGTCACCAGCGGCCGCCCGGCGCGCACGCGCAGGATGAAGCCTGCATTGATCTCCGCCGCCTCCGCCGCCCCGACCCCCTCGACCACCTCGATCCCCGCGGCGCGCAGCCGCGCGATCCCCGCCCCATCGGTCCGCGGATCGGGATCGGCCATGGCGATGACGACGCGCGCGATCCCCGCCGCGATCAGCGCATCCGCGCAAGGCGGGGTCCGGCCAAGATGGGCGCAGGGTTCGAGCGTGACATAGGCGGTCGCCCCCCGCGCCGCGTCCCCGGCCATGGCGAGCGCCTCGGTTTCCGCGTGCGGCCGCCCGCCCGGCGCCGTACGGCCGCGCCCGACCACCGATCCGTCGCGCAGGATGACGCAGCCGACGCTCGGGTTCGGCGCCGTCTCGCCCAGGCCGCGCCGGGCCAGCGCGAGGGCGGAGCGCATCGGGGCCAGATCGTCCATGCCTATTTCGGCTGGTCCATCGTGCCAAGGAACGCCTTGAAATCCTTGGTCTCGCGGAAATCGCGATAGACCGAGGCGAAGCGCACATACGCCACCGCGTCGACCTCCTTCAGCGTGTCCATCACCAGCTCGCCGATCTCGCTCGAGGGAATTTCCGCCTCGCCCGAGGCTTCGAGCTTGCGGACGATGCCATTGACGATCCGCTCGATCCGCTCGTCATCCACCGGCCGCTTGCGCAGCGCGGTGCGGATCGAGCGGGCGAGCTTGTCGCGGTCGAAGCCGACCCGCCGCTGGTCCGCCTTGATCACCACCAGCTCGCGCAGCTGCACCCGCTCGACGGTGGTGAAGCGCTGGCTGCATTGCGGGCAGAAGCGCCGGCGGCGGATGGCGGTGCCATCTTCCGCCGGCCGGCTGTCCTTCACCTGGGTGTCGGCCTCACCGCAGAACGGGCAGCGCACCGCGCATTCACCGGTAGATCGGGAACCGGGCGCAGAGATCCAGCACCTTGGCGCCGACCGCCGCCTCGACCGCATCGTTCGTGCCATCGTTGGAGGCCGAAAGCCCGTCCAGCACCTCGACGATGAACCGGCCGACCATGCGGAACTCCTCGGTCCCGAACCCGCGCGTCGTCGCCGCCGGCGTGCCGAGGCGAATGCCCGAGGTCACCGCCGGCTTGGCCGGGTCGAACGGGATCGCGTTCTTGTTGGCGGTCATGTGCGCCCGCTCCAGCGTCGCCTCGGCCGCCTTGCCCGTCACGTTCTTCGGCCGCAGGTCGACCAGCACGAGATGGCAGTCGGTGCCGCCGGTGACGATGTCGAGCCCACCCTCGACCAGCGTTTCCGACAGCACCCGCGCATTCTCCGCCAGCGCCTTCTGATAGGCGCGGAATTCCGGGCGCAGCGCCTCGCCGAACGCCACCGCCTTCGCCGCGATGACATGCATCAGCGGCCCGCCCTGCAAGCCGGGGAACACCGCCGAATTCAGCTTCTTGCCCAGCTCCGAGTCGTTCGACAGGATCATGCCGCCGCGCGGCCCGCGCAGGGTCTTGTGCGTCGTCGTGGTCACCACGTGCGCGTGCGGCACCGGCGAGGGGAAGATCCCCGCGGCGACCAGCCCGGCGAAATGCGCCATGTCGACCAGGAAATACGCGCCCACCTCGTCCGCCACCTTGCGGATGCGGGCGAAATCGATGAACCGCGGATAGGCCGAACCGCCGGCGATGATCAGCTTCGGCCGGTGCTCGCGGGCCAGACGCTCCAGCTCCTCGTAGTCGAGCGTGCCATCCTCGCGCTTGACGCCGTACTGCACGGCGTTGAACCACTTGCCCGACAGGTTCGGCGCCGCGCCATGGGTCAGATGCCCGCCGGCGGCGAGGCTCATGCCGAGGATCGTGTCGCCCGCGTTCAGCAGCGCGAGGAACACCGCCTGGTTCGCCTGCGCGCCCGAATGCGGCTGGACATTGGCATAGGTGCAGCCGAACAGCTGCTTCGCCCGCTCGATCGCCAGCTCCTCGGCAACGTCCACCGCAGAGCAGCCGCCATAATAGCGCTTGCCCGGATAGCCCTCGGCGTATTTGTTGGTCAGCACCGATCCCTGCGCTTCGAGCACCGCGCGGGAGACGATGTTTTCGGAGGCGATCAGCTCGATGCCGTCCTGCTGGCGGGCAAGCTCGCGCCCGATCGCGGCGGCGAGATCGGGATCGGTCTCGGCCAGCGAGGTGTTGAAGAAGCGCGAGATGTTCGCAATCGGGCTCTGCTCGTTCATGCTTTCGGCTCCGGATTGAGTTTGGCGACCCTGTTCTGGTGACGGCCGCCTTCGAACTCGGTGGTCAGAAACGCGTCGAGGGCTTCGAGCGCGACCACTTCGCCGGTCAGCCGCGCGCCCAGGGCAAGGATATTGGCATCGTTGTGCTGGCGCGAAAGGCGCGCCTCCGTCGCGGTGTGGGCCTGGGCGCAGCGCACGCCTGCATGCCGGTTCGCCGCGATCGCCATCCCGATCCCCGACCCGCAGACGAGCAGCCCGAACCGGGCCGCCCCGGCCTCGACACGCGCGCTCACCGCATGGGCAATGTCGGGATAATCGACGCTCGCCGGCGAATTGGTGCCGCAATCGACCACGTCCCACCCCGCCTTGCGCGCGGCGTCCGCCAGCCGGTCCTTCAGCTCGAAGCCGGCATGATCGGCGCCGACCACCAATGTCCTTGTCTCGCTCATTGCGGCGGCTTAGCACGCCCCGCCCCGCCGCGAAACCGGATTTCCGCCCCGCCGCCATGTCATGCGGCGCGCACAACCGTCCCATGGGGTTGCGGGATCGCCGCCGATCCGCTAATGCGCCTCCCACGGCGGACCCGTAGCTCAACTGGATAGAGCACCAGACTACGAATCTGGGGGTTAGGAGTTCGAGTCTCTTCGGGTCCGCCATCTCCCGCCCCTTCAGGTCCATATCCAGGGGATGCCCTCATGGCCGACACCGCGCCGATCGACCCTCGCCTTCTCGAAGTGCTGGTCTGCCCGCTGACCAAGGGCAAGCTGATCTACGACCGCGAGGCCGCCGAGCTGATCAGCCCCACCGCCGGCCTCGCCTTTCCGGTCCGCGACGGCATCCCGATCATGCTGGTCGACGAAGCCCGCCAGATCGAGCCATGACCGCGCCCGAACCCACCGAGCTGCGCCTGCGCCGCGCCGAGCGGATCCTCGAGATCAGCTTCGCCGATGGCGCGCATTTCGCGCTCGATGCCGAATATCTCCGCGTCGAGAGCCCGAGCGCCGAGGTTCAGGGCCACAGCCCGGCCGAGCGCCAGCTCGTCGCCGGCAAGCAGGGCGTCGGCATCGCCAAGCTGGAGCCGAACGGCAACTACGCCGTGCGGATCACCTTCGATGACGGCCATTCCACCGGCATCTATTCGTGGGACTACCTGCACCGGCTCGGCCGCGAGCACGCCCAGCGCTGGGCCGCCTATCTCAAGGCGCTCGACGCCGCCGGCCTGAGCCGCGCCGCGCCGTAACCCAAGGTCGTACAGCTCGGGTCAGACCCGCCGCGCGCGCCATTCCGCGCCGCTTCCGCGACCGGCTCGACCCATCCATGCGTCCGACTGGCTTGCACCCGCGCCGTTGTCTATCATCTATGAAGACATAGAAACGGATCATGACCATGGACCATCTGACAGACTCCGACGCGCAGCGCCCCATTGGCGCCGACGCCCAGATCATCGAAGGCAGCCAGGCCAGCTTCATGGCCGATGTCGTCGAAGCATCGCGCAAGGTGCCGGTGCTGGTCGATTTCTGGGCAACCTGGTGCGGCCCCTGCAAGACCCTGACGCCGACGCTCGAAAAAGTGGTGCGCGCCTATGGCGGGCGCATCCGCCTGGTCAAGATCGACATCGACGAGAACCGCGCCCTCGTCCAGCAACTCGCCAGCCTCGGCCTGCCGCTGCAATCGGTCCCCACCGTCGCCGCCTTCTGGCAGGGGCAGATCGCCGACCTGTTCCAGGGCGCGCTGCCGGAAAGCGAGGTGCGCCGCTTCGTCGACGCCCTGCTCAAGCTCGCCGGCTCCTCCGCCCCCTCGGCGGACCTGATCGCCCAGGCCCGCGCGGCCATGGAGCAAAACCGGGCCGAGGAGGCCGCGTCGCTCTTCGGCGCCGCCCTCGATGAGGATGAAAACCGCCCCGAGGCCTGGGCCGGCCTGGTTCGCGCCCTGATCGCCCTCGGCGCGGACGACCGTGCTGCTGCCATCCTCGCCGAAATCCCGCCAGCCCTCGCCGATCACGCCGAAATCGCCGCGGCGAAAACGGCGCTGTCGGTGGCGCAGGAGGGCCGCGCCGCAGCCCGGCAACTGGCCGAGCTGCAACAGAAGCTCGCTTCGAACGAAAACGATCACGCGGCCCGCCTCGCGCTCGCGGTCGCGCTGAACGCGACCGGCAACCGCACCGAGGCCGCCGAGGCCCTGCTCGACATCATGCGCCGCCAGCGTGGCTGGAACGACGATGCCGCGCGGCTGCAACTCCTCAAGTTCTTCGACGCCTGGGGTGTGGACGACGCCGACACGATGGCCGCCCGGCGGAAGCTTTCCGCACTGTTGTTCAGTTGAGTTCGCTGTTCGGCATGTCAGGCGCACACGCGCGGCTGGAAGGGGTCCCGGAGGTCTTTCCGGTGTTTCCCCTCACCGGCGCCGTGCTGTTTCCCGGCGGGCGGCTGCCGCTCAACATCTTCGAGCCGCGCTACCTCGCGATGGTGGACGACGCGATGGGCGCCGGCCGCCTGTTCGGCATGATCCAGCCCCTGCCGGATGTGCCGCGCACCGAAAGCGGCCCGGCCCTCCACCGCATCGGCTGCCTCGGCCGGATCACCGCCTTCAGCGAGACCGAGGACGGCCGCTACCTCATCACCCTCACCGGGCTGATGCGCTTCGAGGTCGTCGAGGAAGCCGAGATGCGCCGCGGCTACCGGCGCGTCCAGGGCGACGTCTCGGCCTTCCGCGACGATGTCGATCCCCTCTCCGGCAACCCAGTAGGAGACGAGGCGCCGGTCACCCGCGCCATGCTGGTCGAGGCGCTGCGCCACTATTTCGAGGCAACCGGCATCGATGCGAACTGGGACGCGATCGAGGAGATTTCCGACGAGGCCCTGATCGTGACGCTCTGCATGGCCTGCCCCTTCAGCCCGGCGGAAAAGCAGGCGCTGCTGGAAGCAAAAACCGATTCCGCCCGGGCGGAAGCCCTGCTGGCCATCCTCGAGATCAACGCCCGCCGCGGCTGATCCCGCTCCCGTCGGCCACCGCCTACGGCCCGACACGCGCCAGGTCCCGAGGCGCTCAGATACGCTGCGTCTGCTTCTCCGCGAGGCGCCAGATATAGGCGATGATCTCGGCGACCGTCCGGTAATGCTCGGGCAGAATTTCGGATTCCAGCTCCTGCTGGAACAGCGCGCGCGCGAGAGGCGGGTTCGGCACGATCGGAATCCGCGCGTCGCGCGCAAGATCGCGGATGCGCGCGGCCTGCTCGTCCACCCCCTTGGCGACGATCTTCGGCGCCTCGGCCTGCCCCGGCTGATATTCGAGGGCGACGGCATAATGCGTCGGATTGGTGACGACCACGGCCGCCCGCGCCATCGCCGCCTGCAGGCTCCGCTTGGCCAGCGCGTTCTGCGCCGCCTTGATCCGCGCCTTGATGCGCGGATCGCCCTCCATCTCCTTTTGCTCGTCCTTGATTTCCTGTTGCGTCATCTTCACCGAATCGGCAAAGCGCCGCCGCGTGAGGACGAAATCGATCCCGCCGGCAATCGCCTGGATGACGACGACAGCCCCGAGCATCGCCACGATCGAGCCGAAAATCGCCCTGACCAGGGTCATGTCCGAGCCGACCAGCAGCGTCTCGATCCCGCGCAGCCGATCGACCATGACGATGTAGAGCGCAACGCCGATCGCGACGAGCTTGAGGATGGTCTGCGCCGAGAACCCGAGGCTCTGGGCGCCGAACATCCGGGTCAGCCCGGTCATCGGGTTCAGCCGCGCGAAGCTCAGCCCGAGTGCCGAGGTGTTCAGCCGCAGTCCGGTCTGAAACAGCGTGACGATCGCCGCCGCCAGCACCATCGTCGCGGCGAGCGGCAGCACGATGCCCGCCGCCGCCATCGCCACATCCGATGTCGCCCGCCCGAGCGAAGCGCCGGCATCCATCGTCGCGGCACGGGTGAACAGCGAGGCGAGAACCGTCACCAGATGATCGGCCGAGTCTGGCAGCCGGCTGCTGGTGAAGGCGAACGCCACCACGAGGCCCGCGAGGGAAGCCACCTCGCGCGACGTTCCCTGGCCATGACCGTCGAGCGCCTTTGACAGCCGGATCGGCGTGGCGGCTTCGGTTTTACTTTCCTTGTCTTCATCCATCGCCGGATGACCTCACGCGCCACCGCCCCCGGCCGGCGCGCCTACCAGCTCGCATAGGCCTGCAGCATCGGCAGCGTCGCGTCATGCCAGACCGAGATCATCGGCGAGGCGAGAAAGGCAAGCAGCGCCGTGCCGCCGAGCAGTTGCAGCGGTGCTGCGATGAAGAAGATCTGGATATTCGGCGCCGCCTTCGACATCAGGCCGAGCCCCGCCTGCCAGACAATGCCGATGAAGAGAAACGGCGCCGCGAGATGCAGCGCGGTGACGAATTCCGCCGAAACCGCCTTCACCGCGAATTCCAGCAGCACGCCGGCCGACGGCAGGTGCGCATCGCCGATCCCGGCCGGCAGCGGCAGGGTGCGGAACGAACGGACGATCGCCAGCACCGGCAGCAGGAACAGACCGCTGGCAAAGACGAGCGCGGGCAGCAGCAATCCCATCGCGTTGGCGACGAGCGTGCTGTTCGGCCCGATCGTCGAATTCGGCAGCAGCACGCTCGACAGGCCGATCTGGTAGGAAATGATCTGCC
Source organism: Acidiphilium sp. C61 (assembly GCF_905116885.1). Classification (NCBI taxonomy): domain Bacteria; kingdom Pseudomonadati; phylum Pseudomonadota; class Alphaproteobacteria; order Acetobacterales; family Acidocellaceae; genus Acidiphilium; species Acidiphilium sp. C61. Next base: position 2,170,462 of record NZ_CAJHNI010000005.1, on the reverse strand, counting down.
CGGCGACGGGCAGGCTCAGCAGGATCACGCCGGTCAGCCAGCCGAGCGACAGGCCGATGACGACCTCCCGCAGGATCTCGACCGCGAAGACGAGAATCGACGCCGGCAGATGCGGCATCGCGCCGCCGATCAGCGGAACGATGATCGCGGTCAGCGCCACCGACAGCCCGATGCGCAACTGCGCCGGCGCGAAGCCGGCACCCATGAACGGCACCGCCATCACCAGGCTCGAAATCCGCATCAGCGCCAGCAGCGGGCCATAAATCAGGTCGGCGAGGTCATGCGGAAACATCGCTAGCCCACGTGGATCATGGCGCTGAAGATCTGGTGGGCGAACGCCGCAAGCGTGCTGAACAGGAACCCGCCCATGATCATCAGCGTGCCGACCACGGCGGCGATCTTCGGCAGGAACGAAATCGTCGCCTCGTTGATCTGGGTCACCGCCTGCAACAGCGAGATGACGACGCCCGAAACCAGCGAGGCCAGCAAAGGCGGCGCCGAGAGTTTCGCCGCGACCACCAGCGCCGCGTGCAGCGTGGTGATCACCGCCGGATCGGTCATGCCCTGCACGGGCACCTCCGGCGTGCCGCGCGACACAGGCACGGCCCGGCATCGGGGGCGGGCCGGCGCGCGCGCTGGTGCGATGCCTGCATGGTCAGATGGGCATGTTCATGATCGACTGATACGCCGTGATCAGCCGGTCGCGGATCGCGACGGTGGTCTGCAGCGCGACCTGCGCCTGCGCCACCGAGGCGACGACATGGGTGAGATCGCCATTGCCCAGCAGCCCCGCATTTGCCGCCTGTTCGGTCGAGGCGCTTTGATGGACGGCGCTGGTCACGACATTGGAGACAAAATCGCCGAAGCTCGGCCCGGCCGACGAGGACGGCCCGGCAACGCGCCCATAGGCCGAAAGGGCGCTGGAGGGGCTGACCAGCCCGCTGATGGTGCCCGACATCAGATCAGGCCCAGGGTGCGGGTCATCATGCCGCGCGTCGCGTTCATCACCGAGAGATTGGCGTCATACGACCGCTGCGCCTGCTGCATGTCCATGAGCTCCACGAGACTGTTGACGTTGGGCATCTTGACGTAGCCCTGCGCGTTCGCCGCGGGGTTGGACGGATCGTATTTCATCGGGAACGGCGCCTTGTCCCGGCTGATCGCGGCAACCTGGACGACGTTGGTCCCGGCTGCCTGGCTATAGACGTCCTGAAACGCGATCGTCTTGCGCTGATACGGGTTGCCGCCAGGGGTGGAGCTGGTGCTGTCGGCGTTCGCGAGGTTCTGCGCGATCACCTGCAGGCGGGAATTCTGCGCGGAGAGAGCCGCCGCCGAAATGTCCAGCGTGGTACCGAATTTCATGCTGATATTCCCCGATTACGGGTTGGGGCCAAGTGCAGTCGCGAACATTCCAAGGTAGGTCTTGTAGATGTTCACTGCATATTGCTGGTTGATCTGGTTTCCGGCGATCGCCGCAAGCTGGCTTTCGAGCGAGACGCCGTTGCCGTCCGGCGATTTCGCCGCAACCGTCGAGACCCTGGTGGAAAAGGACTGGCTGGACGATGGCGCGATGTCATTGGCGCTGGTCGTGACCATCGCCAGGTTACCGCTCCCGTTCAGCACGTTCGAAAAGGCAACCGGCGCCTTCGGCACATAGCCTGGCGTATCGGTATTGGCGATATTGCCCGCCAGAACGGATTGCGACTGTGCCAGATACATCAGCCGGTCGGCCGCAAGGCCGAGTAGATTCAAGGTCATTTTGCCCTCCGAAACCCGAACGGAAAAATGCCAGCCAAAGCTTAACGAACAGTCAAGGAAACGCGCCGGTAATTTTTTTATTTCCCGGACGCAAAGATCCTAAAATCAATATTAAATTAACTTTTTTACCGTCATGTCACCGCCAAGACCGCATCCCCTCCCAATTCGGCGAGGCGACGAACCGGTCGATCGGATCCGGAGACCTTCATGCGATGAGCATGGCACAAATCGGCAGCGTGGTCATGGCGCTCGGGGCGGTTCTGCTCCTGATCGCGATTGCCGCCTTCTTCCTGCGCAAGCTGCGCTCCGGCCCGGCGCTCGCCGGCCTCGCTGCGTCCTGGGGCATGCCGGGCCAGACCCTGTCCTGCCGTGTGGGCCGCGGCACGACCCTCTCGATCGTCACCCTCGGCGGGCATCGCTTCGCGGTACTGAACGGCCCGAGGACCGACCAGTTCCAGCTCATCCCCTCCTCCGAGCCCGGCAGCCCCGCGCCATGATGCAGCGCCTCCTCCGCCTCGCCCTGCTGTCGCTGGCCGGAGTCGGCCTCGCGCTGCTGGTCTTCCCGCATGTCGCAAGCGCGCAATCGGTCGATTTCCATCTCGGCTCCGGCAGCGCGCCCGAAACCGCGAAGCTCGTGCAGCTCATCCTGCTCATCGGGATCCTCTCGCTCGCGCCGAGCCTGCTGGTGATGCTGACCGCCTTCACGCGGATTATCATCGTCCTGAGCCTGCTGCGCACCGCGCTCGGCACGCAAACCACACCGCCGACCTCGGTGCTGATCGGCCTCGCCCTCTTCCTGACCTATTTCGTGATGGCGCCGGTCTTCGCCCAATCCTGGCATGTCGGCCTCCTGCCAATGACACAGGGCGATGTCGGCACGATCGAGGGGCTGAAACTGGCAGCCGCGCCGTTCCACACCTTCCTGGCCGACAATGCCCGCCCGGCCGACATCCGGGTCTTCCTCTCCCTCGCCCATGTGAAACCCCCGGCGAACATGCAGGACGTGCCCTGGCGCGTGCTGATCCCCGGCTTCGTCGTCGGCGAGCTGCGCCGCGGCTTCGAGATGGGCTTCATGATCTTCCTGCCCTTCATGGTCATCGACATCGTGATCTCATCGATCCTGATGAGCCTCGGCATGATGATGCTGCCGCCCACCGCGGTTTCCATGCCGTTCAAGATCATCTTCTTCGTGCTGGTGAATGGCTGGCAACTCGTCGCCGGCAGCCTGGTGCGCAGCTTCCCGCCCGTCCATTTCTAGAGCATCATCCGAGCAGATAGAGTCATCTGACCGGGTGAGCCGACGCGCCGCGATCAGGCCGGCTCGAGCGGGATCGCGAGACGGAACAGGGTGCCCAGGTCGCTGGTCGCCACCAGCGACAGCTCGCCGCCATGCGCGCGGACCAGATCGCGCGCGATGGCCAGTCCAAGCCCGGTCCCGCCGCTGCGGGCGGAGCCGGTAAACGGGCGGAACAGATTGGCCCGCGCCCGCTCCGGCAGGCCCGGCCCGTCATCGCCGATCTCGATCAGCAACTGCCCGGCCTCGATGCGGCCGACGACGACGACCCGCGCGGCCCCCGCCTCGGCGGCATTGCGCATGAGGTTGAGCAGCGCGCGCTGGATCTGCGTGCGGTCGAGCATCGGCGCGATATCCTCCGGCACGTCGATCTCGATCGCGAGCCCCTCGTGCAGCAGGCGCGTCTGCCCCGCCACCTCGCCCACCAGCGCCGCGAGCGGACATGCCGCCCGCAGCAGCGGCGGCGGCCCCTCGCGGGCGAAGCCGAGCGTATGGGTGACGAGGTCCGTCGCCCGCTCGACCGCATCGACCAGCGTCGCCGCCCCGCTGCGGATCGCGGGATCGGCGCTGCCCGAAAGCCGGTCGGCGACGAGCAGGGCGGTCGAGAGGATATTGCGCAGGTCGTGGCTGATCTTCGCCACCGCCGTGCCCAGCGCCGCCAGCCGCGCATTGCGCCACAGCGCCGCGCGCAGCTCGGTCTGCATCGTCGCGAGTTCGCGCGCGGCGATGGCGATTTCATCGCCCCTGAGCGGTTCGCCCGCGGCCACGGCCAGCGGCATCGCATGCTCCGGGTCCTCGCGGAAACGGGCGATGCTCTCGGTCAGGCGCCGCATCGGCAGCACCAGGATCCGGTTGAGCACCAGATAGACCATCAGCCCCGTCAGCAGCGCGATCGCCACCGACAGCGCCGCGATATGCTCGACATAGCGCCACAGATGCGCCGCGAGAACCGGATTGTGCACCACGATCTGCACGATCACCCCGTGCTGCAGCGGGCTCGGCGCGGTCACCAGCACGTCGCGCGGCGCGAGGCCGAACTGCACCTCGATCGCCCGGACCACCGAGCCGAACAGCGTTTCATGCGCGAGGTTGATCGCCCCTTCCGCGTGAACGGTGCCGCGCGGCGGCAGGACCAGGATGCTGCGTCCCCCCTGCGCCAGGCGGATCGCCTCGGTGCCCGAAAGCCGCAGCAACTCGTTGCGGGTCGACAGGTCGACAACCCCGTGCGGCGCCGCCGACACCGTCAGCGCCGCCAGATGCGCCTCGGTCACCCGGTTCACCAGCCACGCGCTGCGCTCCCGCCCGAGGCTGGGCAGCAGGATCATCACCTCGGTCAGCAGCGTGACGATCACGGTCAGCCAGAGCAGCCTCGCCGACAGGCTATGGCCGATCCAGCGCCCGAAGACGTTGCGCAGCGCGCTCAGGCGGCCTCCGCGCGGAAGGCGGCGCGCCCGGCCTCGAACAGCCGGTCGAGAAAGGCGCGGTCGGCATAGGCGCGGGATTCGGGCGAAAGCCCGGCCAGCGCCCGGTCGGCGGGATATTCGACGAAGTCGAGATCCGCCGGCAGCAGCGCGCACTCCGCGTCGATCGCGGTCTGGAACGCCAGCTCCTGCACCCGGTTGAGAATATCCGCCGGCTGGCTCGGCACCCCCGCCCGCAACCGGCTCTGCGCGCGGATCAGCACGAGCCGCTCCGGCGCCAGCTCCAGCAGCGGCCCGAGCGGCGGGTTGCCCGAATAGGCCCCGTCCCAATACGCCACACCGTCGATCAGCACCGGCGGGAACAGCGTCGGCAGGCAGGACGAGGCCAGCAGCGCGTCCACGGTGACGTCGTCATTGGTGAAAATCCTGGGCCGGCCGGATTCCACCGCGGTCGCGGCGATGAACAGGCGCGGCGCCGCCGGCGCGCGCAGCGCCTCGCGGTCGAGCAGGTCGGCGAGGATCGGGCGCAGCGGGTTCTGCCCCAGCGGGTTGACCGAGGCCTGGCCGAACAGGCTGAGGACCGTGGCGATCCCCTGCATCGCGAGGTTGCTGCCGAATTCGCGGCCGGCCTCGAAGCCGGGCAGCCAGCGGTCGAGATGCGAGGTCAGCGGTGCGAGCATGTTGGTGGCGACCACGCGGTCCCAGAACTGCGCCATCGCGGCACGCGCGCCGTCCGCCCCGCCGCGGACGAGGCCCTGCACCGCCATCGTGCCGAGGATCGCCCCGGACGAGACGCCGCAGACGGCATCGAACGTCTCGCCCGTTGCCAGCAGCGCGTCGAGCACGCCCCAGGCATAGGCCCCGTGCGACCCGCCCCCTTGCAGGGCGAGCGCGGTTCGGCAAACACTTCGGGCCGGGATTTTCATCGCCTCAATCTGCACGGTCGGAGCAGGGTTGGGCAAGCGGGCGACGATCTTTATCCCCGGCTGCTGCCGGCTTTGTTGACGCCGCCCCCCACAATGCCTAAAGAAAGCCCCCAGCAGGAAGCCGCTCCCGACGGATTGCGGCATCCTATCTGTTTCCTGAATTCCAACCGGCGTTTGCCTTCGGCAATCGCCTCTACGGCAATCATCGGAGTTGAGACCGTGAAGCGCACCTACCAACCCTCCAAGCTCGTCCGCAAGCGTCGTCATGGCTTCCGCTCGCGGATGGAAACCGTCGGCGGCCGCAAGGTCCTGGCGAATCGCCGCGCCAAGGGTCGGAAGCGCCTTTCCGCCTGATTTTTCCTCGCGTCCGCCCGGCGCCGCGCGCCTGCCTGCGCGGCCGGGCCGGGAACTGGTCACGATCATGCGCGCCGCGCCCCTCCACTCCCTGCCTCAGCGTGCCGATTTCCTGCGCGCTGCGAGCCATGGGCGAAAGATGGCGCGCGCCGGTTTTGTCGTGCAAATCCTGCGTACCACGCCCGGCGCTCCCATCCGCCTCGGCCTGACCGCGAGCCGCAAGGTCGGCAACGCGGTGATCCGCAACCGCGCCCGGCGCCGGCTGCGAGCCCTCGCGTGCGAGGAATTGCTGGCCCGCAAGCTGAGCGGTGCCGATATCGTGCTGATCGCCCGCAAGGGCACCGCCGAGATCGATTTCGCCACCCTGAGGGCCGATTTCCGCGCGGTGCTGGACACGGCCTTCCCCCCGCTCACCGCCCCGGCCGCAGCACCGTGACTCCGGCGACGAAACTGCTGCGTGGCGGCGTGCGCGCCTACCAGCTCACCCTGTCCTCGGTGCTGGGCGGACAGTGCCGCTTCTATCCTTCCTGCAGCGCCTATGCGATGGAAGCCCTCGCGGTTCACGGCGCGATGCGCGGCTCCGCCCTCGCCGCGCGGCGCATCCTGCGCTGCCATCCCTGGAACCCGGGCGGGATCGACCCCGTGCCGCCGCCCCCTCACCACGACGAGATGAAACAGAATGGATAACCGACGGCTTCTCTACGCGATTTCGATCTCTCTGGTGATCCTCGTGCTGTTCCAGGTCATCGCGAGCTACGTGCTGCCGCCGCCGAAAAAGGCCCCGCCCCACGCGGTCGCCCACACCGCCCAGACGCAGACGGCCCAGACGGCCCGGACCCAGACTGGACCCGGCGTGCCGGCGCCGCAGCAAGCCGCCCCGGCCGCAACCCCCGGCGGGACGGCGACCGCGGCGACCGCCTCCGGCCCGCGCCTTGCGATCTCGACCCCGCTGCTCAAGGGCTCGATGAGCCTTGTCGGCGCCCGGCTCGATGATCTGGTGCTGACCCATTATCACGAAACGGTGCAGAAAACCTCGCCGCTGGTGCGCCTGCTCGCCCGCGCCGGCAGTGCGAAATCCTATTACGTGCAGTTCGGCTGGGATGCCGCCCCCGGCAGCAGCCTCAAGGTGCCCGGCCCGCAGACGGTCTGGACAAGCTCCGGCGGCGATCTCTCGCCCAGCCACCCGGTCACCCTCTCCTGGGATAACGGCGCGGGCGTCACCTTCGAGCTTCTCCTCGCGGTCGACCGCCAATACATGTTCACCGTCCAGCAGCGCGCCATCAACCACTCCGGCGCCGCGGTCGAGGTCTATCCCTGGTCGCGCATCCGCCGCGACTTCCTGCCGCAGGAGCCCGGCTCCTTCACCCTGCACAAGGGCCCGATCGGCGTGTTCCACGGCACGCTGCACGAGATGGGCTATGAGGGGGTGAAATCCGGCGGCAAGCACCCGAATGCCGGCGAGGCGCCCGGCACCGCCTACCAGACCACCAATCTCGGCGGCTGGGCCGGCATCACCGGCAAATACTGGCTGACCGCGCTGGTCCCGAGCCAGGGCCGCGAGTCGATCGGCGCCTATCGCTACCTCGCAACCCCGGGCAAGACCGATCACGGCGCCTATCAGGTCGACTACATGACCGCCAAGCCGCTCGACGCCGCCCCCGGCGCCACCGCCTCGGCGACGACGCATGTCTTCGCCGGCGCCAAGGTGCTCAGCATCCTCAGCCACTACCAAACGCAATATCGCATCCCCCTGTTCGAGCGGGCGATCGATTTCGGCTGGTTCTTCTTCCTCACCAAGCCGATCTTCATCGCGCTCGACTATCTCGCCGGCGTGTTCGGCAACATGGGTGTGGCGATCATCGTCTTCACCATCGGGCTGAAGCTGGTGCTGTTCCCGCTGGTCCGCACCTCCTACCGCTCGATGGCGCGGATGCGCGCGATCACGCCGAAGGTCCAGGCGCTGCGCGAGCGCTACAAGGACGACCAGATGCAGCAGCAGAAGGAGATCATGGCGCTCTACAAGGCCGAGGGCGTCAACCCCGCCGCCGGCTGCCTGCCGATGCTGCCGCAGATCCCGATCTTCTTCTCGCTCTACAAGGTCATCTTCATCTCGATCGGCATGCGCCACGCGCCCTTCGCGCTCTGGATCCACGATCTCTCGGCCGAAGACCCGACCAACATCTTCAACCTGTTCGGCCTGATCCCGTTCCACCCGAGCACGCTCTCGCCCTTCCTGCATCTCGGCATCCTGCCGATCATCATGGGCATCACCATGTGGGGCCAGCAGAAGCTGAACCCGCCGCCGCCGGACCCGACCCAGGCGAAGATGATGCAGTTCATGCCGGTGATCTTCACCTTCATGCTCGGCCGCTTCGCCGCCGGCCTCGTGCTGTATTACTGCGTGAACAACACGCTCACGATCATCCAGCAATGGACGATCATGCGCAGCACCAACGCCGCCCCCCGCGCCGCCGCCAACGCCAACGCCAAGGGCTGAGCGCGCGCATGGACGAACCCCAAACCCCCGAGGCGAGCGAAACCCCCGAGGCGAGCCAGGCGACCGACGCAACCGACCCGACCGACGCGATCGACGCGATCGAGGAAGGACGGAAGCTCTTCGCCCGCGGGGCGCGGTTCTTCCACGCCGCGCAGACCGCCGAGAGGCTTCCCGAGCCGGAAGGCATCGAGATCGCCCTCGCCGGCCGCTCGAATGTCGGCAAGTCGACGCTGATCAACGCGATCACCGGCCAGCTCGCCCTCGCCCGCGTCGCCCAGGCGCCCGGCCGCACGCGCCAGCTCAACTTCTTCCGCGTCGGCGAGGGTCCGCTGACCATCGTCGACATGCCCGGCTATGGCTACGCCGCCGCCCCCAAGGCGGTGAAGCGGGACTGGCAGGGCCTGATGTTCCGCTATCTGCGCGGCCGGCCCAATCTGCGCCGCGTGCTGCTGCTGATGGATGCGCGGATCGAGGACAAGCCGGCCGACCACGCGGTGATGGAACTGCTCGACCAGGCGGCCGTCTCCTTCCAGGTCGTGCTGACCAAGGCCGACAAGATGAAGCCCGAGGCGCTCGCCGCCAAGCGCGCCACCATCGAGGCGATCGCCCGGCGTCACCCCGCGGCGCTGAACGAGGTGTTCGTCACCTCCGGCGAAACCGGCGCCGGCATTGCCGAGCTGCGCGCGGTGATCCACGGCCTGCTGGCTTGACCGCCCGCGCCCGCCTTCATAGAGCATCATCCGATCCGAAAGGATCGGAAAGCGCCCTGGAGCGCTTCATCCGGCCAGCTCGCTCGATCTGACCGGACGACGCTCTGGACCGCCGGAACAGCAAGGGAAGATCCTGCCGTCATGACGATTTCCGACCGCCACGCCGACGCCGCCGAACAGGCCCGCATCGTTGCCCTGGCTCTGCCCTATCTGCGCCGCTATGCCGGGGCGACGATCGTGGTGAAATATGGCGGCCACGCGATGGGCGAGGACTCGCTCGCCGAGGAATTCGGGCGCGATATCGCCCTGCTCAAGCAGGTCGGCATCAACCCCGTGGTGGTGCATGGCGGCGGGCCGCAGATCAACGCCATGCTCAAGCGGCTGGCGATCCAGTCCACCTTCGTCGATGGCCTGCGCGTGACCGACGCGGCGATGGTCGAGGTGGTCGAGATGGTTCTCGCCGGCACGGTGAACAAGATGGTCGCCGGGCTGATCAACCGGGCCGGCGCGCTGGCCGTCGGCATCTGCGGCAAGGATGGCGGGCTGATCCGTGCGCGCAAGCTGACCCGGACGACGCGCGACCCCGAGGGCGCGATCGAGCGCGCGCTCGATCTCGGCTTCGTCGGCGAGCCGGAACATGTCGATGTCCGGGTGATCCACGCGCTCACCGGTGCGGGGCTCATCCCCGTTGTCGCCCCCGTCGGCGTCGGCGAGGACGGCGCGACCTACAACATCAACGCCGATACGGTCGCGGGCGCCATCGCCGGCGCGCTCGGCGCCAACCGCCTGCTGATGCTGACCGATGTCGCCGGCGTGCTCGACCGCAACGGCACGCTGATCCCCGACCTGTCGATCCCCGAAATCGACGCCCTGCGCGCCGACGGCACGATTTCCGGCGGCATGATCCCCAAGGTCGAAACCTGCATCGACGCCGTCCGCCATGGCGTGAAGGGCGCCACCATCGTCGATGGCCGCGTCCCCCATGCCTGCCTGCTCGAATTGTTCACCGAAGGCGGCATCGGCACGCTGATCCACGCCTGAGCGCTGCCGGCCGCGTCCTGCCGGGCCGGGTGCTGCCGCGCCGGGCCGCCCGGCTCAGGCCGCGCGTGCCGGCAGACGCTTCACGTTCGCATCCGCGGCGATGCTGAACTGGCCCAGCAATTCGGTCAGCGATGCCGCCTCGGACGACATGCCATGGCTCGCCGCCGTGGTTTCCTCCACCATCGCCGCGTTCTGCTGCGTCACCTGGTCCATCTGGTTGACCGCGAGATTGACCTCGGCAAGCCCGGTGGATTGTTCCTGCGACGACGCGGCGATCTCGGCGACCAGCCCATCGAGCGCCGAAACCTGCCTGGCGATGCGCTGCAAGGCCGAGCCGGTCTCGCCCACGAGCTGCACGCCGGCCGACACTTCCCGATCGGAGGTGGCGATCAGCCCCTGGATTTCCCGCGCCGCCGCCGCCGAGCGCTGGGCGAGGGCGCGCACCTCGGTGGCGACCACCGCGAAGCCGCGGCCCGCATCGCCCGCCCGCGCCGCCTCGACCCCGGCATTGAGGGCGAGCAGGTTGGTCTGGAACGCGATCTCGTCGATCAGCCCGCTGATCTGCCCGATCTCGCGCGACGACGCCTCGATCGCGCCCATCGCCTGCACCGCCTTGCGGACGATCTCGTCGGAGTGATCGGTTTCCGACCGCGCATCCCCCATCAGCCTCTTCGCCGCGCTGGTGCCCTCGGCGGTGCGCCGCACCGTCGCGGTGATCTGCTCCAGCGCCGCCGAGGTCTGCTCCAGCGTCGCCGCCTGCTGCTCGGTCCGCCGCGCCAGATCGTCGGAAGCGGCGGTGATTTCATGCGCCCCCGAGCGCACGGCATCGGCATTGCGCGCGATCATCGCCATCACGTCGTGCAGTTGCAGGATCGCGCCGTTGAAATCGTGGCGCAGCTTTTCATACTCGGCGGCGAGCGGACGGCTGAGCTGGAACAGCAGGTCGCCGCTGGCCAGGCGTTCGAGCCCGTCTCCGAGTGCGGCGATCGCCTGCGCCTGCTGCCGGGCGCGGTCCACCCGCTCGGCATCGAGCGCGCGACGGATATCGTCGGCTTCCTGCCGCTGCGCGACGGCCTCGCCCGCGGTCGTCACCTGCGCGGTGAGAACCGTCTTCAGCGCCTCGATGTCGGCCCGCATGCGCGCGAAGCTCCCCGCCCGGCGCTTTGCCTGATCCTGCGTCACCGCGAGCTTCTTCACGCCGACATAAATGACCGCGATCGTCTCGTGATCGGCGATCACCGGCTCATAGATGGAGAAATATCTCTCGCCCAGAATCTCGGCCTCGCCGCGATAGGTGATGCCCTTGCCCAGCACCGCGTCATGGATCGGCCCCGGCGCCAGCCTGGTGCCGACCGCGCGGCCGCCCTCCGGCTTCTGCACATTGGTCGCCACCCGCAGGTCGCGCATGAAGATCGTCACCGTGCCGCCGAACCGCGCCTTGATGTCGTCGACGATATTGTCATCGCCATTGATCCGGTAGTCGCCGAACCAGAGGCACTCCCCCTCGATCCGCGGCTCGCCCAGCTCGGCCAGCCGGGCCCGCAGCGCGTCGATATTGCGGTCGAGCCCGTTCTGCGCCGTCATGTCCCGCTGCACCTCGGCGGCGTGCTGTGCCACCGCATGCAGTGCGGCGGCGAGCCGCGCGATCCGCGCGGTACACATCCGCCCCACGACCGCGACCGCCCCCGCCGCGACGAGCGCGACGACGAGCGCCCAGACGATCATGCGAACCGCGCTCCCCGACCCGCGTGGCCAGGCGACATGACAGGATCGGACGACATCGGCAGGGCTCCTTTCGCCAGGCAGGGTCGTCACCACGACCCCGACGATCAGCCTATCACGGCGCCCTTAACAAACTTCTAAAATTCTGGATTTCAGAGCAACGTCCGATCCGAAAGGATCGGAAAGTGCTCTACGGCGCCGCTGTCGGGTCCCGGCTGATCCGGACATGCTCGACCCGCCGTCCGTTCATCCCCAGCACCTCGAACCGCCAGCCGCCATAGGCGATGGCGTCGCCCTGCCGCGGCACCCGCTTGAGCAGCGCCAGCAGGAACCCCCCGAGCGTGTGATACGAGCCCTGCGCCGGCAGGTTCTCCAGCCCGAACCGGTGCGCCACCTCGTCGATCGGCTCCAGCCCGTCCAGCTCGTAGCGGTCCGGCTCCGGCTCGCCGACCTCGCCATACGCCGCCTCCTCGACATCACCGACGATCGCCTCCAGCAGGTCGCCCACCGTCACCATCCCCTCGAAACTGCCATACTCGTCGAGCACGAACGCCACCCCGAGCGGGTCCGATTTCAGCCGCTCCAGCGCATCCAGCGCGGAGACCGCGTCCGGCACCGCCAGCGGCTGGCGCAGCGCGGTGGCGATCGAGATGTCCTTGCCATCCAGCATCCGGTCGAGAATGTCCTTGGCCTGGACGATGCCGACCACGTTGTCGATGCTGCGGTCGCAGACCACGAAGCGCGAATGCGGCGCCGCCTTCAGCGCCGAGATCACCTGCCCGCGCGGCGCCGTCCGGTCGAGCCAGGCGATGTCCTGCCGCGGCGTCATGATCGCGCGCACCGGCTTGTCGGCCAGCCGCATCACCCGCTCCATCATGTCCCGCTCCTCGTATTCCAGCATGCCGGATTCGGTCCCCTCGGCGAGGATCGCCTTCAGCTCCTCCTCGCTGATCGCCCGCCGATGCGGATCGACCGGCCCGAACAGCCGCAACACGAGATCCGACGTCACGCCCAGCAGCCAGACCAGCGGGGCGGCGGCGCGGGCGAACATGTCGATCGGCCAGGCGACGAGACAGGCGATCCGCTCGGCATTGCGCAGCGCCAGCTGCTTGGGCACCAGCTCGCCGAACACCAGCGTCAGCAGCGTCACCCCCACTACCGTGATCGCCAGCGCCAGCGTATTGGCCAGCGGCGCCAGCGGGCGGATCAGCGCGATCGCCGGCGCCAGCGACTGGGCAAGCTGCGCGCCGCCCACCACGCCGGTCAGCACACTGATCGCGGTGATCCCGACCTGGACGGTGGGCAGAAAACGCTCCGGCGTCTCCGCCAGCGCGCGGGCCCGCGCCGCACCGCTCACGCCCTTGCGCGCGAACAGCGCCAGCGCCGCCTTGCGCGACGAGACCAGCGCCATCTCCGCCAGCGCGAATCCCGCGTTCAGCAGGATCAGCAAGGTCAAGACTATAACCAGAACAATAACGTGCATGCGATCCTTCAGTTCCGGTGAAAGGAAAACCGGTGCTATCCCCGCAACGATCTCCCCCAACGCAGCATAGCCGACACGCGCGGCGCGAACCACACGCCTTTCTTTGGCCATATTCCAGCCGACGCGCTGCCGCACTGCGCCATCACAACCCGTCCCAACGCGGACTTTTTCCGCGGGTCAAACGGACGATCGGTCATGACGCATCTCGCACGGATCAGCCCCCTGCCGCCTCGCACCAGCCCGCACCGCAATGCCGGCGGATGGCGCCATGCCGGCGCCTGGCTCGCCGCCATCGCCACCGGCGCTGCCGCCTTCGGCATATGGGCCATGCTCAACCGTCCGGCCACCAACATTCCCGCCTATCGCGGCGAGATCGGCGGCTTCGCCTTCTCGCCCTTCCGCGCCGGGCAGAGCCCGCAGAGCGGCGTCTATCCCTCGGTCGCCCAGATCCGCAGCGACCTCGCCCTCGTCGCGAAACACACGCACGACATCCGCACCTACACGGTCGAGGGCGATCTCGGCCAGATCCCCGCCCTCGCCGCGCCCTACCACCTCAACGTCACCCTCGGCGCCTGGCTCGACCAGCACACCAAGGCCAACGAGGCCGAGCTGAAGAAGGTCGTCAAGATCGCCAACGCCAATGCCGACGTGAAGTCCGTCATGGTCGGCAACGAGGTAATCCTGCGCCGCAACCTCACCGTGCCCGAACTCGCCGCCGACATCCGATACGTCAAGCAGCGCGTGCACGTGCCGGTCTCCACCGCCGAGCCCTGGCATGTCTGGCTGCACCACCCCGAGCTTGCGAAATCGGTCGATTTCATCACCGTGCATCTCCTCCCCTACTGGGAGGGCGTTCCGGAAAAGGACGCGGTGAACTACGCGCTGATGCGGCTGCACGAGGTCGAGAAACGCTTCCCCGGCAAGAAGGTCGTCATCGGCGAGATCGGCTGGCCGTCGGACGGCATCGATATCGGCGCCGCCCGCGCCTCGCGCGTCCTGCAGGCGCGCTTCCTGCGCGACTTCTTCAACATCGCGCAGAAGCAGCATCTCGACTATTTCGTGATGGAAGCGTTCGACCAGCCCTGGAAAACCAGCTTCGAGGGCCGCGCCGCCGGCTATTGGGGCATGTGGTCGCTCAACCGCCAGGCCAAATGGTCGCTCTCCGGCCCGGTGCAGCAGAACCGCGCCTGGCTCGCCTGGGCGCTCGGCTCCACCCTGCTCGGCGCCCTGCTCACCCTGCTGATGCTCCGCACCCGCCCCGATCTGCGCTGGCAGGGCAAGCTCCTGTTCGCCGGCCTCGTGCAGGGCTTCGGCGCCGCCCTCGCCGCGCTGCTGATGACGATGGGCGAGACCTACCTCTCCTGGTCCGCCGCCGCCGTCTGGGCAACGCTCGCCGCCGGCCAGGCGCTGCTGCTCGTCCTGCTCGTCGCCGACAGTTTCGACCTGGTGGAAACCCTGTTCGGCCGGGTGCGGCTGCGCCATTACGAGCCGGTGCCCGCCCCCCAGGGCACGAAACTGCCCAAGGTCTCGCTGCACGTCGCCATCTGCAACGAGCCGCCCGAGATGGTGAAGCAGACGCTCAACGCCCTCGCCGCCCTCGACTACGGGAATTTCGAGGTGCTGGTGATCGACAACAACACCAAGGACCCCGCGGTGTGGGAGCCGGTCGCCGCCCATTGCGCGCGGCTCGGCGAGCAGTTCCGCTTCTTCACCCTCGGCCAGTATCCCGGCTACAAGGCGGGCGCGCTGAACTTCGCCCTGCGCGAAACCGCGCCGGACGCCGAGATCATCGGCGTCATCGACTCCGACTACATCGTCGATCCCGACTGGCTGCGCTGCATGGTCCCCGCCTTCGCCGACCCGAAAGTGGGCTTCACCCAGTCGCCGCAGGACTACCGCGACAATGACGGCTCGCTCTTCAAGCGGATGATGTTCTGGGAATATGCCGGCTTCTTCCATATCGGCATGGTCAACCGCAACGAGCGCAACGCCGTCATCCAGCACGGCACGATGACGCTGATCCGCAAGGCGGCGCTCGATGCCGAGGGCGGCTGGGCCGAATGGTGCATCACCGAAGACAGCGAGCTTGGCCTGCGCCTGTTCCGCAAGGGGTTCGAGGCGGTCTATTCCAAGCGCAGCTTCGGCCGCGGCGTGATGCCGGACGATTTCAACGCCTTCCGCAAGCAGCGCTACCGCTGGGCCTATGGCGCGATGCGGATTTCCCGCGAGCACTGGAAGGCGTTCCTCTCGCCGTTCGACCGCACGCTGACGATCGGCCAGCGCTGGCACTTCGTCACCGGCTGGCTGCCCTGGATCGGCGATGCGCTGGGCCTTGCCTTCGTGCTGCTCGGCCTCGCCTGGTCGGCCGGGCTGATCCTCGACCCGGTGCGCTTCGAATTCCCGATCATCCTGTTCATGCTGCCCTCGATCGGCCTGTTCGCCTTCAAGATCGTGCAGATCTTCGCGCTCTACGCCGCCCGCGTGCCCTGCGGCCGGGCGGACCGGCTGGGGGCTGCCGTCGCCGGCCTCGCGCTCTCGCACAGCATCGGCAAGGCGGTCTGGAAGGGCCTGTTCACCGACCGCCTGCCCTTCATCCGCACCGCCAAGATGGAAAACGCCCCCGCTCTGGTGCAGGGCCTGTTCATGGTGCGCGAAGAGCTGGTCCTGCTCGCCCTCACCTGGGGCGCGCTGCTCGGCGTCGGCTTCAGCCATCACTGGGCAACCCCGGAATGCCGCCTCTGGTGCCTGGTGCTGCTGACCCAGTCCCTGCCCTATCTCGCCTCGGTCTCGGTCTCGGTCATCGCCGCCCTTCCCGGCAAGACGCTCCACGCGCTGCCGATCCGCCAGCCGGCGATCCTCCCCCGCTCGCGCATGCCGATCAGCGCGCGCACCGCGGCCGGCGACTGACTGGCGCCTGATCCGATCGGATGGTGACATCTGATCGGATCAGGATGCTCAGGTTATCAGCACGCGCACGGCATGAAAAAGGGGCGGCAGGATATCTCCTGCCGCCCCTTTCCATGGTCCGATCCTGGAGCACTTTCCGATCCAGAAGGATCGGATCTTGCTTCAGCCGCCGATGCGGTCCAGCTCGCGCAGCACAGCGTCGCCCATCGTGCGGGTGCCGATCCGCGCCGTGCCCTTCTGCTCGATATCCGCGGTGCGCATGCCGCTCGCCAGCACGCTGGACACCGCCGCCTCGATCGCCGCCGCATCGTCCTGCATGTCGAAGGAATAGCGCAGCAGCATCGCGAGGCTGAGGATCTGCGCCAGCGGATTGGCGATGCCCTTGCCTGCGATATCCGGCGCCGAACCGTGGATCGGCTCGTAGAGTGCATGCCGCCGTCCCGCCGCATCCGGCGCGCCGAGCGTCGCCGAGGGCAGCATCCCGAGCGAGCCGGTCAGCATCGAGGCGAGGTCGGAGAGCAGGTCGCCGAACAGGTTGCCGGTCACGATCACGTCGAACTGGCGCGGATTCTTCGCCAGCTGCATCGCGCAATTATCGGCATACATGTGCGAGAGCTGCACGTCCGGATACTCCGCTGCCCCGAGGGCCGCAACCGTCTGCCGCCAGAGCAGGCCGGATTCCATCACGTTCGCCTTCTCCACGCTGGTCAGCCGCCCCTGCCGCTTGCGCGCCAGCTCGAAAGCGACCCGCGCCACCCGCTCGATCTCCGGCGTGGTGTAGACCTCGGTATTGATCCCGCGCTTGGTGCCATCCGGCAGGGTCTCGACCCCGCGCGGCTCGCCGAAATAGATCCCGCCCGTCGATTCCCGGACGATCATGATATCGAGCCCGCGCACGATCTCCGCCTTCAGCGGGCTCGCGTCGATCAGCGCATCGAACACCGGCGCCGGGCGCAGATTGGCGAACAGGCCGAGCTGCTTGCGCAATTCGAGAATGGCGAGTTCCGGCCGGTTGTCGAAAGGCTGGTTGTCCCATTGCGGCCCGCCCACGGCGCCGAACAGCACGGCATCCGCCTCCAGCGCCCGCCCGATCACCGGTGCGGTGATCGGCTTGCCCGTCACCTCGATCGAGGCGCCGCCAACGAGATCCTCGGCGAGTTCGAACCGCGCCCGGCCGCTGCGCGCCAGCCAGTCGATCACCCGGCGGGCTTCGGCCATCACCTCGGGGCCGATGCCGTCCCCCGGCAGGAGCAGCAATTTCCGGTTCGCAATCATGGTCGTCTCTCCCTTGGGGTCTGTGCGGCGTATCACCGGTCGGGCAGGCGGATCAGACGGACTCGATCCGCGGCCGCCAGGCCGCGCCGTCCAGCTTCGCCTCATAAGCGTCGATCGAGGGCGCCTTCTCCAGCGTCAGGCCGATATCGTCGAGCCCCTCCAGCAGGCAGCGCTTGCGGAACGGATCGATCTCGAAACCATAGGCCTCGCCATCCGGCCGCGAGACGGTCTGCGCCGCGAGATCGACGATGATCCGCGCATTCGCCCCCGATTCCGCATCCTCCATCAGCGCCTCGCATTGTTCGCGCGGCAGCACGATCGGCAGGATGCCGTTCTTGAAACAGTTGTTGAAGAAAATGTCGGCGAAGCTCGGCGCGATCACGCAGCGGATGCCGAAATCCAGCAGCGCCCAGGGCGCGTGCTCGCGCGACGAGCCGCAGCCGAAATTCTCCCCGGCGACAAGGATATGCGCCTGCCGGTAGGGCTCGCGGTTCAGCACGAAATCCGGGTTCTCGCTGCCATCCTCGTTGTAGCGCAGCCCGGCGAAGGCGTGCTTGCCAAGCCCCGAGCGCTTGATCGTCTTGAGGAAGCGCGCCGGGATGATCTTGTCGGTATCGACATTCGCCATCCTGAGCGGGGCGGCGACCGCCTCCAGCCGTTCGAACCTGTCCATCATGCCATCTCCCGTGGATCGGCGAGCGCGCCGGTAATCGCCGAGGCCGCCGCCATCGCCGGCGACACCAGATGCGTGCGTCCGCCCGGCCCCTGCCGGCCCTCGAAATTCCGGTTCGAGGTGCTGGCGCAGCGCTCGCCGGGCTTCAGCTTGTCGGGGTTCATGCCAAGGCACATCGAACACCCCGCCTCGCGCCATTCGAACCCGGCATCGAGAAACACCTGGGCGAGGCCCTCGGCTTCGGCCTGAGCCTTCACCAGGCCGGAACCCGGCACCACCATGGCCCGCACATGGCCGGCGACCCGCCTGCCCCGCACGATCCCGGCGGCCACCCGCAAATCCTCGATCCGCGAATTGGTGCAGGAGCCGATGAACACGGCGTCGATCTTCGTGCCCTTCAGCGCCTGCCCCGGTGCGAGATCCATGTAGTGCAACATCCGCTCCATCTGCGCCCGGCGGCCGGCATCCGGCTCGGCCGCGGGGTCGGGCACATGGCCGGTGATCGGCACCACCGTCTCCGGGCTGGTCCCCCAGGTCACCTGCGGCACGAGGGTCGACGCATCGATCGTCACCACCCGGTCGTACTGCGCGCCCTCGTCGGAGACGAGCGTCTTCCAGTATTCGATCGCCCGCTCCAGCGCCTCGCCCTTCGGCGCGTAGGGCCGGCCGCGCACATACGCGAACGTCGTCTCGTCCGGCGCGATCAGCCCGGCCCGCGCCCCCGCCTCGATCGACATGTTGCAGACGGTCATCCGCCCGGCCATGTCGAGCGCGCGGATCGCAGCGCCGGCATATTCGATCACATGCCCGTTGCCGCCGGCGGTGCCGATCTCGCCGATGATCGCCAGCACGATATCCTTCGCCGAGCAGCCCGGCGGCAGCGTGCCATCCACCCGCACCAGCATGTTCTTCGCCGGCTTCTGCAACAGCGTCTGCGTCGCCAGCACATGCTCGACCTCGGAGGTGCCGATGCCGAAGGCCAGCGCGCCCATCGCGCCATGGGTCGAGGTGTGGGAATCGCCGCAGACGATCGTCATCCCCGGCAGCGAAATCCCCTGCTCCGGCCCGATCACGTGAACGATGCCCTGCCGCGCGTCGGTCACCGGGATATAGGGCACGCCGAAGGCGGCGACATTCTGTTCGAGGGTGGCGACCTGCAACGCGCTCTCCGGCTCGGCGATGCCGGCGGCGCGGTCCTCGGTCGGCACGTTGTGATCGGCGACCGCGATGGTCGCATCCACCCGCCGCACCTTGCGCCCGGCCATCCGCAGCCCCTCGAAGGCCTGCGGGCTGGTCACCTCATGGACGAGATGCCGGTCGATATAGAGAACCGCCGTGCCGTCGGGCATGCGATCGACGACATGCGCCGCCCAGATCTTGTCGAACAATGTCGAAGCCATGCGTGCGTCCTCCGGGTCTAGAGCACGTTCCGATCCGATTGGATCGGAACGTGCTCTATCATTTTGATGCTCCAGGTGTCGGCACGGGCCGGATATCCGCTCCGCACAAGGCATGAGCGTGCGGGCCCTGACACCTTGGGGGTTTCAGTCAGAGCGGCATCGGACGGCAGACGCAGAGGCGCCCGCGTGATGCCCCTCCGGCCGAAACCGTGCTGCGCGGGCGGCGCGCCGCCCGGCGGGGATGGCAGGGGGCGTGAGGCCCCCTGGCGCTCCCCCGGCGCGTATCAGCCGGCGTTGGTCTCGCGCGCGGCCTCGGCGATGCGGGCGGACTTGCCGCGGCGGCCGCGCAGGTAATACAGCTTCGCCCGACGCACCACGCCCCGGCGGGTGACGGCGATCTCGGTCACGTTCGGCGAATAGAGCGGGAACACGCGCTCGACGCCCTCGCCATACGAAATCTTCCGCACGGTGAAGTTCGAGTTGATGCCGCGATTCGACCGCGCGATGCACACGCCCTCGAACGCCTGGATACGGGTGCGCTCACCCTCGGTCACCCGGACCGAGACGCGGAGATTGTCGCCCGGCTTGAAATCCGGCACGGCGCGGGCTTCCGCGAGCTTGCCGATCTGCTCGGCGTCGATGGTCTGGATCACGTTCATGTCTGGCATCCTTTCGGGGGAGTTCATTTACGGAAGAGCCGGCTGGCTGGCAATGTGCCGGGCCCATAGATCTGGTCTGCGCCGCCTGGTCACGGCCTCGGCCTCGGCGCGGCGCCAGGCGGCGATGGCGGCATGATGGCCGGAGAGCAGCGCCTCCGGCACCGCCCGCCCCTGCCACACGGCAGGGCGGGTATAATGCGGATATTCGAGCAGCGTATCCTCCGAGAAGCTTTCCTCCTCGGCGCTCTCCGCCGCCCCCATCACGCCCGGCAGCAGGCGGATGGTCGCATCGAGCAGCGCGAGCGCCGCGATCTCGCCGCCCGAGAGCACGAAATCGCCAAGGCTGATCTCCTCGGCCTCGTTGGCATCGAGGGCGCGCTGGTCGAACCCCTCGAACCGGCCGCAGAGCAATACCGCACCCGGCCCTTCGGCAAGCCGGCGGATGCGCGCCTGGGTCAGCGGCGCGCCGCGTGGGGTAAGCGCCAATAGCGGCCGCCCGTCCCGCGCCTGGCCGATCGCGGCATCCAGCACGTCCGGCCGCAGCACCATGCCCGCGCCGCCGCCAAACGGCGTGTCGTCCACCGCGCGATGCCGGCCGAGGCCGAAATCGCGCAGGTTCACGCAGTCCAGCGCCCAGATTCCCGTCTCCAGCGCGCGTCCGGCCAGCGACTGGCCGAGCGGCCCCGGAAACATCTCGGGGAACAGGGTGATGATGGTGGCGCGGAAGCTCATTCCCGCATCTCCACCTCGGCCGGCCGCACCACCACGGCGCGGCCGCCGTGCAGGTCGATCTCCGGCACCACCGCGCGGGTGAAGGGCAGCAGCGAGCCGTCGGAAAGTTCGATGCTCGCCCCCGCGCCGAAATCATGCACCGCGCGGATCGTGCCGAGTGCCGCGCCATCCGGTGCGACGGCATGCAGCCCGATGAGGTCGGCGAAATAGAATTCGTCCTCGTCCTCGGGCGGCGGCAGGTCGGCCCGGCGCACATAGAGCCGGAGATTGGTCAGCTTCGCCGCCGCATCGCGATCGGCGATCGCGGCGGTCTCGTCACCCTCGCCGATGGTGACGCGCGCGATCCCCGCCCCGGTCCAGGCGAGCCCGACCCGCCGGCCGCGCTCATCGCGCAACGGCAGCTCGGCCAGCCCCTCCGGGTCCGGCGAATAGGTGGTGACATGCACGGCCCCGCGCACACCGTGGGGCCGGCCGATCACGCCCATCAGGATCAGGCGATCATCCATCGCTCGGCCGCTGGATCAGGCCTCGGCGGCCTTGGCGCGCTCGGCGGCGCGCTCCTGCGCCTTCTTCTTCGGCGCGGACTGCACCGGCTGCTCGCGGAACGCCGGCATCGGCGCGAGGCCGGCCTTGCCGATGAAGCGGGCAACGCGATCGGTCGCCTGCGCGCCCTGGCTCAGCCAGTGCGTCACGCGATCGGTCACGAGGCGGATGCGATCCTCGTGATCGGCCGGCAGCATCGGGTTGTAGGTGCCGATGCGCTCGATGAACTTGCCATCGCGCGGGCTGCGCGAGTCGGCGACGACGATATGGTAGAACGGCCGCTTCTTCGCACCCGCGCGGGCCAGTCTGATCTTCAACGACATTCCATTGTCTCCTGGTCAGTAGTCTCGGTGGCGGCCAACCCGGCCGCCGTGGTGTCAGTCCGGGCCGAAGCCCGTTATTTCGCTCCGGGCCGAAGCCCGCGGTTTCAGTCAGGGCCGAAGCCCGCGGTCTCAAAACGAGCCGCAGCCCGCGATCCCGAAACGGGCAAGCACCCGCGATCTCAGAACGGGCGGCGCCCGCCTCCCTGCGGCAGCAGCGCGGCCAGCCCGCCGCGCGCGAGGCCCTTCTGGCCCAGCTTCTGCGCCCGCTTCATCATGTCCTTCATCTGCTCGAACTGCTTGAGCAGCCGGTTGACCTCCTGCACCGAGGTGCCCGAACCCGCCGCCACGCGCTTTTTCCGGCTCGCCTTCATGATGTCCGGATTGGCCCGCTCGGCCTTGGTCATCGAGGCGATGATCGCCGCCTGCCGCTTCAGGATCGAAGTGTCGAGATCCGCCTCGGCGAGCTGCTGCTTGATCTTCCCCACGCCGGGCAGCATGCCCATGATCCCCGACAGCGACCCCATCTTGGTGATCTGCTTGAGCTGCTCGGCATAATCCTCGAGGTCGAACTTGCCGCGCGCCATCTTCTTGGCGAGCTGTTCGGCCTTCTGCTGGTCGACGTTTTCCGCCGCCTTCTCGACCAGGCTGACAATGTCGCCCATGCCGAGGATGCGCCCGGCGATGCGCTCGGGATGGAACGGCTCCAGCGCATCGAGCTTCTCGCCCATGCCCATCAGCTTGATCGGCGCGCCCGTCACCGCCCGCATCGACAGCGCGGCGCCGCCGCGCGCGTCGCCATCGAGCCTTGTCATGACGATGCCGGTGACGCTCACCGCCTCGTTGAAGGCCGTCGCCGTGGCGAGCGCGTCCTGGCCGGTCATCGCGTCGACCACCAGCAGCGTCTCCGCCGGCGCCGTCACGTCGCGGATCGCCTTGACCTCGTCCATCAGCGCCTGGTCGATCGCGAGCCGCCCGGCGGTATCGAGGATGACGACGTCGAACACTTCGCGCCGCCCGGTCTCCATCGCCCGCCGCGCGATCTCTACCGGATTCTCCCCCGGCACGATCGGCAGGCTCGCCACCCCGGCGCGCTCGGCCAGCTGCGCGAGCTGGAGCTGCGCCGCCGGGCGCTGGGTATCGAGGCTCGCCAGCAGCACCTTCTTGCGCTGCTTCTCCTTGAGCAGGAGCGCGATCTTGCCCGAGGTCGTGGTCTTGCCCGACCCCTGCAACCCGACCATCAGGAACGGGATCGGTGATGCCGCGTTGAGGTTGAGCGGCACCGCCCCCTCGCCGCCGAGCGCGTCGACCAGCGCGTCATTGACGATCTTGACGACCTGCTGCCCCGGCGAGACCGCCCGCAGCACGTCCGCGCCCACCGCCTGCAACCGCACCTTGGCGATGAAATCCCGCACCACCGGCAAAGCGACGTCGGCTTCGAGCAACGCGAGGCGGATATCCCGCATCGCCTCGATCACATCGCTTTCGGACAGCGCGCCGCGCCGGCGCAACCGGTCGAAAACATCCCCGAGCTTGCCCGACAGGGCGTCAAACATCGCAACCCGCTCCATCAACGAAAAACGCGCCGCGGTGCGAAACTCGCAGCGCGACGGCCTTACCTCCCCCGCCTATGGCCGAATTTCCCGCCGCTGGCAAGAACACCCCCCAAACGAAAGCGGCGGAGCCAGTGGCCCCGCCGCCGGATCGCTCCGCCTTCGCCCGGCTTACTTGCCGAGCGACTGCACGATCTCCTCGGTCATCTTCTTCGCGTCGCCGAACAGCATCATTGTGTTGTCGCGGAAGAACAGCTCGTTGTCGACGCCGGCATAACCCGAGGCCATCGAGCGCTTGACGAACAGCACCGTCTTCGCCTTGTCGACCTCAAGGATCGGCATGCCATAGATCGGGCTCGCCGAATTGGTCTTCGCCGCCGGGTTGGTCACGTCATTGGCGCCGATCACATAGACCACGTCGGCGGTCGAGAACTCGTTGTTGATCTCCTCGAGCTCGAACACCTCGTCATACGGCACCTGCGCCTCGGCGAGCAGCACGTTCATGTGCCCCGGCATGCGGCCGGCAACCGGATGGATCGCGTATTTCACCTCGACGCCCGCGCCCTTCAGCAGGTCGGACATCTCGCGCACCGCGTGCTGCGCCTGGGCCACCGCCATGCCGTAACCCGGCACAATGATCACCTTCGAGGCGTTGCTCATGATGAAGCTCGCATCCTCGGCCGAGCCGATCTTCACCGCCTTGTCGCCGGCAGCCCCCGCGGGGCCCGCGGCAGCGGCGGCATCGGTGCCGAAGCCGCCGAGCAGCACGTTGATGATCGAGCGGTTCATCCCCTTGCACATGATGTAGGAGAGAATCGCACCCGACGAGCCGACCAGCGCGCCGGTCACGATCAGCGCGATATTGCTGATGGTGAAGCCGATGCCCGCGGCCGCCCAGCCGGAATAGGAGTTCAGCATCGAGATCACCACCGGCATGTCCGCACCGCCGATCGGGATGATCAGCAGCACGCCGAGCGCCAGCGCCAGCGCCGCGATGATCCAGAACAGCACCTGCGAGCCGCCCGAGGCGACGAAGGCGATGATCAGCACCACGAGCAGGATGCCGAGGCCGAGATTGAGCTTGTGCTGGCCGGGGAAGTTGATCGGCGCGCCGCTCATCAGCGCCTGGAGCTTGGCAAACGCGATGACCGCGCCGGTGAAGGTGACCGCACCGATCGACAGGCCGAGCGACATCTCGATCAGGCTTTCGAGATGCAGGTGCCCCGGCGTGCCGATGCCGAAGCTCTGCGGCGCGTTCAGCGCCGAGGCGGCGACGAACACGGCGGCAAGACCCACCAGCGAGTGGAACGCGGCGACGAGCTGCGGCAGCGCGGTCATGTTGACCCGCCGCGCCACCACGGCGCCGATCGCGCCGCCGAGGACGACGCCGAGCACGATGAGCCCCACGCCCGAGAGCAGCATCGCCGGATGCGCCAGCGTCGCCAGCGCGGCGATCGCCATGCCGGCCATGCCGAGCAGGTTGCCGCGCCGCGCGGTCTCGGGATGCGAAAGCCCGCGCAGGGCGAGGATGAACAGGACGGCCGCCACCAGATAGGCGAGCGTGATCCCGGGATCAGTTGCGTAATTCATTTTCGCGCCGCCCTTACTTCGCTTTTTTCTTGAACATGGCCAGCATGCGCTGGGTCACGAGGAAGCCGCCCACGATGTTCACGCTGGCGAGCAGCACCGCGATGAAGCCGAAGGCATGCGCGGCATAGCCGCCCTTCAGCCCGGTCGCGAGCATGGCGCCGACGATGATCACCGACGAGATGGCGTTGGTCACCGCCAGCAGCGGCGAGTGCAGGGCCGGGGTCACGCTCCAGATCACGTAATAGCCGACGAACACCGCCATCACGAAAATGGCGAACAGGTCGATCAGCGGCGCGCCGTGCGGCGCGTGCGCCGCCGCCTGGGCGGCGAAGCCGGCGGCGTTCTGGGCGAGGATCGTGGCCTTGTGGGCCAGGGCTGCGGCCTGGTCCGCGAGTTGTGCAGGGGTCATGATGTGGCTCCTAGGCGGCGGCTTGCGGCTGGAAATTCGGATGGACGATGGCGCCATCCCGCGTGAGCAGGACGCCCTTCACGATGTCGTCATCGGCGGGCAGTTTCGGCCGCCCGGCCTCCTTGTCCCAGAACCCGGTGAGGAAGGTCGAGAGATTGCGCGCATAGAGCGTGCTGGCGGCGACGCCGATCCGCGACGGCCAGTTCTTGTGCCCGAGCACGATCACGCCGTTCTCCGTCACGATCCGCTCGCCCGGCACCGTCGCCTCGCAATTGCCGCCGGCATCCGCCGCGATATCCACGATCACGCTGCCCATGCGCATCTTCGCCACCGCATCGGCGGTGACGATGGTCGGCGCCTTGCGGCCCATCACCAGCGCGGTGCAGATCACGATGTCGTTCTTGGCCACCGTCTCGGCGATCAGCGCGGCCTGCTTGGCGCGGAACTCCGCACTCATCTCCTTGGCATAGGCGCCGGTCTGTGCCTTGCTCTCCTCGTCCTCGACGCCGACGAAGGTCGCACCGAGCGACTTGATCTCCTCCTTCGCCGCCGGCCGCACATCGGTCGCCGAGACGATGGCGCCGAGCCGGCGGGCGGTGGCGATCGCCTGCAACCCGGCAACCCCCGCGCCCACCACGAACACGCGCGCCGGCGGCACCGTGCCGGCCGCCGTCATCATCATCGCGAAGCCGCGCGGAAACGCCTCCGCCGCCTCGATCACGGCGCGATACCCGGCGAGATTCGCCTGGCTCGACAGCACGTCCATCGACTGCGCGCGGGTGATGCGCGGCAGCAGCTCCATCGAGCAGGCATCGACGCCGGCCTTGGCATAGGCCTGCACCCGCTCCTGGTTCCCCATCGCGCCGAGCGTGCCGACCAGCAGCGCGCCGCGCTCGATCTGTGCCAGAATCTCGTCGCCGGGCGGCTGCACCGTGAACACGATCCCGGCCCCCTTGAGCGCCGAAGCCGCATCCGGCGCGATCTCCGCGCCAGCCTCGCGCAGCGCCGCGTCGGACACCGAAGCCCGCTCGCCGGCCCCTGCCTCGATCACCACGTCAAGCCCGAGTGCCTTCAGCTTCTTGATCGAATCCGGCACGGCGGCGACGCGGGTCTCGCCCGGCAGGCGCTCCTTCAAAACCGCAAGACGCATATTGTCCATCCCCTCGTTCAACACCGGGCGCCATCCTGGCCCCCCATGTTCGGAAATATTGTGTCGCACCGTATCCTTACAAAGCGGCAATTATGCCACAATCGTGAAGCCGGCCTGCCAAGCTCGCACCATGAGCGGGCCGCGCTGTCAAGACGTCAGCCTTGCGCCGCCCGTCGTCTCGACAGGGGAAGCCGCATACACCACAATAAGGTAACCGGATTTGAGGAGCAGGCATGACACCCGACAGCAGCAACCGCATCGCCCCCGCGCAGACGACGAGGACGCGCCGGAAAAGGACGCGCCGGCGACCGAAACGCCGGAAACCGCCCGCGCTTCCCGCGGCGGCGAGCTTGAGAACCGTCTGTTCAAGCAGCGCAAGGTCTTGATCTTCGGCGAGATCCACGACCGCATCGCCCGCGCCGTCACCGGCCAGCTCCTCGCTCTCGCCGGCGCGAGCGACGAGCCAATCGACGTTTTCGTGAACTCCCCCGGCGGCCATGTCGAGAGCGGCGACACGATCCACGACGTGATCCGCTTCGTCGACGCCACCGCCCCGGTCCGCATCATCGGCACCGGCTGGGTCGCCAGCGCCGGCGCGCTGATCTATCTCGCCGGCCACAAGGACCGCCGCTTCTGCCTGCCCAACACCCGCTTCCTGCTGCACCAGCCGATGGGCGGCGTGCGCGGCCCGGCCACCGATATCGACATCGAGGCCCGCGAAATCATCAAGATGCGCGAGCGGATCAACCGCATCATCGCCCGCGAGACCGGTCAGGACTATGCCCGCGTCGAAAAGGACACCGACCGCAATTACTGGATGGGTGCCGACGAGGCGATCGCCTACGGCATGGTCAGCCGCATCGTGCAGACGATGAAGGATCTGGACGCCGCCTGAAACAAGGGGGCGGCGGAAGCGGCGTCAGTCGCGGCCGCCGTCCTGCGGCCGCCAGACTATTTCCGCCCTCCTGCGGCCGCCAGACTATCGCCGCCCTATGGCGGCGGGCAAAGCTACCGCCGCCTCACGGCGGCTGGCAAAGCTACCGCCGCCCCGCTACTGCGGGGCCTCGCGCAGCAAGGCGAGCAGCGCCGCCGCCGCCCGGGTGCGGGTGCGGTCCTGGTGCTGGACCGCGAAATAGGTCCGGCGCGGCAGTTGCACCGGCACCTCGACCACCTTGCCCGCGGCCAGCGCATCGGCGCAGACCAGCTCCGACAGGATCGTCGCCCCCGCCCCGCCGCTCACCGCCGTCAGCACCGAATTGTTCGCCGGCAGCTCGATCGCAACATCCACCGCCGCATGGTCGATCCCGAGCCCGGCCAGCGCCTCGAAGAACATCGCCCGCGTGCCCGAGCCGTCCTCCCGCAGCACCCAGCTCCCCGCCGCCAGCGCGGCTGCGTCCGGCGTCCCCCGCCCCGCCCAGGGATGATCGGGCGCGACCACCATCACCAGCCGGTCCTGCGCGATCGGCTCGGCCGCGAGCCTTGGCTGGATCAGCGTCTCGCCCGGCCCCTCGACGAAGCCCAGCTCCGCATCCCCCTCCAGGATCGCCCGCGCCACCTCGGCCGAATTGCCGATCGACACCGCAAGCCCGACGCCCGGATAGGCATGGCGGAACGCGACGAGCCGCAGCGGCAGGAAATGATTGGCGATGGTCTGGCTGGCCTTGATGGCGAGCCGCCCGCGCGCGAGCCCGGCGATCTCGCGCATCGTCAGCGCCGCCTGCTCCGCCCGGTTCAGGATCGCCCGCGCCTCGGTAATGAACACATGCCCCGCCTCGGTCAGCGCGATGCCGCGGCCGACCCGGTGAAACAGCCTGGTGCCGAACTCCCGCTCCAGCGCCGCCACCGCCCCCGACGCGGCGGACTGCGTCAGCCCCAGCGCCTCGGCCGCCCGCGTCACATGCTCGCGCTCCGCCACCGCAATGAAGATCCGCAACTGTTCGAACGTCATGTCCCCGGGCGCCTCCATCCCGTCCGGCGGACGGGTATCGCGGCGAGGATACCGGGCGGCGCGGAATTTTGCACATCCACCCCGCCTAGAGCACTTTCCGATCCGATTGGATCGGATGTAGTGCTCTAGCATATTGATAAGTCGAGCATCTTTATCCGATCAGACGATTCCATCTGATCGGATGATGCTCTAATGCGCGCAGGCCCCCATGCTTGCAGGCCCCAATGCGCGCAGGCATCAGTGCGCGCAGGCCCCCGTTCGCGCAGGCGTTTACCGACCCGACAATGCTCTATGGCTTTCGCTCACGCCTGCGTGTAAATCGTGACGGCCGGGACAACCGGACCGTCAACAGGAGGAATGTCTTGAAAATCACAATCGCCCGCCGCGCCGCCCTGGCCGGCCTGCCGCTCGCCCTCGTCGCTTTCGCCGCCAGCCCGGCCCAGGCCAAGGCGCCCGTCCTTCACGTCACCCGCAGCGTCGTCATCAAGGCGCCGGCCGCGAAGGTCTGGTCGGTCGTCCACAATTTCGGCGATCTCACCTGGGTTCCCGCGGTCAAGGGCAGCAAGGCGAGCAAGGGCAACCACCCCGGCTCGGTCCGCCATCTCGATCTCGGCGGCCCGGTCCTGACCGAGCAGCTCCTGCACTACAACCCGAAACATACGAACTACACCTACGAGATCCAGCACACCGCCAACAACATGAAGATCCTGCCGGTGCGCGACTATGTCTCGACCATCTCGGTCCACCGCCTCGGCGCCGACGAGACGAAGCTGGTCTGGAGCGGTCATTTCCGCCGGCTCGACCTCTCCGCCCACCCGAAGAAGGGCGAGGACAACGCCACCGCGGTGAAGGCGATCTCCGGAATCTACGAGTCCGGGCTTGCCAACGCGGCGAAGCTCGCCACAAAATAAATTACGACCACATGACAGATCGGCCGGCGGCATCGCTGCCGGCCGCATCGACCAGGGGACACGCCGGAGCGGGATGGCCAAACCGAATACGCTGCTGAAACGAACGAGCAACGCCCTGCTCGATCATATCGCCACACTCGATACCGGCGACACCTCGCTCGGCTCCGACAGCGCCCTCGCCCGCCATTTCGGCGTGAGCCGCACCACCGTCCGCGCCGCCGTCGAGGCGATGATCGCCCAGGGCATCCTCGCCCGCGGGGCCGAGGGGCTGGAAGTGCTGCGCCGCCCGGAACGCGCCGATTACTACGCCGAATCCGAGACCGACGGCCCGCAGGACCAGATCGAGCGCGTCTTCATGCAGCGCGTCCTGCTCGGGGACTGGCGGCCCGGCCACATGTTCTCCGAGGCCGAGCTGGCGCGCGACAGCAACGCCAGCACCGTCTCGGTCCGCGAATTCCTGATCGGCTTCTCCCGCTTCGGCCTGATCGCCAAGCAGCCGCGCGGCGGCTGGGTGCTGCGCGAATTTCACGACGGTTTCGCCGCCGAGGTGGCCGACATGCGCGAGCTGATCGAGCTTGCCGCCATCGCGCGGATGCCCCGCGGCGGCGATCCGGCCATCGCCGAGGCAGCCGAGGCGCTGATCCTCCGCCACCGCGAGATCGAGGCCGCCATCGCCCGCCGCTACACCGAATTCGCCGCGCTCGACCGCGATTTCCACCTCTGGATCATCGGCTTCCTCAACAACCGGTTCGCCCACGATTTCTACGACATCGTGTCCTTCCTGTTCCACTATCATTACCAGTGGGACCGGCATCACGAGATCGAGCGCACCGCGATCGCCATCACCGAACATCTGGCCGTGCTCGATGCCATGCGCGCCGGCAGCATGTCGCGCGCCCGCCAGGGTCTCGAAACCCATCTCGCCACCTCGCGCGCCTCGCTCAAGGCCGGCCTGCGGCGGGACGCCGCATAGTCATATCCCCCGGCGGGACGCCGCATGGTCACATCCCGAACGGGATCGCCTCAGTCGAGATAGCGCGCCCGCAGATGCGCCTCGAAATCCGTGGGGTCCAGCCTCTTGCCGGTCGCCTCCACCAGCAGCTCGTTGAAGCCGAACCGCGCCCCGTGCCCATGCACATTCGCCCGCAGCCAGTCGCGCAGCGGCGTGAAATCCCCCTCGCCCAGCGCGGTGTCGATCTCCGGCCGCGCCCGCCGCGCCGCGCCCATCAGCTGCGCCGCCGCCATCGCCCCCAGCGTGTAGGAGGGAAAATAGCCGAACAGCCCGGCATACCAGTGAATGTCCTGCAAACACCCCTTGGCGTCGTCCGGCGGCACGATGCCGAGCAGCGCCATCATCCCCTCGTTCCACGCCCCCGGCAGGTCCGCCACCGCGAGATCCCCCGCCACCATCGCCGCCTCCAGCCGGAAGCGCAGGATCACATGGGCGGGATAGGTCATCTCGTCGGCCTCGACGCGGATGAAACTCCGCTCGACCCGCCGCAGCCGTGCCGCCAGCCGCGCCGGCGCGAACGCCGCCGCCGCCTGTCCAAAGGCCTCGGCAAGGCGCGGCCCGAGCCAGCCGAGAAACGCGTCGGACCGCGCCGCCTGCAACTCGACGATCAGCGACTGGCTTTCATGCACCGCCATCCCCGCCGCCGCCCCGAGCGGCTGGCGCGCCCAGTCCCTGGGTAACCCGGCCTCGTACAGCCCGTGCCCGGTCTCGTGCAGCACGCCCATCAGCGCCGAGGCGAAATCGCCCTCGTCATAACGGGTGGTGATGCGGATGTCGCTCGGCGTGCCGCCGCAGAACGGGTGCAGCGAGCGGTCGAGCCGCGCCGCCTTGAAATCGAGCCCCGCCTGCGCGGCGAGCTGGCGGCACAGCGCCTCCTGCGCCGCCTCGGCAAAGGGCGGTGCGCCCGGCGGCGGTGCCGGCGCGCGGCGCTGCCGCGCCTCGGCGGCGGGCAGGTTTTCCCGCAGGAACGCCTCGTACCGCGCGAATACCGGTGCGATCTCCGCCGAGGTCACGCCCGGCTGGTAGGAATCGATCAGCGCATCATAGGGCGAAAGCCCGAGCGCGCCGGAGAGCGCCGCCGCCTGTTCGCGCACCAGCGAGAGCAGCCGGGCGAGCGGCGCCTTCACCGCGGCGAAATCCGCCTCCCG
Source organism: Acidiphilium sp. C61 (assembly GCF_905116885.1). NCBI lineage: Bacteria > Pseudomonadati > Pseudomonadota > Alphaproteobacteria > Acetobacterales > Acidocellaceae > Acidiphilium > Acidiphilium sp. C61. The sequence goes on along the minus strand of NZ_CAJHNI010000005.1, from coordinate 2,139,026 downwards.
CCGCGCCCCGCGCCAGGCCGCCTCGCAAGCGGCCGATTCCCGCGCCAGCGCCTCGACCAGTGCGGCCGGCAGCACCGTGGCCCGCCGGTGCGCGCGGCGCATCAGCGCGAGGTTGCGCCGCGCCAGCTCTCCGGCCGGCGGCGCCGCCTCGGCTTCATCGAGATCGGCCCCGGTCTGCGGTGCGACCAGCATCTCGTGCGCAATCCCGGCGAGGGTAGCGAGCTGGTCGCCCCGCGCCGGCGCGCCGCCATCCGGCATCATCGCCGCCTGGTCCCAGCCGAGCATCGCGCTCGCCTCCTCGACCACCGCCATCCGCCCGAACCGGGCTTCCAGCCGTTGATACGCCGACATCACCGACAGATCGTTCACGCGGGCTCCAGCAGCACTTTACGGACATAGAAAATATATTCGAGCACGACGACCAGCGCGAGGCCGAACCAGGTCAGCGCGTATTGCTCGGAATTGTTGGGCGGCAGCGGCAGGCTCGGCGCCGGAATCGGCCCGCCCGCCACCGGCTTCGGCCCCACCGCGACCAGCGTGAACGGCGCGACCCGGTGAAACCCGAACGCCGCCCCGATCGCCGCGGGATCGAGCTTGTAGAACACCATCCGCGCAAGGTTCGGCGCCGGCGCGAAAGGCCCGAATTTCTGCGGCGCCTGCACGTAGCCCGACACCACCGCCTTCCCCTCCGGCAGCGGCACCGCGTGCGGCGCCCTTCCCTGCACCCAGCCGAGATCGACCAGCACGACAACCCCGTCCTCGCCCCGGAACGGGACGATCAGCTGCCCGCCCTGCAACGGGCCTTTCGGGGAATTGCGGATCTGGTCGCCATAGAACGCCACCTTGCCGGAAACCCAGGCGCCGCGCAGCGCGACCTTCTCATACGGCGAGGGTTTCGGCCCGAGCGGCACCGGCGCGCGCAGCTGGGCGGCGCGGATCTCCTGCTGGATGCGGTCCTTGTAATGCCAGCGATGCACCTGCCAGACGCCGAGGGCGAGGAGCAGGACCAGCATCACCAGGCTGAACACGCCCATCCCGATCAGGCGCCGCCAGCGCGCGCGCGGCAGAGCCTGACCGGTCATGCGTCAGGCGGCGGTAATGGCGCTGCGGCCGAAATAGTAGATGCAGACGAACAGGAACAGCCACACCACGTCAACGAAATGCCAGTACCACGCGGCGGCCTCGAAGCCGAAATGCCGCTTCACGGTGAACTGGTTCCTGAGCGCGCGGAAGAAATTCACGATCAGGAAGGTGGTGCCGACGATCACGTGGAACCCGTGGAACCCGGTGGCGATGAAGAACACCGAGGGGAAGATGCCGCCATGATAGAAATTGAACGGCGAGTGCGTGTATTCGTAGGTCTGCCCGCAAAGGAAGGCGAGGCCGAGCAGCACGGTCACACCGAGCCCCTGGATCAGCCCGCGCCGGTCACCCTCGATCAGCGCGTGATGCGCCCAGGTGATGGTGGTGCCGGAGAGCAGCAGGACCATGGTGTTGAACAGCGGCACCGCGAACGGATCGATCGTCGTGACATGCGCCGGCGGCCACACCGCCTGGTGCATGTAGCCCTGGTGCTCGGGGAAGAAGAAGAAGTTGAAATACGCCCAGAAGAACGAGACGAAGAACATCACCTCGGAGGAGATGAACAGCGCCATGCCGTAGCGCAGGCCGATCTGGGTGACGAGCTTGTGCAGCCCCGGCGTGCGGCTCTCGCGCACCACGTCGCGCCACCAGACGAACATCGTGCTGACCGCGCCGAGGAAGCCGGCGATCAGGAACCAGTAATCGTTGAAATGCGCGACGAAGATGATCCCCGTCGCGATCAGGATGGCGGACATCGCACCGGTCAGCGGCCAGACGCTGGGCTCCACCAGATGATACGGGTGGGGCACCCGACCCGCGATCTGCCCTTCGGCAGTATGACTTTCAGCGCTCATGAGACACTCTCTCCCGATAGAAGCCGGCCGCGAAGGCCCAGGTATGTTTCACCACATCTGCCCGGCGTGATACAGTTTCACCACGGACACCGCGTAAAGCAGCCCGCACAGCGCGATGAGCGCGGCGAGCAATGCCCAGTTCCGCCCCCGCCGGCGGCGATAGAATTCCTGTCGCGCCTCCGGACTCCAGTCCCTGCTGCTGGTCGGCCGCTGCTCGGTCATATCAGGTGGTCCACCACCAGCGCGCCAAACATCAGGAACAGGTACAGGATGGAGAACTTGAATGCCGCCTTGGCCGGCGCGTCGCGAGTCAGGCTGTTGCCCGCCTCGTCCTGCCGGTCGCGCAGCACCCGCCACGCATGCCAGACGAACATCAGCCCGAGCACCATGGCGCTCGCGCCATAGACCGGCCCGGTCAGGTGCAGCACATAGGGCAGCAGCGAGAGCGGCACGAGCCACAGCGTGTAGCGCATCACCGCCAACCGCGTCGCCTTCTGCCCCGCCACAACCGGCAGCATCGGCACGCCAGCGTTGGCGTAATCGCCCGAGGCGAACAGCGACAGCGCCCAGAAATGCGGCGGCGTCCAGAAAAATATGATGGCGAACAGCACCACCGGCAGCAGCGCGACATGTCCGGTCACCGCCGCCCAGCCGATCAGCGGCGGAAACGCGCCCGCCGCCCCGCCGATCACGATGTTCTGCGGCGTCCGCCGCTTCAGCCACATCGTGTAGATGAACACGTAGAACGCGATCGACCCGGCCAGCAGCATCGCCGCCAGCAGGTTGGTCGACAGCCACATGAGCAGGACCGAGAGGGCCGACAGCGCGACCCCGTAGGCCAGCGCTCCCTCCGGCGCGATCCGCCCGGCCGGGATCGGCCGGCGCGACGTCCGCCGCATCACCGCGTCGATGTCGCGGTCATACCACATGTTGATCGCCCCGGCCGCACCCGCGGCCATGGCGATGCACAATACCGCGGTGAAGCCGAGCACCGGGTTGATCCCGCCCGGCGCGACCAGCAGCCCCGCAGCACCCGAATATACCACGAGATACAGCACCCGCGGCTTGAGCAGCGCCAGCCAGTCCCCCGCCGTCGCGCCGAGGATCGACTGGTCGAGCAGCGCTTGTTCGGGTGCGGCGGAAGCGGAGGTCCGCAGGATCGTATCGCTCATTCCATCAATCCTGCCGGCACGGCATGGCCGTGGCCGGTATTGCCGGTGTCGCGAGGATGAGGGCCTCTCCGCCGGAGAGACCCTGCAATCCCTGCCAGATCCGGGCGATCCGCGTCAGCGGATCACCGGAACGTCTTCGAAGGTATGGTGCGGCGCCGGCGAGGGCACCGTCCACTCCAGGGTCGTCGCCCCCTCACCCCAGTAATTCGCGGCGAGGGTCTGCTTGCCGGTGAAGATCTTGAACAGGATGTAGAAGAACACCAGCGTGCTCACACCCGAGATCATCGCCCCGACCGACGAGACATAGTTCCACCCCGCGAAGGCCACCGGATAATCCGGATAGCGGCGCGGCATCCCGGCGAGGCCAAGGAAATGCTGCGGGAAGAAGGTCAGGTTCACGCCGATGAAGAACAGCCAGAAATGCAGCTTCGCCGCCGCTTCCGGATAAGGCTGCCCGTACATCTTGCCGATCCAGTAGTAGAACCCGGCGAAGATCGCGAAGACCGACCCCATCGACAGCACGTAATGGAAGTGCGCGATCACGAAATACGTGTTGTGCAGCTCGGTATCGAGGCCGGCATTGGCCAGCACCACGCCGGTCGCACCGCCGAGCACGAACATGAAGATGAAGCCGATCGCCCAGATCATCGGGGTCTTCAGCTCGATCGAGCCGCCCCACATCGTCGCGATCCACGAGAACACCTTCACACCCGTCGGCACCGCGATCACCAGCGTCGCCGCCTCGAAATAGACTTTGCTGTCCATCGAGACGCCGGAGACGAACATGTGATGCGCCCAGACCACGAAGCCGACGAACCCGATCGCCACCATCGCGTAGACCATGCCCAGATAACCGAAAATCGGCTTCTTCGAGAAGGTCGAGACCACGTGGCTGATCACGCCGAAGGCCGGCAGGATCATGATGTAAACTTCAGGATGGCCGAAGAACCAGAACAGGTGCTGGAACAGCACCGGGTCGCCGCCGCCGGCCGGCTCGAAGAACGAGGTGCCGAAATTGCGGTCCATGATCAGCATGGTGATCGCGCCGGCCAGCACCGGAATCGCCAGCAGCAGCAGGAACGCCGTCACCAGCATCGACCACACGAACAGCGGCATCTTGTGCATGGTCATGCCCGGCGCGCGCATGTTCAGGATGGTGGCGATGAAGTTGATCGCGCCCAGCAGCGAGGAAATACCGGCCAGATGCAGCGAGAACAGGGTGAAGTCGGTCGCGACGCCCGGCTGATAGGTAATGTCGGAGAGCGGCGGATACAGCGTCCAGCCCACGCCCGACCCGGCGCCGACCAGCAAGCCGAGATTGACGAAGATGAACGCCATGAACAGGAACCAGAAGCTCATGTTGTTGAGCCGCGGGAAGGCCATGTCCGGCGCGCCGATCATCATCGGCACCATCCAGTTGCCAAACCCGCCGATCAGCGCCGGCATGACGAAGAAGAAGATCATCAGCAGCCCGTGCGCGGTGACGATCGCGTTCCACGCCTGGCCGGAGGTGACCAGCGTATTGTTCGGATGCGCGAGCTGCGCGCGCATGATCATCGAGAGGACACCCCCCTCGATCGCGGCGATGATCGCCCAGGTGATGTAGAGAGTGCCGATATCCTTGTGGTTCGTGCTCATCACCCAGCGGCGGAAGAAGCCGGGCTGGTGGTGGGCATGCTCACCATGGGCATCGTGCAGTGCGGTCGCGGACATTGTCATATGCTCCTGATTCGCCGACTACGATTTATCGCGTGGTTTCCGCCGGGCCCGCGCTCGCCAGCGCGATCCCCGCGGTGCCGGCCGAAGCCGCCTTCTGCGCCGCCGCCTTCAGGGCCAGCACCTCATACTTGTGCACCGGCGGCACATTGCCCTGGGCGGCATCGGCTTTCGCCTCGGCCAGCCACGCCTGAAATTCCTTCATCGGCAACGCAACGATCTCGATCGGCATGTTATCGTGGTTCATGCCACAGATCTGGTTACATTCTCCATAATATACACCCGGCGCGTCGATCTGCGTCCACTGCTTCCAGTACTGCCCCGGAATCGCATAGCGCTGGACGCCGAGCGAGGGGATGAAGAACGAGTGCAGCACGTCGGAGCTGGTGATCTTGAACACGATCTTCTTGTTCGCCGGCACCACCAGCGGATGATCGACCGAGAGCCGCGCGATCTGCCCCGGCTTGATCTGGTTGTCCGGCACCGGATACGAGGTGAAATCGACCCCCTTGGCGGTGGGGTAGTCGTATTCCCAGTACCACTGGTGACCGGTCACCTTCACGGTCATGTAGGAATGCTTGTAGTTCGACTGCTCGTAGATCAGGTTGAGCGAGGGCACGAAGATCACGATCAGCAGCAGCGCCGGCACCACCGTCCAGACCACCTCGATCAGCGTGTTGTGCGTCGTCGTCGAGGCCACCGGGTTCTTGGAGGCACGGAACCGCACGATCACGATCCCCAGCAGCAGGCCGACCAGCCCGACCACGCCCGCCATGAGCCAGAGCACGAACTGCATCAGCCAGTCGATATTCTTCTGGATCGGGCTGGCCGCCGGCTGGAACCACCACTCCCACGGCCGCGGCGCGTGAACCGGAAAGCCCACGGCGTTCTTCGCGTCGGCGAGGGCCGGCTGCGTCGCGGCGATCGCCACCGCGAGGCCGATCAGGCCCATGAACAGATATTGATTGGATCGTTTCATCAGCTCCGCCAATTCCGTGTGCTCGGGCCGCGTTCAGCGCGACCGTCCAGGTCAGTTGGGTGAAAAACAAGCCATGGCGCACACGGAGCGGATTACGCCCGGTTCACGCGCATTCAACGAATGGGATATAACACACGCATCGCGCGATCAAGCCATCTGTGCGATTAACCCGGCCGCACCGATGCGGGATCAGGGTTGCTCAGCGAGACCAGCCGGAACAGCCCGAACGGCCACATCGGCACCGCCGTCGCCGCCTTGCGCTGCTCCGCCGGGATCAGCCGCTCGATGGCGAAATCCGGGTGCCATCCCAACGCCCGCGAGGCCGGCGCCAGCGCCCGCTCGACCAGCGCCATCGGCCCCGATTCGGCGGCGAAATGATTGACGAACAGGATCAGCCCGCCCGGCCGCACCACCCGCCGCAGCTCGGCCGCCAGCCGGCGCGGGTTCGGCACCACGGAGGCCACGAACATCGCCACCGCGATGTCGAAGCGGTGATCCTCGAACCCGGTCGCCTCGGCGTCCAGCTCCAGCAGCTGGCGCACATTGCCCAGCCCCTCGCGGGCCACCCGCGCGCGGGCGCGCTCCAGCATGTCGGTGGAAAGGTCGATGCCGGTGATCCGTTTTTCCGGGCGGTAATGCGGCAGGGCCAGCCCGGTGCCGACCCCCACCTCCAGAACCTCGACCCCCTCGGCCGCGTTCACCGCGGCCACCGCCGCCCGCCGCGCCGGGGCGGACACCGCGCCGAACACCCGGTCATAGACGCCCGCCCAGCGGCGATAGGCCGCCCGCACCGCATCCGCGTCGAGCGACGATCCGCGCCCTTCGGCATCCACGGCGCCCGGCGCATCGTTATATGCTTCGCTCATACCCGCAGACCGCTCCTGTCGCTGCTGCCGCCCGAACCGCACGAAGCGAGGCGCCGCACCCCTGGCAGAGCCGCGCCAACCCCGATCGCCGCCCCTCCCGGACGCATTTGCCGCGACACTGCTTCAGGCTGGCTTCATGCGCAAGCCCGGATCGCCTCCGGGCCGGCAAAATGCCTCAGGCGACGTCCTCGCGGCGGTCCCGCACACGAACATAGGCGATCTCGGCATGCGGCTGGCAATACGGCTTGTTGGCCAGTGCCGGATCGCCGCAGAAGCGGAAACTCGCCGTCCCCGGCTCGCCGATCGGCCAGCAGCAGGCCGGCACGCGCGCGGTGGCCCGGGGCTGCGGCTGCACCGGGCGCGACGACACCAGGGTCGGCCGCGTCGGCACCGCCCGCGCGGGGGCCGCCGGCCGCGAAGGAGCAACCGTCCTGATCTCGGTCTCGGCCGCCGGCATCGCTGCGATGGCGGCAGGAGAGGAGACCGAGGCCGGGGCAGGCGCAGTGGACGAGGCCGGCCCGGCCGGCACCGCGAGCGAGGGCAGGGCCGGCTCGGCCGGCACTGCGAGCGAGGGCAGGGCCGGCTCGGCCGGCACTGCGAGCGAAGGCAGGGTCGGCCCGGTCACCCGCGCCGGCGCCGGCCGCGCGGACGCCGCCCCCGAGGGATCGCGCCGGATCGGCGAGGGCCGCGCCGGCAGGTCGAGCCGATGCGCCTTGCCGACCACCGAATTCTTGGAAATGTTCAGCCGCCGGCCGATTTCAGCGGTCGAAAGCCCTTCGTCCCAAAGCTGGCGGAGACGGGAAACGATCTCGTCGGTCCATTCCATGGCCTGTCCTGCCCCTCTCTTTTACTACAACATTCTGTAGCCGAGCGGCGCCTCGTTCTCAACATCTAGTTGAGCGACCCTTGCGAGATTTCTGTGGAAAACCCTTTCCCTGATGCTGTTTATTTCACCGCCTCGCCGGCGAAGCTGCCCCAGAACGCGTCCCGCCGGAGCCATCCGGTCCGATGTCCGGCCTCGACCCGGCACCATGTCGCGCCCGCCTGGCAGCTGCGGATCACGCCGAGCACCCCCTTGTCGAGATAGGCCACCGCCGCCGCGTCCCGCCGCGGCGCCGCCCGCAGCGTGCCCCGCGTCGCGGTCACGATGAAGCTGCGCACCCCGTGCAGCAGCGCCTCGTGCACCCAGCCATCGCCGCCATCGGGGGCGACCACGTGCCGCCACACGTTGAACTCCCCCGTCACCTCCACCGGCAGGTCGAAGCGGTGATAGACCCAGACGATCGGATACTGGAAGCCCGGCCCCGCCCGCATGTAGATTTCCTTCGAGCGGAAACTCTCGAAGCGCGGCACCGGCCAGCCGGTCGCCGATCCCTTGGCCGGCCCCGGTCCCGTCCCGGCCGGCGGTGCCTGCCAGGCGCCGAGCAGCAGCGCCGCCGCCGCGAGTGCGGCGCCCGTCAGCAGGCGGAACCGCCCGCGCCTAGACGCCGCCACAGCCGCCGCATCCCGGCGCGCGCGGCACCGTGATCGTCCGGAACCGCATGTCCAGCGCGTCCCACAGCAGCAGCCGCCCCGCCAGCGAGGTGCCGATGCCCAGGATCTCCTTCATCGCCTCGGTCGCCTGCAACGTCCCCATCACCCCCGTCACCGGGCCGAGCACCCCGGCCTCCGAACAGGTCGGCACCATGCCGGCCGGCGGCGCCTCGGGATAGAGGCACCGATAACAGGGGCATTCCGGCCCGGCATGCGGCTTGAAGGTGGAAATCTGCCCCTCGAAGCGCAGCACCGCCGCCGAAACCAGCGTCCGCCGCGCCGCGACGCAAGCATCGGCGACGAGGAATCGGGTCGCGAAATTGTCGGTCCCGTCGAGCACGATGTCGTGCGCGGCGACCAGTTCGCCGACATTCCCCGCCTCCAGCCGGGCGCGTATCGGGGTGACGCTGACCTCCGGGTTGAGCCCGCGCATCGTCGCCGCCGCACTCTCCACCTTCGGCGCGCCGAGAAACGCGACCCCGTGGGCGATCTGCCGCTGGAGATTGGAGAGTTCCAGCACGTCGTCATCGATGATGGAAATCCGCCCCACCCCGGCTGCCGCGAGATAAAGTGCCGCCGGCGAGCCGAGCCCGCCCGCGCCGATGATCAGCACCGAGGCCGCGCGCAACCGCGCCTGCCCGGTCCCGCCCACCTCGCGCAGCAGGATGTGGCGCGAATACCGCGCGATTTCGGTTTCGGTAAAATCCAGATCCATGCTGCACAGATTCGCATCGCCCGCCGCCGTTCGCAAGGGCGCGCTCGGCGCGCCCGCTCCATACCGACAACAACGCGCTCGGCGCGCCCGCTCCATATCAATACCAACGCGGAAAACGCGCCCGCTCTATACCAATACCACCGCGCTCGGCGCGCCCCCTCTATATCGACAACAACGCGGCGACCGCGCCCGCTCCATATCAACACCACCGCCAGCACCGCCCCGATCCCGCTTGATCGCAACCGCCCCGCCCGGCATCCTCCCCCGATGACCACGCCCCCCCAGGAAGCCGCCAGCGCGGCACTCGTCCTCTTCTCCGGCGGCCAGGACAGCGGCACCTGCCTCGCCTGGGCGCTCGACCGCTACGACCGGGTCGAGACGATCGGCTTCTTCTACGGCCAGCGCCACGCGGTCGAGCTGGAGTGCCGCGCCCCGCTGCGCGCCGCCATCGCGGCCCTGCGCCCCTGGCGCGCCACCCTCGGCGCCGACACGATGCTCGACCTCAGCGCCGCCCTCGCCACGATCGGCACCACCGCGATGACCGCCGAGATCGAGATCGAGACCACCGAATCCGGCCTGCCCAACACCTTCGTCCCCGGCCGCAACCTGCTCTTCCTCACCTATGCCGCCGCCCTCGCCTATCGCCGCGGCATCCCCACCCTGGTCGGCGGCATGTGCGAGACCGACTATTCCGGCTACCCCGACTGCCGGAACACCACGATGCAGGCCATGCAGCTCGGCCTCACCCTCGGCCTCGACCGCGCGGTCACGATCGAGACCCCGCTGATGTATCGCGACAAGGAAGCCACCTGGGATCTCGCGGCCAGCCTCGGCGGTGGCGCGCTGGTCGAGGCGCTGCGCACCCTCAGCCACAGCTGCTACCGCGGCGACCGCTCGGTCCTGCACGAATGGGGCCATGGCTGCGGCGCCTGCCCCGCCTGCGACCTGCGCGCCGCCGGCTGGCAGCGATGGCGCGCCGGGCGCGGGGCGGATTTTGTGACTGGCTTGTGACAGTTTCGTATGCTGGTGGCCCGTCCGGCTGTTTCTCGTGCATCCATTTGATGATATGAATACGTATCCGGGTGGTGCAGACGGTCGCGTCGCCGCACCGCAGGCCGGGACAGGACGCCACACCGGCGCGCCGGCGGCATCTCCCGCCGGAGCGAGGCTGGCGTCCCGTCCGCCAGGTCCGCGGTCCGCAGCGCGATATCGGCAGAAGGCTGGTTGTGTTGAAACTCACGAGAGCGCCGCACGGGTGGCGCACAGGTTAGCGAGACGATGAAGACGATCAATGCGATCAGGATGGGTGGCGTCGAGGTTCTCCCGCTGGTCGAGGGCGGCAAGGGTGTGGCGGTCTCGAACGGGCTTTCCGCCGGAAGCTGGGCCGCCTCGGGCGGCGTCGGCACGTTCAGCGCCGTCAACGCCGACAGCTACGACGATGCCGGCCGGCCGATCCCGCAAGTCTATCGCGGCACCACCCGCCGCGCCCGGCACGACGAGCTGGTCGCCTACGCGATCGAGGGCGGCATCGCCCAGGCCCGCCGCGCGCACGAGGAATCCGGCGGCCAGGGGCGCATCCACGCCAACATCCTCTGGGAAATGGGCGGTGCCGAGCGCGTCATCACCGGCATTCTCGAAGGGGCGAAGGGCCTGGTGAACGGCATCACCTGCGGCGCCGGCATGCCCTACCGGCTGTCCGAAATCGCCTCGAAATTCAACATCCACTACTACCCGATCGTCTCCTCCGCCCGCGCCTTCAACGCGCTGTGGCGCCGCGCCTATCACAAGGCGGCGGAACTCCTCGGCGGCGTCGTCTACGAAGACCCCTGGCTCGCCGGCGGCCATAACGGCCTGTCCAATTCCGAAGACCCGACCAGGCCCGAAAGCCCGCTGCCCCGCGTCATCGAGCTGCGCCGGCAGATGCGCGCCTTCGGCCTCGACGAAACGCCGATCATCATGGCCGGCGGCGTCTGGTGGCTGGAGGAATGGGAAGACTGGATCGACAATCCCGAGCTTGGCCCCGTCGCCTTCCAGTTCGGCACCCGCCCGCTGCTGACGAAGGAAAGCCCGATCAGCGATCTCTGGAAGCAGAAGCTCCTCACCCTGAAGCAGGGCGATGTCTATCTCAACCGCTTCTCGCCCACCGGCTTCTATTCCAGCGCGGTGAACAACGGCTTCATCCAGGGCCTGCGCGCCCGCAACGAGCGGCAGGTCGCCTACACCACCGAGCCGGTCGGCGAACATACCGAGGAATACGGCGTCGGCCCGCGCAAGCGCCCGGTCTGGCTCACCCCGGCCGACCTCAAGGACGTCCACGCCTGGGAGCGCGAGGGCTTCACCGAGGCGATGCGCACCCCGGATTCCACCCTCATCTTCGAAAGCCCCGAAGCCGCCGAGGACATCCGGCGCGACCAGGTGAACTGCATGGGCTGCCTCTCGCAGTGCCGCTTCTCCAACTGGTCGCAGGAGGAGCCCGATTTCTCCAACGGCAAGAAGGCCGACCCGCGCAGCTTCTGCATCCAGAAAACCCTGCAGGACATCGCCCACACCCATAACGACCCCGATTCGGTCGACCAGAACCTGATGTTCAGCGGCCATAACGGCTACCGCTTCGCGACCGACCCGTTCTACTCCAACGGCTTCATCCCCTCGGTGAAGCAGCTCGTCGAACGGATCCTCACCGGCCGCTGACCGCTTCCCTTGCCTACCGGAAGCTGACCGCTTCCGTTGCCTACCGGAAGCTGACCGCTTCCGTTGCTTTCCGGAAGCTGACCGCTTCTGTTGCTTTCCGGAAGCTGACCGCTTCTGTTGCTTTCCGGAAGCTGACCGCTTCCGTTGCCTACCGGAAGCTGACCGCTTCTGTTGCTTTCCGGAAGCTGACCGCTTCCGTTGCTTTCCGGAAGCTGACCGCTTCCGGCCCCACGATCTCGCCGCCCTCAGCCGATGCCGAGGGCGGCCAGCACGCGGGCGGGGGTGATCGGCAGTGAAGTGATCCGCGCGCCGCGCGGCGAGAGCGCGTCGTTCACCGCGTTCAGCACCGCGGCGGCGGCGGCGGCAGTGCCGGCCTCGCCCACGCCCTTGGCGCCGATATGGCTCTCCCGCGTCGGCGTGCAGACATGGCCGATCACGATGTCCGGCATCTCGGCCGCCATCGGCACGAGATAATCCGCCATCGTCGCGTTCAGCATCTGCCCCTCGGAATCGTAGCGGCATTCCTCGAACAGCGCCGCCCCCAGCCCCTGCACCACGCCGCCGCGAATCTGCTCGTCCACCAGCAACGGGTTGATGATCGTCCCGCAATCCTCGACCACGTAGTGCTTCAGCAGCCGCACGAAACCGGTCTCGGCGTCCACCTCCACCACCGAAGCCTGCACCCCGTTGGTAAAGGCGAACGGATAGTCCCGCGGCACGTAATGCCGGCTCGCGACCAGCGCCGGCTCCACCCCAAGCGGCAGCGTGTCGGGGCGGAAATGGGCGATGCGCGCCAGCTCGGCGAGGCTCATCCGCTCGGCCCCGCCCGCCGCGTCCACGATCACGCCATCCCTGATATCGAGCGCCTCCGGTGCGGCCTGCAGGATGCTCGCGGCCAGCGCCAGCACGCCCTGCCGCAGCGCAGATGCGGCGCGAAACGCCGCCTCGCCGCCCACCCCCGCCCCGCGCGAAGCCCAGGTGCCGCCGCCATAGGGTGTGGCATCGGTATCGCCGAGCTTCACCAGCACCCGCGCCGGGTCCACCCCCATCGCCGCGGCCGTCACCTGGGCGAGCATCGTCGTCGTCCCCTGCCCCTGCTCGGTGGTGCCGGAGAGCAGCACCACGTCGCCGGCCGCATCCAGCCGCGCCGTCGCCCCGTCCTGCGCCGCGATCCGCGCCCCGCCAACGCCGTAGAACGCCGCCCCCGGATTGGTGATCTCGATGAAACTCGCAATCCCGATGCCCCGCCACACCCCGCGCGCCCGCTGCCCTGCCTGCTCCGCCCGCAGCGCGTCGTACTCCATCAGCCGGACCAGCTCGTCGAGACAGGCATGGTGCGACAGCGCCTCGAACCTCATCCCCGCCGGCGAGACGCAGGGATAGGCGTCGTCGGCGATCAGGTTGCGCCGCCGCATCTCGACCGGGTCGATTCCCCGCCGCCGCGCCGCCTCGTCCACCAGCGCCTCGGTCACCGCCGTCGCGATCGGATGCCCCACCGCGCGATATTGCGACATCATCGCCTTGGTCTGGAACACCACCCGCGCCCGCGCCGCGTAATGCGCGAACGCATACGGCCCGCCGACCAGGTTGATCACCTGGTTCGCCTCCACCGCCGAGGTGCGCGGATAGGCCGAATACGGCCCGACCCCGGTCAGATCATCCACCGCGAACCCCTCGATCCGCCCGTCCGCCGCAACCCCGATCCGCGCCGAAACACAGTGCCCGCGCGCATGGATATCGCCGGTGAAACTCTCCAGCCGGTCGGCCACGAACCGCACCGGCCGGCGCAGGATGCGGCTCGCCGCCACCGCCGCCATCTCGTCGGGATAGACATGGATCTTGATACCGAACGACCCGCCGACATCCGGCCCGATCACCCGCACTTGCCGCTCGGCAAGGCCGAGCAGTGTCGCCAGCACGGTCTGGAACATGTGCGGCACCTGGGTGCCGAGATGCACGGTCAGCCGCTGCTCGCCCTCGTTCCAGTCCGCCACCAGCGCGCGCGGCTCCAGCGTCACCCCGGTATGACGGGCGAAATCGAACTCCAGCGCCACGCGCTCCGCCGCCGCGTCGACCGCCGCCGCCCCGCCGCCCGCCTCGATCGTCCGCGCGAAGGCGAGATTGTCCCCGAGTTCGGGATGGATCGCCGCCGCCCCCGGTGCCAGGGCGTCCAGCGGATCGACCACCGGCGGCAACGGATCGTAGTCCACGACAATCCGCTCCGCCGCATCCTCCGCCTCGGCCCGGCTCGCCGCCACCACCATCGCCACCGGCTCGCCCTGGAACCGCACCCGCCCGCGCGCCAGCGGATATTGCGGCGCCGATTTCAACCCCTTGAGATGGGTCAGCACACCGACCCACGGCGCGCACCGCCCCTCCAGCGCCGCCGCGTCGAACACGCCGACCACGCCCTGCATCGCCCGCGCCGGCGCGAGGTCGATCGCCCTGATCTGCGCATGCGCGTAGGGCGATCGCAGGAACGCCGCATGCACCATGCGCGGCAGCGCGATGTCGCTGGCGAACAGCCCGCGCCCCTGGGTCAGCCGCCGCGCATCCGGCCGCGCCATCGCCCGCCCGATCGGCCGGTCGGCGCCGTTCATGCCGCCCTCCGCGCCCGCGCCGTCGCCTCGACCGCGTCGATGATCGCCTCATACCCGGTGCAGCGGCAGTAATTGCCCGAAAGATGCGCGCGGATCGCCGCGCGGTCGGTCGGATCGGGCGCATGGGCGAGGAAATCCGCCGCCGCCAGCATCATCCCCGGCGTGCAATAGCCGCATTGCAGCGCATTGCGCCGCCAGAACGCCTCCTGCAAATCCGCCAGCTCGCCCGAATCCGACACCCCCTCGATGGTCTCGACCACGCACCCCGCCGCCTGCACCGCGAGCACGAGGCAGCCGCGCACGATCGCCCCGTCCAGCCGCACCGTGCAGGCGCCACACACGCCATGCTCGCAGCCGAGATGCGTGCCGGTCAGGCCGAGCCGCTCGCGCAGGAAATCGGCGAGATGCAGCCGCGCCGGCACCTCGGCCTCGATGCGCTCGCCATTCACGATCAGGGATATCGCCGTCATGGAGCCAGACATTCCTTCATCACCCGCCGCAGCAGCACCCGCGCCAGGTGCAGCCGCACCGGCGCCGAAATCTCCGGGTCCGCATGCGCCGGCAAATCCTCCGCGAGTGCCGCGCACGCCGCCTCGATCCCCGCAACCCCGTCTGCAAGCGCGCGCTCCGCCGCCGGCGCGCGCAGCGCCGCGTGGCCGACCGCGAAGAACCCGAGCCGCACGATGCGCCCCTCGACCGCGGCGGCGAGCCCGACCAGCGCGTAATCCCCGTGCCGCCGCGCCAGCTCGGCGAAGCCATGCAGCCGCCCCTTCACCAGCGGAATCTCCACCGCGGTGAGAATCTCCCCCGGCTCCAGCGCCGTCCCGAACAATCCGGTGAAAAAATCCGCCGCCGCGATCCGCCGCGCGCCGGCTTTCCCCTCGGCGATGATCGTCGCATCGAGCACCAGCATGCAGGCCGGCAGTTCCGCCGCCGGATCGGCATTGGCGAGGCTGCCGCCGATGGTCCCCCGGGTGCGGATCGCCGGATGCGCGACATGGGCGAGCGCGGTTGCGATCAGCGGCGCATGGGCGGCGATCTCGGGGGCTTCGAGCAGCATCGCATGGGTGCAGCCGGCGCCGATCCGCAGCATCGTCGCCGTCACCTCGATCCGCCGCAGCGTCTCGATCCGGCCGATATCGACCAGCAGGCTGGGCGCCGACAGCCGGAAATTGAGCGCCGGCAGCAGGCTCTGCCCGCCGGCCAGCAGCACCGCCCCCTCGCGGGCGGCAAGCAGGCCGATCGCCTCGGCGACCGACCCGGCACGAACATAATCGAATGGAGCAGATTTCATGACATTTCCGTCCGAAACCCTGTCCCATCGCGGCGGGCGCGTCAATCGCCCCGCCGCCACACCGCGCTCACCTCAAGGGCTGGCGGCAGCGATCCTTCAGCATCCACAGCGCCACGAGCGACATCGCGCACCCCACCAGCAGATAGGCGCCGGCGGCGAGCTTGAACCCGGTCAGCCCGATCAGTGCTGTGGCGATCAGCGGCGCGGTCCCGCCGCCGATCCCGAGCCCGACATTGAACGCCAGCGAATAGCCCGACAGCCGGTATTCCGAGCGGAACTGCTCGGAGAGCATCGCCGGCGCCACCCCCATGATCGCGCCGAGCAGCAGGCCCGAAATCACCTGGGCGATGGCGAACGGCGTCATCGCGTGCTCCGCCATCGCGAAGAACGGCAGGGCCAGCACCAGCAACAGGCCGAAACTGCCGATGAGCCAGGAGCGGCGCAGGATCCAGTGATCCGTCAGCCAGCCCGCAAGCGGGATCAGCACCAGCACGAACAGCTGCGTCACGGTGACGATCTCCAGGGCCCGGCTGTCCGAAATCGCGCCGAACTTCGCCCCGAAGGTCGGCAGGAACACGAGGGTGAGATAATCCGCCACGCCATAGCCCCAGGTGAACAGCATCGCCAGCAGCATGATCCTCGGGCTGCGGCGGAACGCCTGGCGGATCGGCAACTCGTCGTCCTTCGCCGCCTTGTCCGGCTCGTAGCCGGTATCGGTCAGCCGCGAGCGCACCAGATAGGCCAGCACCGCGAGCACCCCGCCGGCCAGGAACGGCAGCCGCCAGGCCCAGCCCTGCACCGCATGGTTCCCGGCGAACAGCGTGGTCAGCGCGGCGAAGCCGGCGGCGAGCAGATAGCCCCCGGTCGAGCCGAAATTGGCGAAACTGCCGGCAAAGCCCCGCCGGTTGGCAGGCGCGGTCTCCACCAGATACGACACCGAGCCGGTGAACTCCCCGCCCACCGACAGGCCCTGGAACAACCGCACCACCAGCAGCAGCACCGGCGCCCAGAAGCCGATCTGCTGATAGGTCGGCAACAGCCCGACCGCCGTGGTCGCCAGCCCCATCATCACCACCGAGGTCACCAGCACGGTCTGCCGCCCCACCCGGTCGCCCAGATGGCCGAACAGCACGCCGCCGATCGGCCGCATCATGAACCCGATGGCAAAGCCGCCATAAGCGCCGAGCAGCGAGGCGATCTTGTCGGCCGAGGGAAAGAACAGGCTGCCGATCATCGGCGCGAGATAGCCGTAAAGCCCGAAATCGTACCATTCGAGCACATTGCCGATGGTCCCGGCGCCGAGATTGCTGAGCGAGAGCGTGTGGTGCTGCTTGAGCCGCCCGGATTGTGGAGAGGGTGTGGCGGCGGCGGATGCTTGTTGCGACATGTGAGGCCTCGCTTTCAGTCGGCCCGCAACGGCGGCGGCCCGCCAGTGAGAGCGGCGCGGCGCAGGCCGGACGGGTCTTGGGTTGCGGCCGGATGAACGACATGGCGTCACTCCGGCGCCGGTCCCCGCGGGGACGACCGGCCCGCCGCGCACCCTCAACCGGGACGAGCGGCGACTCGCGTTTCAGGCGCCACGAACCGGCGCCGGAGAATGTTTCTTCCGCTTACGATATGGCCCCACACAAGCAACCCGCAAGAAAAAAATGCAGTATCCATGCCATTTTTATCACGGTATCGGGAAAATGTCTGTATTCTCCTTAATCTTTTGGAAGCGATCGCAACCTCGAAGCCGCCGCCTCGTAAAGATCGGCGCTTCGCCTCACTCCGGCAGATAGACGCTGGCGATCAGCCCCTTGCCGCCCGGCCGGTTCGCCAGCGTGATGTCGCCGCCATGCGCGCGGATCGCGTTGCGGGCGATGGCCAGCCCCAGCCCCGAGCCGCCGGTCTCGCGGTTGCGGCTGGTCTCCAGCCGGCGGAACGGCTCGAACACCCGCTCCAGCTCGCCCGGCGGCACGCCCGGCCCGTCATCCTCGATATCGATCCGCATCGTGTGCCGCTCGGCCCGCTGCAACGTCACCCGCGCGGCCTGGCCGTATTTCACCGCATTGCCGATCAGGTTGGCGAAAGCCCGCTTGAGCGCCAGCGGCCGCCCGCGGATGGTGACATGATCCGGCCCCTGATACCGCATCCGCCGCGCCGCCCCCGGCGCGATATCGGCGGTCTCGTCGATCACCGTGCGCAGCAGGATCGCGAGATCGACCGGGACCGACGCCTCAGTCTGCGCCACGTCGCGGCCAAAGGCGATGGTCGCGGCCAGCATCGCCTCCAGCTCGGCGAGATCGGCGAGGATCTTGTCCCGCTGCGCGTCATCCTCCAGGAATTCCGCCCGCAGCCGCAGCCGCGTGATCGGGGTCCGCAAATCATGGCCGATCGCGGTGAGCAGGAAGGTCCGGTCCTCGACGAAGCGGCGGATGCGCGCGGCCATGGTATTGAAGGCCAGCGCCGCGGTGGCGATCTCCACCGGCCCGCGCTCCGGCAGGGCGGGCGCGTGGGCGATGTCGCGGCCAAGCTGCTCCGCCGCCGCCGCCAGTGTCCGCACCGGCGCCGTCAGCCGGACCACCCCCCAGAAAATCAGCAGCCCGCCCAGCACGAACATCACCAGGAAGGCGCTGGCGAAGCCCGGCTGCTCCCAGGGCGGGCTCGGCCGGAACGGGCTGCGCACCGTCAGCCAGTCCGGGCTGTCGGGCAGCTGGAAACTCAGGATCAGGGTGGCGGGCGACATGCTGCCGCGCATCACCACCTGGCGCGGCTGGAGGAATTCCGGCGTCGGAAAGGCGAGCAGCGAGCCCTGGATCATCTGCCGCGTCGGCAGCGGCAGGGTGAAACTGCCGATGAAGGGCGGGCTGGCGTCGAGGCTCACCCGGTCGCCCCCCTCGCCGTTGATGGACGCGACGATCGCCGCCCGCCGGTCCGGCGGCGCGCCCGCCACCCGCCGATAGATCGCCCCGTCCCGCGAGGCGATCGCCCGCTCCGCCACCACCCGGTTCACGTCGATCTGGTTGAGCACATGAATGCCGAGGCCGACCGCCTGGATGACCGAGAAGCCGACCAGCAGCGTGAGCCCGGTGCGCCAGGCAAGGCTCGCCGGCCAGAACCGGCCGGGCCGCCACCATCCTGGCCTCATGACCGCTCGACGGCAGCAGCCAGGACATAGCCGCCGCCGCGCACCGTCTTGATGATCTGCGCGCGGCGGCCGTCATCCTCCAGCTTGCGCCGCAGCCGCGAGATCGCGACGTCGATGGCCCGGTCGAACGGCCCCGCCTGCCGCCCGCGCAGCAGGTCGAGCAGCATGTCGCGCGTCAGCACCCGGTTGGGCCGGTCGAGCAGGGCGAGCAGCAGGTCGTATTCCCCGCCGGTCAGCGGCACCTCGATCCCGTGCGGGTCGACCAGCCGGCGCCGCGCGGTCTCCAGCGTCCAGCCGGCGAAGCGGTAATGCCGCGCCGAGGTCTCGTGCCCGTGCGCGTCGCCCTCGCCCACCCGGCGCAGCACGGCGCGAATCCGCGCCACCAGCTCGCGCGGGTTGAACGGCTTGGTCACGTAATCATCGGCGCCGAGTTCGAGCCCGATGATCCGGTCCGGCTCCTTGCCGAGCGCCGTCAGCATGATGATCGGCACCTGCGAATCCTCGCGCAGCCAGCGGGCGAAATCGATTCCCGGCTCCCCCGGCAGCATCAGGTCGAGCACGACGAGCTGGTAATGCCCGTTGAGAAAGGCCCGCCGCGCCTCGCGCGCATCGCGCACGGCGGTAACGCGGAAGCGCTGGCGTTCGAGAAACCGCGCCAGCAACTCGCGGATGTCGTGGTCGTCATCGACCACCAGAATATGGGGCATTGTCTCCATGGCTGTTACAATAGCCGAATTCGTTTCGCCTTGGGGCAAGTGTTGCATTTCCTTACGCAATTCCGGCACCCCGCATGGGCCGAAATTTCACTTGCAGCGGCGAGGCGATGGCCCTATGTCGCGCCTCACGCAGCAACGCACGTGCCTCTGCCTCCCATCGGGGGTTACGCAACGACGTCAAGCGTTCTGGCAACTGCCGGCCCTCGTGCCGGTTCCGTCTGGTCGCTGGTTCGTTCGACCGTTTCGCAACCCGCCGCGCGCCCCCGGGCGCCTGGCCCCGAGACTTGCAAGGGAGAGGGCAATGACCCCCAAGCTCGCCCGTTTTCTCGATTCCGGCATGGTGTCCACGCCGGCGATCCTGGTCGATCTCGACCGCGTCGCGGCGAATTTCGCCGCCCTGCGCGCCGCCCTGCCCGACGCCGCGATCTACTACGCGGTGAAGGCCAACCCCGCCGCCCCGGTGCTCGATCGTCTGGTCGGCCTCGGCTCGCGCTTCGATGCCGCCAGCATCGAGGAAATCCGCGCCTGCCTCGCCGCCGGCGCCACCCCCGGCGCGATCAGCTTCGGCAACACGGTCAAGAAGCGCACCGCCATCGCCGAGGCGCATGCAAGCGGCGTCGATCTCTTTGCCTTCGATTCCGACGAGGAGCTGGACAAGCTCGCCGAGGCCGCGCCCGGCGCAAAAGTCTATTGCCGCCTCGCCGTCAGCCAGGACGGGGCGGACTGGCCGCTCTCGCGCAAATTCGGCACCAGCGGCGATCATGCGCGCGCGCTGCTGCTGCGCGCCGAGGCGCTCGGCCTCATTCCGTGGGGCGTCTCCTTCCATGTCGGCAGCCAGCAGACCGGCGTGGGCGCCTGGCGCACCGCGATCGGCCAGGCCGCCGCCGTGTTCACCGACCTGCGGGCCCGCGGGATCGATTTGCGGCTGCTCAATCTCGGCGGCGGCTTCCCGACCCGCTACCGCGACGACATCCCGCCACTGGGCGATTTCGGCGCCGCGATCATGGATGCCGTGCGCGAGGCCTTCGGCAACAACCTGCCGGACCTGCTGATCGAGCCCGGCCGCGCCATCGTCGGCGATGCCGGGGTGGCGGTGAGCGAAGTGGTGCTCGCCTGCACACGGCACGAGGATGAAGGCCGCCGCTGGGTCTATCTCGATCTCGGCCGTTTCGGCGGCCTCGCCGAAACCGAGGGCGAGGCGATCCGCTACCGCATCACCGCCCCCGGCGTCGCCGGCGCCGACGCGCCTTCCGTGCTCGCCGGGCCGAGCTGCGATGGCGTGGACGTGATGTACCGCAACACGCCCTGCCCGCTGCCCGCCGCCCTCGCCGCCGGCGACCGCGTGCTGATCCACGAGGCCGGCGCCTACGTGACAAGTTACGCAAGCCAGGGGTTCAACGGTTTTCTCCCGCCGGAAGAGCACTATCTATAAGCCAGCCGCGCTGCCCGATGTCCGGGCGGCGCGTTATTGTAACCAGCGCTCAGGGAGAGCTTCATGACTGACCAGATCACGACCACCATCGGCAGCATCGACATCAAGGCCGCCGACGGTTCGGGCGCGTTCAAGGCCTACACCGTCACCCCGTCCGTCAAGCCGACCGGCGCCGTCGTGGTGATCCAGGAAATCTTCGGCGTGAACGACGCACTCCGCGCGACCTGCCAGGAAATCGCCGAGATGGGCTTCATCGCCATCGCGCCGGACCTGTTCTGGCGGCAGGAGCCCGGCGTCGACCTCACCGACAAGTCCGAGGGCGAGTGGAAGCGCGCCTTCGAGCTGATGAACGGGTTCGACCAGGACAAGGGGATCGAGGATCTGAAAACCACCCTCGCCACCGCCCGCGCCCTGCCGGGCTGCAACGGCAAGGTCGGCACCGTCGGCTTCTGCCTCGGCGGCCGCCTCGCGGTGATGATGGCCACGCGGTCGGACGCCGATGTGAACATCTCCTATTACGGCGTCATGCTCGACAAGCTGATCCCCGAATTCGGCAATATCAGCCGCAAGCTGGTGATGCACATGGCCGAGCTTGACGAGTTCGCCCCGAAGGACGCGCGCGACGCGGTGATGGCGGCAACCAGCGGCAACGCCCTGGTCTCCTCGCATGTCTATCCCGCCGTCCACCACGCCTTCGCCCGCGTCAACGGCGTGCATTTCGACCGTCGCGCCGCCACCATCGCCAATGGCCGCACCGCCGAGGCGCTGGTCGAGGCGCTGTCCTGACCATGCGGGGCGCGGCGCGGCACATCCGCCGTCGCGCCATGCTCGCCGGGCTCGCCACGAGCCCGGCCCTCGCCCACACCACCGCCCGCGCCGCAGCACCACCATCTCCCGGCGCCGCCATCGCTGCGGCACTCGACTCGCTTCCCGCCGGCCCTGCCCTGCTGGCGAGCTATCCGGACAGCGCGGCCAATAGCCGCTTCCCCGCCTTCTTCCCCGCCAATGACGGCGTCGCCTATGTCTATGACAACACCCTCGCCGGCCTCGCCCTCCTCGCCGCGGGCGATGCGCCGCGCGCCGCCCGCATCGCCGATGCCCTCGCCCTCGCCCAGGCGCACGACCCCGACCGCGCCGCCCCCCGCCTGCGCAACGCCTATCGCGCCGGGCCGATGCGCCTGCTCGACGGCGCCACCCCCCTGCCCGGCTGGTGGGATGCGGCGGGCGGCCACTGGGCCGAAGACCCCTACCAGATCGGCAGCGAAACCGGCCCGATCGCCTGGGCCATCCTGCTCTGGACCGCACTCGCCCGCGCCGGGGTCAACGCGGCGCAGTATCACGAGGCGGCGATGCGCGCGGCGGACTGGGTCGTCGCCCAGTGCCGCGCCCCGCGCGGCTTCACCGGCGGGCTCTACGGCTTCCCGCCGCACCCGCAACGCCTGGGCTGGACCAGCACGGAGCAGAACACCGATCTCGCGGTCGCCTTCGCCCGCCTCGGCCGGCGCGCGGAGGCCGCCCACGCCGCCAGCTTCGTCCGTGCGATGCGCGACCCCGCCACGGGCCTGTTCGCCACCGGCCTGCTGCCCGATGGGCGGATCAACCGCCTCGTCGCCGCCGATGCCTGCCTCTGGCCGCTCCTCGCCGGCCTCGTGCCGCCAGCCGACCGCGCCGCCAGCCTCGCCTCCTGCCTCCGGGCGCTGGGCCACCCCCGCAACCGCCCGGCCGGGCTCGGCTTCAGCGCCGCCAGCCAGGGGATCTGGACCGAAGGCACCGCCTTCGCCCTGCTCGCCCTGCGCACCGCCGCGCCATCACAAGCCGCGCGCTTCCGCGAGTCGTTGCAAGCAGCGCGCACCCCATCCGGCGTCCTGCGCGCAACCGCCGCCGCCGCGCCGCTCGCCACCGGCCTGACCACCGGCCCCGGCCCCGGCGCCGATCCCTTCGTCTACGAGCCGGTCCCCGCCCTTGCCCCGACCGCCTGGGCCGCCCTCGCCGCGCGCCACTACAACCCGCTCGCCGCCTGACCGCCGCCTATTGGCGATCAGAGCATCATCCGATCCCGTTGGGTCAGATATCATGCTCTGTCATATCGATGATCGAACCGCTTGCGCCTTCATCATTTTTGCTGTTTTTATCCTCAAACATTCGCGTGTTGCATTTTATTTATTTAAGCTACGAAAGTATTCCAGATGGCAGAATCTGCCGACATTTTATTGCGCCTGCCCCCCACCCAACGACCCGCCTGGGCGCTGTTCGACGCCGAATGGTATCTCCGCGCCCACCCCGAGCTGCCCTGCGGCAGCAACCCTGACGCTCTGCTCGACCATTACCTCGCCATCGGCGCGCGCCAGGGCCACAGCCCGAGCCCGCTGTTCGACGAGGCGTTCTATCTGGCGCGCAACCCGGACGTCGCCGTCCTGGTGGCCGAGGGCGACTACCGCTCCGGCTTCGACCATTTCTGCCAGTTCGGCCATCGCGGCCTCTCCCCGCACTGGCTGTTCGACGACACGCTCTACGGCGAGCTCTACCCCGACATGGCGCTCGACAATCTCGACAAGTTCAACATTCGCGGCCGCTACGACCACTGGCTGAGCTGGGGCCAGCGGGAACTGCGGCTCAGCCATTTCCTGTTCGACGGCAATCTCTACCGCAAGCAGGTCGAGGAAGCCGGCGGCAATCTTGCCCGGCTCGACGAGCTTGGCCCCTTCGTCCACTACCTCTACACGCTCGGCACCGGCGCGGCCGAGCTGCCCGCCTCGCCCTATTTCGACCCCGACTGGTATCTCGCCGCCCACGAACAGGCCCGCGAGGACATCGCCGGAGGCCGCGCAAGCAACGCGCTGCACCACTACATCACGAGCGGCGAAGCCGCCGGGCTCGACCCCGTCGCCGAATTCTCCGAGAGCTACCATCTCGACACCTATGACGACATCGCCGCCGCGGTGCAGGCAGGCGCGCTGCGCAGCGGCTTCCACCATTTCCTCCGCTACGGCGCGCTCGAACTGCGCCGCCCCCGCGCCGACATCGATCTCGTCTATTACCGCGACACCCATGCGCGCGTCCGCGCCGACCTCGAAGCCGGCACGGTGCGCGACGCCTTCGCCCATCTGCGCCTGATCGGGCTGAAGGAAGGCCTCGGCCACTGCCCGCCCGAACGCGTGCCCGACCTGCCGGAGAGCGCCACCCGCCAGCTCTTCGAGCTGCGCGCCCGCAACCATGCCGCCCTGTTCGCCCGCCAGCGGATCGACTTCACCGTGACCGGCACGCCGGATGTCGCGGTCATCATGGTGGTGCACAACAAGTTCGACCTGACGATGCAGGCCCTCGCCTCGCTGCGGGCCAATTTCGCCGGCCAGATCGAGCTGGTGCTGGTCGACAATGGCTCGACCGACGCCACCACGCGGATCGAGACCTTCCTCCGCGGCGCGCATATCATCCACGATCCGGAAAATCCCGGCTTCCTGCTCGCCTGCAACCGCGCCCTCCGCCACGTCACCGCCCAGGCGGTGCTCTATCTCAACAACGACATCGAACTCGGCTACGCCGCGATCGCCACCGCCCTGCGCCGCCTCGCCACCGCCGCCACGATCGGCGCGGTCGGCGGCAAGGTCATCCGCACCCATGCCCATTTGCAGGAAGCCGGCTCGATCATCTGGGCCGACGGCTCCACCCAGGGCTATTTGCGCGATGCCTCGCCGCTCGCCCCGGAAGCCAATTTCGTGCGCGACGTCGATTTCTGCTCCGGCGTCTTCCTCCTCTGCCGCACCGACCTGGTCCAGCGCCTCGGCGGCTTCGACGAGGACTACAAGCCCGCCTATTACGAGGAGGTCGATCTCTGCGTGCGGATGATCGAGGCCGGCTTCCGCATCGTCTACGACCCCGACGTGACGATCCATCACCTCGAATACGGCAGCTCCGCCAATACCGAGGCCGCAGCAAGGCTGATGCGCCGCGGCCGCCGCGTCTTCGTGGAAAAACACGCAGCCTTCCTGCGCCGCCAGGCGGACGCCAAAACCCCCGGCAGCGCCGTTCGCGCCCGCGCCCGCAACGGCGCCGGCCGCCGCCTGCTCTTCATCGAGGACACCGTGCCCGTCCGCCATCTCGGCTCCGGCTTCGTCCGCGCGAACGACGTGGTGCACGCCATCGCCGCCGCCGGCTGGCAGGTCTCCGTCCTGCCGATCAACGGCGCCCGCCACGACCTGATGAGCCAGTTCGGCGACCTGCCCGAAACCGCCGAGGTGCTGCACGACCAGACCATCCTGACCCTGCCCGCCCTTCTGGCCGACCGCCCGGGCTTCTACGACGCGCTCTGGATCTCCCGCGCCCACAACCTCACCCGCATCGCCCCCATCCTCGCCAAGGCCGGGATCGACCCGGCAAAAACCCCCTTCGTGCTCGATACCGAGGCCGTCGCCGCCACGCGCGAGGCCGAGGCCGCCGCCCTGCGCGGCGACAATGATTTCGACCTCACCGCGGCCATCAACGCCGAAATCGGCGAGGCCAGGGTCTGCCGCCACCTCACCGCCGTGAA
Organism: Acidiphilium sp. C61; assembly: GCF_905116885.1. Classification (NCBI taxonomy): domain Bacteria; kingdom Pseudomonadati; phylum Pseudomonadota; class Alphaproteobacteria; order Acetobacterales; family Acidocellaceae; genus Acidiphilium; species Acidiphilium sp. C61. The sequence goes on along the minus strand of NZ_CAJHNI010000005.1, from coordinate 2,113,717 downwards.
CGAGGCCGAAGCCGCCTTGCTGCGCGGCGTCGGGCTGCCGAGCGTCTCCGTGCTCGGCACCATCCGCGACCTCGCCCCCACGCCCCGCCCCTTCGCCGAACGCGAGGGCCTGCTCTTCATCGGCAGCATCCACCGCGAGGACAGCCCGAATCTCGACAGCCTCCGCTGGTATCGCGACGAGATCCTCCCCGCCCTGCGCAAGGTGATGGACAACCCGCCGCGCCTCACCTTCATCGGCTACACCGCGCCGGATCTCGACCTCGCCGAACTCGAAAACATCCCCGGGCTGACACTGCGCGGCATGGTCGCCGATCTCCGGCCCGCCTTCGACGAACACCGCCTGTTCATCGCCCCCACCCGCTTCGCCGCCGGCACGCCCTACAAGGTCTACGAAACCGTCTCCTACGGCCTGCCCTGCGTCGCCACCGAACTGCTCTGCCGCCAGCTCGGCTGGACGGAAGGTCAGGAGATCGCCGCCGTCCCCGGCAATGATGCCGCCGCCTTTGCAAGGCAGATCGCGTCGCTCTACCGCAGCGAACCGCAATGGACCGCGATGCGCGACGCCGGGCTCCGCCGCCTCGCCGCCGAGAACAGCCGAGGCCCCTTCGAAGCCGAAGTGCGGCGCATCCTCGCCAGCATCGCCACCTGATCCGGGAGTCTTGCTGACAATCAGCGCGTCGTTATCCGATCAGATGCCGCCATCTGATCGGATGATGCTCTTGTTATCAACAAGATAGAGCACGACATCCGATCCTGATGGATCGGAACGTGCTCTAGAGCATCATCCGATCAGATGGAATCATCTGATCGGATAAAGATGCTCTTGTTATCAACAAGATAGAGCACGACATCCGATCCTGATGGATCGGAACGTGCTCTAGACCCTCCGGCTCACGCCGTCCGGTCGCCGGACTTTTCCCCCGCGCACGTCAGACCGTTTTTTTGCTCCGCCATCCGGTTGCCGGAGCAAAAATCCAGCTCACGCCGTCCGGTCGCCGGAGCAAAACGCCAGCGTGCGTCAGCCCGGCCGGCTCACGCCGTCCGGTCGCCGGAGCAAAACGCCAGCGTGCGTCAGCCCGGCCGGCTCACGCCGTCCGGTCGCCGGAGCAAAACGCCAGCGTGCGTCAGCCCGGCCGGCTCACGCCGTCCGGTCGCCGGAGCAAAACGCCAGCGTGCGTCAGACCGGCCGGCTCACGCCGTCCGGTCGCCGGAGCAAAACGCCAGCGCGCGTCAGACCGGCCGGCTCACGCCGTCCGGTCGCCGCCCGCGCCAATCGCCGCCTGCGCCGCCGCCAGCCGCGCCACCGGCACCCGGTACGGGCTGCACGACACGTAATCGAGCCCGATCTCCTCGCAGAACGCGATCGAGGCCGGATCGCCGCCGTGCTCGCCGCAAATCCCGAGCTTGAGCCCGGCCTTCGTGCTCCGCCCGCGCTCGGCGGCGATGCGGATCATCCCGCCGACACCCTCGATATCGATCGAGACGAACGGGTCCTTCGGCAGAATCCCGCTCTCGACATATTTCGGCAGGAACTTGCCGGCATCGTCGCGCGACAGGCCGAACACCGTCTGCGTCAGGTCGTTGGTGCCGAAGGAGAAGAAATCGGCCGACAGCGCGATCGTATCCGCCGTCAGCGCCGCGCGCGGCAGCTCGATCATCGTGCCGATGCTGTACTCCAGCACCCGCCCCGCCTCGTCGAACACGGCGGCGGCAATCCGCTCCACCTGCCCGCGGGTGATGTCCAGCTCGCGCTTCATCCCCACCAGCGGGATCATGATCTCCGGCACCGGAGCCTTGCCGGTCTCGGCCGCCACCTCCAGCGCCGCCTCGAAAATCGCCCGCGCCTGCATCTCGTAGATTTCCGGGAAGGAAATGCCGAGGCGGCAGCCGCGATGCCCGAGCATCGGGTTCGCCTCCGAAAGCTCGGCGGCGCGCTGGCGCATCGCGTCCACACTCATGCCGAGCGCCTGCGCAACCTCCTCCAGCTCCGCCTCGCCATGCGGCAGGAATTCGTGCAGCGGCGGGTCGAGCAGGCGGATCGTCACCGGCAGCCCCGCCATGATGCGGAACAGCGCGACGAAATCCTGCCGCTGATACGGCAGCAGCTTCGCCAGCGCCGCCCGGCGCCCGGCCTCGTCCTGCGCCATGATCATCTGCCGCACCGCGCCGATCCGCTCGGGATCGAAGAACATGTGCTCGGTGCGCGACAGCCCGATCCCCTCGGCACCGAACTTGCGCGCCGTCTCGGCGTCCAGCGGCGTCTCGGCGTTCGCCCGCACCCGCAGCCGGCGCACCTCGTCGGCCCAGCCCATCAGCTTGGCGAAATCGCCCGACAGCTGCGGCTCGATCATCGGCACGAAGCCGGTGAAAATCTCGCCCGTCGCCCCGTCCAACGTGATCGTGTCGCCCGCGCGCAGCGTCACCCCGCCGGCGGAGAGCGTCTTCGCACCGTAATCGACGTGAATGCCGCCCGCACCCGCAACACAGGGCCGCCCCATCCCGCGCGCGACCACCGCGGCGTGGCTGGTCATCCCGCCGCGCGTGGTCAGAATGCCGCGCGCCGCGTGCATGCCGTGAATATCCTCAGGGCTGGTCTCGATCCGCACCAGGATCACCGCCTCGCCCTTCTGTGCGCGCATCTCCGCCTCGTCGGCCGAGAACACGACGATGCCGGACGCCGCCCCCGGGGAGGCCGGCAGCCCGCGCGCCAGCAGCGTCTTCTTCGCCTTCGGATCGAGCGTCGGGTGCAGCAGCTGGTCGAGCGATTGCGGGTTCACCCGCGTCACCGCCTCGCGCCGGTCGATCAGCCCGGATTCCGCCATCTCCACCGCGATCCGCACGCTCGCCGGCGCCGTCCGCTTGCCGTTGCGCGTCTGCAACATGTACAGCTTCTGCTGCTGGATGGTGAATTCGATGTCCTGCATGTCGCGGTAATGCCGCTCCAGCGTCTCGCGCACCCGCACCAGCTCGGCATAGGCCGCCGGCATCGACTGTTCGAGGCTGATCTCGCCCGGCTTCGCATACGCGTTCGACAGCGGGCGCGGCGTGCGGATGCCCGCCACCACGTCCTCGCCCTGCGCGTTCGGCAGATATTCGCCGTAGAACTCGTTCATCCCGGTCGAGGGGTCGCGGGTGAAGCACACCCCGGTCGCGCAATCCTCGCCCATGTTGCCGAACACCATCGCCTGCACGTTCACCGCCGTGCCCCAGTCGGCCGGGATCTCGTGCAGCCGCCGGTAGGTGATCGCCCGCTGGTTCATCCACGAGCCGAACACCGCCCCCACGGCACCCCAGAGCTGGTCGTGCGGGTCCTGCGGGAAGGGCTTGCCGGTCTCGGCCTGCACGACTTCCTTGTAGGCTTCCACCACGCGATGCCAGTCCTGCGCCGAAAGCTGGGTGTCCTCGGTCGCGCCCTCATCGAGCTTCACGTTCTCGATGATCTCCTCGAAGCGGTGATGCGCCACACCGAGCACCACCGAGCCGTACATCTGGATGAACCGCCGATACGAATCCCAGGCGAAGCGCGAATCCCCCGCCCCCTCGGCCAGCCCCTGCACGGTGACGTCGTTGAGCCCGAGATTGAGCACGGTATCCATCATCCCCGGCATCGACACCCGCGCGCCCGAGCGCACCGAGACCAGCAGCGGGTTGTGCTTGTCGCCGAAGCGCCGCCCCACCTCCGCCTCGACCTTCGCCAACGCCGCGTCCACCTGCTCGCGCAACCCTTCCGGATAGGCGCGGTCATTGTCATAGAACGCGGTGCACACCTCGGTGGTGATGGTGAACCCCGGCGGCACCGGCAGGCCGATGCTCGCCATCTCGGCAAGGTTCGCCCCCTTGCCGCCGAGCAGGTTGCGCATCGCGGCCGAACCATCGCTGGCGCCGGGGCCGAAGCTGTAGACGAATTTGCTCATCGGGGCGTTACCCTTCCAGTTTCGAGAAATCGGCGACGCGGTGCATCACGTCGCGCAGGCGGGCGAGAAGTCGCAGACGATTGCGGCGTAATTCAGCACTGGTCGCATTCACCGTCACATGATCGAAAAACGCATCGACCGGCGCGCGCAGCGCCGCAAAACCGCGCATCGCGGCGGCGAAATCCTCGTCGGTCAGGCGCCGCACGGCCTCGCGATCGACCGCCTCCAGCGCATCCGCCAGCGCGATCTCCGCCGCCTCGGCCAGCAAGCCGGGATCGATGGTGCCCTCGTGCGGCCCGTCCTTCGCATCCTCGATCCGCAGGATGTTGGCACTCCGCCGATACGCCGCGAGCAGGTTCGCCCCGTCCTCGCTGGCCAGGAACGCCCCGAGCGCCTCGGTCCGCGCGATCAGCCGGGTCAGGTCGTCATCCCATGCGGTATCCAGAACGGCATTCAGCACGTCGAACCGCTTGCCCTCGCTTCTCAAAAGCACGCGCAAGCGATCAATGATAAAGTCAAAGATTTCAGGAACGCGTGAATTGATCTGCTTCCCGGAAGCTGGATCTAAGACTGTGCCCCGTCCACGAGCACTCAATCTTGCGCCAACTGGCACGTTCTGACTTTGGGCGTAGGCGATTGCCTTGTCAGTCGTCTTTTCTGCCGCCTCGAAACTGCTTTCGCTAATTCGCTCAACAGCCACGTCCAGAATCTGCCGCAGAGGCAGAGCAAAACGGTTCACCAGCACAATCCGGATCACGCCGAGAGCAGCACGGCGCAAGGCATAGGGATCGCCTGAACCCGTCGGCTTCTCGCCAATCACGAAGAACCCGGCCAGCGTATCGATCTTGTCCGCCAGCGCCACGGCGGCGGCGATCACGCCCGAAGGCACCTCGTCCGACGGGCCTTTCGGCTGGTAATGCGTGCGGATCGCCGCGGCGATCGCCTCGCCCTCGCCGGAGGAGGCGGCGTAATACCCGCCCATGATGCCCTGCAGCTCGGGGAACTCGCCGACCATCCCGCTCACGAGATCCGCCTTGCACAGCCGCCCGGCCCGCGCCGCCGCATCCGCCGCTGCCTGGTCGGCGCCCAGCGCCCGCGCAATCTCCCGCGCCAGCGCCTCGATCCGCCCGGCCCGCGCATGCTGGGTGCCGAGCTTCGCGTGGAACGTCACCGCATCGAGCTTCGGCAGCCACGAGTCCAGCCTCTGCTTGCGGTCCTGCGCCCAGAAATGCTCCGCATCCGCGAGCCTCGCCCGCAGCACCCGCTCATTGCCGGCGATGATCGCCGCCCCGCCGTCATTCGCCGCGATATTGGCGACGAAGGCGAAATGCGGCGCCGGGTTCCCCGCCGCGTCGCGCGTCGCGAAATAGCGCTGGTTCACCTTCATCGACAGTTCGCGCACCTCCGGCGGCAGCGCCATCTGCCCCGGATCGATCGCCCCGATCAGGCAGACCGGCCACTCAACCAGCCCCGCGACCTCGTCCAGCAGCCCCGCATCCTCGGCAACGCCGAGCCCTTTTTCCCCGGCCGCCGCGCGCAACCCGGCCCTGATCCGCTCCCGCCGCTCACCGGCGTCGACGATCACGAACCGCGCCCGCAGCTCCTCCTGCCATTGCGCGGCGGAGCGTACCCGGAACGCGCCCGGCGCCAGAAACCGGTGCCCCTCGCTCTCATCCCCGCTCGCAACCGGCCCGAGCGTGAACGGCACCACCGCGCCATCGAGCAGGCACACCACCCGGCGCAACGGCCGCACCCAGGTAAACGCCCCGCTCTGCCCCCAGCGCATCGATTTCGGCCAGCCGAACCCGGCCAGCGCCTGCGCGAATTCACCCGCGATCAGCTCGCCGGCCGGCCGCGACGGCAGGTTCCGCCGGAGCAGGAAATACCCATCCTCCTCGACCAGCTCTTCCCGCACGGCGCCATTCTTGCGCAGGAACCCCTCCAGCGCCTGCGGCGGTGCGCCGAGCTTCGGCCCGCGCAATTCGCTCGCCGACGCCGGCACCTCGGCCGCGATCGTCGCCGTCACCGCGATCCGCCGCGCGGCGCCAAACGACCGCACGTCGCGCGGCGACAGCGGCGCGAGCTGCGCACCCACCAGCTTCGCCAGCTGCTCCGCCGCCGCCTGCTGCATCCGCGCCGGAATTTCCTCGGAGAAAAGTTCGAGGAAGAACTCAGCCATGGTCTGTCTCCCCCGCGACCCAAACCTCCGCGCACGCCTTCGCCAGCGTCCGCACCCGGCCGATATAGGCGGCGCGCTCGGTCACCGAAATCACCCCGCGCGCGTCCAGCAGGTTGAACAGATGGCTCGCCTTGATGCACTGGTCATAGGCCGGCTGCGCCAGCCCCCGCGCCACCAGCGCCCCGCATTCCCGCTCCGCATCGCCGAAATGCCGCATCAGCATCGCGGTATCCGCCACCTCGAAATTATGCGCCGAATAATCCTTCTCCGCCCGGAGGAACACATCGCCATAGCTCAGCGCGTGCGGCCCCTCGGCGTCGTTGAAGCGGAGCGAATAGACATTCTCCACCCCCTGCACATACATCGCCAGCCGCTCCAGCCCGTAGGTCATCTCGAAGCTCGGCACATCCACCGCGATCCCGCCGACCTGCTGGAAATAGGTGAACTGCCCCACCTCCATCCCGTCGCACCAGATTTCCCAGCCGAGCCCCCAGGCGCCCAGCGTCGGGCTCTCCCAGTCATCCTCGACGAAGCGGAAATCGTGCCGCAGCGGATCGAGCCCGATCTCGCGGTAGCTCGCCAGCAGCAGCTCCTGCGCGTCCGCCGGCGAGGGCTTCATGATCACCTGGTACTGGTAATAATGCTGCAACCGGTTCGGATTCTCGCCATACCGCCCGTCCGAGGGCCGGCGCGAGGGCTGCACATAGGCCGCCGCCCACGGCTTCGGCCCGAGCGAGCGCAGCGTGGTCGCCGGGTGGAAGGTTCCCGCGCCCATTTCCATGTCGTAAGGCTGCAGGATCACGCAGCCCTGCCGGGCCCAGAACCGGTGCAGCGCGAGAATGATATCCTGGAAGCTCAGGGCGTGTTTCTGGTCTTGCATGGGTCCGTGATATGCAGCCGGGTCTGTCGCGGGCGTTTTCGCGATGCACCATTACGAGGCAAGGGGCATGAGAGCAAGATTTGGACAAGCCGAGCTGACCGGAATCGCGGTCGTGATCGCGCTTGCCGCCGCCGCGATCGGCTTCCGGATGGCGACGATCGAGCCCCGCGCCTATGTCGGCCTCTGCGCCGCCGCCCATGCCCCGCTGGTCTGCGCCCCACGCCAGGCCGTGCTCTGGCTGCAATACGAAGACCTGTTCGGCTTTCCCGCCCTGCTGCTCGGCCTGCTCGGCTTCGCCTTCGCCAGCCGCGCGCTCGGCGTCGCCGGCGCCGCCCTCGGCATCGTCGCCGTCATCAATTACAATGGCACCGAAGGCATCATCGGCGCCGCTCTCGGCCTCTGGGGCTGGCTCGAAGCCGCGATGCCGGCACGCCTCGACCGCGGAGAAGGACAACGCCATGCGCGCGAATAGCCACACCATGCTCGATTTCGACCTCGGCGAGGAGATCGACGCCCTGCGCGATACGGTCCGCCGCTTCGCCGACGCCGAAATCGCCCCCCGCGCCGCCGCGATCGACCGCGACGACGACTTCCCGGCCGATCTCTGGGCGAAACTGGGCGACATCGGCCTGCTCGGCATCACCGTGCCGGAGCAATATGGCGGCGCCGGCATGGGCTATCTCGCCCATTGCGTCGCGATGGAGGAAATCTCCCGCGCCTCGGCCTCGGTCGGCCTGTCCTACGGCGCGCATTCCAATCTCTGCGTCAACCAGATCCGCCTCAACGGCACCGACGCCCAGCGCGAGCGCTACCTGCCGGACCTCGTCTCCGGCCGCAAGGTCGGCGCGCTGGCGATGTCCGAGCCCAATGCCGGGTCGGACGTGGTCTCGATGCGCCTGCGCGCCGAAAAGCGCGGCAATTCCTACGTGCTGAACGGCACGAAAATGTGGATCACCAACGGCCCCGAGGCCGACACGCTGGTGGTCTACGCGAAAACCGACCCCGAAGCCGGCCCGCGCGGCATCACCGCCTTCCTCATCGAAAAAACCATGCCCGGCTTCTCCTGCGCCCAGAAGCTCGACAAGCTCGGCATGCGCGGCTCCAACACCGGCGAGCTGGTCTTCGAGGATTGCGTCGTCCCCGAGGCCAACGTGCTCGGCGGCGTCGGCCGCGGCGTCAACGTGCTGATGAGCGGGCTCGACTACGAGCGCGCCGTCCTCGCCGCCGGGCCGCTGGGCATCATGCAGTCAGCGCTCGACATCGTGATCCCCTATGTCCACGAGCGCGAGCAGTTCGGCCAGAAGATCGGCGAGTTCCAGCTCATCCAGGGCAAGCTCGCCGACATGTACGTGACGATGAGCGCCGCCCGCGCCTATGTCTACACCGTGGCGAAGGCGTGCGATCGCGGCCGGACCACCCGCAAGGACGCCGCCGGCGCCATCCTCTACGCCGCCGAGAAGGCGACCTGGATGGCGCTGGAGGCGATCCAGTGCCTCGGCGGCAACGGCTACATCAACGATTATGCCACCGGCCGGCTGCTGCGCGATGCGAAACTCTACGAGATCGGCGCCGGCACCTCGGAAATCCGCCGCATGCTGATCGGCCGCGAGCTGTTCAGGGAAACCGCCTGAGCCGCACGCCACGCTCGGGAAGAATTTGACGCCGGCGGAAAACTGCGGCACCGAACTCGGCCATGCGCCATTTCCTTGATTTCGAGAAACCGGTCGCCGAGCTTGAGGCCAAGATCGAGGAGCTGCGCCGGATGACCGATCCGGGCGGGCTCAACATCGCCGAAGAGGTCGTGCAACTGTCCGACAAGGCGGAGCGCCAGCTCCGCAACCTCTATGGCAAGCTCTCGCCCTGGCAGAAAACCCAGGTCGCCCGCCATCCCGAGCGGCCCAAGGCGCGCGACGTCATCGCCGGGCTGATCACCGAATTCACCCCGCTCGCCGGCGACCGCGGCTTTGGCGAGGATGCCGCCATCGTCGCCGGGCCGGGCCGCTTCCAGGGCGAGCCGGTCATGGTCATCGCCATCGAGAAGGGCTGGGATCTCGACTCGCGGCTGAAGCACAATTTCGGCTCGCCCCGGCCGGAAGGCTACCGCAAGGCGCGCCGCCTGATCGAGATGGCCGGCCGCTTCGGCCTGCCCATCCTCTCCTTCGTCGACACCTCCGGCGCCTATCCCGGCGTCGATGCCGAGGCGCGCGGCCAGGCCGAGGCAATCGCCCGCGGCATCGATGCCTGCCTCGCCGCCCCGGTGCCCTTCATCTCGACCATCATCGGCGAGGGCGGCTCCGGCGGCGCCATCGCCATCGCCGCCGCCGACGTGGTGCTGATGTTCGAACACGCGATCTATTCGGTGATCTCGCCCGAAGGCTGCGCCGCCATCCTGTGGGAAGACCGCGCCAACGCCGCCCAGGCGGCCGAGGCGATGAAAATCACCGCCCAGGATCTCAAGCGCCTCGGCATCATCGACCGTATCGTGGCCGAGCCGCTCGGCGGCGCCCATCGCGATCATGAAGCCGCGATCGCCGCCCTCGGCACCGCCATCGCCGAAGCCCTGCCCGGCCTCGCCGCCCTCGCGCCCGAGGCGCTGCGGGCGAAACGGCGCGACAAATTCCTCGCCATCGGCCAGGCCCTGCCGGCCTGACCGACTTTTATCCCGATCAGGCCCTGCCGGCCTGACCGACTTTTATCCCGATCAGGCCCTGCCGGCCTGACCGACCTGAGTCCACGTCAGGCCCTACCGGCCTGACCGGCTTGTATCCAGATCAGCCCGGCAGATGCTTGGCGATATAAGGCGGCAGCACGAAGCTCGCCGCGTGCATCTCGGGCGACCAGTATTCGGTGGTCCCGAGAATCCCCGCCGCTTCCGCCCGCGCGCGGATCGTCGCCGCCGGCAGACGGGTGAGTTCCTCGTCCTTGCCGGCCCAGCCCAGCGTCATGAACCCGCCGACATAGGTCGGCACCGCGGCGACATAGGCGGTCACGTGCGGAAAGAATTTCCGCCGCCGCGCCGAGGTCTCGCGCAGTTCGTCCGCCTGCATGAACGGCACGCCGCACTGGTTCACCACCAGCCCCCGCGCGGTCAGGATGCGCGCGCAATTGGCATAGAAATCATCGGTGAACAGCACCTCGCCCACCCCGATCGGGTCGGTCGAATCGACGATGATGACGTCGAAACTGGCATCCGCCGCCTTCTTCACGTAATCGATCCCGTCGCCGACGATCACCTCCGCGCGCGGATCGTTCCAGGCCTCGCCCGCGATCTTCGGCAGGAACTCCTTCGCCAGCCGGATCACCTCGCCGTCGATCTCGACCATCACCGCCCGCTCGACGCCCTTGTGCATCAGCACCCGCCGCAGCACGCCGCCATCGCCGGCGCCGATGATCAGCACCGAGCGCGCCGCGCCATGCGCCAGCAGCGGCACATGCGTCAGCATCTCCTGGTAGACGAACTCGTCGCCCTCGGTGATCTGCACGATGCCGTCCAGCATCATCACCCGTCCGTGAAACTCGGTCTCGAAGATCGCGATATCCTGGAAGTCGCTCTTCGTCCGCGCCAGCTCGCGCGTCACCCCGAAGCGCTGGCCCCAGAACGGATACAGCGTCTCGTTCACCCACATGTCGGTCATGCTCTCGCTCCATGCGAAAACACCGCCCTGCCGGGGGCAAGGCGGTGTGTCGTCGTCAACGGTTTGGCCTCAGGCGGTGACGCCGCGGCGCTGCTCGCCCACCTGCACGTCGCTTGGCGAGAACGCCGCGCGCAGGAACGGAATCGCCTTGTAGGGATCGCACACGCCGCACATGAAAATGTCGATCGCGGCGTAGTTGCGCTCCGGCCAGGTGTGGATCGAGATATGGCTTTCCGCCAGCACCACCACGCCGGACACGCCGCCATTCGGCGTGAAATGGTGGAAATGGCTGTGCAGGATCGTCGCCCCGGCGGCGAGCGCGCCCTGGCGCAGCGTCTCGTCGATCAGTTCGGGACTATCGAGCTTCTCGGCCCCCCACAAATCCACGAGCAGATGCGTACCGGCGAATTTCACGCCGTCACGCTCGACGAAATAATCCTTCGGCACGGCGACCTCATCGATCGCGTCCTGAGCAACAGTCTGGTTTTCGCTCGGAATTTCCGAGACCATCCCCAGTCGGGCAAGTGCGTTCATCGCGAACCCCCTCAACCAGTGACAGCCTGTAGAACGCGACACCGCGCCGCGCCCCCCGGGGCCAAGAGCGCGCGGTATGCGGAAAAACCTCTGGCGGTGCAAGGGGTTTTTGCAGTTTGTTCGATGAAATTTTCACCCCATCCCGCAGGGGGGCAATGCGCGCCGGTTATGACGTCCCGCCGGCGCATGCCGGCAAATATATAAAACATCGCGGCGCATGCCGGCAAATATATAAAACATCGCGGCGCATGCCGGCAAATATATAAAACATCGCGGCGACTGCCGGGTCAGATCGAAAACACCTCCCGCGCGATCAGGGCGAGGTCCTGCGGGCGCGACAGCCGGTGCTCCCCGTCCTTGACCAGCGTGACCCGCACATCCGTGCCATGGACCGCCTCGGCGATCCGCAACGCCGTCCGCCACGGCACCTCGGCGTCGCGCTGCCCCTGGATCAGCCGCACCGGCGCATCGAGCGGAATCGGCCCGCCCAGCACGAGGTTCCGCCGCCCATCCTCAAGCAACGCGGCGGTGATCGGCGTGGCCGCGCCATAGGGATTGGGCAGGTGCCAGATCCCCTCCCGCGCCAGCGCCGCCCGCGCCGCGTCATCGAAGGCCGGCTCCATCAGCTCGGCGGTGAAATCCGGTGCCGCGGCAATGCCGACGAACCCGGCCAGGCGTGCGCCAAGCCGCCGCGCCAGCAGCAGCCCGATCCACCCGCCCATCGACGATCCGACCAGCACGAGGTCTTGCGCCGGCACCGCCTCGGCGATCACGGCTTCGGCATCCGCCGCCCAGCGCCCGATCGTCCCGGCCTCGAATCGCCCGTCCGAATTCCCATGCCCGGAATAGTCGAGCCGCAGCATCGCCCGCCCCCGGGCCGCGCATTCATCGCGCAGAAACAATGCCTTGGTCCCCTGCATGTCCGAGGCGAAACCGGGCAGGAACACCACGACCGGCCCCTCGCCCGCCAGCAGCGCGGCCGCCAGTTCGCCCGCTTCCGTCTTCACCCGCAGCATCCGCTCGTCCATCAGGCTCTCCACTGGGCTCTCCCCTTGGCCATCCGCTCATGGTATCGGCGCGATGAAAGAAAGGTTAACAATGCGCCACCCGTCCGATTATGCGATTCTACAGGTTCTGCCGCGTCTGGAAACCGGGGGCGTCGAACAGGTGGTCGTCGAACTAACCGAGGCCGTGTCCCGCACCGGCGCGCGCGCCTTCGTCGCCAGCCAGCCGGGCCGTCTGGTCCGCGCGGTCGAGCGCGCCGGCGGAAAGCACGTCGCGATCGACCTCGAATCCCGCAACCCCTTCAAACTCCTCGCCGCCGCGCACCACCTCACCCGGCTGATCCGCGCCGAGCGGATCTCCCTCGTCCACGCCCATTCCCGCGCCCCGGCCATCGCCGCCCGCCTCGCCGCCCGCCGCTGCCGCGTGCCCTTCGTCACCACCTATCACGGCGCCTACGGCCAGCGCGGCCGGCTCAAACGGGCCTATAACGCGGTGATGGCCTCCGGTGACCGGGTGATCGCGATCTCCGAATTCATCGCCGATCTCGTCCGCGCCCGCCACGGCGTCGGGGCGGAGCGGCTGCGCGTCGTCCCCGGCGGGGTGGATTGCGCGAAATTCGCGCCCGACGCGGTGAATGGCGGGCGGATGGAAACCCTCGCCCGCGCCTGGGCCCTGCCGGACGGCGCGCCGGTGATCATGCTCCCCGCCCGGCTCACCGGCTGGAAGGGCCAGCGCGTCGCCATCGAGGCGCTCGCCCGCATGCGCCACCGCGACGCCATCCTCCTCCTCGTCGGCGCCACCCAGGGGCGCGAGGCCTATCGCCGCTCCCTCCTCGCCACGATCGGCCGGCTCAACCTCACCCTGCGCGTCTTCTTCGCCGGCGACTGCGCCGACATGCCCGCCGCCTACAAGCTGGCGGACATCGTGGTGAACGCCTCGACCGACCCCGAAGCCTTCGGCCGCACCATCGTCGAGGCCCAGGCGATGCGCCGCATGGTCATCGCCACCGACCACGGCGCCGCCCGCGAAACCATCCGCCACGGCGAAACCGGCTGGCGCACGAAACCCGGCGACGCCGACGACCTCGCCGCCGCCCTCGACGCCGCACTCGACCTGACGCCCGAATCCCGCCTCGCGATGGGCGAGGCCGCCCGCGCCTATGTCGCCGAATTCTACTCGATCGCGGCGATGCAGAACGGCAATCTCGCCGTCTATGACGAGCTGCTGCGGTGAAACCGCGCCTCCTCGTCATCCGCCACGGCGCGCTGGGCGACATCGTGCTCAGCTTCCCCGCCTTCGCCGCCATCCGCGCCGCCCATCCGGATGCCGAAATCGCGCTCCTGACCATGAAGCCCTTCGCCCCCTGGCTCGAAGCCGCCCCCTGGTTCGACCGCGTGATGATCGACCCGAAACCGGGCCCGCTCGACCTCTCCGGCCTGCGCCGCCTGCGCCGCGCGCTCGGCGGCTTCGCGATGGTCTACGATCTGCAAACCTCCGGCCGCTCCAGCCGCTATTTCCGCCTCGCCGGCCGCCCGCCCTGGTCCGGCATCGCCCCCGGCTGCGCCTTCCCCCACGCCGATCCCGCGCGCGACCACATCCACACCCGCGAACGGATCGAAGGCCAGCTCGCCGCCGCGCGCATCCCCCTGCCCCTGCCGATCCCCGACCTGTCGTGGACATGCGCCGCCCCGCCCCTCCCTTTGCCGGAGCGCTTCGTCGCGCTGATCCCCGGCGCCGCCCCGCACCGGCCGGAAAAACGCTGGCCGGCGGACCATTTCGGCGCCCTCGCCGCCGGGCTCGACCTCCCTTGCGTCGTCCTCGGCACCGCGTCCGAAGCCCCGCTCGCCGCCGCCATCGCCGCCCGCGCCCCGCGCACGCTCGACCTCACCGGCCGCACCACCCTCCCCGAACTCGCCGGCACGCTCGCCCGCGCCAGCCTCGCCATCGGCAACGATACCGGCCCGATGCACCTCGCCGCCGCCCTCGGCGTCCGGTCCGTCGTGCTGTTCGGCGGCGCCTCCGATCCCGCGCTGACCGCCCCGCGCTATCCCGATGGCGGCTGGCCCGCCATCCTCCGCCGCCCCGATCTCGCCGCCCTTGCGATGGCGGACGTTGCCGCCGCGGCACAGGATGGGCATAACCACCCCTCATCCACGCCCTGAAGGAGCCAGCAATGCCCGCGATCACCCTGCCCGACGGTTCCGTCCGCGACTATCCGGGCCCCGTCACCGGCACCGAGATCGCCGCCTCCATCGGGCCCGGCCTCGCCAAGGCGGCGCTGGCGATGGAGGTCGATGGCCAGATGATGGACCTCTCCCGCACGCTCGACGCCGATGCCAGCCTCCGCTTCATCACCCGCCGCGACGACTGCTCCCTCGAACTGATCCGCCACGACGCCGCCCATGTCCTGGCCGAGGCGGTGCAGGCGCTCTTCCCCGGCACCCAGGTCACCATCGGCCCGGCCATCGAGGGCGGCTTCTATTACGATTTCTTCCGCAACGACCCCTTCACCCCGGACGACCTCCCGGCGATCGAGGCGAAGATGCGCGAGATCATCGCCGCCAACGCGCCCTTCACCCGCGAGGTCTGGGCGCGCGACGAGGCGATCAGCTTCTTCGAATCCCGCGGCGAGCGCTTCAAGGCCGAGCTGATCCGCGACCTGCCGGGCAGCGAGACCATCACCATCTACCGCCAGGGCGACTGGCTCGATCTCTGCCGCGGCCCGCACATGCGCGGCACCGGCGATATCGGCGGCGCCTTCAGGCTGACCAAGGTCGCCGGCGCCTACTGGCGCGGCGATCACCGCAACCCGATGCTCAGCCGCATCTACGGCACCGCCTGGCGCGACCAGAAGGAGCTGGACGCCCATCTGAAGCAGCTCGAAGAGGCCGAACGCCGCGACCACCGCAAGATCGGCCGGCAGATGGACCTCTTCCACATGCAGGAAGAAGCCGTCGGCAGCGTGTTCTGGCACGAGAAGGGCTGGCGCCTCTACCGCACGGTGGAAGCCTATATGCGCCGCCGCCAGGAGGAATTCGGCTATATCGAGGTCCGCACCCCGCAGCTGCTCGACCGCAAGCTCTGGGAAGCCTCCGGCCACTGGGACAATTACCGCAGCCACATGTTCATCGCCGAGGTCGAGGACGAGGACAAGGTTCTCGCCGTCAAGCCGATGAACTGCCCCTGCCACGTACAAATCTTCAATCATGGCCTGCGCTCCTACCGCGAGCTGCCGCTGCGCATGGCCGAATTCGGCGCCTGCCACCGCTACGAGCCCTCCGGCGCGCTGCACGGCATCATGCGCGTCCGCGCCTTCGCCCAGGACGACGCCCACATCTTCTGCACCGAAGACCAGATCGCCGGTGAAACCGTCCGCTTCGTCGAGATGCTCCGCAGCATCTACGCCGATTTCGGCTTCCCCGATTTCGCGGTGAAATTCGCCGACCGCCCGACCCCGCGCTCCGGCTCGGACGAGGTGTGGGACAAGGCCGAGGCCGCCCTGCGCTCGGCCTGCGAAACCGCCGGCGTCGAATTCACCGTCAATCCCGGCGAAGGCGCCTTCTACGGCCCGAAACTCGAATTCGTCCTGCGCGACGCGATCGGGCGGGACTGGCAGTGCGGCACGCTCCAGGTCGATTTCGTCCTCCCCGAGCGGCTCGACGCCTCCTACGTCACCGCCGAATCCGGCCGCGCCCGCCCGGTCATGCTGCACCGCGCGATCGTGGGCAGTTTCGAGCGCTTCATCGGCATTTTGATCGAGAACTGCGCCGGCCGCTTCCCGCTCTGGCTCGCCCCCACCCAGGCGGCCGTCGCCAGCATCGTCACCGACGCCAACGACTATGCCGAGACGGTCGCCGCACGGCTCAAGGCCGCCGGCCTCGCCGTCGTCACCGACACCCGCAACGAAAAGATCAACGCCAAGGTGCGCGACCTCTCGCTCGCCCTGGTGCCGAACATCCTCGTCGTCGGCCGCCGCGAGGCCGAGCAGCAGACCGTCTCGATCCGCCGCCTCGGTTCCGACAAGCAGGACAGCATGACCCTCGACGAGGCCATCGCCACCCTCAAGGCAGAGGCCACCCCGCCCGACCTCCGCCCCGGCGACTAGAGCACTTTCCGATCCTTACGGATCGGATGTCGTGCTCTATCTTGTTGATGATCAGAGCATCTTTATCCGATCCGAAAGGATCGGATGATGAGCTATAATATTGATAAACAGAGCATCTTTATCCGATCCGAAAGGATCGGATGATGCTCTGGCCCCGCCGCCGCGCGGAAACGGAGCGGTCCGGCGCCAGAGGGACGAAAAACCAGCGGAACGAAAAACCAGCGGAACGAAAAAAGGAGCGAAAAAGGCCGGGGGGAGCAAAACAGGAGAAAAACATTGCCCACCCCGGAGCAAATATGTTCCTGTTCTGTTCATGGATGTCGCACTCCGTTTCCGGATCATGATCGACGTGCTGTGCGGTGCTGTGGCGCGCCGTGCCGCCGCCGGCGCCTTTGGTGCGGATGGCGGCCCGCTCGGCGCCCTGCTCTGGACCCGGCTGCAACGCTATGCGCGGCATTTCGCCCGCCTCTGCGCCGCTCCTGCGCCGCCGCCGCGCCCCCGTCGCCACCCGCGCCCGCAGCATGGCGACAAGACGGGGCATAGTGACGAGACGGATCAAAAAAAGAACGGCTGCAAGCCCATCCTGCCGCGCCGCCCCGCCTGGCTGCTGGCGCCGGTCCCCGAGGCCGCCGCCGCCGCCGGCCTGCTCCGCGCCCTGCTCGCCGATCCCGCATTGCAGCGCCGCATCGGCGCGGAACCCCGCCTCGGCCGCATCCTCCGCCCGCTCTGCCACAGCCTTGGCCTGAAGCTCCCGGCGATGCTCCGCCTCGCGCCGCGCGCAAGGCGCACCCCCCGCCCCAAACCCGAACCCGTCCCGAACAACACGGACTGCTCAGGCGCAAAACTCCCGCGCCGCTTCCGCCCGCCCGCCTGGCTGCGCCGACGCGAGCGGCTGCGCGACCCGCCGGGCTGGTGATCCTGTTGCCGATCCTCTTCTGGCGTTTCCGCGTCCCCGCTCAGCCGAGCAGGGCGACCGCCCGCGCGCATTGCGCCGCCGCCTCGCGGATCGCGGGCAGGATGCGGCGCATCACCTCGTCATGCGACACCCGCGCCGCGTTGGTGGCGACATTGAGGGCAACCGCCTGCCGGCTCCCCTTGCCCGGCACCGCGACCGAAACCGAGCGCAGGCCGAGTTCCAGTTCCTGGTCGTTGAGCGCGAACCCGTCCCGCCGCACTGCCGCCAGCCGTTCGAGCAGCAGCGCCGGGTCGGTGATGGTCGCCTGGGTGAACGCCGGCAGCGGCCCGCGCCCATACCGGGCGCGCACCTCCTCCTCGCTCAGCGTGGCGAGCAGCGCCTGCCCCATCGAGGTCGCGTGCGCCGGCAGCCGGCTGCCCACCCCGAGCGAGAGCGACATCAGCCGCTGCGGCGCGGCCGACCGCGCGACATACACGATCTCCGTCCCGTCCAGCACCGCCGCCGAGCTCGATTCGCCCAGCCGCTGCGTCAGCCCGGTCAGATAGGGTTCGATGAGTTCGGGAAAGCGCAGGCTGCCGAGATAGGCATAGCCCAGCTCCAGCACCCGCGGCGTGAGGGTGAACCACCGGTCGGTCTGCACCGCATAGCCGAGGTCGCAGAGGGTGAGCAGAAACCGCCGCGCCGCCGAGCGCTGCAACCCGGTCACCCTGGCGGCGTCCGACAGCGTCATCTTCGGCCGGTCCGGCCCGAAGGCGCACAATATCGCCAGCCCCCGGGCGAAACTCTCGACATGGTCGCGCGGGTTGGTCAGGCTCGGGCGCGGCAGCCTGGATGGTCCGGTCTCGTCTGGCGCAGTTGGCATCCGTGCGTTCTGCGCACATCTCCCCTGCGGATGCAAGATGGCAGACCGCCCGGCGTCCGGGCGGGGCGAAAATCGTTAACCTTTCCCACGCCAAGGGCGAGCTTCCGGATTCCCCCCGCGCTTGTCCACAGGCTTATTCAGATTTCTGTGGACAACTCGTGCGAAGCCCGGATCGCAAAAGCCTGATTTGGTTACGGTCTTGCTTCAGCCCTTCACCCGCGTGCCGCTGCCGTCGGTCACCCTCACCTCGATCGGGATCCCCCGCGCGACCGAGGCGCCGACGGTGCAGAACTGCTCGAACTGGCCGAGAATCCGGTCGAGATGCCCGATCGTCCCGGCCTCGGCGGCGAACCCGATGGCAACATGGATCGCCTGCACCCGCAGCCTCCGGTTCTCGTCGCGCTCCACGGTCGCCCGCGCGGTGGTGGTGATCGCCCCCGGCGCCTCGCGAAACTTGGTCATCGCGAAATGAAAGCTGGACGACATGCACGAGCCCACCGCCGCGAGCAGCAGCTGCACCGGCTCCGGCCCCGCCCCGCCGCCGAGCGGCGGCGGCTCGTCGGAGACGAGCTTCGGCAAGCCGCCGCCGAATTCGGTCTCGAACCGGTAATTCTCGATCTGCCGCAGGACGATCTCGTGCGTGTCGGCCATCTTGCCTGTCTCCTTCTGCCGCGCGCAGTCTGCACCCGGCGCGCCGCCGCCGCCAGACCGCCATCCGGCCATCCGCGACACCCCACCCTTGCCGCCCGCCCGCCGAGCCGGCATATGCAACAGGTCACCGGTCCCGCGCGAGCGGGTGAAAAGGGAACATCGTGCGCTTCGGCCGGGCCTGATTGTCCCGGAAGCAAGTCGATGGCTGCCCCCGCAACTGTCAGCGGCGAGCCGGTGGTCCGTCCGCCCGCAAGGGCGAGCCACTGAACCGGAACCGGTTCGGGAAGGCAGGGCCACCAGCGTCGACCCGCGAGCCAGGAGACCTGCCGGTGTCGCATCAACCAACGCTGCCGGGCGGGGTGCACCGGAAGCCGGAGCCAACCCATGACTGCACGCATCAGCGGCAGCGCCTGCCGCGCGCGCCTCGTTCGCCTCCCCGCACGCCAGGGAGGCCGCGCATGAGCATCGCCACCAATCTCGGCTTCCCCCGCATCGGCCGCCGGCGCGAGCTGAAGGCCGCACTCGAGGCCCATTGGGCCGGCGAGCTCACCGAAACCGCCCTGCACGATGCCGCCCGCGCCCTGCGCGCCGGGTCGCAAGCGCTGCAACAGGGGCTCGGCATCGGCCACATCCCGTGCAACGACGCCTCGCTCTACGACCATGTGCTGGATACCGCCTGCATGTTCGGCGCGATCCCGCCGGGTTATGGCTGGCGCGGGGGGGAGGTGTCGCTCGCGACCTATTTCGCCCTCGCCCGCGGCACCGGCGGCCACGATGCCGCCACCGGCCTGCCGGCGCTCGAAATGACCAAGTGGTTCGACACGAATTATCACTACCTCGTGCCCCGTCTGTCCGCCGGGCAGCACTTCACCGTCACCGCCAACCGCCCGCTCGAACTGTTCCGCGAGGCGCTGGCCTGCCATCGCCGCACCCGGCCGGTGCTGCTCGGCCCGGTCTCGTTCCTGCTGCTCGCCAAGACCGATGACGGGTCCGACCCGCTCGACCTGCTGGACCGCCTGCTGCCCTGCTACGCGCAGGTGCTGGCGGACCTCGCGGCCGAGGGCTGCGCCTGGGTGCAGATGGACGAACCTGTCCTCGCGCTCGACCTGTCGGGCCGCGCCCGCGCCGCCTTCGCCCACGCCTATGAAACCCTCGCCCGCGGCGCCACGCCGCACCTGCTGCTGGCGAGCTATTTCGCGCCGATGGGCGACAACCTGCCCACCGCCCTCGCCTTGCCGGTCGCCGGCCTGCATCTCGATCTCGTCCGCGGCCAGGCCGATCTCGTGCCCGCCCTCGCCGCTGCCGGGCCGGCACGCCATCTCTCGCTCGGCCTGATCGACGGGCGGAACGTCTGGCGGGCGGACCTTCGCGCCGCCCTCGCCACCGCGCGCGAGGCGGCGCGCGCCCTCGGCGGCACCGAGCGGCTGATGATCGCGCCGAGCTGCAGCCTGCTGCACGTCCCGGTCGATCTCGCGCAGGAAGACCGGCTCGATCCGGCGATCCGGCCCTGGCTTGCCTTCGCCACCCAGAAACTCGCCGAGATCGCCACCATCGCCCGCGGCCTCGACGAGGGCGACCACGCGATCGCCGAGCCGCTGGAGATCGCCGATGCCGCCCGCCGCAGCCGCGCCGAAAGCGCCCGGGTCCACCGGGCGGACGTCGCCGTCCGGCTGCTCGCCGCAACACCGGCGATGGAACGCCGCACACCGCCCCACGCCGCACGGCGGGCACTGCAGCGCCAGCGCCTCGACCTGCCCACCTTCCCCACCACCACGATCGGCTCGCTGCCGCAAACCTCGGGCGTGCGCCGCGCCCGGGCGGCGCTCGCGCGCAGCGAGATCAGCGCCGCCGAATACGACGAAGCGATCGCGACCTGGACGGAGGATGCGATCCGCCTGCAGGAACGGATCGGGCTCGACGTGCTGGTGCATGGCGAATTCGAGCGCAACGACATGGTCAAGTATTTCGGCGAGCAGCTCGACGGCTTCGCCTTCACCCGCCATGGCTGGGTGCAATCCTATGGCAGCCGCTGCGTCGCACCGCCGATCATCTGGGGCGATGTCGCGCGGCCCCGGCCGATGACGGTGCGCTGGGCGCGCCATGCCCAGTCGCTCACCACCCGGCCGGTGAAGGGAATGCTGACCGGGCCGGTGACGATGCTGCAATGGTCCTTCGTCCGCGACGACCTGCCGCGCGAGACGGTCTGCCGCCAGATCGCGCTGGCCCTGCGTGACGAGGTGGCCGATCTCGACGCCGCCGGCCTCGCCATCATCCAGGTGGACGAGCCGGCCCTGCGCGAGGGGCTGCCGCTGCGCGAGGCGGAGCGCGGCGCCTATCTGGGCTGGGCGGTATCCTGCTTCCGCCTCGCCACCGCCGCGGTGCGCGACGACACGGCGATCCACACCCACATGTGCTACGCCGAGTTCCACGACATCATGCCGGCCATCGCCGCCATGGACGCGGATGCGATCTCGATCGAGACGGCGCGCAGCCGGATGGACCTGCTGGCGGCCTTCGCCCGCGACGGCGCCCACGCCTACCCGGCCGAGATCGGCCCCGGCGTGTGGGACATCCACAGTCCGCGCGTTCCGCCCGAGGAGGAAATCCTCGCCCTGCTCCGCCTCGCCCGGGGCAAGCTCGCGGATGAACAGCTCTGGGTGAACCCGGATTGCGGACTGAAGACCCGCAGCTGGCGCGAGGTGGTGCCGGCGCTGGAAAACCTGGTCGGCGCCGCCCGCCGGCTGCGGCGCGAGACCAAGGCGGCCTGATCCGCCGCCGCCCTGCCGGCGCGCCCCTGCCGGCAGGGCGGGCTTGCATATCCCCACCAAGGCGGGATTACATATCTTCGCCAAGGCGGGATTGCATATCCTCGCCAAGGCGGGATTGCATCCCGGGCCCCCCGATTCCAGAACCGTGCAAAGGCCCCGCGCCGCGCGGCGCCGGCAGGCGAGGAGACCGACGATGACCAAGACGCGCAAAAAGCCCGAGGAGCTGCGCAGCCACCGCTGGTTCGGCGCGTCCGACCTGCGCAGCTTCGGCCATCGCTCGCGGATCAAGCAGCTCGGCCACACGCCCGAGGATTATGCCGGCAAGCCGGTCATCGCCATCGTCAACACCTGGAGCGGGCTTGCCCATTGCCACGGGCATTTCCCCGAACGCGTCGAGGCGATCCGCCGCGGCGTGCTCCAGGCGGGCGGCTTTCCGGTCGAGATTCCGGTGATGGCGCTGCCGGAGAATTTCGTGAAGCCGACGACGATGCTCTATCGCAACCTGCTCGCGATGGAGGTCGAGGAAAGCCTGCGCTCGCTGCCGGTGGACGGCGCGGTGCTGATGGGCGGCTGCGACAAGACCACGCCGGCCACCATCATGGGCGCGATCAGCGCCGGCCTGCCGGCGATCTTCATGCCCGCCGGGCCGATGCTGCGCGGCGACTGGGGCGGGCGCATCCTCGGCTCGGGCTCGGATGTCTGGAAATACTGGGACGAGAAGCGCGCCGGCAACATTTCCGAAGCGCAATGGGAAGACATGGAATCCGGCATCGCCCGCTCGGATGGCGTGTGCATGACGATGGGCACCGCGATGACGATGACCTCGCTCGCCGAGGTGCTCGGCCTCACCCTGCCGGGCGCGACCTCGATCCCGGCGCCGGATTCGCGCCATGCCCGCATGGCGGCGGCAACCGGGCGGCGGATCGTCGAGATGGTCTGGGACGACATCACCCCCGCCGACCTGCTCAGCCAGGCGAGTTTCGAGAACGCAATCGTCGCCAGCGCCGCCCTCGCGGGCTCGACCAACGCGATCATCCACCTGATCGCGATGGCCCGCCGCGCCGGGATCGACCTCGATCTCGACCGGTTCGACGCGCTCTCCGACAGCGTGCCGGTGCTCGCCAATATCCGCCCCTCCGGCCAATACCTGATGGAGGATTTCTATTATGCCGGCGGCCTGCCGGCCTTCCTCACCCGCATCGCCGACCGGCTCGACCTCGCAACCCGCACGGTGAGCGGTGCGACACTCGGCGATAACATCGCCGGAGCGACCGTGTGGAACGACGACGTGATCCGTCCGCTGGACAATCCGGTCTCCCGCGCCGAGGGGCTCGCGGTGCTGCGCGGCAATCTCGCCCCCGGCGGCTGCGTGATGAAACCCTCCGCCGCCGAGCCCCACCTGCTGAAGCATGAAGGCCCGGCGCTGGTGTTCGACGATTACGACGCGATGGCGAAAGCCGTCGCCGATCCCGATCTCGACGTCACCGCCGATCATGTCCTGGTGCTGCGCAATGCCGGGCCGCAGGGCGGGCCGGGCATGCCGGAATGGGGGATGCTGCCGATCCCGGTGAAGCTGCTCCGCCAGGGCGTGCGCGACATGCTGCGGATTTCCGACGCGCGGATGAGCGGCACCAGCTACGGCGCCTGCGTGCTGCACGTCGCCCCGGAATCCTTCATCGGCGGGCCGCTCGCGCTGATCCGCACCGGCGATGTCATCGCCATCGACGTCGCCGCACGGCGGATCGATGTCAGGCTCTCCGATGACGAACTCGCCCGGCGCCGCGCGGCGTGGACACCGCCGCCGCCCCGCTTTCCGCGCGGCTATGGCGCGATCTTCGCCGCCCATATCGGCCAGGCCGATACCGGCTGCGATTTCGACGTGCTGGCCCGGCCGGGGACGATCGCCGAGCCGGAGATCCACTGACGATTGGTCGGGCACGGCTGGTTTCACCGAACCGCCCCTTGCGCCGGCGCCGCCCTGGGCGAACATACGGGGCAACATCGTTGACGTTCTTCGAAGGGAATTCCGCATGACCCGCATCCTCCGCCAGCCGGAAGGGCTGGACCGCGCGCCGGCCACCGGGCGCTTCGCGATCGGCCAGCCGGTGTCGCGCAGCGAAGACCCGGTGCTGCTGCGCGGCGAGGGACGCTATACCGACGATCTCGACCGCCAGGGCCAGCTCTACGGTGTTGCCGTGCGCAGCGGGGTCGCGCACGGCATCCTGCGCGGGATCGACACCGCCGCCGCCGCGGCGATGCCGGGGGTTGCCGCCATCATCACCGGCGCCGACATCGTGGCCGCCGGCTTCGGCCCGATGCCGGCGGCCACGAGCCGCAACCGCGACGGATCGGACACGCCCCGCCCGCGTCAGTTCGCACTGGCGACCGACCGGGTGAGGTATGTCGGCGACCCGATCGCCTTCGTCGTCGCCGAAACGCTCCAGCAGGCGCGCGACGCCGCCGAGGCGGTGCTGGCGGAGATCGACACGCTGCCGGCGGTGACCGACGCGCGCGACGCCGCCGCCCCCGGCGCGCCGCAACTGCACGACGAGGCGCCGGGCAATCTCGTGCTCGACTATCATTTCGGCGATGCCGAGGCCGTCGCCGCCGCCTTCGCCCGGGCCGCGCATGTCACCCGTCTGAGCCTGCGCAGCAGCCGCGTGATCGTCAGCCCGATGGAGCCGCGCGCCGCGATCGCCGAATTCGATCCGGCGGAGGGCTACGCGCTGCGTCTCGGCTGCCAGGGGGCGGTCAACATGCGAGGGCTGCTCTGCACCGTGCTCGGCGTGCCGCAGGAGCAGGTCCGGGTTCTCACCTTCCATGTCGGCGGCTCGTTCGGCATGAAGGCCTCGTGCTATCCCGAATATGTCTGCGCCCTGCTCGCCGCGAAGCAATTCGGCCGGCCGGTGAAATGGACCGACGACCGCTCCGGCAGCTTCCTCTCCGACAGCCACGGCCGCGACCACGAGATGCTGGCCGAACTCGCCCTCGACGCCGAGGGGAATTTCCTCGCGACCCGGCTGACCGGGTTTGCCAATCTCGGCGCCTATCTCTCCAACGTGGTGCTGCTGCCCGCCACCGTGAACGCGGTGAAGAATTTCGTCGGCGTCTACCGCACCCCGCTGATCGAGGTGTCCAGCCGCAGCGTCTTCACCAACACCACCCCGGTCGGCGCCTATCGCGGCGCGGGGCGGCCGGAGGGCAATTACTACATGGAGCGGCTGGTCGAGACCGCCGCGCGCGAGATGGGGCTCGATCCGCTGGCGCTGCGCCGGCGCAACCTGATCCGCCCGGAGGCGATCCCGCATCGCGCGCCCTCGGGCCTGACCTATGACAGCGGCGATTTCCCCGCGACCCTCGACCGCGCGCTGGCCGCCGCGGACTGGGACGGGTTCGCCGCGCGGCGGGCGGAGAGCGCAGCGCGCGGGCGGCTCCGCGGGCGCGGGATCGGGCACTATCTGGAAGTGACGGCGGATGCGAGTCCCGAGATGGGCGGCATCCGCTTCGATGCCGATGGCGGGGTGACGATCGTCACCGGCACGCTCGATTACGGCCAGGGCCACGCCACCCCCTTCGCCCAGGTGCTGCACGACAAGCTCGGCATTCCCTTCGACCGCATCCGCCTGGTGCAGGGGGATTCGCGCCAGCTCCTCGCCGGCGGCGGCACCGGCGGCTCGCGCTCGATCATGCAGAGCGGCGCCGCCATCATCGAGGCCGGCGACCTCGTGATCGAGAAGGGACGCCGCGCCGCCGCCCATCTGCTCGAGGCCGGCGCGGCCGACATCGAATTCGCCAACGGCCGCTTCAGCGTCGCCGGCACCGATCTCGGCATCGGCATCATGGACCTCGCCGAACGGCTGCGCACCGCAAGCGACCTGCCCGAGGACGTGCCCGGGGACGTGCCCGGGGACGTGCCCGCCACGCTCGATGTCGGCCATGTCACGCGCGGCGTGCCCTCGGCCTTCCCCAATGGCTGCCATATCGCCGAGGTCGAGCTCGACCCCGAAACCGGGGTGATCGAGGTCGTCGCCTATCACACGGTCAACGATTTCGGCGTGCTGGTGAACCCGATGCTGGTCGCCGGCCAGGTGCATGGCGGTGTGGCGCAGGGGATCGGCCAGGCGCTGCACGAGATGGTCGCCTATGACGAGACCGGCCAGCTGCTGACCGGCTCGTTCATGGATTATGCGCTGCCGCGGGCGGATGCGGTGCCGGGGATCGGCTTTGCCAGCCACCCGGCGCCGGCGCGGACCAATCCGCTCGGCGTCAAGGGCTGCGGCGAGGCCGGCTGTGCCGGCAGCCTGCCGGCGGTGATGAACGCGGTGGTCGATGCGCTGTCCGGCTTCGGCATCGCGCATATCGACATGCCGGCCACCCCGCGCCGCGTGTGGGAGGCGATCCGGGCGGCGGGCTGATCGCGGGACTCGGGACGCGGGAGGCGGGCGGCTCAGCCCGCCGCCGCGACCCGCCCGAGGGCGACGAATTCGCAGGCGAAGCCGAACTCGTCTTGCGCGAACCCCGCATCGAGGGCGCGCATCGCCGCATCGAACCCAGCGTCGTCGATCAGCCCGGCGGCGATCAGGCGGTCGCGCTGGGTGAGGTAGAATTCCTTCTGATGCGCCTCGATCTCGGCGCTGCGGCCATGGGAGGTGCCGAGCCGGACGCGCGGCACCGCGAGCACCTGCACCTCGGCGAGGCCGGCGGCGCGGAACAGGCCGTAGAGCTGCCGGCCGACGAGCCGGCCGGCGCCGACCGAGGCCTGCAACGCGCGGACCGCATCGTTGAGGCGCCGCAGCTCCGGCACCTCGTCCGGCCAGGAGATCCACGCGCCGTCATCGACATCCATCACCACGACCCGGCCGCCCGGGGCGGTGACGCGGATCATCTCGCGCAGCGCCTCGGCCGGGCGTTCGAGATGCTGGAACAGGAAGCGGCACAGGGTCAGGTCCTGGCTCTGCGGTTCGGCGGGCAGCGCATAGGCGTCGCCCTGCCGGGTCTCGATGTCGCAACCGAGCTGGCCCGCCATGTCGCCGAGCAGCGCGAGGCCATGGGCATCGTGGTCGATCGCGGTGATGCGCGCGGCACCGCCGGTGGCCCAGGCGAGGTCGAGACACATCGCCCCGGTGCCCGCGCCGACATCCAGCACCCGCAGCGGTACGCCCGCAAGGCCGAACACCGGCAGCAGCGTGAGGCGCTGGAAATGCGTATGCACGCTCTGGCGGAGCAGCCAGGCGAGGTCGCCCGCCTGGGGCAGCACCGTCGCCGTCGCCCGGGCGAACCGCTCCGCCCAGGCCGTCATCGCCGCATGATCTGTCGTCACGATCCCTCCCGGGCCGAAATGTCGAGGCTAGAGCATCATCCGACCAGATGGAGACATCTGATCGGATAAAGATGCTCTGGTTATCAATCTGATAGAGCACTCCATCCGATCCGAAAGCATCGGAAAGTGCTCCAGCGCCGGACCGGGCCGTGCCGCATCCCGGATCATGCGCGGCACAGGTTAACGTTGGCATAAAATCCGGTCGCGCGACGGATATTTCTCTACCCTTGTCAGCCGGCGAGGGCGGCGGCGAGCCCGGCCTCGTCGGCGCGGGCGGTGCGGTAGCGCAGCACGGTCATCGCCGCCCAGCGCTGCGCCGCCGGCGCCGCGGTGCCGAAGCCGAGAACGAGCCCGCCCGGATCGCAGAGGCCAAGCAGCGGCGCCTCGGCCGCCTGGTCGATCGCGATCACCCGCGCCGCCGCGAGGATGGCGACGAGATCGGCAAGGCCGAGCGGCGTCTCGTCGATCCGCATGGTGAACGGATCGAGCCGGGCGAAGCCGTGCGCCGCCAGCAGATCGGCGAACGGCCCGGGCCGCACCAGCGCGATCCGCTCGGCATGGGGATAGGGCTCGACGGCGAAGCGCAGCGCGTCGATCGCGATCCGCATCAGCCGCGAGGCGCCGGCGTCGCGCGCAGGGCCGAGCGTCGCGATCACCCCGGCGAAGGTGAACGGATGGTCGAACGGCAGATGCGCCTCGGCGAGGCCGAGCATGTCGAGCGCGCAGCGCTGCGCCGCCGTCGGGGTCGGGCCGGCGAGATCCAGCCCGCCCGATACGCGCCGGCCGATCAGCGCGCAGGCCAGGGCCGGCCCGAGAAACCGGCCGAGCGGCACCGCCGCCCCGGCTTCCAGCGCGACCACCCGCGCCGTCGAGGCGCCGAGCGACGGCTGCGCGGCCACCGGCCCGATCACCGCCCGTCCGTTGCCGTCGAACACGCCGAACGGCTGGGGGAAGATCGTCGCATCCCTGAATTCACTGGTCGTCAACGCCCCCTGCGGCGCATGCGCGAGGGGCAGCGAGCGTGTCGCGGTGCTGGTCATGGCGCGCCGAACACCCGGTCGAGCGTCGCGGCGAAGGCGTTGGGATCGACCGCGTAGCCGAACCCCCCGCCCGGGGCCATACCCGGCTCGCCATCCGCCACGCCGAAGAAGACATGCCAGTGCAGGTCGAGCAGGTGGCAGGCGGCGCGGGCGCGTCCATCGGGCAGGCGATCGGACTGGATTTCCAGCACCCGGGTCTCGGGCTCGCAGAAGCCGAGATTGGCGAGGCCCGCGCCGGTTTCGCCGATCACGGCCGTGGCGCCGGCGAAGAGCTGCGCCTGCGCCCCGGCCGAGAGCATCGCGGGATCGACGATGCTGAAGCCGAACTGCCCGGCCACCGCCTCGACACGCTCGCGCTCGCGCATCACCCGCCGGTTGCCGGCACCGCGACGCAGCATCACCCGGCGCGGCCCGTCCACCGCCGGCAGCACGGCGCGGATCCGGTCGAAGATCGTGCGCGCCAGCGGGTTGGGCGCGCGCGAAGTCCAGGCATTCAGGTCGGTGGTCACGATCTTGCGGAACCGCGTCGGCCGGCGCAGCGCGAGATAGGCATCGCCCAGGCCGAGCAGGTCGAGGATCTCCTTCTGCCAGGTCGCCAGCGGCGGGCCGGCGAGACCGATGCCAGGGCCAAGCGTTTCATGATGCAGCAGCGCGCCGCAGAGCCCCTCGAACAGGAAGCAGCCATAACTGGACGACCTGGCGCCGCCGACCGGCACGATGGTCGAGGCAATGCCCGGGACCGGCCGCAACAGCCGCCAGGTATCGGGTTCGGCCTCGGTGAAATCAGGGTCCACCGCCGAAAGCCGCCCCTGCTTCACGGCCGGGCTGTCGAGCGCGGTGTCGAGCAGGCCGCGCGACGGGCTCGCCACCGCCATCGAGCGCGGCGCGAGAATGGCGTCGTTCAGCACGATGCTGGACAGGCCCCGGAGCCGGATCTGGGGCGGCGCCCTGGACGGCGCGTCCACAGGGGCCGGCGTTTCGGCGCCGAACACCGTCCGCCCGCGAACCAGCCCATCCGGCGGCAGGGCGATCTCGTGGTCCGGCGCATGGCGGAACACGACCTCGGGCCCATCCGGCTCGCGCACCGCCGCACGGAACCGGGCGAAGGGCGCAACCACCGGCAGATCGGCGAAGGAGAGCCTGCCAAACAAGATGTGAGATGTCGTGTCGTCGTGATTCATTTGCAGGCGAGAATGATCTGGCTCGCCGCGCAGGACAAGCCTCCCGCCAAGGTTGCGGACAACAAAAAAAGTGGGCGACCTTGCGGCCGCCCGGAAGACTGCCCCGGTCCTGCGGAACCGGGAGGCTTGCCGGCCGCGTTCAGCCGGCGGCGATGACCTCGAGCGTGGCGCCGCTGGCAAGTGCGGCGGCGAGATCAGCCGGGCTCGCGCCGGCAACGCAGATCTCGCCGGGCCGCTCGGCCGTGGCCGCGCCGTTGAGGCTGAGGGTGAGGTGGCCAAGCTCGATCGTCTTTTCCCACGCCTTGTCGCCGATCGCGGTGATCGCGAGGCGCTGCGCGCCGATCCGCACCGTGGCACCGATGCCCGGCGGCGTCGGCAACTCGATTTCGGGCGTGTGCAGCACCGACACCTCGGCGAGTTCCGCCGGCACCCCGGCGCGGAAGAAGATCAGCACCCCGCCTTCGAGAAGATCGGGCACTTCGGGGCCGATATCGCCGATCCGGCTGCGGTAGAGTACGGTCATCGTCGATCCTCAATACATGCCGAAGCTGGCGACCCAGGCGATCAGCACCGCGATCGGGCCGGTGATCTGCCGACTGAGCAGCACCGCCGGGACACCCACCTGCACCGTCTTCGGATCGGCCTCGCCGAGCGACAGGCCGACGGGGACGAAATCGCAGCCGACCTGCGTGTCGTAGGCGAAGAGCGCCGGCAGGGCGAATTGCGGGCCGATATTGCCGGCGGCGATCTGGGTGCCGACGAGCACGCCGATCACCTGCGCGATCACCGCCCCCGGGCCGAGCACCGGCGAGAGGAACGGCAATCCGCAGATCACCGAGAGCGCGAGCAGGCCGGGCAGGCTGCCGGCGAGCGGGGTGAGCAGATGCGCGATCACCTTGCCGAGCCCGGTCGCGTTGATGATGCCGACCAGCATGGTGACGAAGGCGATGAAGGGCAGGATGTTGCGCACCACCTGGTCGATCGACTTGCGGCCGGAGGCGAACAGGATGCCGACCACCATGCCCATGAAGCGGCCGATCCGGGCGATGAAGCCGGTGAAGCCGCCGGTATCGCCGGTCTGGGCGGCGCGGGCGGCGCTCATCTCGAACGGGCTCATCTGCGCCGCCTGCTGGCGCGCCGGCGCCGGGGCGGCGGCGGGGGATGCGCCATCGAGCGGATGCAGCGAGCGCGGGGTGACGCCGGAGACATAGATGTCCTCGGTGATGAACTGCGCGAGCGGGCCGGACTGGCCGACCGGGGTGAGGTTTATCGTGGGCAGGCGCTTGCGCGGATAGACCCCGCAGCGCGCGGTGCCGCCGCAATCGATGACGACCGCGGCGATCTCGGATTCAGGCGGCGCCATGCGGAACCCGTCGACCGCCTCGCCGCCGGTCAGCCGGGCGAGCTCGCGCGCGACCTCGGGAATGCCGCCGCCGGTGATGGCGACGATCTTGTTGCGCTCGGGACTGGCGGTGATCACCAGCGGGCCGCCCCAGCCGCCGGGCCCGGCCTCGACGCGGACGGAAGCGTATTCGGATCTGTTCGACATGTGCTTGTCCTCCCGTCCGGCTCAGCCGAGTTCGATGCCCTGGCGGCGCGCCAGGAAGAGGGTGATGCGTTCGGTCACGACGCCGCGGATCAGGATCACCAGCAGCCCGACCAGGAAATACCGCACCGCGAGTTCGCCGACCGGCAGATGCAGCTTCTGGATGCCCGCGAGCGCGCCGTAATAGACGAACAGCTCGCCGGCATTCGCGTTGGGGAACAGTGCTGTGATCGGGTGGCAGTAGGACACCGCCGAGTCGTAGAAGGCGGGCTTGTGCTTCTCCTCGAGGAACACGCCGAACGTGTAGGCCATCGGGTTGGTCAGGAAGAGCAGCGAGAGCAGCGGCAGCAACGTGTAGCGGGTGACGGCGTAGCGGCCGGCGAAGCGGGCGAAATTGTGGATCCGGTCCTCGCCGACCAGTGCTGTCAGCGCGTAGAAGGCGGTGAGCAGCACCACCAGCGTCGGGATGATGCCGGTGACATAGGCGACGAAAACCTTCCCGCCAGCCTGGAACAGGCCGATGAACCAGCTCGCTGCGGCGGTGATGGGGGTCAGGACATGCATGGACTTCCTCGTTTGTTGCTGAATGTCCGGGCGAGCCGTGCCGGCCCGCCGGTGCCTTACGCGGCGGCAGGCAGGGCGAGGCCGGGTTCGGCGGGGAGCGCGGCGCGGGCACGGGCGCGGGCGACCTGCTCGGCGGCGCGGCTTGCGGCGAGGCGGAAGCCGTTGCCGGCGCGGCCGGCCGGCGCATCCGCCGCGAGATCGGCAAGGCGCCGGCCGGCGGCGCGCTCCAGCGGACGGAAGCGGGCAAAGATCGAGCGCCCTTCCATCATCCGCACCTCGCGCACCACGTCGTCGGGCCCGACCACGACGATCAGGATCAGCCCCTTGCCGAGCCGCGACCGGGCATTGCCGACGCCGATCGCACCATCGGCCCAGCGACCGATGATCTCGCCCATCACCTTCTGGTAGTGTTTCATCTGCCACGCCGTGCCGGCGATCTGCAGCAGCCAGACGACCGCGAACACCGCGATCAGACCGGTCCAGGACGGCACACCCAGGCCGTGGAACGGATTCGTCATGACAGCATCCTCACGACTCTTCTCCCTGTATCGCCGCCGTTCCGCCCGCCCGGCGGGCGGGGGTCGTTCGGCGTGTTGGTTGGTGCGGAGCCGGCCGGTGGCGACGGCACCCGACAGGCGATACGAACATTTGTTTATTTTTAAGTCAAGAAGTTTATTAACTCATTCATGAATTTGCGCTCCATGCGACGAGGAACGCGCAAAAATTGGCTAATTTGCGCATAAATGGCGGATTTTCTGGCATCGGGAGTGCCGTTTTGCAGCGCAACATCATGAGCACCGAAACTTTTTTCCACTTTGGATGATAGATGTATTGATTTCTGTCCGCGGCGTTGGATAAAAGTTTGGGTGCGGGGCCATGATCCGCGTGAAGCGGATCGCCGTCCCGGCAATGCCGATGCATGCGCCGGCGCAAAAGGAGGATCACAATGACACTTGTCCAGGAGCTTGCCGCCCATGCCGATTCCGGCCGGCCGGTCCGCATCGGGCTCATCGGCTGCGGCGAGATGGGCACCGACATTGTCACCCAGGTCCGGCTGATGCCCGGACTCGAACTTGCCGTGCTGGCCGAACTGCGCATCGATGGCGCGCGGGCGGCACTCGAGATCGCCGGCGTGCCGGCCGAGCGCGTCCGCACGGTCGACAGCGTCGCCGCCGCCGAGGCCGCCATCGATGCCGGCATGATCGCACTGACCGAGCAGGCGGATATCGCCTGCACCGCCGGGCAGGTCGATGTCATCATCGATGCCACCGGTAATCCGGGCTACGGCGCAGAACTGTCGATGCGGGCGATGGATCACGGCAAGCATGTCGTGATGATGAATGTCGAGGCGGACATCACGGTGGGCGCCAGCCTCGCCGCGCACGCGGCCCAGCGCGGCGTGGTCTATTCGCTCGGCGCCGGCGACGAGCCGACGGCGCTGATGGAGATCATCCGCTTCGCCCGCAGCCTCGGCTATCCGATCGTCGCTGCCGGCAAGGGCAAGAACAACCCGCTGAATTTCGACGCCGTGCCGGAGGACTACGCGGAGGAGGCGGTGCTGCGGCACATGAACCCGCGCATGCTGGTCGAGTTCGTCGATGGCTCGAAGACGATGATCGAGATGGTGGCGGTGGCCAACGCCACCGGCCTGCTGCCGGACGTGCCGGGGATGCACGGGCCGCGCGCCGGGCTGGCCGAACTTGACCGCGCCTTCCGCCCGCGCGCCGAGGGCGGGCTGCTGAGCCGGGAGGGCGTCGTCGACTATTCGATCGGGAAGGGAGTGGCGCCGGGGGTGTTCGTCGTCATCCGCGCGCCGCATCCGCGCGTCCATGAGCGGCTGCGCGATCTCAAGATGGGCGAGGGTCCGTATTTCACCTTCTATCGCCCCTATCACCTGACCAGCCTCGAAGTGCCGCTGACCGCGGCGGCGGCGGTGCTGCGCCGGGAATCGCACATGACGCCGCTCGCCCGGCCGGTTGCCGAAGTGGCGACGCTGGCCAAGCGCGACCTTGCGCCGGGCACCACGCTCGGCAAGATCGGCGAGGCCGATTATCGCGGCTGGGCGATGACGGCGGCGGATGCGCGGGCGGCGGACGCGCTGCCGATCGGGCTTGCGGAACGCGCCGAGATCATCCGCCCGGTGCGCAAGGGCGAGATGCTGACCTATGCCAATTGCCGTCCTGACCAGGGCATGGCGATCGTCCGGCTGCGCGCGGCGCAGGACGCGGCGCAGCATGGCGCGGTGGCGGCGCACGCCGGCGCGCCAGCCTGACCGGAGCAGTAGCGGCAGCGGGAGCGAGGGCGGCCGGGCTTGCAGACATTTGTTGACTCCCTAAACTGTTATTCCGGAGTTTCAACGGCGCAGGGAGGCGCATTTGTCCGTTCACCGCGCTGAGCAGGAACCGCTCGACCTCAAGACCCGCGTCGCCTGGCTGTATTTCATGGAGGGGCTGACGCAGGATGCGGTCGCCGCCCGCGTCGGGCTGACCCGCCAGCGGGTGCTCAAGATCATCGCCACGGCGCGGCAGGACGGGACGGTGCAGGTGCGCGTCACCACCAACCTTTCCAAGTGCATCGCGCTCGAGCGGCAGATCGAGGCGCGGTTCGGGATCGGCGAGTGCATCGTCATTCCTGCGCCGGGCGAGGAGGCGGAGCTGACCGGGCTGCTGGGCAGCCGCGCCGGGGCCTATGTGTCCGACGCGCTGCGCGACGGCACCACGATCGGCCTCGGCTGGGGGCAGACGCTGCAATCGAGCCTCAGCAGCATCAGCGTGCGCGGCCTGCGCGGGGTGACGGTGGTCTCGCTGCTCGGCGGGCTGACGCGGGCGAGCGGGGTCAATCCTTCTGAATTCGCCTGGCGGTTCGCCGACCTGATCGGCGCGGAGAGCTTTCTGCTTAGCGCGCCGGCGGTGTTGCAGGACGCCGAGACGGCGGCGACGTTGCGCCGGCATCCCGGGATCGCGGAAGTGTTCGAGCGGACGCGGATGCTGGACATGGCGCTGGTCAGCGTCGGCGATGTCGCGCCGAATTCGACGCTGATCCGCTATGGCATGGTCGATCGCGACATGCTGACCGAGGTGACCCGCGCCGGCGCCGTGGCCGACATGCTCTGCCAGTTCATCGACGCCAACGGGCAATTGCTCGACCACGAGCTGAACCGGCGGATCATGGCCGCCGATGCCGCGAGCCTCGCGCGGACGCCGAAACTCATCCTGGTCTCCGGCGGCTGGCAGAAGGTGCCGGCCCTGCTCGCCGCCGTCCGGCTGCTGCACCCGGCGGTGCTGATCACCGACGAGACCGCCGCCGAGGGCATGCTCATGAGCCCGGCCGCCGCGAACGACCGCGCCCCCGCCTGACATCGGCGCTTCGCGCCGCCACACCGCACGACATCGTTCCCGCAGGACCACCCCGCGCCCGCCCCGCACCCGCCATGCGGGATGGCGCGCGGGGCGGCGCGCGCGTTCCCCGATCAGATAAATGTGACAGACGGTTTTTATTGACAAATATCATATTGCTTGGATATTTGTTTCAAGCCAATGCCGACAACGTCGAGGCGCAGAGGAAAACGGAGCCCCCATGGATCAGCCGATCGCCGACACCCTGACCCAAGCCGCGCCACCCGACGCGGCGCGCCAGCGCGAGGCGCTGCGGCGGATGTTGCTGATCCGCCGCTTCGAGGAGGCGGCGGAGGAAGCCTATATGCGCGGCGCAATCCACGGCACGATGCATCTCTCGATCGGCCAGGAAGCCAGCGCGGTCGGCGCCTGCCTCGATCTCGACGCCCGCGACTACATCACCTCGACGCATCGCGGCCACGGCCACTGCATCGCCAAGGGCGCTGACGTCGCAAGGATGTTTGCCGAATTCTTCGGCCGCGAGACCGGCTATTGCCGCGGCCGCGGCGGCTCCATGCATATTGCCGATATCGAGGGCGGCAATCTCGGCGCCAACGGCATCGTCGGCGGCGGCCTGCCGATCGCGACGGGTGCGGCCCTCGCCATCCGCCAGCAGCGTCGCGGTGCTGTAGTGATGTGCTTCTTCGGCGATGGCGCGGTGAACGAGGGCGCCTTCCACGAGGCCCTGAACATGGCCGGCCTCTGGAAGCTGCCCGTGATATTTGTTTGCGAAAACAACAAATATGGCATGTCGGTCTCGACCAAACGCTCGATGGCGGTGCCGCAGGTGGCCGAGCGGGCGCGGGCCTATGGGATGCCGGGCGTACGGGTCGACGGCAACGACCTGTTCGCGGTTCACCGCGCGGCGGGAGCGGCGATCGCCCGCGCGCGGGACGGCCACGGGCCCAGCCTGATCGAGTCGGAAACCTATCGGTTGCGCGGCCATTCGCGCAGCGACCGCAACCGCTACCGCACCAAGGAGGAGATCGAGCACTGGCGCGGGCTCGACCCGATCCAGCGGCTTGAGCGGGCGATGCTCGATGC
Organism: Acidiphilium sp. C61; assembly: GCF_905116885.1. NCBI lineage: Bacteria > Pseudomonadati > Pseudomonadota > Alphaproteobacteria > Acetobacterales > Acidocellaceae > Acidiphilium > Acidiphilium sp. C61. The sequence continues at coordinate 2,078,178 of NZ_CAJHNI010000005.1, read as the reverse complement.
CGGTGTGCTGGATGCGGCCGGCATCGCCGCGTTGCGCGAGGGCGTCGAGGCGGAGATCGCCGCCGCGATCGCCTTTGCCGAGGGCAGTCCCGCGCCGGACCCGCGCGAGGTGACGCGCGATGTCTATGCCGGGGGGATCGCGGCATGAACGCCATCGTCAGCCTCGATGCCGCACCGGAGGCGGCGGCGCGGCGCGAGATCAGCTATGCCGATGCGATCTACGAGGCGCTGCGCAGCGCGCTGGAGGCCGATCCGCGCGTCTTCCTGCTCGGCGAGGATATCGGCGTGTATGGCGGCGCGTTCCAGGTGACGCGGGATCTTGTGCATCTCTTTGGCGAGGACCGGGTGATCGACACGCCGATCGCCGAGCTTGGCGCCGCCGGCATCGCCGTGGGCGCGGCCCTGGCCGGCAGCCGGCCGGTGCTGGAATTCCAGTTCTCGGATTTCGCCACGCTGGCGATGGAGCAGATCGTCAACCAGGCCGCCAAGCTGCGCTACATGCTCGGCGGCAATGCCTCGGTTCCGCTGGTCATCCGCATGCCGGCGGGCGCGGGAACCGGCGCCGCCGCACAGCACAGCCAGAGCCTCGAAGCCTGGTTCGCGCATGTGCCGGGGCTGAAAGTGGTGCAGCCCGCCACCCCGCACGACGCCAAGGGGCTGCTGCTCGCCGCGATCGACGATCCCGATCCGGTGGTGATCTTCGAGCACAAGCTGCTCTACAAGATGGCCGGCCCGGTCCCTTCCGAGGCCTATCGCGTGCCGATCGGCAAGGCGGTGATCCGCCGTCCCGGGCGGGATCTGACCATCGTCGCCACCGGGCTGATGGTGCATCGCGCGCTGGAGGCGGCGGAACGCCTCGCCGGGCGGGGGCATGAGGCCGAGGTGATCGACCTGCGCTCGCTCCGCCCGCTCGACACCGCGACGCTGATCGACAGCGTGACCCGGACGACGCGGCTGCTCTGCGTCCATGAATCGGTGAAGATGCTGGGGATCGGCGCCGAGATCAGTGCTGCCATCGCCGAGAGCGCGGCGTTCGACCGGCTGGACGCGCCGATCCGCCGGCTTGGCGGCGCCGATTGCCCGATCCCCTACGCGCCCGGCCTCGAACGCGCCGCGGTGCCGCAGGTCGAGGACATCGAGGCAGCCGCCGCCCGGCTGATCGAGCGCGGAGAATAGCCATGGCCGTCGAGATCATCCTGCCGCGTGTCGACATGGACATGCAGGCCGGGCGGATCGCCCGCTGGCTCGTGCAGGAGGGCGAGGCGGTGACGCCCGGCGCGCCGCTGTTCGAGATCGAGACCAGCAAGGCGGCGATGGAAATCGAGGCAACCGCCGGGGGAATCCTGCACATCGTCGCCGGGCCGGAGGGAGGGGAGATCGCGGTGGGCAGCGTGGTCGCCTATCTGCTCGCCCCCGGCGAGGCGGCACCCGCGGCGGCACCTGCCGCAAGCGCGGGACCGGATTCCGCGCCGGCACCGGTGCCGCCGGCCGCGCCCCTGCCAGCGCCGATATCCGCACCCGTTGCGGCAGATGACGCGGCACTGCTGCGGGCAACGCCGCTGGCGCGGCGGCTCGCCCGCAGCGAGGGGATGGACCTCGCCGCCATCGCCGGCTCCGGGCCGCGCGGACGGATCACCCGGCTCGATGTCGCCCGCCACACGCGGGATGCAGCGTCCCGGGCGGCGCGGCCGGCCGCAACGGCGCGCGCGGGCCTGCTGCCGGTGCGGCGGGCCGGCGGGCGGGATGGCGGACGGGATGTTACGCCGGTGGTGTTCCTGCACGGTTTCGCCTCCGAGGCGCTGGCCTGGAACGGGCTGATCGCGGCCCTCGCCCAGCGCGCCGGCGCGGCCTGTCCGCCGCTGCTGGCCCTCGACCTGCCCGGCCACGGCGCGGCACCCGACAGCGGGGAGGCATCCTTCGAGGCGCTGGCCGAGGCCGCGATCGCCGGGCTGCGAGCGGAGGGCATCGGCGCCGCGCATCTGGTCGGCCATTCGCTCGGCGGCGCGCTGGCGGCGCGGATCGCCCTCGATGGGCGGATCGACGCGGCCTCGCTGGTGCTGCTGGCCCCGGCCGGGCTCGGCGCCGAGATCGACACCGCAGCACTTGACGGGATCCTGCGCGCCCGCGCGCCGGACAGCCTGCGTCCCTGGATGGAGCGTCTGTTCGCAGACCCCGCCCGCGCCGATGCCGCGCTGTTGCGCGCGACGCTGGAGGGCGGCGAAGCGCCAGAGCGCTGCGACTTCCGCCGGCGCCTCGCTGCGGCGTGCTTTCCCGACGGCACGCAATCGGCCCGGCTGCGCTGGCAGGGCGGCGCCATCGCCACCCCGGCGCGGATCGTCTGGGGGCGGCAGGACCGGATCATTCCCTGGCGGCACGCGCTCGCGGCGCCGGGGCGCTTCGCCCTGCACCTGCTTGATGACTGCGGCCACATGCCGCAGATTGAGGCGACCGGCGCGGTTGCCGACATCCTGGCCGAGACCCTGCGCGGCGCGCAGGGGCGGCTGCCGAGCCACCCGGACCGCGCGGAGGTTGCATGTTGAGCGACGATCATCTGACCCTCGAACGCCGCGTCATCGTCCGCATCCGCGACGGGCTGCACGCGCGGCCGGCGGCGCAGTTCGTCAAGCGGGCGCGGGGCTATGCGGCGGAGCTCTGGCTCGACCATGGCGGCAAGAGCGCGAGCGCCAAGAACGCGGTGAAGCTGATGCTGCTCGCGGTGAAGGAAAACGCCGAGATCGTGCTGCGCGCCGAGGGCGCCGATGCCGCGGCGGCGCTCGAGGAGTTGACGCGGTTTCTCGAAACCGAGGACGAGGGCACTTCATCGCCGCTCGCGCCCCCGGCCGCGCATGACACCGCATCGCCCGGTGCTGCGGGCAGCGCGGCCGCACCGCTGGCGCCGGCAGCGCGGCGCGGCACCGGTGCCAGCCCCGGCGTGGCGCTCGGCCCGGCCTTCCGGTATTTTCCCGAGACGCTGGAGCCGCCACATCACCATGTGCCGGAAGCCGCGCGCCCCGCCGAGGCGGCGCGGTATGACGCAGCGGTGGCGCGGGCGGCAGCTTCACTCGGGCAGTGCACCGCCCTCGCACCGGAAAGCGACGATGCGCAGATCGGCGGGATTGCCGCGGCGCTGGTCGAAATCGTGCGCGACGCCGATCTCGATGCCGCCATCCGGCTGCGGATCGCCGAGGGGATGGACGCGGTGACCGCCGTGCTAGATGCCGGCGGCGAGCTTGCCGCCACCTTCGCCGGCCTCAGCGACGCCTACATGCAGGCCCGCGCCGAGGATGTGCTGAGCGTCTCGCGCGCCATCGCCCTTGCCTGTCTCGGCCGCCAGGACCCCTCGATCGCGACGATCGCGGAAGGCGCCATCATCATCGCCGACGAACTGACCGCCTGGGATCTTGCGCGCGCGCCCGGCGCGCGGATCGGCGGCATCGTCTGCACGCGCGGCGCCGCCACCGCCCATGCCGCGATCATCGCCCGCACCCGGGGGATTCCGGCCGTATTCGGCATTGCCGGGCTGGAACAGGTGGCGGACGGCACGATGATCGGGCTGGATGGCAGCTGCGGGGACGTGGTGATCGACCCCGACGCGGCGACGCTTTCGGCGCTGCGGGCGCGGGCGCGCGGGGAAAGCGCCGCGCGGGATGCGCTTGCCCGGTTCCGCGACGTCGCGCCGCGCACCCGCGCGGGCGAGGCGATCGTGATCGCCGCCAATCTCGGCTCGGTCGGCGAAATCGGGGTGGCGCGGCAGGAAGGCGCGATGGGGATCGGGCTGTTCCGCACCGAGCTTCTGTTCATCGAGGCGCGCCGCCCGCTGGGCGAGGACGAGCAGGTGGCGGCCTATGCGCGCCTCGCGACCGCGTTTCCGGGCCATCACGTCACGATCCGCACCCTCGATGTCGGCGGCGACAAGCCGGTGCCGGGGATCGACATTCCGGCCGAGGACAACCCGTTCCTCGGCTGGCGCGGCCTGCGCTACTGCCTCGACCGGCCAGAGCTGTTCGGGGTGCAGCTGCGCGCCCTGCTGCGCGCCGCCGTGCATGGCAACCTGCGGATCATGCTGCCGATGGTCAGCGACCCGGACGAGCTGCGCCGCACCCGCGCCCTGATCGAGACCTGCCGGGCGGCACTCGCCGCCGCCGGCATTCCGCACGCGGTGCCTCCGCTCGGCATCATGATCGAGACCCCGGCGGCGGCGCTGCTGGCCGACAGCCTGGCCGCCGAGGTCGCGTTCTTCTCGATCGGCACCAACGACCTCACCCAATACATCATGGCCGCCGACCGGATGAACCCGCGCGTGTCGGGGCTGAACCGGCCGGATCATCCGGCGGTGATGCGGGCGATCGAGATGGTGGCGGCGGCAGGCCAGCGGGCGGGGATTCCGGTGTGCATGTGCGGCGAGGCGGCGGCGCGGCCCGATCTCATTCCGCGATTCGTGCAGCTCGGCCTGACCGAGCTGAGCATGACCCCGGCCGCGGTGCTGCGGGCAAAGGAGGTTGTGACGCTGATCTGAGGGTGCGGGCCATCTCGGCACCGCACGCCGCCTGTGATATGCCGGTCAATGTTCAAGTCGATGGATGGCTATGGCGATGAACCTGCCCTTTCAGCCCGATCCCCTGCCGTTGCGCGAAGGCCTGCGGCGCCTGCGGCACGTCGTCCGGCGCGGGGGAGAGACGGCGCGGGAAGTGGCCGGCGGCGCGATGGGCGGCGGCGAGATGTGCATCGCTTCCCGGCTGGCGACCGCGGTGATCGCGGAGATGGAGCGGATCGCCGAGGAGTTCGACCGGATGGCCTCGCGCGCGGCGCGCCAGGCCTTCGGCCATGAAGAGGACCTGACCACCACGCTCGACGAGTTGCACGGCAATGCGCCGATCGGCCCCTCGCTCGCCTCGACGCTGTATACCGCGCTCAGCCTCGTGCTGAAGCATATCGGCTCGGACACGCTGTTCGTCAGCGAGCTTGCCGCGCGCGAGGCGGTGAAGCGCTGGCAGGTGCTGCCCGGGCGGCGCCAGGCCAGCGGCGGGCAACTCGCGGCGGGGCTGGCGATGCAGCTGGTCGACCGGCAGGTGATCCGCGGCGCGCATGTCGATCCGCGCTGCGTCGTCGCCGCACCGGCGGTGCGACCGGTGACGATCTTCGCGGTGATGCTCTGGCTGCTGGTCGCACGCAGCCCGGAGGAGAGCGAGGCGGCGCTGATCTCGGCCGCCGACATCGCCGCCGCCATCGCCGAACGCGTCGCCTTCGTCTTTGCCGAGCGGGACGAGACCGGGCTGGTCGCGCTGCTCGAGAAGTATCGCAACAATGTCTGACGAGCCGGTCTTCTCGCGGGCGGACCTGCCGCCCACCAACGAGCCGCTGCGCGTCGCCGCCCGCCGGCTGCGCTGGTTCAGGGCCGCCTTCGCCCGGGTGGTCGGCCGCGTCGGCGAGGAGCTTGGCTGCGCCTTCGAGATCGACGACAGCAAGCTGACCCAGATCTTCATCCGCTGGCTGGAGGCGCTCGACCGGCAGCGGCCGGTGCCGAAGGAAGAACGGGCGGCGTTTCTCGAATTCGCCTCCTCGCTCGCCTTCCGCGAACTGGTCTCCGACCTGCCGATCCGCACCAGCGGCAGCCCGATGCGGGCGCGGCGCGAGATGCCCGGCGGGTTCTGGCCGGAAGCCTATGCCTGCATGATCTTCTGCCTCACCGTCCATTCGGCGACGCTGGAACAGGAATATCATGTCGCCACCACAATCGATCCGGGGGTCGGGGATCTGCGTTCGTGGTGGTCGTTCCGCGAGAACGCGCAGGAGGATCACGCCTTCTCCGCCGGGTTTTTCCAGAAGCTGCTCGGCCACGAGCCCAACTGGTTCGTGCCCGAACAGTTCCGCTACCGGGTCGGCCGCTGGCTGCTGGAGCCGGAGGCGGACGAGACGCGGGCCTAGAGCATCATCCGATCGGATGGACTCATCTGAGCGGATAAAGATGCTCTGGTTATCAACAATATAGAGCATCATCCGATCGGATGGAATCATCTGACAGGATGATCGCAGGGTGCGCAGCGCACCCGGCCGGCGAAGGAGGATGCAAGCCGTGAGCAGCGAGAGTTTCGATTACGTGGTGGTGGGCGCGGGGTCTGCCGGTGCGGTGATCGCCAACCGGCTGAGTGCCGATCCGCAGGTTCGCGTCTGCCTGCTGGAAGCCGGGAAGCCGGACCATTCGCGCATGATCGACATCCCGCTCGGCATTGTCGGCCTGCTGCGGTTCAAGACCTATAATTGGTATTACCATACGGCGCCGCAGGCGGAACTGAACAACCGGCGGCTATATTGGCCGCGCGGCAAGACGCTCGGCGGATCATCCTCGATCAATGCGATGATCTACATGCGCGGCCATCCGGAGGATTATGACGAGTGGCGCGATCTCGGCGCGCCGGGCTGGGGGTGGGAGGATGTGTTCCCGCTCTTCCGGGCGATGGAGCGCAACGAGCGCGGGGCGGATGCGTTCCACGGCGATGCGGGGGAGCTGAATGTCGCCGATCTCGGCAACCCGAACCCGCTCGGGGCGGCGTTCATCCGCGCCGGCGTCGAGGCCGGGCTGCCGGCCAACCCGGATTTCAACGGCGCGGCGCAGGAAGGCGTCGGTCCCTATCAGGTGACGCAGAAGCAGGGCCGGCGGTTTTCCGCCGCCCGCGCGTTTCTCGACGGGATACGCCAGCGGGCGAACCTGCGGATCGAGACCGGCGCGCATGTCGCGCGGGTGTTGCTCGAAGGAAAACGGGCCGTGGGCGTCGAGGTGCGGATCGGCGGGACGATGCGGCGGATCGCGGCGCGGCGGGAGGTGATCCTGTGCGGCGGGGCGATCAACTCGCCGCAACTGCTGCAGCTCTCGGGCATCGGCCCGCGGGAGGTGCTGGCGCGAGCCGGGGTGGAGCTTGTGCATGAGCTTCCCGGCGTCGGCGCCAATCTGCAGGACCATCTCGACGTCTCGGTGATCGTGCCCGACCGGAGCGGCAATTCCATCGGGGTGGCGGGCAACACCCTGCCGCGCGCGATTGCGGCGTTCTTCGAATATCGCCGCAATGGGAGCGGGATGTTCCAGTCCAACGCGGCGGAGGCGGGCGGCTTCGCGCGGCTGACGCCGGAATCGCGGCGGCCGGAAATCCAGTTCCATTTCCTGCCGACGATCCTGCGCGACCATGGGCGCAAGCCGGTCTGGGGGCATGGGATGACGCTGCATTGCTGCCAGTTGCGGCCCAAGAGCCGCGGCAGCATCACGCTGCGCTCCGCCGATCCGTTCGCCGAGCCGGTGATCGATCCCGCCTATCTCAGCCATCCGGACGATCTCGGCGAGCTGCTCGCGGGGCTGAAGCTCGGCCGGCGGATCATGGCGAGCCCAGCGATCGCTTCCCTCAGCGGCGGGCGGGAGATCGATCCGGGGCCGGCGCGACAGGACGATGCGGCGCTGATCGATTTCATTCGCGCCGGGGCGGAAACCATCTATCATCCGGTGGGCACCTGCCGGATGGGCCAGGACGGGATGGCCGTGGTCGATGACCGGTTGCGTGTGCGCGGGATCGACGGTCTGCGGGTGGCCGATGCCTCGATCATGCCGCGGCTGATCGGCGGCAACACCAGCGCGCCCTGCATGGTGATCGGCGAGAAGGCGGCGGGGTTCATCCGCGCCGCGCGCAACGCGCCGCCGGCGGCGACGGGCTGAGGCAACCGCAGCGAGGAGAGTAGGGATGGACGTGATCGGGACGACGATATCGGGCGGGATCGCGGGGCTGGAGGCGATCTTCGCCGGCCAGCGGGCGCGGGCGCTCGCGCTGCGCGGATCGGATGCGGCGGCGCGGATCGGCAAGCTGCGGGCGCTGGAGGCAGCGGTGCAGGCCTGGCGCCCAAGGCTTTACGCCGCCTTGCAGGACGATCTCGGCAAGCCCGAAACGGAGGCGGACCTCTCGGAGATCCTGCCGGTGCTCGCGGAACTCCGCCATGCGCGGCGGCATCTGAAAGCGTGGATGACGCCGCAGCGCGCGGCGCCGACGCTGGCCACCCTCGGCACGCGGGCGCGCATCCGCCACGAGCCGCGCGGCGTGTGCCTGATCATCTCGCCGTGGAACTATCCGGTGAACCTCGCCCTCGGCCCGCTGGCCTCGGCGATCGCGGCGGGGAATACCGCGATCGTGAAACCCTCGGAGATGGCGCCGGCGACCTCCGCGGCACTTGCCGGGATGCTCGCCGAGGCCTTCCCGCCCGAGGAGGTTTCCGTGGTCGAGGGGGATGCGGCGGTGGCGACCGCGCTGCTCGACCTGCCGTTCGACCATATCTTCTTCACCGGCAGCCCGGCGATCGGCAAGGTGGTGATGGCGGCGGCGGCGCGGCATCTGAGCTCGGTGACGCTGGAGCTTGGCGGCAAGTCTCCGGTGATCGTCGATGAAGGGGCGGACCTGGCGCGGGCGGCGAAGGCGATCGCCTGGGGCAAGTTCACCAATTGCGGGCAGACCTGCATCGCGCCGGATCATCTTCATGTCCACGAGGCGGTGCATGACGAGCTGGTGCGCCGGGTGCGGGCGGAGACGGCGCGGATGTATGGCGCGCCGCCCGGCGCGGATTACGGACGGATCATCAACGAGCGGCATTTCGACCGCATCCTCCGCCTGCTCGACGATGCGCGCGGCCGGGGTGCTACGATCGAGGGCGCGACTGTCGAGGGCGGGGCGGCGGACCGGGCGCGGCGGCTGATCGCGCCGGCCTTCGTTTCCGGTGCGCCGCGGGAGTCTGCGGTGATGCAGGAGGAAATCTTCGGCCCGGTGCTGCCGGTGATCCCGTTCCGCGACATCGCCGGGCCGATCGCGGCGATCAACGCGGCGCCGAAGCCGCTCGCGCTCTACATCTTCGCGCGCGACCAGCGCGTGATCGATCGGGTGATCGGCGAGACATCATCGGGCGGGGTGGGCATCAACACCACCATGCTGCACTTCATGCACGGCAACCTGCCCTTCGGCGGGGTGAACAATTCGGGGATCGGCAACGCGCACGGGATTTACGGCTTCCGCGCCTTCAGCCACGAGCGCGCGGTGCTGCGCGATGTCGCCTCGGCAACGCCGATGCTGTTCCCGCCCTATACGAAGCGGGTGCGGATGATGGTGAAAGCGGTGCTGCGGCTGGTCTAGAGCACGTTCTGATCCTGATGGATCGGATGTCGTGCTCTATCATATTGATAAGTCGAGCATCTTTATCCGATCAGATGATTCCATCTGATCGGATGATGCTCTAGGTTCTGGACTCAACTGATCCATGATGTGACGGCGAGGACGAGGCAAATACCAGCGAGGAAATTTCGTGCGGTTTTGTCATATCGTGTGGCGATGGCGCGCCAGTCCTTGAGCCTACAGAAGGCGCGTTCGATGAGATTGCGCTTTCTGTAGGCGACGGGGTCGAAGTGCGGAATGGCGCGGCGGTTGGGCATGGGCGAGATCACCGGCCTGGTGCCTTGGCGGGTGAGGAAGGCGCGAAGATCATCAGCGTCGTAGGCTTTGTCGGCGATCAGCTCTTCTGGTGGCGGTATTGTGGGCAGAAGCGCCCTCGCGCCGCTGATGTCGGAGGCCTGTCCTGGCGTCAGGAGGAGTGCGGCGATGCGTCCCTGCTCATCTGCGACGGCGTGGATCTTGGTCGTCCGTCCACCCCTCGACCGGCCGATGGCCTGGCTTTGCGCCCCCCTTTACCGCCCGCGGCCGCGCGATGTGCCCGAACCGAGGTGCTGTCCACCATGGCGATGCGCGGCGGATCCGCGCAGGCGACAAGCGCCGCGAAGATCTCCTGCCAGAGGCCACGCTGGCTCCAGCGGTTGAACCGGTTGAACACAGTGGTTCGTGGCCCATAGGCCTCAGGAAGCGCTCGCCATCGCAAGCCCTCGCGAAAGCGATGCAGGATGCCGCTCAGCACCCGGCGGTCATCAACCCGAGGCTTGCCGCCAAGCTTCGGCAGCAATGGTTCGATCGCAGCCCATTGCGTGTTGTTCAGCCAGAAAAGTTCCGCCATGTTCCAAGTCCTCCAAACAGACTTGAATCAGACGCCCCGTAGTCATGGCAATAGGTACAGAACCTAGAGCACTTTCCGATCCTGATGGATCGGATGTCGTGCTCTATCATATTGATAAGTCGAGCATCTTTATCCGATCAGATGATTCCATCTGATCGGATGATGCTCTACGGGTTGCCGTAACCGCCGCCGCCGGGGGTTTCGATGACGACGGCATCGCCGGCGGCAATCGTCGCCTGGTCGCGGCCACCCATGGGCTCGATCCTGACCTCGCCGCCAACTTCCGCGCGCTCGACCCATTGCCGGCCGGCCGCGCCGGGGGCGCCGCCATCCATGCCGAAGGGCGGCACGGTGCGGCGCGAGGCGAGGATCGTCACGGTCATCGGTTCGAGGAAGCGCAGCCTGCGGCGCACGCCATCGCCGCCGCGATGCCGCCCGGCGCCGCCGGAGCCCCGCCTGATCTCGAAGGTTTCGACGCGCACCGGGTAGCGGAGTTCCAGCACCTCGGGATCGGTCATGCGCGTATTTGTCATGTGGGTATGGACGGCGTCGCACCCGTCGAAATCCGGCCCGGCGCCGGCGCCGCCGCAGATGGTTTCGTAATATTGGTGGCGGGCATTGCCGAAGAGCAGGTTGTTCATCGTCGCCTGCGCCGAGGCGACGACGCCGAGCGCGCCGAGCAGCGCCGCCGTCACCGCCTGGCTGACCTCGGTATTGCCGGCGACCACCGCGGCACCGGGTGCGGGGTTGAGGAAACTGCCGGGCGGGATGATGATGGTCAGCGGCCGGAGGCAGCCTTCGTTGAGCGGGATTGCATCATCGACGAGGCAGCGGAACACGTAGAGCACGGCCGCGCGGGTGACGGCGGGCGGGGCGTTGAAATTGCCCTTGTGCTGCGGCGCGGTGCCGGTGAAATCGATGGTGGCGGTGCCGGCGGCGCGGTCGACCCTGATGGCGACCATGAGCCGCGCGCCATCGTCCATCCGGTAGTCCCAGCTGCCGTCGCGCAGCCGGCCGATGGCGCGACGGACCGAGGCCTCGGCGTTGTTCATCACATGCGCGGTGTAGGCGGCGACGGTGGGCCAGCCATACTGGTCGACCATGGCCCGGAACGCGGCGATGCCCGCTTCATTGGCGGCGAGCTGGGCCTTGAGATCGGCCACGCATTCATCGGGGTTGCGGGCCGGATAGGCGGCGCCGGAGAGCACCGCGCGCAGCGCCTCCTCCTGGAACACGCCGGCATCGACCAGCTTCATGTCGTCGATCACCACGCCTTCCTCTTCCAGCGTGGTGGCGAAAGGCGGCATCGACCCCGGGGTGCGGCCGCCGATATCGGCGTGATGCCCGCGCGACGCCAGAAAGCCGCGCAGCGTGGTGCCCGCATCGTCAAAGATCGGGGTAATGACGGTGATGTCCGGCAGATGCGTGCCGCCGTCGAACGGGTTGTTCAGCGCGATGGCATCGCCCGGCCCGAGCGCCGCGCCGCGGCGGCGCAGCACGGTCCGCACGCTTTCGCCCATCGCGCCGAGATGCACCGGGACATGCGGCGCATTCGCCACGAGATTGCCCTCGGCATCGAACAGCGCGCAGGAGAAATCGAGCCTCTCCTTGATGTTGACGCTGCTTGCGGTGTTGCGCAGCACCGCCCCGGCCTGCTCGGCGACGGCCATGAACATGTTGTTGAACAGTTCGAGGCGCACCGGATCGAGGCTGGCGTCATCGGCGCCGTTAGCCGCCCTGCCGGCGGCGCGGTGCGTGATGAGCAGGTGATTGTGCGGGGTGATCTTGGCGCGCCAGCCGGGCTCGACGATGGTGGTGGCGTTGGCCTCGCGCAGCATCGCCGGGCCGTCCACCGTATCGCCGGCGAACAGGGCCTCGCGGTCGAAGACCGGGGCATCGTGCCAGGTGCCGCGGCTGTAGAGGCGGATATGGTCGATCGGTTCCGGCCGGCCGGACGCGCGGGCGGGCAGAATCTGCTCTGTCACTGTCTCGCCCGGCGCCACGGCCTCGACCTCGACGCTCTCGACGATCAGCGCGCGGTCCGCCGCGACGAAGCCGAACAGGCGGCGATGTGCTGCCTCGAACGCGGCGCGCATGGCGTTTGCATCGTCCAGCGTCACCGGCAGGGGCGTGTCGGTGCCGGCATAGCGCAGCTGGACGCGGCGCAGCGTCCTGACGACGCCGGGATCGACCCCCTGCTCGGCCAGGGCGGTGGCGGCGGTGCGGGCGAGGCTGTCAGCCACCGCCTCGATCGCGGCCACGGAATCGGCGCTCAGTTCGCGTTCCACCGCCTGCTCGCGCAGCACGATCTGGTCGGCCAGACCCATGCCATAGGCCGACAGCACGCCGGCGAGCGGGTGGATCAGGATGGTCCGCATGCCCAGCGCCTCGGCGACGAGGCATGCGTGCTGACCGCCGGCGCCGCCGAAACAGGCGAGCGCGAATGCCGCCGGGTCGCGCCCCTTCTGGATCGAGATCTGCTTGATGGCCTGCGCCATATGCGCGACGGCGATGCTGATGAACCCCTCGGCGATGCGCTCCGGCGTCTGCGCGGTGCCGGTCGCGGCGGCGATTTCGGCGGCCAGCGCGGTGAATTTCTGCTCCACCACCGCTTCATCCAGCGCCTCGTCATGGGTGGGGCCGAAAATCTTCGGGAAGTGATGCGGCGCGAGCTTGCCGAGGAAGAGATTGGCGTCGGTCACGGTCAGTGGACCGCCCAGCCGGTAGCAGGCGGGGCCGGGATTGGCCCCCGCACTGTCGGGCCCGACGCGCAGACGGGCGCCGTCGAAGCCGAGAACCGAGCCGCCGCCGGCGGCGACGGTGTTGATCGACAGCATCGGCACCCGCAGCCGCACGCCGGCGATTTCGGTCTCGAGGCTGCGCTCGTAGGCACGGTCATGGATCGCGACATCGGTGGAGGTGCCGCCCATGTCGAAGCCGATGATGCGGTCGATCCCGGCCATCTGAGCGGTGCGGACGGCGCCGACGATGCCGCCGGCCGGGCCGGAGAGGATCGCATCCTTGCCGGTGAAGTGATGCGCCTCGGCGAGGCCGCCATGCGACTGCATGAAGAACAGCCGCGCGCCCGGCAGGCCGGCGGCGACACGATCGACATAGCGGCGCAGGACGGGCGAGAGATAGGCATCCGCCACCGTGGTGTCGCCGCGCGGGACCAGCCGGAGCACCGGGCTGACCGCATGGCTCGCGGAGATCTGCCGGAAGCCGAGATCGGCGGCGAGTTGCGCGAGCCGCTTCTCATGCGCCGGATGGCGCCACGCGTGCATCCGCGCGATGGCGACGCTCTCGATCCCCGCCGCCCGCGCGCCGCTCAGCGCCGCGATCGCCGCCGCTTCGTCGAGCGTCTCGATCTCGGCGCCATCGGCGCCGATGCGCCCGCCGATTTCGGCCACGCGCTCGTAGAGCATGCTCGGCAGCCGGATGTCGAACGCAAAGAGGTCGGGCCGCGCCTGGGTGCCGATCCGCAACACATCGCCCAAGCCGCGATCGGTCAGCAGCAGCACCCGCGCGCCCTTGCGCTCGAGCAGCGCGTTGGTGGCGACCGTGGTACCCATCTTGACCGCCTCGATCGCATCCACCGGCACCGCATCGTCCGGCCCGAGGCCGAGGCAGCGACGGATTCCGGCGATCGCCGCGTCATCGTAGCTGCCGGGGTTTTCGGACAGCAGCTTGAGCGTCCGCCGCGCGCCGTCAGGTGCGATCGCCACGATATCGGTGAAGGTGCCGCCGCGGTCGATCCAGAATCGCCAGCGGGACGCGGGTTCGGATGAAGCGGTCGCCGGTCCGGTCTGCATGCGGGTTCCTCCCCTGCCGGGCACCCATTGCGAGCGAGGGCACCATTCATATTTTTTATTGACGATTTATCGATAAATTGTCAATGTTAGACCGCAATAAAATCGAGGAGGCGGTCTTGGCGGCAAAACCCGGACGCAACGCGGCGCAGGAAACCGCGCGCAAGGCGACGACAGAGCCCGTGGTGTCTTCCGCGCATCTGGCGGCGGGCCGATCGCCCGGATTGTCGGCGGTGGAATTCGGCCTCAACCTCGCGACGATGGCCTATCAGCGCTGGATGGTCCGCTGCATGGCGGCGGCCGGGCTGCCGGGGCTCTCGCCGCTCGAAGTGCTGATCCTCCATACCGTCCGCCATCGCGACCGGCCGAAGCAGATCGCCGACATCATGCTCGTGCTCGATATCGAGGAGACGCATCTCGTCACCTACGCGCTGCGCAAGCTGGCGGCGGCCGGGCTGATCGAGGTCGAGCGCGCGGGCAAGGAAAAGCGGGTGAGCGCCAGCGCCGCCGGCATCGCGCTCTGCACCCGCTACGGCGAGATCCGCGAGCGGCTGCTGGTCGAGGCGGCTGCCGCGACCGGGCCTGGCGAGGCTGCACTCGACGAGGTAGCAACGGTTCTGCGTGCCCTGTCCGGCATCTATAACCAGGCGGCGCGCGCGGCTGCGACATTCTAGAGCATTAACAACATAGCGCACGACAGCCGATCCGACAGGATCGAAAAGTGCTCTAACAACGCAACAGTCCAACAACCGGAGGAAACGACAATGGCGAGCGAGACAAACGTGGAGGAGGCCGCTTCGCGCGGCGGGCTGGGTGATTTTTTCAGGGAGATGAACCCGGTGGAGTGGCGCACCTTCCGCGCCTGCGCCAGCGGCTGGGGCCTCGACGGGATGGATTTCATGATCTACCCGCTAGTGATCGGCACGATCATGCATCAATGGTCGGTCGCACCCGGCCCGGCCGGGCTGGCGGCGACGCTGACCCTGCTGGCCTCCGCCGTCGGCGGCTGGATTGCCGGCTACGTGTCCGACCGCATCGGCCGGGTGAAGGTGCTGCAGATCACCATCCTGTGGTTCTCCGCCTTCAGCCTGCTCTCTGCCCTGGCGCAGAATTTCGACCAGCTCGTCATCACCCGCACCCTGCTCGGCTTCGGCTTCGGCGGCGAGTGGGCGGCCGGCGCCATCCTGATGGGCGAGGTCATCCGCCCGGCCTATCGCGGGCGCGCGGTGGGGTCGGTGCAATCGGCGTGGGCGGTGGGCTGGGGGCTTGCCGTACTGTCGCAGGCAATCGTGTTTTCGCTGGCCCCCGCGGCGATTGCCTGGCGGGTGATGTTCGCGATCGGCGCGTTGCCGGCGCTGCTGGTGCTCTATCTGCGGCGCAACGTCGCCGAGCCGGAGATCGCCATCGCCGCGCGGCGGAACGCCTCGCCGGGACCGCTGGCGATCTTCGGGCGCGAAACCCTTTTCGTCACCATTCTCGGCGCGCTGCTCTCCACCGGCGCGCAGGGCGGCTATTACGCCATCACCTTCTGGATGCCGACCTTCCTGAAGGTGGACCGGCATCTGAGCATCGTCGGCACCACGCCCTATCTCGCGGTGCTGATTCTCGGCAGCTTCGCCGGCTACCTGACCGGGGCCTGGCTGTCCGACCGGCTCGGGCGGCGCATGTTGTTCCTGATCTTCTCGGCGGGCGCGATCGTCACCATCGTCGCCTATACCCAGATCGACATTCCCAACGATGCGATGCTGATCCTCGGCTTTCCCGTCGGCTTCTTCGCCAGCGGCTATTTCTCGGGCATGGGGCCGTTCCTGACCGAGCTGTTCCCGACCCGCCTGCGCGGCTCGGGCCAGGGGTTCTGCTACAATTTCGGCCGCGGCCTCGGCGCGCTGTTTCCGGCGCTGATCGGCTTTCTCACCAAATCGGTGGGCTATGGCAACGCCATCGCGATTTTCGCGGTTGCGGCCTACAGCCTGTTCTTCCTTGCCGCGCTCGCCTTGCCGGAGACACGGGGGCGCGTGCTGACCGCGTAAGGACGCGGCAGAGCCACAGCGAAAGTCGCGCGCACCCTCCTGCGGGTGCGCGCGGCGGCTACACGACGAGGCCGCTCTCCGCGTCGAGCAGGTGCATCCGCGCCATGTCCGGCGCGAGCGGGAGGGTGGCGCCCACCGAAGCCGGCGCGTGCGGATCGACCCGGGCGCAGGCGAAGGTTTCGCCGATGCGGAAATAGAGCAGCGTATCCGCGCCCAGCGGCTCCACCACCTCGACCCGGCAGGGCATGAACCGCTCCGCCGGTGCTGCGGCATCGGCGAGGCCGAGATTTTCTGGCCTGATGCCGAAGACCATCTTTTTCTCCCGGTGCGGCAGGTATCGCGCGACGCGCTCCTGCGGCACGCCGAGTTCGGTGCCGTCGGCAAGGCGCAGCCGCAGCCCGGCCTCGTCGCCGGCCAGCGTGCAATCGAAGAAATTCATCGGCGGACTGCCGATGAACCCGGCGACGAAGCGCGACACCGGGCGGTGATACAAATCATCCGGCGTACCGATCTGCTCGATCCGCCCGTGATTCATCATCACGATCCGGTCCGCCAGCGTCATCGCCTCCACCTGGTCGTGGGTGACATAGATCGTCGTCGCCTGCACGGTCTGGTGGATACGCTTGATCTCGGTGCGCATCTGCGCGCGCAGCTTGGCATCGAGATTGGACAGCGGCTCGTCGAACAGGAAGACCTGCGGATGCCGCACGATCGCCCGGCCCATCGCCACGCGCTGGCGCTGCCCGCCCGAGAGTTCCTTGGGCTTGCGCCTGAGGAAATCGCCGATGCCGAGAATCCGCGCCGCCTCGTTCACCCGCGCATCGATATCGGCCTCGGTGTGGCCGCGCACGCGCAAGCCGAAGGCGATGTTCTCGAACACGGTCAGATGCGGGTAGAGCGCGTAGTTCTGGAACACCATCGCGATGTCGCGGTCGCGCGCCGGCAGGTCGTTGACGACGCGATCGCCGATGCGGATCTCGCCGCCGGTCACGCTCTCAAGCCCGGCGACCATGCGCAGCGTCGTCGTCTTGCCGCAGCCGGAGGGGCCGACGAGCACGACGAACTCCCGATCCTCGATCTCCAGGTCGATGCCCTTCACCGCCTGCAGCGCGCCGCCATAGGATTTGACGACCTGTCGCAATGATACGTGTGCCATGATCGCGGTTGCGCTTCCCCGTTTCCTGTTCCCGTTTTGCCCCGACGTTCCGACCCGGCGGCGATGGGCCGCGCGGCCGGATGGAAATTCATCGTTGCCTCTTTCTGTATGTTTTGTATAAAATACGCCAACGGACAAGATAAAATCCCTTGGGAGGAACGCAGATGACGGAATTTTCTCGCCGGCGCCTGATGCAACTCACGGCCGCCGGGGCGCTCGCCGCCGGTGTGGCGCCGGACATCGCCATGGCCGGCTACAAGCCGATGCTGCCGATCGAAAAGGGCGCGCACCTGCAGATGCTGCGCTGGACCGGCTTCGTCGGCGCCGATGACAAGCAATGGAAGCTGAACTCCGAAGCCTTCACCAAGGCGACCGGCGTGCCGGTCTCGATCCAGGAGATCAGCTGGGACGAGGTGCAGGCGAAATCCGGCCTCGCCGCACAGCTCGGCTCGGGCCCCGACATCATCATGGGCTTCTACGACGATCCGTTCATCTATCCCGACAAGCTGGTCGACGTTTCCGACGTCTGCGGCTATCTCGAGAAAACCTATGGCGGGTTCTACAACATTGCCCGCACCTACGGTTATGACGACGATCAGAAGCGCTGGATCGCGGTGCCGATCGGCGGGCCGGGCGATGCGGTCGCCTATCGCGAAAGCTGGGTGAAGGAAGCCGGCTACGACACCTTCCCCAAGGATTTCGACGGCTTCCTCGATCTCTCCCGCAAGCTGAAGAAGCAGAACCACCCGATCGGCCTCGCCCTCGGCCATGCGGTCGGCGACGCCAATACCTGGACGCACTGGGTGCTGTGGGGCTTCGGCGGCAAGCAGGTCGACGAGAACAACAAGGTCACGATCGAATCGAAGGAAACCTACGAGGCGCTGAAATACGCCAAGGCGCTGTATGAGACGATGATTCCGGGCGTCTCCTCCTGGCTCGACATCAACAACAACCAGGCCTTCCTCGCCGGCCAGATCAGCGCGACGATCAACGGCATCAGCATCTGGTATGTCGCGAAGGAGAAATTCCCCGAGATCTACAAGGACACGCGGAACGCGCCGATGCCGGTCGGCCCGGTCGGACATCAGACGATGTTCAACCTGTTCTCGCAGGCCTTCATCTTCAAGTATTCGAAATACCCGAACGCGGCCAAGGAATATCTCCGCTTCATGTCCGAGAAGCCGCAGATGGCGCCGTGGCTGACGGCGATGTTCGGCTATGTCACCCCGGCGCTGAAGGACTATGCGAAACTGCCGGTCTGGACCTCGAACCCGAACATCACCCCGTATCGCGACGCGCTGGTGGACAACCTGCCCGAAGGCTATGCCGGCAAGCCCGGCCGCGCCGCCGCCACCGCGCTGAACGATTTCGTCATCGTCAACATGTTCGCCGATGTCTGCGTCCACGGCACCGCGCCGCAGGAGGCGGCGAAACGCGCCGCCCAGCAGCTTCGCGAAATCTACGGCGCCTGATCCGACGGCCGGCAGGGCAAGCGCATGTCATCGTCGTCGCCTGCCCTCGCCGGCCGGCCCAGCGGCTCGTGGCTCCGGCGGATGCTGGACCGGCCGAACGTCCTCGGCCTGATCCTCGCCGCCCCCGCGAGCCTGATCCTCATTCTTCTGCTCGCCTATCCGCTCGGGCTCGGCATCTGGCTGAGCCTGAGCGACGCGGTGCTCGGCTCGCCGGCGCATTTCGTTGGCCTGCGCAACTATATCCAGCTGTTCCACGACCCCGTCTATCAGGGCGCGATCTTCTACGCGCTGATGTACACGATCTGCTCCGAGGCGCTGAAGCTCTTCCTCGGGCTCGGCCTCGCGCTGCTGCTCAACCGCCGCTTCCGCGGCTACCGCGCCGCCCGCGCGATCATGCTGCTGCCCTGGGTCGCGCCCACGGTGCTCGCAGCATTGGCCTGGAACTGGCTGCTCAACCCGCAATTCTCGGCGATCAGCTGGCTGCTGATGAAGCTCGGCCTGATCCACAGCTACATCAACTTCCTCGGCGAAACCTGGCCGGCGCGCATTTCGCTCATCGTCGTCAATGTCTGGCGCGGCATTCCCTATTTCGCGATGGGCTATCTCGCGGGGCTCACCGCGATCCCGAAGGACTTGATCGAGGCCGCCTCGATCGACGGGGCGACGCGCTTCACCATCTTCCGCCGCATCATCTGGCCGCTGCTGCTGCCGGTGACGACGATCCTGCTGTCGTTCTCGACGATCTGGACTGTCACCGACTTCCAGCTGATCTGGACGATGACGCGCGGCGGCCCGCTGAACGCGACGCAGGTCTTCACCACCCTCGCCTATCAGCGCGCGATCAATGGCGGCACGCTCGGCCAGGGTGCCGCGATCGCCGCCTCGGTGATCCCGATCATGCTGATCCTCGCCTTCATCGCCCTGCGCTCGACACGGGAGGGACGCTGACATGACCGACCGCGCCGGCTGGCGGCTCTGGCTGCCGCTCGGGCTGATGCTGCTCTTCCTGCTGCTGCCCTTCTACTGGATGGTGCTGACGGCGTTGAAATCGCAGCCCGAGCTGCTGAACACGCCGAACCCGTGGTGGGTCTTCCACCCCACGCTCGGCAACATCATCGGCCTGCTCACCACCACGGAATATCCGCGCTGGTTCGCCAACACGCTGTTCGTCTCCGCCGGTGCCACGCTGCTGAGCGTCACGGTTTCCTTCTTCGCCGCCTTCGCCATCGTCCGCCTGCGCTTCTTCGGCGCCCGCGCGCTCTCGACCGCGATCTTCTTCTCCTATGTCGTGCCGCCGGCGATCCTGTTCATCCCGCTCGCCTCGGTGCTGATCAAGCTGCACTGGTTCAACAAGCTCTGGGCGCTGATCCCGATCTACGCGACCTTCCTCGTCCCCTTCTGCACCTGGCTGCTGATCGGCTTCCTGCGCTCGATCCCGCGCGAGCTGGAGGAGGCGGCGCTGGTCGATGGCGCGAGCTGGCCGCGCATCATGTTCCGCGTCATCCTGCCGCTTTCGGTGCCGGGCCTGATCTCGTCGACGATCTTTTCCTTCACCCTGTCGTGGAACGAATATCTCTACGCGCTGATCTACATGTTCTCATCGTCGAACAAGACCATATCGGTCGGGCTGACGACGGAGCTGATGCGCGGCGACGTGTTCCAGTGGGGCCAGCTGATGTCCGGCGCGCTGCTCGGCACGCTGCCGGTCGTCCTCGTCTATTTCTTCTTTGTCGAATACTACGTCGCCGGCATGTCCGGCGCGCTGAAAGACTGACCGGCCGGAGCATCGTTATCCGACCAGATGATTCTATCTGATCGGATGATGCTTAACGCTCAACGATAATCGGAGCATCTTTATCCGACCAGATGAGTCCATCTGATCGGATGATGCTTAACGCTCAACGATAATCGGAGCATCTTTATCCGACCAGATGAGTCCATCTGATCGGATGATGCTTAACGCTCAACGATAATCGGAGCATCTTTATCCGACCAGATGAGTCCATCTGATCGGATGATGCTCCTTGCATCAGGCGGCGCGCTTGTCGAACCAGCCTTCGAGCGCGGGCAGGATGCGGCCGGCGGTCTGGAACCCGTGGGTGACAAGGGAATAGCGTCCGTCGTCGCCCTGGCCCGCGATCAGGGTGGGAAAGCCGCGAACGCCGGCGCCCTGCGTGAGTTCGAAATCCGCCCAGGTCTCCTCGATGGCCGCATCAGAGGTGAACTCCGCCCGGAACCGGTCGGGATCGACGCCGATCTCGCCGGCGAGCCGGACCAGGGTTTCGGTATCCGTCACGTCCTGGTTTTCGGCGTAGAAGGCGCGGTGAATCCGCTTCAGGGCGGCCAGCGCGTGCTGCATGCCTTGCCGCCGAATGACCGCGATGGCCCGGCACGGCGGCTCGGTGTCGTAGACGAAGCGGGGACGGTCGAAGAACGCGAAATCGAAGTTCTGGCCCGATGCCTCGTGGACATGTTCCCAGTGGCTGCGGACATCGGCGCGGCTGCTGTCATCCATCGGCTCCACCGTGCGGGGCCGCAGGCCGCCGAGCACCAGCCTGATCGGCAGGTCGTCGCCGAATTTTTCGGTGATCGCGTCGATCACCGGCGAAAAGCCCCAGCACCAGGAACACATAGGGTCCGCGAAATAGACGAGGTGGGGTCCCTGCATCGGGGCTCTCCTTAGGGGTTGGCGTCGCCACGGCACGGCGGCAGGTTGATTTAGAACGATTGATCTAATATATATATTCACGACCCTCCGCCAAAATCAAGACGGCCCCGCGATCTCGGTGGCGATCGGGAGAAGGATGGGACGGTTCGCCGCTGCCGGCACTGAGGGCGCGCGTGCCGGTGTCCATGCTGTGCCTGGACACCGGCGGATCGGCGCGTCAGGCCACGCCGTCATGCACCGTGCGGGGCGACACCATCCGGCATCGCCCCTGCCGGTCAGGCGGCCTTGCGCGCCCCGAGTTGGCGATAGAGCGCGGTTTCGAAATCCATGTAACCGGTGAAGGACGCAGGGTCAGCGAAAGGCAGGATCTGCGTCGCCCAGAACCCGCCGACGCCGTTTTCCCGATCGATCCAGTAAAACAGGTTGGCGAGGCCCGCCCAGCCGATCGCTCCGGCGGGACGGCCGGTCGGCGCCGCCTCGTCGTTCACCATGAAGGAGTAGGACCAGGATTTCGACAGGCCGGGGAAGAACTCGGCATCGTTCGAGAGCGAGGGGATCACGCCCGGCAGCACCCGGATCTTCTTGTCGCCGAGATGATTCCGCACCGCCATGGCCACGGTTTCGGGCTTCAGCACCCGGCCGTGCGGCCCGTCGCCGTCGTTCAGCCACATCCGGATGAACTTCATGTAGTCCCCCACCGTGCTGTAGAGCCCGTGCCCGCCCATGTGGATTTCGGGCGTATTGGTGAGTTCGAACGGCATCGGCGCCGGCGAACCGTCCGCGCCGCGGGCGTGCATGCCAGCACAGCGCGCGCGCAGGGCATCGGTGATCTCGAACGTCGTGTCGCTCATGCCGAGCGGCTTGAAGATGCGCTCCTGGCAGACCTCGCCCAGCCGCTTTCCGGTGATGGCCTCGATCACCTGGCCGCACCAATCCATGTTGCTGCCATATTCCCACCGCTCGCCCGGATCGAACAGCAGCGGGGTGCGCAGGGCGGCTTTCGAGGCGGTGATGACGCTCGGCAGACCCTGCTCCTGGGCCAGCCGGTTATAGGTTTCGTTGAAGAAATCGTAGCCGAGGCCTGCGGTATGCAGCAGGAGCATCTTCGTGGTGATGTCGCGTTTCGGCGCCCGCAACTTCGGCGCGCCGCTGGCATCGAACCCTTCGATGACCTGCAACGCCCCGATCTCCGGCACATAGGTCCGCGCCGGGGCGTCGAGATCGAGCAAACCATCCTCGACGAGTTGCAGCGCCGCCGTGCCGGTGACGGCCTTGGTCGTGGAGAAGATCGCGAACACCGTGTCGGTCGTCATGGGCTGTTGTGCGCCCATTGTCCGCACGCCGGCGGCACCCTCGTAGATGTTCGCCGTGCGGTCGGTGGCCATGGCGACCACGCCCGGCACGCCCGGCGTTGCGCCGACGACACCGTTGAGAATGGCATCGGCCGCGGTTTTGAAATCTGCACTCATTCTGGTTCCTCCCTTGATGGATCTTGCTGGCAGCGAGCCCCGCGCCGTCCTCGGCGCCGCCGTCGCGTTCGCAGGCGATCTCTGGCGGGGACGGACGCCGGACAACTGTTCATTATTGGTTGTCAGCCGTAACACGACGATATCGGGGCGGAAAGCGCCGCTTTCGCCCCGCGCCAGTCGCTGCCGCGGCCAGTGTTCGAAAATGCAACAACCATGACCGCCGCCGCGGCGGCCGATGTTGTTGCCGGGGCCAAACTCCGCAACACTTTTCAAGCGGCGGCCCGCGTCATGTCGATGGCGCCGCTCTCGCACGATCGGATGGGGAGGCACGAATGAGCGCGTATTACGGACAGGACCTGCATGGCCCCTTCGAGATGTTCGATCTCGGGGATTTCGTGCTCGAGGATGGCGGCACCATTCGCGGCGCCAAGCTCGCTTTCGCGACGCATGGCCGCCTGTCGCCGGCCAGGGACAACGCGATCCTGATCCCGACATGGTATTCGGGCACCAGCAAGATCATGGAGCAGACGCTGGTCGGGCCCGGCCGGGCGCTCGATCCGGAGCGCTATTTCATCATCATCGCCAATCAAATCGGGAACGGCCTGTCCTCGTCGCCGCACAACACCGAGGGGGCGTTTCACGGGCCCGATTTCCCGAGCGTGCGCATCGGCGACGACGTCGTCGCACAGCACCGTCTCGTTACCGAAAAATTCGGCCTTGAAGCGTTGCAACTGGTCGTCGGCGCGTCGATGGGCGC
Source organism: Acidiphilium sp. C61 (assembly GCF_905116885.1). NCBI lineage: Bacteria > Pseudomonadati > Pseudomonadota > Alphaproteobacteria > Acetobacterales > Acidocellaceae > Acidiphilium > Acidiphilium sp. C61. Next base: position 2,054,794 of record NZ_CAJHNI010000005.1, on the reverse strand, counting down.
GCAGCAGACCTATGAGTGGGCCGTGCGCTATCCCGACTTCGTCAGGCGAGCCGCGCCGATTGCCGGCACGGCGAAGAACAAGCCGCATTGCACGCTGATCGGGCAGAGTTTCATCGACGCGCTGACGTCAGACCCGGCCTTCCGCGATGGCCATTATGCGCATGCGGGCGATGTGCGGGCCGGCCTGATCCGCCACGCGCGGGCATTCGCGCTGACCGGGTTGTGCCAGGAGTTCTATCGCCTCGAACTCTGGCGCGACCTCGGCTTTTCCTCGCTCGACGATTTCTTCGTCGGGTTTCTGAACGCCTACTTCCTGCCGATGGACCCGAACAACCTGATCCTGATGGCGCGAAAATGGCAGCGCGGGGACGCGAGCCGTCATGCCAATGGCGATCTCGCCGCTGCACTCGGGCGAATCCGGGCAAGGACCACGGTGCTCGCGCTGAGTTCCGACATCTTCTTCCCGCCGGCCGATTGCGAGGAAGATGCGAAGCTGACGCCAGGCGCCGCGTTCAGGGTGATCGCCACCAGGTTCGGCCATGCCGGTCTGTTTGCGCTTGAGCCGACCTTTGCACCGCAGGTCGATGACGCGCTGAAGGAATTGCTGGCAGCGCACTGAGCGCGGCCGAGCATCATGGCCACGCTGGCAGGGCTTATGCCGTGCGCATGCCGTATGTGGCGAGGAAAGAAACGAAAAACGACGACCATGCCAATCTTTGCATGGTATCCCGTACCGGATTCGAACCGGTGTTGCCGCCGTGAAAGGGCAGTGTCCTAGGCCTCTAGACGAACGGGACGCCGTGGCCGCTAGATAATCGAGTTCGCGCGCTTCATCAAGCGCCGCCATGCGGTTTTCCGGCGGGGCGCTGCCGGGCCCGCGCCGCCTCGCGCCGGCCGCTGCGGCAGGCGTCGGAACAGAATTTGACCGTCTCCCAGCTGCGCGCCCATTTGCGCCGCCAGGCGAAGGGCCGGCCACAGGCCTCGCAGATCTTGCTTGGCAGGTCTGCCTTGCGCTGCATCGGCGGTTCAGTGCGCTGTGGCGGCGGTGCCGGCGACCCGGCCGTTCCGCGGGTCGATGAACACGATCTCGCTGCCTTGGCCGTTGCGCAGCAGCACGGCCACGAGCCCATCCGCCGCGGCAAGGCCGGTGACCTGCGCGCCCGCCCCGCCGGGCAGGACCACGGAGAAAGGCCGCGCCGGCCCGGCCGCAGCGCCCGCCGCCGGGGCGGCCGAAACAGCAGCGGCCGCTGGGGCGGCCGCGGGGCCCGGCGCGATCAACCGCTTTACCACGACCCCGATGACCAGCGCGGTGCCCAGCACGATCAATATGCCGAGCCCGATCACAAGGGCTTTCAGCCCCCGCAGATTCTGCGGGCCAGCCTCGCGTGCCGGCCGTGGCCGGATTGGTGTATCCTGCATTCGTGAACTCCGAAATCGACGCAGCCGCTCAAGACCTTCCACCCGCCGGCAGCCCGCCGGCGGATACGCCATCCTACGGGGGCGAGCCGTTCCACGCCACCGACGCCGATCGCGGCGAACGGCTCGACCGGTTTCTGGCCGCCCGCCTCGGGGACATGTCGCGCTCGCGGCTGAAGGCGCTGATCGAGGCCGGTGCCGTGACCTGCGACGGTGCGACACTCACCATCCCCTCGGCCGCGGTGCGGCCCGGCGCCGCCTATGCCCTCGCCCTGCCGCCAGCCGCGCCGGCAACCCCGGAGGGGCAGGCGATCGACCTCGCGATCCTGCATGAAGATGACGACCTGATCGTGATCGACAAGCCCGCCGGCCTCGTCGTTCATCCCGCGCCTGGCAATCCGGACGGCACGCTGGTCAACGCGCTGATCGCCCATTGCGGCGACAGTCTCGCGGGCATCGGCGGCGAGCGGCGGCCGGGAATCGTCCATCGGCTCGACAAGGATACGTCCGGCCTCATGGTCGCCGCCAAGACCGAACTCGCGCACCACGCCCTCTCCGCCGCCTTTGCGGCGCGGGAGATCGAGCGCGAATATCTGGCGCTGTGCTGGGGCGCGCCGCAACCGGCCGAAGGCGAGATCGAGGGGGCGATCGGGCGCGATCCACGCGACCGCAAGCGCATGGCCATCGTCACGCGCGGGGGCAAGCCGGCGCTGACACGCTATCGCACGCTGCAACGCTTCGGCCTGGGTGCCACGCTGCTCGCCTGCCGCCTCGCCACCGGCCGGACCCACCAGATCCGCGTGCATCTCGCCAGCTGCGGCCACCCGCTGGTCGGCGATCCGGTCTATCTCCGCCGTCGCCCGGCCGCCGCAAGCCATATCCGGCAACCGCAGCGCGACAGCCTTCTCGACTTTCCGCGCCAGGCGCTGCACGCCGCCATCCTGGGCTTTACCCACCCGCGCAGTGGCGCCGCGCTGCGCTTCGAGACCGCGCCGCCGGCAGATCTTGCAACATTGCTGTCACATCTTGCGGGTATGACCCATCCGGTATGACTGCAATACTGGACTTGAATAGTCCTTTTTGTTGACATGCAACCCTGAGGCGTAGTACACAAGCCACAGTCAAAGCCGGAGTTGGGGTTTGGCGGTCTGTCCTGCTGGTTACTGCCTTTTCAGGGGTTCTCGCGGGAGCGTGACAAGGCAAGATCGCTGACCTGAATATATACTCCGCTGGAATGGGGCTGGCATCACGAGGGTTCGGATTCTCCGCATCCATTTGTCTGCCGGCTCCGTAGAGATAGACGAAAGGAGCTACCAATGGCCTCTGGCGTCAGTACAATGGCCCCGAGCGAAGGCAACCTCGCCCGGTATCTGCAGGAAATCCGCAAGTTTCCGATGCTTTCTCCGGAGGAGGAAGACCGGCTTGCCCGCGCCTGGCGCGACAACAACGACCAGACCGCCGCACACAAGCTGGTGACGTCACATCTGCGCCTCGTGGCCAAGATCGCCATGGGCTATCGCGGCTACGGGCTGCCGGTGGGCGAGCTGATTTCCGAAGGCAATGTCGGGATGATGCAGGCGGTCAAGCGGTTCGACCCGGAACGCGGCTTCCGCCTCGCCACCTATGCGATGTGGTGGATCCGCGCCGCGATCCAGGAATACATCCTGCATTCCTGGTCGCTGGTGAAGATGGGCACCACGGCGGCGCAGAAGAAGCTGTTCTTCAACCTGCGCCGGCTCAAGGGGCAGATGCAGGCCATCGAAGATGGCGACATGCAGCCCGAACAGGTGGAGAAGATCGCCCGCGTGCTCGGCGTGCCCGAGCAGGACGTGGTGAGCATGAACCGCCGCCTGACCGCGCCCGACCACAGCCTCAATGCACCGATCCGCATGGATGGCGAGGGCGAGTGGCAGGACTGGCTGGTCGATGATGCGGACAGCCAGGAAGAGGCGATCGGCGATCACGAGGAAATGACGGGCCGCCGCGCGCTGCTCGCCACCGCCCTCAAGACGCTGAACGACCGCGAGCGGCACATCCTCATCCAGCGCCGCCTGAAGGACGACCCGACGACGCTCGAGGATCTCTCGCAGCAATACAACATCTCGCGCGAGCGGGTGCGGCAGATCGAGGTTCGCGCCTTCGAGAAGCTGCAGAAATCGATGAAGGCGCAGGTCGCGGAACAGCGCGCCGAACAGCGCCAGGCCCTGGCCGACCGCACCATCGCCTGATTTCAGATCCCCCCGGCATCGCTGGATGCCGGGGGTTTCAATGGCGGTGTTTCAATGGCGGTGTTCAGTGTTTCAGGCGGCCGCCCGCCATATCTCGCCATGCTCCTCAGCCCGCGCTTCCGCCTGCAGCTTGAGCAGATGGGCAAGCACGTTGCGCTCCGCGGCGATTTTCAACATCGGGTCCTGCTTGGCATAGAGCCGGGCGGCGATATCGGTCACCGTCGCGGGCCCGGCCCGCAAGGCTTCCAGGATGGCGGTTTCGCGCTTCCGCCGATGCGCCAGCATCTCCCGCACCAGGTCTCGCGGCTGCTCCAGCACCGGGCCATGACCCGGCAGGTACAGCACGTCCGACCGCCCGAGCAGGCGCTCCAGACTGTCGTAATAGGCTTTCATGTCGCCATCTGGCGGATTGACGATCGAGGATGACCACGACATCACGTGATCCGCGCTGAACAGGATCTCGCCGACCTCCGGCACCTGATAGGCGAAGGCGAGATGGTCGCTCGCATGGCCCGGCGTGTGCAGCGCGGTCAGCCCGGCGACAACATCGCCCTCCCCGATCGGGTGGTCGGGCTGGAACAGCTTCGTCGCCGGCCGGTGAAACCCGTATGTGGCAGCACCCGTGGCCGATTGCAGGCCGGCAGTGGCGCCCAGATGGTCGCGATGGGTGTGCGAGAGCACGATCCGCCGGATCGGCACCCCCGCCGCCGCCTCGACCACATCGCCCACATGGGTCGGGTCGTCCGGCCCGGGATCGAGCACCGTCAGGCCGTCTGCCGCCTCGATCAGCCAGGTATTGGTGCCATGATAGGTCATGACGCCAGGGTTTCGCGCCACGACCCGCCGGATTCCCGGCAATATGTCATGGGCTATGCCGCGCCGCGGCTCGGCCTCGGTCAGGAACGGCACGTCATCGCCGGGCCAGTTGCCCGCCTCGCGGTTTCAGGACAGGTGCAATGTTTCATTCATGAAGCTTAGACCGGTGCTGCCCCGCTTGACCAGCGCGCGGCAGCACACCCGGCAGACGGTTTGCCGGCCTTGCCCTCGATCGGACGAAGGCGGATGATCCCGCCGGGGCGAGAGCGCCAGCGCGCCGGCCCGCGATGACCACAGGGAGGGACGAATCATGTCGCAACACGATCTGGAAGCGCTCTGGGAAGCGCATTGCCGCTACGAATTCGAGACCCGCGATGTCGATGCGACAATGGCGACGATGGTTGCTGCCCCTTACGTCAACCACATCCCGACGATGACCGGCGGTGTCGGCCATGACCAGCTCAAGCGGTTCTACAAATATCATTTCATCGGAGCCAATCCGCCGGATACGGAAATGGTGCCGGTCAGCCGCACCGTGGGGGCCAGCAGCATCGTCGACGAGATGATCTTCCGCTTCACCCATACGTCCGAGATCGACTGGATGGTGCCCGGCATTCCGCCCACCTTCCGGCGTGTCGAAATCCCGCTTGTTGCGATCGTGCAATTCGAGGGCGACAAGCTGGTTCACGAGCATATCTATTGGGACCAGGCGTCGGTCCTGGTGCAGCTCGGCCTGCTCGACCCGGCAGGCCTGCCGGTTGCGGGTGCGGAGACGGCGCACAAGGTGTTGGACAAGAGCCGGAAGAGCAACGCGCTGATGGCCGCCTGGGCCAGCAGCGAGGGCAAGCCGATCTGAACCTCCGCCCCACGGCTTGAGCATCATCCGATCAGGTGGCCGGGATCGGATGTCGTGCTCTATCATATTGATAAAGATGCTCTAGTGGCGCAGATGCCGGGGCGGTATGTCCTCGAAGCTGATGCGACGGCTGCGGACGACGACCCGGCAAAGGTCGTCGAAACTTTCGACCACATCGGCACTGTCGAGGCCGATGGTGATGCCGAATTCCTCTTCCGCCTCCACGATGAGGCTGAGCGTCGCGATCGAATCCCAGTCCCGCACCGAAGTCATCGATGCGGCCGGAATTTCGTTCGGCGACAGGTCGGGGAACAGGCGGGCGAAGATCATTGCGACGCGCGCTGCGACGTCGTCAGACTGATCCGTCATCCTCACCACCGTCTCCTTCCCCGCCACGGACCTTGTCGCCGCAACGCGCGCCCATGCTTGTTCCCGCCTGGTCTGCGCGTGGCGCCGGCTCGGCTTCCTGCCAAAGAGAAAAGGCAGGCGAATCCGGCGCTGCGACCGGAGCAAACACGATTTTGCAAAATGATGAAATCAAATATTTGCCAAGTCTTGATCTCTGGCATGATCAATGTCCAATTCTGTCAGGCTGGGTAGGAAGCGTCGTCGATCTGGCAATCCTGCCCCTTTTGACCGATCGGCCGGTCAGATCCGGTCGTTTTATGCTCCAGAGTACTTTCCGATCCTGTCGGATCGGATGTCGTGCTGTATCATATTGATAATTTTAGCATCTTTATCCGATCGGATGACTCCATCTGGTCGGATGATGCTCTAGAAAAGTTCGAGTTCTCCCGAAGCGGTCGCGGCGGTTGGCTCCTTGACGCCGCTGAGGCGTTCGGCCAGGGCGCCAACGACAACGGCGCGCGCCGCCCGCCCCGGATCGATCGACCAGCCGTCCGGCAGGGCGAGCCGCAGATGTTCCATGAATGTCTGAAGCCCCTGCAATCGCTGGGTCAGGATGTCGAGCATCTGCGCTTCCTGCCGGTAGAGACTGCTCTGCGGCGAGGCGACGAGGGCTGGGCTCAGCACTTCCTGCATCCGCAGCGCATAGGCACCGAGATCGACGAGTTCTGCCTCGATGATCCCGAACAGCTCGTTCATGGTCATGCTGGAAGACATGGCTCCGAGCCTGGCTTCGGTGGAATCCTGGGGTGTCCGGTAGGCGGCCATGGCAGATATCCGTTCAGAACAGTTCGACCGCGCCGCTCGGCGGCGGCGCCTTGAGGGTGCGCAGATCGGGCTCGGCGCGCAGCACGGCAGGCTGATCTGCCGCCAGCAATGTCTGTCGGGCGCGCCCGGTGGCGGGCGAGAACTGGATGCGCCGACCGCGCTCGCCGCGCAGGCTGCCGCCGACGATCTCGATGCTTTCAGCGTTCAGGAACCGCTCCGCGAACTCGGCATTCAGACGGCCGATATCCGTCAGTCCCTTCACCAGGCAGGCGCCGCCGAACAGCTTCGCCTTGAGCCGCTCCCGACGCGCGCCATGCCGGAGCAGGTCGTTGATCAGCAACTCCATCGAATAGGCGCCGTAGCGCTGGGCCGCCCCGCCGCCGGAGCGGACGGAAGATTCGCCGGGGAGCAGGAAATGATTCATGCCGCCGATCGCCGCTGCCGGATCCCACAGGCAGGCGGCGACGCAGGAGCCGAGAATGGTACACAGCACGACATCGGGGTCGCGCTCGACCCGGTATTCGCCCTGCACGATGTTGATCCGGCGAGCCTGGTCCAGCGAGGGTGGGGCTGCAAGCGTCACGTCAGCGTTCCGAGCACGGCTTCGATCTTTTCCTTCAGCCCCTCGGTAGTGAAGGGTTTGACGAGGTAGTTGTTCACGCCATGCTCGACGGCACTCATCACCATCTGCTTGTCGGCCCGGCCGGTCAGCATGATGAACGCGGTCTTGCTGATTGGCCCGTGCGCGCGGATCGCCCGCAACAGGCTGAGGCCGTTGAACTTGGGCATGTTGTAGTCAGAGATCACGAGATGGATCGGAGTCTTGCGGGTCAGGAGCAGCTTGAGCGCTTCCTCGCCGTCCTCGGCCTCGATCACCTCGCCGATTCCGAGAGCTTCGAACCCAACCCGCGCGAGGCTGCGTATCGTCTGCTGGTCGTCGACGATAAGTATGCTCAACGAGCTGGCAACAGGCATCAGTTTGGCTCCCGGGTCATGGAGATGGCGTTGGTGCTTTTGATGACGTGATCGGCGATCGCGGGCAGCGGTAGCTGGCGGACCACGGCACCGGTTTCGAAAGCGGCTTTCGGCATGCCGTAGACGATCGAGGTTCCCTCATCCTGACCAATCGTCTCGGCGCCGGTCTCGCGCATCGCGGCCAGGCCCTCGGCGCCGTCGCGCCCCATACCGGTCAGGATCACTCCGTATCCGCGCCCGCGCGCGATCCGGGCGAAGGATGTGAACAACACGTCGACCGATGGCCGATGCCCGCTGACGCGCTCGCCATCGTGCAGGCGACAGTGCAGACGGCCGTTGTTCATCGTGCCGGCCAGTTCGAGATGCGCGTCGCCGGGCGCGACGTAGACATGGCCCGGCTGAACCGCGACGCCGTTCTGGGCCTCCATCACCGCCGGTGCACAGAGCCTGTTCAAACGATCGGCAAAGCTGCGGGTAAAGGCCGGCGGCATGTGCTGCACCACCAGGGTCGGCGGGCAATTGGCCGGAAAGCGCGACAGCACCTCGATCAGCGCCTCGACACCTCCGGTGGAGGCCCCGATCGCGATTACCCGCCCATCCGGCCGGAAATTGCCGGACGGGGCGGCCGAGACCGGCCGGGCCACGGTCGCTTCCCGCGGTCGCATCCGCAGCCTGGTCTTCGCCGCCGCCTTGATCTTTTCGCCCAGCAGGTCGAATTCGTGACGGTCACCGAGAGACGGCTTCGGCACGCAGTCGAACGCGCCGATTTCCAGGGCCTGCAGCGTTGCCCGGGCGCCTTCGGAGGTAAGGCTGGAAACCATGATCACCGGCGTCGGCCGCAGCCGCATGATTTTTTCCAGAAAATCGAGACCGTTCATATTCGGCATCTCGACATCAAGGGTGATCACGTCAGGATTGAGTTCCTTGATGGCGCTGCGGGCCTCGTAGGGGTCACCGGCTTCTCCGACGATCTCGATCTCGGGGTCGCGCCGGAGCGAGGCGGCGATGACGCCGCGCATCGTCGCAGAATCATCCACGATCAGAACACGTACCGTCATCCTTTCGTCCCCCGGGGCGCCATGAGCCGGTAGGTGGTGATCCCGTCGCTCCGGAGTGACGCCTCGGCCGGCCCGCTCACGCGTTCCGAGTGGCCGATATAGAGCGCGCCGCCCTCCTCGAGCAGCGGCACCATGCGGGCCCAGACCTGCTTTTGTGTTTCATCATCGAAATAAATTGCAACATTGCGGCAGAACACCGCATTGAACCGGCCGCGCATGGGCCAGTTGCCGATCAGATTCAGCGAGCGGAACGCCACCAGCGACCGGGCGGCCTCCGCGATCCGGAACTTGGGCGAATTGTTGTTGGCCGGCTCGAACCAGCGCTCGCGCAGGTCCGGCGGCACTGCGGCAATCTCGCCGGCGTCATACAACCCGGCCCGGCCGGTCGCGAGCATCGTGCGATCGATATCGGTGGCGAGAATCCGGATGTCGTAGCGCGGCGCCTCAGGCAGCAGGCCCAGCACGGTGAGCGCGATCGAATAGGGTTCCTGCCCGCTGGAGCAGGCAGCCGACCACAGCCGCACCCGTCCGCCGCTGCGCGCCTGGGCCAGGAGCGGCGGCAGGATGCGGGTACGCAGGTGGTCGAAATGATGCGGCTCGCGGAAAAACCGCGTGACATTCGTGGTCAGCGCGCCGAGCATTTCCTGTCGCTCGGCGCTCCCCGCCTTGCTTTCGACAAGTTCGCAATATTCGGCGAAGCTTTCCAGCCCAAGCGTCCGGATGCGCTTCGCCAGTCTCGAATAGACGAGAGTTGCCTTGGCCTCGGGCAGCGCGATGCCGGCTTCCTCGTGCATGATCCGGGCGATGGTGCGGAAATCCTCGCGCGTGAGGACATATTCCGCACCTTCGATGAGGCCCTCATTATCCCGCCGCGGTCGGGGCCGCAGGCTCATGCGGCTTCCCGTTCCACCGCCGGGAGAACATGATCGAGCGAGATCAGGCTGATCATCCGTCCGTCCACCGGCATCAGCCCGCGCACGAAACTCTTGACCACATCAGAGGCCACGTCCGGCGTCGGCTGGATCGCATTGTCGTTCATCGTCAGGATGTCGGACACGGCATCCACCAGCAGGCCGACCATCTGGCGGTCGATCTGCACGACAATGATGACGTGCCGCGCGGTCGGCTCCGAGCGGGGCAAGCCGAGCCTGACCGCGAAATCGACGATCGGCAGCACGGCGCCACGAAGGTTGATCACGCCGCAGATATATCCCGGCGACTGCGGCAGGACCGTGGCCGCCGTCCAGCCGCGGATTTCACGCACGGCCATGATGTCGACACAGAATTCCTGAACGCCGACCCGGAAGGCGATCAGTTCGCGGGCCCCGGACCCGCTGGTCATGACTTCATTCATCGTTCAACTCGCTGACATGAGGATCGGCTCGACACGAGATGCGTCGACCCGCAGATTGTCGCTCCGCGTCACGGACACGATCGCGTCCACATCAAGGATGAGGGCGACCCGCCCATCGCCCATCACGGTGGCCGCAGCGATCCCGGGCACCGCCCGGTAATTCGCCTCGAGGCTCTTGATCACGACCTGCCGCTGGCCCTGGATGCCATCGACCACGAGAACGGCGCGCACGCCCCCCTCGCCCTCGACAAGCAGCGCCACGCTCTTCTCCGGCTCCACCGGCATGTCGCGATAGCCGAGCGCGGCGCCGACATCGACCAGCGGGATATAGCCCCCGCGCATGGCCAGCACCCGGACATCGACGCCGAGCGTATGCACCTGCTCGCTGCGCGGCTGCAGCGTCTCGACGATGGCGCTAAGCGGCACGATCAGCGTGTGGCCGTCGACGCTGACGACCATCCCATCCAGCACGGCGAGGGTGAGCGGCAGGCTGAGGGTAAAGGTCGAGCCCTTGCCCGGCCGGGAGGCAATGGAAATCCGCCCGCCCAGCGCCTGCACCGACCGGCGCACAACGTCCATGCCGACGCCGCGCCCCGAGATGTCGGAAATCTCGCTTGCCGTGGAAAAACCCGGCATGAAGATCAGATTGTCGATCTCCTCGTCGGTCAGCTGGGCGTCGGGAGAGACAAGTCCCTTCTCGACCGCCTTCGCCCGCACCCGCTCGCGGTTGATGCCCGCGCCGTCATCCTCGACCTCGATGACGATCCGGCCCGAACGGTGCAGCGCGGTCAGCTTCACCACGCCCTCGGCCGGCTTCCCGGCCGCAAGCCGCGCCTCGGTCGATTCGAGACCGTGATCGATGGCGTTGCGGATCATGTGGGTGAGCGGATCGACAATCCGCTCGATCACCGTCTTGTCGACCTCGGTCGTCTCGCCATCGGTCAGCAGGCGGACCTGCTTGCCGGTCATCGTCGCGACCTCGCGCACGAGGCGCGGCATGCGCTGGAACACCGAACGTACGGGCTGCGCGCGGATCGCCATCACGCTGTCCTGGATTTCGCGCGTCAGCTGCTCAAGCTCGTCCAGCGCCGTCATGACGGCGGAGGCGCGAGCCAGCCCGGCCTCGAACACACGCTGCGAGAGCATCGCCTCGTTGATCACAAGCTCGCCGACCAGATCGATCAGCCGGTCCACCCGGTCCAGATCGACGCGGATCGTGGCACCAACGCCCTGCGCAGCGTCGTTGCGCGCGGCCGGCGTCTCGGTCACCGTCGAGACGGGTTCGGGCTCGGCCGGCGGTGCTGGCGGTGCGACCGCCACGATCCCGGGCTGCGGCCTGGACTCGGGCTCCGGCATGGGCACGGGCTCGGGGGCAGCCGGCGCCTCCACGCTTGCCGCGGCGTTGCGCAGCAAGGCGAGGATCTCATCGTCCGAAGGTTGCCCGGAATTCGCGGCCGCACTCGGCGCGGGCTCCCGCGCCTCGGGCTGGTCCCGTTCGATCTGGATTTCGCAATCGTCCTCGACGAACTCGAAGACGGCACGGATCATGTCTTCCGTGCAGTCGGCCTCCAGCACGATCGTCCAGGTGAGGTAGGCGCCCTCCGGATCGAGCGCGGCAAGATCCGGCAGGGTCTCGGCATCGACCGTCACTCGCATGGGGCCGAGGCGCCCGAGCTCGCGCAGCAGCAACCCGGCCTCGTTGGCCTTGGCGTAGAGATCGGCAAGAGGCTTGAAACGGATGACCCAGCCGGGCGGCGGCGGCGGCGGCGCATCCTCGCTTTCGAGCGTGACCGGCACCGCCGCAAAGGCGATATCGGCGAAATCGTCGTCCTCGGCTTCGCCCGCGTCGCCCTCACCGGTCAGTTGCCGCAGTTCGGCTACGATCGCGGCGATCCGCGCAGGATCGGTCGCGCTGCCATCGCGCGCCGCGCGCACCAGATCGGCCAGCGCGTCGGACGCGCGGAGCATGACACGCATCGCCTCCGGCGACGGCTCCAGCCGCCCCGAGCGGATCAGGTCGAGAACCGTCTCGAAAACATGTGCGAAATGCACGAGGTCTTCCAGACCGAACGCGCCCGCGCCGCCCTTGATCGAGTGGACGGCACGGAAGACGGCATTCACCGTCTCGGAATCGGTCTGCCCGGTTTCCATCCGCATCAGGCCGGATTCAAGTTCGCCGAGCTGCTCTTCGCATTCCTGGAAGAATGTTTCGCGGATCTCCGCCATCGGATCCATCAGTCAGACTCCCATCATGCCGCGACGCGCCGGATCGCATCGACCAGCTTGACCGGATCGAAGGGCTTGACGATCCAGCCCGTCGCACCGGCAGCCTTCGCGCGCCCCTTCTTTTCGGGATCGACCTCTGTGGTCAGCACCAGCACCGGCGTGGTGCGCCACGAGGCATCCTTGCGCACCGCCTCGATGAACCCGAAACCATCGAGCCGCGGCATGTTGATATCGGTCACGATGACGTCCGGCGTCTCGACCTGCAGCACTTCGAGACCGTGCACGCCGTCTTCGGCCTGCACCACCCGATATCCCGCCTCGACCAGCGACATGCGCAGCATGTCACGCATGGTGCGCGAATCATCCACGGTGAGAATGGTCTTGGTCACGCGGCTATATCCTTCTGAAATTGAAATGCGGCCGGCCCGACACCGAACAATTCGAGTGCTGCGACCATCTGGTCGGACATGCGTTCCATCACGAACGCATGGCCATCCGCCTCCCAGGTGGACCGGGCCGAAAGCAGGACCTGCAGGCATTGGCCACCCAGCCGCTCGACCAGCGCGCCATCGATCCGCAATTCAGCGCCGCGCCTGGCGAGCAACCCTTGCGCCAGAGGGGTTGCCGCCTTGAGGTCGAGAACGGGATCGAGGGCGAACGAATCCGCGATGTCAGTCATGGTTGGGATGCTCCAGGGAAAGCTTCCGCGCACGGAGGCGGACACGCCACGGCGCGCCGGCCTGCCGCGAGCCGCGGGGGCAGGGGCAGGGCGGCCAATACCGGCGATCCTTGCGATCAATACGGTCAGGAACGGTCACGCCACATGGTCCCACTCAGGATACCCTCCGCAAATCGGCGACGGACTTCGGAGATCCGGCAGCGAGGGTGATCGCGCGCCATCCGAAGCGGCTGGGCTGGCGACGCATCGGCAATGGGCCGGTGCGTCTTGGCCTCAGCTCTCGGAACCCTAGGCGTGAAAGATTATGGGATCGTTAATCTGGCAGAACGGAACGACATTTTTTGCGTCGCGGCGCTGCGGGACGCGGATCAGCCGGCCGCAAGTTCCCGCGACCGCGCCGTTGCCGCGGCGATCGCCTGCCGCATTGCCGCGGGCCAGGCCGTGTCGTTCATCAGAACGGCAAGCGCCCGTTCGGTCGTGCCCTTCGGGCTGGTGACGGCGCGGCGCAGCGCGTCCGCCGGCTGGTCGCTCGCCGCGAGCAGGGCGGCCGAGCCGATCACCGTCTGCCGGGCCAGAACCCGCGCGAGATCGGGTGGAATCCCCTGGTCGAGAGCGGCGGCCTCCAGCAGTTCGACCAGCAGGAACACATAAGCCGGGCCGCCGCCGGACACCGCGGTGACCGGATCGAGCAGCGCCTCGTCGTCAACCATCGCGACCTGGCCGACCGCGCCGAGCAGCGTCTCGGCGAGGGTGCGCCGCGCGGGCGCGACACCCGGGCCGGCGACCGCCACGGTGATGCCCTGGCGCACCGCGGCCGGGGTGTTCGGCATGGCGCGCACGATGGCGCCGCCGGGGAATTTTGCCTGCAGCCAGCCGATCGTGAGTCCCGCCATGATCGAGACGATGACCGCCCCGCCGGCGAACCGCGCCAGCCCGTCCACCGCGGCGCCCGCCATTTGCGGCTTGACCGCGAGGATCACCGCTTGCGGCGCGAACCCGTCCGGAATCTCGGCGGGAGAGTCGACGACCTCCACACCATCACCGGCCAGCGCCTGTGCCTCGGCGCCCGGATCGACGACGACGACGCGCGAGATGCCGCGCTCGCGCCAGCCGGCGAGCATGGCAGACCCCATCTTGCCGCCGCCGAGGAGCAGCAGATCCGGCAATGCCGCGTCGGTCATGCCTCGCCCGCGCACTCCAGCATGGCCGCAGCCAGCGCCTCGTCCGGCGATTTGCCGCCCCACAGCACGAACTGGAAGGCCGGGAAGAACCGCTCGCACTCGGACACCGCGATATCGACCATATCCTCGACACTCTCGGCCGAAGCGCCGCCGGCACCGCGCAGCAGCACGGAATGGCGGAAGATCGGCATGCCGTCGTCATGATCCATGCCGAAATGGCCGATCCAGAGCTTCTCGTTGGCCCGGGCCAGCAGCTCGTACAGCGCGCTGCGGCGGCGTTCCGGCGCCTTCAGATCGAAGGTGCAGGAGAAGTGCATGACCGAGATTTCGTGCGACCAGGAGAAATAGAGGCCATAATCGCACCAGCGGCCAGGTGCCTCGGCGGCAATCTCGCTATCGCTGCGGCGGTCGAACACCCAGTCATTGGCGGCAACGACCTGTTCGACGATATCCAGCGGATTGCCAATGGTTTCGGGGGATTCGGAGGCGAGGGAGGTCATTGAGGATCTCCTCCTTGAATACTGGAGCCGAGACTGATGCGCCGCCGGGATGGTCCCGGAGCACCGCCACCACGACTTGGAGTGTACCGTATGTTCACGCCGCGCCGCAACCGAACTCTGCAATCGCCAGATAAACAAACGATAAACCCGCCGTTACCGGCGGGTTTTCATGCGGCCGGAATATGGATGAGCAGCCTGTCAGGCCGATTTCGCCTCGCGCCGTGCCGCAGCCTTCGCCACGCGGCGCTTCAGGGTGCGGGCCTCGTCGGTCAGCTTGCGGTTCGGCGTGTCGAGCAGGAACGCGTCCAGACCGCCCTTCTGCTCGATCGTCGCGAGGCCGCGCGGGGTGACGCGCAGCTTGACCGAATGGCCGAGCGCGTCGGACTGCAGCGAGCTGTCCTGCAGGTTCGGCAGGAACCGGCGGCGCGACTTGTTGTTCGCGTGGCTCACATTGTTGCCGGAGAGCACGCTCTTGCCGGTGATGTCGCAGCGACGGGTCATGACGAAAACCTCGATCCAGAAAGCCGGCGCGCCGGCCAGAAGCGGAGACGGAACAAAAAAACACGTCCCGCGCCATGGGTGCCACGGCGCGGCGTTGCCGGCTATATCGCCAAATCCGGCGTCCGGGTCAAGCGCCGGGCGAGCGGGCTATTCGGCGTAGATCATTTTCCTGGTCATGCCGCCATCGACGACGAACTCCGCACCGGTGCAGAACCCGGACTCCTTCCCGAGCAGGAAGGCGGCCAGCGCCGCGATATCCGCCACGGTGCCGACGCGCCCGGACGGGTGCTGCGCATGGTCGGACGGGGAGATCGGGTATTTCCCGGTATCGATCCAGCCGGGGCTGATGCAGTTCACCCGCATATCGGACCCGAGCGAGACGGCAAGCGCATGGCTGAGCGCCACGATCCCGCCCTTGGCCGCGGCGTAGCTCTCGGTGTCCGGTTCGGACATGTGCGCCCGCGTCGAGGCGATGGTGACGATGGCGCCCTTCGCCGCGCGCAGCATCGCCTCCGCCCCGCGCACGAGGAGAAAGATGCTGGTCAGGTGGGTGTCGATCACCGCGCGCCATTCGACGAGGCTGAGCGCGCCGATCGGCTTGCGGATCATGAACCCGGCATTGCAGACCAGCCCGTCGAGCCGGCCTTCCTGCGCCGCGACGTCCTCGATCAGCCGGGCGACATCCGCCTCGCAGGCGACGTTGCACTGGAGCAGCCTTACCCCGTCGGGCGGCGTCAGCCCCTCGATATCGCGATCGGCGGCGATCACGCGCCAGCCAAGCACAGCGAGATGCGCGCCGATCGCAGCCCCGATGCCGCGCCCGCCGCCGGAGACCAGCGCCACCCGCCCCGTCATCGCGACGACGCCGTCACGCCGCGCTCGCGCCGCCGTCAACCTTCGACTTGAGCTGCCCGCAGGCGGCGAGGATGTCCTGCCCGCGCGGCGTGCGCACCGGGGCGGCATAGCCGGCATCCATCACGATGTTGGCGAAGCGGCGGATCGCGTTGCCGCTGGAGGTTTCATAGGTCGAGCCCGGCCAGGGGTTGAACGGGATCAGGTTGACCTTGGCCGGGATGCCGTCGATCAGCTCGACCAGGCGGCGGGCATCGGCCTCGCTGTCGTTGATGCCCTTGAGCATCACGTATTCGAAGGTGATCCGCCGCGCGTTGGAGGCGCCGGGATAGCGCCGGCAGGCGGCGATCAGCTCGGCGATGTTGTATTTGCGGTTGAGCGGCACGATCACGTCGCGCACGTCGTCGGTCACCGCGTGGAGCGACACGGCGAGATTGACGCCGAGTTCCGCCCCGGCCCGGTCCATCATCGGCACGACGCCGGAGGTCGAGAGCGTGATCCGCCGGCGCGACAGGCCGATGCCCTCGCCATCCATCACGATCTTCATCGCCTTGGCGACGTTCTCGTAATTGTAGAGCGGCTCGCCCATGCCCATCAGCACGATGGTGGAGAGCAGCCGCGGCGTCTCGCCCTTCGGGCTCGGCCATTCGCCATAGGCATCGCGCATCGCCATGAACTGGCCGACGATCTCGGCAGCCGACAGGTTGCGCGTCAGCCGTTGGGTGCCGGTGTGGCAGAACCGGCAGGACAGGGTGCAGCCGACCTGCGAGGACAAGCACACAGCGCCGCGATCCTCGGTGACATCGGGGATGTAGACGGTCTCGACCGCCTCATGGTCGCGGAAGCGGAACAGCATCTTGCGCGTCTCGTCGGCGCTGAGATGGTCCGCCGCCACTTCCGGCCGGCCGATGGTGAAATGCGCGGCGAGCTTCGCGCGCAGGGGTTTGGCGATATTCGCCATCGCGGCGAAATCGGTCACGCCCTGGTGGTAGATCCAGTGCCAGAGCTGCTTGGCGCGGAAGGGCTGCTCGCCGATCTCGGCCATCGCCGCGGCGAGTTCCTCGCGCGCGAGGCCGACGAGGTCGCGCCGCCCGTCCTCCAGCACATTCGAGGGCGGAGCGAACAGCGCGGCCTTGGCGAGGATGCGCGCCCGCGCCGCCTCGTCCAGCCCGTCGGTCTCCGGCGCGTCGGCGCGCGTCACCGCCGTCACCCGGTCAGGACTTCGCCTTGTGCCCGGACGGGGGGCAGGCCTTGACGATCGCCTTGTAGGCGTCGCCGAACCCGTCGAGGCTGAACGTGTCGCTCACCGCCTTCGCACCCTTGCCCGTGCTCGCCACGGCCGCGGCGCCGCCGAGGAAGGCCTTCACCGTCGCCGGCCCCTTGAGCGCGTAGGCCATGTTGTCCTTGGTGAAGAATTTCAGCGCCGCACCGCCGACCTTCACCATCACGTCCTGGTTCTTGGCGTAGGTGACACCCTGGCTGAGCGATATCTCGTCGCGGAATTTCGCGCGCTCGGCCACGGTGAGCATGGCCGGCGGAGTCTTCGCGCCCTTGGCCTGCTTCGAGGAGGCGAAGGCGTAGCAGACCATGTCGGGTCCGGTTCCGTAGGTCGCCGCGGTCCAACCCTTGAACGTGCCCAGCGGCTTCGGCTGGTCGGCGGCATGGGCCGCCTGAGGCACGGCGAACGGCAAGGCGATCGCGGCGCCGAGAAACAGTGCGAGTGCGTTTTTCATGAGCAAAAGCCTTACGCCCGCGGCCGGATGGCCGCAAGTTCCACGTCTCGGCCGGATGGCCGCAAGTTCCACATCCTGGCCGGATGGCCGCAAGGTCCACATCCCGGCCGGGTTGCGGCGCACTGGGCGCCCCGGCCGGGCGGAAGCGGGACGGTCAGTGGTGATTGTCGTAGCGGACGGCGATGTCGACCTGGCGCAGCGCCTCGTTCACCGCCCGGATCGCTGCGATGCGATGGCCGCCCTTGTCATGGTCGCCGAGCTGCAGCTGGTGGCGCGCGGCGAGCAGGGCGCGGCGCGCCTGCAGCATGTGACCCTGATACTCGGCCTGGGCGACGCCGCCGGCAAGGCCGCCGGCGATGAGCGCGCCGCCGAGGATCGCTGCGAAATGCTTGCGCGAGATGTTCATCACGTCGGATCTCCAGAATGGTTGACAGGAGCTTGAGAAGGCACGACGAAAATGGCCGGACGGCGGCGCTGTCGTGACATTATCATGAAGTCTCGCACGGTTCCGGTCCGGAACAGCAAATGGAGGGTTTCGAGGAATGCGCGCCACCCACCCTGGTATCAACGCCAGTCGCCTCGCCTTCCTGCTGCTCGCCTGCGCGTCGCTCTCCGGCTGCGCCGGTGGCGGCCGCACCGCCTATTACCGCAAGAATCCGCACGCGCTGATGCGCGAGGTGGTCCGCTGCGAGAACAATGGCGGCGCGCTGGCCAGCACCCCGCATTGCCGCGAGGTGCTGCGCATCAACAACAACCTATTTTGAGACGCCGCCGAACCGCGCGATCAGCGACGAGGTGTCCCAGCGCCGCCCGCCCATCTGCTGGACATCGGCATAGAACTGGTCGACCAGCGCGGTGAGCGGCAGCCGCGCCCCGGTTTCCTTCGCCTGGGCAAGGCAGATGCCGAGATCCTTGCGCATCCAGTCCACCGCGAAGCCGAAATCGAATTTCTTCTCCGTCATCGTCTTCCAGCGGTTTTCCATCTGCCAGCTCTGTGCGGCACCTTTCGAGATGGCGCCGATCACCTTCGCCGCGTCGAGCCCGGCGGCCTCGGCGAAATGCAGCCCCTCGGCGAGGCCCTGGACGATTCCGGCGATGCAGATCTGGTTCACCATCTTGGCGAGCTGCCCCGCCCCGTGCGTGCCGATATGGCTGATATTGGCGCCGTAGCAGCCGATCACCGGCTTCGCCCGCTCGAAATCGGCCGCCTCGCCGCCCATCATCACCGTGAGCTTGCCGTTCTCCGCCCCGGCCTGACCGCCGGACACCGGCCCGTCCATCACGCCGAAGCGCCCGCCGGCGGCTGCCGCCAGCTCGCGCGCAACCGTGGCCGAGGCGGTGGTATGATCGACGAACAGCGCGCCCTCCTTCATGCCGGCGAAAGCGCCATCCGGCCCGATCGTCACCGAGCGGAGATCGTCGTCGTTGCCGACGCAGCAGAACACGAAATCGGCCCCCGCCGCCGCCTCGCGCGGGGTCGGCGCGGCCGTGCCCTTGTGCTGCTTCGCCCAGGCCTCGGCCTTCGCATGGGTGCGGTTGTAGACCGTCACCTCATGCCCGCCGGCGGCCAGATGCCCCGCCATTGGATAGCCCATCACCCCAAGCCCGATGAACGCCACCTTCGCCATTTTTTCGCTCCTCTCTGCTGAAATCCGCCGGATCAGCCGGCCGCGCCGGTTTCGATCAGCCGGTCGATCTCGGCGGCCGGATAGCCCAGCTCCGCCAGCACGTCCCGCGTATCCGCCCCCGGCGCCGGCACGTCGCGCCGCGCCGTGCTGCGCGCCCCGTCCATGCTGATCGGCAGGCCCGGCAGGCCGATTTTCCGCCCATCCGGCAGGCTGACCTCGACCAGCCCGCCCGATTCCCTCAGATGCGGATCGGCGAACAGGTCCGCCGGCTTCGCGATCGGCGCGAAGGGCAGGCCGAGACGCTCGCAGCGGCCGACCAGTTCGGCCGCGCTGAACTGCGCGAAGGCGGCAGCGATGACCGGCAGGGTGCGCTGGCGCGCGGCCCGCCGCTCGGCCTGGGTCGCCAGCGCCGGATCATCGGCCAGCGCGGCCAGCCCGAACTCGGCGCACAGCACCTTCCACTGCGTGTCGGTGACGACGCCGATGAAGATCTGCTCGCCATCCTTCGTGTTGAAAATGTCATAGACCGGCCAGGCCACGTCCCGCGCGCTCATCGGCGCCGGCTCGGTGCCGGTGATGGCCGCCTGCGCCATGTGCTGCGCCATCAGCATGGCGACGCTCTCGAACAGGCCGGACTGGACGTGCTGGCCGCGCCCGGTCCGCTCCCGCTCGGCGAGGGCGGCGAGCACCGCGATGGCGCCGTAGCTGCCGCCCATGATGTCGATCACCGAGGCGCCGGCCCGCAGCGGCTGGCCGATCGGCCCGGTCATGTAGGCGAGGCCGCCCATCATCTGCACCACTTCGTCGAGCGCGGTGCGGTGTTCGTACGGCCCCGGCAGGAAGCCCTTGAGCGAGCAGTAGACGAGCCTCGGATTCTGCGCCGCGCAGGCTTCATAGCCGAGGCCGAGCCGCTCCAGCGCGCCGGGGCGGAAATTCTCGGTCAGCACGTCGGCCCTCGCCACCAGGTCCCGCGCCACGGCCAGGCCCTCGGGCGATTTCAGGTCGAGCATGACGCTGCGCTTGTTCCGGCTCGCCATGGTGAAGAAGCCGATCCCCGAGCCGGTGAGCCGGCGGGTGTTGTCGCCGTCCGGCATCGGCTCGATCTTGACCACGTCGGCGCCGAGATCGCCGAGGATCAGCCCGGTCGTCGGCCCCATCACCATATGCGCGAACTCGACGACGCGCAGCCCCGCCAGCGGTGTGCCGCTCATGCTCCGCCCCTCACGCCGCCTGGCGATAGGTGCGCGGAATGCCCGCCTTCGCGATCTGGCCGTGCATCGGCTCGGCCGGCAGCCCCTCGTGCAGCAGGCGCCGCGCGGCGATCAGCTTGCCGAGGTCGATTCCGGTGGCGAAGCCCATGCTCTCCAGCATGAACACGAGATCCTCGGTCACGATGTTGCCCGACGCTCCGGGCGCGAAGGGGCAGCCGCCGAGCCCGGCGAGAGCGGCATCGAAATCGCGGATGCCTTCATCGAGCCCGGCCAGCGCGTTGGCGATGCCGAGGCCCATCGTGTCGTGCAGGTGCAGCCCGCGCAGCGCCGGGCCGATCTCGCGCCGCACCGCCCGCACGACCGACCTGATCTGCGCGGGATTGGCGTAGCCCACGGTATCGGCGAGGCCGATCTGCTCCACCCCCGTCGCCGCGAGTGCCGCGGCGATGCGCACCACCTCGCGCTCAGGCACCGCGCCGTCGATCGAGCAGCCGAAGGCGGTGGAACAGGCGACCTCGATTTCCGCCGGATTGCCCGCGCCCTTCATCCAGTCGACGATCTGGCCGACTACCGCCACCTGCTCGTCGGGCGCGCGGTTGAGATTGGCGCGCGAATGCCCCTCGCTCACCGAGACCGGGATGCTGACCCGGTGCGCCCCGGCCGCCACCGCCGCCTGCGCGCCGCGCAGGTTGGGGGCCAGCGCGACGACGACGAGGCCCGGTATTTCCTTCGCGAAGCGGACCACGGCCTCGGTATCCGCCATCTGCGGGATCAGCTTCGCCGGCACGAAACTGCCGACCTCGATCTCCTTCAGCCCGGCTTCCGCCATGGCGGCGATCCAGCGGCATTTCGCCCCGGTTTCCATCGTCGATTTGGCTATCTGCAGCCCGTCGCGCGGGCCGACTTCGCAGATCATCACGTGTTCGCTCATGTAATCAATCTGCGCCGGCCACGCCGCCGGGACAAGTCCCGCGCCGCCGGGTTTGGCAGGGCGCGCCGGCAATGCTACGAACCCGCGCGATGACCGCCGTGACCCCATCGCCGATCGCCGCCGAGGCCGCCACCAACGGACTCGTCCTCGCCCTGCCCAAGGGACGCATCCTCAAGGAGTGCGCGCCGCTGCTCGCCGCAGCCGGCATCGCGCCCGAGCCGGACTACGCGGATGAGAGCAGCCGCCGGCTGCGCTTCCACACCGCCATCCCCGAGCTCGACGTGATCCGCGTGCGCAGTTTCGACGTCGCCACCTTTGTCGCGTTCGGCGCCGCCGAAATCGGCATCTGCGGCGCCGACGTGCTGATGGAGTTCGACTATCCGGAAATCTACGCGCCGCTCGATCTCGGCATCGGCGCCTGCCGCATCGCCGTCGCCGAGCCGGCGGACGCCGCCGGGCGCACCGATTTCAGCCGCCTCTCGCGCGTGCGCGTCGCCAGCAAATATCCCAACATCACCCGCCGCCATTTCGCCGCGCGCGGCATCCAGGCCGAGATCGTGGCGCTGAACGGCGCGATGGAACTCGCCCCCGGCCTCGGCCTGTCGCGCCTGATCGTCGACCTGGTGCAGACTGGCTCGACGCTGAAGGCCAATGGCCTCGTCGAGACCGAGACCATCGCCCATGTCACCTCGCGGCTGATCGTCAACCGCACCGCGCTGAAGACGCGGCCGGAGGCGATCGCCCACTGGATCGCCCGCTTCCGCGACGCGCTGGCCGCCGCATGATCCGCCGTCTCCACACCGCCGACCCCGGCTTCGCCGCCGCCCTCGCCGCCCTGGCCAGCGACCGCGCCAGTGCCACCGATGTCGCAGCCCCGGTCGCCGCGATCATCGCCCGGGTGCGCGCCGAGGGCGACGCCGCGCTGATCGACCTCACCCGCCGCTACGACCGCTTTCCCCTCACGCCCGAAACCCTGCGCGTGAGTGCCGCCGAGATCGACGCCGCCTGCGCCCGCGTCAGCGCCGAACAGCGTCAGGCGATCGACCTCGCCGCCACCCGGATCGAGGCGTTCCACCGCGCCCAGCTGCCGCAGGACATCGCCTTTACCGACGCTGCCGGCGCGCGGCTCGGCCTGCGCTGGGGACCGCTCGACGCCGTCGGGCTCTACGTGCCGGGGGGCAAGGCATCCTATCCCTCCTCGGTGCTGATGAACGCGATTCCCGCCCGCGTCGCCGGGGTTGGGCGGATCGCCATGTGCGTGCCGACGCCGGACGGGCAGATGAACGACCTCGTCCTCGCCGCCGCGCGCCGCGCCGGGGTGACGGAAATCTACCGCGTCGGCGGCGCCCAGGCCGTCGCCGCCCTCGCCTATGGCACCGAGGCCATCGCCCCGGTCCACCGCATCGTCGGGCCGGGCAACGCCTTCGTCGCCGAGGCGAAGCGGCAGGTGTTCGGGCAGGTCGGCATCGATTCCATCGCCGGTCCCTCGGAGGTGCTGATCATCGCCGATGGCGGGCAAGACCCCTGGCGCGTCGCCCTCGACATGATCGCCCAGGCCGAGCATGACGAGGCGGCGCAGTCGCTCCTCGTCACCGACGATGCCGCACTGGCCGACGCGGTGGCCGCCGCACTCGCCCGCGCGCTCGAAACCCTGCCTCGCGCCACGATCGCCGCCGCCTCGCTCGCCGCCCATGGCGCGATCATCCTCGCCCGCGATCTCGACGAGGCGGCCGACATCGCCAACCGCGTCGCCTCCGAGCATCTCCAGGTGATGACGGCCGACCCCGGCGCCGTGTTCGCGCGGATCCGCCATGCCGGCGCCGCCTTTCTCGGCGCCGACGCGCCGACCGCGATCGGCGACTATGTCGCCGGGCCCAACCACGTACTGCCGACAGGCGGCACGGCGCGGTTTTCCTCGGGACTTTCGGTGTTCGACTTCCTCAAGCGCACCACCTTCGTCGCCCTCGATCCGGCGGCGATGGCGTCCATCGGCCCTGCCGCGGCAACCCTCGCGGCGGCCGAGAGTCTCGACGGCCACGCCCGTTCCATCCGCGCAAGGCTGACCCGCAACCGCGCGGAAAACTTGACCTGAACGCGCCATCGGCTCATTTGGACCGCATGTTGCAAATTTTTATCGAGGTTTGATGTCAAAAGAAGACATGATCGAGTTCAGCGGCACCGTCGCGGAGCTGCTCCCGAACGCGATGTTCCGGGTGAAACTCGACAACGACCACGTCATTCTCGCCCATACGAGCGGCAAGATGCGCAAGAACCGCATCCGCGTGCTGGCCGGCGACCGCGTCAACGTCGAAATGACGCCCTATGATCTGACCAAGGGCCGGATCACCTTCCGCTTCAAGTAAGCCGGATCGCCGCATGGCCAACCTGATCCTGGCCTCGTCGAGCCCCCGCAGGCTCGACCTGCTCCGGCAGCTTGGCATCATCCCCGATTCGGTGATCTCCCCCGATATCGACGAAACCCCGCACAAGGCTGAATCGCCCCGGCTCTATGCCGCGCGGATGGCGGCGGAGAAGCTCGCTTCCGTCACCGTGCCGGGCGCCTTCGTCATCGCCGCCGATACCGTCGTCGCCCTCGGCGGTCGCATCCTGCCGAAAACCGAAACCGATGCCGAGGCGCGCCGCTGCCTCGACCTGCTGTCCGGCCGCCGCCACCGGGTGTATTCCGCCGTCGCCGTGCGCGGGCCGGACGGGCGCATCGTCGCGCGCAACGTGATGACCACCGTCGGCTTCGCCAGGCTCGACCGCGAGAGTGCGGACGCCTATCTCGCCAGCTTCGAGTGGCGCGGCAAGGCGGGCGGCTATGCGATCCAGGGGCGGGCGGCGGGGTTCGTCGATTTTCTCGCCGGCTCCCATTCCGGCGTGGTCGGCCTGCCCCTGCACGAAACGCTGAACCTGCTGCGCGGCCTCGGCTGGCGGCCATGAACGCGGTCATCCGCGCCGGGCTGCGCGGCGGCACCGTGCATCTCGTGCTGACCGAATCCGGCACCCTCGCCGGCTACACGCGCTGGCGGCCTGACGCGCCGGATGGCGTCGGCGATCTCTGCTCCGGCCGGATCACCGCCCGCGCCTCAGCACTCGGCGGCGTGTTCGTCGATCTCGGCGACGGATCGGGCTTCCTGCCTGACAGCGCGGGTGGCAAGAGCCTCGCCGAGGGCGATGCCGTCGCGGTCCGCATCACCCGCGCCCCCCAGGGCGGCAAGGGGCCGCGCCTCGCGCTGGCGCAAGACGTCGCACCCGGCGCGAAGCCCGGCCTGCTCGCCCGCGGCCCCGGCCCGATCGCCGAGTTCCGCGCCCTGCATCCGGCCGCGCCGATCCTCGCCGATGACTGGGAACTCGTTGCCCTGCTGCGGGCGGCGCATGAGGGGGTCGCGCATGATCCGGCGAGCCTCGCCCCGGTGGAGGAGGAGATCGCCGCGCTCGCCGAGCCGGTCTTTGCGCTGCCGCAGGGCGCCCGCGGCACGGTCTGCCCGACGCCGGCGCTCACCGCGATCGATATCGACGCCGGTGCCGCCACCGCCGAGCGGGGCGACAAGCCGGGCGCGCAGCTGCGGCTCAACCGCGCGATCATCCCCGAACTCGCCCGGCAGATCCTCCTGCGCAATCTCGCCGGCGCGATCCTGGTCGATTTCGCCGGGATGAAACCCGCCGTCCGGCCGAAACTCGCCCCCGACCTCGCCGCCGCCCTCGCGCGCGATCCGCTCCGCCCGCGCCTGCTCGGCTTCTCGGCACTCGGCTTCGCCGAGATCAGCCGCCCGCGCATCCGCCCACCGCTGCACGAGTTGCCGCCATGACCGACGAAAAGGCTCTGCCAAGCCACCCCCGCCGCAAACCCGCCGGCGCGTGCCCGATCTGCGGCCAGGCGGCGCAGCTTGCGCACCGCCCGTTCTGCTCGGCGCGGTGCCGCGCGGTCGATCTCGGCCGCTGGTTCAGCGAGGATTACAGATTGCCGAGCGACGAGGCGCCGTTCACCGACTCTGAATAGGTTTCGAGCCGGGCGAGCGCGGCCGCCACGTCCGGCACGGTCTCGAACAGCTCGCGCACCGGCGGCCGGGCGAACCCATCCTCGATCACGCCATCGATCAGCGCCGCCACCCGGCTGGCCCAGCCACGAATGTCGATCAGCAGGATCGGCTTGGCATGGCGGCCGAGCTGCTTCCAGGTGAGGATCTCCATCAGCTCGTCCAGCGTGCCGAGCCCGCCGGGCAGCACGACGAACGCATCCGCCCGCGCGAACATCCGCCGCTTGCGGGTGTGCATCGTGTCGGTGACGATCAGCTCGGTGAGGCCGGGAAACTCGACCTCGCGGGCGCGCAGGAAATCGGGGATGATGCCGGTGACAGCACCACCGGCGCCGAGCGCGGCCCCGGCCGTCGCCCCCATCAGCCCGACATTGCCGCCGCCGAAGACCAGCGTCATGCCCCGCGCGGCCAGCCCCGCGCCGAGATCCCGCGCCGCCGCGAGGTAATCAGGTGTCGCGCCGGGGGATGATCCGCAAAATACCGTGACCGAAATGTGACTCATGATCGAGAATAACCCGCAGAACCTTTCGAGATGCCTGCCCTCGTGGCAGGATAACGCACGTCAGGCAAGCGACCGGGATCGAGAGTTTTCCACATGCCCACAAACGAGACTCCCAGCAGCGATAACGATGGCACGCGTGCGCGGCTGCCCGGCTGGCTGCCGGGCGCTGCGATCGGCGCGCTCGGCCTCTGCGCGGTGCTCGGCCTCGTGGTGCTGAGCAACCACCGCAAACCCGAAACCGCTCCCCCCGCGGCGGCAACCGCGCCCGCCGCCGCCCCCGCCGCGCCGGCAACGCCCGCGCCCCCCGCCGCACCGCGCTTCGACACGGTGCGGGTCGATGCCGGCGGCAATGCGGTGATCGCCGGCCACGCGGCACCGGGTGCGACCGTCACCATCACCGCCAACGGGCGGACGATCGGCACCGTCAAGGCGGACAGTTCGGGCAGTTTCGCCTTCGTCACCGACCATCCGCTGCCGGCCGGCGGCCAGCAGCTCGCCCTGGCCGAGGCGACACCGGGCGGCGGCACGCGGACGAGCCGGCGCGACGTCACCGTCGCCGTGCCCGCGGCGCCGAACGAGGGGCCGCTGGCCGTGCTCGCCGGCAATGGCAGCAAGCCCTCCCGCGTCCTGAGCGGGCAAGGCCCCGCACCCGGCACGCTCGGCATCGGCTCGGTCGATTACGGCGCCAGCGGCAAGGCGGTGATCGCCGGCACGGCGAAACCCGGCGCCACCGTCTCGCTCTCGCTCGACGGCAAGACGCTCGGCAGCGCGACCGCCGGCGCCGATGGCCGCTGGACGATGAAAATCGGCCAGATGCCGACTAAGCCCGGGACATTCAGCCTGAAGGCACAGGACGCCAAGGGCGGCGTCATCGGCGAGATGAAGACCGCCTATGCCCCGCGCCCGCTCGGCAAGCTGGTGCCGCACGAGGTCGTCGTCGCGCGCGGCGAATGCCTGTGGCTGATCGCCCGCCGCGTCTATGGCCGCGGCACCGACTACACCATGATCTACCGGGCGAACGAGGCCAGCATCCGCGACCCCAACCTGGTCTATCCCGGCCAGCGCTTCCTGCTGCCGCAATCCCCCGGCATGAAGGCCGCACCCGCCGCACCGGCGAAGTCCACAGCACCGGCCGGCACGAGCTGAGCCGTCCCACGCCGAAAGGCGTGCCCTAATTGATCCCGAGAGGCGTGGCCTAATTGATGTGGAAGGGCGTGGCGCATCAACGCCGAAGGGCGTTCTTGCAAGGCTCCGCGCCGCTCGCCATAACCCGGGCATGGACATCATCGACTCCCTGCGCGCCGCCCTGGTGCCGCCGCACCGCGCCGGGCGGCCCTTCATCGCCGCCGGCCTGGCCGTTTTCCTGCTTGGCCTGCTCACCGGCGCCGGCTGGCTGGCCTGGCTCGGCGCGCTCTTCGCGCTGTTCTGCCTCTATTTCTTCCGCGATCCGGCGCGCGTGCCGCCCGCCCGGCCGGATGCGCTGCTGGCCCCGGCGGATGGCCGCGTCGTCATCGTCGACGAGGCGCTGCCGCCGCCCGAACTCGGCCTGCCGGCGGTCCCGATGCCACGCATCGCCATCTTCCTCTCGGTGCTGGACGTGCATGTGAACCGCGTGCCGATGGCCGGCATCGTCACCCGCATCTCCTACCGGCACGGCAAGTTCGTGAACGCGGCGGCAAAGGAGGCCGAGGAGAACGAGCGCAACGCCCTCGCCATCCGGCTCGAATCCGGCGCCGAGATCGCGGTGGTGCAGATCGCCGGGCTGATCGCGCGGCGCATCCTGTGCGACGTGCATGAGGGCGACCGCGTCGAAACCGGCGCGCGCTTCGGCATCATCCGCTTCGGCAGCCGCACCGATCTCTATCTGCCACCCGGCACGCTGCCCCTGGTCGCGGTCGGCCAGCGCATGGTCGGCGGCGAGACGGTGATGGGGCTGCTGCCCCCCGCCGCCGCGCAAGGCGGCGCATGAGCGGGGCGGAAAAGCCGCCGCTCTTCGCCCTCCCCCGGCGCCGCCCGCCGCGCCGTCCCCGCCTGCGCGGCATGAGCTTCAACCGCATGCTGCCGAATTTGCTGACCCTGTCGGGCCTCTGCGTGGGATTCAGCGCGATCCGCTTCGCCCTCGAACAACGCTTCGGCGCCGCGGTGATCGCCATCGCCGTCGCCGGCGTGATCGACGGGCTTGATGGCCGGCTGGCCCGGCTGCTCAAGGCCACGTCCCGCTTCGGCGCGGAGTTCGACAGCCTGTCGGATTTCCTCTGCTTCGGGATTGCCCCGGCACTGGTGCTTTATTTGTGGTCGCTCAGCGAATGGGGCGCGTTCGGCTATCTGCCGCCGCTCGTCTATACCGCCTGCATGGCGCTGCGACTCGCCCGCTTCAACGCGGCGATCGACGCGCTGCCGCGCGAGGCGGATGGCCATCTGCCGGTGTTCCGCTTCGCCGCGAATTTCTTCACCGGCGTGCCGGCGCCGGCGGGCGCAGCGATCGCGCTGCTGCCGATCTATCTCGGCCTGGAGGCGGCGCGGCATGGCGGCGACCGGCTCGACCGGCTGGCCCAGGCGCCGGAGCTGAGCGCTGTGGTGCTGACCGGCACCGCGCTGCTCTGCATCTCGACCCTGGCGGTCTGGAACTTCAAGAACTTCAAGGTGCCGCCGCAACACGTCATCGCCATCCTGCTCGGGGTGATCGTCGCCGCCGCGGTGCTGCTGGCCGACCCATGGCTCGGCCTTTCGCTGCTGGTGCTCGCCTATCTCGGGATGCTGCCCTTCAGCCACCGCAGCTTTCGCCGGCTGCAGGCCGAGGCCGAGGCACGGCGCCGGCAGGGGATGGACGAGGGCACGGAGGAATAGAGCAGTTTCCGGTCCTTTCGGATCGGATGATGCTCCAGCCCGCCCGCCGGTCAGGCGGGTTCGGCGAAGCGCGCGAGCCGGATGGCGGTATGCCCGCGGCCGGTTCGCAGGCTCGGCATGATCAGCAGGCAGTCATCGTGCGGGGTGCGGATTTCGGCCGTACCGTCGCGCGCCAGCAGCGTGTCCCGCCGGCGGATCACCTCGCCGCCGCGGAACGGGCGGACGAAGGCGAAGCGGCCGGTATTGGCGGTCACCACCCGCGAGACCTCGGCGAAGCGCGGCGCCGCGCAGGGCGCCACCTTCCCGATCATGCCGGCATGGGCCAGCACCGCGTCCACACTCGCGCGCATCTGCCGCACCGTATCCTCCTGCCAGTGCTGCCCGGCCTCGACCAGCACCGCCGCGGCATCGCCTGCCGGGGCAAGGAAACGCGGATGGTCGATCAGCCTGCGCCCGCCGGCATGGCCGCCATCGGCGACCACCAGCGCCGGCGTGCCCATCGCCATCGCCAGCGCCCGGCCGCGCGCCCCCTGGCCGCACAGCACCAGCGGGTCGGACGGCCAGAGCATCGAATGCAGGTCGATCACCAGATCCGCCCCGGCGATCAGCGGCCAGATCTCGCGGGCGCGGTCGAGTTCGACGGAGCGGCGCGGCCCCTCCAGCGTCGCCTCGTCCCACACCCGGTTCAGATCCTCGTCGACGAAGCGGGAGGCAACCGGATTGTCCCGATCGAACCGCCGATAGGCGTCGATATTGACGAAGCCGAGCGTCAGCCGGCCGCAGGCCGGCCGCAACCCCTCGCGCAGCAGCGCATCAAGCACCACCGCGCCGGCGATCTCGTTGCCGTGCATCAGGCACAGCACCATCACATGCGGCCCGGCGGCGGCGGCGGCGAAGGTGGTGAAGCCGCGGAGTCCCGTATTGCCCGCGAGCCACGGCGCAAGGTCGGGCGGCGTGAGCCGCACTTCGAACCGCGGCAGGGACGCCACCCCGCTCATCGCGGCTGCAACGGCCGTTCTGGCCGAACGCGGCGGGCTTTCATCGGGGCCGGTATCGCCATGGCCCCACTCTACCCAGAGATGAAAAACTCGCAACCGTTCGACGTGTGTTGACGAAATGTCGCGCTGGCCCGAAAACGCCGCGATGCAAGCCGCGCCGACTCTCATGGCCGCACCCCATGCCATCGCCGACGGACAGGCCGCTCCGGTCACCGCCCGCGTCCTGTGCACCGACCTCGCCGGTCTCCGCTCCCAGGCTCTCGGCCTCGCGGAGGCGGCCGGATTCCGGACCGACTTCCGCGTCATCGCGCCGAAGCGGCCCTGGACCCTGTTCTCCCCGATGCTCTGGCCAGATCCGCGCTGCGCGATCGATGCCGCCGCCCTCGCCCCGCCGGAAGGCGACCTGATGCTCGGCGCCGGCGGCGCCGCCGCCCGCGTGCTGGCCACGCTGCGCCGGCCCGACCTGCCGGCGGTGATCATCCAGCACCCGCGCATGGACGCCGGTCGGTTCGACGCCGTGGTGGCCGCGAAGCATGACGGGCTGACAGGCCCGAACGTCATCGTCACCCGCACCGCGCTGCACCGCGTCACCCCCGAGCGCCTCGCCCTCGAACGCGCGCTCTGGGCGCCGCATTTCGCCGGGCTGCCCCGCCCGCTCGTCGCCGTGCTGGTCGGCGGCTCCAACGGCCGCTACCGGCTCGATACCGCGGCGGCGCGCACCCTCGCCGAACAGCTGGCCCGGATGATGGACCGCGACCGGGTCGGGCTGATGCTCACCCCCTCGCGCCGCACCGAGCCCGCCGCCCGCGCCATCCTCGAAGAGGCGCTGCGCCCGCGCGGCGCCTGGATCTGGGACATGCAGGGCGAGAACCCCTATTTCGGCATGCTCGCCGTTGCCGACGCGATCGTGGTAACGGGGGATTCCGTCTCGATGGTCTCCGAGGCGGTGGCCACCGATGCGCCGGTGATGATCGCGCGCCTGCCCGGCAAATCCACCCGCATCGGCGCCTTCATGGACGACATGGTCGCCTGCGGCCGCGCCCGGAACTTCGATGGCCGGCTGCAGAGCTGGAACGCCTCGGCGCTGAACGACACGCCGATGGCCGCCGCCGAACTGCGCCGGATGCTGGGAGTCTGACTTCGATGCTCGAGATCGACACGTTCGACAATGTCCGCGGTGGCAACGCAGTCTACAAGGCGCTGGCGCATCCGCTGGCCGCCGCGGCGCTGGAGCGCCTCGCCGCCCGCCTCGCCGCCGCCGGCCCGGTCGCGGTCTACGATCCCGAGCGCATCTTTGCGCCGCTGCGCGCCCTGGCGCCGGCGTTTCCGGTCGATTCCGTCCATGTGCATGACACGTTGGCGGTCGGCGAGCGCCGCGGCGGCTTCACCACAAGGCCGCTGACCGACCTCGTCGCCGCTGCCCCTGCCACCGTGCTGATCGCCGCTTTCGACGCGCACCGCCTGGCCGAGCGGCTGGCCGGCCTGCTTCCCGGCGCCGACATCCTCACCCTCGACGAGGTGCGCCTGCCCGACCGGCTGCTGACCAATCGCCGCCGCTATCTCGACCCGCTGAATTTCGCCACCAATTTCGCCTTCTTCCGCGACGATGATGCGATGACGACCAGCCTCGTCACCGCGAATTACTGGCACGGCTACGGCGCGCGGGGCGTGCGCCTGTGGTGCCGCCTGTTCGACGCCGCCGGCGCGGTGCTCGCCGAATTCGAGCGCGAACTGCCCGACCATGCCGGCAGCATCCGCATCGACAGCGCCGCGCTGCGCCGCGCCCACGGGCTCGGCCCGTTCACCGGCCAGCTCTTCATCCACGCCATCGGCGTCGCCGGGCACGACGTGGTGAAATACGCGCTCGACACCCATGCCGCCGGCAACGGGGCGAGCCTGTCCTGCACCCACGACGCCAATGCCTGGCCCTCCGAGCGCTTCGCCGGCCTGCCCGCCCCGCGCGAGGACGAGACGGTGATCCTCTGGCTGCAGAACAGCCACGCCGTGCCGATCCCCGCCGGCGCCATCAGCCTCGACCGCATGGGCGCCGAGGCGCCGGTCGCGCTGGCCGAACCGATCGCCCCCTTCGCGACGCGGGCCATCGACGTCGCCGAATTGCTGCCCGGGCTGCGCTGGCCGGCGCAGATCGAGCTGCGCGCCGGCCGCCATGTGGTCCGCCCGCGCTATGAAGTCGTGCGCGCCGGGCGCACCCGCATCGCCCACATGAATGTCGAACGCGCCGATCTCCGCCCCGATCCGGGCATCATCAGCCTCTCGCCGCTGCTCGGCCGCGGTTTTCTGCTCCCCTTCCCGATCCTGCCGCGGGAGCGGTTCCGCTCGGTCGCGCTGCCGACGCCGATGGCCCACACCCAGACGACGCTGCCGCTCCGGCTCGATATTTTCGCCCCCGACGGCAGCAAGGTCGCCGAGCACCGGCCCGGCACGCTGAAGCGGGACCATGCCTGCGCCATCGATCTCGACGAGGTGCTGCCGGCGGACGCGCTGCCGGAGGGCGGCCATGGCGAGCTGGTCTACGACTTCACCGAGGGCGGCGAGGCGGATGGCTGGCTGCACGGGCTGTTCCGCTACGAGGCGCGGGACGGCTCGCACGCCGCCGAGACCAGCTTCGGCGCGCATGTGTTCAACACGATCATGACGTGGAAGGGCGAGCCGCAATCCTATTCCGGCCCGCCGCCCGGCCTCTCGACCCGGCTGTTCCTCGATCTCGGCAGCGCGGCGCGGCCGAGCTTCTGCGTGCTGACCTATCCCGCCTCCGCCGCCTGGCATCCGCATTCGGCCACCGTGCTGATGCTGCACGATGCCGAAGGCCGCCTGGTGGCGGAGCAAAACCTCGCCATCGCCTGCTCCGGCTCGGCCATCGTCGAGCCCTGGCGGATCTTCGGCGCCGAGGCGCTGGCCCGCGCCGCCGGCGGCTATGTCATCATCCGCGATGCGACCTGCCGGCTGTTCGGCTATCACGGCAAGCATGACGGTGCGGGCCTCGGCCGCGGCGCGTTTTCATTCGATCACATGTTCGGGTTCTGAATTCAGCGCAATCCTGGCGCTCTGCCCTCGCAACGATCGCGGTTTTGGCGTATCCGGGTCGTCATGCAGGCAAGACGGACCTTCCGGCGCGTCGCGGTCATCGCAGTCGCGATCGTCATTCTGGCACCGCTCGCGGTCATCGGCCTATTCCTCGCGAGCTTCGATCCGAACAGCTACAAGCCGCAGGTGATCGCCGCCGCCGAGCGGGCGCTGCACCGGCCGGTCACCATCGATGGCCGGCTGCGGATGAACCTGTCGCTGGTGCCGACGATCTCCGCCACCGGCATCACCATCGCCAACCCGCCCGGCTATGCCGACGCCGATTTCGCGACGCTGCGGCGGATCGAGGCCAAGGTGGCGCTGCTGCCGCTGCTGCGCCACCAGCTCAACATCCTCGATCTCGTTCTGGTCGATCCGGTCATCAACCTCGAATACGGGCCGACCGGCACGCCGAACTGGGAGATCGGCCCCGCCGGGGGAGCGGGCGGCGCGACGCCGGGCACGACAGGCGGCGCGGCGGGCCAGCCGGGCAACGGCGCGGGCATCGCCCTGCAATCGGTCTCGATCGAGAACGGCACCATCACCTATCACCCCTCCACCGTGCTCGTGCCGCTGAGCGGCGGCGCGCCGGCCGCTCTCACGGCGCAGAGCCCCACCGTGCTGCACATCGCGCGGTTCAGCGGCAGCGCCGCCTCGCTGGATGCGCCGCTTCAGCTCTCGGTCAACGCCCAGTACAATGGCACGCCGTTCAGCGTGTCCGGCACCACGGGTCCGGTTTCGCGGCTGACCGGTGGTGCGGCCGGCGGCGCGGCATGGCCGGTGGACCTGACCGTGAGCGGCCAGGGCGCGCAGCTGCACATCACCGGCCGGATCGCGCATCCCCGCAAGGCGGACGGCTATGCGTTGCACCTGCACGCGACGGCGCCGGATCTCGCGCCGCTCGCCGCCTATCTGCCCACCGCCGCGCGGGCCGACCTGCCGCCGCTGCGAACGGTCGATCTCAGGGCGGATCTCGGCTCGCCGGTCGAGGGTCAGGTTCCGGCGGTCACCAATGTCAGCCTCACGGCCGGCACGTCCGACCTCACCGCCTGGCGCAAGGGCCTGTCGCTGCGCTCGCTCAACATCACCCTGCCGGCGCTCGACCGGGCAGTGAATGTGGCACTGGCGGGCAGCTACCAGGGCAGCCAGGTCGGGCTTGAAGGCAAGGCCGGCCCGGTCGGCCCGGTGCTCGATGCCGCGCTGGGCGTGGCGCCCAGCCCGCCGCAGCCGGGCGGGCCCACCGAGCGTTTCGCGATCAGCGCCGCCGCCCGCGTCGGCAAGGCGCTGTTCAACGTCGCCGGCGGCATGGCCTCGCCCTCGAAACTCGCCGGCGTCGCGATGAAACTCAGCGCGACCATCCCCAATCTCGCGAAACTGTCCGACCTCGCCGGCACGCCCCTGCCGGCCTGGACCAATATCGGCATTTCCGGCCTGCTGACCGATCCCGGCGGCCAGAGCCTGACCCGTGCGGTGGCGCTCAACAGCCTCGCGGTCAGTGCGACGCAGGGGCAGTTCGGCGGGGCCTTCAGCCTGACAATCGGCTCCCGGCCGGACCTGCAGGCGGTGATCCATGCCTCGCGGATCGACCTGTCGGCGCTGCTCCGCGCCGCGCGGCCGCCATCCCCGGCGGCGACCGCCCCGGGCGCAGCGCCGGCCAGCCAGACCACGCCTGCGCCCTCCCCTGCACCCGCATCGGCAAACCCTGCCGCGAACGGACTGATCATCCCCACCTCGCCGCTGCCCTTCAACCTGCTGCGCGCCGCGGATGGCAATGTCGAACTGACGATCGACAAGCTCACCTATGCCGGGGCCGATTACCGCGCGCTCAGCGCGCATGCGCTGCTGCGCAACGGCGTGCTGACGGTGCGGCCGATCAGCGGCGAGCTGCCGGGCGGGCCGGTCTCCGGCGCGCTGATGGTGAACGCCACCAGCAATCCGCCCTCGATCCGCCTCGTCGAACAGGCGCCGGCCTTCCGCCTCGGGCCGCTGCTCCGGCTGCTCGGCGAGCCCGGCTCCGCCTCGGCGACGGTGCAGCTCTACGCCAATCTCGCCGGCGCCGGCTCGACGCCGCATGACATCGCCGCGACCCTGAACGGCGCGCTCGGCATCTCCACGGTGAACGGCGAGATCGACGGCGCGTTGCTCGATCACCTGCTGGCCACCGCCGGCCTGCCGGCAGGGCTTGCCGGCGCGCAGGGCCCGGTCCAGCTGCGCTGCTTCGCGACCCGGATCGACGCGGCCGACGGCCTCGCCCGCATCCGCGCGCTCACCCTCGATTCGAGCCGCCTGTTCATGACCGGCGGCGGCAGCGTCAACCTCGCGACCGAGGGGCTGAACGTCGTGCTGAAGCCGCAGACCACGGTCGGCGGCGCGGCGACGCCGATCCCGCTCGCGGTCACCGGGACGCTCGGCCGGCCAGTGACCGGCGCGGCGCCGGCCGGCGATTACGCACAGGCGATTGCCGCCGCCGGCCAGCGGATCGGCGGCGGGCAGACCCTGTTCGGCCGGCTCACCCGCCAGCTCGGGCTCACCCGGCGCAGCGCGCGCCCGCAAGGCTGCACGACCGCGCTGGCGCTCGCGCGGATGGGCCATCCCGGCCCGGCCCCGACCACGATGGGGCTTGCCGCCGGCGGGAACAGCGGCGCGACAACCGGCAGCGCCAAGCCCCCCGGCGCGGTGGGCGGACCGCAGAACCTGCTGCAATCGTTGTTCCACTGATGGCGCCGGGACAATGAAACGCATCTGGAAATGTACCGGGCTGGCGGAGATGGAGGGCGGGTTCGGCGTGACGCTCGACGGCCGGCCGGTGCGCCTGCCCGGCGGCAGCCCGCTCACCGTGCCGACAGAGCGCCTCGCCCGCGCCATCGCCGCGGAGTGGGACGCCCCCGGCGAGAATGACGAGGTCCGCCCCGACGATCTGCCGCTGACCCGCCTCGCCGGCACAACGGTGGAGCGGATCGCACCGGACACCGGAGCCGTCCGCGCCAGCCTGCTCGCCTACGGGCGGAGCGACCTGCTCTGCTACCGCGCCACCGCGCCGGAGGGGCTCGTCGACGAACAGGCGAGGCTCTGGCAACCCTGGCTCGACTGGGCGCAGAGCACGCTCGGGGCGCACCTCGCCGTCACCGCCGGCATCACCGCGATCGGCCAGCCGGCCGAGGCGATCGGGGCACTCGATCAGGCGCTCGCCAGGCACGATGCCTGGAGCCTTGCCGGGCTTGGCGTGACCGTGCCGGCCCTCGGCAGCCTCGTGCTCGGCCTCGCCGTCGCCGAGGGTGCGCTGGCGCCGCTGGCCGCGCATGATTGCGCGGCACTCGACGAGCTCTGGCAGGAGCGTCTCTGGGGCGAGGATGCCGAGGCGGTCGCGCGCCGCGCGCGGATCGGCGACGACATCGTGACCGCCGCCCGCTTCGTCGCACTGGCGCAGCGATGATCGCGAAGCATCTCATTCTGTCGGGCCATGTCCAGGGCGTCGGCTTCCGCGACTGGATGGTGACGCGCGCCCGCCGCCTGGCCCTTGCCGGCTGGGTCCGCAACCGGGTGGACGGCACGCTCGAGGCGCTGGTCGCCGGCGATGCGCCGGCCGTCGAGGAATTGCTGCGCGCCTGCCGCCGCGGCCCGCCGCTCGCCGATGTCACCGACATCGTGGAAACCTTCGCCGACCCGCCAGGCGAACCCGGTTTCATCAAGCGCGCGACCGGCTAGAGCACTTTCCGATCCTTTCGGATCGGATGTAGTGCTCTATCACATTGATAAACAGAGCATCTTTATCCGATTAGATGATTCCATCTGATCGGATGATGCTCTAGAGCACTTTCCGATCCTTTCGGATCGGATGTAGTACTCTATCATACTGATAAACCGAGCCTCTCCCTGCAATCCGATAGTTTTCAGGTCCGGGACAGCAGCCGGCTTTCGCCGTTCATCGGCTGAAGGTGACCTGGAAGAGCAGCTGGTCGCGTGCGTGGGAGATGGTGGGGGCGCTGTTGGCGCCGATCTGGTGGGCGTAGGTCAGATCGAGGTTGATGCCGCGCCAGCGCTCGTCGAGACCGAAACCGATCCCCGCCTCGCTCTGCTCGGGCTTGCCGGTGGCGCCGGGATAGGCGGTGTGGTGCAGCCAGACCGTGCCCGCCTGCGCCAGCAGCGATGCCGTCAGCACCCCGGGCAGATGAGGCACCGGCACGATATGCGACAGCCCGCCGGACAGCAGATACCCCTCATCCCCCCCGCCGGCGCTGACCGGATAGGCCATCACCCCATACGGCCCGCCGAGATAGAGCTGTTGCGAGCTGTCGAGGTTCTTCGAGGCGAGCTGCGCCTGCGCGTCCAGCGTGAGGCTCAGCCCCAGCGGCAGCGACTGCGCCCGGTGCAGCCGCGCCTGCAGCACCTCGAACCCGCCCGCCGCCCGCGGCCCTGCCGCATCCGCCGCCCGCGCCGCCGCGGGGCCGATCGACAGATTGCCATGCGTCAGACTCAGGCTCGCCGCCGTCGCCCCGCCAAACCGGTCCGCCAGCTGCCCCGAGACGCTCAGCCGCTCCTGCGGGATCGTCTGCCGCGCCGTCGTCGCGGTGCTGCGGGTCGACTGCGCATAGACCGCCTCCAGCACATCCAGCCGCAGCTCAACCACGCGCCGCGGGCCCAGCAGCACCGGATCGCTCACATACCCGCCGAACTGCGTCGCCCGTCCCACCTCGTCCAGCGCGGTGAACGCGCCGCCAAGCCGGTAATCCGTTGCCGAGCCATACAGCCCGGCCTGCACGCCGTTCCACAGATCCGGCGTGTCGACCTCGAACCCGCCACTGCGCAGATTGCCCGTCCCCGAGATCGCCCCGTTCAGCGACAGCGCCCCGCCATAGCCGAACGGATCGTTCACCCGCGCCGTGGCGCTGGTGATCTCCGCACCGGTATAGCGGCTGCCCGCATTGCTCTGCGTCAGGCTGAAGCCCAGCAGCTTCCCATCCTGCCGGGTCAGGCGCAGCGTGGTCGTGCCCGGCGCGCTGCCCGGCACCAGCGCGCCCTCCACACGCACCCCCGGTGTGCGGTTGAGCAGCAGCAGGCCGCGGTTCAGCGGGGACAGGCGCACCGCCTCACCCGCCTTCACCCCCATCACCCGCAGGGCTTGCGACGCCCGGAACCGCGACGCCCCCGACACCGTGACCGCGTCATAACGCGGCTCGACCACCGCGACCCGCACTACGCCATGCCGGATCGATTGCGGCGGCAGGTAGGCAAAGGCCAGCAGATAACCGCGCCGGTGATAGGCCGCCGAGATCCGCGCGACATAGGTCTGCAGGCGATCGAGCGAGACCGTCCGCCCCTCCACCGGGCGCATCAATGCGGCCAGCAGGGAGGTGGGCAGCTTGTGGTTCCCCTCGATCTCGATCCGGCTGACCGGGATTCGCAATTTTGAATGCAGATGCTGGCCCGAAGCGGGGGCGAGCCGGATCGCGCCCCCCGGCAACGCCGGCAATACCGGCGCCGGCGCCAGCTGATGCAAAATTCCGCCCGCTGGCGGCGCCCCCGTTACCGAAGCCAGCGCCGGCAGGCTCACAGCCGCGCCCAGCGCCGTACATAGCACCGCCCGCGACAAGTTCGACATGGTTCTCATCGTGCTCCTCAACCCCGACGCGATGGCGTCGCTTGGAGGCGAGGCTCACTGAGGCCGGAGATCATCCAGGGTGGTGGAAATGTCGTGATCGAGACCGTCTGCCCCGACAGGTTGACGCCAACGCCCGACACCGTCATCCCCACGCAACTGGCCAGCGAGCCCGTGGTGCAGACGGAGATGTGAACACTCTGCACCTTGCTCGACGGCGCGGAGCCGCTGGTTGCAGCACTCGTGGTGGGCGTGACCGTCAGAGACCCGGTGCCGTAGCTGATCGTGTAGTTGCCGAGCCCCTGGCCAACCGCCGCCGATCCGGTAATCGCATAGGGCACCGGCACAGCCGCCGCCGCCGCCGCCGCGCCGGTGCTCGCGAGCGTCACGCCGGTCACGCTGTCATTGTTGAGCAGGCCGGTGGCGGTGAAGTTGGTGGTGCCGAGATCGAGCGTCTGGCCGAAGGTCTTGGACTGGTTGCCCGGCGTGATCGTCAGCGCGGCCGGGTTCACCGTCAGCGCACCGGTGGCGTACGTGATCGTGTAATTCGGCAGGCCCGTGCCGGTCGCGTTCGAGGCGATGATCGCGTAGGGGGAGGCGCCGACCATGGCCGTTGCCGTCGCACCGGCGCTGCCCAGCGTCACGTTGCTGACGGTGTCGTTATGGACCAGACCGATGACGGTGAAGTCGGTCGTGCCGAGATCAACTGTCTGGCCATAGGTCTTGGACAGGTTGCCCGGTGTGACCGTCAGCGCTTTTGGCGTTATGTCAGCGACAAGACCGACAGGCTGGATGAGCGCGTAGTTCCCCACCGCACTGCCGCCGAGACTGTCATTGACCGTGACCGCAATCCCGTTGCCCGCATTCGCGCTGACAAAGCTGCCCGCTTCGCTCAGCGTCACCTTGCCAATATCAGATCCGATCACACCCGACAGCACCCCGTCGGAGAGGGCCACCGAGGTCGTGCCGTCATATACCTTGTTCGCCGCCACCTCGCCCGTCACAGCGAGTTGCGCCGGCGTGATCAAACCTGACGTGTTGTTTACATAACTGATCGCATAATCCGCTGCGTCCGCAAGACCCGTCAGCGTCGGCGCCAGGGTCAGCGACTGTCCCGCATTCGGCGTTGTGTAGCTCTCCGCCAGCGTTCCGGTATTCACCGCATAGAGCGTCCCCGACGTCACGATCGGCGCCGCCGCGGCGCTCGTGGTCCCGTCATAGACCTTGCTGTTCGATAACGCCGTCACCGTGATCGCTTCCGGCGTGATGTTCGCCGCAAGCGTGGTCGGCTGGCTCAGCGTGTAGTTCCCTGAAGCACTTCCGCCCAGAGTGTCGCTGACCCGCACCGCGACACCACTGCCTACATTCGCGCTGGCAAAGCTGCCCGCGTCGCTCAGAGTCACATTGCCAATATCAGACACGATCACACCCGCGAGCGTTCCGCCGGACAGCGTGGCACCGGTCGTGCCGTCATACACCTTGTTCGCCGCAACCTCGCCCGTTACCGTGAGTTGCGCCGGCGTAATCACGCCTGACGTATTGTTTACATAACTGATCGCATAATCCGCTGCGTCCGCAAGACCCGTCAGCGTCGGCGCCAGGGTCAGAGACTGTCCCGCATTCGCCGTTGTGTAGCTCTCCGAAAGCGTCCCGGTGTTCACCGCATAGAGCGTCCCCGACGTCACGATCGGCGCCGCCGCGGCGCTCGTGGTCCCGTCATAGACCTTGCTGTTCGATAACGCCGTCACCGTGATCGCTTCCGGCGTGATGTTCGCCGCAAGCCCGCTCGGCTGGGTGAGGCTGTAGTTCCCCGCAGCAACCCCGCCGAGACTGTCACTGACCCGAACCGCGATGCCACTGGCTGCATGCACACTGACAAAGCTACCCGCTTCGTTCAAGGTCACTTTGCCAAAATCTGCCGCAATCACGCCCGCAAGCGTTCCGCCCGTCAGCGCGGCGCTGGTCGTGCCGTCATACACCTTGTTCGCCGCAACCTCGCCCGTCACGCTCAGCGGCGCCTGCGCGATCACGCCTGACGTATTGTTTACATAACTGATCGCATAATCCGCTGCGTCCGCAAGACCCGTAAGCGTCGGCGCCAGGGTTAGCGACTGGCCCGCAGTCGGCGTTGTGTAGCTCTCCGCCAGCGTTCCGGTGTTCACCGCATAGAGCGTCCCCGACGTCACAATCGGGGCCGCCGCGGCACTCGTGGTACCGTCATAGACCTTGCTGTTCGACAACGCCGTCACCGTGATCGCTTCCGGCGTGATATTCGCCACAAGCCCGGTCGGCTGGGTGAGGCTGTAGTTCCCCGCCGCAACCCCGCCGAGAGCATCGCTGGCCGTCACCGCAATCCCATTGCCAACATTCGGACCAGCAAAACTCCCCGCATCGCTCAGCGTGACTTTGCCGAAATCTGCCGCAATCACCCCCGCAAGCATTCCGCCAGACAGCGTGGCGACGGTCGTGCCATCATACACCTTGTTCGACGCCACCTCGCCCGTCACGCTCAGCGGCGCCTGCGCGATCACGCCTGACGTATTGTTTACATAACTGATCGCATAATCCGCCGCGTCCGCAAGACCCGTCAGCGTCGGCGCCAGGGTTAGCGACTGTCCCGCATTCGCCGTTGTGTAGCTCTCCGAAAGCGTCCCGGTGTTCACCGCATAGAGCGTCCCCGACGTCACGATCGGCGCCGCCGCGGCGCTCGTGGTCCCGTCATAGACCTTGCTGTTCGATAACGCCGTCACCGTGATCGCTTCCGGCGTGATGTTCGCCGCAAGCCCGGTCGACTGGATGAGGCTGTAGTTCCCCGCAGCAACCCCGCCGAGACTGTCATTCGCCTTCACCGTGATACCACTGCCTACATTCGGGCCGGCAAAACTGCCCGCTTCGCTCAGCGTCACATTGCCAATATCCGCCGCAAACACCCCCACGAGCGTCCCGCCCGACAGCGTGGCAACGGTCGTCCCGTCATAGACCTTGTTCGACGCCACCTCACCCGTCACGCTCATTGCCGCCTTGTTGATGGTCAGCGCGCCGGTGTCGTAACTGATCGTGTAGTTCGACAGGCCCGTTCCCTGCGCGTTCGACCCGGTGATGGCGTAGGGCCCACCCGCGACGCTAGCCGCTGCCGCCGTGCCGGCGCTACTCAGGGTGACGCTGCTCACCGTGTCGTTGTTGAGCAGGCCGCTGGCGGTGAAATCCGTCGTGCCGAGAGCCAGCGTCTCGCCGTAGGTTTTTGACTGGTTGCCCGGCGTGATCGTCAGCGAAGCCTGTTTGATGGTCAACGAGCCGTCATAAGTGATCTGATAGCCGGACTGGCCTCTATCGAGGCTGGCGCCGCTGCCGCCGACAAAATAGGTGCCCGACGAGGTCGTCGCAGCGGGGAGCGAAAAAAACTGCACACCCGAGGTGTTCACAACACCAGAGACGACGCCGCCCTGGTTCGCAACGCTGGACACCGTGAAGGATGGCTGCGTCTGATCTCCATAAGTGGCCTGCGCCGAAGTCGCATTCACCACCACATAGGGCAGCGCCTTCAGCACCGGATAGGGATAGCCCGCCACCCAGGTGCTGCTGCTGAACACACCCGTCGCAATCGGCCCCTGGGTCAGCCATTCCTGCGTTGAAAGACCAGCAACGCCCGATCCCGAGCCAAAGCCCGTACCCGTCATCGTCCCGCTTGCCGTCGTGTCCCAATAGCTCGAACCGATGGCCCCGATATTATACCCCACCAATCCGCCGAGATCGGCATTGCCCGACACGCTGCCCACGGCATAGCTCGCGGTGATGTTGCCGGCGTTATCCCCGACCAGCCCGCCGACATTGCCGCTCTTTCCGGAAACGCTGATGCTCGCGGCGTAGCTGTCGGTCAGCGCGCTACCATTGTACCCCACGAGCCCACCGACATTGGCAAATCCCGTCACCTGCCCCGTGGCATAGCTGCCAGCGATGGTGCCGTTGTAATGGACGCCGACCAGCCCGCCGACATC
Source organism: Acidiphilium sp. C61 (assembly GCF_905116885.1). Taxonomy (NCBI): domain Bacteria; kingdom Pseudomonadati; phylum Pseudomonadota; class Alphaproteobacteria; order Acetobacterales; family Acidocellaceae; genus Acidiphilium; species Acidiphilium sp. C61. Next base: position 2,012,414 of record NZ_CAJHNI010000005.1, on the reverse strand, counting down.
GCTGCTGGCACCTGCGACGCTGCCGGTCGCATAGCTCGCGGCAATGTTGCCGCTGTTATTGTAACCAACAAGACCGCCGACATAATTGCCGGTGCCGGTGACGTTCCCGCTTGCATGACTCGCGCTGATGACGCCCTGGTTGGTATTCAACCCCACCAATCCGCCGACATCGGTGCTGCTCCCGGTTACCGTCGCACTTGCAAAACTCGCAGTGACCGAGCCGGCATAGCCGTTATCGCCCACCAGGCCGCCGACGCCGTAGCCACTTGCCGAGACTGTGCCGGTTACATAACTAGCACTGATCGTCCCGCCATAGGTGTTATTGCCGACGAGCCCGCCGACGAGACTGGTTCCCGTGACACTCTCGCCCACCAGCCCGACATCGCGGATCACGCCGAAGCTGCCGAGCGTTCCGAACAGGCCGACATTGTTGCCGCCCGTGATCGTCAGGTTCGAGATCGTGTTGCCTAGCCCCTCGAACGTGCCGGAGAAACTGGGGATGGGGCTGTTCGTGCCGGTCGCGGTGACGCTGGCGCCGAGCGCGTAGTTGCCGGTGCCGCTGATCGCCTCCAGCGCGGCCTGGGTATCGACCACGGTGTAGCTGATCGCCACGCCCGACGAGCCCGCCTGGGTCACAAAGCCCGCGTTGCCCGGCAGGCTCACCGGTGCTGCGATGCTGTAGCTCGCCCCCGCACCGTTCGCGCTCGACTGGCCATACTCCAGCGTCAGGGACGGTGCGGAGCCACTCGCGCTGATCGGCGCGTTGATCGCGATATTCCCCGCCGCGTTCAGCGTCAGCCCCGCGCCGGTGCTCCACGCGATCGGCGCGTTCACCGTGATGTTGCCGTTCGAGCTGCCCGCGGTCCCCGTCGTCTGGATCACGACCTTGTTGCCCGCGTTCAGCGCCGTCTCGATGCTCGTGTTCAGGATCGTCGAGGCGGAACCCGGCTTGTAATTGCTACTGAACGCCGTCCCGCTCGCGTTGCTCGAGGCGATCGTCACATTATACGGGTCGAGCAGCCAGGTGCCGCCGCCCGTCCGCACCGCGGCGCCGGTGATGTCGAGACGATGCCCCGAGGTCTCGACAAACCCGCCCTGCCCGCCGCCCGCGCCGGACGCCAGGATCGTGCCCGCAACCTTCGTCACCGAGGCCGGGTTCTTCACATCCGACCACACGCTCACCACGCCGCCCGCACCCGCACGCGTCGCCCGCGCGTCCAGCACCGCGCCGGAGGCAAGCCTCACCGTCCGCGCCGGCGGCAGCGATCCCGCGCCATGCACGCCGCCACCCACCGCGATCGTCCCGCCGCGGATCGCACCCGTCGCCACGATCCGCCCGCCATGCGCCACCACCACATGCGCGCCGCTCACCGCCACCGCACCGCCCGCGCCTGTGGCAGAGCTCGCATCGAGCCGGCCCGACACCGAAACAGTGCCCGACGATCCACCCAGCAGCGTGATCGTCCCGCCCTGCAACGTCGCACTGCCTGCCTCGACGATCCCGCTCTGGTTCACCACCGTCCGCAGCAGCGCGTCCTTCGCCGCGGCACTCAGCAGCACCACGCCGCCCTGCGCGATGATCGCCCCGCCATTCTTCACCTCGGCTGAAAGCGCCGCCCGGCTCACCTCGAAATGCACGAGACTGCCACCCGCCAGTGTCAGGTCGATCGTGCCGCCCGCCCCCAGCGCCACCGTCCCGCCCGGGGCAACGATCCGCCCCGCATTGTCCACCTGCCCGCCGATGAAGGCGACATACCCGCCCTCAGCCGCCTTGATCGTGCCGCGATTGACCACGGACGCCGTGCTGGTGCCGGTAAAATGATATTTGCCGGCCATGAAATCCCGATCGGTGATCGCCCGCGTCGAGGCCACCAGCCCGCCGACATCCACCGAGGCGCCCGGCGCGAAATACACCCCGTTCGGGTTGACCAGAAAAACCTGCCCGTTCGCCGTCAGATGCCCGTAGATCTGGCTCGGATCGCTGCCGAGCACCTGGTTCAGCGCGACACTGCTCGCCCCCGGCTGGCGGAACTGCACGCTCTGCCCGGCGCCGATGCTGAAGCCCTGCCAATTGATCGCGGTCTTGCCGCTCGTCTGCGTGACCGTCAGCGTGTTGCCGCTGCGCGCGATGCTCGCCGCCCCAGCCGTCACCTGCCCGCCCTGCGGCAGCGCCAGCGCCACCGCCGGGACCAGCACCAGCGCCACACTCCCCGCCACGCCGGCAAGGCCCCGCCGCAGCGCCAGCCGCCGCAATGCCCGCGGGCTCAGCCGACGCCCCCCATGCCCCACCGTCCGCATCACCTCCGCCACAGGGATCAGCATCCCCAGCGTACGGCTCCAGATCAGCTTGAATGCATGGTTCATCGGAAAGCCCGGAAATGGTCAGTTGAAAATATTTTTAATACGACGTTCGATCGAAATCAGCCTCCCCACAACGGTGGGATAGAAAATCAAACAAGCCGGCCCGAGTGGGCATCGCCGCAAACAACGGCTTCAGGCAGTCACCTTAACCGCCAATATCCTGTTTTTCAACCAAAGATTGCATTTCGGTTATCTGGAGCATTTTCCGATCCTTGCGGATCGGATGCAGTGCTCCATCATATTGAAAAACAGGACATCTTTATCCAATCAGATGGTGCGCCATTGCCGTGAGCGAACCACGATCAGCGCGACATCGTCAATCGAAACCGGGCTCGTCGGAAAGCCTTCCCTCCCGCGCAAGCCCGCATAGCCGGGCCAGGCCTTCGGCCGGAATGCCGATCCTGCCGTGGCGGAGGGCGGCTTCGCGGCAAACTGCATCCGCCACCGTCTCGACCAGGAACAGACGGACGAGGCCGTCCCACGCATTGTCATCGACCCAGCGATGCGGTGCCGCCACTTCACTGGCGCGATAGGCCAGCGTGAAGGAAGCTGACACCTCGTTACGAAACCGCTCCACGATGGCGTCGCATCGCCGCGCGGGGCGGGCACCGCTCGCAAGCCGGGCCTGCCTGACCGTCAGCGCCGCATCATCGATCGACCATAACACGCCCGCCACATCGCGGAGCGGCGAGGCTTTCCGGCGCCGGATCGCCAGCGGGATGGATGCCTCGCCCTCGAAATCGATGATCAGCGCATTGCCATGCACGACGAGAATGCGGCCCAGGTGGAGATCGCCATGAATGCGCGTTGTCAGCATCCCCGCCCCCGCGCTGGCCAGGCGGGAGATTTCGGCTTCCAGCGAAGTGCGGGTCCGTTGCAGCTGCGCCACGATCTCCTGCGCGCCGGGGCCAGGAGCCGGCGATGCGTCGTCGAGAGCGGCGAAGGCCGCGGCGATCCGGCTGCGCGCCGCTTCCGCCCAGCCGGCCGCCTCGTCCGTCCCGGCGCTTCGGGGCGCGAAGGCCGCGGATGAATGCGGCATGGCAAGCACGGCGTGCATCTCGGCAAGCCGTCGCCCGATGGCGCCCGCCAGCGCGAGACACGGCGCCAGCGCGGCATCCTCTCCTGCCGCATCAAGCTCCGCGTGCGCCGCATCATCGACGGCGCGGCTCAGCGCATCGATCATGTATTGCCGGGCGTCGCCCTGATTGCGCACGTAGTGCTGCACGATCACCAGGGTGGAGCGCGCCCCGGCATCATCCGTCAGCACGACCTCGCCGAGCGGCGCCGGTGTATGCGCGAATCCATGCGCGGCAAGGAACCGCGGCATCTCCACCTCGGGATGATCGCCGGCCTCGAGACGCCGCAGGATCTTGATGATCGCGGTCTCGCCCATGATCATCGCGCTACTGGCGTGCTCGGCGGAGAGCCTGCGGATTCCGGCATCGTCCGCCGGGAGGACTTCCCGCGCGCGCTCCGTCGCCTCGTCCGTCGCCTCGAAGGCGAGCGCGCCCGCGCCGAGCCGGAACGACCGCGCCTCCCGAATCCCCGCGATCACGGCGCGGGCAAAGGAATCGACGGCAAACCCGTCGGTCAGGTGGCCGAGACGCCGCTGCTGCCGCAAGCGCGCCAGCGCCAGTTGCTGCACGATCGGCGCGGCGGGCGGCTCGCCCCAATCGGCTGCAAGCGGCAGGAAATAGCGCTCATCCCGCCCGCCCCGCGCCAGTGTGGCCTGGCAGAGCAGGAACTCGCCCTCCGGCGTCCCGACATGGTCCATCGCGGCGATCGACACATCGCCGGCCTCGCCACCTCCGCTCGCCAGCCAGCGCCGCCGGGCGAGGTAAGGCGGCAGCACGTCCGTCTCCAGGCTCCGCAGGGTTTGAGGCGTGACCAGATCCCGCAAGCCATCGCGCATCACCAGGGTCACGAAATCCGGCAACGGCTCCGAGGGTTCGACCCGCCAGCCCGGCATCGAGGTTTCGGTCGCGAGACTGAACCAGTAGAACGCATAGGGCGGCAGGGTCAGCACATAGGGGAGCGGGCCGATCGGCGGAAAGGGCGAGCCGCCGATGACATCGAGCGGCACCCGGCCGGCAAAGGCCGAGAGATCGAGTTCGACCGCCTGGGCCGTGCGCGCGAGATTGTAGACGCAAAGGATCGTCTCTCCCGCATCGTTCTGCTCGGGCAGATCCCTGATATAGGCGAGTATCCTGCGATTTCCCGGATACAGGAACCGCATGCCGCCCCGGCCGAAGGCGCGATGCCGCCGGCGCACGGCGAGCATCCGCCGGGTCCAGTTGAGCAGGGAATGCGGATCTTTCGCCTGCGCCTCCACATTCAGCGCCTGATAGCCGGAAACCGGGTCCATGATCGGCGGCAGCACCAGCGCTTCGGGGTCGGCGCGGGAAAACCCGCCATTCCGGTCGGGGGACCATTGCATCGGCGTGCGCACGCCATCGCGGTCGCCGAGATGGATGTTGTCGCCCATCCCGATCTCGTCGCCATAATACATCACCGGCGTACCCGGCATCGACAGCAGCAGACCGTTCATCAGCTCGATGCGGCGGCGGTCCCGCTCCAGCAGCGGCGCGAGGCGGCGGCGAATGCCGAGATTGAGCCGCGCGCGGTGATCGGCCGCGTAGGTGGCCCAGAGATAGTCGCGCTCCCTGTCGGTCACCATCTCCAGGGTGAGTTCATCGTGGTTGCGCAGGAAGATCGCCCATTGGCAATTCTCCGGGATCTGCGGCGTCTGGCGCATGATATCGGAAATCGGAAACCGGTCTTCCTGCGCGATCGCCATGTACATCCGCGGCATCAGCGGAAAGTGAAACGCCATGTGGCATTCATCGCCATCGCCGAAATAGGGCAGCGTATCCTCGGGCCACTGGTTCACTTCAGCGAGAAACATGCGGTCGGGCGCGTGCGCCTCCAGCGCGGCGCGGAGCCGCTTCAGGATCGCATGGGTCTCGGGGAGATTTTCATTGGCGGTTCCTTCACGTTCGGCGAGATAGCCCACGGCGTCGAGCCGGAACCCATCGACGCCGAGATCGACCCAGAATCGCATAATTCCGAGAACTTCCTGAAAAACCCTCGGATTGTCGAAATTCAAATCAGGCTGATGGCTGTAGAACCGATGCCAGTAATAAGCGCCGGCGGTTGCATCCCAAGTCCAGTTGGATTTTTCGAGATCGACGAAGATGACGCGTGTACCTGCATATTTCTGATCGTTGTCCGACCATACGTAATAGTCGCGCGCGCTCGATCCCGGCTTTGCGAGGCGGGCGCGCTGAAACCAGGGGTGCTGGTCGGAGGTGTGGTTGATGACCAGTTCGGTGATGACCCGCAGGCCGCGGCGATGAGCTGCGTCGATGAAGCGGCGCACATCGCCCAGCGTGCCATACTCGGGATGGACGGCACGATAGCCGCTGACGTCATAACCATCGTCGCGCCGGGGCGAGGGATAGAAGGGCAGCAGCCAGATCGCGGTGACGCCGAGATCGACGATGTAGTCGAGCTTCTCCATCAGCCCGGCAAAGTCGCCGACGCCATCGCCATTCCTGTCGAAGAACGACTTGACGTGAACCTGATAGATGATGGCGTCCTTGAACCATTGCGGATCGCTCGCCTGCGCGTCCGGCCTGAACAGCGTTTCCGAATGACGGGTCATACCCCGCACCTCCCGACATCAATGGCGGTTCTACGAACCACGGCCGGGCCGGAACAGCGCCCGCGCCGCGGGGCGGACGGGATCGCGCGCGATGGATCGATCGTTATCGTTTCGCAATTTTTTGTTAGTGCCGTGGCGGACAGCAACGCCGCGTGCTGCCGGGCGGGATGGGCGTTCTGACCCTGCGTGTATTGGCTGGACGCCGAATTGCCGAGGGTCATATTGCAGTCGTTCATGCGCAGTCTCCATGAGGCTTCGGCCGGCATGCCGTTGCGGGAGACTGCGAGCAGACGACGCCCGGAAACGGCAGGCCGATCCTTCGACCACGGTGTGGGCCGCTAGAGCACTTTCCGATCCGATTGGATCGGATGTAGTGCTCTAGCATATTGATAAGTCGAGCATCTTTATCCGATCAGATGATTCCATCTGATCGGATGATGCTCTAGAGCAGTTTCCGATCCTGATGGATCGGATGGAGTGCTCTACCACATTGATAAACAGAGCATCTTTGTCGGATCAGATGTCGTGCCCTGTCACGTTGATGCCCCAAATGTCGGCCACGGAGCCGGTCTGGTCAAGGCGCTGGCGCGGCGCGGTCAGCTGCCTTGCGGCCGCCGGCCGGCCCAGGGCGATGCCGCTTCCAGCTGCGCGGCGAGGCGGAGCAGCGTGGCTTCATCGGCGGTGCGGCCGACGAACTGAACGCCGATCGGCAGCCCGTCGGCCCCCTGATGCAGCGGCACCGACATGGCCGGAACGAAGGCCAGGTTGGCGAGCTGGGTGAAGGGCGTGCGTTCGAGATTCTGGAAGGCGAGCCCTTCGACAACGCCCGAGCGAATCAGCAGGCCACCGGCATTGGCCCGGCTGATCAGCCGGGAGATGGCCTGGATGGGGGCCGGCGAGTCGAGCTCGCCTATCCTTGCGGGGCCGAGTGCGGTGGTCGGCGTGAGATAGAGGTCATATGTCGTGAAGAACGCGCCGAGCGCGCGGGCGAACCCGTTCCAATGCTCGCGCAGCTCGACATAGGCGCCGGCGGACATCGCCCGCCCGATCGCGGCGATCGCCCGTGTGTCGGGGTGGAAATCCCGGTCGCGGCTGCCATGCTCGCGCCGGAGCCGGGCAAGCATTGCCGCGACCTGGCCGTAATACATGCCCATGTAGCAGCGCGCGAGCAGCTTGCCGTCGATCGCGGGCTCGGCCTCCTCGACGATGTGGCCGAGGGATTCGAGCAGGCGGGCAGTGGCCGCGACAGCCTCGGCGATCTCCGGCGCGACCCGCCCGCCGATCGGCGAGCGGATTGAGAAGCCGATCCGCAACCGGCCCGGATCGGCACCGGGTTCAGCGGCGAAGGGGCGCGCCGGCGCCGGGATGATGAAGGGATCGCCCACCGCCGTGCCGGCGAGACAGTCGAGCATGGCGGCCGAATCGCGAACGCTGCGGGTCAGCACATGGTCCGCCACCGCGCCATCCCACATCTCGCCGGCCATCGGACCCGAGGAGACTCGCCCGCGGGACGGCTTGAGCCCGAACAGCCCGCAATAGGAGGCGGGAATGCGGATCGACCCGCCGCCATCGCCCGCGCCGGCCATCGGAACGTAGCCGGCGGCAACCGCGGCGGCCGATCCACCCGACGATCCGCCCGGCGTATGGCCGGGATTCCACGGATTGCGGGTCGCGCCGTAAAGGCGGGTTTCAGTGGTCGCCTTGAGGCCGAGTTCCGGCGCCGTCGTCATCCCGGCGATCACCAGCCCGGCGGCGAGGCAGCGTTCGACGAAATGCGAGGACCGGGCGGCGACATTGCCCCGCAGCGGCAGGGCGCCCATCGTCATCGGCGCGCCTTCGTACTCCTGCGCGAGATCCTTGAGGAGAAAGGGAACGCCCGCGAAAGGCCCCTGCAATCCGGCGGCGATCTGCCGGCGGGCGCGGTCCCGCAGATCGGCGGCGATGGCGTTCAGCCGGGGTTCGCTGGCGTCGATCCTGGCGAGGGTTGCATCGAGCAGCTCCTCCGCCGTGATCTCGCCGCCCCTGATCAGGGCGGCGAGGGATGTTGCGTCGTGAGTTCCGAGTTGTTCAGCCTGCATGCCCCATCAAAGGGACAATTTGAGCCAGGATGCAACCTCTCCGGCAACGCCACGGCGGAAGGCGAGCACGCAGGCGATGAAGATCACGCCCTGGATCACCGTCACCCAGTCGCTGAAACTGGCGAGATAATATTGCATGGCGACGATGATCGCGGCACCGACGAGCGGGCCGAACACCGTCCCGATCCCGCCGACCAGAACCATCAGCACGACCAGGCCGGACGTGGCGTTGCCGACATCGGTGAGCGTGGCGATGCGGACCACCAGCGCATTCAGCCCGCCGGCAATGCCACCCAGCGCCGCGGACAGCACGAAGATGACCCATTTATACTGCTCGACCTTGTAGCCGAGCGAAATGGCGCGGCTCTCGTTCTCGCGGATCGCCTTCACCACCTGGCCGAACGGCGAGTGGATCACCCGATGGACGAACAGGAAGCCGGCGATGAACACGCCGAACACCAGCCAGTAGAGCTGCAGGTCGTTGTGCAGGGGCAGGCTGCCGAACAGGTTGCCGCGGGGGATGTTCTGGATGCCGTTTTCGCCGCCGGTAAAGCTCGTGTCCTGCACCGCGAAGAAATAGACGAGCTGCGCGAGGGCGAGGGTGATCATCGCGAAATAGATGGTTTGCCGCCGGATCGCGAGCCAGCCGAACACGACGCCGATGGCCGCGGCGGTGAGCCCACCAAGGATCAGCCCGACTTCGGTGGAAGCGTGCATCGTCTGGATCATGTAGCCGACGACATAGCCGCCCATGCCGAAGAAGGCAGCCTGGCCGAGCGAGAGCAGGCCGGTATAACCCATCAGCAGGTTCGCCCCCATCGCGAAGAGCGCGAAGCACATCACCTGCATGACGAAAATCGGATAGACGACGAAGGGCGCGACGGCGAGGATCGCCGCCATGACGACGAAGCCGATCGCCTGGGCGCGGGTGAAACCGAACATCATGCCGCCCTTCCGAACAGGCCGGCCGGACGGGCCAGCAGCACGACAGCCATCACCGCGAAGACAACGACGGACGATGCTGCCGGATAATAGACCTCGGTAAAGCCCTGGATGATGCCAAGGCCGAAGCCGGTGATGATGGCGCCGCCGATCGAGCCCATGCCGCCGATCACGACAACGGCGAACACCGTGTTGATCAGGTCGGTGCCCATGCCCGGATTGACCGAATAGAGCGGCGCCGCGAGCACGCCCGCCAGCCCCGCGAGGGAGACGCCGGCGGCAAAGGTCAGCGCGATCACCCGCGGCACGTTCACGCCGAAGGCCTGCACGAGCGCGGGATTTTCGGTCGAGGCGCGCAGCAGGGCGCCGAGGCTGGTCTTTTCGATCACGAACCAGACCGCCACGCAGATGATGATTGCCGCGGCCACCACGAAGCCGCGATAGACCGGCAGATACATGAAGCCGAGATTGAGCGTGCCGGACAGGATGTCAGGCGCCCCGTAGGATACGCCCGAGCTGCCATAGGCGTTGGTGAACAGCCCCTCCAGCACCAGCGCGAGGCCGAAGGTCAGCAGCAGGCCGTACAAAATGTCGAGCTTGTAGGTGAAGCGGATGAGGGTGCGTTCGAGCCCGAGCCCGAACGCGCCAACCATCACGGGGGCCAGCACCAGCGCCGGCCAGTAGCCGATGCCGAGATAATGCAGGAGCCCCCAGGTCACGAACGCGCCCACCATGAAGAGCGCGCCATGCGCGAAGTTGATGACGTTCAGCAGACCGAAAATGATCGCCAGCCCGAGCGAAAGCATCGCGTAGAACGAGCCGTTGATGATGCCGAGCAGCAGCTGCCCGAACAGCAGCGGCGCCGGCTTGCCGAGGATCATCAGCATGACGTGTGTCTCTTCATGGCGGGCTTGATCTCAGGCCTTGACCAGCGGGCAGCCTTCGGCGGCCATCGGCATGAACGCTTCCTTCGCCGGGGTCGTGGCGAGGAGATCGTAGTAGTCCCACGGCTCCTTGCTCTCGGACGGCGACTTCACGCGGAACAGGTAGGCCGGGCACATGAAGCGGCCATCCTCGCGGATGTAGTTCTTGCCGTAGGCATCGTCGTCGGTCGGCATCTTCTTCATCTGCGCGACGACGGCGGCGCCGTTCTTCACGTCCTTCATGTTGTTCATGGCATCGACGGCCTTGAGGAAGTGCAGCGTGCCGGAATAGCTGCCGGCCTGGCCCATCGAGGGATAGTTGTCCGGCGTGCGCGGCTTGACCCGCTTCATGAACGCGCGGGTGCGGTCGTTCAGGTTCCAGTAGAAGCTCTCGGTGAGCGTCAGGCCCTGCGCGATCTCGAGGCCCATGCCATGCACGTCGTTCAGGAAGATCAGCAGGCCGGCAATGTGCATCTTCTTGTTCAGGCCGAACTGATGCGCCTGCTTGATCGAGTTCACCGTGTCCTTGCCCGCGTTGGCGAGGCCGAGCACGTCGGCGCCGGAGGCCTGGGCCTGGATCAGGTAGGAGGAGAAGTCGGTCGTGGTCGGGAACGGATAGTTGATGTTGCCGAGCACCTGGCCGCCCATCTGCTTCACGACAGCGGCGGTCTGCTCGTGCAGCAGGTGACCGAACGCATAGTCGGCGGTGATGAAGAACCACTTCTTGCCGCCCGACTTCACGATGGCGCCGCCGGTGGAGTGCGACAGCATGTAGGTGTCGTAGGTCCAGTGCACGGTCTGCGCGTTGCAGAACTTGCCGGTGATGTCGGAGGAGGCGGAGTTGGTGTTGATGTAGGCGCGGTTCTTGTCGTGCGCGACGCCCTCGATGGCGATGCCGATCGCGGAGTTCGGGACGTCGATCACGAGGTCCGCACCCTGGTCGTAGAAGCGGCGGGCCAGCGCGGTGCCGACACCCGGGTTCTCCTGGTGGTCGCCACGGATCACCTCGACGTCATAGCCCTTCTGCTTGGCGCCGAAATCGGCGATCGCCTGCTCGACGCACGCAACCGAGGTCGGGCCGCCGATGTCGCGATAGGGGCCGGAGAAATCGCTGACGACGGCGATCTTGAGCTTCTTGGCCGAGGCCGCGCGCGCCCGCGTGCCGGGCAGCGAGGCCGCTGCAACGCCGGCGGCGGCGCCGCCGAGAAGGTTTCTTCTGCTCAGGTCCATGGATGTTTCCTTCGTTGAGGTTCAGATACCAAGTCGCCGGTTGAGCGACTCGGCGCGGGCGGCGAGCTCATTGGCCGGGATCATGTCCACGACCTGACCGTGCTCGACGAGGTAGTGCCGGTCAGCAAGCTTGGCGGCAAAGCGGAAATTCTGCTCCACCAGCAGCACGGTAAAGCCACGGCGCTTGATCTCCGCGATCATGTGGCCGATCTGCTGGACGATGACCGGCGCAAGCCCCTCGGTCGGCTCGTCGAGCAGCAGCAGCTTGGCGCCGGTGCGCAGGATGCGGGCGATCGCCAGCATCTGCTGTTCGCCGCCCGAAAGTTTGGTCCCCGGGCTTTTCGCGCGCTCGCGCAGATTGGGGAACAGCTCGTGGATATCGGCGACACTCATGCCCCCGGGTGCGACCACCGGCGGCAGCATCAGGTTTTCCTCCACCGTCAGCCCGGCGAAAATGCCGCGGTCTTCCGGGCAGAAGCCGATGCCCGCGCGGCCGATGATGTCGGGGCGGGCGGCGATCAGCTCGGCGCCGCGAAAGCGGATGCTGCCGGTGCGCTTCGGCACCAGCCCCATGATCGCCTTCAGCGTCGTCGACTTGCCGGCACCGTTGCGGCCGAGCAGGGTGACGCATTCACCCTCCCGCACCTCGAACTTCATGCCATGCAGAACGTGACTCTCGTCGTACCAGGCGTTGAGATCGGCGATTTCAAGCATCGGCGTGCTCCGAGCCGAGATAGGCGGTGATGACCGCCTCGTTGGTGGACACGCTGGCGTAATCGCCCTCGGCCAGCACGCGGCCGCGCGCCAGCACCGTGATCCGGTCCGACAGGCCGGAGACGACGGAGAGATTGTGCTCCACCATCAGGATCGTGCGGCCCTTCCGGATCTGGCGGATGAGTGCCACGATCCGCGCCACGTCCGCCTCGGTCATGCCGGCTGTCGGCTCGTCCAGCAGCATCAGCTTCGGATCGAGCGCCAGCGTGGTCGCGATCTCCAGCGCGCGCTTGCGGCCATAGGAGAGTTCCGCCGCCGGCACCTCGACACTGTCCGACAGCCCGACATCGTAGAGCAGTTCGTGCGCGCGGTCGTTGAACACCGAAAGTGCGCGTTCGCTGCGCCAGAAATCGAAATTGCCGCCGCGCGAGCGGGCCAGCGCGACGCGCACGTTCTCGAGCGCGCTCATGTGCCCGAACACCGCCGAGATCTGGAAGCTGCGCACCAGGCCGCGGCGGGCGACATCGGCCGGCTTCAGGTCGGTGATGTCCTTGCCCTCGAATGTGATCTTGCCGGCACTCGGCTGCAGGAACTTGGTCAGCAGGTTGAAGCAGGTGGTCTTGCCCGCGCCATTCGGACCGATCAGCGCGTGAATGCTGTCCCGCTCGATCGACAGGTCGACGTCCTGCACGGCCATGAAGCCGCGAAAACCCTTCGCCAGACCGCGCGCCTCGAGTATGTTATCGGCCATGGATCGACCGATACCCTGCCGCCACGAGAGCGGGGGCCGATTTGACGATAAACGACATTTTCCCCTCGTCGGCCCCAGCCGGGCCGGTCACTGAATTGTGACGGCCTCGTGGCATATCGGCCGCGCCCACGCAAGAGCCTGAACGCGGCCAGTGATGATTTCACACTTTCGTTATGAGTTTTCCGAAATTGTCGCCGCTGAAAAGTTTCAGAAGTGTTTCCGGGAAATTTTCCAGGCCATCCACGATATCTTCACGGCTTTTCAGCTTTCCCTGCCGCAGCCACCCCGCCATCGCCTGCATGCCTTCGGGGTAGCGATCGGCCCAATCGAACACGATCATGCCCTGCATGCGTGCTCGATTCACCAGAAGCGAAAGATAGTTCGCCGGCCCGCGCACCGGCGTGGTGCTGTTGTATTGGGAAATCGCGCCGCAGATCACGATACGGGCGCGCAGGTTGATGCGGGCCAGGCAGTCATCGAGGATCTGCCCGCCGACATTGTCGAAATAGACATCGATCCCGTTGGGGCAGGTCTCGCGCAGCCGCTCGGGCACGCTCTCGGATTTGTAGTCGATCGCCGCGTCGAACCCGAGTTCGTCGACGATGTAGCGGCATTTGTCCTCGCGACCGGCAATGCCGACGACGCGGCACCCCTGGATCTTCGCGATCTGCCCCACCAGCGCGCCCACGGCACCGGCGGCGGCGGAGACGACGACGGTCTCCCCCGCCTTCGGCTCGCCGACCGCGAGCAGGCCGAAATACGCGGTCATGCCCGGCATGCCGAGGGTGGAGATGAACAGCGGCTTCGGCGCCAGGCTCGGGTCGACCTTCAGGCAATCCTTCGCGGCGATCGTCGCCACGCTCTGCACGCCGAACGGGCCGGTGACGACATCGCCGGCCGCAAACCCCGCCGCACGGCTCTCGATGATGGTGCCGACCGCGCCGGCCCGCATGACCTCGCCGAGCCCGACCGGCTTGATGTAGGACTTGCCCTCGTTCATCCAGCCGCGCATCGCGGGGTCGAGCGAGATGTATTCGACGCCGACCATGATCTCGCCCTCCTCGGGCTTGCGCGCCGGCTCGACGCGATATTCGAAATCATCGCGCTTCGGCAGGCCGACGGGGCGGCGGATCAGACGGAACTGGCGGGATTCGGGCTGGCTCATGTTTCGCTCCATATATTGACGTAAAGGTTAGGCCGTCAGCGGTATGACGGCAAGGGTGCGAAATCTTGAAGTGGCGCCGGAAGTCTGGAATGGTTCGGGACCACAGGGAAATTGAAGACCATGCAGAAGACCCCGGCCGAGACGACGACCGCGCTGATCGGCGCCTATTACGCCGCGTTCAACAGCGGCCAGGCGCGGGCGATGCTCGACCTGCTGTCCGACGACGTGGCGCACGACATCAACCAGGGCGCGCGGGAAACCGGGCGGGCGGCGTTCGCGGCGTTTCTCGACCACATGGACGTCTCCTACCGCGAGCATCTGACGGACATCGTCATCCTCGCCTCCGCGGATGGCAGCAGGGCGGCCGCCGAATTCGTGGTTCACGGCGAGTACCTGAAAACCGACCCGGGCCTGCCGGAGGCACGCGGCCAGCGTTATGTCCTGCCGGCCGGGGCGTTCTTCGAGGTGCGCGGCGGCAAGATCGCCCGCGTTTCCAATTATTACAATTTGCAGGACTGGCTGCGCCAGATCGGCGCCTGAACCGGCTGGGCAGAGCCCGCGAAAATCGTCATCGCTTTGTAAAGATCGTGGATCTGTCACCAGAGTTTCATTAGGAGCGGCGCGCCCGCCTGCCGTAGTGAGCGGGCATGACAGCCCCCGGCGCGATCACACGCTATCGCAGCGTGTTCATCTCGGACACCCATCTCGGCACGCGCGGCTGCCGGGCTGATTTCCTCGCCGATTTCCTGCGCAGGACCAGCGCCGAACACATCTATCTCGTCGGCGACATCATCGATGGCTGGCGCCTGCAACGCGGATGGTACTGGGACAAGCACCACGACGATGTCGTGACGCAGCTGCTCCGCAGCGCCCGCGCCGGCACCAAGGTCACCTACATCCCCGGCAATCACGACGAGGCCGTGCGGCGCTATCTTCATCTCAGCCTCGAGATCGCGGGGATCCGCTTCGCCGACGAGGCGGAGCACGTCACCGCGGCGGGGGAACGGCTGCTCATCATCCATGGCGACCAGTTCGACTCCGTGGTGTGCTACGCGCGGCTGCTCGCCGTGCTGGGCGACTGGGCCTATGGCGCGGCACTGGTCCTCAACCGCTGGTTCAATGTCGCGCGCGCGCGGCTCGGCTACCCGTACTGGTCGCTCTCCGCCTACCTCAAGCGCCAGGTGAAAGGGGCGGTCAAGGCGATCGACCGGTTCGAGGTCGCGCTGGCGGCCGAAGCCGCGTCGCGCGGGTTCGACGGCGTGGTCTGCGGCCATATCCACCACCCCGAGATGCGGGTGGTGAACGGCATTCGCTACATCAACGATGGCGACTGGGTGGAGAGCTGCACGGCGCTGGTCGAACATCACGACGGGCGGCTCGAACTGCTCGACTGGGCCGCCCTGAACCGGCTGTCCTTCCTTGCCCCCCGCGGCGCCGTCGTGCAGCCGGGCGCGATGGATGTCGCTCCTGCCTGAGCCTGCCCGGATCATGATCGTGAGCGACGCCTGGCACCCTCAGGTGAACGGCGTCGTGCGCACCCTGTCGATGCTGACCGACGAGCTGCGGCGCGACGGCCAGGAGGTCGTCGTCATCGGGCCCGACCGGTTCATGACGCTGCCCTGCCCGTTCTATGCCGAAATCCGGCTCTCGGTCGCACCGGGCCGGCTTCTGCGCCGGATGGTCGACGATTTTGCACCCGATGCGCTGCATATCGCGACCGAGGGGCCGCTCGGCATCGCGGCGCTGCGGCTGGCGCGCGCGCGCGGGTGGCGCTTCACCACCGCCTATCACACCCGGTTCCCCGAATATCTCGCGGCGCGGACCGGCCTGCCGCTCAGCCTGTCGCACGCGTGGCTGCGGCGGTTCCATCGCCACGGCGCGGGCACGATGGTCGCCACCGCCTCGATCGCGGCCGAGCTGCGCCGCTGGGGCTTTGTCAACACCAGACTCTGGTCGCGCGGGGTCGATGCCGCGCTGTTCCACCCGTCGCGGGCGGTCGATCTGCCCTATGAGCGGCCCATCTTCCTGTCGGTCGGGCGGCTCGCGGTGGAGAAAAACCTGCCCGCCTTTCTCGATCTGGACCTGCCGGGCACGAGACTCGTGGTCGGCGACGGGCCGGCGCGCGCGGCGCTGGAACGCCGTTACGCCGGGCCGCGCACCGTGTTTCTCGGCACGCGGCAGGGGCCGGATCTCGCAGCGCTGTTCGCGAGCGCCGATGTCTTCGTCTTTCCGAGCCGGACGGATACGTTCGGCCTTGTCGTGCTGGAGGCGCTGGCGAGCGGAACGCCGGTTGCGGCGTTCCCGGTTCCCGGACCGGCCGATATCATCGGCGGCGAGACGCCGGAGGTCGGGATTCTGGATGAGGATCTGGGGGCGGCGGCAAAGAAGGCCCTGCAGCTCGACCGTGCTGACTGCCGGCGCTTCGCAGAGCAGCATGACTGGGCGTCATGCGCGGCGCTGTTCATGCATCACCTGGTGCCGATCCGCCTCGACGGACCGGCACCAGATTGATTGTTTACGCGCGGACGGCCTTGGCCGCCTCGACGATCGCGGTGAAACCCGCGGGATCATCGAATGCCATCGCGGCGAGCACCTTGCGGTCCAGCTCGATATTCGCGGCCTTGAGGGCGGCGATGAACTGGCTGTAGGTCATGCCCTGCTCACGCACGGCGGCGTTGATGCGCTGGATCCAGAGCGCGCGGAATTCGCGCTTCTTGTTCCGGCGGTCGCGATAGGCGTAGCGGAGCGCCTTTTCGAGACGCTCGAGCGCAATCCGGTAATTGGTCGACGAGCGGCCGACAAACCCCTTGGACTGCTTGAGAACTTTCTTGTGACGGGCGTGGGTCGTCACACCCCGTTTGACGCGTGCCATGCTCTATCGCTCCTCAATCCAGACCGTAGGGGGCCCACTGCTTGACGGTCTTGCCGTCCTGCTCGGGCAGCGCCATCGTACCGCGGTTGGTGCGCTTCATCTTCTGGGAGCGATTGATCAGGCCGTGGCGCTTGTTGCCGTGGCCCGCCATCACCTTGCCGGTCGCGGTGATCTTGAACCGCTTCTTGACCGACGACTTGGTCTTCATCTTCGGCATTTCATACTCCTTCTCGTCCATACCCGGTCTCGACCGGGGGCGCGGCGTGCGGCCGGGCATGCCAAAAAGGCCCGGTCTCGCGACCTGGTCGCGCTGGAAGCGGGCGGTATAGGCAATCGCGCCGGGCTTGGCAACTCGATCCGCAGCGGCGCCGCGGCTTGCTTGCCGCCAAAACCCGATACCGGTAAACGATGGTTAAATATTATTCGATAGATTCGCGGAATTTGAGCGTCCCGACGCGGAACGCACCGACCATTTCACCACGGACCATTTCACAGGGAATTTTCATGGCAAAGCCTTCGGCGAATTCCAGGCGCAACGTGGCCGCTCCCCCCCGCGCCAGCACGGCCGGGCCGACCATCCTGGGGTTTCTCGACCGCATCGAGGAGGCATCGCTGGCCGGATGGGCGGTCGATCCCGGCGACATGTCCCGGCCGCTGTCGCTCCGCGTCATGATCGATGGCCAGATCGCCGATGTCATCACGTGCGATCTCGACCGGCCGGATCTGCACCAGCTGCACCTGCCGAACACCAGGGTCGGCTTTCACTTCGCGATCCCCTACCTCTATCAGGACGGGCTGCGCCACGTGCTGTCCCTGGCGACGATGGACGGGCAGAAGGTGACGCTGCCGGCGCGGGCGGGTTTCGCCCTGCCGGAGCTGCATTTCTGCCTGACGCGGCGTGTTCATGTCGAAGGTGTGCTCGACGGTCTCGTGGATGGGGTGGTCCAGGGCTGGGCCTTGCGCGTCGATGAGCGGGCGGGGCTGAAATCCGGCGGGCTTCGCATTCTCGTCTCCACCGGCGGCCAGCCTCTTGCCGAGCTTCTGGCCGACCAGTTCCGGGCGGACGTGGCCGAGGCGCTCGGCGCCGATCCGTGCTGCGGGTTTGCCTGGACGCCGCCCGCTTCACTTCACGCCAATGGCGCCAAGACCTTCGATTTTCACGTGATGCCGGATCGCATCCCGCTGCGGGGCAGCCCGGTCGAGCTGCGCATGCCGGGGACGTCCGAGCGAGCACGCATCAACGCGCTGATCGAGAAGGCCGACGATCTGCTGCGCTACGCCTACGGCCTGCGGCGGGATCTCAGGGCGGTGCTGCCCGCCGAGACATTTTCCCTCGCGAGATACCGCGAATGGGCCGCCCAGAGCCAACCGCTCGTCCCGGCGCGCATCGCGGCCCGCTACGGCGCGCGCGAAGATTCGCCGCTCGTGTCGGTCATCTGCCCGGTGTATCGGCCTGAGCAGGGCGCCTTCATCGCCGCGGTGGATTCGGTCCTGGCGCAGACCTATGGGAACTGGGAGCTCATCCTGGTCGATGACGGGAGCGACGATGCGCGGCTGACAGCGTTGCTGCGCCGCCTTGCCGGGGACTGCGAGCGCATCCGGGTCGAGACACTGCCGGCCAATCGCGGCATCGCCGCCGCCACCAATCGCGCGATCGAACTGGCGCGCGGCGCCTTCATCGCCTTCTTCGACCATGACGATTTGCTCGATCCCTGCGCGCTCGATGCGATGATGCGCGCGCAGGCGGCGACCGGGGCGCGGCTGCTCTACTCCGACGAAGACAAGATCGACCGGCGCGGCCAGGTTTCGGAGCCGAATTTCAAGCCGGATTTCAATTATCGCCTGCTGCTCGACCTCAACTATATCTGTCATCTGGTGGTGGTCGATGCGGCACTTGCCCGCGAGGCCGGCCGGCTCGACCCGTCGCTTGACGGCGCGCAGGATCACGACCTGCTGCTGCGGATGGTCGAGCGTCTCGGCGGGCACGAGATTCATCACGTGCCGGAAATTCTCTATCACTGGCGGATCACCGAGCGTTCCACCGCCGCCGCCGGCGCGGCCAAGCCGGCAGCGGCCGATGCGGGGGCGCGCGCCGTTGCCGCCCATCTGCGGCGCCGGGGGATCGCAGGCAAGACGGCGCGGCGCGGCGCGCTGACCTGCTACCGGACCAGCTTCGCGATCGACGACGATCCCGGCGTGTCGATCCTCATTCCGTATCGCGACCACATCGCGATGACGCAGCAATGCGTTGCCGCGATCCGCGAGGTTACGGCGGATGTTTCATGTGAAACATTGCTGCTCGACAACTGGTCGCAGGAGGCGGATGCGGAGCGCTTCGCCGTCGAACAGGGGAATCTGGCGGATACCAGGGTGCTGCGCATTCCCGAGCCGTTCAACTATTCGCGGATCAACAATCTCGGCGTGGCGGCGGCGCGGCATCCGTTCCTGCTGTTCATGAACAATGACGTGTTCGTGCGCGACCCGCTCTGGCTGCGGACGATGCTGAACGAGGCGCTGGCCGATCCGGGCGTGGGCGCGGTGGGTGCCAAGCTGCTGTATCCGAACGGCATGGTGCAGCATGCGGGGGTGGTTCTGGGTGTTGGCGGGGTGGCGGATCACGGGTTTCGCGGGCTGCCGGGCGACCAGCCTGGGTATATCGCGCATGCGATCGCGTCGCGCGAGGTTGCGGCGGTGACGGCGGCCTGCATGCTGGTGCGGCGGGAGGCGTTCGAGGCGGCGGGCGGGTTCGATGAGGCGGACCTGACCGTTGCGTTCAACGATGTCGATCTGTGCATGAAGATCCGGGCGGCCGGGTATCGGATCATCTATGCCGCCGATGTGGTGTGCGAGCATCGGGAGAGCCTGAGCCGGGGCGATGATTTCGACGATTCGAAGGTTGCGCGGTTCATGTTCGAGAACGAGGCGATGCTGGCGCGCTGGGGGCGGGAGCTGGCGGTGGACCCGTTTTACAGCCCGCATTTCAGCCGCGAGGGCGGCGCCTATCGCGATTTGCGGGTGATCGACCCGGCGACGGTGGAGCGGGTAGCGCCGCAGCCGCCGGAGCGGTTTCCGCGCGCGGCTTCCCCCGCCGCCGGCACGGAGGCGGGACGCAAGCGGCGGCGCGGGGCGGGGCGCGCCTGAGCGGCGCGCCGGCCGGCTCTTTGCAGCGCCGGCAGAATTCGATATATCCTGTAGCTACCGGCCCTCTGTCGGAATGGTAGACGAACGCGACTCATCGTAAATTGGGTGCCCGGGTGGAAATGCCCGGAGTAGAACCGCTCAAAGTCGGGGAAGGCTTCACTGCTAATCCCGAGCCAAGCCCGGAGACGGGAAGGTGTAGAGACTGGACGGGCGGCGCCTAACTCACTGCGCAAGCGGGTGACAGGGCGAAGGGACAGTCCAGACCACGAACCCGCATGGGGCGGCGAAAGCCGAAGTGGTACGAAAATCGCGCGCCCTTGCGGGCATCCCGGTTCGAGTCCGGGGAGGGCCATTCCAAATTTTTCCAGGCGTATCTCGCCGCCCGTTTCGGCGACGGCGGGGGACAAAACTCTGCGGTGGCGTCCAGATCGGGTGGCGCAAGGCGGATATGAACCTCCCCTGTTGCCTTCCGCCGCGGCCTTCGCTAAGAGGCTTCCCACTGGTCCCGGATAGCTCAGTTGGTAGAGCAAGCGGCTGTTAACCGCTCGGTCGTAGGTTCGAGTCCTACTCCGGGAGCCAGTTTTCCTGACATTGAAAATCTTGTCTTTGTTGGCAATCGTGTCGGCAATGAAGATGCGCTTCTGCCGTTCGACGTGAATGTCCGAAACACCTTCCCGAGACCCGTTTTTTGAATTTAGATTTTCGGACCGGGTCCTCTCGATCTTGATAAACAACATTTAGTGATCTAGCCAATCGATCATATTGTCTGCGACCACATATCCAGCGCCAGCCGCGGCTATTTTTTTGGAGTTAATTATGGATTGTCGTATTTTTGATTGTTTTACTTTCTTTAATGAAATTGACCTTTTGGAAGTAAGATTTGAAGAGCTTTATGACGTTGTTGACTATTTTGTTATTTGCGAATCAGCCCTAACCTTTCAAGGAAAACCAAAACCGCTCTATTTCGCGGAAAACAAGCAGCGTTTTTCAAAATATTTAGATAAAGTAATTCATATTATCCTGAATGATTTGCCCGATACGGGAAATCCATGGGACAGGGAATTTGCGCAGCGTGATGCGTTGGCGGCAGGCTGCAATTTGGCTCGACCAGGTGATTTGGTTCTGGTCAGCGACGCAGACGAGATTTACCGACGCGACGTCATTCAAAATATTCGCGGGACGGATGGGTATATCGCTTTCGATATGCCAATGTTCCAGTACTATCTCAATTTGAGAGCTGAGCCTTCTGGATGGTCCAGAGCATTTGGTTTTACTTGGAAATACAGAGAAAAACTTCGTAATTTTACCTCTGGCCGCATAGATAAAGATTTATTAAAAGAAACTTTTGGTCATCTTTATCACGAGATACAGCAGTCCGGCTGGCACTTCACTTATCTTGGCGGCGCAGAAAAAATTCGGACGAAACTCCAGTCATTCTCGCATACAGAAGAGTGGTTCAAAGTCATGCTCTCTGAGGGGGGCATCGAGGATCAGGTCGCTTTAGGTGGAGTTGTTGGCAATTTCTGGCATCTCGCTGAATACATAAATATTGACCATAATTTTCCAACCCATATTCAAAATCGAGTCGATTATTTTAAACAGATCGGATTTATCCGCGATATTCATGAAGCCTATCGTGAGCTTCAGATCAGGTATCGGGATGTCCGTGAAAAACTAAAAGAACAAATTAGCATTAACTCACAGATTATCATATCGAAACAAATATCTGACGGCATCAAAAACGATCAAGAAACCGCCTTATCACACGCCGCACAAAATAATAGATTTGAAAATATCATCAGTATAGGAACATATTGTACAGCAGCAGCTCATCTGCGCGAAGCCGGTTTGAGGCGTGCGTCCTTCCCATTTGACTGGATTTTCTCAAATCCATCAATGATTGCTGATTGTTTCGAAGATGATTTTTCTACACTTTTAAATCGTAACTATCTGGTACCAATTGAAAATGGCTCCAAATGCCAGCATGCATTCTATCAAGAAAAATATTCGATGCCTCACGGGGCGATATTTAATCATCAAAACGTCGCTGATGATGCTGAATATCAAAAACTTACCCGACGCGTAGATCGCCTGAGACAGGCGATTTCAAATAAAGATAAAACTTTATTGCTTATGATGATGAATACTTCATCATTTTACGAAGATATGGCAGGAACAATATTCCGTATCAAAAAAGCGGCGAAAGATTGCCCGGTATTTGTTGTTGTTTTCAGCCAGAGCTATGCCGAACCGAGAGGAAAATTAGAAATCATATTTAAAGATGCAGGGGTCATAATCGCAAAACTATTTGTTCACTCAGATACTTCTGACGGGCTACTGTTCGATGACCGGCAGGACACTGAGGCTGTAATCAAATTCCTGCATAATCTGAATAGAACTGATATATAAGTTTTATTCAAAGACCAGGACATCATCCGATCGGATAAGAATGTCCTGGTTATTTATATGAAAGAGCATCATCCGATCCGAAAGGGTCGGAAAACGCTCCAGGATATTTCCCTGAATGTCATGAAATGACTTCAATCATGGCCGATCTTTTTTGAAAATCCCCGCACGCCCGCAGCCGGGCCATCCGGATGGTTCCAGACGGCGCCGATGACCGCGAGGAAATCGGCGCCCGCATCCGCGAGGGGGGCAAAATTGTCCTGGGTGATGCCGCCGATGGCAACCGAGGGGATTTCCATCAGTTCGGACCACCAGCGCAGCAACTCGATATCGGCGTGGGCTTTCGGGGTTTTGGTCGCGGTCGGGAAAAACGCGCCGAAGGCGACGTAATCCGCCCCCTGCTCGGCCGCTTCCATGGCGAGGTGCCGGCTGTCGTGGCAGGTGATGCCGAGGCTCAGCCCGGCGAGCGTCTGGCGCGCGCGGGAGAGGCCGCCATGGGCGGCGAGGTCGTCCTGCCCGAGATGCGCGCCGTCGCACCCGGTTTCGACCGCGAGGCGGGGATCGTCGTTCAGCAGGAAGGCGACGCCGCGTGATTGCGCGACGGGGCGCAGCGCATCGACCGCGCGGCGCACGTCGTCCGGCGTGGCGTCCTTGAGGCGGAGCTGGACGCAGGCCACCGGCCCGGCGTCCAGCGCGGCCGCCAGCGCATCGGCGAAATCGGGGCCGATGCGGGGCGGGGTGATGAGGTAAAGCTCGGTCAAGCCTTGCCCTGGTAGATGCCGACGATCTGCGCGAGCAGGGCCAGCGCCTCGTCCCGCGGGCGGGTGAAGGCGTTGCGGCCGATGATCGAGCCGGAGGCGCCGCCTTCGTTCAGGGCGCGCACGGTGTCGAGCAGGCTGGCCGAGTCGGTTGCCTCGCCGCCGGAGAACACCACGAGGCGGCGGCCGTTGAAGCAGGACTGGACGACGTGCTCGATGCGGCGGGCCATGGTCGAGACGTCCACCTTCTCATAGGCCTTCCGCGCGGCGTCGAGCCCGATATGCTCGGTGGGCGGCTTCACCTTGATGATGTGGGCGCCGAGCAGTGCCGCCATGTGCGCGGCATAGGCGCAGATGTCGATCGCGGTTTCGGCCTTCTTGTCGATCATCGGGCCGCGCGGATACGACCACAGCACGACGGCGAGGCCGGCGGACTTCGCCTCTTCGGCGAGTTCGCGGAATTCCTCCATCATCGCGAACTGGTGCTCGCTGCCGGGATAGATGGTGAAGCCGACCGCGGCGCAGCCGAGGCGCAGGGCGTCGGAAATCGAGCCGGTGACGGCCTGGTCCTTCTCGGTGGCCAGCGAGTTGGAGGAGTTGAGCTTGAGGATGGTGGGGATGCTGCCGGCGAAGGCGTCGGCCCCGGCCTCGATCATGCCGAGCGGGGCGGCATAGGCGGACAGGCCGGCATCGAGGGCGAGCTGGAAATGGTAGTGTGGGTCATAGGCGGCAGGATTGCTGGCGAAGCTGCGCGCGGGGCCGTGTTCGAAACCCTGATCGACCGGGAGGATGACCATCTTGCCGGTGCCGCCGAGCTTGCCCTGCATCAGGATGCGGGCGAGGTTGGCCTTGGTGCCGGGATTGTCGCTTTCGTACCAGCTCAGGATCTTCCTGACCCGTTGAGTGACGCGCATTGGGATCTCCCTCTGTAAAAGTATGCAGGCTGAAAGATGGCAAGCGGGATGCCGTTAAGCCGGATTTTTCACCGCGTCCAGCCATGCGGCGAGGGCAGCAGGGGCGATTTCGGCGGCGAGATCGAGCGCTGGCGGCGGTGCCGCGAGCAAGGTTGCGCCGGATTCATCGGCGAGGGCGGCGATGCGGGGAAAGGCCGGGGTCGCCGGATCGAGAACCAGGCCGCGCAGGCCGATCCGCAGCGCCTCCAGCGCGCGGCCGGGGGCATCGGCGCAGTCGAGCAGGGCGGGGCCGTCGAAGCGGGCGGCGGCGAGCAGGCTCTGCCACCACAGGCAGCCGGCATGGAGGGCGAAGCCGGGCGGCGAGAGCAGCGTGACCGGGCGGGCGGGGGCGAGCGCGCGGGCGATATCCGCGGCGTCGTGGACGATCAGCGCCGGGGGCAGGCGGTCAATCGCGCTCGCCGGCAATCAGCACCTCGCGCTTGCCGACATGGTTGGCCGGGCCGACCACGCCGTCCTTTTCCATCTGCTCGATCAGCTTGGCGGCACGGTTGTAGCCGATTTGCAGGTGGCGCTGGATGAAGGAGGTGCTGGCCTTGCCCTCGCGCGCGACCAGGGCGACGGCCTGCTGGTAGAGCCCGCCCTCGCCGCCCTCGGCCGCGGCGAGGCCGGGCATTGCGGGCGCGTCGTCCTCCACCGCCTCGGTCACGGCCTCGACATAGTCGGGCTCGCCCTGCTCGCGCAGATAGGCGACGACGTCCTCCACCTCGCGGTCGGTGACGAAGGGGCCGTGGACGCGGGTGATGCGGCCGCCGCCGGCCATGTAGAGCATGTCGCCCATGCCGAGGAGCTGCTCGGCCCCCTGCTCGCCGAGGATGGTGCGGCTGTCGAATTTCGAGATCACCTGGAAGGAGATTCGGGTGGGGAAGTTTGCCTTGATCGTGCCGGTGATGACGTCGACCGAGGGGCGCTGGGTCGCCATGATGACATGGATGCCGGCGGCGCGGGCCATCTGGGCGAGGCGCTGGACCGCGGCCTCGATCTCCTTGCCGGCGACCATCATCAGGTCGGCCATCTCGTCGATGACGACGACGATGAGCGGCAGGGCTTCGAGCGCCAGCGGCTGGTCCTCGAAGATCGGCTTGCCGGTTTCGGAATCGAAGCCGGTCTGCACCCGGCGGGTGACGACCTCGCCGCGGGCGAGCGCCTCGTTCACCCGATCGTTGTAGCCGGCGATGTTGCGCACCGAGAGGCCGCTCATCGCGCGGTAGCGGCGCTCCATCTCGCGGACCACCCATTTGAGGGCCGCGACCGCCTTGGCCGGCTCGGTGACGACCGGGGCGAGGAGATGCGGGATGCCCTCATAGACCGAGAGTTCCAGCATTTTCGGGTCGATCATGATCAGACGGCATTCGTCGGGCGAGAGGCGGTAGAGCAGGCTCAGGATCATCGCGTTGACGCCGACCGACTTGCCGGAGCCGGTGGTGCCGGCGATCAGCAGATGCGGCATGCGGGCGAGATCGGCGATGACGGGCTTGCCGCCGATATCCTTGCCGAGCGCGAGGCCGAGGCGGCCGGTGGTGGCGTTCCAGTCGGACGATTCGAGAAGCTCGGAGAGGAAGACGGTCTCGCGCTTCGCATTCGGCACCTCGATGCCGATCACGTTGCGGCCCTGCACCGTCGCGATGCGCACGGCGAGGACGGAGAGGCTGCGGGCGATGTCATCGGCCAGGCCGATGACGCGGGCGGAGCGGATGCCGGGGGCGGGTTCCAGCTCATAGAGGGTGACGACCGGGCCGGGACGGATCTCGACGATCCTGCCCTGCACGCCGTAATCGCCGAGAACGGTTTCGAGCAGCCGCGCATTGGCTTGCAGCGCCTCGGCATTGGGGCCGCCGGATGTCTGGCGCGAGGGCGCCTGCTTGAGCAACTCCAGCGGCGGCAGGCGCCAGAGATTGTCCGGCAGGGGCAGGCGCTCCTGACGCGGCGGCGCCTTGCGCGGCGGCGCGGCGCGGGTGAGCCGCGAGGGGGCGGATCGTCCCTCCGCCTGGCTGAACGATGCCGGCGGGTTGGCGAGGGCGGCGCCGGCCTCATCGTCGTAGGAGCCGGCGGGATCGCCGGTCTCGACGGGGCCGCGCGGGATGACGAGCGAGGCCCGATCGTCCGCCGCCGTGGTTTCGGACATCGGCTGCGAGGCCACGATGTCCCGCAGCCAGATCGACGTGCTGCCGGCCGCGCGCACGGCGCGGCGGCCCTGCCGGGCTGAGACGGCGGCCGCGGCGGCGGCGCGGCGGCCGGCCAGTTGCCACTCGCCGGAGGTCAGGCCGAAGGCAAAGACCGTGAATCCCGTGCCCAGCAGCGCGGAGAGGCCGAGCAGCGCGGCCCGGCCGATCATGCCGAGCGCCGAATGGGCGACATCGGCGCCATAGCCGCCGAGCAGCGTGCCGACAGCGCCGCCGGGGCCGGACGCGGCCGGCCAGCCGGGCGCGAAACCGGCATCGAAGGATTGCAGGACGCCCAGCGTGCAGGCCAGGGCCGGCAGCGCGAGCAGGGTGGACAGGGCGCGCAGCCGGAAGCGGGTGATCTCGCCACGATTGACGAGCGCGAATCCCCAGGCGAGCAGCACCAGCGCCGGCAGGGCGCCGGCGATGCCGAAACCTTGCAGCAGCAGGTCGGCGAGGATCGCGCCGAAGCGGCCGGCGAGGTTCTGCGGCGGCAGGGACGAGGCGGTATCGAATGACGGATCGCCCGGATGATAGGAGGCCAGCGACACCAGCACCGTCAGCCCGGCGAGAACGGCGCAGAGCGCGCCAAGCTCGGCCAGATGCCGGACGAAGCGCGCTTTCAGGGCGGGCGAGAGGAATTGACGGGTTTCAGTGGTCGCGGACATTTCGTGTGCCAGACTCCGGCAATACGGCAGAGGTTGAACTATAACCTGAATCACACTGATCTGACAAAGAAAATGGCCGGAGGTTTCCCTCCGGCCCTTCGTATGTCCGATTTTTTGCCCGAAATTCAGAAGCCGTGCTGCAGAACCTCGCCATGTTCGGAGATGTCGAGCCCCTCGCGCTCGGCCTCCGCCGACACCCGCAATCCCATGGTCAGATCGATGACCTTGAGGATGATGAAGGAGACGATGCCACTGTAGAGCAGCGTGACGAGGATGCCCTCGGCCTGGAGCACCATCTGGTGCGGGTTGCCGGCGAGCAGGCCGTTGGTGCCGCCGATCGACTTGACCGCGAAGACGCCGGTGAGCAGCGCGCCGGCAATGCCGCCGAGCCCATGCACGCCCCAGACATCGAGTGCGTCGTCATACCCGAACATGCCCTTGAAGCCAGTGACGCCCCAGAAGCAGACGACGCCGGCGACGAGCCCGATGACCAGCGCGCCGCCGACCGGGACGAAGCCGCAGGCCGGGGTGATGGCGACGAGACCCGCGACCGCGCCCGACACGGCGCCGAGCAGGCTGGGCTTGCCCTTCATCATCCACTCCACCATCGTCCATGACAGGACCGAGGCCGCGGTGGCGAGATGGGTGTTGATCATCGCATACCCGGCCTGGCCGCCCGAGGTGAGGGCCGAGCCCGCGTTGAAGCCGAACCAGCCGACCCAGAGCAGGGACGCGCCGACCAGGGTGTAGCCCAGATCGGCGGGCGCCATGTTGGTCGTGCCGTAACCGGTGCGCTTGCCCACCATCAGGGCGGCCACGAGCCCGGCGACCGCCGAATTGATGTGCACCACGGTGCCGCCGGCGAAATCAAGCACGCCCTGGCCGCCGAGGAAGCCACCCGGCCCCCAGACCATGTGCGCGATCGGCGCATAGACGGCGATCAGCCAGATGCCGAGAAAGACCATGGCGGAGGAGAATTTGAGCCGGTCGGCCGGGCCGCCGAGGATCAGCACCGGCGTGATGATCGCGAAGGTGCACTGGAACATGCAGAATACCGTCTCGGGGATGGTGCCGGAGAGCGTGCCGGTGCCATCTCCCATCAGCATCACCCGCGACAGGCCGCCGATGAACGGCGTGCCCTTGGTGAAGGCCAGCGAGTAGCCGATCACCACCCACAGCACCGAGATGAGCGCGGTGGCGAAGAAGCATTGCATCAGCATGGCAAGAATGTTTTTCCGGCGGAGCAGGCCGCCGTAATAGAGAGCGAGACCCGGCACTGTCATCATCAGCACCAGGACCGAGGAGGTGAGCATCCAGGCCGTGTCGCCCGAGTCGAGCTTCGGCGCCGTGTCCGCGAAGGCCACCGCATTCCAGCCCATGACCCCCAGGGCAGCTCCCATGCCCCCGATGAGCAATCGTTTTTTCATCCGCCGTTATCCTTCCTGCTCTGCGATACGTTTGACCATGCTCCTCGCAATGCACAGAGCGTGCCATCGGCCTTGAGTTTGTTTATTAGGCAAAAAGGTGAGCGGCTCACTGATTTGTTGTTTTTGAAATCATATACTGCATATTTTTTAGCCATATTCGGGAATTTCCCGAACGTCGCGGCGCCGGGCAGATGAGCGCGCCGATGGCTTGCAGGATTTGCCGCAGATGCGACATCTGCAGCATCAGCGGAGGCGGGCCATGGCGGAGCAGACGGCGGATATTGCGATCATCGGCGCGGGACCGGTCGGGGCGGCGCTCGCCCTGCGTCTCGCCGCAGCCGGGCAGCGCGTCGTGCTCATCGACCGGGCGGCGCTGCCGCCGATGGAGCACCCCGCTTTCGACGGCCGCGCCTATGCCATCGCCTATGGCTCGCGCGACCTGCTCGACCGCGCCGGGCTGTGGGACAGGCTGCCCTTCCCGCCCTGCCCGATCGAGCGCATCCGCGTCTCCGACGGCAAGCCGGGCCGCCCGCCCTCGCCGCTGTTTCTCGATTTCGACCATCGCGATGTCGGCGACGAGCCGTTTGGCTGGATCGTCGAGGCGCGCTCGCTGCGGATGGCGATCAACCGCGCGCTTGCGGAGTCGACGGTCATGCTGCACGCCCCGGCGACCGCGCGCGTGACCCGCGATGACGAGGGCGCCACGGTCGCGATCGCCGGCGGGCCGGTCTATCGGGCGAAGCTCGCGGTCGCCGCCGATGGCAGGGGCAGCGCGCTGCGCGCCGAGGCCGGCATCCAGGTCACCCGCTATCCCTATCGCCAGAGCGCCGTGGT
This sequence comes from Acidiphilium sp. C61, assembly GCF_905116885.1. Classification (NCBI taxonomy): domain Bacteria; kingdom Pseudomonadati; phylum Pseudomonadota; class Alphaproteobacteria; order Acetobacterales; family Acidocellaceae; genus Acidiphilium; species Acidiphilium sp. C61. Next base: position 1,983,347 of record NZ_CAJHNI010000005.1, on the reverse strand, counting down.
CTGCGCCGTGGAACACGAGCGGCCGCACCAGAACGTGGCGCTGGAGCATTTCCTGCCCGGCGGCCCCTTCGCGCAGCTGCCCATGAGCGATGCGGATGGCGCCCATCTCTCCGCCATCGTCTTTACCGAAAGCCACGCCAATGCCGCGCGCCTCGCGGCGATGGACGATCCGCGCTTCACCATCGAGGTCGCGCGGCGGCTGGGCGCGCATCTCGGCCGCATCCGCCTGGCGGGACAGCGCTGGACCTACCCGCTCTCGGCGCTGCATGCCCACCGCTATCATGCGACACGGCTGGTTCTCGTCGGCGATTCGGCGCATGGGGTGCACCCGATCGCGGGCCAGGGGCTCAATCTCGGCTTGCAGGACGGCATCGCCCTGGCCGGGCTGATCGAGGGGGCGGCCGATCCCGGCAGCACGGATCTGCTGGCGCGCTACCAGCGCATCCGCCGGCCGGCGAATGTGACGATGCTCGCCGCGACCGATGCGCTCGACCGGCTGTTTTCCACCGATCTGCCGCCGGTCAGGCTCGCCCGGGATATCGGTCTCGCCGCGGTGAACCGGATGCCCCGGCTCAAGCGCCGCTTCATGCGGACGGCGATGGGTCTTCGCGCATAGGGCCGCGCCGCAGCCCGGCAAGCCGCGATTCCAGGCGCTTGCGGGTACGGGTGATCAGCGCCACGCCTTTGAGCCGGCGGTCGAGAAAGGCCGCCGTATCCGCGCCAGCCTCCGATCCGTCGCGCAGCCAGTAGAGCAGCGTCGTCGAATAGACCGCGGCGAGGATCGCCCGCTTCGTGTACCAGGAAAAATCGGCGGAACGGTCGCCCGCCGCATGCCAGATCGCATCCACCGTGCGGCCGGTGATCCGTGCCGCCAGCGCCGCGTGGCGCGGCAGGGCGAGGATGGCCAAAGCGCGGCGGATCGCCTCGCGATGCGGCGCGGCGCGATCGAGCCGGAGCAGGATCAGGGCGCGCACCCGCGCCGAGAGCCGGGATTCGTCGATCGCGCCTGCGGCTTCCTCCATCTCGCGGTCGGCAAGGGCGGCCCAGGCCTCGATCATCGCCGGGGCGCCACCCTCGAACAGCAGTCCCGCCTCCGCCGGATCGCGGCCGAGCCGCACCAGGGCGCGGCGCAGGGCCGTGCGCGTCCAGCCATCGAAGGGCACCTCCTCGATCAGGGCGCGGAGCAGCGCATCGTCATCCGCGCGGATCTCGTCCTCGCCCGTCATCGCCATCTCGTTCATCACAGCTCTCCTGCGGACCGCACGATCTCGTCGCGGAACCGCGCCACTTCCTCGTTGAACCCCATCAGCCGCGGATCGCGCAACCGCTGCGGATAGAGGATGCCGTCCAGGTGATCGGCCTCATGCTGGATCACCCGGGCGTGAAACCCCGCAGCCTCGCGGGCGAACGCGGCGCCGGTCGCGTCGATCCCGCGCAGTGTCAGGCGGGCGGCGCGGGGCACCAGCGCGCTCATGCCCGGGATCGACAGGCATCCCTCCCAATCCTCGACCGGATCGCCGGGATGCAGGACGAGTTCGGGGTTGATCACGGCGGACATGCCGCGCGGGGCATCGTGATCGCCGCCGGCGGCGCGGCTTTCCGGCACACGATAGATGAAGATGCGCAGCGGCACATGCACCTGCGGCGCCGCGAGGCCGACGCCGCCGGCATCCTCCAGCGTTTCGGCCATGTCACGCAACAGGCGCGCGATGTCCGGGGCGGCCGGATCATCGACCGGGGCGGCCTTTTCGAACAGCACGGGATGCCCGAGCCGGGCAAGCTTCAGAATCGCCATGAGCGACACATGGCGCGGATCCGCCAAATCGCAAAGGCGGATCGCGCCGGGCGGGCTGAAACAAGACGGTTGGCAAAACGGGGAATGTTGCTATAAGGGCGCCCATTGACGGGATATTCCCGCCATCGCCTATTGCTGCGTCAGGATTGGCGCAGCTTCTTTGCGTTCCATTGCAAGCGTTTCAACCGTTATGGAGTATCTGGCCAAGTGCAAGTTCTCGTTCGTGACAACAATGTCGACCAGGCGCTGAAGGCGCTCAAGAAGAAGCTTCAGCGTGAAGGCGTGTTCCGCGAGATGAAGTTGCGCCGGCACTACGAAAAGCCCTCCGAGCGCCGCGCCCGCGAGGCGGCGGAAGCCGTTCGCCGCGCCCGCAAGATGGAGCGCAAGCGGATCGAGCGCGAAGGGTTCTGATCGCACCACGCGATCGGTATTCCGAACGGGACAGGGCGCGGCCTTTACGGGCACGCGCCTTTTGCCGTTTTCAGCGCCGGTCGAGCGAATAGCGCCCCGGGCCGGCGGAGGCCAGCAGCAAAAGGCCGCCGCAAATCGCGAGATCGAGGAAGAACTGGATTTCCGCCATCGCCGCGGCGCGCCCGTGCATCAGCCAGAAGCGATGCGCCAGCCAGTTCGCGGCGATCGTGAACAGGACCAGCACGATGGCAGCCTGCCGGGTCCGCAGGCCCAGCATCACGAGACCGCCGGCGCCGAGTTCGCAGACCACGGCGATGACCCCGCCCAGGGTCGGCGCCGGGGCATCGAGATGGGTGAGCAAATGCACGATTCCCGGCCAGTGCACGAGCTTGCTCCAGCCCGCCTGCACGAAGAGTAAAGCGATCGCCAGCCTTCCGGCCAGCATTCCAACATCCGATATGCCGCGCTGCATGGTTTTCTTTCGATCCAGACCCTGTAAGTTATCCTTGAACCGGGCGCATCGCCCCGCCGCTTGTTAAACGGAACGCCATCATGACCGCCAGCCCCGTCGTCGATTTCGAAGGCCTCGCCGCGACCGAGATCTCCGCCGATCCCTTTCCGCATCTGGTGATGCGCGGCTTCGTCCGGCCGGACCGGCTCGCCGGCGTCGTTGCCGATCTGCCGCCGCTCGGCGCGCGGGGCAGTTTCCCGATCGAGTCGGTCAGGCTCGGGTCGAACGCCGCGCGGCTGATGGAGGACATGAAGGGCGAGCGGATGCGGGGGATCATCGCCGGGAAATTCGGCCTCGACCTCGACGGCGCGCCGGTGATGCTGACGCTGCGCGGCCGCACCGATGCGCGCGACGGCAAGATCCATTGCGACTCGATCGCCAAGCGGGTGACGATCCTGCTCTATCTCAACCCGGCCAGCGAGGCCTGGGCGCGGCAGGATGGCTGCCTGCGGCTGCTGCGCGGGCCGGACGATCTGGAGGATTACGCGGTCGAGGTGCCGCCGGTCGATGGCACGCTGCTGGTCTTCCCGAACGGCCCGACCACCTGGCACGGCCACCGCACCTATGTCGGCAAGCGCTACACGGTGCAGATGAACTACATGACCACCGACGCCAAGGCGCGCTACGAGATGCGCCGGCACCGGATTTCGGCGCTGGTCAAGCGTCTTATGCCAGCCGCCTGAAAGGCTGCGGCCCGGCGCCGCAACACACCCATGACCCCTGAGACGAAGACGACGACCGCGGCCGCCGCCGCCGCCGAAAGCCCCCTGCGGAATCTCCTGCTCTTCGCCGGAATCCTGCTCATCGCGATGAACATGCGCGCGGCGCTGGCCTCGGTCTCGCCGCTGCTGACCCCGATCGGGGCGGCACTCGGCCTCGGCCCGCTCGGGTTGACCGCGCTCGCCACCATCCCCGTCGTCTGCTTCGCCGCCCTCGCCCCGGTCAGCATCATGCTGCAACGGCGGGTCGGGCTGGAAGCGGCGATGATGACGGTGCTGGTGCTGCTCGCCGCCGGCCTGCTGGTCCGCGTGCTTGGCGGGGCCGGCGCGCTGTTCGCCGGCACGGTGATGGGCGGGGCGGCGATCGCGATGGGCAACGTGCTGCTGCCGGGGCTGGTCAAGCGCGATTTTCCCACCCGCGTCGGCCTCGTGACCGGCTGCTATACCACGGTGATGACGACGATCGCCTCGGTCGCGGCGGCGATCAGCGTGCCGGTTGCCGATGCCAACCCCTTCGCCTGGCGCGGCGCGCTGGGGTTGTGGGCGGTGCCGGCAATCGTCGCGGCGGTGGTCTGGCTGCCGCAGCTTGCCCATGGCGCCCACCGGCTGAGCCACACGCCGAGCGCGGGCGCGTTCCGCAAGCTGGCGCGCAGCCCGCTGGCCTGGGCGGTGACGATGTTCATGGGGCTGCAATCGCTCGGCTTCTACTCGATCCTGTCCTGGTTGCCGGCCATCCTGCATGCCCACGGCATCAACCCGACCATGGCCGGGATCATGCTGTCGACGACCACGCTCGTCGCCATTCCGGTGGCGCTGGTCACGCCGGGCCTTGCCACGAGAAGCCGCGACCAGCGGTTGTTGCTCGCCAGCCTGCTCGCGATCGTCAGCGTCGGCTATGTCGGGCTGATGCTGGCGCCTGAAGCGGCACCCTGGGTGTGGGTGGTGTTCATCGGTATCGGGCAGGGCGCGTGTTTTCCGCTGGCGCTGACGCTGATGGTGCTGCGCACCGGCGGCCCGGCGGAGGCCATGGCGCTGTCCGCATTCTCGCAGATGGTGGGCTACGCGGTGTCGATCGCGGGTCCGCTCGGGCTCGGGGTGATCCACACGCTCAGCGGCCATTGGTGGCCCTCGGTCGCGTTCCTGGTGATCCTGCAGGTGCCCACGCTCGGCTTCGGCCTCGCGGCGGCGCGGCCGCGCACGATCCGGTTCTGACGTCCCAGAGCTGCCCCTCCGACCGGACAGCGAAACGGCCCCCGCGCCATCGCACGGGGGCCGTTCCTGTCATGCGTTCGCAACGCGCATCCGGTCAGGCGTTTCCACCTGACCGGACAGTGCGGATGCGTTACTCGAGGCCGTCTTCGCGCCGGCCGCCCTTGGCGCCGACCTGGTCGGAGATGTCGGCACCGGTCGCCTGATCGACCACCCGCATCGACAGCTTCACCTTGCCGCGATCGTCGAGCCCGATCATCTTCACCTTCACGGTGTCGCCGACCTTGACCACATCGCCGGTGCGGGCGACGCGGCCCTGCGCCAGCTCGCTGATATGGACCAGGCCGTCACGCGCGCCGAAGAAGTTCACGAAGGCGCCGAAATCGGCGATCTTCACGACCTTGCCGGTGTAGACCTGGCCGACTTCCGGCTCGGAGGTCAGCGAGCGGATACGGTCGATCGCCTTCTGCGCCTGCTCGTCCGAGGTGGCCGCGATCTTGATCGTGCCATCGTCCTCGATGTCGATCTTGCAGCCGGAATACTCGACGATCTCGCGGATCACCTTGCCGCCGGTGCCGATCACGTCGCGGATCTTGTCCTTCGGCACGTTGATCACGGTGATGCGCGGCGCGTTGGCGGACACGCCCTCGCGCGCGCCGGTCAGCGCCTTGGACATCTCGCCGAGGATGTGCAGACGACCGTCCTTCGCCTGATCCAGCGCGATCTTCATGATCTCGGGCGTGATCGAGGTGATCTTGATGTCCATCTGCAGGCTGGTGACGCCCGCCTCGGTGCCGGCCACCTTGAAGTCCATGTCGCCGAGATGGTCCTCATCGCCGAGGATGTCGGAGAGCACGGCGAAGCCCTTGTCCTCCTTGATCAGGCCCATGGCGATGCCGGCCACCGGGCGCGGCAGCGGCACGCCGGCATCCATCAGCGCGAGCGAGGTGCCGCACACCGTCGCCATCGAGGAGGAGCCGTTGCTCTCGGTGATCTCGGAGACGACGCGCAGCGTGTAGGGGAACTTGTCCTTGCCGGGCAGCAGCGGGTGGATGGCGCGCCAGGCGAGCTTGCCGTGGCCCACTTCGCGGCGGCCGGGGCTGCCGACGCGGCCCGTCTCGCCCACCGAGAAGGGCGGGAAGTTGTAGTGCAGCAGGAAGCGCTCGCGGTATTCGCCCTCGATCGCATCGACGATCTGCTCGTCCTGCGCGGTGCCGAGGGTCGCGACCACGAGGGCCTGCGTCTCGCCGCGGGTGAACAGGGCGGATCCGTGGGTGCGCGGCAGCACGCCGACCTCGGCGAGGATCGGGCGGACGGTGCGGGTGTCGCGCCCGTCGATGCGGATGCCGTTGTCGAGGATCGCGTTGCGGACGATGTCCGCCTCGAGCTCCTTGAACATGCCCTTGGCCTTGTCGACCGGCCGTTCCTCGGCCGCGAGCGTCTCCAGCACAGCGGCCTTCACCGCGCCGATCTTCTCGTGGCGGGCGGTCTTCTCGCGCTCGGCATAGGCGGCGCGCAGGCCCTCGCGGGCGAGTTCGTCGACGCGGGCGGCGAGCGCCTTCTCCTCGGCGCTTTCCTCGACCAGCGGCCAGGGATCCTTCGCGGCGTGCTCGGCGAGCTCGATGATCGCCTGGATCACCGGCTGGAACGCGGCATGGCCGAAGGTGACGGCGCCGAGCATGGTCTCTTCCGACAGCTCGTGCGCTTCGGATTCGACCATCAGCACGCCCTCTTCCGTGCCGGCGAGCACGAGGTCGAGCCGGCTTTCGGCGATCTGCGCCGAGGTCGGGTTCAGGATGTATTCACCGTCGATATAGCCGACGCGGGCGGCGGCGACCGGGCCGAAGAACGGGATGCCGGAGAGCGTCAGCGCGGCCGACGAGGCGACGAGCGAGACGATGTCCGGCTCGTTCTCGAGGTCGTGGCTGAGGACGTTGACGATGACCTGGACCTCGTTGCGGAACCCGTGCGGGAAGAGCGGGCGGATCGGCCGGTCGATCAGGCGGCAGATCAGCGTCTCGCGCTCGGTCGGGCGGCCTTCGCGCTTGAAGAAACCGCCGGGAATGCGGCCGGCGGCGTAGAATTTTTCCTGGTAGTTCACGGTGAGCGGGAAGAAATCCTGCCCCGGCTTCACCGAGCGGGAGCCGACCACGGTGGCGAGCACCACGGTGTCGCCATAGGAGGCGACGACGGCGCCATCGGCCTGGCGGGCAACCTTGCCGGTTTCGAGGATGAGCTTGCGCCCGCCCCAGTCGAGTTCCTTGCGGAAATACTTGTCAAACATCATTCGGTCCTTGCAACGTCAGGACCGGGACGGCCACATCATCGGCGGCGCGGTGCGGGACGCGGCGTCTCGGGCGGCATGGGTCGGGCTGTGGGCGATGTCTCGTCACAGCCACGGGCCATGTGGCCGGAAACGCCGAAGAGACTCCGGCGTTGCGCGCAACCGAACGATCTGATCCGTTCCGATCACGACCGGAGGACGATCCCCCGGCTGAAGATGCGCCAGCGGCGCATGTCATCCTTATAGTGCAATTGCCGCCGCTCCGCTACTGCGGGGGTGTGAGGAGACCCGCATGACCGAAACGCCCCCGATTTTCGAACGCCGCGGCGGCATCGCCCGGCTGCGTCTGAACCGCCCTTCCCTGCGCAACCGGCTCGGCGCGGACGATCTCGACGCCCTGCTCGGCCACTGCGCCACGATCGCGGCGGACGAAACGATCCGGGTCGTCGTGTTCGAGGCCGCCGGGACGGTGTTCAGCGCGGGCTTCGATCTCGATGCCCTCTCGCGCGGCGAGACCGGCGATGCCGAGGACGGGCCGGGCGGCATCGGCCGCGTGGGCACGGCGTTCGCCGCCCTGCCCCAGCCGGTGATCGCCCGGTTGCACGGCAATCTCTATGGCGGCGCGGTCGATCTCGCCCTCGCCTGCGATTTCCGCATCGGTGTCGCCGGCATGGAGCTGCTGATGCCGGCGGCGCGGATCGGCCTGCATTACTACCGCTCGGGGCTCGCCCGCGCGGTCGAGCGGATCGGGCCGGACGCGACGCGGCTGCTTTTCGTCGCGGCCCAGACGATCGATGCGGCAACGCTGCTGCGGATCGGCTACCTCACGCAGCTGGCCGACGCCGACGGGCTGGATGCGGCGGTCGACGCCCTCGCCGCCCGGCTGGACGCCAACGCGCCGCTTGCCGTGCGCGGGATGAAGGCGGCGATCGCCGGTCTCGCATCGGGGACACTGGATCATGACGCGTTCGCCGCCGGCCTCGACGCCGCACATCGCGACCCGGCCTTCATCGAAGCCATGGCAGCGTTGCGGGCGAAGAAGCGCGGCGGCTGAGCGAGAGCATCATCCGATCAGATGGAATCATCTGACCGGATAAAGATGCTGGATTTATCAGTATGATAGAGCACTTTCCGATCCAGAGGGATCGGGCACTGCTCTCAGGCGCGGAGGCTGAAGGCCGCCAGCGCCGCGAGGTCGCGGTCGCCCCAGCCTTCGCGCACGGCGTCATGCGCGGTGCGGCGGACGGCTTCGACCAGCGTAAGGTTGAAGCCGGCAGCACCCCCGGCCTCGTCCATCAGGCGGAGATCCTTCTCGACCGCCTCGATCGAGAAGCCGACCGAATCGCTGCGGGTGCCGCCCATCTCGGTGATGATCGCGGCGCTGCGGACGGCGAAGGCGGGCGCGCCGCCGGAGCTCTTGCCGATGATGCCGAGCAGCCGCTCCGGCGAAATGCCGTAATCGCGGGTGATGAGCGCGGCCTCGCCCAGCGCCTGGAACGCGGCCAGCAGCGGCAGGTTGACGGCGAGCTTCATCGCCGAAGCGGCCTGCGGCGTGTCGAACCGCTCCATCCGGTCGCACAATTCGTCGAGAACCGGCAATGCTGCGTCGATCGCCGCGGCATCGCCGCCGGCAAGGCCGAGCAGCTTGCCCGATCGCGCCGGGCCGACCGTGCCGCCCACGGGGCAGGCGACGAAGCGCCCGCCCTGCGCGGCCACCGCCTCGGCATTGGCCTGCATGTCGGCGGGTTTCAGCGTGCTCATGTCGATCACGAGGGCCTGCCGGAGAGTGGCGCCGAGCAGCCCGCCCTCGCCATGATAAACCGCGCTTGCGGCCTCCTCGTCCAGCAGCATCACGATCACGTAATCGGCCGCCGCCGCCACCTCGGCCGGGGATGACTTGACCGCCAGCCCCTCGATCGCCTCGGCCCGCGCCGCCGTCCGGTTCCAGCCACAGACCTGGTGACCGCGCTCGATCAGTCGCGCTGCCATCGCGGCACCCATCCGGCCGAGACCGATCACGCCAATCTTCAGACTCATGCTCATGCTCCTGTTCGTAATAGGGCATCATCCGATCCATCCGGATCGGAAATCGCTCCCGGGTCGTTGCGGGATATGGGCGGCGCCGGCCCATGAAAAAAGCCGGAGGCGATCGCCTCCGGCCGTTTCCGTCGATCAGGGCCCGCGGGACGCGCGGTTCAGCCCGGCGCGGGCAGCGGCCCGAGCCCGCCCGATTTCGGAACTTCCGGCTTCTGCGCGGACGGCACCGAGGCGCGGCGGCTGTCCGGCGCCGGCTCGTCGACAACCTGGCGAACCACCGGCTCGCCGCGCAGCACCGTCTGGATCTCGTCGCCGGTGAGGGTTTCGTATTCCAGCAGCCCCTTGGCGAGGCGGTGCAGGTCATCGAGCCGCTCGGTGAGGATCCGGTGGGCCTCGGAATAGGCGTGGTCGATCACCGACTTGATCTCGCGGTCGATCTCCTGCGCGGTCGCCTCGGAGACGTTCTTGTGCTGCGTCACCGAGTGACCAAGGAAGAGTTCCTGCCCGTTGTCGCCATAGGCGATCATGCCGAGCTTGTCGCTCATGCCCCATTCGGTGATCATCCGGCGGGTGATGTCGGTCGCCTGCTTGATGTCGCCGGAAGCGCCATTGGAGACGTTTTCGGCCCCGAAGATAACCTCTTCGGCGGCGCGACCGCCCATCGCCTTGACCAGTTCGCAGAGCAGCTTGGCCTTGCTCATCGAGTAGCGGTCGCCTTCCGGCAGGCTCATCACCATGCCGAGCGCGCGGCCGCGGGGAATGATCGTCGCCTTGTGCACGGGGTCGCAATGCTTCTGCGAGATCGAGCAGAGCGCATGGCCGGCCTCGTGATAGGCCGTCATCTTCTTCTCGTCCTCGCTCATCACCATCGAACGCCGCTCGGCGCCCATCATGACCTTGTCCTTGGCGTATTCGAACTCGGCCATGGCGACGACGCGCTTGCCCATGCGGGCGGCGAGCAAGGCGGCCTCGTTCACCAGGTTGGCGAGATCGGCGCCGGAGAAGCCGGGCGTGCCGCGGGCGATCACCTTGGGATCGACATCGGCGGCCAGCGGCACCTTGCGCATGTGGACCTTGAGGATACGCTCACGGCCGTTCACGTCCGGGTTCGGCACCACCACCTGCCGGTCGAACCGGCCGGGGCGCAGCAGCGCGGGGTCGAGCACGTCGGGACGGTTGGTGGCGGCGATCAGGATGACGCCCTCGTTGCTCTCGAACCCGTCCATCTCGACGAGCATCTGGTTGAGCGTCTGCTCACGCTCGTCATTGCCGCCGCCAAGCCCGGCGCCGCGATGGCGGCCGACGGCGTCGATCTCGTCGATGAAGATGATGCACGGGGCGTTCTTCTTGCCCTGCTCGAACATGTCGCGCACGCGGCTGGCGCCGACGCCGACGAACATCTCGACGAAGTCGGAGCCCGAGATGGTGAAGAACGGCACGTTGGCCTCGCCGGCGATGGCGCGGGCGAGCAGCGTCTTGCCGGTGCCGGGCGGGCCGACCAGCAGCACACCTTTCGGGATCTTGCCACCCAGTCGCTGGAATTTCTGTGGATCACGCAGGAAGTCGACGATTTCCTGCAACTCGCCCTTCGCTTCCTCGATGCCGGCGACGTCCTCGAACGTCACCCTGCCCTGCTTTTCGGTCAGCAGGCGCGCGCGCGATTTGCCGAAGCCCATTGCCCGGCCGCCGCCGCCCTGCATCTGGCGCATGAAGTAGATCCACACGCCCACCAGCAGGACCATCGGCGCCCAGGACACGAGATAGTGCAGCAGCGGGTTTTCCGGCGGGTTGAGCGGCTTGGCGACGACGCTGACCTTCTTCGAGATCAGCGTGTTGACCAGGCCCGGATCGTCCGGCGCGTAGGTCTCGAAGGTCGACCCCGACTTAAGGGCGCCCGTGATGTCATGCCCGCGGATCGTGACATGATCCACCTTGCCCGCGTTGACCTCCGACACGAAGGTCGAATAGGCCACTTGCGTACCGTGGCTGGTACTCGTGGTCGTGGGCTGAAACATATTGAACAATAGCACAAAGAAGAGTGCTATGATCACCCAAACCAGCAGGTTGCGCCCCAGATTGTTCATCAAGCTTCATCCAGTCCTGTTCACCCCGGAAGGCTAAAACCGAGGGGGCCGGCGGAAACCGGCCGAGAAATTCCGCCGAACCGTGTCTCGCCTCATCTTGGCACGGCTCCGGTCGGTTCGCCAATCCCTTTAGAGTGTGGGGATGATACGCGGATTTCCTATCCTTCCGGTGAACGGGAGACGCAGATCTGTCCGCCGCCGTACGCTGGCTCGAACGGCGCCGCCGCGGCGGGGCCGGGAGGGGCGAATATGACCGCGCCGGCCGGCCCCACGCCCAGATGCGGCACCGCCAGCACGCCACCATGATCGGCGAAAAAAACCGGCAGTGTCTGGCGCAGGACGGCGGGAAAGCGGGCGGCGGCGCGCGTCTCCACCGGATTCGTGCCGAGGGCGCCGAGGGTTCGCGCGCCCGGCGGCACATGACGGATGCGAAAGCGCCCGTCCCAGACCGCGCCCTCGACCGCCTGGATCGGGGGGGCGCAGGAAGCGGCCTCGCGGATCAGCATCCAGCCCGGGCCGTGCCGCCCGGCCGGCATGATCCGCACGCCGCCGAGCGTCGCGGGCTGCAACCTGCCGGCCAGCCGGGCGATCGCGGCGCGCGCCGGCGGGTAAACCTCGCCGGCGATGACCCGCAGCAGCGCGGCGAGCGCATCGGCGGGGAGCGCGTCCGCACGGACGATCGCCCACCCTTCCGGACGGAGGGTGACATCGCGCGCCAGATCGGCGGCGGCGATGCGTTCCGCCGTCGCGCGGTCAGCTGAAGCCGCCAGCGCGTCGCCGGGCGGCGGCAATGCGCCGGCAAGCCGCACCCGGACGCGCTCGAAACGGGGATCGGCATTCGAGGGATCCTCGACCCAGGCAATGCCTCGCCGTGCGAGAAAATCGCGGAGCATCGCGGGGGGAGTCCCGAGCAGGGGCCGCAGGATCAGCACCGCGTCGCGCGGCGAGACGCCGGCCATCCCCGCGAGACCGCGAACGCCACGGCGGGCGCGCATGACCCGCAGCTCGCCTTGGTCGCCCGCATGATGGCCGAGCAGGAGGTGAACGATCCCGGCCTCATGCGCGGCACCGGCCAGCGCCGCATGGCGCGCCGCGCGCGCGCGGGCCTGCAATCCCGCGCCGGGAGGCAGGCCGAGGCGGATGACGCGGCTCGGAATGTCGAGTTCGACAAGGCGCTGCGCGGTTTCGGCGGCTTCCCGGCCTGATTCGGGGCGGAGACCATGATCGACGATGAGGGCGATGCAGCCGCCGCCGCGCTGGCGGGCCCAGGATGCGGCGAGGACGGCAAGGGCCATGCTGTCGGCACCACCGGAAACCCCGACGGCGAGCTGCGGCGCGGGGCCGAAGGGACCGAATTCGGCCATCGCCCGCCCGAACAGGGCGGGCAGGCTTTCGGTCGAATCGGGCGTCAGCGGCAGGCGGCGCGCCGTCGGGCCGCGAGAACCTGGCTCTTCAGCGCCGGCGATGGCGAGGAGAACTGGCTGGTCAGGGAGTCGAGCGTGTCGCACGCTTCCTGGTTCTGGTGGATCGCGGACAGGGAATTGGCGAGGCCCAGCAGGGCATAGGGCGCGTGCGGGCCGGCGCGATCGGCGTTGTAGGCGTCGTCGAACGCGATCGCGGCTTCCTGGTGCTTGCCCTGGTGGTAAAGGGATTCGGCGACGATCATCGAGGCCTCGCCCTTGCCCGCGCGCTTGCCCTGCTTCGCGATCACTGCGCGGGCGTCCGCTTCGGCGGCCTTGTAGTCATGATGGGCGAGAGCCGTGCGCGCGACGCCGAGCGAGGCGGTGGCCTGCGGCTGCGGCCTTTGGGGCCGGGCGGACGTTTTTCCGGCCGGCATCGTGCCGAGCGTTCCCGATGCTCCCTGGGCCGGCGAAGCCATTGCCGCCGGCGGCGTCGTGCCGGGTTTCCCCGCCTGGTCGAGCTGGAATTTCAGGTTGCCAATCTGCTGGTTGATCTCGTCGTGCTGGGTGGCGACCTCGTGCTCGAGCGTATCCACGCGGCCTCTCAAGTCCTGGACCTGGTTGTGCAGCGTATCCACCTGCTCCAGCAATGAGGCGACGAGCTCTGACGAGCTGTTCTGGGCGTGGCGTTCCGGCGCTGCCGGTGCCGTCGACCCCAGCACGGAGCTGCCGCTGCCGCCGCCCTGCTGCACCTGCGCCAGCTGGTGCTTGAGTTCGAGGATCTGGTTTTCCAGGGCAATGCCTTCCCGGCTCGAGATCATCTGGGCCCGCACCACGGCGGGCATCAGGATCAGCACGGCAATGCTGGCGGAGGTCAGGGATTTCAGCATGGGATTGCGCATCGGTTTCCTCGTTCGACGAGACGCGCCGAATCGCGCCCCCGACGCAATGTAGTGTGCTCGGCCGCATCGTTGAAGCGCCGGCCGGCGGAAAGCAAATCGGCGGCTCGGGTTGATCGAGCCGCCGATCGGTCACGTCATGCGGTCAGGGGCAAGCCCCCGAGCGACATGTTCAGTGGCAATGCTGCGGGTTGAAGCCCTGCACCGAAGTGATCGCCACGCGGTCCTGCGCGTAATCCTGCTGGGTGTTGCCCGGCGAGACCAGGCACGACTTGCCATAGGAGATCGTGCGGATGCGGGAGGCGGCGACGCCCTTGGCAACCAGGTAATTGCGGGCGGCATGGGCGCGGCGGGCGCCGAGCGCGAGGTTGTAGGTTTCCGTGCCGCGCGGGTCGGCGTTGCCGGCGATCAGAACGTCGACATTCGGATACTTCGCAAGCCAGCTGGCCTGACGGTCGAGCGTCGACTTGTCGGCGCCGGTCAGGTTGGACTTGTTGAAGCCGAAGAAGGCACGATCGCCGACGTCGGCAACAAGCTGCTGCTCGCTGCCCGGCGCGGGGCCGGACTGAGCGGCGGTCGTGCCAGAGCCGGTTGCCATGGACTGGGTCTTGGGGGCGTTGGAGCACGCCGCAAGCAGGGCAACAGCCGCAAGCGCGCCCAGAGCTTTGATATTCATGTTTACCGTCCCGATGTTGGGTGCCTGTATGACACACCGGCGCCATGCCGATGCGTTGAAACCGATAGCCTGAACTTCTAGCCAGACGTGTTGGCCATACACCCACCGCGTGGCCTCACCCGTTGGCGGGCGGCGTTCGGTGGGTATTCTGGACAACCGACGAACCCGGCCGGACCGATGTATCGGTCTGACCAGAACGTGTTACTTCATCTATTCGGATTGTGCCGGCCGTTCAAGCGGACTTTTGGCGTCATACCGCCCACCAGCCCTGTCGGCGTGTCATTCGCCAGCAACGCGACTTTTTTGACACATTACAGCCCGGATTCGGTTTTTACAGCCCTGCATCCCGATCGTTTCCATTTTGCAATCGTTTCTTAACTTTCCTGCAGTATGCACGTGAATTGAGGCCGCTGGTCTCCGTTTCCTCCCTGATGGCTGGCCACATGCCAGCTTCACCTCGAGCGTGATCGGCACTAACGATCACGCTCCTTTTTTAAAAAATTGAGACGGAATATCTTTTTAAGGAAAAATTATTATTATTAATACGTATAACGTTCTATATACTACCTATAGTTTGTAGATTGTAACGATTTCATATTATACTCACCGTGCAGACAAAAAATTACGGCGATCCACCGTCTCGGCTTTGGGTTTTTTGAGATGCCTGGCTTCGAAAACCAGGTAAGTCATCGCAAGGAATAACCTTGCCCCTACCGACGACCGCGTGGCTCGGGTTTATAAGACTAGGTTCGAATACATCTTCGTTTTTGACACAAGATTTTGATCCAGTAGCTGAAAACCTCCGGACATGGTCCGGAGGTTTTTTTATCGGCACACGGTTTCCAGCCACTGCGTTTGCTTGACATTTCGCCCGCTTCACGCTCCCTGCCGGCCATGTCCGACGATCTGCCGACCATCGAATCCCAGGCCCGCTCAGCCATCGCCGCCGCTGGCGATCTCGCGGCGCTCGACGCAATCCGCATCGCCCTGCTCGGCAAGACCGGTCAGGTCACCGCCCTGCTCAAGACGCTGGGCAGCCTGACGCCGGATGAGCGCAAGCGCTTCGGCGCCGAGGTGAACACGCTCAAGACCGCCATCGCCGCTGCACTCGATGCGCGCCGGGCGGTGCTGGAGGCCGAAGCCCTCACCGCGCGCCTCGCCGCCGAGCGCATCGACGTCACCCTTCCCGGCCGGCCCGAGCGCGCCGGCACGATCCACCCGATCTCGCGGACGATGGAGGAACTCACCGCCCTGTTCGGCGCCATGGGCTTCGGCGTGAAGGAAGGGCCGGATATCGAGGATGACTGGCACAATTTCGGCGCGCTCAACATCCCCTCGCACCACCCGGCGCGGGCGATGATGGACACGTTCTATCTCGACGCGGCGGCCGGCAGCCGACCGGTCGTGCTGCGCACCCACACCTCGCCGCTGCAGATCCGCACCATGCTGGCCGAGGCGCCGCCGATCCGCGTGATCGTGCCGGGCCGCACCTATCGTTCGGACCACGACGCCACGCACAGCCCGATGTTCCACCAGTGCGAGGGCCTGGTGATCGACCGCGGCATCACCCTCGCCCATCTCAAGGGCTGCCTGATCGACTTCCTGCGCGCCTTCTTCGAGCGGCCGGACCTCAAGGCGCGCTTCCGCTCCAGCTATTTCCCCTTCACCGAACCCTCGATGGAGGTCGACATCGCCTGGGACCGGAAGTCCGGCGAGATCGGCGCGGGCAGCGACTGGCTGGAAATCCTCGGTGCCGGCATGATCCATCCCAACGTGCTGGCGAATTGCGGGCTCGACCCGCGTGAATTCCAGGGCTTCGCCTTCGGCATGGGGGTCGAGCGCATCACCATGCTCAAGCACGGCATCCCGGACCTTCGCACCTTTTATGAGAGCGACGTGCGCTGGCTCGCGCATTACGGCACCTCGCCGCTGGCGCCGGTGACCCTGCACGAAGGGGACGCACGATGAAATTCACCCTCTCCTGGCTGAAGACGCATCTCGACACCGATGCCTCGCTCGATGCCATCGCCGAAACCCTGTCCGCCATCGGGCTGGAGGTTGAGAGCATCGCCGATCGCGGCGCGAGCCTCGCCCCCTTCCGCATCGCCCGGGTGATCGAGGCGACGCAGCACCCGAATGCGGACCGGCTGCGGGTCTGCCGCGTCGATCCCGGCGACGGCGCCGAGGTCACGGTGGTCTGCGGCGCGCCGAATGCGCGCACCGGCATGCGCGCCGTCTTCGCGCCGCCGGGCAGTTTCGTGCCGGGCACCGGGATCACGCTCAAGGTCGGCGAGATTCGGGGCGTTCCCTCGGCCGGGATGCTGGTGTCCGAGCGCGAACTCGGCCTTGGCGACAGCCATGACGGCATCATCGACCTGCCGGACGACGCGCCGGTGGGCACGCCCTATGCGAACTGGGCGGGGCTCGACGATCCGGTGATCGAGATCGGCGTCACACCCAATCGCGGCGATGCCTTCGCGGTGCGTGGCGTTGCGCGCGATCTCGCCGCCGCCGGGCTCGGCACGCTGAAGCCCTGGGCGCCGCCGCCGGTCGCCGCCGCCGGGGCCAGCGCGATCGCCTGGCAGAATACCTATCCGGAGGCCTGCCCCTGGGTGGTCGGGCGCACCGTCCGCGGCGTGCGCAACGGCGAAAGCCCGGACTGGCTGAAGCGCCGCCTCGAATCGGTCGGGCTGCGGCCGATCAACGCGCTGGTCGACATCACCAATTTCTTCACCATCGATCTCGGCCGGCCACTGCATGTGTTCGACGTCGGCAAGATTGCCGGCGACGCCCTCACCTTGCGGCGCGGCGCGGGGGAGAGCTTCCGCGGCCTGCACGGCAAGGACGTGACCGCGACGGCGGATGACTGCGTCATCGCCGATGCGGCCGGCGCGCAGTCGCTCGCCGGGATCGTCGGTGGCGAGGCGACGGGGTGCGACGAGACGACGCGGGACGTGTTCATCGAATGCGCCCTGTTCGACCGGGTGCGGATCGCCCTCACCGGCCAGCGGACCGGCATCCATTCCGACGCGCGGCAGCGCTTCGAGCGCGGCATCGATTTCGCGCTGCTGCCCGCCGCCCTCGATGCGGCGACCGCGATGGTGATCGAGCTTTGCGGCGGCACCGCCTCGGAGATCACCGAGGCGGGAGCGCAGCCGGACTGGCAGCGCTCCGCGACAATGCGCTTCGAGCGCCTCGCCAATTTCGGCCACTCGACCGTCACACCCGATCGCGCCGTGGACATCCTCGACCGGCTCGGCTTTGCCGGCGTCGCCCGCGATGCGGCGTCGATCACGGTCGCGGTGCCGAGCTGGCGCAATGACATCGCGGCGGCGGACCTGCCCGGCGGCAGCGCGCTCGACCAGCATGGCGGCCTTGCCGCGGCGACCGCCGAGGCCGCGCGGCTCGGCGCACGGACGATCGAGCCGGAGGTCGACCTGATCGAGGAAGTGCTGCGGATCGACGGGCTGGACCGGATCGAGCCGGTCTCGCTTCCGGGCGCAGCACCGGTGCCCGCGGCCTCGCTCACCCCGCGGCAGGCCCGCACGGTGCGTGCCCGCCGCGTGCTCGCCGCGCGCGGCATGGCCGAATGCGTGACGTTCAGCTTCCTCGACCGCGCGACCGCCGCCCGCTTCGGCGCGACACCCGCCATGCTCGCGCTGAAAAACCCGATCGCCGCCGATCTCGACCAGATGCGGCCGACCCCGCTGGCCACCATCGCCCTCGCCGCCGCGCGCAACGCCGCCCGCGGCCATGGCGACCTCGCGCTGTTCGAGATCGGCCCGGCCTATCGCGATGTCTCGCCAGACGGGCAGGATCTCGTTGCCGCGGGGCTGCGCGCCGGGCGGACGCCGCTGTCCTGGATCGAACCGGCGAGGCCGGTCGATCTGTGGGATGCGAGGGCGGATGCCATCGCCGTGCTCGGCGAGCTTGGCGTCCCGCTCGATGCGGTGACGGTGACGGCCGATGCGCCGGCGCATTATCACCCGGGCCGCTCGGGCACGCTGCGGCAGGGGCCGAAGACCCGGCTCGGCTGGTTCGGCGCGCTGCATCCTTCCCTCTGCGCCGATCTCGACCTGCCGGAAGGCAGCGTGGCGTTCGAGCTCGATCTCGGCGCGATCGCCGATCCGAAGCGGCGGCGCAAGGCCGCGCCGTCGCTGCCGCAGTTCCAGCCGCTCCGCCGCGACTTCGCCTTCATCGCCGATGCCACGGTGGCAGCCGATGCGGTGCTGCGCGCGGCGAAGGGGGCCGAGCGCAGCCTGATCACCAATGTCGCGCTGTTCGACCGCTATGCCGGCGAGAAACTGCCGGAAGGGAAGGTCTCGCTCGCCGTTTCGGTCACGCTGCAACCGCGCGAGGCGAGCCTCACGGATGCGGAGATCGAGGCGGTTTCGGCGAAGATCGTCGCGGCGGTGACCAAGGCGACCGGGGCGACGCTGCGGAGCTGATCGCCCGCCCCTCGATCGCCTGCCCCTGAAATTCACCCTCGCATTTCAGGGGCGCACGGATCGCCGGTTTCGGTTGCGGGTTCCGCGCCGGGCGGCCTTCGGCTATCGCGCCATACCGGTTGGCAGGCTCGTCGGCTGTGCGCCGGTATCCTGCGCACCGGTATCTGGCGTGCCGGTAGCCGGAACGGGCAAGGGGTTCGCCTGGATTCCCTGATCCGCCGAATAGGGCTGCGCCACCGCGCCGCCGGCGCCCGAGTTTGGCGCGAAGGCCAGCCAGTCCGGCAGGGTGCGCTGGATCTGGTATTGCAGCTCGACATTCATGCTGTTCATCATCGATTTCGTCAGGTCGTAGAGCGCGGCGCGCATGCGGTCCGGCGTTTCATTGGCGGGGGCCGTCACGCTGTGGGAGATCGTGGCCTCGGCATAGCCGACGCGCTGGCCGTTGCTGGTGCGGACGTTGAGATCCACCGTCATGGTGCCGACGAGCGTATCGCCGACCTGGCGGAGCGAGGCCTGGCGGATGACGAAGGCGGCCGATCCGGGGCTGCCATTCGCCACCAGCCGCTCCCGCGCCATCCGCTCCAGCACGCGGGCCGGCGCTTCCGGCGCCTGCTCGATCACCTGCGCGGCATCGGGCCCGGGCTGGTAATCGTCACGGATCTGGATACTGGCCACCTTGAGGGTGATCGGCGGCAGATAGGCGTAGTCGAGCCGGGCAAAACTGGTCTGCGGCGGCGGCTCGCTCGCGCAGGCCGAGAGAGCGAGCGGCAGGATGACGAGCCCGGCCAGAATGCGGCGCTTCATGATACGCCTCCCTCGCCACCGGCTGGTGCCGCGACGCTGATCTCGCCGCGTGGAAAACGGAAATCGACATTGCAGAATTCGCAGGTCATCGTGATGTCCCCGTCGATGGTCATGTGATCGAGATCGTCTCCGGAAAAGCCGCACAGCACTTCCGAGAGGCGGGCGCGCGAACACCGGCAGCCATAGGCGAGCGGCCGCGGCCGGTCGACCGCGATGCCCTCGCCATGAAACAGCCGGTAGAGCAGCCGCTCGGGCGGCAGCGCATCGTCGAGCAATTCGGCGTCGGTGATGGTGGCGGCGAGGATTTTCGCGGTCCGCCACGCCTCCTCCTGCTCGGCCTCGCTCAGGGCGGGGTCGATCCCGCCCGCGCCGGCGATCCGCTCGATCACGAGGGCCGCGGCGCGCCAACCGGAAGGCGTTTCGGCGGCGGCGAGGTGGATCTGGCAGGGAAGCTGCTCGGATGTCTCGAAATAGTGATGCGCCATGTCGGACAGGCTTTGCCCCTCGAGCGAGACGATGCCCTGATGGCGCTCCATATCCGGCCCCTGGTCGACGGTGAAGGCCAGATAGCCATCGCCCATCATCCCGCGGGCGGTCGGCGCCTCATCCGGCAGGCCGACATCCTCGGACAGGCGGGCATAGCCGCGCAGGGCGCCGCTATCGGTGCAGTCGGCCAGCAGCAGCGGCACCGCGCCGTCGCCCTTCGCCTGGAGCGAAAAACTGCCGGAGAATTTCAGCGCGGTGGCAAGGCTGGCGACGAGCGCCAGCGCCTCGCCCAGCAGCGCGCGGACCGGCGGGGCATGGTCGTGCCTGTTGAGTAGCGCGTCGGCGAGCGGGCCGAGCCGGACGAGACGGCCGCGAACCGGCTGATTTGGCAGGAAAAACGGTGTAACGCCCCGCGGGACGACGATATCGGGGACGTCGGGTCGGGTGCGGTCGAGAAAAGGGGGCAGATCGGTCATGGCTGTTAAATAGAGGCGTTGCGCCGATTTTGCCATTGCCGCGCGGTTGGCCCCTGAAGGCCGGCGCCATGCCGCTCAACGCGGTGTCATGAGGATTGCACGAAACCGCTTGCCGGCCGGCGCCGGCCAAGCTAGCGAGAGAGTCATGTCGGAACATGTTGGGTATGATCTGATCTCGGCGATCCGGGGTCTGGCGCGGGCGAACGTTCTGGTGGTGGGCGACCTGATGCTCGACCGCTATGCCTATGGCCGCGTCGAGCGGATCAGCCCGGAAGCCCCGGTGCCGATCCTGACGGTGACGCGGGAAATCGCGATGCCGGGCGGGGCGGGCAACGTCGTGCGCAATCTCACCGCCCTCGATGCCGCTGCGGCGTTCGTCTCCGTGGTGGGGGACGACCAGGAAGGCTCCGACCTCACCGCGCTGATCGGCGGGCAGCCGAATGTGGAGCCGTGGCTGCTGGTGGAGACCGGCCGGGCGACAACGGTGAAGACGCGCTACATCGCCGCCGGCCAGCACCTGATCCGGGCCGATCGCGAACTGGCGGCGCCGCTGCCTGAAAAACTCGGCGACAGGCTGCTCAAGATCGCCTCCGATGCGATGGCGGCAACCTCGGTCACCGTCCTGTCAGACTATCGCAAGGGGGTGCTCGCGCCCGCGATCTGCCGCAACCTGATCGCCAGCGCCCGCTCGATCGGGCGGATGCTGATCGTCGATCCCAAGGGGGCGGACTGGTCGCATTATGCCGGGGCCGACGTCATCACCCCGAACCGCCGCGAACTCGCCGAGGCAACGGGAAGCGATGTCTCGACGGAGGCCGCGATCGTGGCGGCGGCGCGTGAGGCGATCGGCCGGTTCGGGTTCGGCGCCGTGCTGTGCACGCGCTCGGAGGATGGCATGAGCCTCGTCACCGCCGATACGGTCAGGCATTATCCGGCGGAGGCCTCCGAGGTCTATGACGTCTCCGGCGCGGGGGATACGGTCGTCGCCGTGCTCGCGGCCGGGCTCGCAAGCGGCCTCGACCTCGATGTGGCGGCAAGGCTCTCCAACATCGCGGGCGGCCTGGTCGTCGGCAAGGTCGGCACCGCCGTGGCCCGCCCCAACGACCTGATGGACGCGGTGAAACCGGCATCCGGGGCGCTGCGCAAGGTGGTGACCCGGCAGGTTGCCGCCGAGGCGGCGGAACGCTGGCGGCAGCGCGGCTGGCGGGTCGGCTTCACCAATGGCTGTTTCGACCTGCTGCATCCCGGTCATGTCCACCTGCTCGAACAGGCCCGCGCCGGATGCGACCGGCTGATCGTCGGCATCAACGCCGACAGCTCGGTGCGCCGCCTCAAGGGGCCGACCCGTCCGGTCCAGCCGGAAGCGGCCCGCGCGGCGGTTCTGGCGTCGCTGGCAAGCGTTGATCTCGTGGTGATCTTCGAGGAGGACACGCCGCTCGACCTGCTTTCGGTCATCCGGCCGGACGTGCTGGTGAAAGGCGCGGACTATACGCACGACACCGTGGTGGGCGCCCGCGAGGTAGAGTCATGGGGCGGGCGCGTGATGCTCGCCGAACTCCTGCCCGGCCATTCCACCACGGCAACGGTTACCCGCCTGCGCGGCTGAACGCCGGAGCGATGCGCGGGAGGGGCCAGGATGACATCCATACGCCTTGTCGCCGATGACCTGACCGGCGCGCTGGATGCGGCGGTGCAGTTCACGGTCCTCGATCGTGATCTTGCGGTCCTGCTCGATGCGAAGACCCGCGGCGCAGTGCCCGCCAGCGCCGCGATCAGCACCAATGCGCGGGATCTGGACGCCGCTGCGGCAGCCACGCGGATGGACGGCGCGGCCGGCTTCCTCGCGGGGGCCGAACTCAGGTTCCTGAAGATCGACAGCCTGCTGCGCGGGCACTGGCCGGAGGCCATCGCGATGGCGCTGCGGGCCGGGCCGGACCAGCTCTGCATTTTCGCGCCGGCCTTCCCTGCCCAGCAGCGGATCACGCGGGACGGGCGGCAATACGCCCCCCGCGCGGATGGCGCGCTCGTGCGGCTGGAGCGCAGTGCTGCGCATGAGCTTGCGAGGGTGGGGCTTCGCACCGCGCACATACCGGCAGGGGTTGCGGCCGATGCCGGCCTCGCCGCCGCGCCGGGGACGGTGCTGGTCTGCGATGCGATCAAACAGGACGATCTGGACCGGCTCGTCGCCGCAGCACGGAGAGACGGCCCACCGATCCTCTGGTGCGGCAGCGCCGGTCTCGCCCGCGCGCTCGCGGGGCGCGCGCCGCCGGTGATCGTGCCGCGCCCCGGGCTGCGGCTGGTGATCATCGGCTCGAACCATTGTGTGACGCGCGGGCAGATCGCCGCGGTTCCGGCAGCGGCGGCGGCACGGATACCGCTCGACGAGGATGCAGAGCGGGCGGCCCTTCGCATTGCGGCCAGCCTTGAGCATGGCAATTGCATCGTCACACCGGGGCTGCCCGACGGATTGGCGGCCGATGCCGCCGCCGCCGCCATCGAGGCCCGCCTGCGCGCAACCCTGCCGAGGCTGGCGAAACCCGCCGAGATCGTCGTGATCGGCGGCGAAACGCTCGACGCGGTATGCAGGGCCGTCGGAGCGGACGCCCTGCATCCGGGCGGTGAGATCGTGTCCGGCGTGCCGGTTTCCCGGATGATCGGCGGCGCGTGGGACGGGACAACGCTGATCTCGCGGTCGGGCGCCTTCGGCGGGCCGGATTTCCTCGCCCGCCTGCTCGCCGCCGACGCGTGAACCGGAGGCAACGGCCGGGCCGCGATTGTTGACAGCACAACCGCGCTGGATCATGGTAGCGCTGTCATGATGTCTGGGGGCTGGCCGGTGGGCGTTGCGCGTATCGCGATCACGATGGGTGATCCGGCCGGGATCGGTCCGGAAATCGTTGCCAGGGCGGCGGCACGGCTGCAGGGGCGAATCGCCACCGGCGACTTGTCCCTCGTGGTGACCGGATCGGCGCGCAGCCTTGCGGAGGCCTGCGAGCGGCTGAACCTGCACCCGCCTTTCGAGACCCTGCCGGCCGACCGCGCGGGGGGCGCGCTGCCGCCTTTGGCGGTGGTGGAGGCGGGGCCGGACGCCGCCGGCATCGTCCCCGGCAAGGTATCGGCGGTGGCGGGCGAAATCGCCTACCAGTCCATCGCGCTCGCCGTGCGGATGGCCATGGCGGGGCAGGTCGATGCGATCTGCACCGCGCCGATCAACAAGGAAGCGCTCAACCTCGCCGGCCATCACTATGGCGGCCACACCGAGCTTCTCGCCGACCTGACCGGGGCGCGCAACTCGGTGATGTTGCTGGTTCACGGCAACATGCGGGTGAGCCATGTCTGCACCCATGTCGCGCTGCGGGACGTGCCGGGGCGGCTGACCCGGGAGCGGCTGCGCCAGGTGGTCGAACTGACATCGGGGGCGCTGCACCTTCTGGGCATCGCCCGGCCGCGGATCGCCATTGCCGCGCTCAACCCCCATGCCGGCGAGAACGGGCTGTTCGGCCGGGAAGACATCGACATCACCACTCCGGCGATCGAGGAGATGCGCCGCGACGGCCACGACCTGACCGGGCCGGTTCCGGGCGATACCGTGTTCGTCAAGCTGCGCGCCGGCCAGTTCGACGCCGTCGTCGCGATGTATCACGACCAGGGGCACATTCCGGTCAAGCTGCTGGGGTTCTCGGTCGACCCCGCGACCGGCGAATGGCAGGCCCTGAGCGGCGTGAACGTGACGCTCGGCCTGCCGATCATCCGCACCTCGGTCGATCACGGAACCGCATTCGACATTGCCGGCAAGGGGATCGCCAGCGAGCAGAGCCTGATCGAGGCGATCGACTGCGCGATGCAGCTCTCCCGCGGCCGGCAGGAAGCCGGCGCGGAGGCATGACGAGGCCGCAACGCCGCCGCACACCGGTCAAGGCCAACCCATCAACGACCAACCGGCCCGCCACGGGAACACCCCGGGCAGCCAGACAGGGAGGATAACAACATGCGTCATTCCATCGTTTCCGCTCTTGCCGCGGCGACCATGCTCGCCGCGACGGGCACCGCCGCCGCCGACAGCCTCGTCGCGCCAAAAAGCCTCGCCGCCTGCTTCGTCCCGCAGACGGCAGCGACGCCGATGGTCACGGCCAAGGCGAAGCACGGGCCCTACAAGATCGCGTTCAGCAACTCGTATTACGGCAACAACTGGCGCACCGAGATGCTGAACATCGCCCGCGCCTATGTGAAGCAGCCGGCGGTTGCGAAATACATCTCGAAATTCGAGATCCAGAACGCCGGCAACAACGTCGCCCAGCAGGTCGCACAGATTCGCCAGATGATCCTGAGCGGGTACAACGCCATCGTCGTCGATGCCGCATCGCCCTCCGGCCTGAACAGCGTCATCAACGAGGCGGTCAATCACGGCATCGTCGTCGTCGCCTTCGACAATACGGTGACGACCGACAAGGCGATCAACATCAACGAGGATCAGGCGGCGATGGGCCGCATGTGGGCGCAGTTCCTCACCAAGGAAACCGGCGGCAAGGGCAAGATCCTGATGGTCCGCGGCCTTGCCGGCACGACGGTCGACAATGACCAGGGCGACGGCGCCATGGCCGTGTTCAAGACAGCGGCGGGCCTCACGGTCAAGCAGGTCTATGGCAACTGGGATGTCGGGGTGAACCAGAAGGTCACCGCCGATGCGCTCTCGACCAGCCACGATGTCGCCGGCGTCTGGGGCACCGAAGGGGCCACCGGCGCGCTGCAGGCCTTCCTGCAGGTCAAGGCGAAGCTGGTGCCGATGACCAGCGAATCGGATAACGGCTTCATGAAGCTCGCGGTCGCACATCATGTCCCCGCGCTGGTCATCGGCCAGTCGCCGGCGCTGGCCGCCGCCGCCATCCGCGCGGCGATCGCCGCCCTCGACGGCCAGAGCCTGCCGCGCACCGCGAACATTCCGCTCAACCCGGTGACCACGGCGCAGATGAAGGCCGGCGTCAACTACTTCCCGAAGCTGCCGAACAGCTTCGTCACCGATATCGACATTCCGCAATGCGGGGTGAAGATCCCGGTCGGCGCCGTGGTGCACGGCAGCTGAGCACGGCGGCGCAGGAACACGAGGGCAAGGACGGTGCCGATTGCGGCTGACGGCGCCCGGCGGGCGGACGGCGCGGATGCTGCATCCGCGCCGACGCTGGCGGCAGTCGGCCTGTCCAAGCGTTTCGGCGGCGTCGTCGCGCTGCGGCGGGCCGATCTCGCGCTCTATCCGGGCGAGGTTCACGCCTTGCTCGGCGCGAACGGCGCCGGCAAGAGCACGCTGGTCAAGCTGCTCGCGGGCATCGAGCCGCCGGATGACGGCACGATCACCGTCGGCGGTGCCGCCATGCGCTTCGCCAGCCCGCACGCCGCCCTCGCCGCCGGCATCGCCACCGTGCACCAGGAGCTGTCGCTCTTTCCGAGCCTGAGCGTTGCCGAGAACATCCTCATCGGCCAGGAACCCCTGCGCGGCGGGCACTGGATCGACGCGGCGGCGATGCGCGAGCGGGCGCGGGGCTTGCTGGAGATGCTGGGGGCGTCCGATATCGACCCCGATGCGACGGTGGGCGACCTGCCGCTGGCCCAGGCGCAGCTGGTCGAGATCGCAAAGGCGCTGTCGACCGATCCGCGCGTGCTGATCCTTGACGAGCCGACCTCCGCCCTCTCCATCGCCGAGGTCGACCACCTGATGACAGTCATCGAACGGCTGCGGGACCGTGGCACGGCCATCGTGCTGATCTCGCACCGGCTCGGCGAGATCGAGCGGCTGGCGGACCGCGTGTCCATCCTGCGCAGCGGCGAGAAGGTCGGCGAGTTTCCGCCCGGCGATTTCAGCCGCGACAAGGCGCTGGCCCTGATGCTGGGCGAGGCCTGGCAGGAGCGCCAGGAAGCAGCCGCCGCCTATGCCGGACGGCCGGACGACACGATCCTGCGCGTCGACGGCCTTACCCTTGCGCCGCATTTCACCGATATCGGCTTCGAGCTTCGCCGCGGCGAGGTGCTCGGCCTCGCCGGTCTCGAAGGCCAGGGCCAGAAGGAATTCCTGTTCGCCCTGTTCGGCCTGTTCCGCCGCGGGCTGGAGGGGATCATCGAGGTCGGCGGCAAGGCCTTGCGGCCGCGCCAGCCGCGCGACGCCATCGCGGCGGGGATCGCGATGATCCCGGATGACCGCAAGACGCTCGGCGGCTTTCTCGGCCTCAGCATCGCGGAAAACATCGCCATCACCGTGCTCGGCGCGCTACGCCGGGGTTTGCTGCTCAGCCGGCGCGCCGAGGCGGACCTCGTCGATGAATATGTCCGCCGCCTCGGCATCAAGTGTTTCAGCGGTGCGGCACCGCTCGGCAGCCTGAGCGGCGGGAACCAGCAGAAGGTCGTCGTCGCCAAATGGCTGGCGCGGCGCATGCCAGTCTATGTGTTCTGCGACCCGACACGGGGGGTGGATGCCGGGGCGCGGCGCGAGCTTTTCGGCGTGATCCGCGACCTCGCGGCGCAAG
This sequence comes from Acidiphilium sp. C61, assembly GCF_905116885.1. NCBI lineage: Bacteria > Pseudomonadati > Pseudomonadota > Alphaproteobacteria > Acetobacterales > Acidocellaceae > Acidiphilium > Acidiphilium sp. C61. The sequence goes on along the minus strand of NZ_CAJHNI010000005.1, from coordinate 1,956,596 downwards.
GGACCGCCGTGCTGTTCTACTCGACCGACATTTCGGAGTTTCCGCTGCTGTGCCACCGCGTTCTGGTCTTCCGCGAGGGCCGCGTTTCCGGATCGCTCGAAGGTGCGGCGATCACGGAGCAGAACATTCTCGATCTCTCCTTCCACGAGGCCGCGCATGAAGCCGCCTGAGACCGCGCGCCCCGCAGCACATCGCCGGCGCGGGCGGCTGGAGAAGCATCTGGGGCCGGTGTCCTGCGCCATCGGCCTTGCCGTGGTGATCGGGCTCTATGCGCTGCGCCAGCCGCTGATCCTCTCGCCCTTCGGCATCGCCAGCCTCGCCAATGTCTCGGTGCCGCTCGCCCTTGCCGCGATCGGCCAGACCATCGTGCTGCTCGGCGCCGGGCTCGACCTGTCGATCGGCGCGGAGATCACCCTGGTCAACTGCTTCGCGGCGACGACGATGCAGGGCAGCCCGCTCGGCATCGGCGGCATCGTCGTGCTGTCGCTGCTGATCGGGCTCGGGCTCGGCGCGGTGAACGGGCTGATCATCGCCTATGGGCGGGTGGAACCACTGATCGCCACCTTCTGCACCTCGTTCATCTATGGCGGCGCGGCGCTGATCGTCCTGCCGCGGCCGGGCGGGACGATTCCGGCCGGCTTCGCCAATGCGCTGACCGGGAACTGGGGCATATTGCCGTTCTCGCTGGTGCTGCTGGCGGCGGCGGTGCTGCTGGCCTGGATTCCGGTGTTCCGCGCCCGCCTCGGCCGCTTCATCGTCGCGGTCGGCGACGATGCCGAAAGCGCGCGTGTCTCCGGCCTGCCGGTGCGCCGCGTCGAAATGATCAGCTACGTGCTGGCCGGGCTGTTCGCCGCGATCGCCGCCCTGTTCCTCGCCGCCGAGACGACATCCGGCGACCCCACGATCGGCAGCATCTACACGCTGAACTCGCTGGCCGCCGCGGTGCTCGGCGGCGTTGCCCTCACCGGCGGGCGCGGCACGGTGGTCGGGCCGATCCTCGGCAGTTTCCTGCTCTCGATCATCCTCAACGCCCTTGGCGTCTTCAACGTCTCCGCCTTCTGGCAGGATTGCATCGAAGGACTGATCCTGATGACCGTCCTTGCCCTTGGCGGGCTGCGCCTGCTGCGCGGCGGCAACTGGCTCGCGGTTCTACGGTCGTGACGGCGCTCTCCGGCATCGCGATCCGGCCGGCGGCGCGGCGGGCGCTGCTCGCCTATCTCATTCTCCTGCTGGTCTATGGCTGCGCCGTCGCGGTGAATCCCGAGTTCCTCGGCTGGGGAACGCTGCGGCTGCAACTCGTGCAGGCGACCTTCATCGGCCTGATCGCGATCGGCGAGACGCTCGCGATCCTGATCGGCCAGATCGACCTTTCGGTGCCGTGGACGATCACGTTCTCTGCCATCCTCAGCACCAACCTCGCCTCGGTCTACGGCCATCAATGGGTCGCCTTCGCGGTCGTCATCGCGATCGGCGTCGGGGTAGGGCTGCTGAACACGCTCGGCGTGTTCGTGCTGCGGGTGCACGCTCTGATCTGGACGCTCAGCGTCAACCTCCTGCTTCAGGGGGTCACGCTGGTCTATACCAATGCGGTCGCGCCGACGACCCATATTCCCGGCGCCGCGCGCGCCCTCGCACTCGGCAATGTGGGGAGCGTGCCGGCGGCGTTCCTGGTGTGGATTGCCTGCGGGGGCGCTGCCATCATCGCCTTGCGCAGGATGCCGTTCGGCCGCTCGGTCCATGCGATCGGCAACAGCCCGGCGACGGCGCTGCTCTCGGGCGTGCCGGTCGCGCGCGTGCATGCGCTGGTCTTCATCACCAGCGCGCTCTGCGCGGCCTTTGTCGGGCTGTTGCTGAGCGGCTATTCCTCGCAGGCCTATCTCGGCATGGGCAACGACTATCTGCTGCCGCCGATTGCCGCCGTGGTGATCGGCGGCACCCGGCTCTCCGGCGGCGAGGGCGGCTATGCCGGCAGCATCGCCGGCGCGCTCACCGTTGTCCTGCTTCAGGCCATCCTGGTGACGCTGAACATCTCCGAGGGCGCGCGCCAGCTGATCTTCGGCGCCATCCTGCTCGCGCTGGCGCTGCTGTTCCTGAAGCGCCGGTCATAGGGCACTTTCCGATCAGATGGGGTCATCTGATCGGATGATGCTCTAATTATCAATGAGATAGAGCACGTTCCGATCCAAAAGGATCGAAAAGTGCTCCAGATCCTCGCGGTCAGCGGCCGCCGCGCCCACCGCCGCCCATACCGCCGCTCCCCATGCCGCCGCCAATTCCGCCCATGCCGGTCCCGACGCCGCCGCCGGACATGCCGGGTGCGCCGCGTGTCTGCGACTGGGTTTGGGCCTGATCGCGAGCCTGGGCTCTCTCGCGCTCCTGAATCCGCGCGTGTTCCTGCTCGCGCTCGCGGTCACGCTCGTGCAGGCGTTCCTGCTCGCGCGCACGGAGCCGCTCGGTCTCGGCGTCGTCCCGCTGGTGCAGCCGATCCTGCTGGCGCTCGCGCAGGCGCTGCTGGTCGAGCAGGCGCTGCTGGTCCCGCGTGCGCGTCTGATCCTGGGTGCGCAGCTGATCCTGGGTGCGGGTCTGGTCCTGGGCGCGGGCACGGCCGGCGGCGAGCGCGGCGAGGCCGGACGCGGTGAACACGAGAACGGCGCGGCGGGCCGGGCTGAACGATCCCGCGGAACGGGGACGATGGATGAACATGGCGACTGGTCTCCTCTGCCTGTGCGCTGCGCTGGCGCGCCGATGGCACGCCGGCAGGCAGACGCTAGGCGGAGGCAGCCGATCTCCCCTTGATCCAGCGCAAGCAGACCCCTGCCCGTTTGGACAACGACAAGCCGGGACAGATCAGCTGCGGGACTGGAGATAGCGGCTGAAGGCGTTCAGCGCGATGTCCGACACGTGGTGCTCGATGCCCTCGGCATCGGCCTCGGCGGTTTCCGGCGGCACGCCGACCGCCTTGAGCAGGGCGACGACCAGCCGGTGGCGAGTGCGCACGCGCTCGGCCAGCGCCTGGCCCGCCTCGGTGAGGAAGACGCCACGATAGGGCTTCGCGGTGGCCAGCCCCTCGCGCTTGAGCCGGGCGATGGTCTTCACCGCGGTCGGGTGCGAGACGCCGAGGCGGCGGGCGATGTCGATCGGGCGCGCCTCGCCGTTGATTGCGATCAGGTCGGCGATCAGCTCGACATAATCCTCAAGCACGGCGCTCGCCTGCGCCGTGCGCGCCTTGCCGAAGCGGCGCGCCTGGGTGGGCTCGGCAGGCAGGTCATCAGGCGGGGGGTTCACGGCAGCTGGCATCTCGGTCTCCGCATCGGCCCTGAATAGCCGCCCCGACGGCGAAACGCCAACCGCGCGCGGTCAGTGCAGCTTCGGCAACCAGAGCGCGACAATGCCAAGCGCCGGCAGCACGGCGCAGATCTGGTAGACGGTGGTGATGCCGCTCCAGTCCGCCACCACGCCGAGGCCGGCGGCGCCGAGCCCGGCGAGGCCGAAGGCGAGGCCGAAGAACAGGCCGGAAACCGCGCCGACCCGGCCCGGCACCAGTTCGTTGGCATAGACCACGATCGAGGCGAAGGCCGAGGAGAGGATCAGTCCGATGATGACGGAGAGCACCAAGGTCATCGTCTCGCCGGCATAGGGCAGGGCGAGGGTGAAGGGCAGCACGCCGAGGATGGAGCCGATGATCACGGTGCGCCGGCCCACCCGGTCGCCGATCGGCCCGCCGATCATGATTCCCGCCGCGGCGGAAGCGAGGAAGATGAAGAGGTGGATCTGCGCCGCCCGCACCGACATGCCGAAGCGGTGCATCAGGTAGAAGATGTAATAAGAGTTGATGCTGGCGAGGTAGACGAATTTCGACATCATCAGCACGCCGAGCAGGATGAGCGGCACCAGCACCTTGCGCGTGTCGACCGCGGCGGCTTTCGGGGCGGTGCGCGGGCGGGGCCTGGCGTGGCCGCTGGCGCGGAACCAGTGGCCGAGCGCGGTGAGGATCACCATGCCGCAGAGAGCGGCGATCGCGAACCAGGCCATGCTCGCCCGGCCGCGCGGCAGGATGAAGAAGGCCGCGAGCAGCGGGCCGAGGGACTGGCCGAAATTGCCGCCGACCTGGAAGATCGACTGGGCGAAGCCATGCCGGCCGCCGGAGGCGGCACGGGCGATGCGCGCCGATTCGGGATGGAATATCGAGGAGCCCATGCCGAGCAGGCAGGCGCCGGCCAGCAATATGTCGTAGCTCGGCGCCCAGGCGATGGTGACGATGCCGGACATCGACAGCGCCATGCCCACCGGCAGCGAGTAGGGCAGCGGCCGTGCATCGGTATAAAGGCCGACGAGCGGCTGCAGCAGCGAGCCCGTGGCCTGGTAGACCAACGTGATCAGGCCGATCTGGGCGAAGTTGAGATTGAAACCGCCCTTGAGCAGCGGATAGACCGCTGGCAGCAGAACCTGCAGCAGGTCGTTCAGCATATGGCAGATGCCGACGCCGACAAGCACGGCCATGGCGGCGCGGCCGGTGGCCGGCGGACGGGTCTGGACAGTTGCGCTCACGTTTCGATCTCCCGGACGAGACGCGGTTATGCCATGAAAATGCATCCCCGGCCTCTCGCCCGGCGCAATCATGCCATGCTAGCGGAGGGACATGGTCAAGTTCCGTTTCGCACCCTCCCCCACCGGTCATCTCCACGCGGGCAATGCAAGGCTCGCGGTGGTCAACGCTCTCGCCGCGCGGGCGATGGGCGGCACGCTGCTGCTGCGCATCGACGATACCGACCGCGAGCGCTCGAAGCCGGAATACGAGGCGGGGATCGAGCAGGATCTGCGCTGGCTCGGCATTGCCTGGGACGAGGCGGCGCGGCAGTCCGACCGGATGGACCGCTACGCGGCGGCGGCCGAGCGGCTGAAGGCGGCGGGGCTGCTCTATCCATGTTTCGAGTCGGAGGAGGAACTCGCGGCGAAGCGGGCGTTGCGGGCGAAGCGGCATCTGCCGCCGGTCTATGACCGGGCGATGCTGAGCCTGACGGCCGAGCAGCGTGCGGCGGCGGAAGCCGGCGGCAAGCGGCCCTATTTCCGGTTCAAATTGTCGGACGGGGCGGTGGCGTGGAACGACCTGGTGCTGGGCCGGCGGGAGGTGGTGCTCGGCACCGTGTCCGACCCGGTGCTGATCCGCGCCGACGGCACGCCGCTCTATACCTTCACCTCGGTGGTCGACGATCTGGAGCTGGGGGTGACGCATGTGATCCGCGGCGAGGACCATGTGACCAACACGGCGGTGCAGATCGACCTGATGCGCGCGCTGGAGCCGCGGCGGGCGGTGCCGGCCTTCGGCCATCTGCCGCTGATTTCGGACGTGACGGGCGAAAAACTGTCGAAGCGGGCGGGCAGCGTTTCGGTGCGGCAGTTCCGCCGCGACGGGATCGAGGCGATGGCGCTGGTGTCGTACCTGGCACGGCTGGGCAGCCGGCGCGATCCTGAGCCGCTGACGCTGGAGGAGCTGGCGGGGACATTCGACCTCGGCGATTTCTCGCGCGGGGCGCCGCGCTTCGATCCGAAGCAATTGCTGGCGCTGAACCGGCGGGTGCTGCACGCGCTGCCTTTCGAGGCGGTGGCCGCGCGCCTGCCCGAGGGGTGCGGCGCAGAATTCTGGATGGCGGTGCGGGGGAATCTGGACCTGCTGTCGGAATCGCGGCTGTGGTGGGAGGTGGTGAGCGGCGAGATCGAAACGCCGTCGCTGCCGGAGGCGGCTTCATTGCTGCGCGCCGCGATCGAGGCGTTGCCGCCGGAGCCGTGGGACGAGACGACCTGGAAGGGATGGACCGGGGCGGTGGCGGCGGCGAGTGGGGCGCGGGGCAAGGCGCTGTATCTGCCGCTGCGGCTGGCGCTGACCGGGGAGAGCCACGGGCCGGAGCTGGCGGCGCTGCTGCCGCTGATCGGCCGGGCGCGGGCCGCGGCGCGACTGGAGCGCGCCGCAGGATAATCGGCGCGACTGGAACGCATTGCGGGATGATGTCGCGGCTGCGCCGCGCCGCGGAATAACCAGCGCGGCGCCCGCGCCGGTGCGAATACGGCGCGGGGCGAACAGGCAGGCGCGCGGTCAGCCGGCGGGGCTGGCCGGGGCTGCGACGTAGATTTCGACGCGGCGATTGGCCGCGCGGCCGGCGGCGGTGGCGTTGCTCGCGACCGGGTTTTGCGGGCCCATGCCGGAGGTGGCGATGCGCTGCGGTGCGACACCCTGGGCGGTGAGGAACGCCTTCACGCTGTCGGCCCGGTGCAGGGAAAGCGGATAGTTGATCGCGTTCGAACCGGTATTGTCGGTATAGCCGATCACCTGCACGGATTCCGCCGGATTCTGCGCGAGGCCACTGGCGAGCTGCCCGAGAATGGGATCGATCCGCGGGTTGAGATTGGCGCTGCCGGTCGCGAAGCCGGCATTGGCGGGGATGTTGATCTTGAGCCGGTTGTCGGCGGTGCGGCTGACCTGCACCCCGGTGCCCTGGGCGGTTTGCTGGAGTTGCTGCTGCTGGGCCTGGAGATGCTGGTTCCAGAGATAGCCGCCGAGAGCGCCGGCCGCAGCGCCGCCGGCCGCCCCGATGAGCGCGCCGCGCGCATGGCCGCCGCTGGCCAGCGCGCCGATCAGCGCGCCGCCGGCCGCTCCGATCAGGGCGCCGCCGGCGGTGCTGGTGGCGGCGCCGTTCCCCTGGCCCGGTTGCTGGGCGCAGCCGGCAAGCAGGGAGACGGCGACCAGCGCCGAGGCGGTTCGTTTCAGGGCCTTCGATTGGGACATTGTCTGCTCCTTGTTCCTAGAGCACTTTCCGATCCTTTTGGATCGGATGTAGTGCTCTATCATACTGACAAACCGATCATCTTTATCCGATCAGATGATTCCATCTGATCGGATGATGCTCTAGCGCCTGCCGCCATGTCGGGCCGGATGGCGGCGCCACCAGCGGCGGGGTGTGGTGATTAACGATCCGTTTTTAAACGTGTTGAATGTTATGGTTCGTTATTAAAGCATTCGCGGGCGAGAGGAAACCGCCGGTCTCGCCACGGGTTTTTCGCAACGCACAAAAACGCCTTGCCCTCGCCGCCGGGTGCCCATAGGCTCCAGTCTTCAAAAAATGACAAAGGAGGCACAGGGCGGTGCAGACATTCAGGCGGCTTCTGGTGGCGAACCGATCGGAAATCGCGATCCGGGTATTCCGGGCGGCGACCGAGCTCGGGATCACCACGATCGGCGTCTATGCCGAACAGGACAAGCTGTCGCTGCACCGCTTCAAGGCGGACGAGGCCTATCTGATCGGCGAGGGGATGGGGCCGATCGAGGCGTATCTGTCGATCGAGGAGATACTGCGCGTCGCCGAGGAGGCGAAGGCGGACGCGATTCATCCGGGCTACGGGTTTTTGTCGGAAAATCCGGAATTCGCCGAGGCCTGCGCGGCGCGGGGGATCGCGTTCATCGGACCGGCGCCGCAGACGATGCGCACGCTGGGCAACAAGGTGGCCGCAAGGCAGCTCGCGGAGAGCGTGGGCGTGCCGGTGATGCCGGCCTCCGCACCGCTGCCGCGCGATGCGGCGGAGATCGGGCGGATCGCCGCGGAGATCGGCTATCCGGTGATGCTCAAGGCTTCCTGGGGCGGCGGCGGGCGCGGCATGCGGCCGATCGAGAGCGCGGAGGGGCTCGCCGAACAGGTGGAGACGGCGCGGCGCGAGGCGCTGGCGGCGTTCGGCAATGACGAGGTGTATTTCGAGAAGCTGGTGCGGCGGGCGCGGCATGTCGAGGTGCAGATCCTCGGTGATACGCACGGCAATCTCGTGCACCTGTTCGAGCGGGACTGCACGATCCAGCGGCGGCACCAGAAGGTGATCGAGCGCGCGCCGGCGCCGTATCTCGATGCCGAGACGCGCGCCGGGCTGTGCGCGGCGGCGCTGGCGATCGGCCGGGCGACCGATTACCGCAACGCCGGGACGGTGGAGTTCCTGCTCGACCGCGAGACCGGGCGGTTCTATTTCATCGAGGTCAATCCGCGCATCCAGGTGGAGCACACGGTGACCGAGGTGGTGACCGGGCTCGATATCGTGAAGGCGCAGATCCGCATCGCCGAGGGCGGGCAGATCGGGCGGCCGGGCGAGACCGGGATTCCGGCGCAGGAGGCGATCGTGCTCGACGGGCACGCGCTGCAATGCCGGATCACCACGGAAAACCCGGAGAACAATTTCATTCCGGATTACGGACGAATTTCCGCCTATCGCGGGGCGTTCGGCTTCGGCATCCGCCTCGATGGCGGGACGGCCTATTCGGGCGCGGTGGTGACACGCTTCTATGACGCGCTGCTGGAGAAGGTGACGGCCTGGGCGCCGACGCCGGAGGAGGCGATCGCGCGGATGGTGCGGGCGATCCGCGAGTATCGCATCCGCGGGGTGAGCACCAACCTGCCCTTCCTCGAGGCGCTGCTGACGCATCCCGCGTTCCGCGCCGGGGATTACACCACGCGGTTCATCGACACCACGCCGGAGCTGTTCGCCCTGCCCCGCCGGCGCGACCGGGCGACGCGGCTGCTGCGCTACATCGCCGACGTGACGGTGAACGGCCACCCGGAGACGCGGGGGCGGCGGCGGCCGGCGGCGAGCGCGCGGCGGCCGGAGGTGCCGCGGCTGGCGGCGACGCCGGTCGAGGGGACGAAGCAGGTGCTGGAGCGGCTCGGCCCCGAGGGGTTCGCGCAATGGATGCGCGCGCAGACGCGGGTGCTGGTGACCGACACGACGATGCGCGACGCCCACCAGTCGCTGCTGGCGACGCGGATGCGCAGTTACGACATCGTCGCCGCCTCGCCCGCCTACGCCGCCGGGCTGCCGGGGCTGTTCTCGCTCGAATGCTGGGGCGGGGCGACCTTCGACGTCGCCATGCGGTTCCTGACCGAGAGCCCGTGGGAGCGGCTGCGCCAGATCCGCGAAGCGGTGCCGAACATCCTGTTGCAGATGCTGCTGCGCGGGGCGAACGGGGTGGGCTACACCAATTACCCCGACAACGTGGTGCGGCATTTCGTGCAGCGCGCGGCGGCGGGCGGGATCGACCTGTTCCGCATCTTCGACTGCCTCAACTGGGTGGAGAACATGCGCGTCGCCATCGATGCGGTGCGGCAGAGCGGGCGGCTGGCCGAGGGGGCGATCTGCTACACCGGCGACATTCTCGACCCCGACCGGGCGAAATATTCGCTGAACTACTATGTCGGGCTGGCGAAGCAGCTGGAGGCGGCGGGCTGCCACATCCTCGCGATCAAGGACATGGCGGGCGTGCTGAAACCCTCGGCGGCCGGCGTGCTGGTGCGGGCGCTGAAGGAGGCGGTGGGGCTGCCGATCCATCTGCACACGCATGACACGTCGGGGATTTCGGCGGCGACGGTGCTGGCCGCGGTCGAGGCCGGGGTGGACGCGGTGGATGCGGCGATGGACCCGATGTCCGGCCTGACCTCGCAGCCCTGCCTCGGCTCGCTGGTGGAGGCGTGGCGGCATACCGAACGCGACGCCGGGCTCGACCCGGTGGCGATCCGCCGGCTCTCGTTCTACTGGGAGGCGGTGCGGGCGCAGTATGCGGCGTTCGAGAGCGACCTGCAGTCCGGCGCGTCGGAAGTGTATCTCCACGAGATGCCGGGCGGGCAGTTCACCAACCTGCGCGAGCAGGCGGCCTCGATGGGGCTGGCCGAGCGCTGGCACGAGATCGCCCGCGCCTATCGCGACGTGAACATGATGTTCGGCGACATCGTGAAGGTGACGCCGTCGTCGAAAGTGGTGGGCGACATGGCGCTGATGATGGTCAGCCAGGGCCTGTCGGTGGGCGACGTGCTCGACCCGACGCGGGAGATCGCCTTCCCGGCCTCGACCATCGAGATGCTGCGCGGCGATCTCGGCCAGCCGCCGGGCGGATGGCCGGAGGCGTTGCAGGCGAAGGCGCTGCGCGGGGATGCGGCCTATACCGTCCGCCCCGGCTCGCTGCTGGCCCCCGCCGATCTCGACGCCATGCGCGCCGAGGCGGAGAAGCGCTGCGGTGCCAGGATCGACGAGGACGAGCTGGCCGCCTATGCGATGTATCCCGACGTGTATGCCGCCTATCGCAAGGCGCGCGGGCATTACGGGCCGGTGGCGGTGCTGCCGACGCCGGTGTTCTTCTACGGGATGGAGCCGGGCGAGGACATCGCCGTGGATATCGAGCCGGGCAAGCGGCTGGTGATCCGGCTGCAGACGCTGACCGAGACCGACGATGACGGCGATGTGCGGGTATTCTTCGAGCTGAACGGCCAGCCGCGCATGGTCAAGGTGCCGAACCGGGCGGCGACGCCGACCCGCGCCCACCGGCGCAAGGCGCAGGAGCAGGCCGAGGGCGAGATCGGCGCGCCGATGCCCGGCGTGATCGCCAGCGTGCTGGTGACCGAGGGCCAGGCGGTGACGCAGGGCGAGGCGCTGGTCGCGATCGAGGCGATGAAGATGCAGACGCGGATTTCCGCCCCGCGCGACGGCCGGGTGAAGGCGCTGCACGTGAAGCCGGGCGATGCGGTGGACGCGAAGGACCTGCTGGTCGAGCTGGCATAGAGCATGATCCGATCAGATGGAATCATCTGATCGGATAAAGATGCTCGACTTATCAATATGATAGAGCACGACATCCGATCCTGATGGATCGGAACGTGCTCTAGCCAGTTGCCCCCGAACATCGCCGGCGCAAGACCGAGGTTTGGGGGCACCACTCAGGCGCGCTGCAACGCCTCGTCGAGCGTGGCGAAGATGGTGGCCGGCGCGTAGTGGCGGCGGATATAGGCGAGCGCCTCCGCTTCGCCCCCGCCATGGGCGAGGGCAGCAAGAATGGTGGCCCCGAAGCTGGCCGCGCTGTCCGCCGTGTAGACCGGCATGCAGCCATCCGGCGCGAGGCCGGCCCGCGCATCCGGGGTCGCCACCGTCCAGAGGCCATGACGGGCATAGTCGAGCAACTTCACCTTGAGGCCGGACCCGGCCCGCAGCGGGGCGATGGCGAGGCTCGCGGAGTGCAGCAACGGCGCGAGATCGGCGATGCGGCCGAGCCGGTGCACCCCGGCGGGCAGGCGGCCGAGTGCTGCGCCGCAATCGCCGGCGAGGTCGAGCCGCAGCAGCGGCCGGGCGCGGCGCAGGCCGGGCCAGATCTCGCGCAGGAACCAGCGCAGCCCGTCGAGATTAGGCAGGTTGTCGGAGCCGACGAAGACCAGCCGGTCCGCATGACGGGCAGCGCCGGGCGGGCGCGGCAGCGGGACGGCCGGCATCGGCACGGTCAGCACACGCTGTGACGGGCACATGCCCCGCAACAGCGCGGCCTCTTCGGGCTGGATGGCGACCAGGGTGCCGGCGCGGGCCAGCAGGGCGGCCTCCTGCGCGCGGTCGAGCTCGGCGGGAGCGACGCTGTAGCCGGCGAGGCGCAGTGCTGCGTGGCGGCGATGAAACACATCGTGCGTGAGCAGCACCGTCGGGATGCCGGACAGGGACGGCTCGTCGAGCAGCGGCGCGCGGAAGATAGTGTCGATCAGGATCGCGTCGGGCCGGCTGGCGGCGATGCGCCCGGCGATCCAGCCGGAATCGGCGGCCGAGATGCTGGCGCCGAGCACGACATCGGTGCCGCCGCGGCGCGGCAGCAGCCAAGGGGCAACGCGGCGCAGCAGGGCGGCAGCGGCGGCGCGCGGCTCGGCGGCGACGAGGAGGCGGCCGACGCGGAACAGGCGGCGGCCGGCAACCGGCACCGTGCCGGGGGCAAGACGCATCACCGGGGCGGGCAGGCGCGGGCGGGTCAGGTAGAGATCGACCGTGTGGCCGGCAGCGCGCAGATGGGTGATGAGCGCATGATTATAGGCAAGATGACCGGCCGCGCCGGGGCGCGGCCATTCATCGGTCACGAAGCAGAAGCGGCGGGCCAGCCCATCGCGCGGCATGACGGCGAGGTGCGCTGTCGGCACCGCGGAACCGGACCCGCCGGAACGCTCAGGCGCCGGTCTTGGCGATTCCGTTCTGGTCGAACAGGGTCTGCAACTCGCCGGACTGGAACATCTCGGTCACGATGTCGCAGCCGCCGACGAATTCGCCCTTGACGTAGAGCTGGGGGATCGTCGGCCAGTTGGAGAACTGCTTGATGCCGTCGCGCAGCTCGGCGTCTTCCAGCACGTTCGCGGTCTTGAAGGGCACGCCCATGTGGGTGAGGATCTGCACCACGCGGGCAGAGAAGCCGCATTGCGGGAACATCGCCGTGCCCTTCATGAAGAGCATGACGGGGTTTTCGTCGACGGCGGTCTTGATGCTGGCGAAGGCCTGGTTTTCGGTGGCCTGGCTCATGGGGTATCTCCTGGGAAAATGGACGCTGGCGTCACTCGGGCGCCGAAGTCTGCAGCGCGAGGGCGTGCAGCACCCCGCCCATCCGCCCCTGCAGGGCGGCATAGACGAGCTGGTGCTGGCGCACCCGCGAAAGGCCGCGGAACTGCGCGCTGACGACGGTCGCGGCATAGTGCTCGCCATCGCCGGCGAGGTCTTCCACGGTGATCCGTGCGTCCGGCAGGGCGGACTTTATCATGTCCTCGATTTCGGCGGCCGACATGGCCATGGGCTTGTCCTCGTCGTTCAGGCGAACCAGCGCGCGAAAAACGCCTCGTGCGCGGCACGGATATCTTGCAGAGATATGGCGATGCCATCAGGGCCTGTCAAATGCTCGCCGCCGCTGCTTCCGAGGCCGCGCGCGGGGATGCCGGCGGCGGCGGCGGCGGCGAGCAGGGCGGCGCCATCGGACGTCGCCGCGATGTAACGGGCCTGGTCCTCGCCGAACCAGAATGCGTGCGGGGCGATCCCCGCGGGGATGGCGGCCAGCGCGATGCCGGTGTTGCCTGCGAGCGCCATTTCGGCGAGGGCGACGAGCAGGCCGCCATCCGCCACGTCATGGCAGGCGGCGATGGCGCCGGCGTGGATCTGGCGCCGGACGAAATCGCCGTTCCGCTTCTCGGCGGCAAGGTCGAGCGCGGGCGGCGCGCCGTCCTCGCGGCCAAGGATTTCGCGGAGGAAGAGCGAGGCGCCGAGTTCGCCTCTTGTTTCGCCGATCAGCACGAGATCGAGGCCGGGGGCGAGGGCGATGCCGGTGGCGGCGGCGCCATCCTCGATCACGCCGAGGCCGCCGATCGCCGGGGTGGGCAGGATCGCGGTGCCCTCGGTCTCGTTGTAGAGCGAGACGTTGCCGGAGACGATCGGGTAGTCGAGCGCGCGGCAGGCTTCGCCCATGCCGCGGATGGCGGCGACGATCTGGCCCATGATCGCGGGTTTTTCCGGGTTGCCGAAATTGAGGTTGTCGGTCACGGCGAGCGGGGTGGCGCCGGTCGCGGTGATGTTGCGCCAGGATTCGACGACGGCCTGCGCGCCGCCGGTCTCGGGATCGGCGAAACAGTAGCGCGGCGTGCAGTCGGTGGTCAGTGCCAGGGCGCGGCGGCTGCCCTCGATGCGGACAATGGCGGCGTCGGCCTGGCCGGGACGGCGCAGCGTCTGCCCGCCGACGGTGCCATCATACTGGTTCCAGATCCAGGCGCGGGAGGCGAGGTCGGGGCAGCCGATCAGGGCGAGCAGGGCGGCGCCGGGCGCGAGCGGGCTTTCGACCGGGCCGAGCGGGGCGGGTTTCGCGGGTTCGACCCAGGGACGCTCGTAGAGCGGCGCCTGGTCGGCCAGCGGGGCAAGCTCGATATCGGCCTCGACCCTGCCCTGGTGCTTAACCACGATGCGGCCGGTGTCGGTGATGTGGCCGATGACGGCGAAATCCAGCTCCCATTTCTCGAAGATGGCGCGGGCCATGTCTTCGCGGCCGGGCTTGAGGACGATGAGCATGCGCTCCTGGCTTTCGGAGAGCATCATCTCGTAGGCGGACATGGCGGTCTCGCGCTGGGGCACGGCGTCAAGCTCAAGCTCGATGCCAACACCGCCCTTCCCCGCCATCTCGACCGAGGAGGAGGTGAGGCCGGCGGCGCCCATGTCCTGGATCGCGACGATGGCGTCGGTCGCCATCAGTTCGAGGCAGGCCTCGATCAGCAGCTTCTCGATGAACGGGTCGCCGACCTGCACGGTGGGGCGCTTTTCCTCGGCATCGGCGCCGAATTCGGCGGAGGCCATGGTCGCGCCGTGAATGCCGTCGCGGCCGGTTTTCGAGCCGACATAGACGACCGGGTTGCCGATGCCGGCCGCCGCCGAGAGGAAGATGCGGTCCTGCGCCGCGATGCCGACGGTCATCGCGTTGACCAGCGGATTGCCGTTGTAGGAGGGGTGGAAATTGGTCTCGCCGCCGACGGTAGGCACGCCGACGCAGTTGCCGTAGCCGCCGATGCCGCGGACCACGCCATCGACCACGCGCTTCGTCACCGGCAGCGACGGATCGCCGAAGCGCAGCGCGTTGAGATTGGCGACGGGGCGGGCCCCCATGGTGAAGACGTCGCGCAGGATGCCGCCGACGCCCGTCGCCGCCCCCTGGTAGGGCTCGATGAAGCTCGGGTGGTTGTGGCTCTCCATCTTGAAGATCGCCGCCTTGCCCTCACCGATATCGACGACGCCGGCATTCTCGCCGGGGCCGTGGATCACCCAGGGGGCGGTGGTCGGCAGCGTTTTCAGCCAGATGCGGGAGGATTTGTAGGAGCAGTGCTCGGACCACATCACCGAGAAGATGCCGAGCTCGGTGAGCGTCGGCACCCGGCCCATGATGGCGAGGACGCGGTCGTATTCCTCCGCGGCGAGGCCAAAGGAGCGGGCCAGCGCGGCGTCGATCACCGTGGGGTTCATGCCGCCCTCCCGATGGCGTTGAGACTGTCGAACAGGGGTTTGCCGTCGGTGCCGCCGGTGGCCGGATCGACCAGGTTTTCCGGGTGCGGCATCAGGCCGAGAATGCGCAGGCCGGGCGCGTAGATGCCGGCGATGTTGCGGGCGGAGCCGTTGAGATTGGCGGCCTCGGTCGCCGCGCCGGTTTCATCGACATAGCGGAAGGCGACCAGCCCCTCGCCTTCCAGGCGGTCGAGCGTTGCGGGATCGGCGATGTAATTGCCATCGCCATGCGCCATCGGGGCGCGGAAGACGGCGCCCTTGTCATACTGGCCGGCGAAGACCGTGTCGTTGCGCTCGACGCGGAGGCGGCAGTCCATCGAGAGGAAGCGCAGCCCGGCATTGCGCAGCAGCGCGCCGGGGAGGAGCTGCGCCTCGGTGAGGATCTGGAAGCCGTTGCAGACGCCGAGCACATAGCCACCGCGCTTCGCGTGCTCGACCACGGCGCGCATCACCGGGGACTGCGCCGCCATCGCGCCGCAGCGCAGGTAGTCGCCATAGGAGAAGCCGCCGGGGATCACCACGAGGTCGAGCCCGGCGAGATCGATCTCGCGGTGCCAGACAAGGCGCGGCTTCACGCCGAGACTCGCCTCGAGGGCGATGGCGATGTCGCGTTCGCGGTTGATGCCGGGGAAGAGGATGATGCCTGCGCGCATGGTTCGTGCTCCGTCTTGCCGCGTCTTGCCCGTCCCGGGCGGGGGATGCAACCGGGGCGGGACGGGTTCAGCCCTGCGCCGGGGCGATCTGCCCCTCCCCGCCCCAGCACCACCAGTCCGCGCGGCGGAGGCGGGCGGCGGCGCGGCGGGCGGCTTCGGCGTCGGGGAACAGGCCGAAACAGGTCGCCCCCGAGCCGCTCATCCGCGCCAGCAGGCAGGATTCGGAGACGGCGATGGCGGCGAGCGCCTCGGCAATGATGGGTGCCAGGGTGATGGCGGCGGATTGCAGGTCATTGCCGAGGCGGGCGAGGTCGGTCGCCATGCGCGCGGCGGTCGGCCAGCGCGCGGGCAGCACCGCCGGTGGCGAAAACCCGCCGGTCCGGGCGCGGAAAATGGCCGGGGTGGGCACCGCAACACCCGGATTGACCAGCAGCAGGCCGAAGGGGGGCAGCGCGGGCGCGGGGGCGAGGATCTCGCCGATGCCGGACATCCGCGCCGGGCGCCGGGCAAGGCAGACCGGAACATCGGCGCCGAGGCCGAGGGCGAGGTCGGCCGGGATGGGCGCCTGCCAGCGCGCCGCGAGCAGGCGCAGCGCCGCCGCGGCATCGGCCGAGCCGCCGCCGATGCCCGAGGCGACGGGCAGCGACTTGGTGAGGCGGAAGGCGGCCTCCGGCGCGCGGCCGGCATGGGCGGCGAAGCGGGTGGCGGCGCGGAGGACAAGATTGTCATCCTCGCCGGACAGCGCCGCGGCGAAGGGGCCATCGACCGCGAGCGACAGGCTGGCGGCCGGCTCGATCGCCAGTTCGTCGCCGACCGGGGGAAAGACCACGAGACTGTCGAGCAGGTGGTAGCCATCGTCGCGCCGGCCGGTGACATGGAGATGGAGGTTCACCTTCGCGCAGGCGAAGCCGGGGGAAGCTTCGGTCATGTCAGGGCCTTTCAGCGGGCGGCAACGGCCTTGAGCCGCGCCTCGATCGTTGCGCGCAGCTTCGGGTCGGGATGCAGCGAAAGCGCGCGCTCCCACTGGTGCTCGGCGGCAAGCTTGTGGCCGGCAGCGGCGTAGATGTCGGCGAGGTGGGCGTTTACCTCGGCATCGTCCGGGGCAAGATGGACGGCGTGGATCTGCGTCGTCATCGCTTCGGCGAGCTTGCCCTCGCGCAGCAGGACATAGCCGAGACTGTCGATGATCGCCCCCTCGTGCGGGTCGACGGCGAGGGCCTGGCGCAGCATCCGTTCGGCCTCGGCCAGGCGTTCGCCGCGCAGCGCCCAGGAATAGGCGAGGTAGTTCAGCACATAGGGCTGGCCGGGCGAAAGGGCGAGCGCCTCGCGCAGATCGGCCTCGGCCGGCTTCCACTGGCCGGCATGGTCCTCGGCGATGGCGCGGGCATAGAACAGCGACCAGGCGCGGGCCGGCAGCGGCTGGCCGGCGCGGGCGATCGCGGCGGTGGACAGGCGGATGGCGGCGGCGTTGTCGCCGGCGGCGCGCTCGATGTCGGCGGCAAGGGCGAGCGGCTCGGTGGCATGCGGATGGGCCTTCGCGAGCGCCGCCAGCGCCGGGAGCAGATTCCGGCCCTCGCCGAGGCCGATCAGGATGTTGGCGCGCTGGAGCAGGGCGGGGGCATAGAGCGGGTCGTCCGGCGGGATGGCGGCGAGCAGGGCGGCGGCGGCGCGGGGATGCTTGTCCTGCACGTTGTCATCGGCGGCGAGCATGCGGGCGGCGGCAAGGCCGGGCCGCAGGTGAAGCGCGAAGCGAAGCAGGAGGCGGCGCAGCAGCGGGTCCTGCCGGCGGTTGATCGTGCCGGCAAGGGTCAGATAGGCCTCGGCGATGCCGTCGGCCGCGGAGCCGATGACCGGGGTTGCGGCGGCGCGTTCGAGTGCGGGCAGGGCGATGCCGAGATCGGGATGGGCGGCCACCAGCGCGACGAGAATGGCACGGGACTGGGCGGGATGGCCGGCGCGCGCGGCGAAGCTGGCCAGCGCCTGGGCGAGCCGCAGGCTGGGCGGCCCGGCGCTGGTGGCGGCAGCTGCGGCATAGAGCCGCGCGGCCTGGGCTTCGCGCCCGGCCATGTCGGCGATCAGGGCGGCGTTCAGACGGTCGATCGACGCGAAGGCGCCGGCTTGCGCGGCGCGGTCGAGGCGCGCGATGGCGGCACCGTAATCGGCATCGCCCGCCTCGCACCAGGCGAGCAGCAGCGGCCGCACCAGGCCGGTCAGCCCCTCGGCGGGGAGGCTTGCAAACCGGGTGGCGGCGGTTTTCCAGTCGCCACGGCGCACCGCCGCGTTGGCCAGGGTCATGGCGGCGAGCGGATCGCCGGACAGGCGGGCGGCAAGCCGCGCCGCGTCGGGCCGGCCGGCCAGCGCCGCGCTGAGAAAGGCCTGGCTGGCGAGGGCGGCATTGCCGGGATCGCGCGCGAGGGCGGCGCCCAGATAATGCGCGGCGGCCTCGTGGTCGCCGGTCTGGGCGGCATAGGCGCCGGCCATGTAGGCGCCGTAGGGCGCGCGCACCGTCGGCAGGTCGGGCGCAGCGGCGGCGGACGCGCCGGGGACGGCCGCAACGCCGGCGAGACAGAGGGCAAGGGCGGCGGCGCCGCGGCGGGTGAGCGCGCGGCGCAGCGCCGCGACCGTAAGCCTGTGCATGGGGGTCTACCTACTCCCGATCCGCCGCGCGGTCACGCCCAGGGGACGGGCGGCATGGCTTGTCGTCCGCCGTGGCGGGGTTTACAGATTGATGAAGGTCGGGGCCCGGCCACAGGAGACGATAACGGCGACGCCATGACCACCCGACGCGTTCACCAGACCGACGACATGTTCGTCAACGAGGATGCCAGGATCAGGGTCAGCATCCGGGCCATTTTCCTTGAGGACCAGTCGCGCCCGGACGAACGCCATTTCGTCTGGGCCTATCAGGTGCGGATCGAGAACGTGGGACAGGTGACGGCGCAGCTTCTGCGGCGGACCTGGACGATCACCGACGCCACCGGCCATGTCCAGCACGTTCATGGGCCAGGGGTGGTGGGCGAGCAGCCGGTGCTCGACCCGGGCGACACGTTCGAATACACCTCCGGCACACCGCTGGAGACGCCCTCGGGGTTCATGTCGGGCATTTTCCACATGGTCGCGGTGGATAGCGGGGAGGAGTTCGACGTGCCGACGCCGGGCTTCAGCCTCGACAGCCCGCACGCGGACCATCGGCTGCATTGAGGCCGCGGATGCGCCGCACGGACGCTCAGGCGGGCAATGACGGGAACGCGGGTTGCGGGGATCGAATCCCCGACCATATCGCGTCTCATTCAGCGGCTGACTGACGGCCGTGCCCGACAAGAAGGGAGACAAGCCCGTGGATATCCGCACGCCGCCACACCAGCTCGACAGCACCGACCATGACGACCGCCCCAGCCGCGAGGAGGCGGAGGCAGCGATCCGTACGCTGATCCGCTGGGCCGGAGACGACGCGACCCGCGAAGGCGTGATCGACACGCCGGCCCGCGTCGCCCGCGCCTATGAGGATTTCTTCCGCGGCTATCGCGAAGACCCGGAGGCCATCCTCTCGCGCACCTTCGAGGAAACCGAGGGCTATGACGAGATGGTGCTGCTGCGCGACATTCGCGTTGAATCGCATTGCGAGCATCACATGGTCCCGATCATCGGTGTGGCGCATGTCGCCTACCTGCCGAACCGGCGGGTGGTGGGGATCAGCAAGCTCGCCCGCGTGGTGGATGCCTATGCGCGGCGCCTGCAGATCCAGGAAAAGCTGACGGCGCAGATCGCCAACACGATCAACGAGGTGCTGCAGCCGCGCGGCGTTGCCGTCGTGATCGAGGCCGGGCACGAATGCATGTCGACCCGCGGGGTGCACAAGCCGGGCGTGTCGATGGTGACCAGCCGGATGCTCGGCGTATTCCGCGACGACGCCTCGACGCGGCGGGAATTCCTCGCGATGATCCAAGGACGGCGCTGCACCGGCTTCGAGACCTGATCGCGCGGCCGATCGCGGGCAGGGCAAGCCGCGCGCGGCGCTGAAATGTCGTCGCGGGGGAACGTTCCCTCGCGCCGCTGCTCAGCGGCCGAACGTGGCCATCTGCTCCGGCACCTGCCGGGCGCCGGCGGCAGCGCCCGGCGGCACCGCCCGCATCAGCCGGCCGAGATCCTCGGCGGATAACGGCACTTCGAGCGCACCGAGATTTTCATCGAATTCCGCCTCCGACCGCGGGCCGGGGATCGGCACCACGTCGCTCCCCTGGGCCAGCAGGAAGGCAAGCGCCAGCTGCGCCGGGGTGCAGCGCAGGCGGTGCGCCATGTCCTCGACGATGTGCACGAGCGCGACGTTGCGGGCGAAATTCTCGGCGAAGAAGCGCGGCTGGGCGCGTCGTGCGTCGCCCTCGGGGAGGTCTTCGGGCCGGTGCAGCGTGCCGGTGAGCAGGCCACGGCCGAGCGGCGAGGCGGCGATGAACCCGATATTGAGCGCGCGGACGCAGGCGAGCGTGTCGGCCTCCGGGTCGCGGGTCAGCAGCGAATATTCGCTCTCGACCGCGGCAAGACGGTGAGTGGCATGGGCGCGGCGGATGCTGTCCGGCGCCGCCTCGGACAGGCCGAGGAAGCGCACCTTGCCCTCGGCGACGAGGCGGGACATCTCGCCAACCGAGTCCTCGACCGGAATGGCGGGATCGACGCGGTGAAGGATCAGCAGGTCGATCGTGCCGGTGCCAAGGCGGCGCAGGCTGGCCTCGCAACTGGCGCGCAGATGGGCGGGCGAACCGTCGATGCCGAGAAAGGCGCCGTCGGCCCCGCGGCGGATGCCTGCCTTGGTGGCGACCACGACCTGGTCGCGGATCGGCGCGAGGCAACGCCCGAGCAGGCTCTCGCTGGCACCAAGGCCATAGACATCGGCGGTATCGAAGAAACAGATCCCGCGCTCGACGGCGCGCCGAACCAGCGCCTCGGCGGCGGCCAGCTCCGGGCCGGCGGCGTTTGGCCCGGCCAGGGCCATGCAGCCGAAGCCGAGCGCGGAGACGACCAGCGATCTGCCAAGCCTGCGTTCGTTCATCGCCCCTCCCCGGGATTGCGGCGGATGCGGTGTATCAGCGATGGGAATTGGGAAGCGGACAGCCGCTTGGCAAGCGGTGGCGGCATGGCGGGGCGCCGGGATCAGGGCGAGGCGGGCAGCAGGCGCGGCGGATCGGCCTCGATGACGCGCACCGCAGCCCCGCGGCGCAAGGCCGGCATCCCCGGCTCGACCACGGACACCACGCTGCCATCGCCGAGGCGGACGATATATTCGCTGGCCGGCGCGGCGGAGGGCGCGGTGTCGACCCCCAGCGCGCCGAGCACGAGGCGGCGCGCTCCGGGAGCGACGGGCCGCACCGCCACCACCTCGCCGGCGACGCCGGCGGCACGGGGCGGCGGCGGGACATTGGTGGCGCAGCCGGCAAGGCAGAGACCGAGGACGAAAGACAGGGCCGCGGCGCGAGCGGGCAGCAGGGCGGGCGGCGGGACGCGTTTCATGATCTGGCCTCCGGGCGCGGGCCGACACCACGGCGCGCAGAATCATGTTGCCTTGAAATCGGCTATAAGTTAAGCGCTTATGAGACGATTTTCATGTGCCGGTCGAGGCTTCCGGCGCAAGGGGTGACCAGAGCCGCCGCCGCGCGGCGCACCGCCCCGTTTCTGCGATGGGAGACATGCGTTGACCACTGCGTTCAACCCCACCTCGCGCGCACCGGTCATGCCCCGACAGTGGCGCCGCCGGCTGGGTCAGCTTGCCGGACTCTCGGCGCTGGCGCTGCTCGCCGCGTGTTCGTCCCACCAGGCCAGCCTGAGCCCGAGCCAGCTCGCCGCGCGCTATGCCGCCAACGCGCCGGCCGATTACCGGCCGCCCGGGCCACCGAGCGACCCGTGGGGCCCCTATATCGCCCAGGCCTCGACACGGTTCGACGTGCCGACGAAATGGATTCGCGAGGTGATGCGCGTCGAATCCGGCGGGCATGAGTACATGAACGGGCATCTCACCGTCTCCGGCGCCGGGGCGATGGGGCTGATGCAGCTCGAACCGCAGACCTACCAGGAAATGGCGGCACGCTACGGGCTTGGGCCCGACCCGTTCAGCCCGCGCGACAACATCATGGCCGGGACCGCCTATATCCACCAGATGTACGAGATCTACGGCTCGCCCGGCTTCCTTGCCGCCTACAATGCGGGGCCGGGACGGCTCGACGACTATCTCGACTATCGCCAGCCTTTGCCGGCGGAGACGCGGCATTATGTCGCGATGATCGCACCGCGGATCGCGGGCGTGTATCCGGCGGGGACCTCCGGCGCGGAGGCGGTGGCGATGAACCAGCTGCCGACGCGGATTCCGGCGGGCATGCGGCCGGGCGCCGACGAGGCGGCGACCTCGCGGCTGAACCAGGCGCAGCTCGCGATGAATCGCAACCAGGCGCCGGTACCGGTGCCCGCCCCCGCGCCGTTCAGGGTCGCGGCACTCGCGCCACCCGTCGCGGTGGAGCCGCAGGTGGCGCCAGCGCCCGCCGCCACGCGCGGGCGGCCGCCGGCGCGGCGGCATGATGTCTTTGGCGGGTTTTCGCTGATCCCCTCGGCCGAGGCAGCGACCCCGGTGATGGACGGGCCGCCGGTGACAGCGCCCGCCCCGGCGCAGCGCATGTCGGCGCCACGGCAGACACCGCCCGTGGCCGCTCCGGCGCATGCGACGATGCGGCTGGCCGCGGCACACGCGCCGGCGGCAACGCGAACGCTGGGTGGCGGGCGCTGGAGCATCCAGGTCGGCGCCTACGATACGCCGGCGCACGCCAAGGCCGCACTCGGCATCGCCGAGCTGGCCGCGGTGGCGATGCTGATCAAGGCGCAGCCGATGGTCGAGCCGGTGGCGACAACGCATGGGCAGTTCTATCGCGCCCGGTTTGTCAACCTGCCGCACGATGCGGCGGTCAATGCCTGCCAGGCGCTGCGCGGCGGCCCGACCGGCTGCGCGCTGGTCGCCCCGGGCGCCCCGGGCGCACCGTGACGCGCAAGGCCTGAGCCACGCCACGCCCGCCCGCGACAAGGGGGCAGAGCATCATCCGATCAGATGGAATCATCTGATCGGATAAAGATGCTCGACTTATCAATATGATAGAGCACTACATCCGATCCAATCGGATCGGAAAGTGCTCTAGCCGCGGCGGGCGGCGGCGGCGATCAGGGTGTTTTCCAGCAGGCAGGCAATCGTCATCGGGCCGACGCCGCCGGGAACCGGCGTGATCGCGCCGGCGACCGCGGCAGCCTCGTCATAGGCGACGTCGCCGACCAGCCTTCCGTCTGCGGTGCGGTTGATGCCGACATCGATGACCGTGGCGCCGGGGGCGACCCAGTCACCCTTCACCATTTCGGCCCGGCCGACGGCGGCGACCAGGATATCCGCACGGCGGCACTCGGCAGCGAGGTCGCGGGTGCGGGAATGGGCGATGGTGACGGTGGCATCGGCGGCGAGCAGCAGGGCGGCCATCGGCCGGCCGACGATGTTGGAGCGGCCGAGCACGACGGCGCGAGCACCACGCGGGGCAATGCCTGAGGCATCGATCAGCTTCATCACGCCGCGCGGGGTGCAGGGCACAAGGAAGGGCACGCCGAGCGCGAGGGCGGCGACGTTGTCAGGGTGGAAGCCGTCGACATCCTTGGCCGGGTCGATCGCGCGGATGACGGCGCCGGCATCGAGCCCGGCCGGCAGGGGCAACTGGACGAGAATCCCGTCCACCGCTCCATCGCGGTTGAGGCGGTCGATCACGGCGAGAAGCTCGGCCTGGCTGGTGGTCGCCGGCAGGCGGATGGTTTCGCCCGCGATGCCGGCGGCCGCAGCCGCGCGCTCCTTGTTGCGGACATAGACCTGGCTTGCCGGGTCTGCGCCGACCAGCACGACGACGAGGCCGGGCGCATAGCGCAGCGCGGCGGCGCGAGCGGCGACCTCGGCGCGCAGCGACGCGGCGACGGCCTTGCCATCGATGATGCGGGCGGCCATCGCGCCGCTCACCGGTAGCCCATCACGGCGAGGTGGGCGTAGAGCCCGGAAAGGAAGATCTGCAGCGCCCGCAGCAGCAGGAAACCGACGATGAAGGAAACGTCGATCCCACCGATCGCGGGGATGAATCGGCGGAACGGCGCGAGGAAGGGTTCGGTCGCGCGGAGGAGGAATTCCTCGATCCGGTAGACGATGTGGTTGCGGGTATCGAGCACGCCGAATGCCATCAGCCAGCTGAAGATCGCCGCCGCGATCATGATGTAGACATAGATCTGGATGGCCTCGTCGAGGAGCCAGAACACCGATCCGAGCATCGTCACCTCCTGGGGGTTCGATGCCGGGTTAGCGAAGCATGGCGTTTCGCGCAACGTGACAACGCGGCTTTGGTGGCTTGACTTCCGGCTCAGGGTGCGCGATTGGCCGCTCAGGGATGGGGCTGTAGCTCAGTTGGGAGAGCGCCTCGTTCGCAATGAGGAGGTCAGGGGTTCGATTCCCCTCAGCTCCACCATCCCGTTTTCCCCCCAGAGTTGCATGGTGCGCATGAGCAAGACAGCGGCCGACCCCACCCGCGATGCGGCATTCTCGCTGCTGTCCGCCGTGCTGGACCGGCACGCGCCGCTGGACGCCGCACTCGCAGCACTGCCGAACATCGCCCCGCGCGACCGCGCTGCGGCGCACCGGATCGCGGCTTCCGTGCTGCGGCGGCTCGGCTGTCTCGACGCCATTCTCGAAACCCATCTGCGGCGGGCGCCGCCGGCGCCGGTGCGGCATATCCTGCGGATCGGCGCCGCACAGCTGGTGCTGCTCGGCGCGCCGGCGCATGCGGCGGTGAGCACGGCGGTAGGGCTCGCCCATGCGCGCGGGCTCGGCAAGTTCGCCGGGCTGATCAATGCGGTGCTGCGCAAGGTGAGCGCGGAAGGCGCGGCGGCGCTGGAGGCGCTGGATCCGGCGCGGCTCGACACGCCGCCCTGGCTCTGGACCTCGTGGGGGGCGGCGGCGCGGGCGATCGCCACCGCGCATCAGGCCGAGGCCCCGCTCGACCTGACGCTGAAGGAGGACGCCGCGATGCCGGAGGGCGGCGAGCGGCTGCCGACCGGCTCGGTACGGCTGCCGGCGGGAACCGACGTGACGCAGCTCTACGGCTATGCCGCCGGCACGCTCTGGGTGCAGGACGCGGCGGCCGCGCTGCCGGCGCGGTTGCTCGGCGACGTCGCCGGGCGACGTGTGCTCGATCTCTGCGCGGCGCCGGGCGGCAAGACGGCGCAGCTCGCCGCCGCCGGCGCGGCGGTGACGGCGCTGGACCGCGACGCGCGCCGGCTGGGGCGGCTGCGGGAAAATCTTGGGCGTCTCGGCCTCGCGGCCGAGACCATCGCGGCGGACGCGCTCACCTGGCGACCGGCGGAACCGTTCGAGGCGATCCTGCTGGATGCGCCGTGTTCGGCCACGGGAACGATCCGCCGGCATCCGGAAATCGTGCATCTGCGCCGGCCCCGCGACATCGAGGCCTGCGCGGCACTACAGGACCGACTGCTGGACGCGGCGGCGGCGATGCTCGCGCCGGGGGGAACGCTGGTCTACGCCGTCTGCTCGCTGCAACCGGAAGAAGGCGCTTCGCGAATCGAGGCCGCTGTGACGCGGCTCGGGCTGCGACGGGTGCCGGTCAGCCCCGCCGAGCTGCCGGGGCTGGAGGCGGCGGTGACCGCGGATGGCGATGTCGCCACCCATCCCGGGATGTGGGCTTCGCAGGGCGGGATGGACGGGTTTTTCATGGCGCGGCTGCGGCGCTGACTGTCAGGCCGGCTGTCGGCATGGCATTGGCGGCGGCAGGCCGGCCTCACCGGTCGCGTTAACAAGGCGGCAGGACGTATCGCATATCGGGCATTGAAACACCTGCCACGCGTGGGAAAAGCACGACAAATCTCAATTTTAATTTTTTGACACAAACGAGACAGAATAACGTGCAGACCACGGACGCTGACGCAAAAAAGTATATTTCTTAACATTTTTTTGGCGCAAATCGTACGGTGGAACTGGCGCCAGCGTGGCCATGCCGTTATGGTGAGTGCATGGCAACGAAGAAACAGGCACCACCGGAATCGGTCGGGCAGAGGATCCGTGCTCTCCGTCTGGCGAACAATCTCACCCAGGACGAGTTTGCGTCCCAGCTTGGCGTGTCGCGTTCGGCGATCGCGCAGTGGGAAACCGACCGGGCCGGGCAGGTCCGGGAAAATCTGGAGCGGATCGCAAAGGTTCTCGGCACCTCGATCGCCTATCTCGTCTCCGGGGAAACCGGCTCGCTGCAGGGCGACGAGCTGGCGCTGATGCGGCTCTATCGCTCCTGCGCGGCGGAAGACCGGCAGATCCTGCTGCGCACCGCGAAGCGCCTCGCCCGCGGCTGAGGCGGATTTGGCGCGCGGCCGGGCGGATCTCGCGCTTGTCGCGCGCGGCCTGGTCACGAGCCGGGCGCGGGCGCAGGCAGCGATCCATGCCGGCAAGGTGACCGCCGACGGACGGTCCATCGGCAAGCCCGGCGAACTTGTGGACGACCACGAAACGCTGGTGGTCGCCGATGCCGGCGCGTCCTGGGTTTCGCGCGGGGCGCTCAAGCTGATCGCGGCACTCGATCATTTCGGATTGTCTCCCGCGGGCCGCATCTGCCTCGATATAGGCGCCTCCACCGGCGGGTTCACCGAAGTGCTGCTCGCGCGCGATGCGGCGCTGGTGCATGCGGTCGATGTCGGACACGGGCAGATGGCCCCTGCCCTGCGCGAAGATTCGCGGGTGCGTCTGCATGAGGGGGTGAACGCGCGCGACCTGTCGGCCGCCGGGATACAGGGCGGGATCGGTGCCCTGGTGTGCGACGTAAGTTTCATCGGGCTGCGCAAGGTGCTGCCCGCCGGGCTCGCGCTGTGCGCGCCGGGTGCCTTCGCGGTGGCGCTGATCAAGCCGCAATTCGAGGCGGGGCCGGAAGCGATCGGCAAGGGCGGGATCGTGCGCGATGCCGCCGTGCATGAACGTGTGTGCGGCGAGATCGGCGACTGGTTCGCACAGCTTCCCGGCTGGCGGGGGCTCGGCATCATCCCCAGCCCGATCGAGGGCGGGGACGGCAACCGCGAATTCCTGATTGCAGGCATGAAGCACGCGCACTGAAGCGCCGCACGGTTTTGCTTGCGGCGGCGCGCAAAGCCGGATACATCCCGCCTCGGGTCACGCCCCCCCACCGGGGCGCTTATCTTCTGCAAGGGAGACCATCGATGGCAGACGCCACCGCGGCCGCACGCGCAAAGCCGCATATTCGCCCCCATAATCCGAATTTTTCGTCCGGCCCCTGCGCCAAGCGGCCCGGCTTCACGCTCGAGGCGCTGTCCGGCGCGATGCTCGGCCGCAGCCACCGCGCCAAGGAGCCGAAGGCGAAGCTCGCCGAGGTGATCACCCGCTCGCGCGACATTCTTGGCCTGCCGGCCGACTGGCGACTCGGCATCGTTCCCGCCTCGGACACCGGCGCCGTCGAGATGGCGCTGTGGTCGATGCTCGGCGCACGAGCGGTCGACGTGCTGGCGTTCGAGAGTTTTTCCGAAGCCTGGGCGAGCGATGTGCTCAAGCAGCTCAAGCTCGCCGATGCGCGGGTGCTGAAGGCGCCATACGGGCAGCTGCCCGATCTTGCCGCCGTCGATTTCAGCCATGACGTGGTGCTGGCCTGGAACGGCACGACGTCGGGCGCGCGGATTCCGAACGGCGACTGGATTCCGGCGGATCGCGAAGGGCTGGTGATCGCGGATGCGACCTCGGCCGCGTTCGCGATGGACCTGCCCTATGAGAAACTCGATGTGGTGACGTGGTCGTGGCAGAAGGCGCTCGGCGGCGAGGCGGCGCACGGGATGCTGGCGCTGTCGCCGCGCGCGGTCGAAAGGCTGCTGACGTTCAAGCCGGAGCGGCCGCTGCCGAAGATTTTCCGCCTGACCTCGGGCGGCAAGCTGATCGAGGGGATTTTCGCCGGCGAGACGATCAACACGCCGTCGATGCTGGCGGTGGAGGACGCGCTCGACGGGCTGCGCTGGGCCGAGGGCATCGGCGGGCTCAAGGCCATGATCGCGCGCTCGGAACGGAATCTCGCGGCGATCGTGCGGTGGGCCGAGGGCAATGAGCGGGTGGACTTCCTTGCCGCCGACCCGGCGATTCGCTCCTGCACGTCGATCTGCCTCGTCATCGCCGCGCCATGGTTCGCGGCCCTCGATGCCGAGGCGCAGGCGAAGGCGGCGAAGCGCGTCGCCACGCTGCTGGAGGCCGAGGGTGTTGCCCATGACATCGGCGCTTATCGCGATGCGCCGCCGGGGCTGCGGATCTGGGGCGGTGCGACCGTCGAGACCGCCGACATCGAGGCGCTGCTGCCCTGGATCGACTGGGCGATCGACACCGTTCATTCCGAAATTTCCGCGAAGGCCTGAGACATGCCCAAGGTTCTGATCAGCGACAAGCTCTCCCCCGCCGCCATCGACATCTTCAAGCGGCGCGGCATCGATGTGACGGTAAAGACCGGGCTTACCCCGGCCGAACTGCGCGAGATCATCGGGGAGTTCGACGGGCTCGCCATCCGCTCGGCGACGAAGGTGACGCGCGAGCTGCTGGAGGCTGCGACCAATCTCAAGGTTGTCGGCCGCGCCGGCATCGGCGTCGACAATGTGGATGTCAAATCGGCCACCGCGCGCGGCGTGGTGGTGATGAACACCCCCTATGGCAACGCCATCACCACCGCCGAGCACGCCATCGGCATGATGTTCGCGCTGGCCCGCGACCTGCCGGAGGCCTCGGCCTCGACCAAGGCGGGGAAGTGGGAGAAGAACCGGTTCATGGGCGTCGAGCTGACCGGCAAGACGCTCGGCCTGATCGGTGCCGGCAATATCGGCTCGATCGTCGCCGACCGCGCGCTGGGACTGAAGATGCGCGTGCTGGCCTATGACCCCTACCTGACCGAGACCCGGGCGACGACGCTCGGCATCGAGAAGGCGGATCTGGACACGGTGCTGGCGCGGGCGGATTTCATCACCCTGCACACGCCGCTGACCGAGCAGACGCGCAACATCCTCTCGCGCGAAAGCCTTGCCAAAACCAAGGCGGGTGTCCGCATCATCAACTGCGCGCGCGGCGGGCTGATCGACGAGGCGGCGCTGTATGACGCGCTGAAATCCGGCCATGTGGCGGGTGCGGCACTCGACGTGTTCGAGGTCGAGCCGGCGAAGGAAAGCCCCCTCTTCGAGCTGCCGAACGTGGTCTGCACGCCGCATCTGGGCGCTGCGACGACCGAGGCGCAGGAGAACGTGGCCTTGCAGGTGGCCGAGCAGATCAGCGATTTCCTGCTGACCGGCGCGGTGACGAACGCGATCAACATGGCCTCGGTCTCGGCCGAGGATGCGCCACGGCTGAAGCCCTACATGGAGCTTTGCCAGCTGCTCGGCAGTTTCGCGGGGCAGCTGACCGAGGCGCGGCAGGGCGTGATCCGCAAGGTCGGCATCGAATACGAGGGTGCTGCCGCGCATGTGAACCAGCGCCCGCTCTCGGCGGCGCTGTTCGCCGGGCTGCTCGCGCCGATGATGGAAGGTGTGAACATGGTCAACGCGCCGGTCTTCGCGCGGGACCATGGGATCGAGCTGGCGGAGACGGTGTTCGACCGCGACTGCGAATACCAGACGCTGATCCGCGTTTCGGTGACGACCGACGAGCAGACGCGCACCGTATCCGGCACGCTGTTCGGCGGGGCGAAGCCGCGGCTGGTCGAGGTGAAGGGCATCAAGGTCGAGGCCGATTTCGGCCGGCACATGCTCTATGTCACCAACCGCGACAAGCCGGGCTTCATCGCCCAGTGCAGCGCCATTCTGGCCGAGAAGGGCATCAACATCGCGACCTTCCATCTCGGCCGGACCGAGAAGGGTGGCGATGCGGTTTGCCTGATCTCGATCGACGAGACCCTGCCGGAAGCAGCACTCGCCGCGATCCGCGCGCTGCCGCAGGTGATGCAGGCGACGCAGATCTCGTTCTGAGACCGACATATTAGAGCATCATCCGATCAGATGGAATCATCTGATCGGATAAAGATGCTCTATTTATCAACAAGTTAGAGCACTACATCCGATCCGGAAGGATCGGATGTAGTGCTCTAACAACGCCGGAGGCTCCCGCATAACCGGCTGGCGGACGGGGCCGCGCGATTGACCGCGCGGCCCCGTTTCAATTATCAGGAGGCAGGACAGGAGACTTGCCGTTTTTCGGCGTCCGGACCTTGCCGTGCCACGGACCGCGCCGATCTTTTCCCTGTCGCCCACGCCCGACCCGATCCGCACCCGACAAAGAGGAACCGCATGCGACGACCGTTTCACGCCACGGCCTGCCGCGCCGCCATCACCGCCCTCGTTTTGACGCTCGGCATTGGCAGCGAAGCGGCCAGCGCCGCGGCACCGCCGCCGCCGGTGGTCAGCGTCGTGATCGTCAAGCCGCGGAAGGTCTACCAGCAGGACAGCTTCATCGGACGGATCCAGGCGGCGCGCATCGTCAATCTCGTCCCGCGGGTGACCGGATATCTGGAACAGCGCCTGTTCCACCAGGGGGCGGAGGTGAAGAAGGGTCAGCTGCTCTACGTGATCGAGCCGGGGCCATATCAGGCGGCGTTCGACCAGGCGAAGGCGAATGTCGCCGGCGCGCAGGCGACGCTGGACAACGCGAAGCTGACGCTGGAGCGCGCGGCCAGGCTGCTGCACACGCCGGCGGGCCGGCAATCGACCTATGACGATGACAAGGCGGCGGCGGAAAGTGCCGCGGCCAAGCTGCAGGCGGCCGAGGCGGCGCGGGAGACCGCGGCGATCAACCTCGCCTATACCGAGATCCGCGCCCCGCTCGACGGACGGATCGGCGCCAGTGCGGTGAATATCGGCAATGTCGTCGGGCCGAACACCGGCACGCTCGCGACCGTGGTCAGCCAGGACCCGATGAACATCGTCTTCTCGATGCCGACGCGCGATGCCATCCGCCTTGGCGACCAGCTGGCGAAACAGGGCGGGCTCGCCGGGGTGGTGCTGCGGGTGAGGCTGCCGGACGGGCAGCTGGACCCGCAGAAGGGTACGCTCGATTTCACCGGCAACCAGATCAGCCAGTCGACCGACAGCCTCGCGATGCAGGGCTCGATTCCGAACCCGGTGATCCGCGGGGCCGGCACGGCGCGGACCAGCGACCGGATGCTGACCAGCGGCGAGTTCGTCACCGTGATCGTGCGCAGCCGCACGCCGGAGGACAAGATCGTGCTGCCGCGCGACGCGGTGCTGGCCGACCAGGTGGGCGATTACGTGCTGACCGTGGGCAAGGACGGCAAGGTGGCGCGGGACGACGTGAAGCTCGCCTCGACCACGCCGGCAACAGCGACGATCGCGAGCGGGCTGGCCATCGGGGCGAAGGTGATCGTGGACGGGATCGAGAAGGTGCATCCCGGGGTGAAGGCGAAGGCAAAGGTCATCGCCGCGCCGCAGGCCCAGGGCTGAGCCGGTGATCCCCTCCTTCTTCATCGACCGGCCCCGCTTTGCGATGGTGATCGCGATCGTGCTGACGATCGCCGGCATCATCGCGATGACGCGGATTCCGGTGGCGCAGTTCCCCTCGATCGTGCCTCCGGCGGTGCAGGTGACGGCGACCTATCCCGGCGCCTCGGCGCAGGTGGTGAACGACACCGTGGCCGAGCCAATCGAGCAGAAGATCAACGGGCTGAGCGACGAGATCTACTATTCCTCGACCACCGCGAATGACGGCTCCTACAACCTGACCGTCACCTTCCGGCTCGGCAGCAACCCGGACATCGACACCGTCAACGTAACCAACGCGGTGCAGCAGGCGCTGACCCAGCTTCCGGCCGAGGTGCAGAAGGAAGGGCTGACGGTGCGCAAGCGCACGGCCTCGGTGCTGGAGTTCATGTTCTTCTACAGCCCGGACAACAAGCTGACGCCACTGCAAATCTCGAACTACGTGAAGATCAACGTGCTCAACCCGCTCGGCCGCGTGCCGGGGGTCGGCCAGGCCTTCATGTTCGGCGAGCAGGATTACGCGATGCGGGTGATCTTCAGCACCGCCCGCCTCGCCCAGCTCGGGCTGACGCCGGCGGACCTGATCAGCGCGATCGAGGACCAGAACACCCAGGCGCCGGTCGGCACGATCGGGCTGATGCCGATCGCGGGCAAGCAGCAATACCAGCTCTCGGTGCAGACCGAGGGCCGGCTGAAATCGCCCCGCCAGTTCGGCAACATCGTGATCCGCGGCAACAAGGGCGGCGCGCTGCTGCGGCTGAAGGACGTGGCGACCATCAAGCTCGGGCCGCAGAGCGAGAACCAGCTCGACCGGATCAACGGACATCCCGGTGTCGCCATCGGCGTGTTCCTCTCGCCGGGGGCGAACGCGGTGGCGACGTCGAAGCGGGTTTCGGCCGAGATCGCGCAGCTCGCGAAGCAGTTTCCGGCCAGCCTCGCGAGCAAGACCGTCTACAATTCCAGCAGCTTCGTCTCGGACACGATCAGCGAGGTGATCAAGACGCTGGCCGAGGCGTTCGCGCTCGTCGTGCTGGTGGTGTTCTTCTTCCTCGGCTCGTGGCGGGCGGCGCTGGTGCCCTCGATCGTCGTGCCGATCGCGCTGCTCGGCAGCTTCGCCTTCATGCTCGCCCTCGGTTATTCGGCGAACACGATCACCCTGCTGGCGCTGGTGGTGGCGACCGGGCTGGTGGTGGATGACGCCATCGTCGTCGTCGAGAATATCGAGCGGGTGATGGCGGAGCGGCCGGAGCTGTCGCCGCGCGAGGCGGCGAAGGTGGCGATGACGCAGATCCAGGCGCCGATCATCGCGATCATGCTGGTGCTGCTTTCGGTGTTCGTGCCGACGGCGTTCATCCCCGGCCTGTCCGGCCTGCTGTTCACCCAGTTCGCGGTGGCGATCAGCACGGCGATGCTGATCTCGGCGCTGAACGCGCTGACGCTGTCGCCGGCACTCTGCGCCATCCTGCTGCGCCGGGGCGAGCACGGGCACGGCATCATGGCGCGCATCCTCGATTTCATCGAGCGCACGCGGGAGGGCTACAGCCGGCTGATCGGCCGGCTGGTCGCGCGCTCGATGCTGGGGCTGATGGTGATCGTCGCCTTCGGGGCGGCGGCGTTCCTGCTGGCGCGGATCACCCCGGGCGGGTTCCTGCCGGACGAGGACCAGGGCGCGCTGTTCATCCAGGCGACGCTGCCGCCCGGCGCCTCGCTGCAACGGACCGACGCGATGGGGCAGAAGCTGGCAAAGATGATCCACACCCTGCCGCAGGTGCAGGACGTGATCGCCATCAACGGCTATTCGATCCTCGATTCGGCGACCGAGCCGAACGCGCTGTTCATGGTTGCACACCTCAAGCCGTTCGCGCAGCGGCCGGGGCCGAAGAATTCGGTGCAGGCGGTGATCCGCAAGATCTTCGCGATGGGCGCGCAGGTGCAGGGGGCGAACATCGTCGCCTTCAACCTGCCGCCGATCATCGGGCTGTCGACCAATGGCGGCTTCACCTACGAGCTTGAGAACGTCGCCGGCGCCAGCCAGCAGAAATTCGATTCGGTGCTCAAGGGTCTGATCGTCGCGGCGAATTCGGACCCGAAGCTTGTGCATGTGTTCAGCACCTATGCGGCGAACAATCCGTCGATCTATCTCGATATCGACCGCGCCAAGGCGCAGGCGCTCGGCGTGCCGGTCGCCTCGATCTTCCAGGCGCTGCAGGCCTCGCTCGGCGGGTTCTACGTCAACCAGTTCAACATGTTCGGCCAGGTCTGGCAGGTGAACATCCAGGCCGCCTCGACCGACCGCAACACGAGGGCGGCTATCTGGCGGATATATGTGCGCAGCAATTCGGGCAAGATGGTCTCGCTGCGCTCGCTGGCGACGGCGCATACGAGGCTCGGCCCGCAGATCGTCAGCCGCTACAACGACTCGCTGGCCGCCCCGGTCTTTGGCGCGCCGGCGCCGGGCATCTCATCCGGGGCCGCGCTGGCCGAGATGGCGGCGATCTCGTCCCGCGTGCTGCCCGCCGGATTTTCCTATGACTGGACCAGCACCGCCTATCTGCAGGAGCAGGCCAAGGGCCAGGCCGCCTATGTGTTCATCCTGTCGCTGATCTTCGCCTATCTGTTCCTCGTCGCTCTGTATGAAAGCTGGATCATTCCGGTGCCGGTGCTGCTCTCGGTGGTGGTCGGTGTGTTCGGGGCGATGCTCGGTATCGTGCTCGCCGGGCTGACGATCGACCTCTATGCCGAGATCGGGCTCGTCGTGCTGATCGCGCTGGCGGCGAAGAACGGCATCCTGATCGTCGAGTTCGCCAAGGAGCGGCGCGAGGAGGGCATGGGCATCCGCGAGGCGGCGGTGCTGGGCGCGCGGATGCGGTTCCGCGCGGTGATGATGACCTCGATCGCCTTCATCTTCGGGCTGGTGCCGCTGGTGGTGGCAACCGGAGCGGCGCAGATCACCAGGCGCTCGCTCGGCACGCCGATCTTCGCCGGGATGATCTTCGCCAGCGGCATCGGCATTTTCGTCATCCCGCTACTCTACGTGACGTTCGAGACGCTGCGGATGCGCGTCTCGCGCCGGGCGCGCGAGCGGCAGCAGCAGATCGCCGTCACCGGGGACGATTAGAGCACGTTCCGATCCATCCGGATCGGATGATGCTCTAGGCGGCGCGGGCGGGCTTTACCGGTGATGTTGGGGCGCATAAGCAGCGTCCATGGCAACGCTTGATCCCGAGGACTGGTCCGAGTTCCGCGCGCTGGGGCACCGGATGATGGACGACATGTTCGACCGGCTGGAAGGGCTTGGCACGGCACCGGTCTGGCGCCCGATGCCCGACGCGGTGCGCGCGGGTTTCCGCGCCAGGCTGCCGCGCGAGGGGAACGGCGCCGCCGCCGCCTATGACGCCTTCGCCGCACGGATCGCGCCCTATGCCTCGGGCAATACGAGCCCGCGCTTCATGGGCTGGGTGCAGGGCGGGGGCAACGCGGTGGGCATGCTGGCGGAATTGCTGGCCGGCGGGCTCAACGAGAATTGCGGCGGGCGGGACCATGTCGGGCTCGAGGTGGAGCGGCAGGTGGTGGCCTGGGCGGCGGAGCTGCTCGGCCTGCCGGCGGCGACCGGCGGGCTGATGGTGACCGGATCGTCGATCGCGAATTTCATCGCCCTGCTCTGCGCGCGGCGGGCGCATTGCGGCGCGGCTGTGCGGCAGGAGGGGCTCGGCGGGCGGCGTCTCGTCGGCTACGCGCAGGCCGGGGTGCATCGCTGTGTGCCGGGCGCGTTCGACATGGCCGGGCTCGGCGGCGCGGCGCTGCGGCGGGTGGCGCTCGGCGCCGACCGACGGATCGACCTCGCGGCGCTGGAGGCGACGATCGCCGCCGACCGGGCGGCGGGGGCGGAGCCGTTCATGATGATCGGCACGGCGGGATCGGTCGATGTGGGGGCGATCGACGATCTGGCCGCCCTCGCCGCGCTCGCCCGGCGGGAGGGGATGTGGTTTCACGTCGATGCCGCGTTCGGCGCGCTGGCAGCGGCCTCGCCCACCAGGCGGGATCTGCTCGCGGGGATCGGCGAGGCGGATTCCGTGGCGTTCGATTTTCACAAATGGGCGCAGGTGCAATACGATTCCGGCTGCATCCTGGTGCGCGACCGGCAGCTGATGCTGGATACGTTCGCGCAGGATGCCTCGTATCTGACGACCACCGCACGGGGACTGTCAGGCGGCGCACCCTGGCCGTGCGACATGGGGCCGGATCTCTCGCGCGGGTTCCGGGCGCTCAAGGTGTGGATGACGATCGAGGCCTATGGCGCGGCGGCGCTGGGCGGCATCGTCGATGATTGCTGCGCGCTGGCAACCCGCCTTGCGGCCGCGGTGGATGCGGCGCCGCGCCTTGCGCGCCTCGCGCCGGTGCCGCTCAACATCGTGTGCTTCCGCTACGATGACGGCGGCGCGGAGCTGGACGCGCTGAACGCCGCCATCGCCGCCGATATCCAGGAGAGCGGGCGCTACGTGATCTCGACCACGATGATCGACGGGGTGCGGGCGCTGCGGGCGGCGATCGTCAATCACCGGACAACTGCGGCCGATATCGACGGGCTGGCAGAGATGGTGATCGCCGCGGGGGATGCGCGGCGGGGCTCGCCGATCGGCTGACCGATCGGCTGAACCGATCAAACGGATCGGTCAGGGACGCTGGCCTGGCGCGGCGGCGGCGGTCATAAAATCGGGTGGAGATTTTGCCATGCCCGAAGACAGGATTGCCTATCACGCGCCGGTCGGCGACGAGGTGGCCCACACCACCTGCTACATGTGCGCCTGCCGCTGCGGCATCAAGGTCCATCTCAAGGACGGGAAGCTGCGCTACATCGAGGGCAACCGCGACCATCCGATCAATCGCGGTGTGCTCTGCGCCAAGGGATCGGCGGGGATCATGTCGGTCACCTCGCCGGCGCGGCTGCGCGCACCGCTGAAGCGGGTCGGCCCGCGCGGGGCGGGCGAATTCGAGGAAATCGGCTGGGACGAGGCGATGGCGATCGCGACGGCGCGGCTCGCCGGCATCCGCGCCAGCGATCCGCACCGCCTCGCCTTCTTCACCGGGCGCGACCAGTCGCAATCGCTGACCGGCCATTTCGCGCGGATGTTCGGGACGATGAATTTCGCCGCCCATGGCGGGTTCTGCTCGGTCAACATGGCCGCCGCCGGGCTCTATTCGGTGGGCGGCGCATTCTGGGAATTCGGCGAGCCGGACTGGAACCACGCGAAGCTGTTCCTGCTGTTCGGCGTGGCCGAGGACCACGATTCCAACCCGATCAAGCTCGGCCTCGCCAAGCTGAAGGAGCGGGGCGCGAAGATCGTCTCGGTCAACCCGGTGCGGACCGGGTATTCAGCGATCGCCGACGAGTTCGTCGGCATCACGCCGGGGACCGACGGGCTGTTCATCATGGCGCTGATCCATTGCCTGCTGGCGGAGGGCGCGGTCGATACCGCGTTTCTGGTCCGCTACACCAACGCGCATCACCTGGTGATCGACGCGCCGGGCGCGGCCGATCACGGGCTGTTCGCGCGCGACGCGGAGGGCGCGGCGCTCGCCTTCGACCGCAAGACGGGCGCACTGGCGCGGGCGGATGCGACCGGCACCGACCCTGCCCTGCTCGGGACGTTCACGCTACCCGACGGGCGGCGCGCGCGGCCGTCCTTTGCCCTTCTGGCGGAGCGTTATGCGGCGGCGGAGTATGCGCCGGAGGCGGTGGAAGCGCGCTGCGGCATCGCGGCGACGACGATCCGGCGGCTGGCCGCCGAGATTGCCGAGATCGCGTTCCGCCAGCCGGTGACGATCGAGCAGGCCTGGACCGACACCGACGGGCGGCGGCACGAGACGATGACCGGGCGGCCGGTGGCAATGCACGCGATGCGGGGGATTTCGGCGCATTCCAACGGGTTTCACACCTGCCGGGCGCTGCATGTGCTGCAGATGCTGATCGGCGCCGTCGATACGCCGGGGTCGTGGCGCTACAAGTCGCCGCACCCGAAGCCGATTCCGCCCGGGCCGGGCCCGGCCGGGCGGGCGCATGACGGGCGCGGCGCGCTGACCGGCAACGTGCTCGGCTTTCCGACCTCACCGGAGGATTTGCTGGTGGATGACGCGGGCGAGCCGCTGCGGCTCGACCGGGCGTTTTCCTGGGAGGCGCCGCTCGGCATTCACGGCATGATGCACATGGCGATCGCCGAGGCGCATGCGGCCGGGCGGGCGCGGGTGGACACGCTGTTCCTCTACATGGCGAACATGGCGTGGAACTCGGCGATGAACCCGGGCGAGACGACGCGGATGCTGACCGACCGCGACGCGGACGGCGAATATCGGATTCCGTTCGTGATCGTCGCCGACGCGTTCGAATCCGAAACGGTCGCCTATGCCGACCTGGTGCTGCCGGATACGACCTATCTCGAGCGCTACGACTGCATTTCGCTGCTCGACCGGCCGATCGGCTCGGCGCACGGGCCGGCGGATGCGATCCGCGTGCCGGTGCTCAAGCCGGATCGCGACGTGCGGCCGTTCCAGGACGTGCTGATCGACCTTGCCGGACGGCTCGGCCTGCCGGATTTCGCCGAGGCGCCGGGCAAGCCGCTCTACAGCTCCTATGCCGATTACATGGTGCGCCACCAGCGCAAGCCGGGGGTGGGGCCGCTGGCCGGATTCCGCGGGGCGGACGGGACCGCGTTCGGCCGGGGCGAGCCGAACCCCGAGCAGATTTCCCGCTACATCGCCAACAAGGGGTTTGCGCGCTACGACCTGCCGCTGGAGCAGCTTTACTACAAGCACGCGAACCGGGCCTATCTCACCGGTGCCAAGGAGATGGGGCTGATCGACGATGACAGCCAGATCGTTCTCAATCTCTACAGCGAGCATTTGCAGAAATTCCGCCTCGCCGCCGAGGGGCACGGGGCGGTGCTGCCGCCGGAGCGGCTGCGCGCGCGCGTCGCCCGGTTCATGGACCCGCTGCCGATCTGGTACGAGCCGATCGAGCAGACCATGACGGATATGAAACAGTTTCCGCTCCACGCGATCACGCAGCGGCCGATGTCGATGTATCATTCATGGGGATCGCACAATGCGTGGCTGCGGCAGATCCATTCGGAAAACCGGCTCTACGTGCATCGCGACCTCGCCGCCGCACAGGGGCTGGAGGATGACGACTGGGTCGAGGTGGTCTCGCGCACGGGGCGGCTGAAATGCCAGATCCGCATCATGGACGGGGTGAACCCGCACACGGTGTGGACGTGGAACGCGATCGGCCGGCGGAGCGGGGCGGTGGCGCTGGCGCAGGACGCGCCGGAGGCGGTGCGCGGCTTCCTGCTCAACCACGTGATCTCGGAATATCTGCCGGCGGGGGATGACGGGGCGCGGCTGTCGAATTCCGACCCGGTGACCGGACAGGCGGCGTGGTTCGACCTTACCGTGCGGCTTGAACCCTGCGAGCCGGAGACGATCGCGGAAACCCAGCCGCGGATGGCGCCGGTGGCGTTGACGACGAAGGGAGCCGGCCAATGACATCGCTGCCGCAGAGTCAGCCGGGCGCCAGGCGGCTCGGGCTCGTGATCGATCTCGATACCTGTGTCGGCTGCCATGCCTGCGCGGTGAACTGCAAGGAATGGAACACCGAGGGGCACCACGCGCCGCTGCCGGATTACGATCCGCATGGCGCGGACCCTGACGGGGTGTGGTTCAACCGCATCCATTCCTACGAGGCGGAGGGCAGCGGCGGGTGCGGCAAGACGGTGAATTTCCCGCGCTCGTGCCTGCATTGCGAAAATCCGCTCTGCGTCACCGTCTGCCCGACCGGCGCCTCCTACAAGCGGGCCGAGGACGGCATCGTGCTGGTGAACACGGATATCTGCATCGGCTGCAAGCTGTGTTCCTGGGCCTGCCCCTATGGCGCGCGGGAATTCGACGAGCATGACGGGGTGATGAAGAAATGCACCCTCTGCATCGACCGGATCTATAACGAATCGCTGCCCGAGGCGGAGCGCGAGCCGGCCTGTGTGGCGACCTGCCCGTCGCGGGCGCGGCATTTCGGCGATCTCGCCGATCCCGAGAGCCGGGTGTCGAAACTGGTGGCGGAGCGCGGCGGCGTCGATCTGATGGCGGAGCTGGGCTACCGGCCGACCAACAAGTATCTGCCGCCGCGGCAGACGCGCATCGAGACGAAGCCGGTGGAGATGCCGGCATCGGCGCCGGGCGGGCTGGGCGGCGCGCTGCTCGCCCTCGTGGACAAGGTGCTTTCGCGATGACACCGGCAAGTTCGGTCCTGCTGCTGACCACCCTCACCGGCTTCGGCTACGGGCTGCTGGCGTGGCTCGGGATTTTCTGCGCCGCCGGGGCGCTGCCGGAGAGCCCGTGGTTCGGGCCGGTGGCGGTGGTGATCGCGCTTGGCTTCGCCGGCGCCGGGCTGGTCGCCTCGACGCTGCATCTCGGGCGGAAGGAACGCGCCTGGCGGGCGTTCAGCCAGTGGCGGTCGTCGTGGCTGTCGCGCGAGGGGGTGGCGGCGGTGGCGACCAACCTGCCGGCGCTGGGCTTTGCCGTGTCATGGGCGGCGCTGGGCGCGGGCGCGAATCTGACCGTGGCCTTCGGGCTGGTGGCGGCGGCGATGGCGCTGGGGACGGTATTCTGCACCGCGATGATCTATGCCTGCCTGAAGCCGATCCGCCAGTGGCACAACCGCTTCACCGCACCGCTGTATCTGGTGTTCGCCGCCTTCTCCGGCGCCGCGTTGCTGGCGGCCCTGCTCGGGGTATGGACCGGGGCGGCGGCGGGGGGGACGGCGGGGGCATCGGCGCTGGTCGTGGTGTTCGCAATCGGCGCGGGCGTGGCGAAGGCGGCCTACTGGCGCTTCATCGACGCGCAGGGCCCGCTCGCGACGCTCGCCTCGGCGACGGGGCTTGGCAGCTTCGGCACGGTGCGCGCCCTCGACCGGCCGCATTTCACCGAGAATTACGTGCTGCGGGAGATGGGCTACCAGATCGCCCGGCGGCACGCCGCGCGGCTGCGGCGGATCGTGCTGGTCCTCGCCTTCGCAGCACCCGCGGTGCTGGCCGCCCTTGCGCTGGCGGGCGCGATGCCGGCGGTGGCGGCGCCGCTGGCCGCCCTGCTCGCCGGCATCGGCCTGTTCGCCGAGCGCTGGCTGTTCTTCGCCGAGGCCACGCATGTCTCGGCCATCTATTATGGCCGGGCCGTCTGATCGCTGCTGGCGACGCCCTGGCGGATGAAGTCGGCAAGGCCCGGATCCTCCGGCAGGGTTGATGGTTCGTCGCCATAGCGGGCGGCGAGCAGGCCGCGGCAGAGCGCGCCGTTGAACTCCGCGTTCAGCCCGACGCGGCGGATGTGGCGCAGATAGACGCTCAGCGTTTCATGCATGATCCGTTCGCCGGCGCTGGTGACGAAGGCGAGGTCCTCGCCGCCGGCAAGCGGACGGCGGGCGAGATAGCGGGCGCGCAGGCCAGGCCCCTCCCCGTCGAGCGCCAGGCGTTCGAGACCCTCTACCGTGAGGTCGAGGAAGGCCTGTGGATCGTGGCCGGCGGCGAGCAGGTGACGCAGCAGCGCCTCCTGCCGGCGCTCGAAGGATTTCAGGCCGAAATGCAGGCGGATGCCGGCGAGGTTCTCGCCCGCCTCCTGCGGGAAGGCATCGGCGAAATCCTTGCCGGCGGCGACGCCGTTGTTGATCTCGTCGATGAACATGTGCTCGTCGAGCCGGACATCGGCGCGCTTGACCCAGGGCAGGGCGGCGACGGCATCGCGCATGTCGGCGGCCATGAGATAGGAGAAATTGGCGGCGCACCAGTAGGTCGGCAGGCGGAAGCCGACGCTGACGGCGCCGTCTTCCGCGATGTCGATGCCGGTGACGAAGCCGAGCTCGACCACGCTCTCGTCAAGTTCAGGATCGGTCACCTGATCGAGAGCGGCGCGCACCTCCGCGGTGCGCGCCTCCAGCATGGACATCACGCAGCCACCGGCGCCATCCGGCCGAGCCTGGCCTTCTGGGCGGCGATGTCGACACCATAGATCCGGGCGGCGTTCTCGCCGAGGATCTTCTTCTTGGCTTCGAGCGTGAGCTGCTTGCCGGTCTCCTTCACCAGTTCGTCGGGGAGCTCGAAGCTCATGAAACGCTCGACCAGCCAGCGCGGCGTCCAGATCCCGTAGTCGGAGCCGAACAGGATGCGGTCCTCGCCAAGCCAGAACAGCAGCTCGGACATCACCTTGGCGAAATAGCCGGGGCGCGAGTGGATGAAGGGCAGCACCACGGCGAGGCCGCCATAGACATTGCTCTCCTGCACCGCGATCCAGCAGAAATCATCGAGGCGCGGCAGGCCGCAATGCTCGACGATGAAGTTGAGGTTGGGGAAGTCGGTCGCGCAATGGTCGATATCGGCGACATCGAAGGCATCGCGGTCAAGCGGGATGATGGTCGGGCCCTTGTGGACGTGGACATTCTTGATCCCGAGCTTCTCGCAGCGCTCGAAATACTTGTAGGCGGCGGGATCGGAGAGCTTGTAGCCGCGGCTGTCGCCCTTCCATTCGGCGGTGTAGAGCTTCACCCCCTTGATCTTGTGGATCTCGGCCATGGCTTCGAGGGCTTCGAGCCCGCCCTCGCCGTCGCGCGGGTCGAAGGCGCCGTTGAGGATGAAGCGGTCAGGGTAGCGGGTTTTGAGCACCGCGTTCTGTTCGAGCGTGTTGAAGCCGGTCTTGTAGAAATCCTTGAGGTAGGTGGGCTGGAAGATCGCCATGTCGTCCGGCCCGTCGATGAAGAGGTCCTGCACCATCTGCTCGGCGCCGTATTTGGCGAATTTCTCCGGCGTCCAGAGCTGTTCCGGCGGGGAGAGCGAGGCGTGGTAGCCATAGAAGCAGTCGATGAATTGCTTGCCGTGAATGTTCTTGATGTTCTCGGGGCTGGCATCCCAGAGATGGACGTGGCCGTCGATGATGAAGATCTCTTCGCCGTCTTTGGTGGTGTACACTGGATCCGTTTCCTTCCTTGGCGTTGGACGTTCGAGCGCGGGGTTTTTTTCGCTTCGTTCAGGGAATCAGCACGGCGCGGCCGCGTACCTTGCCGTGATGCAGGTCGTGCAGGGCGGCATTCGCCTCGTCGAGCCGGTATTCGCGGGTGGCGAGGGTGACCTTGCCCTGGTCAGCGAGCGCCATCAGCTCGATCAGCTCGGGGTAGGTGCCGACGAGGTTGCCGACGATGGTCTTCTCGGAGGTGATCATGTCGATGGTGGGAATGTCGATCTTCCCGCCATAGCCGACGATGTAATAGTAGCCGCCGTCGCGGGTCATCGCGAGGCCTTTCGCCACGGCGTCGCCCTCGCCGACGAAGTCGATCACCGCCTCGGCCCCCTTGCCCTTCGTCAGGCGCATCACCTCGTCGAGTTCGGAGCCATCCGCCTTCACCGCGAAATCGGCGCCGCATTCCTGTGCGAGGTGCAGCGCCATGTCGGCGCGGTCGACGATGATGATCTGTGCTGCGCACATCGCGCGCAGCACCTGGATGCCGATATGCCCGAGGCCACCGGCGCCGATCACCACCGCGAACTGGCCGGGCAGCAGGTGGCGCGAGGCCTTCTTGGCCGCACGGTAGGCCGTGAGCCCGGCATCGGTATGCGGGGCGACATCCTTCGGCGCGAGCGATTTCGGCAGCTTGATGATGGAGCGCACGCCGGTGCGCAGCAGCTCGGCATAGCCGCCATTGCAGTTGATGCCGGGGAATTCGCTCTCCTCGGCGTGCATGTCGTCGCCGCGGCGGCAGGCGAGGCAGTGGCCGGAGGTGATCAGCGGATGGCAGATGACCGGGTCGCCCTTCTTGAGGTGGGTGACGGCGGCGCCGACCTCCTCGATCCAGCCGGCATTCTCATGGCCCATGATGTGCGGGAACTTGAGATCCACCTTCGAGCGCCAGACGCCCTCGATGATGTGAAGGTCGGTCCGGCACACCCCGGCGCCGCCGATGCGCACGATCACGTCGGTCGGGGTACGGATCTGCGGTTCGGGAACGTCCTCGTAGGAGACGAAGACGGGTGCGGTGAGCTTTTCATCGTATCCGTGAAGCACGGCGGCTTTCATGGCGCGTGGTCCCCCTGTTCTGGTGAGGGAAGCGCTGCATCGATCGTGCCAGCGCCGGGATTGGCGGGTTTTCGCGGCCGGGCGGAGGATCGGCGCCAAGGCGGATGCTCCATTCCGCAACAGCGATACAAAACATGTGTTCCGTTGCGGCCCGCCTGCGTATAAGTTGAACAAAGATAAAAGACTTCGCCGGGGTGGCGGACATGGCCAGCCCGGCCAAGGGACAAAAGCGTTCGGAGGAAACATGCTGGCGCATCGTGCCAC
Organism: Acidiphilium sp. C61; assembly: GCF_905116885.1. NCBI lineage: Bacteria > Pseudomonadati > Pseudomonadota > Alphaproteobacteria > Acetobacterales > Acidocellaceae > Acidiphilium > Acidiphilium sp. C61. Next base: position 1,913,166 of record NZ_CAJHNI010000005.1, on the reverse strand, counting down.
CGACTCACGCCTGGCCCAGGCGCGCTCGTTGCTGGAACTTGGCCGGGCGATCCCGGCCGGGCTGCTGGCCGCCCCCATCGCCGCGAGCTGGCGGCGCTGTCTCGATGCGGGGCTTGAGCCGCACCATCCCCCGCCGGTCGAGCGGATCGAACGGCACATGCTGGAACGGCACCGCGCCGCGCACGAGACCGTGCGGCGGCTGGCCCGGGCGGAAATGCAGACCCTCCAGCGTCAGCTCGGCCGCGACAGCTTCATGCTCGCCTTCGCCGACCCCGAGGGCGTGCTGCTCGACGCGCTGGCAAGCGAGGGGCGGCGCACCGATATCGAGGCCTTCGGCATCGTTCCCGGAACCGTGTGGCAGGAGGCGATGGCCGGCACCAACGCGCTCGGGACCGCGAGCGAGGCCCGCCAGCGCATGGTGGTGCGCGGCGCCGAGCACTTCTTTACCCATCACCAGCGGCTGACCTGCATCGCGGCACCCATCTTCCTGCCGGACCGCACGCTGGCGGGTGTGCTCGACGCAACCTGCTTCAGCGAGTCCTATGCGCCCAACGCGCGGGCCATCGTGGCGCTGGCCGCCGCCGAGATCGAGGCGCGGCTGTTCCGCGCGCGACTGGCCGGCAAGCGGCTGCTGGCGGTTCACGGTCGGGCCGAGTTCATCGACACCGCCTATGCCGGGCTGCTGGCGCTCGACGCCGCCGACCGGGTGGTGGCGGCGAACGACCAGGCGCGGTTCATCCTGGCCGGGCTGGCCGAGCCGGTGGGGGCGGCGTTCGGCGCGCTGTTCGCCCCCGGCGAGCTCCGGCCGGGGACGCTGGGCACGCTGACCGACCGGTCGGGGCGGTTGCTGCACGCGCGGCTTGACCAGCCAGAGGCGGCGGCACGGCCACGCGCCAGCGCCCGGACGCAGGATCCGGCAGCGGCGGATGCAATCGTCGCGGAGGATCCGGCGGCGCGTGCGGCGCTCGAGATGGCGGCGCGCGCGGCAGTGCGCGGCGTGCCGGTGCTGATCCGCGGGGCGACCGGCACGGGCAAGGAAGTGGCCGCGCGCTACGCACACCGGGCCTCGGGGCGGAGCGGCCGGTTCGTCGCGGTGAACTGCGCGGCGATTCCGCCGGACCTGATCGCCGCCGAGCTGTTCGGCCATGTCGAGGGCGCGTTCACCGGCGCGCGGCGCGGCGGGGCCAACGGGCTGGCGGTGGAAGCGGATGGCGGGACGCTGTTCCTCGACGAGATCGGCGACCTGCCGCTGCCCTTGCAGGCGGCGCTGCTGCGCTTTCTCGACGATTTCTCGGTCCGGGCCGTGGGTGGCGGAGCGCCGCGGCTGGTCGACGTGCTGCTGCTGACGGCAACGAATGTGGACCTTGCCGCCGCGGTGGCGGCGGGGCGGTTCCGCGCCGATCTCTATTATCGCCTCGCGATCGCCGAGATCACCCTGCCGGCGCTGAAGGACCGCAACGACATCCGTTCGCTGGCGGCACACCTGCTGGAGCAGATGGCGCCCGGCTCACGGCTGGATGCGGCGGCGGGAGCGCGCCTCGCGCGGCACGAGTTTCCGGGCAATATCCGGGAGCTGCGCAACCTTCTGGCGCGCGCGGCTCTGGGCGGGGAGAAAGTGATCGGCGAGGCGGCGATCGCCGCCCTGCTGCCGGCCGAGGATGGCGGTTCGGCGGCTTCGGGCGGCGGGCGCTCGGTGCTGCGCGACGTTCAGGCGCAGCGGATCGAGGCAGCGCTGCGCGCGGCCGGCGGCAATGTCAGCCGCGCGGCGCGCGCGCTCGGCGTATCACGCAACACGATTTACCGCGCGATTGGACGAACGCCCCCGGGCGCCGCCGGCTGAGCGGCCGCGTCCCTGCGGCTTGCCGGCGGCATTCGCGTGCGCCGGCTTGCCATGATGGCCGCCGCCATGCCCCTGGCCATTGCCGTGACCGCCGCCATGGCCATGCCCATGACCGCCATGCGCGGCCTTCGGCGCGGCGTTGCGCTTGGGCATCTGCCCCTGGCGGGCGACCTGGTTGCGGGCGCGGAGAAGATGCGGGGGCGCGAGGCCCCGCACCGGCTGGGCGCCGCCGGGAACGAGCTGGCGGCCGATCAGCGTTTCGATATCACGCAGATACGGCAGCTCCGAGGGCTCGACCAGCGAGATCGCCACGCCCTCGGCGCCGGCGCGGGCGGTGCGGCCGATGCGGTGGACATAGGATTCCGGCACGTTCGGCAGCTCGAAATTGACCACGTGCGAGACGTTGTCGACATCGATGCCGCGGGCGGCGATGTCGGTCGCGACGAGCACTCGGATGCGGCCGGAGCGGAACAGGTCGAGCGCGCGCTCGCGCTGGCCCTGGCTCTTGTTGCCGTGGATCGCGGCGGCACCGATTCCGGCATCCTCGAGATGGCGGGTGACCTTGTCGGCGCCGTGCTTGGTGCGGGTAAAGACGATGGCGCGCTCGACCGCGACATCGGCCAGCAGCCAGGCGAGCTTGTCCTTCTTTTCCTCGGGGGCGAGGAGGAGAACCTGCTGGTCGATCCGGTCGACCGGCTTCGATTCGACGCTGACGGCGACCTCGCGCGGGTCGCGCAGGAATTCACCGGCCAGGGCGCGGATCGGCTTCGGCATGGTGGCGGAGAACATCACCGCCTGGCGCTGGCGAGGCAGCTTCGCCATGATCTGGCGGATCGCCGGGATAAAGCCGAGATCGAGCATCTGGTCGGCCTCGTCGAGCACCACGGTTTCCACCGAATCGAGGCGGATGACGCCGGCGGCGACATGGTCGAGCAGGCGGCCAGGCGTGGCGACCAGAAGGTCGACGCCGGATTCCATGCGGCGGGCCTGCGGGCCGGGCTTGGCGCCGCCGATCACGACGGCGATCGAGGGATGGGTGAACTTGCCGTAGGTGCGCGCGGCATCGGCGATCTGGGTAGCGAGCTCGCGGGTGGGGGCGAGGACCAGGGCGCGGCAGGCGCGCGGCGCCGGGCGGGCGCGGTTCGCCGCGATCCGGTGCAGGATCGGCAGCACGAAGGCGGCCGTCTTGCCGGTGCCGGTCTGGGCGATGCCGACCAGATCGTGGCCTTCGAGCATCACCGGGATCGAGCGGGCCTGGATCGGGGTGGGAGTTTCATAGGACTGCTCGCTGATGGCGCGCAGCAGGGGCTCGGCGAGGCCGAGTGTGGTAAAATCGGTCAAAACAGCGCTTTCGTCGCGGCTCCTTCACAATGATGGAGCGGCACAAGGGTGGCAGGAAGCTTCGTAGACGAGCCGCCCAGAGGGTGCGCGCCCCGTATGGAACGCGCCTGCCGGCGGTGGCGGCGCAACGGCGCGGCCTGCCGGTGAACAGAGCCGGCGGCCATCGGGCCGCATCTACGAGCGCTGTTCTTCAACGCGGGATATAGGCGCGCCCCCGCCGGCTTGGCAAGGGCGGTCAGTGATGCCAGCCGCGATGCCAGCCATCGTCATCGCCGTGCCACCAGCCGCCGCCGATCGTGACGCCGCCATAAACCACCGGCGGCGGGGCATAGGGGTAGGTATAATATCCGCCGCCATAGCCGGCGCCGTAACTCGACGGATAATAGACGCATCCGCCAAGGGCGAGCGCCGCGCCGGCCGCCACGGCCGCAAGCAGAATCCTGCGCAAATTCGGTCTCATCGTCGTGTCCTGCATCGTCTTTCGCATATTGTGCCGATCGGTATGGCGGCGATGGGGCCAATTCATGCCAAAATTGTAACCTTATGCGGCGCCGCCTTTTTTCGGACGCCAGCATGCCGGACTTGCGCCGGAGAGGCGTGCGACCGACAGAAAAGCGACTTCAGGAGAGCATGATGCGCAGGCAGTTCGCGACGTTCTTTCATTTTGCATGGCTGCTCGCCACCCTGCTCGCCGGGGCGACGGCCCAGGCCCAGGCCCAGACGAATGGCGCGCCACCTGCCCGCGTCGGCCAGATCGCGCGGATCGAAGGGGCGGTGTCGTTCGCCCGGGACGGCGGCGACTGGAGCCCGGCGACGCTGAACTACCCTCTGATCGGCGGCGATACGCTCTATGCGCAGCCCGGTGCGGAGGCGGCGCTGACCTTCGGCTGGAGCCGGATCACCCTTGGTGGCGGCACCGAACTCGGGATCGCAGCACTCGGCGAGGACAGCGCGACGCTGGATGTGCCGCGCGGCGAGGCGTTTCTCGATCTGCGCTACCTGGCGCCGGGCGAGACCTGGCAGATCCGCACGCCGCGCGGGGTGGTGACGATTGGCCAGGACGGGCGCTACGCGATCAGCGCCGGGGACGCGACGACGCCGACGCGGATCGGCGTGATCGACGGCGCGGCGGTGGTGACGGGCAATGGCGGGTCGCTCCGGCTCGGCGCGGGCGAGACGGCGCGCCTTGCCGGCGCGGATGAGACGGCGCGCCTTGCCGGCGCGACCCCAATGCGGGCGACGCGCGGACCGCTCGAGACCGACCCGTTCATCGAGCGGATGCTGGCGGAAACCGCCCTACCCGCCCCGCCCGGCGCGCCGCCGGTGGTGACCAGCATGACCGGGGCGGCTCTGCTCGCCGCTTACGGCAGTTGGGGTGAAGTGCCGGATTACGGCGCGATCTGGTATCCGCGGGTCGGGCCCGGCTGGGCGCCCTACCGGCACGGGCACTGGGCCTATGTGCCGCCCTGGGGGTGGACCTGGATCGACGATGCGCCCTGGGGCTTTGCGCCGTTCCATTACGGCCGCTGGCTGCACAGGCACGGGCGGTGGGGCTGGCTGCCCGCGCCGGTGCCGGTGCCGCCGCACGCCCTGCCGGTCTATGCGCCGGCGCTGGTCGCCTTTTTCAACGTGGCGCCGGGGATTTCGGTGGGGGTGGGGCTGAATGGCGGGGCAGTCGGCTGGGTGCCGCTGGCGCCGGGCGAGAATTTTCTGCCGTGGTACAGCTGCCCGCCCGCCTATGTGGAGCGGCTGAACCGGTTCGACGTGCGGGACCCGGCGCGCTATCGCGACCCAGGCGCGCCGGGTTTCGCGGCGGAGCATCATCCGGCGCGGCTGGCGAACCGGATGGCGGCGACGCTGATCGGACCCGAGGCGCTGCGGCGGGGCGACGCGGTGGGGCGGTTCGGACATCCGGCGCCGGAACAGGCGCTCGCGGCAGCGCGGCCGATGCTGCCGGGCCGGACGGCGCCGGCCTATGGCGGGTTCCTGCGGATGCCGCTGGAGCCGGCGCGGCCGGCACCTTCCCCCGCGCAGCCCGCGCGGCCCGCGATGGCACCGACACCGGGACGGCCGGGTGTGCCCGCGGCACCGGGCGTGCCGGCCGCGCCGCGCCGGGCGTTGCCGGTGCCGGGCGTCGCCGTGCCGACCTACAGGACAGCGCCGCGCGCGCCGGAGCAAAACCGGTTCCAGACACAGCGCCCACAGATGCCGCCACGCCTGCCCGCCCCCATCGCGCCGCAACGCCGGGCGCCAGAGCAAAACCGGTTCCAGCCGCAGCACCCCCAGACGCGCCCCCCGACGCGCCCCCAAACGCACCCGCAGATGCAGATGCAGATGCAGATGCAGATGCAGATGCAGCCGCGCCCGCCCGCAGCACCGCAGCGCCGGATGCCGGACCAAAACCGGTTCCAGCCGCAGCGCCCACAAGCACGCCCGCAAGCACGCCCGCAGCCGCAATCGCGCCCGCCCTCGCCCGCCGCGCCGCAGCGCCGGGCGCCGGAGCAAAACCGGAACCGGCAGGAGGGGGCTTCATGATGCGCTATCGGGTGCCAGGCCGATTGTGGTAGGATCGAACCATGGTCAGCCGGATCGATGACAGGACTGCCCGGACCGCGCGCCGCCGGCGGCGGCTGCGGATGGTCGAGGACGTGCTGCTGCTGCCGCTCGCATTGCTGGTCGAGTTTCTCGAACGGGTGGTGTGGGACGGCACGAAGGCGCTGCTCGACCTGATCTCGCGGGCGCCGCCGATCGCCCGGCTGCGGCGGGCGCTGCAGTCATTGCCGCCGCTGGTGGTGCTGTTCCTGTTCCTGATCCCGGAGGCGATCGATCATCTGAGCGGGTTCTGGGCCACGGTGCTGCTGGTAAAGGGCAACTGGCTGGCGGCGACGGCTGTTGCCGTGTTCATCAAGGGATTCGCGCTGCTACTGGCAATCTGGATCTATCAGGCGTGCGAGCAGAGCCTGCTTTCGGTGCAGTGGTTCGCGCGGGCCCATCACGCGGTGCTGGCGGCGAAGGCCTGGGTGCTGATGCGGACCGAGCCGGTGCGGCTGCGGCTGCGGCGCGCGCTGCGCGGCGCGCTGGCGCGGACGGGCAACCGCCGCCTGGCGCGGCGGCTTTCCGCCTGGCGGTGGCGCCTGGCGCGGATGGCAGGCATGGCTCGCCGATGACACAACCCGGATGAGCCGCCTCGCCCGCGCCCATCTTGCCGACGCCGATCCGGTGCTCGGCGCGCTGATCCGCGAGGTCGGGCGCTGCACGCTGAAGCCGGAGCGGGCGCGCGAACCCTATGAGGCGCTGATCTCGGCGGTGGCGCACCAGCAGCTCCACGCCCGCGCCGCCGAGGCGATGCTGGGGCGGCTGCGCGCGCTGACCGAGGCGCCGGTGCCGGCGCCGGGGCATCTGCTCTCGCTGTCGGACGAGGCGCTGCGGGGCTGCGGGTTCTCGGCCGCAAAGGCGGCGGCGCTGCGCGACATCGCGCGGCGGACGCTGGATGGCACGGTGCCGACCAGGCGGGCCGCGGCGCGGATGAGCGATGCGGCGCTGATCGAGCGGCTCTGCGCCCTGCGCGGAATCGGCCGCTGGACGGTGGAGATGCTGCTGATCTTCACGCTCGGCCGGCCGGACGTGTTTCCGGTGGACGATTTCGGCGTGCGCGAGGGCTATCGGCTGATCCACGGGCTGGAGGCACAGCCGAAACCCCGCGCCTTCGCCGCGATCGGCGAGGCCTATGCGCCGTATCGCAGCACGGCGGCCTGGTATCTCTGGCGGGCCGCCGACCGGGCGAAGAAGATCACGCCGCCGTCCTGACCCGGGCCACGAGATCGATCAGCGCGGAGGGGCCGGAATGGCCGGGCCCTTCGTCGAGCACCGCATCGTAGCTGTCGAGCCGCTCGATCTCGAGGCCGGCGAAGGCGGCGCGGAGCATCGCTTCGGTATAGCAATGCGCTGGATCGGAGGGGCCGCCAGTGCGGTTGGCGACCTGTTCGGGCCGGTAGCCCGCGAGCAGCAGCAGGCCGCCGGGGCGCAGCGCGCGGACCAGATGCCCGAAAAATGCCGGGCGTTCTTCCGGCGTCACGAACTGCACGAAAATCGCCACCACCGCGTCATAGGCGCCTCGCGGCCAGTCCCAGCGCAGCAGATCGGCCTGCTCGAAGGCGACATGGACGCCGCGGCGGGCGGCAAGCTCGCGCGCGCGGGCGATGGCGGTGGGCGAAACCTCGACCGCATGCACATCCGCGCCGTTGCCGGCGAGGAAGACGCTGTTGCGGCCTTCGCCGTCGGCCACCGAAAGCACTTTTGCCCCCGGCTCGATCAGCCCGGCATTGGCGGCGAGAAAGGCGTTCGGAGCGGTGCCGAAGATGTAGCCGTCGGCGGCGGCGTAGCGGGATTCCCATTTCTGTTCGCGGGTCGGTTCGGTCATGGGGTGCGGCCTCCTTTGGAAGATACAGGTTGAACTTGCCACCGGCGGCGCAAACCGCTAAGCGGGCCCGTCACGCGGCCGGTCGGCATCGGCCAGTATCAGGAGAGTTGCGATGAAAGCCGATATCCATCCGGATTATCACGAGATCAACATCATCATGACCGATGGCACCGAGTACAAGACCCGCTCGTGCTACGGCAAGCCCGGCGACACGCTGCGGCTCGATATCGACCCGAAATCCCACCCGGCCTGGACCGGGCAGCAGCGCGTGCTCGACACCGGGGGCCAGGTGGCGAAGTTCAACAAGCGCTTCGCCGGGATCGGCGCGCGCACGAAGTAAGCCGCCCGCCGCGCCAGACAGCGAAACGCGAGACCGGGAAACGCAAGACCGGGAAACGCGCCTTGCCATATGGCCGGGCGCGTTTTTGCGTGCGCGGGTCTTGAAGCCGCGGCGGCGAATTCCCTTATCCTCGGACAGGAAGAAAGCCTTCGGGGTTCTTCCGGCATTGCGGGCTGGTCCGTTGGACAGCCCGGTTCATTGAACCTTGCTTGACCGAGGAGGTTACTCATGACGCTCGATTTTTCGCCACTTTTCCGCACCGCCATCGGCTTCGACCGGCTGCAGCAGCTGCTCGACAGCGTGCCTGATGGCAACGCGACCGCCTACCCGCCTTACAACATCGAAAAACTCGGCGCCGAAGACTACCGCCTGACCATGGCGGTGGCCGGTTTTCGCGCGGAGGACATCGACATGACGGTGAAGGACAATACCCTCATCATCACCGGACGTATCGCCGAAGGGGCCGGCCGGGGCGAGATGCTCTATCGCGGCATCGCCTCGCGCGCGTTCGAGCGGCGCTTCGTGCTGGCCGATCACATGGTGGTCGATGGCGCGGCGCTGGAGAACGGGCTGCTGCACGTGGCGCTGAAGCGTGTGATTCCCGAGGCGCTGAAGCCCCGCAAGATCGCCATCGGCACCGGTGCTCCGGCGGCGACACACGTGATCGAACAGGAGAAGGCGGCCGCCTGACCCGGCCGTTCCCCGAACGCCCCGCGCCGCAAGGCGCGGGGTTTTTTCATGCGGGCTGCCAGCTTCGCGCATGGACAGGGACGGCGGAAGCGGCGATGATCGGGCCATGCTGTTCGATCTGACCAAGCTGACACCCGAGAACCAGTACAAGCTGCTGGCCTCGACCGTGGTGCCCCGGCCCATCGCCTGGGTGGTAACGCTGAGCACCGAGGGCCGGCTGAACGCCGCGCCCTTTTCATTCTTCAACGTATTCGGTGCCGGACCGCCGATCCTCTGCCTCGGCATCGGCGCGCGGCGGCCGGGCGATTCCAAGGATACCGGCGAAAACATCCGGCTGACCGGGGAGTTCGTGGTCAATCTCGTGGCACACGAGAATGCCGAGGCGATGAACGTGACCGCGATCGAGTTCGGCCCCGAGGTGGACGAGCTGGCCGAGGCGCGGCTGACCACCCTGCCCTCGGAAAAGATCCGCCCCCCGCGCATCGCCGAAAGCCCGGTGGCGATGGAATGCACGCTGCATTCGATGATCGAGTTCGGACCCGACCGCGCGATGGTGATCGGGCAGGTGCAGGCGATGCATGTGCGCGACGATGCGGTGCTGAACCCGGAGCGCTGCCATATCGACACGCCGAAGCTCGACCTGATCGGCCGGCTGCACGGCGGCGGCTGGTATTCCCGGACCACGGAGCGGTTCGACATGCCGCGGATCGCGGTCGGGGACTGGCCGACCGGCTGAGCCTGTGGCCAATACCGACGCCCCGATCGCACTGACCATGGGCGATCCGGCCGGGATCGGCGGTGAGATCGCCGCCGCCGCCTGGCGGGACGCGCGGGCAACGCTACCTCCGTTCGCGCTCATCGGCGATGCCGACTGGGCCGCTGGCTTCGGCGTGCCGGTGGCGCGGATCGGGCGGATCGGCGAGGCCGCGTCCCGGTTCGGCACGGCGCTGCCGGTGCTGGACGTCAAGCTCGCGGTGCCGGCGATCCCCGGGCGGCCCGATCCGCGCAACGCCGCCGCGGTGACCGGGGCGATCGAGACCGCGACGCGGCTCGCACTGGCGGGCGAGGCGGCGGCGGTGGTGACCTGCCCGATCGCCAAGTCGGTTCTGTATCAGGCGGGCTTTCCGCATCCCGGCCATACCGAGTTCCTCGGCGCGCTGACCGGTGTCGCGGCACCGGTGATGATGCTGGCCTGCCCCGGCCTGCGCGTGGTGCCGGTGACGGTGCATGTGGCGCTGCGACGGGCGATCGAGACGCTGGAGACCGGCGCCATCGTGGCTGCGGGGCGGACGCTGGCGCCGGCGCTGGCGCGGGATTTCGGGGTGGCGGCGCCGCGCATCGCGGTGGCCGGGCTCAACCCGCATGCCGGCGAGGCGGGGGCGATGGGCGATGAGGAGCGGACCATCATCGCGCCGGCCATCGCCGCACTGCGCCAGGCGGGCATCGACGCATTCGGGCCGCTGCCGCCGGACACGATGTTCACCCCGGCGGCGCGGGCGGGTTACGACGCAGCGCTTTGCATGTATCATGACCAGGCCTTGATCCCGCTCAAGACGATCGACATGGAGAACGGCGTGAACGTCACCCTCGGCCTGCCCATCATCCGCACCTCGCCCGACCACGGCACCGCCTTCGACATCGCGGGGACGGGAAAAGCGCGGGCGGAAAGCCTGGTCGCGGCGCTGCGTCTGGCCGGCGACATGGCGGGGCGTCGATGAGCGCGCTGCGGCTCGGCGTCAATCTCGACCATGTCGCGACGCTGCGGAACGCCCGCGGCATCGCCACACCCGATCCGCTCCGCGCCGCGCGCCTCGCGATCGAGGCGGGGGCGGACGGCATCACGCTGCATCTGCGCGAGGACCGGCGGCATATCCGCGATGCCGATCTGCGCGCCGTGCGGGCGCTTTCGGTGCCGCTCAACATGGAAATGGCGGCAACCGAGGAGATGGTCGGGATCGCCTGCGAGCTGAAGCCGCATGCGAGCTGCCTGGTGCCGGAACGGCGCCAGGAAGTGACGACCGAAGGTGGGCTCGACGTGGCGGGGATGGCCGCCTCGCTGGCGCCGCGCATCGTCGCCTTGCGCGAGGCGGGCATCCGCGTCTCGCTCTTCGTCGATCCCGATCCGGTGCAGCTGGAAGCCGCAGCCCGGCTCGGCGCGCCGGTCGTCGAGCTGCATACCGGCGCCTATGCCGAGGGACGGCCGGGCGAGTTGGACCGGCTGCGCGCCGCGGCGGCGCGGGCGGCGGCGCTCGGGCTGGAAGTGCATGCCGGACACGGGCTGAACTATGACAATGCCGGGCCGGTCGCGGCACTGCCGGAGGTGCGGGAGCTGAATATCGGCCACTTCATCGTCGGCGAGGCGGTGTTCGTCGGCCTCGCCGAGGCGATCAGGCGGATGCGCGCGATCATGGACGCGGCGCGCCGGCGAACACAGCGTTAACTTGCCATTGACGCGGCCCACCGCCAAAAGACCGGCAATGCTTGCCCTGCTGACCCCAACCCGGCTGGACCGCTACGTGTTCCGCCAGCTCCTCATCGGGCTGGCCGTCTCGACGCTCGGGCTCGTCGCGCTGGTGTGGCTGACGCAGTCGCTGCGCTTCATCCAGATGATCATCCAGCACGGGCTGTCGCCGTTCGTCTTCCTGCACCTGACCGGGCTGCTGGTGCCGAGCTTCGTCGCGGTGATCCTGCCGATCACGTGTTTCATCGTGATCCTGTTCGTCTATGCGCGGCTCGCCGCCGACCGCGAGCTGACGGTGATGCGGGCCAGCGGCATGTCGGATGCCGCGATCGCGCGGCCGGCGCTCGCGCTGGCGACGCTGACCACGCTGGCCTGCTGGACGCTCAACCTGTGGCTGGTGCCCTCGACGCTCGCAAAATTCACCAGCTTCGAGTCGGTGATCCGCAACCAGGTCGCCGCCTTCCTGCTGGAGCCCGGCGTGTTCACCGCGATTCCGGGGCATGTCACGGTCTACGTGCAGCGGCGCGACCCCGACCAGGTGCTGCACGGCATCATCATCCAGGATGCGCGGCAGAAGGGCGAGCCGGCGACGATCCTTGCCCGCAGCGGACGGCTGATCGAGAGCGCGGACGGCCCGGCAGTGCTGCTGCGCGACGGCTCGCGCGAGCAGCTCGACCCCAAGACCGGGCAGCTCAACATCCTCAGTTTCGACCGCAATCTCATCAGCCTCGCCAAGCCACGCGGCGGCACCGTGCATCTGGCGCCGAAGACCTCGGAGGCGACGATGGCGCAGCTGCTCCACCCGGACGCGGCGCAGATCGCCCCGGAGGTGCGGCGGCGCTGGCGGGAAGAGGCGTGGCGGCGGATCGCCTCGCCCTTCGCCGTGCTGTCCTACGCGGTGCTGGCGCTGCTCGCGGTGCTGCGCAGTCCGTTCCGCCGGCAGGGCGGGACGGCGGCACTGGTCGCGGCGGTTTTCGGGGTGATGGGGCTGGTTGCGGTTGAACTCGGCGTCGAGACCCTGGCGGCGCGGCAGAATGCGCTGATCCCGCTGATCTTCGTGGTGACGCTGGGGCCGGCGCTGGCCGGGCTCGGGCTGCTGCTGCGGGGCGTGCGGCGGCTGCGCGAGGCAATCGCATGATCCGCCTGCGGAACTGGCTGCCGCCGCTCACGCTCTCGCTCTATATCGGCCGGCGCTTCGTCGTTGCCGTGATCGCGATGCAGGCGGGGCTGACGGCGGTGGGATCGCTGTTCGATTTCCTCGACCTGCTGCGTCAGTCGGCCGACAAGCCGCAGGCGACGTTCTGGCGGATGCTGGCGCTGGAGGTCCTGCGGGTGCCCTGGCTCGGGATGAGAATCCTGCCCTTCGCCGTGCTGCTTGGCGGGATTTTCGCCTTCTGGCGGCTGACACGCAGCTCGGAGCTGGTCGTCGCGCGGGCCACCGGCACCTCGGCCTGGCAGTTCCTTGCCCTGCCGGTGGCGGCCGCAGCGCTGATCGGCGTGCTCGGCACCACCGCGATCAGCCCGATTTCGGCGGTCATGTTCGCCCGCGCCGAGGCGCTCTATTCATCGTATCTCGGGATCGGCGGCGGGCCGCTCTCGCTGCAGGGCGGGCAGCTGTGGCTGCGCCAGGCCGACCCGGCGGCGGGCAAGGGCGGCATCGCGATCCTGCATGCGAACAGCGTTCACCTGCACGGCAAGGTGCTGGTGACCGGCCATGTCACGGTCTTGCAGATATCGGCGCGAACGACGCTGCGCCAGCGGATCGAGGCGGCGGGCGGGCAGCTGGAGCCCGGCTACTGGCGCTTCGAGACGGCCCGGATCCTGACCCCGGAGCATGCGCCGCGCGCGGTGCCGGAACTGCGGATTCCGACGACGCTGACGGCGAGCCGGGTGCAGGAGAGCTTCGCCAGCCCGAGCGCGCTGTCGTTCTGGGCGCTGCCGGGCTTCATCCGGCTGCTGCGCCGGTCGGGCTTTCCGGCGGCGCCGCACGAGCTGGCGTTCCAGCAGCTCCTGGCGCTGCCGCTGCTCTGCGCGACGATGGTGCTTGTAGCCGCCGGGTTCTCGATGCGGCCATCGCGGCGGGGCGGGGCGATCCAGATGATCGGGGCCGGGGTGGGCTGCGGCTTCCTGCTGTTCATGCTGTCGGAGGTGGCGGCCCAGCTCGGCAAATCCGGGGCGCTGCCGGTCGGCCTCGCGGCATGGGCGCCGGCCGCCGCCGGGCTGATGCTGGCGCTTGCCTTGTTGCTCCATCTGGAGGATGGCTGAAGCATGAAAGAGGCCCAGCAACGCCGCCGCGCAGGATTGCGCCGACGCATCGGGATCGGGATTGCCGGAACGATGCTGGCGGCCACGGCCGCGCGCGCGCAGATGGCCGCACTGGTCGCCGGACCGCAGACGCCGGTTTCGAAATCGGCCCCCGTCACCTTTCTCGCCGACCGGGTTTCCTATGACCACGGCACCGGCATCGTCGTCGCCGCCGGCCATGTCGAGGCGTGGCAGGACGGCCACGTGCTGCAGGCCGACCGCGTCGAGATCGACCGGCGGCACAATACGGCGGTCGCGTCCGGTCATGTGGTGATGATCGAGCCGGACGGCGCGGTGGTGTTCGCGCGCCATGCCGCTCTGTCGCAGGGCATGAAGAACGCGGTGCTGCACGACGTGGCGTCGATCCTCGCGCAGAACGGCCGCATGGTGGCGAACGGCGCGCGGCGCTATGGCGGGGTGATCGAGGAACTTTCCAAGCCGGTCTATTCCACCTGCAATCTCTGCAAGAGCGACCCGACGGCGCCGCCGCTGTGGCAGATCCGCGCCCGCCAGGCGGTGGAAGACCTGCAGCACAAGGTGATCGAGTATCACGACGCGCAGATCCAGATTTATGGCGTGCCGGTGTTCTGGCTGCCCTATCTCTCCCAGCCCGACCCTTCGGTGAAGCGGCAGAGCGGGCTGCTGATCCCGAGTTTCGGCGGCTCGACCCATGTCGGCAGCTTCATCGCCACACCGTATTTCTGGGATCTCGGCAAGAGCCAGGACGTGACGATCGTCCCGATCGTCGCGACCAAGGCGGGGCCGGTGCTCGACCTGAAATATCGCCGGGCCTTCAATGACGGCAAGCTGAGCGTCAACGTCTCCGGCGGGCACGACCGCTATGCCGACCGCGGCGGGATTTCCGACTCGATCTTCGCCAACGGCACGTTCGACCTCAACCGCTCCTGGCGCGCCGGCTTCAGCTATAACCGCACATCGAGCGCGCAGTATCTCAACGATTTCCGGTATCTGCCCAACCTCGCCTACCTCGCGTCCAACGCCTGGCTGGAAGGGTTCGGCCGCGGTTCCTACGCGCGGATCGAGGCGGAGACCTACCAGGGTCTCGTCGCTTCGATCAGCCAGAACCGGCTGCCGATCGTGCTGCCCTATGCCCGCTACAGCTATGACGGGCAGGCGGACAGCTGGGGCGGGCGGTTCTCGCTCACCGCCAACGCCTTCAATGTCCTGCGCCAGGTCGGCACGCAGACGCGGCGCGTCGCGATGATCGCGAATTACGACCTGCCGCGGCAGGGGCCGGACGGGCTGCTGGTGGACGCGCGGGTGCGGCTGATCGCCGCCGGGTATTCGGCGGACAAGCTCAACCTGCAGCCGAACTACTCGCCGCTCACCACATCGCAGACCGCACGCGCGATCCCGATCGGCGCAGTGTCGTTCGCCTGGCCGCTGGAGCGCGACGCCGGACGCTGGGGCACCCAGATCATCGAGCCGCGGGTGCAGCTGGTGGCTGCACCGGTCTACGGGCTCGGACAGACGACGACGATCCCGAACGAGGACAGTCTCGACTTCCAGTTTACCGACGCGAACCTGTTCAGCCTGCAACGCTTTGGCGGTATCGACCGTTTCGCCGGCGGCGCACGGGTCGACTACGCGCTACAGGGGAGCTGGCTTTTGCCGGGCGGCGCCTCGGCGAGCGGGATGATCGGCCAGTCCTACGCTTTTGAAACCTCGAAGCTTTATCCGGCGGAGAGCGGGCTCGGCGGGCACTATTCGGACGTGGTGGGGCGGGCGACGATCGCGCCGGCGCGCTGGCTCAGCCTGACCTACCGCACCCGGCTGTCGCATCGCGATCTCTCCACCCAGATGATCGACAGCTATGCGACCTTCGGGCCGCCCAGCCTGCGCGCCTCGGCCGGGTATTTCTACAGTACGACCAACCCCTATTCGCTGTTCACCCAGTCGGCCACGCCTCCCGCTCAGTATTTCGTGGCGCAGCGGGAAGTGACGCTCGGCGTTTCGACCACGCTGGTGCCGCACTGGTCGATCTCGGCCGGGGTGCAGCGCAATCTTGCCACCGGCCGGTTCGACAATGCCACGATCGGCGCCGTCTGGCAGAACGAGTGCACCGCCGTGAGCTTCAATTTCTATCGCAACTTCACCTCCTACAACTACGATCACGGCACGACGACGCTGCTGATCACCGTCACGCTCAAGACACTCGGGAATATCGGATTCAGCGCCCTATGAAATCGTTCGTCTCTTACGCGGCCCTGATCGGCCTTGCCGCAGGCCTGCTCGCACCCGGAACGCCGGCGCGCGCGCAAACCGCGAGCATCGCCGCCGTGGTGAATGGCACCGTCATCACCAATGCCGATGTCGCTGCGCGCACGCGGCTCTTCGCCCTCTCCGCCGGCCTGCCGACCGGATCGGACACGCTCCAGCGGCTCCGTCCGCAGATCACCCGCGAACTGATCGACCAGGCCCTGCAGTTGCAGGCAATCGAACAGAACAAGGTGGTGGTGCCGGAGGACAAGATCGCCGCCGCGTTGCAGCGGGTGAATGCGGCGAACCACCTGCCGCCCGGCACGTTGCAGAAGAAGCTCGCCGCCGCCGGGGTGCCGCTCTCGACGCTGGTCAACCAGTTCCGCACCCAGATCGGCTGGACCGATGTGCTGCGCAAGAAGCTCGGCGCCGATCTGCGGCCGACACCGGAAGACATTGCCGCGGAAGCGGCGGCGATGAAGCGGCAAATCGGCACGACGCAGTATCACATCGCGGAAATCTTCATCCCGGTGGAAAACCCGCAGGATGCGGCGGGAGCACGACATTTTGCCGATGTGGTGATCCGGCAGCTGCGCGGCGGGGCGGCGTTCCCGGTGGTTGCGGCGCAGTTCAGCCAGGGGCAAAGCGCGCTGACCGGCGGCGACCGAGGCTGGGTGGAGCCGGATCTGCTCGATCCGGCAGTGCGGCGCATTGTCGAGCAGATGCCGGTCGGGGCAATCAGCGATCCGGTGCGGGTAGCGGGCGGTTTCGAGATCGTCAACCAGCTCGGGATCCGCAAGTTCGGCGAGGGCGACAAGACCGAACTGTCGATCCGCGAGGCGTTCCTGCCCTTCGCCACCCCCTTTGCCGGCGGCCAGCCGAACGCGCAGCAGCTCGGCGTGTTGCAGCACGCAAATGCGGTGCGTGGTTCGCTGCATAGCTGCGCCGATGTCGAGGCGGCGAACGCGGCGGCGGGGAATGTGCAGAAATCGAATCCCGGCCCGGTGGATCTCACGACGGTTCGCCCGGCGGCATTCCGCCAGCTTCTCGCCACCCTGCCGCTGGGCCAGGCCAGCCAGCCGCTGGTCTCCAGCAAGGGGATCGCCATCGTCATGGTCTGCAAGCGGCAGACAGTGAAGATCGGCCTGCCGGACAGCAAGACGATCGCGGAGATGCTGATCAACCGGCGGGTATCGCTGGAATCGCAGCGGCTGATGGATACGCTGCACCGCAATGCCGTGATCCGGACCTTCCACAGCGCGTCATGAGCGAGATGCCACCGCTGCGCGACGTGATCGCGCGGCACGGGCTTTCGGCGAAGCGGGCACTCGGCCAGCACTTCCTGCTCGACCCCGACCTGCTGGCGCGGATCGCGCGGCTGGCCGGGCCGCTCGACGGGGTGAACGTGATCGAGGTCGGCCCCGGCCCAGGCGGGCTGACGCGGGCGCTACTGGCCAGCGGCGCTGCCAGCGTGACGGCGATCGAGCTCGATCCGCGCGCGGTAGGGGCAGTGACGGAACTCGTGACGGCATATCCGGGACGGCTGCGGATCATCCAGGGGGATGCGCTCGACATCGATCTTGCCGCCGAGGTGCCAGGACCGCGGGCGATCGTCGCCAACCTGCCCTATAACGCCGGCACGGCGATGCTGCTCCGCTGGCTGCACCAGGCGGCGGAATTCCGTTCGATGACATTGATGTTCCAGCGCGAGGTCGCGGAGCGAATCGTGGCCGCCCCGGGCAGTGCGGCTTACGGTCGTCTCGCGGTGCTGGCGGCACTGACGGTGCGCGGCGCGATCGTGCTCACGCTGCCGCCGGGCGCGTTTTCACCGCCGCCAAAGGTGGATTCTGCCATTGTCAGGCTGGTGCCACACGAAGACCAGTTGCCGGCCGCGCTGCTGGCAAGGGTGGAACGGGTGAGCGCAGCGGCATTCGGCCAGCGGCGCAAGATGCTACGGGGCTCGCTGAAGGCGCTAGGCGGCGCAGCATTGGCTGAATCAGTGGGGATCGACCCATCTCGCCGGGCGGAAACCCTGACGCCGGAAGATTTTCTTGCCCTGGCCCGGCACATGCCGGGCTGAAACGCGGCGCGATCAGCGCAGCTTGCGGTTCGGCGCGGTCAGGCGGATCTTGTGGGCAACCGGCGCCTCGGCAACTTCAGTACCGCCATTGCTGGCGTAGACAACGTTGCTCGGCGCCTGGTCGTAAATGAACCCGTAGGTCGGATAGGGCGTGCCGAACCGGCCGTTTCCGATTGCGACCCTCACCTCAGTCCAGTTGTTGTGCGGTGAGACATCGATCACCGGAACGTCGTGGGAGACGGTATCGGGGATCCAGTTCGCCTGGTTGACCAGAACCTCACGGCTGTTGATCACCTTCGCGACGACGGCAACATGGCCAAGCGGCATGCGGCCGGTCGGGCGGAAGTTGAGCACCGCGCGCGCTTCGGGCCGGTGGCCGCGGGCATAGCGGCCAGCCGCTTCGGCCCACCAGAGGAACGCATCGCCCTTGATGTCGATATGCGAGGCAACCCGGGCGTAGGGCACGCACCAGCGATAGCCGCCATGGCTGCTGGCGAGCCGGTGCGGATAGTGCACGCGGAAGCTGCGGGCTTCATGCAGCACGACATGGTGAACGACCGGCGGATGGTCGACCATCCGGCGGGCTGCGACGTGACGAATGACAGTGTGATGCGTCTCGACCGGGCGGCGCTCGACGACGTGGCGGATCACGACATGATGTGCGTCTGCGTGATGTGCTTCCACCGGGCGGCGTTCAGCGACATGACGCACAACGACATGATGCGCTTCAGCCGGATGACGCGCGGCGACATGGCGAACAACCGCGTGCACGATCTCGCGATGCGCCGGGGCGACATGCACGACGGCGTGTTGGACCGGCGCGACATGGGCAACAGCCACATGCGGCTGTGCAACATGAACGGCGGTGTGCCGGACCGGCGCGACGTGGGCAACGGCGACATGCGGCTTTGCGACATGAGCGGCAACGTGGTGGATCTTGACCGGCTGTGCGGCTGGCGCACTGGCGTGATGGACGGGGATGTGACGGGCGGCGACTTTGCGGACGGGAGGCTTGGCGGTCCGTGTTACAGAGACATCAATAACACGAGTCGCCTTGGCATGAGCGATTTGCGTGCAAAGCATGACAGACGAAACGCCGCCGACGATGCGTAACACTCCATTCAAATTCGTCACGCACGTTCTCATGCCTCGTTCACCTTTCCGACCCCCATGGCGCAATCGAACACAAAAAAACCGCAATCCAAACAGCCATCTGCGGGATCGTTCTGGCTCGGGACGACAGGCACATCACCCACGCAGAAACCCCGTAAAATTATTTCAAGCCACGCATGACTTGCATTCCTGTTACGGGGGGACTGCGATTAATGCAACCCTTGGGGCAAGCAAAAATGTCACACACGATGAGAATTTAATGTTTCACCGGTGTCACAAACATCAATTTACCGCGAAATTGCTAACGCCGGGTGAAAATCTGGCATTCACCCGGCGCGAAGTGCAATTTTCGGTAATTTGAGCGAAGCTCAGCGGCAGGCGACGACCATGATCTCGACCAGCAGGCGCGGGTCGGCAAGCTTCGCCTCGACACAGGCGCGCACGGGCGCACTACCCTCCGGCAGCCAGGCCGACCACACCGTGTTCATCGCCGCGCGGTCATCGATCGATTTCAGCCAGATCTGAGCCTGCAAAAGGCGCGTGTTGTCGGTGCCGTGCTGTTCGAGCAGCGCGTCGATCTGGGCCAGAACGTCGCGGGTCTGCGCCGTGATGTCGCCCGAGGGATCCGCCGCGACCACACCCTGGGTGTAGACGAAGCCATGATATTCGACGGCTTTGGAAAGGATTTCGTTCGCTTCGGTGCGAATGATGCGGCTCATGGACGTCTCCGGGGCTGGATGGCGGCCGCCGGTGGCGACCGTGACGATCTTCTATCTGTGCCGCCCGCAGGGGCGCAAGCCATCCCCGCGCACCGGTATGAGCCAGGGATCGGAAGATACTGGACAAGCCGGTCAATCAATCGTTAATATTCAACCTTCGCGTGTATTATTGAGGAAGGTTTCGCGCATTTGCTGGAAAAACTATTCCGCGCGATTCGCCGGCCCAACGCCGGAGCGTTTCCCGAAGCCGCTCTGCGGCCGCGCGGGATGGCGGAACGCGACACGTTCGATCCAGCGCCGGCGCCGGATGCGCCGTTTTCCAGCACCGGGCCGCAGGGCCATCGCGGCCGGATGCGCGACAGGCTGCTCGGCCGCGGCGCCGAGTCGCTGGCCGATTACGAGTTGCTGGAGATGCTGCTTTTCCTCTCCTTCAAGAAGGGAGATACCAAGCCGCTGGCCAAGGCGCTGATCAACCGGTTCGGCTCCTATGCCGGCGTGCTCGCCGCCGCGCCGGAGACACTGTTCGCAACACCGGGCCTCGGGCAGCACAGCGTCGCCGCGATCAAGCTGGTGCAGGCCTCCGCCATCCGTCTGGCGCGAACCGAACTGGCCAGCGCGCCGCTGCTCAACAACTGGGAGCTGCTGATCGACTATCTCACCATGGCCATGGCGCGCGAGACGGTGGAGCAGTTCCGCGTTCTGTATCTCGACAACCGCAACCGGCTGGTGGCCGACGAGGTCGCCTCGCGCGGGACGGTGAACCACACACCGGTCTATGTCCGCGAGGTGGTGCGGCGGACGGTCGAGACGGGCGCAACGGCGCTCATCATCGTGCACAACCATCCGAGCGGCGATCCCTCTCCCTCGCGCGACGACATCGAGATGACAAAGGAGGTTCAACGCGCCGTTGCCCTGCTGGATGTGACGCTGCACGACCACGTCATCATCGGCAAGGCCGGCTGGCTGAGCCTCCGGCGCGAAGGATTTCTCACCGGGGCGGCGGCGTGAGCATCGCCCGCATCCAGAGCTTCGCCTTCGCGGGAATCGAAGCGCAGCCGGTCGAGGTCCAGGTGCAGATCGCATCCGGGCTGCCGGTGTTCCTCATCGTCGGGCTGGCCGACAAGGCGGTGGCGGAATCGCGCGAGCGGGTGCGCGCGGCACTCACCGCGATGGGCCTGGCACTGCCGGCAAAACGCATCCTGGTGAACCTAGCCCCGGCTGACCTGCAAAAGGAGGGAAGCCATTTCGATCTGCCAATTGCGCTCGGCGTGCTCACGGCGATGGATGTGCTGCCGGCGGAGGAGATGGCCGGCTTTGCCGCGATCGGCGAGTTGTCGCTCGATGGGCGGCTCGCGCCGGTGGCCGGCGTGTTGCCGGCGGCGATCGCCGCGGGAGGGCGCGACCTCGGGCTGATCTGCCCGGCATCGCAGGGGCCGGAAGCCGGCTGGGCCGGCGAGATCGGCGTGCTGGCGCCGGCCGACCTGCTCGGGCTGATCAACCATTTCCGGGGCGAGGCGCTGCTCGAACGGCCTGCGCGCGGGCGATTGCAGCCCGCGGGCGACCAGCCGGATCTCGCCGATGTGCGCGGCATGGAGGGCGCGCGGCGGGCACTCGAAATCGCCGCGGCGGGGCAGCACAATCTGCTCATGATCGGCCCTCCGGGAGGTGGGAAATCGATGCTCGCGGGGCGATTGGCGGGGCTGCTCCCCGGCCTGACGCCGCGCGAGGCATTGGAGGTGAGCATGGTTCACTCCGTCGCCGGGTTGCTGAGCGAAGGAGAGCTGGTGACGCGCCCCCCATTCCGCGAGCCGCACCACTCGGCCAGCATGGCGGCGATCGCCGGCGGGGGCAATCGGGCACGGCCCGGCGAGATTTCACTCGCCCATCGGGGGGTTCTGTTCCTCGACGAGTTTCCGGAATTCCCGCGCGCGGCACTCGAGGCGCTGCGCCAGCCGCTGGAGACCGGGAGAACCACGGTCGCACGGGCGGCGGCGCATGTTACCTACCCGGCCCGCTTCCAGCTGGTGGCGGCGATGAATCCATGCCGCTGCGGCCACCTGTTCGACGCCGCGCGCGCCTGCGGCCGCGCGCCGCGTTGCGGCGAGGACTATCAGGGCCGGATCAGCGGGCCGCTGCTCGACCGGATCGACCTCGTGATCGAGATCGCACCGGCAAGCCCGGCGGAGCTGATGCGCGCGCCGCCGGGCGAGAGCAGCGCGATCGTGGCCGCCCGGGTGGCGGCGTGCCGGGAAACCCAGCGGGCGCGGCAGGGCGAAAGCGTGACAAACGCCACACTCGCCAGCGACGCGATCGCGCTCGATGAAGCGGCGCGGGCATTGGCGGAACAGGCGGCGGACCGGCTGCATCTTTCAGCGCGGGGGCTGACGCGCATCATCCGGGTGGCGAGGACCATCGCCGATCTCGCCGGCGTGGACGTGGTGCGGCGGGAGGACATCGCCGAAGCCATCGCCTATCGCCATCGCCAGCCCGGGCGGGCGGCACAAACCCGACGGCTTGCGGCACAAGCGGGTGATTGATCCCGGCAGATGGAGCCGGGTCGGCCGAAGCACTGGAAGATTTAAGGGCCGCCTTACCCCAGCGTGTGGATTTGCACCGGCACAGTCGATATGTTAATAAAAAATAAAATGAATTAGTATAATGTATTTATACTCATAAAACTTTAATTTTTGAGGTGCTTCTTATGTCCGGACAGGAAACTTTTACATACACCTTTACCGACGGTTCATACACAGACACGATCAACGTGACGATCTCGACAACGATCGCCACCATCACGAACCCCCTGAACATCGGTGTCGTTACCGGCCAAGGATATCCCGTCCTGTCGATCAGCGGGACCTGGGAAGGCAACACAATCACCGGGATGGTCGGAAACAGCGGGCAAGTTCAGGCGGGCCACGGCGTCATTTACGATAACGCTATTTTCCCGGGCACGACGTCCGGCGGCGGCTTCGGCCCCGGCGGATATAATGGCAATACGCAGGGACTCGATGTACACGGACTGGAATTCCTTGCTGTCCGCGGTATCAGACATGTTGACGTAAATCTCTATACGCAGCAGAATTTATTCTATGACATACAAGGTCAGAGTACTGGCGAAATTACGTTCGATAGTGTGACACCGTCTTTGTCATCGCTTGGTTCGAATGCCTGTTTTGCCGAGGGCACCCGGATTGCGACCACGCGCGGTGAAATCCCGGTGGAGACACTGGCGAAGGGAGATTCCGTCCTTCTGCACGACGGCGGGACGGCACCCGTGGTGTGGATCGGACACCGCACGATCGAGCCGGGTCGCCACGCCAGGCCCGACGCGGTGCAGCCGGTGCTGATCGGCGCTCATGCGATTGCGGATAACGTGCCGGCGCGCGACCTCGTCGTTTCGCCGGATCACGCCTTTTATTTCAACAATACGCTGATCCCGGCGAAAGCGCTCGTCAATGGCATGACGATCCGGCAGATCGAACGGCGCAGCGTGACCTATTACCATGTCGAACTGCTGTCGCACGCGATCCTGCTGGCCGAGAACATGCCGGCGGAAAGCTACCTCGATACCGGCAACCGCCAGGCTTTCGAGAATGGCGGTGTCGCCATCGCC
Organism: Acidiphilium sp. C61; assembly: GCF_905116885.1. Taxonomy (NCBI): domain Bacteria; kingdom Pseudomonadati; phylum Pseudomonadota; class Alphaproteobacteria; order Acetobacterales; family Acidocellaceae; genus Acidiphilium; species Acidiphilium sp. C61. The sequence goes on along the minus strand of NZ_CAJHNI010000005.1, from coordinate 1,890,022 downwards.
CTGCATCCGGAATTCGCACAGCCGCTGCGCGAGGCGGCAAGCTGCGCCGCGTTCGCCGAGCATGGCGCGATCGTCGAGCAGGTCCGGATGCAGATCCTCGATCGCGCAGGATTCGAAACAACGGACGACGCGCAGCTTCGGGTCGAGTACCGCGCCGATGGCGCCGCGATCATCACATCGCGCAGCGCGGTTCCCGCCGAGGTCACGCCCGACCCGCGCGACCGCCGCCGGCTCGGCGTCAAGATCGGCGCCTTGAGGGCGGGCGACGAACGGGTGGCACTCGATCACCCGGCACTGGCCCAAGGGTGGCACGGCGTGGAAGCGGATGGCCGCTGGACCGATGGGGCGGCGGTAGTACCGGCGAGCCTGCTCAAAGGCCGTGTTCTGACCGTGACGCCGCTCAAGGCCGGTCTGCGCTATCCGGTGCTGCAGCAGGCGGAGACCAGGCTGACGGCCTGACCAGTTCCGGCCCCTCGCCCGGAAATACGGGGCAAGGGGCGGACCGAGCGGCGGCGCCGTGGCCTGGGGTAAGCTGACGTCAGAATACGTTGGCGGGAAACGCCGCGCGGATCGCCCCTAGCCGGGCGGCACCCATCGAGAGCTTGCGGATGCCAGCCTCGACCAGGAGACGGGCGGTCGCCGGATCGCCAGCGGCTTCGCCGCAGACCGAGACCGGAGCCGTGCCGGCGTCGCGGCAGACCTGGGCGCAGAGGCCGATGACCGCCGGATGGCCGGCATCGGCGAAACCGGGGAGATCCTTGTGGCCGCGATCGGCGGCGAGGACATATTGCGTGAGATCGTTGGTGCCGATCGAAAAGAAATCGCTCACCGCCAGCAACTCCGGCACGGTGAGGGCGGCGGCGGGCACCTCGATCATCGCGCCGAGCGGCGGCGGTTCGCACCCCACCTCCCGCGCGGCGGCCGTGAGCACGTCGCGTATGGCGCGCAACTCGGCGGCGAAGGTGACCATGGGGACCATGATCCGCAGGTCGTGCCCGGCGCCGGCGCGCAGCAAAGCGCGCAGATGCGCGGCGCAGAATTCCGGCCGGCGGAGCAGCGCGCGCACGCCGCGCACGCCGAGGGCGGGGTTTTCCTCCGCCGCCAGGGCGAGGAAGGGCACCGGCTTGTCCGCCCCGGCATCGAGCAGGCGGACCACGACCGGACGCCCGCGGAACGGCGCGATCATCGCGGCGATACGGGCTTCCTGCTCATCCTCGCCGGGCATGTCGGCGCGGCCGAGGAAGAGCATTTCGGTGCGGGCGAGGCCGATGCCGAAGGCGCCGGCGCGGGCGGCGGCGGCGGCATCGGCGGGGCCGGCGACATTCGCCCAGAATTCGAGCGACTCGCCGTCGGGAAGGATGACGGAGGCCGGGCCCGGCGCGAGGAGGTCGGCGGCGCGGTAACGGGCTTCGGTCGCGGCATCGGGTTCGGTGACGAGTTCGCCGGTCGCGCCATCGAAGGCGACGCGGGTCGGCAGCTTGTCGAGCACGACACCGCCGAGCGCGGGAATGCCGGCGGCGCGCAGCAGGATCGCGGCGTGGCTGGTGGGGCCGCCGCGCCGGTCGAGCACGCCGAGGGTGGTGGGCGGCAGGCTCGCCGCCTCGGCGGCGGTGAGCTCGTCCACCGCGATGATCGCGGGCGCGGCAGGCAGGTCGAGACCGAAGCCGCCGAGCAGCTCGCGGAGCACGGCATCGCCGGCCTCGCGCAGGTCGCGGGCGCGGGCGCGGAGATAGGGATCGTCGAGCGCCTCGTGGCTGGCGGCGGCGGCGGCGATGGCGTCGCGCCAGGCGGCGGCCTCGTGGCGTCCGTCGCTCTTGATCGCGGCGCGGGCGGGGCCGATCAGCGCCGGGTCGGCGAGCAGGGCGGCCTGGGCGGCGAGGATCGGGTTGCCGGCCAGCGCGGCGCGGGCGGCGGCCAGCGCTTCATCGAGCCGGGCAAGCGCCGCCGCGCGGTCCGTCACCGTGGTTTCAGGCACTGCCGGCAGGGCGCGGGACACGGCGACGACCGGGCCGGCGGCGCGGCCGGGGGACATCGGCACGACTCCGCCGGGCGCCGCAATTGCACCCGGTTCGGTGTGAGAATCCGCCGGGCGCTCGGCGAGGATGGCGGCGAGGGCGGCGGCGGCGGGCTCGGCCTCGGGACCGGACGCCTCGATCGTCACCGCGGCATCCCCCTTCGCGCCGAGCGCCATCAGCGCGGTCGGGCTGTCGAGCGGAGCGACGCGCCCATTGTAGCGGAGGTGCAGCGTGGCATCGAACCGGGCGGCAATTTCGACGCAGCGCGCGGCGGGGCGCAGATGCAGCCCGTTCGGATCGGCCAGCGTCACCTCGCGGGTGAACGTGGCCGCTGGCGGCGGCGGCGCGGCTTGTTCGGGAGGGGCGAGCGCATCCTGTTTCGGCGCGAGCCCAGCCATCGCCTCGGCGGCCACGCGGTCGGCGGCCTGCCCGGCGGCGGCGGCGACGCCTGCGGCCAGCGCCCCCTCGACGAAGGGCGCCGGGGCGAGGTGAAGCCGGGCGCGCAGGGCATCGTCCGCGAGGTCGCGCGCCATTTCGGCGCTGAGCACGGCGCTGCCGAGATCCATCAGCACGACGATTCCCTCGCAGCCGGCCAGCTCCTCGCAGGCGGCGAGGATGGCGAGCGGGTCGGTGCCGAGTTCGGCATGATCCGGCCCGGCGCCGGCGGCGATCGCGAGGGCGAGGCGATCGCCGGTCATCTGCCGGACGAGTTCGGCGGTGGCGCGGGCCAGCGCCGCGCTGTGGGACACGAGGAGGAGGCCTGTCGCCATGGCGCGGCGTGCCGGGCCGCTCAGCCGGCGGCTTCGGCGAGGGCGGCGAGCAGCATCGCCGACGAGGTCGCTCCCGGATCGACATGGCCGATCGCGCGTTCGCCGAGATAGGAGGCGCGGCCCTTGCGGGCGACCAGCGGCGCGGTGGCCTCGGCACCTGCGCGCGCGGCCGCGGCCGCGCGGGCGAGCGCCTCGGGCAGGCTGGCCGCCCCTTCGAGAGCGGCGACGGCGGGGGTGAGCGCGTCGATCATCGTCTTGTCGCCAGGGGCAGCCTTGCCACGGGCAACGACCCCGGCGACGCCAGCGGCAAGCACACCGTGCCAGCCGGGGGCGTCGAGCGTGGCGCGGCCGGCGGCGGCCTTGGCCATTTCGACGAAGAGCGTGCCGTAGAGCGGGCCGGAGGCGCCGCCGACGGTGCCGATCAGCGTCATGCCGACGCTGCGGAACAGCGCCGCCGGATCGGCGGGCGTGCCGAGCTTCGCCATCACCGCCTTGAAGCCGCGAGCGAGGTTGGCGCCGTGATCGCCATCGCCGATCGCGGCATCGAGATCGGAGAGATAGCCCTGCTGCGCCTCGATCGCGGTGGCGACGCGGCCGAGCCAGGCGGTGAGCAGTGGGACGTCGAGCTGGTCGGCCATGTGCAATCCCCCTGCCCGCCTCAGGCGCCCCAGCGCAGCGCCGGGGTGACCACCGGCGCATCCCAGTGACGGATCATGTCGTCGGTCAGGCGCAGCAGGGTGATCGAGGTGCCGGCCATCTCGAGGCTGGTCATGTAGGGACCGACCAGCGAGCGCGCGACCGTCAGCCCGTGGCTGCGCGCGATCTCCGCGGCCTTGCGATAGAGGACGTAGAGCTCGACCAGCGGCGTGCCGCCGAGGCCGTTGACGAAGAGCAGAACCTTGTCGCCCTGGCGGAACGGCAGGTCGGCGAGGATGGGTTCCATCAGCATTTCGGCAACGCGGTCCGCCGGTTCGATGGGGATGCGCTTGCGGCCGGGCTCGCCATGGATGCCGATGCCGTATTCCATTTCGCCCTCGCCAAGGGTGAAGCTCGGCTTGCCGGCATGCGGCACGGTGCAGGGGCTGAGCGCAACGCCCATCGAGCGGGCGGCGCCGTTCACCTCGCGGCAAAGGGCAGCGACGCTGGCGAGGTCGGCGCCGGCCTCGGCGGCACCGCCGCAGATCTTCTCGGCGAGGATCGTGGCGCCGACGCCGCGGCGGCCGGCGGTATAGAGACTGTCCTGCACGGCAACATCGTCATCGATCACGACGGCGGCGACGTCGAGCCCCTCCTCCTTCGCGAGGTCGGCGGCCATTTCGAAGTTCAGCACGTCGCCGGTGTAGTTCTTCACGATATGCAGCACGCCGGCTCCGCCATCGACCGCCTTGGTGGCGGCGAGCATCTGGTCCGGCGTCGGGCTGGTGAAGACGGCGCCGGGGCAGGCGGCATCGAGCATGCCGCGGCCGACGAAACCGCCATGCATCGGCTCGTGGCCGGAGCCGCCACCGGAGACCAGCGCCACCTTGCCGCGCACCGGCGCATCCGCGCGGGTGATGAAATCGGGATCGGTGTGGACGCGGATGAGATCGGGATGCGCGGCGGCCATGCCGGCCAGCGCTTCGGCGACCACGTTTTCCGGTGCGTTGATGAATTTTTTCATGAGATCCTCCCCGTTTTGGCACTCTGTTCGAAAGGCGCGGCGGGCGGGTCCCGGCTGATGCCGGATGACGAACCGGAAGCGGGACCGGCGCGTCCGTCAGCAACGGAACGCGACGGAAACGTTAATGCAGCCGCTTCCGGTTGGCCAGACCGGACGGCATGGTGCCGCCCGGTCCGCACGAGAGAGCCGCGATCAGGCTGCCGGCGCATCATCCGCCAGGGCGGCGCCCAGCAGGCAGGGCGCGACGAAGAGCGCGCGGCTTGCGGCCCCCCGCAGCGTCATCGCCGCAACGATCGCCCAGAGGGTGGCGAGGCTCGCCGTCATCGCCACGGCGGCGATGTGGAAGACGGCGAGATGGGTCTGCCCGGCCAGCGCGAAGGTGGCGGCGGTGTAGACGCCGAGCGGGAAGGTGAAGCCCCACCAGCCGAGATTGAACGGGATGCCGGCGCGCAGGTAGCGCAGCGTTGCGAGCACCGCGAAGGCGAGCCACCAGACGCCGTACCCCCAAAGGATGACGCCGCCGATCAGCCCGATGCCGCGCGCCGCATCGGCGAGCCCCGGCAGGCCGAGCGGGGCGAGCGCGCCCTGCGCATCGGCGCCGAGCAGCAGCAGGCCGAGCGCGCCGGTGCCGATCGGCCCCAGAGTGAGCCAGGACGAGGGCGCCATGTCGCGATGCGGCAGCCGGTGCAGCACGAGGCGCAGCAGCAGCACCGCGACGATGCCGAGCGCGACCGGCACCGAGTAGGCCCAGAGCGCGTAGGACAGGATATCGACCAGCAGGGCCAGATGCGGGTTGCCGAGATGCGGGACGATCTGCGCGCCGCTCGCCGCCGCGACCTCGGCCGCGACCACCGGCAGCAGCCAGACCGCCGTCATCGTCTCGATCGCATGGGTCTGGCGGATGACCATCAGGAAGGGCACGCCGATGCCGATGACGACCGACAGCGCCGCATCCACCCACCAGAGGGCGGTGGCGATGCCGACCGCGTCCGGCCCGAGCGGGGCGAGGCCGAAGGCGATGAAGCCGTTGATGATGGTCGCGAGACCCATCGGGATGGTGCCGAGGAACATCGACATTACGGCGTGGCCGAAGATCCGCGCGGCCTCACGCGGGTAGAGCAGCCAGCGCGCGGCGTAGAGCAGGGTGAACAGCGCGAACAGTGCGATGTTCAGCAGCCAGAGCGCCATCGCCGGACGGTGCAGGCCGGGCAGCTGGTTGAGGTCGAGCGCCAGAATGCCGGTGCCCATCGTCGCGGCGAACCAGTTCGGCGTGAACTGGCGTACGATGGCGAGCAGGCCGGTGTGACGGGTGCGGGCGAGGCGGGCGCGGGCGAAGCGGGCGAAATCCTGGGTGATCATGAATGCCTCCGGGTCGGGCGCCGGGGCGGCAGCAAGTCCGCGATCCGGCGATGCCACCGTGATAGCGGCATCGCCATATCATCGTCTATACAGAACGATTAGATCTAATTGATCGTTTTTTCAGAACGATCGAACCCTTCATCCCGGCATCTACGCAACCGACATCCACGCAACCGGGCCGGATCAGGCCGCCGGATCGAGCACCGCATCCGGCGTGCGCGCGCCGGTCATGTAGGCGACGGCGTCGGACATCGAATGCGTCTTCGGGTCGATCACGCAGAGCCGGCGGCCGAGGCGGTGGATATGAACGCGGTCCGCCACCTCGAAGACATGCGGCATGTTGTGGCTGATCAGGATGATGGGGATGCCGCGGGCCTTCACGTCGAGAATGAGTTCGAGCACGCGGCGGGATTCCTTGACGCCGAGGGCGGCGGTCGGCTCGTCGAGGATGATGACCTTGGAGCCGAAGGCGGCGGCGCGGGCGACGGCGACACCCTGGCGCTGGCCGCCGGAGAGGGTTTCCACCGCCTGGTTGATGTTCTGGATCGTCATCAGCCCGAGATCGGAGAGTTTCTGACGGGCGATGCGCTGCATCTCGGCATGGTCGAGCTTGCGAAACACCTTGCCGAGCAGGCCCGGCTTGCGCAGTTCGCGGCCCATGAACATGTTGTCGGCGATCGACAGGCCCGGCGCCATGGCGAGCGTCTGGTAGACCGTCTCGATGCCGGCGGCGCGGGCGGCGATCGGCGAGGCGAAGCGCACGGGCTTCCCCTCGAGATGGATCTCGCCCTCATCGACCTGGATGGCGCCGGAGAGCGCCTTGATCAGCGAGGACTTGCCGGCGCCGTTGTCGCCGATGACGGCGAGGATCTCGCCGGGGTGCAGGTCGAAATCGCAATGGTCGAGCGCCGTGACCCGGCCATACCGCTTGATGAGGCCACGCGCCTTGAGAACGGGTTCCATCACACCGCCGCCTTTCTGATCCACTGGTCCACCGCGACCGCGACGATGATCAGCGCGCCGATCATCAGGTAGGTCCATTGCGGGTCGGTGCCATACATGTTGAGCCCGAGGGTGAAGACGCCGACGATCATGGCGCCGAAGATCATGCCGAGGATCGAGCCGCGGCCGCCGAACAGCGAGATGCCGCCGATCACCACCGCGGTGATGCTGTTGATGTTCTCGAACTGGCCGGAATTGGGCGAGATCGCGCCGATGCGGCCGATCAGCGCCCAGCCGGCGATGGCGCAGACGAGGCCCGAGAGCGTGTAGACGCCGATCAGCATCCGCCGCACGTTCACCCCGGCCAGTGCGGCGGCATCGGGATCGTCGCCCACGGCATAGACGTGCCGCCCCCAGGCGGTATGCCGCAGCACATAGGCAAAGAGCAGCACAAGGCCGATCATCAGCACGACGCCATAGGTGAAGGTGGCGCCGCCCGCGCCGCCGATCACGAAGGTATTGCCGAGATATTGCAGCAGCGGCGCCTGCATTGAGATCTGCGCCGCGCCGATCGTCTGGTTGCCGGAATAGAGATAGTTCGCCGCCAGCACGATCTGCCAGGTGCCGAGCGTGACGATGAAGGGCGGCAGTTTCATGCGGGCGACGAGCACGCCATTGCACCAGCCCGCGGCGGCGCCGAGGCCGAAGCCCGCGAGGATGGCCACACCCGCCGGCAGCCCGTAGGCGAAGGCGCACTGTCCCATCAGCACCGAGGACAGCACCATGATGGCGCCGACCGAGAGATCGATCCCTGCCGTGAGCACGACGAGCGCCTGGGCGACGCCGACGATGCCGGTGATGGTCACCTGCTGGAGGATCAGCGTCAGCGCATAGGCGGTGAAGAAGCGATGGCCGACCAGGATGCCGAAGCCGAGCAGCGAGACGATCAGCACGATCAGCGGCGCGAGCCACGGCGTTTCATGCAGCAGGTGCTGCAACCGTTCGAGCGGCGTCCTGGGGTGGCTGAACTCCGCCACGGCCTCGGCGCCGGAAGTGACGATGGAGGCCTCGAAGGTGACCTCGGTGCGCTCGTTGCTCGACATCGCATATGCTCCATGACCGCGCCGGGCGCGCCGGCGCGGCAGTCGAAGGAAACGGGGCGGCGTTACGCACCGCCCGCGGTCGTGCCGGGGATCAGCTGCCCCAGCAGATCTTGGCGCCCTTCGCCGGCGTGATCGAGGGAACACCGGAAACGGGATGGGCGGTGATCAGGTTGGTGCCGGTATTGTAGAAATCCTTGCCGGCGCTGGCCTGCGGCTTCTTGCCCGTCTTGGCGAAGGTGACGATCGCCTTCACACCAAGGGCCGCCATCTTGAGCGGATATTGCTGCGAGTCGGCGGCGATGATGCCCTTCTTCACGCCGGCGACGCCGGTGCAGCTGCCATCGATCGCGACGATGGTGACCTTGCCGGCCTTGCCGACCGATTTCAGCGCCTGGTAGGCGCCGAAGGCTGCCGGCTCGTTGATGGCGTAGACGAGGTTGATGTTCGGGTTGCGGGCAAGCAGCGTTTCCATGCCCTTCTGGCCGCCCTCTTCCGATCCGCCGGTCTCGACATGGCCGACGATGCGCGGGTCGGCCACGTTGAACGTGTTCGGATCCTTGATCTTGTCACCGAAGCCGGCGAGGAACCCGTGATCGCGCTCGACATCAACGGTGGGATGCGAGATCGAGAGATCAAGCATCGCGATCTTCGCGTCCTTCGCCTTGGCGCCGAGATGCTTGCGCGCCCAGCGGCCGATCAGCTCGCCCGCCTCGAAATTGTCGGTGGCAAACGTCATGTCGGCAGCGCTGGTCGGGCTCAGCGCGGTATCCAGCGCGATCACCAGCAGCCCGGCCTTGCGCGCCTTCTCGACGGTGGGGACGATCGCCTTGGTGTCGGACGGGGTGATCAGGATGCCCTTGGCGCCATCGGCGATGCAGCTCTCGATGGCGGCGACTTGCGACTGGTTGTCGCCGTCATACTTGCCGGCATAGGTCTTGAGATCGACGCCGAGCTTCTTCGCCTCGGCCAGCGCGCCCTTCCGCATGGTGACGAAATAGGGGTTGGAGTCGGTTTTCGTGATGAGGCAGGCGCGGATCGGCGCGGCCTGGGCGGTGGTGGCGAACCCGGCGACCGCGCCGAGCGCTGCCAGCGCGATCGTTGCCTTGCGGGTGAAGCTGTTCCTGTTGGTCATGTTGTTCTCCTTGGTCTCGACACGGTGTCTGGACTTGGCGCCTCCGGGCGCGTTCCGCGGCGCGGGACGGCACGGACGCTGCATGGTCATCGGCCGGTATCCGGCCGCACTGCCGAAGCGCGCGGCTTCGGGGCCGCCGCCGGCGTCTGGTCGTGAATACGGGTCGGCTGGGCGCGGGGCGCCGTCATCGTTCCTCCTCAGTCTTGTTATTCGCTCGCTGGCCCGCGCATGGGCGGTTTGAAGACCAGAAAACGTTTTCATGACTTTCTTAATTTGCACGATCGGCAGGGGCAAGAAATTTCTTGCCCGGGAACGAAAATTTTATCTCGCACGAAAATTCCAAAGCCAATCGCGATCCGATACGCCGCATCGGTCAGAAGTCGATGGATGAGCCCTCTTGCGAAGAGGAAAACGTTTTCAGGTTTCCTTGATCTCTCGGGCCATGGCTTCGGCGATGTGGTGAGATCAGGTGGACCAGTTCCGTGCGAAATCGGCGAACAGCGACAGGCCACCGCAGGCGAAGAGGGTCTGGCCGGTGACGTAACTCGCCTCGTCGGAGAGCAGGAAGGCAGCAACGGCGGCGATTTCATCGGCCTCGGCCGGACGCCCCATCGGGATATGCGCCTCGACGATGCGGCGGCGCTCGGGATCGCCGGTCCAGCCCGCGTTCATCGGCGTGACCGTCGCACCGGGGCCCACCGCGTTGACCCGCACGCCGCGCGCCGCGAATTCCAGCGCCAGGGTGCGGGTGAGATTGCCAAGCCCGCCTTTCGCCACCGAGTAGGAGAGGAAGCCCGGCTTTGGCACGATTTCGTGAACCGAGGAGACGTTGAGGATCGCACCGCCCCCCTGCGCCGCCATGTGGCCGATCACCAGCCCGCAGAGATGGGCAACGGCCAGCAGATCGACGGCGACGATGCGCTCGAACCGGTCCATGTCGAGCGCGTCGCTCGGCTGCTCGGCCTGGATGCCGGCGTTGTTGACCAGCAGCGAGAGATGGCCGGCGCGCCCGATGGCCCGCGCCGCAACCGCCTCCATCGCGGCCCGGTCGGCGACATCCGCGGCCTCGGCGTGATGGCGGGCGGCCGGCCCGGCGGCGTGGAGTTCATCCAGGGCTTCGGCGGCAGCTTCATCGCCCGGCAGATGGGTGAAGGTGATCGCGGCCCCCTCCTGAGCGAGCCGCCGGGCGATGGCCCGGCCGATCCCCGATGCCCCGCCGGTGACGAGCGCGTGCCGGCCGACGAAGCGGGCAGAGCGTGACTGTACTTGTGACTGTACTTGTGGCTGGACGTGTGACTGGACGTGTGACTGGACGTGGGGCGTGGTCATGCCGGCCTCCTCACAGGATCTTGCGACGCGAGGTTAGCGGCGCGCCGCCGTTGCGACCAGCCCCGCGGCGCCGCCGCAAGAAACGATCTATATTCGCAACATCGAAGATGGCAGCACGAAAGACCGGATCCGGCAAGGGCGCGTGATTTCCTCGATTGCATTTTCATTGAGGGTCAACTAAATATAAATGACAATCATCGCAGGGAGGAACTCGATGACAAAAAAGATAGAAGACAAAGTTGACGATATCGTTGCGTCGCGCCTGCCGCGCCGCGCCGTGGCCCAGGGCGTGACGCTCGGCGCCGCCGCCGCGATGCTCGCCGCCGGTGCCCGCACCGCGGAAGCCGCCGGCAAGGACCCGTTCCCGCCGCACAAGCGCTGGAAGTTCGTGTTCGTCAACCACGTCACCACCAACCCGTTCTTCGTGCCGACGCAGTATGGCATCCACGACGCCTGCCGCCTGCTCGGCTGCGAATGGCAGTGGACCGGATCGCAGACCTCGAACGTCGCGCACATGGTCAACGCGATGGATGCGGCGATTGCCGGCAAGGCCGATGCGATCGCGGTGCCGCTGGTCGATCCGACCGCGTTCAACAAGCCGACCGAACGCGCGCTCGCCGCCGGCATCCCGGTGTTTTCCTACAATGCTGACGCACCTGCCGGCTCGGGCAACAAGCGCCTCGCCTATATCGGCCAGGACCTGTTCCTCGCCGGCTACCAGATGGGCGAGAAGATCGTCCAGCTCGTCGGCTCCGGCGAGGTCGCGCTGTTCATCGCCACACCCGGCCAGCTCAACATCCAGCCGCGCATCGACGGTGCGGCGGCCGCGATCAAGAAACTCGGCAAGAACATCACCTATCACGAGATCGCGACCGGCCCGACGGTGAACGAGGAACTCTCCAAGATCCGCGCCTATTATCTCGGTCACCAGCACGTGAAGGGCATGTTCGCGGTGGATGCCGGCTCGACCCAGGGTGTCGGCGAGGTGATGAAGCAGTTCGGCCTCGCCAAGAAGGGCGTGCACGGCGGCGGTTTCGACATGCTTCCCAAGACGCTCGACCTCATCAAGAGCGGCGATCTCGACTTCACCATCGACCAGCAGCCCTATCTGCAGGGCTTCTACACGGTGATGGAGATGTTCACGTTCCTCGCCTCCGGCGGCCTGTCGGGCCCGGCGGACATCAACACCGGCCTGAAATTCGTGACCAAGGGAGGGGTGCAACCCTATCTCGACACGCACACCCGCTACGAGGGCAGCTCGGCCAAGCCGCAGATCGTGCCCCGGCACGGGCCGATCGCCGGCTGAAGCCGCGCCGGCGCGGCGGCCTGCCGCACCCCGATGGGGCATGGCAGGCCACCCGCCGGACGTCCGCCCTCCACCAACGAGGCCGCCCCGCGCGGGGCGGCGCCTGAGATCAGGGGAACGGCATGAGCCAGCCCATCAGTCTGCGCCGACACGGCTCGCGCCTGTTCGCGCTGCGAGAAGCAAGCATTCTCGTCGTCGCCATCCTGCTGTTCGGCTATTTCGCCATCAGCAACGACAATTTCCTCTCGGGCGCCAACCTGCAGACCTTGTCGCAGTTCATCGCCCCGGCCGCGATCATCGCCTGCGGCGAGATCATGCTGCTGATCTGCGGCGAAATCGACCTCTCGGTCGGCCAGGTCTTTGCCCTCGCCCCGTTCATCATGGCGTTCAGCGTGAAGGCGGGTCTTGGCCTGTTCGTCGGCATCGCGCTCGCGCTGCTGGTCTCCGCCGTGGTGGGGCTGATCAATGGCGGGATCACCGTGCTGCTGCGGGTGCCCTCCTTCGTCACCACGCTCGGCACGCTGTTCCTGATCAACGGCTTCACCCTCACCATCTCGCGTGGCTATCCGGTGAACACGCCGGGTGGCGCGACGATCGCCAACATCTTCGGCGCGTCCGGCTACAGCGAGTTTCTCTGGGCGCTGCTGATCGTGCTGGTGATGCACGCGGTGCTGCGCCACCGGCGCTGGGGGCTGCACACCATCGCTGTGGGCGGCAACCTCACCGGGGCGACCGAGGCCGGCATCAACGCGGCAAGGATCAAGGTGGGCAATTTCGTGCTGACCAGCGTGCTCGGCGGGGCGACCGGCATTCTGGAGGCCTTCCGCATCGGCTCGACCGACCCGCTCGCCGGCGGCACCAACGTCATGTTCCTCGCCGTCGCCTCCGGCGTGATCGGCGGCACCAGCCTCGCCGGCGGATCGGGCACGATCATCGGCGGGCTGCTCGGCGCCACCGTGCTCGGCGTGCTGCAGGACGGCTTCACCCTCGCCGGCATCAACGCCTTCACCTTCGACATGATCATCGGCGGCGCCATCCTGATCGCGATGATCGCCAACATCCGCGTCCAGGGCATGCGCAAGGGAGGCCGGCGATGAGCGCCACCGTCAACGAAACGGCGCCGGACGCGCTGCGGGCCGAGAACATCGTCAAGTCGTTCGGCGCGGTGACGGCGCTGTCCGGCGTGTCGCTGCATGTCAGGCGCGGCGAGGTGCTGGGCATTCTCGGCGATAACGGGGCCGGCAAGTCGACCCTGATGAAGATCATCACCGGCTTTCACAAGCCGACCGCGGGCCAGCTTTACGTGCGGGGAGAGGCGGTCGACCTCGCCTCGGTCGATCATGCGCGCGCACTCGGGATCGAGTGCGTCTACCAGGATCTCGCGCTGGTGAACACGCTGCCGATCTATCACAACATGTTCCTGAACCGCGAGCTCAGGAACCCCTTCGGCATGCTCGACCACCGGACGATGCGCCGGCGCGCGGCGGAGGCGCTCGAGGATATCGGCGTCAACATTCCCTCGGTCGACGAGGAGGTGGAGATGCTATCGGGCGGGCAGCGGCAGGCGATCGCCATCGCCCGCGCGGTGTATTCCGAGGCGAAGATTTTGTTGCTCGACGAGCCGCTCGCCGCGATGGGGGCGCGCGAGGCCGGGCTGATCATCGACCTGATCCAGCGCCAGCGCGCCCGCGGCGACATCTCGATCATCATGATCATGCACAATTATGCCCAGACGCTCGAGATTGCCGATCGCGTCATGCTGATGCAGCATGGCGAGGTGACGTTCTCGGGCGCGGCGCGCGACACATCGGTCGAGGAGCTGCTGGAGATCGTGCGGCGTGAATACCGCGCGGCACGGGCGCGCTGACGCAAGGCGCCGGCAGCACAACATCAGGACGGAAAAGGGAACATCATGACCGCACATGCCAACGCAATCTATCCGAGCCTCAAGGACCGGGCCGTGTTCATCACCGGCGGCGGCGGCGGCATCGGCGCCTCCGTCGTGCAGCATTTCGCCGAGCAGGGCAGCCGCATCGTCTTCGTCGATATCGACGAGGCGGGCGGCCAGCGCGTGGTCGAGCAGGTGGCGGCGAAGGGCCACGCCGCGCCGCATTTCATCAGGTGCGACCTGCGCGATATCGACGCGCTGAAAGCCGCGATCGCACAGGGCGCCAAGGCGGTCGGCCCGTTCACCGTGCTGGTGAACAACGCCGCCCATGACGAGCGCCACCCGACGATGGATGTGACGGTGGAATACTGGGAAGACCGGCTGCAGGTGAACCTGCGCCACCAGTTCTTCACCGCCCAGGCGATCATCCCGATGATGAAGGCCGCCGGCGGCGGCGCCATCGTCAATTTCGGCTCCAGCAGCTGGCACAAGGGCCAGGGCGGCATGCCGGCCTACGTCACCGCCAAGGCCGGGATCGAGGCGCTGACGCGCAGCCTCGCGCGGGATTTCGGGCCGGACAACATCCGCGTGAACTGCGTGGTGCCGGGCTGGATCATGACCGAGCGGCAGATCGAGAAATGGCTCACGCCGGAAGGCGAGGAGACGCTGATGAAGCAGCAATGCCTCAAGCAGAAGCTGGTGCCGGCCGATGTTGCGCGGATGGTGCTCTGGCTCGCCGCCGATGACAGCCGGATGGTGACCAGCCATAATTTCTTCGTCGATGCCGGCTGGATCTGAGCGGCGCGGGCGGATGACCGGCCCCCGATGATCGGCCTCGATTGGGGGACGACACGGCTGCGCGCTTTCCGCATCGCGGAGGATGGCATGGCCCGCGACGTCCGCCGTGCCGATCGCGGCGTGCTGAGCGTGGCGCCGGGCGGCTTTGCCGACGTGCTGCGCGAGATCGCCGGGGACTGGCTGGCGGCCGGCGAGCGGCGGGTGCTGATCGCCGGGATGGCCGGCAGCCGCCAGGGCTGGCTGGACGTGCCGTATCTCGACTGCCCGGCGGCGTTCGGCGCGATCGCCGCCGCGGCCCGGCCGGTGGCGTTCGAGGGCGCCGAGGTGCTGATCCTGCCGGGGCTCGCGACGCGGGACGGGGATGGTGTTCCGGAGGTGATGCGCGGCGAGGAAACCCAGATCGCCGGTGCGGTCGGGGACGCTGCGCGCCGGCTCGTCTGCCTGCCGGGCAGCCACTCCAAATGGGCGGTCGTCGGGGCCGGGCGGATCGAGGGGTTCCGGACCTACATGACCGGCGAGGCCTTCGCCGCGCTGGGCGGGGCGACGATCCTCGCGCAGACGATCGAGGCGGGCGGGCCGGAGCCCGACGCCTTCGCCGACGGCGTCGCGCGGGCGCGCCAGCCTGGCGGGCTGCTGCATCATCTCTTCGGCGTGCGGACCAGGGTCTTGCGCGATGGCGTGTCGAAATCCGCCTCCCGCGCCTATCTGTCCGGCCTGCTGATCGGCCACGAGATCGGCCATGAGATTGGTCGCGCGCGGCCGGCGGCGGCGGCGGAGGTGACGCTGATCGGCGATCCCGCGCTCTGCGCGCTCTACCGCGATGCGATCGCGCTGTGCGGCGGGGCGGCGCGCGTACATGACGATGGCGCCGGCGACGCCGCCTGTCTCGGCCTTACCCGGCTCGGAGCGGAGATCCCATGGCGACACTGAAGGAACATCTCGACGCCTGCCCACTGGTCACGATCCTGCGCGGGGTCGCGCCGGACGAGGTGATGGCGCTGGGCGAGGCGCTGGTCGACGCCGGGCTGCGGATCATCGAAGTACCGCTGAACTCGCCCGACCCGTTCGAGAGCATCGCCCGCCTGGCCCGCGGGCTCGGCACGCGGGCGCTGATCGGCGCCGGAACGGTCATGACGGCGGAGGATGTCGCCCGCCTCGCCGGGGCGGGCGGGCAATTGATGGTCACGCCGCACGCCGATCCCGCCCTCGTGGCCGAGGCGAAGCGGCGCGGGCTGATCGCCCTGCCCGGCTTCTTCACCCCGGCCGAGGCATTCGCGCTGATCGGCGCCGGGGCGGACGGGCTGAAGCTCTTTCCCGCCGAAGCAGCAAGTCCCGCGGTGCTCAAGGCGTTGCGCGCGGTGCTGCCGCCAGCGCTGCCGGTGCTGCCGGTCGGCGGCATCACGCCGGCCACGCTTGCCCCCTGGCGAGAGGCGGGTGCTGGCGGCTTCGGCATCGGCTCGGCACTCTACCGGCCGGGCGACGACGCCGCTGCCGTGCGCATGAAGGCAGCCGGCTTCATTGCCGCGCTCGCAAGCTGATCCGGCTGCAAAACCTCTGGCCTTTGCGCCGATTGCCTTTTATCGTTTGACGGCAAGGACCGGATCGACCGGCCACAACGACGAGGGGGAGAGGCGCTGCCATGTCCGAGGCTTTTCACGTCTATGATGAACGATTCCGCTCGATGCTGCTGTTCAACGCGGCGATCGAGACCATCGCCACCGGCTGCCGCTGGGCGGAAGGCCCGGTCTGGTTCGGCGAGCAGAACTGCCTGCTGTGGAGCGACATTCCCAACGACCGGATGTTGCGCTGGACGACGAACGGGACGGTCGACGTCTATCGCACGCCGGCACGGCACACCAACGGCCATACCCGCGACCGGCAGGGGCGGCTGGTCAGCTGCGAGCATGGCGGGCGCTGCGTCAGCCGCACCGAATATGACGGCTCGGTCACGATCCTGGTGGATCGCTTCGAGGGCAAGCGGCTGAACTCGCCGAACGACGTGGTGGTGAAATCCGACGGGACAATCTGGTTCACCGACCCCGATTACGGCATCTGGAGCGATTACGAGGGCCACCGCGCCGAAAGCGAGATCGGCGCCTGCAACGTCTACCGGTTCGACCCGGCGAGCGGCGCGCTCAGCGTGGTCGCCAGCGATTACGAGCGCCCCAACGGGCTGGCCTTCAGCCCCGACGAACGGAAACTCTACATCGCCGATACCGGCATCACCCACCGGGCGGATGGCCCGCATCATATCCGGGTGCATGACGTGATCGACGGCGCGCGACTCGGGCCGGGCAAGGTCTTCACCGAAATCGCGAACGGGTTCGCCGACGGGTTCCGCATCGACGAGCACGGCAATGTCTGGTCGAGCTGCGGCACCGCCAACGGCGTCGCCGTCTTCGCGCCGGATGCAACCCCGCTCGGCAAGATCGACCTGCCCGAAGCCACCAGCAACCTCGTCTTCGGTGGGCCGAACCGCAACCGCCTGTTCATGACCGCGACCAGCTCGGTCTATTCGCTCTATGTCGCGGTGCGGGGCAACAAGACGGTGTAAGGGGCACGATTCTGATTGTCAGCGCCCCTTATTGATTGTATAAAACCGATAATAAACCGAATGTAACAAAATCCTGGGAGGACAAGATGGATTTCGATCAAACCGATTCCGGCGTGTTTGACCTGACCGGCGCGACCCGCCGCACGCTGCTCACCGGGCTTGCCGGCGGGCTCGGGCTAGCCGCCCTGCCCCGCTTCGGGCTGGCGAACAACCGCAAGCTCAAGATCGCCCTGTCGAACTCGTATATCGGCAACGAGTGGCGCATCGAGATGGTCAACCTCTTCAAGGCGGCGCTGCAGATGGAGCCGTACAAGAGCGAGATCGACGGATCGTATTTCAGCTCGGGCAACAACATCTCGCAGGAAAGCCAGCAGATTTCCGGCATGATCGCCGAGCGCGTCGATGCCATCCTGGTCGACGCCGCCTCGCCGACCGGGCTGAACGGCATTCTCCAGCAGGCCCATGCGCGCGGCATTCTCGTCGTCTCGTTCGACAACATCGTCACCACGCCAACCGCGATCAAGGTGAACACCGACCAGGTGAAGTTCGGCGCCACCCTGGCCGAATGGCTGGCGAAGAAGATCGGCGGCAAGGGCAATGTCATCATGGTGACGGGCGTGGCCGGCACCGGGGTGAACGAGGACCGCAACCGCGGCGCCGAAGAGGTCTGGAAGAAATATCCCGGCATCAAGATCGTCAGCCGTTTCGCCGGCGACTGGGCGTCCTCCACCGCAGAGAAGAACACCGCCTCGGTGCTGCCCTCGCTGCCCAAGATCGACGGTATCTGGTGCCAGGGCGGCACGGATGGCGTGCTCAAGGCCTTCATAGCCGCGAAACGACCGCTGCCGCCGACCGCCGGCGAGGCGGAAAACGGCTTCCGCAAGTTCATGACCGGCTATATGGGCCACAAGGTCGAGGGGCTTTCGGTCGGCCAGCCGCCCTACCTCGTGCTGATCGCGCTGGAACTCGCGCGGCGCATCCTCAACAAATCCTATCCGCGCAAGGACATCACCATCCCCTTCCCCTTCGTCACCAACGCCACGGTGAAGGTGGGAGAGACGGTGTTCCCCAACATGCCGGACAGTTTCTTCACCGACTTCACCGACAGCGGACCGCACGCGACGCTCAAGATCTGCGTCGATGCCGCGCTGCACGGCACACCCTGCGGCGGTTCCCTGACCGTGCATCTGCCCAAGGCCTGACCCGGCCATGACCGCACCCGCCATCGCGGCGCGCGGGGTCAGCAAGTCGTTCGGCGGCGTCAAGGCCCTCACCAGGGCCTCGATCGCCGTCGCGCGCGGCAGCGTTCACGCGCTGGTCGGCGAGAACGGCGCCGGCAAATCGACCCTGATCAAGATCCTCGGCGGCCGCATCGCAGCCGACGAGGGCAGCGTGGAAACCGGCGGGCCGGACCTGCGCATCGGCACCGTGTTCCAGGAACTCACGCTGCTGCCCTACATGACGGTGGCGGAAAACCTGCTGCTCGGCCGCGAGCCGCGCGGCCGGCTCGGCCTGATCGACCGCGCCGCGATGCCGCGCATCGCCGAGGCCGAACTCGCCGGGCTCGGCATCACCCATATCGATCCGCGCGCGCTGGCGGCGGACATATCGCTCGCCGAGCGGCAGATCATCGAGATCGCGCGGGTGATCATGGCGCGCCCGCAGATCCTGCTGCTCGACGAGGCGACATCCGCGCTGGTCGAGCGCGAGGTGGCCTGGCTGTTCGGCCAGATCCGCGCGCTGCGGGACGCGGGCGTGGCAATCGTGTTCACCTCGCACCGCTGGGGCGAGATCACCAGCATCGCGGACGAGATCACCATTTTCCGCAACGGCACCGATGTCGGCACCTTCACCTCGATCGGCGAGGACGAGGCGATCACGCTGATGACCGGGCAGGCGCTGGAGACGATCTTTCCCGCCCGCGGCGCGCAGCCCCCCGGCCCCGTGCTGCTCTCGCTGCGCGGCGCGCGGGCGGAGGGAACCGCGCCGCTCGACCTCGATTTGCGCGCAGGCGAGATTCTCGGCATCGGCGGCCTCGCAGGGCATGGTCATCGCGCCCTGTTCTTCGGCCTGTTCGGCGCCCCCGGCTTTCGCGAGGGGCGGATCGAGCGCGAGGGACGGCCGGTCCGCATCACGGCGCCCTGGGACGCGATCCGCGCCGGCCTCGCCCTGGTGCCGGAAGACCGCAAGAGCGAGGGGCTGTTCCTGCCGCTTTCCGTGCGGGACAATTTCACCCTGCCGATCCTGCGCCGGCTCTCGCGCCTCGGCATCCTGCGGCTCGGCGCCGAGCGCGCAACGGTGGCGGAGAGCATCCGCCGGCTTGCCGTGCGCACGCCCTCGGCGCAGCAGCCGGTCGGCGCGCTGTCCGGCGGCAACCAGCAGAAGGTGCTGCTCGGGCGCTGGCTGCTGACGCGCTCGCGCATCCTGCTGCTCTACGATGTGACCCGCGGCGTCGATGTCGCGACCAAGCACGAGATCTACGAGCTGATCGCCGGCCTCGCCCGCGAGGGCTACGCGATCCTGTTCTATTCGTCGGATGCGGAGGAACTCGCCCATCTGTGTCATCGGGTGAAGGTGATGCGGCGGGGCGCCTTCGTCGCCGAGTTGCCGGCCGACGCGCTGTCCGCCGAGGCGATCGTCGCCGCCGCGATGCGCGAGAGCGGCAAGACGGAGATTCCCCATGCAGCCTGACGCCGCAGCACTGCCGCGCGGCAGCCGCCTCGGCCACGCGATCGGGCAGAATATCGGCCTGATCCTCGCCGGCGCGATCCTCACCCTGGCGGTGGCCGGGTTCCTGATGGTCTACAGCATCGAACAGCACCGGCTGCCGGGCAATTTCGAACTGACCTCGACGGTGAACAACGCGATCCCGCTGGTCTTCGCCGCGGTGGGCCAGAGCTTCGTCGTGCTTACCCGCGGGATCGATCTCTCGGTCGGCGGCGTCGTCGATCTCGCCAACGCGCTGGCGGCGGTGACCATGGGCAAGTCGCTCGGCGGCGCGCTGCTGTGGTCGGCCGTCATTCTCGCGGTAGGGGCGGCGTGCGGCCTCGTGAACGGGCTGCTGGTCGCATTCGGCCGGTTGCAGCCGATCGTGGTGACGCTGGCGACACTGTCGATCTACCAGGGTCTGGCGATCCGCGTGCTGCCAGCGCCGGGCGGTGCGATCCCGCCGGCCTACACCAACCTGCTGGTCAACCCGAACGCGCCCTGGGCATTGGTTTATATCGGGCTCCTGATACTGGCCTGGGCGGCGTTCCGGCGCTCGCGCACCGGTGTGGATCTCTACGCGATCGGCAATGACGAGGCCTCTTCCCGCGCGCTCGGGGTGCGCGTGCTGCGCACCAAGATCATCGCCTACATGCTCGATGGCGCACTGGCGGCCGCGGCGGGGCTGTTTCTCGCCGCCTCGGCCACAGCGGGCGACGCGACGACCGGCAACAGCTACACGCTGACCTCCATCGTCGCGGTCGTGCTTGGTGGCGTCTCTCTGTTCGGCGGGCGCGGTTCCGCGGCCGGCGCGATCGCCGGTGCGTTCATCACCACGCTGATCGTCAACATCCTGTTCTTCAGCCACGTCAATCCGCTGTATCAGTCATTCTACGAAGGAGTGTTCCTGATCGTCGCGGTCGTGCTCGGCGGCGCCATCGGCGGCGCGATCAGGAGGCGGCAATGAGAGCTCTCTCCGTCGATACGCGGCGGATCCTTTATGCGATCATCGCGGCGATCGGGCTTTTCGTGGTTGGCGAGGCGGCGCATCCGGGCTTTCTGTCCGGCCCCAGCGTGGCCTCGATCCTGGTGATCGCCTCGTTCGTCGGCATCGTGGCGGCGGGACAGTGCTTCGTCATCCTGATCGGCGGGATCGACCTTTCGGTGCCCTGGGTGATGAACGCCGCGGCGATCCTGCTCACCACCACCTCGCTCGGCAAAAACACGGGCGCGCCGGAGGCGATCGCCGCGGCCATCGGCATGGGGGTGGCGGTGGGAGTGGCGAATGGCATCGGCATCGCCGTCTTCGGCATTCCGGCGGTGGTGATGACGCTGGCGGCGAACGGCATCGTCGAGGGGCTGACACTCGGGCTGAGCGGCGGTTTCACCTGCTCCTCCTGCTCATCCTACGCCCCGCCGCTGATCCAGACGCTGGCGCATGGCACCCTGCTCGGCATTCCCGATGCGCTCTGGCTCTGGGCGTTCGTGACCGCGCTGGTCAGCGGCGCGCTCGCGGTGACGCGGTTCGGACGGGCGACCTACGCGCTCGGCACCAATCCGCTCGCCGCCACCCTCGCCGGGATCGACGCACGGCGGATGACGATCCTGCTCTATGCCCTGTGCGGCGGGTTCGCCGCACTCGGCGGGATCATGCTGGTGGGCTTTGGCGGGCAAGCCTCGCTCGGCCTCGGCGACCCCTACCTGTTCACCTCGATCGCCGCGGTGGTGATCGGCGGGGTGAACATCCTTGGCGGTCGCGGCAATTATCTCGGCGTCGCCGCCGGCGCGGTGAGCCTGACCGTGCTGGTCTCGGTTCTGCTCGCGCTTTCGATGCCCGATTACGTGCGCAGCATTGCCTATGGCGTCGTCATCCTTGCGCTGCTGCTCGCTTATGGGCGGGAGACATGACGATCACCTCCTGGCAGCCGGCCGAGCGCTATCCCGACCCGGCGATCCATGTGCTCAGCCAGGCCTTCGCACGCTACCGGCTGTTCAACGCGGCGGTGGAGCGGCTCGCCGATGGCTGCCGCTGGGCGGAAGGGCCGGTCTGGTTCGGCGACGGGCGCTTCCTGCTATGGAGCGACATTCCGAACGACCGGATGCTGCGCTGGGACGAAGCCGATGGACGCGTCAGCGTGTTCCGCCAGCCGGCGGGCCATGCCAACGGCAACACGAGGGATCGCCAGGGGCGGTTGATTACCTGCGAACATGGCGGGCGGCGCGTGATCCGCACCGAGATCGATGGGAGCATCACGGTGCTCGCGGACGGGTTCGGCGGGCGAAGGCTGAATTCGCCGAACGACGTCGTGGTGAAATCCGACGGCAGCATCTGGTTCACCGACCCGCCCTTCGGCATTGCCGGATGGTATGAAGGGCGCCGCGCGGAGGCGGAGCTGAAGCCCGCGATCTACCGGATCGACCCGGCGAGCGGCACGGTCTCGATGGTCGCGGACGACATCGCGGGGCCGAACGGGCTGGCCTTTTCGCCCGATGAGAGCCGGCTCTACGTGGTCGCCTCGCGAGCCGAGCCTCACCGGGCAATCCATGTGTTCGATGTGGTGGATGACAGCCGCCTCGCCAACAATCGGCGACTGATCGATGCCGGCCCCGGCGGCACGCCGGATGGGTTTCGCGTCGATATCGACGGCAATCTCTGGTGCGGCTGGGGGATGGGCGAGGCCGAACTGGACGGGGTGATGGTGTTCGACCCCGGCGGAACGCCGATCGGCCGCATCGCCCTGCCCGAGCGCTGCGCCAATGTCTGCTTCGGCGGGAGGCATCGCAACCGGCTGTTCATGGCGGCGAGCCGGAGCCTGTATGCGCTTTACGTCAACACCCAGGGTGTGCGCGGAGGGTGATCCGCCGCCGTATGGGCGCCGGCTGGTGATCTCGATGAAAAACCGGCGGGAGACTGGCTCCCGCCGGGGGGGCGAGCGTAGAGGGTAGGGTCAGAAATCTTCCCAGTTATCCTCGCCAGCGGCTTCCATCTGCGGTTCCCGTTGCGGCGCGGGCTTCGCGGGACGGATGGCAGCCTGTGCGGGGCGCGATGGAGCCGCCCGGTTTGCAACGGGCCGGGCGCTTGCCGTCGGGCGCGGCGCGACCGGTTCGTGCGCGACCGCGCCGAGGTCGAACCGCGCCATCAGGCCGGAAAGCTGCTCAGCCTCCCGCGCCAGGCTGTGACTTGCCGCCGTCGACTCCTCGACCATCGCCGCGTTCTGCTGCGTCGTCTGGTCCATCTGACCGACGGCCGTGTTCACCTGGACAAGCCCGGTCGCCTGCTCCTGCGCGGATGCGGCGATTTCCGCCACCACGCCGTTGATCTCGCCGATCTGCCCGACGATGCGCTCAAGAGCCCGACCGGTCTGACCGACGAGGTCGACGCCCGCGACAACCTGCTGGTTCGAGGCGGAGATCAGCGTCTTGATTTCCTTTGCCGCATCCGCCGAGCGCTGCGCGAGCGCGCGAACCTCGGAGGCAACGACGGCAAAGCCGCGCCCGGCATCGCCCGCCCGGGCAGCCTCGACCCCGGCATTGAGCGCCAGCAGATTGGTCTGGAAGGCAATCTCGTCGATCACCCCGATGATGCTGCCGATCTGCTTCGACGATGCCTCGATCTCGCCCATCGCCGCGACCGCCTGCGACACCACGGCGCCGCCGCGTTCTGCATCGCCCTGCGCCGCGCCGACGACAGTTCGGGCATGCACGGCCCCATCGGCGGTCCGCCGCACGGTCACGGTGATTTCCTCGAGCGCGGCTGCGGTTTCTTCAAGTGTGGCGGCCTGCTGTTCGGTACGGCGGGACAGATCGTCCGCCGCCGCGGAAATTTCAGAGGCGCCCGACCGGATCGCCCCGGCATTCGCCGCGACAACCCCCATCGTCTCCTGCAACCGTTCCAGCGCCGCGTTGAAATCGTCGCGCAGACGGTCATAATCGTCACCGAAAGCCTCGGTCAGCCGGTAGGTGAGATGTCCGGCCGCAAGCTCCTCGAGACCGCCGGCAACGGAGTCGAGCACATGAGCGAGCTGCCGTGCCGCTGCCTCGCGCCGGGCCTCGGCTTCCTGCCGCTCGGCTTCGCGTGTGCGGGCGAGCTGGGCAGCTTCGGCCTCGATCCGGGCCTTCTCGATCCCTGCGGACTTGAAGACCTCGACCGCGCGCGCCATGCCGCCGATCTCGTCCTTGCGGTCGGTAAAGGGGATGGATGTGTTGAACTCGCCGCGGGAAAGCTGCGTCATCACCGAGGTGATCGCGTGCAGCGTGTTGTTGACGTTGCGCTGCATCAGATACATCGCCAAGAGGAACAGCGCGAAGAGCGGCAGGAAAAGCATCGAGAAGCGGGAGACGCCTTTCCAGAGCTGGGCATCGATGTCGTTGACGTAGGCGCCGGTGCCGATGTACCAGCCCCAGCCAGGCACCTGCCCCATCAAGGAAATCTTCGGCTGCGGCTTGGCCGAACCCGCTTTCGGCATGAAATAATGGGCGAAAGCCGGATGGCCGGCACGGATCGAGTCGATCATCGCCCGATCGGTGTAGTTGCCGTACACGTCCTTGGCATTGAAGCGATCGGTACCGATCAGCGCCTTGTTGACATGCTGCAGCCCGATCCCTTTCGCACTATCGACGAAATAATAATTCCCGTGATCGAAGCGGGCGGCGCCGAGGGCCTTGAGCGCGAGCGACTTCGCCTGCGGCTGCGGCATCGTCCCCTTCTCCGCCATGTCGACGAAGCCGCTGGTGATGTGAACGGCGTCGCTCACCAACGCGCGGATTTCGGATTTCCGCGACTGCATCTCGATCTGGTAGGACGCCAGCAGCCCGAGGGCGATGGCCACCAGGGTCATCGCGATGCCGAACGCACCGAGCGCGGCAAACTGGTGACGGATTGAAAGCTTGTTCAGCACGACATGTCTCCGGATCAACCTTCCCGGACTGCATGACAGAGTTTAGTTAAAAAAAAGTGTTCTGATGTCGCATCGGCTGCGGATATCCAGAACGGAGATCGCATCGGGCGGATCGTCCTTCCGGATGATATTCAGAAGAACGATGCCTTTTTGATAATCAAATCACCCCGAAAATATCCCAATAGTGTAAATAAATACCTTATATAAAGTCCAACATGGCTTTAAAGAAATATTTTTAATACATTCTGCAATATTTTCACGCATCATCGTTGATAGCATCCCCCGCGATCCACCCAGTGGGGAGGCCATGCGACACAACGCTCTGCACGGAAATATTCTCCGACCGGTCGAGTCCGCGCCCGCGCGCCGGCCTTGCTCCGCAGCCAGCCGCCCTCCTGGACCCGGTCCCGAAAGGGTCATGGTCGGGCAGTCGGCGTCGATGCGCCGGCTGTTCGAGCTGATCCGCCGGTTCGCCCCGGTCGATGCACCGGTGCTGATCACCGGGGAGACCGGCACCGGCAAGGAACTCGCCGCCCGCGCCATCCACGACCGCTCGAACGCCCGCGACGGCCGGTTCGTCGCCATCAACTGCGCAGCACTGCCCGCCGGGCTGATCGCCTCGGAGCTGTTCGGCTACGAGAAGGGCGCCTTTACCGGCGCCACGGCGCGGCGGATCGGGCTCGTCGAGATGGCGGCTGGCGGCTCGCTCTTTCTCGACGAGATCGGCGACCTGCCGATGGACCTGCAGGGGCATCTGCTGCGGTTCCTGCAGGAGGGGCAGATTTTCCGCCTCGGCGGGCGCGAGCCGGTGAGTGTGCGCACCCGCGTCATCGCCGCCACCCATGTCGATCTGCGGCGGGCGATCGGCGAAGGCCGGTTTCGCGAAGACCTGTTCTACCGGCTGAATGTACTGCAACTCGAGATACCGCCGCTGCGCGCGCGGGATGGCGATATCGAACTGCTCGCCATGGTCGTGCTGCGAGCCGCCGCGCGCGATCTGGGGCTGGCGGTGGACGGGTTTTCGGCCGCGGCGCTGGCTGCGCTCTGCCGGCATGACTGGCCGGGCAATGTACGCGAACTCGTCTCGACGGTGCGGCGGGCGGCGGTGATGGCGAGCGGGCAAACGATCGGGGAAGCGGACCTCGCCTTGCCCGCCGCGCGCGAGAGTCCGCGCCTGCGGGCGACCACCGGCCCGCACGGGATGATCGACCCCGAGGCGGTGCGCGCCGCCCTCGCCCGTTGCGGCCAGAACCGCGCCCGCGCCGCCCGCGAACTCGGCATCGCCCGCATAACGCTCTACCGCGCGCTGCAACGCATGGCGGCGACCGGCCACACGGAGGACACCAGCGATGAAACTTGAACCGACACGACCGCGCCGTGTGGCGGCAGCCTTGTTTGCCGCCGGACTGGCACTGCCCGCCGCCGCCGCACAGCCAGGCACCGGCACAACCGCGAGCACTACGGCAGACAGCACGCCCGCGCAGAGCAATGGCGCGGCACTTGAACGACTGCGCGCCAGCGTCGCCCGGGCCGAAGCAAGATTACGCCACACGCGGCACGAGCTCGACCGCGCCCGCGCCGATCTCGACCGCCAGGGCGCCCTGCTCGACGAGGCCATGCGCCGGCTCCGCGCAGCCGGGCCAGGGCCGACCAGCGCGGCACAGGACCAGGCGGCAGCCGCGACCGACGCAACGGCTGCGGACACCGCAGCACCTCCTCCAGAACAGACATCGGCACCGATCACCGGCACGAAGCCGGCGGAACGGCGGGAGGCTCGCGTGCTGCAGACCTCGCCGCTGCAATCCGTCGGCGGCGTGCTGACGCCAAGCGGCACGCTGGTGATCGATCCCTCGCTCGAATACGACTATTCGGCCGACGACCAGCTGAGCCTGAACGGGTTCACCATCCTGCCCGGCATCACCTTCGGCCAGCTCCTGCTTGCGCGAGTGCGGCAAAGCATGGTGACGCCGGCGCTGACGCTGCGCTACGGGCTGACCGACCGGCTGGAATTGAGCGCAAGGGTTCCCTTCGTCTACGCGTATCAGGAGACCGTCACCCAATCGATCCTCCAGCAGAGCGGCGGGGGAACCACGGTCGGCGTGCTTGCGCCGAGCGCCCATGCGGCCAGCCTCGGAGACATCCAGTTCGGCGCCAGCTACCAGTTCAATCAAGGCGGCGGCGGCGTGCCGATCGTGGTGGGGAACCTGATCTACAAGACCGCAACCGGCACCAGCCCGTTCTCGGTCCCGGTCTACACGACCGCCGATCCGAATGGCGGCATCATTTCCGGCATCCAGAAGAAAGTGCCGACCGGAACCGGATTTCCGGCGCTGGAACCCAGCATCACGTTGCTCTACCCGACCGCGCCGGGGATCCTGTTCGCCAATCTCCTCTACATCCACAATTTCGGCAGCACCGTGCATGTGCAGGATCCGGGCGGCGGCCCGGCGGTGGCGGCAGACGCAAAACCCGGCGATGCGGTGGCGGCGACGTTCGGCATCGGCTTCGCCCTCAATGACGAAACGACGTTCACCCTCAGCTACCAGCAGGAACACGTGTTCGGTGCGACATTCAACCATGCGGCGGTGAAGGGCTCGACCTACGATTTCGGCACCTTCAATTTCGGCATCGGCTATCAGCTCTCGAAATCGACCACGATCAATCTCGGCGTCGGCATCGGCGCGGGGCCGAACGCGCCGGTCGCCAAGGTTCTGATCGATGTGCCGGTCCGCTTCTGAGGCGGGCCGCATGTATCGGTGTCCAGCGTTTGCTGAAGCGTTTCATGGAACACCCGGGATGGTCCGGGCGATGTTGAAAAATACTATATATAACAATTATCTAACCGATAAAAATGCACTGGCACGGCGGTTGCTTAACATCATTCATGCAGATGCGGGACAGCCCTTCCGCCCCGGATCTGCAGGAGCCGCGGCGCAGTGCGACCCGGCCCGCGCAACCCGAACCACAGGAGTGACCCATGCGGATTTCCCTTGTTCTCGCGAGTGCCTCGGCCCTGGTTCTCAGCCTCGCCGTGGCCCATGCGACGACGCCCAGCAGCTCGCCGCCGACGACCAACAGCCATCCGAGCGCAAGCTCGCAGGGTCCGGGCACCAATGCCAGCGCCGCCGGCCGCTCGTCGGCCTCGTCGTCGAGCACCAGCACGTCGCAATCCTGGACCTCGACGCCGACCACCAACTCCAACAACACGACGAACATGGCCGCGGCCGCAGGCGGCGGGGTCGCGGCGAACAACAACAGCCTCGCGATCAGCGCGTCGCTGTCGAACTTCGCCAACGACTACAAGACGATCTCCAACTACCATCTCGCCACCGCGACCACCAACGGCACGGTCTATGGCGGCCCCGGCGTCTACGCGAGCGGGCCGAACAACATGAACTGGAAGAAGGGGCGCGGCGGCAAGAGCGCGTCAGGCCCGATGGTCTCCATGGGCGCCTCGCTCAACAACGTGGCGAACGGCACCGGCATCGTGACGGCGCAGGTGAATGCGGGCGTGAACGCGCTGCAGCAGAATACCGTCTCGCTGTCATCGGTGGTCTCGGGCAGCAGCAGCACCTCCGTCTTCCACTGATCTGCCGGACGACCACGCAGGCCGGACCGGCAACGGTCCGGAACGAAACCGCCATGGTCCGGCCCGTCCGGGCCATGGCTTTCGGGAGAAAGGGCGATGGACAGGCTTGATGACCGGACGAACGGGATGGCGCGCCGGCGCAGCTTGTGGATCGGGCAAGCGCTGGCCCTGGCGGCGCTGGCCCTGATCGCCGGCGCGGCGCGACCGGCCGTGGCCGGCACAACGGGCCCCAGCGCAGCGGACCGGGCGCTGAGTCGCGCGTTGCAGGGCAGCGAATTGCACGGCCCGGCCCTCGGCCAACTGCGGGGCAGCGGGATCGTGATCCAGGACGCCAATACCAGCGGCGCCGTCAGCGGCGCCAGCGTGGGGCGCGGCAGCGTGACCGGGCCGATCAGCGCCAGCAACGCGGTCAACGGCAATGCCGGGATCACCACGGTCTTCCAGAACAGCGGCAACAACGCGCTGATCCAGAACACGATGACCATCAACGTGACGCTGCACTGAAAGCCGCCGCGCCGCCGCGGACAACCGGGACGGCGCGACCGGCGGAAAGGACGACGATGAGCGGGATATCAAGTCACGAGAGACAGCCTCCGGGCGCAAGCGCATGGCGGCGCGGGCTGCTGGCGCTGTTCGGCCTGGCCTGCATCGCGGGCGGGCCGGCGCGGGCGGGCGGCATCCCGGTCAACGGGCTCAGCCTCGGGGCCGGCAGCGTCCGCGTGCCGGTCGAGAGTTTCCAGGCGATGCGGTTCGCCCAGACGATCCACCAAGCCTATGATTTCTCCTGCGGCTCGGCCGCGCTCGCCACCCTGCTGACCTACAGCTATCACCGCAAGGTGACGGAGAGGCAGGTCTTTCTCAGCATGATCCGGCACGGCAACCGCCAGGCGATCGAGCGATACGGCTTCTCCCTGCTCGACATGAAGACCTATCTGGCGCGGCAGGGCATTCCCTCCGGCGGGTTCGACGCGCCGCTCTCGCGGCTGGCCGGTCTGCATGTGCCGGCGATCGTGCTGATCAACGACCATGGCTATCGGCATTTCGTCGTGCTGCGCAGCATCGTGGCGGGGCGGGTGCTGCTGTCGGACCCGGCGGTGGGGTTGCGCTCGGAAAGCGTGGCGCGGTTTCGCCGCCAGTGGAGCGGAGTGTCGTTCCTCGTCATGAGCGAGGCCGCACGCGCGCAACGCAGCTTCGAGGATCCGCATGTGTGGCGCGGCAGCCCGCCGGCCCCGACCGACATCGCGCGCTATGCGCTCGGCCTCGCCCGGCTGCAGGAGGTGACGATCCCGATCGCGAACCGGTTCTAGAGCATCATCCGATCAGATGGAGTCATCTGATCGGATAAAGATACTCTATTTATCAACAAGATAGAGCACTACATCCGATCCGGAAGGATCGGAAAGTGCTCTAGAGCCACGCCCGGTCATATGGAGTCCTCCGACCGGACGAAGACAACGGGACAATCAACGAGACAGAGCGCCATCGCCGATCCGGCAGGATCGGCGCGCCGGGCGGATCCTGAAAGGAGCCAGACGATGACACGACCTCCCCTCATCCAGCAGATGCTGCTCGGCGGCGGATTGCTCTGCGTCCTGCTGGCAGGGTATCCGGCGGTGGCGAGCGCCGCCGGGACGCCGGACCTCGCCCGCAGGGTCGGCGCGCAGCTGAGCGATGCCAGGCTCGCCGGGATCCGTGGCGGGTTCGACGTCACACCCCTTCTGACGGTGGATTTCGCCTACCAGCAGGTCACCAGCGTAAACGGCACGGTGATCGCGACCATCGCCGTGCCGCAGATCCAGCTCACCTTCGGCGGGGCAAGCGGGCCGCAACTGGCCAGCGTCATCGCCGGCGCCGCGCCCGCAACCCCATCTGCCCTGCCCCAGCTTCCGCCGGCGGCAGTGACAAGCCCGCCACCGGCCGGACCGCCATTGCTCGCCAGCGTCGCGCAATATGGGGGGGCCAGCATCGCGACGACCCTGACCTCCGGCGGACTGGCGACGGTGATTGCGAACACCGCCAGCAATACGCTGATCCGCAACCAGATCGCGGTGGATGTCGGCACCACCGGCATGCCGGCGCTGCTCTCCACCCAGGCGCACGCGATGATGATTTCACAGGCGATGACCGATGCGAACCGCCCGATGCGTTAGCCTGATCCGCACCGCGGCGCTGCTGGCCGGGCTGGCCGCGGCGCTGTGGCAACCCGGAGCGGCGCACGCGGCCGCACCCACGGCGCCGGACGGGAAATTGGCCAGATTGCGCCTCATCGCCCTGCCGGATGCGGCACTGGCCCGGACCACCGGCGAGGGCTTCGTGGCACCGCCCATCGCGATCCGGCTGCCGGATCGCGGGCGGGTCACGTTATGGGACGAACTCGCGGCACGGCCCGGCGATGTCGGCCTGCCGTCAGGCCAGGTGACGGTGATGGTCAACAGCCGCTAGAGCATCATCCGATCAGATGGAATCATCTGATCGGATAAAGATGCTCTATTCATCAATATGATAGAGCACGTTCCGATCCTGATGGATCGGATGTCGTGCTCAATCTTGTTGATAACTAGATCATCACCTCGACCGGCCTTGCCCGGACCAGCGCGGCCAGGGCCGGATTGTTCTGCGTCATTTCAAGGGATGGTGGCGTCTTGCACACGTCATGCAGGCGGACTCCTTCATCACGCAGTCCCAGTCCCTGGCATCGGGCGGTCAGGCGCGGACGATACCCCGCATCGCCAATCCATCTTTTTGTTGACGGATCGAAGATCTGTGGTTCCTTCTGGTCATGCAAGAGAGCAACCAGACCATAATTGGCGCACCGATCACCGAGGCAGCTTGGCATTCCGCCAATCGGAACGACACAACCGCCCCCGAGGCTGCCGGCGACGAGGCTCGCGCGCGGGACACGGCCGACCGCAATGACGCCTGGTCGAGCCAATCCTCCACGATTGATGCGGTTCGCCGGGCTCGAACCGGCGCGTCAAATCCGCTGTATTTCGCCTACGGCTCAAACCTCGACGCCGCGGACTGGGAACGCTGGTGCCGCGCAAGGGAGGTGGACCCCGCCTGCATCAAGCCCGTTGCACCCGCATTCCTGCCGGATTTCCAGCTGGCCTTCGACGTCTCCTCTCCGTCGCGCGGATGCGGCGTGCTGGATGTGATCCCCCGCATGGGCCATTGCGTCGATGGATGTCTGTTCGAGATCTCCGAACACGGGCTCGCCGCGCTGGACCGGAAGGAGGGCGCGCCGAACTTCTATCACCGGCAGGATTGCACTGCGATTCTCGCCGATGGCTCGGCGGTCGCAGCGTTCACCTACGTTGTGTGCAGCCCGCTCCGGGAGGACTTCGTGCCGCCGGATGAGGCCTATGCGAGCGTGTGCCGCCGCGGCCGGCAGATGCTTGGCCTCGATACGTCGGCGTTGGAACGCGCTGCGCAGGGCCACCATCCGCAGACACTTGTCCGCGGCGTTTTCGTCTACGGCACGCTTCTGAGCGGAGAGCGGCGCGCCGCTGCCCTGACGGGCGCGGTTCGTCCGGCCTCGGCAACCGGGATGCTGGTCGATCTCGGGTCATTCCCGGCGCTCATTCCGACGGGCGAGGGCCGGGTCGAAGGCGAATATGTGGTGCCTGAGGATCTCCCCGAAACGCTCAAGGAACTCGACATGATCGAGGGGGCTGACCCCAACTGCGGCACCGACGGGTTCTATCGGCGAACCGTTCTGTGGGTCGAGGTCGACGGCGGCCGGCGGCCAGCCTGGGCCTACGTGCAGAGCGACCGCCAGGCAGGCCATCTGCCTCGAATCCGGTCCGGCTCATGGCGCAATCGATACTGAACGAAGGATAACGGACTGCGTGACGACGCCACTCCCGATCGCGCCCTCTTCTCCTGCGCCGGTCGCGCGGTCGGCGAGGTGATGGAACGGGTCAGACCGGGTCCCAGCAGAACACGTCGCCGCTGAGATCCAGCGGCGTCATCGCGTTGCGCAGGGCGGGGAAGGCATGATCGCGGATCAGTTCCGGCGTCCAGCCGCCCTCGCGCTGCACCGAGCGGGCGGGGCGGCTCTGATCCATCACGAAAATCTCGTTGCGACGGACGGCGAAGACCTGGCCCGTGACATCGCCTGAACCGGCGGAGGCGAGAAAGACCACCAGCGGTGCGTTGCGGTCGGGGTCGATCTGCTGCAGTCGGGAGATCCTGAGCTGTTCCGCCGCCTCGTCCGCGCCGGGGCGGGGGGTGCGGGTCATGCGGGTCCAGGCGCAGGGGGCGACGCAGTTCGAGCGGACATTGTAGCGCCGCATGTCGATCGCGATCGAGCGCGACAGGCCGACAATGCCGAGCTTCGCCGCGGCGTAGTTCGCCTGGGCTTCGCCGCCGATCAGGGCGGAGGCGGCGGTCATGTGCACGTAAACGCCGGATTGCTGGCGGCGAAACTGCGCGGCGGCGGCACGGCTGACAAGGAAACTGCCGTTGAGATGCACGCCGATGACCGAGAGCCAGTCCTCCGGCATCAGCTCGTCAAAGGCGGCGTTGCGCAGGATGCCGGCATTGTTCACCACGATGTCGATCCGCCCGAAGGCGTCGAGCGCGGTCTCGACGATGCGGCAGGCGGAATCCCACCGGCTGACGGTTTCACCACACACCACCGCGCGGCCGCCGCCCGCCTCGATGATCATCCGCGTCTGCTCGGCGGGAACCGGCGAGCCGCCCTCGCCGGTGACTGAAACCCCGATATCCACGATCACCACAGCCGCACCCGCGGCGGCCATGCCGGTCGCGACAGCGCGCCCGATGCCGCTGCCCGCCCCCGTCACGATCGCGACCTTGCCCTCGAGCATCGGCGGTCTCTCGCTCATCTCGCGCCACCGACGCTTCGCGGGCCGAGAGACCGGATCATGCCGCCGGTCCCGGTGCCGCGAAGCGGGCTTGACCATGATCTACCACCACAACGTCGCGCCCGGCCACGCGGGCGCGAAAAGCGCCGTCACGCCAGATTTCGGTACGGATCGTCTCACCCGGCAGGACAGGCGCGGTGAAGCGGAGCGACAGCGCGCGGAACCTTGCCTCGTCATAATCGCCCAGAACGCGCAGCAGGGCATGTGCCACCACGCCGAGCGTGCAAAGCCCATGCAGGATCGGCCGCTCGAAGCCGGCGGCGGCGGCCTTCGCGGGATCGGCGTGCAGCGGGTTGTCATCGCCGTTGAGGCGGTAGAACAGGGCCTGTTCCGGCCGGGTCGGCAGGTCGACCACCGCATCCGGCGCGCCGGATGGCGGCGGCGGCGGCGGCGGCACCGGGCCGGGGTCGCCGCCGAAGCCGCCATCGCCGCGCAGGAAAGTGGTGCTGCGGGCAGTGGCATAGAGGGTGCCGGTGACTGCATCGCGAAGCTGCTTCTCGGAAAACAGCAGCGCGCCGCGGCCTTTTCCCTTGTCCACCAGCCGGGTGACCCGGGTTCGCCCGATGACTTCGCCCTCGGGCGGCAGGGGATGATGCTGTTCGAGCGCCTGTTCGCCATGCACGAGGCGAACGGCGTCGACCCCGGTGCGCGGATCGGCCAGCCAGAAACCGGGATGCCCGAGCACGAGGGCCATCCATGGCAAGACACGCGGGCCGCGATGCGGATCGGCATAGGCCAGCTGGCGGGGATCGGTCGGGTCCTGCCCCATGCCGACGGAGAGCGCGTAGAAAGCGGCGTCACCGCCGGTGATGCGCTGGCGAATTTCGGGGATCGGGAAATTCAACAGAATTTCGGGATCGATTGTCACTCATCCTCCTGAAGCCGGCCGCACCCCACCCCTGTCCACGCCGGGCCGCCACGGCGGTTCCCGCCTTCGCCACATGCCGCGACCCTTGAGGGATGCGTCCTGACATTCATCTATTGTAAATCACTTCGCGTTAGATCGGCGGGATAGCATTCGGGGTCAGGAATGACAATCGGAATGGCGAATGATCAATACCGAACGTGAAGTGCGGGATGTGGGCGCCGTGGTTCATGCCGTCCGCATTCTGCGATACCTGGCAGCATCAGCCACGTCCCACGGCGTTGCGACGATTGCCCGGGAGACCGCGATCAGCCCCAGCAGCTGCTTCGCGATCCTGCGTACCCTGACGCGGTTGCGGTTTGTCGCGTTCGACACCACTGCCAAAACCTATGCGCTCGGCCTCGGCGTTGCGGAAATCGCGGCCGGTTTCGCCGGGTTCGGGCTCGCGGAGGCCATCCACCCGGATCTCGATCGGCTGGCGCGGAAACATGGCGTGCCGCTCGTGCTCTGGCGGGTGACCGGGGATGGGCATCTCGTGGCGGCCGACCGCGCGCATGGCGGCGCCGTGGTACGGGTGGACGTCCCCCCCGGGCTGCGACTGCCGGCGCTGCTCGGGGCGGCGGGGCGCTGCGTCGCGGCGGCGCTCGACCTGGAGCCGGACGAGCTGGCGCGGCGCTTTGCCGGGCTCCGCTGGCAGTCACCGCCGTACTTCGCGCAATATTGCCGCGAGGTGGCCCTGGCCCGTTCACGCGGCTGGGCGATCGATGCCGGTAACGCCTATGCCGGCCTGCATGTCGTAGGCGCCGCCATCGTCGATCGCGCGGGGCGGCCGCGTCTTGCCATGAGCGGCATCGCGATCGCGGGCCAGCATGAGCCGGCGGCGCTGGAACGGCTCGGCGACGAGTTGGGCAGGGTCGCGGCAACGATCGGGGCTGCGCTGGTTCCAGCGGCCGGCTTGCCTGTGGCATCCGCAGGCGAAACCGGCTAGCTCGGCAGCACCTCTCTCTTGCCGGTGCCGCCCGTGATCTCTCCCCCGTTCGAAAGCCCCGCCCCGATGCCGGAACCCCGCGCATGAACCCGGTCGGAATCGTGCATCCGCTCGTTGCCGGGCTCGACATGACCGGCACGCTGGTCTTCGCGATGAGCGGTGCGGCGCGCGGCGTGCAGGAACGGATGGACCTGTTCGGCGTGATGGTGCTCGCCTATGTCACCGCGGTCTCCGGCGGCATCCTGCGCGACGTGATGATCGGCGCGGTGCCGCCGGAATCGGTCGCGAGCTGGCACAACCTCGCCATCGCGCTGGCGGGCGGGTTGTTCGTCTTCAGCTTTTTCCGGGTCTTCGCACGCCTGTCTCATCCGGTGATGTTTTTCGACGCGATCGGGCTTGGCATGTTCGCGGTGGCGGGAACCAGGAAGGCACTGGACCATGGGATCAACTGGCCGATGGCGGCGATCCTCGGCATGGTCAGCGCGATCGGCGGCGGCATGGTGCGCGACATCCTGACCATGCGGGTGCCCACGGTGCTGCTCGCCGACATCTATGCCGTGGCCGCCCTGGCCGGGGCGCTGGCGGTGGTCTCCGGCGCCTATCTCCACATCGCCCAGCCGGTTGCCGCCTGGAGCGGCGTCGGGCTCTGCGTATTCCTGCGGATGATGGCGATCTATCGCGGCTGGCGCCTGCCCTCGGCGCGATAACCCGTCAGGGCGGCACGGCGGTCATCCGATACGCCCGAAAGGGCACGTCATCAGGCGTCGTCGTGCAGGCCATAGAAGGCGAACTGGGCCATCGCCGCATCGATCTCGGCGGCGCTGAGGATATGCGGATTGCCGAGCAGCAGTGCGTGATAATATTGCCTGGCGATGGTTTCGAGCTCGACGGCGCGCCACATCGCCCGGTCGAGGGTTTCGCCCAGCACGATCATGCCGTGATTGGCGAGCAGGCAGCCCATCCGCCCGTCCAGCGCGGTCAGCGCATGCGCCGAAAGCTCCTTCGTGCCGAAGGTGGCATAGGGCGCGCACCGCACATCGGCACCGCCGAAGGCCGCGATCATGTAATGGCAGGCCTCGATATTGCGCCGGGCGATGGCCAGCGTGGTGGCGAAGGTGGCATGGGTATGAACGATGGCGTTCACCTCGGGCCGGGCGCGCATGATGTCGAGATGGAAGCGCCATTCGGTCGAGGGTTTCCGCGTGCCCTGCCAGGCGCCGTATTCACCCGCGACGGGCATGGCGGCGACCATGTCCGGCTCGATCAGGTGATAGGGCGTCGCGGAGGGCGAGATCAGCATGGTATCGCCATGACGGACGCTGATATTGCCGGCATTGCCCTGGTTGATGCCGAGCGCGTTCATCTGCTGGCAGGCGGCGATCAGGGCAAGGCGGCTTTCCAGCTCGCTCCCGTCCGGCGCGCCCATCAGCCGGCGCGCGCCGAAGGGCGATGATCGCGCCAGAGCTTGCGCGCATACCAGGCGATGAAGACGACGATCGCCAGCGCGGTAAGCGCGGTGAAGCCGTGCATGAAGGATTGCAGCCGGGGCGAACTGTCCCAGGCGCGGCCGAGCCGGAGCCCGGCATAGGCGAGGCCGAGGCACCAGGGCAGCGAGCCGATGAAGGTATAGAGCTGGAAGCGCCAGAAATTCATCCGCGCGATGCCGGCCGGCAGGGCGATGTAGGTGCGCACGATCGGCAGCATCCGGCTGACCAGCACGGTCACCGCGCCGTATCGCGCGAAGAACCGCTCGACCAGCGCGAGTTCGCCGGCATCGAGCAGGATGTAGCGCCCCCAGCGCCGCACCAGCTTCCGCCCGCCGGCATAGCCCACCGCCCAGGCGAGGGTGGAGCCGAGATTGCAGCCGATCGCGCCGGCCAGCGCCACCGGCCACAGTTCGAACCGGCCGGTCGAGACCAGATAGCCGGAGAATGGCAGGATGATCTCGGAGGGCAGCGGAATGCAGGCGGATTCGAGCGCCATCAGCCCCGCGACCCCGGCATAGCCGAGGGCGGAGATGACCGCGGTGATGAGATGCGCGAGAGCGGCGATCAATCGGCCAGCCCGGCGAACAGGGCGGTGGAGAGATAGCGCTCGCCATAGGAGGGAATGATGACGACGATCATCTTGCCGGCACTTTCGGGCCGCCGCGCCACCTCGACCGCGGCATGCAGCGCCGCCCCCGAGGAAATGCCGACGAGCAAGCCCTCCTCGCGCGCCGCCCGGCGGGCCATCTCCAGCGCCTGGTCGTTGGTCACGCGGACCACCTCGTCGTAAACCCCGGTGTCCAGAATGTCGGGCACGAAACCGGCGCCGATCCCCTGGATCATGTGCGGACCCTTCTCGCCGCCGGAGAGCACCGGCGAGGTATCCGGCTCGACCGCGACGCAGCGGAACGACGGCTTGCGCGCCTTCAGCGCCTGCCCGGTGCCGGTGATGGTGCCGCCGGTGCCGACGCCGGCAACCAGGATATCCGCCGCGCCATCGGTGTCGCGCCAGATTTCCTCGGCCGTGGTGCGGCGGTGGATCTCGGGGTTGGCCGGGTTCTCGAACTGTTGGGGAATGAAGTGATTGGGCCCGGAAGCGGCGATTTCGCGCGCCTTCGCGATCGCCCCGCCCATCCCCTCGGCGCCCGGCGTCAGCACCACCTCGGCACCGTAGCCGCGCAGCACCGCGCGGCGCTCCTTGCTCATCGTATCCGGCATGGTGAGGATGCAGCGATAGCCCTTGGCCGCGCAAACCATGGCCAGGGCGATGCCGGTATTGCCCGAGGTCGGCTCGACGATCACGCTGTCCGGGGTCAGCTTGCCGGCGCGCTCGGCCGCCTCGATCATGGCGACGCCGATGCGGTCCTTCACCGAATTGGCGGGATTGAAGAATTCGAGCTTGGCGAGAACCGTGCCGGGCAGGCCGGCGGCAAGGCGGTTGATCCGGACCAGCGGGGTATTGCCGACCAGTTCGGTGGCGTCCTTGGCGATTTTCATGCTTTGCCTCCCTCGAAACGAAAGATCCCCGGCCGCAGCAGCGGGCCGGGGATCCTTGTAGTGAAGAAGCGCGCGACGCGAAAGCCGGTCGCGCCCTCGATCAGTTGCGGGTCTTGTCGACCAGCGCGCCCTTCTTGATCCAGGGCATCATGGCGCGCAGCTTCTCGCCGACCTCCTCGATCGGGTGCGCGGCATTGGCGCGGCGCATCGCCTTGAAGTTGGTCTGGTTCACCTTGTTCTCGAGCATCCAGTCGCGGGTGAAACGGCCCTTCTGGATATCGTCCAGCACGCGCTTCATCTCGGCCTTCGTCTCCGGCGTGATCATCCGCGGGCCGGTGACGTATTCGCCGTATTCGGCGGTGTTCGAGATCGAGTAGTTCATGTTGGCGATGCCGCCCTCATAGATGAGGTCGACGATCAGCTTCACCTCGTGGAGGCACTCGAAATAGGCCATTTCCGGCGCGTAGCCGGCCTCGACCAGCGTTTCGAACCCGGCCTTGATCAGCTCGACGAGGCCGCCGCACAGCACGGCCTGCTCGCCGAACAGGTCGGTCTCGCACTCTTCCTTGAAGGTGGTCTCGATGATGCCGGCACGGCCGCCGCCAACCGCCGAGGCGTAGGACAGCGCGATGTCGAGCGCATTGCCGGAGGGGTTCTGCGCCACCGCGACAAGGCAGGGCACGCCGCCGCCGCGCTGGTATTCGCTGCGCACCGTGTGGCCGGGGCCCTTCGGCGCGATCATGAACACGTCGATATCGGGGCGCGGCTCGATCAGGTTGAAGTGGATATTGAGGCCGTGGGCGAAGGCAATCGCCGCACCCGGGCGCAGATTCGCGGCCAGGCTGTCGCGGTAGAGGTCGCCCTGGCCTTCATCCGGCGTCAGGATCATCACCACGTCGGCCCAGGCGGCTGCCTCTTCCGGGGTCATCACCCGAAGGCCGGCGGCCTCGGCCTTGGCCACCGCGGCGGAGCCCTTGCGGAGTGCTACGACAAGCTCCTTCACCCCGGATTCCTTGAGGTTCAGGGCATGGGCATGGCCCTGGCTGCCGTAGCCGACCACGGCGACCTTCTTCGCCTTGATCAGGTTCACATCGGCATCACTGTCGTAATATACGCGCATCTCAAGCCTCCCTCGGGCGCTGGGTAACCGGTCCGGCGGATCGAATGAGGGAAAACACGCCGCTTGGCAACCACCCCGGCGCAACATGGCAGGCGTGACACCGGCTTGCGGCGCAATTTTCAGCCTCGCGCGCCGGCCCCGCCAGCATTTATCCGGCGCCCCCGGAGCCCCGGAGCCCCTTGGAGCATCTTTATCCCCGATCAGATGATCCCATCCGATCAGATGATCCCATCCGATCGGGTGATGCTCTAGCCGACGAGATGGGCGATGTCGTGCCAGGTCACGAAAACGATCAGGCAGACCAGCAGCGCCGCGCCGAATTGCAGCGCGATTTCCTGCACCCGCCGCGGCAGGGCCCGCCCGGCGGCGGCTTCGGCCGCGTAGAACAGCAGGTGGCCACCATCGAGCACCGGGATCGGCACGAGGTTGATGAGGCCGAGATTGACCGAGAGCAGCGCCATGAAACTCAGGAGATCGGTCAGGCCATGCGCCACCGCCTGGCCGGAGATCTGCGCGATCCTGACCGGGCCGCCGAGCTGGTTGAGCCCCTTCTGATGATCGACCAGCTGCCAGAGCCCGTGCAGCGTCGTCACACTCGCCTGCCAGGTCACCGCCACCCCGCGGAGCAGCGCCCGCGGCGGCGAAAGACGGCGCATCCGCACATCGGCCCCCTCGATGCCGAGCCGGCCGATCTGCCGCCCGCCGGCTGTCACGCTGCCGAGCGAGAGATCGAGGCTGCGGGTCTGGCCGCCGCGCTCGTAGCTCAGCGCGATCCTGCCGCCGGGATGGGCGGCGACCACGGCGCTCAGCTGGTCGAACGTCGAAATCGGCGCGCCGTTCATGCTCACGATCCGGTCGCCCTTCACCAGCCCCGCCGCCTGCGCGGGCGAGCCGGCCAGCACCTTGCTGACCACGGGCAGCACCGTCGGCACGCCGGAGGTGGCAAAGATCGCGCTGAACAGGACGATCGCGAGCAGGAAATTCGCCACCGGACCCGCCGCCACCACCGCCGCCCGCGCCGCCAGCGGCTTGGCGCCGAAACTTCCCGGATCGGCGGAAGCGCCGGATTCGGCGCCGAACTCCGCCCAGCCGCGCATCCGCACATAGCCGCCGAGCGGAATGGCGGAAAGCTTCCAGATCGTGCCGTGGCGATCGATGCGGGAGACGAGGGTCGGGCCGAAGCCGAGCGAGAACACCTCGACCGTCACGCCCCGCCAGCGGGCGACGAGGTAATGACCGAGTTCATGCACGGTCACCAGAACGCCGAGAACGACGATGAAGCCGAGAACGGAACGGAGAAGATCGGTCATGGCGCCTTCGTGTCTGCTGCCGCGGAACGCGCTTTACGATATGGGATTTCGCCGGCGCCGCGACAGGGGGTCACGCCGCCCGGGTTCCCGACTTTGTCCGCAGCTCCGCGTCCGCCACGGCGCGGGCCTCGGCATCGAGGGCGAGCACCGCGGCGAGATCGCCGATCGGCGGTGCGCCGAGGCGCTGCATGGTCCGTTCGACGACGGCGGCGATGTCGAGAAAGCCGATGCGCCGGCGCAGGAACGCCTCGACGGCGATTTCATTGGCGGCGTTGAGCACGGTCGAGGCGCCCTGCCCGGCTTCGAGCGCCTCGCGCGCGAGGCGAAGGGCGGGAAACCGCACCGGATCGGGTGCCAGGAAATCGAGCCGGGCGGCTGCGGCAAGGTCGAGCCGGGGCGAGGCGGTGGCGAGCCGCGCCGGCCAGGCCAGCGCATGGGCAATCGGGATCCGCATGTCCGGCGCCCCCATCTGGGCGAGAACCGAGCCGTCACGGTAGCACACCATGCCATGGACGATCGACTGCGGATGCACCAGCACCTCGATCTCGTGCGGCGCGAGGGCGAAAATCCGCGCTGCCTCGATCACTTCCAGCCCCTTGTTGAACAGGGTGGCGGAATCGATCGAGATTTTCGCCCCCATCGACCAGACCGGATGCTTCAGCGCGCTCTCCGGCGTGGCCTCGGCCATCTCCGCGAGGCTCGCCTCGCGGAACGGCCCGCCGGACGCGGTGAGGATGATCTTTTCCAGGGCATCGCGGTTGCCATCGGCCAGCGACTGGAAAATGGCGTTGTGCTCGGAATCGACCGGCAGCAGCGTCGCGCCGGCGGCCGCGATCGCGGCGAGGAACACGTCGCCGGCGGATACCAGCGCCTCCTTGTTGGCCAGGGCGATGGCGCCGCCGTTGCGGGTGGCGGCAAGAGTGGGTTCGAGGCCGGCAGTGCCGGTGATCGCGGCCATCGTCCAGTCCGCCGGCTCGGCGGCGGCGGCGATCACGGCGGCGCGCCCGGCCTCGGCACGGATGCCGGTGCCGGCCAGCGCATCGCGCAGGGCGGGAAAGGCGCTCTCGTCGGCAATCACGGCGATCTCGGCGCGCAGCGCGCGGGCCTGAGCCGCGAGCAGGGCGGCGTTTCGCCCGGCGATCAGCGCGCGGACCCGGTATTTGGCCGGATCGGCCTGTAGCAGGTCGATGGTCTGGGTGCCGACGCTGCCGGTCGAGCCGAGAATGGTGACGGTCTTCACTGCCATGGCAGTCCCCCTCCCTGGGCGAGCAATGCGAGCGCGGCCGCCACCGGTGCGGCGGCGAGAACGCCGTCGAGCCGGTCGAACAGGCCGCCATGGCCGGGAATCGTCCGGCCGGAATCCTTGACGCCGATACGGCGCTTGAGCGCGCTTTCCGCGAGATCGCCGGCCTGGGAGACGATGCTGAGCACCGCCGCCGGCAGGATGGAAGCCGGCGTGCGGGCAACCAGCAACCCGGCCAGCACGCCGACGGCAAGCCCGCCAATCGCGCCGCTCACGGTCTTGCCCGGCGAGATCGCTGGGGCGAGCCTGGGCCCGCCGAGGAGGCGACCCGCGGCATAGGCGCCGATATCGGTCATCCACACCACGACGAGCAGGAACAGCACGGCGGCAAGGCCGTGCGGGCGGTCGCGCAGCCAGAGCAGTGCGGCGGCGGGCACCGCGGCATAGACGACGCCCGCAAGCAGGAAGCGCGGCCGTGCCGCCGGCGCGATGTGGCGGCCAAGCCCGATCCACTCGCGCATCAGCCCGGCGAACAGCAGCACCAGCAACGCCGCCCAGACCAGCCCGCCCCAGCTGAGCGCGCCGAGCGCCACCGGCACCAGCACCGCGGCAGAGGCCGCGCGAAGGCCGAGATCGTGGAAGCGTCCGGGCGTGCCGCCGGGCGAGGGCATCGGCGAGATCGCGCTCATCCGTCCGCGCCAGCCGCGGACGGGGATGCGGACGGGGACGCGGACGGGGATGCGGGATCGGGACGGGCGCCGAAGCGGCGCTCGCGCCTTGCATATTCCGCGATCGCCTGGCCGAGATTGGCCGCGCCGAAATCGGGCCACAGCGCCTCGTCGAACACGAATTCCGCGTAGGCAGCCTGCCAGAGCAGGAAATTGGAGAGGCGCTGCTCGCCGCTGGTGCGGATCACGAGATCGGGGTCGGGCATGCCGGCGGTGGCGAGATGGGTGGCGAAGAGGGTCTCGTCGATCGCCGCCGGGTCGAGCGCGCCGGCGGCGACTGCCGCGGCGATGCGGCGCGCGGCGCCGGCGATTTCGGCGCGGGCGCCATAGGACAGGGCGATGACGAGGTTGAGCTTGCGGTTGGCTTCGGTGCGTGCCTCGGCCTCCGCAAGTTCGGCCTGCAGCGAGGGGCCGAAGCGGTCGCGCTCGCCGATGACGTGAAGGCGAACGCCGGCCTCGCCGAGTTCGCGCAGCTCAGAGCGCAGGTAGTGCCGGAGCAGGAAGGTGAGATCCGTGACCTCCTCGATCGGGCGCCGCCAGTTTTCCGAGGAAAAGGCGAAGAGGGTCAGCCATTCGACGCCGTGGCCGATCGCCGCCTCGATGGTACGGCGGACCGCCAGCACACCTTCGCGATGCCCTGCCGCGCGCGGCAGGCCGCGCCGCGCCGCCCAGCGCCCGTTGCCATCCATGATGATGGCGATGTGGCGCGGCACCGGGGCTGGCCGGGCGCCCTGGGAGGGGGAGGACATCGGGCGGCTCAGACCTGCCGGATGTCCTTTTCCTTCTCGACGAGCAGTTCGTCGATTTTCTTGATCGTCGCGTCCGTCAGCTTCTGCACGCGATCCGCCCAGTCGCGGCCCTGGTCCTCGCCGATCTGGTGCTTCTTCTCGAAGCCCTTGATCGTCTCCATGCCGTCGCGGCGCACGCCGCGCACCGCGACGCGCGCACCCTCGGCATATTTGCCGGCGGCGCGGGCGAGTTCGTTGCGGCGCTCCTCGGTCAGCAGCGGCAGCGGCACGCGGATGATCTGCCCGTCCGGCTGCGGGTTGAGGCCGAGCCCGCAATCGCGGATGGCGGCGACGGTCGCGTTCACCATGCCGCGATCCCAGACCTGAACGGTCAGCATGCGGCTTTCCGGCACCGCCACGGTGGCCACCTGGTTGAGCGGCATCAGCGTGCCGTAGGCCTCGACCTTGACCGGATCGAGCAGGGCGGGGTTGGCGCGGCCGGTGCGCAGGCCGGAGAATTCGCGCTTCAGCGTTTCCATCGCGCCGTCCATCCGGCGTTGCAGGTCGGCGAGCAGGGTGTCGAGATCGGCGTCCATGGTGGGCTCCTAGCGCTGTTCCACGATGCGGGTGAACTTGCCCTCGCCCCGCATGACGCTGGCGAAGGCGCCCGGCGCGTGGATGTTGAAGACGATGATCGGCAGGTCGTTCTCGCGGGCGATGCTGATCGCGGCCGCATCCATCACCGAAAGATCACGGGCGAGAACGTCGTGATAGGTGAGTTCGGCGTAGCGCTCGGCGCCGGGCACCTTGCGCGGATCGGCGGAGTAGACGCCATCGACCTGGGTGCCCTTGAGCAGCGCGTCGCACTTCATCTCGACGGCGCGCAGCGCTGCGGCGGTATCGGTGGTGAAGAACGGATTGCCGGTCCCGGCGGCGAAGATCACTACGCGGCCCTTTTCCATGTGCCGCTCGGCGCGCCGGCGGATATAGGGCTCGCAGACGGCGGACATCGGAATGGCCGATTGCACCCGCGTCGCCACGCCGCGCTTCTCGAGTGC
This sequence comes from Acidiphilium sp. C61, assembly GCF_905116885.1. NCBI lineage: Bacteria > Pseudomonadati > Pseudomonadota > Alphaproteobacteria > Acetobacterales > Acidocellaceae > Acidiphilium > Acidiphilium sp. C61. The sequence continues at coordinate 1,846,060 of NZ_CAJHNI010000005.1, read as the reverse complement.
GGACTGCATGGCGAGAGCGTTCATCACGGTGGCGAGCATGCCCATATAGTCCGCCTGGGCGCGGTCCATACCGCCGGCGGCGCCGGAAATGCCGCGGAAGATGTTGCCGCCGCCGATCACGAGGCAGACCTCGACGCGCATGGCAACGACATGGGCGATGTCCTGGGCGATGGCGGCCACCGTTTCGGTATCGAGGCCGTAATCGCGATGGCCCATCAGGGCTTCGCCGGAAACCTTGAGCAAAACGCGCCGGTAGCGCGTGTGGTCAGTCTGGTCGTGCGGGGTCATGAGGGCGTTTCATCCGATTCCGCTGAAAGACGCAAGGCGGGAGGCGTTGTGCGCGGCACCGTCGGCATGGCGGGCGAACAGCTCGAACAGGCGGCGGGCCACCGGGCCGGGCGCCCCGTCGCCGACCGCCGCGCCGTCGAGCCGGACCATCGGCTTCACATAGGAGGTGGCGCTGGTCAGGAAAATCTCGCGCGCCGCGCGCAGTTCCGCCTCGGTCAGGCCGCGCTCCTCGAAGCGGATGCCGGCCGCCTCCATCAGCGCGATCACCGCGGCGCGGGTGCAGCCCGGCAGGATGTGATGATCGAGATGGCGGGTGCGCAGCACACCCCCGGCATCGACCGCCCAGACGGTGGTGGACGAACCTTCGGTGACATTGCCGTCCCGGTCGACCAGGATCGCCTCGTAGGCGCCGGCCTCGCGCGCCTTCTGCTTGGCGAGGCAGTTGGGCAGCAGGTTCACGGTCTTGATGTCGACCCGGCCCCAGCGGATGTCCGGCACGGTGATGGCCGTGCCGGTCCAGGCGTCGATATCGCGCGGGAAGGCTGCGCCGTGCCGCGCGGTGATGACCAGCGCCGGTGCCACGTCGCGCGGGAAGGCATGGTCGCGCCGGGCGACGCCGCGGCTCACCTGCATGTAGACGATGCCCTCGCGGATGCGGTTGCGGCGCACCACCTCGCGCAGCACGGCGAGCAGGGCGGCATCCTCCATCGGTTTCGCGATGGCGAGTTCGCGCAGCGAGCGGGCGAGGCGGGCGAGATGCAGCCCGGTATCGACGAAGCGCCCGTCATGGACGTGGATCACTTCATAGACGCCGTCGCCGAACTGGTAGCCACGATCCTCGACATTCACCGCGGCGTCGCGCTGGGGAACGTAGCGGCCGTTGACATAGGCAATGCGACTCATGGTTCAGGGGCCTTCATGATGGTGGGGGTGGGCCGGCTCTCGCCGATGCCGAGCAAGGCAACGCCGAACAGCGCCATCAGCACGCCGATGATGATCACCAGCAGCCGCAGCCGGTAGGAGACAAGATTGCTTCCCAGCCCTGCATCCTTCGCCACGAGTTCGGCGGCGCGGCCGAGCCCGGCGCGGTCGGGGGCGAGGGTTGCCAGCGTCTTGCGCGCGCTCACGCCCAGCAGCGGGCGGGCAGCGGCGAGGGCCGAGGCCATGGACGCCGGATCGCCGGAGGCGGCGGCACGGGCAATCGCCTGCTCGGCGAGAACGCCGCGCATCGCCGGAATCGGCACCGCAAAGGTGGCGAACACGCCAATCAGCGTGATCATCAGAAAGGCGGTCAGCATCAAGCCGATCCGCTGAGCCGAAATCCGCATCCGCTCCGCCATCGTCATACTCCTTGCCGGTTTCCGTTCCATGCGACCCGGCCGCCGCCGCGTCAATCGGGGCGGATCTGCGCCGCGGCGGTTGACAGGGGGCGCGGCTCTTTCCATAAGCCCTTGCAACATCCTGAACAGCCCGAGAACCGTGTCATGAAAGTCCGTAATTCACTTCGCTCTGCCAAGGTCCGCGACAAGAACTGCCGCGTCGTGCGCCGCCATGGCCGGGTCTACGTGATCAACAAGAAGAACCCGCGGATGAAAGCCCGCCAGGGCTGAACCGCTGCGCCGGTCCGCCGGCACCCCACCGCGCGCGTAACGACGCCCGGACCGCAAGGCTCCGGGCGATTTCGTTTCGTGCTTCCGGTGCATGTCGGCGGATGCCCTCTTTCCGTTTCGGCCCCGCGATATTATCTCACGCGTGGGTGATGGGGAGTGTAAAGCCGTGATAGCCTTGCCGCAGCCAAAGACAGATGTGCTCGCCCGGCGCGATGCCGTGCATGAGGGCTTGCGTGCTCTCCTGCCCGCACGGGCCGTGATCACCGATCCATCCCGGCTCAAGCCCTATGAAACCGATGGCCTCTCCGCCTACCGGCAGATGCCGCTGGCCGTCGTCCTGCCGGAATCGACCGAACAGGTCGCCGCGGTGCTGCGCTTCTGCCACCAGAACGGGGTGCGGGTTGTCCCGCGCGGGGCCGGCACGTCGCTCGCGGGCGGCGCCCTGCCGCTGGCCGACGCCGTGGTGGTCGGGATGATGCGGATGAACAGCATTCTCGACGTGAACTACGCCGACCGTTACGCGGTGGTGCAGGCCGGCGTCACCAATCTCGGCATCACCAAGGCCGTCGAGGCGGATGGCTTCTTCTACGCCCCCGACCCCTCCAGCCAGCTCGCCTGCATGATCGGCGGCAATATCGGCATGAATTCGGGCGGCGCGCACTGCCTGAAATATGGCGTGACCGCGAACAACGTGCTCGGCATCAAGCTGGTCACCATCGAGGGCGAAATCCTGGAACTCGGCGGCGCGCATCTCGATACCGCCGGCTATGACTGGATGGGCATCGTGATCGGCAGCGAGGGCCAGCTCGGCATCGCCACCGAAATCACCGTGCGGCTGCTGCGCGCACCGGAAGGCACCAGGGCGATGCTCGCGGCGTTCAAGTCGAACGAGATTGCCGGGCGCTGCGTCGATGCGATCATCGGCTCCGGCATCATTCCCGTGGCGCTGGAATTCATGGACCGTCCGGCGATCCATGCCTGCGAGGCTTTCGCCAAGGCCGGCTATCCGCTCGATGCGGAGGCGATGCTGATCATCGAGGTCGAGGGCTCGGTCGAGGAGCAGGATTCGCTGCTCGGGCGGATCAAGGAAATCTGCGCCCGGTTCGACCCGATCAGCCTCAAGGTCTCGCAATCGGCCGAGGAATCGGCGGCGATCTGGAAGGGACGCAAGGGCGCGTTCGGCGCGATCGGGCGGATCAGCCCGGACTATCTCTGCATGGACGGCACGATCCCCACCAGCACCCTGCCCGAGGTGCTGCGTCGCATCGGCGAGATGAGCGAGCAATACGGGCTCGGCGTCGCCAACATCTTTCACGCCGGCGACGGCAACCTGCACCCGCTGATCATGTTCGACGCCAACAATCCCGAGAGCATGCACAAGGCCGAGGCTTTCGGCGCCGATATCCTCAAGCTCTGCGTCGAGGTCGGCGGTTGCCTGACCGGCGAGCATGGCGTCGGCGTCGAGAAGCGCGATCTAATGAGCGTGCAGTTCACCGAAACCGAGCTGGACCAGCAGCGCCGCGTCAAGACCGCCTTCGACGCCGGCTGGCTGCTGAACACGGCGAAGGTGTTTCCGCTCAAGCCGGGCACGGAAACGGCGCCGATGCCGCACGCGGCATGATCACTCCCTCCGACGAAGCCGGGCTGGTCGCGGCGATCGAGGCAGCGGCGGCGTCACGCACTCCGCTGACCATCGAGGGACTCGGCTCGAAGGCCGGGTTCGCCCGTCCGGTGCAGACGGCGGAAACGCTCTCCACCCGCAACCTCACCGGGATTCCGCTGCATGCGCCGCAGGAACTCATCGTCTCCGCGCGCGCCGGCACCACCCTGGCCGCGCTCGAGGCGAAGCTTGCGGAAGCCGGCCAGCACCTGATCGCCGAGCCGCCGCATTACGCCTTTCTCGGCGCCGAGGCGCAGACAGTGGGCGGCATCATCGCGACCAACCTGTCCGGTCCGCGGCGGATCGCCTGGGGCGCGATGCGCGACCATGTGATGGGCATCCGCGCCGTGACCGGCCGGGCGGAGGTGATCCGCTCCGGCGGGCGCGTGCTGAAAAACGTCACCGGTCTCGACCTCTGCAAGCTGTTCACCGGCTCCTACGGCACGCTCGGCGTGATGAGCGAGATCACGCTGAAAGTGCTCCCCGCCCCCGAAGCAACCGGCACCGTGCTGCTGGCCGGGCTTGATGCGGCAACCGCCGTCAAGGCGCTGTCGGCGGCGCTCGGCTCGCCCTTCTCGGTGACCGGCGCCGCGCATTTGCCGGAAGGTGCCGCCGCAGCGCTGGGTCATGCGCGCGCGATCACCATTGCGCGGATCGAGGATTTCACCGACTCGGTTCATTACCGGATCGGCCGCCTCGCCGAAATCTGGGGCGCGTTCGGCACGGTCGAGCAGCTCGACACCTCGGCCAGCCTGGGGCTGTGGCGCGCGGTGCGCGACGCAGCACCGCTTGCCGTGCGCGATGGGGACGCGGTCTGGCGCATCTCGGTGCGGCCATCGGCCGGCCCCGCGGTTCTCGAGGCGGCGCGCGGCGCCGGGCTCGACGGATATCTCGACTGGGGCGGCGGCCTCGCGTTCCTGAGCGGACCGGGGACCGAGGCGGCCCATACCGCGATCGCCTCCGCCACGAGGCGCGCCGGCGGCGAATGGTGGCTGCTGCGCGCGCCCGACGCGCTGCGTCATCACCCCGACGCGCTGCAACGCGAGCCCGAGGCGATGGCCGCGATTCGCCGCCGCGTCGCCGCCGCGTTCGACCCGGCCGGGATTCTCAACCCCGGGCGGCTTCACGCCGCCTGAGCAGGAGCAGCGGGCGCCCGCGCCCGAGGACGAGGACACATGCAAACTAATTTCACGCCCGATCAGCTGGCCGATCCCGACATCGCGGTGGCCGACCGGATTCTGCGCTCCTGCGTGCATTGCGGCTTCTGCACCGCGACCTGCCCCACCTTCGTGACCGTCGGCGACGAGGATGACAGCCCGCGCGGCCGCATCTACATGATCAAGGACATGCTGGAGACCGGCGCGCCGGCGAGCGAGCCGGTCGCCTTCCATCTCGATCGCTGCCTGTCCTGCCTGTCCTGCATGACGACCTGCCCCTCCGGCGTCGACTACATGCACCTGATCGACCATGCCCGCACGCGGGTCGAGGAAACCTATGAGCGCCCGGCGCATGACCGGGCGCTGCGCAGCCTGCTCGCCGCGATCATGCCCTATCCCGCCCGCCTCCGGATGGCGCTGCGCGCCGCATCGCTCGGGCGGCTCGGCCGCTTCCTGGTGCGTGGCGAGGGGATGCTGATGCGGCGGCTGCGCGCGATGCTCGACCTCGCGCCGGCGACACTGCCGCCGCCGAGTTCGACCGAACGGCCCGGCGTATTCCCCGCGACCGGCGAGCGGCGCGCGCGCGTCGCCCTGCTGGCCGGCTGCGCGCAGCAGGTGCTCGATCCCGGCATTCACGACGCAACGATCCGCCTGCTCAACCGCATGGGTGTCGAGGTCGTCGTTGCAGCCGGGGCAGGATGCTGCGGCGCCCTCACCCACCATCTCGGCCGGCATGACGAGGCGCTTGGATTTGCCCGTGCCAATGTCGCCGCCTGGATGCGGGAAATCGGCACCGGCGGGCTGGACGCGGTGGTGACCGATACATCCGGCTGCGGCACCGTGCTGAAGGATTACGGCTTCCTGCTCCGCGACACGCCGGAAGCCAAGGATGCGGCGCGGATTTCCGAACTTGCGGTCGACATCACCGAGCTTCTGCTCCGGCTCGACTACAGGCCGAGCCGGACACCGGCAGCACCACTCACCGTGGCCTATCATGCGGCCTGCTCGCTGCAACACGGCCAGCGCGTGACCGACGCGCCGAAAACCCTGCTGCGGCGCGCCGGATTCAGCATCGCCGAGCCGAAGGATCCGCATCTGTGCTGCGGTTCCGCCGGCACCTACAACATCCTGCAACCGGAAATGGCCGGGCAGCTGCGCGCCCGCAAGCTCGGCACGCTGCACGCGCTCAAGCCGGACCTGATCGCCGCCGGCAATATCGGCTGCCTCACCCAGCTTGCCGGCGACGGCCTGCCGACGATCCACACCGTGGAACTCCTCGACTGGATGGCCGGCGGGCCGCGCCCGGCGCGGCTGCCGCAAGCCGCCGGCGGCTGAAACCAGCCGGGCCGCGCCGCGTTCACCATGTATTAGGCTCCGGCATGGCATATGCCGGAGATGCGCGCTTCGGCCGATTATGCATTCCAGCGAAAATCGCCACCCGCGTCCGCCTATGCGGGCATGGCGCTGGCGGCTGCCGTTATTACCGTTCTTGCATCCGCCACGACCATCCCTGCCGTTCTGCACGGAACGCTGATCGACCCTGACAGCTACATGCGGCTGGTCCGGCTGCGCCAGGGGCTTCATGCGGGTCACCTGCTCAACGTCGTCCGGCGCGACGATTCGGGCCAGTTGCTGGTGGTCGAGTGGTCTCGGCTGTTCGATGCCTGGATCATGGCACTCGCCGCGCCGCTGGCGCCGCTGCTCGGCTGGCACCGCGCGCTGTTCGCCGCAGGGGTCGCCACCGGCCCGCTCTCGGCCGGCCTGCTGGCCGCAGCACTCGGTTTCGCCGCAGCGCCGCTGACCGAAGGGCGCTGGCTCTGGGCACCGGCGATCATCGCGCCGCTTTTGCCCGGCATTCGCAGTTTCAACGGCTTCGGCGTGGTGCATTACCATATCGCGCAGGTCGCCCTCACCGCGCTTGCACTCGGCTGCACGCTGCGGGCCGGCCTCGGCGCCCGGCGGATGGGCTGGGCGGCCGGGATGTTTGGCGGGCTTGCGATCTGGCTGATGCCGGAGACGATGCCCTTCGTCATGCTCGGCTATAGCGCACTGGGCTATGCGTGGCTGTTCCGCCCGCTCGGCGCCACGCTCGCCCGTCTCGGCGCCGGTTTCGCCGCGATCTTGTGGGTCGCGCTCTGGATCGATCCGCCACATGGCGGGTGGCTGACGCCGGAAATCGACCGGCTGTCGATCGTTTATGCGATGCTGGGGCTCGCCGTCTCGATCGTCGGAATCTGCCTTGCCGGGCTCGACCGCAAGGTGCACGGCAATTCGCGCATGGGCCTTGGCATCGCCGCCGCGGGGACCGCATTCGCGGCATGGCTCGCAACCTACCCGACCGTCGCACTTGGCCCCTATGCGCTGATCCCCGTGCGGGAAATGCACGCCTTCTTCGGCGGGATCATCGAAGACCAGCCGGCCACGACGCTGTCGCTGGCTGCAAGCCGCCTTGCGCCGGGATTGCTCGCCTTGGCCTATGCCCTGCATCGCGCCTGGCGCTGCCGGCACGCGCCGGACATTGCGGGGCTGTGGCTGATACTCATCGCTGGCCTTGCGCTGGCGCTCGGCCTGACCGCGCGCATGATGATTTTCCAGCAATATCCTGCCGCCTTTGCCGTGGCACTGGCGCCCCTCGCGCTCGACGACATTTCACGGCATTTCGCCGCCCGTCCAAGCCGCGCCGCGCTGCTGCGGGTGGGGCTGGTCTGGGCGCCTGTTGTGCTTGTCTATGTCCCCGGCATGGCGGCTGCGGCGCTGCGGCCAGACCCGGCGAAACCGGCGGGCCACTGCTCGCTGCAATCGGCCACACGCCTGCTGGCGCCAACGGCAGGCCAGATCGTGCTGACCGACCCAGGCCTTGTTCCCGAACTGATTTATCGCACGGAGGCCATCGGCGTGGGCTCGCTCTATCATCACGGGCTCCGCGCGTTCATGCGCGATCGTGCCGCCTGGCGAACGCCGGCGGGCGCGGCCGAACCTACGGCGGTGCGGGCAACCGAGGCGACGTTCGTGCTCTTCTGTGCCGCACGGGGCAATGATTCCGCCCTTGTCGCGGGCGCCAAGCAGGGTGCGCTCTGGCACCTGCTGGCGGCCAACACGCCTCCACCGTGGCTCAAGCGTGTGGGCCAGGCAGGTGGCTATCAACTGTACCTTATTCGACAGCAGGCCAAACCGTGATGGCCGGGAGATCAATAAACAACCCCTGAAACTCAGGAATGAGTTTCAGGGGTTGGATCTTCAGATAAATGCCGGGCCCGTCGGTTCGGCGGTTGTCTTGGACAACTTTCCGGTCCTGATGGATTGGAACGTGCTCTAATCGACCTCCTGCGGCGGCACCGACTCTTCCTGATCGCCGTCCGGCTTCGGCAGGGCTGGTTTCGGCGCTTCCGCGATGTCGAACGCAAGTTCGCCGTCACGGACCGTCACCTTCACCGCGCCACCGGTGGCGAGGCGGCCGAACAGCAACTCTTCGGCGAGCGGCTTCTTGATTTCCTCCTGGATCACGCGGGCCAGGGGCCGCGCGCCATAGAGCGGATCATAGCCGCGTTCGGCGAGGAATTCCTTCGCCGCCGAGGAGAGCTCGATCGTGACATTGCGATCGGCGAGCTGCGCCTCCAGCTGCATCACGAACTTCTCGACGACACGGGCAACGATTTCCGGCGTCAGCCCGGAGAACGGGATGATCGCATCGAGACGGTTGCGGAATTCGGGGGTGAACAGCCGCTTGATCGCCTCCTCGTCCTCGCCGATGCGCACCTCCCGGCCGAAGCCGATCGCGGTCTTGGCCATGTCGGCCGCACCCGCATTGGTCGTCATGATCAGGATGACGTTGCGGAAATCGACCGTCTTGCCGTTGTGATCGGTCAGTTTGCCGTGGTCCATCACCTGCAGCAGGATGTTGAACAGGTCCGGATGCGCCTTCTCGATCTCGTCGAGCAGCAGGACGCAATGCGGATGCTGGTCGATCGCATCGGTAAGCAGGCCGCCCTGGTCGAACCCGACATAGCCCGGCGGCGCGCCGATCAGGCGGGAAATCGAGTGGCGTTCCATGTATTCCGACATGTCGAACCGGGTCAGATCGATGCCCAGCGTCGAGGCGAGCTGACGGGCGACTTCCGTCTTGCCGACGCCGGTGGGGCCGGAAAACAGGTAGCAGCCGATCGGCTTCTCGGCGTCGCGCAAGCCGGCGCGCGCCAGCTTGATCGCGGCGGAAAGCGCCTCGATCGCCGAATCCTGCCCGAACACCATCGATTTCAGATCGCGCTCCAGTGTGCGCAACGTTTCCTTGTCGTCGGCGGAAACCGATTTGGGCGGGATCCGCGCGATCTTGGCGACGATTTCCTCGATATCCCGCAACGTGACCGTCTTGCGCCGCTTGTTCTCGGGCAGCAGCATGCGGGACGCCCCGACCTCGTCGATCACGTCGATCGCCTTGTCCGGCAGCTTGCGGTCATGGATGTATTTTGCCGACAGCTCCACGGACGCACGGATGGCCTCTTCGGTGTAGCGGACCTTGTGGTGCTTCTCGTAGGTCGATTTCAGGCCGCGCAGGATTTTCACCGCATCGTCGATCGTCGGCTCGTTGACATCGATCTTCTGGAACCGGCGAACCAGCGCCCGGTCCTTCTCGAAATAGGACCGGAACTCCTTGTAGGTGGTCGAGCCGATGCAACGCAGCGCGCCCGAGGACAAAGCGGGTTTCAACAGGTTGGAGGCATCCATCGCACCGCCCGAGGTCGCACCCGCGCCGATCACGGTGTGGATCTCGTCGATGAACAGCACGGCGCCGGGCGTGTTTTCAAGCTCGGTGACGACGGCCTTCAGCCGCTCCTCGAAATCGCCGCGATAGCGGGTGCCGGCCAGCAGCGCCCCCATGTCGAGCGCATAGATCGTCGCCTTGGCCAGCACTTCGGGCACCTCGCCATCGACGATGCGCTTGGCCAGCCCCTCGGCGATGGCGGTCTTGCCGACGCCCGGATCGCCGACGAAGAGCGGGTTGTTCTTCGAGCGACGGCAGAGGATCTGGATCGTCCGCTCGATCTCGCTATCGCGGCCGATCAGCGGGTCGATCTTGCCGGCCTGCGCCTTCTTGTTGAGATTGACGCAGTAATTCGACAGCGCGTCCTGACCGCGCTTTGGCTTCTGCTCGGGCTCGGCCTCGCTCGATTCCGCACTGCCCGAGGGCGTGCGCGGCGCCGAGCGCCCCGGCGACTTGGCAATGCCGTGGCTGATGAAATTGACCGCGTCCAGCCTTGTCATGTCCTGCGCCTGCAGGAAATACACCGCATGGCTCTCGCGCTCCGAGAACAGCGCAACCAGCACATTGGCGCCCGTCACCTCGTCCCGCCCGGAGGACTGCACATGGATCGCGGCGCGCTGGACGACGCGCTGGAACCCGGCGGTCGGCTTCGGATCGCCGCCCCGGTCGGTGGCGAGACCGGCCAGTTCCTTGTCGAGGAATTCGGTCGTTTCGCGGCGCAGCCTCTCGATGTCGACACCGCAGGCGCGCAGGACGGTGAGCGCATCGGCGTCGTCGATCAGGCCCAGCAGGAGATGCTCCAGCGTGGCGTATTCGTGCCGGCGTTCCGCAGCGAAACCAAGGGCACGATGCAGCGTCTGTTCAAGGTTGCGAGACAGCATATCCGAAACTCTCCAAGCCGGACTTCCGTCGGGCCGCACTTGCGGCCCTGGTCAAGCCCGATGCGGCCGAAACCGCGTTTACATCGCCGGGCCAGAGAGTCTGGCCCTCCGCCCGGCCTGTCGCACTACTGACATGATAGACCGAAAAACTTTCGCAATGGTGACTGCGGACAACACGCCCATGCCGCAGAAGCGACCCGGAATGCCGGCCTCAACCGCGCTATTCCTTCTCGATCGTGCATTGCAGGGGGTGCTGGCTCTGGCGCGCGAGATCCATTACCTGGGTCACCTTGGTTTCGGCCACCTCATAGGTGAACACGCCGCAGACGCCGACCCCGCGACGATGCACATGCAGCATGATCCGCTCGGCCTCCTGGCGGCTCTTGCCGAAGAACCGCTCCAGCACGTGCACCACAAATTCCATCGGCGTGTAGTCGTCATTGAGCATCAGCACCTTGTACAGCGATGGCTTACGCGTTTTCGCGCGTGTCCTGGTCGCCACTCCGGTGCCCAGCCCGTTTCCGGTGCCTTTGCGATCCGCGCCTGACATGAACGTATCTTCGAACTTCACAACCTCATCCTATTCACACGTGCCGGCACTGGGAAAGAGAAAATTTTCGGCCCGGCGCCGATTCTCGCGGCGCGCCCCTCAGAAACGGACCGTTGCGGCCAGAGAACCATATTCATGAATGCCGCCGGACTGGCCATGAAAGCGCTCGGTCTGGAACACCTGCGTATAGGTCAGGCGGACGCCGCGCCAGATCAACGCCACGCCGGCCTCGAAGGAACCGACGACCCGGTTCGGCCGCACCGAGCGGCTGGTCTGATAGAGCGTGCCCTGCAGATATTCATCATGCGCGACCAGTTTGGCACCGGCACCGGCAAATACATACCACGCGAAATGCCGGGTGCTGAAGGCATCGCCGCCGGACGGCCCCGGGCTGATGAGCGGCGCCCCGAAATCGGCATCCAGCCCCTCGCCAAGGCGGAAGACAACCCCCGGTTCCGCATAGATTTCGGTCGTGCCGGCCATGGCCGAAAGCTGCGGCAACGCATCCGCCTGCAGCCCGGCGCCCGGCGCGGTCAGCCGCAACCGCCAGATGCGGCTGGCGAACAGGTCGAAAGCAGGTTCGCTCGGCAGCTGATAGGCCCAGCCATGGGTCCGCCCCTGGCCGATGATCGCATGGGTGGTATTCTGGACGATCTCGGCACCCGCATCGCGCCCGAACACGCCGGTATCGAAGCCCATGATCGTCCGGCTGCCGGCGGTATCCTGGATCAGGCTGAAGCTTGCCAGCAACGAGCCGGCATAGGGTTCGTCGTTCGCCGGCGGGTTGATCAGCGTCGTCGCCGCCGGGGTGAAGATCTTCTGGGTCAGGCTGATGCTGATCCGCTGCCGGCCCTGGCCGAGCACCGCATGGCCGAACGCGGCAACCGCGCCGGGAACCTCTCCCGCATTCGAGGTCCAGCCGAGATGCACGCCGTTCACATAATAGCGATCGGTCAGGGCTTGGGTGCTGATCGAGGCATTTTCGTCCTGGAGCGTCCAGATTCCGCCTGGAAACGCACCGCTCGCGCGGGACGTTGCCGGGGCCAGCGCGGACAGCGAGGCGGACATGGCAAGAACGGCCAGGGTTCGGTTCATCTGCTTGATCCTGCGTGGAGTGCGGGCCGCGGATGCGGTCCGGCATTGAGGGCCTTCACCCAAATCGTCTCAGGCAGGACGATTGCAAGTCAAGTGCAGGAAACGGGATACAGCCGGTCATGCGATGGCAACGGCCGCTGCATGGGACATATGACAACTGTTTGTGAGCAAAAGCATCGTGCACTCACCATATCAATCACCGATGATTTCAATAGCCCTGAATATTGTGCGACGGATTTTACGAAGCCGGTCGCGGCTGTGCTGCCTGCCGGTCGCTTCACTCGCAATCTTCGCCGGCATCGCCGCCGCATCGCCCGCGGCGCAGGCCGCCTCACCCGTTGGTGACTGGCTGACGGGCGAAGGCGGTGCGGTCGTGAAGATCGCGCGTTGTGGCGGCGCGGCTCATGGCAGCGCCGCGCTGTGCGGGCACATCGTCGGCATCGTGCTCGATCACGGCAGCCCGATGCCCAAGGACTGGCAGGGCCGCAGCCAGTGCGGCTTCGAACTGATCCGCCCCTCGGCAGCGCGCCCCGGCGGCAAGATCTGGCGCGGACGCATCATCAATCCGCACAATGGCGCGCGGTATCATGCCGAATTCCATGTCGACCATGCCGGATCGCTCGCGCTGCGCGGCTATGTCGGCCTGCCGATCTTCGGCGAAACGCGACACTGGCTGCCGTTCCACGGCACGGTGCCGGCGTCCTGCCGGCTCGACCGGTCGGCGATCGCATCGGGGGCGCGATAATCCGGCGTCGCACCAGCACCAGAAAATCGTGACGGAGTGGAAAGGCTTACGCCTTCGCCACCCGGATTTCCGTCTCCAGCCCGACCAGCGAGCCCAGCCGGACCAGCCGCCGCTCGATCGGATCGCCGGCAAAAACCCCGCTGCTGGCATCGAGACACAGCACCAGCCGATCGCGGTCGCGCTCCAGGCGTGTCGCGGCGAGCAAGGCAGGGGTGCCGGCCGACAGCGTATAGGCCAGGCGCAGCGCCGCCCCGAGGGTTTCGGCGCGGCGGGCCGTCGCCATGTCGAGCAGGGCGCGCGAGGGCGCGAGGAACGCGCTTTCCACCGGCGCCTCGTAGCGCAGGGCAAGGGTGAGGGCGAGAAAGGCGCGGGCATGGTGATCGAGCCCGACGCCGGTTTGCCGCAGGACACGCAGGAAAGCCTGCTCGGCGCGGTATTCGGGATGCTCGTGATTGCCGATATCGGAGAACCAGCACGCCGCCTCGCGCAGCCGCCGGTGCGAGGCCGGCTCGCCGGGGAACAGCGTGGCGGTCCAGGCGATCAGCGCCCCCGGCAGCGCCGGGTCGCGCAGCAACCCCACTGTAAGATCACGTCCGGCGGCGATCAGCGGATCCTGCTGGCGCATCGCCTCCGGCAATTGCCGCAGAAACCAGCCCTCGCGCAGGCCATTGGCGCTGAACACGACCCGGCTTGCCCCGGTCGCCCGCAGCAGACGGCGGAGGATGAGCGCCGCGTAAGGCAGATCCTCGATCCGCTTGCGCGCCACGCCGGGCATCCGCTCGATCAGCTTGCGGCTCGCATCGCCGATCACGGCGGACAGGTCGCGCGCCTCGTCCCGCCCGACGGTGTAATGATGGACCATCGCCAGCGGATAGCCGGTCTGGGCGATATGGATGCGCGCCAGCGCCCGGAACGCGCCGCCGGACACATACAGGTCGCCCCCTTCGCCCTCGCCGAGAAACGGAACGCTGGCCAGCTCATCCGCGACGATCGCCCGCGCCCTTGTCCGGTCCTCGAGCGCCCGCTCGGCGAGGCGGATCACCCCGACCGGCACCGTCGCGGCCGGGCCGATCCGTCCCTCGGAAAGACGGACCAGTTCGAGCGACCCGCCGCCCAGATCGGCCAGAATGCCATCCGCGCCCGGAATGCCGCATAGAACCCCCTCGGCGGAGAGCCGCGCCTCTTCCTCGCCGCTCAGCACGATGACCCTGAGACCCGGAATTTCAGCTTCGAGCCGGGCAACGAACGCCGCGCCATTGGCCGCGTCGCGCACGGCGGACGTGGCCAGCGCCTCGAACGGCGCCGCTCCCATGGCACGGGCGATGGCGCCGTAGCGGCGCATGACCATCACCGTCTCGTCCATCGCCGAATCGTCGAGCTGGCCGGTGCGGATCAGGCCACGGGCCAGGCGCAGCACCGCCTTCTCGTTGAAAATCTGCATCGGGTTGCGGGATTCGCCCTGGAAAACCACCAGGCGGACCGAATTCGACCCGAGATCGACCACGGCGCGGCGGCGCGAAGTGTCCGATGCCGTCTCGTGAGACATGCGCGTCATGCCGCTTGCGTAGCGCAGCGCGGGCGCGGGCGGTAGAGGGGGCCGGGACGCCGCGCAGCCCGCCGTAAAGCGCAACCCTGCCGCGCCCGAGGGGTTTCATGCGCCGATATCGCCGCAAGGCGTTTGACTTGGCGGCCCGCCTTCGCACAATAGCGTGGTTGCGAAAGAAAGTGACCACGACATGATCCCTGCCCTCATGCCGAATTACAACCGGATCGACGTGTCGTTCAGCCATGGCGACGGCGCCTGGCTGATGGCCGATGACGGCCGACGATTCCTCGATTTCGGCGCCGGGATCGCGACATCGTCGCTCGGCCACGGCCATCCCGGCCTGACCAGGGCGATCGCCGAACAGGCGGCGAAGGTGATTCACGTCTCGAATCTCTATCGGGTGCCGCAGGCCGAGCAGCTCGCCGCCCGCCTCGTCGCGGCCAGCTTCGCCGACAGCGTGTTCTTCTGCAATTCCGGCGCCGAGGCCAACGAGGCGCTGGTCAAGGCTTTCCGCAAGACCATGGCGCGCGAGGGCAAACCCGAGCGATACCGCGTCATCTGCGCGCAGGGCGCGTTCCACGGCCGCACCCTGGCGATGATCAGCGCGACCGGCAACGCCAAGTATCTCGAAGGGTTCGGCCCGCCGGTCGACGGGTTCGACCATGTGCCGTTCAACAATCTCAACGCGCTGCGCGATGCGATAACCCCCGAGACCGCCGGCATTCTCGTCGAGCCGATCCAGGGCGAGGGCGGCATCCGGCCGGCGACGGCCGAGTATCTGCGCGGCCTGCGCGCCGCGGCCGACGAGTTCGGCCTGCTGCTCGGCTTCGACGAGGTGCAGTGCGGCATGGGCCGCACCGGAAAGCTCTTCGCGCATGAATGGGCCGGAATCGCGCCCGATGCGGTCAGCACCGCGAAGGGCATCGCCGGCGGGTTTCCGCTGGGCGCGCTGCTCGCGGGCGAACGCGTCGCCGCGAGCCTGGTGCCGGGCAGCCATGGCACGACCTATGGCGGCAGCCCGCTCGCCTGCGCCGCCGGCAATGCCGTGCTCGATGAAATTCTGGCGCCCGGCTTCCTCGATGCGGTGGCGCGGGCCGGAGAGCGGCTGCGCACCGGGCTCGACGCATTGGCGGCGCGCCATGGGCAGGTGTTTTCCGGCGCGCGCGGCCAGGGGCTGATGCAGGGTCTGGTGTGCGTGGTGCCGAATGGCGAGGTGCAGGGCGCCTGCCTCGCCGAGGGCCTGCTGGTGGTCGCCGCCGGCGACAACGTGCTGCGCCTGGTGCCGCCGCTGATCGTGCGGGAGGATGAGGTGGACGAGGCGCTGGCCCGGCTCGACGCCGCGGCGCGGCGCTGCACGCCCTCCAGCGCGCGGGACGCCGCACAATGAGCGCCGCGATCAAAACCGGGCGGTCCGCCCCTTCGCCGCGGCATTTCCTCGACCTGTCGCTGATCGACGGCCCGACGCTGCGCCACATGCTCGATACCGCAACGCGCTTCAAGCGCGCCGGCCGCGCCCTCGGCCAGCCGCTCGCCGGGCGGGCGCTGGCGCTGATCTTCGAGAAGCCCTCCACCCGCACCCGCGTCAGTTTCGAGATCGGCATGCGCCGGCTCGGCGGCGAGGTGATCATGCTGTCGTCGCGGGAAATGCAGATCGGCCGGGGCGAGACGGTGGCGGATACCGCCCGCGTGCTCTCGCGCTATGTCGACGGCATCATGCTGCGGACCGACCGCGAGGAAAAGCTGCGCGAACTCGCCGCCCATGCCAGCGTGCCGGTGATCAACGGGCTGACCGAGCGCTCGCACCCCTGCCAGGTGATGGCGGACGTGATGACATTCGAGGAGAAGCGCGGCGCGATCGCCGGCCAGCGCATCGCCTGGATCGGCGATGGCAACAACATGGCCAAGAGCTGGATCGAGGCGTCGGCGCGGTTCGGCTTCCAGCTGCGCCTCGCCTGCCCGGCGGAACTCCCGCCGGACGCGGAGGCCCTGGCCTGGGCGCGCGCGCAGGGCGCCGACATCCTGCTCACCGCCAGCCCGGCCGAAGCCGCCGAAGGTGCGCGTTGCGTGACCACCGATACCTGGGTGAGCATGAGCGACGAGGATGCGGAAAACCGGCACGCCATCCTCGCCGGCTATCGGGTGGACGAGGCGCTGATGGCCCGCGCTGCGGCGGATGCGATCTTCATGCATTGCCTGCCCGCCCATCGCGGCGAGGAGGTCAGCGCCGGGGTGATCGACGGCCCGCAATCAGTGGTCTTCGACGAGGCGGAAAACCGGCTTTTCGCGCAGCAGGGGATTCTCGCCTGGGCGTTCGGCGCGGCCTGATCCAGGATCAGGCCGGCCTGGTTCAGGCTGGATACGCTCAGGCTGGGCGGACCTGCCGTGCGGCCCGCCAGCGCGGATAGAACACGCTGATCGCAAGCCCTGCGATCACCAGCCCGGCAGCGGCCAGTTTCCAGCCCGGCATCGGCTCGCCAAGCCAGACGACAGACGCCGCCATCCCGAACACCGGCACCAGCAACGCCATCGGGCTGACCGTGGCGGAGGGATAGCGCGCAAGCAGGAACGCCCAGCTGCCATAGCCGAACCAGCTGTTGCCGACCGACTGCCAGATCACCGCGACCCATCCGGCCGGCGTTGCGTGGGTTATGGCGTGCAGCAGCACGGCCGGCCCCTGGCGCAGCAACGCGACCAGCAACAGCGGCGGCGCCGCGAACAGGCTCGACCACACCACATAGGCCAGGGCGTTGCGCGCGCCGCTCTCGCGAGCGACGATGTTGCCCACGGCCCATGACGAGGCGGCGAGCAGGACGAGCATCAGGCCGAACAGGGTCGTGGTGCCGCCATGCAGATGCAGCATGATGACGCCGATACCCACCACGGCGAGCAGGCAGGCGACCACCTGAAATCCCCGCAACCGCTCGCCTACCCGCGCCATCGAGAGGAAAATCGTGAAGAAAACCTGGGTCTGGATCATCAGCGAGGCCAGGCCGGGCGAAATCCGCCCATCCATCGCGAAGAACAGCAGGCCGAACTGGCCAGCGCCGATGAGCAGCCCGTAGGCCGCGAGATTCGACCACTTCACTTGTGGCCGCTTCAGGAAGAATACGCCGGGAACGGCAGCGAGGGCGAAGCGCAGACCGGCAAGGAGAAAGGGCGGGAACTGGTCCAGCGCCAGGCGGATCACGACGAAATTGGTGCCCCACACCGCGACCACGGCAAGGGCCAGCAACGCATGGCGCGGGCTAAGAACTGTCGATTCACTCACAACCGAACCTGTCAGGCAGATGACGGCACGGGCGGGCGCGCCAGAAGAAACCGGCCGTCTTGTCGGGTCGTCAGCTCCAGACGGTGAAGGCGGCGATCAGCAGAACCGTGACGATCACGCAGATCGTGGTGACCGTGATGAACCGGGAAAAGCTGTTCCAGCCCGTCTGGCTGGACTCTTCAAGCTGCTCCAGACTGATCCGCAGCTTGTTCGGGTGTTCCGTGTCAGCCATCATTTCTGCCTTGAACCTTTCTTGCCGCCGCCACCTTGCGTGACCATCCGAAGCCTTGTCCGGTCACGCGGAAAACGCTGCGCGGTCGACGTCGCTACACATCCTTGTGACCTTGGAAGTTGCTATAACGTCCCGACATCAAACGCAAGGGTTGAGAAGCCGGGCCGCCGGATCGGCCGGAACCGTCGTGCCGCGGATGACGTCCCGCAGCGCCAGCGGGTAGAGAACATGCTCCTGCGCGAGTACGCGGGCGGCCAGTGCGGACTCGGTATCGCCGGGCAGCACGGGCACCGCCGCCTGCGCGAGGATGGGCCCCTCGTCCATCGTCTCGGTCACCAGATGCACGGTGCAGCCGTGCAGCCGCACGCCGGCGGCCAGCGCCCGGGCATGGGTATCGAGCCCGGGAAAGGCGGGCAGCAGCGAGGGATGGATGTTCAGCATCCGCCCGGCCCAGCGCCCGACGAGAAAAGGCGTCAACAGCCGCATGTACCCGGCAAGGCAGACCAGCTCGCATCCGGCCTCGCGCAGTGCTGCATCGATCGCCGCCTCGTGGGCCGCGCGATCGGCGCCGAAATCCCGCCCCGGGATCGCCGCGGCCGGAATGCCGGCGCGCCGTGCGGCCTCGAGCCCGGGTGCCGCCGCGCGGTTCGACAGCACGATGGCGATCTCGGCGGGATACTCGGCCGCGGCCGCCGCAGCGATCAGCGCCTCCATGTTCGAGCCGCGGCCCGAAATGAGGATGCCGACGCGGCGCTTCATGCGAAGAGCGTGTCCGCCGGCCCGATCGTCACCTCCGGCGCCCCGGTCCCGGCCGTGATCTGGCCGAGACGATGCGCGATGACCCCCGCGCCGGCGAGCAGGTCGAGCGCCGCAGCCTCGTCGGCCGGGCGGATCACCAGCACCATGCCGATGCCGCAGTTGAACACCCGCAGCATTTCCGCCGCGGCCACATTCCCGGTCCGCGCCAGCCAGCCGAACACCGGCGGCACCGGCCACGCCCTGTCGATCACCGCCGCGGTGCCCTCGGGCAGCACCCGCGGCAGATTGCCCGGCAGCCCGCCGCCGGTGATATGGGCGGCGGCGCGGAGCAGCCCCGCCCGCGCCAGCGCCAGCACCGGCTGGACATAGAGTGCCGTCGGCGCCATCAGCGCCCCGCCGAGGGTCTGCTCCGGCGCAAAGGGCGCGGGCGCGTCGAGCCCGATCCCGGCAGCATCGATGATCCGGCGGACGAGGGAAAACCCGTTCGAGTGCACGCCGGTGCTGGACAGGCCGAGCAGGATGTCGCCGGGCGCCACGCCCTCGGGCAGCAGGCGCCCGCGCTCCGCCGCGCCGACCGCGAAGCCGGCGAGATCATAATCCCCCGCGCCATACATGCCGGGCATTTCCGCCGTCTCGCCCCCCGTCAGGGCGCAGCCGACCTGCCGGCAGCCCTCGGCGATGCCGGCGATGACGCGCGCCGCAATCGCGGGGTCGAGCCGCCCGGTCGCGAAATAATCGAGGAAGAACAGCGGCTCCGCCCCCTGCACCACGAGGTCGTTGACGCACATCGCCACGAGGTCGATGCCAACGGTGTCGTGGATGCCGGTATCGATCGCCAGCCGGAGCTTGGTCCCCACCCCGTCGGTCGTCGCAACCAGGATCGGGTCGGCGAAACCCGCCGCGCGCGGATCGAACAAGGCGCCGAACCCGCCGATGCCGCCGAGCACGCCCGCCCGCACGGTCGCCTTTGCCAGCGGCTTGATCGCCTCGACCAGGGCATCGCCGGCCTCGATGTCCACCCCGGCGGCGCGATAGGTTTCGCCGTTCGAACCGTCCTTGCTGGTCATGCCCGCCTCCGATGCGCTAATCTCGGTTCATGAAAGCTTCGGCCACACTGCTCAGCGGCACCCGCCCGCCCGCCAGGACATCCCTGGCCATCGCGTTGGCGCGGTTATCACCACAGCGCGCGCCTCAAGGCAACACAGCCGGCCGCAGCCGCTCATGACCGGCGAACCCCAGGCCGGCTTCCGCTGGCAGCGCTTCGGCTGGATCGTGGCGGGGATCATCCTCGTCGTCCTGTTCCTACGGCTGTTCTCGGCGATCCTGCTGCCCTTCGTGGCCGCCGCCGGCATTGCCTATTTCCTCGACCCGGCGGTCTCCGCCCTGAACCGGCTCGGCCTGCCGCGCTCGCTCGGCGCGATCATCATGCTGCTCGCGATGATTGCCGGCGCCGGCCTCTGCGCGCTGCTGCTCTACCCGCTGATCACGGCCCAGATCAGCCTGCTCGCCCAGCAGCTGCCCGGCATGATCGCCGGGCTGCAACAATTCACCACCCACCAGATCAGCCTGATCCAGGCCCGATTCGGCTCCGGCTTCGTCTCGAACAAGCTGCAATCGCTGGTCAGCAACGAGGCCGGCGCCATCGTGAATTTCGCCGGGTCGGCGGCGCGGCAGGTGCTCGGCACCGGCTTCGCGCTGTTCAACATCCTCACCCTGCTGGTGATCACGCCGATCGTCGCCTTCTATTTCCTGCGCGACTGGCCGCTGGTGATGGGACGGCTCGATTCCTGGCTGCCCCGCTCCTATGAAAGCGTGATCCGCAATCTCGCCCGCGAGATCAGCCGGATCCTCAACGCCTGGCTGCGCGGCCAGGCGATATGCTGCCTGTTTCTCGGCGTGTTCTACGCGCTGACCCTGACGCTCGCCGGCCTCAATCTCGGTCTTGTCATCGGGCTGACCGCCGGCCTGCTCTCCTTCATTCCCTATGTCGGCACGATCGTCGGCGCGGTCTCCTCCATCGTGCTCGCGCTCGGCCAGTTCAGCGGGCTCGACCATGTGCTGATCGTGGGCGGGATCTTCGTCGTCGGCCAGTTGCTCAACGACTACGTGGTGGCCCCCCGCTTCCTCGGCGACCGGCTTGGCCTGTCCTCGGTCTGGGTGATCTTCGCCCTGTTCGCCGGAGCCGAGACCTTCGGCTTTCTCGGGGTACTGCTCGCCGTTCCCGTCACCGCAACCCTCGGCGTGCTCACGCGGTTCTGGCTGCGCCACTACCTGCAGAGCCCGCTCTATCTCGACCCGCCCCGGCACGGTGCGTAGCGAGGGGTACGAGCCGCGGCAGATGGCGCTGCCGTTCGACGAGCCGGAGCGCTTCGCCGCGGCCGATTTCATCGAGGCGCCGTCGAACGCGGCGGCACGCGCCGCCCTCGCCGCGCCGGAGAACTGGGTGAACCGCCGGCTTGTCCTCTGGGGCGAGGCCGGCAGCGGCAAATCCCACCTCGTCTGGCTCTGGGCCGCCCGCACCGGTGCGCTCCGGCTCGATGCCGCGCGCCTGCGCGCCCCCGCCAGCCCCGGGAAAGCGCCGCTGGTGATCGAGGATATCGACGCCGCGGCAGCCCCGCTCGCCCTGTTCGCCACACTCGAACGCGCCACCCAGGACGCCGTTTCGGTGCTGATGACCTGCCGCACACCGCCCGCGCGTCTGCCCATCGAGCCGCCGGATCTCGCGAGTCGTTTGCGCGCCAGCCTGACCATCCGCATCGAGCCGGCCGAACCGGCCCTGCTCGACGCGCTGCTGCATCGTCTCGCCGCGGCGCGGCAGATGAACCTGCCGCCCGCGCTGCACCAGTTCCTGCTGAACCGGCTGCCGCGCCGCCCCGCCGTACTGCGCGAGGCGATCGCCCGGCTCGACCGCTACGCCCTCGCACTCGGCACGGCCCCCTCGCGCCGCCTCGCCGAACGACTGATCGACGAACTGGCCGACCCGGACGAGGAGACGGCCGATCCCGATCCCGCCGTCCGCGCGCCGGACCTGCCGGCTGCCGCCATCACATCTTTGCTTTAGCTGTCAGGGCTTTCATGGCAATGTGCGGGCATGGACGCGGAAACCCTGCCCGAGATCACCGTTGAGCCGGCCCTGGCCGATGGCACCCCACGGTTCATCAACCGCGAGCTGTCGTGGCTGGCCTTCAACGCCCGGGTCGTCGCCGCCGCCGAAAACCCGCGCTACCCACTGCTCGAACGGCTGCGCTTCGTCTCGATCAGCGCCTCCAATCTCGACGAGTTCTACTCCGTCCGCGTCGCCGGGCTGATCGGCCAGGCCCGCGCCGGGGTTGCCCTGCGCTCCTCGGACGGGCTGACGCCCACCCAGCAGCTCGCCGAGATTAACCGCTGCGCCCGGACCCTGATGGAAACCCAGCAGCGCGTGCTCGGCAGTGTTCTGGCCGAGCTGGCGGGCGCCGGCCTGACCGTGATCGCCCCGCACGAGCTGAACGAGGCTGACCGCGCCTTTCTCGACCAGCATTTCATGGAGCGGGTCTTCCCGGTCCTGACGCCGCTCGCGATCGACCCCGCGCACCCGTTTCCCTTCGTCCAGAACATGGGCCTCGTGCTTGCGCTCAAGCTGATCCGCCAGGATGATTCCGGCGTGATGCGGGCGCTGATCCCGCTTCCCGCGCAGATCCGGCGCTTCATCCGCCTGCCCGACCCGTCGCCGGCGACAATCCGCTTCATCAAGCTCGAGGATCTGGTGATCCTCTTCCTCGACCGCCTGTTCCACGGCTTCCGCCTCGCCGGTTCCGGCCTGTTCCGCGTCTGCCGCGATACCGATGTCGAGTTCGAGGAAGAGGCGGAGGATCTGGTCCAGTCCTATGAAACCGCACTGAAGCGTCGCCGCCGCGGTGCCGCGATCGAGCTGACCCTCGCCGCCAACATGCCGGACGACCTGCGCAGCCTCGTGATCGACGAGGTGGAGGCGCCGGAAAACCACTTCTTCATCGAAGCAGGGATGCTTGGCCTGGTCGATCTCAAGGAAATGATCGTCGACGACCGGCCCGAGCTGCTGTTTCCCGTCTACACGCCGCGCTTCCCCGAGCGCATCCGCGATTTCGGCGGCGACTGCTTCGCCGCGATCCGCAACAAGGACATCATCGTCCATCACCCGTTCGAGAGTTTCGACGTGGTGGTGCAGTTCCTCCGCCAGGCCGCCTCCGATCCCAATGTCGTCGCCATCAAGCAGACGCTGTATCGCACCAGCCGCGACTCCCCGATCGTCGGCGCGCTGATCGAGGCCGCCGAGTCGGGCAAGAGCGTCACCGCGATGGTGGAGTTGCGCGCCCGTTTCGACGAGGAGGCGAATATCCGCCTCGCCCGCACGCTCGAAGCCGCCGGCGTGCAGGTGGTCTACGGCTTCCTCGGGCTGAAGACCCACGCCAAGCTCTCGCTCGTGGTCCGGCGCGAGGGCAGCGCCATGCGGTCCTACGCGCATTTCGGCACCGGCAACTACCACCCGATCACCGCGCGCATCTACACCGACCTGTCCTTCTTCACCTGCGACCTGCAACTGACGCGCGATGCTGCCCGCCTGTTCAACTACATGACCGGCTATGCCCGACCCGAGCAGATGGACCAGCTGGTCTTCAGCCCGATCACGACCCGCCGCGCCATCGGCGCGCTGATCGACGCCGAGATCGAGGCAGCGCGCGCCGGCCGCCCGTCGGGCATCTGGCTCAAGCTGAACTCGCTGGTCGACGAACGGCTGATCGACCATCTCTACCGCGCCTCCGCCGCCGGCGTGCCGGTCTCCTGCGTGGTGCGCGGCATCTGCTGCCTCCGCCCCGGCGTGCCCGGACTGTCGGAGAACATCCGCGTCAAGTCGATCATCGGCCGCTTCCTCGAACACGCCCGCATCGCCGTCTTCGCCAACGGCTCGCGCATGCCCGACCGCGAGAACAAGGTCTTCATCTCCAGCGCCGACTGGATGGCCCGCAACATGGACTGGCGGGTGGAAACCTTCGTGCCGATCCACAATCCCACGGTCCACGCCCAGGTGCTCGACCAGATCATGGCCGTCGACCTGCGCGACAATGTCGATTCCTGGACGCTCGGCCCCGATGGCGCCTGGTCGCGGGTGACGCCGGGCGAGGCGCCGGTCTCCGCGCATGAATATTTCATGACCAACCCCTCGCTGTCCGGCCGGGGCTCGGCGCTGCGTGGCCCGCTCACCCAGCAGCAGCGCGACCAGGTCCGTTATCGCAAGACCTTCCTGACCGACGACTGACGCTGCGGCGCCGGCAAGGCACCCGGCTGGCGCAGAACGCCGGCCACCGCCGCCAGATGATTGCGACAAATCTCGCCCGCCTCCCATAGCTGCGCGACATAGGTCGCCACCGCGGACTGGCGCTGCACCACCGGCACCGCCGGCGCCGGCGGACACGACAGAAGTGCGGGCGGGACCAGCGGCGTCACCACCCTGATGCGCGTGACGACCTGCGGCGGAGAGGCCGCACACCCGGCGAGCAGTGCTGCGGCCGCGAGCATCAACCCGCTCCGTGACCCACCTCCTGTCATGGCTTCGCCCCCGCACCCTGCGCCGCCCCGAGTTGCGAGAGCGCGCCCGCCAGCACCGGGGCGACAGGACCATCCTGTTTTGGCGGCGCGGCGGCCACGCTCGTCAAAATCTGCTGCGAAAGCGCAACACCTTGCGCATCCGCCGCCGCCGCCGTCGTCAGCGCGGTCTGCCAGGCCGCCTCGTCGGCGCGCAACCGGGCGAGTTCGACGCGGTTTTCCGCATTCGTCGCCATCAGCCGCGCGATCGTGCCCTGCCCGTCGCGCACCGCGACCCGCGCCGCGCGCAGCGCGACCTCGAGATGCCAGCCATAGAGCAGCAGCCCCGCGAGGAGCAGGCAGCCCAGAATCCACGGCGCGAACCGCCCGAGCGCCGACAGCATCACGGCTGGCATCGCGCACCTCCGGCGAGCCTGGCCTTCAGCCCCATTCCGAACGCACCGGCGGCGATCGCCGACCCGAGGCCCATGCCATACGCATCGGGCTCGAACCGCTGGCCCCGCACCACCACGGCGAACACACCAAGAAAAATGTAGCTCAGCACGCCCAGCACCGAGAGCAGGGCCATCCCGTCAGACCGCCCCGCGGCATCTGAGACGATCTCCAGCAGAAAACGTCGCATCCGAATGTCCTTTCAGCCGCCGAAACGCAGCCAGTGATCGGCGACACTGCCGATCACCGCCGAAATCACGCCGATCACCACCATGATCACCCGATGGCTGCCCGACTGTTCGCCGCGGAATCGCGCCAGTTCCGAACGAAACTGCGCGAAGGCCTCCACCAGCTCGTCCGATCTGTCGATGAAGCGCTCCTGCGTGCCAGTCACCTGCAGCTCGAAGCGGTTGCGCCAGGCCTCGAGCGCGAGATGCCGCGCCTCGATCGCGGCGATGTCCCGCCGTCCCGAGGCAATCTCGACCTGAAGCATGCCGACATCCGAGCGCAGATCCCCCAGCGCGTCCCGCAGGAACGCGATCGTGTCCTCACCCATGACGCTCACCCCGGCGTTGTCGAAAGCGGAACGCCGTAGGCGGTTGCCTGCAGCGGCATGTCGAAGGCGAAGGCGCCCCCCAGATCCGCCGCCATCGACCATCCGGCCGGCGGCGCAAGGCTGGCGAGATTGTCCGTGACCGCATCGCCCCGGCCGATCTGCGTACTGCCATACGGATAATACAGCAGGCACGACGCTGCCGGGTTCACCGGCGCGCGCTGCAACGTCACCGCCACATGCGTCGCATCGACCCGCGCGGCCGCGATGGCCGGGATCATCGGCCCCGGGTTTGCCACGGTGCCGCCATCCATCACCGCGAATCCGGCGCCGTTCACCGCCTGCAGATCGACCTTCATGTCGGTACCGGCATCGTGCCGGATGGTCAGGACGATCTGGTCCGGCGCCGCCTGATAGGCATGCACGACCGACGGGCCACCCGCCAACGGCAACCCGCCTGCTGGCACGGCGGATGCCGGAATCGTATCCGAAAGCCCCATCGCCAGCGCCGCCCGCGCCGCCGCATGCGCCCCGATCCGCCCATACCGCAACAGGTCCGGCTGGTCCCGATGCTGCGGGTCACCACCCGAGAACAACCCTGTCGCCGGGTTCCACGCCGCGTTCAGCGGGTTGGAATCTGCCGTCTGCGCCGCGAAGATCACGGCGTTCAGTGTCGGGTCGAGCGACAGGTCGAGCACGCTCTCGCGCACCATCTGCACACCCTGGTCGGTCTCGTAGGGAATGGCGCTCCAGAGCAGCAGCGGCAGCGAGGCAACACTCCGCCCCAGCATCTGCCGCGTCAGCGCCGCGAGCCGGCTGACACTTTCCTTGTAGAGCGTCTTGTTCGCGTAAGGCATCGTGCTGTCCTGCTCGCTCCACGGCCAGAGCAGGAAGGCGATATCCGCCTCGTCCATCGCCGGGACCAGCGCCTGCGCGCCGGTCAGATAGGCCGACAGCGCCTGCCCGTCCGGCCCCAGCACCCAGGTCGCGGGCGAAGACCCGTCGCCGGGATTGGTCAGGAACGTGCCATTCCCCGTCCCGGGCGGGAACAGCGGGGGCGAGGCGTTGGACACCGGATGCCCCGCAATCATCGAATACCGCGCCGGGCTGACCACATTCCCCGCCGGCAGCGACGTCGCCGCCCACGCGGCCGCCCCGAGATACCACGCAACACCCCGCGCCAGCGCTTCCGCCCCGCCCGCCTGCACGAACCACTCGGCGTTCGACTGGCCCATGACCAGCAGGTTGACGCCCCGCCGCGCGCCCAGCACCCAGCGCCCCTGGGCGGATACCAGCGTCGCGATCTCCGCTGCATCCAGCGCCCGGGTCCAGCAGGCGGCCTCGTGAAACCAGCACTGCGCCGAGCCCTGCACCGTATTGTCGTGGAACAGCAGCACATCGCCGGCCGCCGCCGCCGGCAGCGGATTTGCGGCAGCACTCGCCACCAGCGTGCCGTCGAGCCACACATCCAGGCCCGTCCCCGGCGTGTGGCGCAGGATCAGCGCATGGCTGTGCCGCCGTTCGATCGTCGTGGTGATGCCGCGACTCGCCGCCGTGCCGGGAAACAGCGTCAGCCCGCCGCCGCCCGGCCCGCCGGCCTCGATGATGGTCGTTCCCGTCGCCATCGCATGGATCAGCGGGATCGGCGCATTGTCGACCTCGATCGTGCCCTGCCGCCAGTTCGGCCGGGTCCAGACGAGATAGAGCGTCCAGGCCGACAAGCTGCCGAGGTCGAACCGCGCGAGCGACAGCCCCCAGTCCGGATCGAGCGTCGGCCCGTATTGCGCGATCGCCGGGTCCGGGCTGCCAACCGCACCGAGAAACCCGTTGACCCGCGACACCGCCAGCATCGCCGCCGGCGCGGTATCCGCCACGATGTGAAAGGGCAGCAGCGGCACGCCGTTGCCGGACTTGTCGGCCAGCGCCACCGCAGGGGCGTTCCAGGCGGTCAGCGGATTGCCATTGGCATCGAGAACGGCACCGAGCGCGCCGGCATCCCACCAACCTGCCAGACCGGCGATCGCGGCCGGCGTCGGTCCGGCGAAGGCGCTTCCCGCCGGCACCGACCCCGCACCTTGAGCGCGGGCGAACAACCGCCCCGTTCCCTCGCGCAGCGGCGCGGCCGGGCGTACCGAAATCAGGTTCATGCTCAGGTCACCGTGATCGTGAAGCCGGACACCGAAGCCGCCTGCCCCGTCGCGGTCTCGACCCAGACGTAATACGCCCCCGCCGTTGCCGGGATCGTCGCGTAGAGCGCCCAGAGCCCGTTATTGTCGATGAGCGCGGCAGCCTGCCAGCCGCCCGATGGCGGCGCGGCATTGGACGTCGAGAACGCCACCTGGGTCGCGATCGCCTGCGCCGGGCTGATGCCGCCGTTCAGCGCCATCGTGCCCGATCCGGCGGCAACCGAGATGGTCGCAGGCTGGTTGATCGTATACGTCACGACAGGCGTCGCCGCCGTCACCGTGATCGCGCCGGATACCGCCGTCACCGCCGCGTCCGCCGTCTGCTCGGCCCAGAGATAGACCGTTCCCGCCGCACTCCCCGCCGGCAGCGTGGCCGACCAGGTGCCGCCACTGACCGTCGCGGCGACGAAACCGGCCGGCGGCGTGGTGGCACTCGCCGAAAGCCCGACCTGCACCGCCGTCCCCGCCGGGGCCACGGTGCCGCTCACCGCGATCGTGCCGCCCGCACTCGCGCTGGCCGGCACCGCCGCGAGCGCGACCGCCGCCGTCGCCACGCTGAACGGCGCGCTCCGGCCGACCACGCCAGTCGCATTATGGTCGCGCACCGCGATCGTGTAGCTGCCCGCCGGCAATCCAGGCACCTGAAAGGAATACGACCCGGCGCCGATCATCGGCGATGCCACCGCCGTCCAGTTCGTCCCGTCCGTCGAATAGTCGAGCGCGGTCGGGGCTTCGTCGAACAGGCCGCCACTGACCGTAAAGGGAGCATTGGCCGCCGGGCTGCCGGGCGCGTTCACCGTGATGGTCGGCGTCGGCAACGCGATCCCGTCCCACCAGACCAGCGATCCGCCGGAATAGGTCAGCGCCGTCAGCTCCGCCGCGGTGCCGGGCGGCAACGTGGCCACCCCGGTGCCGGAGGTGATGCCGGTGCCCATCGTCACCGGCCCCGCGGCGAGGTTGATCACCCGGCAGGTGAACCCGCTGCCCATGTTGGTGAAATTGGCGGTCAGGGTGATCGGCTGGCTCGCCACCAGAACCCTCTGGTTATGCGTCGTCGCGTCGAGCACCGTGTTGCTGTTCAGCTCGACGACCTGTCGGCGCATGGTCGGGATCTTCTGCGCCGCATAGGTCCAGATCGCCGCGAAGCTCTGGCTGGCCAGCGCGTTGCCGCCCTGCGCGACCAGCAGCAGGTCGGAATCCGCCGCCGGCCCCGCCGCGGGCAGCTGATCGATCGTCTGCCCGCCCACCAGCTTCTCGTAGGAGAGCCAGGCATTGGCGCCGTTCTGCCAGATCGCGACGAAATCGGCGCTGCCGATCGTGCTGGCCGAATTCGTCGCCCCCGGCGCATTCAACCCCGAACCGGCAGGACCGGCCGGCCCCGCAGGACCGGCAGCACCGGCAGGCCCCGCCGGACCGGTCGCTCCCGCGATCGCACTGGCCGTGACGCTCAGCGTGCCATTGGCATCGATCGCAAGGCCGGTCCCTGCGGCAAACAGCCCGCGCAGGGCCGTAACCGGCAGCCGCCCCGGCGCGCCCTGGGCGTTCACCACCACCTCGTCGGTGGCCGAGAACGCACCGAGCAGCGCAAAGCCGAGATGATCGGTGCCCGTGGCCGCGAGCGTGCCAGCACCGAGCGCAAGCCCGGCCCCCGGCGTCACCGCCTCCGGTGCTCCCGCCCCGGCGCTGTTGCGCCCGAGCAGGTCGCCGGTCGGCAGGCTGATTTCGTGCTGGAGCCCGGCGGTCACCTGCTGCACGCTCGCGGCATAGAGCATGCTGTTCTGCGACAAAGCGAGCAGGTCGGTCGGCCCCACGCTCGCGGCGGTGGGCAGTTGGGGTATCGTCGTCATGGTTCGGGAATGTCCTCTCGCGTTGCCTCAGGCGATCGCGATCCAGCCGGTCGCGTCGGTCGCGGTCTGCTTGATCCAGAAGGTTGCCCCGGCGCCGCCGTCGAGGTTGCGGTAACTCGATCCGGGCGGCGCGCTCACCACGCCGAGCGGCGAACCCCGCCCGATCAGCGCCACGCATCCGGTCGGCTCGGTCGGCGAGATCAGCCGGACCGCGCCACCCGTCGCCGGTTCGAGCCGCACATCCCCGGCCTGGCTGCCGAGCGTGACGCTGCCATCGGCGGCCGGCGCCAGATAATCGGACTGGATGAACCGCGCCGCCTGCCAGGCCCCGGCATGCCCCCGCCACTCGATCGTCGCACCCGCCGGCACGGTCAGCTTCGCGCCGGTCCAGTTTTCCTGCGCCGGCACGCTGCCGGCAGACGCGAAACTCACCGGCGCGAGGCACTCGATCTCCAGCCGCCGGCCTTCGAGCACCGGCAGCCCGACCTGCACGCTCGCCGTCGCACCCGTGCCGTCACCGCTGATGCTCACCTGCGTACCCGGGCCATAGAGGCTGCCGGCCGCGGTGATATAGACGCCGATGACGCTGCCATTGGCGATCCAGGCGCCGGCCGCAGCCCCGCTGCCGGTCCCGCTGATCGCGACGGTCGCGGTCGTGTAGTTCGACCCGCCATTGGTCACCTTGATGTAGCTGATCGTCCCCGCGCTCCGCTGCGCCGTGGCACTGATGATCGACTGCACCTGCCCCGTGCCTTGCGACACCGTCACCCGGTCCACCAGGTCGGGATAGACCAGCGTGTTCAGCCCGTTCGATGCCACCGGATTGACCGCGAAACTGTCGGCGAAATTCAGGATGTTGTTCCGCAGCACGACCGAATCGGTATAGGCCAGCAGCGCGTTGAGCGGATCGCCCCCGGTGCCGGAGGAGACGATATTGTCCCGCACCACCACCAGCTGCGGCGCATCCTTCAGGACGATGCCATAACCGCCGGGACCGTAATTGATCCGGTTCCCGGCAATCTCGAGATTGTTGCAGGCGATGCCGAAATCGGTCCCGCGCCCGTCGGATTCGACGTTGAGCGCCTCGATTCCCGTTGTGCAATCCTGGATGAAATTGCCCCGCACCGTGCAGTTCTGGCTACCGCCGATGCCGATGCCGATCGTCTGGCCATCGCAGTAATTGCCGGACAGCTCGACAAAGACCGACCCGCCGGCATCGATCCCGAAGCCGCCCGCATTGGTGATCATGTTGTCGGCGACGCGGCAATAGCCGGTATTCACCAGCATCCCGCCGCCGGCCGGCCCGTTATCGACCAGCAGGTTGCCGGTCACCAGGATGTTCCGCCCCGAAATCGAGATGCCGTAGCTGCTGTTGCCAAACGCGCAATTCTGCGCGACCAGCGCGCCGAGCACGTCCGGATTGGCATTGCCATAGGTACCCGGCTGAAGGTTCGTCTGGTTGAAATTGCCGACCACGATACCGGTCTGGTTGTTCCAGCACGTGTTGCCGACCACCTGCACATCGCGGATCTTCAGCGTCAGCGTCGGGTCCTGGCTGTCGACGTAAATGCCGTTGCGGGCGTTGTCGTGCGCCCGGCAGCCCGTCACCGCGACAGCGTCGGTCGCCGCGATCCAGAGCCCATCCACGGCATTCGCGGTGAATTCGCAATCATGCACATGGTGCTGCGTCACCGCCGGGTCGCTGGGCGCGATCGCGAGGCCCCAGCCATAGATCGATGCCTTGGCATTGCGGAACTGCGAGCGCGTGACGGCGGACGCCGTGCAGCCGGCCTGGATCACCACGCCCCAGCTCTGCGCCGTGATCGCGGCATTGGCGTCGAAAATGATGCCATCGGCGATGAAGGTCGCCGCACTCACGCTGATCCATGCCGCCTGGCTCGATGTGCCGGCCACACTCTGCGCGCCGCGCGTCAGCATCGTCTGCCCCGGCACGCCGATCAGTGTCGCGGCAGTGCCGCCGATGTCGCATTCGCCGTCGATCCGATACGTCTTCGGCCCGAACCGCACCGGGCTGCCCGCGGCAAGTGCCGCGCGCAGCGCCGGCGCGTCATCGGTCGCCCCGTCGCCCTTCGCACCGAAATCCTCGATCGCGACGGCGTTGGCGGCCAGCGCGGCGATCGAGCGCACCGCGCTCGCACCCGCCGCGACCGCCTCGAACCCGTCCGCCCGCACGCCCTGCACGGATGATATTCCGCCCATGAAGGCGCCATAACTCAGCGCGACATTCGCGCCGCCCTGGCCGAGCGGCACGGAATCGCCGCTACCCGGCGGCGCTCCCGCCGGCAGTGCGGCGATCTCGAACGGTGTGGCGGTGGCTGCGAGGGTGGTGCCGCTGAGCGACAGGTTGGCGCCGATCGTGATCGGCACCGGCGCCGCCGTTCCCGGCCCGATGCCGCCGAGCAGCGTGCCCTGTGGCAGGGCGAGCTGCTGCTGCATGCCGGCGAGGAACTGCGCGCGCGTTGCCGCCACGGTCTGTCCGGCCTGGTAGAGCGGCAGTTCGTCGCTGTCCGAAACCGAATTCGCCGCCGGCAATTGTCCGATGGTGGGCATGCCGCCTCCTCAGTTCGCGGTGATGGGCTGGCCGAACGGGCTGGTGATCGGCGCGCCGTCCGGGGTGGTGATCGCGCTCGCCGGGGCCGGCACCGAGGCCAGCGACACAACCGGCAGCGCGATGCTCCGGGCCAGATTCCGACCGGCCAGCGTGGTGATCGAAACCGTGACCGTATAGGTCGTGCCCGGCTGCCCTCCGGCGAGCCAAAGCACCGCCCTCGTGCCATCGATCGCGGTCGAGGCGAGGGCGAGATCGCCCGGATTGTCCGGGTTCACCGTGGCCGTGACGGTGGCGATCGCGTCGCCGGGGCTGCCCGCCAGCGCGGGCGCCACGTCGAACGTGTAATCCAGCATGTCGCCAGGGTCCTTTTCCGGCCAGGCCAGCGGCCGCGGCGGCAGCAGCGCGATCCCGCGCGGCGTCGGAATGAACCCCTCGATCTCGATCAGCCGTGCCGAGGCCGCCTGCCAGATCCGGCTGGCCGGTGTCGTGCTTGCGCTCATCAGGATGGACCCCCGCTCAATATTCGACAATGACGATGCCGGGCGCGCCCGCGCCGCCCGGACTGCTGGTGGGTGCTGCGCCGACCGAGGCGCCGCCGCCGCCGCCGCCACCGCCGAAGCCGGTCGCCTGAAGTCCCGGCAACGGACCGCTCGCGCCCCGGCCGCTTCCCGGCCCGCCGCCATCGCCGCCGCGTCCGGCAACGGCGATGCCGTCACCCCCCATCGCCCCGCCCTGCACGATCCGCGCCCCCAGGCCGATGCCGCCAGCGCCCCCGGCGGTGGCGAACAGGCTGGCCGTTCCCCCCTCGCCGCCGCCGCCGCCGGTCGCCGAAAGGTAGCTGCCGAAGCTCGATGCACCGCCGGTGCCGCCATTGGCCGGCGCGCTAGGCGCAGCACCGCCCGCGCCCACCGTCACCGGCACCACCTGTCCGGGCACGAGGCCGGTGACGATGTCGATCGCCGTGCCCCCCGCGCCGCCGCCGCCGCCCGGCATCGTCGCGTGATATCCCGCCCCGCCGCCACCGCCGACCACCGTGACCTTCGCCTGCGTCACGCCCGGCGGCACGACGAAATTGCCCAAGCCCTCGAACACCTGCATCTGCGAGAAGCCCGGCCGCAGTTGCGGCAGCTTGCAAGGCAGGAACGGCGCCTGCGGCAGCGTGACGATATCCGTCGCTGCAATGGCACTCTGCCCGTAATTGACGGTGACGACGTAAAGCCCCACCCATCCCGCATCGACCGGCGGCGTCGCCTGGGTTCCCGCCGCCGCCGCCGCACCCGGCTTGACCTGGAGCTGCACCCGCTGAAGCCGCTGCGTGTTCTGTGCGCCGCCCGAATTGCCCGGCCCCGAATACGGCACCGAAGGATCGGCGGCGTTCACATAGGGCAGCACCACCGGATCGGCGTCGATCTCCGAAAACGTCGCCTCGATCAGGTAATTCACCGACTGGCCGGAACTGGCCGGCGCGGCCAGCGTGAACGTGACCGGATCGAGATTGATCCCCATCCGTACCGTCTGCTGGGCGATATCCTGCGGCAGGCTGCCATAGCTGTTGGCATCGACCGGCCCGAGCTGGGTGATCGACCCCGGCGCCACCGTCACCGTCAGCGAGGCCGGCACGCTCGGCGTGCAGGCCAGCCCGTCGGCGACCATGCCGCCGCCGAGCACCGCCGCGCCAAGGGCGCCGATCGCGGCCATCACGTTGCGGTTGAGGTTCAGAATGTCGGTATCCAGCGGGATCGCCCCGGGATAGACGATGGTCCTGTCCATGAAGATGTCCTTGTCATGAGGCCGCGCGACGGCGCCCGCCGCATCAGGGCGGCGTCCGGCCGGCAGGGAGGGAAAGGCGCGGTATATGGGCCCGTCAGTTCAGCAACCGCGTCCAGGCGATGGCATTGACGGGCAGCACGTGGGCGATGGCGGCATAGATGTCGGCATCGGTGGCCAGCCCCACATCCTGGGCGAGATCGCTCCAGGCCAGCGGCGCGGTCGAATAGCCGCCCGGCCCGTAGCCGAACCCGCCCGAGGCTCCGCTGCCGGCCACGAACGGCCGATAGGCCGTCACGAAACACTGGTAGGGCAATGCGAGACTGCCATAGCCGCCGCGCACCCCATACCCCAGCGTGCCGGCGCCATAGCCGCCGGTATCGCCGGTGTTGGCGGCCTCGAAAATCACCGGCGCCCGCCCGGTCTCGGCGGTGATGGCGGCGGCGAGCGCCGCGCGCGTCGCCTTCGGTGTCAGCAGATTGGCGCGGATCCGCCCGCTGAACGCGGCATCCGCCTCGCCCGCCCGCCGCACGATGCGCCCGCCCAGATAGTCACGCGCGGCGATGTCCAGCATCGCGCCCGTGGCCGTCGCGATCCGCGTCTGCCGCCGCACCGTGCCGATCAGCGCATACAGCGCCGCCCAGAGCGCGCCGAGCCCGCCGAGAACCTGATCGAGCACCGGCGTCGCATCGGCGAACCAGCCGGCCGGCAGCGCCATTTTCAGCCGCGCCGCCATGTCGGCCGCGCTGCCGGGGGAATTTGCCGAACCGCTCATGGCTCAGCTCACGCCGATCGTGCCGGCCCGCACCACACCGAACGCGGGCGGCACCAGGTCGGCCGTGCCGCCGTTCAGCAGGGCGTCGGTCACGTTCGCCACCGCGTCGGACGCGTCATAGGCAATCTGGAGCAGTTTCGAGTAAGGCAGCGTGGCACCCACCGCGAGCCCGCCGATATAGGCCGCGATCGCGTCCGTCACCGCACCGCTCGCGGTCTGCGGCACCGTCCCCGGCGCCAGCACCAGCGTCATCGACACGTTCGCCGCCACCACTCTCGGCCCCTGCACCGCGAACCGCGTGCCCACCGGCCGCACCGCATCCACCGCCTGGCCCAGCGTCGCCAGCAGGGATGCCGGCGGATGGCCGGTTCCATCATCGACCGTGACGATGAAATTGCCCATGCTGGCCGCCCCGGTCTGGTCGACATTCTCACTGATCGTCACCGAAAGCCCCTGCTGCACCCCGGCCACGGCCGCCTTGATGGCGCCGGACGTCGCGCGCGAGAGGCTGGAGAGATAATTGCCGAACCGCGCCTTGAACGCGGCGTCGGTCTCCGCGTCCACACCGCCGCCCATCGATGCCGCATTGCTCACCGTATCGATCCCGGCGATCGCCGTGGTCAGCAGCGAAATCGCCCCCGCCATGACGTTGCCGGCCGCCCCCGGCAGCACCGCGCTCACCGGCAGGTCGAGGGAGGCGACACCCGCCGCCAGCGTGTATCCGCCTTGCGCCGCCGAAAAACCCGGGTTCGCCGGGTCCGCCGTCACCGCGAAACTCTGGCTGCCATCGGCCGTCATCACCGTCGCGCCGACCGGCACGAAGGCCGATAGCACGGGTGCGAACCGCGCGAAGGTCACACTGCCGGCGCCTGCCACCGCGGGCAGCCGGGCAAAGCCGAAATCCGCGCCGAAACTGTCGCAGTCGGCCCCGGTGCTGGTGGAAAGCCGCGTGGTCAGCAGCACCTGCACGATCATCCATTGCAGCCAGAGGCCAAGGGAGGCATTCGCCTCGATCAGCGCCCGCAGGACCGACCCGACGGTCAGGTCCAGCGCCTGGCTCGCCGCCCCCTGCAAGGCAGCAGCCATCTGCTCCACCATGGCGGTGAAGCTTTGCAGCGATAATTGCATCGGAATTCCCTGTGCTGATCAGACCGGACCCGGCAGCGCCAGCACGCGCGCCCGTCCCGTCGCGGCATCCTGATAGGCGATGGTCATCGTCAGCCCGCCCGGATTGCCCTGGCTGACCGTGATCTGCGGCGGCGGCGCGCTCGCCACCCGCGCCTCGCGGCGCAGCTGCGCCCGCGCCAGCGCGCCGGCAGAAGCAGCCGGCCCCGCCGCGCCGACGAACTGGCCGAGCCCGGCGCCATAGGAAAGCTGCCAGAGATACCCGCCGGGATTGGTCAGCAGCCGCCGCAGCACACGCTGCTCGGTCAGCGCCGCCGCCCCGGCCAGCGCGAGGTCGCCTTCATTGCCAAAGGCGAGATCGCCGCCGAATGTCAGTGCGAGATCCGCCATCACACCACCGCCGAAGTCGTGCCGGTCGACCCGCCCTGCGGATCGGGATGGGTGTGACCGTCATAAGCCTGCCGCAGCGTGTCGAGACTGCCATGCGTCCCGCTTCGGTCCGAAACCTCGCCGCTCACCATCAGATCCCCCTCGATCGAAACCGTCCCGGCTTTCATCGCGATCGTCCCGTCATTGCGCAGCCGCAGGAACGAGCCGCTCTGATGCACGAGCCACAGCTCGCCCACCGCGGCCTGCGGCGCCGGATCGCGGTCCGACCACAGCCGGCCGAGCACCACCGCCTGTTCGGCATCGCCCTCCTGCCCGAGCACCAGAACCTGGTCCCCCGGCGACAGCGGCGCCGCCATACCCCAGCCGGCGCCGACCCATCCGGCCAGCACCGGCAGCCAGCCCGAGAGCACGCCCTCCGGCTGCAACGTCACCCGCGCCGCGTAGGCGGCCGGATCGAAGCTCGCGACCACCGCGAACCGCGCCTGCGCCGAAAGCCCGTCGAGCGCCGCCGCCCGGCCTTTCACCGCGTTCCAGAAATGCTCCATCATGCCGCCCGCATCGCCTCGAAATGTTGCAAGAACCCGATCCGCCCGTCGATCACCCGCTCCACGCTCCGCACCACATACGCGCCATCGAGCGCGGTCTGCGTCCCTTGCAGCAGGATCCCCGTCCCCGGCATCATCGCCGTCTCGCCCGGCATGCTCGCCTGCAACCGCACCGCCTGCGCGGCCAGCGCCGCCTGCGCCGCCTGCGCGACCCGCTCTGCCTCGCCCTGGGTCAGGTTGGGACGGATCAGCGTCGTCCCGCCGGAACTGCCGGCGCTCGAATTGAACGCCGCCTTGCTCTTCGGGTTCCAGCTCCGCACCGTCACTTTCGGGCTCGCCAGCGCCAGCGCGCTGTCACAACCCAGCGTCAGCAGGTCCCGCCCATAGGTCAGCAGCATCGGCGCGCCGGCCGGCGGCGGCGCGAAATTCAGCGTCGTCCCCGTCACCGAAAGGCCGAACTGTTCGCGCGCCGCCAGCGCGGCCAGCAGATCCCACCGCGTCGCGTGCCGCGAATGCAGGCCGAGCCCGGTCTGCGCGTGCGCCAGCTCGTAATACTGGCCGATCCGCGTCGTCGTCGCGTCCACGTTCGCGGCAAGCCCCGCCTGGCCGGCAAACGCCGTCGCGACCTCGCTGGCCGTCAGGTTCGAGAAGGTCTGGTCCACCTCGGCATCGATCAGCCGCGCGGCCAGATCCCGGCCGCTCAGGATGGCGGCGCCGAGATCGAACCGGATCGCGACATTGTCCACCTGGCCGGTGACCAGCGCCGTCCCGCTGCCGATGCCGGCGGTCACCACCCCGCCCTGCAATGCCGCGAACCAGGCCGCGCCGCCCGGCACCGCGCCGAGCGCGAATTCGAGGGAAAAACACGCCGCCTCGAACGCGCCCGGCTGGCGAATTTCCAGCCGCTCCAGCCCCGGCAGCGGTGCGCCGTCGAGCGTCGCGAACGGGGCGATCGCCCGCACCATCACAGCCTCAGACACGCGGCACCCCGCCACCCGCATTCGGGTCAACCGGCGGCAGCACCAGCGTCACCAGCCCGACCAGCGCAGGGTCGGACAGCCCGTTGAGCTGCGCGATGCGGATCCACTGCGTCGCATCGCCCAGATGCCGCGCCGCGATCTCACAGAGATTGCCACCCGCGACCGTGATCGTGATCGTCGTTGTCCCGCTCATGCCGCCCCCCATGAAGCGTTGCCGGCGGCGCGGCCGAGATAGGCGGCTGCCCCGCCCAGCGCTGCGAGCGACAGGCTCGCCGTCCCCATCGCCTGCAACGCCCGCGTTGCCGCCGAGGCGCCTGCGCTCGCGCCGAACCCGCCCTGCGCCGCCGCCAAACCGGTCTCCGCCGCACGCAGCGCGCCGCCCACAATCCCCTGCGCCGTGGCGATGCTGCCGGGCGCCGTCACCGCGACCGGGCCGAGCGACAGCCCCGCCAGCCCGGCCAGGCCACCGGCGCTGACAAGGTCGAGCCCCGCCTGCGCCAGCGCGTCCGGCACCGCCGTCACCAGGTTCTGCGCCTCGACCAGCTCGATCGAGAACGGAATCCACCAGGGTTTTTCGTAAACCGCGACAAAATCCGCGATCACCACCTCAAAGGCGAAGCCGCTCCAGGCCAGCGGCAGGGTCGCCCCCGCCCGCCGGGCCACATCGAGCAGCTGCGCCCGCGCCTCGGCATCGGGGCCGGAGAAGGTGCCGGCGAAACGGATGATCCCCGCCGCCGCCCCGAGCGTGTCGATCACGCGGCCGCCGCCCACCAGTTCATGCACCGCCAACCGCTGGCTGCCGCCGAACTCGATCGTCTGCGGCACCTCGAAATCCCGGAAGGCAACGCCGCCCAGCGTCACCGTGATAGCCGCCATCTTCCGCCTCCCGCTTTCAGAATCCCGGCTTGCGGCCCGGGAACACCGGCGACAGGCGCGCGTCGAACCCGGTCACGCCCGAAGGCGGCCGCCGCGCCTCGTCGCCGAACAGCCCGCCGAGCCAGCGGCCGAGATCCATTCGCTCCGGCGCCGCGAACCGTGCCGCTGGCCGCGCCGGCGCCGTAGCCGCAGCCAGCCCCGCCGCCTCGGAACGGATCGCCCGCCCGGACACGACCGGCGCTACCGGCCGCGCCGACGATGCGGCCGACCCACGCGCCCCATGCGAGGCGCGCAGCCCGGAACGGCCCAGCACCATTTGCGGCGCCACCTTCCGGCCCGCCGCAGCCGCGATACCTGGATTACCTGCGCGCAGGGGCTTGCGGACCAGCGGCACACCATGCGCCACCGGCCGCCTCGACCATCCCGCCGGAACCCGATGCGCGGACAGTTGCACACCCGCCGGCCGGATCTCCGGCCCCAAGACATGCATCAACCGCCGCCCCGACGATCCCGCCGACACCCGATGCGTGGACAGCCGCGCGCCCACCGGCCGGATCTCCGGCCCCAAGCCATGCGCCACACGCTGCCCCGCCAGGGCCATGCCCCGCAGGCTGGCGCGCGGCGAGGAATGATGACGCGCATGCCATGCGCGCCGCATCCGTTCGGTCGAACGCCGTGCGGCATGATGCCACCCACCCCGCAACATCGCGGCCGTACCGTCCCGAGGACGATTTGTCGGGAACGCCCCCGGCGCCTCATGCAGCACGGACATCACCGCGCGGCGCATCGTCCGCGCCACCGACGGCAGCCGCCGTGGCGCGATCCGCCCGAGCCCGCTCCGGCCAAGCCGGGCGAACCGCGCCCCGGCACCGTCGCGCCATGTCATTCCTGCACCCACGCCATCGCCTTCCAGTCGAATGTCAGCCCGTCCAGCTCCCCGCACGCGACGACGAACGCGATCCGCTCCGCCTCGCCGAGCGTGAAGGCCACCTCGAACGGCACCCCGCGCCCGACCAGGTAGAGACAGTCGATCAGCGCGGGGTGCCGGCTCAGTTTCCCGCGAGCGCCCTCACCGTGCCGGCATCTTCCGGCTGCAACGCCGCCGCCGCCGCCTCGATGCCCGCCTCGCCCAGCCGCTCCACGGCGTTTTCAACCGCCGCCTCGCTCGCCGGAAACGGCAGCGGCACACCATCGATCGCGCCGACCGACGCCGCCAGCGAGGCGACGCCGAGATACGCCTCGTTCATCGACAGTTCCGGCCCGAGCGCCTTGAACAGGCGCAGCCGATCGAGCATCGTCAGCGGCCGCAGCGCGAGCAACCGCCCGCGCGCGTCCTCCACCTCCGCCCCGCTCATACGCGCCTGCGCGTCGAGGCGAAGAAGTCGAGCTTCTGCGCCACCGGCATGTCACCGCGATACACGCCCGCCGAGCCGAGCTTGAACACGACCCCGTCGAACTGGTAGGTCGAGGTCGATCCGTCAGTTTCATTCACATATTGATAGAGCGTTCCCGGCGGAATCGCCTGCCCCGACAGATAGGCCTGCTCGATCTGCGCCATGAAATCATCGGTCGCCGAGCTGCCGCGATCGAGCAGGAAACTTCCCTGCCAGCCCTTCGGCAGTTCGGCGCCGAGCTGCACCCCGTCGAGCCGGTCGACGCGCACGCTCTGCGTCACCTGGCTCACCTCGAATCCGGTCACATGGGCAAGATCGACCCGCCCGAACGGACCCATGACGACGATCTGGCAATCATTGCCAACGGTAAACGTGTTATATGGCATCTGCTACCTCACACCGTGCCCTGGGGCAGGGTCTGCTGGCTGACCTGCACGGTCTGCCCGCCCTCGACATTGACGATGAACCGCTCGTTGATCGCCTGGTACTGCACCTGCACATCCGCCTGCACATAGCCAAGCCCGGTGCGGGCCGGCGGGTTGTTCGACGCATCGCACACCACGGCGAAGGGCAAGGCCCCGTTGGTGGTCCCGAGCATGCCCTGGCCGAGCATGGTGTTCAGGAAGGCCAGCAGCGTGCCGCGGATGCGGCGGAACAGCGTCTCGTTCACCAGCTGGCCGACATACTGGCCCATCCCCGCCGACAGGGTCGCGGCGATGTAGTTGGTCATACGGGTATAGTTATCGCCGTTGGTCGCACTGTCGGACGAGGCGTTGAACCCGCCCCGCACGCCCCAGAACGCCCCGCCCGGCTGCGGATTGGCGATCACGTCGATCCCGGCCGACATCAACGCCGAAAGATCGGCCGAGGAATAGGTGCTGGTGGTGCCCGTTACGGCGCGCCCCGATTTCTGGCTGCCGACGACGCCGTAGAGCGGCTTGTTCAGCGCGCTCTGCTCCGGCGAGAGATTGGCAAGCCGCCCGGCCGCAAAGCTCTGCGGCGAGACCAGGCGAGTCAATCCGTTGGCCTGATCGTACCACCAGATCCAGTCGCCGAACATCACCTTGGCGGCATAGGAATCGATCCCCGCCGCCTGTTTCGCCGCAACGGCGCCGGCAATCGTGTCACCCGGTGGCCCGGCGAGGATCATGTAGCAGCCTTCCTCGAGGCCGAAGGCAACGGTCGGGCTCCACTGCGTCGTATCGTCGAGATCGGCCAGCACCGCGATCCCGCAGCCCTGCCCGCGCAGCGCATACATCCCGCTCCGCGGCAGCGTGTCCTGCCCCACCAGCGACGCCGCGGTGAGCCCGCTGGCGCCGTCGCTGCCCGGCGTGCCGGCCGAGAACGGATAGATCCCGGCGACCGGCGGAAACGCCGACGTGCCGGCACTCGCGACCACCAGCTCCGAAGCGCCGCGCAGCGGCCCCGTTCCGGCATTGACCGCATTCGCCGCCGCCTGCCAGAACGCCGCCCCGATGCCGGCGATATTGTCGAACACCTCCGGCGTGCGCCCCGGCAGCGCCACCGTCAGCCGCCAGCTATTCGCCGCCGCCCCCGCCGAAACCGTCACCGTGATCGCATTGCCGAGCGATCCGGTATACAGCGCCGTCAGCGTCAGCGCGCCGAGAATGGACACCGAGGCCGCGGTGTCGGTGCCGTCGCTCACCCGCACGCAGCGGAAATTCGACGCCCCCTGCTGCACCGCCACCGCCACTGCCGTGCCCATGTCGTATTGCCGCGCCATCACCGGCCCGAAGGATGCGGCATACTCGCCCATCGAGCCGACGATCATCGGCTCGCCTGTAGCCCCCCAGGATGCCGAGCCGACCACGCCGAGCACATCCGTCGGCACGCCGTTGAGCAGCAGCGTCTGCGGCGGCACGATCTGCACATAGAGGTCGGGAACGATCAGCGCCGTCGTGTTCAGCGCGCCTGCCTGCGAAATCGGCATGCCTCAGCCCTCCGCCACGACCCGCACGACCGACCCGGCCTGGGCGGACGCCA
The DNA here is from genome assembly GCF_905116885.1 of Acidiphilium sp. C61. Taxonomy (NCBI): domain Bacteria; kingdom Pseudomonadati; phylum Pseudomonadota; class Alphaproteobacteria; order Acetobacterales; family Acidocellaceae; genus Acidiphilium; species Acidiphilium sp. C61. The sequence goes on along the minus strand of NZ_CAJHNI010000005.1, from coordinate 1,804,502 downwards.
GCACTGCGGCGATCTTCGCCTCGTCGGCAATCGTGTCGCCCCGCCGGAAGCCCTCGAACGGCTTCACCACCACCAGTTTGATCTTCATCGTCTCTCCTTCAGCCGGTCATGCCGGCGATGAACGCGCCGTCCGCCGCGATCCCGCCGACCCCGAACAGCATGGCCGGCGTCGTCATCGCCTCGGTGGTCGGATATTCGGCGTCGTAAATGAGGTCCCGCCGGTACAGCCCGGCATCGATCGACTTGTCCGTGGTCTCGGCGCCGACAAAGCGCAGCCGTGCCGCCGCGCCATCGGCGAGGCCGATGAACTGCGGCGCCGCCAGCGCGGGATCGATCACCGCCGCCGCCGCATCCCGCGTCAGCGGGTCCGGGCACCACAGCGAAATTCGGAACGGCTGCACCTGGCGCTTGATCTCCCGCAGCGCGACGCCCCCGGCCACGACGCGGGCGATCATCCCGCGCGCGGCCGGCACGCTCAGCGTCGTCCCCGCGTAAGTCACCAGCCATCCCGCCGCGCGCAGCAGGGCGGCGAGGTTGCTGGCCACGCTCGCCGGGGTGTCGCGCGCCTGCACCGCATAAGGAAATATCGCGCCATCGACGGCGATGCCGGCGAGCTGCCCCGCCGCACACTGCCCCGCGAAGGTCGCCGCCCCCGCCGCGACGCTGACCGACAGCGTCGCCGGCACCGGTGCAACCTCGATCCATTCGCGCGGATAGCGCGTCACGTTGCGCACACCCGAGGGCTCGGCAAACACGGTCGCGTGCATCGCGCCGCGCGCCAGATCCGCCTCCAGCGCCGGCGCGTTCGGCATGCCGCGATAGACCCGGCACGTCACCATCCCGTCAGGCCCCGCGATCGCCGATGCCGCCGCCGTTCCCCCCGGATAGGAAGCGGTCGCGATCAGCGAGACGATCGCGTTCTCGACATCCTGCTGCCCCGCCATCAGACGATGCTCGCCGAAAGCGTGAGCCGCCAGACGCCGCCGAACAGCTCCGCCTGGTCGATCACGAACTGCCGCCCGCGCGCATCGCGCACGATATCCGCGACCTCCGGCGAAAGCCCGTCCACCGCCGCAACCGCGGCGACATATCCCGGCGCGCGCGTATCATCCGGCAGCCCGGCCTCGCCATGCCTGCCGCCCCGCGCCGACAGCAGCGCCGCCGGAAATCCGGCCAGCACCCCCTGCGCCCCGGCGCCGAGAACCGCCCCATAGGGATTGATCCCCGGCACCGCCGGGGCCGCCGGCCGCCAGATCGACAGCGTCTCGTTGCAGCGCGCCGCCAGCGCCGGCGCCGGCGGTTCGTTGCCGACCACCAGAAACGTCCCGGCGGGTCCAACGACATAGTCGCCGCCGCGCACATAGGCCTGGTCGAGCACGAGTTGCCGGTAAGGCAGGCCGAGCGGTGCCGGCCCGCGCACCGAGCCCGAAACCGGCAGCACCAATACGCCCAGCCGCACCAGCCGGTTCGCTGCGACAATCGGGCACGCCCCGTCGCGCGGCCGGTAGGCATCGCAGATCAAGCCCGCCTTGCGTGCGGCCATGCCGCCGCCAAAGGCGATCCGGTCCGCCAGCCGCGTTCCATCCATGAAAACCTCAAACGATCAGGGTGATGCCATCCGACGAGCCGAGCGCCGGCCCCGGCGGCAGGCCGAGAAACCCGCACAACCGCCGCCGCCACTGGTCGAACAGCGCGGTGCGGTCGCGCACCTCGTTGGCATTGTGCTGCCAGCCCGCCGCCGCCTCGGTATCGAGATTGCCGCTCGCCTCCGGAATCGCCTCTTCCAGCGCGGCAAGGGTGGCGAGATGGTTCACGACCACCGCCACCTCCGCCGGCGCCAGGTTGTTCATCCGGTATTCGAGCGTGCCGTAGGCCTGGAAGAACCGCCAGGACTGGACTCCCGCCGCCCCGGCGCCATAGGCCGGATAGCCGCAGAACCGCCGCACATCGACCTTCTGCGCCTCGCTCAGCGTGCCGGGCGCGCTCGAAACACTGCCCGACATGTCAGTAGACCGAGCCGTCGCCGCGGGTGAAATAGACCGTGCCGGTGCCGGAGGCGAGCACGGCGCTCGCCTCGCTCACCAGCCGCCCGGCATCGATCAGCAACCGCCCGCCCGGCGGCAGCGGCGTATCGGCCGTGCTCGCCAGGCTCATCCCCGCGGTGCCGAGCCGCACGAACGCGACCGCGGCGGCAGCGTTATAGACGAGCAGGCTCGACCCGCCGCCGGCAAGCGCGGTCGAGGCCGCGCTGGTCGAGGCCGCAACCGCCGCAGTGCCCGATGGCCTGAAGGGAAGCGAGGATCCGATTGACATGTTCGCCCCCTCCTCAGCCGATATGCTCGATCATCACCGCGCGCTTGAAGTTGGAATTGGTCGCGGTCGGGACGGTATTCGGCGTCGTCGTGGTGTCGGACGGCGCACAGAACCCGCCGATCCAGTACCAGGACTGCGCGATGATCTGCTGCAGCCGGTCGATCGGCTCGCGCGTGACCATGGCGACACCGTCGATGATGTTCACCAGCGCGTCCTTCGGCGCGACATCCTCCGCGCCGATGCCGGCAAAATCCGCCTCGATCAGCGCGCCCTTGCCGCAGACGATCGGCCGGCGGATATACAGCCCCGCCAGCGTGGGGTGCGACTGCACATAGGCCTCGGTCGTGGTGATGAACCGCAACCCGAGGAAATCGTTGACCATGCCCTGGCGGAACACCGCATTGCTCGATGTCGCCCCCTGGAACAGCTGCCGGAAATCCGGGTCGGCGAAGAGCTGCCGCGCCGAAACCGGATCGAGATAGCAATTATACACACCATCGATTTCCGGCACCGCGTTCTGCCGCAGCGTCGCCACTGCATCGAGCAGGGCGGACATGGTCAGCGTGTTGGTCGCCTGCAGCGCGCTGGACGTCGCCGCCCCCTGCGGCCTGACGATCGCACTCGCCGTCGCCGCGCGCACCGCATTGCCGGCGGTGCCGTCGCTCACGCTGATATCGTTGGAAAACGTCAGGGTTCCCGAAATGCCGCCCGGTGCCGACGATGCGTTGTTGACATCCGGCGTCACGCCGATGAGCAGATACGTATTCGCCCCGACCGTCACCATCAGCGGATAACTGCCCGAAACCGCCGTCTGCACGCCGTTGACATACACCGTGGTGAAGCCACGGATATCATCCACCTCGATGCTCGGCGCGGCACTCGCCAGCGTGATGCTCACCCGCGTATTGCCGCCGAAATAGGGCGCGAACAGCGCGTTACGCGCCAGCTCGTCAAGGCTGCGGGCCGCCTGCTCGCCATTCGTCGCGGCATTCTGCAGGAATTGCGAGGCGATGCCGACCCGGCTGGTCACCATGTTCAGATCCTGCGTCGCCGCATAGAAATTCAGCGTCACGGTATATTGCTCGACACCCCAGCCCTGCGGCGTCAGCCCGTTGTCGAGATTGGTATTCGTCGCGGCGGCCAGCGGCGTGGTGACCGAGGGCTTCAGCCCGGCGCGGGTCTTGGTCAGCGTCTCGCCGATGCCGACGGCGAAGCTCTCGCGATCGGCCACCATCCGGTAGCCCAGCCGCGAGCGCAGTGCCTGCTCGAATTCGCGCTCGAGGAAGCCCTGCTGGATGATCGGCTGCAACGAGGCGGGAAAATTGGAAATACCCATGTCGTGTTCCTTCTAGATAACGCAATTCGCCGCACTCCGGCGCGCGGAGCACGGTTTTCTGACAACGAGTTAGTTCTTGAGTGCGGCCGGCTTGGAGCACGCGCCGATCAGATCACTCCATCCGATCGGATGATGCTACAGAGCACGTTCCGATCGGATGATGCTCTAGCCGCCGGCGCGGCGCAGCAATTCGGCGCGTGCCATGCGCCATTCGGCTTCGCTCAGCTCGGTCGCGTGGCGCGCCCGCGGCGGGTCCGCCCGCGGCACCGATGCCGTCGATGACGATGACGACGCGCCAAACAGCCAGGGCTTGTCCCGCCTCAGCTGCACCATCAGTGCAGCGGCATCCGGCGCCACACCCTCCTCGGCCGGCGCCATTGCCGCCGGATCGATCAGTCGCAACCCGTCAAGATCGATCATGCCCGCCTTCACCGCCTCGATCCTGAGTTCCGCCCGCCTGAGCCGCTCGGCGTGTTCGCGCCGCAGCGCCTCCATCGCCTGCTCGGCCATCATCGCCCTAGCCTGCCAGTCCTCCGGCGCCGCCGGCGGCTCGTCCGGCAGCCCCTCGTGCTCCGCGAATTCGTCGCTCATGCCTCGTTCCGTTCCTGTTGGTCCCCCTCATCGGCGATGCGCGCGAGTTCCGCCGCCGCATCCCCGATCACATGACTGGCGGCGAGACTCTTCACCGCCGTCTCGCGCGACATCTGGCCGACATTGACCAGCGTCGCGATCGCCTGCGCCTCCTTCAGCCGGTCATCGGCCGAGGCGGCATACCAGCGCGGCCAGCGCAGGCTCAGCCGCAGGTCGGGGTCGACCCGCGGCACCGTCCGGCCCATCACCTTCACGTCGAACCGCACCGCCGCCCGCAACGCCATCCGCAGCAGCGGCAGCAAGCCGCCCTCGCCATAGGCAATCCGCAGATTGTCGGCGAGCCAGATCAGCCCCTGGTTCATCAGCTCCAGCGCCCGGCCCGATTGCGGCGCCGTCAGCCGGTCGGCACTGGCGCGGTTGCCATGCACGCTCTCCAGCGCGAACTCGCGCAGCGTGCGCACGTAGTCGATCACCGCGGCCGAGGCCGTGCCGCCGATCTCCAGCAGCTTGGCATCGCCCTTTTCCGATACGATCAGCGCATTCCCCGCGCCCTTGACCATCTCGCGGTCGGTCGTCGCCGGCTCCTTGATCAGCAGCGTCGGATCGGAGGCATATTTCAGCCCGCGCCCCACCTGCGACAGCTGGTAGTCGATCTCGATGGACGTCTCGATCGCCGCGCTGAAGGTGCAGGCGCCATCCACCCCCTCGCCGCCCGGCAGGTTGCGGATCCAAACGATCGGCACGAAGCCTAGTCCATGCCGCACGCTCCGCGCCCGATCCGGCGCGGCCGGCAGTCCGGCACCCACCGGCACCGGCTCGAACCAGGTCTCCGCCTCCGAATCCCAGCGCCGCTGGAACCAGTAGGTCTGGGCCGGATCGATCCCCTCATAGCCCTGGCCGATCAGCTCCGCGCCCCGCACCTTGTAGAGCTCGGTCACCTGTTCCAGCGTGTCCGGCGCATCCTCCCGCCATCGCGGCGTGAGATACTGCGTCGCCATCACCGAACAGAAGAACCGCCCCTTCAGCACCCGGAGCAAAATCGCCACCGAGCCCACCGAACCGCGCAGCGCCGCGTCGATCATCACCTCGTTCAGCCGGCACTCGCCCAGAAGGTCGGCCAGCAGCGCCTCGATCGCAGGCTCCGCGCATTCGACGGCGGGAAAATGCCCCGCACTGAACAGCAGCGAAACCGAATCCTCCACCACGATCCGGCACAGCCCGTACCGCACCGAGGGCCGGCGTGCCCGCAGCGGCACATACTCGCCCGCCCCGTTGCGCTCCTCCTGGAACGCATAGGGCAGCGCGTCATAGATCGTCCCCTCCAGCACCCGGTGATAGATCTCCAGCCGCCGCGCCCGCGGCGCGAGGTGCGGATCGGCCGGAATCGTCTGGCAGATCGTCTCGAACATGAATTCAGCGCCCCATCACAGAAATCTTCGTCATCCGCGCCGCCGCCGGCGCCTGCCCGAGCGTCGCCTCGGCCCGCGCCAGCGCATCCACCTGGTCGTCCTTCTCGCCGCTGGGAAAAATCCGCAGCTCGGCCACGAAGGCATCGGTCCAGTCGGCGCGCAGCACCCGCGTCTTGCCGGCGCCGATCCGCGCCGCCGCCGGCAAGGCCCGCGTCTGTTTCGATCCGGATTCCGGGCTGGCAATCACCGTGAACCCGTCCAGCACCCGCCGCAGATGCGCCACCTGCGCCACACCAGCCTGCCCCGGGTCCTGCGGCAGCGCGATCGTTGTGCCCGGCCCGTCCGCCTCGGCGGTCGCCCGCAGCAAGGTCTCGACCGCGGCCGGCCCCGCCCGCACCCGCACCACATCGAGCACGACATGCGTGCCATCGGCGACCAGTCCGAGCTTCAGCCCCACGGTCCAGTCCGGGTTGCCGCCGGCAGATGCCGCCGTGGCCGCCAGGTCCCAGGCGCGCACGGCGCGCAGGACCGACGGCGCCGCATCGGCGAAGCCGATCCGCTCAAGCTCGAACAGCGTCCCGCCATCGCGCATCGGCCGCTGCTGGTAGAGTGCCGCGAACACGCGCTCGCCCACCGTCGCCCGCCGGCGCGCGATCTCGTGCTCATCCTCCCAGTCAGGCCAGAGCGCCTCGCCCGGCATCCGTCCGAGCGGATCGTCGGCCTCCGCCAGCGCGGGCAGCCGCAGCACCGTCCAGCCGCCATCCCGGGCCATCAGCCGCCCGGCGAGATCGTCCTCATGCCAGCGGGTCATCACCAGCACGACCCGCCCGCCCGGCTTCAGCCGCGAGAGCAATTCGGCGCGATACCAGTCATACAGCGCATCCCGCGCCGCCCGGCTGTCCGCCTCGGCCCAGGATTTCACCGGATCGTCGATCAGGATCAGATCCGCCCGCCGCCCGGTGATCGGCCCGCGCACCCCGGCTGCGAAATATTGTGCGCCACCTTGCAGCGAAAACCGCCCCGCCGCCCGATTGGCCGGATCGAGACGCAGGTCGAACCCGTCGCCCTGCTCGCTGATCAGCATGCGCAGGCGGCGGCCGAAATGCCCGGCGAGCGACGCCGTGTGGCACGCCGCGATCACCTCGCTCTCCGCATGGCGGGTGAACCAGAATGCTGGAAACAATACCGAAGCGTAGGTCGATTTCGCGGCCCCCGGCGGCATCTGCACCATCAGCCGGTCCACCTCGCCGCTGGTGACGCGCTCCAGCACGTCGATCAGCGCAAGGTGATGCCGCTCCGGCCGCTGCCCGCGCGGCGCCAGCATCGTCATGCAGAATTGCCGGAACTCCGAAGCCGGTTCCGGTCCTGCATCTGTCCCGCCACAGCGCCTCATCCACCGCGCCGCGCACAGAACCGCATCATGACGGCAGGGATAGCCCAAAGCGGGGCGGGTGGGAAAGAAGAAAAAACTCTATGTTAGAATTTTTTGTGGCCAGTACATTCGCGGCGCTGGCGCCGGCTCACCGGAAGCCGAACGTCACACCCATTTCGCCGCGGGCGGCAAAGGTTCCACTCGTCGGCTCGTAGACCCCGTTGGCGGGTTTCGTCCCGGCATAGTTGAAATGCCGCATCTCCAGCCCGGCGAAGGCGTGCCAGACATCGTCGAGCCGCCAGTCCGCGCCCAGCCTCACTTCCTCCTCGCCGCTGGCGCCGAACCCGCCCGAAAGGCCGAGCGCCGGGGTTGAAACCCCGCCGCCCAGCACGGCCAGGCCCTCGGCCGCCGCCGAGAGCACGAGCCGCCCCGAGGCCGCGTAGTCGAGTTTCGCGCCAACCCCCGCCAGCACCGCGTGATAGAAACTGCCATACCCGCCGCTGCCGCCAATATTGCGCGACCAGCTCTGATACCCGAGCGCGACGAAGGGGATCACGCTCGTCGCCCGGCCCAGCGGCACCGCGGTGCCAAGCTGCACCTCGACATGATTGAACCGCGCGCTGTCCGACTGGTCATAGGGTCGCGGCACGCCGGCGCCACCCTGGAGATATCCCTGATATCCGAGCGCCCCGCCCGAGAAATCATACACGACGCCGGTATAGATATCGGGCAGCCCGAACGCCGGCCCGAGCCGCGAGACTCCGGCGCTGAACCCGGGCAGCACGCCGCTTTCCCGATCGATCCCGCCACTCTCGCGATAGGTATATCCGCTCGCCGTCACCCCGAGCGAGATCCTGGTCTCGCTCGCCACGATCGCCGGGTTCACCCCGTCGGCGCGGGCAGCGACGACCGACGACGCAACGCCCAGCGCCACACCCAGAACGAGAAGAAATTGTCGCGTCACGCCCGCCATCACAGTCACCCTTGCGCCACGCATGTTATCGCATGGATGACTGAACGTATCCTTAACCGCACCGCAGGGCTGCAATTCCGGTAATTGTGTTACCTCGGCGCCACGCTCGCCGCAGTCCGCCGCGCGGCGCGCACCTGCCCCTCAGTGAAGCTGGAACATATGCGGGCTGCGCATCTCCCCGGGCGTGATCAGCGCGGCGGTGCCCACCCGCACCGAATGCAGCCTGCCCTCGATCTGCCGGCTCCAGAAATCGAGGAACTGGTGCAGCACCGGATAGCGCGGCGCGATATCGAGGTCCTGCCAAACGTAACTCTGCAGAACGCCCGGATGGTCGGGCAGGTGGTAGAGAATCTCCGCGGTTGTCAGCCGGTATCCCTCGAGCTGTCGGCTCATCATCATGGTCTGTCTCCGTCGCGCTGTCATTGGCGGGCCGTGGCAGTCCGCTCCTCCAGACCATGACGATGCCATGACAGCCCCGGGGTTTGGCAAGAAAAATATTTCTTATCAATACTTTAGCACTCATCATGGGCAAGTGCTGCCGGGCTTGACATCCTCCGCCCGTAACCCTATCCCTTTGGCACTCTCCCGGAGAGAGTGCTAGCAAGCATCCGGTGCCTATCGAAAGGGCCGGCGCTGCTGAGCCCGATACTGTTGCAACAGACTTCTGAAGTCAGGAGCGAGCCACATGAAATTCCGTCCCCTGCACGACCGGGTGGTCGTTCGCCGGCTGAATGCCGAGGAAAAGACCGCCGGCGGCATCATCATCCCCGACACCGCCAAGGAAAAGCCGATGGAAGGCGAAGTCATCGCCGTCGGCCCGGGCGCCCGTAACGAGACCGGCGCCATCGTCGCGCTCGACGTCAAGGCCGGCGACCGCATCCTGTTCGGCAAGTGGTCGGGCACCGAGGTCAAGATCGACGGTGAAGAGCTGCTGATCATGAAGGAATCCGACATCATGGGCATCATCGAGGGTACGGCTTCCAAGAAGAAGGCCGCCTGATCACCCCCGGTTTCCCCTCCGATATCGTATAAAGGAAGTTACTCATGGCTGCTAAAGACGTCCGTTTCGGGGCCGACGCCCGCGAGCGCCTCATTCGCGGTGTCGACCTCCTCGCCAACGCGGTGAAGGTCACCCTCGGCCCCAAGGGCCGCAACGTCGTCATCGAGAAGAGCTTCGGTTCGCCCCGCATCACCAAGGACGGTGTGACGGTCGCGAAGGAAATCGAACTCGCCGACAAGTTCGAGAACATGGGCGCGCAGATGGTGCGCGAAGTGGCCTCGAAGACCAACGACCTCGCCGGTGACGGCACCACCACCGCGACCGTCCTCGCCCAGGCGATCGTCCGCGAGGGTGCGAAGGCGGTTGCCGCCGGCATGAACCCGATGGATCTGAAGCGCGGCATCGACAAGGCGGTCAGCGCCATCGTCGAAGAGCTCAAGAAGCGCACGAAGAAGATCACGACCCCGAGCGAAACCGCCCAGGTCGGCACCATCTCCGCCAACGGCGAAGCCGAGATCGGCAAGATGATCTCCGAGGCGATGCAGAAGGTCGGCAACGAGGGCGTCATCACGGTCGAGGAAGCCAAGGGCATCCAGACCGAACTCGACGTCGTCGAAGGCATGCAGTTCGACCGTGGCTACGTCTCGCCCTACTTCATCACCAACCCGGAAAAGATGGTCGCGGATCTCGACAGCCCGTACATCCTGATCCACGAGAAGAAGCTCTCCGGCCTGCAGCCGATGCTGCCGCTGCTCGAGAGCATCGTCCAGTCCGGCAAGCCGCTGCTGATCATCGCCGAGGACGTCGAGGGCGAGGCGCTGGCCACCCTGGTCGTCAACAAGCTGCGTGGCGGCCTCAAGATCGCCGCCGTCAAGGCGCCCGGCTTCGGTGACCGCCGCAAGGCCATGCTGGAAGACCTCGCGATCCTCACCGGTGGCCAGGTCATCAGCGAAGATCTCGGCATCAAGCTCGAGACCGTGACGCTGAACATGCTCGGCCGCGCGAAGAAGGTGCTGATCGAGAAGGAAAACACCACGATCGTCGAAGGTGCCGGCAAGAAGTCCGACATCACCGGCCGCTGCAACCAGATCCGCGCGCAGATCGAGGAGACCACCTCGGACTACGACCGCGAGAAGCTGCAGGAGCGTCTGGCGAAACTGGCTGGCGGCGTTGCCGTCATCCGCGTCGGCGGCGCCTCGGAGACCGAGGTGAAGGAGCGCAAGGACCGTGTGGACGACGCGCTGCACGCGACCCGCGCCGCCGTCGAGGAAGGCATCGTCCCGGGTGGCGGCGTGGCCCTCGCCCGCGCCTCGCTCGCGATCAACAAGCTCAAGGCCGATAACGACGACCAGCGCTTCGGCATCGACATCATCCGCAAGGCGTTGCTCGCGCCGATGCGCCAGATTGCCGAGAACGCCGGTGAAGACGGCGCCGTGATCTCCGGCAAGGTGCTCGACAACGACGAGTACAGCTTCGGCTTCGATGCCCAGTCCGGCGAGTTCAAGGACATGGTGAAGGCCGGCATCATCGACCCGACCAAGGTCGTCCGCACCGCGCTGCAGGACGCCGCCTCGGTCGCCGGTCTGCTCATCACGACCGAAGCGATGGTCGCCGAGCGTCCGGAAAAGAAGGCCCCCGCCGGTGGCGATGGCGGAATGGGTGGCATGGGCGGCATGGGCGGCATGGATTTCTGATCCACCGCTCCAGGCTCCGGCCCGGAACAAGGAAAGCCGTGGGGGCAACCCCACGGCTTTTTCTATGGCACTTTTTCTATGGCACTCTCCGATCCTCTCGGACCGGATGCAGTGCCCTCGTCCCGCCATTCAGCCCCGCCGCCGCTCCAGCCCGAACGCCCAGGCCGCCACCGCCAGCCCCATCAGCGCGAGCGCAGCACCCAGCAGCGGCAGGCCGCGATACCCGATCCCCGCCCCCAGCGCCGCGCCGCCCAGCCACGCCCCGCCGGCATTGCCCAGATTGAACGCCCCCTGGTTGATGGTCGAAGCAAGATTCGGCGCATCCCGCGCATGATCGATCACCCGCGTCTGCAACGGCGAGACCAGGGTGAACACCGCCATCCCCCAGCCCGCCATCACCACCACGGCCACGAGGCCGAACGGCAGCACCGCCCGCAGCGCCACCAGCAGCACCGCGATCGTCGACAGCGTCGCGATGATCGTCCGCGCCGCCTGCCGGTCCGCAAGCCGCCCCCCGAGCAGCCCGCCCGCCGTCAGCCCGGCGCCGAACACCAGCAGCGCCACGCTCACCCAATGCGGCGACAGCCCGCCCACCCGTTCGAGCATCGGCGCGATATAGGTGAACACGCTGAACAGGCTCGCCGAGCTCAGCACCGCCATCAGCATGGCGAGCAGCACCTGCGAGCGTCCGAGAATCCGCACCTCGTTCAGCAGCCTGGCCGATCCGGCCCTCAGGTCGCGCGGCAGCAGCAGCGCGATCGCCGCCATCGCCACAAGGCCGATCACCGCCACGACCCAGAAGGTCGCCCGCCACCCCGCCGCCTGGCCGAGAATCGTGCCCGCCGGCACGCCAAGCACATTGGCGAGCGTGAGGCCGAGAAACACCAGCGCCACCGCCCGGGCCCGCTTCTCCCGCGGTGCCAGCTCCGCCGCGACGACCGAGCCGATCCCGAAGAACGCCCCGTGCGACAACGAGGTGACCACCCGCGCCGCCAGCATCGTGTCATAGCCCGGCGCCAACGCGCAAAGCGCGTTGCCCAGCACGAACACGCCCATCAGCCCGAGCAGCGCCGCCCGCCGCGGCCACCGCCCGACCAGCACCGCGAGGAACGGCGAGCCGAAGGTGACACCCAGCGCATAGGCGCTGACCAGGAACCCCGCGCGCGGGATCGAGACCGAGAAATCACGCGCGAGCTCTGGCACCAGCCCGACGATGACGAATTCGCTCGTGCCAATGGCGAAGCTCGCGACGATGAGCGCGAGTAAGGGGAGTTTCATGCCGGAATTCCGCGAAGAGAGAGCCGCAATGAACACGCCGCCGGCGCCGGCGGCAACGCCCCCCGGCGGAACTCAGCCCCGTGTCTGCGGGTTGTCGAACCGCGGCGAGCGCATCCGCTGGATCGCCTCGCGCAGCGCGCCGGCCAGATCCCGCCGCGCCGCATCCCCGAGCGCAAGCCCGACGATGTGGCGCGCCTCGCGGTTCGCGACCCAGACGAGCGGATTGCTTCCCGGCTGCTCCTCGATCTCGACGCGCAGCCATCCCGGCGCCAGCCGCACCTCGCTCCGCCGGCCGCCAGGCGTGGTCCTGGTGATGGTCAGCGCCTCGTCGGTCAGCACGATCGCCTCCGATGCCTTCGCCGCCCGCATGTTCATCGCATAAAGCGTGACCGCCAGCAGCAGATCCGCGCCGTTGAACCCGATCACCATGACCGCGCCGAGCCGCCACATCAGGCTGGTCACCAGCAGCGAGCCGACCGCCATCAGTCCGAACACGACAAACATGCCCCGCCGGCTCATGCTCCGGTGCGGCGTCAGCATCGCCTGGAAGATCAGCCGCCCTGGCGGCGCCACGGCCGTGCTCGCGATATCGGACATCACCCTATCTTCGCATCGAATCCAGGTTCCGCAAGCGCCCGAGCTTGCCAAATTCCCGTCCGAACCGCACTAATCGCCGATGCCGTCCGAAGAAGCCGCACACCCCAAGCAGCGCAGCACCGCCCGCCGCACCGCGCGCAAGATGAAGCAGGCGGATATCCGCCCTTTCCTCGACGCCATCGCCGCCGGCAACCCCGATCCGCGTACCGAACTGCAATATGCCGACCCCTTCACCCTCCTCGTCGCCGTCGTCCTCTCGGCGCAGACGACAGACGCCGCGGTGAACAAGGCGACCCCCTTCCTGTTCGCCGCCGCCCCCACCCCGGCGGCGATGGCCGCCCTCGGCGCCGAGGGCATCGGTCCGCATATCCGCTCGATCGGCCTCTGGCAGTCCAAGGCGAAGAACGTCGCCGCCCTCGCCCAGCTCCTCGTCGAGCGGCACGGCGGCGCCGTCCCCGCTGAGCGCGAGGCGCTCGAAGCCCTGCCCGGCGTCGGCCGCAAGACCGCGAATGTGGTGTTGAACGAAATCTTCGGCCAACCCACCATGGCGGTGGACACCCACATCTTCCGCCTCGGCAACCGCACCGGCCTCGCCCCCGGCAAGACGGTGCGCGAGGTCGAGGATGGCCTGATCAAGCGCATCCCGCCCGACCTGCTGCGCCGCGCCCATCACTGGCTGATCCTGCACGGGCGCTATGTCTGCAAGGCCCGCCAGCCCGAATGCTGGCGCTGCCCCGGCGCGCAATGGTGCGTCTTCACCCCCAAGCCCGCAGCACCCGTCCGGGCCCGCCGGGCATGAGCGCGTCCTCCGGCTTCCGCCTCGCGAAAACCCTCGGCCTCGCCGCCGTCGTCGCCTCCGCCGTCACCCAGGAATACGGCGCGGGAATCAACTTCGTGGTCCCCCAGAGCCTCGGCGTCTACCCCGACATCGGCGCGCTGGTGCCACTGGCGATGTTCGCGACCGGCCTCGTGATCTTCCTGAAGGTCTTTCTCTACGCCCGGTTCTCCAGCGCGATGCCGCGCGCCGGCTCGTCCTATGTCTGGACGGTGCGCGCCCTCAACCTGCCGCTCGGCTTCATCCTGCATTTCGTCTGGTGGGCCAGCATCACCGCGGCGATGGGCTTCATCGCCTTCGCCTTCGGCAATTTCCTCGGCAACGCGATGCTCAATGCCGGCTTCGCCGCCGGCCACACGCTGCTCTCGAAACCCGGCCATCTCGCCCTCGGCCTCGCCGCGCTCTGGATCATCTACGGCATCCATGTCGCCGGCATCCGCGATTACGGCCGCCTGGTCGTCATCCTGCTCGCCCTCGTCGTGGCCACCGCCCTCACCGTCGGCGTCATCGGCTTCGCCGCCGACCCCGCCGCCCTGCTGCACACCGCCGCGGCGCGCACCGGCATCGCCTTCACCCGCCCGGCCGCCGCCCCGCCGTTCGACCCGCACGCCTTCCTCGCCGTCTGCACCCTGTTCATCTTCGCCTACGGCGGGCTGTCCGGCGCGCCCGCCCTGTCGGGCGAGACCGAACGCGCCGAAACCGTGATGCCGCGCGGCATCGTCATCGCCTGGCTCACCTCGGTCGTGCTGTTCTCGCTGGTCGCCGCAGCCCTGCTGCACGCCGTGCCCTGGTGGGCGGCGCTCGACCTCATCCGCCACAAGCACGCCTCCCTCGTCACCGCCCCCGGCATCATCGGCCTCGCCGCACCGCGCCCGCTGGCCGCCGCGCTCGACCTCGTGATCGCGCTCATCGTCGGCAAGACGCTCGCGCCGCAGATGGTCGTCACCTCGCGCATGGTCTTCGCCTGGGCCGAGGACGGGCTGATCCCCGCCCGCTTCGCCGAAACCTCGCGCCGCCGCGCCCCGGTCGCCGCCCTCACCCTCACCGTCGTGCTCGCCTCGCTCTTCCTCGTGCAGGCGACCTATATCGGCTGGGCCTTCGGCATCGTCGCCCGCTCGGTCACCATCCTGCTGGTCTGGCTCGCCGTCGCCTGCGCCGCGCTCAACCTGCGCTACAACCCGCGCCATGCCAGCCATGGCTGGTCGGAACCCTTCCGCCGCGGCGTCATGGTCGTGCCCGTCGCCCTGCTATCGATCGTCGTCACCATCGCGCTGATCCGCTCGGTGCTGGTGCTGCCCCACGCGCCCTTCTACGTCCAGCCGCTGTTCCAGGGCGGGGTGATGGCGCTGATCGGCACGGCTCTCTACCTGCGCGCCCGCCGCGCCGCGCCTGACCTCGCCGCGATCACCGCAACGCTCCCCCTCGAATAGCGCCCCCTTCCGCGCCGCGCCGCAACGCCATATACGAACTGCATGGCAGCGACCCGACCCTTTCTGAAAATGCACGGCGCCGGGAACGATTTCGTCGTTCTCGATGCCCGCGCGCTTCCGCTTGACCTCGCCCCCGCCGCCGCCGCCCGCATCGCCGACCGTCACCGCGGCGTCGGCTGCGACCAGATCATCCTGATCGAGCCGGACGACAGCGCCGCTGCCTTCATGCGCATCCTCAACGCGGACGGCTCGGAATCCGGCGCCTGCGGCAACGCCACACGCTGCGTCGCCGCGCTGCTCGCCGCCGAAACCGGCGCCCGCCACCTCACCATCCGCACCAATGCCGGCCTGCTGCCCGCCGACATCAAGGGCCCCACCTTGGTCGAGGTCGACATGGGCGTGCCGAAATTCGGCTGGGAAGACATTCCCCTGGCCGAACCGGCGGATACGCTCTCGCTCCGCCTCGCCCTCGGCCCGGTGCAGAACCCCGCCGCCTGCTCGATGGGCAACCCCCACGCCACCTTCTTCGTCGACGACCTGACCCACCTGCAGATCGAGACGATCGGCCCGAAGCTCGAACGCGCCCGCCTCTTCCCCGCGCGCGCCAATATCGGCTTCGCCCGGATCGACGCGCCGGACCGCATCCGCCTGCGCGTCTGGGAGCGCGGCGCCGGCCTCACCCTCGCTTGCGGCTCCGGCGCCTGCGCCGCCCTGGTCAATGCCCATCGCCGCGGCCTCGCCGCCCGCCGCGCCGAGATCGAGATGGACGGCGGCACCCTCACCCTCACCTGGCGCGACGACGGCCACGTGCTGATGGAAGGCCCCGTCGCCCTGGTCTTCGAGGGCGAGCTGGACGCCGCCACGCTCGCGCCATGAGCCTCGACATCCTCACCTTCGGCTGCCGCCTCAACGCCTTCGAGAGCGAGGTGATGCGCGGCCACGCCGAGGCCGCCGGGCTCGGCCGCGCCGTCATCGTCAACACCTGCGCCGTCACCGCCGAGGCCGAGCGCCAGGCCCGCCAGGCCATCCGCCGCGCCCACCGCGCCGACCCCGGCGCGAAAATCATCGTCACCGGCTGCGCCGCCCAGATCGACCCCGAAGCCTGGTCGAAAATCGAAGGCGTCGCCCGCGTGCTCGGCAATGCCGAGAAGCTCACGCCCGAGGCCTGGCAATCGGAAGCGCCGGTCCTGGTCGCCGACATCATGCAGCTCCGCCAGACCGCCGCCCACCTGATCGAGGGCTTCGGCACCCGCGCCCGCGCCTTCATCGAGGTGCAGCAGGGCTGCGATCACCGCTGCACCTTCTGCATCATCCCCTATGGCCGCGGCCCCTCGCGCTCAATCCCGCTCGGCGCCGTGGTCGAGCAGGTCCGCACCCTCGTCGCGAATGGCTACAACGAGGTCGTGCTCACCGGCGTCGACCTCACCTCCTACGGCGCCGACCTGCCCGGCGCGCCGAAACTCGGCCAGCTCTGCCGCCGCCTGCTCGCCGCCGTGCCGGACCTGCCGCGCCTGCGCCTCTCCTCGATCGACCCCGCCGAGATCGACGACGATCTCTGGCGCCTGATCGAAACCGAGCCCCGGCTGATGCCGCATCTGCATCTCTCGGTGCAGGCCGGATCGGACCTCATTCTCAAGCGCATGAAGCGCCGCCATCTCCGCCATCACGTCATCGAGGCCGCCGCCCGCGCCCGCGCGCTCCGCCCCGAAATCGCCCTCGGCGCCGACCTCATCGCCGGCTTCCCCACCGAAACCGAGGCGCATTTCGCCGAAACCCTCGCGCTGGTCGACGATGCCGGGCTCGACTATCTCCACGTCTTTCCCTTCTCCGCCCGCAAGGGCACGCCCGCCGCGCGCATCCCAGCCCTGCCGATGGTCGAGCGCCGCGCCCGCGCCGCCCGCCTGCGCGAAGCCGGCGCCCGCCGCGCCGAGGCCCGCTTCCGGGCGATGACCGGCACCACCGTCACCGCGCTGGCCGAAACCGAAACCACCGGCCACACCGAAACCTTCGCGCCGATCCGGTTTTCCGCACCCGTCACCCCGGGCGCGCTCATCACCGCGAGGATCACCGGCGCGGATGCCACCGGCGTGACCGCAGGAGCAGAATGATGGCGCTCGGCTTTCTCGCGCGGCTCAAATCCGGCCTCACCCGCAGCACCCAGAAGCTCGCCGCCGGCATCACCGACACCTTCACCAAGCGCAAGCTCGACGATGCGGCGCTGGAAGAGCTCGAAGACCTCCTCATCACCGCCGATCTCGGCCCCGCCGCCGCCGCCCGCGTCATCCGCGCCTTCCGCCGCACCCGTTTCGGCCAGGACGTCTCCGCGCCCGAAATCCGCGCGTCGCTGGCCGAGGAGGTTGCGAAAATCCTCGCCCCTGTCGCGCAGCCGCTCGATATCGACCGGAGCAAAAACCCGTTCGTCATCCTGATGGTCGGCGTCAACGGCACTGGCAAGACCACCACGATCGGCAAGCTCGCCCAATCCTATGGCGAGGCCGGCGCCAGGCCCCTGCTCGTCGCCGGCGACACGTTCCGCGCCGCCGCGGTCGAACAGCTCCAGGTCTGGGGCGAGCGCACCGGCGCGCCGGTAATGACCGGCCCCGCCAACGCCGACCCCGCCGGCCTCGCCTTCGACGCGATCGCCCGCGCCCGGCGCGACGGGCACGACATCGTGCTGATCGACACTGCCGGCCGCCTGCACAACAAGGCCGCGCTGATGGAGGAGCTGCGCAAGATCATCCGCGTCATCCGCAAGCAGGACGAAACCGCCCCCCACGCCGTGCTGCTGACGCTCGACGCCACGACCGGCCAGAACGCCATCGCCCAGGTCGCCACGTTCAAGGAAATGGTCGACCTCACCGGGCTGATCGTCACCAAGCTCGACGGCTCGGCCCGCGCCGGCGTCGTCGTCGCCCTAGCCGAAACCGCCGCCCTGCCGATCCATGCCGTCGGCGTCGGCGAACAGGCGGCCGATCTCCGCCCGTTCGACGCCACCGAATTCGCCCGCGCGCTGACCGGCGCCGACGCCGACCGCCCCGCCTGAAGTCTCGCGCCGTCCCGGATCATCCGGAAACCCGACGATCCGCGCATTGCTGAATTTCAGCCGCGATTTGCAGACACCAAAAGGCGACCTGCCGTAGCGTGACGGCTCGCGCCGCCCCGCCTTACCAGTCGCGCCTCACCAGTCGCGCCGATGCCAGTGATGCCAGTGATGCCAGTGGTCATACGGCCGGTATCCGCCGTGATACCCAGCGCCGCGCCCGTGCAGCCGCGCATTGTTCGGCCGGTTGCCGATGAAGCGCCGATACGCCGAACTCCAGTCCCGCGCGATCATCCGCCGCGCTTCATCCAGCCCCAGCCGATGCGCGCAGACCAGCCGGGCCATCCGGGCCTCCAGCCGGTCCTTCGCAAAGGAGCCCCACTGCCCTCGCCCGAGATGCGGCTGCGGCCAGAGATTCGCCGGGCTGCTCGGCGACCCGCCGAGCGCGAGCGGGATCAGGTGATCCTCCTCGTATTTCCAGGGCCGCGAATCGGCATAGCCATAGCGCCGGATCTGCGCCTTCTTCAGCGGCTCGGTATAGGACACTGGCGGTCGCACCGTCCGCGTCCAGCCGCGCCGGCAGATCGTCGCATCGATCGTCGCCTCGCGCACCGCGGGGTTGATCGCCCCCGGCGTCAGCGCCGCATCGGGCAGCGGCGAAACCCCCCGCGCCGCCGCGACACCGCCGGCTAGCACCCAGGTTGCCGCGATCAGGCGTATCCATCTCATGACCAGAACCATATTTCGAACATAGCGTGAACGAGTTAATATCAGGTTAACGAAGTCAACCCAGCGCGCAATTTCGCCATCGCCCGCTCCAGCTTTTCCGGGCTCTGCGCGAAGCAGATCCGCAAATGCCCCTCGCCCGCCGCGCCGAACGCGATCCCCGGCGCCACCGCCACCTTGTGCGCAATCGCGAGATGCCGCGCCAGCTCCAGACTGTCCGTCACCCCCTCGATCCGGGCGAAGGCATAAAGCCCGGCCGGCGGCGCGCTGTAGCGCACGCGGTTGAGCCCGGCGAGCCCGGCGCCGACGATCGCCCGCCCCTCGGCGCAGAATGCCCGGAACCCGGCGACATAGTCCTCGCAGTCCAGCGCCGCCAGCGCCGCCTCCTGCGCGAAGGGCGCCACGCCGGAATGGGTCGCCTCGATCAGCTCGCCCACCGCGTCCCGCTCGCCCTCCGGCAGCACCAGCCAGCCGACGCGGAATCCCGTCATCGCCCAGGTCTTCGACACCGAATTGGCGACGATCACCCGATCCTCCGGCCCCGCATGGTCCAGCGCCGAGGGCGCCGCCGCCCGCCCGTCGAAACTCAGCCGCGAATACACCTCGTCGGACAGCAGCCACACGCCCCGCCGCCGGCAGATCTCCAGGATCGCGACGATCTCCGCATCGCTCGCCATCCACCCGGTCGGATTGTTCGGCGAATTGAGGCAAAACACCCGCGCGCCGTCGAGCGCTGCGTCCAGCCGGTCGAGATCGAGGCGGAAACCGCCCATCCCATCCTCATCCAGCGGCAGCCGCATCACCTCGGCCCGCCGCGCCAGCGCCGCCCCGGCGAGGTTCGGCCATTCCGGCTCGTGGATCACCACCTTGTCGCCCTGCCGCAAGATCGCGGTGAACGCGACGCCGATAGCCGCCATGCCCGAGGCGGTCACCGCGATCCGCGTCTCCGCCACCGGTTTCGCATGCACCCGGCTCAGATATTCCGCCAGCGCGAGGCGGAGCGACAGCCGCCCCCGGCTGTCCACGTAATGCGTGTCCCCGGCCTCGACGGCGCGGATCAGCGCCGCCCGCGCCGCGTCCGGCGGCAGCCGGTCGGACTCGCCGAACGCCAGATTGTCCACCTCCGGGTCGGCAAAGGCCAGCCGCCCGATATCGCCGATCTTCGATCGCGGAATCCGAATGATATCCATTGACCACCCTGAAAGGCGGCGTCAGCCCGCGCGCACCACGCCGCGTTCGGTCGCCACCGCATGAAGGCGCGCATCCTGCGGCCCCACCGGCACCTCGTCCACCTCCTGCGATGCATAGGCGCACCCCAGCCGGAACGCATCGGGCAGGCCGGCGAGCGTGCGATCGTAATATCCCGCGCCATAGCCAAGCCGGTTGCCCCGCCGGTCGAAGGCCAGCAGCGGCACCAGCACGAAATCGGGCACGATCTCCTCGCCCTCGGGGTGCAAGGTGCCGAACCGCCCCGGCACCAGCGCCTCGCCACGCCGCCAGCGCCGGAAGATCAGCGGCAGGCCGCGCTTGGGCGTCACCGGCAGGCCGATCGCGTGCCCCCGCGCCTCCAGCTCGGCCAGCAACGGCCTGATGTCGATTTCAGCCCCGATCGGCCAGAACCCCGAAACCACCGCGCCGGCAGGCGGCGGGCACTGCTCCAGCACGACGGAGGCCAGCATCGCGCCGAGCGCGGGGTCAAGCCCGTCGCGCCGGTCGAGGGCAGCCTGTCGCGCCGCCGCCTTGCGGGCGATGAGATCGGTCTCGGTCATGATGTCGGGGAGAGGAACAAGAGTGCGAAGCCGCCCTGGCCGTTGGCGTTGACATCCTCCCAGAGCCTGCGTGAGCAGGTGGGCGCCGGAAATACCGGAACCACGGTTCCGACAGAGCCAGCTCCCTGGGAGATACTTACTGGCCCCGGGGATGTGCTTGCCTGACGCACCGGGCAGCCTCGCCCCATCTACTTAGGACTCCGCGAGGTCCGCTGCAATCTCTTCCGCACGCGCGGCGACGCGCCGCAGCCTTGCGACATGCTCGGGGGAAACGCCGGTGGGCTTCGCCGCCCGCAACGCCTCATGGGTTGCCCGCAAGTCGTGCAGCTCGTCGGCCAGCAGCAGCGCCGCCAATACCAGCAGCCGCGCCTCGCCGGTCTGCTCGCCGATCGCCTTGATGCTGCTCACCCGGCGGTCGATCTCGCCGGCCATCGCCTGCAAATGCCGCTCCTGGCCGTCCTCGCAGCTCACCGAATAGGAAAATCCGTTGATGCGGATGTTCACGTTCGCCATATCAACCCTGTTCCACCCGTTCGGCCTCGTCGAGCGCCGCGCGCAACTGCCCGATCATGCGATCCAGCGCGTCCTTGATGTCGTCGCGCCGCTCCGCCTCGGCGGGCTTCGCCACATGGGCGGCAATGCGCGCCAGCGCCGCTTCGAGCCGCTCGATCGCCTGAATTTCGGTTTCCTGCTCCACCATGCGATGCTTATCGCGGATTTTGCGTTACAATGAAAGCCGATTAACCCGAACCGCCATACAGGCCCGCAACACAACATGATCGCCGCCCTCAACCACGCATTGGCTCCCTGGATCGCCGCCTATGGCAGCGTCGCCGTTGCCGCGCTGATCATGCTGGAAAGCCTCGGCCTGCCGCTGCCCGGCGAAACCGCGCTGGTCTCCGCCGCGATCTATGCCGGCACCACCCACCGGATCGACATTTCGGCCCTCATCCTCGCCGCCGCGGCAGGTGCGATCGTCGGTGGCGCCGCCGGCTACTGGATCGGCCGCAATGCCGGCTACCCGATGCTGCTGCGCCATGGCCGCCATATCGGCCTGACCGAGCGCCGCCTGCGCGCCGGCCATTGGCTGTTCGAGAATCACGGCGGCAAGATCGTCGTCTTCGGCCGCTTCTTCGCGGTGATGCGCGCCCTCGCCGCCCTGCTCGCCGGCGTCACGGTGATGGACTGGCGCCGCTTCATCGGCTTCCAGGTCCTCGCCTGCCTGATCTGGGCCAGCGTCTATGGCGGCGTCGCCTATATTTTCGGCAAGCAGATCAACCGTTTCGCCGGCCCGCTCGGCGCAGCCGCGGCGGTCATCATCATCGGCGTCGGCGTGGCGATGGTCTTCCTCGCCCGCCGCCATGGCGACCGCCTCGAACGCGCCGCCGCCGACCGCGCCTCGCTCCCCGACAAGCTGCCGCAGAAGAGATGACTCCGACATTGCTGATCGCAGGCCTCGGCTATACCGGCCGGGCCGTCGCCACCGCTGCCCGCGAAGCGGGATTCGCCGTCACCGCCACTGCGCGCGACCCGGCGGGCAAATCCGCGCAAGCGGGCGTGGCGCTCATCCCCTTCGCCGATGCCGCCGCCGCCCTGCCGGACGCCACCCATCTCCTGCTCACCGCCGCGCCCGGCGAAGCGGGCGACCCGCTGCTCGCCCTCTGCGCCGATGCCATCGCCGCCGCCCCGGCGCTGCGCTGGATCGGCTATTTCTCCACGACCGGCGTCTATGGCGATCGCCAGGGCGGCGCCGTCGACGAAGCCACGCCGCCCGCCCCCGGCTCGCCGCGCACCCTCCGGCGGGTCGAGGCGGAGCAGAACTGGGCGGCGATGGCGAACGAGCGTCGCGCCGTCGACATCATCCGCCTCGCCGGCATCTACGGCCCCGGCCGCTCCGCCTTCGACGACCTGCGCGCCGGCACCGCCCGCCGGATCGACCGGCCTGAGCAGAAATTCAGCCGCATCCATGTGGACGACATCGCCGGCGGCACGCTCGCAGCCATCGCCACGGCGGCCGGCGGCGCGCGCATCCTCAACTTCGCCGATGACGAGCCGGCCCCGAGCGCCGATGTCATCGCCCATGCCGCATCCCTGCTCGGCATCGCCCCGCCGCCGTTGATCCCCTTCGACGAGGCGCGGCGCGGAATGTCGCCGATGGCGCTGTCCTTCTGGTCGGAAAACCGCATCGTGCGGAGCGAGGGCACCAGGGCGGCGCTGCGCCGTCCCTGGCGTTTTCCCTCCTACCGAGAGGGGCTCGAAGCCATCCTCGCGGCGGAAACCGAATTCTGAACGGAACAAACAAGCGTTCCGCCCCTCACCGGGCAAAAAACCTCCCTTCCCCCTTGGGCCGGGAGGGGAACAAAACTACTTCGCGGCGCGGGCGAGGCTCTGGCTGATCGCCGCCTCGGCGGATTCGCGGCCTTCCCAGCCGGTCACCTTCACCCACTTGCCCTTCTCCAGGTCCTTGTAATGGGTGAAGAAATGCTCGATCGCGTCGCGCGTGATCGCGGGCAACTGGTCGATCTCGGTGATGCCGGAGAATTGCGGGTGGATCTTGTCATGCGGCACGCAGACGATCTTCTCGTCCTGCCCCGCCTCGTCCTCCATCCGCAGCACGCCGATCGGCCGGGCCCGGATCACCGCGCCCGGCACCACCGCCGCCGGCACCAGCACCAGCGCGTCCGCCGGGTCGCCATCGTCGGCGAGCGTGTTGGGGATGAACCCGTAGGCCGCCGGATAGGCCATCGGGGTGAACAGGAAGCGGTCCACCATCACCGCCCCGCTCTCCTTGTCGACCTCGTATTTCACCGCCGAACCCTGCGGGATCTCGATCACCACATGAATGTCGGACGGCGGCGCCTTGCCGGCCGGGATCTTGGTAACGTCCATGGCGAAACCTCCTGAATGATGTCGCGCGCCTTCTAGCCGTCCGGAAGGATATTGCCAATTGCCCCGCCCCGACGTCATACAGGCGCTGGGCGCCGGTAGCTCAATGGTTAGAGCGGACCGCTCATAACGGTTTGGTTGGGGGTTCGAGTCCCTCCCGGCGCACCACGCGGCCCATCCGCGTCACCCCCGCCGAACCGGCCCGCCAAACCGGCCCGCCAAACCGAAACGCCCCCGCACCGATAAAATGGCGCAAGGAGAATGGCGCAAAGAAAATGGCGTGGGTCTCTCGACCCACGCCAAGTAACGGGCGAACGCCGGGGAGCCGCGGCGCTATTGGCCCGGTGCACCCGCCCCGGTCGGGGCGGGGGACGCTGTGGGTTTGGCGCTGCCCGCAGCCGGGGCGGACGCCATGGTGATCATCGCCGGGTTATCCTCGCCATGCGCCGCCGCCGCCTTCGGATCGGGCTGGGCAAGCGCGGCGGGGCCGCGGAGATAGGGGAACGGGCTCGCAACCGGCGCGCCATAGAGTGGCTTGAACACGCCCTGGTGGCAGGTCGCGCAGTCCACCTTCGCCACATCGCCGGCCTGGCCAAGCATGGCCTTGGGGAAGGTGCCGGTCAGCGGCAGCAGGTAGTCGTTGTTGAGCGCGCGGACCATGTGCAGGCCATAATAGGCCGTCACCCGCTGCGGCGTGCTTTCCGACCAGTCGGCGAAGGCACGGGTCTGGTGGCAGAAATCGCAGTTCACGCCCAGCGCGGTCGCGTAGTGCATCATCAGCGCATAGGTCCACTGGGTCTGCTGGATCGAGAGGCGGTTGCCGGCGGGCAGCGCGCTCGTGCCGGTCACCCGGATCGGCTCGTGCCCGAGCAGGAAGGGTGTGAGCGGATCGGCCGGCAGCGCCGAGCCATCCGCCACCACCGAGGGCCGCGCCTCGCCGCTGTTGGTCTGCAGCAGCCCGCCCGCATGCGGCGGGGCGACGCCCTCGAACCAGACCCGGCTCGGCACGTTGTTGCCCCGATGGCAGGTATAGCAGGTGACGCCGACATTCTTCACATGCGTCTGCCAGTCGGCATTGACGAAGATCGTCATCTCCAGCATCCGCCGCGCGACCCGCTTCTGATACTTGGCGTCGGACGCGAAATTGCCGGCGACGTGGCAGTAGCCGCAGCCCTGTTTCGGCGCGACCCACTGCACCATCGAGACCATGATCCGCGCGAAGGCGCCGGCCGGAACGTTCTTGAGCACCTGAACGTTCTTGTAGATCGTGCCGGCCGGCGGCCCGGCATTGTTCTGCGGCAGGGCGGAGGGGGCCTGGTTGGCGGCAAAGGCGGCGGCGATCACCGCCGGGCTGTATTCGACCTGCTGGCCGGTGCCGCGATAGCCGCGCTGCACCGAGCGGACCGTGGGCGGCTGCAAGGTCAGCACGCCGAGGACCATCGCCGTCATGCCGCCGATCAGGGCGAGCAGGGTGATCGTGACTTTCATGGCATTGTCCCCTTGCCCGCGGCCGCACCCTGCGCCGGATCGGCGACATGCCCGTAGATGTGCGGATAGGCCGGCGCCACATGGTGCTTGATCGCCCACAGGAACCAGTTGTCGACGACGGTGCCGGTCAGCAGGATGCCGATCCCGCCGGTCAGCGTGGTCAGCACCGCGAACCACCAGGCCCAGCGATGGATGCTCTCCATCGTCGCGTTGAACCCCATCGTCCAGCGCCAGAACAGCGCGGCGCGCTCCGATGCGGTGCCCCGGTCCACCGTCTGCTCCACCTCGCGCTCGCCGCCGAACCGGCTGACGGCGAGAATGGTCGCGCCATGCATCGCGAACAGCAGGACCGAGCCATACAGGAACACGATCGAGAGCATGTGGAACGGATCGTAATACAGGTTGCCGTATCGCAACGAGAACGCGACGGTCCAGTCGAGATGCGGAAAGATGCCGAAGGGCGGCGCCTCGCCCCAGCTGCCCATCAGCAGCGGGCGGATGAAGCCGAGCACGAGGAACAGCCAGATGGCCGAGGCGAAGGCCCACGCGGTATGAGTGCCGAGGCCGAGCTGCTTCGAGCGGCGATAGACCCGCATCCACCAGAGCAGCAGCGAGGTGGTCAGGAAGAACCCGGCCAGCAGCCACCATCCGCCCTGGTCCATCGGCGGCAGCCGCAGCCCGTAGGCCGGCGGCGGCGGTTCGAGCGCGAGCCATGGCAGGTCGCGCACGAAGCGGATCGGGTTCCAGTTCACCGAGGCCATCATGTTCAGCCCGATGATCTCGAAGGCGATCAGGCCGCAGGCGATGGAAGCGACGCCGAGCGAGCCGAGATAGATCGGGCCGACCTGGGCGTTGCCGATCTGGCCGAGCAGGTAGCTGAAGAACGGCTTGCCCTGCCGGCCCCACACACCCGCCGGCGCCGGAACGCCGTCATGCAGTGGCCCACGGATCTGCACCCGCGTGAAGATGTTCTGATATTCGATCATCCGAGCCCCCGGACTGCTTGAAGGTTATGACTGGTGCGGTCTTGCATGGCGCACCTCAATGACCGCCGAACTGCCAGATCGGCAGGTGCAGCCACCACCCCCACCACGAGGGCCAGCCCTGGGTCCAGAACGGGCCGGAGAGCAGGATGCAGGTGGCGCTGGCGAACCCCGCCCCGAGGGCGAGGAACAGGCCGAGCCGGTGAATGCCCAGCGTGCCGATCGAGTAGCCGATGAAATCGCGGAAGAACGTGTCCTCGTGCTCGGCGAACTTCACCGTCTCGCCCGCCGGCGGGTTGATCGCGGCCAGAACCAGCGATCCGTGCAGCGCGAGGGCGAGCGTCGTCGTGAAGAACAGCGTCACGGCGACCATGTGCATCGGGTTGTATTCGAAATTGAGATAGGCGTATCCGGTGTTCGACACCCAGTCGAGATGGCTCATGATGCCGTAGGGAAAGCCGTTGCCCCAGGCGCCCATCAGCAGCGGGCGGATGACCTCGAGCGTGACATAGGCGAAAATCGCGACGCTGAACGCCGCCGGCACGTGCAGCCCGATCCCGAGCTTGCGGCTGATCTCCACCTCGCGCAGCGCCCAGGAGCCGAAGGCGCCGATCGCGCAGACCGTGATGATCTGCCAGAGCCCGCCCTTGGCCAGCGGCGCGAGGCCGAGCCCATAGGAAAGGTCGGGCGGCGCGATGTTGATCTGCCAGATGTTCCAGGTCGGCCCGAGCGCCGCACCCCAGATGATCAGCGCCGTGCCGAGCATGATGAAGAAGGCGGCGGTCACACCGAAAAAGCCGACATAGAACGGCCCGACCCAGAAATCGAACAGGTCCCCGCCGATCAGGGTCCCGCCGCGGACGCGGTATTTTCTTTCAAAACTGAGCAGTGCCATCGGGCAGTTCCTCACCGTTCGGTTGGGGCCCCTCCCCCCGGCGTGGTCGGCACGAGCCGACCGGCGCCGGGGTCATCTGGAGGGGTTTGGCAGGCCCCGTTACTTGTTTGCCGGCATGGCCGACTGCTGCTGCACCGCCGACATCGCCGGTGCGCCGCCGAGCCAGTCGAAACGCGGCGTGCTCAGCAGGATGAAGTGGATCAGGATCGCCAGCGCGAACAGGAACACGCCGAGCGCGGTCAGCACCCTGCGCGGATCGAAAAGAAGCCACATGCGCCACATGGTCTGTCCTCCCTTATCCGATACGCGAGGTGAGCATCTTCACCCCGATATGCGCGTTATCCAGGAACCCCGTGACATAGCCGTGCGGCCCCGGGATCCACGGGCGCCACTGCCACACCAGGAAGTGGGCAATGATCGCGATGACGGTGAAGCCGATGAAACTGGCGATGAAGATCGAGTGGAACTCCTTCGCCTCCCGTTCGGTCAGGCCGGATAACGACCCTTCCCGATCATGTGTGGTCATGGACATCAGACTGTTATCCTCGTTGTGGCCGGCGCGGTTGCCCGTGCCTGCCAGTTCCGCGCGAACCCCGCGCGGGGGGACAGCCGGCGCCTTGCGGCGGGCGGCCGATGGGGGAGCCTCGCCGCTGGGGCAAGCAGGAGGGGCAGCGCCAGGCTCGGCCCGGGTGCTGATCTGTCA
Organism: Acidiphilium sp. C61; assembly: GCF_905116885.1. NCBI lineage: Bacteria > Pseudomonadati > Pseudomonadota > Alphaproteobacteria > Acetobacterales > Acidocellaceae > Acidiphilium > Acidiphilium sp. C61. The sequence continues at coordinate 1,777,184 of NZ_CAJHNI010000005.1, read as the reverse complement.
GGTGAAGCGGTCATGCCGGCACCGTCTCGCGCAGCGCCACGGCGACATGCGCCGCCTCGACGCGCTCGGCACCCGCCTCGCGCGCGCACCGCTCGGCGCTGTCGCGCAGCCGCTTGGCCGCGGAAATCCGGATCAGGAACGGCTCATGGGCGAGATGCCGGTCGAGTGCTGCGGCCGCATCCGGGGCCCAGGCCTCGCCCGCATCGGCGCGCGCCGGCGTCGGCTCGATCCGGTCGAGATCGGTGCCGAGCGGCAGGATGTTGAACAGCGCGTCGAACAGCGCGTTGCAGTATTCCTGCACGACATAGGTGGCACCCGCATACCCCATGAACGGCGTGCCGGTCGCGCGGCGGATGATCGCGCCCGGAAACGATGCCGGAATATAGACCGACCGTCCGCCGCGCTCCGCCGCATACATCCGCTCGTTATACGAACCGAACAGCACCAGCGGCGGGTTCGCCGCCATCGCCGCGCGCACCGCGTCGTTGTCCGGCTTCACCCCGGGGCGACGGGAAATCGCGAAGCTGCACGCAATGCCGAGATCATCCTCGAGCAGGCGGCGCAGGCCGCGGGCATAGGTCTCGGTCGCCACCACCCCGAACGACGAGGTCGCGAAGAAATCCTGCGTCACGCTCCGCCACAGATCCCAGATCGGCTTGATCGTGGTCTCCTTCTCGCGGGCGATGAACGGCTCGGGATCGACACCGGCCAGCTCGCCGAGCTTGCGCAGGAAATTCGTGGTCGCGAAAATCCCCATCGGCGCCATCAGGTAGGGCTTGTCCAGCGCCTCGCAGAGCTTGCGGCCGAATTCGCGATAAAGGCAGACATTGACATCCGCGTCGGCCAGCCGCGGCGTGTCCTTGAGGTCCGCGCCGAGCGGAAAGGTCAGGTTGACCTCGCAGCCGATCCCCTCGACCAGCCGGCGGATCTCGGCGAGATCGGATGGCATGTTGAACGTGCCATAGATCGGCCCGATGATGTTGACGCGCGGCTTGCCCGCCTTGCGCTCCGGGCGCTTCGCCTTCGCGTTGCCGAACTCGTTCCACAGCCACACCATCGCCCGGTCGGCGGACTGCCACTGGTCCTCGTCGATCGTGCGCGGCAGGAAGCGCCGCAGGTTGGAGCCCTCCGGCGTCACCCCGCCGCCGATCATCTCGGCGATCGAGCCGGTGACGACGACCGCGGGCACCTTCTGGTCGCCGATCCCGGCGGCGCGCTTCATCGGCCCCTCGGTGCCGCTCATCGAGAGCGCCTCCTCGTCGAGCCCCGTCACCACGATCGGCAACTCGTGCGGCGGCAGCGCGTCGGTGTAATGCAGCACCGCCGTCACCGGCAGGTTCTCGCAGCCCACCGGCCCGTCGATGACGACGCGCAACCCCTTGATCGCGGCGAAGGCGTATACAGCGCCCCAATACCCGCCCGCCCGGTCATGATCCTGCACCAGCATCAGGAAACCTCCTCCGCCTGCGCCGCATCGCCGGCGAAGAAGCCGATCATCCGGCCGAACCGCTCGCGCCCGCGCGTCTGCGCCGTGACGATCGCAGCGAGCGACGCAGCACCGGATGCGCCAAAAATCGGCCGCGATGATACGATGTTGGTGAAATAGACGGCCGGCACACCCGCCTCCTTCGCCGCCTGCACCAGCGGCGTGGTGCCGAAGGCGAGGTCGGGGCGAACATCGCGCAGCGCCGCGCAATCCTGTTCGAGCGAGGCGCGGAACTGCACATGCGTGCCCTGCTGGGCAAGCCAGGCGCGGTCCGCCTCGCTCCACGGCGTCGCCGGCAGCGCGGTGCCGACATAGGGGATTTCCGCCCCCGCCTCGATCAGCAGCCGCGCGACCAGCAGCTCCGACCCCTCGTAACCCGAAACGATCATCCGCGCCGAAACCGGGTTGGCGGCGAGTGCTGCGCGCACCGGCGCGATCGCCGCGGCCTTCGCCCGGTCGATCCGCACCGCCTCGATCCCGGCGATGCGACCGACGGCGTCGAGCCAGTCGGCCGTCGCCTCCTCGCCCACCGGCGCCGAGCCGATCAGCTTGCGGCCCGCGGCCTCGAATTCCCGCGCGCTGGCGGTATAGAACGGATGCACCGCGGCGGCCGCGACGCAATCGAGCGCGCCGTACAGATCCCGCCACTCCCGTGCCGGCACCGCCGGCCCGACGCCGAGCCCCATCGGCGCCAGCATCGCCGCAACCCCTGGCGGATCGGCCGGAAACAGCTCGCCCAGCAGGGTGATCCGCCGCTCCTCGGCAAGCCCCGTGCGCGGCCGCGCCACCGCCCCGGCCTCGGCCTCGCGCCGGGCATAGCGCAGCATCGCCCCGGCCAGCACGTCCTTCGCCTCGGCATGGGTCGGCACGCCGAAGCCCGGCACGTCGATGCCGATCACCCGCACACCATCGATCTCCCGCGGCAGCAGGTCGAGCGGCACGCCCGAAGCGGTCGGCACGCACAGATTGATGACAACGACGGCGTCATACGCGTCCGGCTGCGCCGTCCGGCGCACCGCGTCGCGGATATCCTCGAAGAGCTGGCCGGTGACCAGCGTCTCGGAATCGAACGGCACGTAGCCGACACTGCGGCGCGCGCCGTAGAAATGCGAGGTGAAGGTAAGACCGTAAACGCAGCAGGCCGAGCCGGACAGGATCGTCGCCACCCGCCGCATCCGCAGGCCGACGCGCAACGACCCGAAGGCCGGGCACATCGATTGCGGCTGGTCGTGCGGCCCCTGCGGGTAATCGGCGGCGAGCCGCTCCAGCACGGCGGACTTGCCGGCGGCGCGGGCAGCCTCGCGCATCGTCTCCCGCCCGCCATGGCAGCCGGCTTCCTGCGGCCGCGCGATCGTTCCCTCCGGCGGGGGCATGATCAGGCCCCCTCGTAGACGACTTCGAGGGAGGGCCGGTTCAGCACGTCCGAACCGCACATGTCCTCGAGGCTCGCCGGATCCAGCACCACGCCGCGGCCCACCACGTCGCCCTTGAACAGGCCGAGCAGCCCGTCCTGGGTCAGCGGCGTCGGGCGGATCGGCGGCGCCTCGGCCACCTGCACGCCCAGCGCCTCGAACAGCGGCGCCCAGCGCCCGCCGGGCCGCCCGACAATCTCGTAATTCGCCGATTTACGGCGGATATCCTCATCCGCCGGGATCGCGGCCAGCACCGGAATCCCCGCCGCCTCGGCGAAGGCCTGCGCCTCGCCGGTACCGTCATCCTTGTTGATCACCAGCCCGGCAACGCCGACATTGCCGCCGAGCTTGCGGAAATAATCCACCGCCGAGCAGACATTGTTGGCGACATAGAGCGATTGCAGGTCGTTCGAGCCGACCACGATCACCTTCTGGCACAGATCGCGCGCGATCGGCAGGCCGAACCCGCCGCAGACCACGTCGCCCAGGAAGTCGAGCAGCACGTAATCGAAATCCCACTGGTGAAAGCCGAGCTTGTCGAGCAGTTCGAACCCGTGGATGATCCCGCGTCCGCCGCAGCCGCGCCCGACTTCCGGGCCGCCCAGCTCCATGGCGAACACCCCGTCGCGCTTGAAACAGACATCGCCGATCTCCACCGCCTCGCCGGCGGCCTTGCGCCGCGCCGAGGTCTCGATGATCGTCGGGCACGACTTGCCGCCGAACAGCAGCGAGGTCGTGTCGCTTTTCGGGTCGCACCCGATCAGCAGCACCCGCTTGCCGAGCTGCGCCATCGAATACGACAGGTTGGCGAGGGTGAAGCTCTTGCCGATCCCCCCCTTGCCATAGATCGCGATGATCTGGGTCTTCTTCGCCGGATTCGCGCTCGCGCCAATCTCGGTATCCGGAGCCGTGCGGCCGGCGCTTGCGTTCATGTCATGTCTCTCCAGTCGATGAGCAGTTTGAGGCAGGAATCGTCGTTGAAGGCGGCGGAATAGGCTTGCGCCGCGTCCGCCGCCGGCACCCGGTGCGTCACCAGGCCGGACAGATCGAGCCGCCCCGCCGCGACCAGTGCTGCGACATCGGCGAGATCCTCCGGCTGCCACTGGGCGGCGATGGCAATCCGCGCCTCGCGCATGAAGGCCGGGGGAAAGGCAAAGCCGAGCGGTGCGGCGTAAAACCCGGCGAGGGTGATCATCCCCCCCGCTGCCAGGCGCCCGATCAGCCGGTCGAGAATTGCGGAATCGCCCGAGGCGTCGATGATCGTGCGATAATCCCGCCGCGGGTCGTCCGCCGCAGCGCGCACCTCGTAGCCCTGCGCCCCGGCGAACCGCGCCACCCTGGTTTCCCAGACCACCGGCGCGCCGCCATCGAGCGTCGCGAGGCGGGCGATCAGCCGGCCGAGAACGCCATGCCCGACGATCAGCTCCGGCGCGCCGCCGGCAATCCTGATCGCATGCCGGGCCGTCGCCGCCAGCGCCAGCAGGGTCGCATGCGCGCCGAGGGCGGCGGGAACCCGCACCGCCCGCTCGGCCGGCACCACCAGATGTCGGGAATCGGCGCCGAACAGCGCGCGCATCTCGCCGAAGCAGCGGGCGCCCGGCACGAACACCGTCTCGCCCATCCGGCCGCGCACTTCGCGCCCGGTCTCGACGATCGTGCCCGTCGCCTCGTAGCCCGGCACCAGCGGATAGCCCATGCCCGGAAAGGACGGCATCTCGCCGGTGTAGATCAGCTTCTCCGTGCCGGTGCTCACGCCCGACCACGCGACCTCGACCACCACATCCGTGGCCGCGGGCGGATCAAGCCTCACCCGCCGGAGCGACAGGTCTAACGGTCTTTCGATGATGATGGCGAGACTGTCGAGCAAGGCACGTCCCCTCTGGAGTGCCGCGAGCCGTGCGGTCGTATTGTAAATGTCAGCTTACAAGTACAAAACAAAATGTCAATCTAAACTTACAGTCAACGTTTCTTTTATCGCGCCGGCTCAACCGGCGCGCGCCGCGATCAAACCGGTCAGCAGCGGCTGCGGCGTGGCGATCTGCCGCGCCCCGATGAAGCCGGCGCGCTCGGCCATCGCGGCAAGCTCCGCCGCGCGCCGCGCCCGGCCGCGCCCCATCGCCAGCAGGTAGAACCCGAAATAGGCATCGCCGACCGGCGCCGCCCCCGCGGCGGCGGCCAGCGGCTCAGCGATCAGCAGTGTCGCGCCCGGTTGCAGGCAGGCGCGGACATTGCGCAGGATCGCCATCGCATCGTCGTCGTCGTGATCGTGCAGCACCCTGACGAGGGTGGCGATGTCCGCCCCCTCCGGCAGCCGGTCGGCGCGCATGTCGCCGCCCCACGCGGCGGCCCGCCCGGCGAGCCCCGCGCGGGCGAAGCGGGCCCGCGCCAGCGCCGCCACGTCCGGCAGGTCGAACAGCATGAGCGCGAGCGCCGGCGCGCGGGCGGCCACCGCCTCGAGAAACCGGCCATCGCCGCCGCCGACATCGAGAATCCGGCGGTGCCGGCGGAATTTCCAGGCGGCGAGGATCCCCGCGGCGATCATCGGCTGCGACGCCGCCATCAGCTGCGAATAGGCATCCGCCCGCGGCGCGTCGCCGCCCTCGTACGGCCAGAACCCGGCCAGGGTCGCGTCCGTCTCGCCGCGCAGCAGCCCGACCGGATCGGCGAGGTCGCGATAGAGCAGCGCATGATGCCGAACCATCGCCGCGATGCCCGGATTGGCAAGCAGCGCAGCACCCAGCGGGCCAAGCGCCACGCGTGCGCCATCGGTCTCCAGCAGCCGCAGCGCCGCCCCCGCACGCGCGAGCCGCAGCAGCGCGGCCGGCGCGAGGCGGCAGCGCGCGGCGAGATGCTCGACCGTCTCCGCCCCCGCCGCCAGCTGGGCGAACAGGTCGAGTTCGACGCAGGCCGCAAGCGTCTGCGAATAGACGAAGCCGGCACAGAGATCGAACAGCGCCCGCGCCTCCCGCCGCGCCACGAACCGGGTCGGCGGGAAGCGCGCCGCAAGATCCTGGAAGGTGCCGTTCGCAAGCAGCCGGTTGCGCAAATCCCGCCAGCGCCGCAGCCAGGCCGGCACCGGCGGATCCACGAAGCCCGACACGCTCGCCGTCACCGTGCGTGCCTCAGGCCGCCACGCGGGCCAGCCCCTTGGGCACCAGCCGCTTCGCCTCCTGCACGATCAGCGCGCGCAGCGACGCGACGCCCGGACAATCGGGAATCGACGAAGCCGCGCGTTCGGCCACCTCGTCCAGCAGGTCGAGCGCACCCTCGATGCCAAAGCGCCGCACGGCGCTCGGCCGCTGCAGCGCGTCGTCGCGCCCGACCGGCTTGCCGCACGAAGCCGCATCCCCGGCGGCATCGCAGAGGTCATCGGCGATCTGATAGGCATCGCCGAGATTGTCCCCCAGCGCCCGCCACGGCAGCGGATCCTTGCCCGCGCTCGCCGCCCCGGCCATCGCCGCCGCCGCGAACAGCGCCGAGGTCTTGGCCCGCTGATAACGCGCGAGATCCACCTCGTCCTCGCTCTCCCAGGCCTGGCCGGCGACGATCCCGCCCGGCATGCCCACCGCCTCGGCGACGATCCCGCTCAGCGCGATCACCGGGCCCGGCTGCACCGCGCAGCCGAGTGCGAGGGTCTGGAACGCCAGCACGATCAGCGCGTCGCCCGCAAGCACCGCGAGCGGCGCGCCGAACGCGGCATGCACCGAGGGACGGCCGCGCCGCGTCGCCGCATCGTCGAAACACGGCAGGTCGTCATGCACCAGCGAGGCGCAATGCAGAAATTCCAGCGCCGCCCCCGCCGCCACCGCCGCGTCGAACCGCTCCGCCCCGCAGGCCGAGGCGACCGCCAGGCACAGTCGCGGCCGCACCCGCGCGCCGCGCGGAAACACCGCGTGCCGCATCGCCGCCGCCAGCTTCGGCGGCCCGCCGCCGGTTTCGGCCCGCAGCATGGCCGTGGTGAGAGTGGATTCGATGAGCGACATGGCATCCATGACGGACCTCCGATGGTTAAGCCGTGTGTCACTTTTTATTGTCGTTTTTAACTGTGCGATTTGGTTGACACTCAGTCAAGTAATTTCGGATACTCGACCGCAACGGAGGACGCCGCGATTTCAGCACGAGACACATCGACGGTCCTGATCATCGGCGCTGGCATGGGCGGCCTCGCCGCTTCCATCCGGCTTGCCGCCGCCGGCCGGCGCGTCGCGGTGTTCGACCGCGCGGCCGCACCCGGCGGCAAGCTGCGCGCGGTCGCCGTCGCCGGCCGCGCCATCGATGCCGGGCCGACGGTGGTGACGATGCGTCACGTGTTCGACGACCTGCTGCGCGCCGCCGGCACCAGCCTCGCGGCCGAGCTGCGCCTCGCGCCGCTCGATGTCATCGCCCGGCATCACTGGCAGGACGGCACCCGGCTGGACCTGCGGCAGACCGCCGAGGCGAGCGAGGCCGCCATCCTCGCCGCCTTCGGCCCGCACGCAGCCGGCGAGTTCGCCACTTTCTGCCGCCGCAGCCGCGCGCTGTACGACGCGCTGGATGCCGCCTTCATGCGCAACCCCTCTCCGGATCTTCTCGACCTTGGCCGCCGCACCGGCGTCGCCGGCCTGCTGGCCCTCAGCCGCGCCTCGCCCTTCGCCAGCCTGTGGTCGGTTCTCGGCCGCCGCTTCACCGATCCGAGGCTGCGCCAGCTCTTCGCCCGCTACGCGACCTATTCCGGCGCCTCGCCCTTCGCCGCGCCGGCGACGCTGATGCTGATTGCCCATGCCGAACAGCGCGGCGTGTGGACGATCGAGGGCGGCATGACGATGCTGGCCTCCGCCCTGATGCGCGCCGCCGGCCGCCACGGCGCGCGCTTCCACCTCGGCGCGCCGGTAGCCGAGGTGCTGACCGATGGCGCCCGCGTCCGCGGCGTCCGCCTCGCGGACGGTTCGGAGATCGCCGGCCGCACGGTCATCGCCGCCGGCGAGATCGGCGCGATCGCGGCCGGCAGCCTCGGCGCCGCCGCCCGCGCCGCCCTCGGCCGCGCCGCCGCCGCCCCACGCTCGCTCTCGGCGGTGACCTGGCAGGTCGTCGCCCATGCGCGCGGTTTCCCGCTCAGCCATCACAACGTGTTCTTCAGCCGCGACTACCCCGCCGAGTTCGCCGCCCTCGCCGCCGGCACGCTGCCGACGGACCCGACCATCTATGTCTGCGCGCAAGACCGTACCCAGCACCGCCCCCAAGATCGCATGCTTGATCGCATGCCGGATCGCATGCTGGATCGCGGCGGGCCGGGACCGGCCGACCGCAACGCCGGTGCTGCGGCGGAACGGCTACTGGTGCTGGTCAACGCCCCGCCGCTCGGCGACCGCGCCGCACCGGACGACGCCGCGACCGACGCCTGCTGGGCGCGCGTGCGCGCCCGCCTCGCCGCCGCCGGCCTCACGCTCGACATCGTGGGCAGTGCCGTCACCGGCCCGCCCGGTTTCGAGCGCCTGTTCCCCGGCGCCGGCGGCGCGCTCTATGGCCGCGATCTCGCCGGCTGGCGTGACCCCTTCGCCCGCCCGCGGGCGCGCACCGCGCTGCCGGGGTTCTACCTCGCCGGCGGCTCGGCACATCCCGGCCCGGGCCTGCCGATGGCCGCCCTCTCCGGCAGTTTCGCCGCCGCCGCCATCATGGCGGATACCGAATGATCCGCTTCGACCGCCCGGTCCCGCGCGGCGGCTATGCCTGGTGGTATGTCGACGCGCTGAGCGATGACGGGCGCCACGCGCTCACCCTGATCGCCTTCATCGGCTCGGTGTTCTCACCCTATTACGCCGCCGCCCGCCGCTTCGCCCCCGACAGCGCGGCACCGGAGGATTTCGTCGCCATCAACCTCGCCCTCTACGGCCCGCGCGGCAATCGCTGGACCATGACCGAGCGCCGCCGCCACAGCCTGCGGGCCGAGGCCGACAGCCTCGCCATCGGCCCGAGCCGGCTCACCGTCGATGAAGGCGGGCTTGCCGCCGAGATCGCCGAATGGTCGAACCCGCTGCCGCGCCGGGTGCGCGGCACGATCCGCCTCACCCCCCACGCCGTCGAGCCGACCACCTACGAGCTCGATGCGGCGGGCCGGCACCGCTGGCAGCCGCTCGCCCCCTGCGCGCGCATCCGCGTCGCCTTCACCGCGCCCGAACTCGCCTGGGAGGGCAACGCCTATCTCGACCGCAACGAGGGCGACGAACCGGTCGCGCGTGCCTTCCGGCGCTGGCACTGGTCGCGCGCGGCAACGCGGCGGGGTGCCGCGATCCTCTATCACGCGGAGCGGCGCGATGGCGGGCAGACCGCGCTCGCGCTGGGCTTCGACGCCGCCGGCGGTGCCACCGCCTTCACGCCGCCGCCCATCGCCGCCCTGCCGGCGACGCGCTGGCGCCTCGCGCGCGAAACCCGCAGCGATGGCGGCGCCCGCCTCATCCGCAATCTCGAGGATACGCCGTTTTACGCCCGCGCCCGCATCGCCGCCTCGCTCGGCGGCGAACAAGTCGAGGCCGTGCACGAAACGCTGGATTGCGACCGTCTGGTCCACCCCGCCGTGCAGTTCATGCTGCCCTTCCGCATGCCGCGCCGGTTCATCTGAGATTGAGGCAGCCGATCAGATGGAATCATCTGATCGGATAAAGATGCTCTGTTTATTAATATGATAGAGCACTACATCCGATCCAACTGGATCGGAAAGTGCTCTAGGACCCGTCGCGCTCGCGGTCCCGCCGCAGGCTCCGCCGCACCGACACGAGCGACCAGATGGCGGCCGCCAGCACCAGCACGTCGATGCCGGAAAACTCCAGGAAGGTCGCGTAGTGGCTGGCCCATGCTTCCATCATGCGTCTTCCATCACGCCGGCTCCGCCGCGCCGCAGACGAGCGGGCCGCGCGCCCCGGCCGCCCTCATCCGCGCCGTGCGTTCCTCGCGTTCCAGCCGGTCGATCAGCAGGATCACCCGCGCCGCCGCGCCCACCGTCTCGCCCCCCGCTGCCGCCGCAGCATCGATCAGGAAGCGCACTTCCGGGCAGGGCGGCGGCGATGCGGCCAGCGGCGCCCACAGCCCCGCGGTCGCGGCATCGGCCAGCGAGAGTGCGGCCAGCCCGAGCTTCCGCCGGCCGGACACGCGGGTGCGGGTGGAGACCGAGTCGAGCCCGTTCGCCGCCAGGAGCCGGCCGATCTCGCGATAGATCCGCCGCGCCGCCGCAATGCCGGGCCGGCAGGCCAGCGGCAGCGCGGCGATGCCGCATCCGGCCGCCGCATAGCGCCGCTCGGCTTCGTCGAGCAAGCGCCCGATCACGTGTGCCAGCGCCGGGGTGAAGGCCGGGCGGGCAAGGAACCGCTCGGGCTCCAGCCCCGCCTCCTCCAGCCAGTCCAGCGGCAGATAGAGCCGGCGCTCGGCCGCATCCTCGCCAACATCGCGGGCGATATTGGTCAGCTGCATCGCGAGGCCGAGATCGCAGGCGGCGGCAAGGCTCGCCTCATCCCGCGCGCCCATCAGCATCGCCATCATCACGCCGACCGACCCCGCCACCCGCGCCGCATAGGCGCGCAGCTCCGCCAGCGTGGCATAGCGCCGCCCCGCCGCGTCCCAGGCCAGCCCCTCGATCAGCGCCTCGGGCAGCGCAAGCGGGATACCGTGCCGGGCGATCGTCGCGGCAAACGCGCGATCGACCGGATCATCGAGCCGCACACCCCGGCAGATCGCCTCCAGCCGCGCCGATATCGCGGCAACCCCGGCTTGCTTGTCGGCGGCAAGGTCGACCGCGTCGTCGGCCTCGCGGCAGAAGGCGTAGAGCGCGGTCGCCGCAGCGCGCACCTCCGCCGGCAACAGGCGCGAGGCGGCGTGGAAACTGACCGAGCCGCGGCGCAGCCTTGCCGTGCAGGCGGCGATGTCGGGATCAGACGAACGCATTGGCATCGGGAACCACCGTGTCGAGAACCCGGGCGGTCGAGAGCACGCCCGGCACCCCGGCGCCGGGATGGGTGCCCGCGCCCACCAGGAAAAGGTTGCGCACATCCTCGCTCGCATTGTGCGGGCGGAACCAGGCGCTCTGGGTCAGCACCGGCTCCATCCCGAAGCCGGCGCCCCAGGTCGAATCGTAGCGCGTGGCGAAATCCTGCGGCGTCATCACCCGCGAGGTGACGATGTGCCCGCCAAGCCCCGGCATCACCGTCTCCTCCAGCCGCCGCTCGACCCGCTGGCGGAACGCCTCGGCCTCGCGCGCCCAGTCCTGGCCGCCGCCGAGATGCGGCACCGGCGCCAGCGCATAGAAGGCGTCGCACCCCGCGGGCGCGAGCGCCGGATCGGTCGCCGTCGGCCGGTGCAGATAGAGGCTCATGTCCGGCGCCAGGCGCTTCTTCTCGAAAATATCGTCGAGCAGCCCGCGATAGCGCGGCCCCATCACGATCGTGTGGTGCGGCACGTCGCCGAACGTCCGGTCGGTGCCGAAATACCAGACGAACAACCCCATCGAGTAGCGCGCCGCGGCGAGCTTGCGGTCGGTCCAGCGCCGCCGCGCCACCCCGCGCAGCAGATGGCCATAGGTAAACCCGGTGCAGGCGTCCGAGACCACGATATCCGCCGCGATCCGGCTGCCATCCGCGAGTTCGACGCCGCATGCCGCCCCCTCGCGCACGAGGATCCGGTCGACCGGCGTGTTGCAGCGGATGCGGTTGCCCTGCCGCTCGATCAGCCGCGCCAGCCCGGCGACGATCGCCCCGGTCCCGCCCATCGCGAAATGCACGCCATGCCGGCGCTCCAGATGCAGGATCAGCGCGTAGATGGCGCTGACCCGGAACGGATTGCCGCCGACCAGCAGCGGATGGAAGCTCAGCGCCGCGCGCACCCGCGGATCGCGCACATGCCGCGCGACCAGCCCGTGCACGCTGCGATGGCCGGACAGCCGCACGAGGTCGGGCAGGATGCGCGCCATGTCGGTCCAGTGGCCGAACGGCACGTGGCCGAGCTGCTCGAACCCGATCCGGTAGATCTCCTCGGTCATCGCGATGAAGCGCTCGTAGCCGGCGACATCGCCGGGCGCGAGCCGGCCGATCTCCGCGCACATCGCGTCATGATGGCCGGAACAGTCGATATGCGAGCCATCGTCGAAGCGGATGCGGTAGAACGGGTCGATCGAGCGGAGATCGACATCATCGGCCATTCGCCCGCCGGCCAGCGTCCAGAGTTCCTCCAGCAGGAACGGGGCGGTGATGATGGTCGGGCCGGCATCGAACACGAACCCGTCCTGCCGGAACACCGAGGCCCGGCCGCCGGGCTGCTCGCAGCGCTCCAGCACGGTGACGCGCCAGCCCCGCGCGCCGAGCCGGATCGCGGCGGCCAGCCCGCCGAACCCCGCCCCGATCACGATGGCATGCGGCCGCTTCGTCCTCGCCTCCTGCCCCGCATCCTGACGGGTGATCACGTTCATGCCGCCAGCACCCCGATCTCGCGCGCGAAGCCGGCGATCTCCCCGGCGACGGGCTCCGGCGCCTCCTCATGCGCGAGATGGCCGAGACGCGGCAACACGATCACCCGCGCCCCCGGCACAAGACGCGCGATCTCCCGCGCATCGGCCGGCGGGATCGAGCGGTCCGCCGCCCCCACGATCAGCAAAAGCCTCGGCGCGAGACGCGGCAGCGCCGCGGCCAGCGGTGCCAGGTCCCAGTTCGCCATCATCATCAGTGCCGCCCCCGCATGGCCGCTGCGCCGCGCCAGCCGTGCATAGAATTCCGCCCCCTGCGCATCGATGCGCGATCCGGTGCCGCGCAGCAGCCGCGCCACCACCGCCTTGTCCGCCGCGTGCCAGGCGAACACGCGCGGCACCAGCGGGTTGAGCGCGAACAGCCGCGCCAGCGGCGAGAATACCTGCCCTGCAACGCCCTTGAGCGGCAGCAGCGCGCCGTTGAGGCTGACCAGCCCCGCCGGCGCGATCCGCCCCTGCAGGCACATCTCGGCCAGGATCGCCGCCCCCGCCGAGTGCCCGGCCACCAGCGCCGGCGGCGCCTCCAGCACGTCGAGCAACGCCGCGATCGCGCCGGCCATGCCGGGCAGCGACATGCGCGGCCAGAACGGCGCCGCGGTGAAGCCGTGGCCCGGCAGATCCGGCGCAATGACGGTGAAATCCCGCGCCAGCAGCGGCGCCAGCGCGCGCCACGAATGCGTCGCCGCACCGGTGCCGTGCAGCAGCAGCAGAACCGGCCCCGCCCCCATCACCTGAACGTGGAATCGCAGCCCGCCGGCGGTCACGAAGCGGCTCGCCGCCCGGTTCGGCCAGTCCCGCCCGTCGGTCTCCCAGTCGGGCGCATTGGCGTCGAACACCCGGTCCCACAGCGCGAGCGCGGCGCTCATGCGGCCTGCTCCGCGCGGATCGCCCGGCTCAGCGCGCGCGCATCGGCAAAGGGCAGCGGCAGGTAGCGCGCCCGCATCACGCCGGCGAGTTCGGCGGCGAACGCGTTCGGCCGCGGCGCCGTGTCGATCAGCAGGGCGGGAATTCCATCGGCAGCACAGGCAGACGCCGCCGCCCGCGCATCCGCCGCCGCCGCCGCGCGGCCGGGCTGCCGGTCGCGGCCGATATTCGCCCCGCCATCGGTCAGCAGCACCAGCAGCGGCCGGTTGCCCCGCCGCCGCGCGCCGAGTGCCATGTCCCGCGCGGCGTCGATCCCGCTGGCCAGCGGCGTCGCCCCGCCGCCCGGTAGCGCCGCAAGGCTCCGCCGGGCGCGGGCCAGCGCCGCGGTGGGCGGCAGCAGCAGCTCCGCGCCGCGGTTGCGGAACGCCAGAAGCGCCACCTGGTCGCGCCGCACATAGCAATCGGCGAGCAGCAGCTGCACCGCGCCCTTCGCTTCCGCCAGCCGGTTCAGCGCCGACGAGCCCGAAGCGTCGACCGCGAAAATCGCCACCGAGCGGACCGGCGCCTGATGCCGGCGAACCCTGAAATCGCTGCCAAGAACAATGACCCGCCCCGGATGATCCGGCCGCTCGCGCCGGCGCAGCGCCTGCATCGGGGCGGCGGCCCGCAACGTATCGACGAGGGCAAGACCATGCTCCCGCCCCGGCCGGCCGGGGCGCGCGCCGAGCGGTCTTCCATGCGCCGCCGTTGCGGCGGCAGGGGCTGCGGCGCGCCCGCCCGCGGCGCCGCGGCGGCCCTGGCCGAGCAGCAGTGCTGCCAGAAGTTCCGGCGGCAGCGCGCTGCGGGCAGCATCGAGAACCCGGTCCGCCGCCTGCTCGCCCGCCGTCTCGGGTGGCGCCGGCGGCGCCGCATCGTCACCGCACGCCGGCGGCGGCGGCTCGGGCGCCTGATCCATGTCCTGTTCCGCCGGCGCCGGCAGGCGGGTGGCGCGATGGGCGAGCACCAGCTGGGCTGCCAGCATCGCGTCCTCCTCGCCGGCGCTGCGGCGGCCGGCCAGCGCCGCGGCGGCCCGCGCCGTCCGCATCGCGAGGATCACCGGCCGCAGCGAGAATATGCCGAGTTGCGCCGCCACATGGCAGAGCGCCTCGGCCACCCCGTCATCCATCCGCATCCGCACGAGCCGCCGCCGCGCCGCACCAAGCCCGCGCACCCGCGCAAGCGGGCGCCGCGCCAGCAGATCGGCGGCATCGAGGGCGAAGGCCATCCGGTCGGCCAGTGCTGGGGAGAGATGTTCCTCCGGCCCGATCCCCTCATCGAGGGCGATGGCGCCGAACCGGCCCTCCTGCGCCTGTGCCAGCCGCGCGCACAAGGCGCGGTCGAGCCGCTCGGCCATCGGCAGCACCAGCACGCCGCCCGCCGCCTCCGCCAGCAGTCCGGCCGCCATCACCCGGCGCCCGGCGGCAAGGCTGGCGGCAAGATCGATCCCGCCGAGCAGCCGTCCGTCATCGATCCCGGCCGGCACCCGCCGCATCGCCGCCCCCGCCGGCAGCAGGGCGCGGACATGCTCGACAAACCCGTCCCGCGCCGGGCCGAACGGCGCGCGGACCCAGATGCCGCCCAGCCCCGCCGGGTCGAGGCTGAACAGGGCCGCGACCACCGCCGCACTGCGCGCCGGGCGCGGCGGCGGCATCGGGCTCATGCGACGAACACCTCGTCGAGCGCGCGATCGACCCGCGCGCCGGCCATCGATTCATCGAGCGGATCGCGCCGCAGCCGGTGGCGCAGCGCCGCCGGGGCCACCGCCCGCAGATGCGCCGGCGTCACCGCGACCTCGCCTTCCAGCGCCGCCTTCGCCCTTGCCGCGCGCAGCAGCGTCAGCTCGCCGCGCAGCCCGTCGGTGCCGAGCGCCACGCAGAGGCGGGCAGCGAGCGCCAGCACCTCCTCGGCGACCGCGACCATCGGCAGCAACCGCCGCGCCGCGACGATCGCATCGCGCAGCCCGGCCTCCGCCGCCGCGAAGCGCCGCGCGAAGCCGGCCGGGTCCTGCTCGAACGCATCCCGCCGCCGCACCACCTCGATCCGCTCGTCGATATCCGTCGGCGTCCTGACCTCGACGCACAGGCCGAACCGGTCGAGCAGCTGCGGCCGCAACTCGCCCTCCTCGGGGTTGCCGCTGCCGATCAGCACGAAGCGCGCCGGGTGGCGCAGGCTCAGCCCCTCGCGCTCGACCACGTTCTCGCCCGACGCCGCGACATCGAGCAGCAGATCCACCAGATGATCCTCCAGCAGATTGATCTCGTCGATATAGAGAAAGCCGCGATTGGCGCGGGCCAGCAGCCCCGGCTCGAACGCCTTCACCCCGTCGGCGAGCGCGCGCTCGATGTCCAGCGCGCCGACCACCCTGTCCTCGGTGGCGCCGAGCGGCAGGTCGACCACCGGCACCCGCACCCGCTCGCGCGGCAACCGGCCGCCGACGCGCCGCGCCCGGCACTCCGGGCAGAGCCGCCGCCGATCGGCCGGATCGCAGCGATAGCGGCAGCCCGCCACGGCATTCACCGCCGGCAGCAACGCCGCCAGCGCCCGCACCGCGGTCGATTTGCCGGTGCCGCGATCGCCCAGCGCCAGCACCCCGCCGAGCGCCGGCTCGGTCGCCGCGATCAGCAGCGCCTCCTTCATCTCCGCCTGGCCGACGATCGCGCTGAACGGATACGGGCCCATGTCAGCGCGCTCCCATGGCGGCGCCGAATGGGCGGTTGAGCCGCACGATCGTCAGGTTCAGCACGCCGGCGAAGCCGACCCACAGCAGATAGGGCAGCAGCAACAGGCTCGCCCCCGCCGCATAGGGCTGCATCGCCAGCATGATCGCCGCGATCGAGGCGAACAGCGCCACCAGCTCGGCCAGCGCCCAGTCCGGCCGCTTCAGGGTGAAGAACAGCACGCTCCAGAGGATGTTCAGCACCGCGTTGAGCCCGAACAGCACCACGAGCCACCCTGCCGCGCCGGGTGCGGACGCGCTCTCCCAGCCGATCACGCCGGCGGCGGCGGCAAGCGCGAAGATCAGCGTCCAGACCGGGCCGAACAGCCATTCCGGCGGCTGCCAGGCGGGCTTGCGCAGCTGCCGATACCAGACGCCGAGCCGCGTCGCGAGCCCGCCGGCCAGCGCCGTCGCCGCCGCCGCACCCGCCGCGACCATCACCGGCCCCCAGCCGCCCCCGAGCGCGCTCATGCCCGCGCCAGCCCGGTCAGATGCGCGATGTTCTTCGCGAAGATGCGCAAGTGCGCCGCCGGTTTCGCCCGCACCAGCGCCTTCTCCATGTAGGCCTGCCAGGTGATCGACTGCACGTCGGCATCGCCGCAGATGGCGACGAACCGCTCCCGCCGCCGGTCGCTCGCATACCAGAAATCCTGCATCATCCCGAGCACGGTGAACACCATGCCATGCGCCGCCATGAACCGCCGCCGCGCCTCGCGCAGCGCCCGCGCATCGCCGCTGGCGCAGAACGCGTCGGCCGCCTCGCCGGCGAGCTGCCCGCCGAGCATCGCGTAATAGATCCCCTCGCCCGAGGCCGGCGCCACCACCCCGGCGGCATCCCCGGCCAGCAGCACGTTCACCCCGTCATCCCACCGCGCCAGCGGCTTCAGCGGCAGCGGCGCGCCCTCGGCGCGGATCGTCTCCGCCTGGCCGAGCCCGGTCTCCTCGCGCAGTGCCGCGACGGCGCGGCGCAGCGAGAACCCCTTCACCGCGCTGCCGGTGCCGATGCTCGCGGTCTCGCCATGCGGGAAGATCCACGCGTAGAAATCGGGCGAAACCCGGGCGTCGTAATAGATGTCGCACCGCCTGCCATCCCAGCCCGCGGCCGCCGCACCCGCCGCCGGCGTGCGGATCACCTCGTGATAGGCGAACACCCGCCGCGCGGCACCAGCACCCGGCACCATCTGCCGCGCAACCGCCGAGGCCGCGCCATCGGCGCCGATCACCGCCCGCGCCGCCACCGTGTGCCGCATTTCGCCGGCGCGGTAATGCACCAGCGTCCGCCCGTCCGCCGCGCGCTCGATGCGCTCGTGCCGCCCGGTCAGCCGCACCGCCCCGGAAGCTGCCGCCCGCGCGCGGAGGAACTCGTCGAACACGTCGCGATCCACCATGCCGACGAACCCGTCCCCGGCAATCGGCATCGACACCTGCCGCCCGCGCGGCGAGACGATGCGCGCCCCCCGCGCGCGGGCCACCAGCAGATGATCGGGGATGTCGAAATCATGGATCAGCCGTGGCGGCACCGCGCCGCCGCAGGGCTTGATCCGCCCCGCGCGGTCGAGCAGCAGCACCGAGCGGCCGGCCCGCGCCAGCGTGGCGGCAGCCGTCGCCCCCGCCGGCCCGCCGCCGATCACCGCCACGTCATAATCCTGTATCGCGGCCATTTCACGCTCCTCCGCCGGCGAGCGCGAAAGCGCAGACCAGCATGCCGATGACATAAAGCGTCGTCCCGGTCGCATTGTACCAGGGGGCGCGCTCGCGCGGGCGCTGCAACAGCCTTCCCATCAGCCCGAGCTGGCACGCCAGCAGCAGCCCGACCGCGAACGCCGCGAGCCGGTGATCCCAGGCGATCATCAGCCCGATCACCACGAGCTGCGGCAGCGCCATCACCACGCAGGCGAGCCGCGCCGCAGGGGCAACGCCGAGCTGCACCGGCAATGAGCGGATGCCGCTCCGCCGATCCCCCTCGACCGACTTGAAATCGTTCAGCGTCATGATGCCGTGCGCGCCGAAACTGTAGAGCAGCGCCAGCCACAGCACCGGGGCGGAGGGCAGCGCGCCCCGCATCACCGCGGCACCCGTGAACCACGGCACCCCCTCGTAACAGACCGCGACGGCGGCATTGCCCCACCAGCCATTGCGCTTGAGCCGCAGCGGCGGCGCGCTGTAGGCCCAGGCCGCGAGCAGGGCGAACACCGCGGCGCCGAACCCCCAGCGCCCGAGCGGCACCGCCACCGCGAGCGACAGCGCGGTCCAGATCAGCGCGACGTAAAGCCCCCAGCGCCCCGGCATCCTGCCGGAGGGGATCGGCCGGTCCGGCTCGTTGATCGCGTCGACATGGCGGTCGAACCAGTCATTGACCGCCTGCGAGGTGCCGCAGACCATCGGCCCCGCCAGCACCATGCCGAGCAGCAGCTCCGGCCAGCGCCCGGCCAGCGGCGCGCCGGAGGACACGGCCCCGCAAACGAAGGCCCAGATCGCGGCGAACCACGTGACCGGCTTGAGAAGTTCGAGACAGACCCGGAATCCGGGCAGCGATGCCGGGGCGACGCGCAGGGGAGCAAGCGTGAGGTTCGTCTCTTTTGCTGACGCCATCGCTCCCCCTTCCGCCTATCCGGGGCTGGCCGGCGCGGCATCCATCATGCCGTAGCGCCGCAGCTTCACGTAAAGGCTTTGTCGCGACAGGCCGAGCATCTCGGCCGCCGAGGCCCGGTTGTCGCCGGTAATGTCGAGCGCCGCCTCGATCGACAGCCGCTCGATCACGTCGGTCGCCTCGCGGACGATGTCCTTGAGCGACACCCGGCCGATCAGCTCGCCGATCTGTTCGAGCGAGCGCGGCACGGCCCGCGTCGCCGTCGGGCGCATCAGCTCCGGCGTGCTCCGCCCGGCGACGTTGCGGATCGCGAAACCATAGCAGGGCTTGCCGCCGCTGGTGACCGACGCTGCCGAGATCTCGACATCGATTTCGGTGCCGAACTCGTCGCGCAGGGTGGTGGGGTAGAGCCGCACGGCGCCGTTCTGCCGCAGATTGCCGGTCACCACCGGCAGGTCCACGCCCGGCCGGCCGAGCCACTGCTCCAGCGAACGCCCGACGACCTGCTCGGCGGAGGCCGCCTGCACCATTTCGGCGAAGGCCGCGTTCGCCGCGATCACCCGCCCGTCATGACCAACGACGACGAAGCCGTCCGGCGCGTTGTCGATCAGTTTCAGCAGGTCCGCCCGGCCATCCGGCAGCACGTCCTGGCGCACGGCGAGCGGCGTCGGCGTCAGGCGAATGAGGAAGTTCAGCCCCGCACCCTGGCGGATCACGAAGGCCGAGAGATGCACCGGCTCCGCCTGCCCGAGCAGGCGGATCGGCGTGTCGTCGCCCCGCCCCGCCCGGCTCACCCCGCCCAGCATCTGGTCGAGCGTCGCCCGGCTGCCCGGCTCCACCAGATCGGCGAAGGGCCGCCCCACCAGCTTGCCCTGCACGTGGAACAGGCGCTGCGCCGCCGGGTTGGCCTCGGCCACGCGCTGCGTCGCGCCGTCGACCACCAGCATCGGCTCGGATGATTTTTGGAACAGGATGCGATAGCGCGTCTCGACATGGCGCAGCCGCGAGTAGTCCCGCTCGAGCGATTGCTGCACGTCGATCAGCCGCTGCTGCAACACCGCGATGGTCCTGAGATCGCGGCCGAACGCGACGATGCTGCCCTTCTCGCCGATCGCGAGCGCTGAGAACATAACAGGAACATCGCGGCCGTCATGGCCGGGGCAATTCACGTGCCGTTCCGCGGCGTGCGGCTGCTCGGCCTGGTCATCGGCCGCCGCCCGCAGCATCGCCACCACCTTGTCACGGCTTTCCACCGTCACCGTGTCCACCCAGCGCTGCCCGACCCAGCCGGAAATGTCCGCGAATTCGCGCGCGAGGCCAGCGTTCTGCACCGCGATGTCACGGATCACGCCCTTCCGGTCGACGATCAGCGCGATATCCGCCATCGTCGCAATCATTATGCCGACAATGTCCGGACTCATGCCGACGAGCCATTTGCCGGGCGATTTGAAGGCTTTCATCTCGGACCACTCTTTCAGCCGGTTGTATATATATTCCAGACGTCTGAAGTATCCTCCCTAGTGTCAACTTTCAACTACCCTGGTCGTCAATGCGCACTGACATGCGTCTGGTTCAGGGCAAAATTCAACGTCGCGCCGCGTCGCGGTTCAGCGTCAGCACGCTGGCCTGGCGGAGCGCGTCCTGCGCATCGGCGGCCATCGAGTCGGCGCCGACGAACTGGCAGCGTTCCGGGTAGTCGAGAAACGCCTTGCCGCCGACCATCACATGCAGATCAGGGTTCGGCGCCACCGCGCGCAGCGAGCGGATGATGGCCGGCAGGCCCTTCAGCCAGCGATCCGTCGTCACCGACAGACCGATCACGTCAAGCCAGTTGCGCCGCGCGATCCCGAGCAGCACCGTGCGGGTGCTGCGCGGCTCGGCACTCGCCAGCCAGCCGGCGCGGCTGAACACATCCGTCAGCACCGCGATTCCGAATGTATGCTGCTCGCCCGGTGCGGCCGCGAACAGCGCATGCCCGGCCACCCGTATCGCCCCGCCCGGCAGATCCGCCGGCGGACCGTTCTCGACCAGGATCTGGTTGAGCCGCACCATGGCGAGGGTTACGGCGGCGAAATCGCAGCGATCCTCCTCCCACAACACGCCGAGCCGGCGCGCCGCCGGGGTCAGCAGATCGTGCAGGATCATGTCGTGATCCGCCCCGCGCCCGGTGAACTGGTCGATCAGCACATGCGCGCGGTTCAGATCGTCGGTCAGGATGAAGCCGAGAAACTGCTCGACCTCCCGCGCCGAAGGCCGGATCAGGCTGACATCGACCCACACCGGCAGCGGCAGATGACTGGCGACGACGCGCGGCAGCACCTGCTGGGTCAGCACACGATCGAGCAGCTCCGCCCAGGGGGGAAAGAAGCTCTGCTGTGGCTGCCGGCGCTGCTCGCCGCCGCGTGCGACGAGGTCTCCGCTGCCGCTCCGCTCGGTGGCGCCGCCGGTCTCGCCGTAGTGAATTTCGAAATCCGCGTCGGCCGATTCACGCATCGGTTGCCTCCCGAACCTGGAGGTAGAATGGCATTAACTTTTCCCACGTGTCAATCGAAATTGACGTAAATATAGATTGACATTCAACGTGACCGGACGCTAGCTTTCTTCCAGCCGCTATGCCGCGGTGGAGGAAACTCCCATGATCCGGCTCGATAAATTGAAATCTGGCCATCGCTGCCCCCGACGGGCTGGCTGGGCAAAACCCGCACGATAGCGGGCCGATTGCCTGCCGGCTTTTTTTATCTGTCGATCGAACGCTTCTCGAGAGGGCATGTCAAGTGGACTTTACACGCATCATCGACCGGCTCGTCGCCCCCGTGAATTGCTGCCCCTGGCAAGGCCACGCCTACGGCATCTCCGCGCAGGCCCATCCCGCGCCCCGGCGCGGCACGCGGCGCGCACCCTATCTCTATAGTGTCGAGGAACGGCGGCGGCGGGACACGACACCCTGGACCACGGTGCAGGCCATCCTCGCCCCGGTCCAGTTCGCGGTGTTCCTGATCAGCGTCTGCCTCGTGCTGCGCTATCTCGCCACCGGCGAGGGCCTGGCTGTGGCCACCGCCTCCATCCTCGCCAAGACCGCGATCCTGTTCACCATCATGGTCACCGGCGCGATCTGGGAAAACGCGGTCTTCGGCCAGTATCTCTTCGCGCCGGCCTTCTTTTGGGAAGACGTGTTCAGCGTCCTCGTGATCGGGCTGCACGTCACCTACGTCGCGGTGCTGGTCACCGGCGCCGCACCCGCGCACACGCAGATGCTGATCGCGCTCGCGGCCTATGGCACCTACCTGGTCAACGCCACCCAGTTCCTGATGAAGCTGCGCGCCGCCCGGCTCGAAGCCGCCCCCCGCGCCGCGATCCCCAGCTGATGAGCGCCTGCACCACATCGCCGGCCGCCCCGCCCGCAATCATTGCCGAGCGCGGCCAGCGCGAGGTGTTCTGCGGACTGACGGGGATCGTCTGGCTGCACCGCCGCATCCAGGATGCGTTCTTCCTCGTCGTCGGCTCGCGCACCTGCGCGCATCTGCTCCAGTCGGCGGCAGGGGTGATGATCTTCGCCGAACCCCGCTTCGCCACCGCGATCATCGAGGAGCGCGACCTCGCCGGCCGCGCCGATCTCGACGATGAGCTCGACCGCGTCGCCACCCGCCTGATCGCCCGCCGCCCCGATATCCGGCTGCTGTTCCTGGTCGGCTCCTGCCCCTCCGAGGTGATCCGGCTCGATCTCGGCCGCGCCGCCGCCCGGCTGGAGGAGCGCTTCGGCCGCAGCCCGCGCGTGCTTGCCTATTCCGGCAGCGGCATCGGCACCACCTTCACCGAGGGCGAGGATGCCTGCCTGTCCGCCCTCGTCCCCACCCTCGCACCCGCGCCCGGCCCGGCCACGCGCCTGCTGGTGGTCGGCGCCCTCGCCGATGTGGTGGAAGACCAGTTCCGCCGCCTCTTCGCTGCCCTCGGCATCGCCACGGTCGATTTCCTGCCCGCCCGCCGCGCCGACGCGATGCCGCCGGTCGGCCCCTTCA
The DNA here is from genome assembly GCF_905116885.1 of Acidiphilium sp. C61. Classification (NCBI taxonomy): domain Bacteria; kingdom Pseudomonadati; phylum Pseudomonadota; class Alphaproteobacteria; order Acetobacterales; family Acidocellaceae; genus Acidiphilium; species Acidiphilium sp. C61. The sequence goes on along the minus strand of NZ_CAJHNI010000005.1, from coordinate 1,754,580 downwards.
CGCGCTACGTGCTGGCCCAGCCCTTCCTCGGCGAAACCGCCACCGCGCTGGAGCGGCGCGGCGCGGTGCAGATCGCCGCCCCCTGCCCGCTCGGCGCCGAGGGCACGCGGCTCTGGTTCGAGAGCATCGCCGCCGCCTTCGGCATCGATCCCGCCCATGTCGATGGCGTGCTGTCGCTGCCCGTCCGCCGCGCCACCGCCGCCCTCGCCGCGCCGCGCGCCCGCCTCGCCGGCCGCCGCGTGTTCCTCTTCCCCGATTCCCAGCTCGAAATCCCGCTTGCCCGCTTCCTCGCCCGCGAATGCGGCATGATCCTCACCGAGGTCGGCACACCCTTCCTCAACCGAAGGCTGATGGCGCCGGATCTCGCCTTGCTCCCCGCCGACGCCCAGCTCGCCGAGGGCCAGGACGTCGAGCGCCAGCTCGACCGCTGCCGCGCCGCCCGCCCCGATCTCGTGGTCTGCGGTCTCGGCCTCGCCAATCCGCTCGAAGCCGAGGGCTTCGCCACCAAATGGTCGATCGAGCTGGTGTTCAGCCCGATCCAGGGCTTCGAACAGGCCGCCGATCTCGCCGCCCTGTTCGCCCGTCCCCTCGCGCGCCGCGCGCTGCTGGAGGTCTGAACCGATGCAGCTCACGCTCTGGAGCTATGAAGGACCGCCGCATATCGGCGCCATGCGCATCGCCACCGCGATGCACGGCGTGCACTACGTCCTGCACGCCCCCCAGGGCGACACCTATGCCGACCTGCTCTTCACCATGATCGAGCGGCGCGACCGCCGCCCGCCCGTCTCCTACACCACCTTCCAGGCCCGCGATCTCGGCGGCGACACCGCCGAGCTGTTCCGCACCGCGGTGCGCGACGCCTATGACCGCTTCCGCCCCGAGGCGATGATCGTCGGCGCCTCCTGCACCGCCGAGCTGATCCAGGACGACCCGGGCGGCCTCGCCGCCGGGCTCGGCCTGCCGATCCCGGTCATCCCGGTCGAGCTGCCGGCCTACCAGCGCAAGGAAAACTGGGGCGCGGCCGAAACCTTCTACCAGCTCGTCCGCACCGCGACCGCCGGCCAGGCCCCGCCCGACCGCGCGGCGCAGCCATTCTGCGTCAACATCCTCGGCCCCACAGCACTCGGCTTCCGCCATCGCGACGATGTGCGCGACATCGCCGCCCTGCTCGCGCGGCTCGGCATCGCCGTCAACGTCATCGCCCCGCTCGGCGCCAGCTTCGCCGATCTCGCCCGCCTGCCGGCGGCCCACGCCAATCTCGTGCTCTACCCCGAGACCGCCGGCACCGCCGCTGGCTATCTCGCCCGCCGCTTCGGCCAGAAAACGATCTCCACCGTGCCGATCGGCCTCGGTGCCACGCGCGATTTCGTCGCCGAGATCGCCGGTCTCGCGCAGATCACCCCACCGCCCGGCCTCGCCGAGGAGAGCCGGCTCGGCTGGTATTCGCGCTCGGTCGATTCCACCTATCTCACCGGCAAGCGCGTCTTCATCTTCGGCGACGCCACCCACGCGATCGCTCTCGCGCGCGTCGCCACCGCCGAGATCGGCTTCTCCCTGGTCGGTCTCGGCACCTATAGCCGCGAATTCGCCGCCCCCGTCCGCGCCGCCGCCCAGTCCTACGGGATCGAGGCGCTGATCAGCGACGATTATCTCGCCGTCGAGGCCGCCATCGCCGCGGCGCAGCCCGAGCTGGTCCTCGGCACCCAGATGGAACGCCACATCGCCAAGCGCCTCGGCATTCCCTGCGCGGTGATCTCGGCCCCGGCGCATGTCCAGGATTTCCCCGCCCGCCACTCGCCCTTCGCCGGGTTCGAGGGCGCGAACGTGCTGTTCGACACCCTGATCCACCCGCTGATGATGGGGCTCGAGGAACATCTCCTCGGCATGTTCCGCGACGATTTCGAATTCAACGACACCGCCGCCCCCTCCCATCTCGGCCCGCACGCCACCACGCCGCCGGAACCCGCATCGGCCGCGCCCGCCCCTGCCGGCGCAACCGCCGGCGCCTTGGCCGACACACTGGCCAGCGCGCCCGTCGGGCGCGACGATGCCAGCGCGCCGGTCTGGCGCGACGAAGCAAGCGCGCCGGTCTGGCGCGACGATGCCGAAGCCGAGCTGCGCAAGATCCCCTTCTTCGTCCGCGGCAAGGCGCGGCGGAACACCGAGATTTTCGCCCGCGAACGCGGCCTGAACCCTATCACCATCGAGACGATCTATGACGCCAAGGCCCATTTCTCAGCCTGACGCGACGCCCCTGCGCATCGCCATCGTGACGATGGACTCCCATCTGAGCGGGGTCATCGCCGCCGCGCGCGCCGCCCTCGCCGCCGACCATCCCGGCCTGGTCGTCGAGCTGCACACCGCCGAGCGCTTCGCCGCCGACCCCGCGTGCCTCGCCGCCTGCGTGCGCGCGATCGAGACGGCGGACATCGTGATCGCGACCATGCTCTTCCTCGACGATCACATCCGCCTCGTCCGCCCGCATCTCGAGGCGCGGCGGATGAATTGCGATGCCATGCTCTGCATCCTCTCCGCCGCCGAGATCGTGAACCTGACCAGGCTCGGCCGGCTGGACATGAGCCGGCAGAAGAACCCGGCGCTGGAATTCCTCCGCTCGCTGCGCAAGCGCGGCGGCAAGGAGGTCTCGGCGGCCGAATCCCAGCTGCGCATGCTCCGCCGGCTGCCGCGCCTGCTGCGGCTCATCCCCGGCACGGCGCAGGACCTGCGCAATTTCTTCCTCGGCATGTCCTACTGGCTCGCCGGCTCGGCCGACAATATCGAGGGCCTGCTCCGCCTGCTGGTCGCGCGCTATGCCGCCGGCCCCCGCGCCGCCCTGCGCAGCCAGGCCGCCATCGCCCCGCCGCGCGACTATCCCGAAACCGGGCTCTACCATCCGCGCCTTCCCGGCCGCATCGCGACCGACGAAGCGTCCCTCCCCCGTATCGCCGGCAGCCGCGGCACGATCGGGCTGATCCTGCTGCGCAGCCTCGTCCTGTCCGGCGATGTCGGCCAGTATGACGGGGTGATCGCGGCGTTCGAGGCCGCCGGCTTCCGCACCCTGCCGGTCTTCGCCGCCGGGCTCGACGCCCGTCCCGCCATCGCGCGCTATCTCGCGCCGGACGGCGCGCCGGTGATCGACGCACTGGTCTCGCTCACCGGGTTTTCCCTGGTCGGCGGCCCGGCCTACAACGATTCGAAATCGGCGGAGGCCGTCCTCGCCGGGCTCGACCTGCCCTACATCTCCGCCCACGCCCTCGAATTCCAGAGCATCGCCGCCTGGGAGGCCGACCCGCGCGGCCTGACGCCGATCGAGGCGACGATGATGATCGCCCTCCCCGAACTCGATGGCGGCATCATGCCGATGACCTATGGCGGCCGCGCCGAGGGCCAGGATGACGGCGGGGATGGCGTGCGCCGGATGTCGGCCCATCCCGAGCGCACCGCCATGCTCGCCGCCCGCGTCGCCCGCCTGGTCGAGCTGCGCCGCACCGCCCGCGCCGAGCGGCGCATCGGCATCGTCATCTTCAACTTCCCGCCCAATTCCGGCGCCACCGGCACCGCCGCCTATCTCTCCGTCTTCGAATCCCTGTTCAACACCCTCGCCGCCCTGCGCGCCGCCGGCTACACGGTCGACCTGCCGGCCGATGTCGCAGCACTGCGCCACGCCGTCTGTGTCGGCAACGCGCAGGACCATGGCGCGGCCGCCAATGTCGCGGCGAAAATCCCGCGCGATGCGCATCTCCGCGCCGAACCCCATCTCGCCGCGATCGAGGCGGTCTGGGGCCCGGCTCCCGGCCGCCACGATACCGACGGCGCCTCGCTGTTCGTCCTCGGCGCCCGCTTCGGCAACGTCTTCATCGGCGTCCAGCCGGTCTTCGGCCATGAAGGCGACCCGATGCGCCTGCTCTTCGAGGGCGGCTTCGCGCCGACCCACGCCTTCAGCGCCTTCTACCGCTGGCTGCGGCAGGATTTCGGCGCCCACGCGCTGCTCCATTTCGGCACCCACGGCGCGCTGGAATTCATGCCCGGCAAGCATGCCGGCCTGTCCGCCGCCTGCTGGCCGGATCGGCTGATCGCCGAGATGCCGAATTTCTGCCTCTACGCGGCGAACAACCCCTCCGAGGGCATGCTCGCGAAACGCCGCGCCAACGCGACGCTGATCAGCCACCTCACCCCACCGGTCACCGAGGCCGGGCTCTATCGCGGCCTCGCCGATCTGAAGGCCTCGGTCTTCCGCTGGCGCGCCCTGCCGCCCGAGGCCGGGGCCGAAGAGCGGCAGGGCCTCGCCGCCCTGATCCAGGCCGAGGCGGCGCGGCTCGATCTCGCCCCCACCGATCCCGCCGATCTCTCCTGGGCCGACGCCGATGCCGCCATCGCCCGGCTGCACGCCTCGCTGCTCGATGTCGAATACGCGCTGATCCCGGTCGGCCTGCACGTCGTCGGCCAGCCGCCCGGCGCCAGCCAGCGCGCCGAACTGCTCGATGCCGCCGGGATCACCGATCCCGCCCGCCGCGCCGAGACCGACGCACTGCTCGCGGCCGACAGCGAGCTTCCCGCCATCATCCACGCGCTCGATGGCGGCTATATCCGCCCCGCGCCGGGTGGCGACCTGCTGCGCAACCCCGAAATCCTGCCCACCGGGCGGAACATCTACGGGTTCGATCCGTTCCGCATGCCCGGCGCCTTCGCGATGGACGACGGCGCCCGCCAGGCCGACCGCCTGCTCGCCCGCCACATGGCCGATTGCGGCCGGCTGCCCGAAACCGTGGCGATGCTGCTCTGGGGGTCGGACAACCTGAAATCAGAGGGCGGCCCGATCGCCCAGGCGCTCTGCCTCGTCGGCGCCCGGCCGCGCCGCGATTCCTATGGCCGCCTCGCCGGCGCCGAGCTGGTGCCGCTCGCCGAGCTGGGCCGGCCGCGGATCGACGTGATCGTCACCCTCTCCGGCATTTTCCGCGACCTGCTGCCGCTGCAAACGAAGCTGCTGGCCGAAGCCCTGCTGCTCGCCGCCCAGGCGGACGAGCCGGAGACGCAAAACTTCGTCGCCAGGCACGCCCGCGCCCATATCGCCGCCCATGGCGGCACGATCGAGACCGCGGCGTTGCGCGTCTTCAGCAATGCCGATGGCACCTATGGCGCCAACGTGAACCAGCTCGTCGAGTCCGGCACCTGGCAGACCGAGGACGAGCTGGGCGATGCCTTCCTGCGCCGCAAGGGCTTCGCCTACGGCACCGATGGCCGACCGACGCGGTGCGACGCGGTGCTCGGCGGCGTGCTCAAGACCGTCGATCTCGCCTATCAGAACCTCGAATCCCTCGATCTCGGCATCACCACGGTCGATCACTATTTCGATGGCCTCGGCGGCATCAGCCGGGCGGTCCGCGCCGCCCGCGGCAGCGACGCCGCGGTCTATATCGGCGACCAGACCACCGGCGCCGGCACCGTGCGCAGCCTGTCCGAGCAGGTCTCGCTCGAAACCCGCACCCGCACGCTGAACCCGAAATATTTCGAGGCGATGCTCGCCCACGGCGCCGAGGGCGTGCGCCATCTCGAGGCGGCGGTGACCAACACGCTGGGATGGTCGGCGACCACCGGCCAGGTGGATCCCTGGATCTACCGCGAGATCGGCAGCGTCTTCATGCTCGACCCCGAAATGCGCCGCCGCCTCGCCGAACTGAACCCGGTGGCCTCGGTCCGCATCGCCAACCGCCTGCTCGAAGCGCACGAGCGCCACTACTGGAGCCCGGACGAGGCGATGCTCGATGCGCTGCGCCGCGCCGGCGCCGAACTGGAAGACCGTCTCGAAGGTCTCGATATGGAGCAAGCCGCATGAACGACATCAGCCCCCAAGCCGGCGCGTTTCCCGCCGCCGCGCGCTGCGCCACCGGCTGTGGCGACGGCGACGGCGAGGGCAGCGTGCAGGTCGCCCTCGATCCCGCGCTGCGGATCGACGGGGCGAAGGTCTTCGCCATCTACGGCAAGGGCGGCATCGGCAAGAGCACGACCTCCTCCAACCTCTCCGCCGCCTTCGCCCTGCAGGGCCGCCGCGTGCTGCAGATCGGCTGCGACCCCAAGCACGATTCCACCTTCACCCTCACCAAGCGCCTGGTCCCCACCGTGATCGACGCGCTGGAAGGTGTCGATTTCCACCCCGAGGAACTCCGCGTCGAGGATTTCGTCTACGAGGGCTTCGCCGGCGTGCAATGCGTCGAGGCCGGCGGCCCGCCGGCCGGCACCGGCTGCGGCGGCTACGTCGTCGGGCAGACGGTGAAGCTGCTCAAGGAACATCATCTCCTCGAGGAATCGGACGTCGTCATCTTCGACGTGCTGGGCGATGTCGTCTGCGGCGGTTTCGCCGCCCCGCTGCAACACGCCGACCGCGCGCTGATCGTCACGGCGAACGATTTCGACAGCATCTTCGCGATGAACCGCATCGTCGCCGCGATCGGCGCGAAGGCGCGCAACTACGGCGTGCGGCTCGGCGGCGTCATCGCCAACCGCAGCGCCGCGGTCGACCAGCTCGCGAAATACAACGAGGCCACCGGCCTCTCCACCCTCGCCCGGTTCCCCGATCTCGACGCCATCCGCCGCAGCCGGCTGAAGAAATCCGTCGTCTTCGAAATGGAGGACGTGCCGGAGCTCGACGCCGTGCGCACCGCCTATCTCGATCTCGCCGCCTCGCTCTGGGCCGGCGTCGAGCCGCTCGCCGCGGTCCCGCTGCGCGACCGCGAGATCTTCGACCTGCTGGGATTCGAGTGATGACGCCGGACGCCGCCACCGCCGACCGCTACCACCGCCGCCGCGGCGAGATCGAAACCTATTTCGACCGCACCGCGCTGGCGAACTGGGCGCGGCTGACGTCAGACGCGCCGGTCAGCGGCGTGCGCGCCACCGTCCGCGCCGGGCGCGACGCGATGCGCGCCACCCTGCTCGACATGCTGCCGGCCGATCTCTCCGGCCTTCGCCTGCTCGATGCCGGCTGCGGCACCGGCGCGCTCGCCCTCGCGGCGGCGCGGCGCGGCGCCGAGGTGGTCGCGGTCGATCTCTCGCCGCAACTGGTCGACCTCGCCCGCGAGCGCGCCGCGTCCGACCCCGCCGCCGCCCGGATCGACTTCGTGAGCGGCGACATGCTGGGCGCCGAACTCGGCAGGTTCGACCATGTCGTCGCGATGGATTCCCTGATCCACTACGAAAGGGCGGACGTGATCGCCGCCCTCGGCCGGCTCGCCGCCCGCACCGACCGCTCGCTGCTCTTCACCTTCGCCCCCCGCACGGCACTTCTGGCGATCATGCACCTCGCCGGCAGCTGGTTTCCGCGCGGCGACCGCGCGCCCGGCATCGTGCCGCAGCCCGAGGCCGCGCTGCGCGCCGCGATCGGCCTCAGCCCCGCACTCGCCCGCCTCGAAGCGGGGCGCACGCGGCGGATCAGCACCGGGTTCTACATCTCCCAGGCGCTGGAGCTGCGGCGGTGAAGCGCCGGCGCACCGGCGGGACGGCGCCGTTCTGGATGCGGCTCGATGCGAGCTGGCTGCCCTTCGCCAATGCAGCCACCCCCGAGCTGCCGCTGCCGCGCCTGCTGCGCCTGTCGCTGTTCCAGCTCACCGTCGGCCTCGCCGCCGCTTTGCTCATCGGCACGCTCAACCGGGTGATGATCGTCGAGCTGCGCGTCGCCGCCGCCCTGGTCTCCAGCATGATCGCCCTGCCGCTGCTGCTGGCCCCGGCCCGCGCGCTGATCGGCTTCCGCTCGGATCGCCACCGCTCCGCCTTCGGCTGGCGGCGGGTCCCCTATATCTGGTTCGGCACGATCATGCAGTTCGGCGGCCTCGCGATCATGCCCTTCGCCCTGCTGCTGCTCGCCAGCGGCACCGCCCCGGTCGCCGGCCGCTTCGGCGCCGCCATCGCCTTCCTGATGACCGGTGCTGGGATGCACACGACGCAGACCGCCGGCCTCGCCCTCGCCACCGATCTCGCCCCCGAACACGCCCGCCCGCGCGTCGTCGCCATGCTCTGCGCGATGCTGCTGCTCGGCATGATCGGCGGCGCGCTGGCCTATGGCGCCGCCCTCACCCCGTTCAGCGCGTTCCGGCTGATCCAGGTGATCCAGTCGGCCGCCGTGCTCACCCTCGTCTGCAACGGCATCGCCCTGTGGAAACAGGAACCCCGCCGCAGCCCCGCCGCCGAGGCGGCCGAGGATGACGCCGCCGCCAGGCCGGCAGAAACCCTCGCCCTCGCCTGGTCGCGCTTCCGCGCCCAGCCGCACGCGCTGCGCCGCCTCGTCGCCATCTTCATCGGCACGCTGGCCTTCTCGATGCAGGACATCCTGCTCGAACCCTATGGCGGCCAGGTGCTGCACCTGCCGGTGGGTGCGACCACGGCACTCACCGCGATGCTGGCCGGCGGCGCCGGGCTCGCCTTCCTGGTCGCGAGCCGCCGCCTCGCCGGCGGCAGCGACCCCTACCGCATCGCCGCCGCCGGCGTGCTCTCCGGCCTGCTCGCCTTCAGCGCGGTGATCTGCTCCGCCCCGCTCGCCTCGCCGGCGCTGTTCGCCGCCGGGGTGGGGCTGATCGGCTTCGGCGGCGGGCTGTTTCTCGCCGGCACCCTGTCGGACGCGATGATCCGCGTCGTCGGCAACATGAGCGGCCTCGCGCTCGGCGCCTGGGGCGCGGTGCAGGCGCTCGCCGCCGGCCTCGCCATCGCGATGGCCGGCGTGCTGCGCGACACCGTCGCCCATCTCGCCGCCACCGGCGCGCTCGGCACCGCCCTCGCCGGCCCCGCCGCCGGCTACGGCGTCGTCTATCACCTCGAGATCCTGCTGCTCTTCGCCACCCTCGTCGCGATCGGACCCCTGGTCCGCCGCTCCAGCAGGCAGCCTTCCGGCCTTGCCGCCATCCTGCCCCACCACCCCTGACAATGAGGTCCGTCATGCCAACCGGCGCCATAACCCCCTATATCGATGTCGCCCAGGTCGTTCTCTACGCGTTCTGGATCTTCTTCGCGGGCCTCGTGTTCTATCTCCAGCGCGAGAGCAAGCGCGAGGGCTACCCGCTGGTCACCGGGCACAAGGGCGAGCGGCTGGAAGGCTTTCCCACCCTGCCGGCGCCGAAAACCTTCCTCCTGCCCAACGGCAAGACCCATTCGGTGCCGTGGAACGAGCCGATCGAGGTGCTGAACGCGAAATCCAGCGCCCCCTGGGACGGCGCGCCGATCATCCCGCTCGGCGACCCGATGCAGGACGGCCTCGGGCCGGCCGCCTTCACCCAGCGTGACACCGATCCCGAGCTGATGCCCGAGGGCGAGGCGCGGATCGTCCCGCTGCGCGTCGCGACCGATCACTGGGTGGCGAGCGAAGACCCCGATCCGCGCGGCGCCGCGGTCATCTGCTGCGACCGCCAGTCCCCCGGCACGGTCGTCGATATCTGGATCGACCGGGCGGACCAGATGGCCGTCTGGCTCGAGGCGAGCCTCGCCGCCGATCCCGCCCGCCATGTCCTGGTGCCGATCATGCTCGCCCGTGTGACCGGCGGCGCGCCGGGCCAGACGGTCAAGGTCATGGTCAAGTCGGTCACCGCGGCGCAATTCGCCGCCGCCCCCGCCCTCGCCCATCCCGACCAGATCAGCCCGCGCGAGGAAGACCGGCTGATGGCCTATTTCGCCTCCGGCCATCTCTACGCAACGCCCCAGCGCGCCGAGCCGCTGCTGTGAGCGCGCCGCGCGGTCTGCCCCACGCGCTGCCCGCCGGCGAGGCGCTGCTCTGGCAGGGCGCGCCGCGCTTCGGCCGCCTCCTGGTCTCCGCCTTCCGCATCCGGCTGTGGCTGGTCTATGTCGGCCTGCTGGTGGCCTGGGGCGGGATCAGTAGCGCGATCGCCGATCACTCCACCGCCGCCGGCCTCGCCGCCGCCGCCTGGTGCGTCGCCCTCGGCGCCGTGCCGCTGCTGCTGCTGGTCGCCTTCGCCGGCCTGACCGCGCGCAGCACGATCTACACCATCACCAGCCGCCGCGTGGTGATCGCCCACGGCGCCGCCATCCGCAAGCATCTCAACCTGCCCTTCACCGCGATCGACGCCGCCGGCCTGCGCCGCTTCGCCGATGGCACCGGCGACATTCCGCTGACCCCGCGCCCGGATGCGCGGCTGTCCTATCTCCTGCTCTGGCCGCATGTGCGCGCCGGGCGCGGGGCACGGGCGATGCCGATGCTGCGCGCCATCCCCGAGGCCGAGTCGGTCGCCGCCTGCCTGGCCGATGCGCTGACGGCGCACGGCGTCGCCCCGCGCCCCATCACCACACCCATCGCAACATCGGCCGCGCGGCCCGCGATCGAGCCGGCCGGCGCACATGGCGAGGCCAGCCCGGCATGACCCGCCCCACCCTGCCCCGCGCCGCCGCACCTGTTGCCGCGCTGCCCCGCGATGGCAGGGTCGTCTATTCCCAGATCGATGACGGTCTCGAAGCGCATGACGACCGGATCCACATCCCCGCCTGGGCGCTCGCCGGCTGTTTCCTGCTGGTCGCCGGCACCATCGCGCTCGCCGCCGGCGCGCGCCTCACGCGCCAGCCGCACCCCGCCCCGCCGCCGCGCGAATCCGTGCTGCTGCGCTTCACCCAGGCGCCGGATGACGCGCTGGTGATCCGCAACGCCACGACCGCGCAGCCCATCGCCCGCATCGCCCCCACCGCCGACACTTTCCTGCGCGCGACCATGCGGATCCTCTTCGCCGCCCGCGCCCGCGCCGGCATCACCCGCGACCTTCCCTTCCAGCTCGCCCTTTACGGGCCCGACCGCCTCGTCGTCGCCGATCCGGCCACGCACGAGCGGATCGACCTGCGTGCCTTCGGGCCCGCCAACGCGAAACAGTTCGCGACGCTGCTCCGCAACGCGGAGACCCTCAAACCGGGAGAGCCATCATGATCGGAAGCATCCGCGACATCGAGCTGCTCTGCTCGATCGACATCGAGCAAACGCCCGAAAGCCTTCACGCCCACGCCATTCCCGAGGATGTCGAGATCCGCCCCGGCGATGTCGTGATCGTCCACGACATGCCGACCGCGATAGGCTTCGGCACGCGCCTGACCTGCGCGCGCCGCGCCACCCTGCGGCGCGCCAGCCCGATCGAGCGCTGGTGGGTCGAGTTCCGCTCGATCCTCGAGATCACCGAACTCTACGAGGTCGGCTTCATGCCGCGCGCCGAGGCCGAGGCCGCCCTCGCCGCACCGGGAGCCTGAGCCATGAACGCAAGAACCGCGCCCACCGCAGCACCCGACGCGCAAACGGCCATCGCCCAGTCGAGCACCATGCTCAGCCCGCGCTTCTACACCACCGATTTCCCCGCCCTCGACCGACTCTCGATCGAGCCGGTGCGCGCCGAGTGGGACCGGCTGATGGCCGAGTTCGAGGCCGATCCCAACAAGGGCCATTTCGTGCGGACCGACGAATTCGCCGTCGATCTCTCGAGGATGGAACCGGAGCTGTATCAGGAATTCATCGACTTCCTGATCAGCTCGGTCACCGCCGAATTCTCCGGCTGCGTGCTCTATGCCGAAATCCGCAAGCGCATCGCCAACCCCGACCTCAAGGCCCTGTTCGGCTACATGAGCCGCGACGAGGCGCGCCACGCCGGCTTCATCAACGAGGCCCTGCACGACATCGGCATGAAGGTCGATCTCGGCTTCCTGACGAAGGCGAAGAAATACCATTTCTTCCGCCCGAAATTCATCTTCTACGCCACCTATCTCTCCGAGAAGATCGGCTACGCCCGCTACATCTCGATCTTCCGCCAGCTCGAACGCCATCCCGAGCTGCGGATCCACCCGATCTTCAAGTGGTTCCGCGAGTGGTGCAACGACGAGTTCCGCCACGGCGAGGCCTTCGCGCTGCTGATGCGCGCCAATCCCGGCATGCTCACCGGCGCCAACCGGCTCTGGGTGCGCTTCTTCCAGCTCGCGGTCTTCGCCACGATGTACATCCGCGACCATGCCCGCCCCCGCTTCCACGCTGCCCTCGGGCTCGATCCCACCGACTACGACATGCAGGTCTTCCGCATCACTTCCGCGATCTGCCGGCAGGTCTTCCCGCTGACGCTCGACATCGAGAACCCGGCCTTCCTCGCCGGGCTCGAAACCCTGCGCCGGCTCGACGTCGCCAATCTCGCCCTGCGCGAGGTGCCCGGCCCGCTCGCCCGGCTGCGCCGCGGCGCGAACGCCGCCCGCGCCGCCCTCGCCTTCGGCCGGCTCTACCTGATGCGCCCGAAGCCCAACGCCCTGCCGGCGGACATCCGCATGCAGCCGGTCTGGTAGGAGCCGCGCCATGCACCAGTATGTCATCCCCGCCGCCTTCGCCCTGTTCGTCTGGTGGTTCAGCACCGGCGCGATCATCTATCTCGACGGCCTGCCCCGCCGCACCTTCAAATGGAGCATGCTCGGCGCCAGCGCGGTGCTGCTCGCCTGTCTGTGGGGCCTGCAAGACACCGCCGGGCGAACCACCGTCGGCGCCGCCTATCTCGCCTTCTTCTACGGCCTGTTCGCCTGGGGCTGGCAGGAGATCAGCTTCTACATGGGCTACGTCACCGGGCCGCGCCGCGCGCCCTGCCCGGAGAATTGCGCCGGCTGGCGGCATTTCGGCCACGCGGTGCAGACCAGCCTGTGGCACGAGCTGGCGATCATCGCCACCGCCGGCCTCGTCGTCGCCCTCACCTGGGGCCAGCCGAACCAGATCGGCACCTGGACCTTCATGGTGCTGTGGTGGATGCACCAGAGCGCCAAGCTCAACGTCTTTCTCGGCGTGCGCAACCTCAACGAGGAATTCCTCCCCGAGCACCTGACCTTCCTGAAGAGCTTCCTGCGCAAGCGGCCGATGAACCTGCTCTTCCCCTTCTCCATCACGATCTCGACGGTGATCGCCGTGCTGATGTTCCAGCGCGCCACCGCCGCCCCCACCGCCTTCGCCCGCGTCGGCGACATGTTCCTCGGCACGATGATGGCGCTCGCCATCCTCGAGCACTGGTTCCTCGTGCTGCCGCTGCCGGCGGCGCGGCTGTGGAAATGGAGCCTGCGCTCGCGCGCCCCGGCGCGGCCCTTCGCGGTCGAGATCGTCGCCGGCTTCCTCGGCGCCGGCAAGACCACCTTCATGCGCCGCCGCCTCGCCATGCTGGCCGAGCAGCCGGCCGCCACCCGCGAAAAGACCGTCGTCCTCGTCAACGATTTCGCCACGGTCGGGATCGACGGCTCGCTGCTGCGCGGCCAGGGGGCGGATGTGGTGGAGCTGCCGAACGGCTGCATCTGCTGCTCGCTGCGCGACGATCTCGCCACCCAGCTCGAGGAGGTGGTCGCCCGCTTCGCGCCCGACCGCGTGCTGATCGAGCCCTCGGGCGTGGCCGATCTCGCCTCGCTGATCGGCGTCATCCAGCGCCCGACCATCGCCGGCTTCGTGCGCGACCTGCGGGTGATCACCCTGATCGATGCCGGCGCCTTCCTCGCCGATTTCGCCGAGATGCAGGCGCACCTCACCGTCCAGGCCCGGCTCGCCTCGCTGGTGGTGATCAACAAGACCGATCTCGTCAGCCCGACCGAGCGCCTGCTCGTCGAGGCGACGCTGCACCGGCTGAGCCCGGAGACCAGGCTGGTCACCGCCTGCTACGGCGCGGTGCCGCCGGATGCGCTGACCCCCCGCCCCGCGCCGGAGGCCACAACCCCGCACCCGCACGCGCACGATCACCACGACCACGATCACGATCACCACGCGCATGACCACCACGACCACGCGCCCAATCATGCGCACCACCACGACGCCGCTCACGGCCATCACGATCACGACGACCACGACCACGACCACGACCATGAACACCACGATCACGACCACGGTGCCGCCGCCGGCTTCGTCTCATGGCACGGCACGCTCGGCCCGCTCTGCGATGCCGAGGCGATCGGCCGGGTGATCGAGGCGGCGGCGCGCGGCACCTTCGGCCCGGTCGCCCGGCTCAAGGGCCTCGCCCGCGTCGGCCGCGGCTGGATCCAGTTCGACGTCGCCGGTCACCACGCCAGCATGGCCGCCTTCGCCGCCGCCGAGGGGGAGGCCCCGCGGGTCGTCGCCATCGGCCGCGATCTCGATGAAACCGGGCTCGCCGCCGCCTTCGCCGGCTGCGAACTGCACCTCGCCACCTGATCCGTCACCGCGCGGCACCAACACCAAGAAAGGGAGGATACGCGCCATGGACTACGAACATTTCTTCCGCTCCCAGCTCGACCAGCTCCGCAGCGAGGGGCGCTACCGCGTCTTCGCCGACATCGAGCGCCATGCCGGCAACTTCCCCCGCGCCACCCAGCACGGCGACGATGGCGGCCGCCCGGTCACCGTCTGGTGCTCGAACGACTATCTCGGCATGGGCCAGCACACGGCCGTGCTCAGCGCGATGCACCAGGCGCTCGACCGCTGCGGCGCCGGCGCCGGCGGCACCCGCAACATCGCCGGCACCAACCACTATCACGTGCTGCTCGAAGCCGAGCTGGCCGACCTGCACGGCAAGGAAGCGGCGCTGCTGTTCAATTCGGGTTACATGTCCAACTGGGCCTCGCTCTGCACCCTCGCGCACAAGCTGCCGAACTGCGCCGTGCTGTCGGATGCCTCGAACCACGCCTCGATGATCGAGGGCATCCGCCACAGCCGGGCCGAATGCATCGTCTTCCGCCACAACGACCCGGCCGACCTCGCCCGCCACCTCGCCGCACTCGACCCGGCGCGGCCCAAGCTCGTCGCCTTCGAGAGCGTCTACTCGATGGATGGGGACATCGCCCCGATCGCCGATATCTGCGACGTCGCCGACCGCTACAACGCCATGACCTATCTCGACGAGGTGCACGCCGTCGGCCTCTACGGCCCGCGCGGCGGCGGCATTTCCGAGCGCGAGGGTCTCGCCCATCGCCTCACCCTGATCGAGGGCACGCTGGCCAAGGGCTTCGGCGTCATCGGCGGCTACATCACCGGCAGCGCCGCGATGTGCGACTTCGTGCGCAGCTACGCCTCGGGCTTCATCTTCACCACCGCCCTGCCGCCCACCGTCGCCGCCGGCGCGCTGGCCAGCATCCGCCACCTCAAGACCAGCGACGCCGAGCGCATCGCGATGCACGCCCGCGTCGCCACCCTGCGCCGCAAGCTCGACGCGATCGGCGTGCCGCATCTGCCCAACCCGAGCCACATCGTGCCGGTGATGGTCGGCGACGCCTCACTCTGCAAGCAGATCAGCGACACCCTGCTCGACCGCTTCGGCATCTACGTCCAGCCGATCAACTATCCCACCGTGCCCCGCGGCACCGAGCGCCTGCGCCTCACCCCCTCGCCGCTGCACACCGAGGCGGATATCGACCGGCTGATCGACGCGCTGCGCCTGATCTGGGGGGAGATGGAGATCGCCCGCGCCGCCTGACCCAGCTTCCCGTCGCGCACGTTCCGATCCTTCCAGATCGGAACGTACTCTATCTCGTTGACGACCTGGAGCCTCGTCCGATCGGGTAAACCCGCCTGATCGGACAAGGCCCTGTTTTCCGACGGCAGACCAGGGCTATAGAGCATCATCCGATCGGATGGAATCATCTGATCGGATAAAGATGCTCTAGTTATCAACACGATAGAGCACTACATCCGATCCGGAAGGATCGGAAAGTGCTCTAGACTGGGGATTATCGTTCCCGAACCCCGAGGTGCCGCCGATGAACAGCACTCCTGCCCGGCCGGCACGCTGGCTGCGCGTCCCCCGCGCCCTGTTCGCCCGCCTCGGCCCCGGTCTGATCACCGGCGCCGCCGATGACGATCCGAGCGGCATCGCCACCTATTCCCAGGTCGGCGCCCAATTCGGCTACACGCTGGGCTGGTCAGTGGTGCTCGCCCTGCCCTTCATGGTCGCGGTGCAGGAGATCAGCGCGCGGATCGGCCGCATCACCGGCCGCGGCCTCGGCGCGGCGATGGAAGCCCATCTGCCCCGCCCGCTCGCCCTCTCCCTGATCCTGCTGCTCGCCATCGCCAATGTGTTCAATCTCGGCGCCGATCTCGGCGCGATGGCGCAGACCGCGCACATGCTCGCCGGCGGCCCCGAGCGGCTCTACACGGTGGCGATCGCGATATTCTGCGTCATCGCCGAAATCCGCATCCCCTACCGCCGCTACGTCACCGTGCTGAAATTCCTCACCGCGGCACTGCTCGCCTATGTCGCGCTGCTCTTCGTCCTGCGCCTGCCCGCGCGCGAGATCCTCGCCGGCGCGCTGATCCCCCGCCTCACGCTGGACCGCCCGGCCCTGCTCGCGCTGATCGCGGTCTTCGGCACCACGATCAGCCCCTATCTCTTCTTCTGGCAGGCCGCCGAGGAAGCCGAGGATGCCGGGCGCATCCCCGCCGACGGCGCGGCGGTGGCCGGCGAACTCGCCCGCATCCGCGTCGACACCTGGGCCGGCATGACCTATTCGAACGCCGTCTCGCTCTCGATCATCATCGGCACGGCGGCGACCCTGCATGTCCACGGCATCACCGACATCGCCTCGGCGGCGGATGCGGCGAGCGCGCTTGCCCCCATCGCAGGCAGCTTCGCGCGGCTCGTCTTCGCCCTCGGCATTTTCGGCACCGGCCTGCTCGCCATCCCCGTCCTCGCCGGCAGCACCGCCTATGCGATCGGCGAGGCGCTGCACTGGACGGTCGGCCTCTCCCGCCGCGCGCTGGAGGCCCGCGCCTTCTACGGCGTGCTGGCCGTAGCGACGCTTGCCGGCGTCGGCATCGTCTTCTCGCCGCTCCCGCCGATCCGCGCGCTGTTCTGGGCGGCGGTGATCAACGGCATCGCCGCGGTGCCGATCATCGCGGCGATGGTCGCCCTCGCCAGCCGCCCCGCGGTGATGGACGGCCACATCCTGCCGCGCTGGCTGCGCGTCATGGGCTGGCTCACCGCAGCACTCATGGGCGCCTGCACCCTGGCGATGCTGCTGGTCTAGAGCATCATCCGATCAGATGAAATCATCTGATCGGATAAATATGCTCTATTTATCAACAAGATAGAGCACTACATCCGATCCAATCGGATCGGAAAGTGCTCTAGAGCACGTTCCGATCAGACGGGATCAACTGATCGGATGATGCCCTGCCCCCGATCAGGAATTCCGCCGCTCGATCTCGACGCCGACCGAATCCATATCGGCGAACACGTCGAGCTTCTCGACCCGCACCCGCACCAGCACGACCCGCGCATCCGCGAGGCACAGCTCGGCCAGCCGTTCCGCGAGCGTCTCGACGAGCTGGACATGCCCCGCCGCCACCGCCGCCCGCGCGCCGAGCACGATCCGCTCGTAATCGACCACCCGTGCGAGATCGTCCCGCCCCACGCCCCCGCGCGACATCTGCGCGCCGGCAACGTCGCGCGACATCTGCGCGGCAGGGCCATCATGCTCCTCGCGCACCGCGAGATCGAGATTGATCCGCACCCGCTGCGTGCGGCCGAATTCATGGGCATGGACGCCAATATGCGCTTCCAGCACCATGTCCCGCACGAACATCCGCCGCAGCGCCGGCGCTGCGGCGGCAGGCGGGGCGGGAAAATGGCTTTCGTTCATCCTTCGCCCATGCGCCGCCACGCGACCAAAGGCAAGAGTGCGGCACCGCGTCTCCGGCCGGGCAGGCAAGCCCGGCCGTCGCATGTCGGATCAGATGCAGACCCGCTCCGATCCTTTCGGATCGGAAAGTGCTCTATTATATTGATAATTAGGGCATCTTTATCCGATCAGATGATTCTATCTGATCGGAAAATGCTCTAACCCGCGTGAACCCGGCCGCGCAGCTCGCCCGCCTTGAACTTGACGGTATGGACCACGGCATACCACTGCCCGGCCATCAGCTCCTTCGCCTGCGCCGGCGTCAGCACCGCCGCGCCGCGGATCGGCCCGGCCGCCATCGGATGCGGCGGCTTCTTCGACAGCCACACCTGCACGCCCGCATTCTGCCCGGGCTTGGTGATCGGCCCATGGAAATGCGCCATGATCACCTTGCTGCTGAGGTGGCTGTAGGTCACGTCCCAGGTCACCCGCCGGGTCACCGTGTTGAACGTGCCGTGCATCGCGCCCGTCGCGTGGGACATCGTCCCGGCCACCGGGTGAAGCTGGGCGGAAATTCGCATGGTCTTCGCCTGCGCGATCCCCGTCCCACCGGCCAGCCCGGCCGCAAGCACAAATGCAGTCAAGCCTCGCCTGGTCACTCTCACATTCGTCTCCTGTGTGTCGATGCGGCGCGATCATCCCCTCGCGCCCTTGGGTGCGCGGAGCGGCCATTCCGGGCCGCCCCGCCGAAACCTCATGCTCGGCGCGAAATTACGCCTTCGGGCTCCACAGCTCGCACCAGCCCTTGGGCGAGATCGCGCCGGCCACCGCCTTGCAGCGCCCGTCCTTGCCGGCGGTCGATGCCGGGACATACAGCGCGCAGCCGTCGCACTGGTGGCCATCCTTCGGCATATCCTGATATTTCACCGCGGACTTGGCCATGCCGGCCGCTTCCGCCGCCTGCGTGGCGACGATGCCGGCCACGGCGATACCGGCGGAAATTCCGGCCGCCTTGCGCAACAGCGCGCGCCGGCCATTCTGTCTGCTCTTGTCGTCGGACATTGTCTCTGCTCCTGTTTTTGACTGTCCACGGAGGGACAGGAATGGAGTGTGGGAATGAAACCCGATACGGCAAGCACCGCACCGGGTCTCTCCACTCTGCAAATCCAAACGTGGCAGGAATCCGGCGCTCGCGCGATCGTGATCCTGATCGCGCGTCGCCCCACCCTTCTCAGGGCAGCAGGACGGTGCTGCCGGTGGTCCGCCGCGCCTCCAGCGCCTCGTGCGCCGCCGCCGCCTCGGCGAGGGGGAAGGTCTGGTTGACGCGGATCTTCACCGCCCCGGCCTCGACCACCCCGAACAGGTCGTTCGCCACGGCAACGAGGTCGGAGCGCTTGGCGGTATAGGTCGCAAGCGTCGGCCGGGTGAGGAACAGGCTGCCCTTGGCCGCGAGAATGCCGACATCGAGCGGCGGCACCGGCCCCGAGGCATTGCCGTAGCTGACCATCAGCCCGAGCGGCGCCAGCGAATCGAGGCTCGGCCCGAACGTGTCCTTGCCCACCGAATCATACACCACCGGCACCATCGCGCCGTCGGTCAGCCGCTTCACCTCGGCGGCGAGATTGTCGTGCCCGACGATGACGTGATGCGCCCCGTGCGCGCGGGCGAGATCCGCCTTCGCCTCGGTCGAGACGACGCCGATCACCGTGGCCCCGAGATGCCGCGCCCACTGGCAGAGGATGAGGCCGACGCCGCCGGCCGCGGCATGCACGAGAATGGTCTCGCCCGCCTGCACCCGATAGGTCCGCCGCAGCAGGTATTGCGCGGTCATGCCCTGGAGCATCATCGCCGCCCCGGTCTGGAAATCGATCCCCGCCGGCAGCTTCACCAGCCGGTCCGCGGCGATCACCCGCTCGGTCGCATAGGCGCCGACCGGCCCGCCGGCATAGGCGACGCGGTCGCCCGCCGCCACTTCGGTGACGCCCTCGCCCACCGCGACGACGATCCCCGCCCCCTCCATGCCGATCGTCGCCGGCAGATGCGGCATCTTGTAGAGGCCGGTGCGGAAATAGACGTCGATATAATTCAGCCCCACCGCCTCGTGCCGCACCAGCGCCTCGCCGCGTCCCGGCTCGGGTGTCGGCACGTCCTCCCAGCGCAGCACGTCAGGTCCGCCATGGGTGTGGATACGGATGGCCTTGGTCGTCATGTCCTGTCTCCCGGATTTTTTCAGATGCCGCGGCGCGTCGGTTCGCCGAACGCAGCCCCTTCGAGGGTGAGCAGCCGGCGCTTCATCGCCAGGCCCCAGCCTTCCTCGCTGCTGCCGCAATAGCCGCCGAGCCCGTCCGCCGCCCGCACCCGGTGGCACGGGATGAGGATCGGGATCGGATTGGCGCGGTTCGCCCCGCCGACCGATCGCGCGCTGCCGCCCACGGCGCGCGCCACCTCGGCATAGGTTCTGGTCTGGCCGCGCGGGATCGCGCGCAAATGATCCCACACGCGGCGCTGATAATCGGTGCCCGCCGGCGCGAGCGGCAGGGTCTCGTCGAGGGCATCGCCGTCGAAATAGCGCTCCAGCGCCGAAGCCGCCCGCTTCAGCAGCGGTGTCGGCGCATCCGCCGCCGCATCCTCGCCGGCGCCGAAATCGACCGATACGATGGCGCCGTCCCGCTCATGCAGGATGAAACCGCCAAACACCGGATGCCGCATCGAAAGCTGGGCCACAGGACCTTCCCCATTTTCAGGCTCGTGGCCTGCCCCTGAACGGCGCATCCGGGCTTCAGGGACCATCAGGCCACTAAAATACTGATTTTGCTCGTGTCCGCCTCTTGTCGAAACCTGTCGGGTCTCGTTTTGGGGACACTAGAGCCTCACCCCCGGAAGTCAAGCGGACGTGATCGCGCTGTCCTTACCGGTCCGCCGGGCCGCCCCGCCGGCGCCGCTCGTGCCAGGCGTCCATCAGTTTCAGCACCGCCGCCGCGGTCTCCTCGATCGAGCGGCGGGTGACATTGACCGTCGGCCAGCCCCGCGCCGCACAGATCCGCCGCGCGCCGAGCAACTCCGCCTTCACCGTCTCCTCGTCGACATAGTCGCCGCGATCCGGGCGGAACACACCCGCCCCGCCGCCCACCGAACTGCCCTGGCCGAGCAGGGTCAGCCGGTGCCGGCGGATCTCGATCAGCGGTTCGAGATCGATGAACAGCCCGACCACCGGGCAGGGCGGGTCGTCCAGCATCGCCGGCGGGTCGATCCCCGGCACCAGCGGCACGTTCGCTGCCTTGATGCCGCGATTGGCCAGATAAAACGAGGTCGGCGTCTTCGACGAGCGCGATACGCCGACCAGAATCACATCCGCCTCCGCCAGCCCGCGCAGCGCCTGCCCGTCATCGTGCGACAGCACGAAGTGCATCGCGTCGATCCGGCGGAAATAATCCGCGTCCAGCACATATTGCCGCCCCGGCGTCGGCCGCGCCGGCGCGCCCAGCTCGTCGGCCAGCAGGCCGAACACCGGGTCGAGCACGTGCTGGATGCGCACGCCGAGCCGCTGGCACGCCTCGTCCAGCTCATGGCGCAGCGCCTGGTCGAGCAGGCTGCACAGCACCGGCCCCCGCTCCGCCTCGATCCCCTCCAGCACCCGGTGCAGCTGCAACCGCGAGCGGATCAGGCTCCAGCGATGCAGGTGAATATCCGCCCCCTCGAACTGCACGCTCGCCGCCCGCGCCACCGCGCCGAGCGTGTCGCCGGTGGCGTCGGAAACCAGGTGGAGATTGAGCCGCTTGCCGTCCATGCCCTGCCTCATAGCGTGGATAACCTGGGCCGCGATACCGGAGCCGGTGGAAAGCGGGGATGAATTTTCCGCCGCCCCTGCCGGTGGATGAATTTTCCGGGGGCCCCCAGCGTATGTGGAAAAACTGGGGGTTTGATGCAGAATCAGCAGAGTATACGCCGGTTTTGCTTGTGGAAAACTTTGTGCAGAAAAATCCGGTTTACGGGGTTCCCCAGAGTTCACAGCCACAAGCCCTACCACCGTCCTTTCCTATAAGTCGAAATGAAGGTAGGCAGGTCGCATGACGGGACAAAGCACGGAAAAACCGGTTCTCAGAGTGCTCGGGGGCGAGGCAGTCTGGCCGCCGCCGGTATGGCTGATGCGCCAGGCCGGCCGGTACCTGCCCGAATATCGCAAGCTCAGGGAAACGGCGGGAAACTTCATCGCCCTCTGCACCACGCCCGCGCTCGCGACCGAGGTGACCCTGCAACCCGTCCGCCGTTTCGGCATGGATGCGGCGATCCTGTTCAGCGATATCCTGATCCTGCCCTGGGCGCTGGGCCAGAAACTCCGCTTTGCCGAGGGCGAAGGGCCCCGCCTCGAACGGATCGACGGTCTGCCCGCGCTGGACGCGCTCGACCCCGCCGCCCTGCGCCGCGGCACCGAGCCGGTGATGGAAACCGTCTCCCGCGTCCGCGCGGCACTTGCCCCGGAGACGACGCTGATCGGCTTCGCCGGCAGCCCCTTCACCGTCGCCTGCTACATGATCGATGGCCGCGGCGGCGATTTTCCGCTCACCCGCGCCACCGCCTATGCCGATCCCGCCTTGCTCGCCGCGGTGATCGAAACCGTCACCACCGCGACGATCGACTATCTCTCCTGGCAGATCGAGGCCGGGGCCGATTGCGTCATGCTGTTCGACTCCTGGGCCGGGCTGCTGCCGCCGGATCTCTTCCGCGCCCATGTGATCCACCCGACGGCGCGCATCGTCGAACAGCTCCGCACCCGTCATCCGGGGGTGAAGATCATCGGCTTCCCCCGTCTCGGCGGGCTGATGACCCTGTCCTACATCGCCGAAACCGGCATCGACGGGGTCGGGATGGACACATCGGTCGATCCCGTCGCCCTTGCCCGGCTCGCGCCGCGCCGCGTCGCCCTGCAAGGCAATCTCGATCCGCTGCTGCTGCGCGCCGGCGGCGTTTCGCTCGGCCACGCGGTGGAGCGGATCGCCCGCGGCCTCGAAGGCCATCCGCACATCTTCAATCTCGGCCATGGCATCGTGCCGGATACTCCGCCCGAACACGTCGCCGCGGTGATCGAACGCCTCCGTTCGCTGGAACCCGGCGAGCTTGAGGAATCCGTCCTCGCCGCCACCTGAGCGCCATGAACGATTCCGAACCCGCTCTGCCCGTCCGCACCGCGATCGTGCTGTTCAACCTCGGCGGCCCCGATGGCCCCGAGTCGATCAAGCCGTTCCGCGTCAACCTCTTCTCCGATCCCGCGATCATCCGCGCGCCAATCTTCATCCGCTTCTGGCTCGCCCGGCTGATCGCCCGTTCGGCGCAGAAAAAGGCCGAGGAAGGCTATGCGCTGATGGGCGGCAAATCGCCGCTGCTCGATCTCACCCGCCAGCAGGCGGATGCGCTCGAAGCCGCCCTTCCCGGGTCGAAATGCTTCATCGCGATGCGCTACTGGCATCCTTTCGCGCGCGACGTCGCCCGCGAGGTGAAGGCCTGGAACCCCGAGCGTATCCTGCTCCTGCCGCTCTATCCGCAATTCTCCACGACAACGACCGGCAGTTCCCTGGCGGACTGGCACGATTCCGCCGCCCGCGCCGGCCTCGTCGCTCCGACCACCACGCTCTGCTGCTGGTATGACGATCCCGCTTTCGCCGCCGCCACCGCCGAGCCGGTCATCCGCACCTACGAGAAAGCCCGCGCCGATCTCGGTTCGGGTGCGAAAATCCGCCTGCTCTTCTCCGCCCACGGCCTGCCGGAATCCATCGTCAAGGCTGGCGATCCCTACCAGGAGGAGGTCGAGGCCTGCACCGAAGCGGTGATGGCGGCGATCGAGCACCGGATCGGCCACCGGCCCGATTACCAGGTCTGCTTCCAGTCCCGCGCCACGCCGCAGAAATGGCTCGAACCCTCGACCGAACAGGCGATCGAACAGGCCGCGAAGGACAAGACCGCGATCGTCGTTATCCCCATCGCTTTCGTTTCCGAACATATCGAAACGCTGGTCGAACTTGATGTCGAATATCGCGAAATCGCCGACCATCTGAAGCTGCCCGGCTATTACCGCGCCCCGGCGCAAAACGACGATCCCGCCTTCATCGCTGCCGTGGCAGGAATCGCCCGTCGCGCCGTGGCCCACGGTCCCGGCCTCTGCTCGCATCGTGGCGGGCGGTCCTGCGATGTCCGCAACCGGGATTGCCCCTGGGCCCGGCATCGGGCGGTCGAGGCGGCATGACCCGCAGCTTTGACCTCGTCATTTTCGATTGCGATGGCGTTCTGATCGATAGCGAACGCGTCTCTGCCGCCGTCATCGCCGCGGCGATGACCGAGCTGGGCCTGCCGATCACGCCGGATGCGGCGATGGCCCGCTTCGTCGGCGTCTCGCTCCGCGCCATGCGCCCGATGATCGAGGCCGATCTCGGCAGCGAGCTGCCTGCCGACTGGAACACGATGCTCGTCGCCCGCATCGTCGCCGCGATGGAGCGTCACGCCGAACCCATTCCCGGCGCGCGCGACATCCTCGAGCATTTCGATGCCGCCGGCCAGGCCTGGCGCATCGCCTCCAACTCGGCCGATGTCGAGATGGACGCGAAATTCGGCCGCGTCGGCTGGCGCGATCTCGTGGCCGGCCGCACCTTCTCCGCCCCGCGCCTGTTCCCCGAAGGCGGACGGCCGAAACCGGCGCCGGATGTCTTCCTCGCCGCCGCCCGCTCGCTGCCTGCCGCCCCGGAAACCTGCCTCGTGATCGAGGACAGCGTCACCGGCATCACCGGCGCCGTCGCCGCCGGCATGACCTGCTACGGCTTTGCCCCGCACGGCAATGGCGAGGCATTGCTCGCCGCCGGTGCCGCCCGAATCATCGCCGGCCACCACGAATTGCGCGACCTCGTCGCCCTCGCCGCCGCGATCGGAGCCAAGTCATGACCATCGCCGCCCTCGCGCCGTTCTACCGCTGGGAACTCGCCTTTCACGTGATGTCGATCATCGCCTGGATGGCGGCGCTGTTCTACCTGCCGCGCCTCTATGTCTATCACTGCCAGCTCGCCCCCGGCTCCGCCGAATCCGCCCGTTTCAAGGTGATGGAACGCCGCCTGCTCAAGCAGATCGCCACCCCGGCGATGATCTCCTCCTGGAGTTTCGGCATCCTGCTCATCCTCACCCCCGGCGCCATCTCCTGGTCGGCCGGCTGGTGGTGGACGAAATTCATCTCCGTCATCCTGATGAGCGGCTTTCACGGTGCGCTCTCCAAATGGCGGAAAAATTTCCTGAACGACGCCAACATCAAGCCCGAGCGCTTCTACCGAATCGCCAACGAGGTCCCGACCATCCTGATGGTCATCATCGTCATCATGGTCTTCGTGAAACCCTGATCTCGCGGAATCACGGAATAAATTCCCAGTTCCGTTATTGGAATAATATCCCAAATACCTTGAATTAGGACAAAATTCCACATCCCTGCCACATTGGCGTCATCGAAACACCGGTTTTGCCGGGTTTGATACGCCATCCACGAGGAGGGAAACAGCAGATGAACCGCTCCGCACTCCGGGCCACGATTCTGGCCCTTGCCCTTGCCGGCCTCGCCACCGCGCTCGCCGGCTGCGTCTACTACCCCTACGGCTATGGCCCGCCCGGCTATTACCACGGCTGGCATCATGGCGATGACGACTGACCACCCGCCTTGCGGCATGGCGTGCCCCTAATATACAAACGACCGAATGGCGCCGTCCGCGCCAGACAGGGGGAACGCCAATGACCGCGAATGCGACGCCGGATACCGGAACCGACCAGGCGCAGGACGCCGCCTTCATCGCCGCGCTGCAATCGGTCTCGACGGCGACTCTCACCACGGTCCTGCTCAAGAAGGGCCTGCGCAATGTCTGGCTGCGCGGCACGTCGCCGCTCACCCCTGGCCAGGGCCGCAAGGTCGGCCGCGCCTTCACCCTGCGCTTCGTCCCCGCCCGCGAGGATCTCGCCACCCCCGCCTCCTGGGCCTCGCCAACCTCGACCCGCGGCGCGATCGAGGCGATGCCGGAAGGCTGCATCGCCGTCGCCGACGCCATGGGCATCACCGATGCCGGCATTTTCGGTGACATTCTCTGCGCCCGCATGGGCAAGCGCGGCGTCGCCGGCCTCGTCACCGACGGGGTGATGCGCGATCTGGCCGGCGTGCTCGGCACCGGCCTGCCGGTCTGGTGCCGCGGCGCCGCCGCCCCGCCCTCGGTCGCCGGCCTCACCTTCGTCGCCTGGCAGCAGCCCATCGCCTGCGGCGGCGTCGCCGTCTTCCCGAACGACATGATCGTGGTCGATGACGATGGCGCGGTGGTCATCCCCCAGGCCCTGCTCGCCGAAGTGGTGCCCGAAGCCATCGAGCAGGAGGCGCTGGAAGCCTGGATCATGACCGAGATCGAGCGCGGCGTGCCGCTCCCCGGCCTCTACCCGGCGAACGCCGAAACCAAAGCCCGCTACGAAGCCTTCCGCGCCAGCCAGAAGGCCTGACCATGTCGGGCTTGCGCAAGGGGCTGACCAGCTATGGCGATTCCGGCTTCTCGCTGTTTCTCCGCAAGGCCTTCATCAAGGCGATGGGCTATTCCGACGATGCGCTGGACCGGCCCATCATCGGCATCACCAACACCGGCAGCGACTACAATCCCTGCCATGGCAACAGCCCCGACCTGATCGAGGCCGCCAAGCGCGGCGTCATGCTCGCCGGCGGCCTGCCGATGGTCTTCCCCACCATCTCCATCGGCGAGAGCTTCGCGCACCCGACCTCGATGTTCCTGCGCAACCTGATGGCGATGGACACCGAGGAAATGATCCGCGCCCAGCCGATGGACGCCGTGATCGTCATCGGCGGCTGCGACAAGACCCTCCCCGCCCAGCTGATGGGCGCGATCAGCACCAACCTGCCCACCATCGTCGTCCCCACCGGCCCCATGGTCGTCGGCCATCACAAGGGCGAGGTGCTCGGCGCCTGCACCGATTGCCGCCGCCTCTGGGGAATGCACCGCGCCGGGCAGATCGATGCGGCTGAAATCGAAACCATCAGCGGCCGCCTCGCCCCCTCGGTCGGCACCTGCATGGTGATGGGCACCGCGAGCACCATGGCCTGCGTGATCGAGGCGCTCGGGTTTTCCCTCCCCATGAGCGCCACCATCCCCGCCGTCCATGCCGAGCGCCGCCGCATCGCCGAGGCCAGCGGCAAGCGCATCGTCGAGCTGGCGAAATCCGGCGCGCCCCGCCCGCGCGACCTCATCACGCCTGCCTCGCTGCGCAACGCCCTCGCCGTCCTGCAAGCCATCGGCGGGTCGACCAACGGCATCATCCACCTCACCGCCATGGCCGGCCGCGCCGGTGCCAGGATCGAGCTCGACACGGTGGATGCGATCGGCCGTTCCGTTCCCGTCCTGGTCGACCTGAAACCCTCCGGCGATCACTACATGGAGCATTTCCACCATGCCGGCGGCATCCCCCGCCTGCTGCACGAACTTTCGCGCCATCTCGATCCTGCTGCGCCCACCATCAGCGGGCAGACCATCGGCGAGATCGCCGAAGCCGCCGAAATCGTCCCCGGCCAGACCGTCATCCGCACCGCCGACAAGCCGCTGAAATCCTCCGGCGCCCTCGCCGTGCTGCGCGGCAATCTCTGCCCGCGCGGCGCCGTCATCAAGCAATCCGCCGCCTCGCCGCACTTGCTGAACCACACCGGCCCTGCCCTCGTCTTTGAAAATGTCGAGGACATGGCGGCAAGAATCGATTCCGACGAGCTGGATGTCACGCCCGAAACAATCCTCGTCCTGCGCAACACCGGCCCGATCGGCGCGCCCGGCATGCCTGAGGCCGGCTACCTGCCGATCCCGCGCAAGCTCGCCCGCGCCGGGGTGAAGGACATGGTACGAATTTCCGATGCACGGATGAGCGGCACCGCCTTCGGCACCATCGTGCTGCACATCGCCCCGGAATCCGCTTCCGGCGGCCCGCTCGCCCTCGTCCGCACCGGCGATCCGATCCGGCTCGACGTCGCCGCGCGCACGCTCGATCTGCTGATCGACGATGCCGAATGGCAGCGCCGCGCGGCGGATCACGCCGCCCGGCCGATGCGCCCGCCGCCTGCGCGCGGCTATGCCAGGCTGTTCGAAACCACCGTGCTGCAAGCCGATGAAGGCTGCGATTTCGATTTCCTCCGTGGCGAAGGACCCTCCGCATGAGCGAGCGCCCCACACTTCTCTTCCTTGGCGACCTGATGCCGGTCATCGAGGACTCGCTTGCCGCCCGCTTCGACATTCTGGTCGATGACGGCAGCAATCTCGACGCGCTGATCGCGCAGCACGGCGCGCGGATACGCGGCCTCGTGACGCGCGGCCGCCGCCCGACCGATGCGCCGCTGATCGCCCGCCTGCCCGCGCTCGAACTGATCGCGAATTTCGGCGTCGGCTACGACACGGTCGATGCGCATGCAGCGGCCAAACACGGCGTTATCGTCACCAACACGCCGGATGTCCTGAACGACGAGATGGGCGATTTCACCGTCGGCCTCCTGCTCGCCACGATCAGAACGATCCCTGCCGCCGAGCGCTATCTTCGCGACGGCAGATGGACCGGCGGCGCCTTCCCGCTCGGCCACAGCCTGCGTGGCCGGCGCATCGGCATCGCCGGCATGGGCCGCATCGGCCGCGTCGTCGCCCGCCGCCTCTCGGGCTTCGACCTGCCGATCGCCTATCACACGCGCAACAGGATCCCGGATCTCGACTATCCGCATTTCCCCTCGCTGCGCGATCTCGCCGCCGCGGTCGATGTGCTGATTGTCGTTCTCCCCGGCGGTGCCGCCACCCGCCATGTCGTCAATGCCGAGGTGCTCGCCGCCCTCGGCCCCGATGGCATCCTGATCAACGTCGCCCGCGGCACCGTGGTCGACGAAGCCGCCCTGATCGACGCGCTGACCCATCGCAAAATCCTTGCCGCCGGCCTCGATGTCTTCGAAAACGAGCCACATGTCCCGGCTTCACTTCTCGCCTGCGACAACGCGGTTCTCGTGCCGCATATCGGCACCGGCACGCACCACACCCGCGGCCTGATGGCGGACCTGCTGATCCGCAACGTCATGTCCTGGTTCGACGGCAAGGGCCCGATCACCCCCGTCGCCGAAACCCCGGCGAAGATGCCACCGCAATGAAACTCGACCACACCGCGCGCGGCGTCTTC
The DNA here is from genome assembly GCF_905116885.1 of Acidiphilium sp. C61. Lineage (NCBI taxonomy): Bacteria > Pseudomonadati > Pseudomonadota > Alphaproteobacteria > Acetobacterales > Acidocellaceae > Acidiphilium > Acidiphilium sp. C61. The sequence continues at coordinate 1,725,819 of NZ_CAJHNI010000005.1, read as the reverse complement.
CCCATCGCGCCCACGCCGTTCCTGCCCGATGGCGCGATCGATACGACATCGATCGACAGCATGTGCGATTTCTATTCTTCCGCCGGTGCGACTGGCATCACCATCCTCGGCATCATGGGCGAAGCCCCAAAGCTCGACTCTGACGAAGCGTTAGCCATCTCCCGCCAGGTCATCGGCCGTATGCGCGTGCCCGTCATTGTCGGCGTCTCCGCCCCCGGTTTCGCCGCCATGCGCAACCTCGCTTGCGCGGTGATGGATGCGGGGGCCGCCGGCGTCATGATCGCCCCGCCGCCCTCGCTGCGCACCGATGATCAGATCGTGACCTACTATCACAACGCGATCGAGGCGATCGGCAGCGACATCCCGTTCGTCATCCAGGACTATCCGCTGACGCTCTCGGTGATCTTGACGCCGCAGGTCATCCGCCGCATCGTGACGGACCTGCCCTCCTGCGTCATGCTCAAGCACGAGGACTGGCCGGGGCTTGAAAAAATCTCCGCGCTGCGCGCCTTCCAGCGCGAGGGTAGCCTCCGCCCGCTTTCGATTCTAACAGGCAATGGCGGGCTATTTCTCGATTTCGAAATGGAGCGCGGCGCCGATGGTGCGATGACCGGCTATTGTTTCCCGGACATGCTGGCCGACATCGTCCGCCTCTCGAACGCGGGCAAGCGCGACGACGCGCATGATCTGTTCGACGCCCATCTGCCGCTGATCCGCTACGAACAGCAGCAAGGCGTCGGTCTCGCCACCCGCAAATATGTTCTTCGCAAACGCGGTGTTATCGCCCATGACGTCCAGCGCGTCCCCGCCGGCAAGCTCACCGAAACCGCGCGCGCCGAAATCGACTTTTTGCTCCATCGCCTTGCGAAGCACGACAAGCGCGCCGCGATCTGAAGGAAAACACGAGTGGAAAACCGTTTCGAGGGCAAGACCGCGGTGATCACCGGCGGTGCCGCCGGCATCGGCCTTGCCGCCGCCACCCGCATCATCGCCGAGGGCGGCAACGCCATCCTGTGGGATCGCAGCCGCGAGGCCATCGTCGCCGCTGCCCAGGATCTTGGCCCGTCCTGTTCCGGCGTGTCGCTCGACGTCACCGACCTGCGCGCCCTCGAACGCGCCGCCGCCGAGGCGGTGCGCGAACACGGCGCGATCGATGTTCTCATCGCCAGCGCCGGCATCACCGGCCCGAACGCGCCGACGTGGGACTACCCGCTCGACGCCTGGCGCCAGGTCATCGAGGTCAATCTCACCGGCGTGTTCTGCGCCTGCAAGGCGGTGGTGCCGCACATGCGCGCGCGCAATGCCGGGCGCATCGTCAACATCGCCTCCATCGCCGGGAAGGAAGGCAATCCCAACGCCCCGGCCTACAGCGCCTCCAAGGCCGGCGTCATCGGCCTGACCAAGTCGCTCGGCAAGGAACTCGCCGGCACGCCGATCACGGTGAACTGCATCACCCCCGCCGCCGTCCGCACCGCGATCTTCGAGCAGATGAGCCAGCAGCACATCGACTACATGCTTTCGAAAATCCCGATGAACCGCTTCGGCACGGTCGAGGAAATCGCAGCGCTGATCTGCTTCCTCGCCTCGGACGAAGCCTCCTTCAGCACCGGCGCCGTGTTCGACATCTCCGGCGGCCGCGCCACCTACTGACGCGACGTTATTTCACCTGCGGCCGCCAGCGGCGCAGCAGCAGCGCGTTGGTCACCACGCTGACGCTCGATGCCGCCATCGCCGCGCCGGCGACCATCGGGCTCAGCCAGCCGAGTGCGGCCAGCGGAATACCGACGACGTTGTAGACGAACGCCCAGAACAGGCCCTGGCGGATCTTGCGCATCGTCGCCTGCGCCACGTCCAGCGCCGCGACGACCAGTGCCGGGTCGCCGCGCATCAGCGTGATCCCCGCCGTATGCATCGCGATATCCGTGCCCGTCGCCATCGCCATCCCGATATCGGCGGCGGCGAGCGAGGGCGCGTCGTTCACCCCGTCCCCCACCATCGCGACCACGTGCCGGTCCCGCCGCAGGGCGCCGATGATCTCTTCCTTGTCCGCCGGCAGCCGCCCCGAAAACACCTTGTCGATCCCGAGGTCCCGCGCCACGGCGGCGGCCGCGCCCGCATTGTCGCCGGTCAGCAGCGCCACGAGCCGCCCCTGTGCCGCCAGTGCCGCGACTGCGCCGGCCGCCCCCGGTTTCACCCGGTCGCCGAACCCGACCAGCCCGAGCACCTGCGCCGCGCCGCCCATCTCCGCGCTGCCCGCTGGCTCGGTCCCGATCACCCAGGACACGCTGCGCCCGTCCGTCTCCAGCTCCCGCGCCGTCGCGCCGAGCCGCCCGGCGGCAGCGCCGGTCTCCTCGAGCAGGCGGGAGCTGCCGATCATGATCCGCTGCCGGCCGACCACCCCGCTCACCCCGCGCCCCGGCAGCGCCTTGACCGCCTCCGCCGGCAGCGGCGCGATGCCCTCGCTCTCCGCCCGCGCGCACACCGCCCGCGCCAGCGGATGCTCGCTGCCCGCCATCACCCCGGCCATCGTGGCGAGCAGCGCCGCGGCGTCCATCTCGCCGGCCGGGGCCAGCGCCACCACTGCGGGCTTGCCCTCGGTCAGCGTGCCGGTCTTGTCGAAGGCGACCGCCGTCACCCGCGCCGCCGCCTCCAGCGCCTCGGCGTCCTTCACGAGAATGCCGTGCCGTGCGGCAACGCCGGTCCCCGCCATCACCGCTGTCGGCGTCGCGAGCCCGAGGGCGCAGGGACAGGCGATCACCAGAACCGACACCGCGTTCAGGATCGCTACCGGCGCCCCCGCCCCGGCCAGCAGCCACCCCACCAGCGTCGCCGCCGCCACCGCCACGACAACCGGCACGAACACCGCCGCCACCCGGTCCACCAGGCGCTGGATCGGCGCCTTCTCCGCCTGCGCCGTCTCCACCAGGCGGATGATGCGGGCGAGCATCGTCTCCGCCCCGACCGCCTCGGTGCGCAGCAGCAGCGCGCCCTCGCCGTTGATCGCCCCGCCCGGCACCTGCCCGCCCGGCCCGCGCGCCACCGGCAGGCTCTCGCCGGTCAGCATCGAGAGATCGACGCTCGACTCCCCCGCCTCGATCACGCCATCCACCGGAATCCGCTCGCCCGGCCGTACCGCGACGAGATCGCCGCGCCGGACCTGCCCGATCGGCACGTCCCGCTCGCTGCCATCGGCGTCGCGCAGCCGCGCCGTGGTCGGCCGCAGCGCCGCCAGCGCCGCCAGCGCCGCCCCGGTCTGCCGCCGCGCCCGCGCCTCCAGCCACTTGCCGAACAGGATGAGGGTGATCACCGTCGCCGCGGAATCGAAATAGAGCGGCACGCCGCCTTGCGCGGCCCCTTGCCCGCCGGCCCAGCCCTGCACCAGCAGCACCAGGCTCAGCCCATAGGCCGCGGTGGTGCCGAGCGCGACGAGCAGGTCCATGTTCCCCGCCCCCGCCCGCAGCGCCGCCCACCCCGCGCGATAGAACCGCGCGCCGAGCCAGAGCTGCACCGGTGTCGCCAGCGCCAGCTCGGCCCAGCCCGGCAGCGCCAGCGGCGCGCCCGCCATATGCAGCGCCATGTTGCCGATCAGCGGCGCCGTCAGCAGTGCTGCGAGGATCACGTGGCGCAGATCCCGCCGCCCGTCCGCCGCCCGCCGCGCGTCCTCGGCATCGGCCGCAGCTTCGCTGTCCACCACCTCATGCGCGGCATATCCCGCCTTGCTGATCGCCGCGATCACCGCCGCCGTGTCGAACCCGCTGCCGGAAATCCGCGCCCGCTCGCTGGCGAGATTGACGGCCGCGCCGCTCACCCCCGCCACCTTCCGCGCCGCCCGCTCCACCCGCGCCACGCACGAGGCGCAGGTCATGCCCTCCACCGCGAGGTCCACCGCCTGCGGATCGGCGGCATCGGTCATTGCGGCATTGCTCGGGGTCATGGCGGGCTCCTTTCGCCGCATGATATGGGTTTGCCATGATGGGAAGGTCAAACCCGCCCCCTTGACCTTCCCATCATGGCAGACACCATGTTTCCACCCATACTGCCCCTATCGAGGAGATCCGCCATGATCGAGTTCAACGTCGAAGGCATGACCTGCCAGCATTGCGTCCGCGCCGTAACCGGGGCGGTGCAGGCGGTGCATCCGGGCGCCGAGGTCGCGGTCGATCTCGCCGCCGGCACCGTGCGCATCCCCGCCGCCACCGCCGCCGAGGCCGCCGCCCTCGCCGCCGCGATCGAGGAAGAGGGCTACAAGGTGAAGCCCGCCGCCGCCTGACCCGTGCCGATGCCGGCCGCCCGCCATCTGCTGCTCGTCGGCGCCGGCCATGCCAGCATCGCGGTGCTGCGCGACCTGGCGCAAGCACCGCATCCCGGCCTGCGCGTCACCGTGCTGACCCCGTCGGCAAGCCTGTCCTATTCCGGCATGCTGCCCGGCATCGTCGCTGGCGGCACCGATCCGGCAGCGGGACGGATCGACATCGCCCGCCTCGCCGCTGCCGCCGGCGCCACCCTCTGCCTCGACCGCGCGACCGGCCTCGACCCCGATGCGCGCCGCGTCCTCCGCGCCGGCGGCGCGCCGCTCGGCTACGACCTGCTGGCCCTCGATATCGGCGCCCCGCCCGCTTCACCCGCTGCCGATGGCGTCATCCCGGTCCGCCCGCCGGACGCCCTGCTCGCCCATCTGCCGGCGCTGGACGCGGCGTCGTCCCGCCCCGCGCCGTTCCACCTCGCCGTGGTCGGCGGCGGTGCTGCCGGGGTGGAACTCGCCTTCGCCCTCGCGCACCGGCTGCGCGCCCGCCGCGCCGCCACCGGGACCGATCCGGCGACGCTCTCCCTCACCCTGCTGCCCGGCCCATCCGGCCTCTTGCCCGGCCTGCTGCGCCGCGCCGCAAGCCTGGTCGCCGCCCGCCTCGATGCCTGCCGCATCGCGCTCGGCCCGCCGGCGCGCGCCGGCATCCCGCGGGCGGGGCAGATCCCGCTCGATGACGGAACCAGCCTCGCCGCCGATGCCGTGGTCTGGGCCGCCGGCGCCGCCGCCCCCGCCTGGCTGCGCGGCAGCGCCCTCGCCCTCGATCCGGCGGGGTTCGTCGCCGTCGCCCCGACGCTGCGCTCCCGCTCGCACGACACCGTCTTCGCCGCCGGCGACATCGCCGGCTTCGGCGCCCTCGGCGTGCCGAAATCCGGGCTCTACGCGGTGCGGCAGGGGCCGGTGCTGGCCGAAAACCTTCGCCGCGCCCTCGCCGGCCTGCCGCTCCGCCGCTTCCGCCCGCAGCGCGCCGCCCTCTACCTCCTCGCCACCGGGCCGGACCACGCGATCGGCACGCGCAACGGCCTCGTCGTCTCCGGCGCCTGGGTGCGGCGCTGGAAAGACCGGATCGACCGCCGCTTCATCGCCTCCTACGCCATACCCTGACCCTACCCCGGTCGAACGCGCGCCACCCCCTTGCCCGCCGGGCCGATCCGCGTCAGAGACATCGCCGCACCAGAGCACGTTCCGATCCATCAGGATCGGATAAAGCTGCTCTAACACCTCTGATCGCAGCATATAAAAGGAGGCGGCAAGCCAGCCATGAGCGAAACGGTCCACGACATCCTGAGTGCCCATACCGGCGCCCGCGCCATCGCCGCGCCCGCGCGGCTCCCCTGTTCCGGTCCCCGCCTCGCTGCCCTGGCGGAGGAGGTGCGCACCGCGCTCAACGCGCGCGGCATCGGCCGTGGCGATCGTGTGGCCATCGTCCTGCCGAACGGCCCCGCCGCGGCGACCGCCTTCGCCGCCATCGCCGCGATGTGCTGCGCCGCCCCACTCAACCCGGCCTACAAGGACCAGGAATTCGAATTCTATCTCGATGACCTGAAGCCCCGCGCCGTCATCGTCGCCGCCGGCACCGACAGCCCGGTGCGCGGCGTCGCCGCCAGGCTCGGCATCCCCCTGCTCGACCTCGCCGAGGACGAGTCCGCCCCCGCCGGCGTGTTCACGCTCGACGTCTCAGCCCTGCCCGAAACCCCGGCCGCCAACCCCGGCCCGGCCGAACCGGAGGACGAGGCGCTGGTCCTGCACACCTCCGGCACCACCGCGCGTCCCAAGATCGTCCCGCTGCGCAGCAAAAACCTCGCCGCCTCGGCGCGCCACATCTCCGCCAGCCTCGCCCTCGCGCCGGACGATCTCTGCCTCAACGTGATGCCGCTGTTCCACATTCACGGCCTGATCGCGGCAACCCTCGCCTCGCTGCGCGCCGGCGCCGCCGTCTGCTGCACGCCCGGCTTCAACGCCTTCCGCTTCTTCTCCTGGCTCGAGGAGGAAACCCCCACCTGGTACACGGCGGTGCCGACCATGCACCAGGCGATCCTGCTTCGCGCCCCCGAGGACGACGCGGTCAGGGCGCTCGCCCGGCTGCGGTTCATCCGCTCCTCCTCCGCCTCGCTGCCGCCGCAGGTGATGGCGGCGCTGGAGCAGAAATTCGGCGCCCCGGTGATCGAGGCCTACGGCATGACCGAGGCCGCCCACCAGATGGCCTCCAACCCGCTGCCGCCGCGCGCCCGCAAGGCCGGCTCGGTCGGCATCGCCGCCGGCCCCGAAATCGCGATCATGGACGATGACGGCACCCTCCTGCCGCAGGGCGAAACCGGCGAGGTCGTCATCCGCGGTCCCAACGTCACTGCCGGCTACGCCGCCAACCCCGACGCCAACGCCAAGGCCTTCGCCAATGGCTGGTTCCGCACTGGCGACCAGGGCATGCTCGACCCCGAGGGCTATCTCTTCCTCACCGGCCGGCTCAAGGAGCAGATCAACCGCGGCGGCGAGAAGATCAGCCCGCTGGAGGTCGATGTCGCCCTGCTCGACCATCCGGACATCGCCGAGGTCTGCACCTTCGCCATCCCGCACGACAAGCTGGGCGAGGACGTCGCCGCCATCGTCGTCCCCCGCGCCGGCACCGCGCCCGACCCGCAGGCGATCCGCGATTTCGCCGCCGGCCGCCTCGCCGCCTTCAAGGTGCCCCGCCGCATCCTGATCATGGAGGCGATCCCCAAGGGCCCGACCGGCAAGGTCCAGCGCGTCGGCCTCGCCGCCCGCCTCGGGATCGAGGCATGACCAGCATCTGCGTCTTCGGCGCCGGGGCCATTGGCGGCCTCGTCGCCGCCCGGCTGCAAGCGGCCGGCACCGATGTCTCGATCGTCGCCCGCGGCCCGCATCGCGCCGCCATCGAGGCCAACGGGCTTCTGCTCCTCTCCGGCGGGGAAAAAATTCTCACCCGCCCCCGCGTGGCCGACGCCGCCGAACTCGGCCCGCAGGATTATGTTCTCATCACGCTCAAGGCCCAGGGCATCGAGCCCGCCCTGCCGCAACTCCGCCACCTGATCGGCCCGCAGACCACCATCATCGCCGCGATCAACGGCATCCCCTGGTGGTATACCTACGGCCTGCCTGCCCCCTTCACCGACCGTCGGATCACCGCGGTCGATCCCGAGGGCGCGGTCTGGGCCGCGCTGCCCCCGGCGCAGACGCTCGGCTGCATCGTCTACCCCGCCGCCGAGATCGTCGAGCCCGGCGTGGTCAACCACACCTATGGCGACCGTTTCGTCCTCGGCGAGCCCGATGGCGCCCGCACCGAGCGCGCCGCCCTGATCAGCCGCCTGATGATCGAGGCCGGCCTCAAGGCGCCGGTCCGCCCCCGCATCCGCGACGACATCTGGGTCAAGCTCTGGGGCAACATGGCCTTCAACCCGATCAGCGCGCTGACCGGTGCGACACTCGACGTCATCACCGCCGACCCCGGCACCCGCGCCCTCGCGCGGGGGATGATGCTCGAAGGCGCGGCCATCGCCGAGGCGTTCGGCGTGCGCTTCGCCATCGATGTCGAGAAGCGGATCGACGGCGCGGCCGAGGTCGGCGCGCACAAGACCTCGATGCTCCAGGACCTCGAGCGCGGCCGCCCGATCGAGATCGAGGCGCTGCTCGGCGCCGTGGTCGAGATGGCCGCCTGGGTCGACCTGCCGGCCCCCACCTGCGCCGCCGTCCTCGCTTTGGTACGCCAGCGTGCCAAAATCGCGGGTGTTTGATCACATCCATGTGAATAACGCATAATTGAACCCGAAAACTGGCGATCTCGTAACCTGGTTTGAATAAGAAGCGTTCGGCGCCGAACAATCGTCGGACCGCCCGCGCCGGCCCCGTGCCGGCGCGGGCTCAATCAAACCAATGAGAGACGCCCAATGACACCCACTGTCTTCAGTCTTCCAACCTCGGCCTATGTGCCCCTCGGCCTCGCCTTCTTCGGCCTCGGCACCGGCTATCTGATCTATGGTCCGCAGGAGCTCTTCGGCTTCCCGGAACGCTCGCCTGCGGTCGATTGGGCCAATGGCTGGTACGGCGTCTGGATGCCCGGCTTCCTGCAATTCCTCTGCGGCACCTACATCCTTGTCGGCCTGACCTGGTTCCACGTTTTCCACGGCGCCCCGCTCTACGCGGCCGGCATCCTCACCTCGGTCTTCGGCGTGCACTGGTTCGCCATCGGCCTGAGCCGCATGCGCCAGGGTGACATGCGGGTGAACGGCTTCATGGCGGTCGCCTTCTTCCTCGTCTCCGTCCTCGGCCTGATCGTCTTCGCCGAAGCGGGCGACATTCCGGTGGCCATCCTCTTTGCTGGCCTCTGCTGCGTGTATTTCTCCGGAATATTTTCCTATTTCGGCGTCGCCGCCCCGTTCAGCCTCCGCGCCCAGGGCTTCTTCCACACCGTCACCGGCTTGTGGCTGATGTATCTCACCTACGGCATCGTGCTGAACCTCGCCCTCGGCTGGCACGTCGACATCTGACACCCCGCACCCCCAACCCCTGAACGCGTACACGGCCGGAGTTTCGCTCCGGCCGTTCTGCATTTCGTTCCGGAGTTCTGCTCCGGCCGTTCTGTATTTCGCTCCGGAGTTCTGCTCCGGCCTTTCTGCATTTCGCTCTGGCGTTCTGCTCCGGCCGTTCTGCATTCCGCGCGCCCCACAGGCGCAAAACCCCGCCCTCGGTTGCCCGCGCGTCGCCCCCCCCCTATACCGGCTGCAAAACCCCGCACGCGCACAGGAACTCCCGATGGCCAGCTACCAGTATGTCTATGTGATGAAAGACCTCACCAAGGCCTTCCCCGGTGGCCGCGAGGTCTTCAAGGGCATCACCCTTTCCTTCCTCCCCGGCGTCAAGATCGGCGTGCTCGGCGTCAACGGCGCCGGCAAATCCACCCTGCTGAAAATCATGGCCGGCATCGAGAAGGAATTCGGCGGCGAGGCGTGGGCCGCCGAGGGCGCGCGCGTCGGCTACCTCCCGCAGGAACCGCATCTCGACCCGACCCTCACCGTCGGCGAGAACGTCGCCCTCGCCTTCGCCGACATGCGCGCCGCCCTCGCCCGCTTCAACGAAATCTCCGAAGCCTTCATGGAGCCGATGGACGACGAGCAGATGAATGCCCTGCTCGCCGAACAGGCCACCCTCCAGGAAAAGATCGACGCCGGCGACGGCTGGGAGCTCGACCGCCAGATCGATATCGCGCTCGACGCCCTTCGCTGCCCCCCGTCCGACGCCGCCGTCACCAACCTCTCCGGCGGTGAGCGCCGCCGCGTCGCCCTCTGCCGCCTCCTCCTCGAGAAGCCCGACCTCCTCCTCCTCGACGAACCGACCAACCATCTCGACGCCGAATCCGTCGCCTGGCTCGAAAAGACCCTGCGCGCCTACACCGGCACCGTCATCCTCGTCACCCACGACCGCTACTTCCTCGAAAACGTCACCAACTGGATCCTCGAACTCGAACGCGGCCGCGGCTACCCGTTCGAGGGCAACTACACCTCCTGGCTCGAACAGAAACAGAAGCGCCTCGCCCAGGAGGAAAAGGAAGAATCCGCCCGCCAGCGCGCCCTCAAGGAAGAGCGCGAATGGATCGGCGCCTCCCCCAAGGCCCGCCAGGCGAAAAACCAGGCCCGCATCAGCCGCTACGAGGAAATGCTCGCCAAATCGAGCGAGCAGGTCTCCGGCGTCGCCGAAATCGTCATCCCCCCCGGCCCGCGCCTCGGCGGCACCGTCATCGAGGCCCAGGATCTCCGCAAGGGCTTCGGCGACAACCTCCTGATCGACGGCCTCTCCTTCAAGCTCCCCCCCGGCGGCATCGTCGGCGTCATCGGCCCCAACGGCGCCGGCAAATCCACTCTCTTCAAGATGATCACCGGCGTCGAAAAACCCGATGCCGGCTCCTTCGTCGTCGGCGACACCGTGAAACTCGGCTATGTCGACCAGTCGCGCGACAGCCTCGATGACAACAAGACCGTCTGGGAGGAAATCTCCGGCGGCACCGACGTCATCCACCTCGGCAAGCGCACCGTCCCCTCCCGCGCCTATGTCGGCGCCTTCAACTTCAAGGGCTCCGACCAGCAGAAGAAAGTCGGCATCCTCTCCGGCGGCGAACGCAACCGCGTCCACCTCGCGAAAATGCTCAAGGGCGAACACAACGTCATCCTCCTTGACGAACCCACGAACGATCTCGACGTCGATACGCTGCGCGCCCTGGAAGAAGCCCTCGCCGAATTCGCCGGCTGCGCCGTCATCATCTCGCATGATCGCTGGTTCCTCGATCGCCTCGCCACCCACATCCTCGCCTTCGAGGGCGACAGTCACGTCGAATGGTTCCAGGGCAACTTCCAGGATTACGAGGAAGACAAACGCCGCCGCCTCGGCGCCGACGCTACCGAACCCCACCGCATCAAATACCGCCCCCTCACAAGGTAGCCAGCGGATGCAGGGTCTTGGTTCCGGGCCCACGCAGGGGGTTCCACCCCCTGCACCCCCGCCAAGGGCTGAGCCCTTGGAACCGCGCTCGCGTTTTGGTTTTGGGGAGGGCGTGTCCCTGCCTTTACCAAGGCAATTGCCCGGATGCCCTCCCCAAAACCAAAACGAATGGATTCCAAAGGCTCCGCCTTTGGCTTGGTTCAGGGGCAGCGCCCCTGATGGGGCCCGGGGCAAGGCCCCGCCATTTCCATGACCATCAACCCGACATGGCAGATCACCACCGGGCGGTTGCGGCTCGATCCGGTGGGCTGGTCCGATGTCGAGGATCTCGTCGCCCTGAAAACCGACCCCCGCGCCTTCGCCCTGATGCTCGGCGGGGTCCGCACCCGCGAACAGGCCGTGGCCGAACTGGCGGAAGACATCGCCGCCTGGGGCGCGCAAGGCTTCGGAATCTGGTCCATCCGCGGCCGCACCACCAACGCCTTCCTCGGCATCACCGGCCTCGCCGACCGCCCGGATGGCCGCGGCATCGCGCTCCGCTTCGCCCTATGGCCCGAAGTCCGCGGTGCCGGCCTCGCCCGCGAAGCCGCCAGCGCCGCCCTCCGCTACGGCCACGACCGCGCTCATTTGCGCCGCATCATCGCCATCGCCCGCGCCGACAATTTTGCCAGCCGCACCGTCCTCGGCGCCATCGGCATGACCGAATCCGACTCTTTTCTCCGCAACGGCGTGCAGATGCTGGTGTATGAGAGTGTCTCGAAAAACGAGAGATCGCTGTTGGACGGCTGAAATCGGCGGCCCCGCACCGCCCCGATTGTTTCCCGTGAAACAGTCCCCGCAACCGGCCGGGTCATCGACCCACACCCTCACCGCACGCCACAGCAACCCTGTCGGTAAATAATCCGTGCCCTCATCCCAGAAACTATCAAAATATTAACGTCCCGTTCACCGCTTCCGCGCGCCAAACCTGAGTCTCTTCTGTATAAAAATGTGTCATTACGCAGAGGGACCGAGCGGCATGCGTGTCCTCGTCGTCTATTATTCCCGGACAGGAACCACCGCGCGCATCGCCAGCATGATCGCCGGCGAATTCGGCGCTGATCTGGAAACCATCCGCTGCCCCGCCTGCGCCTACGGCATTCCTGGCGCGTTCCGCGCGCTCGGCACCTGCCTTGGCGGCCACCCGCCCGAAATCCTCCCGACCACGATCAACCCCGCGAAGTACGAGCTGCTCATCCTCGGAACCCCGGTCTGGGCTTTCTCCCTCGCCGCCCCGCTCCGCGCCTGGCTTGCCGTCAGGGGCCGCAACCTGCCCGCCTGCGCCGCCTTCGCCACCGCCAGCGCCACCGGCTTCCGCAGTACCTTCGCCGCCATCGAAACCCTCACCGGCCAGACACTCCGCGCCACCCTCGCCATCACCGCCGAAGACATCTGCGCCGGCCGCGAACACCTCGCCACCCTCCGCTTCGCCGACACCCTGCGCGAAACGACAACCCGCCTCTGGCGCCACGCCCCGCCGCGTGCCGCCCACCGCCATGAAACCTTCCTCGGCTGGTAGCCCCTCTCCAGCACAAGGAATGTCGTCCTGCCCCACCCGCCGCGAGGAAAGGATCATATTCCTATAAAACCGATGGGAATATCGTCACAGAGCACGGTCCGATCAGATGATTTCATCTGATCGGATGATGCTCTAGCCGCCCCTCAGGCCGGCTGCGGTCCGCCCGGCTTGCGCGCCTGCACGCCGAAATACTCGACATATCCGGCAAAGCGCGGCCGCAGCCGCTCGGCGTTGATGCCGAAATCCGCCAGCCGGTAGCGGTTCCGCCCATAGCCGCCGCGCGGCGCCGCGCCGAGATACTGCCGCATCGCCGTCTCCGCCGCCGGGGTGAATGTCTCGCCAAACCGCGCGTAAATCCCCGCGACCGCCCCGATCGGGTCCGCCGTCAGCGCCTCGTACTGGATATTGACCAGCCGTTCCGCCGGCACCGCCCCGCTCTGGTCGAACGCCACCAGGCGCCGCGCCCCGTCGATCCACCGCTCCGTCACCTGCCGGCCGATTTCCGCCGGGTCGATGTCCCGCAGGAACGGCCGCCGCAGCACCTCCGTCATGTGCGCGACCGAGGCAAACACATGCACCGGGTCGCGGTGCACCACCACGAACCGCGCATCCGGATAGGTCTCCAGGATCGCCTTCACCGAAAACGTATGCTCCGGGCATTTCAGCGCCCAGAACCGTCCGCCGGTTCCGTGCTGCATCGCCTGCAGCCATTGCTTGTGAAACGCGAAGGCCGGCCCGTCATCCTCGGCGTCGAGCCATGCGGTGTAGCTCGGCACCCGGAACGTCGTGTCGAACCGCAGCGAGTGGAACACATGCGCGGTGATCTCGCTGCATTCCTGCGGGCTGTCCCCCTCGATCGGGTGGATCGCCGGAAACTCCGGCGCCATGCCGGCGAACATGTCTAGCTGCCGGTCGGTCCGGCGCACCGCGGCACTGCGCCGCGCGTCGAACCCCACCGGCCGCGCCGCCGGATACAGCGTCTGCCAAACCCGCGGCACCAGCACCTCGGGGTCCTGGCCGAACAGCGTGTGCAGGAACGTCGTCCCCGAGCGCGGCAACCCCATGATGAAAACCGGCGCCCGCACGGCGTCCCGCCCGATCGCCGGGGTCGCCGCGTGCATCCGCCGGATCGCCTCGGCATTGCGCGCCAGCCGCATCAGGTCGTAGCGGACCGAAACCCGCCCGAACAGCGAAAGCCGCGTCTCCGCCGCGAGCGAGGCGACCAGCCGCTCCAGCCCCTCGCGCGCGAAATCCGGCATTGCACCGCCCGCGGCGGCGGCAATCCGTGCCGCGTCCAGCGCCGGCACCCCGCGCGGCAGCACCCGCTCCGCCGCGCCGAACCCGGCCGACAGCAGCCGGAATTTCAGACTCTTTCCCGGTCGTCGCGACGGCGGCTCCGGCACCGGATCCCGCGGCATGGTCGGCTCACTTCCGTTCGATCAGCTCGATCTTGTAGCCGTTCGGGTCCTCGATGAACGCGATCACCGTCTTGCCGAACTTCACCGGCCCCGGCTCGCGCGTGATCTTCACGCCGGCGGCGCGGAGCTTGTCCACCGCAGCATAGATATCCGGCACACCGAGGGCGAGATGTCCAAAAGCGGTGCCCTGGTCATACGCCTCGACGCCGTAATTGTAGGTCAGCTCCAGCACCGTGTGCGTCGCCTCGTCGCCATAGCCGACGAAGGCGAGCGTATACTTGCCATCCGGCACGTCGGAGCGGCGCAGCTCCTTCATCCCGAGCAGCCCGGTGTAGAAGGCAACGCTCTCATCGAGGTTCCTCACCCGGATCATCGTGTGCAGATACTGGAAATCGCTCATGACTGTCTCCCTTCGGTCCATCGCGCGGCACGCGGATCGATCCCGAGCAGGAACAGCCCGGCGGCGTCGGCGGCGCGCGTCATCGCCTCGCGATCCATCAATATGGCACCGCCGGCCTCGAATGCGATCCCGCGCAATCCTGCTTCCACCACCCCCTGCACGGTCTTGACACCGAGGGTCGGCAGATCGGCGCGGCGGTCCTGCCCGGGCTTGACCAGCTTCACCAGCACGCCGCCCGGCCCCGGCCGCCGCAGCGTGGCCGCGCGCGCCAGCATCGCGTCGGTCCCCTCCACCGCCTCGACCGCGAGCACGATGCCCTGCTGCACCACCGCCCCCTGCCCGACATCCGCGGCGCCGAGCGCATGCACCACGGCAACGCCGCGCGTGATGTCCGCGAGTGCGGCGGCATCCGGCGCGGTCGCGCTCAGCAAGCCTTCCGGCGCCAGCACCTCGCCGATCACCTCATGCGCGCCGATCACGGTGAACCCTTCCTCGCCCAGCACCCGCACGATGGCGGCGAGCAGCCCGTCATCCCCGGCGAAGGCGGCCCGGCCGATGCGCGCCAGCAGCTTCGCCCCCATCGCGTCCGGCCGCAGGTCGAGCAGCGAGGGCCGCTTCACCGGGCCGGCCAGCACCAGCTCGCGGCAGCCGGCGGCGCGCAGTGCTGCGATCGCGGCACCCACCGCGCCGACGCGGATCGTCTCGTGGGGAAACACCCCCACCACCGCGGGATCGGCATAGGAATCGAGGGCGACGATGAACACGTCCCGCCCGCCGGCGCGCGCCGCCGCGGCAACCCGCCCGGGCAGGGTGCCGCCACCGGCGACGATGCCGAGCGGCGTCGCCGCCCGGCTCATGCCCTCGCCGCGCGCATCCGCGCTCACGCCTCGGCGTCGTCGCCGTGGCGGGTCGTGCTGCGGATCAGGCCGCGCTTGCTCGGCGCATCGATGAAGGCGAGGATTTCCGCGAGATATGGATCATCCCCGGCGCCGCCGCGCAGCGCCTCGACCCGCGCGGCGAACGTGCCCTCGCCCTGGAACAGCAGGCGATAGGCGTTGCGCAGCCGGTGCTGGCCTTCCTTGTCGAGCCCGCGCCGGCGCAGCCCGACGATGTTGAGCCCGTGCAGCCGCGCGCGATTGCCGATCACCGAGCCATAGGGGATCACATCCGCCTCGACGCCGGAGGCGCCGCCGACCATGGCGCCGGTGCCGATCCGCACGAACTGGTGGATCGCGGTGGCGCCGCCGATGATCGCGCGGTCCGCGATCTCGACATGCCCGCCCATCACCACGTTGTTGGCGATGACGATGTTCTCGCCCAGCGCGCAATCATGCGCGACATGCACCACCGCCATCAGCAGGCAGCCGGCGCCGACGCGGGTGATGCCGGTGCCCGTCACGGTGCCGCGATGGATGGTGCAATGCTCGCGGATGACGCAGTTCGGCCCCAGCTCGGTGCGCGTCGGCTCGCCCTTGTATTTCAGGTCCTGCGGCGCGAGGCCGATGGTGGCGAAGGGAAACACCGTGGTGCCGGCGCCGATGCGGGTATGCCCGTCGACGACGACATGCGAGACGAGTTCGACCCCGTCTTCCAGCACCACATCCGGGCCGACCGTGCAGAACGGCCCGACACTGACACCCGCGCCGATCGTGGCGCGCGGATCGATCGACGCTGTCTGGTGGATCATGCCTCGCCGGCTTTCCGGTCCATGATCATCGCGGCGAAGCTCGCCTCGGCGACCGCCACCCCCTCGACCCTGGCGACCGCGTTGAACTTCCAGACATTGCCGCGGTTGCGATCCTTGGTGACATGGATGCGCAGCACGTCGCCGGGCACCACCGGGCGGCGGAACTTCGCCCCCTCGACCGACATGAAATAGACCACCTTGCCGGCCTCCTCGGGGCCGAGCGTCTCCACCACCAGCACCGCCGCGGTCTGCGCCATGCTCTCGATGATGAGCACGCCCGGCATCACCGGATGGCCGGGGAAATGGCCCTGGAAGAAATGCTCGTTGACCGAGACGTTCTTGACGCCCACCGCCGAAACATTGGGCTGCAGCTCCACCACCCGGTCGATCAGCAGGAACGGGTAGCGATGCGGGATCGCATGCATGATCCCGGCGATATCCACCGTGATCCCCCCTGGCTGTGGTGCCGTGGTGTCTGTCGCGCTTCGGTCCATGTCAGAGCGTCCGTGTCCCGTTCGTGTTGTGGATGATCCGGTCAGGATTTGGCGTCCCGCTCCGGTGCGGGCGGAGCATGCCTCAATCCGCCGCGCCGCGCAAAGCGCCGCAATGTCGCGACCTCGCGCATGAACTCCTTCGCCGGCCGCGCCGGGCTGCCGAGCAGGTCGATCCCCGGCCTGACGTCGGACATCACACCCGCCTGCGGGCCGATGCGCGCGCCCTTGCCGAGGGTGAGATGGCCGGACACCCCGGCCTGGCCGGCCAGCACCACGAAATCCTCCAGCGTGGTCGAGCCCGAGATGCCGACCTGCGCCACGATCACGCAGCAGCGCCCGATCCGCACGTTGTGGGCAATCTGCACGAGATTGTCGATCCGCGTGCCCGCGCCGATCACGGTATCCTGCGCCGAGCCGCGGTCGATCGTGGTGTTCGCGCCGATATCGACGTCATGCTCGATGATCACCCGGCCGAGCTGCGGAACCGAAAGAAACCCGTCCTTCGTGGTGGCGAAGCCGAACCCTTCCTGGCCGATCCGCACGCCGGGATGGATCATCACCCGGTCGCCGATCAGCGCGTGGCTGACGCTCGCCCCGGCGCTGACGATCACGCCCTCGCCCAGAACGCAGCCCGGCCCGATCACCGCGTGCGGGCCGATGCGGCAGCGTGCGCCGATGCGCGCCCCCGCGCCGATCACCGCGAAGGGCCCGATCTCGGCCGCTTGGTCGATCTCCGCCCCCGCGCCGATCACCGCACTCGGATGGATGCCCGCCACCGCCACCGGGGCGGGGTGGAACAGCGCGCAGGCCCGCGCCCAGCCCTCATAGGGGGTGGGCGTGACCAGGCACGCCACCGTCGCGGGTGCTGCGGCCGCCATCTCGGGGCGCATGATCACCGCCCCGGCGCGGGTTTCGGCCAGCAGCGGCAGATATTTGCGGTTGTCGAGAAAGCTGACATCGCCAGCGCCGGCGGTCTGCAACGGGGCGACGCCGGAAAGGCGCTGCCCCGCATCCGCGACCCTGGTCCCCGCTACCGTGGCCCCCGCTACCGTCGCTCCTGCAGCCGCGGCGATTTCCGCCAGGCTGAAGGGGCCGCTGCGGGCGAAGAACCGCGCATCGCCCGGCCGCGGATCGGTCGCGCCGGTCATCGCGGCTTACTTCTTCTTCGCGGCCTTGTGCGCGCCGTGCGCCATCTTCGGCACGACCGAGGGCGGCACCGCGACCTGCGGCAGGATCTTGTTGAGCTGGTCGGCAACTTCCTTGGTGATGTCGAAGGCGTTGACGTTCAGCGCCACCTGCGAGCGGTGCAGCACGAGGTTCATGCCATGCGCCTGCGCCACCTGGCGGATCACCGCGATCAGCGAGCTTTCGATCTTGCCGAGCGCCGTACGGGCCGACACCTCGATGGCGACGCTGCGGTTATGGAAATCGAGCTGCGCCTGCTCGATCTCGTGCTGGAGCTTCTGCTCGCGCGCGGCCAGCGCCGGCTTCGAGAGCTTGCCCTTCTCGGCGATGATGGCGTGCTGCTCGCCTTCCCACTTCTTCTGGTCGGCCTGCGCTTCCTCGGCGAGTTTCTGCCGCCGCTCGTTGATGATCTTCTCGACGCCCTGCGCCGCGGTCGAGCTGCGCATCACGTCGGGCACCGAGAGCACGCCCATCACCGCGGCGGGCGGCGCCTTTTCCTTGGGCAGCGGGGCGAGCTGCGGGATCGGCGGCAGTTTCTCGGGCGGCACCTGCTGCACGCCGGGCTGCTGCCCGGCGGGCGCCTGCGGCTGCTGGGGCAGTGGCGTATGGATCGGCGCGGTGTGCGGCGCCTCCACCTTCGGCTTCGGGATGAAATACCCCTTGCCGGTTTCGGACTGTGCGTGGGCGGTGCCGGCGAAGGCCATGATGAGGGCCGGAAGCGCCAGCCCGGCGCGGATTTTGGCGATGCGTGTCACGTGATCAGAACCTCGTACCAAAGGAAACGCGGAATTGCTCGATCTGGTCGTATTTGTATTTCTTGATCGGCTGGGCATAGGACAGGTCGATGAGCCCGAACGGCGTGTTCCACGCCACGCCGAGACCGGCCGAGATGCGCGGCGCCGCATTGTCGTAAACGCCGAGCGTGGTGCCGTTCACCGTGATCGGCGACACCCCGGAGAGGCTGCCGATATCGGCGAAGGCGAAGCCGGTCACGCCGAGATCGGGGCTGACCGGCAGCGGGAAGTGCAGCACCGTGTCCTGCGTCCAGATGAAATTGCCGCCGATGCTGTCGCCATACTGCGTGTCATGCGGGCCGGCGCCGCCGGTCTGGAAGCCGAGCATGCTGTCGCCGCCAAGGAAGAAGCGGTCCGCCAGTGTCGTGCGGTAGCCCTCGATGCCGAGAATCTTGCCGACATGCCCGTCGAACTCCAGCACCCAGGCCTTGTCGCCGAGCAGGCGTTCGAGCGGGATGTAATAGGCGCCGCGCGCCTCCAGCCGGACATATTTCGCGGTTCCGCCCAGCCCCGCGAAATCGCCCGACAGCGACAGGATCTCGCCGCTGGAGGGATCGATGCGGTTGTTGCGGTAGTCGAAGGTCAGCGTCGAGCCGAGCTGCGAGAGCGTGGTCTTGCCCTGCTCGCTCAGGATGTAGAGGCTCGCGGTCGAGGCGATGTTGTAGATGTCGCGCGTGCTCAGCGTATAGGTGAAGGCCTGGCTGACATGGTCGTTGTAGCGGAAGCCCACCCGCACGTCGCCGCCGAGCGAGCGCTCGCTGAACACGTAGGCGGTCGAGTTGTAGGTATCGGTGCGGAACAGGTCGAAGCCGGCGATCAGGTTGCGGCCGAGGAAATACGGGTTGGTGACGCCGAGATTGAACTGCGTGCCCTTCTGCGCCAGCAGCGCCGAGATCGAGGTGCTGATGCCGGTGCCGAGGAAATTGTCCTGGCTCAGCCCGATATTCGCCAGCGCGCCGAGATCGGTCGAATAGCCGCCGCCGAGCGAGAACTGCCCGGTCGCCTGCTCGTCGACATTGACGTCGAGATTGACGCGATCCTGCGTGGTCGTCGGCGCGGTCGAGATCCTGACCCCGTCCTGCTTCTTGAAATAGCCGAGATTCTCGAGGTTCTGCTTCGACTGGTCGACCGCGTCCTGATTATACGCATCGCCCGGCGCCAGCTCGACCTGGCGGCGGATCACCTCGTCCTCGGTGCGGGTATTGCCGCTGATCACCACGTCGTTGACATAGACCTTCGGCCCCTCGACGACGCGGAAGGTGAGATCCACCTTGTGCGTCGCGTGGTCCTCGTGAACGTCCGGCACCACCTGGGCGAAGGCGAAGCCGCGATTCTGCGCCGCCTTCGAGATCGCCTTCACCGCGGTCTGGATCGCATCGCCGTCGAACAGGTCACCCTTCTCGATCGGCACCAGCGCGCGCAGCGACGCTGCGGGCAGGTTGGCGACGCTGCTCTCCACCTTCACCCCGCCAATGTGATAGCGCGGCCCCTCGTTCATCACGAAGGTCAGGAAGAACGATTTGCGGTCCGGTGCGAGCTGGGCGGTGGCGCTCTGCACCTTGAAGTCGGCATAGCCGTGATGGAAATAGAACCGGCTGAGCAGCGCCTCGTCGTATTTCACCCGCTCGGGGTTGTATTCATCGGCGCTGGAGAGGAAGCGGAACCACGCGTCCTCGCGGCTGGAGATCACCTCGCGCAGCCGCGTCTGGCCATAGGCGTGGTTGCCGACGAAATCGATCCGGCTGATCAGCGTCTCCGCGCCGTCATGGCAGCGGAACACCACGTTCACCCGGTTTTCCGGCAGCTTGACGATCTCGGGCGTGACGGTGGCGCCGTAATGCCCCTGCTTGCCGTAGAGATCGAGGATCGCCCTGGTGTCCGCCGCCGCCGCCGCGCGGGTGAACACCGCGCCGGGCTTGAGCGAGATCGCCTTCGAGAGCTTGTCGTCCTTCAGCACCGAATTGCCGCGGAAGAACACCTGGTTGACCACCGGGTTCTCCTGCACGTCCACCACCAGCGTGTCGCCCTCGCGGGTGAGCGAGACCGAGCTGAACAGGCCGGTGGCGTAGAGCGTCTTCAGGCTGAGATCCATCCGCCGCTGGCTGAACTGGTCGCCCGGGCGCAGCAGGATATAGGAGAGAACGGTATTGGCATCGATGCGCTGGTTGCCGCGCACCCGGATCGAGGCGATGCGCCCGCCGCTCGCCGTGGCCGCAGCCGGGGCAGGGGTCGCCGCCCGCGCCGCGGGTGCGAGGAACACCGGCGCGAGGCACGCCGTGGTCATCAGAGCCAATCGCAGTCGCCGCAAGGACTGTCTCCCCATCACACGATGTCACCCAACCGGATCCGGGCCAGTCCCGCATCCGCACAGACAAGCGGCCTAGCCGCAACCGCCCCGCGCCGCAAGGGCAGCCCGGCCTAGCGCCCGGTCCAGCGCGCCTCGATCACCCGTGCTCCGGGCGGGATCGGCGTCGCCGCCACCTGCCTGTCCTCGCTCCGGCGGATCGCGTGCAGCAGCACGAACAGCACCGCCGTGTTCAGCATCCCCGGCGGAATCCACTGGATGATCCCGCCCAGCATCTGGTCCTTCATCGGCGAGATCGTGGGATAGAGCCGGCCGCACAGATCGTAGAAATTGTAGAGCCCGGTCTGGGTCAGCGCGATATAGGACGACACCGCGATCTGCGGAAACATCGGCAGGAAGCCCGCCGCCATCCGCGTCAGGTAGGAATACCCCGCCTCCGCCCGCGGCCGCGGATCGAGCACCACCAGCCAGAACAGCAGCCCCGCCGCGATCATCGAGACATTCATGACCGCATAGAGCGGCGGGTTGATCATCGAGGCGAAATTGACCCGCGGGATCAGCCACACATCCGTCGTCGCCAGCCACACCACGATGGCGACCGGCGGAAACCGCAGCACCCGCAGCACGACCCGTCCCGCCCCGCGCTCGAACAGCCGGATCAGCCCGGCCGGCACCCCGGCGGCCAGCACGTCGCGCGGCCAGGAAAACGCGATCAGGAACGGGGCGAACACACCGAACGTCGCCTGCTGCACGCGGTTGAGGAAGAACATGTGCTGGGCGGCATATTCGAAGCGCGTCTGGCCGACGAAATAGATCGCCGCCACCCCGGCATAGAAGGCGATGATGCGCCAGCGCGCCGGCCGCGCCGCGCTCCGCGCGAGCCCGCGCCCATACCAGAACGCCGCCAGCAGCGGCCCGGCGAAGATCGCCGCGTTGAAAATATAGGGCGCGAGATAGGGCAGCACAGCGGGGACCAGCCGGCTCGCGAGGTCGAGGACGGCGCCGAGCACGGCGATGGCGATCAGCCCGCGCGCGTCGGTGCGGTCGAATTCATGCCGGGACGTGTTCATGCGCCGGGTATGGCCTCAGATCGGCACCCCGGCAAGCGCCTTGCTGGTGCGGATGGTTTGCAGCGTCTGCACGCGCGTCACGTTGGGGGCGGCGGTCAGCCGCTCGGTGAGCTGGTTCTCGTGCGCCGTATCCCGCGCGACCAGGCGGAGGAGAAAATCGTCGCCGCCGCGGATCATGTGGCACTCGCGCACCTCCTCCCAGCCGCCGACCATCGCCTCGAACGCGTCCAGCACCGCCTGGCGCTGGCTGTCCAGCCCGACGATGGCGAACAGCTCGATCTGCCAGCCGAGCTTCTGCGCGTCGGTCTCGGCGTGATAGCCGCGGATCAGCCCGGCCTCCTCCAGCCGCCGCACCCGGCGCAGGCAGGGCGGCGGCGAAATCCCGGCGCGGCTCGCCAGCTCCACATTGGTCATCCGCCCGTCCGCCTGCAATTCGGCGATGATCCGGCGGTCGATATCGTCGATCGGCGTGGCCTCGGCGAGGCGCGGCGAGGACGGGGAGGCCGGGGTTGACGGCATGGGTTTTCACCGCTCGGAAAGAGTTGATCGCGTGACAGATATAGTCCGGTCATATAATTGCATAACCTCAGGGTGTGAATGCGGCGCGGAAAGCTGGAAAACCCGCCGCCGCACCCTTAATTCCGCATCAGAGGTGCAACAAATGGCGGATCAGGCCACGATCGAGACGAAACTGCTGATCATCGGCGCCGGCCCGGCCGGCTACACGGCGGGGATCTACGCCGCGCGGGCGAATCTCGCCCCGGTGATCGTTGCCGGTCTGCAGCCCGGCGGCCAGCTGACCATCACCACCGATGTCGAGAATTATCCGGGCTTCGCCGATGTCATCCAGGGCCCCTGGCTGATGGAGCAGATGCGCGCCCAGGCCGAGCATGTCGGCACCCGCATCGAATACGACATCATCACCGAGATCGATCTCGCCGCCCGCCCCTTCACCGCGCGCGGCGATTCCGGCACGCTCTACCGCGCCGAGGCGGTGGTCATCGCCACTGGCGCGCAGGCCCGCTGGCTCGGCCTGCCCTCCGAACAGCAATACCAGGGTGCCGGCGTCTCCGCCTGTGCGACGTGCGACGGCTTCTTCTATCGCGGCCGCGAGGTCGCCGTGGTCGGCGGCGGCAATACCGCGGTCGAGGAAGCGCTCTACCTGACCAACCACGCGACCAAGGTGACACTGATCCACCGCCGCGATTCGCTGCGCGCCGAGAAAATCCTCCAGGACCGGCTGTTCGCCCACCCGAAGATCGAGGTGATCTGGGATCACACGGTCGAGGAAATCACCGGCGAAGGCAGCCCCGCCGTCGTCACCGGCGCGCGGCTGCGCAACGTGAAAACCGGCGTCGAACGCAGCATCGCGGTTGACGGCGTGTTCATCGCCATCGGGCATGATCCGGCCACGTCGCTCTTCCGCGGCAAGATCGAGATGGACGACGAAGGCTATATCCGCACCATCCCCGGCACGGCGCAGACCTCGGTTCCCGGCGTCTTCGCCGCCGGCGACGTGCAGGACCGCACCTACCGCCAGGCCGTCACCGCCGCCGGCACCGGCTGCATGGCGGCGCTCGAGGCGGAGAAATTCCTTGCGCACCACGCGCAAATCGAACAACAGGCTGCTTGAGACAATATAAAATACGGCCCATTGCCGGGCCGGGAAAGGGAAGCTGACCGTGACAGGCAATCACATGGACTGGGACAAGTTGCGCGTGTTTCACGCGGTGGCCGAGGCGGGCAGCTTCACCCATGCGGGCGACGTGCTGAACCTCTCGCAATCCGCCGTCTCGCGGCAGATCTCGGCGCTTGAAGAGGCGCTGGCGGTGCCGCTGTTCCACCGCCACGCCCGCGGGCTGATCCTCACCGAGCTGGGCGAGCAGCTCAACCGCACGGTGCGCGACGTCTTCGCCAAGCTCGCCATGACCGAGGCGCTGCTGGCCGAGAGCAAGGAACGCCCGGCCGGCCGGCTGAAGGTGACGACGACGCACAGTTTCGGCGTGGTCTGGCTCGCCCCCCGGCTGCGCGCCTTCCTCAAGCAATACCCCGATGTCAGCATCTCGCTCCTGCTCGACGATGTCGATCTCGACCTCGCGATGCGCGAGGCGGATGTCGCGATCCGCATGCACCCGCCCCGCCAGCCCGACCTCGTGCAGCGCAGCCTCGGTGAAATCCGCTGGCAGATCTTCGCCTCCGAGGATTACCTGCGCGAGGCCGGCAAGACGCCCGAGCGGCCCGAGGATCTCGACGATCATCGCCTGATCCTGTTCGGCGACCGCAAGCCGCCGGTGGCCGATGTCAACTGGATCGCCAGCATCGGCCGGCCGGACGGCGCCGCCCCGCGCACCGGCGCGCTCGAGGTCAACTCGCTGCAAGCCATGCTGATCGCCATTCGCAGCGGCATCGGCATCGGCGCCGTGCCGGACTACCTGACCGAGGATACCACCGGCATGGTCCGCCTGCTGCCCGAGGTGAAGGCGCCGAAGATCGACATGTATTTCGTCTATCCCGAGGAATTGCGGAACTCGAAGCGCGTCTCCGTCTTCCGCGACTTCCTGGTGACCGAGATCGGCCGCCGCTGAGCCTGTAGCCGCCGGAGGATGATGGTTCCGCGCCGGTCGGCGGCCGCGCGCTGGGCGCTGCTCGCTGCGGTCACGGCGGCGTCCGCCGTGCCGCTCGCCGCGATCGGCGTGCCCTCCGCGGCCCTGTTCGCGGCCCTTTTCGTCGCCACCGCCCTCGCACTGGCGGGATACGCGCCGGAGGGCGTGCCGCGCAGCGCCTCGCTCGCCGCACAGGCCGTGCTCGGCGTCGTCATCGGCGCGCTGGTGAGCGGGCCGACCCTGCGCGCCCTCGCCGCCCATGCGGTCCCGGTCGTTCTCGTCACCTTCGCGACGCTGCTGGTCTCGATCGGCGCCGGCCTGCTGATGGGCCTGCGCCGCGATGTCGATCCCACCACCGGCGCGCTGGCGCTGACCACCGGCGGCGCCTCGGCCATCGTGGCGCTGGCGGCCGAACTCGGCGCCGACATCCGCATGGTCGCTGTGGTGCAATATCTGCGCGTCGGCCTCGTCACCGCGATCATGCCGCTGGTCGCCGCCTTCGTCTTTCACGTCGGCGGCATGACCGCCGCCGACCACTTATCTCATGTCGGCGGCCATTTTTCTCACGGCAGCGCCATGGCCGCCGCCGTGCCCCCGGCCGGGCTGAAGGGGCTCGTCCTTGTCGGCCTCGCCGCCCCGCTCGGCCTGCTGCTCGCGCGCCTGACCCGGATGCCGGCCGGCCCGCTGCTCGGCCCGCTGATCGTCGCCGCGGCGATCACCCTGACCGGCCGCACCGGCGATGCCGGCGTGCCCGCGCCGATCGTCGATCTCGCCTATGCCGCGATCGGCTGGCAGGCCGGGGTGCGCTTCACCCGCGCCCGCCTCGCCGAAATCGGCCGCGCCTTGCCGACCGCGCTCGGCCTCATCCTGCTGGTCAACGTGATCTGCGCCGGGCTCGGCGCGCTGCTCGCCGATCTCGCCGGGGCCACCCCGTTCGAGGGCTACCTCGCCACCCTGCCCGGCGGCATCTACGCCGCCCTGGCGATGGCGATCGCCGCGCGGACCGACGTCACCTTCGTCCTCGCCGTCCATGTGCTGCGGGTGCTGCTGGTGATGTTCACCATGCCGCTCTTCGCCCGCCTGCTCCGCCGCCGCGCCGCCCGGCCGCGCTGATCATCGCCGCTGATCACTCCGCTGCCGCCGGCAGTCGCGGTGCGGCGGCGGGCGGCGCGATGAAGGCGGCCTCGCGCTCCGCCCAGCGCGCCCCCACGGCGGCGAGGCTGCGCGCCTTCACGTGACCGAAGCCGCGGATCTCGGCGGGGAGGGCGGCCAGCGCCAGGGCGGCGGCGAAATTCCCCTCATCCAGCGCGGCGCCGATGCGGCGCAGCGTCGCCTCGTAGCGCCCGATCAGCGCCCGCTCGCCCCGCCGCTCGGCGCTGTGGCCGAACGGGTCGAGCACCGTGCCGCGCAACACCTTGAGCGGCGCCAGCGCGGCCATCGCCTTGAGCATCCAGGGGCCGTATTCGCGCTTTTGCGGCAGGCCGGTCGCCTGGTCGCGCCGCGCCAGCAGCGGCGGGGCGAGATGCAGGCGGATATCCCGCGTGTCGGTGAAGTTGCGCGCCAGCTCGGCGCGGAAGGCGGGGAGGGCGTAGAGCCGCGCCACCTCGTATTCGTCCTTGTAGGCCATCAGCCGGTGCAGCGTGCGCGCCGCCGTTTCGGCCAGCGTGGTCGAGCCCGGCCGCACCGCCTGCTCCGCCGCGCGCACCGCCTCCACCGCCTCGGCGAAGCGGGCGGCGTAGCGCCGGTCCTGATAGGCGACGAGATCGTCGCGCAACATCCCGAACAGCGCGTCGAACCCCCCCGGTTCCGCTCCCGGCGCGGCGCCCGGCTCCGCTCCCGGCTCCGCCACCGTGCCGGGATCATGCGCCGCCGCGCGGCCCCAGGCGAAGGCGGCGAGATTGAGCCCGACCGCCTGCCCGTTCATCTCCACCGCCCGCGCGATCGCCGCCCGGCTCACCGGCACCAGCCCGCGCTGCCAGGCATAGCCGAGCAGGAACAGGTTGGTCGCGATCGCGTCGCCCATCAGCGCGGTGGCGATCGCGGTCGCCTCGATCGTGTCAAGATGCGCCTCGCCCACCCGCCGCGCCAGGCTCTGCCGCAGCCGCGCCATCGGCAGCGAGAAGGCGGGGTTGCGGGTGAACTCCCCGGTGATCGTCTCGTGCAGGTTGACCACCGCGCGCGTCTTGTCGCCCAGGCAGTCGAGCGTCTCCCGCTCGGCGGCGACCAGCGCGTCGCAGCCGAGCAGCAGGTCGGCCCGACCCGCCGGCACCCGTAGCGCCTGCGCCGCCCCGGCCGCCGCGCCGAAGCGCAGATGCGAGACCACGGCGCCGCCCTTCTGCGCGAGGCCGAGCACATCGACCACCGAAACCTGCGTCCCGTCGAGATGCGCCGCCATGCCGAGCAGCGCGCCGATCGTCACCACCCCGGTGCCGCCGATCCCGGCCACCACCATGTCCCATTCCGCGGGCGGCAGCGTGGGCTCGGGCAGATCATCCGGCGGGGCGGCGCGCGTCGCCTCCGGCTTTTTCAGCCCGCCGCCATGAACGGTGACGAAGCTCGGGCAGAACCCCTCGACGCAGGAGAAATCCTTGTTGCAGGCGGATTGGTCGATCGCCCGCTTCCGCCCGAACGGGGTTTCCACCGGCACCACGGCGATGCAGTTCGACACAAGCGAGCAATCGCCGCACCCCTCGCAGACGCGCTTGTTGATGAAGGCGCGCTTCGCCGGGTCCGCCATCGTGCCGCGCTTGCGGCGGCGGCGCTTCTCGGTCGCGCAGGTCTGGTCGTAGACGATCGCGGTGACACCTTGGATTTCGCGGATCGCGCGCTGGATCGCGTCCAGCTCGCGGCGATGCGATACGACAACGCCCGGCGTGAGATCGCGCACCTCTCGATATTTTTCCGGCTCGTCGGTCACCACCTCGATCCGCTTCACCCCCTCGGCGGCCAGTTCGCGGGTGATCTGCGGCACGCTGAGCGGCCCGTCGACATGCTGGCCGCCGGTCATCGCCACCGCGTCGTTGAACAGCACGCGATAGGTGATGTTCACCCCGGCGGCGATGGCGGCGCGGATCGCGAGCAGGCCGGAATGGTGATAGGTGCCATCGCCGATATTGGCGAAGACGTGCGGCTCGGCGGTGAACGGCGCCTGGCCGATCCAGGCCGCGCCCTCGCCGCCCATGTGCGAATAGGCATCGGTCGCGCGGTCCATCCAGGTCGCCATGAAATGACAGCCGATCCCCGCCATCGCGCGCGAGCCCTCGGGCACCCTGGTGCTGGTGTTGTGCGGGCAGCCGGCGCAGAAATACGGCACCCGGTGCGCGCCGAAATCGAGCGCGTGCCCGGCCTCGATCGTCGCGGCGAGCCGCGCCAGCGCCGCCTCCCGCGCCGCATCCGGCACGATCCGCTGCGCCCGCCGGCCCAGCCCGAGCGTGACATCGGCGGCGGCAAGATCGCTTTCGGCGCGGAACAGCGTGGCCCCGGTCTCGTCGCGCTTGCCGACGATGCGCGGCGCGTCGGTCATCCCGTACAGGATCGCCCGCAACTGGTCCTCGATCACCGGCGCCTTTTCCTCGACGACGACGATCTCCTCCAGCCCGCGCGCGAAGTCCCGCACGATCCCGGGCTCGACCGGCCAGGTCATGCCGAGCTTGAGCACGCGGGCGAAGCCGAGCCCGAGATCGGCCCGCGCCTGCTCGACATCGAGGAACGATTTCCCGGCGGTGACGATGCCGAGCCGCGCGCCGGGGGCGGGTTCGACGATGCGGTTGATCCGGTTGGCGGCAACGAAGTCCATCAGCGCCGGCCGGCGCAGGCCGAGCACGCGCGCCTCCTGCGCCAGCACCGGCTCATGCAGCCGCATCGCGACGCTCTCGGGGTCGATGTCGGGCAGGATGATCGGGACATCGAGGCCGGTTTCGACCGAGGCGGTGCAGTCGATGATCTCCTCGACCGTCTTGAACCCGACATAAAGCCCTGCATGGCGCGAGGCCGCCCAGCCATACAGCCCGAGTTCGAGGATCTCCGCCACCGAGCTTGGCGCCAGCACCGGCACGCCGGCGGCGATCAGCGCCGGCTCGCTCTGATGCGCGATGGTGGAGGATTTCGCCGCATGATCGTCCCCCGCCACCACCAGCACGCCGCCGTGGCGCGTGGTGCCGGCGTAATTGGCGTGCTTGAGCGCGTCGCCCGAGCGATCCACGCCCGGCCCCTTGCCGTACCACATGGCGAACACGCCCTGCCGCGTGGCGCCGGGAAACAGCGGGACCATCTGCGTGCCCCAGATCGCCGTCATCGCCAGGTCCTCGTTGACGCCGGGGCGAAACACGATGCCCTCCGCCGCCAGCACCGCTTCGGCGGCGTGGGCCTGGATGTCCACCGCGCCGAGTGGCGAGCCGCGATAGCCGGAGAGAAACCCCGCGGTGTCCAGCCCGGACGCCGCATCGCGCCGGCGCTGGGTCAGCAGCAGGCGGATCAGCGCCTGGGTTCCGGTCAGGATCACCCGTCCGGCGCCTTGCCGGTAGCGGATGTCGAGCATGGTGTCGGCGGATTTCATGCGGAATTTCCCCCGCCCGGCTGTTGCCGCCGGGCTTTTTCTCCGCCCCGGATCATGCGCCGCATGGCCGGAATTTGCGAGCAAAATCAGGTTTTTGTCAGGATCGTAACAGCTTGCCGATCGCTGCGCGCAGCAGCGTCCTGCGGCAATCCCGTGCCCCTCGCGCCGCGGCGGCCACGAAATTTTATTGCGCGGACCGCGCTGCCTGACCGATGCCGCGCCGCATCATCACGAAAAGGTGAAACGCCGCTTGATCCGATCGGAACTGACCGGAAAGGATCGGAAAGTGCTCTAATGCCCGATCGGCGCCGGCTCGGGCTCGGACTCGGGTGCGGCCTCGGCCGTGTCGGTCCCCTCGGTCGCCACCGTCTCGCGCAGCGGCGTGTCCTCCACCCGCAATGCCGCGACCAGCCCGAGCAGCGCGAAGCCGGATGCGACCAGGAAAGCGTCGTGGAACGCCACCGGCAGGGCGGGGTTCGCCGCCATGGTCTGGGCCGCGTGGCCGGACGTGTCGATCCGCCCGCCGAGGCGCAGCAGCAGCACCGCCCCGGCGATGGTCGCGCCGAACGCGCCGCCCATCGCGCGCAGCAGCAGCAGCGTCGCCGTCGCCGCGCCGACATCGTGCCGGCTCGCCGCGTTCTGCACGGCGACGAGGTTGGACGGCAGCACGAAGCCGATCCCGAGCCCCATGATGAAGCAGTTGAACACGACGAGGCCGAGCGGCGTTGCCCGCGGCAGCAGGCCGAGCAGCAGGAACCCTGCGGTGCCGACCGCGAGCCCGCCAGCCAGCAGGCTGCGCGTCCGCCCGGTATGCCGCGCCACCTGCCCGGCGGCATAGGCGCCGATCGTGCTCGCGATCATGAACGGCATGATGTCCCAGCCGGATTGCGCGGCATTGGCGTGGTAGACCAGCTGGAAGAACAGCGGCAGCAGGAAGATCGCCGAGAACATCGCCAGCGCGGTGAGAAACCCGACGGCGACGAGCTGCACGAACGAGGCATTGCCGAACAGCCGCATCGGCAGCAGCGGCACGGCGGCACGCGCCTCCCACCGCCAGAGCGCGGCGATCAGCGCCGCCCCGCCGAGGAACACCCCGACCACCGGCAGCGACAGCCACGGATAGGTCCGACCGCCCCATGAAAGGCCGATCAGGAAGGCGGTAACGGCGCCGGTCAGCAGCGCCGCCCCCTCGTAATCGATCCGCCCGCCGCGCGGCACCGTGCGCAGCTGGCGCAGCCCGATCTGGCTCAGCACCAGTGCGGCGAGGCCGAGCGGCACGTTGAACCAGAAGATCCACTGCCACGAGAGATGATCCGTCACCCAGCCGCCGACCACCGGCCCCGCGGTCGAGGCGACGCCCCATGTCCCCGCCATGTAGGCCTGGTACTTGCCGCGCTCGCGCGGGCTGACCACGTCGGCGATCGCCGCCTGCGCGATCGCCATCAGCCCGCCGCCGCCCACCCCCTGCAAGGCCCGCCCGGCGATCAGCCAGGGCAGCGTCTGTGCCGTGGCGCAGACGCAGGAGGCCAGCACGAACAGCGCGATCGAGGGGATCAGCGTCTGCCGCCGGCCGAACTGGTCTGACAGGCGGCCATACAGCGGCGTCGTCGCCGTCGAGGTCAGCAGATAGGCCGTCACCACCCAGGAGAGATGCGCGAAGCCGTGCAGCCCCGCCGCCATCGCCGGCACCGCCGGGATCACCACCGTCTGGTCGATCGCCGCCAGCAGGATGCACAGGATGATGCCGGAAATGACCTGAAGCCGTTGCCTGTGCGTATATTCCATGGTTCCGCGATGCTCGCGCCCGCTCGGGGTGAGGAGGACAGCGCACCAGATTGCCCGCGCCGCCGCCGCCGCACAACCATGCTGCCGCGCCGCTCCGGCGCTGGGGCAGCAACCCTGCCATGCAACCGCCCGTGGCATTTGCAACGCGCCGTGGCAGCGCTTACCCTATTGGGCAATATCGTGATCAGGGAAAGTCACCGCCCCATGCCCCTCAGCCATGCCGAGCCCCGGCAACTGCTCCATCTGCGCGACATCGCGATCCGCGGCTTCCTCCGCGCCGACGGCCTTGTCGACATCGAAGCGCATCTGAAAGACACCAAGACCTACAGTTTCGGCAATCACGACCGCGGCCGGATCAATGCCGGCGAGGCGCTGCACGGCATGGGCCTGCGCGTGACGCTGGACGACAAGCTGACCGTCGTCCGCGCCGAGGCGACGATGGACGACACGCCGCACGCGATCTGCCCCGGCGTTGCGCCCAATTTCGCCGCACTGGTCGGGCTGACCATCGGCAAGGGCTTCCTCAAGGGGGCGATGGAGCGCGTCGGCGGCACCGCCGGCTGCACCCATCTGCGCGAACTGCTCCAGCAGGTCGCGACCACCGCGATCCAGACCATGTTCTCCATCCGCGCCCACAAGGCCGCGCGCGAGGGCGGCACCACCGAAGACCGCTGGGACATCCCGACCGCGCTGCTCAATTCCTGCCACGCCTATAACGAACAGGGCCCGCTGGTCGCCAAGATCCGCGCCCGGGCGGAAGAGCGCCAGCGCGAGGCCGAGGCGGCGTCGGCGGCGGAATAGCTCGATGCACGCCGTCATCTTCGAGGTCAGGCCGAAGGACGGCAGGCTGGACGAGTATTTCGGCCATGCCCGCCTGCTGCGCCCCGAGCTTGAAGCGATCGACGGCTTCATCGAGAACATCCGCTATCGCAGCCTGACCCGGCCGGGCGTGCTGCTCTCGGTTTCGCTCTGGCGCGACGAGGCGGCGCTGATCGCCTGGCGCCGCCACACCCTGCACCACCGCGCCCAGGCCGAGGCGCGACGCGCGCTGTTCGCGGAGTATCGCCTGCGCGTCGGCGTGCTGGCCGATGACGGCGCGCATGTCTCCCTCCTCACCGCGCGGCGCGAGGGGGCTGCGGACATGGCGCCGGAGGGTCTCGCCCGCGACCTCGGGCTCGACCCCGCGATGCCTGGCCTCCTCGGCTGGGACGTGTTCGAGGCGGTCCTCACCCCCGGCGATGTCTTGCTCCTCAGGAGCGGGGCGGGAGACGGTGCGCGAGATGGGGCGGGCGAGGGGGCATCGCACCGGCTGGTGCGCGTCATCCGCGACTACGGCATGACCGACCGGCGCGAGGCGCCGCAATCTTTCCCCGACGAAACCGGCGCGGCCTGACGACAGGGCAGGGCAGGGAAGGGAAGGGGAATCAGACCCCGAATTTCGCCCGCACCGCCGCCTGCTGCTCGGCCGTCAGCAGCCGCGGGTTGAGCCCACGGGTGAGCAGATGAAGCTTCGCGGTTTCCTCAAGCTCCTCCATCGCGAACACCGCCGCCTGGAGCGACGTGCCGGCGACGACCGGGCCGTGATTGGCCAGCAGCACGGCGCTGTGCTTGCCGGCGAGCCCGCGAATGGCATCGCCCACCGCCGGATCGCCCGGCACATGGAACGGCACCAGCGCGACCTTGCCGACGCGCATCATCACATAGGGGGTCAGCGGCGGCAGCGCCTCCGCCGGGTCGATCCCGGGCAGCAGCGAGAGGGCGACGGCATGGGTCGAGTGCAGATGCACCACCGCGCCCGCGTCCGGCCTGGTGTCATACAGCGCGTCGTGCAGCGGGATTTCCTTGGTCGGCCTGTCGCCCGAAACCAGCCGCCGGTTGGCGTCGAGCCGGGCGATGCGCGCGGGGTCGAGAAAGCCGAGCGAGGCGTCGGTCGGCGTGCAGAGCCAGCCGCCATCCTCCAGCCGCACGCTGATATTGCCCGAGGAGCCGGGCGTCAGCCCCCGCTCGAACAGCGACCGGCCGAAGCGGCAGATCGCCTCGCGCAGCGCGCTCTCGCTCATTCCGCCCGCTTCACCCCGTTGGCCTCGGCGATGAAATCGGCCAGCATCGGCACGAAATCGTCGCCCCGCCCGGCGCCCACCGCCTGGGCATAGGAATTGCGAACGGCGGCGGCGAGCGGGTTGGCCGCGCCCTGCGCCACCGCGAAGGCGTTGAGATAGGCGGTGTCCTTCAGCGCGTTGTTCAGCGTGAACTTGTGGGCGTTGCGGTCGCGCCCGACCACGTATTGCATGAAGGTCTGGTAGAAGCCGCAATCCATCCGCCCGCCGGCGATCACGCTGTGGAAGGTCTCGGCCGAAAGCCCGGCCTTGGCGCCGAGCATCAGCGCCTCGGCATAGAGCGCGCCATAGCCCATCGAGAGGAAATTGTTCAGCAGCTTCATCGTGTGGCCGGTGCCGGTCTGCCCGGTATGGATCACGCGCTGGGCGAAGGTGTCGATCACCGGGCGCACGCGGGCGATATCCTCCGCCGCCCCGCCGATCATCACGTCGAGCGTGCCCTCCCACGCATCCTTCGGCGTGCGGCCGAGCGGCGCGTCGAGCAGGGTGATGTTCCGCGCGGCAAGGCTCTCGGCGAGCGGCACGGTGACCGAGGGGTCCGAGGTCGAGCAATCGACGATGATGAGCTTCCTGCCGGCGGCGGCGAGGCCGTTTTCCCCCTCGGTCACGGCGCGCACCTGCGGGCTGCCGGTGACGCAGAGGAACACGATGTCGGCGGTTTCGGCGATCTCGCGCGGGCTCTTCGCCTCCTTCGCCCCCCGGCCGATCAGGTCCTCGACCGGCGCGCGGTTGCGATGCGCCATCACCGTGAGCGCGTAACCGGCCTCGACGATGTTCTTCGCCATGCCGTGGCCCATGAAGCCGATGCCGATGAAGCCGATGGAGGGTTTTGATCCGCTGGCCGACATGAAGGTTTCTCCCGCAGGTTCGTTCGTCTGCTAGAGCATCATCCGATCAGATGGAATCATCTGATCGGATAAAGATGCTCCAATTATC
This sequence comes from Acidiphilium sp. C61, assembly GCF_905116885.1. Taxonomy (NCBI): domain Bacteria; kingdom Pseudomonadati; phylum Pseudomonadota; class Alphaproteobacteria; order Acetobacterales; family Acidocellaceae; genus Acidiphilium; species Acidiphilium sp. C61. The sequence continues at coordinate 1,692,162 of NZ_CAJHNI010000005.1, read as the reverse complement.
AACAAGACAGAGCACGCCATCCGATCCGGATGGATCGGAACGTGCTCTATGTATAGGAGCCGGGTCGTGGTAGCGCAACCACTGTTTGACAGCGCTACCATCTTGCGCCGCGCGCCGATCTCCGCGATAGTCGTTTCATGGCAAGGGCGCGCGCGGGCGGCGCAAAGGCAGAACGAGCGCGAACGGCGACGGACGCGGAAGCCGCGCCCCCCCGCCGCATCCGGCGCGGCCGCGGCGCGGTCACCCTGGCCGAGGTCGCCGCCGGCGCCGGCGTCGCCCCCATCACCGTCTCCCGCGCGATCAACAACCCCGCCTCGGTCTCCGATGCCCTGCGCAGCCGGATCGAGCAGGCGGTCGAAGCGCTCGGCTACGTGCCCAACCGCATGGCCGGCGCGCTCGCCTCGGCGCGCACCCGCGTCATCCCCGTCATCGTGCCCTCGCTCGCCAATGTCGTCTTCGTCGAGGTGATCGAGGGCATCCAGGAAACCCTGGAGGCCGAGGGCTACCAGATGCTGCTCGGCAGCACCGGCTACGATCTCGCGACCGAGGCGGCGCTGGCCACCACCCTGCTCGGCTGGGCCCCGCCGGGCATGCTCGTCGCCGGGCTGCGGCACGACAAGCGCACCACCGCCCTGCTGCGCCATGCCGGCATCCCCATCGTCGAGTTCATGGAAACCGGCCGCGCGCCGATCGACATGAATGTCGGCCTCTCGCATGTCCGCGCCGGGGCGGCGATGGCCGCCCACCTGCTCGCCCGCGGCTACCGGCGGATCGGCTTCGTCGGCCTGCGCATGCACGACGATTACCGCGCCCGCCAGCGTTATGACGGCCTGCGCCGCCACCTCGCCGGCCAGGCCGCAATCACCCTGTTCGACCGCGCGGGCACGGAAGGCCAAAGCGGCGGCCAAAGTGGCGGCCAGCAGGCCGGGTGGGACGCGCTGCCCGAGCTGCTCGCCATCGCCCCCGCGCTCGACGCGCTGTTCTTCGCCAATGACGAAATGGCCGTCGGCGCCCTGCTGCGCGCCCGGCGCGACGGGATCGAGATTCCCGGCCGCATCGCCATCGCCGGTTTCAACGGCCTGCCGATCGCGGCGCTGACCACGCCATCGCTCACCACCATCGTCTCGCCCCGCCGCCAGATCGGCCGCGAGGCCGCCGCCATGCTTCTCGCCCGCATCTCCGGGCGGGAGCCGACCACCCGCCGCCTCGATGTCGGTTTCACGCTCGAGGCCGGCGGCAGCACATGAGCCTCAGGAGAACGGCATGACCACAGCTTCAGCGGACGGGCGGCGATGAGCGCGGGGACGGGCAGGGCGGCCGCCGTGATCGGCCTCGGCTCGATGGGTGCGGGCATGGCCGCAGCCCTGCTGCGCGCCGGATTTTCGCTCCGCGGGTTCGACGTCGTGCCGGCGAATCTCGACCGCCTCGCCGCCGCCGGCGGTGCGCCGGCCGCCTCGCCCGAGGCCGCCGCGCGCGGGGCGGAGATCGTCGTCAGCGTCGTCGTCAACGCCGAGCAGACCGAGGCGGTGCTGTTCGGCGCGGCCGGCTGTGCCGCGGCGATGGCGCCGGGTTCGGTCTTCATCTCCTGTGCGACGATGGCGCCGGAGGCCGTCCGCGCCCTCGCCGCCCGGCTGGAGGCGATGGGCGTGCATTATCTCGACGCGCCGATCAGCGGCGGCACCGCCCGCGCGGCGGAGGGCAAGCTCACCATCATGGCTTCGGGGAGCGAAGCCGCCTTCGCCGCCGCCCGCCCCGCGCTCGACGCGATGGCCGCCACGATCCACGAACTCGGCGACGCCCCGGGCATCGGCGCCGGCTTCAAGATGGTCAACCAGCTCCTCGCCGGCGTGCATATCGCCGCCGCCTGCGAGGCCATCGCCTTCGCCGCCTCGATGGGGCTCGACCTCGCCCGCGTCTACGAGGTCATCACCGGCTCCGCCGGCAATAGCTGGATGTTCGAGAACCGCGTGCCCCACATTCTCGACGCCGATTACGCGCCGCGCAGCGCGGTGGACATCTTCACCAAGGATCTCGGCATCGTGCTCGACATGGCGCGGCGCGGCCGGATGCCGGTGCCGATGGCCTCCGAGGCGCTGCAACTCTTCCTGATGACCGCCGCCGCCGGCATGGGGCGGGACGACGATGCCTCCGTCGCCCGGCTCTTCGCCCGCATCGCGCCGATCTCGCTGCCCGAACCGACCTGATCCCGACCGTCCTGACGCCACACGCCTGACTCCACACGCCTGATCCGGAGGGCCCCATGCCCCGCTTCGCCGCCAATCTCTCGATGATGTTCAACGAGGTTCCCTTCCTCGACCGTTTCGCCGCCGCCGCTGATGCGGGGTTCGACGCCGTGGAGTTCCTCTTCCCCTACGATCACCAGCCGGAAGAGATCGGCGCCCGCCTCGCGCGGCACGGGCTGACCCAGGCGCTGTTCAACCTGCCGCCCGGCGACTGGGCCGGCGGCGAGCGCGGCCTCGCCGCCTTGCCCGGCCGCGAGGAGGAACTCGCCGCCGGCACCGCCCGCGCCCTCGAATACGCGGCGGCGACGGGTGTGACCCGCCTGCACCTGATGGCCGGGCTCGCCGATCCGGCCGACCCCGCCGCCCGCTCAAGCTATCGCGACGCCGTCCGCCGCACCGCCGAAACCCTCGCCCATCACGGCATCGACCTGCTGCTGGAGCCGATCAACGGCCGCGACATGCCGGGCTATTTCCTCAACGATGTCGATGCCGCCGCCGCGTTCATCGCCGGGCTCGGCCTGGGCAATGTGCGCCTGCAGTTCGACATCTATCACTGCCAGATCATCCATGGCGACGTGACGATGCGGCTGCGCCGGCTGATCCGCCAGGTCGGCCACGTGCAGATCGCCTCGGTCCCCTCGCGCCACGAGCCGGATGGCGAGGAGCTGAACTATCCATTCCTGTTCGACGAGCTGGACCGCCTCGGCTATGCCGGCATCGTCGGCTGCGAATACCGCCCGCGCGGCCGCACCGAGGACGGCCTCGAATGGTTCGCGGGGCGCGGCCGATGAGCCCGCGCCCCGCCACGTTCGCCGGGCGCGGCCGATGAGCCCGCGCCCCGCCACGTTCGCCGGGCGCGGCCGATGAGCCTGCGCCTCGCCTGCATCGCCGATGACTATACCGGCGCCTCCGACCTCGCGAACACGCTGAGCCGCAACGGCCTGCGCACGGTGCAGACCATCGGCATCCCCGCCGACGGCCTTGCCCTGCCGGAGATCGACGCCATCGTCGTCGCCTTCAAGATCCGCTCCGTCCCGGCGCGGGAGGCCGTCGCCGCCGCCCTCGCCGCCGCCGAATACTGCACGGCCCGGGGTGCTGAGCATGTGATGTACAAGATCTGCTCGACCTTCGATTCGACCGACGAGGGCAATATCGGCCCGGTGACCGAGGCGCTGGCGGCGCGCGCCGGCGGCCACTGCGTGCCGGTCTGCCCGGCCTTTCCCGAAACCGGCCGCACCGTCTACCAGGGGCATCTCTTCGTCGGCGCCGTCCCGCTCGCCGAAAGCCCGCTCAAGGACCACCCGCTCAACCCGATGCGGGATTCCAACCTCGTCCGCGTGCTCGCCCGCCAGTCATCCCGCCCCGTCGGCCTCGCGCCGTTCGATCTCGTGGAGCAAGGGGAGGCGGCGATCGCGGCCGCGCTCGATGCGGCGTCGGGCGAGGGCAGGGCGGCCTGCATCGTCGATGCCATCGCCGAGCGCCATCTCCTCGCCCTGGGCAAGGCGGCGCTGCGCCGCCCGGTCTCGACCGGCGCGTCCGGCCTCGGCCTCGGCCTCGCCCGCGCCATCGCGGGCCCTGCCGCCGCTGCCGCCGCCCCCGATTTCTCCGCGCCGGCGGGGCCTGCCGCGATCATCGCCGGCAGCTGCTCGGCGGCGACGCTCGGCCAGATCGCCGCGGTGGAGGGGCGGATGCCGGTCCGCCATCTCGACGCCGCCGCCCTTCTCGCCGGCGACATGTCCGCCGCCCTCGCCTGGGCCGGCGCGCATCTCGGCGCCGGCCCCGTCCTGCTCGCCAGCTCCGCCACGCCGGAGGCGGTCGCGGCGCTGAAATCCGCCCATGGTGCTGCGATCGGCGCGCGGATCGAGGCCGCCCTCGCCACCCTCGCCGTGGGACTCGCCGAACGCGGCGTGCGCCGCCTGATCGTCGCCGGCGGCGAAACCTCGGGCGCGATCGTCGACCGCCTCGGCATCCCCGCCTTCGAGATCGGCGCCGAAATCGCCCCCGGCGTGCCGCTGCTGCGCAGCATCGAGCCCGCCCCCCGCCTGTTCGCCCTCAAATCCGGCAATTTCGGCGGCCCGGACTTTTTCCCCCGCGCCCTCGCCGCGATGGGAGTTGCGCCCGCGCCCGGTGCAGACTAAATCTCGCCCAGCGCCATGCGGGTATGATGTAATGGTAGCCTGTCAGCTTCCCAAGCTGAACGCGCGGGTTCGATTCCCGCTACCCGCTCCAGTCTCTCGCGCGCTCTTCGCGCCCTACGCATACCCGTTCTCGTCTCTCGTCCATCACGCACCGCTGCTCCCGGCCGATGCCATGAACGATTATATCCTTGGGCTGGTTTTCCCCAATCGTGATACCAGTATGCATAATTGAAAAAACTTGTAAAAATATAAAATCTAAATATAAACACCCAGCATCAGTTCAAAGCATCGTACGATCAGATTAATTCACCTGATCGATTGAAGGTGCTTTTTTATTAATACAATAGAGCGCAATATTCAGTCATCAAATGATCTGAAAGCACTCTAAGATCGGTTGCCGGGAAGTGAATCTATGAGGCGTCCTCATAATATTGTTTTTGTATTTCTAATATATGCAGTCGCAGCAATTTCGATATTTTATCGGCAAGGTATGCTGAACGGCGACGTGTATTTTGGAACAGGGGGTGATCCCTCTTTATACATATGGATGTTCCGTTTTTTGCCGCAGGCAATCATCCATCTTGATAACCCACTTATTCTCGCGAAAGCTTGGGCGCCCTATGGCTTGAATATTTCACAATCAACAACAACACCTGGAATCGCGCTCCTGGCGTGGCCAATCACATATTTTTTCGGGCCAATTGTATCGTTTAATATTATATCAATTTTAAATCCAGCGTTTGCGGCGACCTCTGCCTTTTTGTTTTGTTCTTTATATACAGATAAATCGATTGTTTCGTTTTTAGGCGGATGGATATTTGGGTTTTCTTCATATGTATTTGCCGCGATGATTGGGCATCTACAGGTTGAATTTATCATGTTTGTACCGATATCATTCTTCGCTATTGGTGCTCGATCAAGAAATCAAATATCTCACGGTATTTACATATTTATTTTATCATTTTCACTTATATTTCAGTTTTTGTGTTCTTTAGAAATATTTGTTATGGAGTCAATGTTTCTGTTTCTGTTTTTAATTTTCAAAAAATATAACGAAGAAAAAAATATAAAAAATATATTTATTATGTCAAAGACAAATATCATTCTTGGATTTTTTATTTCATATATGATTTCTGTTCTTTCTGTATCTCCAATTATATACATCTTCTTTAAGAATTATAATAAAATTCCACACCTACTCCAAGATGGAAGTTTGTACTCAACTAATTTGGCAAATCTTATTATACCGACGCCGATTACATTTATCTTTGGGAAATGGGCGTTGCCCATTGCTCAGCGCTTTTCTGGAAATTTCAGTGAGGAAATGGGGTATATCGGCCTGCCTTTATTGCTGATATTAATCGTCGCCATTTCCAGTCTCAGGCGCGTTGACGCTGCAAAGCCATTACTCGTTTTGTTGAGTGCTGCGCTTCTATGCACTCTTGGGCCGGAGTTACATGTCCTCACGTCAACGATCATTCCTCTCCCTTGGGCAGTAGTCGGGAAGCTGCCCTTTCTCGACAATGCCTTGCCATCGCGCCTGATGCTGTTTGTCATGCTGGCCATTTCTGGCCTCATCACGCTTTGGATCGACAAGTTGGCCAAACATCGCATGGCGGCGCAGCTGTCCTTGGCCTGCGCCATAATATTCACCTTGCCAGCCGCCGTGAACCACGATGTCGATTGGTGGGAAAGCCACGTCCCTACGGCCCGTCTTTTCCAGGGGGCGACCTATAAAAAATTCATAGAAAAAGGGAAAATCGTTCTGTTTTTACCTTTCGGCCCAACAAGCGGGGATGCCATGTTCTGGCAAATTGAAACCGATGGGTATTTCCGTATGACCAATGGTTACGGGAATTTCATACCGCCCGAATTCGCGAAATGGCCGGCGGCGCGAATGCTTGAACTTGGCCTGCATCCGCCCGGATTTTCTTCGGCATTCAACGATTTCACGAAGGCCGTCAAAATTGCAGATGTCATTGTGCCACGTAAACAGCTTCCCGTCTGGCAGAATGCATTCATCAAGGCGGGCTGGAGCGGAAAGACTGTTGGAAGCATGACGGTCTTCCGACTCCCCCGAAACATCCGCCGCGGCATTCCGTCAGTATCGTCGGAGACCTCGAGCCTTGCGTTCGACCGGCTGCGCATTCCGGTGATGATGAACGGTCAATCCGTTCGATCGTGAACACCGATTCCGGCGATCATGAACACCTGCTCGCTCTGGCCTGAACGGGGCCTGACGGGCGGCCGGCGGTCATGGTGGATCGCTGCCACTGACGGTTGCGCCGTCTCATTTTTCCGTGGGGTTCGTCAAGCGCCCTGATCGGATTGTGTGGTGACGGCGTGACGCTTGCGCAGGCTCGGTCCCTTCAGTTCGATGCGATGGGCGCGGTGCACGACGCGGTCCAGGATCGCATCTCCCAGGGTGGGATCCCCCACCAGGTCATGCCAGCGATTCACGGGCACCTGGCTGGTCACCAGCAGGGAGCCCTTTTCATAACGATCATCAACGATTTCCAGTAGGTCGCGGCGCTGCTCGGCGGTCAGGGGCTCGGGTCCCCAATCATCGATGATGAGCAGGCGGGTGCGTTCAAGGGCCGCCAACATCCGGGGCAATCTTCCTTCGCCGCGCGCCGTCGCGAGTTCGGCAAACAGGCGTGGCGCCCGCCGATAGAGGACCGAGAAGCCCTCCCGGCACGCCTTGTGGCCGAGCGCGCAGGCGAGCCATGATTTGCCCACGCCGGTCGGGCCGCTGATGACCAGATGCTGGCTGTGCGAGATCCATTCGCAACCGGCAAGTTTGTGGAACAGGGCTCGGTCCAGACCGCGCGGTGTCCGGAAGTCAGTATCCTCGACAACCGCATTCTGGCGCAGCCGCGCCTGGCTCAGCCTGCGGGCGAGGCGCTTGTTGTCCCGGCTGGTTGCCTCACGGTCGACCAGCAACCCGAGCCAATCCTCGCGGGTCAGATCGTCAGCCGCCGATTGGTTCTGCATCTCGATGAACGCGTCGGCCATTGCCGTCAGGCCGAGGCCGCGCAGGCGCTCCACCATGGGATGGATCAGCATCTTGTTTCCTTTCAGTGATAGTAGCCGGGGCCACGGATGTTCTCGTGGAACAGGCTGGGTTGTTCGGTCTTGTCCGTGGTCTTCCTCTCCTGAGCATTCTTCAGGATCGCAGCGACCGAGCCGTAGGAGCGGGTTCCGAGTGCCAAGGCACGGGCGCAGGCGGCATCCAGCCGCTCGGGGTCGTAGCGCTTTGCCAATCCGAGGATGCCAATGCAGGAGCGGAACCCCTGTTCGGGATGCGGGCGCGAGCGCAGGATGATTTCGACCAGGGCGGCGGTGTCGTCACCGACCGCAGTGGCTTCGCGCAATATCCGTTCGTGGGTCCAATCGCGATAGCGCCGATGCGAACTCGGCATGTGATCCGCGATTGTGGTCGGCCGGTGCTGGCGGAAGCTGCGCTGGTGCGTGGCCACCAGCTTGCCCCGGTGGAAGATTTCCACCGTCTTCGCCGTGATCCGTGCCTCTACTGTTTCGCGGATCAACCGGAACGGCACCGAGTAAAAGTGCTTGTCGATCTCGACATGGTAATCGAGGTTCACGCGGCAGCGCTTCCAGTCCGCGTATTCGTAAGGCGTGGGCGGCAGTGGTTGCAGGGCCGGGCGGTCGAGCTGCTCATAGAGCGCCCGCCGGTTGGTGCCCCAGCCGCGCATCGGTCGATCGTTCACCTGATCGACCAATTCGCGAATCGCCTGGTTCAATTCAGCCAGCGAGAAGAAGCGGCGGTTGCGCAGCCGTGCCAGGATCCAGCGCTGGACCACCTGCACGCCGACCTCGGCCTTCGCCTTGTCCCGCGGCTTGTAAGGCCGCGCCGGAATGATCGCGGTGCCGTAATGCGCCGCCATGTCGGCGTAGGTGCGGTTCACCGTCGGCTCATAAAAGCACGCGCGCGTGATCCCCGCGCGCAGATTGTCGCTGACGATCTGCCGCGGCGTGCCGCCAATCGCGGTCAACGCGTTAACGTGCGCGCCGATCCAGTCCGCCAGCCCCTGGCTCCAGGTCGCTTCGGCGTAGATGAAGCTCGAGGCACCGAGTACGGCAACAAAGATTTCGGCCCGCCGGATCTCCCCGCTCGCCCCATCGATCACTTCCATGGCGTGGCCAGCGAAGTCGACGAACAGCCGCTCTCCCGCCATATGCACCTGGCGCAGCGTCGGCTTCAGACGACCCACCCATTCCCGGTAGAGATCGCAAAACCAGGAGTAGCTGAACCCGTCCTGGCCGCCGGTGCCGGCCCGGTATTCTTCCCACAGCAGCGACAGCGTCACATTCGGCCGGCGCAATTCACGATGCACCGCCGCCCAATCCGGCACCGGCCGGCGGTCCGGCGCAACATCCGGCAGCGGCGGATATAGCAGCGTCTCAAGCTGCGCGTCGCCAAGGTCTTCAGGCAGAGGCCAATTCAATCCCGCCAGCCGCGCCCGGCTCAGGTAACTGTTCACAGCTCCTACGCTCAGACCCGTACTACCCGCAATCGCTCGCTGGCTCAGTCCCTGCGCAAATCGCAGCCGCAAAACATCACGTATCTTCCGCATCGACAATCTCTCTCCCGGCATTCCCATCCCTCGCTGCTCAGCAAAGGATCGGGATTACCCCTGGTTGAAGACTGTCAGCAGCGGCGCCCCACCATCGCACTCCAGGACACGTTCATGAGCACCCGAACCGGTGTTCACGATCCGCCGGAATCCGCGTTCATGATCAACCGGATTAGGCGTTCACAATCAAACGGAATCGATGTTCACAATCAACCGGAACGCGCAGACCGGCTCCACTTTGCGGCGCTCTGGAATGCGGCGAACTGCCTCGTCAGGCGGAAATCATTGTCCATCACTCTCCGCGCGGCCGTTGCCGCCGGTTGTCTCGACGCTGAGTTCAAACCTCAGACGCAGCCGAATTGGGACCGGCTCGGCGGTTGGCTCGGGAGGGTCGGTACCGATATCGGTGTCGGAGTCGTGACTGACAGAGCGGGTGCGCTTCGTCTCGCCGGAGCGTTCGGCAGCCATGCGAAGCACGTATATTTCCCCTATCCTCATCTTTTCGATCCTAGCGCTAAATCGGAAGCGAGGGGGCAGTTCCTTGTGGTCAGCAAACCGAGTAAATTCTAGCGGGGGTTACAGCACTATCCGATCGGTTAGAATCATTTGATCGGATAGTGCTCTAAAAGGCGTCGACCTATCCCCAATCGCCGATCCGCGCCGCCCGTGCCTGGTGGGCGACGAAGCCGGCCCACAGGCCGAAGGGGATCAGCGGCGCGAACACCACCACGGGTTTCCACCCCGTCGGCGCGCCGAGAAACCAGATGACGACGAGCCCGCCGAATGCCGCAAACCCCCAATAGACGATGGCGATCAGCCGCGGATCGACCCCGGCGCGATGCGCCACCTGATAGAGATGCCCGCGATGCGCGCGCGCCAGGTTTTTCCCCGCCAGCGCCCGCCGCGCCAGGGTGAACGCCACGTCGAGCAACACGCCCGAGAGCAGCAGCGGCACCACCAGGAACGAGAGCTGCATGTCCTGGTAATGCGTCGCCGCAATCCCGAGCACGGCCAGCATGAAGCCGCAGAACTGGCTGCCGACATCGCCCATGAAAATCCGCGCGCGCGGCCAGTTGAACGGCATGAACCCGGCCACCCCGCCGGCCAGCAGCAGCGCCGTGGTATAGACGAAGAAACCGCCATGCAGCCCGGCAATGCCGGCGAGAAACAGGCAGGTCACCAGCGTGGTGCCCGCCGCGAGCCCGTCCAGCCCGTCGATGAAGTTCATCGCATTGGTGACGAACAGGATCCAGCCGAGCGAGAGCACCGGCCCCGCAGCGCCGAGCGCGACCCCGCCGACCAGCGGCAGGTCGAACCGCACCGCCGAAATCCCTGATCCCACCGCGACTAGCGCGGCGGCGAGCTGGGCGCCGAGCTTCACCGCGAAGGGAAAATCCCGCAAATCGTCGAGCAGCGACACCGCCGCGATCAGCACGGCCGCCGCGATCACCCCGAGAAACACCGGTGCGGCCAGCCGCGACACATGCCCATAGCGATAGAGCAGCACGATGCCGAGCAGAAACGCGCTGACGATGCCGACCCCGCCGGCCTTCGGCATCACCTGCGTATGGGCCTTGCGCGCGTCCGGCCGGTCCGGCACGCCGATGGCGATCATCAGCCGCACGACGAAGCCGGAAAACAGCGCCAGCCCGGCGAACAGCGCCAGATGTCGCGGCAAGGCCAGCGAGGCGATGCCGGAATGGGGAAAATATGAGACCGTGTTCATGCGGCGTTATCCATGAACGAAGTTCGGCGCCGCATCAATCTGGCCGTTCATCTGCCCTCCGCAGCCATGGCAAGCCGGCCCTGAGGCGCCCTTGGTGCCGCCGCGCGCCTGCTTTATGGCGGGTGAAGCGGTTGGTTCGCTGGGAGCAGACATGCGGCAGTTCGACGTGATCATTCTGGGCGCCGGCGCCGCCGGGCTGATGGCCGCGATCGCCGCCGGCCGGCGCGGCCGCCGTGTGCTGGTGCTCGACCATGCGCCCGAACCCGGCCGCAAGATCCTGATCTCCGGCGGCGGGCGGTGCAATTTCACCAACATCCACACGGCGCCGGACCGCTTCTTCTCGGAAAACCGCCGCTTCTGCGCCTCGGCGCTGGCCGGGTTCCGGCCACGGGATTTTCTCGCCATGGTCGAGGCGCACCGCATCGCCTGGCATGAAAAGACGCTCGGCCAGCTGTTCTGCGATGGCTCGGCCCGCGCCATCGTCGACATGCTGCTCGCCGAATGCGCCGCCGCCGGCGTCGAGATCCGCACCCATTGCACCATCAGCGAGATCGGCGGCGCGCCGGATTTCCGCCTCGCCACTTCGGCCGGTCCCGTCGCTGCCGGATCGCTGATCCTCGCCACTGGCGGCCTGTCGATCCCGAAACTCGGCGCCACCGGCTTCGCCCATGATCTCGCCGCCCGCTTCGGCCTGCGCATCGTGGCGCCGCGTCCGGCGCTGGTGCCCTTCGTGCTGGAGGGCGAGGAGCGCGCCCGCGCCACTCCGCTCGCCGGCGTCTCGCAGCCGGTGGTGGCCACCTGCGGCCGCACCCGCTTCCGCGAGGCAATGCTGTTCACCCATCGCGGCCTGTCCGGCCCCGCCATCCTCCAGGTCTCCACCGCCTGGCGCGCCGGCCTGACCATCGGCATCGACCTGCTGCCCGACGAAAGCCCGGACTTCCTGCTCCGCCGCAAGCGCGAGGCTCCGAAATCCGGGCTGCGCACGCTGCTCGGCGGGGTGATGCCGCAGCGCATGGCGGACGCATTCCTGCCCCCGACGCTGCCACCCGGCCCGATCGCTGCGATCGCCGACCGCGCCCTGCTCGACCTCGCCGCCCGGCTCAAATCCTGGACCATCCTGCCAGCCGGCACCGAGGGCTACGCCAAGGCCGAAGTCACCGCCGGCGGGGTGGATACGGCGGATCTGTCGCAGCGCACCCTGGCGGCGACCGGCGTGCCCGGCCTGTTCGTGGTGGGCGAGGCGGTGGATGTCACCGGCTGGCTGGGGGGCTACAATTTCCAGTGGGCCTGGGCCAGCGGCTGGGCCGCCGGCAGCGCGGCCTGACTGGCCCGGCTTGACTGGACCGGCTTGACTGGGGCGGTCTGACTGGCGCGGTCCGGCCGGCGTCGCTCAGGCCGTTGCCCGCGCTGTCCCGCCAAAGATCGGCGCATTGCCCGCGCCGGTGATCGCCGCGCGGCCCAACTCGGGCGAAGTCTTGCCGGCGGCATCGGCCTTCGGCGCCGCCCTGGCTGCCACGCCGGCGCCCGCCACGCTGGTCTCCGCCACGCTGGTCTCCGTCACGTCGGCAGGGCGCGGCGCGGGTTTGCGGGCGGGGGTGTGGGTGGCGGCGAAGCTGCGCAGATCGGCGGCCACGCGGTCGAGCACCGAGGCCCAATCTCCCTGGGTCGTCTGGCGATAGATCCGCATGCTCGGATACCAGGGCGAGTCCGCGCGATCCTGCATCCAGCGCCAGCACCCGTCGCGGCGCGACAGCATCCAGACCGGGGTTCCCAGCGCGCCGGCAAGGTGCGCCACCGAGGTATCCACCGTAATCACGAGGTCGAGCTGCTCGACCAGCGCCGCGGTATCCGCGAAATCCGTGACCTCGCCCATGAGATCGACCGCCTCCAGCGCCGCCGGCAGCCCGGTGCGGTCCTTTTGCAGGTTGTAGAACCGGACCGGCCCGATGCCGGCGAGGCGGGTGAGCTGCGTGGGATCGCCGATCGAGCGGCGCCGGTCGATCACCTCGCAATCGATGTCATCGGGCCGCGAGCCGCCGGCCCAGACGAGGCCGACGCGTAGCTTCGGCTCGTCCCCGACCCGCGCCGCCCAGTCCGCCCGCAGCGCGTCCGGCGGGGCGAGATATGGGATGCTCGCCGGTATCGTCTCGATGGTGGTGCCGAACAGCCAGGGCAGGCTCATCAGCAGGGCGTGCATGTCGGCTCGCGGGGGGGCGTCGCCGCGCGTGACCACCTCTGCGACACTCTCGACACTGCGGGCCAGGCGCGCGAGTTCCGGCGGCACGTCGAGCACCACCTCGGCGCCGCGCGCGGCCACCAGTGGCGCATAGCGGATGAATTGCAGCGTATCGCCCAGCCCCTGTTCGGCGACGAGCAGGACACGGCGGCCGGCCAGATCCTCGCCGCGCCACGCAGGCCCGGCCTCGGCGGCAACCGGCTGGCGCCCGCGCCATTCATGCTCGGCCCAGCCGCGCCGGAAATCGCCCGCCGCCAGCAGGGTGAGGGAGAGATTGTAGCGCCAGGTCGGGTTGCTCGGCTCCAGCCGGTAGCAGCGCTCATGCATGACCAGCGCCGCGCCGACCTCGCCGAGGCAATGCAGCGCGTTGGCGAGATTGTTCAGCACGCCGCCATGCAGCGGGCTGCGCGCCAGCGCCTCGCCATAGACCCGCGCCGCCTCGTTGAATTCGCCGAGATCGAAATGCTTGCCGCCGAGGCAGATCAGCGCATCGATGTTGTCCGGCATTTGCGCGACGCCTTCGAGCGCCATCGCCTTGGCCTGCTCGAACAGGCCAAGCTGCCGCAGCGCCTCGGCCATGCCGCAATAGGCGAGGCCGAGCCGCGGTGCCACCCGCACGCAGGCGAGATAGGCCTCGATCGCCTCTTTCGGCCGGCCTGACATTTGCAGCGCATTGGCGCGGTTGAGCAACACCTCCGGTTGGCCCGGCGCGTGTTCGAGGCAGGCGGTGAAGAGGGCGGCAGCCTCCTCGTGACGCCCGGCGGCAACGGCTTGATTGCCGCCCTCGAACAATTGTCTGGCGTGTGCATCCATCGGCGGGGGACCCTCTTGGTCGTCGAGCCCCGAACCTCGCATGAAAAGCTTAACGCGGCGTTTCCGGCGCGACCTCCGCCTGCTTGATCCAGCCGGATTCGCCCTGCTGCCAGTAGGTCAGCGCGTGGCCTTCGGCGCGCGCCGCCTTCCAGCGCGCCCGCGCCGCCGCAACCGCGTCCGGATCGTTGCCGTCGAACAGGTCGAATACCCGCTCGAACCGGTCCAGCGCCGCCGTGGCCCCGTCCACCAGGAACAGGAACCGCGCGCCGTTCGGCACATCCTCCCCGGTGGTGAGCCAGATCGGCTGGTGGGCGCCATGACCCATCGCGGCGGTGCCGTGGGGCAGCCAGTCCACCCCCGGGGCACGCCAGAGGGCGGCGTCCAGCGCCTCGATCCGGGCGGGGTCGGTGCCGCGCACCACCGCCCGCGCGCCGGCGGCGAGGGTGCGGGCGAGCAGGGCGGGCAGGGCGGCTTCCAGCCCGGTGCGCGTCAGGTGGTAGAAGCCGAGCTGCGCCATCGTCTCATTCGATGACGATGCGCGGCCCGCGCGCCGGCCCGGCGCCGTCGAGCCCGGCCGCCACTGCCGTGGCTACCGCGGCGAAGGCGCGCCCGGCCTCGCTCTCCGGCGCGCTGGCGACGATCGGCGTGCCAGCATCCGAGGTCTCGCGGATCGGCGCCAGAAGCGGCACCGCGCCGAGGAACGGCACGCCGAGCCGCCCCGCTTCGGCCTCGGCGCCGCCATGGCCGAAAATATCGGTCCGCGTGCCGCAATTCGGGCAGCAGAAGAAGCTCATGTTCTCGACCACGCCGAGGATCGGCACGCGCACCTGGCGGAACATCGAGATGCCGCGCCGCGCATCGAGCAGCGAAATGTCCTGCGGGGTGGAGACGATCACCGCGCCGGCGAGCTTCAGCCGCTGGGCGAGGGTGAGCTGCACGTCGCCAGTGCCGGGCGGCAGGTCGAGCACCATCACATCCAGCTCGGGCCAGGCGACCTGCGTCATCAGCTGGGTCAGCGCGTTGAGCACCATCGGCCCGCGCCAGACCATCGCGGTTTCCTCCTCGACGACATGGCCGATCGAGATCGCCTTCAGCCCCCAGGCCTCGATGGGCACGAGCTTGTTGCCCGCCATCTCGGGTTTGCCCTTCGTGCCGAGCATGCGCGGCAGCGAGGGGCCGTAGATGTCGGCATCGAGCAGGCCGACGCGCTTGCCCTGCCGCGCCAGGGCGACAGCGAGATTGACCGCGACGGTCGATTTCCCGACCCCGCCCTTGCCGGAGGCGACCGCGACGATCGAGCCCACCTGGCCGAGCAGTGTGCCCGGCTCCTGCGCCTGGGCTTGGGCCTGGGCCTGGGCCTGGGCCTGTGGCTGCGGGGCGGCGGCGCGTGGGGCGGTGAACATCACCGTCGCGTTGCGCACCCCCGGCATCGCGGCGAGATCGGCCTCCAGCGCCCGGCGCATCGGCTCCTGCCGCGCGGCATCCGCCTTCGCCACCATCAGTGCCACCTGCACCAGCCCCTCGCGGGTGGCGACGCTGTCCACCATGCCGGCGGGAATGCCCGCGCCCTCCGCGGTCCGGAAGGCGCCGATGCGCGCGCGCACCGCAGTTTCGTCTATCGCAGCCATGATCTGTCCTTGTCTGCCTCTGGGTCAGCCTGTGGTCGGGTTTACGCCACGCCGGTTTACGCCACGCTGGTTTACGCCACGCCGGCGCGTTGGGAAATCTGGCCGCGCAGCAGCGCCGGATCGCTCACCGGCAGCGAGCAGGCCTGGGCGCGGCAGACGAAGGCGGCGGGTTCGGCGGCAATCTTGCCATGCGCCGGGTGGCCGTCCGGCAACGATGCGGCATTGCCCACCGGCAGCACCACCACCGCCGGGTCGAAATGGGCGAGGGCGGCGCGGTGGAGTGCGGCGAAACGCGGATCGGCGGCATCGCCGACGATGACGACGCTCGCCCCCTCCTCCAGCAGCGCCGCGGCACCGAGCAGGGTGGGGAAGGCGGACAGGGCCCGCCGCTCGCCGGTATGCGCGCCGATCAGCGCCGCCGCCGCATCGCGATGCGCGGCGCTGCCGGTCAGATGATGCAGGATCGCCAGCCCCTCGGCGAACAGGCCGGCGCCGGAGGGGGTCGCATTGTCGAACGAGGCGCGCGGACGAAGGCCGCCGGGCAGGTCGGCCGCGTCCGCAGCCGTGAGGTAGAGCCCGCCCTGGCCGTCGCCGTAGGCGGCCAGTGTCACCGTGGCGATCCGTTCCGCCTGGTCGAGATAGGTGGCGCGCCCGGTTGCCTGGTAGAGGGCGATTGTGGCGCGCAGCATCGCCGCCTGGTCGTCGAGCAGGCCGGCGGCCGCGATCTTGCCCCGGCGGAGCGCATGGTCGAACCGGCCGTCCTCGCGGCCGAGCAGGGCGGTGACGGCGCCGTGCGCCGCGACGGCGAGATCGAGCCAGTCGTGCCGGGCGAAGACCGCGCTCGCCCGCGCCAGTGCCGTGATGGCCAGCCCATTCCAGTCGGCCAGGATCTTGTCGTCCCAGCCGGGCCGCACCCTGCCTTCGCGGGCGGCGAAGAGGCGGGCGCGCAGGGCGGCGAGGCGCGCCTCGGTCTCGGGGTGTTCGGGGTGGGTCGCGCGGGTGAGGATCAGCTTGCCCTCCCAGTTGCCGGCGGCGGGGCAGGGGTAATGATCCTCGAACAGCGCCATGTCCGGCCCCAGCACGGCGGCGATCTCGTCGCGCGTCCAGACATAGAACTTGCCTTCCTCGCCCTCGGAATCCGCGTCTTCCGAGGCTGCGAAGGCGAGCGTGCCATCCGGCGCGGGGTCGTGCCGCGCCCGCATGTCCCGCCGCAGCCACTCGACCAGCTCATCGGCGCGGGCGGCCAGCAGCAGGTCCGGCTCGGCGGCATGGGCGAGGGCGAGCAGGTCGAGCAGCTGCGCGTTGTCGTAGAGCATCTTCTCGAAATGCGGCACCAGCCAGCTCGCATCGGTGGCGTAACGGGCGAAGCCGCCGCCGAGATGGTCGCAGATGCCGCCCTGCGCCATCCGCGCGAGCATCAGGGCGACGACCGCGCCCGCCTCGTGCCGGCCGGTGCGGGCATATTCGCTCCAGAGGAAGCGGAAGATTGGCGCGTTGGGGAATTTCGGCGCGCCGCGCAGCCCGCCTTCCTCCCAGTCCATCATGCCGAGGAACCGCTCGGTCACCGCCGTGAGGTCGCCGGGGGCGATCGGCGCGCCGGGCTTCAGCTCGGCGTGGGCGGCGATGCGCTTGAGCAGGGATGCGCCGCTGCGGGCGAATTTCTCCCCATCCTTGGTCCAGGCATCCGCGACCATTTCCAGCACCTGGCGGAAGGAGGGCCGGCCCCAGCGCGGCTCGGGCGGGAAATAGGTGCCGCCGAAGACCGGCGCGCCATCCGGCGTCATGATCACGGTGAGTGGCCAGCCGCCCTGCTCGCCCATCGCCTGCACCGCCGCCATGTAGATGACATCGATATCCGGCCGTTCCTCGCGATCGACCTTGATGTTGACGTAAAGCCGGTTCATCAGCGCCGCCGTCGCCGGATCCTCGAAGCTCTCATGCGCCATCACGTGGCACCAGTGGCAGGCGGCATAGCCGATC
Organism: Acidiphilium sp. C61; assembly: GCF_905116885.1. Taxonomy (NCBI): domain Bacteria; kingdom Pseudomonadati; phylum Pseudomonadota; class Alphaproteobacteria; order Acetobacterales; family Acidocellaceae; genus Acidiphilium; species Acidiphilium sp. C61. The sequence continues at coordinate 1,674,800 of NZ_CAJHNI010000005.1, read as the reverse complement.
GAGAGCAGGATCAGCCGGTTCGCCGCCCGTGCTGCCGTAAGCGTCGCGTCCGACCACATCTGCCAGTGCACCGGATTGTCGGCGTGCTGGAGCAGATAGGGCGAGGTGGCGTCGGCGAGGGTGTTGCGGTCGAGCGTGCTGGACATGGAGCTGCGGACTTTCTGAAGCGGTTCTGCTCCGGTAGATAGCAGTCCGGCGCCCGAACGCGAGGGCTCTTCCCGAGATTGATATGAAAGCTGAACGACATGAATGATGTTCCGGCACAGCCTCCCTATTTCGCCCATCACGTCTTTGTCTGCGGCAATCACCGGCCGGAGGGACATCCGCGCGGCTCCTGCGGCGGCAAGGGATCGGAGAAACTGCGCGATTACATGAAGGCGCGGGCGAAGGAACTCGGGCTGCAAGGCGTGCGCATCAACGCCGCCGGCTGTCTCGACCGCTGCGAGCACGGGCCGACAATGGTGATCTACCCGGCGGGACGCTGGTATCGCGTGCCGGACCGCGATGCGGTGGACCGCATCCTGATCGAGGATGTGCAGGGTGGCCGACCGGTCGCCGAGCTGATGCTGCCGGCCGAGGTCGCGCCGGCAAAATGAGTCTCGCTCCGCCCGACGTGATCTTCGCGCCGGCGAGCGGCGTCGGCGGCGCCATCTCGCTCCTCCGCCTCAGCGGGGCGGGGGTGGCGCGGGTGATCGGGGCGCTGGCCGGCAGCCTGCCGGCGCCGCGCCACGCGAGCCTGCGGAGTTTCCGCGATGCGCGGCGCGGGATCATCGACCGGGGGCTGCTGCTGTGGTTTCCCGGCCCGGCCAGCGTGACCGGCGAGGATTATGCCGAATTCCACCTGCATGGCGGGCGGGCGGTGCGCGCGGCGATCACCGCCGCCCTGCTCGACCTCGGCGCGCGGCCGGCGGAACCGGGCGAGTTCTCCCGCCGCGCCTTCCTCAACGGCCGGCTCGACCTGCTGGAGGCCGAGGGCATTGCCGACCTGATCGACGCCGAGACCGAGGCGCAGCGGCAACTCGCGCTCGACCTTGCCGGCGGGGCGATGAGCCGCGCGGTTGCCGCCTGGCGGGAGGCGCTGATCGGGCTGATGGCGCAGCTCGCCGCCCTGATCGACTTCGCCGATGAAGACCTGCCCCCGGCGGTGGAAGCCGGGATGCTGGCCGCGATGGCGCGGCTGCGCGACGAGATCGCGGTGGCCATCGGCGCCGGGCTTGCGGCGGAACGGCTGCGCGAGGGGGTGGAGATCGTCGTGCTCGGCGCGCCGAATGCCGGCAAATCCACCCTGGTCAACGCGCTGGCCGGCGAGGAGGTCGCGATCGTCTCCGACATTCCGGGGACGACGCGCGATGCGATCGGCGTGCGGCTCGACCTTGCCGGGGTTCCGGTCCGGCTGGTGGACACGGCGGGGCTGCGACGGTCGGACGATGCGATCGAGGCGGAGGGCGTGCGCCGGGCCGAGGCTCATGCGCGCCGGGCGGATCTTTTGCTGCTCTGCGGTGCCGCGCCCGATTTCGCACTCCCCGACGCGCCCGCAGGTGTGCCGGCGCTACGGATTGCGACGAAGGCGGATCTGGCCGGCGCGGTGCCGGAGGGGATGCTGGCGGTGAGTGCCCGGACGGGCGCGGGGCTGGCGGAATTGCTGGTCGCGTTGCGCGCGCGGGTGGAGGCGCTGGTCGAGCGCGGCGCCGGGCCGGCGCTGCCGCGGCCGCGGCAGATCGCCTGCCTGCGCGATGTCGCGGCGGCGCTGGACCGGGCGCTTGCCATCGACGTGCCGGAATTGCGGGCCGAGGAGATGCAGGCGGCGGCGGCGGCGCTGGCCCGGCTGACCGGGACGATCGGCGTCGAGGACGTGCTCGACCAGGTATTTTCCAGCTTCTGCATCGGCAAATAGCCTTCCCCTCGGCAAATGGTGCTATAGGCCCGCGCATGACGAGCTTGCGCGAGATGTTCGATGTTGTGGTGATCGGCGGTGGCCATGCCGGCACCGAGGCGGCGGCGGCGGCGGCGCGGATGGGGGCGCGGACGCTGCTGCTGACCCACCGGCGAGACCGGATCGGCGAGATGTCGTGCAATCCGGCGATCGGCGGGATCGGCAAGGGGCATCTGGTGCGCGAGATCGACGCGCTGGATGGCATCATGGGCCGGGCCGCGGATGCTGCCTGCATCCATTTCAAGATGCTCAACCGCAGCAAGGGGCCGGCCGTGTGGGGCCCGCGCGCACAGGCCGATCGGGGGCTGTATCGCGCGGCGGTGCAGGCGCTGCTGGCCGCGCAGGATGGATTGACGATCCTCGAAGGCGAGGCGGCCGATCTTGAATTGACGGCGGATGGAGCGCTGGCGGCGGTGATTACCGGCGCGGGCGGGCGCATCGCCTGCCGGGCGGCGGTGCTGACCACGGGCACCTTCCTGCGTGGTGTGTTGCATTTTGGCGAGCGCACGGAGGAAGGCGGGCGGGTTGGCGATGCGGCGTCGAACGCGCTGTCGGCGCGGCTGCGCGGGCTGGGCCTGGCGCTCGGCCGGCTCAAGACCGGCACGCCGGCGCGGCTGGACCGGCGCTCGATCGAATGGGAGGCGCTGCCGGAGGATCGGGGGGAGGCGGAGCCGGCGCCGTTCAGCCTGCTCACCGGGCGGATTACCAACCCGCAAATCTCCTGCCGGATCAGCGAGACGACGCCGCAGACCCATGCGATCATCAACGCCAATTTGCACCGCTCGGCGGTTTATGGCGGGCGGATCGACGGTGCGGGACCGCGCTATTGCCCCTCGATCGAGGACAAGGTGGTGCGCTTCGCCGAGCGGCCCCGGCATCAGGTGTTTCTGGAGCCGGAGGGGCTGGAGGACGAGACGGTTTATCCGAACGGAATTTCGACCAGCCTGCCGGAAGAGGTGCAGGAAGCGTTCATCCGCACCATGCCGGGGCTTTCCGGCGCCGTGTTGCTGCGGCCGGGCTATGCGGTTGAGTATGATTATGTCGATCCGCGCGAGTTGAGCCACGCGCTGGCGCTGAAGAAGGTGCCGGGGCTGTTCCTGGCCGGGCAGATCAATGGCACCACCGGGTATGAGGAGGCGGGCGCGCAGGGGCTGCTGGCCGGCGTGAACGCGGCGCTGGTCGCGGCGGGGCGAGCCGTGGTCTCGGTGCGCCGGCATGAGGGGTATATCGGTGTGCTGGTGGATGATCTGGTGACGCGGGGGGTCAGCGAGCCCTACCGGATGTTCACCTCGCGGGCGGAGCATCGGCTGAGCTTGCGGGCGGACAATGCCGATTTGCGGCTGACCCCGCGCGGGCTGGACTGGGGCTGCATCGGCCCGGCGCGGCGGGCGGCGTTCGCGGCACTTGAGGTCGAGGTTGCGGCGGTGCGCGCGGGCAGCGCGGGCGGCGCGCGGGCGGCGGCGATCGTTGCGGCGGACCGGCTTTATGAAGGGTATCTGGCGCGGCAGGAGAGCGAGATTCGCGCGCGGGCGAAGGATGATGCGGTGCTGATCCCGCCGGATTTCGACTATGGCGTTGTTGGCGGCCTGTCCGCCGAAATCCTTGCCCGGCTCGAGCGGGTGCGCCCGGAAACGCTCGGGGTGGCCGGCCGGCTCGAGGGTATGACCCCGGCGGCGCTGGGGGCGTTGTTCGCCGCCCTGCGCCGGCCGCGCGCGGTCGCGGCATGAGCGTCGCGGCGGCGGATCGCGCGGGGGAAAATGTTTCACGTGAAACATTGGCGCGGATCGAGGCTATTGTTTCACGTGAAACATTGGTCCGACTTGAGGCCTATTCCGCGCTGATCCTGCGCTGGACGGCGCGGATCAACCTCGTCTCCCGCAAGGATGCCGGCGCCGCGGATATCTGGAACCGGCATATTCTCGATTCGCTCCAGCTGCTGCCGCTGATCCCGCAGGGGGCGTTCCGTGCGGCGGATCTCGGCTCCGGCGGCGGGTTGCCGGGGCTGGTGCTGGCGATCGCCCGGCCGGATATCAGCTTCACCCTGATCGAATCCGACCGGCGCAAGGCGGCGTTTCTGCAAACGGCGATTGCCGAACTCAAGCTCGCGGCCACGGTTTTGCCGGTGCGGATCGAGCAGGTGCGGCTCGATCCGGTTGAGCTGGTGACCGCCCGCGCCCTGGCCCCGCTTCCCGAGTTGCTCGGCTATGCCGCGCCGTTACTCGCGCCGGGCGGGAAATGCGTGCTTCTCAAGGGGCGTTCGGCGATGGCCGAATTGACCGCGGCGTGCGAGAACTGGCACATGAACGCTGAACACGTCCCGAGTCTGACCGATCCCGGGGCCATGATTTTCCGCATCAGCGAGTTACGCCGTGCAACCTAAGATCATCGCAATCGCGAACCAGAAAGGCGGCGTGGGCAAGACCACCACCGCCATCAACCTCGCGACGGCGCTGGCCGCGACCGGCGAGCGTGTGTTGCTGATCGACCTCGATCCGCAGGGCAATGCGAGCACCGGCTTCGGCATCGCCACCGGCGAGCGGGGCATCGGCAGCTACGCGCTGATGACCGGCGAGGCCCCGGCCGCGACCCTGGTGCTGCCGACCGAGGTGCCGGGCCTGCTGATCATTCCCGCGACCGAGGATCTGATCGGCGCCGATATCGAGTTTTCCGGCGCCGAGGCGCGCGAGCGGCTGGTGCAGCGGGCGCTGGCCGAGCCAGGGCTGGCCGGGCAGTTCGGCTATGTGTTCATCGACTGCCCGCCCGGCCTCGGCCTGCTGACGCTGAACGCGCTGGTGGCGGCCTCTTCGGTGCTGATCCCGCTGCAATGCGAGTTTTTCGCGCTGGAGGGGATCAGTCAGCTGATGCGGACAATCGATCTGGTGCGTCATTCGCTCAATCCGGGCCTGGCGCTTGAAGGGGTGGTGCTGACCATGTTCGACCGACGGAACAATCTCGCCCAGGCCGTGTCGGACGATGTGCGGGCCTATTTCGGCGCCCGGGTATTCGGCACCGCGATTCCGCGCAACATCCGCATCACCGAATCGCCGAGCCACGGCAAGCCGGTGCTGCTCTATGATTTCCGCTCGATCGGCGCACAGGCCTATGTGTCGCTCGCGGCGGAATTCCTGCAGCGTCAGGCCGTGGCGGAGGCAAGCCTGTGAGCGGGCGGGATATGCCGCGCCGGCTCGGCAAGGGGCTGGCGGAGCTGCTCGGGCCCGGCACCGTGGCGGCGGCCGGACAGGCCGTCAGCGGCGAGGGCGTGCGGCATCTGCCGGTCGCATCGCTGCATCCGGGCCCGTTCCAGCCCCGCCGGGCGATGGACGAAGCGGCGCTCGAGGAACTGGCGGAATCGCTCAGGACGCAGGGCGTGCTGCAGCCGTTGCTGGTGCGGGCGATGCCGGGGAAGGCCGGGCAATATGAGATCATCGGCGGCGAGCGGCGCTGGCGCGCGGCGCAGCGTGCCGGCCTGCACGAGGTGCCGGTGCTGGTCCGCGCCCTGACCGACAGCGAGGCGATGGCGGCGGGGCTGGTGGAGAACCTCCAGCGGCTGGATCTCGACCCGATCGAGGAGGCGGAGGGCTATCGCCGCCTGGTCGAGGAATTCGGGCTGATCCAGGAGGATCTGGCGCGGGCGGTCGCCAAGTCGCGCCCGCATGTCGCCAACATGATGCGGCTGCTGAACCTGCCGGTGCCGGTGCAGACCGCGCTGCGCAACGGCGAGCTGAGCGCCGGCCATGCCCGCGCCCTGCTCCAGCACCCCGACCCCGAGGCAGCGGCACGGATGATCGCGGCGAAGCGGCTCTCGGTGCGGCAGACCGAGGCGCTGGTTCAGTCGGCACTGGCGCCGAAGCCCGAGCGCGCGCCGCGCGAGCTCCAGGACGACAGCGTGACGCGCAACCTCGAAGTCGAGTTGGCCGGGGCGCTCGGCCTGCGGGTCAAGGTCACGTATGACGGAAAAAGCGGCGCAGTGTCGCTGTTCTACCGCGATCTCGACCAGCTGGACGGCATTCTGCGGCTGCTGCGCGGCGGGAGCGACTAGAGCATTACCCGATCAGATGGACTCATCTGATCGGGTAAAGATGCTCGGTTTGTCAGTATGATAGAGCACTACATCCGATCCAAAAGGATCGGAACGTGCTCTAGGTTCTGTACCTATTGCCATGACTACGGGGCGTCTGATTCAAGTCTGTTTGGAGGACTTGGAACATGGCGGAACTTTTCTGGCTGAACGACACGCAATGGGCTGCGATCGAACCATTGCTGCCGAAGCTTGGCGGCAAGCCTCGGGTTGATGACCGCCGGGTGCTGAGCGGCATCCTGCATCGCTTTCGCGAGGGCTTGCGATGGCGAGCGCTTCCTGAGGCCTATGGGCCACGAACCACTGTGTTCAACCGGTTCAACCGCTGGAGCCAGCGTGGCCTCTGGCAGGAGATCTTCGCGGCGCTTGTCGCCTGCGCGGATCCGCCGCGCATCGCCATGGTGGACAGCACCTCGGTTCGGGCACATCGCGCGGCCGCGGGCGGTAAAGGGGGGCGCAAAGCCAGGCCATCGGCCGGTCGAGGGGTGGACGGACGACCAAGATCCACGCCGTCGCAGATGAGCAGGGACGCATCGCCGCACTCCTCCTGACGCCAGGACAGGCCTCCGACATCAGCGGCGCGAGGGCGCTTCTGCCCACAATACCGCCACCAGAAGAGCTGATCGCCGACAAAGCCTACGACGCTGATGATCTTCGCGCCTTCCTCACCCGCCAAGGCACCAGGCCGGTGATCTCGCCCATGCCCAACCGCCGCGCCATTCCGCACTTCGACCCCGTCGCCTACAGAAAGCGCAATCTCATCGAACGCGCCTTCTGTAGGCTCAAGGACTGGCGCGCCATCGCCACACGATATGACAAAACCGCACGAAATTTCCTCGCTGGTATTTGCCTCGTCCTCGCCGTCACATCATGGATCAGTTGAGTCCAGAACCTAGAGCATCACCCGATCAGATAAAGATCCTCTTGCGTTCAATATGTTTGCGCGCGTTCCGACCCTGATGGATCGGAACGCGCGCAAGACTTGCCGGTTCAGCCCATGGCGAGGAAGCTGTCCATCCCGCTGATCGGGGCGGCGGCGGCCAGCTTCGCGATGTCGGGCACCGGGCGGGTCAGTTCCGGGCCGGTCGCAGCACCGATCGCCTCGATCGCCTTCGCCACTTCGATCACCGCGCGGTCGCCATGCCGGCGGCCGATGATCTGCACGCCGAACGGCATGCCGTCCTCATCCGTGCCAAGCGGCAGGCAGAGCGACGGATGGCCAGCGAGGGTGACGGCATAGGCCAGCGCCAGCCAATGGAAATAGGATTTCGTTCCTGTGCCGTCGATTTCGCTAGGAAATAGTTCCGTCCACTTCCGGGGCTGGATGGTCACGGCCGGGGCGATCAGCACGTCATGCGATAGGAAAAAATGCTGCCAGGCCCAGTAGAGCGCGGTTTGCGCATGCAGGGCGCGGGCGACATCGGCGGCCGTGTAGCCCATCCCTTCCTCGACATTGGCGCGGACATTGGGGCCGAGGCGCTCGGGTGCGGTGCGGTAGGTGGCGCCGAAGGAGGCGAGGAAGTTCACCGCGCGGAGGATGGCGAAGGTTTCATCCGCATGGCGGCAGTCCGGCGAGGCATTCTCGGCGCTGGCGAAGAGCGGGGCGAGGCGGGCGGCGCGGTCGGCGAACAGCGCGCGGGTCTGGCGCGAGGTCGGCGCGAAGCCGAAATCCGGGGTGAAGGCGGCGCGCAGCGTGCCGAGATCGGCGGCGGCGCGGCTCGCCGCTTCGTCGGCGTTCGCCGGCGCGGAGAGCATGTCCCGGGTGTCATAGCTCGCGGTTGCGTCGAACATCAGGGCGAGATCGGCCACCGAGCGCGCCATCGGGCCAAGCACGCTGAGGCCGGACGGGCCGAGCAGTCGCTTTTCCGAGGGGAACAGGCCGGGCGAGGGGCGCATGCCGACGATGCCGCAAAAGGAGGCCGGGTTGCGCAGGCTGCCGCCCATGTCCGAGCCGGTGGCGAGCGGGACCATGCCGGTTGCCAGTGCCACCGCCGAGCCGCCGGAGGAGCCGGCGGCGGATTTCGTGGGGTCGAACGGGTTGCCGGTGGCGCCATAGACGAGGTTGCGGGTGTTGCCGCCGGCGCCGAATTCCGGCGTGTTGGTCTTGCCGAGGACGATGCCGCCGGCGGCGCGGATCGTGGCGATGAAGCCCTGGTCGGCCTTGGGAATATTGTCCTTGAACATCAGGCTGCCATAGGTCGTCCGCAGGCCCTCGGTATCCTCCAGATCCTTGACCCCGAGCGGCAGGCCGTGCAGGGGCGGCAGGCGGTTGCCCGCCATCACCGCAGCCTCGGCAGTGCGGGCGGCGGCGCGGGCGCGGGTGAAGTCGCGCGCGACCATCGCGTTCACCGCGTGATCGACCCGCTCGATGCGGGCGATGCAGCTCTCGGTGAGGTCGACGGGGGAGAGTTTCCGGCTGCCGATCAGGCGGCGGGCTTCGGTGGCAGGCAGGTCGCAGGGGTCGGTCATCGGGGGCGGACATCCTCGTTCTGGGGTTCTGTTACGATAACGCGCCAGCCGGCGAAAACGGTCAAGCCGCCGCCGCCGGGGTGATGGCGGGCTTGCCGGCGCGGCGCTTGCCTGCTCTGCTGTGCGGCGGCAGGACACCGCAACGAGGGAGCAGGGCGATGGAGATCTGGCGCAGCGGCGAGCGGGATTCGGCGGCGGGGCCGGCGGCGTATTTCACCGGGGCGGTGCGGATCGATCCGGTCAACAATGCGCCAGAGCCGGCGCGGGTGTCGATCGCGCATGTGACGTTCGAGCCGGGGGCGCGGACAGCCTGGCACACCCACCCGCTGGGGCAGACGCTGATCGTCACCGCCGGGCGCGGCTGGGTGCAGCGCGAGGGCGGCCCGATCGAGGATATCAGGCCGGGTGACGTGGTGTGGTTCGCACCGGGCGAGCGCCACTGGCACGGCGCCACGCCGGGCACCGGGATGAGCCATTACGCGATCCAGGAGCGGCACGAGGGCTCGCCGGTCACCTGGCTCGAGCAGGTGACGGACGCCGAATATCGCCGGTGAGGCCCGTTGCTCGATCTGCCCGGTTGCGGCTGGATGAGATCGGGGAATATATTTAAAAAAACAAGCCGATCGCGCCGGCCGGCTTGGGCTGCGCGGTCGGGGCAATTGGATAGCTTGTGTGCGCGTGTTCCCCCTGAAGCCGAAATCGGTCGGATGTCGGGTGCGGGACAGGCGGTGAGGCGAACGGCGCGGCCCTCAGGTGCCGCCAGCGAGGGAGGAACGGAGCGAAAATGCAGGTGATGATCATCGGGGCCGGGGGCATGCTTGGCCGCAAGCTGGCGGCGCGGATCGCGGCGGACGGGGCGCTGGAGGGCAAGGCGGTCGAGGCGCTGAGCCTGGTCGACGTGTTCGCACCGGAGGCGCCGGCGGGGTTTGCCGGAAAGGCATCCTGCCAGGCGGCCGATCTCTCGGCGCCGGGGGTGGCCGCCGCGCTGGTCGCCTCGCGGCCGGAGGTGATCGTGCATCTCGCCGCCATCGTCTCGGGTGAGGCGGAGGCGGATTTCGACAAGGGATATCGCATCAATCTCGACGGCACCCGCCTGCTGTTCGAGGCGATCCGGGCGGAGGCGGCGAAGGCGCCCTATCGGCCGCGCGTGGTGTTCACCTCGTCGATCGCGGTGTTTGGCGCGCCCTTCCCGGAGGTGATCGACGACGAGTTCTTCTGTGCGCCGCTGACCAGCTATGGCGCGCAGAAGGCGATGGGCGAGCTGCTGCTCAACGATTATACGCGACGCGGCTTCATGGATGGCATCGCGATCCGGCTGCCGACGATCTGCATCCGGCCCGGCAAGCCGAATGCGGCGGCCTCGGGCTTCTTCTCCAACATCCTGCGCGAGCCGCTGGTGGGGCAGGAGGCGGTGCTGCCGGTGGAGGAGAGCGTGCGGCACTGGCATGCGAGCCCGCGCGCGGCGGTGGGCTTCCTGGTCCGCGCGGCGTCGATGGACCTCGCCCCGCTCGGCAACCGGCGAACGCTGAACCTGCCCGGTCTGTCGGCCACGGTGGGCGAGCAGATCGAGGCGCTGCGGCGGGTGGCGGGCGAGCGGGCGGTGAAGCTGATCCGCCGCGAGCCTGATCCGACCATCGCGCGGATCGTCGCCGGCTGGCCGGAGAATTTCACCGCGACACGGGCAAAGACGCTCGGCTTCGCGGCGGAGACGACATTCGACGAGATCATCCGCGTGCATATCGAGGATGAGCTTGGCGGCACTCTGCCGGGCTAGGGCGTCATCCGATCCAAAAGGATCGGAACGTGCTCTAGGTATGAACAAGATAGAGCACGACATCCGATCAGGAGGATCGGAACGTGCTCCAGGTATGAACGAGATGGAGCGAGACATCCGGTCACGAGGATCGGATGTCCTGCTCTGACGGCGCAACGGGACGGGAGCGGGATGATGAGCAGGATCGCGATGGTGACAGGGGCTGGCAGCGGCGTGGGGCGGGCGGCGACGCTCGCGCTGCTGGCCGATGGCTGGACGGTGGCGCTGGTCGGGCGGCAGCGCGAGGCGCTGGAGGAGACGATTGCTGAAGCGGGCGCCGAAGCCGGGACGGGTGCGGGTGCGAGGGCCGAGGCGTTTCCGGCCGACATCACCGACCCCGCGGCGGTGGAGTCGCTGTTCGCCGCGGTGGGCGCGCGGTTCGGGCGGCTCGACCTGCTCTTCAACAATGCCGGCAACAACGTTCCCACCACCAATTTCGGCGACATGACCTGGGCGCAGTGGCGGCACGTCATCGCGGTCAATCTCGACGGCGCGTTTCTCTGCGCCAATGCCGCCTTCCGGATGATGCGCGACCAGTCGCCGCGCGGCGGGCGGATCATCAACAACGGCTCGATCTCGGCGCATGTGCCACGACCGGGCTCGGCGGCCTATACCGCGAGCAAGCACGCGATCACCGGGCTGACGCGCACCATCGCGCTGGACGGGCGGGCGCATGACATCGCCTGTGGCCAGATCGACATCGGCAATGCGGCAACCCCGATGACGCGGCGGATGACCACCGGCGTGCCGCAGGCGGACGGCTCGATGAAGGCCGAGCCGACGATGGATGTGGAGTCGGTCGGGCGGACGCTGGTCTACATGGCCGGGCTGCCGGCGGATGCGAACGCGCTGTTCGTCACCGTGATGGCGACCAACATGCCCTTTGTCGGCCGTGGCTGATCCCTGCGCCGCCCGCAGGGCGGGTCAGAGCATCATCTGATCCATCAGGACCGGAACATGCTCTAGGGGTAGGAGGCGACCTCGATCAGGTTGCCATCGGGGTCGCGGACATAAACCGAGACGATATCGCCGCGCGCCCCCTGCTTGATCACCGGGCCGAGGGCGATCTCGATCCCGTTTGCGCGGAAATGATCGGCAACCTGGGCCGGCGGCAGGTCGGTCAGGAAGCAGAGATCGTCGCTGCCCGCCTGCGGCGAGAGGCCGGTGAACCATTCCTCCTGCGTGGCCGAGATCGGGCGGAGATTGATCTTGTTGCGGCCGAACATCATGCTCGTCCGCGCCGCCCCGCCCTCGGCCGGCGGGGCGTCGCGCCGTTCCATGCCGAGGACGCGGGAATACCAGTCCGCGGCGATCTCGACATCCCGCACGTTGAGAACGACATGGTCGAAGGCGTTGACGCGGAGCATGGCGGGCATCCCTGAAAGCGGCGAGGGCGTGCCGGTTGTGCCCCGCGCCTAGAGCACTTTCCGATCCTTCCGGATCGGATGTAGTGCTCTATCTTGTTGATAAATAGAGCATCTTTATCCGATCAGATGATCCCGTCTGATCGGATGATGCTCTTGTGAGCGAAAGACGTCAGTTCAGGCGGTCGAGGATCGAGACGTAGTTGGCGACCCCGGCGCCGCCCATGTTGTAGATCCCGGCGAGGTCGGCGCGGGGGAGCTGCATGTCGCCCGCCGTCCCCGTGAGCTGCATCGCTGCCATCACATGCATCGAGACGCCGGTGGCGCCGACCGGGTGGCCCTTGGATTTCAGTCCGCCGGAGCGGTTGACCGGCAGGCGGCCATCAGGGGCAGTGATGCCCTCCAGCACGGCGCGCGCGCCCTGGCCGCGCGGGGCGAGGCCCATCGCCTCGTATTCGATCAGCTCGGCGATGGTGAAGCAGTCATGCGTCTCGACGAAGGACAGATCGTCGAGCGTGAGGCCGGCGGCGGCGAGCGCCTGCGCCCAGGCGCGCTCGCCGGCTTCGAACCTTGTCGGGTCGCGACGGGAGAGCGGTAGGAAATCATTCACATGGGCGGCGGCGCGGAAGCGCACGGCCTGCGGCAAGGCGCGGGCCGTGTCCTCGTCGGTCAGGATGAGGGCGGCGGCGCCGTCGCTGACCAGCGAGCAGTCGGTGCGCTTGAGCGGGCCGGCGACGATAGGATTTTTTTCCGATTCACGGCGGCAGAACTCGAAGCCGAGATCGCGGCGCATCTGCGCGTAGGGATTGTCGACGCCGTTGCGGTGGTTCTTGGCGGCGATGGCGGCGAGCGCGTCGGACTGGTCGCCGAAACGCTGGAAATAGCTCTCGGCGATGCGGCCGAACACGCCGGCGAACCCGGCCTGGATCTCGCCTTCCTCGCGCCGGTAGCAGGCGCCGAGCAGGTTTTCGCCGACCTGTTCCTTGGGGCAGGCGGTCATTTTCTCGCCGCCGAGAACGAGCGCGATGCGGCCGCGGCCGGCGGCGATGAAATCGCGCGCCGCATGGATCGCGGCGGAGCCGGAGGCGCAGGCGTTTTCATAGCGCGTCGCCGGCTTGAAGCGGAGTTCGGGGATCGCCTGCATCGGCAGCGAGGAGGGGAAATCCTGCTTCGTGAAGCCATTGTTGAAATTGCCGACGAACACGGCGTCGATCTCGTTCGGGTCGATCCCGGCATGGGCGATGGCGCCGGTGGCGGCCTCGGCCAGGAGATCCTCGAGATCGGGGCTGTCGGATTTGCCGAAACGCGTATGCGCCCAGCCGGCGATGGCGGTGCTGGTCATGGTGGTCTCCTCGCATGCCGCGCCCGCGCGCGGCAGGTTTCCGATTATGGGCCGCGCCCGCGCGCGACGGTTTCCCGATTATGGGGCGCGCGGGCGGGCGAGGGCAAGATGGCGGATCAGAGCTCGGCCACCTCGGCGACGCCGCGGATCATTTTCATCGCCTGGGCGAGGCGGGGCGAGACGTTGAAGCCGCCGGGGAGTGCGATGTCGAGCCGGGCGCCGGTCTCTATCCGCGGGGCGAGCAGCACGCGGCCCTTGCCGCGGCCCTCGCGCTCCAGCAGCGCGCGGATCGAGCCGAGCGCCTCGCGCCCCTCGACGATGATGCGCAACCCCGCCCCGGCATTCGCCGCCGCCTTGTCGAGCGGTTCGACATCGACCGCGGTGACGCGCAGGCTTTCGCCATCGAGCCGCAGATCGGCGGTGACGAGCAGCATCGCGCCCTCGACAAGCTGCTCGCGCGCGGTGGCGAGGAGTTCGGAGAACAGCGTGACCTCGAAGCCGCCGGCCTGGTCGGACAGCATGACCCAGGCCATGCGGCTGCCGGTGCGGGTGGTGCGCTCCTTGCGGCCGACCACGGCGCCGGCGAGCTTGACCCGGCCGATGCCGGCGCGCGCCCGCGCCTCGATCAGGTTCGAGGGCGTCGCGCCGAGGCGGCGCAGCACGGTATCATATGCATCGAGCGGGTGGGCGGTGAGGTGATAGCCCACCGCCTCGGCCTCGAAGCTGAGCCGCTCGAAGGCCGGCCAGTCCGGCACGTCCGGCAAGGGCAGGGGTTCGGGGGCGGCGGCGTCGCCGAACAGGTTGATCTGGCCGGAGACGCGGGATTCGGCCTCGGCCTGGGCGCGGCGGACCAGCAGCTCGGCGCCGGCGGCGACGCGGGCGCGGTTGGGGTCGATCCGGTCGAAGGCGCCGGCGCGGGCGAGCTGTTCGATCTGCGCCTTGTTCAGCGCGCGGGGATCGACGCGGGTGGCGAAATCGGCGAGGTCGGCGAAGGGGCGGCCGTCGCGGGCGCGGACCACGTCCTGCATCGCGCCGGCGCCGACGCGCTTGATCGCGGCGAGGGCGTAGCGGATGGCGAGCGTGCCGTCCGCCTGGCGTTCGACGGTGAAATCGGCCGCCGAGGCGTTGATGTCCGGCGGCAGGACCGGAATGCCGATCCGCACCGCGTCCTGCTTGAGGGCGGCGAGCTTCTCGTGGTTGGCCTGGGACAGGCTCATCGAGGCGGCGATGAAGGCGGCGGGGTGGTTCGCGCGCAGCCAGGCGGTCTGGTAGGAGACCAGCGCGTAGGCGGCGGCGTGGGATTTGTTGAAGCCGTAATCGGCGAATTTCGCCATCAGCTCGAACACCTCGATGGCCTTGGCCTCGGCGGTGCCGCGCGCGACCGCGCCCTCGACAAAGATTTTCCGCTGCGCCTCCATCTCGGCGCGGATCTTCTTGCCCATCGCGCGGCGCAGCAGGTCGGCGGCGCCGAGGCTGTAGCCGGCCATTTTCTGGGCGATCTGCATGACCTGCTCCTGGTAGACCATGATGCCGTAGGTCTCGGAGAGGATCTCGTGGATCGACGGGTCGGGGCTTTCCCAGGATTCGCCGTGCTTGCGGGCGCAATAGGCGGGGATGTTGGCCATCGGGCCCGGGCGGTTGAGGGCGACGGCGGCGATCAGGTCCTCGAAGCGATCGGGGCGCATCTGGCGCAGCACGTCGCGGAAGCCCTGGGTTTCGAGCTGGAACACGCCGCCGGCTTCGGCGCGGGAGAGCATTTCGTAGGTTTTCGTATCGTCGAGCGGGATTTTCGCGATGTCGACCGGGGTGCCGAGGCCGTCGAGGAAGTTCAGCGCCCGGCTGATGATGGTCAGCGTGGTCAGGCCGAGGAAGTCGAACTTCACGAGGCCGGCCTGTTCGACATGCTTCATCGAATACTGGGTGATGAGCATGTCGGCGCGGGGGTCCTTGTACAGCGGGACCAGCTCGGCGAGCGGGCGGTCGCCGATGACGACGCCGGCGGCATGGGTGGAGGCGTGGCGGTAGAGGCCCTCGACCTGGGTGGCGATCTCGATCAGGCGGTTCACCGCCTCGTCGGTTTCGCGCATCTCGCGCAGGCGGGGTTCGGTTTCGACCGCCTCGGCCAGCGGGATCGGCTTGGCCGGGTTGTTGGGCACGATTTCGGCGACCTTGTTGACCTGGCCATAGGGCAGGCCGAGCACGCGGCCGACGTCGCGCACCGCGGCACGGGCCTGGAGCTTGCCGAAGGTGATGATCTGGGCGACGCGGTCGGCGCCGTATTCGCGGCGGACATAGGCGATCACCTCGTCGCGCCGCTCCTGGCAGAAATCGATGTCGAAATCCGGCATCGAGACGCGCTCGGGGTTGAGGAAGCGCTCGAACAGCAGGTTGAAGGGGATCGGGTCGATATCGGTGATCAGCAGCGCCCAGGCGGCGAGCGAGCCGGCGCCGGAGCCGCGGCCGGGGCCGACCGGGATGCCCTGGGATTTCGCCCACTGAATGAAGTCGGCCACGATCAGGAAGTAGCCGGGGAAGCCCATCTGCTCGATGATGCCAAGTTCGAGGGCGAGGCGCTCGCGGTATGTCGCCGCCGTCGCCGCGTCGGCGCCCATCGCGGCGAGGCGGAGTGCCAGGCCCTCCTCGGCCATGGCGCGGAGGGTTTCCGCCTCGGTCGCGCCTTCGCGCACCTTGGGGCAGATCGGCAGCAGCGGCTTGCGGGTGGGGGCGGCGATGGCGCAGCGCCGGGCGATGGCCAGCGTGTTGTCGCAGGCATCGGGCAGGTCGGCGAAGAGGGCGCGCATCCTCGCCGCCGGCTTGAACCAGTGATGCGGCGTGACGCGGCGGCGCTCGGCCTCGGACAGCAGGCGGCCCTCGGCGATGCAGAGCAGCGCGTCATGCGCCTCATGCATCGTCTCGGTGGCGAAGAAGCATTCATTGGTGGCGACGAGCGGCAGGCCGGCTTCATCGGCCAGGGCGATCAGACCGGGCTCGACCGCGCGCTCGGCCGGCAGTTCGTGGCGCTCCAGCTCGACGGCGAGACGGTCGGGGAAGGTTTCGGCGAGGGCGGCGAGCAGGCGCGCGGCCTCGGGGCGCTGGCCATCGCCGAGCAGGCGGCCGATCGGGCCGAAGCGGCCGCCGGTGAGGAGGAACAGGCCTTCGTGAT
Source organism: Acidiphilium sp. C61 (assembly GCF_905116885.1). Lineage (NCBI taxonomy): Bacteria > Pseudomonadati > Pseudomonadota > Alphaproteobacteria > Acetobacterales > Acidocellaceae > Acidiphilium > Acidiphilium sp. C61. The sequence continues at coordinate 1,658,638 of NZ_CAJHNI010000005.1, read as the reverse complement.
GGTCGCGCAGCGTGTCGAGGCTGATTTGCGGGCGGAGGCCGGGTTCGGTGTCGAGAAAGCTGCGGGAGGAGAGTTTCGAGAGATTGGCGAAGCCCGTGGCGTCCTTCGCGAGCAGCACCAGCGGGTCGGGCGGGAGGAGTTTCTGCTCGGCGCGGGCAAGGCCGATCTGGCAGCCGACGATGGGCTGCACGCCCTTGCCCATGCAGGCCTGGGAGAACTCGATCGAGCCGAACAGGTTCGAGGTGTCGGTGATGGCGACGGCGGGCATCGCGTTGTCGCGCGCGAGGGTCGCGATCTTGTCCGGCTTGATCGCGCCTTCGGAGAGCGAATAGGCGGAGTGGACGCGGAGATGGACGAAATCGGCGTGTGGCATGGCCGAACTGTAGCACGGCCGGGCGGGGTGGGTCAGCCGGGCAGGTCGCGCTCGCTGCAGACGCGGTTGCGGCCGAGTTCCTTGGCGCGGTAGAGCGCCGCGTCGGCCCGGCTGGTCCAGGCGGCGAGGGTTTCGCCGGGGATGTATTCCGCGACGCCGGCGGAGAGGGTGACCTGGGTCAGTTCCTGCCGCGAGGAGCGCTTGACCAGCTTGCGATCGGCCATCGACTGGCAGATCTGCCGCGCCACCGAGAGGGCGGAGGGCAGGTCGGCGCCGGCGAGCAGGACGATGAATTCCTCGCCGCCATAGCGGGCCACGGTGTCGCGGCCCTTGACGCTGTCCGACAGCAGGCGGGCGACGAGGCGGAGGATCAGGTCGCCGGTCTGGTGGCCGTGGACGTCGTTGAACCATTTGAAATTGTCGATGTCGAACAGGACGACGGAGGCGACCAGCGGCTCGTCCGACCGGCGCTGGGCGATGAAGCGCTTCGCCTTGGCATCGAAGGCGCGGCGGTTGGTGATGGCGGTCAGCGCATCGGTCGTCGCTTCGGCGCGGGCGGCGGTGAGGGACTGGCGGAGCCGGGCGATGCGCTGGACGGAGGCCGCGAGTTTTTCCTCGAGCGCGCGGTTGCGGGCGGCGGCGCGGGTGGTTTCGGCGGTGAGGGCGGCGACGGCGGCGACGAGGCTGGCGATGGTCGGCTCGTGATCGAGCCGGCTGGCCCAGCCTTCCAGCACGTCGCCGTATTCCTTCAGTGCCTTCTGGTTGCCGGAGACGTGGTTGACCAGCGCCTCCGCCGCTTCCTGGATGCCTTTCGCCCCTTCGGAGACGGCGTCCCGCGCCGCTTCGTCCGCGAGGAAGCGCGCGTGGATGGCGTCGGCGGCGGCGGGCGTCAGATTGTCGAGATCGGGGTGGTGACGGTCGAGAAAGGCGTTGAGTTCGAGATTGCTGCCCCGGCGATAGGCGAAGCAGATTTCGTAGGCGCGCGGCGTCGGCACGATGTGGCGCCTTGCCATATCCGCCCAGACGTCCTGTGCGAGGGCGATGAGGACCTCGGTGTCGTCCTCCTCCTCATCCCGGGGATTGCCCTGGTAAGCCGATGGGGTCGCCGCTTGCTGCATGACCGCCACCATAGCTCATGCGCGTAAATTAAAAGTAAATTTCGTTGACGATATGAAAACAACGTTCGCTTTTTTTATTATCATATCAGGTTCAGCGAATAGGTGTGGCATGCTGGCCAAGGGAGCCGCCCTTCGGCCGGCAATCCTTGCCCGGTCGCAAAAAAACGCCCGGACGAATGGTCCGGGCGGGAGGTGCCGCCGCCGGTGCGGCGAACAGGGGCTTTCGCTGGTGCGGCGCGGGCGCCGTCGGCTGCGCCCGCGCACCCCGGCGGCGGGGTGTCACATGTGGAAGGCGGCCATCGCGAGACCGGCGAGGGAGGCACCGATCACCGGGCCGACCACCGGGATGGCGGCATAGCCCCAGTCAGACCCGCCCTTGCCCGGGATGGGCAGCAGCGCGTGGGCGATGCGCGGCCCGAGATCGCGCGCCGGGTTGATCGCATAGCCGGTGGTCCCGCCCAGCGACAGGCCGATGCCCCAGACCAGCGCCGCCACCAGATAGGGGCCCATGCCGTCGGAAATGCCGTGCGGCGAAGCGGCCTTGGAGAAGATCGCGCCGATGATGAAGGTGAGCGCGAAGGTGCCGATGATTTCGCTGATCATGTTGGTCATGACGTTGCGGATCGCCGGTGCGGTGCAGAACACCGCGAGTTTCAGCCCCTGGTCCGGCGTTTCCTTCCAGTGCGGCAGGTATTGCAGGAAGACCAGCACGCCGCCCGCGAAGGCGCCGAGGAAATCGCCGGCGATGGCCTGGGGGATGCCGGTCCAGTTGCCGTGGTCGACGGCGATGCCGATCGCGAAGGCGGGGTTGATATAGGCCGCCGGACTGCCGCAGGCCTTGGCGACGAACACGCCGGCGAGCACCGCGAAGGCCCACCCCGTCGTGATCACCATCCAGCCCGAATTCTGGGCCTTCGAGTGGTTGAGCAGGACACCTGCCACAACGCCGTCACCGAACAGGATCAGGGTCGCGGTGCCAAGGAATTCACCCGTGAAAATGGACATTTCTGTTTCTCTTGTCGTTTGATTGGCTGTTTGATCAGTCAACCCAGGCGAAGGAGCGCTGGACCGCCTTCTTCCAGGAACGGTAGTATTTGTCGCGGGTTTCGGCGGCCATTGCCGGCTCCCATGTCTTGTCCACACCCCAGTTGGCGCGCAGATCCTCGAGATTGGCCCAGTAGCCGACGGCAAGACCCGCGGCGTAGGCGGCGCCGAGGGCGGTGGTTTCGGTCATTTTCGGGCGGACGACAGGGGCGTTCAGGATGTCGGCCTGGAACTGCATCAGCAATTCGTTGGCGACCATGCCGCCATCGGTCTTCAATGTGGCGAGGCGGATCCCGGAATCCTCCTGCATCGCCTCGACCACGTCGCGCACCTGGTAGGCGGTGGATTCGAGGGCGGCGCGGGCGAGATGGGCGCGGGTCGCGTAGCGGGTCAGCCCGGCGATGACGCCGCGGGCGTCGTCCTTCCAATAGGGCGCGTAGAGCCCGGAGAAGGCGGGGACGATGTAGACATCGCCATTATCCTCGACGCTGCGGGCGAGCGGCTCGATCTGGGGGGCGACGTCGAACAGCTTGAGATTGTCGCGCAGCCATTGCACCAGCGCGCCGGTGATGGCGATCGCCCCTTCCAGCGCGTAGCGCGGCTTTTCGGTGCCGAACTGGTAGGCGAGGGTGGTGAGCAGCCCGGCCTTTGACTGCACCGGCTCGGTGCCGGTGTTCATCAGCAGGAACGAGCCGGTGCCGTAGGTGTTCTTGGCCTCGCCGGGGGCGAAGCAGGTCTGCCCGACCAGGGCGGCCTGCTGGTCGCCCAGCATGCCGGCGAGTTTGGTGCCTTGCAGCGGGGCGGTGCGGATTTCGCCATAGACCGCGGAAGAGGGGACGATCCGCGGCAGGCAGGCGCGGGGGATGCCGAAGGCGTTCAGCATGTCATCGTCCCAGGCGCAGGTCGCGAGGTCGATCAGCATGGTGCGGCTGGCATTGGTGACGTCGGTGACGTGATGGCCGCCATTCGCCCCGCCGGTGAGATTCCAGGTGAGCCAGGAATCGACGGTGCCGAACAGCGCGTCGCCGGCTTCGGCCTTGGCCCGCGCACCTTCGACATTGTCGAGAATCCAGCGCAGCTTGAGCCCGGCGAAATAGGTCGCGAGCGGCAGGCCGGTTTTCGCGCGGAAGCGGTCCTGCCCGCCATCGCGGGTGAATTGCTGGACCAGCTGGTCGGTGCGGGTGTCCATCCAGACCAGCGCGTTGCAGAGCGGCTGGCCGGTCTTGCGGTCCCACAGCAGGGTGGTCTCGCGCTGGTTGGTGATGCCGACGGCGGCGAGGTCGGAGGCGGTGAGGTTGGCGCGGGCGAGGGCGGCGCCGACGACCTCGTTAGTGTTGGAGAGGATCTCCATCGGGTCGTGCTCGACCCAGCCCGGCTTCGGATAGATCTGCCGGTGCTCCTTCTGGGCGACGGAGACGATGTTTCCGCCCTTGTCGAACACGATGAAGCGCGAGCTTGTCGTGCCCTGGTCTATGGCTCCTACGTAACGTGACATTGTTGTTCCTCCCTGTGGCTGTTGATGGTCCGGGCTAGAGCGCGTTACGATCCATCAGGATCGGATGCCGTGCTCTATCTTGTTGATCACCAGAGCATCTTTACCCGATCAGATGAGTTCATCTGATCGGATGATGCTCTAACGCCCGGATCGGGGGGGAAGCTGGCCCGGCCCGCGCGGTGCGGGCGGTGGGCCGGGCGGCCCCGTCTCCGGCAATCGTGGGGTGCGGCGCGCCTCATCCCCGCGCGTCCGCCGTGGCGAGTGTCGGCATGAAGCTATCGATCGCCGCGATCTCCTCGCGGGTGAGATGCAGGCCGAGCTTGCTGCGGTGCCAGACGACGTCGTCCGCGGTGCGGGCGAATTCGTGGTCGTGCAGGTAGCGCAGCTCGGCCTCGGTGAGGTCGGCGCCGAAGCTGCGGCCGAGATCTTCCATCCGTGCGGCGGCGCCGAGCAGGGCGCGGGCGCGGGTGCCATAGGCGCGGATCAGCCGCTCGGCAAGGCGCACGGCGAGGAAGGGATAGTCGCGCCGGAGCGATGCGACCTCGGCGGCATAGCCCTCGGGCGGGAAATCGCCGCCGGGCAGCGCGGCGTGGCCGGTCCAGCCCTTCGCCTTGCCGGCGGCGGCGGGCAGATGCGGGGCGAGACGGTCGAGCACCGATTCGGCGAGGCGGCGATAGGTGGTGATCTTGCCGCCGAAGACCGAGAGCAAGGCGGGGCCGTCGGCCGGGGCGTCCATTTCCAGCACGTAGTCGCGCGTCGCGGCCTGGGCCTTCGAGGCGCCGTCGTCATAGAGCGGGCGGACGCCGGAATAGGCCCAGACGACATCGGACGGCGCGATCGGCCGGGTGAAATAGGCGCTGGCGGACTGGCAGAGATAGGCGATTTCCTCCTCCGAGGCGCGCACCGCGGCGGGGTCGCCGTGATAGTCGCGGTCGGTGGTGCCGATCAGGGTGAAGTCGCGCTCATAGGGGATGACGAAGAAGATCCGCCCGTCCTCGTTCTGGAAGATGTAGCAATGCTCGCCCTCGTAGAGCCGCCGCACGACGATGTGGCTGCCCTGCACGGCGCGGACCGAGGCGGGGCTGTTGGCGCGCAGCACCTGTTGCAGCACCTCGGCCACCCAGGGGCCGGCGGCGTTGACCAGGGTGCGGGCGCGGACGATGCGGGTTTCGCCGCTCTGCTCGTCGCGGACGGTCAGCGTCCAGAGCCCGTCCTCGCGCGCGCCGCTAACGCAGCGGGTGCGCGGGGCGATCTCGGCGCCGCGATCCGCCGCATCGCGGGCGTTGAGCACGACGAGGCGCGAATCTTCGACCCAGCAATCGGAATATTCGTATCCGCGCACAAAACGAACATCGAGCGGCTGGCCCGCCGGATCGCGCCGGAGCCGCAGGGTGCGGGTGGGCGGCAGTTTTTTCCGGCCGCCGAGATGATCGTAGATGAACAGGCCGAGGCGCAGCATCCAGGCCGGGCGCAGCCCCTTGTGGTGCGGCAGCACGAAGCGCAGCGGCCAGATGATGTGCGGCGCGATGCTCCACAGCACCTCGCGCTCCATCAGCGCCTCGCGCACCAGGCGAAATTCGTAATATTCGAGATAGCGCAGGCCGCCGTGGATCAGCTTGGTGGAAGCCGCCGAGGTGGCGCCGCCGAGATCGCCCGCCTCGCAGAGAAAGACCGACCAGCCCCGCCCCGCCGCGTCACGGGCGATGCCGCATCCGTTGATGCCGCCGCCGATGATCGCAATGTCATGGATCCCCGAACTGTCCGGTGCGGACGCCATCAGCCAAACCTCCCGCGTTTGCGTTTCGTCGCTGTTCGCTTGTTGAAGCGAACATTAATACGAACAAAAACCGGGGGTCAATACTCAAAACGAATGAGAAAACGAAAACTGTGCGTGCGCGAATGCGAACCCGCGCGGGTGCGGCGTTGCGGCTCCGGTCAGTCGGCGATGTCGCCCTCCTCCTCGCCGGCGGTTTCCACCACCTCGGTGCCGAGCCGTTCGCAAAGCTCGCGGCTTTCGGGCGTGCGCAGCCGGTCGGTGACGAGAACGTCGACATCCTTCAGATGGGCGATGCGGACCGGGGCGGAGCGGTTGAACTTGCTGCTGTCGGCCACCAGCATCACCCGCCGGGCGCATTCGATGATCGCGCGCGAGACCTGCACCTCGCGGCTGTCGAAATCCAGCAGGGTGCCGTCGCGGTCGATCGCGGAGGTGCCGATCACCGCGAAATCGGCGCGGAACTGGCGGATCTGCTCGACCGTGGTGGCGCCGACGATGCCGCCATCGGCGCGGCGCATGGTGCCGCCGGCCATGATCAGCTCGACGCCGGGCGAGCGGTGAAGCTCGGCGGCGACGTGCAGGTTGTTGGTGATCACCAGCAGGCCGCTGTGCTGGGCGAGGGCGCGGGCGACCTCTTCGGTGGTGGTGCCGATATTGATGAGCAGGGAGGAATTGTCGGGGATCAGGCGCGCCGCCGCCTCGCCGATCAGCTGCTTGACCGGCTGGGCGACGAGCTTGCGCGCGTCATAGGCGAGGTTGGCGACGCTGGAGGCGATCATCGCGCCGCCATGCACGCGGGTGAGGCGGTGGACCTCGCACAATTCGTTCAGATCGCGCCGGATCGTCTGCGGGGTGACGCCGAAGCGGGCGGCGAGATCCTCGACCGAGACGCGCCCGGCATCCTGCAGCAGGTTCATGATCTCGGCCTGCCGGCGATTGGCCGTGCGGGGGTGGGACGAGCCGTCCATCATCAGCCCTGTCCTCCGCGCGCCTGCCCTGCCATCGGTTCCATCGGTCGTGCCATGCCCAGTTCCCTCGTCGCTCCGTATCGCGCCCACTGGATAGCAAGTTCGCCGCGCTGCGTCTGCGCCATGCCACCGCATGGGACCTGCGCATAGCGTGTTTATGATAATTTCAATACCGGATTAGCGGGAATTTAAGGGTTACATGATAATTCTTGAATTTGTGAAATAAATTTGAGGACGCGCCGTTCATGACCAGCCATAGCCGCCGGACCATCGCGCAGAGACTTGAATTCATCGGGCTCGACGAACGGGTGCGGGACCGGCTGCGGACGCTGAAGCCGGTTCTGGCCGGCGCCGTGTCCAGCGCGCTTGCGGAATTCTACGACCGGCTGGCGCGGAATCCGGAGGCGAGCGCGTTCTTTTCCAGCAGAGCCTCGATCGATACCGCGCAGACCCGGCAGAACGGCCACTGGACGCGCATTGCAGACGCGCTGTTCGATGACGATTATGTCGCCGCGGTGACGCGGGTGGGCGAGGTTCATGCGCGCATCGGCCTGGAGCCGCGCTGGTATATCGCGGGCTATGCGCTGATCCTCGAACGCATCGCCGCCGGCGTGCTGGAGGCGCGGAAGGCGAAGCCGGCGGGGCTGTTCCGCCGCCGCAGCGGGCAGGGGGGCGACGCGGCGACCGATCTCGGCGCGCTGATCAAGGCCACCTTCCTCGACATGGACCTCGCCATCGCGGTCTATCTCGACGAGCTCGACACGAAGCGCCAGGCGGTCGAGGACAGGGCGGCGGCGACCAATGCGGCGGTGACCGCGGCGCTCGGCCGGGCGCTGGCCGCGCTGGCGGCAGGCGATCTCTCGTATCGGATGATCGAGGAGCTGCCCGAGGAATACGCGCGCCTCGCCGACGATTTCAACGATGCGGTGGGCAAGCTCGACGAGAGTTTCGGCGGGGTGAAGCGCAGCACCGGCGAGATCAATGGCGGGGTGGACGAGATTGCCCGCGCCGCCGAGGACCTTGCGCGGCGCACCGAGCAGCAGGCCGCGACTCTTGAGCAGACCACCGCCGCACTCAACGAGATCACCAGCGGGGTGCAGCAGACCGCGGAAAATGCCGCCCGCGCCAACGAGGCCGCGCAATCGGCCAATGGCGCGGCCGACAAGTCCCGCGTCATCGTCGGCGAGGCGGTGGCGGCGATGCGGCAGATCGAGGCCTCCTCGCGCGAGATCGACCAGATCATCGGCATGATCGACGAGGTGGCGTTCCAGACCAACCTGCTCGCGCTGAATGCGGGGGTCGAGGCCGCGCGCGCCGGCGATGCCGGGCGCGGCTTCGCCGTCGTCGCATCCGAGGTGCGGGCGCTGGCGCATCGCTCAGCCGATGCCGCGAAATCGATCAAGACGCTCCTCGCGCGCTCGTCGAAACAGGTGGGCGAGGGGGTGCGCCTTGTCGGCGAGACAGGCACGGCGCTGGACATGATCAGCGAAAACGTGATCGCGCTCGATCGTCTCATCACCGAGATCTCCGATTCCGCGGCGCGGCAGGCCAGCAGCCTTTCTGAGGTGAATGCCGCTGCCGGGCAGATGAACCAGGCGGTGCAGCAGAATGCCGCCATGGTCGAACAGACGGCGGCGGCCACCGTGTCGCTCAAGGATGAAACCGCCCGGCTCGCCGACCGCGCGGCGGGTTTCCACACGCGGGAGGACGGCATGGCGATGCCGGGCTCGGCGGCGCCGGCGGCCCTCGCCGGCAAGCGCGGTGCGCGGCGCGTTCCCATCCCCGCCTGAATGCCAGAGCATCATCCGATCAGATGGAAACATCTGATCGGATAAAGATGCTCTGACAATCAACAAGAAAGAGCACGGTGTCCGATCCGGATGGATCGGAACGCGCGCTTGAGCATCATCCGGTCAGATGGAAACATCTGATCGGATAAAGATGCTCTGACAATCAACAAGAAAGAGCACGGTGTCCGATCCGGATGGATCGGAACGTGCTCTTGAGCATCATCCGGTCAGATGGAAACATCTGATCGGATAAAGATGCTCTGACAATCAACAAGAAAGAGCACGGTGTCCGATCCGGATGGATCGGAGCGTGCTCTTGAGCATCATCCGGTCAGATGGAAACATCTGATCGGATAAAGATGCTCTGACAATCGCCAAGAAAGAGCACGGTGTCCGATCCGGATGGATCGGGACGTGCGCTTGAGCATCATCCGGTCAGATGGAAACATCTGATCGGATAAAGATGCTTTGACAATCAACAAGAAAGAGCACGGTGTCCGATCCGGATGGATCGGGACGTGCGCTTGAGCATCATTCGGTCAGATTGGGTCATCTGATCGGAGAAAATGCATGAAGTATCAATATGATAGATCGCTGCATCTGATCTCGCAGGATCGGAACGTTCTATATATAACAATCGATCGATAATTGCGGTGCCGGAAAGACAAGGGCCTGAAAAACCCTGTCCCGCACCCTATCTTGCGCTGGTGCGCCATCGATGCGGGGCTTCGGCTTCGCCCCGGTGCCAGATGCTGAAACAGTGGAGAGATGAACGCGATGACGAGTGACTCCGGCTATACGCCCCCGAAAATCTGGACGTGGGAGCAGCCCAGCGGCGGCCACTTCGCCAGCATCAACCGCCCGATCGCCGGACCCACCCATGAGAAGGAGCTGCCGGTCGGCCGTCATCCGCTCCAGCTCTATTCGCTGGCGACGCCCAACGGGGTGAAGGTCACCGTGATGCTGGAAGAGCTGCTGGCGCGCGGCCATGCCGGCGCGGAATATGACGCCTGGCTGATTCGCATCAACGAGGGCAACCAGTTCAGCAGCGGCTTCGTCGCCGCCAACCCGAATTCGAAGATCCCCGCCCTGGTCGATCACAGCGGACCGCAGCCGCGCCGGGTGTTCGAATCCGGCTCCATCCTCGTCTATCTCGCGGAGAAGTTCGGCGAGTTCCTGCCGCTCGACGCCGATGCGCGGGCGGAGTGCTTTTCCTGGCTGTTCTGGCAGATGGGCAGCGCGCCCTATCTCGGCGGCGGGTTCGGTCATTTCTACGCCTATGCGCCGGAGAAGTTCGAATATCCGATCAACCGTTTCGCAATGGAAACCAAGCGGCAGCTCGACGTGCTCGACCGCCGGCTGGCCGAGACCGAGTATCTCGGCGGCAAGGACTACACGATCGCGGATATCGCCGTGTTTCCGTGGTATGGCGGGTTGGTGAAGGGCTGGCTCTACAACGCCGCCGAGTTCCTCCAGGTGCAGGAATACCGCAACGTGCTGCGCTGGGCCGACCAGATCTACGCGCGCCCGGCCGTGCGCCGCGGGCGCATGGTCAACCGCGTGTTCGGCGAGCCGAGCGAGCAGCTGCACGAGCGCCACGACGCCAGCGATTTCGACACCAAGACGCAGGACAAGCTGGCGCCGCAGGGCTAGAGCATCATCCGATCAGATAAAGATGCTCTGGTTAGCAATATGATGGAGCGCCATCCGGTTCGAAAAGATCGGATGGCGCTCAGGCGGCGCCGGAGGCGGTGCGGACGATGTGCGGGCGCAGCCAGGCGTGCAGCGCCTCGCCATCCATCGGCATCGAGAACAGCGCGCCCTGTCCTTCGTCGAACCCGAGTTCGATGAGGCGGGTGCGGTGGGCCTCGGTCTCCAGCCCCTCGGCGGTGAGGGTGAGATCGATATCATGCGCCATGCGCCCGACATGCAGCAGGATGCTGCGGCGGCGGGCGTCGTCGAGCGAGTCGCGGATCAGCGCGCGGTCGATCTTCAGGCGGTCGAACGGGAAGTAGTAGAGCGTCGAGATCGAGGAATAGCCGGCGCCGAAATCGTCGAGCGCGAGGCGGCAGCCCAGCGCCCTGATGGCGTCCAGAATGTCGCGGGTTGTGGGCGAGACGTCGAGGATCGCGGTTTCGGTCAGCTCGAACTCGATGCGCCCGCGGCCGAGCTTGTGGCGGGCCAGGGCATTGCCGATCCGCTCCAGCAGCAGCGGGTCGTAGAGCTGGACCGGGGAGAGGTTGATCGCCACCGCGATCTGCTCGGGCAGGGTGGCGGCGAAGGCGCAGGCGGCATCGATCACGTAGGCGCCGATGCGGATGATGGTGCCGTTATGTTCGGAGGCGGGGATGAACTGGTCCGGCGGCAGGATGCCGTATTGCGGATGCTGCCAGCGGACCAGCGCCTCGATCGTGGTGACCGCGCCGCTTTCGAGCCGGACGATCGGCTGGAACTGAAGGAAGAAGCTCTGACGCTCGAACTCGTTGACCAGCGAGGCGTCGAGCTGGCGCAGGCGGGTGGTCTGGCGGTCGTTTTCGGGATCGAACATCCGCACGGCGCCGCGTCCGCTTTCCTTGGCGCGGTAGAGTGCCAGATCTGCCGCGTGCAGGACATCCTCGGGCTGGATGCCGGCGCGGGCGATCATCGCGATGCCGGCGCAACAGCCGATCGCCACGGTGATGTCGGCGAGGCGGAACGGATCGGCCAGGCGGTCGATGATGCGGCGGGTCACCGCCTCTCGACATCGGCGATGGTGGCGTCGGGCAGCAGGATCGCGAATTCGTCGCCGCCGAGGCGGAAGCAGCGGTCGTGGCTGCGCACGCAGGCGAGCAGCCGGCCGGCGGCGGCCTGGAGCAGCTCGTCGCCCGCCTTGTGGCCGAAGCGGTCGTTCACCGATTTGAAATGGTCGAGATCGAGGCAGATCAGCCCGGTGCCGGCACCCACCGGGCTGGCGCAGGCGCCATGCAGCACCTCGTCGAAGCCCATCCGGTTGCCGAGGCCGGTCAGGCTGTCATGCCGGGCGATATGGGCGATGCGCCGCTCGGCGTGGCGGTGGGCGGTGACGTCGGAGCCGACGCCGCGATAGCCGACGAACTGGCCATCGCGGTCGAAGACCGGCTTGCCGGCGAAGGACCAGCAGCGTTCCTCGCCGGCGAAGAAGAGCGGCGCGCTCTTCTCGTTGAAGGTTTCCCGCCGGCCGATGTGGTAGAGCAGGTTGCCGATGGAAGGGGCGCAGGATTGCTCGGGGCTGGGCTGGCCATGCTCGACCAGGAAGCGCACCAGCGACTGGCCGGCGAGCGCCTCCTGCGTGGTGCGCGCCGCCTCGGCGAAGCGCGGGGAGGGGCGGAGCAGGGTGAGCGACGCATCGGTTTCCCAGAGGAAATCGCTCGCCCCTTCCTCGAAATCGCGCAGCAGGAGATTGATCACCTCGCTCTGGCGTTCCGCCTCCAGCCGGCGGAATTCGCGCTCCATCGTGTTGGCGTTGACGTAGAGGATGGTGGTGAAGGTCAGCAGGGCGTAGCTGCCGAGGCCGATCAGGGATGTCACCGGGGGATGCGCCGTGTTCGTCACCAGCGCGATGGCGGCGCCGGCGGTGACCGGCGCCCAGTAGACCAGGGCGTAGAGCGCCGGGCCGGAGAAGGCGGCGGTGGAGATCAGGCCGACGATGACGGCATAGACGAGGCTGGCCTGTTGCCCGGTGGCATGGCGCAGCCCGCCGATCTCGATACAGGCCCAGAACACGCCGATCAGCAGTGCGAGGCCGCAGAACAGCGCCTTGAACAGGGCGGGCTGCGCCTCGGCCGCGCGCCGAGACCAGAGGGTGGCGACGATCATGAGCAGGACGTAGCAGGTGGCGAGGCCGGCGAGGCCGGTGGCGATGAGCGGGGCGCTGTGCAGCAGGTCGTGGAATTCCCAGGCCAGGATGCCGGCCACGGTGCCGCCGGTGACGACCATGCGAGGCACCAGCGCCGCCCTCATGTCGAGCAGGGAGATTTCGATCTGGCGCCTGGTCTGGGCCGGGAGATCGCTCAGGCTGTGACCCAAGGCTTTCACGGTTCCGGCAGGTCTAGCTGAAATGCGGAAACATCAAATTCAAGTTCCATTTTCCCGACGTTCATAACGATTATGGATCAAAAATTTAAAATATAGATTAAAGCACGTCGCGGCGAATGCAAATTACGATATTGCATTATGTGCACGGTTCGCGCGCGGAAGGCCAGCTTTGTAACGTAATGGTGCAGCCTTGCCGGGCCGGCGGCGCAACGGCCGGACGGCCTCGCGCTGGCGTTTGCGCCGATCCGACGGGGATGCCGGGAAACCGCGTGGCCTGGGGCTCTGCCCCGGAAAGTCACGATGAAGTCCCGGGGCAAAAGTCAGGTGCGGGCGACGAACTGTTCCAGCCAGTGGATCGTATAGTCGCCGGCGCGGAAGCCGGGATCGTCGAGAATGCGCAGGTGCAGCGGGATCGTGGTGCGGATGCCCGAGAGGGCGAATTCGCCCAGCGCGCGGCGCATCCGGGCGATCGCCTCGGCGCGGTCGCGGCCATGGACGATCAGCTTGGCGACCAGGCTGTCATAATGCGGGGGGATGCGATAGCCGGCATAGAGGGCGGAATCGAGCCGCACGCCGAGCCCGCCGGGGGCGTGGAACACCTCGACCTTGCCCGGCGAGGGGGTGAAGGTCTCGGGGTCTTCGGCGGTGATGCGGCATTCGATGGCGTGGCCGTTGAAGCGGATGTCGGACTGGCCGTAGCCCAGCGTCTCGCCGGCGGCGATGCGGATCTGCTCGCGCACGAGATCGACCCCGGTGACCATTTCGGTGACCGGATGCTCGACCTGCAGGCGCGTGTTCATCTCGATGAAGGCGAACTGGCCGTCCTGATACAGAAACTCGAGCGTGCCGGCGTTGCGGTAGCCGAATTTCGCCAGCGCCGCGGTGGCGATCTCGCCCAGGCGGTCGCGCTCCTCGCGGGTGATGCCGGGCGAGCCGGCTTCTTCGAGCAGCTTCTGGTGGCGGCGCTGCAGCGAGCAGTCGCGCTCGCCGAAATGGACCACGTTGCCGTGATTGTCGCCCATCACCTGAAGCTCGATATGGCGCGGGCGGTCGAGATATTTCTCGATATAGACGGCGTTGTTGCCGAAGGCGGCGCCGGCCTCGGCGCGGGCGGTGCGGAAGGCTTCCTCGACCTCGTCGAGCGAGCGGGCGACCTTCATGCCGCGCCCGCCGCCGCCGGCCGCGGCCTTGATCAGCACCGGGCAGCCGATTTCCGCGGCGACGCGCTTCGCCGCCTCGACATCCGGCACCTCGCCGTCCGAGCCGGGGACGAGCGGCACGCCGAGATCGGCCATCGTTGTCTTGGCGGTGATCTTGTCGCCCATCATGCGGATATGGGTGGGCGAGGGGCCGATGAAGGCGAGGCCGTGGGCTTCCACCATCTCGGCGAAATCGGCGTTCTCGGAGAGGAAGCCGTAGCCGGGATGCACCGCCTCGGCGCCGGTGATCAGGGCCGCACTGATGAGGGCGGGCATGTTGAGATAGGAATCGCGCGCGGCGGCGGGGCCGATGCAGACACTCTCATCGGCGAGGCGCACATGCATCGCATCGGCATCGGCGGTGGAATGCACCGCGACGGTGGCGATGCCCATCTCGCGGCAGGCGCGCTGGACCCGGAGCGCGATTTCGCCGCGATTGGCGATCAGGATTTTCGAGAACACGGGCAACGGCCGGTTATTCGACGATGACCAGAGGCTCGTCGTATTCCACCGGCTGGCCGGAGGCGACGAGGATGGATTTTACCGTGCCGGCGCGCGGCGCCTTGATCTGGTTGAAGGTTTTCATTGCCTCGATCAGCAGCAGCGTCTGCCCGGCCTCGACCGTGCTCCCCACGCTGATGAAGGGCGCGGCCCCCGGCTCGGCCGAGAGATAGGCGACGCCGACCATCGGCGATTTCACCGTGCCGGGATGGTTCGCGGCGGCGGCTTCAGGCGCCGCGGCGGCAGGCGCTGGAGCACCCGGAGCCACGCCCGGTGTCATTCCCGGGGCCATTCCTTGCGGCATCGCATAGGGCGGCGCGGGATAGGGGGGCGCGGTGACGAATTGTGTCGGCTGCGCGCTGGCGCGGGCGAGGCGCAGCCGGCGGTCGCCTTCCTCAAGCTCGATCTCGGCCAGGTCGCCATCCTTGAGAAGGGCGGCGAGGGCGCGCAGCACCTCGGGGTCGAAGGAGAGACTCATGCTTCCTGCTCCACAATCTCGGCGATCGCCTGAAGCGCCAGCCGGTAGCCGGTGAAACCAAGGCCGCAGATCACGCCGCGTGCGGCCTGCGATACGAAGGAATGGTGGCGGAACGCCTCGCGCTGGTGAATGTTGGACAGATGCACCTCGACGACCGGAAGGTCGACCGCGTGCAGCGCGTCCATCAGGGCGATCGAGGTGTGCGAGTAGCCCGCCGGGTTGATGACGATGCCGGCGGCGCGGCCGCGGCATTCCTGCACCCAGGTGATCAGCTCGCCCTCGCCGTTGGTCTGGCGGAAATCGATGGCGAGGCCCAGCTCTTCGGCGGCCTCGGCGCAGAGCGCCTCCAGATCGTCGAGGGTCTGGATGCCGTAGATTTCGGGCTCGCGCAGGCCCAGCATGTTGAGGTTCGGACCGTTCAGCACGGCGATCAGCGGTACAGGCATCCTGCGCGCCTATCACAGCCCGGCGGAAAGGGAAACCGGCGAGGGTTCGAGCGTGGTCTTCCCGGTGGGCGCATCGAGGATGTAGGTCGGCAGCGCGTGGCCGGAAATCGTGCCGCGCAGGGCGGCGATCAGCGCCCGCCCCTCGGCGATCGGCACGTGGAAGCGGGCGGTGCCGGGGGCGGGGTCGAGCTGGTGGAGGTAATAGGGTTTGACGCCGCATTCGAGCATGGTCTCGAACAGGGCGCGCAGCGCCGCCGCCGCGTCGTTGACGCCGCGCAGCAGCACCGACTGGCCGAGCAGCGGGATGCCGGCGCGGCGCAGCGCCCGCAGCGCGGCGCGGGCCTCGGCGCCGAATTCGCGCGCGTGGTTGGCGTGCAGCACGAGGAAGAGCGGCGGGTCGTGATCGAGGGCGGCGAGCAGTGCGGGCGTGATCCGCGCCGGGTCGGCCACCGGGACGCGGGTGTGCAGCCGCAGCCGGCTGATATGCGGGATCGCGCGCAGGCGGGCGAAGATCGCGGCCAGCCGGCGGGGCGAGAGGATCAGCGGGTCGCCGCCGGTCAGGATCACCTCGCGCACGCCATCATGCGCTTCCAGCCAGGCGAACGCCGCCTCCAGCTCCGCTTCGGACAGCACCCCGCCCTCCGGGCCGACATGCTCGCGGCGGAAGCAGAACCGGCAATAGACCGGGCAGGCGAGGGTGGGCTTGAGCAGCGCGCGGTCGGGGTAGCGGTGGACGATGCCGGGGACCGGGGAGAGCGCGTCATCGCCGATCGGGTCGGCCTGCTCGTGGGCGGCGGTGTCGAGCTCGGCGGGGTCGGGGATGAACTGAAGCCCGATCGGGTCCGCCGGATCGCCGATCAGGGCGGCGAGCGGTGCCGGGATCGCGGTGGCGTAGCGCGCGGCGACCGCCTCCAGCCCCGCCCGGGCGGCGGGCGGGGCAAGCCCGGCCTCGATCAGCTGGTCTGCGGTGCGGAGCGTGGGAGTGGCCATGCGGCGGTGCTATCCTGCGGCGCATGGCCAGACAAGCATGGGACCCCGAACGCCTTGCCGCCCGGCTGCCTTTCCTGCGGCGGCGCGGGCGGCTCGCGCAGGCGACGCGCGCCTTTTTCGCCGCGCGCGGCTACATGGAGGTGGAGACGCCGTATCTCGTGCCGGCGCCGGGCGAGGAGGTGCATCTCGCGGCGCTGGCGACGATCGTGCATGCGCCGGATGGCGCGGCGGCGCGGCGATGGCTGCATACCAGCCCGGAATTCGCGATGAAGAAGCTGCTCGCAGGCGATGCCGGGCCGATTTTCCAGCTCGCCCGGGTCTGGCGCGACCATGAGGGGTCGGACACGCATTCTCCCGAATTCACCATGCTCGAATGGTATCGCCCGGGCGCCGATATCGAAGCACTGATCGAGGAGACGGCGCAATTCCTGCGCGCGGTGCTGCCGCCGGTGGTGACGTGCCGGGGGGTGACGACCGAGCTTGCCGAGATCGAGGTGCTGAGCGTGGCCGAGGCTTTCGACCGCCATTGCGGGCTCGATGTGCTGGCGAGCATGGGCGATGCCGACCGGCTCGCGGCCGATGCCGGGGTGGCGCGCCGCGAGGGCGAGGACTGGGAGGATCTGTTCTTCCGCCTCATGCTCGGGCGGATCGAGCCGCAGCTCGGCCGGCGTCATCCGACCTTCCTGACCGACTGGCCGGCGCCGCTCGCCGCCCTCGCGCGGCGGCGGGCGGATGATCCGCGCGTCGCCGAGCGGTTCGAGCTTTACGTGTGCGGGATGGAACTCGCCAACGCCTTCGCCGAGCTGACCGATCCGGCGGAACAGCGTGCGCGGTTCGAGGCCGACCGGGCGCGGCGGCACGCGCTGTATGGCCGCGAGGACTGGGCGCTCGATGAAGATTTCGTGGCGGCGGTGGGACGGATGCCGGACTGCGCGGGGATTGCCCTCGGGTTCGACCGGCTGGCGATGATCGCCGCCGGGGCGCCGCGCATCACCGATGTGTTATGGCTCTGATATAAAACCGAAACGCACCCATTGTAGACATTACACATCACCAACGGGCGACGGCCCGGAGACATCAACGGGCGACGGCCCGTAGACACCAACGGGCGACGGCCCGGAAACGAGGAGCGTGCGATGCGAAGGAAGCTTGTTCTGGCCGCGCCGGTCGCGGCATTGATGCTCGCGGGCTGCGCGGTGGGGCCGAGCCTTGCCGAGCGGATGTCGGGCTATGTCGGCCGGCCGGAATCGGCGCTGGTCGCTGCACTCGGCGTGCCGGACCGCAAGATCACCGTCGATGGCACGACGTATTTCGCCTATGTCGAGCGGTCGTATGCCGCCCAGCCGGGCGTGGGCGCGCCGTTCCCCGGTTTCTATGGTCCGTATTACGGTCCCTATTACGGCCCGATCTTCCCGCCCGAGACGTATACGCGGCAATGCACCGTCACCTTCTCGCTCCAGGGCGGGACGGTGAAGACCTTCACCCTGCGCGGCAACGATTGCTGAACGCAGCACCGCCGGCGCTGCCCGCATCGCCGCTCTGGCTGCCCTTCGCGCCCGGCCCCTACCGGCCGGCGATGGGGCTGATCGCCCGGCCGCTTGCCGAGCTGACCGCGTTCGGCGCCGATTATCCGGCACAGATGGCCGAACGCCGGGCGCTGCTGGATTTGCGCCGGGGCGAGGTGTTCGCGGTGCTGCCGGGCAGTGAAGCGGCGCGGCGCGAGGCGCTGCGGGTGATCGCCGGTCATTTGCGCGCCGATCGCGCCGCCTGGTTCGCAGAGCCTGGCGGGATGCTGGAAAACCGGCTGACCGGCGAGCGGTGGAACCTCGCGGCGCCGGAGGGCGACCCGCTCGAATGCGCCGGACGTCTGGTGCAGGAGGATCTCTGCCTGCTCGACCCGGACAGCGCGGCGCTGACGGCGGCGGTGCTGTGCTTTCCCTCGCGCTGGCGGCTTGCGGACAAGCTGGGGCGGGAGTTGGCCGCCATCCATGCCAGGGTGCCGCTTTATGCCGAGCGGCTGGAGCGGCCGGTCGCGCGGTTCATCGCCGCGCTGGCGCCGGGGCGGCTGGTCGAGCGGTTCAACTGGACGATCCATGACGGATCGGCGCTGTTCCAGCCGGAGGCGGATGGCGCCCACGGCCCGGCGGTGACCGCGGAGACCGCGCCGGCGCGGCTGCATCTGCGGGTCGAACGCCAGACGCTGAGCCGGTTGCCCGAGACCGGCGCCGTGCTGTTCACCATCCGCACCCGGCAGGTGGCGCTGGCCGAGGTGGTGACGGTGGCGGGGGCGGCGGCGGCGCTGGCCGCGGCGGTGCGGGGGCTGCCCGAATCCGTGGCGGCCTATCGCGGCATCGCCCCGTTCCGCGCCGCGCTGCTCGCCGCGCTGGACCGGGTTGCCCCGCAGGGCTAGAGCACTTTCCGGTCCATCAGGATCGGATGTCGTGCTTTGGAGCAAGGCCCGGCTGGCGGGGCCGGAATGCCGGCGTTATCAGACGGATAGAGTCTGCTGCCCGGGCCGGGCGGCGCGGCTGCGGGCGGAGTGGAAAGGAAAATCGGCATGAGTGAGGGCGATCTCGACCTGTTGCGGCGCATGTTCGCGGCGGCGGTGGATGCGGCAGCGCCCGCGCGCTGCCTCGCGCCGCATCTGCCCTCCCCGCCGAAGGGGCGGACCGTGGTGATCGGCGCCGGCAAGGCGGCGGCGGCGATGGCCGAGGCGGTCGAGGCGCACTGGCCGGCAGAGGCGCCGATGTCCGGCCTCGTGGTCACCCGCTACGGGCATGGCAGCAAACAGCCGCTCCGGCGGATCGAGGTGGTCGAGGCGTCGCACCCGGTGCCGGATGCGGCCGGGCAGGCGGCGGCGGCGCGCATCCTCGCGATGGTGCGGGGGTTGAGCGCGGACGATCTGGTTCTGGTGCTGATGTCCGGCGGTGCCTCGGCGCTGCTGGCGCTGCCGGCGCCGGGGATTTCGCTCGCCGACAAGCAGGCGGTGAACCGCGCGCTGCTCAAGAGCGGGGCGAACATCCAGGCGATGAACTGCGTGCGCAAGCATCTCTCGGCGATCAAGGGCGGGCGGCTCGCCGCGGCGGCGGCGCCGGCGGCGATCGTGACGCTGATGATTTCCGACGTGCCGGGCGACGATCCCTCGGTGATCGGCTCGGGGCCGACCGTGCCGGACGCGACCACGGCGGCGGAAGCGCGGGAGATTTTGCGCCGCGCCGGGATCGCGGTGCCGGAGCCGGTCGCCGCCTGGCTGGCGCGGCCGGAGGCGGAGACGCCGAAGCCCGGCGATCCGGCCTTTGCCCGCGCCCGCGAGATCATGATCGCCACCCCCTTCGCCTCGCTGGAGGCGGCGGCCGCGGTCGCGCGGGCGGCGGGGGTGACGCCGCTGATCCTCGGCGATGCGATCGAGGGCGAGGCGCGCGAGGTGGCGGCGGTGATGGCGGGCATGGCGCGGAGCTGTGCCGCGCATGGCGCGCCGCTGGCCCGGCCCTGCGTGCTGATTTCGGGCGGGGAGACGACGGTGACGGTGCGCGGCGGCGGGCGCGGCGGGCGGAATCTCGAATTCCTCGCCGGGCTCGCGGTCGCCCTCGGCGGGGCGCCGGGGATTCACGCCATTGCCGGGGATACCGACGGGATCGACGGCACCGAGGACAATGCCGGCGCCGTGCTGGCGCCGGACACGCTGGCCCGCGCCCGGGCGATCGGCCTCGATCCCGCGTCACGCCTCGCCGACAATGACGGTTACGGGCTGTTCGCCCCGCTCGGCGACCTCGTGGTGACCGGGCCGACCCGCACCAATGTCAACGATTTCCGGGCGATCCTGATCCGCTGATTGTCGTTTCTCCAGCGAGGGCGAGTGGGGGCTGGGAAATGCCCGCCGCCGCGCCTCGCGGGCCGCAGATCGTCGCGGCGAGGGGGATCGTGGTCGCCCCGCCCGGCCAGGCGATGCGCAGGGCGGCGACCTTCATGCAGGCATTGCGGGTGTAGACCGGGCCGTCCACCCAGCGCAGCTTCGTTGTCGCCACCACTCCGGCGGCGAGGCGGACCGGCAGCACGACCGGGCCGGGATGCATCCCGAACGGCGGGCGGCGGGCGATCGGCAGGCGGCGATGCGCGGCATCGAGGAAGGCGAGGCGTGGCAGGCCAGGCAGGATGCAGGGCGAAGGGCCGCGATTGCGCAGGGTGAGCAGCGTGCCGGAATGGGACATGCCGTCGAACGCGCCGGCGTCGGACCCGGCATGCGCCGCGATCCGCGCGCCGGAGCAGGACGTCACCGCCGGATGCGCGCAGCCCGACGCCAGCAGGGGCAGGAGGACGGCGAGGGCGGCGGCGGCGGGTTTCACTTCGGCTCGTAGCCGGGTTTCTTGTAGAGCGTGTCGGGCTTGGCGCGGATGTCGGGCTCGAAGACCGTCTCGTTCCAGTGTTCGGGATCGACATCCTCGATGCTGACCGACACGGCCGCCTCGCTGCTGCCGGCCGAAGCCATGATGGCCTGGGTGACGGCCTCGGCGATCTGGTGCTTCTGCGCCGCGCTGCGGCCGGCATAGAGCTTGACGATGACATGGGGCATGGCGGGCGGTCTCCTCTCTGGCGGGAGGGTAAGCCTACACCAGCCGATCGGGGGCGGGCAGGGGTAGGGGAGCGGGTGCTGGACCGATGGAATGATATAACATATCATTTCTTCCGAAGGGTCGCAGGAGGACCGGGGCGATGGCGAAACGGCGGGGAATTCTGGCCGGGCTGGTGGCGGCGCCGTGGATCGCCCGCGCCGGCGGCCGCATCCCGGCGGTGGGCATCGAGAGCCAGTATGCCGACGTGATCGCGGCGATCGGCGGCGACCGGGTCGAGGTTGCCGCGATCGAGACCAATCCCAATGCCGATCCGCACGGATTCGAGGCGAGCCCGGCGGTGGCGCGGCGTATCGCCACAGCGCGGCTCGTGGTGCTCAACGGGCTTGGCTACGATTCCTGGGCGCGGCGGATTATCGGCGCGACGGCGGGGGGCGCGACGGCGGGCGGCGCGGGGGGGCGGCATGTGATCGCGGCGCAGGCGGTGCTCGGCCTGCCGGATGCGACGCGCAATCCGCATGTCTGGTACGGCCCGGCGGCGATGCCGGCGGTGGCGGCGGCGATCGCGCGGGCGCTGGCGGCGATCGACCCGGCGGGGGCGAGCGTCTATCGGCGCAACCTCGCCGCGTTCGAGGCCTCGCTCGCGCCGTGGCGGGCGGCGATCGGCGCGTTCCGGGCGCAGCATCCCGGCATCCGCGCGGCGGTGACCGAGCCGGTGGGCAACGATCTGTTCCAGGCAATGGGGATCGGGATCGCCACACCGTGGAGCTTGCAGGCGGCGGTGATGAACGGCACCGATCCGGCGCCGCAGGACATCGCCGCCCAGGAGGCGCTGCTGCGCCGGCGGGAGGTGTCGTTTCTCGGCTATAACCGGCAGGTGATCGGCCCGCTGACACGGGCGATGCTCGATGCCGCGCGGGCGGCGCTTGTGCCGGTGGTCGCGCTGTACGAGACGATGCCGGCGGGATTTCATTTCGGCGGCTGGATGCTGGCCGAGACCGCTGCGGTGACAAGGGCGGTTGCGCAGCGCACCTCCACGGTCTCCCTCGCGAGGGCGGCTGGATGAACGGGGACGCGCTCGCGCTGGAGGGTGTCGCGGTCGGTCATGGCGGGCGGGCGGTGCTGTCGGGGGTGGGGTTCAGCCTCGCGCCGGGGAGTTTCGCCGGGCTGATCGGGCCGAACGGATCGGGCAAGACGACGCTGCTGCGCTCGATCCTCGGCCTCGTGAAGCCGCTGGACGGGCGCGTGACGATCGGCGGGCGCGGGCAGGTGGGCTATGTGCCGCAGAGCATCGCGCTCGACCGGTTCATGCCGGTGCGCGCGCGCGACGTGATCGCGCTCGGGCTGGATGGGCACCGGCTCGGCATTCCGCTGCCCTCGCGCCGCCGCCGCGCGCAGGTGGATGAGATGATCGACGCGGTGGGCGCCGCCGGCTTTGCCGATCGCAGGGTGGGCGACCTCTCGGGCGGGCAGCAGCAGCGGGTGATGATCGCCCATGCGCTGATCCGCCGCCCCGACGTGCTGCTGCTCGACGAGCCGCTCGCCAGTCTCGACCTGCGCAGCACCGCCGAGGTGGTCGCACTCCTTGCCCGGCTCGCCCGCGAGGCGAGGGTGGCGGTGCTGATGTCGGCGCATGACATGAACCCGCTGCTGCCGGCGATGGATCGTATCGTTTATGTCGCCGAGGGGCGCGCGGTGGCCGGCACGGTGGAGGAGGTGGTGCGCGGCGCGGTGCTGAGCGCGCTGTATGGCGCGCATATCGACGTGCTGCGCGTGCATGGCAGGGTGCTGGTGGTTGCCGCCGGCGGCGGGCCGCACGAACATGATCACGACCACGCGCATGGCGAGGATGCGATGCATGTCGTTCGCATTCCCTGATTGCGGGTCATGACCGCGCTGGGGTTGTCCGCGCTGGGATTTTCCGCGTTGGGGCCGGTCGGCGTGGCGCTGGCGGTGAGTTTTGCCGCAGCCCTGGTGTCCGCCGTGGTCGGCGTGTTCACCGTGCTGCGGGGGCAGGCTTTCGCCGGGCATGCGCTGGGCGATATTTCCGGCGCCGGCGGGGCGGCGGCGCTGCTGTTCGGGATTCGCCCGCTCGCCGGGTTCGTGGCGATGGCGCTGGGCGGGGCGGCGGCGATGGCGCTGGCCGGCGGGCGGCGGATCGCCGAGCGGGATCTGGCGAGCGGCGTGGTGCTCGGCGCCGGGCTCGGGCTTGCGGCGCTGTTTCTCTATCTCGACGCGACGATGAGCGGCGTCGGCGGTGCGGCGAGCACGGTGATGTTCGGCTCGATGTTCGCGATCCCGCCGGGGATGGTGCTGCCGGCCGCCTTGTGCGCGGCGGCGGCGCTGGCGGCGATGGCCGCCCTGGCGCGGCCGCTGCTGCTGGTCGCGATCGGCCCCGATCTCGCGGCAAGCCGGGGGGTTCCGGTGAAGCTGGTCGGGTTCGCGCATCTCGCCGTGCTGGCGCTGGCGGTCGGGCTGGCGGCGATGAGTGTGGGGGCGGTGCTGGCCACCGCGCTGCTGATCGGCCCGGCTTCGGCGGGGCTGCGGGCGGCGCGCACCCTGCCGGGGGCGGTGGCGCTGGCGGCGGGGATCGGCGTCGGCGCGAGCTGGGGCGGCATCGCGCTGGCTTACGAGAGCTACGGCTGGGGCGGGCGGCATGGCTGGCCGGTGAGTTTCTTCGTGGTGGCGCTGGTCGTCGGCGCCTATGTCGCCGCCGGGCTCGCGGCGCGGATGCGGCGCTGAGATGTTTTCCGCCTTCATGCTCGATACCTGGGCGGCGGGCCTCATCGTCGCGGTCACGGCGGGGGTGGTGGGCTGGTTCGTGGTGCTGCGCGGCGCCTCCTTCGCCGCCCATGCGCTGCCGCTCGGCACGTTTCCGGGGGCGGCGGCGGCGGTGCTGCTCGGCATCGCGCCCTCCGCCGGGATCGCGGGGTTCGGGCTCGCCGGCGTGGTCGCGATCTGGGCGCTTGGCCGGCGCGGCCGGCCCGAGGTGGCGACGGCGCTGACATTGGTGATGCTGCTCGCCACCGGCGCGCTGCTGCTCTCCTGGACCGACCGCTATGCCGCCCAGGTCTATGCGCTGCTGTTCGGCCAGGTGCTCGGGGTTTCGCGCGCGGCACTCGGCGGGATGGCGCTGGCCGGGGCGGGTGCGGTGGCGGCGGTGTTGGCGGGGTTCCGCCCGCTGCTGCTCGGCGCGATCGGGGCGGATCTCGCGGCGGCGCGGGGCGCGCGGCCGGCGCTGTGGGAGTTCGGCTTTCTCGCCGCCATCGCGCTGGCGGCGGCGGTCGCCGTGCCGGTGGTCGGCGCGCTGCTGACCTTTGCGCTTATGGTCGGCCCGGCCTCGTGCGGGCGGGCGGTCTCGGCGCGGCCGGCGGTGGCGCTCGCGGCTTCGGTGGCGATCGCGCTGGCGCTGATGGCCGGCGCCATCGCGCTGTCATATCTCACGAACTGGCCGGTCGGCTGTTTCGCCGGGTTGGGTGGTGCGGGCTGCTACGCGCTGGGCCGGGCGCTGCTGTAAGGCCAGCGGGCCGGCCGGGCGACTTGCCGGTCGGTGTTCCCGGCGCGGCGCCCCGGTGCTCATCGCTCAGGCGTGGTGGCGGGCCAGAACATCATCTGATCGGATGTAGTGCCCTAGATCCCGGTTTGCGAGACATCGTCGTTGCCGAAGGGCAACCCGTTCTCGTCGTAGAGATCGTCGTCGGTCAGGATTTTGTGCCCTTCGAGGCTGGCGGCGATTTTGCGCGACTTGCGCAGCAATTCCTCACGGAGCGGGGCGACCTCGTCGTCCGGTTCAGCCCCGGTTGGCTGCGGCTGTTCCGGTGCCGTCGCCATGGTCAGGGCAGGTCGACGACCTCGACGCGGCGGCCGCGCGCGGCCAGCGCGATGCGCCCGCCCTTGAGGCGGAGCGCGTCGTTGCCGAACAGCTCGGCGCGCCAGCCTTGCAGGCAGGGCAGGTTCGGCGCGTCCTCGCTGGCGAGGCGGTCGATATCCTCGCCGGAGGCGATCAGCCGGGCGGCGACGTTGTTCGCCCCGGCCCGCTCGGCGAGCAGCACCTTGAGCAGCGCCACGAGGCCGGCGGGCGGGCGGGCGGTTTCGGCGGCGCGCGGGGCCTCGGGCAGCGCGGAATCGGGGATCGATTTCGTCGTCGCGATGACCTCCAGCAGCGCCCGGCCGGACTTGCCGCCGGCGAAGCCGCTGGAAATGCCGCGCACCCGCGTCAGCCCCTCGGCATCTTCCGGGGCGAGGGCGGCAAGCTCGGGGATCTGCTCGTCGCGCACGATGCGCTGGCGCGGCACGTTCACCCGCATCGCCTCGCGCTCGCGCCAGGCGGCGATCGCCTTGATGAGGGCGAGCTGCCGGCGGTTGCCGCCGCGCAGCTTGAGCCGGCGCCAGGCATCCTCGGGCTCGGTGCGGTAGGTCGCGGGATCGGTCAGCACCGCCGCTTCCTCGGCCACCCAGTCGATCCGGCCTTCCCGCGTCAGCCGGTCGAGCAGGCCTTCATAGACCGGGCGCAGCCAGGTGACGTCCGCCGCGGCATAGGCGACCTGGGCGCGGGAGAGCGGCCGGGCCGACCAGTCGGAGAAGCGGTGCGCCTTGTCGATCCGGCCGCCGGCGAGCGAGGAGACCAGCGTGTCATACCCGACCTGGTCGCCGAAGCCGGCGACCATCGCCGCGACCTGGGTGTCGAACAGCGGAGTGGGCACGGCGCCGAATTTCAGCAGGAAAATCTCGATGTCCTGCCGGCAGGCGTGGAATACCTTGGTCACCGCCGGATTGGCGAACAGCGCGCCGAGCGGGGCGAGGTCGAGCCCCTCGGCCTGCGCGTCGATCACCGCGACATCGTTCGCACCGCCGAGCTGGACCACGCAAAGCTCGGGAAAATAGGTCTTTTCCCGCATGAACTCGGTATCGACGGTGACGAAGGGCTCGGCCGCCAGACGGTCGCAAAGGGCGGCGAGGGCCTCGGTGGTCGCGATCAGCACGGGTTCGGGAAAGCTCGGACTCGGTTTCATGTGCGATCAACTGGCACGCAACGTCTTGACAGGAAAGACCCGCGCCGCTCATTTGCCGCTGTTTTCTGTCAGGACTGGCTCCCCATGCACGAATATCGCACCCATGATTGCGGCGCCCTGCGCGCTGCCGATGCCGGCATCACCGCGCGCCTTTCGGGCTGGGTGAACGTGAAGCGCGACCATGGCGGGCTGCTCTTCATCGACCTGCGCGACCATTACGGGATCACCCAATGCGTGTTTCCCGCCGGCTCGCCGGTGTTTGAAGCGGCCGAGGCGCTGCGGGTGGAGAGCGTCATCACCGTGACCGGGCGGGTGGTGAGGCGCGACGCCGATACGGTGAACCCCCGCCTGCCGACCGGCGAGATCGAGCTGGTGGCCGAGACGGTCGAGGTGCAGTCGACCGCCGATGTGCTGCCGATCCAGGTTGCCGGCGAGGCCCAGTTCCCCGAGGAGCTGCGGCTGCGCTACCGCTTCCTCGACCTGCGCCGCGAGAAGCTGCACCGCAACATCATGCTCCGCGCCAATGTCATCGCCTGGCTGCGGCGGGAGATGACGGCGCGCGGCTTCACCGAGTTCACCACGCCGATCCTGACCGCCTCCAGCCCCGAGGGCGCGCGCGACTTCCTCGTGCCCTCGCGCGTGCATCCGGGCCAGTTCTACGCGCTGCCGCAGGCGCCGCAGCAGTTCAAGCAGCTGCTCATGGTCGCCGGCTTCGACCGCTATTTCCAGATCGCGCCCTGCTTCCGCGACGAGGCGAGCCGCGCCGACCGCGCGCCCGGCGAGTTCTACCAGCTCGATTTCGAGATGAGCTTCGTGACGCAGGAGGACGTGTTCGCCACCATCGAGCCGGTGCTCGGCGGGCTGTTCCGCGAATTCGGCGGCGGGCGCAGCGTCACGCAATGGCCGTTCCCGCGCATCGCCTATGACGAGGCGCTGCTGAAATACGGCTCGGACAAGCCGGACCTGCGCAACCCGCTGCTGATCACCGATGTCACCGAGGCGTTCCGCGATTCGGGCTTCGGCCTGTTCGCCAAGATCGTCGCCGGCGGCGGCGTGGTCCGCGCCATTCCCGCGCCGGGCACGGGGGGCAATCCGCGCTCCTTCTTCGACAAGCTCAACGAATGGGCGCGGTCGGAAGGGGCGGGCGGGCTCGGCTACATCATTTTCGAGGAAGACGGCGCCAAGGGGCCGATCGCGAAGAACCTCGAACCGGCGCGGGCCGAGGCGATCCGCGAGGCGACGGGCGCGAAACCGGGCGATGCCGTGTTCTTCGCCGCCGGCAAGCCGCTCGACGCCGCCAAGTTCGCCGGCACGGTGCGGACGAAGCTCGGCACCGATCTCGGCCTGATCGACGGGGCAAAATTCGAGTTCTGCTGGATCGTCGATTTCCCGATGTACGAGCGCGACGAGGAGACCGGGCAGATCGTGTTCAGCCACAACCCGTTCTCGATGCCGCAGGGCGGGCTGGAGGCGCTGAACGGGCAGGACCCGCTGACGATCAAGGCGTTCCAGTACGACATCGTGTGCAACGGCGTCGAGCTGTCGTCGGGGGCGATCCGCAACCACCGGCCGGACATCATGCTGCGCGCCTTCGAGATTGCCGGCTATGGCGCCGAGGAGGTCGAGGCGCGGTTCGGCGGCATGCTCAACGCCTTCCGCTACGGCGCGCCGCCGCATGGCGGCTCGGCGCCGGGGGTGGACCGCATGGTGATGCTGCTGGCCGACGAGCCCAATCTGCGCGAGGTCATCGCCTTCCCGCTCAACCAGCAGGGCCAGGACCTGATGATGGGCGCGCCGGCGCCGGTTCCCACAGCACGGCTCAAGGAACTCTCGCTCGCCATCGCGCTCCCGCCCGCGCCGAAGAAGGGCTGAGACGCCGCCGCCCCCGTGCATCGGCCGCGCCGCCCGCGAGAGCAGGTTCATCTGACCGGATGATGCTCTGGCATTTTGAAAAGCAGAGCATCTTTATCTGACCGGATGATTTCATCTGGCCAGATGATGCTCTGGCATTTTGAAAAGCAGAGCATCTTTATCTGACCGGATGATTCCATCCGATCAGATGATGCTCTAGACCGGGAGCAGAACGCCGATCACAGGCGAGGAGGAGCCAACATGTCCGACGAATTCCGCGCCCTGGTCATCCGCAAGGACGAGGCCGGCCAGAGCTGCCGCGCCGAGACCCTGCGCGATCACGATCTGATGGAGGGCAGCGTCACCGTCGCGGTCAGCCATTCCACGGTGAATTACAAGGACGGGCTGGCGATCACCGGCAGCGCGCCGATCGCCCGGCGGTTTCCGCTGATCCCGGGGATCGATTTCGCCGGCACCGTCACCGCCAGCGCCGATCCGCGTTTTGCGCCGGGCGATGCCGTGCTGCTCAACGGTTTCGGCGTCGGCGAGACGCATCACGGCGGCTATGCCGGGCGGGCCCGCGTTCCCGGCGACTGGCTGATCCACATCCCCGCCGGGCTCAGCGCCGCCGAGACCATGGCGATCGGCACCGCCGGCTACACCGCGATGCTCGCCATCATGGCGCTGGAGGCGCAGGGGATCAGCAAGGAGAGCGGGGATATTCTCGTCACCGGAGCTGCGGGTGGCGTGGGGTCGATCGCGATTTCCCTGCTCGCCCATGCCGGGTATCGGGTGATCGCCTCCTCGCGCCGGGCGGCGGCCGAGGCGGCTTACCTGACCTCGCTCGGGGCGGCGGAGATCATCGATGCGGCGACGCTGTCGGCGCCCGGCCGGCCCTTCGGCAAGGAGCGTTGGGTCGGGGCGATCGATTCCGTCGGCAGCCATACGCTGGCGAACGCGCTGGCACAGACGCGCTATGGCGGGGTGGTCGCCGCCTGCGGCCTCGCCCAGGGGAGCGACCTGCCGGCGACCGTGCTGCCGTTCATCCTGCGCGGGATCATCCTTGCCGGGATCGACTCGGTGATGGCGCCGCGGGCGAAGCGCGAGGCGGCCTGGACGCGCCTTGCCGCCGAACTCGACCGCGCGACGCTGGCCCGGCTGACCACGACGATCGGTTTCGAGGGGATCGCGGCGGCGGCGGCGGAGATCGTCGCCGGCAAGGTGCGCGGGCGCATCGTCGTCGAGATCTGAGGCGCGGCCATCACGCCCGCTTCGGGTGCGTGCGCGGGCCTGGAGCACGACATCCGATCTGACGGACTCATCTGATCGGATGATGCTCTAGCCGCAGCGCGAGAAGGGAGGCGGCGAACAGGATCGCGACCAGCAGCCAGAGAATGTGCAGCGGCGGGACGGCGGCGGAGATCAGCCCGAGCCCCATCAGCCCGACCGCCGCCAGCCCGTTCGACAGGCCGAGCGCGATGCCGGAGCCGAGCGAGCGGTTCTCGGGGAAGATGTCCTGCCCCACGAGGATGCCGACCGGCAGGGTGGCGAACAGGGCGATGCCGAGCAGGCCGAGGGCGATCCATTGCGCGGCGCCGCTGGTGAGCAGGAAGGCCGCGAGCAGCGCCGCGCCGGCGAGGCTGGAGCCGGCGAGGATCGGGCGGCGGCCGATCCGGTCGGCCAGGTGCCCGCCGCCGACATTGCCGATGATGCCCACCACGAGCATCACCGTGATCAGCGCCGCCCCCGCGGTCAGGCTGTGGCCGCGCAGGTGCCAGAGCACCGGCAGGAAGGTGGTGGTGCCGAAGATCGCCAGTGCGCGCAACGACTGGAAGGCGACGAGCGCGCTCATCGGCCCGAGATGGCGCCGCCAGGCGATCGGCTGGGCCGCGACATGGCGCGGCGGCTGCACCGGCAGCACCGCCCAGAGCAGCAGGATGCTCGCCATCGCCGGAATCGCCAGCAGCGAGAGCGCCTTCAGCCCGAAGGTGACGACGATGAAGCTCGCGATCAGCGGCCACAGCCCGCGCCCGACCTCGCCGCCGACCAGGAACAGCGACATGCCGAGCCCGACGCGCGGCCCGCTGAGCTGGCGCGCCCCGGCCAGCGCCTGCGGGTGGAACATCGCGTTGCTGATCCCGATCAGCACCAGCGCCGGGAGCAGCAGCGCAAGACTGCCGGAGCGGCCGATCAGCGCCGCCGCCAGCGCGGTGCCGAGCACGCCGGCGGCGATGAAGCCCCTTCCGCCGAAACGGTCCGCCAGCAGGCCGGTGCCGACCTGCAACGCCTGGCCGATCAGCAATGCCGCCATCACCGTGCCGGCGAGGGAGACCGGCTCGCCCATCGCCACCAGCACCGCCGGCAGCACGCCGGGCAGGTAGTTGGCCGAGCCGTCATTGAGGAAATGCAGCCAGCTCAGCGCCGCCAGCCGGCCGTACCGCACCGTGCTGCCGACCGTCCGCAATCCCTGGTCCATCACCACCGCCATCATTCGTCTCCGCCGGCCGCCGCGCCGGGCGCCGGGATTTCACAAAAAGGGAAGTTTGCATGACCAATCCGGCTTGGATTTGCAACCCGGCGTGCGGCAAGTGTGGGGCGGCGCCGCTATCCGCCGCCAGCGCGCTGCCCAGTCTCGCGCTGCCCAGTCTCGCGCTCCCCAGTCTCGCGCTCCATCATCTCGCGCATGAGGAATTTCTGGATCTTGCCCGTTACCGTCATCGGGAACTCCTCGACGATGCGCACGACGCGGGGGATCTTGTAATGCGCGATCCGGCCCTCGCAGAAGCCGATCACCTCCGCGGGCGTGAGGGTCTCGCCGGGGTTGGGCTTCACCCATGCGCAGGGCACCTCGCCCCATTTCGCATCCGCGATGCCGAACACCGAGACGCTGGCGATCCTGGGGTGGGTGAACAGGAATTCCTCCACCTCGCGCGGGTAGATGTTCTCGCCGCCGCGGATCACCACGTCCTTGCTGCGGCCGACGATGGTGCAATAACCCTCCTCGTCGATCACGCCGAGATCGCCGGTATGCATCCAGCCGGCGGCGTCGATCGCCTCAGCGGTTTTCGCGGCGTTGCCCCAGTAGCCGAGCATCACCGAATAGCCGCGCGTGCACAGCTCGCCCCGCTCGCCGCGTTTGACGATCCTGCCCTCGGCGTCGATCACCTTGACCTCGAGATGCGGGTGGATGCGGCCGACCGTCGCCACCCGGCGCTCGGGCGTGTCGTCGGTCGCGGACTGGAAGCTGACCGGGGAGGTCTCGGTCATGCCGTAGCAGATGGTGATTTCGGGCATGTGCATGCGGTTCATCACCCGGCGCATCACCTCGATCGGGCAGGAGGTGCCGGCCATGATCCCGCCGCGCAGCGAGGAGAGGTCGAACCCCTCGAACCCGGGATGTTCGAGCATGGCGATGAACATGGTCGGCACGCCGTAGAGATGGGCGCAGCGCTCCTCGGCCACCGCGCTCAGCGTTGCCAGCGCATCGAACCCGGCGGCGGGATAGACCATCGTCGCGCCGTGGGTGATGGCGGCGAGATTGCCCATCACCATGCCGAAGCAGTGATAGAGCGGCACCGGGATGCAGATTTTCTCGCCATCCCGCAGGCCGATCCCCCTTCCCACGAAATAGCCGTTGTTGAGGATGTTGTGGTGCGAGAGGGTGGCGCCCTTGGGCGCGCCGGTCGTCCCCGAGGTGAACTGGATGTTGATCGGGTCGTCGAATTGCAGGTCGGCGCGCAGGGTCGCGAGGGTGGCGCGGCTCGCCGGGGTCGCGGCGGCGGCGATGGTGGCGAAGGGCGCCATGCCGGCGGGCAGATCCGCGGCGCGCGCCTCAGGGACGCCGATGACGAAGCGGCGTTCGAGATGCGGCAGGCGGTCCGGCGGAATGCTGCCCAGCATCGCCACGTAGTCGCTCGACTTGAAGGTCCGGGCGAGGACGAGGGCGCGGCACTGCACGTCGTTCAGCACGTATTCCAGCTCGGCGGTGCGATAGGCCGGGTTGATGGTGACGAGGATGATCCCCGCCCGCGCCGAGGCGAATTGCAGGATCGCCCATTCCGCGTTGTTGGGCGACCAGATGCCGATGCGGTCGCCGCGGCGCAGGCCGAGGGCGAGCAGGCCGGCGGCGACATCGTCCACCGCGCGGTCGAACGCGGCGTAGGTGAAGCGCTCGCCGCTCTCGCGCACCACCAGCGCCTCGCGGTCGGGGTGGCGGCGGGCGGTTTCGGCCAGGGCCTCGCCGATGGTGATCCCGAGGCGTGGCGTGTCGCCCGGTCCCTGGACGTAGCTGGTGCTCGTCATGGTTCGTTGTCTCCCTGCGGCCGAGCGTAATGCAGCCGCCGGACGGCGCAAGGGGGCGGGTGGCCGCGCCGCTGGAGCCGCTCTATAACGGGGCGATGATCCCGCCGCCCGACCGCGCCTGATGCCGTCCCGCCCCAGCGCCACGATCGAGCGCCGGCTGGATGAGGCCGCCGCCGCCTGTGCCGCCGCCGGCCGGCAGCTCACGCGGCAGCGCCGTGCCGTGCTCGGCCTGATCCTCGCCGCCGAGGGGCCGCTGACCGCCTACGAATTGCTCGACCGGCTGCGCGAGAGCCATCGCGGCGCCACCCCGGCGACGATCTATCGCGCGCTCGAATTCCTCATCGCGGCGGATCTCGTGCACAAGGTTGAGAGCCTGAGCGCGTATGTTTCCTGCGCCGATCCGGCGGGCGAGGCGCAGGGCC
Source organism: Acidiphilium sp. C61 (assembly GCF_905116885.1). NCBI lineage: Bacteria > Pseudomonadati > Pseudomonadota > Alphaproteobacteria > Acetobacterales > Acidocellaceae > Acidiphilium > Acidiphilium sp. C61. Next base: position 1,626,251 of record NZ_CAJHNI010000005.1, on the reverse strand, counting down.
ATACCCATGCGGCGCAGTTCTTCATCTGCCGCCAGTGCGGCGCGGTGGCCGAGCTGGAGGATGAGGCGGTGGCCGCGGCGCTGGAAGCTGCCGCGGCGCGGATCGGCTTTGCCGCTGGCAGCGCGATCGTCGAGGTCGGCGGGCTGTGCGCCGCCTGCGCTGGCGGTTAGAGCATCATCCGATCAGATGGGATCATCTGATCGGATAAAGATGCTCGGTTTATCAGTATGATAGGGCATTATCCGATCCGGATGGATCGGGTAAAGATGCTCTAGGTGCTTCGCGGCGGGGTGCCGGCGCGGGCGATGGGGGCGACGAATTGCGGCTCGGTGTCCCAGGGGAACAGGATCCAGGTGTCCTGCGAGACCTCGGTGATGAAGGTATCGACCAGCGCCTTGCCGGCCGGCTTGGCATAGACGGTGGCGAAATGGGCGCGGGGGAGAAGCTGGCGCACCTCCCGCGCGGTGGTGCCGGTATCGACCAGGTCGTCGATGATCAGGAAGCCCGCACCGTCGCCGGCGGCGGTGGGCGGCTTGGTGATGGTGGGTTTGCCGATCCGCTCCTCGTCATAGGTGACGATGCTGACGGTCTCGATCAGGCGGCATTCCAGCTCGCGGGCGATGATGGCGGCCGGGATCAGCCCGCCGCGGGTGATCGCGACGATGCCATCGAAGGGCGCCAGCGCGTTGAGCCGCCAGGCCAGCGCCTTGGAGTCGCGGTGAAGCTGGTCCCACGAGACGGTGTAGTAATGCGCGGCCATCAGAACAGGCGTCCTCCGTCGGGCACGGTGAAATCGGGGCGGATCAGCACGACCTCGCCGTTCTCGTCCGGCATGCCGAGGGTGAGCACCTCGGACATGAAGGGGCCGATCTGGCGGGGCGGGAAATTGACCACGGCGCAGACCTGCCGGCCGATCAGCCGGTCCGGCGCGTAATGCACGGTGATCTGCGCCGAGGAGCGCTTCACGCCGATCTCGCCGCCGAAATCGATCCACAGGCGGATGGCGGGCTTGCGCGCCTCGGGGAAGGGCTTGGCATCGACGATGGTGCCGGCGCGGATGTCGACGCGGGCGAAATCGTCATAGGTGATCGGCGGGGACGTGTTCTCGGCCATGAGGCTGCATTGGCCAGCGCGGACGCATTGTCAATCCGGCGGCGGAATGCGATTGAATCGGCAAACCGTTACAGGAGTGTCCAGAGAATGCGCGATTTCGACTTTCCGGGCCGCAGCGCCGTTTATGCCGGGCGGGCGATGGCCGCGACCTCGATGCCGGCGGCGACCCTCGCCGCGCTCGATGCGCTGCGGGCGGGCGGCAACGCCCTCGATGCGGCGGTGACGGCGGCGGCGGTGCTCGGCGTGATCGAGCCGCATTCGACCGGCATCGGCGGCGATTGTTTCTGCCTCTACAAGAAGGCCGGCAGCCCCGAGGTGATCGCGCTGAACGGCTCGGGCCGCGCGCCGGCCGGGGCGACGGTCGATTATTTCGAGCAGCAGGGCATCACGCAGTTCGACAATATCTCGCCGCACGCCGTCACCGTGCCGGGGGCGGTCTCGGCATGGGAGACGCTGCTGGCGGCGCATGGGCGGCGCGGGCTCGATGCCGCGCTGGCGCCGGCGATCCACTATGCCGAGGAAGGGCATCCGGTGCATCCGCGCGTCGCGTTCGACTGGAAGCTGGTCGAGGGCAAGCTGCGCCGCAGCGGTGCCGCCGCCCTGCTGCCGGGCGGCGCCGCGCCGGTCGCGGGCACGATGTTCCGCCAGCCCGAGCTTGCCCGCACGCTGCGGGCGATCGCCAGGGACGGGGCGAAGGCGTTCTACGAGGGGCCGGTCGCCGCCGGGATCGTGGCCGAGCTGCGGGCGCGCGGCGGGGTGCATACCGAGGCGGATTTCGCCGCCGGGCGGACCGCGGCGAAATTCGTCACCCCCATCAAGCGCGATTTCGACGGGCTGACGATCTGGGAATGCCCGCCGAACGGCTCGGGCCTGCTGGCGCTGATGCTGCTCGGCATTCTCGAAGGGTTCGGCCCGGCGCCGGACGGGCCGATGGGGCCGATCCGGCTGCACCGGCATATCGAGGCGGCGCGCCTCGTCTACCGCGATCGCGACGCGCTGCTGGCCGACCCGGACCAGGCGGAGGTGCCGGTTTCGCATCTGCTCAGCGACGCGTATCTCGGCGGACTGCGGGCGCTGATCCGCGACGACCGGGCGATGGTGGACCTGCCGCGCGCCGGCGAGACGGCGCTGCCGCTGCATCGCGACACCGTCTATCTCTGCGTGGTGGACGAGGACGGCAATGCCTGCTCGTTCATCAACTCGACCTATGAGAGCTTCGGCTCGGGCATTCTCGCCGGGGATACCGGCGTGGTGCTGCACAATCGCGGCATGGGGTTCCGCATCCAGCGCGGCCATCCGAACTGCATCGCCCCGGGCAAGCGGCCGATGCACACGATCATCCCCGGCATGGCGACCCAGGGCGGCGAGGCGGTGATGCCATTCGGCGTGATGGGCGGGCATTACCAGCCGATGGGCCAGTCCTGGCTGGTGACCAACATGCGCCAGTACGGGCTCGACGTGCAGGAGGCGCTCGACCTGCCGCGGGTGTTCCCCTTCGCCGGGCAGGTGGAGCTGGAGCGCTCGGTGCCGATGGCGAGCCTCGAAGGGCTGGTCGCGCGCGGGCACAAGGTGGTGCGCGAGGACCGGCCGGATGCGCGGCCGCATGGCGGCGGCCAGGCGATCTGGATCGATCGCGGGCGCGGCGTGCTGATCGGCGGGTCCGACCCGCGCAAGGATGGCTGCGCGCTGGGGTATTGATGCCGCGCCGCGCGCCCGCCCTCGCGCCAGCGGGGCGGGCGCCGGAATGTTCCCTATCGTCTTGACAAGACAGAGTATCCTCATCCGATCGGAGGCCTCCCTCTGATCGGATAATGCTCTGGTGCAACTTTCCGGTTCAAATCCGGACGAAAAAGGCGAATACTGTCTCCCGTCGGGAGAGCAGTGTCATGGAAGACCCCGCCCACGCAGCGGCCCCGCACGGGCCGCGCGCCGTCGCCCTGCTGGGGCCGCAGGGAAGCGGAAAGAGCACGCTGAGCATCGCCCTGTCCGCCGTCGCGGGCAATCTTCGCCGCGCGGGGCGCGCGCCGCCCGCCACCCGCGAGATCGTACCCTTGCATTGCGACTTCCTCGGCGAGCGCTGGGTGCTGCTGGATTGCCCCGGATCGCTGGAATTCGCGCAGGAGGCGGCGGCGGCGCTGGCGGTGGCGGATCTCGCGGTCGTCGTCGCCGAGCCGGACCCGGAGCGGGCGCTGGCGCTGCGGCCGGTGTTTCGGATGCTGGAGGAACAGGGCGTGCCGTTCCTCGTGTTCGTCAACAAGGTGGATGCGATGGGCGCGCCGGCCGAGGCGCTGCTGGCGGCGATGCAGGCGGAGACTTCGGTGCCGCTGGTGGCCCGGCAGATGCCGCTGCGCGAGGGCGAGCGGGTGAGCGGCTATGTCGACCTGCTGTCCGAGCGGGCGTTCCGCTACCGGCCGGATGCCGCCTCGGAGCGGATCGGCCTGCCGGCGGCGGCGGAAGCGACCGAGCAGGCGGCGCATGACGCGCTGGTCGACAGTCTTGCCGACCGCGACGACGAGCTGCTCGAACAGGTGATCGAGGGCGCGGCGCCGAGCCCGGCATCGCTCTACGGCCATTTCCGCCGGGACATGGAGGCGGGCAGCCTGGCGGGGGTGATGTTCGGCGCGGCCGAGCACGCGCATGGGGTGTTGCGGCTGTGGAAGGCGCTGCGGCACGACGCGCCGGAGGTGACGACCACGGCGGCGCGGCACGGCATCGCGCCCGACGGGCCGGCGCTGGTGCAGGTGTTTCGCACCAGCTGGCGCGGCGCGGCGGGCAAGCTTTCCTTCGTCCGGGTCTGGCGCGGGGCGCTGCGCGACGGGACCAGCCATAGCGGCGTGCGGATCGGCGGGATGATGCGCTTTGCCGCGGGCGAGTTGCAGCGCATCGCCGAGGCCGGGGCGGGCGATGTCGTCGCCCTTGGCCGGCTCGAAGGGATCGGGACCGGCTTCGGGCTGGGCGAGGCGGCGCCGCATCTCGGCTTTCCCGCCGCCCCGCCGCCGCTGCACGAGGTTGCGATCGCGGCCGCGGACCGGCGCGATGACGTCAAGCTCGCCGGCGGGCTCGAAAAACTGCTGGAGGAGGACACGGCGCTCCGCCTCGCGCGCGATCCCGAAAGCGGCGAGACGCGGCTGGCCGGGCTGGGCGAGCTTCATCTCGGCAGTGCGGTGGAGCGGCTGGAGCAGCTCGCGGGGGTTGCGGTGCGGACGGCGCGGCCGCGCGTCGCGTTCCGCGAGACGATCCGCCGGGCGGTGCGCGAGCATGCGCGGCTGAAGCGGCAGACCGGCGGGCATGGCCAGTTCGCCGATGTCACGCTGGAGATCGCGCCGCGCGCGCGGGGCGAGGGTTTCGCCTTTGCCGACCGCATCGTCGGCGGCGCGGTGCCGAAGCAGTATATCGCCGCGGTGGCCGATGCGGCGGAGGAGGCGATGCGGCGCGGGCCGTTCGGCCATCCGGTGGTGGATGTCGCGGTGACGCTGGTCGATGGCGGGTTCCACGCGGTAGACAGTTCGGACATGGCGTTCCGCGCGGCGACGCGGGCGGGCATGGCGGAGGCGCTGGCGAAGGCCGAGCCGGTGCTGCTGGAGCCGATCCACCGGATCAGGGTCAGCGCGCCGAACGCCTTCACCGCCGGGGTGCAGCGGCTGCTGACCGGGCGGCGCGGGCAGATTCTCGGCTATGCCGAGCGGCCGGGCTGGACGGGTTGGGACGACACCGAGGCGTTGCTGCCGGCGGCGGAGCTGCATGGGCTCGCGGTCGAATTGCGGTCGCAGACCGTGGGGCTCGGGAGTTTCGTGCATGAATTCGACCGCCTGTCCGAAGCGCCGGCGCGGCTGGCGGAGAAGGTGGCGCAGGCGGCGAGCGGCTGATTCTAGAGCATCATCCGATCAGATGGAATCATTTGATCGGATAAAGATGCTCTATTTATCAACAAGATAGAGCACTACATCCGATCCAATCGGATCGGAAAGTGCTCTAAAAGCAAGGAGACGAGATGGACACGCAGGTTTCCGGCACGCTGGACGCGCCGTTGCTGATCGGGCGGGATTCGCGGGGCGTGGTCACGCTCACGCTCAACCGGCCGGCGAGTTTCAATGCGCTGTCGGACGAATTGCTCGCTGCCCTCGATGCGGCGATCGGCGCGATCGCGGCGGATGCGGATGCGGATGCGCGGGTGGTGGTGCTGGCGGCGGCGGGCCGCGCCTTTTGCGCCGGGCACGATTTGCGGGAGATGATCGCGCGCGAGGCGGCGGACGCGCATCGTGATCTGTTCGCGCGTTGCACCCGGGTGATGCTCGGCTTGCAGCGCCTGCCGGTTCCGGTGATCGCGCGGGTTCAGGGGGTGGCGACGGCGGCGGGCTGCCAGCTGGTGGCGAGTTGCGACCTTGCGGTGGCGGCGGCGAGCGCGCGTTTCGCGGTTTCGGGTATCAATCTCGGCCTGTTCTGCTCGACGCCGAGTGTCGCCCTTGCCCGCGCGGTGCCGCGCAAGGCGGCGCTGGAGATGCTGTTCACCGGCGAGATGATCGATGCCGCCGAGGCGGCGCGGCGCTTCCTGATCAACGAGGTCGCACCGGATGACGGGCTGGACGACGCGGTGGCGCGGCGTGTGGAGCAGATTCTCGCCAAGCCGCGCGCCGCCCTCGCCATCGGCAAGGCGCAGTTCTACCGGCAGATCGAGCTTGGCATCGCCGACGCCTATGACGTGGCGGGCGAGGCGATGGCCTGCAACATGCAGGATGTTTCGGCACGGGAAGGGATCGCTCGCTTCCTCGACCGTAGGAAATAATTCCAAACGGCAGGAAACAATTCAGTAGGACGGAATTCCCATCCGGCCCTGGAATAAAAACCGGGGCCGGAGCGGGGTGTCAGAGCATTTTCCGATCCTTTCGGATCGGATGTCGTGCTCTATCTTGTTGATAATTAGAGCATCTTTATCCGATCAGATGATTCCATCTGATCGGATGATGCTCCACTGTCCCGGATCTGAAATCCATCGGATTTCAGGTTCACAGTGGACACTAGAAAAAACAATAGTTTAGTGGCCTGCTTGTCCCTGAAATTCACCCACGAATTTCAGGGGCAGGACACTAGTACATGTGCTGGCCGCCGTTGATCGACAGGGTCGAGCCGGTGATGAAATCGGCCTCGTCGGCGGTGAGGAACACGACGCCGCGGGCGATGTCCTCGGCATGGCCGAGGCGGCCGACCGGGATTTTCGCGATGATCTTCTCAAGCACTTCCGGCGGCACCGCGCGCACCATGTCGGTATCGACATAGCCGGGGGCGATGGCGTTGACGGTGATGCCGAAGCGCGCACCTTCCTGGGCGAGCGCCTTGGTAAAGCCGTGAATGCCCGATTTCGCGGCGGCGTAGTTGACCTGGCCGTACTGGCCGGCCTGGCCGTTGATCGAGCCGATATTCACGATGCGGCCGAACTTGCGCTCCTTCATCCCGTCGAACGTCGCCTTGCAGAGATTGAAGCAGGAGCCGAGATTGGTGTCGATCACCGCGTCCCACATGTCGCGGGTCATGCGCGCGAGGGTGGCGTCGCGGGTGATGCCGGCATTGTTGACGAGAACCTCGATCGGGCCGAGGCGGCTGGTCAGGCGGCCGATGGCCTCGATGGTCTGCTCGAAATCGCCGACATCGAACTTCACCGTCTCGATGCCGTGAACGGCGGTGAAATTCTCGGCCGCCGCCTGGTTGCCGGCATAGGTGGCAACGACGGTACGGCCGGCTGCCTTCAGCGCGACGCTGATGGCCGCGCCGATGCCACGCGTGCCGCCGGTAACGAGTGCGATTCGAGACATTCTGTTTTCCTCCCTCTGGATCTGGCGTTTCGCCGATCGGGTTCCTCACCACTCTGGACCGGTTTGGCGAGACTGTCCATGATGGAAATCAACCAGTTATCGATGTTTCATGTACGGAACGAGGCGAGGCTGCGGCGCTGGCGTCCGGCCTCGTCGAAATTGCCGGGTGCCAGCCAGGATGCGAGCGCCGCGCGGCGGTCGGGCCATTCGGGGGCGATGATCGAGAACCAGGCGGTGTCGCGGTTGCGGCCCTGGGTGACGGCGTTCTCGCGGAAGACGCCCTCGAAGGTGAAGCCGAGGCGCAGGGCGGCGGCGCGGGAGGGCTGGTTCAGGCTGTTGCACTGCCATTCCACCCGCCGGTAGCCCAGGTTGTCGAAGGCGTGGCTGAGCATCAGGAACAGCGCCTCGGTGCCGGCACGGTGGCGCCGGAGCAGCGGCGTGAAGTTGATCGAGCCGAGTTCGAGCGTGCCGTTCGCCGCGGCGATGTTCATGAAAGCGGCGTGGCCGGCGGGTTGGCCGCTTGCCGCCTCGATGATGGCATAGGCGATGCGGCCGGGGGTTGCGGCCATGGACTCGACATAGTCGCGGTAGGCGGCCTCGTCCGCCGGCCGGGCGGTGCGCCACCAGGTCCAGTCCCGCTCGTCCGGTGCGGCGCGGAACCCGGCGATCAGGCCGGCGCCGTGGCGGGCGGGGTCCAGCCGTTCCAGCCGGCAATAGCGCCCCTCGAAGCCGGCGGCGTCGGGGAGCGGGCGCGGCGTCCAGCCGGGGACGGGCGCGCCGACGATCTGGCCATAGGCGTTGGTTTCGCTCATGCGGTGCGCATCTCCGGTTCGCGGAATTTTATCCTATTCGCTGTAGGCGCAGGATTCGCCTTCGGAATCGCGGAACACGGCGACGCGGGCAAGGCCGGGGCAGGCAGGGGCGAGATGCGCCCAGATGAAGCGGGCGAGGTTTTCCAGCGTCGCCGGGCCGAGGCCGTCCACGTCGTCGAGGAAGCGGTGGTCGAGCGCGTCGCGGATCGCGGCGAGGTGCTGGCCGAGCCTGCCGAAATCCATCAGCATGCCGCTCGCATCCGGCGCGCCGCGCAGGGTGACCGTGGCGCGGTAGGAATGGCCGTGGATGCGGCGGCTCGCCTCGGTGGCGATCTGCCGGTTCAGCGTGTGGGCCGCCTCGAAGCGGAATTCCTTGGTGATTTCGTACATGGTCAGGGGATGCCGAGATATTTGTGGGTCTGCATCGACAGGCGCCATTGCGGATGGGCGAGGCAGTAATCGATCGCGGCGCGCGTGTTGGCCGCGCGGTCCGGCCCGTCCATCGGCTGGAGCAGGAAATGCGCGAAATCGAGCCCGGCGAAGCGCTCCGGGGCGGCTTCGGGCTGTGGATAGACCAGTTTCAGCTCCGATCCCTGGCGGACCACGAGGTCAGCCCCGGCCTTGGGGCTGACACAGAGCCAGTCGATGCCCGGTGGCGGTTCGATCGTGCCGTTGGTCTCGACCGCGATTTCGAAGCCGGAATCGTGCACCGCTTCGATCAGCGGCGCGTCGAGCTGGAGCAGGGGTTCGCCGCCGGTGAAGACGACGAGCGCGTCGCGGGTGGAGGCGGCGGGCCAGGCGGCTGCGATGGCGCGGGCGAGGCCGGCGGCATCGGCGAAGCGGCCGCCGCCCGGACCGTCGGTGCCGACGAAATCGGTGTCGCAGAAGCGGCAGACCGCGCCCGCGCGGTCCTGTTCCCGGCCGGACCACAGATTGCACCCGGCGAAGCGGCAGAACACCGCGGCGCGGCCGGCATTGCGCCCCTCGCCCTGCAGGGTGGGAAAGATTTCCTTTACAGTATAGGCCATGATGGCGTGACCTACCGCAAATCGGCGGCGCTGGCGACGGGGGGCGGCGGCATTGCCGCCATCACGCCCGATCGCAGCTTGACGGGCGCGGCTTGATCGCGCGGCGCAGTCCCGGCACGATCATGTGCATGAACGCAACGAACCCGCCGAAGCACCATCTGTTGATCGCCGGCACCGGGCGGAGCGGCACCTCGTTCCTCGTGCGCTGGCTCGCCGAGCTGGGGATGGAGACGCATTTCTCCCGTTTCGGCGAACATGCCGCGTGGAACGAGGAGGCCAATGCCGGGGCCGAGAACCTGCCGCTGCCGGCGCTGGACGCGGACATGCCCTATGTCGTCAAATCGCCCTGGGTGACGGAATTCATCGACCAGGTGCTGGCCGATCCGGGGATCGTGCTCGATGGCGTGATCGTGCCGATGCGCGATCTCGCCGATGCGGCGGCGAGCCGGACCATCCTCGAATTGCAGAACATGGCGGCCGAGCCCGACTGGCCGCTGGTGATGGACAAGCCCTGGGCGCATCGGGGGGTGACGCCGGGCGGGGTGGTGTATTCGCTGCATCCGCTCGACCAGGCGCGGGTGCTGGCCCTCGGCTTTCATCATTTGCTGGAGCGGCTGGTGGCGGCGGAGGTGAAGGTGGTGATGGTGTCCTTCCCCCGGCTGATCGAGGATTCGGCCTATCTCTACCGCACCCTCGCGCCGCTGCTGCCGCCGCAGGTGGATCTGGCGGCGGCGCAGGCGGCGCATGCGCGCATCGCCGATCCGGCGAAGGTGCGGGTGGGTGCTGGCGGACATGACGCAACGCTCGAACGGCTCGACCGCGCGGCGCTGAACCGCGAGATCGGCCGGCTGCGGCGCGAGATGGCGGCGCTGGAGGAGCGGGCGGCGACGGCGGGCGCGGCGGCAGCGGCGGCGCGGCGTCACGCCGAAACGATCGAGCGCAGCCGGATGTGGCGCGCGCTCGGGCCGCTGCGGCGGGCGCTGCACGGGCTGCGGGGCGGTGGGCGATGATAGCGCTTTCTTTTTCCTGAGAACTCGCCCATATTGTAAAGAGAATGTTACACAACGCACCTGACGCATGGCACGGCAGGGGCAGAACAGGGGTTTCGCGCTGATGCGGTGCTGGCTTGTGCCGGACGAACGGGAGGCCCGCGCCCGTCTTTCTGAATTCATTTACGGAACATTGATATTTTCGGCGCCAGAGTGGCGTGACGAGAAAGGCGGTTTGCGCCCATGATGTATGACATCTACCAGACTCAGGACGATCTCCTGGCCCCCTTGCGCATGGCGGCGCGCACGATGCTGCCGCTGTTCGATCTGATGGAGCCACCCTTCGGCATTCCCAGCCTGCCGGTGGCCGCGCGGGCGGCGCTGGAGATTTTCGGCAATAGCGGCATCTCCCACAAGCGGCCGGAATTCGGCATCGTCCGCGTGCGCGCCGGCGGGCGGGATGTCGCCGTCACCGAGACGGTGGTGACCGGCACGCCCTTCGGCGACCTGCTGCATTTCCGCAAGGACATGGCAGCACCGGGGCCGCGCGTGCTGATCGCCGCCCCGCTCTCGGGCCATTTCGCGACCCTGCTGCGCAATACCGTCGAGGTCATGTTGCAGGATCACGACGTGTTCATCACCGACTGGAAGAACGCGCGCGACGTTCCGCTGGGGGCCGGGCGCTTCGGCTTCGACGAATACGTGGCGCATATCATGGATTTCCTGCGCGAGCTGGGGCCGGGCGCGCATGTGGTTGCCGTTTGCCAGCCGGCGGTGGCGGTGTTCGCCGCGACCGCGCTGATGGCCGAGGCCGGCGATCCGGCGACGCCGCGCAGCATGACGCTGATGGGCGGGCCGATCGATACCAGGCGCAACCCCTCGAAGGTCAACGAACTCGCCAAGACCCGCGATATCGCCTGGTTCCGCAAGAACCTGATCACCACCGTGCCGAGCCGCTTCGCCGGCGCGGGGCGGGCGGTCTATCCCGGGTTCGTGCAGCTCGCCTCCTTCGTGTCGATGAATCTCGACCGGCATATCGGCGCGCATCTGCGCCAGTTCCGCGCCATCGTCACCGAGGATGACGCGAGCGAGGCGGCGCATCGCAAATTCTACGACGAATACCAGTCGGTGATGGACCTGACGGCAGAATTCTATCTCGAAACCGTCGAGCGCGTGTTCCAGCGGCACGACCTGCCGCGCGGCCAGCTGAGCTGGCGCGGCCAGATGGTGCGGCCGGCGGCGATCGACCAGACATCGGTCTTCACCGTCGAGGGCGAGCGGGACGATATCTGCCCGCCCGGCCAGTCGGTCGCGGCACTCGATCTCTGCACCGGGCTGAAACCGGCGCAGAAGCGCAACCACCTCCAGCTCGGCGTCGGCCATTACGGCGTGTTCTCCGGCTCGCGCTGGGCGAACGAAATCTATCCGCAGCTCTGCGGGATCATCGCCGCCGCCGGCTGAATGGCCGGCTGAATTTCTGGCGGAACGGCCGGCCGGCTGGCTGGCCGGTTGGGGGCGGGAATACAAGCGTCGCCATCAGCTGGCGGACGCGCCGCACCGTGTGATGGCGGGACAGGCCGGTGGCGATCACCGCATCGGCGCGGCGGCGTTTTTCGGCATCCGGCATTTGCAGGGCGATGATCCGCTCGATTTCCGTGCGGGGCAGGCCGCGGCGCAGCACCCGCGCGATCTGCACCGCGCGCGGGGCGGAGACGGTGAGCGCCAGATCGACCCGCGCCTCGCCGCCGGTTTCGAACAGCAGCGGAATGTCGAGCAGCACCGCGCGGGCGCCGCGCCTGCGGGCGGCGGCCAGGAATTTTTTCTCAGCTTCCCGCACCATGCGGTGCATGATCGCCTCAAGGCGGCGCCGCGCGGCGGGATCGGCCAGCACATGCGCGCGCAGGGCGGCGCGGTCGAGCACGCCGGCGCGCACCACGCCGGGAAACGAGGCGGCGATGGGCGCAAGCGCCGCCCCGCCCGGCGCCTGGAGCGCGCGCACCGTGGCATCGGCATCGAACACCGGCACGCGACGGCGGCGGAAGATCCCGGCGACGGTCGATTTCCCCATCCCGATCCCGCCGGTGAGGCCGATGATCTTCATCCCATCAGGTCGGAAGCGACGGCGCGGTAGAGCGCATCGTCCACCACCGGGGTGACGCCGAACCACGCGGCGAAGCCCGGCACCGCCTGGTGCAGCAGCATCCCCAGCCCCTCGACCGCGACGAGGCCGCGCGCCCGGGCCTCGGCCAGCAGACTGGTTTCCAGCGGGACATAGACGATGTCCGCCACCGCCATGCCGGGGGCGGCGCGGGCGAGATCGAGTTCGAGCGCCGGATGCCCGGCCATGCCGAGCGAGGTCGTGTTGACCACCAGCGCGTGGTCCGCCAGCGCCTCTGCCCGCGCCTCCCACGGGAGATGGGCGAGGCCGAATTCCCGCGCCAGCGCCGCCGCGCGCGCGGGCGAGCGGTTGCACAGCGTGACCGCCGCCCCCGCATCCTGCAATGCGGTGGCGATGGCCCGCGCGGCCCCGCCGGCGCCGAGCACCAGCGCCGGGCCTGCGGCGGGATCGACGCCATGGGCGCGCAGATTGGCGAGAAAGCCCGATCCGTCGGTATTCGCGCCCTCGATCCCCGTCGGCGTGAAGACGAGCGTGTTCACCGCGCCGGCGCGCCGCGCGCTATCGGCCACGCGGTCGCACACGGCGAAGGCGGCTTCCTTGTGCGGGATCGTCACGTTGGCCCCGGCGAAACCCATTTTCGCCAGGGCGGCGACGCAGGCGGCGAAATCGTCCGGGGCGATGGCGAGCGGGAGATAGGCGCCGTCGATCCCGTGGCGTTCGAGCCAGGTGCCGTGCAGGCGGGGCGAGCGGGAATGGGCGACCGGATAGCCGATCACCCCGGCGAGGCGTGCGTGGCCGGAAAGGATCATGGACTGTTTCGATCATGAAGCGGCGCCGGCGGCAAGGGGCGGTTTCGCGCCGGCGGTTCCGCGCCATATCCACGACAGAGCGGAGGGATATCATGGACGGAACGGGACGGGACGATGTGGCGGTGGTGTTCGGCGCGGGCGGCGGCATCGGCGGCGCGCTGGTGGCGGCCCTTGCGGGCGATCCGCGCTTCGCCGCGGTGATCGGGCTCGGGCGGGGCAGCGCGCCGCGATTCGACCTGCTCGATGAGGCCAGCATTGCCGACGCGGTGCGGGCGGTGGCGGCGCGGGGCGCCATTCGCCTGGCGATCGATGCGACCGGCTTCCTGCACGATGCGGCACATATGCCGGAGAAGAGCCTGCGCGAGCTGGACGCGGCCCGCCTTGCCCGCAGTTTCGCGCTGAACGCGATCGGCCCGGCGCTGCTGATGAAGCATCTGTTGCCGGCCTTGCCGCGCGAGGGGCGGGCGGTGTTCGCCACGCTGTCGGCGCGGGTCGGCAGCATCGGCGATAACCGGCTCGGCGGGTGGTATGGCTATCGCGCGTCGAAGGCGGCGCTGAACCAGTTCGTGCGGACGGCCGCGGTGGAGCTGGCGCGGCGGTCGCAGGCGGCGATCTGCGTCGCGCTGCATCCGGGCACGGTGGCGACGGGGCTTTCGTCCCCCTTCGCCGCTAGCGGGCTCGACGTGCAGACGCCGGAGGTGGCGGCGGCGCGGCTGCTGGCGGTGATCGACCGGCTTACCCCAGCCGAGAGCGGCGGGTTTTTCGACCATCGCGGCGAGGCGGTGCCGTGGTAGCTGACGGCACCCGCAGTTCAGGCGGTGCCGTGGTAGCTGACGGCACCGGCAGTTCAGGCCGTATAGGGCGGGCGGCCGGTGGCCAGCGCGTCGTCCAGCAGGTCGAGCCGGTCCTGGCCCCAGAACAGCTCGCCGTTCAGGATGTAGGAGGGCGCGCCGAACACGCCGGCGGCCTCGGCCATCTCGCGGTTGCGCTGATAGGCGGCGGCGATTTCCGGGGTGCCGGCGCGGGCCTGGAGTTCGGGCGCGATGCCGGATGCGGCGGCGAGGTCGGCGATGGTCGCGGGATCGGCAAGGTTGCGGTCCTCGGTCCAGACCGCGGCGAAGACGCGGCGGAGGAACGGGTCGGGGTCGCCGCCGGCGTCCACGATGGCGATGGCCAGACGATCCGCCAGCGCCGGGTCCACCGGGAAGAATTGCGGATGCAAGTTGAGCGCGAGGCCGCGGCGGGCGCGCCAGCGTTGCAGTTCGAGCAGACGGTAGTGCTGGCGGACCGGGTGGCGTTTGGCCAGCGGCTGGCCGCCGGTTTCGGCGAAGATCGCGCCGAGCGGCACCGGGCGATACTCCACCGTCGCGCCGTGGCGGCGGGCGATGTCGAGAAAGGCGGCATGGCCGAGATAGGTCCAGGGGGAATGGCTGGTGAAGACATAGGTTATGGTGGCGGCCATGGGTGTTTTCCTCCGCGCTGCTTGCGTGCTGCGCCCATGTTGATAGGGAAGGAGCGTGCCGGCGCCAAGGGCGGCCCGGCGGCGACCATCGCACTCCGGAGAGACCGAACCGCATGAGCTCCATCCTGACCCTTTCCTGCCGCAACCGGCCCGGCATTGTCGGCGCCGTCGGCCATTTCCTGCACGCGCACGGGCAGGACATCCGCGAGGCGCAGCAATTCGACGACCGGGCGAGCGGGCGCTTCTTCATGCGCGTGGTGTTTGCCCCAGTGGGCGACGCTCCTGCGTCGGGGCTGGAGGCGGAATTCGCCGCGGTGGGGCGCGAGTTCGGGATGGAATGGGAAATTATTCCCAGCGGGCACCGGATGCGGACGATGATCCTCGTCTCGCGGTTCGATCATTGCCTGGTGGACCTGGTCTATCGGCAGCGGATCGGCGAGCTGCCGATGGACATTGTCGGCGTGATCGCCAACCATCCGCGCGAGAGCTACGCCCATCTCGATCTCGACGGGATTCCCTTCCATCATCTGCCGATCGCGCCGGATACCAAGATGGAGCAGGAGGCCGAGGTGTGGCGGCTGATGCGCGAGAGCGGCACCGAACTCGCCATCCTCGCGCGCTACATGCAGGTTCTGTCGGACGGGCTGGTGGCGAAGCTGGCCGGGCGCTGCATCAACATCCACCATTCCTTCCTGCCCGGCTTCAAGGGGGCCAAGCCCTATCACCAGGCCTATGCGCGCGGGGTGAAGCTGATCGGGGCGACGGCGCATTACGTCACCACCGCGCTCGACGAGGGGCCGATCATCGAGCAGGATGTCGAGCGCATCTCGCATGGCGACACGCCGGAGGCGCTGGTGCGCAAGGGGCGCGACATCGAGCGCCGGGTGCTGGCGCGCGCGGTGCTCGGCCATCTGGAGCGGCGGGTGTTCATCAGCGGCAGCAAGACGGTGGTGTTCGCCGGCTAGAGCATCATCCGATCCGATTGGATCGGATGTAGTGCTCTATCATATTGATAAGTCGAGCATCTTTATCCGATCAGATGATTCCATCTGATCGGATGATGCTCTAGAGCGAGGGAGGGAACGGCGATGGCGCGCGCGGTGCTGTTCGATACCGAAACGACGGGGCTGGAGCCGCTCGGCGGCGACCGGGTGATCGAGGTCGCGGCGATCGAGCTTTGGAACGACCTGCCGACCGGCAAGGTGTTCCACACGCTGATCGACCCCGAGCGCGACATTCCCGCCGAGGCGAGCCGGGTGCATGGCATGACCAGCGCGGATGTCTCCGGCAAGCCGAAATTCGCCGAGATCGCCGCCGAATTGCTGGCGTTCTTTGGCGAGGACAGCCTGGTCGCGCATAACGCGCCGTTCGATTTCGGCTTTCTCGACGCCGAATTCGCCCGCATCGGCCGCGCCGCCCTCGACAGGGCGCGGATGATCGACACGCTGGCGCTGGCCAAGCAGCGCTTTCCGGGGATGCCGAACTCGCTCGACGCGCTGTGCCGGCGCTTCGGCATCGATCTCTCCGCCCGCACCACCCATAACGCGCTGCTCGACTGCAAGCTGCTCGCGGAGGTTTATGTCGAGCTGACCGGCGGGCGGCAGCGCGGGCTCGACCTTGCCGCCGAGAGCACGATCCGCCTCGTCGAATATCGCAGCGAGGGGCCGCGCACGCCGCGCCCGATCGTCGCGAGTGCGGCGGAACTGGCCGCGCACGAGGCGTTCATCGAGACGCTGAAGGAGCCGGTCTGGCGGCTGGAGCGGTAGCCGATCCTTTCGGATCGGATGTAGTGCTCCACCACATTGATAAACAGAGCATCTTTATCTGATCAGATGGCTCCATCTGATCAGATGATGCTCTGAATCAGGCGGCGCCGACCGACCAGAGCGCGAAGGCGTAGTTCAGAGCGGTCTGTTTCAGCGCGTCGAACCGGCCGGCGGCGCCGGCATGGCCGGCCTCCATGTCGATCCTGAGCAGCGCCGGCGCGGGGCCGGTGGCGAGCGCGCGCAGGCGGGCGATGAATTTCGCCGGCTCCCAATAGGTCACCCGCGGGTCGGACAGGCCGCCGGTGCACAGGATCGGCGGATAGGCGCGGGGGGCGAGATTGTCGTAGGGCGAATAGGCGGCGATCGTGTCATAGGCGGCGGGATCGGTGATCGGGTTGCCCCATTCCGGCCATTCCGGCGGGGTGAGGGGGAGCGTGTCGTCGGAGATCGTGTTCAGCACGTCGACGAAAGGTACCTCGGCGATCACCCCGGCCCAGAGATCCGGCCGCATGGTGAAGGCGGCGCCGACCAGCAGCCCGCCGGCCGAGCCGCCCTGGGCGACGATGTTCCCCGCCCGCGCATAGCCGCCCCCGATCAGCGCCTCGGCGGCGGCGGTGAAATCGGTGAAGCTGTTCATCTTGTGCGCGGCGCGGCCGCCGAGGAACCAGTTCCAGCCCTTCTCGGTGCCGCCGCGGACATGGGCGATGGCGAAGATCCAGCCGCGATCGACCAGCGAGAGGATCGAGGTGCGGAACCACGGCTCCATCGGGATGCCATAGGCGCCATAGCCGTAGAGCAGCAGCGGAGCCGCGCCGTCCAGCGCCTGGCCGCGGCGCATCAGCACCGTCACCGGGATCGACGCGCCATCGGCCGCCATGGCGTCGATGCGTCGTGTTTCGTAGCGCGCGGGGTCGTGGCCGGAGGGGATGTCCTGGGTCTTGCGCAGGATCGGCGTGCGGGTGGCCAGATCGTAGTCGAAGGTCTGGCGCGGCGTGGTGGGCGAGGAATAGACGTAGCGGATCGTCCCGGTGTCGTATTCGAGGCCGGATTCGGCGCGCAGCACATAGGCCGGCTCGTCCTGCGCGATCTCCCATTCGGCGCCGCCATCGCGCGGGGCGACGATGATGCGGGTGTTCGCCTCGATCCGTTCGAGCCGGACGATGTGGTGTTTCAGCGCGAAGGCGCCGACGAGGTAGCGGCCCGGCCGGTGCGGCACGAGGTCGCGCCAGTGCGCACGGCCCAGGGAGTCGAGCGGGGCGTCGAGCGGGGTATCGAGCGGCGCCTCGACCAGCTTGAAATCCACCGCGCCGTCGGCATTGGTGCGGATGATCAGACGGTCGCCCGCATCCTCGACATCGTAGCGCAGGCCCGGCTCGCGGGGGGCGATGAGCGCGGGCGGCGCGGTCGGGTCGTTGCCGGGGATGCGCCAGACCTCGCTGGTGTCCTGGTTGCCGGCGGAGACGAGGATGGAGCCGCCGGACAGGCTGGTCTCGACGCCGAGGAAGAAGCCGGGATCGGGCTCGGCGTAGACCAGCGTGTCGCTGCCATCGGCCAGGGCGCGGCGGAAGATTTTGGTCGGCCGGCCGTGATCGTCGCGGAACACCCAGAAGATGAAGCGCGCGCAGGGGGAAAAGGTGAAATCGCCGCTGCAGGATTCGATCGGCGGGGCGGGCTCGGCGCCGGTTTCGATCACGCGGACATGGATGCGGTAGACTTCCGAGCCTTGCGTGTCTTCCGCCCATGCAAGCAGGCGGTGATCTTCGCTGTGCGCGACCGCCGGGGCGGAGAAGAAGGCGTGGCCCTTCGCGCGCGCCGGCAGGTCGAGCAGGATTTGTTCGGCGCCGCCGGCGCGCGGCGTGCGGGCGATGACCGGGTGCTCGGCGCCGGGATCGTAGCGGCGGTAATAGGCGTACGCGCCGTGCGGCGCGGGCACGGTCGAGTCATCGTCCTTGATCCGGCCCTTCATTTCGGCGAGCAGCGTCGCCTGCAGGTCCCTGGTGCCGGCGAGCACGGCGTCGGTATAGGCGTTCTCGGCGAGGAGATGGGCGCGGATCTCGGGATCGAGGGCGGCGGGGTCGCGCAGCACCGCCTGCCAGTTGGCATCGCGCAGCCAGGCGTAGTCATCGGTCCGCACCCGGCCGAGCTGCTCGATGCGGACCGGCTTGCGCGCGGCGGCCGGCGGGGTGGGGTGGGGCGGGTTCGGCGTGTTCATGGGGGCTGTATGCTCTGGTTATCAACAAGATAGGGCACGACATCCGATCCTGATGGATCGGAACGTGCTCTAGAAAAGCCCATGGATCGCGCCATCGGGGTCGAGCCCGATCGCCTCGGCGGCGGGGATGCGCGGCAGGCCGGGCATGGTCATGACATCGCCGGCCAGGGCGACCACGAAGCCGGCGCCGGCGGAGAGGCGGGCATCGCGGATCGGCACGGTGAAGCCGGTGGGCGCGCCGCGACGGTCGGGGTCGGCGGTGAAGCTGTATTGCGTCTTGGCGATGCAGACCGGCAGGTGGCCATGACCCTGCGCCTCGAACCGGGCGAGGCGCTTGGCCGCCAGCGGCGACAGTTCGATGTCGTCGGCGCCGTAGATGCGCTGGGCGATGGTGCGCAGCTTGTGCGGCAGTTTCATGTCGTCCGGGTAGAGCGGGGCGAAGCGGGCGGATTTCGCCGCGATCGCTTCCATCACCGCCTGGGCGAGATCGGCCGCGCCGGCGCTGCCATCGGCCCAATGGGTGCAGAAGCAGACCCGCGCGCCGCCATCCTCGTCGAGGGCGGCGCGCAGGGCGTCGCGCTCGGCCTCGGTATCGGTGACGAAGCCGTTGATCGCGACGATCACCGGCAGGCCGAAGGCGCGCATGGCGGCGACGTGGCGGCGCAGATTGGCCGCACCGCGCGCGACCGCGCCGGGATTCTCGGCGCCGAGATCGGCCTTGGCCACGCCGGCGTGCATTTTCAGCGCCCGGATCGTCGCGACGACGACGGCGCAGGAGGGGGCGAGCCCGGCCTGCCGGCACTTGATGTCGAGGAATTTCTCGCCGCCGAGATCGGCGCCGAATCCGGCCTCGGTCACCACGATGTCCGCCAGCTTGAGCGCGGTGCGGGTGGCGATGACCGAGTTGCAGCCATGGGCGATGTTGGCGAAGGGTCCGCCATGGACCAGCGCCGGCGTGCCTTCCAGCGTTTGGACCAGGTTGGGTTGCAGCGCGTCGCGCAGCAGGGCGGCCATGGCGCCGACCGCCTTGAGATCGGCCGGGGTGACGGGCGAGCCGTCCCGCCGCTCGGCGACGACGATGCGGGCGAGGCGGCGTTGCAGGTCGTCGAGATCGCGGGCGAGGCAGAAGATCGCCATCACCTCGGAGGCGACGGTGATGTCGAATTTCTGCTCGCGGGCAGCGCCGTTCGCGCCGTCGCCCAGGCCGAGAACCGTCTGGCGGAGGGCGCGGTCGTTCATGTCGATGGCGCGGCGGAAGGCGATCCGGCGGGGATCGATGCCAAGCTCGTTGCCCCAGTAGACGTGGTTGTCGAGCAGTGCGGCGAGCAGGTTGTTGGCGCTGGTGATGGCGTGGAAATCGCCGGTGAAATGAAGGTTGATCTCCTCCATCGGCGCGATCTGGGCACGGCCGCCGCCGGTGGCCCCGCCCTTCTGGCCGAAGCAGGGGCCGAGCGAGGGCTCGCGCAGGGCGATCATCGTTTTGGCGCCGGCGGCGCGCAGCGCATCGCCGAGGCCGATCGAGGTCGTCGTCTTGCCCTCGCCCGCCGGTGTCGGGCTGATGCCGGCGACGAGGACCAGCGCGCCGTCAGGCCGGTCTTCGAGGGAGCGGATGAAGCCGCCATCCACCTTGCCCTTGTGGTGGCCGTAAGGGATGAGCGCCTCCGCCGGTATGCCGGCGGAGGCCGCGATGTCGCCGATCGGGCGCAGGCGTGATGCGCGCGCGATGTCCAGATCCGAAGCCATGAGCCCTCCCGTTTTCTCGATGCCTGTTATGTCCGCGCGGCGGGTGGCAGGCAAGGCTCCCACCGCGCCGCGCGGCAAGGCTTGCGAGGCGGGGGGAAGCGCCGGTAAATAGCGTCCATGACATTGCCGTTCTCCCTGCCGGCCTGGATGCCGTCCTGGCTCGGGCTCGTGCTGCTGCTGGTCGGCCTGCTCTATGCGCTGGCGATGCTGGCGATGCCATTCTCGGTGTTCGGCGTGAAATCCCGGCTGGAGGCGATCGAGGAGCAGCTCGAACAGGTGCAGGAGGAGCTGCGCATCCTGACCATGCGCCTGCCCGAGCCGCTGCGCGGCGTCACGGTGGATGAGGGGGTCTACGATCCGCTGCCGCGCGCGGCGGGGGGCTATGAGCGCACGGTTCGCCGCCCGGCCGCCGCCGCACCGCCGCCACCGCCGCCGCCGGCCGAGACCATGCGGCCGGCGCCGCGCGCGCCGATCGGCCGCGAGATGCCGCAGCCCCGCCCGGCCGCGCCGCGCGGCGTGTCGCCCCGGCGGATCGAACCGCGGCTCGACTAGAGCACGACATCCGATCCTGATGGATCGGAATGGGCTCCAGGTAGCGGACCGGAAGGCCAGCTGTTAGCCTCTGCCCATGACACAGGTTCAGGGCAGCGACGCGCCGACCTTCGCGACATTTCCGACCTTTCTCGGGCTCGATCGCCGGGGGCGCGATGCGGCCCTTGTGGTGGCGGGCATTCCGCTCGATCTCGGCGTGACCAACCGGGCGGGCACGCGGTCCGGCCCGGCGGCGATCCGCGTCGCCTCGCGGATGCTGGCGGGGAATCATCATCCGCATTTCCGCGTCATGGTCGATGACATGGACCTCGCCGATGCCGGGGATTTCGCCATCGCCCTCGGCGATCTGCCGGGCAGTCTCGCGCTGATCGAGGCGCAGGCGGGCTCAATCGGGCATCTGGTCGCGCTTGGCGGCGAGCACGGCATCACCCTGCCGCTGCTGCGCGCGCTGGCGAAGGCGCGGGGCGGGCCGGTCGGCCTCGTGCATTTCGACGCCCATGCCGATACCTGGGCGGAGAATTTCGGCCAGGCCTACAGCCACGGCTCGGTGTTCTACCACGCGCTGAGGGAGGGGCTGGTCGATCCGCGCCGGATGATCCAGATCGGCATCCGCTCGCCGCTGCTCAACGAGGCGCATGACTGGACGCTGGCGCAGGGAGTGACGATCCTCTCGGCGCAGGACGTCCACGAGCAGGGGGTGGAGCGCGTCGCCGCGCGGATCCGCGCGGTGGCGGGGACGGGGGCGACCTATCTCAGCTTCGATATCGACTGTCTCGATCCCGCCTTCGCGCCGGGCACCGGCACGCCGGAGATCGGCGGGCTGGCCTCGTGGCAGGCGCAGGCGCTGCTGCGCCGGCTCGGCGGGATCGATTTCGTGGGGATGGATCTCGTCGAGGTCGCGCCGGCCTATGATGTCAGCGAGATCACCGCGCTCGCCGGGGCGACGATGGTGTGGGAATATCTCGCCCTGCTCGCCGCGCAGGGGCGGTAGAGCGTCATCCGGTCCAGCAGGACCGGAAACTGTCCTGATCCGTCAGGATCGGAAATTGTTCCGAAACAGGATCGGAAATTGTTCAGAAACGAAACGCCCGGCATCGGGGGGATGCCGGGCGCTTGGCGTCGCGCGATCGGGCGCGCGGGGTTACCAGTTGTTGTCGGGGTCGAAATCGTTGCCGCCGCCGGCATCGCCATTGTCCCAGCCGGGATTGCCGAGCAGGCCGTCGTCACGGTCGGGCGGCGTGCCGCCCGTATCGCCGCCCATGTTGCCGCCCATGTTGCCGCCATTGGGATCGACCATCGGCGCGCCGCCATGGCCGCCGGTCAGACCGTCGATGATGCGTTCGCCGGCGGCGAAGCCGGCGCCGGCGGCAAGGCCGGTCATCAGCGAACTGCCGAGCCCGCCGCCGCCCATGCCGCCAGCCATGCCGCCACCGGGTGCGCCATAGGGCGGGGCGCCGTTGGGCGGCACGCCGCCAGGGCCGTATCCAGGTCCGTATCCAGGGCCGTAGCCTTGCGTGCCGGGCCAGGGCGCCTGCATCGCGCGGCGGCGGCTGTTGCCGAGCCAGCGCACCAGCAGGAACAGCACCACGAGCCCGCCGATGATCAGCACTGCCGGATGGATGTGGGCACCGCCGCGCGCGGCGGCGGGGGCGGCGGCGAGATGCGCCTTGAGGGCGGCGACGCGGCCGGGATCGGCGAAGGGCAGGCCGGGCGCATAGGTCTCGGCGCGGGCGAGCGAGCTGCGCGCGGCGGCGACGTGGCCGGTGGCGTCCTCCGCCTCGGCCTTCAGATACCAGGCGACGCCGCTCTGCGGATGGGCGCGCAGCGCATCGCGCAGGTCGGACAGCGCAGCACCGGGATGGCCGCTGGCGATCAGCGCCTGGATTTGCTGCGGCGTCGGCGATGCCGCGTGCGCCGGGGCGAGGGACAGGCCGGCGCCGGTGAACAGGAGCGCGGCGAGCAGGATGGTGCGAACGAACTTCAACCCCGTCATAGGGACCTCCGCGGGCCGGTGGTGATGGGGAAAAGGCGCCAGCCCGTAGCGCCGATATAGGCGAGGCAGGTGGCGAATCACAGATCCGTGTGCCCGCGCGCGGCGCGGTGCTGGCGAGAGCAAGCCGCGCGGGATGCGGCCGAGACGGCGGCTTGCTCTCGACAATGTCCCGCGTAGCCGGCTCTCGACAGTGTCCCGCGAAGCGGGCTCTCGACAGCATTGCGCCGCCCGGCGAGACTGGCTCCGACCCGCAGAGGAGAGCCGACCCCGATGACCGACCCCGTGCCAGCCCTGCCCACGCCAGCCCTGCCCACGCTCGACGCCCTTGCCCGCGACCTCGCGGCCGGGCGCACCACCGCCGCTGCGCTGGTGGAGGACTGCCTCGCCGCGATCGCCGACCCGGATGGGGACGGGGCGGTGACGTTCATTTCGGTCGATGCGGCCGGGGCGCGGGCGGCGGCCGCGGGGTTCGACGCGATGCGCCGCGCCGGCATGGCGCCCTCGCCCTTCGCCGGCATCCCGATCGCGGTGAAGGACCTGTTCGACATGGCGGGGCAGGAGACCCGCGCCGGCTCCAGGGTGCTGGCCGGATCCGGGCCGGCGGCGCAGGACGCGCCGGCCATCGCCCGGCTGCGGCGGATGGGCTTCGTGCCGATCGGCCGCACCAACATGACCGAGTTCGCCTATTCCGGCATCGGCACCAACCCGCATTACGGCACGCCGCCGGCGCGCTGGCGGCAGGCGGGGCTGCGGATTCCGGGCGGCTCGTCCTCGGGTTCGGCGGCCGCGGTGGCGGCGGGGATGGCGCATGCCGGCATCGGCACCGACACCGGCGGCTCGTGCCGGATTCCGGCGGTGTTCAACGATCTCGTCGGGTTCAAGCCGACGGCGCGGCGGATTCCGCGCGCGGGGGTGGTGCCGCTGTCGTCCTCGCTCGACTCGGTCGGGCCGCTGGCGCGCTCGGTGGGGTGCTGCGCGCTGCTCGATTCGATCATGGCCGGCGCGCCGGAAGCCCCGCCGGCGCCGGCGGAACTGGCCGGGCTGCGGCTCGCCGTGCCGCGCGATGTCGCACTCGATGCGCTGGACGATTCGGTCGCCGCCGGGTTCGACGCGGCGCTGCGCCGCCTGGCCGCTGCGGGGGCGCGGATCGAGACCATCGCCATGCCGGAATTCGCCGAGGTCGCGACGCTGAACGCGCGCGGCGGGCTGACCGCGGCGGAGAGCCATGCCTGGCACCGCGCGCTGCTGGAGCGCGGCGCTGCGGCCTATGATCCGCGCGTGCTGGTGCGGCTGCGGCGGGGGGCGGAGCTGTCGGCGGCGGATTACATCGACCTGCTGGCCGGGCGCGCCGAGCTGGTGGCGCGGGCGTGGGCGCGGCTCGCCCCGCATGACGCGCTGCTGATGCCGACCGTCGCCATCCTGCCGCCGACGATCGCGGAGATGGACGACGACGCGGCCTTCACCGCCGCCAATCTGCGCGTGCTGCGCAACCCGACGCTGATCAACATGATCGATGGCTGCGCGATCTCGCTGCCGCTGAATGCGCCCGGCGCGGCCCCGGTGGGGCTGATGGTTTGCGGCGCGGCGGAGACCGACCGGCGGATTTTCGCCATCGCCGCCGCGATCGAGGCGCTCGGGCTGAACAATCGATAAGACCGGAAGACGGGACCAGAGGGGGGGAGACGACGAAGATGACCGATGCGATCCGTGTGGATGACGCACTGCCCGAGGATGCCGGGGGCGCGACCCTGGCCGGCCGCGCCTTCCTGCCCGGCGCGGGGCCGGTGGTGGTGGCGGTGCGCGGCGCCGAGCTGGTCGACATCACCAGCCGCGCGGTGCCAACCGCCTCGGCGCTGTTCGCGCTCGACGATCCGGCCGGCCATGCACGCGCGGCGGCGGGGCGGACGATCGGGCGGGTGGACGAGATCCTCGCCAACAGCGACGAGGCGACGCGCGATCCCTCGCGCCCGTGGCTGCTCGCGCCGGTCGATCTGCAGGCGGTCAAGGCCGCGGGGGTGACGTTCGTGGTCAGCCTGCTGGAGCGGGTGATCGAGGAGCAGGCGCGCGGCGCGCCGGAGAAGGCGACGCAGATCCGCGCCGATCTCGACCGGCTGATCGGCGCCGATCTGCGCGCGTTGCGCCCCGGCTCGGAGCAGGCGATGGCGGTGAAGGCGGCGCTGATCGGGCGGGGCCTGTGGTCGCAATATCTTGAAGTGGGGATCGGCGCGGATGCCGAGATCTTTACCAAGGGCCAGCCGATGAGCGCGGTGGGGTTCGGCGCGCATGTCGGCATCCATCCGTGTTCCACGTGGAACAATCCAGAGCCGGAGGTCGTCGTCGCGGTGTCGCCGGCGGGGCGGATCGTGGGGGCGACGCTCGGCAACGACGTCAATCTGCGCGATTTCGAGGGCCGCTCGGCGCTGCTGCTCGGCAAGGCGAAGGACAATAATGCGAGCTGCGGCCTCGGCCCGTTCGTGCGGCTGTTCGACGAGGGGTTCACGCTCGACGATGTGCGCCGCGCCCGGCTCGACCTGACGGTGGAGGGGGCGGACGGGTTCCGGCTCGAAGGGATGAGCTCGATGACCGAGATCAGCCGCGATCCGGTCGAGCTGGTCGAGGCCGCCGCCGGGGCGCATCATCAGTATCCGGACGGGTTCGTGCTGATGCTGGGGACGATGTTCGCGCCGATCCAGGACCGCGACCGGCCGGGCGAGGGCTTCACCCACAAGGATGGCGATCTCGTCACCATCGCCTCCGCCCGGCTCGGGCGGCTGCGCAACCGGGTGCGGCCCTGCCCGGAGTGCGCGCCCTGGCGCTTCGGCACGCTGGAGCTGATGCGCAGCCTCGCCGCCCGTGGGCTGATCTAGAGCATCATCCGATCCATGACGATCGGATGAAGATGCCCTATTTATCAATAAGGTAGAGGATCATCCGATCGGATGGATCGGATGATCCTGTGGCCGGCACGGGGCGGCCGGGTCAGCGGCCGAAGCGGCGGTCGCGGCGCTGGAAGGCGCGGATCGCCCGCAGATAGTCGATCCGGCGGAAGGCGGGCCAGGTGGCGTCGCAGAAATGCAGCTCGCTGTGCACGCTCTGCCAGAGCATGAAGCCGGAGAGCCGGATCTCGCCGCTGGTGCGGATGATCAGGTCGGGGTCGGGCATGTCGCCGAGGTAGAGATGCCGGCGGATCGCCTCGGGGGTTACGGCTTCGGCGGCGGAAGCGCAGTCCATCCCGGCGGCGGCGCAGTCGCGCAGCAGGGCGCGGACGGCATCGGCGATCTCCTCGCGCCCGCCATAGCCGATGGCGAGCGTCACCGTCATGCCCTCGTTGCCGCTGGTCGCGTCCTCTGCGGCGTCGATCGCGTCGAGCAGGGCGGGCGGCAGGATGTCGCGCCGGCCGATCGCGGCGAGGCGGACGCCGCGGCGGCTGATGTGCGGATCGGCGACGAGGGCGCGCATCTTCGCCTCGACGGCGCCGAGAATGCCGCCCACCTCCGCCTCCGGCCGGCCGAGATTGGCCGGGGAGAACACCCAGAGCGTGATCATCGGGATGCCGAGCTCCGCACTCCAGGCCAGGATCTCGTCGAGCTTGGCGGCGCCGCGGCGATAGATCTCGCCCGGATCGCTGAGCCCGGCCAGGCGGGCGTGGCGGCGGTTGCCGTCGAGGATGATGCCGACATGGTGCGGCAGCGCGCCGGCGGCGACATCGCGGGACAGGCGCGCCTCGTAAAGCCGGTAGACAAGTCCCCAGGCGAGCCGCCGCATCGCTCCGGCCAGCCTGGCGCGGCGGGAGGCGGACGGCCCCGGCGCTCCGGCCCGATCGTGTGACATGCCGGGGTTGTGGGCCGGGCGGGGGCGGAATGCAAGCGTTCGGCACGGTATCGCAACGGGAAAGGCCGCCGCCGATTGACATTTCCGCACGCAGGGGGAAGCTGCGGCAATCTTTTCGCCCCAACCTTCACGCGCCAAATCTTCACCCGCACGACTGCCGCAGGAATGACCATGACCGAGTTGCAGACCAGGACGCGCCACCGGGGCGTCTTTCCCGTGGTGCCGACGATTTTCGACGCCGCCGGCCGGCTCGACCTCGAGGGCCAGTGCCGCGCGGTCGATTTCATGATCGATGCCGGGTCGGACGGGCTGTGCCTGCTCGCCAATTTCTCCGAGCAGTTCGTGCTGGCCGACGAGGAGCGCGAGATCCTGATGCGGCGGATGCTCGAACATGTCGCCGGGCGGGTGCCGGTGATCGTGACGACGAGCCATTTCAGCACCGATCTCTGCATCGAGCGCAGCCGCCGCGCCGAGGCGATGGGGGCGGCGATGGTGATGGTGATGCCGCCCTATCACGGCGCGACGATCCGCGTCGGCGCCGCCGGGCTGTGGGATTTCTTCCAGCGCCTGTCGGATGCGATCCGGATTCCGGTGATGATCCAGGACGCGCCGGTGGCGGGCACGCCACTGCCGGCCGAGCTGCTCGCCGAGATGGCGCGCGAGATCGCGCAGGTCGCCTATTTCAAGATCGAGACGCCGCAGGCGGCGGCGAAGCTGCGCCGGCTGATCGAGCTGGGCGGTGGCGCGATCGAGGGGCCGTGGGATGGCGAGGAGGCGATCACCCTGCTCGCCGATCTCGACGCGGGGGCCACCGGGGCGATGACCGGCGGCGGCTATCCCGACC
Source organism: Acidiphilium sp. C61 (assembly GCF_905116885.1). Classification (NCBI taxonomy): domain Bacteria; kingdom Pseudomonadati; phylum Pseudomonadota; class Alphaproteobacteria; order Acetobacterales; family Acidocellaceae; genus Acidiphilium; species Acidiphilium sp. C61. The sequence goes on along the minus strand of NZ_CAJHNI010000005.1, from coordinate 1,599,171 downwards.
TGATCGGCCCGATCGTCCACGCCCATCTCGCCGGACGGCGCGACGAGGCGGTGGCCGGCTACGAGCGCATCCTGCCGCTGATCAACTATGAAAACCGCCAGTGCGGGCTGATCGCCGCGAAGGCGCTGATGCGCGAGGGCGGGGTGATCCGCAGCGAGGCGGTGCGCCATCCGCTCGCACCGCTGCACCCGGCGACGCATGCGGGGCTGCTGGAGATCGCCCGCCGGCTCGATCCGCTGGTGTTGCGTTGGGGGTGAGGGCCGGGGCGGTTTCGCGCCCGGCTGGCGGTTGTGCGGGTGGCGGGCGGTGGCGCGGGCTTGCCGGTGCGGCGCTGCTGCTCGCGCTGGCCGGTTGCGCGCGGTATCGCCCGGCGCCGATCGACCCGGCGGCGACGGCGGCGGCGCTGACCGCGCGGCGGCTGGACCAGCCGGGGCTGGCGCGCTTTCTCCGCGCCATGGGCGTGGCGCCGGATCGCGGGTTCGGGCTGCGGGCGCTGACGCTGGTCGCGGTCTATGAGCGGCCGGGGCTGAAGCTCGCCACCGCCGAGGCCGGCGCGGCCGCGGCGGGTGCGGTGCTGGCGCGGCAGGTGCCGAACCCCACCCTGTCGCTGTCGCCGACCTTCAACGCGACGCAGGCCAATCCCTCGCCGATCCGGATCGGGCCGGAGATCAGCTTCTTGCTGGCGAATTTCGGCGCCCGGCAGGCCGGGATCGCCGCCGCCGATGCGCGCGTCGCCGCCGCGCGGGACATGGTCGCCCAAGCCGCCTGGCAGGAGCGCGGCGCGGTGCGCGCGGCACTGCTCGCCCTGTTCATCGACCGCCGCGCCCTGCGGCTCAGCCGGCGTCTGGCGGGTACGGCTGCGGAAATCGAGACGACGATCGCCGGGCGGGCGGCGGCGGGGATGCTGGCGGCGAGCGCGCTGGCGAGCGCCGAGCAGGCGGCGGACCGGGCGCGGCTGGCCGTGGCCGAGGCCCGGCGGCGGCGCGATGACGACCGCGCCCGCCTTGCCGCGGCGATCGGCATGCCGGTGGCGGCGCTGCGCCATGCGCCTCTGTCGTTCGCCGCCTTCGCCCATCCGATACCCCCGCGCGACCTGCCGGCGCTGGTGCGTCGCGCGCTGGTCGCGCGGCCCGATATCGAGGCCGCCCTCGCCCGCTATCGCGCCGCCGATGCGGCGCTGCGCCAGGCGGTGGACAGCCAGTTCCCCGGGTTGCGGATCGGGCCCGGCTATGAATACGACCAGGGGGACAACAAGTTCGTGCTCTCGCTGTCGCTGCCGCTGCCGGTGCTCAACCAGCACCAGGGGCAGATCGCGGTGGCGCGGGCGCGGCGCCGCGTGGCCGCCGCCGGCTTCGAGCGGGTGCAGGCGCGGGCGCTGGCGCGGATCGATGTCGCCGCCGCGGCGTGGCGGGGCAGCCGCGGGGTGCTGCGCGCGGCGCGGCGGCTGGAGGTGGTGGCCGGGCGGCAGGACGCGCAGGCGGCGGCGGCCTATCGGCTCGGCGCCACCGGGCGGCTGCGGCTGCTGGAGGCGCGGCGCGGCGCGCTGCTCGCGCGCTCCCGGCGCCTTGCCGCCGAGGCCGAAATGCTGCGGGCGCTCTCGGGCCTCGCCGATGCGCTGGAGATACCGGTTTTCAGGGAGACGCCCGCATGAGGCAGGGACGATATCGCGCGGCGGTGGCGGCAGTGGCGGCGCTGCTGCTGTTGCCGCTGGCAGGCGTTCGCGCGCGGGCGGCGGATCTGACGCTCGACAAGGCGACGCTGGCGAGCGGGCTGATCGCCACGGTGACGCCGACCCTGCGCACCGAGGCGCCGCAGCGCCACGCCGAGGGGCGGGTGCTCGACCCGGCCCCGGCGCTCGCGCTGCGCGGCCGGATCGTGGCCGCCGCCGCGGCGGCGAAGCTGGACGCCGCCACCCTCGATCGGACCCGCCAGCTCTATCGCGCGGCGGGCAATGTGTCGCAGGCCAGTCTCGAACAGGCCGAAGCGGCGGCGGCCAGCAGCGCCGCCAGGCTCGCCGCCTTGCGGGCGGAGGCGATCGCGCGGTTCGGCGCGCCGCTCGGCCGGGCGATCGCGCAGGATGGGCCGGCGTTCCGCGCCCTTGCCGGCGGCGGCGCGCTGGTGCTGGTGGTGCAGGCGGGCGCCGCGCTGAAGCCGGCGCCTGCCCGGGCCACGGCGCGGCTCCCCGACGGGACGGCGGCGGCGCTGCGGGACATCGGCCCGGCCGGGGTTCAGCCGCCGGGGCTGCTCGGCCAGGCGCTGCTGTTCACCGGCCCGCCGCTGCCGGTGGGCGCGCCGCTCGATGTGTCGCTGCCGGCGGGGCGGCGGATCGCGGGATATGACGTGCCGGTGGCCGCGCTGGTCTGGCATCGGGGCCGGGCCTTCGTGTTCGTGCGGACGGCGCCGGGGCGCTTCGCCGCGGTCGCGCTGGGCGGCGGAGGGCTGCTGGCGCCATCCGGCGTTGATCCGTCTGCGCCAGTTGGCGCGGGTTCCTCTGCGCCATCCGGCGCGGGTCAAACGCAATTCGTGCCGGCGGCGGCGCTGCCGCGCGCGCCGGCGATCGTCGTTCGCGGCGCCGGGCTGCTGAATTCGATGCTGGCCGGCGGCGGCGACGGCGACGGGGACTGAGGCCGCGCCCATGCTTCCCGCCATTGTCCGCATCGCGCTGCGTTATCGCCTCGTCGTCGTCCTTGTCGTCGCGGGGCTTGCCGCGATCCAGATCGCCCGGCTGCCGGGGGCGCGGTATGACGTGTTTCCCGAATTCACCGCGCCGACCGTGCTGATCGAATCGGCGACGCCGGGGTTCAGCGCGTTGCAGACCGAGCAGCTGGTGACCGACCGGCTGGAGCGGCGGCTGACCGGCCTGCCGGGGCTGGCGCGGATGCGCTCGACCTCGGAGGCCGGGCTCTCGGTGGTGCATCTGGTGTTTCACGGCGGCACCGATCCCTATGCCGACCGCCAGCGCGTTGCCGGGCGGCTCGCCGAGCTGGGCGGAACCCTGCCGGCCGGGATCGTGCCGCGGCTCGCGCCGATGCAGTCCTCGACCGGGACGGCGCTGGAGATCGGGCTGTATCCGCGGGCCGGCATGTCGCTCGAACGGCTGACGGCGATCGCCGAGACCGAGCTGCGCCCGGCGCTGCTGGCGGTGCCGGGGGTGGCGACGATCGTGATTTTTGGCGCCCGGCCGCCGCAATTCGACATCGCACTGCGGCCGGGGCGGCTGCTGGCGACCGGCTTCACCGCCGCCGACGTGGCGCGGGCGGCGCATGCGGCGAGTGCGGTGATCGGCGCCGGGTTCATCGATACCGGGGCGCAGCGCCTCGTGCTGGCGCCGGAGGGGCAGGCGCGCGACGCGGCGGCGCTGGCGCAGAGCTGGCTCGGGACGCGGGGCGGCCTGCCGGTGAGCATCGGCGATGTCGCCCGGGTGCGGGTGGGCGCGCCGCCGCGCTTCGGGGCGGCGCTGATCCATGACCGGCCGGGGCTGCTGCTGCTGGTCTCCTCGCTCTATGGCGCCAACACGCTCAAGGTCGCCAACGAGGCGGGGCAGGTGGTGGCACGGCTCACGCCGGGGCTGGTGGCGCAGGGGGTCGGCGTCGATCCGCGCGCCTTCACCCCGGCGGCATTCATCCGCATTGCCCTGCTCGATCTCGGCCATGTGCTGCTGATCGGCGCGGGGCTGATCCTGCTGGTGCTGCTCGCCGCCCTGCGCGACTGGCGGGCGGCGCTGATCTCGTTCATCGCCATTCCGGTCTCGCTGCTGGCGGCGGTGGGGGTGATCACGGCGCTCGGCATCACGCTCAACACCATGGCGCTGGCGGGGCTGGCGATCGCGCTCGGCGAACTGGTGGACGATGCGGTGGTCGATGTCGAGAACATCACCCGGCGGCTGCGGGAGAACCGGGCGCGGACGGCGCCGGAGCCACGGTTGCGGGTGATCCTGCGCGCCTCGCTGGAGGTGCGCAGTGCGATCGTCTTTGCCAGTGCGGCGGTGATCGCCGCCTTCACCCCGGTGATCATGCTCGGCGGCGTCGCCGGCCGGCTCTTCGCGCCGCTCGGCATCGCCTATATCGCGGCGATCGCCGCCTCGCTCGCGGTGGCGCTGGTGGTGACACCGGCGCTGGCGGCGCTGCTGCTTGGCGGCGGTGACGGCCGGGCGGTGCGGACCCCGCCGATCGTGCTGCTGCAACCCGCCTACCAGCGGGCGCTGGCCAGGCTGGAGCGTGCCGGCGGGCTGGCGGCGGCGCTGGCGCTGGCGGCGGTGATCGCCGCGGCGGCGAGCGTGCCGCTGCTCCAGGCGCGGTTCCTGCCGCGGTTTCGCGAGAACGACGTGATCGTGCATTACCTCGCCGCCCCCGGCATGTCGGTCGATGCGATGCTGGCGATCGGCAGGCAGGTGGTCGGCACGATCGACCGCCTGCCCGAGGTGGCCAACGCGGTGATGCATATCGGCCGCGCCTCGATGAGCAACGGCCATGCCGGGGTGAACAAGGCCGAGATCGACATCACGCTGAGCCGGCGAGGCAACCGCCACGCGGCGCGCTCGGCGGGGCGGATTCTCGATGCGGTGCGCGGGATCGACGGCCTGTCGTGGTGGAGCCGGACGTTCCTTTCCGAGCGGATCGAGGAGAGCGTGTCCGGCGATACCGCGCCGGTGACGGTGGCGGTGTTCGGGCCTGATCTCGCCCGGATCGACGCGGCGGCGCGGCGGATCGCCACGCTGGCGCGGAAGCTGCCCGGCGTCATCGCCGCGGCGCCGGCGGCGAGCGCGGCCGAGCCGACCCTTGCCGTCACGCTCGACCGCGCGGCGATGCTGCGCTTCGGCGTCAGCGCGCGGGCGGCGCTGGAGGCGCTGCGGCTGGCTTATGCCGGGCAGATCGTCGGCCATGTCTATCGCGGCACGCTGGTCCAGCCGGTGGTGGTGACGCTGCCGCGCGCGCTGCGCCGGCTGCCGGCCTCGGTGGGGAACCTGCCGGTGGCGGCGGCGGGCGGAACGCTGGTGCCGTTGCGGTTGATCGCGACGATCCGCCAGACGCGCTCGCCGGCGCAGATCCTGCACCAGGAGGGGCGGCGGGTGCAGGTGGTTGCGGTGCAGACGCGGCATGGCAGCGCCGCCGCGGTGATCGCGGCGCTGCGCCGGGATCTCGCACAGGTGAAGCTCGGCGCCGGCGTTTATGTGGACTATGGCGGGACGGCGGTGGCCGGGGGGGCGGCGCGGCGGGCGCTGGTCGCCGATGCGGGGATCGCGCTCGCGGTCATTCTCGCGCTGATCGCGCTGGCGCTGCGCGATGCGCGGGCGGTGGCGCTGGTGGTGGGCATCCTGCCGGTGGCGTTTGCCGGCGGGGTGGCGACGGTGTGGATTTTCCTGCGCGGGCATCTCGGCCTCGGCGCGATGGTCGGGCTGGCGACGCTGTTCGGCCTGACCTTGCGCAACGGGCTGCTGCTGCTGATCCACATGCGCCGGCTGGCGACCGAGGAGGGGCTGCCGTGGTCGGCGGCGACGGCGCGGCTGGCGGCGGCGGACCGGCTGCCGGCGATCGTGATCACCGCCATAGTCACCGCGCTCGGGCTGCTGCCGCTGGCCATCGCCTCCGGCTCGCCGGGCGATGCGATCGAGGGGCCGATGGCGATCGTGATCCTGGGCGGGTTGCTGACGGCGACGCTGCTGTCGCTGTTCGTGCTGCCGGTGCTGGCGCCGCGCCTCGCGCGGTTCCGCCCGCGCCGGGATGACGGGCTGGATTAGAGCATTTTCCGATCCATCCGGATCGGATGTCGTGCTCTATCTTGTTGATAATTAGAGCATCTTTATCCGATCAGATGGAATCATCTGGTCGGGGCAAAAGGCCTGGGCGCGGGGGCATGAAAAATCCCGGCGCATTCGCATGCGCCGGGACGGGTGATCGCCGAAAAGATCAGGGAGTCGGGTTGGTGCTCGGCAGCGGGTTGAAGTCGGCCGGGATCGTGGTGGTGATGCCCTTGGCGACGTCGGTCGGCACGATGTGGTCGGCCTGGCAGCCATTGCCGCCGTAATGCGGCAGCGACATGATGACCTTGTTCGGGATCATCGCGTAGTCCGCCGGCAGCGGCTCCGCGCGGCCGGTCAGGCGGGCCGGGTCGAAGGCGCCCATCAGGTCGCCGACATAGGGGGTCAGCGCGTCGGACGGGCCGATATTCGCCTCGCCGAACTCGCTCTCGCCATCGGCGCGGCCTTTCAGCTCATCCGGCAGCAAGGCGAGCGGCGTGAGGCCGAACACCTCGTCGACGAATTTCACCACCGAGGACTGGCTGCCATCCTGGTGATCGACCTGGTGCGTCTTCGCATAGGGCGAGATCAGGATCATCGGCACGCGGGGGCCGAACTTGAAGACCTGCTTGTCCGGGCCGTTGACGATGACCGGCGGCGGCACATGGTCGTAATCGCCTTCGGAATCGTCCCAGGTGATGATGATCGCCGCGTGCTTCCAGTATTTGCTGCTGGCGATCGCGTTCACCGCCTTGGCCACCATCGCCTCGCTGATCTGCGCATCCGAGTAGGCGGGGTGGTCGTCATCGCCGAGGAAGTTGGCCTGCACCTTGGCGACCGGGTTGACCGGGGTCAGGCCGAAGATGTTCTGGAAGCCGCCCTTGACGTAGAACACGCCGCCCGAGGCCGGCAGGGTGCCGCCCTTGAGCGCCGTGAACAGGTCGCCCAGCCCGTGCAGGTTGGCGCGCTCGTCAGGGTTGTTGGCGACGTAGCCGAAATATTGCGGGCCGTTGTGGTGGGTGATGTAGGAGGCGTGGGTGCCGTTGGCATCGACCGGGTTGGCCGGGTCGGTCGGCTCGTGGTCGTAGCCTTCCTCGTACCAGCCCCAGTTGACCTGCTTGTGGCCGGACTGGGTGAGGTAGGAGATGTCGTCGTTGATGTCGGCGAGGTCGCCGGCGGCATCGGTATCGTGCCTGGTGATCGCGGCGGCGTTGCGGCCCATCGTGTTGATCGCGATCGAGGCGTAGGTCTGGTTGAGCTGCACGCCGTAGGTGAAGGCGGAGCCGCCGAAATCGCCCGGATTGACCGGCACGTTGGCGTTCTGGTTCGGGTCGAGCGGGGAGCCCCAGAACGGATCGTTGTCATCCATCACCGGCTCGCCGGCGCCGGATTCCGTCACCTTGAGGCCGTGCGGGTTGGTCGCGGTCGGCCCGGTCGTCGGGTCGAAGGAGGCGAAGGACTGGTTCGGGTGCAGCGCCCACTGGGTCAGGCCGGTCTGGGCTGCGAAGATCGACAGGTTGCCGGGCGTCGAGGGGCCGGTGATGTTCTGGAACACATGGTCGAACAGCACGAAGCGCGCGGCGTAGCGCCAGAGGAAGGGCACCGTGTCGCAATCCTCGTAGGCCATCGCGAGTTCGCCGAACTGCTTGGCCTTCACCGAGGGATTGCCGGTCGGCGAGTATTTCAGCTCCTCGGTGACGGCGAACTTGTCCATCAGCGGCTTGCCGGCGACGACGTCCATCTTGGCGGCGATGCGGGCGTGCGAATGGTCGATGTCGTCGGTGTCCCACGCATATTGCTTGGGTCCGATGCGGAAGGGCGAAATGGTGGTCGCACTGCCATCGGTGTTGACCAGCGTCTGCACGAAGCCGGGGGTTTTCGCGGCCGGCTGCGAATAGAGCCCATCTGCGCCGGGGAAGGTGCCGAAATAGGAGTCGAACGAACGGTTCTCCTGATACAGGACGAAGACATACTTGATCTTCTTGCGCACGAGCTGGACGAGCTGCGCGTGGGTGAGGTGGAAGCGGTGATGGCGATGCTCGCCGCGTTCACCCTGTTCCTGACCGCGTTCCTGGCCGCCATTGTGCCAGGCCTCGCGGTCCATCAGCCCGGCGACGAAGGCGTGGGCATCGTCCGGACGGTTGAAGGCGAGGCGTCCATCCTGCTCGGCAAGTGCCGGCCGAATGGTCATGCTCAGCGCGCAGAGCGCTGAACAAGCCATTGCCAAGGCTCGTTTCATGATTGTCTCCAAAATAATTTATTAACCTACGTTAAAAATATACAGATCAAATTTCCTTGTGCTGTGACGATTCAGTTGCAGAACCGTGAAATTATTTCAGCTGAAACATTCGCCGTGCCATCGCGAGGGCGCGCGCGCGGTAGGCGGCGTTGAGCGACGGGGTGGCCGAGTGATAGTCTCCGATGCCGCGCATCAGCGTGCCGGCACGGTCGATGTCGGTGCGCAGGATGAAGGCGGCGGCGGCGATGTTGAAACACGGATCCTCGATCAGCCGGCGCCGCGTCTCCCGCCGGCCGAGCCGGGCGCGGCGGGCGATGGTGTCGAGCCAGATGCTGTTGACCTGCATCAGCCCGTAATCGGCGGTGCCGTTGGAATCAGGGCGAACCAGCCCGGGATGTCCCCCCTCCAGCCTTGCGATCACCGGCAGGACCCGCGGCGGCAGGTGATAGACCGTGGCGGCGAGGAGCATGCAGCGCAGCAAGCCCGTCATCGTGAAGTCTCCGTGACATCGCGCCGGCGGGAAAACGCCGCGCTGGCGCGCGGGCCGGGATGTCGGATATCCAGTGTCACATGTTTGGGAAAAGAACTCCGGCGCGGGACGAGGCAGGCTATACGCTGCTCGAATTGCTGGTCGTCATCGTCATTCTCGGCCTGCTGATCGCCCTGGTCGGGCCGGCGCTGCTCAGCCAGCTCGGGCGGGCGAAGGCGAGCATCGCCGAACAGTCGATCGAGCGGATCGGCTCGGTGCTCGACCTGTTCAAGCTCGATGTCGGCAGCTACCCGACCACGGATGAGGGGTTGCAGGCGCTGATCACCAGGCCGGCAGGGGTGAGCGGCTGGCACGGACCCTATCTCAAGCAGACCACGCTGCCGCGCGACCCGTGGGGGCATGGGTTCGTGTACCAGGCGCCCTCGGCGCGGCCGGGGCTGGCGTATGATTTGTGCTCGAAAGGGCCGAAGGACGTGACCGCGGCGCCGGGCGCGCCGGGGACGATCTGCAACCGCTGAGCCGGGCTCAGCCACAGCGCGCATCCGACCAGTCGAGCACGATATAGGGCGCATCGACATTCGCGGGTGTGAGGCGGACGGTCGCACAGCGCGCCGCGTGGGCGAGACCCGGCCCGGTCGCCACCGCCTCGATCCGCATCACCGGCGGGCCGCTCACATGCCCGCCCGGCACATCGATCCGCCCTGCCAGCCCCACCGCCGCGCGCACCGCCGCATCCGCGCTCGCGAGGTCGGGCAAGGCGGGGGCGTAGAGCGAGAGATGCGGGCGCAGCCGGGCGAGCAGGCCCGGCGTCATTCCGGGCAGGCTGGCAAGCTCGGCGAGGCTGCGGAACGGCGCTTGCGGCGGGCCTTCGGCGCTGCCGGCGGCGCGGTAGCGGGCGATGAGGGTCGCGAGGCTGGCGGGCGCAAGGGCAGGGTCGCGCGCTTCGGTCAGGGTTTCGGCGAGGCTGCCGGCCGGTGCGGCCGCCATGCCGCCGACGCGGAACAGCGCCGCCAGCAGCGGGGCGGGGGCGGTATCCGGGTTGATCCGGCCGGCGACGCCACTGGTCGCGAGCCGCACCTGCGATGCGCCGATCCGCACCTCACCCGGTGCTGCGCCGCCGGCATCGAGCCGGGCGACGGCGAGCCACACGCCGCCCTCGGCCGCCGCCGCCGCCACCGCGGCGTCGCGCAGGTTGCCGGCGATCGCCATCTGCTGGCGGGCGGCGACCAGCAGCCGGGTGACGAGGAAGCCGAACAGCACCAGCACCGCCAGCACGATCAGCAGCGCGAAGCCGCGATCGTCGTGCCGGCGGGGCCGCGCCATGCTCAGTGCAGCCCGAGATGCCGGCGCAGCGCCGCTTGCGGATCGGCCGACCCGTCCATCGGCAGGCCGTTGAGTTCGGCGGGCACATTGGCGGCGTTGGGCAGCGCCTGTTCGAGGTCGCTTGTCAGCGCCGCCGCGTCCGTCGCGTCGTGGACGACATGCGGGGTGATCAGCACCAGCAGCTCCTGCCGCGCGCGGTTGTTGTCCTGCGTGCCGAAGAGCGGGCCGAGCAGCGGCACATCCTTGAGGAAGGGCAGGCCGGAATTGCCGCGCTGGACATTGTCGGTGATCAGCCCGGCGAGGCCGATCGTCTGCCCGTCATGCACGACGACGCTGGAGGAGACGGCGCGTTCGGAGAAGGTGGGCGAGTTCAGCCCCTGGGTGGTGACCGAGGGGGCGACGTTGCTCACCTGCTGCGAAACCGTGAGCGCCACCAGGCCGTCGCTGGAGATATGCGGGGTGATTTGCAGGATCACGCCGGTTTCCTGGTAGTTCACCGAGTTGATGACGGGCGCGCCGGTGGTCAGCGTGCTCTGCGAGGTCTGCGAGAGATAGGGCACGAGATTGCCGACCAGCAGGTTGGCCGTGCGGCCATTCTGCACGAGGAGCTGCGGCGAGGAGAGCACCTGCACCTGGGTGACCGATTGCAGCGCGGAGATCGCGAGCGGGGCGCCGTCGGCGCCATGGCCGGCGAGGACGAAGCCGGGGAAGCTCTGGTTCAGGGCGGCGGTCGCGCCGGTGCTGAGCACCGCGTTGATGCCGCCGGACTTGAAGAAGAACTGGGTGCCGTATTTCAGCGCGCCGTTGAGATCGACCTCGGCGATCGTCGCGTCGATCTCGACTTCCAGCGGCTCGATGTCGAGCTTGCGGAGCATCGCCTCGACCGAGGCGTTTTCCGAGGCGTCCGCCCGCACCAGGATCGCGTTCTGGCGGGGGTCGGCGATGATCCTGAGGCCGCTGGTCGCGCCGCCGCCACCACCACCGGCGCTGCCGCCGAGCGGGCCGAGCAGCGGGTTGCTCGCCGCCGCGCGGGATGATGCTGGCGATGGGGCCGGCGATGCGGCGGGGGAGGCGGCGCCGAGACCGGAGGCGGTGCCGCTGCCGGAGCCGGGGGTCGCGCCGAGCCCGGCGGTGGTGCCGGTGCCCGAGGTGCCGGCGCCGGCCGCGTTGCCCACCAGCCCGCCCGATCCCATCAGCGTCTGCGCCGAGACGCCGGGGGCGGTGCCGCCCGTGGTGTCGGGCGCCGAGGGTTGGGCCGTGACGTCGTCGGGGGTGAAGGCTTCCTGCAGCACCTCGGCGACGTCTCCGGCGCGGCTGTTGCGCAGGTAATAGACGTGCCAGGCCCGGTGCGTCGCCGCTTCCTGCCGGGCGAGGGTGCGATAGACCCGGTCCGCCGCGCGGATGGCGGCGCCGGAGGGGGCGATCACCAGCACCGCGCCGATGCGCACCAGCGGGACCACCTTCGCCAGCCCGCCCGCCTTGCCGGCGTGCAGCGCCTGGGTCAGGGCGGTGGCGAAATCGCGCGCGTTGGCGCCGCTGGCGGGGTAGAGCGCGTAGGACTGGCCGGCGAGGGCATCGACGTCGAAGGCGCGGATCAGCGCGAGCAGGGTGGCGCGGACCTGCGGGTTGCCGCCGACGATGAGGGCGTTGCGGTCCGGCGCGGCGACCACCTTGCCGCCCTTGCCGACATAGGGTTGCAGCACGGCGGCGAGATGCGCCGCGCTGACATGGGTGAGGGTGACGACGCTCGATCCGTCGAGCCCCGGCGCGGTGGCGAGGGCGGCCGCCGCCTTGTCCGCCGGGACGACCTGGTAGAGCCCGTTGCTGCGGATGAGGGCGGCGTGGTTCTGCGCGAGCAGGGTTTGCAGCGTCGGGATCAGGGCGGAGGCGGGAATGTCGTGCGCGGTGCGCAGCGTCGCCTTGCCCTGCACCGCCGGGTCGATCGTGTAGGTGACGTGCAGCATGTTGCCGAGGATCTGGGCGACGACGGCGCGGATGTCGGTATCGGCGAAGTCGAGCGAGACATCGCCGCTGCCGGCGGGCAGCGGGGCGCCGGGGAGGCTCGCGGGTGGCGCGTGGCCGGGGCTCGCGGTGATCGCGCCGGTGACGGCCGGGGTGGCGATCACCGCATCGGCGCGGCCCGGCGCGGTGGTCGCCGCGGGGGCGGCGGGTGCGGGGGCGAGCAGGCGGGTGGCGTCGGGCGGCGCCGGCCGCGGGGTGCACCCGGCGAGCAGAGAGGCTGCCGCGATGACGCCGGCATGGACACGGACGCGCATGGTTTCGCTGGATCTCCTGGAAATTATCGAGGGCCGGGATGGACAAGGATGCCGGCATCGGCGGCCGGCTTCGGCGGGTTGGCTTGCGGTGCGGCGCCGGTCTCGTGGGCGAAGCGCGGCACGAGGCGGAGCTGGCCGCGCGGACCCTCCAGCAGCACGGCGCGCCGGCCGATCCGCGCGATGCGGTAGCCGCCGAGATGAGCCCCCTCGCCGAGCAGGACCGGCTTGCCGGACGGTGTTGCGAAGATCGCGAGCCGTACCGCATCGCCGCGCAGGATGCCGGAGAGCCGGGGCATCCCGGTCGCGGCGGTGTCGGCCGCGACGGCGACGGGCCGGCGGTCGGGGCGGAACAGGGGACGGGCGAGGATCTGCGCCGTGGCGGCGGTCCCGGGTGCGGCGGGCGGGGGCGAGGTCGTCCGGGTCGGGCGCGCGGCCACGGGGCCGGGCGGCGGTGCCGGCATCGGGGCGAGCGCCAGCGCCGCGGCGGTGGCGGCCAGCGCCAGCACGAGACCGAAGAGGCCGAGCCGCGCGCCGATCATCGTGCCGCCTTCGCGATGCGGAAGCCGGAGACGGTGAAGCTCGCATGCAGGGGCAGCGCGGTGCCGGCGGCGGGCACGCCGGTCGCGTGCAGGTCGAGCCGGTTGACCAGCATGCGCGGCGTGGCGGCGCCGAGCGCGTCGAGAAAGCCGATCAGCGCGGGGTAGGAGGCCGTCATCGCGATCCGCAGGCGGATGCGCTGGACGCTGCCGAGGCTGACCGGTGGGAGCAGTTCGGCGCTGTCCAGCCCGATCCGGTGCGTCGCGGCGAGGGATTGCACCGCGCCCTGCAACCGCGCGCCGGCGATGGCGGCGGAGCCGCCGGGGAGATAGGCGTCGCGCCCGGCGCCGGGGCGGCCCTGCGCGGCCCTGCGGCGCAGCGCCGGCAGGTCGGCGACGAGACGCCGCTCATGCGCGAGCAGCGTGTTCGTGGTGGCGACGCGGGCGCTGAGGCCGCGATACCAGGCGAGGCCGGGGCGGACGACGCCGAAGCCGACAAGGGCGAGCAGCGCCGCCGAGATCGCGAGCGCGAGCGCCTGGCCGGCGCGGCCGTCCGGCAGGTCGCGCGGGAGCTGTGCCATCGCGTCAGCCCGCTTCATCGTTGCGCAGCCGCACCCGGATCGAGAACACATCCCCGCCGCCGTTCAGCGACCGGGTGACGGGGGCGGCGAAGGCCGGATCGGCGAAATGCGGATCGGCGGCGAGCCGGGCCACCAGCCCGGCGGCGTTGGGCGATTCGCCATCGAGCGTCGCCACCCGGTCGCGCAGGGAGAGATCGGTGAGGTAGCTGCGGTCCGGCAGGGCGCGTGTGAGGGCGGCGAGCATCAGCAGCGTGTCGCCCTCGCGCGCTGCCTCGGCGCCGAGCGCGGCGCGGAAGCGGTCTTCGGCGGCGAGGCGGGCGCGCAGGGCTTCGGCAAGGCGGAGCTGCGGGGCGAGCGCTGCCTGCGCCGCGCCGAGCCGGTGCAGGGCGAGCGCCTGGCGCGCCGGCGGGATGGCGAGGCACAGCGCGGCGAGGCCGGCGGCGAGCAGCGCGAGCGCCGGGGGGACGCGGCTTTGCCGCCGCGCGCCGGGAAGTGTGAATACGGCCTCGCCCTCGGCGCCGGCGGTCTCGATCCGCACGGCGGCGAACCCGGCCTCGGCCAGTGCGGCGAGGAGGCCGGCGATCCAGGCGCGGGGCAGCACCGCGAGCCGGACATGGAGCAGGCCCTGCGCGGTGTCGCGCGCGACGATCTCGTGGGCGACCAGTACCTCGTCGGCGGTGAAGGGGGTCAGGCGGTCGATCTCGAAGGCGAGTGCGGCCGCGAGGTCGCGCCGCGCGGCGGCGGGGAGGGTGACGCGGCGGATCAGCGCGCCGGCGCCACGCAGCCGCAGCACCACCGGCCGGATCACCGCGCTCCGCCGCATCTGCCCCAGCCGGCCGAGTGCGCGGGGGCCGCCGCGCCCGTCCTGCGTGACCTCGGCGGATTCGGGGGGCGCGCCGGCGGCGGCGGTGATTGTCACCGCCGCATCCTGCCCGCCCGGCCGCCGCGAGGCGCCGGGCACCAGCGACCGCAGGGTCGCGATGTACCAATGAATGAAATCCATTAATATTCTGGTTACGCGACTAAAGAAAAATTGAAAATTAAGGTTTTGTGTCACTCGACCGCTGCGCGCCTATCCGCCGGCGGCGAAGGGGGCGCGCCAGGGGGCGGCGATCAGGTCCGGCCAGGGGCGCTGCCCGGCTGTGGGGATGATGCGCAGCCGGATCAGGCGCGGCAGCGCGCCTGCCGGCCCGGCGTCGTGCCAGGCTGGCGGCGCGCCCGGCCGTGTGGCCCACCAGTAGCGCAGCTCGATCGCGGCGATGTGGCGGGCGAGGGTTTCGACATGGGCCGTGCCGGCGGGCGATGCCTGCGGGCCGAGCGGCGGGCCGGTCGGCGCCGCCCGCCACGCCAGGACGAGATCGCCCGCGCGGGTGACGCCGATTTCGGCGAAGACGAGGCGGCTCGACAGGGCGGCGGCGCGCGGCAGGGTGGTGACGAGGGCGAGGTTGTGCGCCGACCCGGCCGGCTGACCGGGGCGGGCTTGGGCGATCAGCCGGCGCAGGGCGCGGAAGCTGGCCTGCCGGTCGGCGGTGGCGGCGATCGTCCCGGTGGTGCGGCGATAGGTCGCGATGCCGAAATGGCTGGCCTGGGCGAGCCCCGCGAGCAGCAGGCCGAGCACGACCAGCGCGACCAGCATTTCCAGCAGGGTGAAGCCAGCCTCCCGCCTCATGGCGGGGCTGCGCGGATGGTCACCAGCGTCACCGCCCTTCCGGCGCGGCCCCAGCGCTCGCTGACCGACAGGCGCAGCGCCCGCAGCGGCGCGCCCTTCGCCATCGGCAGCGGCGCCGCCTCCTCGCGGTAGCGGAAGCCGCCGCCATCCTGCCCGGTGCGGACGTAGTGGCCGCGCGGCGCGAAGGCGGCGAGGGCGGCGAGGCGGGACTGCGCGCGTTCCACCGCCGCCGCCTCGCGTCCGCCGATCGCAATTCCCGCCGCGCCATCGAAGGCGGCGCGGTAGAGCACCGCGACCGCCAGCGCCGCAATGACGAAGGCGACCAGGGTTTCGAGCAGGATGAAGCCGCTATCGCGCCGCGGCATCGGTGCTGATCCGTCCGGTCAGCCAGTCCACCGCCACCCCCGCCCGGGCGGCGCCGCGCGCGAGCAGTATTTGCCCGCCGGTCGCGCTGCCATCGGGGGAGAAGACGATCCGCCCCCAGCCGCGCGCGACCGGGCCGTGAAAGGCGATGGCGATGCCGCGCGGCAGCCGCCCCGCAGCGGTGGGGCCGAGCCAGCGCCCGTCCGCCGGCTCGATCGCGAAGGTGGCGGGCCGTCCGGTTGCGATCGCGACGGCGCGGGCGGTGCGCAGCGCCCCGGCGAGGGTGGCGGCGGCGGTCGCGGGGTCGCGGCCGATACGCCGCCAGGGTGCGGCATTGGCGGCGAGCGTGAGGGCCAGGCCGAGAATGACGACGACGATCAGCAGTTCGAGCAGCGTGTAGCCGCGATCGTCAGGTGCGGGCTCAGTGTGCCCCGGCTCAGTGAGCGAGGGCATCGAGACCGAGCATGGCCAGCAGCAGCGAGGCGACGATGAAGCCGATCGCGCCGCCCATCACGATGGTGATGGCGGGCACCAGCAGCGAGACCAGCTTCTGCACGCCGAGCCGGGCGCGTTCCTCGTGGATCGCGGCGGCCCGCAGCGCCATGCGGCCGAGCTGGCCGGTTTCCTCGCCGAGGCGGAGCAGATGCACCGTCCGCTCCGGCATCAGCCGTGCGGCGGCGAGACCGGCGGCGAGGCTCTTGCCGTGCCGCGCCGCATCCGCCGCCGTGGCGATGGCGAGGGCGGCGGCGCGGTTGCCGATCACGTTCTGCACGATCGCCATCGCCGGGACGAGGGCGACGCCGTTGCCGAGCAGCGTGCCGAGGGTGCGGGTGAAGCGCGCCGCCAGTGCCTCGCGCAGCAGGGTGCCGAGCAGCGGCAGGCGCAGCACCAGACGGTCGAACCGCAGGCGCGGGGCGGGGCGGGCGAGCAGCAGGCGGATCCCGGGAATGGCGAGGGCGAGCAGCGCCAGCGCATAGGGCCAGAACGCGGCGCAAGCCTGCCCGGCCGCCAGCAGCAGGCGCGTGGTGGCGGGCAGGGGGACGCCGTTTTCGGCGAAGATCGGCACGAATTCGGGCAGCACGTTGGTCAGCAGGAAGACGATCGCGCCGGTCGCGGCGAGGGCGAGCAGGGCGGGGTAGGTGAGGCCGGCGATCATCGCGGCGCGCAGCGAGCGGTTGCGCTCCAGCAATTCGGCGAGGTCTTCGAGCGTCGCGGCGAGAGCGCCGGATTCCTCGCCGGCGCGGACCAGCCCGACATAAAAGGGCGGGAAGCTGCGCGGGGCCTCGCCGAGCGCGCGCCAGAGGGCGGCGCCGTCGCGCACCTTGTCGCAGATCGCGAGAATGATGGCGCGGCCGCGCGGGGTGGCGGCGGTGCTGGCGGCAAACCGCAAGGCGCGTTCGAGGTCGAGCCCGGCGCCGAGCATCGAGGCGAGTTCGCGGGTGAAATCGGCCAGCGCGTCGGCGCCGAGGCGGGGGGCGCCGCCGATGTCGCGGTTGAGCAGGGCGAGCAGGGAGGCGCCGCGGCGCGGGGCGGTGCCGAGCAGGATCAGGCCGCGGCGCTTGAGTGTCTCGATCGCCTCGGCCTCGCTCGCCGCGTCGATGGCGAGGCGGGCGGGGGCGCCGGCGCGGTCGATCACGCGGAAGACGAAATCAGGCATGATCGCGCTTCATCATGCGAGCAGGCTTTCGGCGAGCGAGGTTTCGCCGGCCAGCACCGCATCGCGCGCGGCGTCCGCCAGGCTGCGCAGGCCGGCGACGCGGGCCAGCTCCGCCTCGCCGGCGCCGGCGGCGAGATGGGCGGCAAGCTCGGCGGTGGGGGTGAGGAATTCGGCGATCGCCATGCGGCCGCGATAGCCGGTGTCGCGGCATTCGGGGCAGCCGGTGGGGTGGTTGAGCGGCGTGCCGGCGGCGATGCCGAGCTGCGCCGCCTCGGCCGGGCTCGCCGGTGCGCTCCGGCGGCAGGCGGGGCAGAGACGGCGGATCAGCCGCTGGGCGAGCACGCCGCGCAGCACCGAGGCGATGAGATAGGGTTCGAGCCCCATGTCGCGCAGGCGGGTCATGGTCGCGACCGCCGAGTTGGTGTGCAGGGTCGAGAGCACGAGATGGCCGGTCAGCGCGGCGCGGGTCGCGATCTGCGCGGTTTCGAGGTCGCGGATTTCGCCGACCATGATCACGTTCGGGTCCTGCCGGAGAATGGCGCGGAGGAGCTGGGCGAAATCCAGCCCGATCTGCGGCTTGACCTGGCTCTGGCTGATGCCGGCGAGGCGGTATTCGATCGGGTCCTCGATGGTGACGATCTTGCGGCTCGCGCGGTCGAGGCCGAGCAGGGCGGTGTAGAGCGTCGTCGTCTTGCCGCTGCCGGTCGGGCCGGTGACGAGGACGATGCCGTTCGGTGCCGCGAGTGCGGCGCGGAAGGCGGCGACGATGGCAGGGTCGAGGCCCAGGGCGCCGAACTCGAAGGTCATCGCACTGCGGTCGAGCACGCGGATGGCGATGGTCTCGCCGTGCATCGTCGGGATCGAGGAGACGCGGAAATCGACCTCGTGGCCGCGCACCGGCAGGCGGATGCGGCCATCCTGCGGCAGGCGGCGCTCGCCGATGTCGAGCCGCGCCATGATCTTGACCCGCGAGACGATGGCCGGCGCCATCGCCGCGGGGTGGGTTTCCGCCTCGATCAGCGCGCCGTCGTGACGGTAGCGGATGCGCAGGCGGTCTTCCTCGGGTTCGATATGGATGTCCGACGTGCGGGTTTCGACCGCGCGGGCGATGAGCTGGTTGACCAGGCGGATCACCGGCGCCTCGCTGGCGAGATCGCGCAGGCGCTCGGCATCCGCCTCGCTCGGCGCGGCCTCTTCGGCGGCGTCAGTCGCGGCGTCAGTCGCGCCGGATTCGGGATAGAGCCGGTCGAGCGCTGCATCGAGGTCGATCGGCACGGCGACGGCGCGGCGCACCGCGCAGCCGGTGGCCGCCGCCACCGCGCCGGCGGCGAAGCCATCGAAAGGATCGACCATCGCGAGGTCGAGCACGCCCGCGTCCAGTGCCAGCGGCAGCACCCGCGCATCGCGCAGGAAGCGCGGGCGCAGCCGCTCGGGCAGGACCGGGGCGGCGGGATAGGCGTCCGGCGCCAGCAGGGCGAGGCCGGCGGCGGCGGCGGCGGCCTCGGCGAGGCTGCGCTCGCCGATCAGCCCGAGGCGGACCAGGGCGGCGGCGAGGCCGAGCCCGGTTTCCGCCGCGAGCGCGCGCGCCCGCGCGATGCCGATGGGATCGACCAGCCCGGCCCGCAGCAGCGCCGGGCCGATGGCTGAACTCTCCTCATCAGGGCGCGTGGCGGCGTGATCGAGCATCGCTTGTGTCTCGCGGAAAGATATTTTTTACCTTATGCCCCGAGGACGCCGCCGCCGGAGCCGAAAACATATGACAGTTCAGGGAAATATTCTGGTCGCGGGCACGCTTCTCGTGGCGCCGTTCATCGGCTCGTTCATCGGCACGCTGGTCGAGGACCTGCCGCGCGGCCGCCTGCTCGCGCGGCGGCGCTCGCGCTGCGATGCCTGTGCGACGCCGCTCGGCCCGGCCGACCTGGTGCCGCTGGCGAGCTTCCTGCTGCGCCGCGGGCGCTGCGCGCATTGCGGTGCCGCGATCCCGCGCAAGCTGCTGCTGATCGAGCTGGCGGTGCTGCTGCTGGCGGTGGTCATCGCCGTGCTGGACCCGGCGGGGCCGCTGGTGCCGCTCGATTTCGCCTTCGCGGCGACGCTGCTGGCCCTGGCGCTGATCGATCTCGACTGTCTGCGGCTGCCCGACGCGCTGACCCTGCCGCTGCTGCTGGCCGGGCTGGCCGCGACCGCGCTGCGGCAGCCGGAGGCGCTCGGCGCGCATGCGGCGGGGGCGGCGCTGGGTTATCTCGGCTTTACCGGGTTGCGCCTGCTCTGGCGGCGGCTGCGCGGGATCGACGCGCTGGGGGCGGGGGATGCGAAGCTGCTGGCGGCCGGCGCCGCCTGGCTGCCGCCCGCCGCCTTGCCCTGGGCGGTGGTGATCGCCGGGCTCGCCGGGCTCGCCGGGCTCGCCGGGTTCGCCGTCTGGTCCGTGCTGCGCGCGGAGGCCGGCAGTGTGGGGCTGATGCAGCAAAGACTGCCCTTCGGCCCGGCGCTCGCGTTTGGACTGCTGATGATGAGACTTGCGACATGAAGTGTCATCAAAACAACATTAATTAATAACACACAAAGATTTTATTACACGTAAAGTTGAATGTGTCGGACGGTAACCACAGTAACCGCCGTCCGCGCTGACGTTCATTCTCAAAAACGGAGACGACCGATGCACGCCAGAAGGGCGGCCACGGCTTTGCGTACTGTTTTGCTTGCGGGATCGGCGATCATCGCCGTCGCGGCGACCACCGGTTCAGGGCAAGCAGCCCCGGCGACCATCACCGCCAGCGGCCAGTATCTGACGCCCTCCGCGGCACCGGGTGCGGTGTTCACCGCCCTCAATCCCGGCCTTGCCGACAATCCCTCCTATGTCGCCGGACAGGCGATCAGCACCGCCGTCAGCCCCGATGGCAAGACGCTGCTGGTGCTGACGAGCGGCTACAACCTCGTCAATGACGCGAGCGGCAAGGTCATTCCGGCGGATTCGGAAGAGTATGTCTTTGTCTATGACATCTCCAACGATACGCCGGTGCAGAAGCAGGTCATCAAGGTGCCGAACACCTGGGCCGGCATCTCGTTCAGCCCGGACGGGCAGCATTTCTATGTCTCGGGCGGTGTTGACGACGACATTCACACCTATGCGAACGGCGCCAGCGGCTGGGCCGAAATCGGCACGCCGTTCGCGCTCGGCCATACGGCGGTCGCGGGCAATCCGCTGAGCAAGGGCGGCGTCGGCTTACTGGTGAAACCGCAGGCGGCGGGGCTTACCACCACGGCGGATGGCTCGTCGCTGCTGGTCGCCAATTTTTATAATGACAGCCTGTCGATCGTGCCATTGTCGGGCGGCGTTCCCGGCGGTGCGGCGACCGAGGTGCACCTGCGCCCCGGCGTGATCAACGCCGCGCAGGATGGCGTTGCGGGCGGCGAGTATCCGTTCTGGGTCGTCGCCCACGGCAATTCGACCGCCTATGTCTCCAGCGAGCGGGACCGCGAGATCGATGTCGTCTCGCTGACCGGCACGCCGCAGGTGACCACGCGCATCAAGGTTGCAGGCAATCCGAACCGGATGGTGCTGAGCGCCGATGGCAAGTATCTCTATGTCGCGTGCGACAACGAGGCGGATGTCGAGGTGATTTCCACCGCATCCAACACGGTGGTGGACACGATCCACACCACCGCGCCGTCGTCCTTTGTCGGCATGCCGAAATATTTCCACGGCACCGCGCCCAATTCGCTGGCCCTGTCGCAGGACGGCACGCGGCTCTACGTGACCAATGGCGGCACCAACTCGGTCGCGGTGATCGCGCTGAACACGGCGAAGCCGGAGGTGATCGGCCTGCTGCCGACCGGGTATTATCCGAACAGCGTCAGCGTCAGCCCCGATGGCAAGATGCTGTATGTGGTGAACGGCAAGAGCATGCCGGGCCCGAACCCGTGCAACGAGAAGCTGGCGGCCGACGTGCCGGCGAGCTGCACGCCGCTTCAGCACAACAACCAGTACATTCTCCAGCTGTCCAAGGCCGGCTTCCTGACGATGCCGGTGCCGGCGACCGAGGAGATGGACGAGCTGACCCATGTCGTTGCGCACAACAACCATTTCTCGTTCCACGAGAGCGCGCGCGACCGCTCGATGATGGAGTTCCTGCACCACCACATCAAGCACATCATCTACATCATCCGCGAGAACCGCACCTATGACCAGATCCTCGGCGATCTCGGCGAGGGCAATGGCGATCCGGCGCTGGCGGAGTTCGGCAAGACCTATACGCCGAACGTCCATCGCGTCGCGCGGAACTTCGTCGATCTCGACAATTTCTATGATACCGCCGAGGTGAGCGGCAATGGCTGGCCCTGGAGCACCTCGGCCCGCGAGTCCGACTATGGCACCAAGGCGCTGCCGGTGAACTATGCCGGGCGCGGCCTGTCATATGACTGGGAAGGCACCAACCGGAACGTCAATGTCGGCATCGCATCGCTCGCCGGCCGCAAGGCCGCCAACCCGCTTTATCCGGACGATGCCAACCTGCTTCCCGGCAACGGCAACGTCGCAGCACCCGACGGGCCGCATGGCCAGGTGCAGCGGGGCTATCTGTGGGATGCGGCGCTGCGCGCCGGGCTGAGCATCCGCAATTACGGCTTCTTCATCGATCTCGGCCGCTACAATCTCTCGGGCACGCTGGCGCAATACGGCATTCCCGAGATCAATGACGCCTACGCCCAGAAGGTGAAGGTTGCCTATGCGACCAACCCCGATCTCGCGCCCTATACCGATCCGTATTTCCGCGGGTTCGACAATACGATCGCCGATTACTATCGCGAGCAGGAATGGAGCCGCGAGTTCAGCAAGTATGTGCGGCACCACGACCTGCCTTCGCTCGAACTGGTGCGGCTGATGCATGACCACACCGGCAACTTCACCACCGCGCAGAACGGCGTGAACACGCCGGGCCTGCAGATTGCCGACAACGACTATGCCGTGGGCAAGCTGATCCAGACCGTCGCGCATTCGCCCTATGCCTCCTCGACCCTGATCTTCATCGTCGAGGACGACGCGCAGGACGGGCCGGATCACGTCGATGGGCATCGCAGCATCGCCTTCGTCGTCGGGCCGTATGTGCGCCATCACGCCGTGGTTTCCGCGCGCTACAGCACGGTGAACATGATCCGCACGATGGAGGACATTCTCGGCATCGGGCCGATGACGCTGAACGACGCCTATGAGCGGCCAATGACGGCGGTCTTCAGCCGCGACGACCGGGAGTGGACCTTCAACGCCGCCGTGCCGCAGCCGCTGACCGCGACGACGCTGCCGCTCAAGGCGCAGCCGCAGGACGAGCCGGAGTGGCAGCCGATCCACAACGTCGCCTGGTGGGCCGAGAAGACCAAGGGGTATGACTGGCGCAAGGAAGACGCCATTCCCGCGGTCGCCTACGACCATATCCTCTGGGAGGGCATGATGCCGGGCAAGCCCTATCCGACCGAGCGCAACGGCCGCAACTATTCGCGGTAACGCCTGTTAGAGCATCATCCGATCAGATGGAAACATCTGATCGGATAAAGATGCTCTAATTATCAATATAATAGAGCACGACATCCGATCCATCAGGATCGGAACGTGCTCTAGATACCGGGGCGGCGGCACTGCCGCCCCGGCCCCGCCACAAGGGAAACCGGCCGGAGCGGCGTGCTCCGGCCGGTTTTTTCATGGCAGTCGCGGGGGGAATTACGAGGCTGCGCGGCGGATCAGAATGTCATCCTGACGCCGCCATAGCCGGCGATCGGGCGGCCGGGATTGGCGGTGCGCGGATCGGTGACGCCGCCGGGGACGAAAGCCCACGGCACGTCGGCGACCGGGCCGAAGCCGCCATAGGTCTGATAGGACCGGTTGGTCACGTTATCGACCATCGCGAAGACGGTGACGCGCGGGGTGAGCTTGTAGGAGCCATAGATATTGAACACCGCGTAGCCGCCGACGGGCTTGGTCAGGTTCGCCTCGTCGCCGAAGCGGTACTGGCTCGATTGCAGGATCGCGGTGGTGCCGAGCAGCAGCCGCTCGGTGAGCTTGTAGGACAGGTCGATCGTGCCGCGATTGGCCGGGATGCCGGGGATGCGGTCGCCGGGGACGACATGGATCTGGCCGTTGGCATCGGCGGCGGGGTTGGAGGGGCTGTTGAGCGTCAGCGCGTTCTGGAACGTCGCGTCGATATGCGCGAAGCCGAGGCGCAGATTCAGCCGTGGCGTGGCGTAGACGAGATTGGCCTCGACGCCCTGGCGGCGGGTGGTGCCGCTGTTGGTGTAATATTGCAGGTTCGGGTTGTAGAGGGTGGACTGGTAGATGATGTCGTCATGCACGTCGGTGCGGAACAGGTCGACATTGCCGCGCAGCGTGCCGCCGGCGAAGCGGGCGAGGTGGAATCGGGCGCCGAGTTCGAAAGTGCGGGCGACGACCTGTTTGAGGTTCGGATCGCCGACGAAGAAGTTCAGCAGCGAGCACGGGTTGGCGGCGCTGGCGCAGGAGAGTTCGGTCGGCGTCGGGTTGCGGTTGGTCTCGTCGACGCTGCCATAGAGATCGAGCGTCTTGAGCGCGTGCCAGGTCAGGCCGAGCTGCGGGTTGAAGCGGTCATAGGCGTGATGGCCGGAGACCGGGCCGCCGAGCTTGTCGGCAAGGTCGATCTCGGCATTGTTGAAACGCCCGGCGAGGGTGAGGTCGAGCCGGGGCGCGAGGGTGAACACGTCGTTGAAGAAGAGGCCGAAATAGCGCGTCGTCGTGGCGACCTGCACCGGGTTGACGCCATCGGCCGGCTGATCGACCGTCACGCCTGGGCCGATGAAGAGATGTGTGACCGGCGTGATGCCGCCGATCTGGGTGAAGGCGTTGAATATCGTGTTCGAGCCGTCGAAGCTGGCGCCGATGGTCAGGTGGTTGGCGTGGCGCAGCAGCCGGCTGTCGTTGATGAGCTGCACCGAGGCGCCATAGGCCTGCTGGTCGACCCCTTCGTTGACCAGGCCGGAATAGATCCCGCCATTGAGGAAATCGGGCACCGCGGCGCCGCCGCGCGTCGTCACCACGTCGCTCGTGCCGGCGTTGCAGAGGATGCCGGGCTGGCCGGGGCAGGCGGCGAGTTCCTGGGTCACGCCGTTTGGCAGGCGCTGCGAGAGATCGGCGAAATAGGCCAGCGCGTCGAGCGCGGTGTCGCCGTCGAGCGCGTAGCGCGCGGTGGCGCGGGTGGCGATGTATTTGTTGTAGACCGTGTTGGGGCCGGAGAAGATGCTGGCGATGTCGTAGTTCAGCGCCTGCACCGGGGTGGCGCCGGGATTGCCGAGCGCGTTGTCGGCGGCGATGACGCCGAGATGCAGCTCGGTGCGCGCGTTGCGCCAGCCGAGATCGGCATAGACCCGGGCGAGGCGGGAGGTCTGGGTCTGGCGGAAGCCGGAATCGTGGATGACGTCGGCGGCGAGATAGGCGGCGGTGCCGGCGTGATGCACGCCATATTCGAGGCTGCCCGCCGCCCGTCCGTAGGAGCCGCCGGAGAGCGTGACCACGCCGCCCGGCGCGGTGAAGCCGTTCTTGAGCGTGACGTCGAGCGCGCCGCCGAGCGCGTTCAGCCCGAAGGCGGGGTTGGCCGGCTGGAGGCTGGCGCTGCGGATCGCCTCGGGCGGGATCAGGTCCCAGTTCACCGTGTCGCCGAACGGATCGTTGAAGCGCATGCCATCGAGATAGACGGCGACGCCTTCCGCCGTGCCGGTGACCGGCGAGGCGGTGAAGCCGTGGAAGTTGATGTCCGGCTGGAACGAATTGCCGTCGACATCGTTGATCGAGGCGCTCGGGATGGCGCCGAGGATGGCGTCGGTCAGGCTCGGGATCCCGGTGCGGTCGATCTCGGCCGGGCCGAGGACGTGGCTGGACTGGGGCAGCTTGTCGCGGCTTATCGCCGAGCCGGGCAGGGGGGTTGCGGCGATGACGTCGACCTGCGGCACCTGAACGATGGCGGCGGCGGACGCGAGTTGTGCAGGGTCGTTCGGAATAACCTGAGGAAGGCCTTGCGGGACGGCCTGGGCAAGGGCGGTCGGCGCGAGGGCGCCCAGCGAGAGGAGACAGGCTGTCAGGCGACGGACCATGCGGTGGCACTCCGGGGTCTGCGGCAATCCCGTCGGTCCGGAGGTCGTGGCGCCGGTCAGTCAGGATGGCGATGGAACGATGAAGCGATGCGCCGCGCGCCGTCCGGGGTTCCGTGCGGCGGCGACACAATAGTCAATTTTTAGTTATCGCCCGGCAACCCCGCCAGCACCGCCGCTGCCTTTCGTGGCGGATATAATCAATTCTTCACTTGGTGCATATTCGATATCATTTTCAAGAAAATGGGACATCGGTTCTTGTTGTGAGACACGGCCGGCGCCAGGGCGGCGCAGCAGTTCCAAAAAGCAACAATCTGGCCGAACCGGCCGGGGCGGCCGAATGTGGCGTGGACGCTGACCGGCTTTTCGATCTAGCCTTTTACCAGCGGTGCGCGTTCGGGAAGCCGCAAGTCACGCCCTGCCGGAATACGGGCGACAAAGGAGGAAAACAGTGCAGTACAGCCGCGAGTTTCTGCTCGACAGCTACCGGACGATGGCGACCATCCGGCGCTTCGAGGATCGTGTTCACGAGGAATTTTCAACCGGAAAAATCCCCGGCTTCGTGCATCTCTATGCCGGCGAGGAAGCCTCCGCCGTCGGCGTCTGCTCGCATCTCGACGAGCGCGACGTGATCGCCTCCACCCATCGCGGGCATGGCCACTGCATCGCCAAGGGGTGCGATGTGACCGGCATGATGAAGGAGATCTATGGCCGCCGGGGCGGGCTGTGCGCGGGCAAGGGCGGGTCGATGCACATCGCCGACCTCTCCAAGGGCATGCTGGGCGCGAACGGCATCGTCGGCGGCGGGCCGCCGCTGGTCTGCGGCGCGGCGCTGACCGCGAAGACGCTCAAGACCGGCGGCGTCGCCGTCGCCTTCGTCGGCGATGGCGGCTCGAACCAGGGCACCACGCTCGAATCCTACAACCTCGCCAAGGTGTGGAACCTGCCGGTGCTGTTCGTGGTCGAGGACAACGGTTACGCGGAATCGACGGCCAGCGGCTGGTCGGTCGGCGGCACCCAGGCCGGCCGCGCCGCCGGGTTCGGGATCCCGTGCGTCGAGGTCGACGGGTTCGATTTCTTCGCCGTCTACGAGGCGGCGCGCGACCTGATCGCCCGCGCCCGCAATGGCGGCGGGCCGGGGATGCTGCACGCGACGCTGACCCGCTTCTACGGCCATTTCGAGGGCGATGCGATGACCTATCGCGCACCGGACGAGATCGCCCGGCTGCGTGCGGAGAAGGACAGCCTCAAGATTTTCCGCGCCAAGGTCGGCCCGGGCGGCATTGCCTCGCCGGGGGATTTCGACACCGTCGAGGCCGAGGTGGAGGCCGCGATCGATCAGGCGGTGGTCGCCGCCGAGACCGACGCGCCGCCGACCGAGGCGGACCTGCTCACCGACGTTTATGTCAGCTACTGACCATCTCGACCGGGGAAACAGACCATGGCCAAGAAAACCTATCGCCAGGCGATCAACGAGGCGATTGCAAGCGAGATGCGGCGCGATCCGCGCGTGATCGTGATGGGTGAGGACAATGCCGGCGGCGCCGGCGCGCCGGGCGAGCAGGATGCCTGGGGCGGCGTGCTCGGCGTCACCAAGGGGCTGATCGGCGAGTTCGGCGCCGAGCGCGTGCTCGACACGCCGATCACCGAGAGCGCGTTCATCGGTGCCGCCGCCGGAGCCGCGGCGACTGGGCTGCGGCCGGTGGCCGAACTGATGTTCATCGATTTCATGGGCGTCTGCTTCGACCAGATATTCAACCAGGCCGCCAAGTTCCGCTACATGTTCGGCGGCCGCGCGGTCACCCCGCTGGTGATCCGCACCATGTATGGCGCCGGGTTCCGCGCCGCCTCGCAGCACAGCCAGTCGCTCTACCCGATCTTTACCCATATCCCGGGGCTCAAGGTCGTGCTGCCCTCCTCGCCCTATGACGCGAAGGGGCTGCTGATCCAGGCGATCCGCGACGACGATCCGGTGATCTTCTGCGAGCACAAGGTGCTGTACGACGAGACCGGCGAGGTGCCGGACGAGGCCTACACGATCCCGTTCGGCGAGGCGAACCTGACCCGCGAGGGCAAGGACCTGACCATTGTCGCCTTCGGGCGGATGGTGAATTTCGCCAACCAGGCGGCCGACCAGCTCCGTCGCGAGGGTATTTCAGCCACCGTGGTCGACCCGCGCACCACCTCGCCGCTCGATTCCGAGACGATTCTCGACTGTGTTGCCGAGACCGGCCGGCTGGTGGTGGTGGACGAGGCCAGCCCGCGCTGCTCGATGGCGGCGGATATCTGCCGCCTCGTCGCCGAGGAGGCGTTCTCCCACCTCAAGGCGCCGATCCGCACGATCACGCCGCCGCACACGCCGGTGCCGTTCTCGCCGCAGCTCGAGGATCTCTACGTGCCGGGCGTGCCGCGGATTCTGGATGCGGCCAGAGCGGTGATGCAGCACTGAGGCAAGAGGCGAAGGAGACCGGGCGATGAGCGAAACCAGTGGCGAGATCAGGGCTGTCACCGTCCCCAAATGGGGGCTGGCCATGGAGGAGGGAACGCTCACCGCCTGGCTGGCCGGCGAGGGTGCGACGATCGCCAAGGGCCAGGAGCTGGCCGAGATCGAAAGCACCAAGATCGCCAATGTGCTGGAGAGCCCGGCCGCGGGCGTGCTGCGCCGGCAGGTGGCGCAGCCGGGGCAGGTGTTGCCGGTGGGCGCGCTGCTGGGCGTGATCGCGCCCGCCGGCGTGCCTGACGCCGACATCGATGCCTTCGTCGCCGGGTTCGTCGTCGATCCGCCGGATGAGGAGGGCGCCGAGGCCGGCCTCGCCGAGGGCGAGGCGGCGGGGGCGCGCGGGCCGATCGCCTACAAGGCGGCGAACCCGCGGGCGGAGGCGGTGCCGGCGATCCTGGTCCATGGGTTCGGCGGCGATTCCGACAATTTCATGTTCAACATCGAGGCGCTGGCGGCGGACCGGCCGGTCTATGCGATCGACCTGCCGGGGCATGGCCGCTCGGCGAAGGCGATCGGCAGCGGCGACATGGCGGAGCTGGCCGGCGCCATTCTCGCGCTGATGGACGCGGTGGATGCGCCGCGTGCCCATCTCGTCGGCCATTCGCTTGGCGCCGCCGCCTGTTTCGAGGTGGCGAGCCAGGCGCCCGAGCGGGTGGCGAGCCTTGCCGGCGTGGCGCCGGCCGGCCTCGGCCCCACGGTGAACGACGCCTATATCAGCGGCTTCCTCGCCGCCGAGCGGCGCAAGGACGTGAAGGCGGCGTTGCAGATGCTGTTCGCCGACCCCGATCTCGTGTCCGCCGCGATGATCGAGGGGGTGCAGCGGGCGCTGCGGCTCGACGGCGCGCGCGAGGCGCTGTCCGCCATCGCCGCCGCGACGCTGCCGGGCGGCAGCCAGGCGCGGAATTATCGCGCGATGCTCGGCGCGACATCGATCCGCACCCTGGTGCTGTGGGGCGAGCGCGATGCGATCCTGCCGCCGGAGCAGGGCGAGGGCCTGCCCGACGCGGTGCGGCTGGTGCGGGTTCCCGCGGTGGGCCACATGCCGCACATGGAGGCGGCGGCGCTGGTCAACGAGCAGCTCGCCGCGCATTTCGCCGCCGGCTGACCGGCTGACCGGCTTAGAGCACTTTCCGATCCTTTCGGATCGGAAAGTGCTCTATCCTGTTGATAGACCGAGCATCTTTATCCGATCAGATGAGTCCATCTGATCGGATGATGCTCTATGGCGCTTCCTCGGCCTCGATCATGCCGAGGAAGCGGTGCAGCACCGGGTTGTCGTTGTCCTGCCGCCAGGCGAGGACGTGATCGACCGCCGGCGCGTCCTCCAGCTCGCGGAAGCAGACGCCGGCGGGGTTGAGCCGGCGCATCGAGACGGGGACGATCCCGATGCCGATTCCCTCGGCGGCGAGGCTGACGATGGTCATCTGCAACTGCGTCTCGACGCGGATCGTGGGGGCGAAGCCGCCCTCGCGGCAATAGGTCTCGATCGCGCCGCGCAGCGCCGGCGCGGTTTCCGCCGGGGCGAGGATCAGCGGCTGGCCGGCGAGGTCGGGCCGGCGCACCGTGGCGCCGCCGGCGAGCGGATGCGCGCTGTCGAGCACAACGCAGAGGCGCTCGCGGTAGGCCTGGCGGAAGACGAGGCCGGGCACTGGCGGCGGCGGGAACATGATGCCGAGATCGAGCCGCCCGTCCGACAATTCATCGACCAGCGCGTTCGGCATCACCTCGCGCAGGCGCAGGGCGGCGGCGGGAAACGCATCCATGAACCGACGGGCGAGGCTGGGGACGATGGTTTGCGCCGCGTGCATCATGAAGCCGAGCGCCAGCTCGCCGATCTCGCCGGCGCCGGCGCGGCGGGCGTCGCGGCAGGCGCGCTCGAGCCGGTCGAGCACGTCGCGCGCATCGGCGAGGAAGCGCTGGCCGGCATGGGTGAGGCTGACCTGGCGGGAATGCCGCTCCACCAGGCGCACGCCGAGCGCCTTTTCCAGCGCCATGATCTGCCGGCTCAGCGGCGGCTGCGAGAGGTGCAGCCGAGACGCGGCGCGGCCGAAATGCAGCGTTTCGGCGAGGGTGACGAAGGCGCGGAGCTGGCGGAGATCCGGCATGATACCTTTTTTGCATCGATCGCGACGTGAATTGGCATTAGACAGCATCGATCCGCCTGTCTACACGCGCGGCCATGTTCTCGATCCTCACCATCGTGACCCCGGTTTTCGCGCTGATCCTCGCCGGCTGGCTGGCGCGGCGCCTCGGCGTGCTGGGCCCGGGGGCGACCTCGGAGCTGAACCGTTTCGTGGTCTATCTCGCGCTGCCGGCGCTGCTGTTCGACATCATCGCCCATGCAAAATGGTCGCAGATCTGGCAGCCCGGCTTCATCGCCGTGTTCGCCCTCGGCTGCATCGCGGTGTTCGGGCTGACCGTGCTGCTGCGGCTGCGCCGCGCGCAGCATCTGGCGGATGCGGCGATCGACGGGCTGAACGCCGGCTATGCGAATGTCGGTTTCATCGGGTTTCCGCTCGTGGTCGTCGCGATCGGGCGCGGGGCGCTGGGGCCAACGCTGGTCGCGACGATCGTGACCGTGTGCGTGCTGTTCGGCGCGGCGATCGTGCTGATCGAGATCGGGTTGCAGACCGAGCGCGGCGCCTTCCGGGTGATCCGGACGATCGCGCGGTCGCTCGGGCGCAATCCGCTGCTGGTCGCCCCGCTGCTCGGCGCGCTGGTGCCGCTGAGCGGGGTCGGGATTCCGGCGGCGATGGAATCGTTCCTGAAGCTGCTGGGGGCGGCGGCCTCGCCCTGCGCGCTGGTCGCGCTCGGCCTGTTCCTCGCCGAAACCCGGGAGGGGATGCTGGACCTTGGCGCGGCCAGCGCGCTGGTCGGCTGCAAGCTGGTGGTGCAGCCGGCGCTGACCTGGGTGCTGGCGAGTTTCGTGTTCGAGCTGCCGCTGCCGCTCGCGCATACCGCGACCTTGCTGGCGGCGCTGCCGACGGGCACCGGGCCGTTCATGCTGGCCGAGTATTACCGGCGGGAGGCGACGATGACCTCGAGCGTGATCCTCGCCTCGACCGTGCTCTCGCTGCTCAGCATCTCGGCCTATCTGTATGTCACGGGCGCTGCATGACGCCCGGATCATCGCTCTCGCCGAAGCGGTCGCAGAAGGCGGCGATGTCCTCGTCGCGGAACGCGTCGATGCGGGCGAACAGCACCTCGTCCGGCCAGTTCCACCAGGCGATGGCGCGCAGCCGGGCGGCGATCTCGCGCGGGAAGCGCTCGCGGATCGGCCGCGCCGGGACGCCGCCGACCACGACATAGGGTTCGACATCGCGGCTGACCACGGCACCGGCGGCGATCACCGCGCCATCGCCCACACTCACCCCCGGCAGCACGGTGGCGCCATGGCCGATCCAGACATCGTGGCCGATCGTCACGCGCGCGCCGCGCCGGGCGGCGAAGAAGGCGGCATCCCGCTGCTGCCCCGGCTCGTAATATTCGGGGACATAGGTGAAGCGATGCTGGCTCGGCCGGCCCATCGGGTGGTTCGGCGCGCCGATCCGCACCGCGTTGGCGATGGCGGCGAAGCGGCCGATCGTGGCATCCGCCACCTCGCAATATTCGCCGAGATAGGAATAGTCGCCGATCGTCGCGTATTCGATGCGGGCCCCGCGCAGCACCTCGCAGCGCCGGCCCAGCGTTGCCTCGCGCAGGCGCGCATCGGGGTCGATCGCGGTTTCGGCGAGCTTGGGGCGCGATGGGTCCATGGCGATGAGGGTCTCCGCGATGCGGCAAGCAGGATGCGCCGGGATGGCGCCGCCGCGCAAACCCCGCTGTGTGTCAGGCCGATGAAATTCGCGGCGTTCGCGCGGGCGGCGGCGGGGGTGAGGACAGGCGCGGGGTTTTGCGGCATTGACGGGGAATGACAATCGAACGCAAGCCCGGCGAGGCGCTGTGGAGCCAGATCGCCGAGGCGCTGGCCGGCGAGATCGCGGCCGGGGCCTATCGGGACGACCCGCGCCTGCCCACCGAAACCCTGCTGGCCGCGCGCTTCGGGGTGAACCGCCACACGATCCGCCGCGCTCTGGTCGAACTCGCCAATGCCGGGCTGATCCGCACCGAGCATGGCCGCGGCTCGTTCGCCGCCGATGCGGTGCTGGACTACCGGATCGGCCAGCGGCCGCGGTTTTCCGAATGGGTGCGCGGCCATCACCGCACGCCGCTCCGGCGCGTCCTGCGGCTGGAGGAGATCCCGCTCGCCGCATTGGAGGGCGAGGCCGCCGCCGTGGCCGCGGCGCTGGAGATCGAGGAAGGCGGGCGGGTGATCGTGCTGGAGCGCGTCGGCACCGCGGATGCGCTGGCGGTTTCGCTCTCGCGCCATGTTTTCCCGGCGGATCGCGTCGCCGGGCTGCTGGCGGCGCTGCGGGCGCATGGCTCGGTGACCGCCTCGCTCGCCGCCATCGGCATCGCGGATTACACGCGGACCTGGACGCGGGTGAGCGCCCGCCTGCCCGATGCACGGGAGGCGCGGCTGCTGCGGATGGCGCGGACCGCGCCGCTGCTGGCCACGGAATCGCTCAACGTCGCGGCGGGGCGGCCGGTGGAATACGGGATCGCGTGCTATCCGGCGCCGCGCGTGCAGCTCGTGTTCGACAGCTGAGGGCGCGGCGGCTGGTCGTGCTTTAGCTACCCCCGGCGCAGCGGCGCAGGATCGCGGCGAGACGCGCGCCGGCGGCGGCGGGGGTGGTTTCGTTGACGATGGTTTCATCGGCGCCGGATGCGGCGGCGGCGCGGGCGAGCCGGGCTGCGATGTCGGCTTCGGTTTCGCGGCCGCGCCGGGCGAGGCGGGACGCCAGCACCGGGGCCGATGCGGTGATCTCGACGACATGGCAGCGGAAACGCCGCCGCGCCTCGGCCACCACGGCGCGGGAGACGTTCGCCACCACCACGTCTCCTGCGGCGAGTGCGGCCAGGATCGTCGCGGGGATGCCGTAGCTCAGCCCGTGCGCCTGCCAGCTGAGCGCGAAGGCGTGGGTCGCGAATTCCGCCGGTGTGACGGGCAGGTGATCCTCGGCGTCATCCGCCGGGCGGGTGATGATCCGGCGGGGAAACAGGAAGCCGGATGTGCCGGAAAGGGCCTCGCGCGCGGCGCGCATCACCGTGTCCTTGCCGGCGCCGGAGGGGCCGACGATCAGCACGAGGCAGCCGGGCTGCGCCGTCATCCGCCGAAGGGCAGGCGGCGGAGCAGGCGCATCGGCGCGCCCGGCCCGGCCTCGGTGAAGACCGCGATGGCATTCACGCGCCGCTTGCGGTCCAGGCTGCCGGCGAAATGCGCGTGGGCCGCCGCGGCGAGCGAGGCGGCGTGCGGCCGTTCGCTCAGCGTCATGTGGAAGCGGAACGCGCCGAAGACCAGCGGATAGCCCCAGCGGGCGATGTTCTCGCGCTCTTCGGCGCTGCGCCCGGCGGCGCGGCGCGCCTGCGCCTCGGCACTCTCGGGGCGACGGTGATGGTCGAGGTCCGCGACGCAGCGATCGGCGAGGTCGTGCATCGGCGGGCAGGGGGCTGCGAGGGTGAGGGCGAGAAACCCGTCGAGATCGGCGATGGCGAGCGGCGGCAGGTCGAAGCCGCGCAGGGATGCGGCGAGGGACGCGGCATCGGCGAGGAAGGCATCGAGCCCGGCGGCGAGCGCCATCGGCGGTTTCAGCGTCGCGTGCAAGCCGTAGCGCCGGGGGGATTCGGTGAAGGCGGCGAGGTGCTGCACCGCGGGCTGTTCCAGCGCGGTCTCGCGTTCGGGGTCGCGGCCGAGCCAGGCGCAGCCGAGGGGCCAGAGCGGATCGTCCGCCGCCGGGACGTAGTAGATCGCGGCGCGGTGCGGCTCAGCCAACGCGCACCCCGCCGCGCCAGACCGCGCGCACCACCGGCAGGCCCTCATGCAGCCGGACCTGCACGAGATCGGCCCGCAGGCCGGGGGCGATGCGGCCGCGATCGGCCAGACCCGCGATCGCCGCGGGGCCGGAGGTGATCAGGCCGATCGCCGCCGGCAGCGAGGCGGCACGAGCGGCGGCGGCGATGAAGGCGGCTTCCAGCATCGCGCCCGGCACATAGTCCGAGGCCAGCGCGTCGAGCAGGTCCTCGCGCACCAGGTCGATCACCGCGACATTGCCCGAATGCGAACCGCCGCGCACGAGGTTCGGCGCCCCGGCGATGCTGCGCATGCCCCGCGCCCGCGCCGCCCGCGCCGCCTGCAGCGAGACCGGAAACTCGGTGATGCCGATGCCCTCGGCGGCGTTGCGGGCGATTTCCGTCTCGGTCGCGTCGTCATGCGAGGCGAGGGGAATGCCACGGGCCCGGGCCTCGGCGATCACCAGCGCGCGGTTGGTGGCGTGGAAGGCGTGGTGATTGCCCTGCAACTCGGCGATCACGGTTTCGACCTCGGCCGGGGCCAGACCCTCGGCGCGGCGCATCTCGCGGTAGCGGACGAGATCGCCATACTGGCCGCTGAGGCCGGGCGTGTGGTCCATCAGCGAGACCAGGCGGACATGGGTGTCCTCGATCGCGCGGGCGAGCATCTCGGGCATTTCCTCGGCCGGCAGCTCGCAGCGCAGGTGCAGGAAATGCTCGGCGCGCAGCGCGCCCTGCCGGCGCAGCGCCGCGATGTCGATCACCGCGTCCTCGAAGGTCTGGTTGCGCGCCTTGCCGAAGCCGATATCGCCGAGGCAGAGCGCGTCGAACACGGTGGTGATGCCGGCGGCGATGCATTGCGCGTCGTGCGCGACGAGGGCCGAGCGCGAGGGCCAGCGGGCATTGGCGCGCGGCTGGGTCTGGCGTTCGAGATTGTCGGTGTGCAGGTCGATGATGCCGGGGATGAGATAATCGCCCTCGAGATCGAGGCCATCGCCGCCCGGGCCGATCTCGCCGATCTCGCCGATCAGGCCGCCGGCGAAGACGACGCCGCCGGGGCGGATCTCGTTGTCGAGGACGAGGCGGGCATTGCCGAGGCGGGTCATGCTTGTTCCTTCAGCGGTTCGAGACGAAGCTCGGCATCGGCGATCGCGTCGCGCACGAGCTTGTCATGGAATATCCCGAGCAGCGCCGCGCCGCGAGACCGTGCGGCGCGCATCAGCGCGATCACGCGGTCACGATTGGCGGCATCGAGCGAGGCGGTCGGCTCGTCGAGCAGCAGGATCGGCCAGTCGCCGGCGAAGCCGCGGGCGAGATTGACCCGCTGCTGCTCGCCGCCGGAAAACGTGACCGGCGGCAGATTGTGCAGCGCCGGGGGAATGCCGAGAGCGTCGAGCATCGCCTCGGCCCGCGCCCGCGCCGCCGCCTCGTCCATCCCGCGTTCGAGCAGGGGGGCGGCGACGATGTCGCGCGCGGGAACCCGGGGCATGGCGCGGAGGAACTGCGAGACATGGCCGATCGTCTCGCGGCGGATCTCGATCACGTGCGCGGCGGGAGCGCCGGCCAGCTCGACCATGGCGCCGCGATGGCGCACCCGGATCGAGCCGGCATCGGTCCGGTAATTGCCGTAGAGGGCGCGCAGCAGCGTCGATTTTCCCGCGCCGGAGGGGCCGGTGAGGGCGACGCATTCGCCGGCGCGCAGGGTGAGGGCCGCATCGCGCAGCACGCCGAGGCGGACGCCGCGCTGCAGGTGCAGCACGAAGCTCTTGGCGATGCCGCTGGCTTCGAGCGCGATCATGCCGGCAGCACCGAGGCGACGAGGAGCTGGGTGTATTCGTGCTGCGGATCGTCCAGCACCTGGTCGGCGAGGCCGGTTTCGACGATGCGGCCCCGGCGCATCACCACGATGCGGTCGGCCAGCAGCCGCGCGACGCCGATATCGTGGGTGACGATCAGCACGGCGACGCCGAGCCGGCGCACCAGCCCGCGCACGAGATCGAGGATGCGGGCCTGCACCGAGACGTCGAGCCCGCCGGTCGGCTCGTCCATGAACACCAGCTCGGGCTCGGTGACGAGGGTGGCGGCGATCTGCAGGCGCTGGAGCATGCCGCCGGAGAAGCCGCGCGGCAGTTCGTCGATCCGGGCGGGATCGATCTCGACGGTTTCGAGCCAGCGGCTGGCGGCGGCGCGGATGGCGCCATAGTTGCGCGCTCCGGCGACCATCAGCCGCTCGCCGATATTGCCGCCGGCCGAGACGTTCATGCGCAGGGCAAGGCGCGGCTCCTGGGCGACGAAGCCCCAGCGCCGGCGTTGCAGGTCGAGCAGCGCGGCCTCGCCGCCGGCGCCGATCGGCGCGAGGCCGGCGCCGCTGTCGTAGCTGACGCTGCCGGAATCCGGCGCGAGCCGCCCGCTCATGACGTTGAGCAGGGTGGACTTGCCCGAGCCGCTCTCGCCGACGATGGCGACGATCTCGCGCCGCGCGATCGCGAGCGAGACATCCTCCAGCGCCGCCACCGCGCCGAAGCGCCTGGTGATCCGCTCGGCGGCCATCAGCGTCATGCGCCGCCCCCCTCGCGGCGGGTTTCGCAGCTGTCGGTATCCGAGCAGATGAAGCGGCGGCGTCCGCTGTCATCGGCGATCAGCTCGTCGAGATAGGTGTCCGCGGCGCCGCAGAGATCGCAGGCGGCATCGGCGCGGTGCGGGTCGAACTTGTGGTCCTCGAAATCGAGCGGGCGCACGTCGGTATAGGGCGGCAGGGCGTAGATGCGCTTCTCGCGCCCGGCGCCGAAGAGTTGCAGGGCGGGGTTCATGTGCAGTTTCGGATTGTCGTAGGCGGGGATTGGCGAGGGCGACATCAGGTAGCGGCCATTGACCATCACCGGATAGTCGTAGGCGAGGGCGACCCGGCCGTGCCGCGCGATATCCTCGTAGAGCCGCACATGCATGGCGCCGTAATCGGCCAGGGCGTGCATCCGGGCCGCATCGGCGCGCGAGGGGGTGAGGCGGTAGAGCGGCTCGGGGATCGGCACCTGATACACGATAATCTGCCCGGCGCGCAGGGCGGCTTCGGGAATCCGGTGCCGGGTCTGGATCACCGTCGCCTCTTGCGTGCGGGTGGTGGTGCGGACGGCGCTGGTGCGGGCGAAGAAGCGGCGGATCGAGACGGCGTTGGTGGTGTCGTCCGCACCCTGGTCGATCACTTTCAGCACGTCGTCGGGGCCGAGGATGGCGGCGGTGACCTGGATGCCGCCGGTGCCCCAGCCATAGGGCAGCGGCATCTCGCGGCTGGCGAAGGGGATCTGGTGGCCCGGGATCGCCACCGCCTTGAGGATGGCGCGGCGGATCATCCGCTTGGTGTGCTCGTCGAGATAGGCGAAGTTATACAGCTGCATCGTCGTCTCCCGCGATGGCGCGCAGGGCGCGGATGGTTTCCAGCTCGCTCTGGAAGTCGACATGGTGCGGCAGCTTGAGATGCTCGACGAAGCCGGTCGCCTCGATATTGTCGCAATGCGAGAGCACGAACTCGACCTGCTGCGCCGGGGCGGAGACGTCTTCGCCCAGTTCGGCGGCGCGCATCGCCCGGTCGACCAGCGCCATCGAGATCGCCTTGCGGTCGGCATGGCCGAAGCAGAGACCGTAGCCGCGGGTGAATTGCGCCGGCACGCTGCGGCTGCCGGCGAACTGGTTGACCATTTCGCATTCGGTCAGCGTGATCTCGCCGATCTCGATCGCGAAGCCGAGTTCGGGCGGGACGAGGTTGACCGCCACCTCGCCCATCCGCAACTCGCCGACGAAGGGATGGTTGTTGCCATAGCCGCGCTGGGTGGAATAGCCGAGCGCGAGCAGGAAGCCCTCGTCGCCGCGCGCGAGGGCTTGCAGCCGCAGCGCGCGCGGGGCGGGGAAGCCGAGCGGCGCCATCGTCAGGTCCGGCGGCAGCGGCGCCGCCGGATTGCCGTCCGGCTGGATCAACGTGTCGCCATCCGGCTCGATCAACGCATCGGCGCCGAGCATCGCCATCACCCGCGGCAGGGACGTGGGCGTTGCTTGCGCCTCGGGTGTGGCCTCGGGCGTGGCCTCTGGCGGGGCGAATTGGCCGGCGGCGGGGTCGGCGGCGTCCGGGTCGAGCAGGCGATGGGTGTAGTCCATGGTCGGGCCGAGGCGCTGGCCGCCGGGAAGATCCTTGAACACCGCCGAAATCCGCCGTTTCGCGCGCATCGCCCCGGTATCGACCGGCTCGGAGTCGACGAGGCGCGGCAGGGTCGCGCGGCTGGCCCGCAGCAGGAACGCGGCCTCGATCAGGTCGCCCTGGGCCTGGCGGATCGCCCGTGCGGCAAGTTCGCGGTCGTAAAGCGCGCCCTCCGCCATCACCCGGTCAACCGCGCGGCCGAGCTGGGCGGCGATCTGCGCTGTGGTGATCTGGGGCAGCGCCGGATCGCCGCGCCGCTCTTCCGCCATCCAGCGATGGGCGGCGTCGATCGCCCGCTCGCCGCCCTTGACCGCGACATACATGCTAGGCGGCCTCGATGGCGAGGCTGCGCGGCAGGGCGAGCAGCCGGCGGCCGGCGCAGAGCAGCACATCGACGCCGCGCGGCGCCTGAAGGCGCTGTTCGGCCCAGTCGGCGAGAAAGGCGGCGGGCAGTGGCAGGGTCGTCTCGCGCGGGGCGGCGAGGCCGGGGCCGCTGAGGCGGCAGCGCCGCCCGGTGTCGAGATCCGGCAGGTCGAGAATGAGGGTTGCTCCGTGTTCCGGCGCGGTTTCGCTGCCCTGGCGGAGGCTGGCGAGCGGCGGCGCGCTGCCGGCGAGGCAGAATTCGGCCGCTTCCGGGGTGGTGAAGGGGGCGCCGGTGTGAAAGCCGAGCCAGTGCAATACGGGCGCCGGCAGGTCGGCGGCGAGTGTCGTCGTGGCGTCGGCCAGTGTCAGCAGCACCGCAGCCGCCGCGATGGACAGGCCGGCCGGTGGGGCGAGGCCATCGGCGAGGGTGATGGCCCGGCCGGGATCGCCGAACGCGGTGAGCAGGGCGCGGAAACAGGCCTGGGCGTCGAGCGGCGAGGCGAAGCCGGGGGTGAGGGTGTTCATCGCGGCCTCATCGCATCGTCGCCAGGGTGAAGAAGCGGACTTCGGTGCCGGCGGCCCTGGCCTCGTCCGCCGCGCGGCGGGTTGCCTCGTCCGCGGCGAGAGGGGCGAGCAGCGCCGCGTGCAGTGCCGGGTGACGCGCCGCATTTTGCAATGCGGCGTCGAGCCGGGCGATCAGCTCCGCCAGATCGCCGTCCCGCCCGGCGACGTAGCCATGGCCGACGAACCCGTCCTCGTCGCGGATCGAGCAGCGGGCGATCGTCATTTCGCCGAGATTGAAGGCGGCGCCACCGCCGCCGGCGCGGCCGCGCACCATCGACATGCCGATCTCCGGCCCGCGCAGCCGGACGAAGCCGGGCAAGGCGGGGGCATCGGCGAGGCGGGCCTCGATCGCGCCGCGCGGGGAGCGGGCGAGGAGGCCGAGCCAGGCGGCGCGCGCGGGTTGTGGTGCATTCATGGTATAGATGTCTATATGAGTTTCAGGCTTTGGAAAAGGCGCGCC
This sequence comes from Acidiphilium sp. C61, assembly GCF_905116885.1. Lineage (NCBI taxonomy): Bacteria > Pseudomonadati > Pseudomonadota > Alphaproteobacteria > Acetobacterales > Acidocellaceae > Acidiphilium > Acidiphilium sp. C61. Next base: position 1,560,238 of record NZ_CAJHNI010000005.1, on the reverse strand, counting down.
GGTGGAATTCCGGCGCGCCCCGATGGTTCAGGCGGTTTGCGGGGTCGCCACCGCGTCGAGATCGTCGTTGTTGATCTCTTCGAGGGAGATGCCGGCGGTCTCCGGCACCAGAATCCGGGTGAGGACCGCGCCGAGGAGGGAGACGATCGCGAGCAGGGCGATCACGCCGACCTCGCCGAGGCGGGTGAACAGCAGCGGGAACAGGAAGGCGCTGATCGACGCGCCGGTGCGCCCGCCGATGACGGTGATCGCTTGGCCGAAGGTGCGCACCCGGGTCGGGCTGAGTTCGACGCCGAGAATGCCGGCGCCGCTTACCGTTGCCGGACCGTTGATCGCGACCGTGTAGAGCCCGTAGACGATCAGGCCGAGCAGCGGCAGCGTGGCGAGGTTCTGCTTCAGCACGGCGAACAGCACCAGCATGGCCGCGGCGCCGACGAAGCCCCAGACTTGCAGCGGCTTGCGGCCGACCCGGTCGAGAACGCGGAAGGCGTAGAACAGCGCGCTCGGGATGCCGAACACCGCCTGCATCACCAGGCTGAACTCGATCGGTCCCATGCCCAGGCTCTTGGCGATCAGCGAGGGGCCGAACAGGATGCCGGAATAGATCACGATGTCGAACACCAGCCAGAGCAGGGCGGCCGAGAGGATCACCTGCGCATGGGCGGCGAAGACCTGGCCGAAGGGGCGGCTGTCCGCCTTGGGGGCGCGGACGGTCTGCCCGCTGATCTGGCGGATGACATCGACCGCAGCGCCCGGGTCGGCGGCGAGGCGGGCGAGGTAGCGGGCGGTTTCCGGCATCGCGCGGCGCAGATAGAGCACCGAGAAGGCCGGGATCGCGCCGGCGGCGAGAACGAGGCGCCATTGCAGGTCGTGCGACACGCCGAGCCCGGCGAGCAGCAGGTTGAGCAGGCCGGCGACGAAGGCGCCAAGCGGCCACATCACCGCGAAGCCGACGCCGATGGAGCGGCCGCGATCGGCGCGGTTGGCGTGTTCGGCCATGATGGTCGGCGAGAGAACGTAGTCGGCGCCGATGCCGATGCCGAGCACGAAGCGGATCGCGATCAGCCAGGTGAGGTCGGGGGCGAAGGCCTGGGCCACGGCCATGACGCCCATCAGCAGCACGTCGAGACCATAGAAGCGCTTGCGGCCGTTCTGGCCGAGCAGGCCGAAGATCAGCGCGCCGACCGCCGCTCCCACCAGGGCGGAGGCGGCGAGCATGGCGGCTTCGAGCCCGCCCATTTTCGCGATTCCGAACGAGCCGAGCACCAGCGGCAGGACGATGCCGATCGAGGAGAGATCGTACCCGTCGCAGAAGACGCCGAGGCCGGTTGTCACGATCGCCCGCCAGTGGAACGACTTGAAGCGCTCCTCGTCGAGCGAGGAAAAACTGGTCGCCATGGTCATGTTCTCCCGTTGAGTTTGGGAGTCGTCTAGACGAATCGCATGACAGCTTTGTGGACTTCGCGGGAAAGATTGATGAAAGGGTGCCGCAGGCCGGGCGTGGACCCGGCCTTGCGGGGCATCTCCTCAGGGGCGGGCGGCGCCGCTGTCCGGCGTCGGGGAGGTGCTGTCCGCGAACCGGGCGTCAAGCGCGGTCACGAGTTCGTCCCTGTCGCCGATGAACGCATAGCCGACGCCGTTGAAGCATTTGATGTCGTTCTTGTAGACGCCGAGCCGCTTCAGCTTGCTGCGGATCCGCGACAGCAGGTTGTCGGCAGAGCGGTCGCGCGAGGCTTCGTTGTTGGTCGAGGTTCGCCCTCTCACAAGGAGAGACAGCTCATCTCGAGGAATGATTTCACCCTGGTTTTCGATAAGCGTTGTGAGTGCAAGAAATTCGTAGGGTGTAAAGAAATCATGCCACTTTTTGTCTGCATTTAGTGTTTGGCCTTTTCGAATTATTGCTCCGCTCCGGGAAAATGCTTGGTAATATTTTCTCCTGAATTGCTGTAGAAATTTCTCGGTCCTGATCCGGAATATTTCTTTTGAATTGATGGCACTCCAGTAATCATCGGCGCCGAGTCTAAGAACTGAAACCTCCAACGTACTGTCATGTTCGTCGGATATGACGACAATCGGCTTGGCGGTCATTCTCTTGACTTCGATAATTCGCGACAGGAGGCCGATATCAAGATCCTTCATGTAAAATATATACATTTCTGAAGGGTCGCTCATGAAAATATGGTCGTCAAAATAATCATCTTCGTACGGTAAAAAATTTATGTTGAGACCATTTAATTGTTGAATTATCTGATCATTATTTGTATTGTGTGTGTAGATAATTGTAAAAGATAACTCATTTCGGGTATGAATTTTGTCGTTTTGACCGATATGGACAGACATAGTCGTTTCTTTCCTTGAGGTTTATCAGAGTTCGTTTCTTTGGATGATTTCGTATCGGTATGTTCGTTCTAAATCAATATAAATTTTTTATTTTCAAGAATAAATCGTGAATTTAATTATTCTTCAACTCAAAAATGTTTTGCTGATTATTTTATTAATATTTTATAAAATATACAATTTTGTGATTGTTAAAATCAAAAAAGTTTTTATTTCGATATCGAAGAATATGTTTTGGATTAATATTCATTCTGTTTATGTGGATACATCCGGCATCATTCTTAAAATTTATACTTCTGCCATCGGCCCCGAGCCGCAGTGGGAGCGAGAGTCGCGGTCGGCGGACGTCTGTGCGACCGCAATCCGGCGACGCAAAAACGCGGCCGGTATGGGGCCGACCGCGTGGGGGGAGTCATCAGTGGCGCGGCGGCGCCCCGCGTTATCTCAGCGGGTTGACATAGGCCGGACCGACCAGGCTGGCCCAGGCGATGCGCAGCGACGGGGCGAGCTGCTTCTGCGATATCATCAGCGCGCGCACCATCGCGATGTTCTGCTTGTAGGGGATGATCGTTTCGCCTCCCGCGCCGGTCATCATGGCGTTCATCTGCCGCAGCGAGGGGTTGCCCACCCCGGCATATCGCGCCTTCGCGTCCGCCGGGGAGATGCCGAGCGCCTTGCCGATGATGCGGCAGGAGGCGGCGGGGTGGGTCCGGATATAGGCCGAGCCTTCGAGGAATCCCTTGATGATCGCCGGCATCGCGCCGGGTTGAGGCCGAGGCATCGTTGCCCGGTCAGATGACTCTATCCGATCGGGCGATGCTCTATACACCCAGGCGCTGGCTATCTCTGAACCGTCGCGGTGGCCACGGATCGGCAAATGTATTCACATCCGCCGGAGGAGCGATCCGGCTATGCCAGATGCGTATCTTCCCGCTGACAATTTCGCCAAAATTCCTGTAATTGTAGGCGATCGACAGCGTGTACGGGTTGAACTGAAGCAACTCCATTGCGAGCGTCAGATATGGCTGATCGCCCCAGGCTGAGACGTCATCCTTCACCTCGGTACAAAATTCGTGCCATTTTTCCAGAACCTGCCACGCTTTTGGTTGCCTGGAAAAGAATATCACGCCGGTATTATACTGTAATAATTCGTTGGATCTGAAGCCGATTTTGTCCAGATGCGATCCAAATCCCCAAAAATGCTCAAGTGAATAATGTGCGGCCTGCGCGGCAGCGATGCCATGCTGCTCGGCTCGTTCGAATGCCTGGCTGATATCCAATAAGATTTGCGTATCGGTGTCGAGGAATACAAAACTCGAGTAGCAATCCGGGAGACGTGCAAAAATTTCGGTTTTTGCCAATTGTCCTTGCAATTTGAAATCGTGATAGATGATTTCGGTAAAATCTTCGCAATCGAGAAACCTTGAAGAATCTGGGCTGGTAATCAGGATTCGGTCCAATCCGAACCGACGCGCCGTCCTGGCACTGACCACCGCTTCCTCGACAAATTTCTGGCCCCAGGCAGCGTATACCGCTGCACGACGCGATCGATTTTGTTCCACAATGCACCGCACGGAATCGTTGTTGAAAATTGGCCCAAGGTTTCAGGGAGTCTCTGATGAGGGCATCATCCGGGCGGATGTCGTGCTCTAACAGCGAAAAACCCGAGCTGTCGGGACAGTAGCTTCGTCGCATGCAGAAAGCCATACGGTGAAGCATCTGGCAGTGAAGCGCCTCGCAGTTAAGAACCGGGGTTTCGTGGTATGGCTCGACAGATCGAATAACATGCGGCGCCTGGGGCGCCGATACCGGATGACTGTCCCGGCGGCAGGATGCCGGCGGCGGTGCACAAACGCGGCCGGCCTGGGGCCGACCGCGTGCGCGAGGTCGTTCGAGGTGAAGCTGCGCCGCGGGTTATTTCATGGCGCTGACATAGGCCGGATCGAGCAGGCTGGCCCAGGCGATGGTCTGCGACGGGGCGAGCTGCTTCTGCGATATCATCAGCGCGCGCACCATCGCGATGTTCTGCTTGTAGGGGATGATCGTCTCGCCTCCCGCGCCGGTCATCATGGCTTTCATCTGCCGCAGCGAGGGGTTGACCACCCCTGCATATTGCGACTTCGCCTCCGCCGGGGAGATGCCGAGCGCCTTGCCGATGATGCGGTAGGAGGCGGCGGGGTGGGTCCGGATATAGGCCGAGCCTTCGAGGAATCCCTTGATGATCGCCGGCATCGCGCCGGGATGCGCCTTGAGGAAGCTGGTCCTGGCCGCGAAATTGTCGGTGATCAGGCCGGGTGCGTCGGCCGAGGTGTAGAGCACGTGGAAGCCTTTGTGCGCCGTGATCATCGAGATGTTCGGCGCCCAGGTCACCCCGGCTTCGGCATGGCCGCCGAGCAGGGCGGCGGGGATGTCGGAGGCCGGCATGTCGGTCTGCTTCACGTCGGCGAGCGAGAGCTTCGCGCCGTGCAGCGCATGGGAGAGCAGGAGTTCGGAATAGGAGGCGGTGTCGAGCGGAACGGTCTTGCCGCGCAGGTCGGCCACGGTCCTGACCGTATCCTTCGCCACGATCGCGTCAGCGCCGGCGGAATAGTCGATCGGCATGACGATCTTGACCGGGAAGCCCTTCACCCGGTCGTTGATCGCCTCGTTCATCGAGATGTCGGCGGTATCGATCGCACCGGAGATCAGGGCGGCGTTGATCCCGCTGTCCATGTGGACGAAGCGGATCGGGTAGTCGCCGAAGAAGTGCTTCGCCGAGGCGACGAAGAGCGGGGCGAAGCCGATCCACGAGCTGAGGCCGAAGCTGACCGTGGTGCCGGCGGCGCGGGCGGGGGTGAGCGGTGCGGCACTTGCAACGCCGATCGCGGATGCGAGGAGCAGACGGCTGAAGATCCGTTTCAAGAGAGCCTCCTTTTGTTGTGGGATATCCCGCTTCATGCGACCGGTGCGGCGAGGGCGCTGAGCCCGTCGGGGTCGCCGCCCATGCCGGCGGTGGCGCGGATGCGTTCGGTGATGCGCTGGCGCAGGGCGAGGAAGTGCGGGTCGAGCCGCAGGTCGCGCGTGCGGGCGGCGAAGGGGATGGTCTCGATCGTGTCGATCCGGCCGGGATGCGGTGCGAGGACGATGACGCGGTCGGCGAGGTAGACCGCCTCCTCGACATCGTGGGTGACGAAGATGATGGTGCGCTTCTCGGCGGATTTCACGTGCAGGATGAGATCGTGCATGACCTCGCGGGTTTGCGCGTCGAGCGCGCCGAAGGGTTCGTCCATCAGCAGGACCTGGGGTTTCGCCATCAGCGCGCGGGCGATGGCGACGCGCTGGCGCATGCCGCCCGAGAGCTGGCTCGGCCAGGCGTGTTCGACGCGGGCGAGGCCCATCAGGTTGAGGAGTGCCACGCTGCGGCGCTCGGCCTCGGCCTCCGCGTGGCGGCCATCCTCGCTGCGGTGCGCCCGGAGCGCGCGGCAGAAGCGGATGTTCTGCATCACCGTGAGCCAGGGGTAGAGGCTGTAATCCTGGAACACCATCGTCCGGTCGCGGCCCGGACCTTCGACCGGCGCGCCATCGACGAGGACGCGCCCGGCACTGCGGGACTCGAGCCCGGCGATGATGCGCAGCAGCGTCGACTTGCCGCAACCGGAGGCGCCGACGATGGCGACGAAGCTGCCCGGGTCGATCGCGAGGTCGATCGGCGAGAGGGCGGCGAACCCGCCGGGGAAGACCTTGGTGACACCCTGGAGAACGACGGACGCGGTCATGCGCGCCACGGGAACAGGCGCTTTTGCAAACGCCGCACCGCCTGGTCGGTGACCAGGCCGATCAGCCCGATCAGGATGATGCCGACGAAAATCCGGTCGGTCTGCATGAAGCGCTGGGCGCGCAGGATCGCGAAGCCGAGGCCGGAATTCGCGGCGATGAGCTCGGCGACGACGAGATAGGTCCAGGCGAAGCCGAGCGTCATCCGCAGCGTGTCGAACATCGCCGGCAGCGCCGAGCGCAGCAGGACGAGGTTGAGGATTTCGTGGTTGCTGGCGCCGAGCGTGCGCGCCGCCTCGATCTGCGCCATCGGCACGCGGCTCGCATCCTCGGCGATCATCAGCACCATCTGGAAGAAGGTGCCGATCCAGATCAGCATGATCTTCGCGGTCTCGCCGAGGCCGAACCAGAGCAGCACCAGGGGCACGAAGGCGACGGCGGGCAGATAGCGCGCGAATTCCATGATCGGCTCGAACAGCGCGCGCACCGGCTGGTAGGCGCCGACATAGAGGCCGAGCGGCACCGCCATCACCGCCGAGAGCGCGAAGCCGGCGGACACGCGCCAGAGCGAGATGCCGATATCGTCGAGCAGCGTGCCGTCGCGATACCATGCCACCAGCGCGTCGATCACGCCGGCGGGCGAGGGCAGGAACATCGGGTTGACCGCGCCGCTGGCGGTGATGGCCCACCAGGCCATGAGCAGGGCGGCGAAGCTCGATGTGGCGAGGGTGAGATAGCGCCCCCGGTCGAGCCTGGTGCGGATCTGCCAGATGCTGGGGTGCGGCGATCCGGTCGCGAGGCGGGCGGGCCGCACCTTGGTGCCGGCTTCCATGCGCTCGCTCATTCGAAAAATCCCGGAAAGCAGTCATGGTCGCGGAAGAAGGCGAGGTCGTGATTCGGCCAGAGGGTCGCACCGCAGCCGCAGGCGCGGGATTTCAGCGCGCGGATCGAAGCCACCGCCATCGCCTCGTTCTCCTGCCAGCACAGGCCGGGGGCGATTTCCTCGTCGAGATTTTCGACGAGATCGGCGGCGTCGCCGCAGAGCAGGATCGGCGCGCCCTTCGGCAGTTCGACCAGCATCGACATATGCCCCGCCGTGTGACCCGGCGTCTCGATCGCGGTGACGCCGGGGGCGAGATCGTATTCGCCGCGGCGGGGGCGCCAGCGCCAGGCGCCGGCGAAATCGTCGGGGAAATAGCCGCGCGCGCCGGGCTCGGCGGCGCCGGCGAGTTCGTCCTCATGGACATGGATCTCGGCGTGGGGAAAATCGTGCAGCCCGCCGGCATGATCGAAATGCAGGTGGCCGAGAAAGACGAGGTCGATGTCGCGCGGGTCGAGGCCGAGGGCGCCGAGGCGGGCGGGCAGGCGGTGATCGTCCGGCATGGCGGGGGGTGGGAACGGCAGGTCGCCGTAGAAGCGCGCGCGCAGTGCCGGATCGTCGATCTTGCGGTAGTCGCAGCCGACATCGTAGAGGATGCGGCCCTGCGTGGTCTCGATCAGGTAGGCGAGGATCGGCGCTTCGATCAGCGTGCCGGCGCCGCGGCCGCGCGTCGAGATCGACTTGTCGTAGCTGTAGGTGCCGGTGAGCAGCGGGCGGAAGGTGCGGACGGATGTCATGCGGGCACCTTCGCGCAGACCGTGGCGCAGACCGTGTCGGTATCGGCGACACTTCCGAATATGCCGCATTCGTTGGCGATCAGGCCGAGAACGGCGGCGTGCAGGGCGGGATCGTCGCAGGCGGTGGCATCGGCGACGGTCACGCAGTCATAGCCGCGATCGATCGCGGAACGCAGCGTGGAGTGGACGCAGACCTCCGTCGTCACACCGCTCAGCACGAGGCGCCCGATGCCGAGCGCACGCAGCGTGTGATCGAGATCGGTCGCGTGAAAGGCGGAATAGCCCGGCTTGTCGACGATGATGTCATCAAGGTGCGGGGCGAGATCGTCGACGATGTCATGCCCGTATTCGCCGCGGATCAGGGCGCGGCCGAGCGGACCGCGCGAGCCGATCGGCGCTCCCGCCGCGCGGGCGCGCGCCTGCTTGGCCGGCGCGCAATCGGCAAGATCGGGGCGATGGCCCTCGCGGGTGTAGATGACCGGCAGGCCGGCCGCGCGAAACGCCGTGGCGAGGCGCGCGATGGGGGCGATTGGCCCGGCAAGGCGCGCGATGTCGAGCCCGGCGCGATCGGCATAGCCGCCGGCCATGCAGAAATCGCGCTGCATGTCGATGATCAGCAGGGCGGCGCGCGCGCTCATGCGGCGGTGAGGAAGGAGACGCCGACGGCGCCGATGAAGGATCCGGCCCGGTCGCCCTCCGGCGCCACCAAGCCGCAATCCGGCGCGAGGACACGGGTGACGCGATGGCGATGATAGCTGGCGAGGAGTGCGCGCACCGGCAGGACCTGGGCCCTGTCATCGGCGAAGAGGTTGAGGTGCAGCCGCGCCAGCCGGTACCAGGGTTCGGCCGGGCGGGCATGATGCGCGTTGTGATAGGCGAAGTTGAGAACAAGCAGGTTCAGCAGCGGATGATCGGCGCTGACGACATCGGAATAGGTGTTGGCCTGTTCATAGGCGCGGTCGCGCACCGGATCGTGCGGCGCGGGCGCGTAATCGGCCGTGTGGTAGAGATCGAACGTGTGCTGGAACGCATCCTGGAACCGCAGGATATGGAGGAAGATGCAGTAGCCGATCGCGTAGCAGGGCACCGCCCAGGGCGAGATCGCGGCGAGGCCGGCGAAGGCGGCGAGGCGCAGCGCGAGCACGCCCGCCAGCGCGCGGCGTGCCGCCGGGCCGGCGCGCCACCGGCTGCGGACCATGAAGGCGCGCATGAGAAGCTCGACGGCGGGCACGTAGGCCCATTCCAGTGCGAGCACGGCGCGGCGCAACCAGGCCGGGCCGGCAGCCAGTTCCGCCCGATAGTCGAAACTGACGACGTCCATCCGGTCGGCATGGTGGCGGAGGTGCTTTTCCTTCAGCCCGGCATAGGGCGCGATGCACGCCCCCGACATCCAGGCAAGTGCGGCGCCGAGGCGGTCATTGGCGCGCGCGGTCGCGAAGATCGTGCCGTGCTGGCATTCGTGAATGAGATAGGCGCCGATCGCCAGCGCATGGGCGATCAGCAGGATCCCGCAGATCTTGCCTTGCGGCGGGGCGGCGGCAATCAGGACGATCCCGGCCAGCCAGCCCAGCACGGCATAGGCCAGGGCGAAGAGATTCGGCAGGATGCCGTCCGGATAGCGAAAAATGCGCGACTTCATGACGTACTCCCGACATGCGCCGTGAGCATCGCAAGCTTTGTGCCATCACGCGGCCTGCACTTTTTGCCCGAAAAATGCACGTATTTTCAGCTTTGTAAAACGATAAAGAATAAAATATAATCTATATGATTATAAGATAGTCTATAATAGTCTATTTTATACTCAAATGAGGCGTATGGGCGCCGAGGGTGCGTCGGGAGTTGCGTCTGCCGACGGCATTGCCGCGATGGCCCCTACGTTGGCACGCCAGTTGCAGGAGCAGAAACCGAGCTAGGGTTCCGGCCGGATCGAAAATCCGGCGCTGGTCCGAGAGCTTCAGCCGCGCGGGAGACATCCGCGCGGTCCACGGCGGGACAAAAGCCCGGGAGAGACTTTGGTGCGTGGGTGCGCATCGGTTTCTCCGTTCGCCCCCTCGCGCCGATCGATGCGATCGACGGTGAGGAGAAAACCGATGCTGACACGCAAGCAATTCATCAAGGCGGGCGCCGGGGCGGCGACGGCGGCAGCCACGGCGGCGGTGCTGCCGGGCCTGCCGGTGGCGCGAGCCGGAGGGCCGAAAAAATTCAAGCTGGCCTGGACGATCTATGTCGGCTGGATGCCCTGGCCCTGGGCGGCGGACAAGGGGATCGTGAAGAAATGGGCGGACAAGTACGGGATCGAGATCGAGGTGATCGAGGTCGCGGATTATCCGACCTCGATCAACCAGTATACCGCCGGCGCGTTCGACGCGCTGACGATCACCAACATGGACACGCTGGCGGTGCCGGCGGTGGGCGGGGTGGATTCGACCTCGATTATCACCGGGGATTACTCCAACGGCAACGATGCCGTGATTCTCAAGGACAAGATGAAGTTCACCGACCTGAAGGGGCAGAAGGTGAACCTCGTTCAGTATTCGGTGTCGCAATACCTGTTCGACCGGGGGCTGGAAAAGCACCACATGAGCGAGCGGGACGTGCGCATCGTCAACACCTCCGACGCTGACATGGCGGCAGCCTGGATGACGAAGGCGGTGACCGCGGTGGTGACGTGGAATCCGATCGTGCAGGAGATCATGAAGAACGCCGATGCGCACGAGGTGTTCACCTCGGCGCAGATTCCGGGCGAGATTCTCGACCTGTGCATCGTGCGGACCGACGTGCTGAAGGCGCATCCGGAATTCGCCAAGGCGCTGACCGGGGCGTGGTATGAAACGCTGGGGATCATGCTGTCGGACACTGCCGAGGGCAAGGCAGCGCGGATGGCGATGGCGAAGCTTTCGGGCACCGATCTCAAGGGGTTCGAGGCGCAGCTCAAGACCACGCATCTCTTCGCCGATCCGGCCGGGGCGGCATCGTTCACCGGCTCGGCGGAGCTGGTGAAGACGATGGAATATGTGCGCACCTTCCTGTTCAGCCACGGGCTGATGGGCCAGGGTGCGACCTCGCCCAACGTGGTGGGGATCGCGCTTCCGGATGGAAAGATCCTTGGCGACAAGAAGAACGTCAAGTTTCGCTACACGTCGGATTTCATGCGGATGGCGGCGGCGAAGACGCTCTGAGCCGGGCGATGCGCGTCATCAACCGTCATCCCAGGCCCGGCAGCGGGCGCGTGCTGATGCTGCTGCCGTTCGTGCTGGTCGGGCTCGGCTATGTCGTCGCCTCGACGATGCAGCACGAGGTCAATCCATCCGACAAGGTGCTGCCGACGCTGGCGCAGATGGCTTCCGGGATGCGGGAGATGGCGCTCACCCGCGACATGGCGACCGGGCAGTATCCGCTGCTCGCCGATACGCTGGCGAGCCTGCGGCGGATCTTGTCCGGGCTCGCGATCGCCACCGCGATCAGCTTCGCATCAGGCATTCTCGTCGGCATGGTGCCGTATCTTCGCAAGCTGCTGCTGCCTTTCATCACCGCCTTCTCGATGGTGCCGCCGCTCGCGGTGCTGCCGATCCTGTTCATCATCGCCGGGATCGGCGAGACGGCGAAGGTGGCGCTGATCGTGATCGGCACGGCGCCCTATATCGTGCGCGACCTCGTGCTGCGGGTGGAGGAACTGCCGCGCGCGCAGATGATCAAGGCGCAGACGCTGGGGGCGTCGTCCTGGCAGATCGCGCTCCGGGTGGTGGTGCCGCAGATGCTGCCGCGACTCATCGACAGCCTGCGGCTCTCGCTCGGGCCGGCCTGGCTGTATCTGATCTCGGCCGAGGCGATCGCGGCACAGGACGGGCTCGGCTACCGCATCTTCCTGGTGCGGCGCTATTTCGCGATGGACATCATCATTCCCTATGTCGTGTGGATCACGCTGCTGGCGGTGATCTCGGATGCGGCGCTGCGGCTTTTGCAGGCCAGGGCGTTCCCGTGGTTCGCCGGGGCGGCGCGCTCGTGAGCGGGGCAAGCCTGATCGAGGTGCGCGATGTCGGCCAGGTCTATGGCGGGCGGATCGTGCTGGAGCGGATCAACCTGCGGATCGCAGAGGGAAGCTTCGTGACGATCGTCGGGCCGACCGGGTGCGGCAAGACGACGTTCCTGCGCATGCTGATGAGCGAGGAGACGCCGAGCCACGGTTCGATCCGGCTGGCGGGGGCACCACTGCCGGGCGAGCCGATGGCGGACCGGGGCGTGGTGTTCCAGCGCTATTCGGTGTTTCCGCATCTGAGCGTGCTCGGCAACGTGGTGCTGCCGCTGGAGATCGCGGCGGCGCCGCTGCTCGGGCGGCTGTTCGGCGCGGCACGGCGGCGGGCGGAGGTGCAGGCGCGCGCGCTGCTGGAGGAGGTCGGGCTTGCGCACGCGGCATCGCTCTATCCGGCGCAGCTGTCGGGCGGGATGCAGCAGCGGCTGGCGCTGGCGCAGGCGCTGATCCTGAAGCCGCGCGTGCTGCTGCTGGATGAGCCGTTCAGCGCGCTCGATCCCGGCACGCGGGCGGATATTCACGGGCTGATGCGCCGCCTCTGGGAGGAGACGCGGATGACGGTGGTGATGGTGACGCATGATATCAGCGAGGCGTTCCGGCTGGGCACGCGGGTGCTGGTGTTCGAGCGGCCGGAGCCGGACGATCCGGCGCGGGGCGCGCGGATCACCCATGACATTCCCGTGCGGCGTCGGACGCCGCGCAACGGACCGGGGGACGACCCCACGGCCGGAACGATCGCCCGCGAGGACGGCCTCGCTAACATCATGTGAGGGAATGATGGATCATCTCGATACGATGACGCCCGCGCAGTATCGCGCGCGCTACGAGGCGTTGCAGGCGGGGGCCCGGGCGAAGGCGGGCGCGATGCCGGATTTCGGCGTGAAGCCGGCGATCGGCGCTGGCGACGTGATCGCGCGGGAGGTGATCCCGCCGGGGTGGTACGTGGCACTCCGGCTGCGCCGGGGCGAGGCGCTGCATGTCGAGAACCCGCACGGCACGCCGGGGGCTTCGGTTTTCCTGTGGAATGCCGACGATGTTTCGGAACGGTTCAATGCCGGGGACACGGCGAAGCTGCAATGGACGACGCTGATCGGCGGCGGACGGGTGCTGTTTTCCGACATGGGGCGGGTGATGGCCGCGGTGATCGCGGATAGCGGGGCGGGGCATGACCCGATCCTCGGGCCATCGACGCCGCAGACGGCGGGCGGGGCGCGGAACGGCCGCGACAACCTGCGCAGTGCTGCGGCGAAGTTCGGTCTCGGGCGGCGGGATGTCGGGCCGTGCCTGACGCTGTTTGCGAAGATGCGGGTGGATGCGGCGGGGCTTCCGGCGCTGGTCGGCGCGCCGCCACCGGGGGCGTTCGTGACGTTGCGGGCGGAGATGAATCTGCTGGTCGCGCTGTCAAACACGCCGCATCCATTGGCGACATTGCAGGAGGCAACCGGGGAGATCGGGATCGTCCGGTATCGCGCAGCACCGCCGGGTGCGGATGATCCCTGCCGGTGCGCGACGGAGGAAGCCGCGCGCGGCTTCGAGAACAATGACCGCTATTTCGCGTGAGGGCATGATGGAACACCATTTCGACGCGGCGATCCTCGATGTCGTGGTGCCGGCGCGCGCGCCGTTCTCGGCCACGCTGAAGGCAGGGCAGGTGCTGCGGATCATCGACCTGGAAAGCCAGCAGGCGGTGGATGCGCTGTTCTACAACGCCGCCGATCCGGGCGAGCGCTATTCGGCGCAGGACACGCTGGCCGCACAGGCGCGGGCGGGCGGGCGGTATGACCTTTCGACCGGGTCGGTGCTGCGCTCGAACGAGGGGCGGGCGATGGCGACGATCGTTGCCGATACCTGCGGGTTTCACGATACCAGTGCGGGGGCGTGCTCGTGCGAGAGCAACACCGTGCGGTTCGGCCAGGCGACGCGGTTCATGCATGCGTGCCGGGAGAACTTCCTGACCGAGCTTGCGAAATACGGGATGGACAAGCGCGATCTCGTGTCAAACGTGAATTTCTTCATGAACGTGCCGATCCGGCCGGATGGGGAGCTGACCGTGGATGACGGGGTGTCGGCGCCGGGCGGGTATGTCGAGCTGCGGGCGGAGATGGATCTGTTGGTGCTGATTTCGAACTGCCCGCAGGTGAACAACCCGTGCAACGGGTTCCGGCCAACGCCGATCCGCTGCGTGGTGTGGGAACCATGAGGCGGGAGGCCCTGTTTTCGAAAATCCTGATCGCCAACCGGGGCGCGATTCTGGCGCGGATCGGCCGGACGCTGACGCGGTTGGGGATTGAAACGGTCGCGGTGCATTCGCCCGCGGACCGGTTCACGCCGCCTGTGCTGGCAGCGGATCACGCGGTGGCGCTGGCGGGGGATGCGGCGGCGGAGAGCTATCTCGATGTCGGGGCGATCGTCGCCGCGTGCCGCGCCAGCGGGGCGGAAGCGGTGCATCCTGGCTACGGGTTTCTCGCCGAGCGGGCGGATTTCGCCGAGGCGCTGGCGGATGCGGGGATCGTGTTCATCGGGCCGCGCCCGGAGCAGATGCGCGCCTTCGGGCTGAAGCACACGGCGCGGGAGCTGGCGCTGGCCGCCGGGGTTCCGCTGCTGCCGGGTTCGGGGCTGCTCGGCTCGGTGGAGGCGGCGGCGGCAGCGGCGGCAGAAATCGGCTATCCGGTGATGCTGAAGAGCACTGCGGGCGGCGGCGGGATCGGCATGGCGCCCTGCGCCGACGAGGCGGAGCTGCGGGCGCGCTTCGCCGGGATCAGCCGGCTGGCGCAGGCGAATTTCGGCGAGGCGGCGCTGTATCTGGAAAAATTCGTCACCGCGGCGCGGCATGTCGAGGTACAGATTTTCGGCGATGGCGCGGGCGGGGTGGTGGCGCTCGGGGCGCGCGATTGCTCGTTGCAGCGACGCAACCAGAAAGTCGTCGAGGAGACGCCGCCACCGGGAATTCCCGCGCCGGTGCTGGCGGCGATGGAGGCGGCGGCGTGCGGGCTGGCGCGGTCGGTGCGGTATCTCTCGGCCGGAACGGTGGAGTTCATCTACGATGCGGTGGCGGAAAGATTCTACTTTCTGGAGGTGAACACGCGGTTGCAGGTCGAGCACGGGGTGACCGAGGAGGTGTTCGGCATCGACCTCGTGGAATGGATGGTCCGCGCCGCCGCCGGCGGGTTCGTGCTGCCGGCGGGGCTGCGCCCGCGCGGGGCGGCGGTGCAGGCGCGGCTCTATGCGGAGGACCCGGCGGAAGGGTTTCGGCCCTCGACCGGGCGGATCACCGCGCTGCGCTATGGCGCCGGCGTGCGGGTGGACGGGTGGATCGCGCCGGGGAGCGAGGTGACGCCGTTCTACGATCCGATGCTGGCGAAGCTGATCGGGCGCGGGGAGACGCGGGAGGCGGCGATCGCGGCGCTGCGGGAGGCACTGGCGGCGACGGCGGTGACCGGGATCGAGACCAATCGTGCCTATCTGCTGGCGGCGCTCGACAATGCGGATTTCCGCGCCGGGACCATGACAACGGGGACGCTGGGATTGCTGGAGTGGCCGGGCGAGGGGATCGCGGTGATCGAGCCGGGGGCGCAATCCTCGTTGCAGAGCCTGCCGGGGAGGCTTGGCGCCTGGGAGGTGGGGATTCCGCCGAGCGGGCCGATGGATGCGCGGAGTGCGGCGCGGGCGAATGCGCTGCTCGGCAATCCGCCGGGGGCGGCGGTGCTGGAATGCACGCTGACCGGGCCGGTGCTGCGCTTCCGCAGCGATGCCGAGATCGCGCTTGCCGGGGCGCGGATGGTGGCGACGCTCGATGGCGCGAGGGTGCCGCATGACGCGGTGGTCGCGGTGCGGGCGGGGCAGGTCCTGGCGCTGGGGGCGATCGAGGGGCCGGGGCAGCGCTGCTATCTCGCCGTGGGCGGCGGGTTCATGGCGGCGGAATTCCTGGGCTCGACCGCGACCTTCGCGCTGGGCGGCTTCGGCGGGCATGGCACCGGCTGCCTGAATACGGGGGATGTCCTGCATTTCGAGGGGCTGGCGCGCGGTGCTGCGGCGGCGCCGGCGGCGGCGGAACTGACCGATCGCTGGGAAATCGCGCTGCGCTACGGGCCGCACGGCGCGCCGGATTTCTTCACCGAGGCGGATATCGCGGCCCTGTTCTCGGCCTCCTACGAGGTGCATCACAACTCGGCACGGACCGGGGTGCGGCTGGTCGGGCCGAAGCCGGAATGGGCGCGGGCGGATGGCGGCGAGGCGGGGCTGCATCCTTCCAACATCCATGACGTGCCCTATGCGGTGGGGGCGGTGGACTTCACCGGAGACATGCCGATCCTGCTCGGGCCGGATGGCCCCTCGCTCGGCGGGTTCGTCTGCCCCGGCGTGGTGGCAGCGGAGGATTTGTGGAAGCTCGGGCAGTTGCGGCCGGGGGATGTGGTGCATTTCACCCGCGCCGACGCCGACCCTGCGGTGCTGCACCGCTCGGAGACGATGGTCGTGCGGCGGCAGGGGGATGCGAACCTGCTGGTCGAGTTCGGCGCGATGACGCTGGATTTCGCGCTGCGGCTGCGGGCGCATGCGTTGCAGGCAGCGCTGCTTCAGGCGGGGCTGAAGGGGATCGTCGATCTCACGCCGGGAATTCGCTCGTTGCAGGTGCATTTCGACCCGGATGCGGTGCGGGCCTCGGTGCTGCTGGAGGCGATCCGCGCGATCGAGCCGGACCTGCCGGATCCTGCGACGATGACGGTGCCCTCGCGCATCGTGCATCTGCCGCTGTCCTGGAAGGACGGGCAGGTGATGCTGGCGATGCGGAAATATCAGGAGACGGTGCGGCCGGACGCGCCCTGGTGCCCGGACAATGTGGAGTTCATCCGGCGGATCAACGGCCTCGAATCCGAGGACGAGGTGCGGCGGATCGTGTTCGACGCCGATTATCTGGTGATGGGGCTGGGCGATGTGTATCTCGGCGCGCCGGTGGCCACCCCGATCGACCCGCGGCACCGGCTGGTGACGACCAAATACAACCCGGCGCGGACCTGGACGCCGGAGAACGCGGTGGGGATCGGCGGGGCTTATCTCTGCGTCTATGGCATGGAGGGGCCGGGTGGCTACCAGCTGTTCGGCCGCACTGTGCAGATGTGGAACAGCCATGCCGGCGGGCGGGTGCCGTTCGGCGACACACCCTGGCTGCTGCGGCATTTCGACGTGCTGCGGTTCTACCAGGTGGATGCGCAGGACCTGGCCGAGGCGCGCGCGGCGTTTCCGCACGGGCGCTATCCGCTGCGGATCGAGGAGACGACATTCTCGCTCGCGGCCCAGCAGGCGCTGATGGCGGCGGAGGCGGACAGCATCGCCGCCTTCCGGGCGCGGCAGGGGACGGCCTTCGCCGCCGAGCGCGAGGCCTGGCGGGCGAAGGGGCTGGACGCGGTGCCGGCCGAGGAGCTGCCGCCGCCGGTGGCGGAGACGGTGCTGGCGGCGGGGATGCGCGCCCTGCCCGCCCCGGTGCCGGGCAGCGTGTGGCAGGTGCTGCGTGGGCCGGGCGAGCGTGTCGCCGCCGGGGAGGCGGTGATCATCGTCGAATCGATGAAGATGGAGGTGCGGGTGACGGCGCCGGCGGCGGGGGTTCTCGCCGCGATCGAGACCGCGCCCGGACAGGTGGTGCGGGCCGGGCAACGGCTCGCCGTGATCGCGCTGGAGGATGTGGCATGAAGCTCGGATTGCTCGATATCGCGACGCTGCGCGCGGGCTTCGCCGCCGGGGCGTTCACGCCGGGGGATGTGGTCGATGCGATCTATGACCGGATCGAGGCGTATCACGATCCGGCGGTGTTCATCGCGCTGCGGCCGCGCGCGGCCGTGCGGGGGGAGGCGATGGCGGCGGACCCGTCGCTGCCGCTTGCCGGGCTGCCCTTCGCGGTGAAGGACAATATCGACGTCGCCGGGCTGCCGACCACGGCGGGATGCCCGGATTTCGCCTATGCGCCGGGGCGGGACGCGACGGTGGTCGCGCGGCTGCGGGCGGCGGGGGCGGTGCCGATCGGCAAGACCAATCTCGACCAGTTCGCCACCGGGCTGAACGGCACGCGCTCCCCCCATGGCGCGCCGCGCTGCGTGTTCGATGAGCGGTATATTTCAGGTGGGTCGTCCTCTGGTTCGGCGGTCGCGGTGGCTGCGGGGCTCGCGGTGTTTGCGCTCGGGACCGATACGGCGGGATCGGGGCGGGTGCCGGCTTCGTTCAACAACCTGGTGGGGCTGAAGCCGACGCGGGGATTGCTGCCGGCGAGCGGTGTGGTGCCGGCGTGCCGCAGCCTCGACTGCGTGTCGATTTTCGCGAATGCGGCCTCGGATGCGGCGACAGTGCTGGCGGCGGCGCAGGGGATGGATGCGGCGGACCCGTTTTCGCGGGCGCCGGCGATGGTGGCGCTGCCGGCGCGGCCGCGCGTCGGCATCCTGAAGGCGGAGGAACGGATCGGCGGCAACGAAGCGGGGTATGCGGCGCTCTATGAGCGAAGCTGCGCCGTGGCCGAGGGGCTCGGCTGGACGCTGGTGGAGATCGACGACGCACCGTTCCGCGCCGCGGCCTCGCTGCTTTACGAGGATGCGTTCGTGGCCGAGCGGCTGGCGGCGCTGCGGGGCTTCTTCGCGCGATCGCCGGAGGCGTTCGATCCGGCGGTGCGGGCGATCCTGGAGCGGGCGCGCGGGTTCGACGCGGCCGATCTGTTCGACGCGCAGGCGCGGCTGATGGCGCTGCGGCGGCAGGCCGGGGCGGAACTCGCGAAGGTGGACGCGCTGCTGCTGCCGACCGCGCCGGAGATTTTCACCGTGGCGGCGATGCTGGAGGCGCCGATCGCGCGGAACGCGGCGCTCGGGCGCTATACCAATTTCGTCAACCTGCTGGACATGGCCGCGGTTGCGGTGCCGGCCGGGTTCCGGGCGGACGGGTTGCCGTTCGGTGTGTCGCTCATCGGCCCGGCCTTCAGTGACGCTGCCTTGCTGGCGCTGGGCGATGCGCTGCACCGCGAAGGCTCGCCCGGATGCGGGGTGTCGCGGCAGGGAGCGCCGGAGAGGCTGGAGATGCCGGCGGAGGAGCGCATTCCGATCGTCGTTGCCGGCGCGCATCTCTCGGGCATGGCGTTGAACCATGAGCTGACCGCGCTGGGCGCGCGGCTGGAGGAGACCACGCGCACGGCGCCGGACTACCGGCTTTATGCGCTGGCAACCGCACCGGCGAAGCCGGGGTTGGTGCGGGCGCCGGGCTTCGCGGGGGAGGGCATCGTGGTGGAACGGTGGTCGCTCACGCCGGAGGGGTTCGGGCGGTTCGTGGCGGGGGTGCCGGGGCCGATGGTCATCGGCCAGGTGAGGCTGGCGGATGGGCGGCAAGCCCCCGGCTTTCTCTGCGAGCCAGCGGCGCTGGACGGGGCGCGGGAGATTACCGGGTTCGGTGGCTGGCGGGCCTATCTCGCCACGGCGTAAGCGGGGGCGGGAGCGTGAGCAGGACCCGGCCGGCGCGCGGGGGATCGCGGCGGGGGATCGGCGGCTGGCGGGGTGTGCGCCGCGGGCCCTGCGGTTCGGAAACCGGCGACGCGGCCGGCGAGGCGGCCGATTTCCTCGTGCAGGGAGTGGGTGGCAGCGGAAGTCTGCTCGACCATCGCGGCGTTCTGCTGCACCGCCACGTTCATCTGGTTGGTCGCGGTGTTGATTTCGGCAAGGCTGCCGGATTGCTCGGCGGCGGCGGCGGCCATTTCGCCCACGAGGCCGTGCAGGTCGGTGACATGGCCGAGAATGGTGCCGAGTGCGGCGCCGGTTTCGCCGACGAGGCGCACGCCGGCCCCGACCTGTTCGGACGAGCGGGCGATGAGTTGCTTGATCGATTTCGCCGCCTCCGCCGAGCGCTGGGCAAGAGCGCGGACCTCGGTGGCGACGACGGCGAAGCCGCGCCCGGCATCGCCGGCGCGAGCGGCCTCGACCCCGGCATTCAGCGCGAGCAGGTTGGTCTGGAACGCGACCTCGTCGATCAGGCCGATGATCTGGTCGATCTCGCGCGAGGAGGCCTCGATCCGGTTCATCGCTGACACTGCCTCGCTGACCACGGCGTGGGATTTTCGGGCGGCGTCGGTCGTCGCATCGACCGCGCTGGCGGCGCGGGCGGCGGTTGCGGCGGTCTTGCCGAGGCCGGTGGTCAGGCTGTCGAGCACGGCGGCGGTTTCTTCCAGCGTCGCGGCCTGCTGCTCGGTGCGGCGGGCGAGATATTCGGCGGCGGTCGCGATTTCGGAGACGCCGAGATTGATTTCGTCGGTGCTCTGGCGGACGCCGGCGATGCTTTCGGACAGGTGTCCGGCGGTGACGTTGAAATCGACGCGCAACTGGTCGAGCGAGGGGATCAGCCTGCGATCGACCGCGGCAGTGAGATCGCCCTGGGCGATGCGCGCGAGCGCCGCGCCGACCCGGCCCACATCCGCCATTCTGTCGGTCAGGTCGACCGCGACCTTGACCACTTTCACCACCCGACCCGCGGCATCGAGGACCGGGTTGTACGTGGCCTGGAACCAGACGGGTCGGCCGCCCTTGCCGATGCGTTCGATATCGCCGGTGTAGAACTCGCCGGCGCGCAGCTTCTCCCAGAAGCTCGCGTAGGCGGGGGTCGCGGCAACGCCTTGGGGCGCGAACATGGCGTGCTTGCGGCCGATGATCTCCTCGCGCGCATAGCCCATCACGCGGAGGAAATTCTCGTTGGCGTCGAGAATCGTGCTGTCCGGCGCGAAAGCGATGACCGACTGGGCGCGGCCGATGGCGGCGAGCAGGCTTTCATTGGCGGCGGCCGCCTGCTTCTCTGCGGTGACATCGAGCGCGAGCTTGACGATCTTGACTACCGCACCCTTTCGGTTGCGCACGGGAACATAGGAGGCGCGGAGCCAGACATCGGCCCCGCCCTTGCCGATGCGGCGGAATTCGCCGGAGCGGAAGGTGCCGGCGCGCATGTCTTGCCAGAATTCGCCATAGGCGGCGCTGTCACGCTCGGCCGGGGGGACGAGGAGACGGTGATGACTGCCGACAAGCTCGCCAAGGCTGTAGCCGGTGTGTTCGAGAAAGCGTTCATTGGCATCGATGATCGTGCCGTCAGGGGCGAAGCTGATGAAGCAGAAGGCATCCGAAATTGCATTTAAAATATAATTTTTTTCGAGGATGCGAAGGAGATCGAACGTCACAGATGTTCACCCTGGCCTGATGGTTATCGCTTTAAAATTCGACGTTTTATTACGGCAAGTTCGGTAAACAATTATTTAACAATAGAAATATGTTTCAATATGTAAAAATATCCGGAGATGCTCGAAATTATATTAAATGCGCCAAAATATTGTAGCTCGTTTTTGTTTCGCGGTGCCGTTTGGGCGCCTTGGCGGGCGTTTGCTGCCGGCGAGCGGGGGTGTGGGATCTGCGCCGCGGTCCCGATCGTAGTGATAACCAGGGCGCTTGCCGATCCGTGGCATCTGCCCCTGAAATGCGCGGGTGGATCCCAGGGGCAGGCGGCCGTTCAGGGATTGATGACGCCGTAGAGCATCAGGCTGGCGAAATCGACCCATCCGCTTTCCGACAGATGCGGGAATGCGGCTTTCAGCTGCGCGGCATAGTCATCCGGGGTGGTCGAGGTTGCGTGGATGTCTCGCGCGGCGCGCAGATAGGCGATCGTCGCGGCGATATCGGCGCGGCGGGCCGGGCCGCCATGCCCGACCAGCAGCGTCTCGAAGGGGCGGGTCGCGAGGTCGTCCAGCACCGCGATCCAGTGATCGAAATGGCCGGCGACGGTGAAGGCGTGCACATCGGCGGGAAAGACGAGGTCGAACGCCAGCAGCATCCCCTGGTCGGGCAGGGTGGCGACGAGCTGGTGGCGGGATTCCGCTTCCTCATGCGCTTCCAGCAAATAGCGGACGCCGTCGATCTCCAGCGCGCCGGGGGCGAGCGACAGGGTCGGCACGACCGGGCCGGCGGCGACGCGCGGGCCGAAAATTTCCCGCCGCGCCGTCATGATCGCCTGGCCGTTGGCGGCGATCTCGTCGCGCACCGCCGGCAGCGCCGCGATGGGAACGCCGGGGAAGCGCTGCGCGATCACCTCGAGACCCGACCAGTGGTCGGGGTGGCCGTGGGAGATGATGATCCGCTCGAGCGGCTTGCCGAGGCTGGCGATATAGTCGGCGAGTTCGGCCGCCGGGGCGAGCAGGAACTGGGCGTCGAACAGCACCAGCCGGGTCGGGCCCTCGACGATCACCGAATGCACCAGCAGCCCGTCCGGCGGCGCCTGATAATCGTGCACCCGCACGGGGCCGCGGACGTGAATGGTGATCCGGCCGGATGGGGCCGTCATGACCGGCCGCTCCGGCGCGCGAGACCGGCGATGCGCCGGCCGAACAGGGCGGCGGTATGCAGGTCGCCTTGTGGCGGCGCTTCGTCCGGGCCGGCATCGGCCGGGGACTGGGCCATCAGGCCGGTGAAGGCGCCGAGATAGTTGGCATCGTCGCGCTTCGCCGCCCGCGTGTTCGCCGGCATCATGCCGGTGCCGGCCCAGACCATGCCGTGCTGCATCGCGAAGGTGACGAACCAGGCGAGGGTGGACGCCTTGTCGCCGTTCATCGAGGCGGAATTGGTAAAGCCCGAGGCCAGCTTGTCCTTCCAGCCCTGCCGCGCCCAGACCTTGCTCGACGCATCGGCGAATTTCTTGAACTGCCAGGACGGTCCGCCCATGTAGGTCGGCGATCCGAACAGGATGGCATCGGCCGTTGCCAGCGTTTCCCAGGCGGACTCCTCAACCTCGCCGTCCGCATCGATGGTGATGCGCGACAGGGCGACGCCCTCGACCTCCCCGATCCCCGTCGCGACCGCCCCGGCCAGCCGGGCGGTGTGGCCGTAGCCGCTGTGAGACACGATTATCACGCTCGTCATGCGTTCTGCTCCCTGTTCGGCCGGCTTGTTCCGGCACGGCAAGCCTAGAGGGGTGAAGCGGAGGCGCGACAGGACAGGATTTCGGTTTCTGCTGGCCGGGATTTCGTTTTCGCGTGGCCGGATCAGGATTCGGACGGCGCGGATTCCCGCTCCGGCCCCCGCTGCTCTGGCTCGGGCGCCGCGCCGCGCGCCTGGCTCCGCCATTGCGCCGGGGGGAGGCCGTGGCGGGCGCGGAAGCGGCGGATGAAGCTTTCGGTATCGCGATAGCCGACCGTCGTGGCGATCGCGGCGAGGCTGCGCGGCGTCGTTGCGAGAAGGTGCCGCGCCTCGATCATCCGGCGCTCGATCACCCAGCCGCCATAGGTCTTGCCGGTAAGGCGGCGGATCCGGGTGGTCAGGTGGGCGGGGGCGATGCCGAGCCGGCGGGCGCCGGCGGCGAGCGATGCGTCGGCGGCGAAATGAAGGTCGATATCCTCGAAGACCCGGGCGAGCAGGTCGCGGCCCTGGGGGGCTGCATCGGGCGGTGCGCCGGCCGGTGTGGTGGCCGGTGTGGTGGACTGTGTGTCGGGCGGGGCGGTGGCGGCGCGGCCGAGCTGCACCATCGCGAGGTTGAGCGCCGCGCGCACCGCGATGTCGTATCCCGCGGGACGGGCGGTAAGCTCGGCCTCGATCCGCTCGATCAGCGCGACCAGCGCCGCCATGTCGGCCGCCGCGAGGAGCAGCGGCGCGCCGGCCCGGCGGGCAGTGCGGCGGAACGGATCGAAGACGAGGCCGGCAGGCGCATCCTCGAACAGCGCGAGGCCGGGCAGCGGCGAGGGGGTGGCGCCGGCGGCGGTGAACATCACGGTCCAGCCCGCGGCGGAGGCGAGGCCCCTCGCGTCGTGCGGCATGCCGGGGGCGATCATGAAGACGCAACCGGGCAGGGCGGTGTGGACGCTGCCGTCCACCATGATCAGCCCGGCGCCGTCGGTGATCATGATGAGTTCGAAGAACAGGTGGCCGTGCGGCGGGATCCGGCGGATCGGGTTGTCCGCCGTCAGTCGCTGCACCTCGACCGGAATGGCGAGCGGCGATCGGGGGGCGAAGGGAAAGATCGGAAAATCCATGCTTGCCTCTCCTTGGGCAGTTTCCGATCCTTTCGGACCGGGCGGTGGTTCAGGCGCCGAAGGTGATGCCCTTGGCCTGGTAGAGCTGGCGGAGCAGGCGGAGGATGAGATCGACCTCCGACGAAGGGTCGTGCCGGCGGGTGCTCATGATGATCGGCGAGACGGCGGCCGGGGCGTCCAGCGGGCGATAGGCCACGTTGTCGCGCCGCAGGTGCTGCACGCAGGCGGGCACGATGCAGATCCCGCTCTCCGCCGCGACGAGGCCGAGCGCTGTCTGCAATTCGCGAACCTCGTGCAGGGCGGCGGGGCGCAGCCCGGCATCGCGGAACAGGGCAAGGACCTGGTCGGCATAGCTCGGCCGCGGCGCCTTGGGATAGACGATCAGCGGCTCGGCCTGCAGCTGCGCGAGGGTGAGGGCGGTGGAGCCGTGGCTGAGCGGACCCGAGCGCGGCACCGCGACGATGAGGTTTTCGTTGCGCAGCAACCGGCGTTCGAGGGCGGGATCCTCGAACGGGATGCGGCCGAAGCCGACATCGATCCGGCCTTCGCGCAGCGCTTCCATCTGTTCGAGCGAGGTGAGTTCCTGCAGCGTCAGCACCACGCCGGGCCGCGCCTCGCGGAAGCGGCGGATGACTTCCGGCAAATAGCCATAGAGCGTCGAGGCGACGAAGCCGACGCGCAGGTGGCGCCGCTCGGTCTCGGCGAGGCGCTGCGCCATGCTGCGGATGCCGTCGATCCGTTCGAGCACGTCGACCGCCTGGTCGAACACCAGCTTGCCGGCCTCGGTGAGGCGGATCGGCCGGCTGCCGCGCTCGATCAGCGCGATGCCGAGCTCGTCCTCGAATTGCTGGATCTGCCGGCTCAGCGGCGGCTGGGCGATGTTCAGCCGTGCTGCGGCGCGGGTGAAGTTCCGCTCGCGCGCGACTGCCACGAAATAGCGCAGCTGCCGCATCTCCATCGATACCTCCAGGGTATTGAAGCGACCAATTCAGTCTTGGACGCCGTAGTTAAGGCGGGTCTACGCCTTTGCTCAACAGAAAACTGACCTGCCGGGTATCGCCACAACGATCCGGGCGCCGGCTGTAGCGAGGGACTGGAAATGCACGACAGAGTGATGCGCGCGATCGAGACAGCGCTCGATGACCGGCCGGCGGACGGAGTGTTCCGGGTCAGCCGCGACATCTTCACCGACCCCGAGATCTTCGAGCTGGAGATGAAGCACATCTTCGAGGGCAACTGGATCTATCTTGCCCATGAAAGCCAGATCCCGCAGCCGAACGACTATCTGACGCTGCATATGGGCCGCACCCCGGTTGTCATCACGCGGGACCGCAAGGGCGAGCTGCGCGCCTTCATCAACGCGTGCAGCCATCGCGGCGCGATGCTCTGCCGGCACAAGCGGGCCAGCAAATCGACCTTCACCTGCCCGTTCCATGGCTGGACCTTCAGCAATACCGGCCGGCTGCTCAAGGTGAAGGACCCCGAGAACGCCGGCTATCCCGAGGGCTTCAACGCCGGGGGCTCGCACGATCTCACCCCGGTGGCGCGGTTCGAGTCCTATCGCGGCTTCCTGTTCGGCAGCCTGAACCCGGACGTGCAGCCGCTGGCAGCCCATCTCGGCGATGCGGCGCGGATGATCGACCTGATCGTCGACCAGTCGCCGCAGGGGCTGGAGGTGCTGCGCGGCAGCTCGACCTATGTCTATGACGGCAACTGGAAGCTCCAGACCGAGAACGGCGCGGATGGCTATCATGTCAGCGCGGTGCACTGGAACTACGCCGCCACCACCAGCCGGCGGAAGACCGAGGCGCGGGTCGACAATGTGCGGGCGATGAGCGCCGGCGGCTGGGCGCGCCAGGGCGGCGGGTTCTACTCGTTCGAGAACGGCCATCTGCTGCTGTGGTCGCAATGGGAAAACCCCGAGGACCGGCCGAACTGGGACCGGCACGAGGCGCTGAGCGAAAGCGTCGGTGCGGCGCGGGCCGAGTGGATGGTGCAGCGTTCACGCAATCTCTGCCTGTATCCGAACGTCTATCTGATGGACCAGTTCGGCTCGCAGATCCGCCAGTTCCGCCCGCTCTCGGTCGATCGCACCGAGGTGACGATCTACTGCATCGCCCCGGTGGGCGAGGCGCCGGAGGCGCGGGCGCGGCGGATTCGTCAATACGAGGATTTCTTCAACGCGAGCGGGATGGCGACACCCGACGATCTTGAGGAGTTCCGCTCCTGCCAGATGGCTTATCAGGGCCGCGCCGCGCGCTGGAACGACATGTCGCGCGGGGCGACGCACTGGATCGAGGGGCCGGACGAGGCGGCGCGGGCGATCGGCATCGCGCCGCGTCTGAGCGGGCGGCGCACCGAGGATGAGGGCCTGTTCGTGATCCAGCACGCCTTCTGGCGGGATGCGATGCGCCGCGCCCTCGTGCGGGACGCCGCAACCGGAGACGCGTCATGAGCCTCTGCCTCGACAGCGACGCTGCGCTGCATCAGCGGATCGCCGGTTTCCTGCATCACGAGGCGCGCTGCCTCGATGACCGGGAGTGGGACGCCTGGCTCGCCTGCTACGCGCCGGATGCGGAGTTCTGGATGCCCGCCTGGGACGATGACGACCGGCTGACCGAGGATCCGCAGACCGAGATCTCGCTGATCTGGTACGGCGACCGCGCCGGGCTGGAGGACCGGGTGTTCCGCATCCGCACCGACCGCTCCAGCGCGACCAGCCTGCCCGAGCCGCGCACCTCGCACAATATCAGCAATGTCGAGCTGATCGCGCGCCAGGGCGACATCGCCGAGATCCGGTTCAACTGGCTGACGCTGAGTTATCGCTACCGGACGACCGACCTTTATTTCGGCACCTCGTTCTACACGCTCGACCTCGCCGGCACGGCGCCGCTGATCCGGCGCAAGCGCGTCGTGCTCAAGAACGACTGCATCCACCAGGTCGTCGACATCTATCACATCTGACCCGGAGCCCATGCCATGACCGCGAGGATCGCGCTGAATTTCGAGGACGGCGTCACCCGGTTCGTCGATTGCCGGGCCGGCGAGACCGTGGCCGATGCCGCCTATCGCGAGGGGATCAACATTCCGCTCGACTGCCGCGACGGCGCCTGCGGCACCTGCAAGTGCCGCGTGCAGTCCGGCGCGTTCGACGCCGGATCGTATATCGAGGAGGCGCTCGATGCGGACGAGGCGGCGGCGGGTTTCGCGCTCGCCTGCCAGATGCGGCCGCGCTCGGATCTCGCGATCGACATTCGCGCCACCAGTGCGGCCTGCCGCACGGCGCCGCAGACGATCGAGGCGACGCTTTCATCCGTCGAGCTGCTGTCGCCGACGGCGATCGGCTTCAGCGTCGAGACCGCGGCGCCGCTGGGCTTCCTGCCGGGGCAATATGTCAATGTCGGGATTCCCGGCACCGCGGAAACCCGCGCCTATTCCTTTGCCTCGGCGCCAGGGCGCACGCGGGCGACGTTTCTGGTCCGCAACATCGAGGAAGGGCGGATGAGCTCGTTCCTGCGCGGGGCGACGCCGGGGGTGGTTCTGCCGCTCACCGGGCCGTCCGGCAGTTTCTACCTGCGCGATGTCGCCCGGCCGCTGCTGTTCCTCGCCGGCGGCACCGGCCTTGCGCCGTTTCTCGCCATGCTGGAGCAGCTTGCCGGCGAGGGATGCGCGCAGCCGGTCCGCCTCGTCTATGGCGTGACCCGCGACGAGGATCTGGTCGGCTGCGACCGGCTCGATGAGTTTGCCGCCCGCCTGCCGGGCTTTCACTACCGCACCGTGGTCGCCGCCGGGGAGAGCGCGCATCCGCGGCGCGGCTATGTCACCGGACATGTCGAGCCCGACTGGCTCAATGGCGGCGATGTCGATGTCTATCTCTGCGGGCCGCCGCCGATGGTCGATGCCGTGCGCGGCTGGCTCGGCGGCGCCGGGGTGGCGCCCGCCGCCTTCCATTACGAGAAATTTGCGCCCGCAACGGCGCCGCGGGCGGCGGCCTGAGATGGACCGCCAGGTGCATCCGGGCCGCTTTGCCGGCAAGGTCGCGGTGGTGACCGGGGCGGCGCAGGGGATTGGCCGCGCGGTCGCGCTGCGGCTGGCGGCGGAGGGGGCGGCGCTCGCGCTTGTCGACCGCGCCGCGCTGGTCGATTCGGTGCGCGACGAGGCGGCCGGTGCCGCCGGCGCCATCGCGCTGCACGAGGATCTCGAAACCTGGGAAGGGGCCGAGGCGGCGATGGCGGGCGCGCTCGCGCAATTCGGCCGGATCGACGTGCTGGTCAACAATGTCGGCGGCACGATCTGGGCGATGCCCTACGAGCGCTACGACGCGCCGCGCATCGAGGCGGAAATCCGCCGCTCGCTGTTCCCCACCCTCTGGTGCTGCCGCGCAGCGCTGCCGGCGATGCTCGCCGCACGGCAGGGGGCGATCGTCAATGTCTCGTCGGTGGCGACGCGTGGCATCAACCGCGTGCCCTATGCCGCGGCGAAAGGCGGGGTGAACGCGATCACCACGTCACTCGCCTTCGAATGCGCCGAGCGCGGCGTGCGGGTCAATGCCGTCGCGCCGGGCGGAACCGATGCGCCGCCGCGCCTCGTGCCGCGCAACCCGGCGGAGCCCTCGCCCTCCAGCGCCGAGAGCCGGTTCTGGTGGGACCAAGTGGTCGAGCAGACGCGGGCGACGAGCCTGATGCACCGCTACGGCACGGCCGATGAGCAGGCGGCGGCGATCCTGTTCCTCGCCTCCGACGAGGCGTCCTACATCACCGGCGTCACGCTTCCCGTCGCCGGCGGCGATCCAGGCTGAACCGAGGGCGGCCGGCACGCGCCGGGACCGCCGCAACGCCGGAACGATCCGGCACAGGAGGAAACGATGACCATCTCTCTCATGCAGACACCCCAAG
Organism: Acidiphilium sp. C61; assembly: GCF_905116885.1. Classification (NCBI taxonomy): domain Bacteria; kingdom Pseudomonadati; phylum Pseudomonadota; class Alphaproteobacteria; order Acetobacterales; family Acidocellaceae; genus Acidiphilium; species Acidiphilium sp. C61. The sequence goes on along the minus strand of NZ_CAJHNI010000005.1, from coordinate 1,531,590 downwards.
TGACCGACCTGCTGGCGCGAGCTTCCGGCCTCGACCAGCCGGGCGGCGATGCGCGGTTGAAGCGCATCGTCGGCCGGATCGTCGCCGACATCTGCCGCACGGTCGAGGAATTCGACGTGACGCCGAGCGAGTTCTGGACGGCGGTGGGGTATCTCACCCGGCTCGGCCAGGCGAACGAGGGCGGGCTTCTGGTCGCAGGGCTTGGGATCGAGCATTTTCTCGACCTGATGCTGGATGCGCGCGAGCAGGCGGCGGGGCTTGCCGGCGGGACGCCGCGCACGATCGAGGGGCCGCTCTGGGTTCCCGGCGCGCCGCTCTGCAAGGGCGAGGCGCGGCTCGACCAGGACCCGGAAGCGGGCGAGGTGCTGTTCATGGAAGGCCAGGTGCGCGACATCGAGGGGCGGCCGGTTGCCGGCGCCATCGTCGATGTCTGGCATGCCAACACCAAGGGCGGCTACTCGCAGTTCGACCCGTCGCAGAGCCGCTACAACCTGCGCCGGCGGATCGAGACCGATGCCGAGGGCCGCTATCGCTTCCGCTCGATCCTGCCGGCCGGCTATGGCTGCCCGCCGGAAGGGCCGACGCAGCAGCTGCTCGACCGGATGGGCCGCCACGGCCGCCGGCCGGCGCATATCCATTTCTTCGTCACCGCGCCGGGCTTCCGCAAGCTGACCACGCAGATCAACATCGAGGGCGACGAATACCTGCATGACGATTTCGCCTTCGCCACCCGCGACGGGCTGATCCCGCCGGTCGTGCATCACGACGATCCGGCCGAGATCAACGCGCGCGGCCTCAACGAGCCCTTCGCGACCATCGCCTTCGACTTCGTGCTGAACCGCGAGGCGGCGGACCTGCCCGGCGTCGAGGTTGCGCGCGCCCACGCCGAAGCGGCCTGACCCACCAGGGCGCCGCACGCTCGCGGCGGCGCCCGCCCAGCCCGGAGTTTCCATGCCCGATTCAATTCCCTTCGACGTCGCCGCGCGGGATGTGACGATCCGCGCCATCGGCGCCACCATCGTCGACGTGCCGACCGTCCGCCGGCACAAGCTGGCGCAGACCTCGGTTTCGGCGCAGAGCTATGTGATCGTCCGCGTCCGGCTGGCCAATGGCGTGGAGGGGATCGGCGAGGCCGCGACCCTCGGCGGGCCGCGCTGGAGCGAGGAGAGCGTGGAGGCGATGAAGGCGAATATCGACGCCTATCTCGCCCCCGCGCTGCTCGGCCATCCGGCCGACCGGATCGCGCAGGCGCGCGGCCGGCTCGACGCGGCGGCGAAGCGCAACAACGCCGCCAAGGCTGCCATCGAAGCCGCGCTGTTCGATGCGCTGGGACAGACGCTTGGCGTTCCCGTGGCCGTGCTGCTCGGCGGCATCGTGCGCGACCGTTTCCCGGTGTTGTGGACGCTCGCCTCCGGCGATGCGGGTCAGGAGATCGAGGAGGCGGAGCAGAAGCTCGAAGCCCGCGAGCATCGTGTTTTCAAGGTGAAGCTGGGCGCGCAGGCGCCGGAGGCGGATCTCGCGCGGATGCAGCGGATCGCCGCAGCGCTCGACGGGCGGGCCGAGCTGATCGCCGACATCAACCAGGCCTGGGACGAGACGATGGCGCGGCGCTGGCTGCCGGCGCTGCACGCGCTCGGCCTGCGGCTTGCCGAACAGCCGCTGCCGGCCTGGAACCTCGCCGGCATGGCGCGGCTGCGCGGGCAGGCCGGCATGCCGCCGCTGCTCGCCGATGAGAGCGTGTTCGACCCGCACGACATGCTGGCGGTGGCCCAGGCCGGGGCGGCGGATGCGGTCTCGCTCAAGCTGGTCAAGCATGGCGGGCTGCTCGGGTTGCAGCGCGTCGCCGCCGTGGCCGACGCTGCGGGGATCGGGCTTTACGGCGGTTGCCTGCTCGAAAGCTCGGTGGGGGCGGCGGCGCATCTGCACGCCTTCGCCGCACTTCCCGTGCTGGAATGGGGCTGCGAGCATTTCGGCCCCCGCATCCTCACCACCGATCTTGCCGAAACCCCGCTGCGCTACGAGGATTTCAACGTTCTGCTGCCGCCCGGACCCGGCCTCGGCGTCCGGCTCGACGAGGCGGCGTTCGCCCGCTTTGCCCGCACCTGATCAGGAGACAGACCGATGCTCTATCATGTCCGCATGGACGTCCACCCGCCGCGCGACCTGCCGCAGGCCGAGTTCGACCGCCTGAAGGCCGCCGAGAAGGCGCGCGCCATCGAGCTTCAGCGCGATGGCGTGTGGCGGCATCTCTGGCGCATCGCCGGGGCGTATGCCAATTTTTCGGTCTTCGACGTGCCGGATCACGACACGTTGCACGACATTCTCAGCACCCTGCCGCTGTTTCCGTTCATGACGATCGAAGTGACGCCGCTGGCGCGGCATCCTTCGGCGATCGGCTGAGGGCGGCATCCTTTGGCGATCAGTCGATCGCGGCGCCGCGTCAGTCGCTCTTGCTGGCGCGGCGCGCCCTGCGCGCGGGGGATGCGAGCTCGGGGTAGCGTTCGGCCAGGATGCGGGCGAAATCGGCTTGCAGCCAGCCCGCCAGCGCATCCAGCATTTCGAGGAACTGCCGGCGTTTGGCGGCGGGAAGCACCGAGAGGACCAGCGCTTCGATATCGGCGGTCAGCGGGTCGGCGCGCTCGCGCAGGGCGCGCGCCTTTGCCGTTGCGGTGAGCTGGAACTGGCGCGCATCCCGCGCGTCGGTCTTCCGCCGGACATAGCCGGCCTTGATCAGGCGGGTGACGATCCGCGAGGTCGCGGTGCGCTCGATCTTGGTTTGCGTCGCGAGCTGGGTAAAGGTCACGCCCGGCTGGTCGTCGATCAGGCGCAAGACGCGGATGTCGTGGACATGCATGCCGAAGCGCTGCTTGAACATCCGGTCCGCCAGGCCGACGGCGTCTTCGGAGATCGACGCAAGCTGGTAGGTCAAACTCTGGCGCGCCACGTTTTTGCTCCCCCCCCTCCGTTCGTGATCCATACCGAATCATCCGATCGGACAAGGATGCTCGGGTCATCGACATGATGGCGCACCATATCCGATCCCAAAGGATCGGAAAGTGCTCTAGCCGAGATGCGCCTCCGCCAGCGCGGCCCAGTAGGCGGCGCCGATGGGGAGGTTGCGGTCGTCGAACGCGTATCTCGGGTGGTGGACCATCGGCGTGTCGCCATTGCCGATGAAGCCGTAACTGCACGGCACGGCTTCGGCGAAGAAGGCGAAATCCTCGCTGCCCATGAAGGTCGGGCCGGGGGTGATGACGTTGTCCTCGCCCACCACGCGCCGGGCGATCTCGGCGCAGGATGCGGTTTCGGCGGGATCGTTGACCAGCACGGCGCCGGGCTCGCCCTCGCTGATCGCGCAGGAAACCTCGTAGCTTTCGCATTGCGCGCGGGCGATCGCGCGGATGCGGTCGAGCACGAAGACGCGGGCTTCGGGCGTCGTGGTCCGGATGCTGAGGCGCAGTGTCGCCGAATGCGCGATGACGTTGCCCGCATCGCCGGCGAGGAAGGCGCCGACCGTGACGACGGCCTGTTCCTTTGCCGCGATGTTGCGCGAGACAATGGTCTGCAGCGCCATCACCAGCGCCGCACCGGCCACCACGGCGTCGCGCGTGGCCTCGGGCATCGAGCCGTGGCCGCCCTTGCCGGTGATGACGATCTCCCAGTTGTCCACCGCGGCCATCACCGGGCCAGAGGTGAAGAACAGCTTTCCCTGCGGCAGGCCGGGCATGTTGTGCAGGCCGAACATCGCCTGCATCGGAAAGCGGTCGAACAGCCCGTCGCGCATCATCGCCCGCGCGCCGCCCATGACTTCCTCGGCCGGCTGGAAGATGAGGCGCACCGTGCCGTCGAACCGCCGCGTGCGGGCGAGGTGGCGCGCCGCACCGAGCAGCATCGCGGAATGCCCGTCATGTCCGCACATATGCGACACGCCGGGGACGAGGCTGCGATGAGCGGCGTCGGTATCCTCATCCATCGGGAGTGCGTCCATGTCGGCGCGCAGGCCGATCGCCCGGCCGGAGCTGCCGCTGGAGAGCGAGGCGACGATGCCGGTTCCGCCCACGCCTTCGGCGACGTCGTATCCCCAGTCGCGCAGCAGGCCGGCGATGAAGGCGGCGGTGCCGGCCTCCTGGAAGGCGAGTTCGGGATGGCGGTGGATGTGATGGCGCCAGGCGCGGATGTCGGCGGATGTTGTTGTCAGGTCGTCGAGAAGGGTGGGCATGGCTCGCCTCCGGCAGCATGTGGGCGCCGGGCAAGCCGTGGGGTTCCTTCCCGGTGGCCCGATGCGCTTCAGTGGATAGAAAATATCATTGCTTGATGCAACTAATTATGAAGGTTGTTTGTTCGGGGCAGAAATTCAACGAGGCGCAAAAATGTTATTGCAGTTTGCAACCATATATGTGATAGGCTGCGGCCAACGATAATCCTGGTCTCCGGGATGCCTCCGGGGCCTTGCGAGGAGGAATCCATGTCCGCAATCACGGCAGGCGAGATGGCGCTGGAGCAACCCGGCAGGACGCGGCTGATCGCGGCCTGCACGATCGGCAACGCGCTCGAATTCTACGATTTCGTTGTCTACAGTTTCTTCGCCGGCACGATCGGCGCGCTGTTCTTTCCCGCGCATGACCGGACGGTGCAGCTGCTGCTGTCGTTCGCGACCTATGGTGTCGGGTTTTTTCTCCGCCCGCTCGGCGGCGTGGTGTTCGGCGCCTTTGCCGATCGCAGGGGGCGCAAGATCGCGACGATCGTCGCCCTGTTCTCGATGGCGCTGGGAACGGCGGCGATCGGGCTTGCGCCGACCTACGGGCAGGTCGGGCTCGCGGGGCCGTTCGTCATCCTGATGGCGCGGCTGCTGCAGGGATTTTCGGCGGGCGGGGAGGTTGGCGCATCGACGACGCTGCTCGCCGAATACGCGCCGGCGGACGAGAGAGGGTTCTTCGGCAGCTGGCAGCTCGCGAGCCAGGGCGTTGCCGTGCTGTTCGCCGCGGGGCTCGCCTTCGCGGTGCATGCGGCGCTGCCGGCGGCCGCGGTGCTGAGCTGGGGCTGGCGGATTCCCTTCCTGCTCGGCATCCTGATCGTGCCGATCGGGCTGTGGCTGCTGCGCGCCCTGCGGGAGACGCACGCGAATGACAGCGACCCGAAGACCCGCGAGGTGAGCTCGCTCTCGCTCGTGTTCAGCCGGCATTTCGGCAAGATCGTCGCCGGTGTCGCGCTGATCATCGGCGGCACCGCGACCAATGCGATCGTGGTGCTCTACATGTCGACCTATGCGGTGCGGCAGCTCGGCATGCCGCCGGCGACCGGCCTGCTCGCCGGGATAACGGCGGGCGTGGTGACGCTGATTGGCGCGCCCATCGGCGGCTGGCTGTCGGATCGCTACGGGCGCAAGCCTGTCGCCGGAAGTGCTTATGTGTTGATCGCGCTGGCGATCTATCCTGCCTTCCTGTTGCTGAACGCGGTGCCCACACCGGGCGTGCTGCTCTCGGCGGTTCTCGGTCTCGGGGCGCTGAACGCCATCGGCGGGGCGACCATCATCATCACCACGGCGGAGATTTTCCCCATCGAGGTGCGGGCGACCGGGATGTCGCTCGTCTATGCGCTCGGGGTCGCGATTTTCGGCGGGTTCGCGCAGTTCATCGTGACGTGGCTGATCGCCGTGACGCATGATGCCGCGTCGCCGGCCTGGTATGTCATCGCGTGCAGCGCGGCGACGCTGGCGGGGCTGCGGGCGATCCCGGAGATGGCGCGTCGTGCTATCTGACCGGGCGGTGTTGCCTGACACGATGCCCGGCGTGAGGAATCGCTTCACATTGGCTGTGGCGTTGCTAGAGTATCACCTGATCGGATGGAATCATCTGATCGGATTAAGATGTTCTCGTTATCAACAAGAGAGAGCACGACATCCGATCCTGATGGATCGGAACGTGCTCTACGATCGGGCTGGCCGGGTGTGGGCGGATGCCGCGCGCCGGCGCAACGCGGCTGCCTGCACCCCTATCGGTGGATGAACCTGCCATGACCTATCAGGAAACGCCCTACGAACCCTACGATTTCGCCAATCGCCGCCATATCGGGCCCTCGCCGGGCGAGATGGAGGCGATGCTGGAGGCGGTGGGGGCGGAGAGTCTCGATGCGCTGATCGACGACATCGTGCCCGAGGCGATCCGGCTGCGCACGACGCTCGACTGGGGCAAGCCGCTTTCGGAGCAGGGCGTGCTCAACCGGCTTCGCGAGGTGGCGGCGAAGAACCGGGTGATGACCTCGCTGATCGGCCAGGGCTATCACGGAACGGTCACGCCGCCGGCGATCCAGCGCAACATTTTCGAGAACCCGGCCTGGTATACGGCCTATACCCCCTACCAGCCGGAGATTTCGCAAGGCCGGCTGGAGGCGCTGCTGAACTTCCAGACGATGATCTGCGACCTGACGGCGCTCGACATCGCCAATGCCTCGCTGCTCGACGAGGGGACGGCGGCGGCCGAGGCGATGGCGGTGTGCCAGCGCGCTGCCAAGGCGAAGGGGTCCACGTTCTTCGTCGATCATCATTGCCATCCGCAGACCATCGCCGTGATCGAGACGCGGGCGGCGGCACTCGGGTGGCTGGTGATCGTCGGCGATCCGTTCGCGGATCTCGATCCGGGGCAGGTGTTCGGCGCGCTGTTCCAGTATCCCGGCACCTATGGCGATGTTCACGACTTCACGCCGGCGATCACGGCGCTGCACGGCGCGGGGGCGCTGGCCTGCGTCGCGGCCGATCTGCTCGCGCTCACCGTGCTGAAGCCGCCGGGCGAGATGGGGGCGGACATCGCCATCGGCTCGGCGCAGCGCTTCGGCGTGCCGATGGGATTTGGCGGGCCGCACGCCGCCTACATGGCGGTGCGCGACGCGCTGAAGCGCGGCATGCCCGGCCGCATCGTCGGCGTCAGCATCGATGCGCGCGGCAACCGGGCGTATCGGCTGTCGTTGCAGACGCGCGAGCAGCATATCCGCCGCGAGAACGCGACCTCGAATGTCTGCACCGCGCAGGCGCTGCTCGCGGTCATGGCGTCGATGTATGCGGTGTTTCACGGGCCGGAGGGGCTGCGCGCGATCGCCGAGCGCATCCATCGCAAGCTGGTGCGGCTGGTGAAGGGGCTGGAGGCGCACGGCTACCGGGTGGCGCCGGCGCGGTTCTTCGACACGATCACCATCGAGGTCGGCGCCGTGCAGGGCGCGATCCTGAAATCGGCCGAGGCCGAGGGGATCAACCTGCGCCGGGTCGGGAGTGGGACGATCGGCATCGCCTTCGACGAGCGCACCACGAGCGGGCATATCGAGGCGATCTGGCGCGCCTTCGGCATCGAGCGGCGCGACGACGACCTGGCACATGACTATCGTTTCCCGGACGGGCTGTTGCGGACCTCGGCCTATCTGACGCACCAGATCTTTCACATGAACCGCGCCGAGGCGGAGATGACGCGCTACATGCGCCGCCTCGCCGATCGCGACCTCGCACTCGACCGCGCGATGATCCCGCTCGGCTCGTGCACCATGAAGCTGAACGGTGCGGCCGAGATGATGGCGCTGAGCTGGCCGGCCTTCGCCGATGTCCATCCCTTCGCACCGGCCGCGCAGACCGCGGGATATGCGGAGATGATCGCGGATCTGGAGGCGAAGCTGTGCCTGATCACCGGCTATGACGCCTTCTCGATGCAGCCGAATTCTGGCGCGCAGGGCGAATATGCCGGGCTGCTGACGATCAAGGCCTATCATCGCGCCCGGGGTGACGAGCGGCGGGATGTCTGCCTGATCCCGACCTCGGCGCACGGCACCAACCCGGCCTCGGCGCAGATGGCGGGAATGCGGGTGGTGGTTGTCGGCGTCGCGCCGAATGGCGACATCGACATCGCCGATTTCCGCGCCAAGGCCGCGCTGCACGCGGAGCGGCTGGCCGCCTGCATGATCACCTATCCCTCGACGCATGGCGTGTTCGAGGAGACCGTGCGCGAGATCTGCGCGATCACCCATGAGCATGGCGGGCAGGTCTATCTCGACGGCGCGAACATGAATGCGATGGTCGGGCTGTCCCGCCCCGGCGATATCGGCGCCGATGTGAGCCATTTGAACCTGCACAAGACCTTCGCCATTCCGCATGGCGGCGGCGGACCCGGCATGGGGCCGATCGGGGTGAAGGCGCATCTGGCGCCGTTCCTGCCGGGGGATCCGCTGGTGGCGGATGCCGGCGCGGTCTCGTCCGCACCGTATGGATCGGCCTCGGTCCTGCTGATCTCCTGGGCCTATTGCCTGCTGATGGGCGGCGAGGGGCTGACGCAGGCGACCAAGGTCGCCATCCTCAACGCCAATTACATCGCGCGCCGGCTGTCATCGGCCTATCCGATTCTCTACGCCTCAGCGCGGGGGTGGGTGGCGCATGAGTGCATCCTCGATACGCGGCCGATGAAGGAGCGGGCCGGGGTGACGGTGGATGACGTCGCCAAGCGGCTGATCGATAGCGGGTTCCATGCGCCGACGATGAGCTGGCCGGTTGCCGGCACGCTGATGGTGGAGCCGACCGAGAGCGAGCCGAAGGCGGAGCTGGACCGGTTCATCGCCGCGATGCTCGGCATCGCCGCCGAGGCGGAGGCGGTCGCCGCGGGCACGCTCGACCGGGAGAACAACCCGCTGAAGCGGGCGCCGCACACGGTCGAGGATCTGGTCGGTGACTGGGATCGGCCATATAGCCGCGAGGCGGCCTGTTTCCCGCCGGGGGCGTTCCGGGTCGACAAATACTGGTCGCCGGTCAACCGGGTCGACAATGTGTATGGCGACAGAAACCTGATCTGCTCGTGCCCGCCGCCGGAGAGTTACGCCAGCGCGGCCGAGTAGACGACGCGTCCTTTCGGGCGGCTGACCGCCCCCTTGCGCCTTGCGAACCGGAGCCGGAATGTTCCTGTCGGTATTCGATATCTTCAAGATCGGCATTGGCCCTTCATCGTCGCACACGATCGGGCCGATGGTCGCCGCCGCGCGGTTTCTGGAGGAGTTGTGCTGCGCGTGTGGGCGGGAGCGCCGCGAGAGCCTGCACCTGACGGCGCGGCTGCACGGATCGCTGGCCTTTACCGGCCGCGGGCACGCGACCGACCGCGCGGTCTGCCTCGGGCTGCTCGGTTTCCAGCCGGCCACGATCGACCCCGACAGCGCGGAGCGCGAGGAGGTGCAGCTGCGGCGCACGGGAGTGATCCGCGCGGCGGGGCTGCCGCCGTTGATCTTCGCGCCGGCGGAGGATCTGATCTTCGACTATGGGCCGCCGCTGCCCGGCCACGCCAACGGGCTGGTGCTGGAGGCGCGCGCGCCGGATGGAACGCTGCTGCTGTCGCGCACGTATTATTCCATCGGCGGCGGCTTCGTGCAGACCGCCGAGGAGCTTGCCGCCGCGCGCGGGCGCGACGCCCGGCTCGCGGACGAGACGGCGGCGATGGGCTATCCCTATCCGTTCGGCCGCGCTGCCGACATGCTGGCGATGGGGGCGGAAGCGGGCCTGAGCATCGCGGAGATGAAACGGGCCAATGAGCGCGTCCTGGTGGGCGAGGCGCTGGATGCGCGGCTCGATGCGATCTGGTCGGCGATGGATGACTGCATCTCGCGCGGGCTGCGGCAGGAGGGTGTGTTGCCGGGTGGCCTGTCGGTGCGGCGCCGCGCGCGCGCGATCCATCAGCAGCTCCTCGCCGAGAGGGGATTGAACGCTGTGCAGCCGCATGTCGTGAATGACTGGATCTCGGTCTACGCCATGGCGGTCAACGAGGAGAACGCGGCGGGCGGGCGCGTCGTCACCTCGCCGACCAACGGGGCGGCCGGCGTCGTGCCGGCGGTGATCCGCTATTATCGCGATCATTGCCACGGCGCGACGCCGGAGGGCATCAGGACTTTCCTGCTGACGGCGGCGGCGATCGGCGGCCTGATCAAGCACAATGCCTCGATCTCGGGGGCGGAGGTGGGCTGCCAGGGCGAGGTCGGCTCGGCGGCGGCGATGGCGGCGGCGGGGCTTTGCGCGGCCCTCGGCGGAACCAACGCGCAGATCGAGAACGCGGCCGAGATCGCGCTGGAGCATCATCTCGGGATCACCTGCGATCCGGCCAAGGGGCTGGTGCAGGTGCCCTGCATCGAGCGCAACGGGGTGGGCGCGATCAAGGCGGTGGCGGCCGCGAGCATGGCGCTGCGCGGCGATGGCCGGCACTTCATGCCGCTCGACAACTGCATCGAGACGATGCGGCAGACCGGCATCGACATGAACACGAAATACAAGGAAACCTCGACCGGCGGCCTCGCGGTCAACCTGCCGGAGTGCTGAGCCTGCCGCCCGCCTGGAGGGGGCGCGCGGCTGGCTATCCGGCCTCGATCCGCACGCCCTTCCAGAACGCCACCCTGCCGGCGATGCGGCTGGCGGCACTTTTCGGCTCGGGATAGAACCAGGCGGCGTCGGGGTTGGTCTGCTCGCCGACGGCGATCGAATAATAATGCGCGGTGCCTTTCCACGGGCAGGTCGTGCGGGTGTCGCTCGGGCGGAAGAATTCCTGCCGCAGCGCCTCGGGCGGGAAATAGTGATTGCCTTCGACGATCTCGGTCGTCGCGGATTCGGCGAGGACAGTTCCGTTCCAGACGGCTTTCATCATGTGGTGGTCTCCTGCGTTTGCGCGGCGGGGCGGGACGAGATGCCCGCGCATGCGACGGATCGCCGCCAACCCCCGCCCTGTGTCGGCATCTCTTGTATCACCATCTCTTGTATTAGAGCACGTTCCGATCCTGATGGATCGGATGTCGTGCTCTATTATATTGATAATTAGGGCATCTTTATCCGATCAGATGATTCTATCTGATCGGATGATGCTCTATCATCCTTTGCCGCGATCGGGGCGGACGCCCAGGATGTCGTGCATGACATCGAAGACCCGGACCCCGACCTCGCTGGCCTTGGGGGCGAGCCAGGGTGCCGCTTCGAGGGTGGTGGTGGCGTCCCGCAGCCCCTGCTCCCAGCGGGCGTTCATCGTGGGGCGGCTGAATTCGTAGTCCTTCGCCGCACCCTGCGGTGCGGCGGGACGGTAGATGAGCTGGGCGATGTCCATCTCGGTGACGCAGCCGAAGGCGTGCAGCCGCCGGCCCTGGTCGGTGTTCAGGATTTCGGGCGGCAGCAGCTTTTCCAGCTCGTTGATCGCGTGGCGGACCTCGTGGCGGAGCTGGAACATCTCGGTCGCCACCCGCGTGCGGCTCGAATAGCGGATGTCGTTCTGCCGCTCGGCGACGGCTTCGAGATTGTCCGGCAACATCCCGGAGCCGTGGAACACGTCGACCTGGAAGGTCAGGCGGCTGCGGCGCGGATAATAGTCGAGCACGTATTGCAGCGGCGTGTTGGAGACGAGGCCGCCATCCCAATAGTATTCGCCGTCGATCTCCACGGGCGGGAAGCCCGGCGGCAGCGCGCCGCTCGCCATCACGTGCTCGGGGAGGATGGCGATCTCGGCACTGTCGAAATAGACCAGCCGGCCGGTGCGGATATTGACCGCGCCGACGCTGAGCCGCGTTTCGCCCGCGGTGTTGATGCGGTCGAAATCGACCAGCCGTTCCAGCGTGCGCCTGAGATTGCGGGTTTCGTAATAGCTGAGGGGCGGCCTGGTCGACAGCCAGTCGAGCGCGTCGCGCGGGGCGAAGAAACCCGGCTGGCCGAAGGCGATGGCGGCAAGCGCGCCAAGCCGCTGCTGCCACTGCTCCAGCGGGCCGGCGAGGCCGATTGGCCACCACGAAGTGGGGGCGGTGATCTCGTCCCAGAATTCCCGCAGCCGCCGCGTGCGGCTGGCGGGTTCGTTGCCGGCGATGATCGCCGCGTTGATCGCGCCGATGGAAATGCCGGCGACCCAGTCGGGCAGGTAGTCGGACGATGCGAGCGCCTCGTACACGCCGGCCTGGTAGCTGCCGAGCGCGCCGCCGCCCTGCAACACGAGCCCGATGGTCTTGTCGTAGGAGGCTGGCCGCGCCGGTGCCCGGGAGTTCGTCATCCTTGATTCCTTGCCTGATGATCTGGTGACCGCATGATAGCAGGCCCGGCCGGCCGAACCGACAGCAAACCCGTTCGTGCGTTCGCGGCGAAAGATTCCACGCACGCGGGAGGGACCGTGGTTTCGCCGGAGGGATGCCGCGCCATTCAGCATTGATTTCGCATAAGTCTAAGTCGGTGCGGGGACTAACTCCCGGTTGCGGACGCGAATACCTCTCATGGACCATGAGCGCCCTTCAATCCTCATCCGCCGGGCAGAGCCTGCGCGGTGCCACGGCGGATCTGCTGCGCGACCTGCCATCGGACGCGGCGTTCGCGCTGCGCACCTCGGCGGCGGCGTTGCTGGCACTCTATCTCGCCATGTCGCTGCATCTCGACACGCCGCGATGGGCGGCGTGGACGGTGCTGACCGTGAGCGTTCCCTCGCTCGACCATGCCTTCGTCAAATCGTTTTACCGGATGATCGGCACGATCGTGGGGGCTGCGGCCGGCATCGTCATCGTCGCGTTGTTCGCGCAGCGGCCGCTGGTGTTCGATCTCGCGATGGCGCTGTGGGCGGGGGCGTGCGCCTTCGTCGGCACCAGGGTCCGCCAGTATCAGTCTTACGCGCTCGCGCTGACCTGGCTGACCTCGGGGATCGTGTCCTATGGCAGTGTGGCGGACCCGAACGGCGCGTTCATCGTCGCGGCGAGCCGCACGGCCGAGGTCGCACTCGGCATTCTCTGCGCGGGCGGCGCGGCGATCTTGTTCGACGGGCACCGGGTGGCGACGCTGGTTCATGCCGCCTCGCCGGTGCCGGGCCAGGCCAGGCGCAACGGCGTGCGGGCGGGCCTGGCCGTGATGCTGGCCAGCGCGTTCTGGTATGTGTCGCAATGGCAGGACGGGCCGTTCTTCGTGCTGATGTCCGGCGCCGCGGCGCTGCTGTTCGCGGCGCATCCATCGAAGGTCGCCGCGACGCTCGGCATGTTGCGCGGGTTCCTGCTGGGGACGCTGCTGGGCCTGTTCGTCCGGTTCGCGCTGTTCACGCGCAGCGCGAGCTTCGGCGAGGAGACGCTCGTACTGCTGCCCTTCCTGATGCTCGGCGGGATCGGCCTTGCCGATTCCCGGACCCAGGGCCCGGCGACCGGCTACAATCTCGCGTTCATGCTCGCGGCCGACCCGGCCAATACGCTTTCATTCGATCTCGGCGGCGCGCTCAACGAGGCGATGGCGATGATTTTCGGCGTGCTCGTCTCGATCGGGGCCTTTCTCGGCCTCGTGCCGATCCGTGACCTGCTGCATCGGGATGGCGCCTGAGATGATGCCCGCGCTTGCCGAAATGTCGATGTTCGGGATCGGGATCGAGCCGGCGGTGCCGATGCTGCTGCTCGCGGTGTTGCTGACCGACATCCTCCGCCGCGGGCTGACCCGCCTGCGGATCGACCGGGCGGTGTGGAACTGGCCGCTGTTCATGCTTTCCATCTATGTCTGCACGGTCGCTTCACTCATCCTCGGGATGCGGCAGCTGTGATTTCCGGAGACGACATGCTCGACACCATCCAGGGGCGGGCCCTGCCGCGCCCCACCTCGCCACACCCGACCTCGCCACACCCCACCTCGCCCGGGGCGGCGCCGGGGCGGCGCTATCGGCCGATCTTTTCCGGCCTCGCGACGCTCATCGTCGTTGCCGCTGCGCTCTGGCTCGGCTTCGCCGCCTGGCATCGCTACGACGCCACGCCCTGGACGCGGGATGCGCGGGTCCGCGCCTTCGCCGTGACGGTGGCGCCGGAGATTTCGGGCCGGATCGTCGCGGTTGCGGTTCATGACAATGAACGCGTGCGCAAGGGGCAGGTCCTGTTCAGGATCGATCCGGCGGATTTCGCCAATCGTCTCGCGGTGGCGAAGGCAACACTCGCCGCCGATCGGGCGATCGCGGGGATGAAGGCGGCAGATGCGGCGCGGCGCGCGCGGCTGCCCTCGATCGCGGTTTCGGCGGAGACGCGGGGCAATGCCGCCGCCGCCGCACGGGCCGCCGCCGCACGCGTGCAGGCGGACGAGGCGGGCGTTGCGCAGGCCGCGCTCGATCTCGCGCGCACGGTGGTCCGCGCGCCGGTGAGCGGCACGATCACCAATCTCACCGCCCATGAAGGCGATTATGCCCATGCCGGCAGCGGCGTGATCACGATGGTCGATACCGGCGAACTCTGGGTGACCGCGTATTTCGAGGAGACCGAGCTCGACCGGATCAGGCCGGGCGCGCCGGCCCGGATCGAGCTGATGTCCGACCCCGGCCGGGTGCTGGATGGCCATGTGCAGGGGATCGGGCGCGGGATTGCCGATGCCAACATGCAGGACGCGCGCAGCGGTCTGCCGCGCGTCGATCCGGTGTATTCATGGGTGCGGCTGTCGCAGCGGATCCCGGTTCATGTGACGCTCGACCATGTGCCGCCGGGCCTGTTCCTCGCCGCTGGCATGACCGCGACGGTGCGCATCGTCACCCCGGCTTCCGGCGGGCGCTAGAGCATCATCCGACCAGATGGAATCATCTGATCGGATAAAGATGCTCTAATTATCAACAAGATAGAGCACGTCATCCGATCCGGATGGAATCATCTGATCGGAAGTTGCTCCAGGCGTGGCGGAGGATCAGCTTTCGCTGACCAGGCTGCGCCGCGTGATGGCGTGCCGGTCCTGCCAGCTTGTGAAGTTCATCGGCTCGGCGAAGAAATATCCCTGCATCCGCATGCGCCCGCGCGACCTGAGGAAGGCGACGTGGTCTTCCGTCTCCACGCCTTCGGCGACGACATCGAGATCGAGCCGGTGCGCCATCGCGAGGATCGCCTCGACGATCGCGATGGAGGAGATGTCGTGCGGGACATGGGTGACGAAGCCGCGATCGATCTTGATTTCATGGATCGGGAGGTGGCGCAGATAGTGCAGGCTGGAATATCCGGTGCCGAAATCGTCGACCGAGAAGCGGATGCCGCGCCCGGCGAGGGTTTCCATGACCTGCCCGATCGCCAGCGTGTCGTTGATGAGCAGGTTTTCGGTGATTTCGAGCGTCAGCCGATCCGGCGGAATGCCGAAATCGTCGATCGCGGCGAGGACGTCGCCGACAAAGGCGGGATCGCGGAATTGCCGCGGGCTGATGTTGACCGACAGCCCGAAGCCGGGCCTGCCGGGGGCGATCCGGGAGAGGATCGAGCATGCCTCGCGCAGCAGCCAGCGGCCGAGGGGGATGATAAGGCCGGAGGATTCGGCGATGCCGATGAATTCGGCCGGGCTGGCGATCCGGCCATCGCTCTTGCGCAGCCGGGCCAGGGACTCGGCGGCCACGGGCATGCCATCGTCATCCACCTGGTCCTGGAGCCAGAGCTCGAATTGCCCGGTCTTCAGCGCCGCGCGGATCTCGTCCTCGATCGTGTGGCGCACCATGATCGACTGGTGCATCGCGGGCTGGAACATCACGACATCGCCATTCCCCGCCTTCGCCTGATACATGGCGGTGTCGGCCTCGCGGATCAGCGTGTCGATCGTGTCCGCCGGCTTTGGAAACAGGGTGAAGCCGATGCTGGCGCCGAGATGATAGTCCCGCTCGCCGATGCTGATCGGCTGGCCGGTCATCGCGTCGATCATCTTGCGGCCGACCATCGTCGCATGCGACGCCGCGTCCTCGATCGTGGCGCCGGCGCTGCCGAGCAGCACGACGAATTCATCGCCGCCGATGCGGGCGATGGTGTCGGTTGCGCGGATGGCGAGGCGCAGGCGGCGGGCGGCTTCGGTCAGCGCCGCATCGCCGGCGGTATGGCCGAGCATGTCGTTGATCTTCTTGAAGCGGTCGAGATCGATGAACAGGACGGCGCCGCGCGCGCCGGTGCGCCGCGCCTCGCTCAGCATGACGCCGAGGCGCTCGTTCAGCAGGCGGCGGTTGGGCAGGCCGGTCAACGGATCGAGATGGGCGAGACGGTAGATTTCCTCCTCCGCGGTGCGATGCGCGGTGATGTCGATCCAGACGCCGGCGACGCCCGCAGGCTGGCCCTGCGCATCGCGTTGCAGCGTCATTTCATCGCGGATCCAGCGATAATTGCCGTTGCGATGCCTGATCCGGTAGCGATGCGTGTAATGCCCGGCGTCGCGAACGCGGGCGATGCCGAGGCTCGCCTGCGGCAGGTCGTCGGGATGGACGTGGCTTTGCCACCATTCCGGCCCGTGGATCTCCTCCGGCGCATAGCCCAGCATGTCGAGGATGTTGCGGCTGATCTCGGTGGGTGTGGCGTGCCCCGGCGCGGGCTCGAAGGCGAGCGCGTAGAGCACCGTCGCGCTCGCGGTGAGGAGCCGTTCGATCCGCTGTTCGCTCATCGAGCGGGCCATCAGCGCGGCGTCGCGCTCCTGCCGCGTCGCGATGTCCTGCAGCGCCTTGGTCAGGTTGGTGGTGAGTTCTTCCAGCAGGCGCCTTTCCTCCTCGCCGAAGGCGATCGGGTTGGCCGAATAGAGCGTGAACGTGCCGATGCCAGGCTTGCCCGCGGTGCGAAAGGGGATGGAGACGCTGGCGCGGAAGCCGGCGGCGGCGGCCTTGTCGCGCCACGGTTCGTATCGCGGGTCGATCCTGATGTCGGACCAGCCGGCGATCCGCCCTTCGCGGATGGATGTGCCCGATGGTCCCCTGCCTGCCGGCGTGTCGGCCCAGGAGAGGCGCAGCTGCCTGACGTAATCCCTGTCCTGTCCGGCGCTGGCGACGATGCGGATGGAGCGCGCGGCATCGTCCTGTGCAAGGCCGATCCAGCACGTGTCGTAGAGGCCGACATCGACGGCCAGCTTGCAGGCCAGGGTGAACAGGGCGTCGGGCGTGTCGGCCTGCGCGAAGGCATCGGACGAGGCATGGATCATGCGCAGGGTGCGGTTGGCGTTTTCCAGCGCATCCTCGCGCAGGCGCCCCATCAGCAAGGGGATCAGCCGGCCGATGAACTCCCTGACTAGGCATCCCATCGCGTCATCGATGACGGGCGTTTCGAAATCGAGCACGAGACCGAACCGGCGTTTGGCGAGATCGAACGGATAGACCATCTGCCGCCGGATGCCGGCGCGGACGAGATCGTGCAGCAGCGGGAAATCATGGACCGGGTCGGTTTCGCGCAGGGGATCGCTGTCGGAGACGAGACCCCCGGCGAGGCTGGCGCCGAAGCTGAGATAGCCGACGGGATAGGCGCCGGACCATTTTGAAACGTCGAGCCCCCGCAAGCCGCCGAACGGATCGAGATGCCCCTTGACGTATTCGATCATGCCCTGGGTTGGATGGTAGGCGGTGAGGAAGCACAGCGCGGCGCCGGTCCGCTCGGCGCAGTAGGACAGCGTGTGATCGAGTGCCGTGTCGAAATCCGGCGAGGAGGCGATGGCGTCGGAGACGCGGTTCCAGAAAGCGAGATCGGCCACGATTTTCGACTGCTCGCGATGGGCCCGCCGCAATTCGAGTTCGGTCATCACAGATTGCGCGAGATCGGAGAGCAGCCGCTGCTTCCCGGCATCGAAGCCCTTGCACGGCTCGGTCGAGAGAACGCACATGGCGCCGATGCGGTAGCCATCCGCCGTGATGATCGGCGCGCCGGCATAGAAGCGGACATGCGGCGGCCCGACCACCAGCGGATTGTCGCGGAAGCGCTCGTCCTGCCGGGCATCGCTTATGATGAAAACGCTGTCGGACCGGATCGTGTGGTCGCAGAAGGCATGCTCGCGGAGGGACCATTCGAGATCGATGCCGTGACGCGCCTTCGCCCATTGCCGGTCGGACGCGATGAACGAGACGAGGGCGATCGGCATGCCCAGCGCCTGGGCGGCGATATGGACGAAGCGGTTGAAGCCTTCCTCGGCCGGCGTATCCACGACCTCGTAGCGTGCCAGCGCGTCCTGACGTCTGGTTTCAGTCTCGGACAATGACACGTGGACACCCTTTCGGTGGCTGGAGCGAGTCACACTGACCGGTTGATCAGTCGATGAGGCTGGGCGACGTCCATGATGCGCATGGTCATTATGAAGTGCAAAAATTAAGACAGTCTGACGCGATCATCGTTTGATCGCGCCGGGCTTCGCTCTGGGATTTTCAATTTGACTCGTCGGTGCGTGCGATAACGGCGCTCACCCGGTCGATTTATTTCCATTACACGACATGAATATGAAAATTATATTTAAATATGCATATCTGGCATGAATCAATTTTGCAGCATTCGTTGCATCGACATCGAGGCGGCTGAAATTTCGGTCGAGCGCACAAGTTCGGCCGGGCAAGGCTTTGCATGCCGGGTGCGGCGGCGCTCACGAGACGTTTATTGCCGGCTTTCGTGGTGGGCCTTGCGATCCTGAGCCGGCTTGCCCATTCCAGCGTGATCCGAAATCAGCAGGGATCTGGGTGCCTTGGGACTTGCACTAACCTTCATGCGTCTGGACGAAGACCGCTATTACGGGACCAAGGTTCCCGAAATCACCGTTTCGTTCTGGGTGGCGAAGATCATTTCCACCGCGATGGGCGAGGCAACGTCGGATTTTCTCGTCTTCCACACCAATCCGTATCTCGCGGTCGCTGCCGGCGGGATCGGCTTCCTGCTCGCGCTCGCGCTGCAGTTCGCCACGCGGCTTCATGTGCCGGCGGTGTATTGGCTGCTGGTGGTCATGGTCGCGATTTTCGGGACCATGGTGGCGGATGTGATCCACGTCGTGCTCGGCGTTCCCTATGCGATATCGACCGGCCTGTTCGCGGTGAGCCTGCTCCTGATCCTGTGGGGGTGGAAGGCGAGCGAGCGGAGCCTTTCGATCGATACCGTGGTGACGCCGCGGCGCGAGGCGTTCTACTGGGCGACCGTGAGCGCGACTTTCGCGCTCGGCACCGCGGCCGGCGACCTGACCGCCGCGACATTCGGCATGGGCTACCTGAATTCGGCCATCCTGTTTTCCATCCTGTTCGCGCTGCCGGGGATTGCGTATGTCGCCTTCGGCCTGAACGAGGTCGCCGCGTTCTGGACCGCCTATATCATGACCCGGCCGATGGGGGCCTCCTTCGCCGACTGGTTCGACAAGCCGGTGCAGACCAGCGGGCTTGGTTATGGCACGCCGGATGTGGCACTCGTGCTCACCGGCGGGGTCGGGGTCGCGATTTTGTATATCTGCCTGCGCTATCGCCGGCAGCGCGAGGCCATCGCCACATCTGCGCCGTGATGGGGACGCGTCCGGGCGGGCGGCGTCAGAACCGGACCTTGACGCCGGCGTCGAGCGCGTTCGAGGCCAGGCCAAGACCGTCGATCGTCGCGGTCCAGCCGGCCTGCCAGCGCCAGGCGCCGGCGAGGTCGCCCGCGAGGGAAAGGCCGACGATCCCCTCGTTCGCGGGCATGTCCTGGCCGTAGCTGCGGAAGGCCGCGCCCGGTGTGCCGGTGAAGCTGGCGGTCATGAACCGGGCATTGTCGATGGTGTGGCGCCAGGCGAGCGTTGCGTGCAGCGCGATGACCCGCCCCATGGCGATGATATCGTCATTGGCCCGCAGCCCGGCGGTGGCGAAGGCATAATTCGCCGACTGGCCGCGGATGAGCAGGCCGAAGCCGTTGCCGCCGGTTTCGCTGGTGGCGCCGCTGTCATAGCGGATGTCGGTGATCGAGAGGAACGGGTCGAGCCCGTCCACATTGTAGCCGACCTCGCCGGCAGCGGCGATCATGTTGTCGCTGATCGTGCCGGCCACGCCGAGGGTTGAGCTGGCGGTGTAGATCGAGCGGTGAACCCGGCCGTCGATCCAGGAATAGGCGAGCTGTGCGGCGGCGTAGGGGCCGGTATCGCCACCATACCGGGCGTAGAGATCGGCGGTGTTCACATCGTCGTTGCCCCGGCCGCCGACGCCGGAGAGGGAACCGGAATAGGAGATGTGGCTGATCGCGCCGCCCAGCGAGAGGGCGCCTTCGACTAGGGTGTCGAACCCGGCGGTGAAGCCATTGCTGCTGAACTGGACGGCGTCGGAGCCTTTCGTGCCGAAGCGGCCGAAATCGCCGACATATTGCAGCCAGGTGGTCGTCTTGCCGGGCGTGCCGGACAGGGCGATGTGCTGCGCGGTCGTGTCCAGCAGCGACAGTTCGGCCGAGGCCCCCACCGTCCGCATCGTCGGGTAGGCTTCGCCGGAGACGCTGGTGAGGGAGGCCTGGGCCTGCTGGGTCGTGGTCGCGGCGAGGATCTCGCCGGCGGTCCTGATGAATTCGGCCGAACGCGCCGAGCCGGCGGTGGATGTCGAGGTTGCGTATTCGAGGCCGCTCTGGATCGCGGCGCCGCCGGCGACCGAGGCCGTCGTCGCGCCGGGCATCACGCTGGCGACCTGGGCGACATTGGAGGCAGCGACGGTTGCGGTGACGGTCGTCGGCCCATAGGCGAACTGGCCGACGGTGTAGAACACCCCGGCCCCATAGGTCTGGGCAGTGAATGTTCCCGCGATGGTGCCGGCCCGGATGAAGATTTCGGTTGCCTGCGGCGTGTAGGAGGCAGGTGGCGCCAGCACCTGCGCGTTGCCGGCGAGCTTTGCTGTGCCGGTGACGGTGAGCGGCGTGCCGATGGCGATCGCGGTATTGGCGCCGGATTGCGCCGTGTAATTGCCGTTGATGGTCAGGCCGGGGGCGCCGCCGACAGAGCCCTGGCTGATGATCGTGCCGTTGCCCACGGAGACGTTGCCGGTGACGGTGCCGGAGCCGCCGAAGGTGCCGCCCGTGACGGTGACGCCCGATGCGAGGCTGCCGGTGAGGTTCAGGTTGCCGCTGCTGACCGTGGTGCCGCCGGTATAGGTGTTGGCCGCGGCGAGCGTGAGGGTGCCGGTCGTGCCCGAGAGCGCAAGGCCGCCCGATCCCGCAATCGGGTTGGCGAAGGTCGACTGCGCGGCGCCGATATCGGCGGCGAAGGTGCCGAAGGCGAAGGCCGCCGGCCCGTTGACCGCGGCCGCGGCGTTGATCAGCCCCCAGCCATAGGTGCTGTTCGGTCCGGTGCCGGCGCCGAGATGGGTTGCCGTCGTCAGGATGGTGTCGGTGACGTTGGCGGGCGTGAACCACGGGAATTTCTGCCAGACCAGCGCCGCCGTGCCGGTCACGATCGGGGTCGCGAAGGAGGTGCCGACCCCGTAGCCGGTGACGAACGAGGTGCCGGCGACGATCGGGATCTGCACGTAGCCGGGTGCGGACACGCACCATTGTGCCGTGACGCCGCAGGCGTCAGACGAGGGATCGAGGCCCGAGACCTTGCCATCGGTGCCAATATCGACATTCACGGCAACAAGCCATTGCGGCTGCAGCGAGGGTGTATAGACCGGAACCTCGGCCTCGACGCTGATATCGCCGGGGTTGGCCGGGTTGTTCCCCGCCGCCCAGACATACAGGTTGTTGGCGGGAAGGGCGGAGAACAGCGTGCCCACCGCCTGGGATGCGGACTGCGCGGCCGCGGCACTGCTGTAGTCGCTGGCGTTCTCGCCGACGGAATTGTTGAACAGGTGGACGCCCTGGGCCTGCAGGTCCTGATACGGCTTCGTATAGAGCTGGCAGGCGCCGGTGGAGTCGCAGATCTGGGCTGCATAGACGGTCGCGCCGGGGGCGACGCCGCCGGGGAAGAAATTCGTCGGGCCGGAATTGTTGCCGTAGGTGCCCTGCTGGTAGCCGGCGAGCAGTGCTGTGACGACGGTGCCATGGCCGAAGGGATCGTTCGCCGAGGCGAGATTGTTGGCCGAGACGGTGGCGTTCCCCAGCGCGGTGTATGAATTGAACCAGGCGATGCGGCCGCTCAGCGACGAGACGGAGGTGTTCACCCCGCTGTCCAGCACGCCGATCGCGACGCCGGCGCCGGTGATCCCCGCCTGCAGGACGGGGAGAACGTTGGTCGGCGTGTACTGGTTGAAGGTTGGATAGACATTGGTGCTTTGCGGGCCGAGATAGACCGAGATCCCGCCGATATTCGTCGCCGTGGCCGATGCGCCGGCGCCTGCCCCGGCGGCATTGTTGCTTGGCGGCGGGGGGGTCGGCTGGCCGGATATCGACGAGGAACCGCCGCCTCCGCCGGAGCAGGCGGTCAGGCTGAGAGCGGTCGCGGCGAGCAGCAGGGAGCGCCTGGAGAGGATCATGATCCAAAGTTTACGGCCAGAATCTTAATGATTTCTGAGTCCGGGCGCTGATATCGGGCCTAAAAACAGGGACGGGAAATCAGTCCCACCCCGTCGCGCCCACCCCGTCGCGACGGGGCGGGGCCAGCTTCATTGCGGCCCTTAGCATCATCCGATCGGATGGAACCACCTGATCGAATAAAGATGCTCAAATTATTAAAAAGATAGAGCAAGGCCGGTTCTTGCAGGGGCGGGAGCGGGATTTAAAAAGACATCTGGAATTCGTCACGCCGATGGCGGTCGCTGCCCGTCCGGGTTGCAGCGCGTGACACGCGGGGAAACGTCATGTCGAAAAACATCGTCATTTGCTGTGACGGGACTGGCGATCAGATCGAGGCGACGCAGACGAATGTGTTGAAGCTCTTCCGGATCCTCGAGAAGACCGACAACCAGGTGGTCTATTACAGCCCCGGTGTCGGCACGGTCGGCGCTTTCGATACCTGGCAGCAACTGAAGTCGGACGTGAAGGAGTTTCTTGGCGTGGTCGCCGGCTATGGCCTCGACGATGCCGTGCTCGATGCCTACCGGTTCCTGTGCAGCCAGTACGAGCCGGGCGATGCGATCTGGCTGTTCGGGTTCAGCCGGGGCGCCTATGAGGTCCGGGTGCTGGCCGCGTTCATCTACGTGATCGGCCTGTTGCCGCCGGCCCAGCTCAACCTCGCGGGTTATGCGTTCACGGCCTTCAAGAAGGCGAGCCGGGACAGCCACAGGACCCGGCGGGTCGAGGACCAGGCTGCGCTGCGCGCCGCGGCGCCGGAGGCGGAGGTTGCGGCCGGCCTGCCGGCGGCATGGGAGTTCCGGCGCGTCGCCGGCGGGCGACCGGTGACGATCAGGTTCGTCGGGGTCTGGGACACCGTGTCCGCGGTCATCGTGCCGCGCCGCGACCGGCTGCTGCCCGATTTCCAGACCCTTCGCTTCACCCGGACGGACCCGGGTGTCGCAATCTTTCGCCAGGCGATCTCGATCGATGAGCGGCGGCGCATGTTCCGGCTGCTGCCCTGGCGCGAGCCCCAGACCTTCAAGCCCGACCCCTTCAGCGACAGTGGCCGCACGGCGCAGGACACCAGGCAGGTGTGGTTCGCCGGGGTGCATGCGGATGTCGGGGGCGGTTATCCGGAGGCAGAGAGCGGAGCATCGAAATATCCGCTGTTGTGGATGATCGAGCAGGCGAGGCATGCCGGGTTGCAGATCAACGATGCGATGTTGGACGAGGTTGCGCGTGGCGAGGCGCGCGCCGGCGCCAGGCGGGTCTATGCCGCCCCGTCGCCGGAGGCGAAGCTGCACGACTCGCTCAAGGGTTTCTGGTGGCTGTTCGAAATCATTCCGAAACGCCTGAAATGGCGCGAGTGGCCCGGACGGGCCGGGTTTCTCGGCGTCTATCTGCCCCTGGGCGAGCCTCGGCTCATCCCGGACGATGCGCTGATCCACCGCTCCGTGGCCGCGCGGATGGCATGCGTGCCGGCCTATCGCCCGGTGAACATGCCGAAGACGCCCGACTGGACGGACTAGAGCACTTTCCGATCCGATTTGATCGGATGTAGTGCTCTAGCATATTGATAAGTCGAGCATCTTTATCCGATCAGATGATTCCATCTGATCGGATGATGCTCTGATGCCGCGGCCCGGCGGGTGCAGGCCCGGGGTCGCGGCGGCGGCAGGTCAGGCATGACGGTGTCCGAGCAGCGCGCGCGTCTTCGGGTGCGCGGGCTGTTCGAACAGGGCGGCAGGCGGGCCGTCCTCGACGATGCGGCCGTGATCCATCACGATGATCCGGTCGGCCACGTTGCGGGCGAAGCCCATTTCGTGCGTGACGATCATCATCGTCATGCCGTCCTGCGCGAGATCGCGCATCACCGCCAGAACCTCGCCCACCATTTCGGGATCGAGCGCCGAGGTGGGTTCGTCGAAGAGCATGACCGCCGGCTGCATCGCGAGGGCGCGGGCGATGGCAACCCGCTGTTGCTGCCCGCCCGAGAGTGACGAGGGCATCGCCCTTGCCTTGTGGGCGAGGCCGACGCGGGCCAGCAGCGCCTCGGCCTGCGCCACGGCTTCGGCCCGGGGCCGGCCGCGCACCTTCATCGGCGCGAGGATGATGTTGTCCAGCACGTCGAGATTGGCGAACAGGTTGAAGCGCTGGAACACCATGCCGACATCGCGGCGCTGGCGGGCGATGTTGACCTCCCGGTCTTCGACCAGCTTACCGTTCTGCTCGCGAAAGCCGATCAGGCCGCCATTCACCACGATGCGCCCGCCATTGATCGTCTCCAGATGGTTGATGCAGCGGAGCAGCGTGGTCTTGCCCGAGCCGGAAGAGCCGATCAGCACCACGGTTTCGCCACGGCGGACGCCGAAGCTGACGCGGTCGAGCACTTTCGTGTTGCCGAACCGCTTTTCGACGTCCTCTGCCTCGATCAGGAGCGGCTGCATCAGGCGGACTCCGGCAGTGGGGTGGGGACGATATGTACCGCGCCATGGTCGGACGGGCGGTCCATCCGGCGTTCGATCCTTGCCATCACCACGCCCCAGATCGTCGTCAGCGCGAGGAAGTAGATGGCGAGCACGGAATAGAGCTCGAAGGTGCGGAAGGTCGCGGAATTGATCGTCTCGGTCACGAGAAGCATTTCAGAGACACCGATGACGCTGACGAGCGTCGAGTTCTTGAGCATGATGTTGAACTGGTTGCCGATCGGCAGCAGCACCACCCGCAGGGCCTGGGGCAGCACCACATGGCGAAGGATCTGCCAGGGCACCATGCCGAGGGATTTGGCGGCCTCGGTCTGGCCGCGATCGATCGCGTCGATGCCGGCCCGGAATATCTCGGCCATGTAGGCCCCTTCGTTCAACCCGAGTGCGAGAATGCCGGCCTGCACATTGCCGGCGAGGGTGATGCCGCCGAGATGGATGTCATGGAAGCGGATTATGCCGGCGGCGGCGAGGCCGGTGTAGATGAAGACGATCTGCACCAGCAGCGGCGTGCCGCGCATCAGGAAGATATAGGTGCGCGCCAGCCATTGCAGGGCGCGCATCCGGGATCGCCGGGCGAGGGCGGCGGGCAGGCCGATCGCGAGGCCGATCGCCTGCCCGCCGATGCTGATCATGATCGTCAGCCAGAGACCCTGCAGGAAGGCGCCGCTCGGTTCCAGCAATTGGTGCCAGAAATAGATCCAATCGAAATGCACAATGATGCTCCGCGCTCAGCCATGCTTCAGCATGTCGATCCCGAGATCCCATTTCCGGAAGATCGCGGCGTAGGTGCCGTCCTTCATCATGCCGGCGAGCGTGAAGCTGATCGCCTTGTTGAGCACGGTCTCGTCCTTGCGGATGCCGATGCCGGTCGCGATCGTGAAATAGGGCGGCCCGCCCATCGCGAACTGTCCCGGCGCCTTGTGGATGTAGTAGCGCGCGGTTTCATAGGCGACGCCATAGGCCGCCACCTGGCCGAACTGGAGCTGCTGCAGGGCCTGGGTGTTTTCGGGGAACATCACGATGTCGATCGGCGTTTTCCCGGCGGCGTGCAGTTTCTTGTTCGCGGCGTCGAGCAGCACCGTTGCCGTGGTGCCCGTCACGGTGGCGACTTTCTTGCCGGACAGGGTCTCGAGCGAGGGGACGGGCTTCGCGCCCGGTTTCACGAGAACGGCTTCGTGCGAGACCATGTAGGGGATTTCGTCGATCACCTTCAGCCGGCCCGGCTTGATGAACAGCTGCGACATGATGATGTCGCAATGCGAGGCGAGCAGGGCGGGAATGAGGCCGGCGAAGGGCATGTTGATCCATTCGGTCTTCACGCCGAGACGCTTGGCGACGGCATCGCCGAGGTCGATGTCGAGCCCGGATGGCTTCGTCGCTTCGTTCATGAACTCCATGGGCGGCAGGTTGACGGCGCTGCAAATCCGCAGCGTGCCGGATTTCGCGATGCCCGGCGGCAAGGCGGGCGATGCCGCATGCGCGCTGGCCAGCCCGGCAAGTCCGGCGCCGGCCAGCGCGCCGATGGCCCGGAGCAGCGGTCTCATTCGGATCATGTGCAGTCTCCATTCACAAAGGGGCGGACCTGGTGACGAAATTGTCAGGATCAGTCCGAATGGAGAAAAATTAGGCTATTCGATCCTGGTCGCCAACATGAAAATGACAAAAATTATGCGGTACTAGAGCAATATGACTATTAAATCATCAATTATGGATGTGTTTATAGACGAGTGATTAAAAGAAAAGCGATTGGATTTGTTTCAGGGCGATATGTCGGCAGGGCGGGTCTTCGGCAGGACGATACCGGATCGGAGAGCGGGGGAATCGCACCAGCCATCAGGCGGGGCGTATCCGGCGGCGCGTCTTTGCGTTGTCCGAGGGGAACGATCGGGAGTCGACCGATGGTCGTCTCGCGGGTCGCTTTCTTGTCCGTCGAAGACGACTTCGACCAGTTCGCGAGGTTTTGTCGGATCGGTGCAGTCGCAGGACCAACTCGATCAGCTTGTCTTTATACAGTCGCTACAGGCCAGTCCGGCCCATCCCCTCTTCAATACAAAGTTTTAACCGTTGGCAAGAAGACGATTTTATGTTATAAATGATGACACATAGTAAATTAATACTTAACAAAATCGATAAACGCACGAGGTCTGATTTTTGATGCATCTTGGGTGGCAAGATACGCCTCTACCGAGAAGCTGAATTTACATGGAAGTCCCGTAGCGGAACCATGAGAAGCCATATATCACCCACACCGGAGTTCATTTGCAATGGCATTATTTTCATTTTTTTAAAAATCAAGACGTCTATGCCGAATTAAAAAATGAATTACACGATGTTAAAGAGCGGTTGAGGGTGCTCGATAATTTTGCAGGTGTTGGTCTTTGGCAGATTGTAATTTATCAAGGTGATCCCACTCATCAAAATATTCGCTGGACATTTTCGCCGGAAATGCGCCGCTTGCTCGGATTTAACAATGAGACGGACTTCCCTGACATTATGACTTCATGGTCTGACAGGTTACATCCGGACGACGCCGAACCTACAATCAGCCATTATATCGCACATCTCGCCGATCATAGCGGGAGAACGCCTTTTGATTTTTCCTACCGGCTGAAAACGAATGACGGATCATACAGGTGGTTCCGCGGGACGTGCGGAACCTTGCGCGGGCCCAACGGTGAACCGCTGCGATCCTGCGGGTCTGTCGTCGATATTCATGCCCAAAAGGTTGCTGAAGAGGCTCAAGCGTTGGCGAGCCAAGCTCAGGCAAAAACCGTCGCGCAACTCGCGACTGCGCTGAAGCAGCTTGCGAACCAAAATCTGACGTTCCGACTGAACGAGGAATTTCCTGAAGATTATGAATTATTGCGTCTGGACTTCAATTCGGCAATTGGAAATTTGGAAGAAGTAGTTTCCGCTGTAAATTCCACTGCCGCGTCGATCTATTCTGGAATTCTCACGATGTCGGCTGCATCGGATAATCTCGCAAGCAGAACTGGACAGCAGGCTGCGAGCCTGGAAGAAACTGCCGCGACACTTAGTGAGATCACCTCGACGATCAAGAAATCTGCGGACGGCGCAGCGCACGCACGTCAGGTCGTCTCAAATGCTGATAAAGACGCCAGGAACAGTGCGACCATCGTGAACCAAGCCGTCGGCACGATGCAGAATATCGCATCCTCCGCACAGACCATCAATCAAATCATCGTCGTTATGGACGAAATTGCATTCCAGACAAATTTGCTCGCCCTCAACGCCGGCGTTGAGGCTGCGCGAGCCGGCGACGCAGGACGCGGGTTCGCCGTCGTGGCCTCCGTGTCAACGGCGGATCAAAACCAGGCCGGCGTGGCGGCGTAAAAACCAGCCACTGGATTGTGACGTGACGGATATGAGAACGGCCCCTGCAGGGGCCGTTCTCATATCCGCAGCCTGCTTGGCGGTGGGTATCAGCTGTCGTTGATTTCGCCGGTCTCAGGATCATGAGGCAGGTCGTCACCGGTCTTTTCGATATCTTTCCGGCGCCGGGCGCGGGATTGCTTCAGGCGGTAGCTTTCGCCGTTCATCTCCAGGATCTGGACGTGGTGCGTGAGACGATCGAGCAGCGCGCCGGTCAGCCGTTCGGCGCCAAAGACGCTCGTCCAATCCTCGAAGGGCAGGTTTGAGGTGACGATGGTCGAGCCGCGCTCGTGCCGCTGGCTGAACACCTCGAACAGCAATTCTGCACCGGTCTGCGACAACGGCACGTAACCCAGTTCATCGATGATCAGGAGTTTGAGACTGGCAAGCTGCGCCTGCAGTCTCAGCAAACGGCGCTCGTCCCGTGCCTCCATCAGCTGGTGCACCAGGCCAGCCGCCGTCATGAACCCCACGGACAGTCCGCGCTGGCAGGCCGCCAGACCAAGAGCCAGAGCGACATGCGTCTTGCCGGTGCCGGAATTCCCGAGAGCGATGATGTTGTCGTGGGCATTGATGTAGTCGCAGCGCGCCAGATCGAGCACCAGCATCTTGTTCAGCGACGGGATCGCGGTGAAGTCGAAGGTATCGAGGCTTTTGACCGCCGGGAAGTGCGCCGCACGGATCCGCCGCTCCACCAGCCGGCGTTCGCGATCGAGCAGTTCCAGCTCCGCCAGCCGCAGCAGGAATTTCGGATGATCCGCGCGATCCTTCGCGCACTCGGCAGCGACCTTGGCATATTCGCGCAGGAAGGTCGGCAGCTTCAACGCCTTCAGATGATGCGCCAGCAGCACCTGCGGCGTCTCGATCGCGCCGCTCATGCCGCGTCTCGGCTCAGCAGGACGCCATAGTCCGCGGCAGAGGTCATCCGCACATGCGCCGCCGGCAAATAGGGATAGCGCGTCAGGTCCAGCTGTGCCGGCCGTTGCTCGACCCGTGCCAGAACCAGCTGCTTGACCGCGTCAAAACCGATCGCGCCAAGCCGCATCGCATCATTCACCGCGGCCGAGACAACCGTCTGCGGAAACACCTCCATCAGCCGCAGGATCTGGATGAACTCCCGCTTCCCGCGCTTCCCCATCCGCGCCTCCAGGAGTCGCCGGATCCTCTGAAACCCTTCCGGCAGAGCCCAGTTCTGCAAGGGGGCCGCCTGATCCAGCGCCCCAGGCTTCTGCTCGATCAGCGCCAGATAATGCAGCGGATCGAAGATGAACTCGCCGCGGCCATACACCCGCTCGTGGCGAGCGATGACCTCAGCTCCGGCCACGACCAGCACCCGATCGACGAAACCTTTGACCAATACGTCCCGGAAGGCATAGCTCGCCGGCACCGAGTAGTCGTTCATCCGGTAGCGGACCAGCGCCGTCGACGAGACCCGCGCCGGCTTCTTCTCGCAGGGCTCGAACGGTCCCGCCGGCAACACCCTCAATGCCGCGAGGTCGCGCAGCAACCGCTCGCCAATCGTCTCTTCATGGCGTCCGGCATGCTCATCCTGCCGCGCCAGACAGCGCGCTTCCAGCGCCGCGTTCAGGGCATCGAAGCTCACCGCATGCGGCAGCGGCGTCATGAAGCGCCGCTGCGTATACTTCACCAGACCCTCGACTTTACCCTTGTCGTTACCTTTGCCAGGGCGGCCAAACCGGTCCCTGAACAGGTAGTGGCTGATCAACTCCGTGAAGGCGCGCGTCCGCGTCCGTTGGCCATCGCCAAGAATCCGCGCCACCGCCAGCTTCGTGTTGTCGTAGAGGATCGACAGCGGCACCCCGCCAAAGAAGGCAAAGGCCGACACGTGGCCGTCCAGAAACGCCTCCGTCGTCTCCGCCGGATATGCCTTCACGAACGGGGCATCCGAGTGCGGCAGGTCCATGCAGAAGACGTGCATCACCGTCCGCACACCGCCGATGAAGCCAATGCACTGGCCAAAATCCACCTGCGCATGCCCCGGCGGATGAGACAGCGGCACGAATGCCTCGCGCAGCCGCAGCCGGGCCGGACGGACGTAATCCTTCACCACCGTGTAGCCGCCCGTATAGCCGTGCTCGTCGCGCAGACGCTCAAATATCCGCTGCGCCGTGTGACGCTGCTTCACCGGCGCCCCCCGATCAGCCTCCAGGATCGCGTCGATCACCGGAATGAAAGGCCCAAGCTTCGGCTTCGCAGCAGGCCGCTCGCGCCGATATCCTGGAGGCACAGAGAACCGGCAGATCTTCGCTACCGTCTCACGGTTCAGACCAAAAACACGCGCAGCCTCCCGACGGCTCCGCCCCTCGACAAATACAAATTGCCGAACCGCCGCATAAACCTCCACCGAATACATCCCCCGTCGCCTCTCCCTCCATTCCGAAAGAGGCAACTCTACAAGTGGCCGGCTTTTGCCCCGCCACGCAGCAGCATTATGCCGCCGCTACATGGCCTACTTTTCCACCGCCGCGTACACGACGATGCGGCAATCGGGGGCCATCCCGGCGAGGGCCATGAGCCCGTGACCGAGCACCATCTGGGAGGCTTCATCGATACAGACCAGATCGAACAATGGAGCGGTCGGGCCGTCGACCGTCGGTAGAACTCCGGAGTTGATGAGACGGTGGAGCGACCAGATGGTCGCGCCGATGACGGCCCTGCCGCTCGCAATCTCCTGCGCGAGGTCGGCTTCGTCGCCGCGCCCGAGCACCTGCACGCCGGACGCCAGACCGCTGCTCGGCGGCGAACCAAAATATATGGGATCTGGCGCGGCAGCGTCATGGACGGCTTGTCGTTTCGATGCCGCGTCGAGAACGTTGCCGACCGCATTCTTAGTGAAGGCCGTGACGAGCGTGCGCGCCGGGCGCCCATTCGCCGATCGCACGGCGCCAAAACTGGCAATCAGCCACGAAAGGAGATGGGTCTTTCCGGTGCCTGGTGGCCCAAGAACGAGGCCCACTCGGTGGTCCGCAAGGCCACGCCAAGCGGCGTCCTGAGCAGGCCGCAGCGAATGATCGCCGGTTGCTGCGATGGAGGGAATTGCGAAGCCATCAAGGCCCTCGACCCATAAGTCACGATCGGTTGCCGTCGCTGCGAATCTGGTAGGGCTTCTGAGGAAGCTCAGGATGTCATCGCGTGTCGTCATGGCTGAACCTGCGCGCCCAAGAAGGTCAGGAAATTGTCGACTTTCGCCGAATTGAAATCGACAAAGCTCTGATCCAACCACCAGCCATCTTGGCCGGCGCGGCGCTTGACCTCCTGAAAGAAGGGGCCGTTGAACGTCGGCCGAAACATCCGGACCCTTAGAAAATTCGGTGGGTCGTTTGCCCAGGGATTCATGAGATCGCATCGCATGCTGGACCATAGGCGAGGCTCGAGGACCAAATCGGGTTCGCCATTACTGAGGATCAGCCCGAAGGCGCCGGACGAGAGATCCGCATCCTCGGCCTCACGAGGTATAGCGAAAAGAAGGAAAGCCGAGCGGCCCTTTTCGCTGACATTGATAAGGCGCATTGGACCGATCGCACGACCTGTGTCCCTGCGGACACGGGTCGGCCGAGCAAGTTGGATCATTGTCTCCAGGAGACCCGCGCGATTTTCGAGGAGTTCGAAGGCTCGCAGCACGTCAAGGTCGCCCGCAGCGAGCGGATTAAAGGTTGCCTGCAAGCGGAATGGCTGCTTTTTGAGTCGCAGCATGGGCGACTTGGACGCGGCCATGCGACGCTGGTGCTCGGCCTTCAACCAATCGGCGATTGCCTGGCTCGCCGTTAGTCGAGCCCTCACGTCCTCCCGTATGGCGTCCACATCTGGACCGCGCCCCCGCCCTTCGCGCAGATGGCGGCTGACATCGAGCGCCAGCAATGAGGAGAACGGGCGCTCAAAAGCCTGGGACGGTGAATATGCCTCGGAGATCAGACCAGCCCGCTGAAGAGCGGCCGACACTTGACGGAGGTCGTAGGAGACCGTCACGGGCAGCGAGAGAAGTTGCTCGACGACGCTTCGAAGCGCGGTCGCCGGAAGATGCTGCATCCCGCGAAATTCCGGCTCGGGAACCACCTCGTCGGGTGGGAAGAGGCGGACCATGTGCAGCAGACCCGTCCGGACGCGAGGGTCTTCCAGGTGACGCCTCACGGCATTCTGGATCGCGAGAGCTTCGGTCGTCTCATACAGGAAGATATGGGCGTACAGGCCCGTAGGATCCGTTGGATCACCAATGGCCTCGTTGTGGGCATCGATCGCTTCAAGGTCGGCGACAAGGTGCCCGAAGACGGAGACCAATGCGTTTGCCTCTCCGGCGCGGTCCGCTGTCGGCATGACTTCGATTCGCTCGCGCACACCAGATGAGTCTACGTATCGATAGCCAAGGGTCACCAGCGTGTCGTCAACAGGGTCGTTGTCGGCAACGAGATAGATCGCTGCATCGGTTCGGGGCGGCATGAGAAAGGTGTGCGGCTCGGTGCCGGGCCGGACATTGTCGTCGCGGAGCGCCTTTGCGCGACTGACGAGTTGATCGGCCCGTCTCGAAAGGGACCAACCCGCGCCGTCGACGCGGCCAACGCCGGCACCGAGTTCGGCGAGTCCAGCCACCGTGCCTATACCGATCGATAGGAGCGTTCGCTTCGCTTCGTGGGTAAGTCCAGCAACGGCAGAAACGTCCCGCGTCCGCGCCGACCTATGCGGCCCTACGGCCTCAATGCAATGCGGCAAATAAGCGCATTGCTCGCATTTGAAGTAGACATGGAAGAACGTCTCATCACGGCCTTGGGCGACGACCTTGTCCGCGATCGTCGGCAGAGTCGTTCGGCAAAAGTCCTCGACCAGCCGCAGATACGGCTTGAGCGCGAATTCTTCCGAGGTCCATCGATCGCCCTCGGCATCGCCGTCATCGGGAATCCGCCAGATTTCGCCCATCGGTTCGACTGTTGCGCCGACGCCGAGTTCTGCCAGCGTCGCACGCAACAACATGACATAGAAGGCCACCTGCGTCTTGTGAAAGGCGCGCGCTGCTCGGGTCGCCTTGATGTCGATCACGGTGAAGTGGAGGCCGGTTGGCCGAACCTCACGCCGGATCAGATCGGCAAAGCTTCTCCGGAGCTTGATATCGGCCCCGCCGAGGAATGTCGGTTTGCCTCGGGGACGTAGATTCACCTGCGCCGCGTAGGTCGCCGTGCCCTGCCCCTTCAGAAACGCAATAGCTTGACGCTCGAGCAGCCCCTCTTCGCCGTGAGTCGGACGAAGCACGCCGGTCGCTCGAGCTAGTCGCGTGACAACCCGATCTTCGTAATCGACGCCCAGGGTCGTCCAAGGTTGCTCGCGCTGATCCTTGGCGACCGGGATAGCCGCCAGTTCGGTAGGGTCCATTATTTCGTAGCGAGTCTTCCGCTCGCAGCGATACTGGAACCAGGATTTGATCGTCGAACCACTCAGCCCAGCAGCCATGGCCCCCCCTTACCCACCGGCCACCCGGTGAGTGTTGCGTCAAGTTGGCGTTTTGGTATGTCGACCAGCCCTTCATTCTAAGATCACAAGCCGGGCACTCACCACACCCATAACCCCGTTCGTGAAGCTCGCTGTGCCCCAGAGATAACAAGGCCATCGTACGCGATCATCTGCGTTGAGCCCAACGGCGCGAAATTCCGCGGCGTGCGCGTCAGGATGATCGACATCTATGGGAGCGGCGTCGCGGCCGTGGCCTGCGGTTGATGCCGACGTGCTTCGGCCTGCTCGAGTCAACCCGACGCGGCGCTGGCAGTCACGTCTGGCGGCATCGCACACGCGCGCAAACCTTGATTGTCGGAAATCAGTGTATACCATGTAGACTGTACCTAGACTTGCCTACAACCGGACGCAGATCAGCATCCTCCCGTGCGGGCCAAATGTGAACCGAATAGGAGTGCTCCGGGTGGTGCATATGCACGTCCCCGTCTTTAAGGCCTCTCATTGGCTTGTCGACATAGCCGGCTATGAGAAGCCTACTTCGGGCTTCTTCTACAGGAAGGTCAATAAAGGTATCCCACTTATTCTCTGTAACTGGAAGGTTTCTGTTGCGTTTGAAGTGGCGCTTTCGGGCTTTATATTTATTTGTAAATGCAGCTCTTTCTTTTTCTTCCTCATTGAGGTCAACGCACCTGTCATCAAACTCGTTCTCGAAGTCGCGCTGCCGTTCCATGTGATCTTTGAAGCCGCGCGTGAATCTGGTCATTTGCTCATCCCTCGGACGGATCGTTACCCCGCATTTATCACTGAGTTCGGCGCATTCAGGCTTAAATTTCTAAGAAATTCTCGGCGCAACAACGGCTTTTCTCGAAATCAGAGCCCCCCAATGCCGACACTGTATGCCCGCGTTCTTCGAATTTCCATCGGGCTCCCGTGACGTCTCCCGTGGCGAAAGTGGTCGACGGGGAATCGGTCGAGAGGTCCAGCATGTCGCCATCGTGAGGAGGCCCGGGCGAAAACGCAAGCCGACTAATTCGATGAGATCCGATAATAGCGCTTGCCGGATACGACTCAGAGGGCCGCCCACGGACCGAGGCGTCGGATCCCTGCAGAATGCCAGGTTATCCCCGCATTGGCCTTGGCACGATGCCCTGCGTGTCCGAAATTTTGGAATTCCTATTGCGTTCCAGGTCGTGTAGTGAGCCAATATGGTGTAACGCCTCAAGCTGATCCCACAGGCCGTGGGGACGTTGGTCGTTCCGGATGAGCGCCGGCGCGAATTCCTGCGGTTCGCGGGCGACGTGACAAAGGCCTACAAGGCATTGCTGCCCGATGAGCGCGCCGCGCCTTACCTTAGAAAGGTCGCGGTGATGCATACGCTTGCCGAAAGCGTGGGGGCGAAGCTGGAGCCGGCGGACATCGCAGCAGTCTCGGCCAGAATCGCCGCGCTGCTCGATGAAAACCTGGAAGGCGTCGCGATCCTGACCCCAATTGTCGACGGCGACACGCCCGAAGGACGCCGTCGATGCTAATGTCCGCGCTTGTGGTGGAAATTGTCTGACTGCCGTGCGTTGGATTGGCGCCGGAGGTCGGCGTAGCCGGCCGGAGGGGCCGATCCAACGCATGAGCCTGGGTTTAGGTGGCCATCGGATCGAGCGGCTACGGTGGAGTTGCGAAGCTTCACGCGAACCCGAGAGGACCCGATGACCGAAGACAGACTACCCTTGGCTGAATTGCTGGCGAAAGCCGGCGATGGAGATTTCCTGCGCAGTGTGGCGGAGGCCGTAGTGCAACTGCTTATGGAAGCCGACGTGGAAGGCCCGATCGGCGCCGGGCGCCATGAGCGCACTGGTGAGCGGACGACCTACCGCAACGGTTACCGCGATCGCTCGCTCGACACCCGGCTCGGCAATCTACAACTGCGCATTCCCAAGCTGCGGCAGGGCTCTTACTTCCCGCCTTTCCTCGAGCCCAGGAAGACGTCCGAGAAGGCCCTGGTCGCGGTGATCCAGGAAGCCTGGGTTGGCGGCGTCTCCACCCGACGCGTCGACGACCTGGTGCAGGCCATGGGGCTGAGTGGCATTGGCAAGAGCACGGTGAGCAAGCTGTGCAAGGATATCGACGAGCGGGTGAACGCCTTCCTCGAGCGCCCGCTGACCGGTGACTGGCCGTATCTTTGGCTCGACGCCACCTACCTCAAGCAGCGCGAGGGAGGGCGCATCGTCTCGGTGGCTGCGATAATCGCCGTGGCCGCTAATACCGAAGGCAAGCGCGAGATCGTCGGGCTGCACATCGGCCCCAGCGAGGCCGAGACCTTCTGGGCTGCCTTCCTCAAGAGCCTGGTGCGCCGCGGTCTGCGTCAGGTAAAGCTGGTCATCTCCGACGCGCACGAGGGCCTCAAGTCCGCAATCCGCCGCGTCATGCTGATGGCTGCGCGTGGGACGGCAGCAGCGTTTGCAGGCGGGCTGCCAGGTCACAGGTGCCGAAACCAAACTCAATTCGCCAGCACGCACCAGATGGCGCCAGTTCCATAGCTGACCACGCGATATGTCATGCCGCCGCGCAACTTCCGCAAACACCGCACCAAGCGCTTCCGCTTCCGCAACAATCCGTAGCTTGTCCTCATCCCGCCAGCGGCGCCGGCGCTCTACCCCCGTGATGATCTCCATCCGCACGCCGCCCCTTACCATGAATCAGCTCGTAGCAGCGCTCTTATGCACGGCTCCTTGCCGTACCGGCAGGCGGTTCAGACCGGATGGATACGCCTCGTCAGCGCCTCCGGGGTGTTCGCGATCCGGCCATACTCGCGCACGTCACCCCGGCCGCCGGTTTCTGCCAGCGCGACCGTGATCGTCTCCTTGTGCACGTCCAGCCCGATAAAGGTGATATGCTCTCCCATGACCCGTCTCCTATGCATCAAGGCTCGGCACCGGACCTCCCGGCGCAACCCTCGGAAACCTGCATAATGCGAGACGGGTTACCCCAATCTCAGGCGAACATCTGGTCTAGCCCATTCTGGATTATGAGAAGATGGGCTTGCCACTGGTCGACATTTCATGCTGACAGTCCCAATTTTCTGAGCAATCGTTTCGCCCAGTCCTTGCTTCTTTCGCTGTGGGTATTTCTCGGTATCAACGCCTTGGGTAGCCGTTCGCAGCGACAGATCGTCTCAAGGTCTTTTTCCTTCTCGCCAGACCAATGTCCGCCACTGTTGATCCAGCCATCGATCATCGTACGGACCGAGTTCTCGATCTGCTCCTCGGTGGTATCTGGCGTAAAGTGCATGGTCATCACGGAGAGTGCTGAAATCCCGGTCCTCTCGAAGTCGATCAGGACTATCGGAGGTTTGCCCGGCGGTTCTATTGTGACGAGCATCGCGACACGCGGCCGCGATCCCGTACTCGCGGCTGCGCGACCCTGCTCAAGTTGAACCAGCGTTACGGAGAAAGCCGCTCCGGGCCTCATGGCTCGCATGTGACGAACGGTCTCATCCAGTGCCACGAGATCGCCCATATCATGTAGGGGTGCAAGCGCAAGCGTCTTGAATTCCAAAGGAACGCGCCTTGCGGTTTCGCTGCGTTCGCCAGTTGTGACGTGGAACGCTTGGAGCGTGGATGTATCCGGTGCCTTCCTTGTCTCTTCGGCCTTTTTCTTGCGCGGCCGGGACTTTTCCGACCCTGCCCGTTGGATCTTCGCGACTTCAAAATCGTTCTCGAACACGCTGCGACGGCTCGGAAGGGATACAATTTTGGTGGTGTGATAGCTGCCGCTTCCGTCTTTGTCGTCGACGTCGATGTCGCGCTCCGCCGACGATGTCCGAGTTCCGTGCCGGTCATTGGAGCCGGGCACGTCTTTAGTGTCACCCCCAGCTCTCATCGCCTTGACGAAGCCGGGATGACTGTATTCCAGCTTCCGAAACGGGAGCCGACGGCCACCGATACAGGTCAACTCCAGTACCAGCCACTGCCTGCCGCGTTGGGTACCGCGGAACGTCCACAGGGAATTCTGGATCGAGGGCGGCTCAAACAGGACATACTCTTGACCCATCGAGAGACGTTGAATGCTGTCCCATGCACGCCTGGCATCCGGATCCAAGGCAATCCAGGCGAATTCCAGTGCGAAGCTACGGCTTATCGCGCGGGGATCGATTTCCCGCGTGAAACGGATCGTCGCAGTTTCGCTCCACCCGGGCATCAATGGTGCATACAGCTGCTCAAGGCCCGCCGGGCGCATCAATGCCAAGGCCAAGGCGCGGTTGTGGATGAACATTGCCCGGACCAGCTCGATCACCGGAACCAGCACGTCGCCTTTCGCTGTCCGATAGTGGAACAAACGCTGGGCGCGGTTTGTCCCCTTGGGCAGGGGCAGGAGTTCATGCGGGAGATCCGCGGACGTGAGGATTTCCGGTCGGCCCGTGTCCGGCACGATCGTTTCGAAATCGCTCCCCGGCAGTTCGTCCGTTCGCATTTGACCATGCTCGAACCAGATGCCGGGGCTTAACAAGGGGAACATCCCGATGGGCTCCTCTACCGGGATTAAATCATTCGTGCCCTTGACCCGGTAAACGACCCTAACGTTCCACTCGTTTCTCTCGTTACGAACCAACCCCCTCAGCCAAAAGACTTCAACGGGATCCTTCGAGAGATCCGCGATCGACCGAAAGACGATCCGCCTCATGCGGTCGCCACCCAGGGCGTCTCAAAATGCTCGGCCAAAAGCGTCTGGACCAGGTGTTCGCGCGCGGATGTCAGACCAGCCCGGCGCAGAACTCGCCAGGCCGCCAGGGGTTCACCGGCGCGATCCATCTCCCGGATGATGTGCCGGGTGCGGCGCTCCTGGAACTGATCGACCGACTCGACAACATCACGTAGACATCCCATTGCGTGTGGCAACTTCCCGGCTCGCTTGGCGAGCCACCCCCGATTCCAGGTCGTGCGTTCGATCTGCGATCGCGTGATCCGCACGGGTGGCTCCTGCGTCAAAAGGTGCAGGGTCGCCAGCAAAATCTTTATTCCAGCTTCGCGATCAACAACATCCCAGTCTCGACGAAAATGCGGGGAAGCTGAGCGTCTGCTGACTGGCGGTACTCGTCGATGGGATGCCGTGGTTCGACCGACGCATGACGCAGCCGAGCAGTAACCTGGCGGCGTCTTCCACCGCGTGCCTATGCCCAGTTCGACGGCCAGCTTGACTACCGTCTTCGGGTCCAGCTCAAGCCTACGCGCCACGCTTCGCAGCGATATGCCGGAATCCACCGCCTCTCTCAGTGCAGGCGCCAACAATGGGCCGTAGGCCTGAAAGCGCGGTGGTCCGAGAACTTGCCGTTCCAGGAAGAGACTGCGGGTGTAGATATACCCGCATTTGCAGGCGAACACGCCGACCAGATGACCATGGTTTCGGTGGATTCTCACTTCGGAAATTGTCAGCCTGCTCCGATGTGGCGCCAGGGGATTCGGACACTCCCAAGGCCCGTCGCCGAATGGCACGTCAATTCGCAGCTGACGGTCGAGAAAATCCTGGAGGAGCACGTGCTGGAACGGATGAAACGCGTGTCGGTGTTTGCGTGACATCGCTGTAAGCCAGGGACCGGGGCGAAATGCCCCGACGGTCAGTTCCGGAAGTAGCCGAAGGACACCCGCATAATTTTCGAAAAATGCCTGTTCGAGCCGTCGCTGGTCCAGCCGTCCGGAAGACAGGGTCAGCCCAGATCGCAGCAAGGCGCCACGGTAGTGTTTGCTCCACTCTTGCGTAGTTCTGATTGGGCCGGGCTTCTCGAGAAGCGCGCGGCTCGCGCCGGCCAGGCGCTCAAGTTTCGTCAACAGGAGGTAATCATTTCCGGCGACAAGATCCGGCGAATCGTTCGGGCAGCTGCGCTTGGTGGCCGCGACATAGATGTGGCGTCCGAAGCCGGTCAGCGATACCGCACTGGCCTTCAGCGGACAGCCGTGCGTTGGGCAGACAAGAACGCCAGGCAACTGGTGGTCGCGGCGCCAATAGGGTTCGCCTGGGCATTTTTCCATCTCTGTCAGACAGGCTGGGCAGAACCGCAGCTGAGTTACGTGACCGGCCCGAAATGCGGCTATGCCCAGGCGAAGCAGCATCCCATTCGTAACACCATTCCGCATTGCCGCTCGGACGCGATTGACCACCCCTGGTGGCTGGAACGCGGTATAGTACGGGAACAAGGTGAGTTCCTCGATGACGCGGTCAACCGTCCATCCGGAGCCCGGCGGGAGCCGATCCACCAGGGACTGCAAATGGCCTGGAAGATCTACACTCGCAACGACAAGGCGGTGGCCGTACAGGCTCTCCATGGATTGAATCGAGGAGGGGGCGCCCATGTGTCGATGGTAGCGGGCCAGTACGCTGTACAGCAGTTCTCCCGGATAAACCTGCGGGAAATACGCGAGCATGGTTAACCGGCGAAATCCAGAAGAGGCGGCCTTACCACTCCGGCTTCCTTAAGCGCATCGTACGCGCATTTACCCCGCTCTGCACCGCCTTTCACAATTGTCCGGAGGTCGTCATCATCAGGATCCGCCACCTTCCGAGACCCTGCCTTGACCTTGGGACGACTGACTTTCGGCGGGCTGCTTCTCAAGGTCGTGAGAACGTTCTCGAGTAACAAGAGCGGGTCGCCGGACGGATCCTTGGCTACGGCGTCATTGACCAGCGCCTGTGCGATATCCTCTGCCACGCAAATTTTCTTCAATGCACTGAGCACCGCATCGGTGACGGACTGGGACTTCGGCGCCTGTCCTGACCTTGGGGACGCCTCGGGGTCGATTTCGAGCCTCGGTCTGGGGTCAGACGCACCGCCGAGGATCGACTGGATGTGTGCGTCCAGTCCCCGCAAGTCGTCGTACATGTTCAGTTCGAAGTTGTCGTTCTCACGCAAAGCCTTGATCATCGGCGCTACGAGCTGGAACTCGTCTCTCGCGACTGTCCGGATCAGGCGTGGTGTTAATTCCTCTGACTGTCTCTTGCGACTCTGGTTTGCGTCGACAACCCGCATCTGGGCCAGCATGAATAGCTTGACCGCC
Organism: Acidiphilium sp. C61; assembly: GCF_905116885.1. NCBI lineage: Bacteria > Pseudomonadati > Pseudomonadota > Alphaproteobacteria > Acetobacterales > Acidocellaceae > Acidiphilium > Acidiphilium sp. C61. The sequence goes on along the minus strand of NZ_CAJHNI010000005.1, from coordinate 1,491,077 downwards.
AGATCGACGACGCCCTGGCTCTGATCGTACATCACCGCGTTCAGTTCCCCGTTGAGGGCGGTAGGTGGTGTGGTCCACTGGTATTTCCATAGATCAGTGAGGAAACGATCCCACTCCGGTCCCGGCGCTATCCGATCCCAGAATTGTGAGCCCAGACCGGTGGAGCGACGTGCCGTGCTGAAATTGCCCTGCAGGGTGGGCAAAGCGCCAAACGTTCCAATCGGAATCACTGGCACGCCGATCGTATTCACCAGCTTTACAAGGAAGTTCATCAACGTGTTCGCGCCGACCTTCGCGCCGCGTAAGTGCTGGATTTCGTCGATCACCAACACGCCGAGCCCGTGTAAATTCGCAACCTGCGCCATATACGGCGTCAGCTGTTCCGTCGTTTTGCTTTTTCCGTATCGCTTGACATAGTCTGTACCTATCAATTCGTCGACGGCGTGAAAGAAGTCGATACATAATTGTCTCAGAGACCCGAGAACGGGCGCCTCGAGTCTAAGCCAGACGATCTGGGTAATGCTGAACGGATTGTCATGCTGAATCGTCTGTGGATATTGAGCCAGGACTCGCCGTACTGACACCGTCTTGCCGACACCTGGACAGCCAAGGAGCCCAAAACTGCTTGCGGTGACTTTCACCGGTGTCTTTGGCGCTACATCCAGCGATCTTCTTTCGATTCTCTCGATGCCCGCGTAGATGTGCTTGAGATAGTCGTGGGTAAGGGGATTTCGGCCGACGTAACCCTGGCGCAATAACATCGAAAAGCGCTCGGCCAGGATCACCTGTCGGGCCTGGGGAAGGAAGCAGTTGGCTAGGCGAGCTATGCAGTGCTTGCGATAATGCCGTGGATAGCCGGGCTCTTTTTCATTGAAGTAAGGTGCGTCGCGCAGCTCCTGGTAGATCTCGAGTTGCGACTTTATTGGCGGAAGCCTCGAGATCCACAAGTTACCTTCATATTCGGGCAGAGTCGGCAAATCAGGAGTCGTCATCATCGTCTCCAAGAATTTCGTCAATCGAAGGCATGCTGTAGTCAGGCTCGTCTTCAGCGGTGACGCTACGCGGGAACGGCACAACCTCTCCGCTGTGCTGCCCGGGATCGGTGGAAGGCTGTCCGGGCCGGAAGGCCTCCTCGTCACGGCGGATTTCCCGCTCGGCCGCGCGGTTTGCCCGGATATCCTTTGTGCGGCTGGCATTGCTGCCCCGGCGTAATTTGGGCTGCTTTTGTTTTGCCTTCTCGACCACGGCCTCGATTTCCGTCATCACGTCGGCCCTCGCCATCTGGCTTCGCTGCTCGCGGTTGGCCTTTTGATCCTGATCGAAGAAATATTGCTGCTCGATCTCGGGCAGGGACACCTGGCGCAGGGCGCGGCTCCGAGGTGTCATGGTGCACTCGTGGAAGGACTGCTCGCCATCATCGGCGGCAAGATAGATGTAATCGAGGCATCGCGGATCGTAGGCGACCTCGATCTGCCATCGCTTTTCCTGGCGTGCCTTGTCGAACCATCGCTGCTCCATCGCCAGGGCACACGTGTAATAGGCAGACTTGAAGCGGATACCGAGTTCGGTCACCATTGCCGTGTCCCGTGGCAGGAGGCAGTAGAGCACCCTGTCTTGCGGGAAGGAGCGCATGGCACCAGAACGATTTTGCCTGCCCCACTCCCACAACTCCACAGGAATGGCGGGCACGCTATCAGCCAGGACGTTCCTGTCCCTATCGTAGCGGGAGATCTCGTGCTGATTGTTATAAAAAAGAACGCAGTTGATGATGACCTGCGTAAATTCGTCGAGATCGAGAAGGGCATCGAGCCGGTAATCAGACCCGCCCCTAGCCCGGAAGTCCCCCTGGACATAGCCCGGAAGAAACGGCTTGAATTTCGCGGGCAGGATTTTGAAGCGTTGCTCGACGATTCCCTTCCACTCGCACCGATAGGGTGCGGCAGTTTCTACGCTAATCTTTAAGGTATTGCTGAGGGTGTCAATCATGCTGCTTGCCATCTCCCCCCTGTCACCGAGAAAGATCTCCGGGAGGCAATGACAGGGCCAGTCATGTGGTTCGATTGAAATGTCAAAATCCTTGCAGAATTTGACCTTGTCGGCGTTGGAGTTCGCAAGAGCCATCATGGCACCCACCCATGACGGGCCCTCCAGCCCGACGTAGATGCCGGTTATCATGCGGCTGAAGACGTCGATTATCACGTAGATGACAGGCCGCCCGACTATCCGTTCTCGATCGATGCGTGAAAGCAAATAGACATCCGCGATCGTGGCATCTATCAGGTATCGGTCCCCAGGCCCGAATACCTCGGCAGTTGCGGTTCCTGTCAGGCCGCGCATGTCCTTATCGTAAATGCGTTCGCCAACGCGCTTGCGCTTCACGTCGAGACGTACGTGATCCTTGTCTGCCCAATATTGAAACTGCTTGAAACTGGGTAAGCCGCCGGACTCATGAACTTCGTCCTTGGGTTCGTGTCGAACCCGGCCGGTTTCGGGATCGATATGCTTCACGCAGAAAAAATCGGCGATGATCTTGTCGTACGCGTCGCGCAACGTCCATGTTCGCTTGCGGGCCGTCGCATAAAGCCGATCAAACCCGACCCGGAATACCTGGCGGATCTCCGGGGTGATATTGGCACCCGGGGTGGATCCGAACTGCCTGGGTCGTCCACGCTTTCGGTCTGATGAGTTTCTCGACTTTCCCGGGGCGCCTGAATTGTGATAGTCGGGAAGCAAGGCGTTCGGTACCATGCCCCGCTGCCAGTAACGGCGGAGGTAACAATAGATCTGCCTCCGGGTCGTCCGATTTATGGCGGGGTCGCCGCTGGCTCGTGCTTGCTCGACGATACGTCGAACTTCCTTTCCACGAAACTGGCTCCTGAAGATGTCCGGTTCCTTGGTGGCCAGCTCACAAATGAGACCCCAAGCACGGTCTCGAAGGGCTTTGTGAGACGCTTTCAAAGCCGCGTCACGTACGATCAGGAGATACGGGTCGGCCTCCATGATTTGCCATTCGGCGACTTCCACTGCCTTCACCAGCGACTGCAGGTCACCGAGTTCGGGTAGGGCAGTAGCGGCGTCGACATCGATCGTCACAACGTTGTTTTGTGGGGGGGAGATCCACAGGATCCGAATGCGTCGTATGGGCTCTCCCGTTGTCTGGAGCAGATCGTTGCGAGCAAGGATCACCCCAGCCTCCGATCTTCCTCGAAACGGGTAGTAACTTTGAAAAGGTCTAGCGGATCTTTAGTGCTAAACTCGCGGTCGAGGTTCATCCGCAGCCGTCTCGTCGCTACGAGGTGACGAAGGGCGGTCAACGGCTCGCCCGGGGAGAACCCGCACTTCTCTTCCAACTGGGTAAGAAAGACCTGGATTGATCCGCTTCTGGTCCGGGTGAATTCGGTCAGGAACTGCTCGCAGCGATCGGGCCAATAGTCGGGGTGTGGTGCCTCGAGCTCGTGCAGCGACCGCATCTTATGCAGCCACTGAAGATTAGCGACACGAACACGCGGAAGATCCTTCTCCGTGATCAGATGCCACTCGATGCCTTCGCGTTTCCAATACCTGCGCTCGAGTTCCAGTTTCTCTAGTGTTCGCGGTTCTTCCAGCTTTTGGGCCGGCTTGGCGGATCTCGCTATAGTCCGAGTCGTTCGCCCGCTTCTGATGTCAATCAAAAAGTCCGTTGTCATTATGATATCTGTCCTCGACGCGGGATCGATTGGGTGGATTATGCCCATGTCTTTGGCGAGCATGCGGGTCACCTCCCGGTCGAGCGGGAATTGCTCACGAATGTCGGTCACCGCGTCGTCCCAATCCAGTAACACGAAGAAACGAGTCTCGATGTCGGATAGGAAATGGTGCAGACGTCCAGTCGTGTGGCCGGGGATGCGTGTTGCGCGACCAAGTGTTGGGACGTCCTGGATCGTCAACCATGGCTTGTAATCTTGGCCATTCCCCGTCCCACGTCCTTCCTTATAGAACCGCTGGATTTTTTTCTCGTCGAAACCGTATCGGCGTGAGGCCATTCGCTAATTCAATCGGATCGGGGCCGGCCAGCGTCGGACAACCTCGGAATGAGGTTCGAAGCAGTCGGACATTGGGGACAGGTGTGACAGAGGCGAGTAGGCAACGTCGGCCTACCGGTTCGAGTTCTGCGTGCAGGGGCGCTTCGGCGAAAAGCCTCGCCCGATTGCGACGTCGCCGTTCGGGTTGCAGGAGGTGTCGGAAAAGTTGGAGCTGCGACAGGCGCCACGTCCATCATCCCAATCGCGCGAACGGTCGTTCTGCGTCGCCTGATTGTTGCAATCCATTTGACTACAAGACAAGCAAAGTTCCTTCGAGCAATTAGTTATGTTGCACCTAAAAGAAATTATTCGAAACGGCGCAAAAGACTAAATCCAGACGATGTGAACAAATTGTTTCACCGCCACGTCGTCCATTTGGATCGTTTGAAGTATGATCGATCAATGGCGTGGTCGACGTCAATAGAGATTATGACGCGCGGCAAGCGGGTGTCTACCTTGATTTGTCGAATAGTCTGAACGTGGTCGCAAGGCCGCGCGAACGAGATGTGGGTTGAGGAATCGGGGCCGGCATAGCTGCGGCCTGAAGATTGAGTTAGTGCGGGCAAATCGAGTGTGGGCAAGCAGTTTCGACAACGTGATGAAATGCGTGATCCAAATGCGATGAAAAATTCGGCAAATCATCACGCTAATGTGATGGTCCTCCATATTTTGCCATATTGCCTATCTTGCCTAAAAAGGACGTGTCATGAGCACTGCAAAGCCATCTCAGCTTACGCGGGACATTTTGACAAAAGCGATCAAAAGCAAAGTCGAGAGCATGCCCCTGCGTGACCTCGTCGATCTGGCCTCGGTGCTCAAGATCGCGGTTCCCATGGCTGCCAAGACGATCCGTCGGCGTGAGCCGAAGTTGGTTGCGCCGCCGGCCGCGCCCGGGGGGCGCGTGCTGCGGGGTGCCGGCGTCGGCCCGCTCGTCTCGATGGCAAAGGGCCGTCGGCTTCTGGATGCGATCACCGTTGACGACGAGGCGGCCGATTGGGTTGAGAGCGAACTCGTCGGTGCGGGCGTGGTGGTCAAACGGCTCGCCATTGCGCGGGGCACCCTCGACAACTGGCGTAAGGCCGGCAAGGTCGTGGCGCTGCGTAAGGGGGTGCGGAACTTTGTCTATCCGCTGCGGCAGTTCGATCGTCGCCGGCCCGTGGACGGTCTCGATCTAGTGGCCGAGCACTTCACCTCCGCCGAGGAAGCATGGGAGTGGCTGGTTGTCCCCAATCGAATGACCGGTGGCAAGGCGCCGATCGACGCGCTACGCGCGGGCGACGTGAAGAACGTGGTCAGCGCGGCGGCAGTAGCCTTTGACTACGCGTGAAACACGTACTGCCCAAACTCCGGAAACAGCTGGTCGCCGCTAAGCTTGCCGACTGGTCGCGCATCCTTTCAAAGAGCGTGGTCTTCAGTTCAGTGGCCCGTCAGGGCGAAGCAGATCGAAGCATCAAACAGTAGGAAGAAATTGCCGCTACGACCTTTCAGACACCCAAGCTACATCGCGGGCGAACTGGCCGAATACATCGAGGCCAACAAGATGAGACACGTCCGAGGCGCCCCGATGCACCCCCAGACCCAGGGCAAGATCGAGCGCTGGCACCAGACCCTGAAAAACCGCATCCTCTTGGAAAACTACTTCCTGCCCGGTGACCTCGGGGCCCAGATCAAGGCCTTCGTCGAAAACTACAACCACCGGCGCTATCACGAAAGCCTGAACAACGTGACGCCCGCAGACACCTACTTCGGCAGGGCCCCGGCCATCATCAAGCAGCGCGAAAGGATTAAACGGAAGACCACCGAGCATCGGCGCTTGCAACACCGCAAGTTTGCCGCCTAACATCAACCCCCAGACGAGGCCCGTTCTCCGCTAAGCTACGCCGCGAATTGAGCCATATGTTCTGACGACGGACAGTTCAGAGTGCACGCTCGCCTGATCGCGCGACCTGACCTCGAGCAGTTTGATCTCACACGACAGCGCCACCTCTGGCATTCTGGAGTAGCAGCAAAGGGTGGGTGAACGAACCCGCTTCCGTCAGCCGTAAGCTGCCCGGCAGAAATCCCCTGTGGATCGACGCCGGATGTTGACCCCGCGAAAGCGAGTTGCATCAGCCACTTGGAATGCGGATCGGCGACGGGACCCCAGACCGATCCACAGCCGTTGGCCCCGACCCCCGGGCCAGATTGGACCGCAATTATGTTGCGTTGTATAAATCTTTATTGTCTAGGATATAATTTTAATATCTGGAATATGACTTTATTATCTAGGATACAACTTTATTTTCCGTCTACAACGGGCGATCCTGGCGGCGTTGCCTTATTCAACCGTTACCGATTTGGCGAGGTTGCGCGGCTGGTCGACGTCCGTGCCTTTCAGGATGGCGACGTGGTAGGCCAGAAGCTGCACCGGGATGGCATAGAGTAGCGGGGCGACGAACGGGGCGCAGTCCGGCAGGATGACGGTGCGCTCGGCGATGCCGGAGAGGCGCGCTGCGCCGGCGCGGTCGCTGAACAGGATGATCCGCCCGCCGCGGGCCGCGGCCTCCTGCAGGTTGGAGGCGGTTTTCTCGAACAGCGGGCCGGAGGGCAGCACCGCGATGACCGGCACCGAGGGGTCGATCAGCGCGATCGGCCCGTGTTTCATTTCGCCGGCGGGGTAGCCTTCGGCGTGGATGTAGCTCAGCTCCTTCAGCTTCAGCGCGCCTTCGAGGGCGATCGGCATCATCGAGCCGCGGCCGAAGAACAGCACGTCGCGCGCATCGCGGATGTCTTCGGCGAGGGCGCGGATCTCGGCGTCATCGGCGAGGAGCTGGGCCATCTTGCCGGGAAGCTCCATCAGGGCGGCGACGAGCGGCGCGAGCTCGGCATCGCTCCGCGCGCCGCGGGCGCGGGCGAGGGCGAGGGTGAAGCCGGCGAGCACGGCGAGCTGTGCGGTGAAGGCCTTGGTGCTGGCGACGCTGATTTCCGGGCCGGCGATGGTTTCCAGCATCAGGTCGCTCTCGCGCGCCATCGTGCTTTCCGGCACGTTGACCACCGACATCACCTTGCAGCCCTGGCGCTTCATGTAGCGCAGCGCGGCCATGGTATCGGCGGTTTCGCCGGACTGGCTGACGACGAGTCCGAGCCCTGCGGGGTCGAGCGGTGGTTCGCGGTAGCGAAACTCGCTGGCCACATCGGCATCGACCGCGATCCGCGCGATCTCCTCCAGCCAGTAACGCGCCGTCAGACCGGCATAATAGGCCGAGCCGCAGGCCGAGAGGGTGATGCGCGGAATGGCGGCGAGGTCGATCGCGAGGTCCGGCAGGACCGGCAGGCGGGTTGCCGGATCAATCATGCGGTTCAGCGTGTCGCCGATGATCGCGGGGTTCTCGTGCAGCTCCTTTTCCATGAAATGGCGGAAATTGCCCTTGCCGATGGACGCGCCGGTCAGGCGGGTCAGCTTGACCTCGCGGGTGACCGGGTTGTTCGCGGCGTCACGGAATTCGGCACCGCTGCGCGAGACGATCACCCAGTCGCCATCGTCGAGATAGGCGATGCGGCGGGTCAGCGGCGCGAGGGCCAGGGCGTCGGAACCGAGATACATCTCCTCCTCGCCGAAGCCGACCGCGAGCGGGGCGCCGCGCTGCGCGCCGATCATCAGCTCGGGATGGCCGGCGAAGATCAGCGCCAGCGCATAGGCGCCTTCGAGCCGGGCGAAGGCGGCGGCGGCAGCCTCGATTGGGGCGAGGCCTTGGGCGAGGTGCAGGTCGACGAGCTGGGCAACGGTTTCGGTGTCGGTCTCGGTGGAGAAGACCTGGCCGGCGGCTTCGAGCTCGGCGCGCAGTTCGGCATGGTTCTCGATGATGCCGTTATGCACGACGGCGACGCGGGCGGTGCCGTGCGGATGGGCGTTGCCTTCGGTGGGGGCGCCATGCGTCGCCCAGCGGGTATGGCCGATGCCGGTGGTGCCGGCGAGCGGCTCGGCGGCGAGGCTGGCGGCCAGGTTGGCGAGCTTGCCCTCGGCCCGGCGGCGGGTGATCGCGCCCTCGACCAGGGTGGCGATGCCGGCGCTGTCATAGCCGCGATAGGCGAGGCGGGAGAGACCGTCGAGCAGCAGGGGGGCGGCGTCGTTCCGCCCGATCAGTCCGACAATGCCGCACATCAGCGTTTTCCCTTCGTCATGCGCAGTTCGGCCGCGCGGCCGGGCTTTTCGACCTGCCGGCTGCGCGCGAGCGCCAGCGAATCCGCCGCCACCGGGTCGGTGATGACGCTGCCGGCGGCGATGATCGCACGCTCCCCCACGGTAACAGGTGCCACGAGGGCGACATCCGAACCGATGAAGGCGTCGGCGCCGATCGTGGTGCGGTGCTTGGCGAAGCCGTCGTAATTGCAGGTGATGGTGCCGGCGCCGATATTGGCGCGCGGGCCGATTTCGGCATCGCCGAGATAGGTCAGGTGGTTGGCCTTGGCGCCGGCGCCGAGGCGGGCGGCCTTGAGCTCGACAAAATTGCCGACATGGGCGCCCGCCCCGATCTCGCTGCCCGGGCGCAGCCGCGCATAGGGGCCGATGACGGCGCCGGACGCGATCGTGCAGCCCTCGAGATGGGAGAAGGCGCGGATCGTGACATCCGGCCCGACCGTCACGCCGGGGCCGAAGACGACATGCGGCTCGATCGTGACATCGGCGGCGAGCGCTGTGTCGGCGGCGAGGAAGACGGTTTCGGGGGCTGTCATCGTCACCCCGGCGGCGAGGGCGGCGGCGCGCAGGCGGGACTGCATCGCGGCCTCGGCGGCGGCAAGCTCGGCGCGGGAATTCACCCCCCGGCATTCGTCCCACGGCGCCTCGACCACGGCGACGGCAGCTCCCTCGGCGCGGGCGACGGCGACGAGGTCGGTAAGGTAGTATTCGCCCTTCGCGTTGTCGTTGCCGATTTTCCCGAGCCAGCGGCGCATGTCGGCGGCGGTGGCGGAGAAGCCGCCGACATTGCACAGGCCGATCGCGCGCTCGGCCTCGGTCGCGTCGGCGAATTCGACGATGCGTTCGGCGAAGCCATCGGGGCCGATGATGCGGCCGAAGGCGCCGGGCTCCGGCGGGCGGGTGCCGAGCAGCACCAGCGCCGCATCCCCCGCGCCGAGCCGCGCGCCGAGGCGCTGGAGCGTCGCGCCGGTGACCAGCGGATTGTCGCCATAGACGAGGGTGACGGCGCCGGTGCCGAAATGATCCGCCGCGGCGAGGGCGGCATGGGCGGTGCCGAGGCGCTCGCGCTGGATCACGGTCGGGTGCGGGGCGGCGGCGCGGGCGACGTCGTCCATATCCGGGCCGGTGACGACGATTGTTTCGGCGAAGGCCGTCTTGCAGGCGGCGAGCAGATGGGCGAGCATCGGCTGGCCGGCGATGCGGTGCAGCACCTTGGGGCGGCTCGACTTCATCCGGGTGCCGAGGCCGGCGGCAAGGATCACGGCGGTATTGTGCATGCGCGAAGCGGTAGCCCTGGCCTGCCGCTCATGTAAAGTGCCGCGCCATCAAATAGGATTTCGGAGTGTGTCATGAACGCTTCACGCGGTGTTGTTTTCGACCTGGACGGCACGGTGATCGACAGCCTGCCCGACCTTGCGGCGGCGCTGAACCGCTCGCTGGCCCGCCACGGCGCGGCGCCGGTGGCGCGGGAGGATGTCGCGCCGATGGTCGGCGATGGCGCGAAAATGCTGCTGAAGCGGGGCTATGCAGCGCGCGGCATGACGCCGGAGGCCGCGGACGAGGCGATCTTCCTCGCCGATTACGAGGCGCATGTGACCGATCTCACCGAACCCTATCCGGGCATCGTGACCGCGCTGGAGACGCTGGCCGCGCGGGGCTACCGGCTCGGCATGTGCACCAACAAGCCCGAGGCCTCGGCGCGCAAGGTGCTGGCCGCGCTCGATCTCGACCGGTTCTTTCCGGTGCTGATCGGCGGGGATGCAACGAATTTCCGCAAGCCTGACCCGCGCCATCTCGGCGCCGTGCTGGAGGCGATGACGATCGCGCCGCGGGGGGCGGTGATGGTCGGCGATCATCACAACGACATCGCCACGGCGGAAGGGCTCGGCGTCGCCTCGATTTTCGTCCGCTGGGGCTATGGAAGGGCAGAGGGCACGATCGCCATCGGCGAGACCGAGGCCCTGGTCCCCGCGGTGGAGCGGCTGCTCGGCGCCGCCTGAACCCGCCGGCTCCGATTTCCTGCGTTCGGCATGACGCGCCCGGCCTTGACGGGGGCGGCGCGATGGACCATTTGCGTAAACAGGACCTGTGTTGTCCACAATCGGGTGTGCCATGCTGAGATTGTCGCGTTTGACCGACTATGCGGTGGTGGTTCTGGTGCGTCTTGCCCAGGCCGCCACGGTTGAAACCGCCCCCGCGATCGCGGCGGGCACCGGGATTCCGGAGCCGACCGTAGCCAAGGTCCTGAAGGGGCTGGCGCAGTCCGGCCTCGTGCTGTCGCAGCGCGGCGCGCATGGCGGCTACCGGCTTGGGCGGCCGCTTGCCGCGATCCCGATCGCGGATGTGATCGTCGCGATCGACGGGCCAATTGCTCTCACCGCCTGCGTCGAGGGCACGGGCGGGGCGTGCGACAGCGCGTCGCTTTGCCCGATGGCGGGACGCTGGGGCGTGGTGAACGACGCGATCAGTGATGCGCTGGGCGCGATCACGCTGGATGACATGCAGGTGGCGGCCCTGCCCAGGGCGCTGCGGGTCGATGAAACGGATCTTGCGGCGCGCGCGCCGTCAACTGTCGAATAGGGGTTTCAATGCCTGCCGTGAATGAGACGATCGAGACTGTCGACCGGATATCCGGCGGCGGCTACAAGTTCGGCTTCGAGACCAATATCGAGATGGAGTTCGCGCCCAAGGGGCTGAACGAGGACATCGTCCGGCTCATCTCGGCGAAGAAGGGCGAGCCGGAATGGCTGCTCGAATGGCGCCTCAAGGCGTATCGCGCCTGGCTGACGATGGAAGATCCGGCCTGGGCGCGCGTCCATCATCCCAGGATCGACTATCAGGACCTGCATTATTACGCGGCGCCGAAGAAGCCGGCGCCGAAATCACTCGACGAGGTCGATCCCGAGCTGCTCGCGATGTACGAGAAGCTGGGCATTCCGCTGAACGAGCGCGCGGCGCTGGCGGGCATCGCCGTCGATGCCGTGTTCGACAGCGTTTCGGTCGCGACCACGTTCCGCGACACGCTGGCCAAGGCCGGGGTGATCTTCTGCTCGATTTCCGAGGCGGTGCGCGAGCATCCCGATCTCGTGCGGCAATATCTCGGCAGCGTTGTGCCGGCGGGCGACAATTATTACGCCGCGCTGAACTCGGCGGTGTTTTCCGATGGCAGCTTCGTCTTCGTGCCGAAGGGCGTGCGCTGCCCGATGGAGCTTTCGACCTATTTCCGCATCAATGCGCGCAATACCGGGCAGTTCGAGCGCACACTGATCATCGCCGAGGCGGGGGCCAGCGTGTCGTATCTCGAAGGCTGCACCGCGCCGATGCGCGACGAGAACCAGCTTCACGCCGCGGTCGTCGAACTCGTGGCGCTCGACGAGGCGACGATCAAGTATTCGACCGTGCAGAACTGGTATCCGGGCGACGCCCAGGGGCGCGGCGGCATCTACAATTTCGTGACCAAGCGCGGCGCCTGCCGGGGGCGGAACTCGAAGATTTCCTGGACCCAGGTGGAGACCGGCTCGGCGATCACCTGGAAATATCCGTCCTGCATCCTGCAGGGCGAGGGGTCGACCGGCGAGTTCTACTCGGTGGCGGTGACGAACAATTTCCAGCAGGCCGATACCGGCACCAAGATGATCCATCTGGCGCCGAACACGACGAGCACGATCGTCTCCAAGGGGATTTCGGCCGGACGGTCGAACAACACCTATCGCGGCCTGGTGCGGATCATGCCGCGGGCGATGAATGCGCGGAACTTCACCCAGTGCGACAGCCTGCTGATCGGCGATCAGTGTGGCGCGCATACGGTGCCGTATATCGAGAGCCGCAACCGCACCGCGAAGGTGGAGCACGAGGCGACGACCTCGAAGATCGCCGACGACCAGCTGTTCTACTGCCGGGCGCGCGGGCTTTCCGAAGAGGACGCGGTGGGGCTTCTGGTGAACGGCTTCTGCCGGGATGTTTTGAAGGAATTGCCGATGGAGTTCGCGGTCGAGGCGCAGAAGCTGCTCGCCGTGTCTCTCGAAGGCTCCGTGGGCTGAGGACGCAACATGCTTGAAATCAAGGGACTGACCGCGACCATCGATGGCAAGGAGATCCTTCGCGGGATCGACCTCACCGTGCCGGAGGGCGAGGTGCACGCGATCATGGGGCCGAACGGGGCGGGGAAATCCACCCTGTCCTACGTGCTCTCCGGCCGCGACGGCTACGAGGTGACCGGCGGCAGCGTGACGTATAACGGGGTCGACCTGCTGGCGATGGAGCCGGAGGAGCGGGCGGCGGCGGGTGTGTTCCTGGCCTTCCAGTATCCGGTCGAATTGCCGGGGGTGGGCAATGCCAATTTCATCCGCACCGCGCTGAACGCGATCCGCCGGGCGCGCGGCGAGGCGGAACTCGACGCCGTGCAGTTCCTCAAGGAGGCGCGGGCGGCGGTGAAGGCGCTGAAGATGCCGGACGACATGCTGAAGCGGAACGTCAATGTCGGGTTCTCGGGCGGCGAGAAGAAGCGCAACGAGGTGTTGCAGATGGCGCTGCTGAAGCCGACCCTGGCGCTGCTCGACGAGACCGATTCCGGGCTCGATATCGATGCGCTCAGGATCGTCGCCGAAGGGGTGAACGCGCTGCGCGGGCCCACCTTCTCGGCGCTGGTGATCACGCATTATCAGCGGCTGCTCGACCATATCGTGCCGGACCGGGTGCATGTGCTGGCGGCCGGCAGGATCGTCCGCTCCGGCGGGCCGGAGCTTGCGCTCGAGCTTGAGGCGAACGGTTATGCGGGGCTGGAGGCGGCATGAGCGGGACTGACCTGCTCGACGGTTTCGACCTCGCCGCACTGCCGGGCGCGTCCACGCGGGAGGCGGCGGCGGCGCGGGTGCGCGCCGACGGTTGGCCGACGAAGCGCGACGAGGCCTGGCACTATACCGATCTCGCGGCCGGGCTGCGTGGTTTTGCGCTCGGCCCCGCCCCGGTGGTGGATGTTGAAGCAGAGTTGCCGGAAGGGCAGCGCGTCGTGTTCGTCAATGGCCGGTTCGATGCGGCGCGCTCGGCGGCGCCCGAATGGGTGGGCCGGCTCAGCGATGCGGCCCTGGGTGATGCTGCGCTGGGCGATGCGGCGCGCGGCGGCGTTGTCGTCGCACTGAACACCGCGCTGGCGGAGGATGGCGTCGCCATCACCCTCGCGCCGGGCCAGCAGGGCGGCACGCTGTTCCTGGTGGCGCTGGCGGCGGGCCGGGGCGAGGCGATGCCGGCCATCGCGCCGCGCCACCGGATCGCGCTCGGCGCCGGTGCGACGCTGACGCTGATCGAGACCGCGCGCGGCGAGGGCAGCTACCTGCACGCGCCGGTCTTCGAGGTGGACCTCGGCGAGGGGGCGCGGCTCAACCATTACCGGCTCCAGGATGAATCCGCCGAGGCGGTGCATGTCGCCACCATTTTCGCGGAAATCGCGGGTGGGGCCGGCTATGAGAGCTTCACCCTCAACCGCGGCGCCCGGCTCAGCCGCAACGAGACCCATGCGCGGCTCGGCGGCAAGGCGGCGGATGTGCATCTCAACGCCGCGCAGCTGCTCAATGGAACCCAGCATGGCGACGTGACCACGGTGGTGCGGCACGACGCGCCGAACTGCGCCTCGCGGCAGACGGTGAAATCGGTCCTCGCCGGGGCGGCGCGCGGCGTGTTCCAGGGGCGGATCGAGGTCGATCGCATCGCGCAGAAGACCGACGGCTACCAGATGAACCAGGCGCTGCTGCTCTCCGACGAAGCGGAGATCGACAGCAAGCCGGAGCTGGAAATCTTCGCCGACGACGTGAAGTGCAGCCATGGTGCGACGATCGGCGCGCTCGACCCCGAGCAGCTCTTCTACCTGCGCAGCCGCGGCGTGCCGGAGGCGGAGGCGAAATCGATCCTGATCCGCGCCTTTCTCGACGAGGCGCTTGAGCCGGTGACCGACGAGGCGGCGCGGGCCGTCTTCGAGGCGGCGATCGGCGCCTGGTGGCGGGAGGGCGCATGAGCGCTTCCCTCGAGCAGACCGGCTTCGACATCGCGCGCATCCGCGCCGATTTCCCCATCCTGTCGCAGACGGTGCATGGCAAGAAGCTGGTGTTTCTCGACAGCGGCGCCTCGGCGCAGAAGCCGCGCGCGGTGATCGACGCGATGGTCCGCTCGATGGAGACGCGCTACGCCAATGTCCATCGCGGGCTGCACTGGCTGAGCGAGCGCGCCTCGGACGATTACGAGGCCGCGCGCGACAAGGTGGCGGCCTTCCTCAACGCGGCGCGCGAGGAGATCGTCTTTGTGCGCAACGCGACCGAGGGGATCAATCTCGTCGCCGCGACGTTCGGGCGGTCGGCGCTGCAGCCGGGCGATGCGGTGGTCGTAAGCGAGATGGAGCACCACGCCAATCTCGTGCCCTGGCAGATGCTGCGGGATTCCCACGGGATCGATCTGCGCATCGTCAGGATCACCGATACCGGCGAGCTGGATTTCGCCGACCTGGAGCGGCAATTCGCCGATGGGCGGGTGCGGCTGCTGGCGATCACCCATATGTCGAACGTGCTCGGCACCTACACGCCGGTCGAGCGGCTTGCCGCCTTTGCGCATGAGCGCGGGGCGCGGCTGCTGCTCGATGGCGCGCAGGCGGTGGTGCACCGTGCTGTCGATGTCCGCGCGATCGATGCGGATTTCTACGTGTTCTCCGGTCACAAGCTCTACGGTCCGTCCGGCATCGGGGTGCTGTTCGGCAAGCGCGAGCTGCTCGACGCGATGCCGCCTTTCCTGGGCGGCGGCGACATGATCCGCAGCGTGAGTTACGAAAAATCGACCTGGGCGGAGCCGCCCTACCGGTTCGAGGCGGGCACGCCGGCGATCGTCGAGGCGGTGGGCCTTGCCGCGGCGATCGACTACGTGAACGCGATCGGCTTTCCGGCAATCGCCGCGCATGAGCGGGCGCTGACCGACCACGCGCTGGCGACGCTCGATGCGATCGACGGCATCCATGTGGTCGGGCGCGCGCAGGATCGCGGCGGGGTGGTCGCCTTTACCATGGACGGGGTGCATGCGCACGACGTCGCCACCCTGCTCGACAAGCAGGGGATCGCGGTGCGCGCCGGGCATCATTGCGCCGAACCGTTGACCCGCCGGCTCGGGCTCGACAGCACCGCCCGCGCGACCTTTGGCGTCTATACGACGATGGAAGAGATCGACGCGTTGGCGAAGGGGCTGCGGCGCGTGCAGCAGGTGTTCGGCGGATGAGCGGCGCTGCGGATGTCGGCGATCTGTACCAGCGGCTGATCATGGAGCGCGCCCGCGCGCCGCTGCATGCCGGCCGGCCCGCCGCGTTCGACGCCGAGGCCGAGGGCGACAATCCGATGTGCGGCGACCGGGTGCAGCTGCGCCTGAGCTGCTCGGGCGGGGCGATCGGCGAGGTGTGGCACGAGACCCGCGGCTGCGCGATCTGCATCGCCTCGGCCGATCTGATGGCGGATGCGGTGGCCGGGCGCACGCGCGCGGCGGCCGATGAGCTTGCCAGCGCCTTCGAGACGATGGTGGCGAGCGGAGCCGTGCCCGACCGCGAGGATTTCAGCGACTTGCGGGCGCTCTCGGGCGTTCATGAATACCGCTCGCGCCACCGCTGCGCGACACTTCCCTGGCAGGCGCTACGCGCCGCCCTGACCAAGACGATGGAGACCGGACATGGCGGATGACATGGCCAGGACCGAACCCGTGACCACCTGGACGCCGGAGGGCGAAACCCCGCCGCTGGTGAGCGAGGAGAACGTGATCGCGGCGATCGCCACGGTCTACGATCCGGAGATTCCGGTGAACATCTTCGAGCTCGGCCTGATCTACGCCATCGAGATCGAGGGTGGGGCGGTAAAGGTGGAAATGACGCTCACCGCGCCAGCCTGCCCCAGCGCGCAGGAACTGCCCGAGGCGGTGCGCCTCGCGGTGGGGACGGTGCCGGGGGTGAGCGAGGTCGAGGTCGAGACCGTGTGGGATCCGCCCTGGGATCCCTCGCGGATGAGCGACGAGGCGCGCCTCGCGCTCAACATGTTCTGAGGAGTCCGCGATGACCACGATCCGCACCGAATCCGCCCCGCCCCGCCGCAGCCTGCCGCCGCTGATGCAACTGACCGACGCCGCGGCCGATCGCCTGCGTGCGCTGTATGAAAGCGGCCAGCAGGGGCGCCTGCTGCGCATCAGTGTCGGCACCAAGGGGTGCTCCGGCCTGTCCTACGAGATGAACTGGGTGGACGAGCCGGCGCCGACCGATGAACAGGTGAGCGACAAGGGCGTTACCGTCCTGATCGATCGCAAGGCCACCCTGTTCCTGATCGGCACGGTGATGGACTACAAGGTTGAGACATTCACCTCAGGCTTCACCTTCGAGAATCCGAACGAGAAGGGCCGTTGCGGCTGTGGCGAGAGTTTCCACGTCTGACGCCCTGCGGTGATGTCGCGGCCTGACGGCCCAGACCGGTTCAGGCGATGTCTTCCAGCCCGTCTGCGGTGACACGGCGGAAGAAACAGTTATGCGCGCCGGTGTGGCAGGCCGGGCCGGTCTGCTCGACAAGGAGCAGCAGCGTGTCGCCATCGCAGTCGAGCCGCATCTCGACCAGGCGCTGGACATGGCCCGAGCTTTCACCCTTGCGCCAGAGCTTGCCCCGGCTGCGGCTGAAATAGCAGACTTGTCCGGTCGCGAGGCTTTCGGCGATCGATTCCGCGTTCATCCAGGCCATCATCAGCACCTCGCCGGTATCGTGCTGCTGGGCGATGGCGGGAATGAGTCCGGCTTCGTTGAAGCGCGCGGCGGTGATGACGTGGTGGGTCATGCCGTGCCGTCCGGGCTGAAGCCGTCCTGCAATTCCCCGGCCATGCAGGGTGGCGAGGCGCAGGTGGTGCGGGCCTGACCGCGCAGCACGGCGAGACCCTGTTCGAGATCGGCGATCAGGTCGTCGGTGTGTTCGAGGCCGATTTGCAGGCGCAGCATCTCGCCGCCGAAGCGGCCGGTGCCTTCGGTGCGGGTGATCGTGTTGGTGGTCGGCAAGGCGAGGCTCTCATAGCCGCCCCAGGAGGCGCCGATGCCGAACAGGCGTAGCGCGTCGGCCATCGCGCAGACGGCGTCGTAATCGTGTTCGGGCTGGAACACCACGCCGAACAGGCCGCAGCCGCCGGTGAAGTCCCGCTTCCAGAATTCGTGGCCGGGGCAGGAGGGCAGGGCGGGATGCAGCACGCGCAGCACTTCCGGCCGGCTGCTGAGCCAGGTGGCGACGGCGAGAGCGGCGCGTTCCTGCTCGGCGAGGCGGACCGCGAGGGTGCGGGCGCCGCGCAGGGCCAGCCAGCAATCGTCCGGCGAGGCGTATTGGCCGAGATCGAGCGCGCCGGCGCGCAGCCAGGCCCAGTCTTCATCCGTTGCCACGGTGATGGCGCCGAGCACGATGTCGGAATGGCCGCCGACATATTTGGTCAGCGCCTGGATCGACACGTCGACCCCGTGGTGGAACGGCTGGAAGGTGCGGATGCCCCAGGTGTTGTCCATGAACAGCTTGGCGCCATGCGCGTGGGCGACGCGGGCGAGCATCGGCACGTCCTGCACCTCGAAGGTGTGGCTGCCGGGGCTTTCGGAAAAGATCGCGGTGGTTTGCGGGCGCAGCAGCGCGACCAAGCGCTCTTCGGCGATCAGCGGATCGTAATAGGTGGTGGCGACGCCATAGCGCGCGAGCACGCTGTCGCAGAAGCGGCGCGTCGGGCCATAGACGGAGTCGGGCACCAGCATGTGGTCGCCGGCCTTCAGCCAGGCGAGCAGCGGCACGGTGATGGCGGCAAGGCCCGAGGAGACGATCTGGCAATGCGTGCCGCCCTCGATTTCGGCGACCACGTTTTCCAGCGCGAAATGGGTCTCGGTGCCGTAAAGCCCGTAGATCTCTTCCTGCTCCAGGCGGCGCTTGCCGATTTCGCGGCGCGCCGCGCATGACGGGTAGAGCACGGTCGAGCCGCGGACGAGCTTGGGATTGACATAGCCATGCGACTTGACCGGCCGGCGCGAGGCCAGGGAGAGGCGGGTTTCGAAACGATCGTCGGTCATGCGGGATCCTCTCCGGTGGCAACCGGGGTGTCGGGCAGCGCACCCCATTCGGCCCATGAGCCGTCATAGAGCGCGCCCATCGGCAGGCCTGCGCGAATGAGGCCAAGAGTGACGATGGCCGCCGTCACGCCGGAGCCGCACATGGTGACGGGCGGTGTCGCGCCGTCGATCCCGGCGGCGGCGAAGCGGGCGCGCAACGCCTCCGGCGGCAGCATGGTCGCGTCGTCGCCGAGCAGTTCGGAATAGGGCAGCGAACGGGCGCCGGGAACATGGCCGCCGCGCATGCCGGGGCGCGGCTCGGGCACCGCGGCGGTGTAGCGGCCAGCGGTGCGGGCATCGAGCAGGATTTCCCGTCGGCTGGCGATGTTGGCCTCGATCGCGGCGCGGTCGCGGATGCGGGCGGGGTCGAGACGTGGCGTGAAGCGGCCGCGCGGACGCGGCCGTGCGGCGCCGGCCTCGATCGCCCGTCCTTCCTTGCGCCATTTCGGCAGCCCGCCATCGAGGACGGCGACATTGTCATGGCCGAAGACGCGGAACATCCACCAGCCGCGCGCCGCCGAGAACAGGCCGCGCTGGTCGTAGACGACGATGCGGGAGTCGTTGCCGACGCCGAGCGCCTCGACCGCGGCGGCAAAGCCGGCTTCGTCCGGCAGCATGTGCGGCAGTGGCGAGGTGGTGTCGGCGATCCGCTCGATGTCGAAGAAGGCGGCACCGGGCAAGTGGGCGTCCTCGAACAGGGCGGAGGCGTCCTGCGGTTCGTTCGGGAGGTAGAAGGACGCGTCGAAAACGATCAGCGCCGGATCATCGAGTGTCGCGGCGAGAGACTCTGTTGAGATCAGCGGTGTCGACATGCGCGAAGTGTAACGCGCCGGCAGGGGTTTGTCTCCCTGCCGGCGCGGGAAATCAGGCCATGGCCGGTTCCAGCATCCGCCGCACCTCGGCCGCCGCGGCGCGGCCCTTGATGGCGTCGCGCCAGGCGCCCTCGGCGACGCGCTGATGGGTCATCACCGCGTCGTCGGCGCTGGTGATCATGGCCACACCGGTTTGCGCGTCGGGCGGCGCGTCGGTCGGGAAGGGGTTCACCGCGAGGCAGGCGCGCTCGCGCGAACGCAGGATCGAGAAGGGACCGTTCGGATCGCCGCCGGGCATCAGGCCGAGCTGCAGGCCGATCGGCTCGCTCTCCATCAGTTCGATCATGCGCTCGACCTCGCGGTGCGCGGTGTCGCGGCATTTCCGGCGAAGCTTTTCGGACAGCGGCAGGGTGCCGGCGATGCCGTGCTCGATGAAGCGCTGCAGCGACGCGGTGGTGAGGATCGCGATGACCGAGGGGCGGCGGGCGATGAACATCCGCTTGCGGACCGCGAGAACGCTGAGCACCTGTTCCGCAGCGGTGCGGGCCATGGCGCGGTCCTGGCCGCTGATCTCGGCGTTTTCCTCGAACACCTGCGCGAGGGTGGCGTCATATTCCTCGGAGGTGGTCAGATAGCAGATCGGGCCGAAGAATTGCAGGATCTGATCGGATGTTTCCTCGATCTGGCGGAGCCGCTCGAGATACCCGATGGGCCGGCTGTAATATTCGATGCCGATACCGAGCAAGGTCAGCGGCGAAATCTTGAGCAGTTCGGCCAGACGCTTGACGGTGTCGAGCTTAATGACCTCGCCTTTTTCGTAGCGATAAAGGGCGGCGCGCGACACGCCGAGACGGGCAGCGATCTCTTCGGCCTTGAGGCCGGACTCCATGCGATAGGCTCTGAGTTGCTGCCCAATATCATTAAAATGCATTGTCGTTTCTCACTTTTTAAACACTTTTGGCTCTACAATACGGCTCATCTCAACAATTCATTAACAGAGATGACAGGCAAAGTGTAATTTCTTTTTTTCTCCAATGAAAGATTATTAAGACCAGAAAAATCGTTTTTCCGCCATCGAGCCAATTCTAGATAGGCGGTGTATCCTATTTACATCATATGACGTATCCCTGTTTACATGTCGAGACAATCCGAGGTGGAAGAATCCCAGAAAACCGGGCTTTCCGCCCGCCGCCGGGCCGAGTTGCGCGGCAGGGGCGCTGAGACCCTCGTCGCTAACTTGTACGGCGCCAGAGGATTTGAGATACTCGCGCGAAGGTTGCGTACCCCGGCGGGGGAAATCGACCTCGTCGTGGCCGATCGGGAGGTGCTCGCCTTCGTCGAGGTGAAGGCCCGCGCCGCCCTGCGCGCTGCCGCCGATGCGCTCACCCCGCGGCAGCGGCGGCGACTCGTCGCGGCGGCCGAAATCGCTCTCGGCCAGCAGCCCGGCTGGGCGCGTCCGGAGACACGCTTCGACGTCATCCTGGTGACCGGCGAGGCGGTTCATCCGATCTTTGCGGCATTTCGCGCCGATGATGGCTGAAGCGTTTGGCTCTGCGGCGCAGAGGCGCGTATAAGGACAGCATGAGCAACCGATCTCCCGAGCCTCCTCGTCTGAAGGGTGCCCGCGCCGATGCCGCGATGGATGCGGAATTGCGGCGCAATGTGGCGTTCTGGATGCTCCGCGGCGCCGAATGCCGATCCGGTGCAGCGCCTTCGGGCATCGGGATCGATTTCGCCGCGGGGCGGGTCGTGTTTGACGATGGTATCGACCGGCTGGCCCGTCGCTTCGCGCTTCGCCTCGCCGGGGAATGGCTCGCGCTGGTGCGCGCCGGCGTGCCGGTGCCGCTCGCCGGGCTTGCTGCCGCCCGCGCCGCCGCGCAATTCGCCGAGGCCGAGCGGATGCCGCCGCTGCCGCGCTTTCCGTGGGCGGTGACGATGGCGGCGGAACCGCCGCCGGCGGCAGACCAGCTCGAACGGGTTTCGCGCGACCTGGCTGCGCTGGCCAATGGCGCCGGTGCGGCAGGGGCGGCGGATATCGCCCGGTGCCGGGCGCTGTGGCCGGTGATCGGCATCGTCGAATCCATCATGGAAACCGGCGGCGACATCCGGCTCATGCGCGACCCGCAGAGCGACCTCAACGGCTATGGATGCAGCCACCGGCCGCGACCGTGGGCGGTAACCTTCGCTTCGTCCACCGCATCTTCGGTCTCCGAGCGCGGCTATGAGGCGGCGGACCGGGTGCGGCTGCGGCTGACCGCGGCGATGCTGCGCGATGGCGACCGCCGCGCGATCGGGCAGGAGGCCGTCGCCGTGCGCCGGCGCATCGGGCACGATTCCGGCCTGCCGGCGGGCGGGGCGGTCGTGCTCGCCGCCTCGGGCACCGACAGCGAATTGCTCGCCCTCGCCCTCAGCCACTTGCCCGATGCCGGGCAGCCGATCACAACCATTCTGCTGGCGCCCGAGGAAACCGGCAGCGGCGTGCCGATGGCCGCGGTGGGAAGGCATTTCGCGATCGATACCGCGAACGGGCACGATGTCTCGCGCGCCGCCCCGATCGGCGGGTTCAGGCCGGATACCGAGCTGGTCTCGGTTCCGTTGCGCGACAAATACGGCATTCCGCGCCCGGCAGCAGACATCGAGGACGAGATCGGCCGCGCGGTCGCGGCTGCGGCGGCGGCCGGGCGCCGGGTGATCCTGCATGCGCTCGACCTGTCCAAGACCGGTCTTCTCGCACCGTCGATGGCGCTGCTGCGCAATTTGCGCGCGCGCTTTGGCGATGCGCTGGATATTGTGGTCGATGCCTGCCAGATGCGGATCGGACCTTCGCGCATCCGCGCCTATCTCGACCTTGATGCCGTGGTGCAGATCACCGGGTCGAAATTTCTCACCGGCCCGCCTTTTGCCGGCGCCGCCCTCATTCCCCCGCGCATCGCGCGACGGCTCGGGCGCGGACGGCTGCCCTCCGGGCTCGATGCCTATTTCAGCCGGGGCGAGTGGCCGCCTTCGGCAATGGCGGCGCGCGGTCTGCCCGAAGGCGCGAATTATGGCCTGTTGCTGCGCTGGCGCGCGGCGCTGGCGGAGTTGCGGGTGTTCGCCGCAGTGCCGGAGGCGCGCAAGTCCGACGTTCTCCTGCGGTTTCGCGCCGCGGTCGAGGCGGCGGTGGCGCGGCATGACATCTTTGTGTTGCAGACCGTCGCCGATCCCGCCCGCGAGGGTGGCGGCTGGGACGCGCTGCGCAGCGTTTTCGCTTTCGCCGTGCGTGCGCCGGGCTCGATGGACCGGCTGCTGGACCCTGCCGCGGCTCGTCAGCTCTATCATTGGCTGAACGCGGATTGCGCCGCACTCTTCGACACCGGCCGCGATCGCAGTATTGCCGCTCGCATTTGCCATATCGGTCAGCCGGTTGCCCTGCCCGATGGCGAGGGCGGGCAGATCGGCTGGCTCAGGGTTTCGGCCGGGGCGCGGCTGATTTCGGGCGAGCCGTCGCATCGCGGGCTCGCAACGGACCGCCGGCTGGCCCGGGAGATGGGCGACCTCGCGCTCGTCTTCGACAAGATCGCGCTGCTACGCTCTCATTGGGACCGGCTGGCCCAGTTCGACCCACGGCCGCGCTATCGCTGATCATTTATAGCCCGGCGCTCCAGACCGGAAGGACGGAGCGCCGGAGCGCCGGAGCGCGCGCTGTCTCAGCCGGAAAGTGCCGCTTGCAGGGCGTCGAGCCCTTCGCCGAGCACGGCATCGCTGACCGTCAGCGGCACCAGCAGGCGGATCGTGTTGCCGTGGACGCCGCAGGAAATCACGATGAGGCCGTGCTCGCGGGCGCGGGCGATGACCTGTTTCGTGGTCTCGGCGTCCGGTTCGTGACCGCCGCGCTGGCGGACGATGTCGAAGGCGATCATGGCACCCGGCCCGCGGATCGCGGCGATCGGGGCAACGTCGTTGCGGGCGGCGATGCGCTCGAGCCTGCCCTTCATCGTGGCACCGATCGCATTGGCGCGGTCCACCAGGTTTTCCTCCTGGATCACGTCGAGCACCGCGAGGGCGGCGGCGCAGGCGAGCGGGTTGCCGGCATAGGTGCCGCCGAGGCCGCCGGGCTCCGGCGCGTCCATCACCGCGGTGCGGCCGATCACGCCGGAAAGCGGGAAACCGCCGGCCAGCGATTTCGCGACCGTCATGAGGTCCGGCTTCACGCCGGAATGCTCGATGCCGAACATCTTCCCGGTGCGGCCGAAGCCGGTCTGCACCTCGTCGGCGATCAGCAGGATGCCGTGGCGGTCGCACAGCGCGCGCAGTGCGACCAGCAACTCGGCCGGCGCCGGGATGAACCCGCCCTCGCCCTGGACCGGCTCGATCACGATGGCGGCAACGCGCTCGGGCTCGATATCGGCGCGAAACAGCATCTCGATGCCGCGAAGACTGTCGGCGACGCTGACGCCGAAGGGCTCGAAGGGAAAGGGCGCGTGATAGATTTCGGCCGGCATCGGCGCGAAGCGCTTCTTGTAGGGCACGACCTTGCCGGTCATCGCCATGGTCAGCAGGGTGCGGCCGTGATAGCCGCCGGCGAAGGTGATGATGCCGGGGCGGCCGGTGGCGGCGCGGGCGATCTTGACGGCGTTTTCCAGCGCCTCGGCGCCAGTGGTGAGGAACACGGTTTTCGCCGGTCCCTCGATCGGGGCGATCGCGTTGAGCCGCTCGGCCAGGGCGACATAGGGCTCATACGGCGTGACCTGGAAGCAGGTATGGGTGAAGCGGTCGAGCTGCTTGCGGACGGCCGCTATCACCTTCGGGTGGCGGTGCCCGGTATTGAGCACCGCGATGCCGGCGGCGAAGTCGATATACCGCTTCCCCTCCGCGTCCCACAGTTCGGCGTTCTCGGCGTGGGCGGTGTAGGCCATCGGATGGCTGATGCCTACACCGCGGGCGATGGCCGCCTCGCGGCGGCCGTGCAGCTCGGAATTCGCGCTCATTTTCCGATGTCCGCAGCGACCGGGCTGCGGTGCATCGTGCTGTGCACCACGAAATCGGCTTCCGTCGCGTCGCGGATCTGCTCGATCGTCACATCGTCCGGCTTGTCGACCAGAACGAGCGAGGGTGAGCGGGTGTGATCGACCTCAAAGACCGCCATGTCGGTGACGATCATGCTGACCACGTTCTTGCCGGTGAGCGGCAGGGAGCATTTGCGCAGGATCTTGGCTTCGCCCTTGGCGGTGTGCTCCATGAGCACGACGACGCGCGGCACGCCGGCGACGAGGTCCATCGCGCCGCCCATGCCCTTCACCATCTTGCCGGGGATCATCCAGTTCGCGAGATCGCCGTTCTCGGCCACTTGCAGCGCGCCGAGGATGGAGATGTCGATATGCCCGCCGCGCACCATGGCGAAGGATTCGGCAGAGTCGAAATAGCTCGTGGTCGGCAGCTCGGTGACGGTCTGCTTGCCGGCGTTGATCAGGTCGGCGTCTTCCTCGCCCTCATAGGGGAAAGGGCCGATCCCGAGCATGCCGTTCTCGGAGTGCAGGTGGACCGAGACGCCCTCGGGGATGTGGTTGGCCACCAGCGTCGGGATGCCGATGCCGAGATTGACGTAGAATCCGTCCTGCAGTTCACGGGCGGCGCGGGCCGCCATCTGGTCGCGTGTCCAGGGCATGTTTTCCTCCTCAGGCCCGCTCGCGCACGGTGCGCTTTTCGATGTGCTTCTCGACCTGCGCAAGCTTGACGATGCGTTTCACGTAGATTCCGGGGGTGACGATATGGTCCGGGTCGAGCGTGCCGGGTTCGACCAGCTCCTCGACCTCGGCGACCGTCACCTTGGCGGCGGCGGCGCAGATCGGGTTGAAGTTCCGCGCCGTCTTCCGATAGACGAGATTGCCCTCGGTATCGCCCTTCCAGGCATGGACCACGGCGAGATCGCCGAAGATGCCGCGCTCCATCACGTAATGCCGGCCGTCGAACT
Organism: Acidiphilium sp. C61; assembly: GCF_905116885.1. Taxonomy (NCBI): domain Bacteria; kingdom Pseudomonadati; phylum Pseudomonadota; class Alphaproteobacteria; order Acetobacterales; family Acidocellaceae; genus Acidiphilium; species Acidiphilium sp. C61. The sequence goes on along the minus strand of NZ_CAJHNI010000005.1, from coordinate 1,465,957 downwards.
CGCGGGTTTCCTTGCCGTCGGCAACCTGCGTGCCATAGCCCGTCGCGGTGAAGAAGGCGGGGATGCCGGCGCCGCCGGCGCGGATGCGTTCGGCCAGGGTGCCCTGCGGGTTGAACTCGATCTCAAGCTCGCCGGCGAGATATTGCCGGGCGAAGGTGGCGTTCTCGCCGACATAGGACGAGATCATCTTCCGCACCTGCCGCGTATCCAGCAGGATGCCGAGACCGACCCCGTCGATCCCGGCATTGTTGGAGACGATGGTCAGGTTGCGCACGCCGCTTTCGCGGATCGCCTCGATCAGCGCCATCGGCACGCCACACAGGCCAAAGCCGCCGGCGAGGATGGTCATGTCGTCGCGCAGCAGACCGGCGAGCGCCTCGACGGCGCCGGAATAGACCTTACGCATCCGGTTGGTTTCCTCCTTGGTGTTTCAGCGTTCGACGCACATGGCGACGCCCATGCCGCCGCCGATGCACAGCGTGGCGAGACCCTTGCGGGCGTCGCGCTTCTGCATCTCGAAGAGCAGGGTGGTCAGGACGCGCGCGCCCGAGGCGCCGATCGGGTGGCCGATGGCGATGGCGCCGCCGTTCACGTTCACCTTCGCCGGGTCGAGATTGAGGCCCTTGTTCACCGCGCAGGCCTGGGCGGCGAAGGCTTCGTTCGCCTCGACCAGGTCGAGATCGGTGACTGACCAGCCGGCCCGGGAGAGCGCCTTCTGCGAGGAAGGGATCGGCCCGGTGCCCATCACCGCGGGATCGACGCCGGCGGTGGCGAAGCTGGCGATGCGGGCGAGCGGGGTGAGGCCGCGCTTCGCCGCTTCCTTCGCCGACATGACTACGAGGGCGGCGGCGCCGTCATTGATGCCGGAGGCGTTGCCGGCGGTCACGGTGCCGTCCTTCGAGAAGGCGGGCTTGAGCTTCGCCATGCTCTCGGCCGAGGCGTCGTGGCGGATGTATTCATCGTCGGCGACCACGATCTCGCCCTTGCGGGTGGTGATCGTCACCGGCGCGATCTCGTCGCGGAAGCGGCCGGATTTCTGTGCCGCGGCGGCCTTGTGCTGCGAGGCGAGGGCGAGGGCGTCCTGCTCCTCGCGGGTGATCTGGTAGGCGCGGGCGACGTTCTCGGCGGTGGTGCCCATGTGGTAGCCGTTGAAGGCGTCCCACAGCCCGTCCTTGATCATGGAGTCGATGAACTTGACGTCGCCCATCTTGGTGCCGGCCCGCAGATGGGCGACATGGGTGCTGAGCGACATGCTTTCCTGGCCGCCGGCGATGACGATGTCGGACTGGCCGGACATCACCTGCTGGGCGGCAAGCGCCACGGCGCGCAGGCCGGAGCCGCAGACCTGGTTGATGCCGAAGGCGGTCTTGGAATCGGGGATGCCGGCATTGCGCGCGGCCTGGCGGGCGGGATTCTGCCCGGCGCCGGCTGCGAGCACCTGGCCGAGGATCACTTCGTCGACCTCTTCGGGGGAAAGCCCGGCGCGCTGCAGCGCGGCCCGGATCGCGATCTCGCCCAGCACATGCGCCGGGGTGGCTGCAAAGGCGCCGTTGAAGCTGCCGACCGGCGTACGCGCCGCGGCTGCGATGACGATGTCGTCCATTGAGCTGTTCCTCCGTCTTGTTCCTGCGCCACAGCATAGCCGCTTGCCGCCGCAAGGGCTACAGCCCGGCCACCCATTCGCCGAATGGTTGCCATAGGGCTTTCGGCGCACTCATCCCGGCGATCATGCCGATATGCCCGGCATTCGGCGCGATCAGGGCAGCGCCGGGGATCGCTGCGGCGAGGGCGGCGGCGGATGACGGCGGGACCAGCCGGTCCCGCGCCGGGGTGGCGACCAGGGTCGGGCAGGCGAGGGCGGCGGGGTTCACCGGCAGGCCGGCGATGCGCCAGGCGCCGTTTGCCGTGGTGTTCTCGCCATACCAGCCGCCGAGGGTTTCGCGGGCGACCGGGGCAGCGAGCGGCACGCCGTCGTTCAGCCAGTCCTCGAGGGCGACGAAGCGGATGGCGCGCGGGCTCGCGGGATCGAGGGCGGCGAAGGCGCGGTATTTCGCGGTGACGCCGAACGGGTCGAGCGTGGCGAACAGGGTTTGCAGCGCATCGATCGGCAGCGTGCCGGTGGCGGCCATCAGCGGTTCGAGGATGGGCAGGCTGGTGGCGAGGCTGCGCGCCGTGGCCGCGTCCTCGGCGTGGAAGTCCCACGGTGTCGCCAGCAGGGCGAGGGCGCGGACGCGGGCGGGCGCGCGCAGGGCGGCGGCGAGGGCGAGCAGCCCGCCCATGCAGTAGCCGACCAGGATGACCGGGCGATCCAGCGCGGCGAGGGCACGGTCGAGCCGGCCGGCGATGTAGTCGGTGAGGGTGAACTGCCGCTCGATGGTGCCGGGCCAGCCCCAGTCGAGCAGCAGCGGATGGGTGCCGCGGGCGGCGAGGAAGCGGAGGAACGAGGCGTCTTCGGCGAGATCGAGGATATACGCGCGGTTGACGAGGCTGGGGACGAAGAACAGCGTCGGGCCGGTGCCGCCGTAATCGAGCAGGCGGGTCTCGCCTTCGCTCCAGACAACTGGCGGGTCGGCCAGGGTGCGGCGCCAGGGGTGGCGGCGATAGGCGGCGATCCCGGCGAGCAGGGCGGCATCCTGTTCGAGTGCCTCGCGCACCACCGCGGCGGCGAAGTCAGGGTCCGCCAGGCCCTCCGTCGCGTTCCAGTGCGGCCAGACGCGCCTCAAGTTCGGCAATGCGGCGATGGAGGCGTTCGACCGCATCGCCGCCAGCATCAGGTGCAGCAGCAGGGGGCGCGGGCCGCGCCGTTCCATCGGGCCGGGGGCGTCGGGGCGGCTCATGACGGGACATCGCCTCGGCGGCGCCGATCGCCGCGGTCGCGGCACCGGCCCAGATTGTCATCAGCCCTGTCCATGCCTCGCGCCACTCCCGGTCCTGCGCCATGGCGGCGAGTTCGCTCTGCCAGAGCGTGATCCAGTCGCGCGCAAGATCGGCGAGGCGCGTCTCCGCGTCCGGCGGTTCGGCTTTGTGCTTGTCGCCCGGTCTGGCGTCTGTCATGAGGCATCCTGGCAACCACGCTGCGTTAGTGCTGTCCTAGCGCGAAAGGCGGGCTTTCCGCCAGTAGCCCCCGGATGGGAGATGATCATGCCGCCGGCTTTCATCGCAACCGGGTTTTGCGTCGGCCTGCTGATCGGGCTCACCGGGGTGGGCGGCGGCTCGGTGATGACGCCGATCCTGGTGCTGGTGTTCGGCATCCAAGCCACCACCGCGATCGGCACCGACCTGCTCTTTGCCGCCTGTACCAAGGCGTTCGGCACCGCGGTGCATGGCGCGAACCGGACGGTAGCGTGGCGCCTCGTCTGGCGGCTGGGCGCCGGCAGCGTGCCGGGGGCAATCGCGGCGATCCTGCTGCTCGGGCAAATCGGCGTTCACGGTGCTGCGGCCAACCGGCTGAGCCTCGGGCTGCTTGGCGCGATGCTGCTGCTCGCGGCCGCCTCGCTGGCGGCGAAGCCGTGGATCGCGCGGCGCGGCGGCGGGGTGCGGCGGGCGCCGCCCGCCTGGATCACGATCGCGCTCGGCTTCGGGCTCGGCGTCACGGTCACGCTGTCCTCCGTGGGGGCGGGCGCGCTCGGCACGGTGGTGCTGATATACCTTTATCCGGAACTGTCGCTGGCCGAAGTGGTCGGCTCGGACATCGCGCATGCGGTGCTGCTGACGATGGTGGCCGGATTCGGCCGGCTCTGGCTGCACGGGATCGACGTGCCGATGCTCGGCGCCCTGCTCGCCGGCTCGCTGCCCGGCGTTGCCATCGGCAGCCTGCTGGTCAGGCGCGCGCCCGAGCGCCTGCTGCGCTACGCCATCGCCGCGATGCTCGGCATGGTCGGCCTGCGGGTGCTGCTCGACCTGGCCTGAGGCGGCGCTGGCTTTCGCGGGGCGTCTCTGTCATGGTGGTGCGGTGCAAACAGCCGAACCAACGGCGACCGCGTTCCACGCTTTGCGACGAGGGGAAAGGGCGAAGACAATGGCTCAAACGCCGGACGGCACCAAGCCGATCGTCATCAAGAAATACGCCAACCGGCGCTTGTACAATACAGAAAGCTCGACCTACATCACGCTCGAGACCCTGTCGGAGATGGTCCGCGAGGGGCGAGACTTCGAGGTGTTCGACGCGAAATCCGGCGAGGACATCACCCGCGCGGTGCTGACCCAGATCATCGTCGAGGAAGAGAGCAAGGTCGGGCAGGCCATGCTGCCGACCAATTTTCTCCGCCAGCTCATCGGGCTTTACGGCAACAACATGCAGGGCGTGGTGCCGCGTTTCCTCGAACAGGCGATGAGCCAGTTCAGCCGCCAGCAATCGCAGATGCGCGCGGCGGTGCAGCAGACCATGGGCAATTTCATGCCGCCGGGCATGGAAGAGATCGGCCGCCAGAACATGGCGATGATGGAGCGGGCGATGAGCCTGTTCTCGCCCTTCGCGCCGCCCGGCGAGGCGGCGCCGCCGGCTGCCGACGAGCCCGCGGGCGGCGAGGAGATCGACGCGTTGCGCGCCGAGGTCGAGCGGTTGCAGGGCGAGGTCGCCGCACTCCGGGCCAAGGCGCCGAAGCGCGGCTGATGGCGGCCTGGCTGGCAGGGTTCGGGTGAGCGGACGGACGGTTCTGGTCAGCGGCGCTGCGGGGTTTGTCGGCCGGGCGGTGACCGCGCGGCTCGCCGCCTCCGGGGCGGAGGTCGTCGTTGCGCTGCGGCGTGCGCGCGAGGTGCCCGGCGCTGCGCGGGCGGTGGATGCGGGCGATCTGGCCGCGCCGGCGCCCGCCCTCGCGGCGGCGTTGCGCGGCGTGGATGCCGTGGTGCATGCCGCCGGGCTCGCTCATCGCAACGGGGTCGATCCGGCGGCGCTGGCGGCGGCGAACGTGACGGCGGCGCGGCGGGTGGCCGAGGAGGCTGTGGCGCGCGGGGTGCGGCGGCTGGTTCTCGTCTCCTCGGCGGCAGTATTCGGCAAGCAGCGTGACGGGACGTTCAGCGAGGCGAGCCCGCCCCGCCCCGACGATGCCTATGCCGCGAGCAAGCTCGAGGGCGAGGCGGCGGTGCGCGCGACGGTTGCCGGCAGCGCAACCCGGCTGGTGATCGTCAGGCCCTGCGCGGTGGTCGGGCCGGGCTGCGCCGGCAACATTCCGCGGCTGGTCCGGCTGATCCGCCGCGGCATGCCGTTGCCCTTCGGCGCCATCGCCAATGCCCGCAGCTTCATCGCGGTTGATGATCTGGCGGCGCTGATCGCGCGGGCGGTGGCGGCCGATGATCCGCCGGATTGCGTGATCGGCGCGCATCCCGAGCCGGTTTCGACGCCGGCGCTGATCCGCGCGCTGGCCGGCGGGCTGGGCCGCAAGCTCGTGCTGCTGCCGGTGCCACCCTCATGGCTGGGGGCTGCGACGCGCATGGCCGGGCACGGGGAATTGTGGCGCAGCTTCGCCGGGTCGTTCCGTGCCGATGTCTCGCTGGCCCGGGATTCCCTCGGGTTTTCGGCGCCGACGCCGGTGCGCGCGGCGCTCCAAGCGACCGCGGCGGCGTTACGGTAACCGGTTACCGCAGGCCTATCTGCTTGACGACGCGGCGGAATTCGCGCATAGGCCCGTCATCGCAAGGATGATGTCACGAGGACTCCCGTCATGAAGACCACCGTTTCGCTGAAACCGGCGGACGTGCAGAAGGATTGGGTGCTGATCGACGCCGACGGGCTGGTGCTCGGCCGGCTCGCCGCCCTGATCGCCAACCGCCTGCGCGGCAAGCACAAGCCGCAATTCACCCCGCATGTCGATTGCGGCGACCACATCATCGTCGTCAACGCCGACAAGGTGACGGTGACGGGCAAGAAGATGGACGATTCCACCTTCTACTACCACACCGGCTACCCCGGCGGGATCAAGGGGCGGACGATCCGCCAGCGCCTCGACGGGAAGAACCCGGAGAGCGTCATCGAGAAGGCGGTTGAGCGGATGATTACCCGCGGTCCGCTGCAGCGCCAGCAGATGAAGAACCTGCATGTCTATGTCGGTCCGTCGCACCCGCATCATGGCCAGCAGCCCAAGGTGCTCGACGTCGCGGCGCTGAACCGCAAGAACCTCAACCGTAACGCGAGGGCGTGAACATGTCCGGAACCGGTACGCTCGCCGATCTGAAGACCATCATCACCCCGACAACCGGGGTTGCCGCCGAGGCCGATGCGCCGAAGCGCGAGCCCAAGCGCGACGCGCTCGGCCGTTCCTACGCCACCGGCCGCCGCAAGGATGCGGTTGCCCGCGTGTGGATCAAGCCGGGCAAGGGCGAGATCGTGATCAATGGCCGCAAGGCGGCGCAGTATTTCGCGCGCCCGGTGCTGCGGATGCTGATTACCCAGCCCTTCCTCGTCGCTGACCGCTACAACCAGTTCGACGTGATGGCGACCGTCACCGGCGGCGGGCTTTCGGGCCAGGCCGGCGCCGTGCGGCACGGCATCTCCCGCGCGCTCACCTATTACGAGCCGGATCTGCGCGGCATTCTCAAGGCCGCCGGGTTCCTCACCCGCGACCCGCGCACCGTCGAGCGCAAGAAATACGGCAAGGCGAAGGCCCGCCGGAGCTTCCAGTTCTCGAAGCGCTGATCCGCCTTTTCCACATTGCGCGCCGCCCCGGTTCCGTCCGGGGCGGTTGGCGTTTGTGGCAGCCGGCTTTTCTTGTCACCTCGCCGCGCGGCCATCTCCGGCCTTGACGGCGGATGGCGGTATATCGGAACAAGAGAGCATGACCGCAGCGCGCGACGAGTTTGGCAATTTGCGCCTCGATGAGCAGCTCTGCTTCGCGCTCTATGCCGCCACGCACGCGATCACCCGGGTGTATCGGCCGTTGCTGGTCGAGCTGGGCCTGACCTATCCGCAATATATCGTGCTGCTGGTGCTCTTCGAGCGGCATGAATCGACGGTGAACGGCGTTGCCGAGGCGCTGAAGCTCGATGCGGCCACCGTGACGCCGCTGCTCAAGCGCCTTGCCGAGGCCGGTTTCGTCTCCCGCGAGCGCAGCCGGGACGACGAACGCGTCGTCATCGTGCGGCTGACCCCGAAGGCCGAGGCCGTCGCGCCACGGCTTGCGGCGATCCAGAACACCGTGCGTTGCCGCACCGGTCTCGATGCCGGGCAATTCGAGGCCCTGCGCGCAGAGCTTGTCGCGCTGACCGATCGGCTGTGCCGCGATGGCGAGGCATCGTCCTGACGGATTGCCTGGCGGGGCGATCAGTGTTTGAGACGGGTTTCGAGGGCTGCCGCCATGCGGTCAGCCGCGCGGTCGAGCATCAGTTGGTCGTCCGATTTGACCTCGAAGGTTCTGGCCATCAGCTCCCGGCCTGACCGCACATCCAGCAGATAGGCCTTCATGTAGACGATCAGATCGCTGACCCAGTGCAGCGTGCCGACGAACAGGAAGCCGGCTCCGGCCTGCCTGGCGGCGGAAACGAGGCAGGAGGTGCAGGTCGAGGGATGGTCGTAGTCGGCGTCGATCCGCTTCATGCGGGCGAGGGTTTCGCCGGTGCCGACGGCTTTCGCCCGGCCCGCGCGATCGAGATCCGCCCGGATGCGCGCAGCGGCGTGGCGGAGCCAGTGATGCTGGTCGGCGACGATGGCGGGGCGCTGGTCGGCCGCGGTGTCGAACAGGTCGAACGGGGCGACGAACACGGTCGGGCGCTGCGTGGCGGCGTGGGCGCTGCCGGCGCCGGAGGCGATCAGCGCGAGAGCACAGGCGGCGAGAGCAAGCCCGCCGCGCATGGCCTCAGCTTACCTTGCCGTGGCAGTATTTGTATTTCTTGCCCGAACCGCAGGGGCAGGCCGCGTTGCGCGGCGTCGCGGCCCAGGTTTCCGGCCGGTCGGGATCGACCGATTCGGCGCGATAGGTGCTGACCGCCATTTCCGGCGCCAGGGCGGGCTGCGGCTCGGCGAGGGCGACGCCGTCATAAGGCTGGCTCGCCGGATGGCTGGTGAGCATCGACGCCGGATCGAAGGCGGGGGCAGCCGCGGTTGCCGGGTCGGTCCCGAGTTCGACATGGGCAAGCACGGAGGAGACCTGTTCCTTCAGATCCTCGAGCATCGCGGTGAACAGGGCGAAGGCCTCGGCCTTGTATTCGTTGAGCGGGTCGCGCTGGCCGTAGGCGCGCAGGCCGATGCCCTGGCGGAGATGGTCGAGGGCGAGGAGATGCTCCTTCCAGAGATGATCGAGCGTTTGCAGCAGGATCGATTTCTCGAGGAAGCGCATGAAGTCGGGGCCGAAATTCGCGGCCTTGGCGGCCATGTGCGCCTCGATGGCGTCGCTGATGCGCTCGCGCAGATGGCTCTCGTCGATCCCTTCTTCGGCCGCCCAGTCGGCGACCGGCAGGTCGAGCCCGAACACGCGCTGCACATCCTCGGCGAGTTCGGCACTTTCCCACTGCTCGGCATAGGCCTTCTCGGGGATGCGGCGCTCGACCATCTGCGCGATCGTGTCGGCGCGCATCTCGCCGATCACATCGGCGACGCTTTCGGCGCGCATGAACTCGCGGCGCTGGGCATAGACCTCCTTGCGCTGGTTGTTCATCACGTCGTCGTATTTGAGCAGATTCTTGCGGGTGTCGAAGTTCCGCGCCTCGACCTTTTTCTGGGCCTTTTCCAACGCCTTGTTGATCCAGGGATGGATGATCGCCTCGCCTTCCTTCAGGCCGAGCTTCTCCAGCATCGGGCCCATCCGGTCGGAGCCGAAGATCCGCATCAGGTCGTCTTCGAGCGAGAGGAAGAAGCGCGAGGCGCCGGGGTCGCCCTGGCGGCCGGAGCGGCCGCGCAGCTGGTTGTCGACCCGGCGGCTCTCATGCCGCTCGGTGCCGATCACGAACAGGCCGCCTGCGGCATGAACGATGTCGTGCGCGGCCTCGATCTCGGCGCGGATCGCGGCCTCGCGCGCGGGGCGGTCGGCTTCGGGCAGCGTCTCGAGCTCGGTCTTCAGGCGCATTTCGAGATTGCCGCCGAGCTTGATGTCGGTGCCGCGGCCGGCCATGTTGGTCGCGATCGTGACCGCTCCCGGCGCGCCGGCATCGGCGACGATCGCCGCTTCCTGCTCATGGAACCGGGCATTGAGCACGGCATGGGGGATTTTCCGGCTGTTGAGCAGGCCGGAGATGATCTCGGATTTCTCGATCGAGGTGGTGCCCACCAGCACCGGCTGCTGGCGCTGGCGGCATTCCTCGATCAGTGCTGCGACGGCCTCGTATTTCTCGTCGGCCGAGCGGTAGACCTCGTCGTCGCTGTCCTTGCGGGCGACCGGCACGTTGGTCGGGATCTCGACGACCGCGAGCTTGTAGATCTCGTCGAACTCGTCGGCCTCGGTCATGGCGGTGCCGGTCATGCCGGACAGCTTCGGATAGAGGCGGAAATAGTTCTGGAAGGTGATCGAGGCCAGGGTCTGGTTCTCGCGCTCGACGGTGACGTGTTCCTTCGCTTCCAGCGCCTGGTGCAGCCCGTCGGAATAGCGCCTTCCTTCCATCATGCGGCCGGTGAACTCGTCGATAATGATGACCTGGCCGTCCTTGACGATGTAATCGACGTCGCGGGTGAACAGTGTGTGGGCGCGCAGCGACTGGTTGGTGTGATGCACCAGCGAGATGTTGAACACGTCGTAGAGATTGCCCTCGGTGAGCAGCCCGGCCTCGGCGAGCATCTGCTCCACCCGCTCGGAACCCAGCTCGGTGAGGTTCACCGTCTTGAATTTCTCGTCCTTGTCATAGGTCGCCGGGTCTTCCACCAGGCGTTTCACGATGCCGTCGACCTCGTTGTAGAGTTCGGTCGGCTCGTCGGAAGGGCCGGAGATGATCAGCGGGGTGCGGGCCTCGTCGATCAGGATCGAGTCGACCTCGTCGACGATCGCGTAGTTGAAATCGCGCTGGACCATGTCGGCAAGCGCGTATTTCATGTTGTCGCGCAGATAGTCGAAGCCGAACTCGTTGTTGGTCCCGTAGGTGATGTCGGCCGCGTAGGCCTCGCGCCGCGCATCGTCCTCCAGCCCCGGCACGATCACGCCGACGGACAGGCCGAGGAAATTGTAGAGCCGGCCCATCCAGCCGGCGTCGCGCCGGGCGAGATAGTCGTTGACGGTGACGACATGCACGCCCTTGCCGGTGAGGGCGTTGAGATAGACTGGCAGCGTGCCCACCAGCGTCTTGCCCTCGCCGGTCTTCATTTCGGCGATCTTGCCGTCATGCAGCACCATGCCGCCGATCATCTGGACATCGAAATGGCGCATGCCGAGCACGCGCTTCGATGCCTCGCGGCAGACCGCGAAAGCCTCGGGGAGCAGGCGGTCGAGCGGCTCGCCGCCCGCGAGGCGGGAGCGGAATTCCGCCGTCTTGCCCTGCAGCGCCGCGTCATCGAGGGCTTCGAGGGCGGGTTCGTGGGCGTTGATTTCGGCGACGCGCCGGCGATAGGCCTTCAGCGCACGGTCGTTGCTGGTGCCGATGATGGCGCGGGCGATGCTTGAGAACATGATGACGCGAGCTTCCGGTCTATCCGCGAGTCTGAACCTGTCCGTCCCGACTGGTCTGGGTTGCGTGGCAGCCCGGCGGCGCGCATCCGCGCGGGCGCCCGACTGCGATCGGATCATTGACATAAGAGTGCGCGCCGGTCTGGTCAAATCACGCGCGCCAAGCGCGGTGTAGTACGCGCGCCAAAGCGCGTTGCAATATCGGGAATTTTGCGCGCCGCCCGGCCCGGCCCGCTTGCAGGCGCCGGACGCTTCGGCCATGGTGCGGCCGTTTTGCATCAGGGACCAGCAGCATGAAGCGTTCTCTTTCAGGGTTTTCGGCCGGCTTCGCTCTCACGGCGGTGATGGCGCTCGGGCTTTGCGGCCCGGCTTTCGCCGCCACGGGCAGCGGCGCGGCCGCGCCCGCCGCGGCCAAGCCTGCCGCCAAGACGCAGAAGGATACGGTCGTCGCGATCGTCAACGGCCACGATATCCACCTCTCCGACGTCGCCAAGGCGGCGCAGAGCCTGCCGCCGCAACTGCAGAACGCGCCGCCGCAGGAGCTTTTCCCGGTCCTGCTCAACCGGCTGGTCGATGAGCGCGCCCTGCTGATCCGGGCCCGCAAGGCCGGGACGGCGAAGGATCCGAAAGTGGCGGCGGAGATGAAGGCGGCGGCGGACCAGGCGCTGGAGCGCGGCTATCTGCGCACGCTGGTCGAGCCGAAACTGACCGACGCCGCGGTGAAGGCCTATTACGAGGCCCATTACGTCAAGGCGAAGCAGCCCGAGGAGGTCAAGGCACGGCAGATCCTCGTCAAGACCCAGGCTGAGGCGGAAAAGGTGATCGCCGAACTGGGCAAGGGGGCGAAGTTCGCCGATCTCGCCAAGAAATACAGCATCGATCCCGGTGCCAAGAATGGCGGCGAGCTTGGCTGGTTCACCAAGCAGGAAATGGTCAAGCCCTTCGCCGATGCCGCCTTCGCGCTCAAGCCCGGTACCTATACCAAGACGCCGGTGCAGTCGCAGTTCGGCTGGCATGTGATCGAGAGCGAGGGGCAGCGGGAAAAGCCGGTACCCGCGCTTGACGACGTGAAGGACCAGATCCGGCAGCGGATCACCAACGCGGCGGTGACCAAGGTGCTGCAGGACGCGCGCAAGGGGCTGAACATCAAGCTCTTCAACCCCGACGGCACCCCGGCGCAGGACGGCGGCGCCGCGCCCGCGAAGAACTGAGCGCGACGCCGTGGCGAAGGATCTGCCGGTATCGCCGCTGGCGGTGAGCCTGCCGGACCTTCCGGCAGTGGCCGGGGTGCGGTTTGCCACTGCCGCCGCCGGCATCCGCTATCGCGGGCGGGACGATGTCCTGCTCGCCTCCTTCGACCCCGGCACGACCGTTGCGGGTGTGTTTACCCGCAACAAGTGTCCCGGCGCGCCGGTGAGCTGGTGTCGCGAGATCCTGCCCGGTGGGATGGCGCGCGGCCTCGTGGTCAATGCCGGCAATGCCAACGTGTTCAACGGGGCGGCCGGGGCGGCGGCGGCGCGGCTGAGTGCCGAATCGGCGGCGCGCGCGCTCGGTTGCCCAGCCGAGGAGGTATTCCTGGCCTCGACCGGGGTGATCGGCGAGCCGATGCCGGCCGAGCGGATCGTTGCGGTCATGGATGCGCTCGCGGCCGGTCTTGCGCCGGATCGCTGGGCGGAATCGGCCCGCGCGATCATGACCACCGATACGTTTCCGAAGGCAGCAACGCGGAAGGCGCGTCTCGGCGGTGTTGAGGTGCGGATTTCCGGCATCGCCAAGGGCAGCGGCATGATCGCGCCCGACATGGCGACGATGCTGGCCTTCATCGTCACCGACGCCGCCCTGCCGGCGGCGACGCTGCAGGCGATGCTCGGCCGCGGCGTCGGGCCCAGCTTCAATTCGATCACCGTGGATTCGGATACCTCGACCTCCGACACGGTGCTGCTGTTCGCAACCGGCGCCGCCGGCAATGCGCCGCTGAGCGACGCGCGGGGTCTTGCAGCCTTCCGCCAGGCGCTGAATGAGGTTCTGCACGACCTCGCCCTGATGGTGGTGCGCGACGGCGAGGGCGCGCGGAAGCTGATCGAGATCAATGTCGCCGGCGCGGTTTCCGCCCTGTCGGCACGGCGGGTCGGGCTTGCCATCGCGAATTCGCCGCTGGTCAAGACCGCGATCGCCGGCGAGGACGCGAATTGGGGGCGGATCGTCATGGCGGTGGGCAAGGCCGGCGAGCCGGCCGAGCGGGACCGGCTGGCCGTGGCCGTCGGCGGCGTGTGGATGGCGCGCGAGGGCAGGGTTGTCGAGGGATATGACGAGGCGCCGGTCGTCGCGCACATGCGCGGCGCGGAGATCCGCATCGATGTCGATCTCGGCATGGGGCGCGGCCGCGCGCGGGTTTGGACCTGCGATCTGACTCACGGCTATATCGACATCAACGGCAGCTATCGCAGCTAGAGCATCATCCGATCAGATGGCTCCATCTGATCGGATTAAGATGCTCAAATTATCAACAAGAAAAAGCACATTCCGATCGGCTGATGGTCGCGGCGCAAGGCGGCGCTGGAGGCACCGCGCGGTATGTCGCCGCCTGATATCACGGTCTCGTGATCATGAGAAAACCCTACGGGGTCATCCGTTTCCCGCTCTGCCGCGTAGTTGGGGCATGAGGTCGCCGCCGGCGACCGAGCAGAGGAGACTACGGACCATGAAACTCAGCCATATCGCCCTCGGCGCCGCTCTTGCCGTCGCCGCCTGCGGAACCGCCATGGCCGCCATGATGGACCATTCCGTGATGGTCGGGGGCGCGCCGATGTATCCGAGCCGGAACATCGTGCAGAACGCGGTGAATTCCAAGGACAACACGACCCTGGTGGCCGCGGTGAAGGCCGCCGGTCTGGTCAAGGCGCTGGAGGGCAAGGGGCCGTTCACCGTGTTCGCGCCGACCAACGAGGCGTTCGACATGCTGCCCAAGGGAACGGTGCCGACCCTTCTCGAGCCGAAAAACAAGGCGATGCTCACCTCGATCCTGCTCTATCACGTCGTGCCCGGCGATTTCACCTTCGCGACGCTGCGCGCCGATATCCAGGGGCATGGCGGAATGGTCAAGCTGCCGACCCTCGACAAGGGGCACGACCTGACGCTGCGGATGAACGGGCCGCACAATATCGAGGTTGTCGACGAGAAGGGTAACGTCGCCCAGATCGAGACCTATGACGTGAACCAGTCGAACGGTGTCATCCAGGTGATCGACCGGGTGCTGATGCCCTGATCCTGGCGCACCATCCGATCAGATGGAGTCATCCGATCGGATAAGGATGCTCTCGCGACCGAATCGGGAAGCCAGCGGCCTCGGCCGCTGGCTTTGCCGTGATCGGGGCCCTGCTCCGACGTCCTCTTGATGCGTCGCCTGCCATGGCGCAGAACGATATCGCACTGAAAATAGGGGGTGACCGTGAGTCTCAGGGGCAAGGTTGCGCTGGTAACCGGTTCGACCAGCGGCATCGGTCTCGGGATTGCCCGCGCGCTGGCGGCGCAGGGTGCCGATATCATGCTCAACGGGTTTGGCGATACGGTGAAGATCGAGGCGCTGCGTGCCGCCCTCGCCGACGAGTTCGGCGTGCGGGTGGCATTCGATGGTGCCGACCTGACAAAGGCTGCGGAGATCCGCCGGCTGGTCGAGCGGACCGAGGCTGATCTTGGTTCGATCGACATTCTGGTGAACAATGCCGGGATCCAGCACGTCGCACCGGTGGAGGATTTCCCCGACGAGAAATGGGACGCGGTGATCGCGCTCAATCTCTCCGCCGTGTTCCACGGGATGAAAGCCGCCGTGCCGCCGATGCGCCGCCGGGGCTGGGGGCGCATCGTGAACATCGCCTCCGCGCACGGGCTGGTGGCAAGCGGGCAGAAGATTGCCTATGTCGCCGCGAAGCACGGCGTCGTCGGCGCCACCAAGACGGTCGCGATCGAGTGCGCGAATGACGGGATCACCGTGAACGCCATCTGTCCGGGCTGGGTGCTGACGCCGCTGGTCGAGGCGCAGATCGAGGCCCGCGCCGCTTCGAACCACACCACCGTGCAGGACGAGTCCAAAACCCTGCTGGCCGAGAAGCAGCCGATGCTGGAATTCACCACCCCGGCGAAGATCGGCGCATTCGTCGTGTTCCTCTGCTCCGATGGCGCATCGACGATCACCGGCGCAGCGCTGTCCATCGACGGGGGCTGGGTTGCCCAGTAAGCACGACGAGGCATCGCATATCGCCGCATTGCTGCGGCGCGGCGCGGAGCTGAAGCTGGCGCTGGCGGCGTCACCCCAGCCGGTTATCGATGTCGTCGGGGTTTGTGAGGCTGCAATTCGTGCCGGCAACAAGCTGATGTTCTGCGGCAATGGCGGGTCGGCGGCGGATTCCCAGCATCTCGCGACGGAACTGCTGATCCGCTTGCGGGGCAGCGTCGCCCGCGAGTCCTGGCCGGCCCTGGCGCTGACGCTCGATCCTGCCGCGCTCACCGCAGCAGGAAACGATTTCGGGTTCGACGAGGTGTTCGCGCGGCCGCTTTCCGGCCTCGGTCGCACCGGCGATGTGCTGTTCGGGATCACCACATCCGGGCGGTCGCCCTCTGTGCTTCGGGCGCTGGAAGTGGCGCGCGGCATGGGGATTGTCACGATCGGGCTGCTCGGGGGCGATGGCGGGCAGGCACTGGCGCTCTGCGACCACGCGCTCGTCGTGCCGGATAGCACCACCGCGCGGATCCAGGAGTGTCACATTACCCTCGGTCACATCATCCTCGAATTGCTGGAAGACCGGCTGACGGAGCGCCACGGGTGAAGATCCTTCTCACCGGCGCGGCCGGGTTCATCGGTTATCATGTCGCCGAGGCCCTGCTCGCGCGCGGTGCGCAGGTGGTTGGGGTGGATGATGTCAACCCGTATTACGACATCCGGCTGAAACACGCCCGTCTGGCGCGGCTCGCCGCGCATGAGAGGTTCCGGTTTCACCGGGCGGATATCGCGGATCACGCCGCATTGCGGGCGGCCGGGGAGTGGTGGGACGTGATCGTCCACCTTGCGGCACAGGCGGGGGTTCGCTACTCGATCGACAATCCGTTCGCCTATGCCGTGGCAAACATGACGGGGCATCTGTCGGTGCTCGAACTTGCCCGGCACAGCCCTGGCCTGCGGCATCTCGTCTACGCGAGCTCTTCGTCGGTCTATGGCGCCGGAACTCCGCTGCCCTACGCCGAGACGGCGAGGGCGGACCGCCCGCAATCGCTCTATGCGGCAACCAAGCGGGCCGACGAAATGATGAGCGCCGCCTATGCCCATCTCTATGGCCTGCGCCAGACCGGACTACGGTTCTTTACGGTTTACGGACCGTGGGGGCGCCCGGACATGGCCTATTTCGGGTTCGCCGAGGCGATCATGGGCGGCCGGCCCATCACGCTT
>NZ_CAJHNI010000005.1:0-1447500 GCF_905116885.1 Acidiphilium sp. C61 | reverse complement strand
TCAGTTGGTTAGAGCACACGCTTGATAAGCGTGGGGTCGGAGGTTCAAGTCCTCCCTGGCCCATTGATTGCGTTTTATTCGTGCGAGAGCGCGGATGGAACGGTGTGCGACAAGCGCGTCAATTGGATCTCCGCATCGCGCACGAACTCCAGAGTGTCATATGGCGCCGGGGTCTATGTGTTACGGGGGTGTAGCTCAGCTGGGAGAGCACCTGCTTTGCAAGCAGGGGGTCATCGGTTCGAACCCGTTCACCTCCATTCGAGACTGTGTTTGTGGCCTGCCATTGTGCATTGGCCGCGATGCTGGTCTGGCTGGATTGAAGACTGATGTGGAGGCCTTGAGATACGGTGTTCTGATGAACGCCGTTGTTGATCGATCTGTGTCGTTCTGCGGCACGGGTTGTTGTTCTTTGATTGGTGAATAGGATTTGGTGCGTTCTGGACGCGTGTATTTTTGTCCTGAACTGCCTGTGATGGGGATCGAGAGATGTCTGTTGCCTGGTGGTTTGGGGGTGCAAAAATCCGGTCGGATCATTCTGGGTGTCTGACCCGGACATGGCTTATGCCATTGCCGAAGAATGATGCGGTTGAGTGTTCAGAGCGTGTGAGTGCTATGTACAGATACTGTGATGGTGTTTGTGCATGGTGGGCCGTCATGCTTCTCCTTGGGAGTGTGGCGGTGCGTTGAGACTTCAAGTGAATGAAGGGCATTCAGTGGATGCCTTGGCACCAGAAGGCGATGAAGGACGTGGCACGCTGCGAAAAGCCACGGGGAGCCGCGAGCAGGCGTTGATCCGTGGACATCCGAATGGGGAAACCCACCCGCAAGGGTATCTGCATCTGAATACATAGGATGTAGAGGCAAACCCGGGGAACTGAAACATCTAAGTACCCGGAGGAAAAGACATCAACCGAGATTCCGTTAGTAGTGGCGAGCGAAAGCGGATCAGGCCAGTGCCTTGTCATTGAGTAGCAGAACGGATTGGAAACTCCGGCCATAGCGGGTGATAGCCCCGTATGCGAAGCGATATGGCAAGGCCTTGAGTAAGGCGGGACACGTGAAATCCTGTCTGAAGATGGGGGGACCACCCTCCAAGCCTAAATACTCTCTGGTGACCGATAGTGCACAAGTACCGTGAGGGAAAGGTGAAAAGCACCCCGACGAGGGGAGTGAAAGAGACCTGAAACCGGATGCCTACAAGCAGTCGGAGCCGCATCTGCGGTGACGGCGTACCTTTTGTATAATGGGTCAGCGAGTTTCTGTTTGCAGCAAGCTTAAGCCGGTAGGCGTAGGCGTAGCGAAAGCGAGTCTGAATAGGGCGCATAGTTGCAGGCAGAAGACCCGAAACCGAGTGATCTAGCCATGGCCAGGCTGAAGGTGCGGTAACACGCACTGGAGGGCCGAACCCACGCCTGTTGAAAAAGTCGGGGATGAGCTGTGGCTAGGGGTGAAAGGCCAATCAAACTCGGAGATAGCTGGTTCTCCGCGAAATCTATTGAGGTAGATCGTCGTGTGTATGCCTTCGGGGGTAGAGCACTGGATGGGCTAGGGGGGCCCAAAGCCTTACCAAACCTAACCAAACTCCGAATACCGAAGTGTCTTGCGCGGCAGACAGACGGTGGGTGCTAAGGTCCATCGTCGAGAGGGAAACAGCCCAGACCACCAGCTAAGGTCCCCAAATTGTGGCTAAGTGGGAAAGGATGTGGGAATTCCATAACAACCAGGAGGTTGGCTTAGAAGCAGCCATCCTTTAAAGAAAGCGTAATAGCTCACTGGTCTAATAGAAATCCTGCGCCGAAAATGTAACGGGGCTAAAGCCACATACCGAAGCTGTGGGTGCATGGAAACATGCGCGGTAGCGGAGCGTTCCGTAGGCCTGTGAAGGGAGATGGGGTGACCCCTCCTGGAGGTATCGGAAGTGCGAATGCTGACATGAGTAGCGACAAACAGAGTGAGAAACTCTGTCGCCGAAAGTCCAAGGGTTCCTGCGCAAGGTTAATCCGCGCAGGGTGAGCCGGCCCCTAAGGCGAGGGCGAAAGCCGTAGTCGATGGGAAGGGGGTGAATATTCCTCCGCCTGCTGGAAGTGACGAATGCGAGATGTTGTCTGTCCTTATCGGATTGGGCGGGCTTTTTGAGCATTCCGGGAAATAGCTCCAGCGTATAGACCGTACCCTAAACCGACACAGGTGGACTGGTAGAGTATACCAAGGCGCTTGAGAGAACGATGTTGAAGGAACTAGGCAAATTACTCGCGTAACTTCGGGATAAGCGAGACCCGTATGTGGGCAACCATGTGCGGGTGGCACAAAAGAGGGGGTAGCGACTGTTTAGTAAAAACACAGGGCTCTGCGAAGTCGAGAGACGACGTATAGGGTCTGACGCCTGCCCGGTGCCGGAAGGTTAAGAGGAGAGGTGCAAGCCTTGAATTGAAGCCCCGGTAAACGGCGGCCGTAACTATAACGGTCCTAAGGTAGCGAAATTCCTTGTCGGGTAAGTTCCGACCTGCACGAATGGCGTAACGACTTCCCCACTGTCTCCAGCATCGGCTCAGCGAAATTGAATTCCCCGTGAAGATGCGGGGTACCCGCGGTCAGACGGAAAGACCCTATGAACCTTTACTGCAGCTTTGCAGTGGCATCAGAAGAGT
Organism: Acidiphilium sp. C61; assembly: GCF_905116885.1. Taxonomy (NCBI): domain Bacteria; kingdom Pseudomonadati; phylum Pseudomonadota; class Alphaproteobacteria; order Acetobacterales; family Acidocellaceae; genus Acidiphilium; species Acidiphilium sp. C61. Next base: position 1,444,852 of record NZ_CAJHNI010000005.1, on the reverse strand, counting down.
GCTGTGTAGGATAGGCGGGAGGCATTGAAGCATGGGCGCTAGCTTGTGTGGAGCCAACCTTGAAATACCGCCCTGCGCGCTTTTGATGTCTAACCGTGGCCGGTTATCCCGGTCCGGGACCCTGCATGGTGGGCAGTTTGACTGGGGCGGTCGCCTCCTAAAGAGTAACGGAGGCGCGCGATGGTGGGCTCAAGCCGGTCGGACATCGGCTGTTGAGTGCAATGGCATAAGCCCGCCTGACTGCGAGAGCGACAGCTCGAGCAGAGACGAAAGTCGGCCATAGTGATCCGGTGGTTCCACGTGGAAGGGCCATCGCTCAACGGATAAAAGGTACTCTAGGGATAACAGGCTGATCTCCCCCAAGAGTCCACATCGACGGGGAGGTTTGGCACCTCGATGTCGGCTCATCACATCCTGGGGCTGGAGCAGGTCCCAAGGGTTCGGCTGTTCGCCGATTAAAGTGGTACGTGAGCTGGGTTTAGAACGTCGTGAGACAGTTCGGTCCCTATCTGCCGTGGGTGTTGGAGACTTGAGAGGATTTGTCCCTAGTACGAGAGGACCGGGATGAACATACCTCTGGTGCATCGGTTGTCACGCCAGTGGCACAGCCGAGTAGCTAAGTATGGACGGGATAACCGCTGAAAGCATCTAAGCGGGAAACCCACCTCAAAACTAGGTCTCCCTGAGGGTCGTGAGAGACCATCACGTTGATAGGCCGGGTGTATAAGCGCGGTAACGCGCTCAGCTAACCGGTACTAATCACCCGATAGAACTTGAATATCTCAACCACCCCCACCATGCACAAACACCAACACAACTCACACAACACACCAAATTCACACCAGTCCATAGTCTACGATAGATTGGACGACCTGGTGGCCATTGCGGGGAGCCTGCACCCGATCCCATCCCGAACTCGGCCGTGAAAACCCCCAGCGCCCATGGTACTGTGTCCTAAGGCACGGGAGAGTAGGTCGCCGCCAGGTCCTCCAATCTATCGTAAAATAAATCATCACCCGCGGGGTGGAGCAGCCCGGTAGCTCGTCAGGCTCATAACCTGAAGGTCACAGGTTCAAATCCTGTCCCCGCAACCAACGGAACCATAATACTAGAACTACTAAAGCCCGTAGCAGAAATGCCGCGGGCTTTTTGCTGTTCAACCGAAGCCTCAGCCGGGCAGTCCGCAAGATGCATGAACGCCGCAAGGTCGCCGCGCAGTTCCAGGCGGTACTTGCCGCGCCCTTCCTCCGGATACAGCGTGATCGCATCGATCAGCGCACGCAGCGCTTCCGCCGCTGCCGCCATTGTGTCAGGGTCGGCCAAAGCCTGTTCCAGCAGTTCAACCCGACGACGATAGATTCGGGGCAGATTTGTGTTCAGGTCGGGCATTGGCTCAGGCGACGCTTCGCGCTGCTGTTCCGCCACGATCTCGTCCTGCTTCGCTTCAAGCTTGCGCAGATCTTCAACGAGGCTTCGGCTCCCGCCAATCTCCTTGATCGTATCCAAGATCGTCTTGATTTGCCGGGCGACCTTGGCCTGTTCAGCTCCCAGACGCGCCCGTCGTGCAGCTTGTTCGCGGTTCGCTGCATTCACCTCGGAGACATAGCTCTCAACGAAACGCTCAACCAGTTCGGGAGGGTCACGTCCGTCGATGTGGTGGAAATTATAGATGGGTTAAGGTGACCGTGGATCATTCGGCTGCGGTGGCGATCTGGGGTGGAAATACCTCGATTGCGTGCGGTGTAAGTTCGGCCATTGGCTCGGTCTGCATGTAGCGATTTTGTGTTTGCCACTCGTCGTTCTGCTCGAGGAGCACGGCGCCCACGAGCCTGATGATGGCGGCTTCGTTTGGAAAGATGCCGACGACATCAGCGCGCCGCTTGACCTCCTTGTTCAGGCGTTCGATCGGGTTGGTAGAGTGGATCTTGACCCTGTGTTGCACGGGGAAGTCCATGTGGGCGAGGACATCGACCTCGCTATCATCGATAAAAGCGGCGAGCTTGGGCCATTTGGCGCGGAGCTGGTCGGCGGTGTGGCGCAGCGTCTGGCTAGCGCCAGCCCGGTCAGGCTGAATGAAGGCTTGGCGGAGCGCCGCCGAGACCATGCTCTGCTGGCCCTTGCCGACATAGGCCAGGGCATTGCGCATCCAGTGAACGCGGCATCGTTGCCAGGACGCGCCCATGACGCGGCGGATTGCGGACTTGAGGCCCTCGTGCGCGTCGGAGATGACCAGCTTTACCTGACGCAGACCGCGGCGCACCAGGCTCTTGAGGAAGGCAGCCCAGAAGGTCTCGGCCTCGCTGGGGCCGATGTGCAGCCCGACGATCTCGCGCTTGCCTTCGGTATTAGCGGCCACGGCGATTATCGCAGCCACCGAGACGATGCGCCCTCCCTCGCGCTGCTTGAGGTAGGTGGCGTCGAGCCAAAGATACGGCCAGTCACCGGTCAGCGGGCGCTCGAGGAAGGCGTTCACCCGCTCGTCGATATCCTTGCACAGCTTGCTCACCGTGCTCTTGCCAATGCCACTCAGCCCCATGGCCTGCACCAGGTCGTCGACGCGTCGGGTGGAGACGCCGCCAACCCAGGCTTCCTGGATCACCGCGACCAGGGCCTTCTCGGACGTCTTCCTGGGCTCGAGGAAAGGCGGGAAGTAAGAGCCCTGCCGCAGCTTGGGAATGCGCAGTTGTAGATTGCCGAGCCGGGTGTCGAGCGAGCGATCGCGGTAACCGTTGCGGTAGGTCGTCCGCTCACCAGTGCGCTCATGGCGCCCGGCGCCGATCGGGCCTTCCACGTCGGCTTCCATAAGCAGTTGCACTACGGCCTCCGCCACACTGCGCAGGAAATCTCCATCGCCGGCTTTCGCCAGCAATTCAGCCAAGGGTAGTCTGTCTTCGGTCATCGGGTCCTCTCGGGTTCGCGTGAAGCTTCGCAACTCCACCGTAGCCGCTCGATCCGATGGCCACCTAAACCCAGGCTCATGCGTTGGATCGGCCCCTCCGGCCGGCTACGCCGACCTCCGGCGCCAATCCAACGCACGGCAGTCAGACAATTTCCACCACAAGCGCGGACATTAGCGATATCGATACCTCGGTCGCCCACCTTGCAGGTGCCCGAACCTGAACCAGCCCTTCGAACCAGACTCGATCAGACGGGCTCATACCCGCAATTGAGGTTCAAAGCCGCAAGAAATTTAAATATTGTAGCGAGCGCTGGTCCAGTATTCCGCTTTAAGCGGAGTCTTGGTATGATCCATGCATGGCGATAGGACCCCGTCTCGATCTGAGGCATACGCAGTCGCTGGTGATGACACCCCAGCTACGGCAGGCCATACAACTGCTGCAGTTCAACAACACCGAGGTCAGCCAATTCATCGAGGAAGAACTGCTCCGGAACCCGCTCCTCGAACGTGCGGATCCCGAGATTTCCGGGACAGTCGCTCAAGCCGGCGGTGAGCCGCCATCGATCGACACAGTGCTTGCCCGGACGGACAATGTCGAGAAAGTCGTCGATCCCGATCCTTCCGGTATGCATCTGCCGCTCGATGCCGACTTCTCCAATGTCTACGATCCTGGCGGCAGTGGCGAAGCCTCCGGTGGTGGTCTTGCCGATGACAATGACTGGATCGGGCAGATTGCCGATCGGCCGCCGGGATTGCAGGAAAGCCTCGAACAGCAGGCACGGCTTGCGTTTTCCGATCCAATCCGCCGGCAGATCGCGCTTGCGCTGATCATGGCGCTGGATCCGGCAGGGCGGTTGGCGGAACCGCCTGAACGCATTGCCGAAATGCTGGGCGTCGCGACGGATATTCTGGAATCCGTCAGGCAGATCATGCTCCGGTTCGAACCCACCGGCACTTTTGCCGTGGATCTGGCGGAATGCTTGGCCGTTCAGCTGGAGGAGCGGAACCGGCTCGACCCGGCAATGTCCATCCTCCTTGCCAATCTCGATCTGCTGGCCCGGCGCGACCACCGCGCGCTCATGGAGGTGTGCGGCGTCGATGCGGAAGATCTCCGCGACATGATCGCCGAGATACGGCAGCTAAACCCCAAGCCTGGGGCGACGAGCGATGCTGCGGTGATTACACCGGTGATCCCCGATGTGCTGATGCGCCTCGGGCCAGATGGCCAATACGTGCTGGAGCTCAATCCCGAAACGATGCCGCGGGTGCTGATCCGGCGAGGCTTCCACGCCCAGATCGCAGCGCGGGCCTCACGCGAGACAAAGCAGTTTCTCTCGGAGCGGGTGCAAAGCGCGAACTGGCTGGTTCGTGCCCTTGAGTCACGGGCCGAGACCATCCTGCGAGTTGCGGACGAGATTGTCGTACACCAGGAGGCATTCTTTCGGTTGGGCATCGGATTTCTTCGGCCGCTCACGCTCCGGGAGGTGGCGGCCGCGCTCGAAATTCATGAAAGCACCGTCAGCCGGGTGACGTCGAACAAGGTCATTGCGACGCCGCGCGGAATTTTCGAGATGAAATTCTTTTTCACAACGGCGCTCGCGGGCGCGAATGGCGAGAGCCACAGCGCCGAATCCGTGCGGCACCGTATTGCGGCGCTGATCGAGGCTGAACCGTCCGGCCGGGTGCTGTCTGACGATGCGCTGGCGCAACTATTGCAGAAGGAAGGGGTGGATATCGCGAGACGGACTGTCGCAAAATACCGCGAGGCCATGCGCATCCCCGGCTCGGCGCAGCGCAAGCGGGAAAAAAACCTGCTGGCGGGAGGTTGACGCACATCGATCCGGAGCGGTGTAATGCTTTTGTCTAATACCGAGCCTTCTCTGAGCAAGCGTAAACGCCCGCTTCATCAAGGCGGGTCTAGAATGACCGTACTGGCTCTAGCAAAAGGATCTCTCTATGCAGATCACGGTTTCCGGTAAGCAGGTCGACCTCTCGGATGCCCTGCGCGTTCATGTCGCGAACCAGCTCGACAATATCGCTGGAAAATATTTCGATCACGCACTCGAGGCGCACGTGACGTTCAGTCGTGCCCGCAGCTTTTTCACTTGCGACATCAACGTTCACGCCGGACGAGGGCTGACTTTGCGCGGCGAGGGCGAAGCGGCAGACGCTCATGCGGCATTCGATGACGCGGCCGAACACATCGCGAAGCGATTACGCCGATACCGACGCCGTGTGAACGACCATGCGCGTGAGAGCGCCTCCCGTGGCCGCACGGAGACGGTGCGGCAATACGTGTTGCAGGAGGTGGAAGCCGAAGGCGCCGCTCCGCAGGGGGCGGCCGACGGCGCCGCTGGTCTCGATCCCGGCCCCTATGCAGCAGTCGTTGCGGAAACACCGGCTGAAATCGCGTTTCTGTCCGTCAGCGAGGCGGTGATGCGGATGGATCTTGCCAATCAAACGATGCTGATGTTCCGCAACTCCGGCAATCAGGCTCTCAGCGTTGTGTATCGTCGCAGCGATGGCAATATCGGCTGGATCGACAGTTCAGCGGTACGCTGACTGCCTGACCCGTCTCCCGGGTTGCGTTCTCCGTCTGGTCTGGCATCCGAAGGGGTCAGACCAGAAACGGAGGATGTCGATAATCGACACACCCGCGATGTGCTGCCCGACGTTTCCTATCGTCTCTCCGAGATCGGATCATTCCTCATAAAGCCGCCAAGGGTGTCAGGAGCTTGTCCTGTCTGCCGAGGCCCGCTTGGGTTTGCCTGGGAACATCATATCCGATCCGAACGGATCGGAAGCTGCTCTAAAGCGAGCTGACCAGCTTGAGCACGGCTGGTCCACCCACGACCAGGAAAACGCAGGGCAGAATAAACATGATCATCGGCAGCGTCAGCAGAACCGGCAGGCGCGCGGCGCGCTCTTCAAAGCGGGTCAGCTGTTCCTGGCGCATCTCCGCCGAAAGGGTTCTGAGTGCCTGCGTCAGCGGGGTGCCGTATTGAAGCGTCTGGATCAAGGTCGATGCCAGGCGCTTCAGATTGTCGAGCCCGGTTCGCAGGCCGAGGCCGGCAAGGGCATCACGGATGTTGCCGCTGATGCGCATCTCCTGAGCGGTCAGCGTGAGTTCCTGCGACACGGCCGGATGGGTCAGTTGCAGTTCGGCGGCAACACGCGTGAGGCCGGGTTCGAGGCTGAGTCCGGCATCGGCGCAGATGACCATCAGGTCGAGTGCCTCCGCCAGCCCGGCCTCGACCTTGCGGATAAACCGCTTCCGCCGTTGCTGGATCAGGATGTCCGGCAGGAGAAGCCCGAAAGCGGCGGCGATGGCCGCGGCGATTAGCCCATCCAGCGTGCTGAGACGTAGAATGCGGGACGCCACCAGAACGCCTGCGAAAAAGCCGACCAGGGAAAGCAGCTTGGTGCCGACGAACATGGCCAGTGCGCCTTTGTCCCTGATCCCGGCCATGCGCAATGTATGTCGCAGTTCTTCCAGCGTCCGGTTGCTGAGCAGACCGCTGCGCGCGACCGCGAGGCCGATGCCCATGGCGATCCGCATATGCAGGAGTTGGGCAGGCCCGTTGCTCTCGCTGGCAGCGGAGGTGGCGCCGATCGCGCGGTCCAGCCGCCGCTGCACTCGTTCTTCGGAAATGACCAGGCGCAGCATCAGCACCGCGACGACGGCAACGAAGATGAACAGGCCGAAAATCCAGATCAGCGCGGTGTTCATGTCAGTTCAGGCTCCGCCGGATGATTTCGCGCATGACCATCGCACCGCCGGCGAGCAGCCCGATGGCGATCGCCAGCAGGATTTTTCCGGCATGGGTAACGAACAACACCCGCAGATACGATGGCTGAATCAACTCGATGGCGAGTGCCGCCACAAGGGGGATGATGCCGAGCACGAGGGCGCTGGTGCGCGCTTCCGAAGCCAGCGCATAGCCGCGTGCCTTCATTGCGACACGCTTGCGGATGACTTCCGCCAATCCTTCGAGCGTTGTCACAAGGCCGCCGCCATAGCGCGATTGCAGGCTGATGGCCGTGGCGAAAAATCCGTATTCGGCGAGTTTCACCCGGTCCGCCATCTGATGCAGCGCCTGTTCGAGCGGCGTGCCGATCGCGACCTGATCGGCGATCCGGCTGAATTCCCGGCCGGTTGGCGCCGGCATGTCCTGGGCAACGACGCGCAGCGCCTCCTGCACCGGGATTCCGACTCGAACTGTGCGGACAATGGTGGTCAGCGCATCTGGGAACTGGCTCAGCAGCAGCGCCGAGCGACGGGCGTGGACGGTGCCGAAGGCAAGCCGGGCGACCAGAATGAACAGCGGCGGCCAGACCAGCCAGCCCAGGCCGACACCGACGGTGCCGATCAGGAACGCGATGCCTCGCGATACCACGCCGGCGCCGATCAGGATGATCCACCACGGCATCGGGTAATCCGGTGCGCGCGCAAGATCGACGCCGACAAGGCCGATAAGCACCATCGCCGGGCGGCGGAGCCGGCCGAGCGGATCGTTCGTTTCGCTCCCGGCTTCGATGGTTGTAACCAGGGTCTGGCCCGATACCCGTGAGAGGCGCAGTTCGAGTGCCTTTTTCGTCCGGTCCACCCGCATCCCGCCCATCAGCGCGAGCGAGGTGCCGCCTATGAATAAAAGCAGCAGCGGGAGGAGGAGAAGGCTGCTCACGCCGCAGCCTCTTCCAATGCAACCGTCCATGCGCGGAGCAGGCCGAAATAGCTGAGCCGTTCGTGAAAGCTTGCCCGCGTATGCGAGACGGCGTACCGGCCGATCACCCGACCGGTCGCATCCTCGCCCAGTACCTCGAACTTGAAAATGTCGTTGAGCAGGGGTGTTTCACCCTCGATTCCGGCGATTTCGGTCAGCTGGACGAGACGACGGCCGCCATCGCGCTGGCGTTCCACCTGGACGATCAGGTTGACCGCCGAGACGACCTGCATGCGGATCGCCCGCGGCGACAGGCCCATGCTCGCCATCTGCACCATGTTCTCGATGCGTGCCAGTGCATCGCGCGTGGTGTTCGCATGGATCGTGGACATCGACCCATCATGGCCGGTGTTCATCGCCTGTAGCATGTCGAAGGCTTCGGGGCCGCGGACCTCGCCGATGATGATGCGGTCAGGGCGCATGCGCAGCGCGTTGCGCACAAGGTCACGCTGGGTGATTTCGCCCTTGCCCTCAAGGTTCATCGGCCTGGTTTCGAGGCGGACGATATGCGGCTGCTGGAGCTGGAGCTCGGCAGCGTCCTCGACGGTGACGATGCGTTCCTGCTGATCGATGAAGCTGCTCATCGCGTTCATCATCGTCGTCTTGCCCGAGCCCGTGCCCCCGGAAATGATGACATTGAGGCGGCAGCGCGCGGCGATTTCCAGCACCCGCGCGACCGGCGGGGTCAGTGATCCGTATTCGATCAGCTTGCCGAAATTGATCGGCTTGCGGGAAAATTTCCGGATCGACAGACAGGGGCCATCGATCGACAGCGGCGGCAGCACGATGTTGACGCGCGAGCCGTCCTTGAGCCGCGCATCGACCATCGGGCTCGATTCATCGACCCGGCGCCCCACGGTGGCGGCGATGCGCTGGCAGATATTGGTCAGATGGGCATTGTCGCGGAAGCGGACTCCGAGCTGTTCGAGCCTGCCGCGCCGTTCGACGAACACCCGTTCCGGCCCATTGACCATGATATCGGTGATGGTCTCGTCCTCGAGCAGGGGCTCGAGCGGCCCTAGCCCGAGCATGTCGTCCACCAGTTCGGCGGCGATCTGGTTTTGCTCGTTACGGTTCAGTTGGATGCGATGCTCGGTCGCCAATTCGGCGACCATGGCCTCGACGCGTTGCAGCAGGCGCGGGTGATTGAGTCCCACGATCGTCGAGGCGTCGATGCTGGCAAGGCAGAGCCCGCGGATCATCTCGACGTCTTCCTGGCGCAACCGCACCGCATGGTGAACGGGCGCGGTTGGGTCGACTGCGCGGCGGCCGAAGACCGGTAGCGCGTCCATCAGGCGACCATGGCCGTGGTGCCGACGCCAAGCTGGCCGGCGAGCGCGACGATCGCCTTGCGGAACGCGCCTTTCCGGCCGACGGCGGGCTCGCCGAGATTGTTTCCCTGGGCAACTAGGGTCGGGAGTTCAGGGATCACGAGGGCGATTTCGGTTCCAAGCAGCTCGGCGACCCGCGACACGGGGGGGCAGGTCCGGCGATGGTAGCGGTTGAGGATGACGAGTGGCGGGCCGGACTGCATCTGGCCCGCCGGCAAAGCGAGCCAGCGGCGCGCATTGGCGATGCTGTGCGGCGATCCGGTGGTCACGATCACGCGCGCATGCGCCAGCGTGAGCAGTTCCGTCGCAAACCGCGATGGGCGCGCCGGAATGTCCGCCACCACGAGATTGTATCGCTGGCGCAGCGCCGTCACCAGCGCCGCACCGCCGCCGGCCTGGTAGTGCCAGGTTTCGTTCAGGGGCTCCTCTGCACCAAGCACATGGAGGCGGCCGGTCGAAGGCTGGGCCGCGCGCTCGATCAACAGCGGGTCGATCCGGTCCGGGGTGTCGAGCGCGTTGCGCAGGCCGGTGCTGGGCGGGACGTTGGTGGCCAGCGCCGCGGTGCCGCGCTGCAGATCGGCATCCAGCAGGATCGTATGACGGCGGACATCCCCGCCCACATGCCAGGCGAGGCAGCTCGCCACCGTGGTGGCGCCGACGCCGCCGGCGGCACCGCATACAGCGACCATCGAGCCGCCGCGCGCGGCTTCGAACGCAGGTATGCCGCCGGCCGCCCACGGCAGCAGTTCCCGCGCGACCATCGCCGGATCGAGCGGCTTCGAGAGATATTCGCTGACGCCGAGCGTGCGCGTGAGGCTGCGGTAGAAGCTGATGCTGCGCTCGCTGCCGATGATCAGCACACGGGTTCCGGGATCCACCACCGGCTCGAGCCGGTGGACCGCGCTCATCGGCTGTTCCTCACCCGAAATGTCGACCAGCAGCGTTCGCGGCGTGTCGAACCGGGCGAGATAGTCGAGCGTTTCGGCAAAGGAGGCGCGTTGGAGCGGCACTCCGGTGGGAAATGCGGAAACCAGCGCCGTGCGGATGGTTTGCAGGCTGGCGTCATCGCTGACGAAGCCCATGAAGGCGGGACGGCTGCTCCCTTGCTGCCCCTGCGGCGGCGGCGAAGGACCGCCGGCCCGATCGAAGGCGGAAGCCGTCATTGCGGGTGATACTCGGTCTTGCCCCCAGCGCCCTGGAACACGGTGATCCCGGTCTGGCCAGGCATATCGAGTGCCGCGAGGGCGGGAGACACCTGGCCGCTGAAAACTGGTGGCGGTTTGGACTGGCGGGCTTTCGCGGCCTCGCTGGGGCGGACACTCAGTGAGAGCGGGCCGAGATGGGCGGCGACCTCGACCTGTTCGGCCTGTTCCGGCGTGACCTCGAGTGTCACGGTCCGTGCCGTCGATTGCGCGGCCGTGTGATTGCCGCTCGCCCCTTGCACAAGGCGCTGGTCGATCGCGATCACCCGCACGTCGGATAGCACGGTTTCCGAGGCGACCTTGCGCGTCGGCGGCAGGTTGGCGCCGACCAGGTTCTGGGTCAGCAGAAGATCGACATGGTCGCCCGGCCAGATCAGGCCGGCGGCCCCGGTGATCGCATCGACGCCGACGGACACCGCACGCATGCCGGGTTGCAGAACGGCGGCGAGAAACCCATGATCGCCGGGACGGATGGCGATGTCCGTGGTCAGAAGTGCCCCGGCGCTCAGCCGGCGGCGAATCATCGCCCCGGTGTAGGACGCGCGGTTCTCCGGAGTATCCCGCACCGCATCGGCGGGGACCTGCGCGGGAGGACGATCCTGCACGGTGAAATCGGACGGCTGCAACAGCGTCCCCGGCGGCAGGGCCTTGCCCGTTGCCAGCAGCGCAATCGTCGGCGCAGCCTTTTTGTGAGAGTGCGCCGGATGCATGTCGATCCAGGCAACGGTTCCGAAGCCGGCAAGCCCGACGGCCAGGACGATGAACAGGACGAGTCTAAGAACCATCAGGACATGTCTCAAAAGATGCGCAGGCGCGATCAATCGGTGACTGAAACGGCCCCGACATGGTGTCCGCAGCCTCGCTCGGCGGAATCTGGCTAAAGATGGCCCCGGCGCCGCATCGAACGATCGGGCGACGGGGCCTGCTCATACCGGGTTCAACCGGGTTAGAGGTTGGTTGTGTTGTTGGTCAGCGTGCCGCCGATCTTGTTGACGGCGTTGCCGAGGTCGTTGGCGAGCAGACCGAACGCCCCGATGATGACAACCGCCATCAGCGCCGCAATCAGTCCATATTCCATCGCGGTTACCCCGCGATCATCCCGTGCGAACGCAAGGCCGCGAACCGCGAGCCAGGTTTTCACGTAGTCAAGCATTGTCATGTCTCCTGCACACCGCATTACGATCCACTGCGCGGCGAAATTGACGACAGCGCCAGAATTTTGCTGGCAGAAGACCCGCAGCCGACTGCTGCGGACCGGAAACTCACCAGAGCATCAAATCAAAACAATCTTACTAAAACGTAAATTAGCTCGGCATTGAAATATTACTTTTGCTCTGTCTCAGGCTGTCTCGCGGGCGAGGAGAGACAATGCCGTCGCATCCGGCCGCGCTCCGATCCGGCCGATCGCCGCCGCCGCCACGCGGCTGGCCAGCGCCGCGCTCTCGACGAGCGATGCCTTGCGGGTGAGACCGACCATGAACCCGGCGGCATAGGCATCGCCCGCGCCGGTCGTGTCGACGACTTCGACCGGAACGGCAGCGACGACATGGCGTTCCGCGCCGGAAACGACGACGCTTCCCGCTTCGCTCCGGGTCAGCACTGCAAGCGGAAGCGTATGTGCGGCCTCTGTCACCGCGCCGTCGAAGTCGTTCTGTTCGAACAGCGAACAGATCTCGGCTTCGTTGGCAAACAGGATGTCGATGCCGCCGGAGGAAATCAGGTCGAGAAAGGCGGCCCGATGGCGATCGACGCAGAACGCGTCGGACAGCGAGAGCGCCACCTTGCGGCCGGCACCCCGCGCGATGCGGACGGCCTCGCGGAACGCATGCTGCGCCCGCGGCGGATCGAAAAGATATCCCTCGAGATAAAGAATCGAGGCGGACTGGATCGCCTCGGCGTCGAGGTCGGTATGGTCGAAATCGATGCAGGCGCCGAGATACGTGTTCATGGTGCGCTGGCCATCCGGCGTGACCAGGATCAGGCAGCGGGCGGTCGGTGCGCCCTCGGGCAGCGGCGCGTGCGGGAAGTCGACCCCGATCGCCCGCAGATCGTTGGCGAAGGCGATGCCAAGCTCGTCCCGCGCCACCTTGCCGAGAAAGGCGGCGCGGGCACCGAGGCCGGCCGCTACGGCGCAACTGTTGGCGACCGAGCCGCCAGAGGCGATCTGCCCCGGCGGCATCACCCCGAGAATGCGCTCGGCGGCCTCGGCGTCGATCAGCCGCATCGCGCCCTTGCGCATGTCGTGCCGGTCGAGAAAATGATCGTCGGTGCGGGCCAGCACATCGACGATCGCATTGCCGATGCCGATGATGTCATAGCGGGTCGCGTCCATGCCTGTCCCCTGCGAGGTCGTTGAAAATTCTCCCTTCGCCTATCACCCGAAAGGCCAAGTCACAAATCCGCCGCAAGCATGAACGCGCGGTTAATCGTGATCCATACGATCCCCTTGCGGAACCTTAGTAAAAATGCACGGTTTTGAGGGCGCGGGCGATTGTCCGGAGCGCGTGCCACGTGCTACCGGACAGACAGTAAAAGTTGTGGAGGGTTCGTGATCAGCTTCAGAAAACGCGACGATCAGCCGCCGGAGAGCAAGTCGCGGCAGACTCCCGCGCGGCAGGATGGCGCCGTGGACGATGGCCTCAGCATGCCTCCCTTCCGTCCCGCTTCCCCCGAAACGGTCCCGCAACCGGCGGATGACCAGCAGGCTAAGGAGATGCCCATGGCCAGAACCCCCTTTTCGCCCGGCCAGCCGGCCACCCCCCCGGCAGGCGGCGCCCCGGCCGGCCTTCCGGCCACCGGAACCGGCTTCCGTCCGTCGGTGCGTGATTCCGAGCCTGCCGAACGCCGCACCCTGGTGGTCGGCCGCGGCATCAGCCTGCAGGGCGTGGTTCAGGATGCCGAGCGGCTCGTGGTCGAAGGCACGGTCGAGGCGACCATGATCAAGGCCGCCGAACTTTCGATCAGCCCGGGCGGGGTGTTCAAGGGTGAGGTCGAGGTCGAGGAGGCGGAGGTCGCCGGCGTGATCGACGGCACGCTGACGGCACGGCATTCCCTGATCGTGCGGGCGACTGGCCGGGTTCTCGGAACTGCGCGCTGCCGCCGCCTGCAGGTCGAGGATGGCGGGCAGATCACCGGCCGTATCGAGATGATCACCGAAGGTGCGTCCAGCTCCCAGACTACTGACTGACGTCCGACTGGCCCGCGGAGGGCTTGAGCAAGCATGAGACGGGGCGTTTTCCTCTGCCTGTTGAGCGCAGCCGCGCTGGCAGGCTGCACCGCGCGACCGGGCGCCATGACGGGCGCATCGGTCGCGTCGGGAGAGAAAATCAGCCTGGTCGGTGCGACGCCGGGCGATCTGCGCGCCAATCTCGGCAAGCCTTCGCTGCTGCGGATCGATGGGCCAGCGCAAGTCTGGCTCTACCACTCGCGGATCTGCCGGCTCGATCTGGTGCTGTATCGCAGCACCGTCGGCCGGCCGGTCGTCCGCCTGGCGCGGACGATGCCGGCGGGCGTGCCCGATACCACCTGCGTTGCCAGTCTGGAACAGCAGCGCGCCTCCTGATATCGAACATATGAACGACCTGCGCGCCGAAAGCGCGCCTGGGCGCGGTTTCTCATGGAGGGCACATGAACGGTTTGCGGGTCGCGATCCAGATGGATCCGATGGAAAGCGTGGATATCGACGGCGATTCGACCTTCGTGCTGATGCTCGAGGCGCAGCGGCGCGGCCACACGCTCTGGCACTACACGGTGCGCGAGATGTGGCTGGAGAGCGGGGCTCTCAAGGCGCGGCTGCGGCCGGTGACGGTGCGCCGCGAGGCGGGCAACCACTTCACCTTCGGCCCGGCCGAGACGGTCGATCTCGCGTCGATGGACGTGGTGCTGATGCGCCAGGATCCGCCTTTCGACATGGGATACATCACGGCGACGCACCTGCTCGAGCATATCCACCCGCGCACACTCGTGGTGAACGACCCGGCATCGGTGCGCAACGCGCCCGAGAAACTGCTGGTCATGGAGTTCCCCGACCTGATGCCGCCCACGATGATCGCGTGGGACCGCGCCGCGATCCGCGAATTCCGCGCCCATCACCGGGACATCATCGTCAAGCCGCTCTTCGGCAATGGCGGGATGGGGATTTTCCGGATCAAGCCGGATGACGAAAATCTTGGCGCCCTGCTCGACACGCATTTCGGCAATTCCCGCGAACCGTTGATGGTCCAGCGCTACGAACCGGCAGTGCGGGCGGGGGACAAGCGGATCATCCTGATCGACGGCGAGCCGCTGGGCGCGATCAACCGCGTCCCCGTCGAGGGGGATGCGCGGTCGAACATGCATGCCGGTGGCGTCGCCCGCCCGACCACGATGACTGCGCGCGACCTTGAGATCTGCGAGCGAATCGGCCCGACGCTGAAGGCGCGCGGCTTGCTTTTCACCGGCATCGACGTGATCGGCGACTATCTTACCGAGATCAACGTCACCTCGCCGACCGGTCTGCAGCAGGTGGCGCGGTTCGATAACGTGCATCTCGAAGCGACGATCTGGGACAGGATCGAGGCGCGCCGCGCGCACGGCCCCTGATCGCCTGCCGCGCGGCCGTGCGGTCATCCCGCCCGGCCGCCGCGGTATTCGACAAGATCGAGCACGATATCCGATCCAAAAGGATCGGAAATTGCTCTGGTTATCAATAAGATAGAGCGCGACATCCGATCCAGAAGGATCGGAACGTGCTCTACAGGTTGGCGACGGCGTGCTGCCGCGCGAGGAACCAGGCATCCACCGCCGATTTCATCGATAGCGCGATGCGGCGGCGGAAAGCCGGGGTGCGAAGCTCGGCCTCGTCCGCGGGGTTGGAGAGAAAGGCGGTTTCCACCAGGACGCTGGGAATGGCGGAGGATTGCAGCACCGCGAAGGTGGCGTGGCGGGCCGGGTTCGGCAGCAGTGGCACATGGGGTGCCAGGGCGCCGACCATTTTCTGTTGCAGCAGATGCGACTCGATCTTGGTGCTGTGCGCCATCAGCGCGAACAGGATTTTCGCGACCTGCGGCGACACCCCGCGGAAATTCGGATTGGACAGGCTCTCGACACTGTTTTCCGACTGCGCCATCCGCGCCGCGAGCCGGTCGGATGCGTGGTTCGAGAAGGTGTAGATGCTGGCGCCGCGCACCGCCGGGTCATGCGCCACGGAATTCGCGTGGATCGAGAGAAACAGCGTCGCCTTGTGGCGTTCCGCGATATCCACCCTTGTCTGCAGCGGAATGAAGATGTCCCGCGAGCGGGTCATCACCACCTCGTAGCCGCCGCGTTCGAGCGCCTGGCGCAGGTCGTGGGCGGTCGAGAGCACGATGCTCTTCTCGAAGATGTTGCCCTGGCCGATGGCGCCGGGATCGTGCCCGCCATGGCCGGGGTCGATCACCACGAGGCGTCGCGCCGAGGCCTCGCGCCAGGCCGCGCGGCTGAGCCGGGGCGGCTGGCCGGGAGTGGCGCGCGCCAGGGCGGACTGCATCCACAGCGGCAGCGTGATTGTGGCTTTAACGCCTGAATCGAGCAGGAAGCGACGGGACAGACGCATCGCAAACCCCCTTTCTGTCGACTTGTAATACTGGCTTCGGCCATGAAGTGCCATCATGGTCTGAGGAATGCACGTTAAATCATTGAGATTGACAATAGGTTGATCGAAGCCGTCCGGCTTCCGGGCACCCCCGGGTTGTGGTTAGTTGCCGCCGACGCATATCGGTAGGGGGAGAAGATCATGCGCGCAACCTTCGTCTTCTACGGCGTCGCCCTGCTTGCCTATCTGCTGATCGACGCAGTCTGGCTGGGGCTGACCGCCGATACCGTCTACCGTGCGGCGCTCGGGCAGATCATGCTCGAAGGCTTCCGGCCGATCCCGGCGCTCGCGGTATACCTGC
Source organism: Acidiphilium sp. C61 (assembly GCF_905116885.1). Taxonomy (NCBI): domain Bacteria; kingdom Pseudomonadati; phylum Pseudomonadota; class Alphaproteobacteria; order Acetobacterales; family Acidocellaceae; genus Acidiphilium; species Acidiphilium sp. C61. The sequence continues at coordinate 1,428,784 of NZ_CAJHNI010000005.1, read as the reverse complement.
TCCAGGTGCTCGGCCTTGCGGTATTCGTGCGGCCACGTGCCTTTGCGGCCGGCGCCGCCGCCACGCTCGCCTACGGCGCCGCCTTCGGGGTCTTCACCTACGGCCTGTATGACCTCACCAACCTTGCCACCCTCAAAGGCTGGACGGTCGGGCTCAGCCTAATCGACATTGCCTGGGGTGGCACGGTTTCAGGCCTCGCCTCGGTCTGCGGATGGCTGGCGGCGCGGCGGCTGCTGCGGCCGCGCATTTTCAGGTAGCGCGGTTCAGCTTTCGCCCTGCGGCCGCTCGAAGGCATCCTTGCCGTCGAAGCGCTGCAGCTTTTCGACATGCATCCAGGAATGTTTCTGGCCGATCGCCTTGACCAGGTCCGAAATCCCCTGCGGCCCGTTGCCGGCGGCGGGCTCCTTGAGCATGAAGCGGCAGTCGAAATGATCGACGAGGAAGGTGCTGCCGCCGGTTGCAGGCCAGACCTGCACACCGCGATTGGAAATCGAATCAAGGCGCAGAGCGCTGCCTTCGGCAATCGCGGTCAGCGAGGCGCCGAGTTCGGCCGCCGACAGGCTGCTTTCGAGGAAGATATCGACGCCGAGCAACTCGCGGCTCGCGGGTTCGGTATGCGCGGTGCGGTCCGGCCAGGCCTTGAGCGTCAGCGGCCGGTAGGCGCGCGAGGGCAGATTGCTGGTGCGGCCGAGATTCTCGATCACCTGGCCGACGAATTTGTCGGTGCCGACGCCGTGGCCGCGGGGCGAGAGATCGCCGGTCAGGTTCTCGCCCTCGGCGAGGGTGATGAACAGCGCCTGCTCGATCGTTTCCGCCGTCTCGAAGGCGCCGATATGGCGGAGCATCATGATCGCGGCGGAGAGCAGCGCGGTCGGGTTGGCGAGGCCCTTGCCGGCGATGGTCGGCGCCGAGCCGTGCACCGCCTCGAAGATCGCCGCGTGATCGCCCAGATTGGAGGACGGCGCGATGCCGAGACCGCCGACCAGCCCGGCGGCGAGATCGGAAATGATGTCCCCGTTCATGTTGGAGGTCACGATCACGTCGAACTGCTCGGGGGCAATGACGAGCTGGTGGGCGCAGTTGTCGATGATGATGTGGTCCTGCGCGATGTCCGGATAGTCGGGCCCGACCGCCTCGAACACGCGCTTCATCATGCCCTCGGTGAGCTTCATGATGTTCGCCTTGCTCGCACAGGTCAGCTTCCGGCGATCTTCCGCCTGGGCAAGACCGAAGGCGGCGCGGATGATGCGCTCGCAGCCCGGCCGGGTCATCAGCTTGAGGCACTGGGCGACATCCGGCGTCTGCATGTGCTCGATGCCGGCATAGACGTCTTCGACATTCTCGCGAACGATGACCATGTCGATCCCGCGCCCGGTGAAGGGCGTCTTCACGCCAGGCAGTTCGCGGACCGGGCGGATATTGGCGTAAAGCTCGAAATGCTTGCGCAGGGTGACGTTGGCCGATTTGTTGCCATAGCCGACCGGGGTTTCCAGCGGCCCCTTCAGCGCGATCCCGTTGCGGGCGATGGAGTCGAGGGTTTCGCGCGGCGCGCCGGAAGCGATGCCCTTCCGGAACACTTCGGCGCCGGCTTCGGCGATTTCCCATTCGACCGGCGCATTGGCGGCCTCGAAGATGCGGCGCGTCGCGTCGAAGACTTCGGGGCCGATCCCATCGCCCGGCAGGGCGGTGACACGGGTCTTGGCGAGGGCGGGCGAGGCTGCGGTCATCGTTGGTCCCCCATGGTCAGGTTGTGGCTGCGCGTATACGCCCGCCGATCCAACGAGGCCACCGCAGCGCAGCAAATGGCAGCCCAGACGGAATACCGCGACAATGACACGAAACGGTTAACGAAATCTGCGCCAGACTGGCGCATGATCGCGTTTTCGCAAGGCTGAACCCCGCGCCGCGATCTGGACAGGGCGGGAGGTCTTTCTATTTTCGGGCAGAATGTCTGCCTCATCACCCACACGCGAACTTGATCGCCCTTCGCCCACGCGCTCTAACGGCGAGGTCGCGCTGCTGCCGATGACCATCGGCGCCTGCCTCGGCCTTGCCGCCGGATCGTTCTGCGGCGGCTCGCTGCAAAGCATCTACCCCTATGTCGCCGGCCGGCTGGCGACCAGCAGCGATCACGCGCTGTGGACGCTGACCTATTTCCTCATCCACTGGGCGCTCGGCATCGCGCTGATGCCCTGGTTCGCCCGCAAGCTCGGCTTCAAGCGTCTGTTTCTCGCCAGCATGATCATGCTGGCGGTCGGCGCGGGGATGGGAATCCTGTCCCATTCGCTGATGACGATGCTGGTGGCGCGCGGGGTGCAGGGCATTTCGTCCGGCCTGCTGGTGCCGCTGGTGCAGACGCTGCTGCTGCGCCACTTCCCGAAGCGCCATCACACGCTGGCCACGGCGCTATGGAGCAATTCGATGCTGGTGCCGTTCTTTTTCGGCCCGGCCTTCGGCGGCTGGCTGGCGGTGAATTACGACTGGATCGACCTGTTCTGGCTGGTGATCCCCTTCGCCCTGCTCGCCTTCGTGCTGATCCGGGTCTCCCTGCCGGAAGACCGGCCGACGGCGCCGCCGCCGCCTTTCGACCTTGTCGGCCTCGCCCTGCTCTGGCTCGGGTTGATCGCACTGCAGATCGTGCTGAACCAGGGCGAGCAGTTCGGCTGGTTCGGCTCGCCCTTCATCCAGCGCTACACGATCGCCGCCCTCCTGCTGCTCGGCTGCTTCGTGATCTGGGAGCTGACGAGCGAGGCCCCGCTGCTCGAACTGCGCTTCGTGACCAACCGGAATTTCGGCTTCGGCCTGCTGCTGCTCTGCCTCGGCTGGTCGATCTTTGTCGGCTGGAGCTCGATCCTGCCGCTCTGGACCGAGATCGATCTCGGCTACAATGGCTGGTGGGGCGGGGTTTTGCTGATCCCGCTGGCGCTCACCGCGATTCCGGTGGCCTCCGCCATGGGGCGCATCGCCCGGCATGTCAGCCTGCGGGTCCTCGCCGCGCTGTGTTTCCTGCTCTTCGCCATCGCCTTCGCCATCGCCGTCTACAATCCCGAGATCGGCCTTGCGGCAACGGTGCCGAGCGAGCTGCTGCAAGGCATTGCGGTCGGGATGCTGTTCGTGCCGCTGACCATGATCATCCTGTCGGAAATCCCGGTCGAGGATCTTGCGGCGGCCTCGACGACTAGCAATTTCATTCGCCTCGCCAGCGACATCGTCGGCGTCACGATGCTGCAGACGCTCTGGCAGCGGCACACCGAGGCCGTCGCGGCGCTGACGCGCGGGGCGATGAGCGAGTCCGTCCTGCGGCAGACGCTCGCCCATGCACGGCAAGACGGCGTCTCCCACGCGCAGGCGATGGCGATGATCGCCGGCCGGCTGCAACTCGATGCCAGCACCTGGAGCCTCGATGACGCGCTGCGCCTCTCCGCCTGGATATGTCTCGGCGCTGCGGCGGTCTCGCTCGTCCTGCTGAAGACGCCCCACCGCCAGGGGGGATGAGCGGCAGCCGGGGTTACGCGACGAACGGCATCAGCAGCATCACCGCGGCCTGTGCGGCGATCCCCTCGCCACGGCCGGTGAAGCCGAGGCGCTCGGAGGTCGTCGCCTTCACCGACACCCGATCGAGCGGAATGCCGGCCAGTTCGGCGACTCGGCTGCGCATCGCCAGCGCGTGGGGCGTGATTTTCGGCCGCTCGCAGATGATGGTGATGTCGACATTGGCGATCGCGCCGCCCTTTTCCGCGACCAGCCCCGCCGCATGGCGAAGGAACCGCGCCGAATCCGCATCCTTCCAGGTGGCCTCCGAGGGCGGGAAATGCCGGCCGATATCGCCCTCCGCCATCGCGCCGTAAATCGCGTCGCAAAGTGCGTGCAGCGCCACATCGGCGTCGGAATGGCCGGCCAGCCCCCTTTCATGCGGCACCTCGATGCCGCACAGCATCAGCTTCCTGCCCTCGGCCAGCACATGCACGTCATAGCCGGTGCCGGCACGGGGCAGGGCGCCGCGGGCGAGAAGGGTCTTGATGTCCATGGGCCGGGATCTCCAGATGGCGTGCAGGCAGGGTTCGCGCGGGAACAGGGCGGCTTTGGCAACTGGACGATTGCGCGTCAATGCCCGGCCCTGTAGTGCTTAATTCATGGGCAACGAGATGAGCAACTTTCCGAAATTGCGGCCGATCCGGCTCAAGGCGCCGGGCGGCGCCGCGCGCGATGTGACGATCGAGACGCCGGTGATCCTGGCGCCGATGTCCGGCGTTACCGACCTGCCGTTCCGCCGGCTGGTCAAGTCGATGGGCGCCGGGCTCGTGGTCTCGGAGATGATCGCCTCCTGGGCGATGATCCACGAGAACGCGGCAACGTTGCGCATGGCGTCGGTCGATGAGGGGACGGGGCCGAACTCGGTGCAGCTCGCCGGCTGCGATCCGGATGCGATGGCGGAGGCGGCGCGCATCGCCGTCGCCGGCGGCGCCGATCTGGTCGACATCAATTTCGGCTGCCCGGTGAAGAAGGTGGCGGTCGGCCAGATGGCCGGCTCGGCGCTGATGCGTGATGAGTTGCGCGCGGCGCGCATCCTCGAAGCCACGGCGAGGGCTGTCGACGTGCCGGTGACGCTGAAGATGCGCATGGGCTGGGACCGGCAGAGCCTGAACGCGCCGACCCTCGCGCGGATCGCGCAGGAAAGCGGCATCGCCATGGTCACGGTGCATGGCCGCACCCGCCAGCAATTCTACGAGGGCACGGCGGATTGGGATTTCATCGCCTCGGTGAAGGATGCGGTCGCCATCCCCGTCATCGCCAATGGCGACATCACGACCGAGGACGAGGCCGAGGAGGCGCTGCGCCGCTCGGGGGCCGATGGCGTGATGATCGGCCGCGGCGCCTATGGGCGGCCGTGGTTTCTCGCCCAGGTCGCGCGCTATCTCACCGCCGGGCAGAAGGTTCCGCCGCCAGACCTCGAAACCCGGCGCGACGTGCTGATCCGCCATTACCGCGCGATGCGCGCGCATTACGGCGAGCAGCCCGGCCTGCGCGTGGCCCGCAAGCATATCGGCTGGTATGTGCGCGGCCTGCCGGGGGCCGCCGAGTTCCGCGGCGTCGTCAACCGGCAGGACGATCCCGCCGTGGTCGAGGCAATGATCCATGACATCCATGCCCGGGCGATGGGCGAGGCGGCGGCGCCGGTGCAGGCGGCCGCATGACCGCCCCGCGCGGCGCCTTCGCGCGCCGGGGACCCGCGATCAGCACACCCGACATGCCGACCGGAGCAGGGCAGCTCCTCGCCGCACTGCCGCTCGCGGTGATCGAGCTTGACGCCGAGGACCGGTTTCTCTTCGCCAACTACGCGGCGGAGGAGATGTTCGGCGCGTCGCAGGCGGTGCTGGCCGGCCGCGCGCTGCACGAATTCGTGCCGGCCGATCACCCGATCTTCATCCTGCTCGACCGCGCCCGGCGCGACGAGGCGCCGGTTGCCGGGCATGATCTCGTCCTCGAAGGCCCGCGCTTCGCGCGTCGCGGCGTGTCGATGCAGGCGGCGGCGATCGTGGATGCGCCGGGCCATCTCGCCGTCACCCTGCAGGACAGCTCCGCCGCCCGCGCACTCGACCAGCAGCTCTCGGCGCGGAACGCCGCGCGCAGCATCACCGGCATGGCGGCGGTGCTCGCGCACGAGGTCAAGAACCCGCTTTCGGGCATACGCGGCGCAGCACAGCTGCTCGAGGCGAACGCCACGCCGGCGGACCGCGAACTCGCGGTGCTGATCCGCGACGAGGTCGACCGGATCCGCGACCTTGTCGAGCGGATCGAGGTGTTCGGCGACAAGCCGCTCGACGTGACGGCCATCAACATCCATCGCGTTCTCGAACATGTGCGCCGGCTCGCGCAATCGGGCTTCGGCGCGCGCATCCATTTCGTCGAGACCTACGACCCCTCGCTGCCGCCGGTCCTCGGCAATCGCGACCAGCTCGTCCAGGTCCTGCTCAACCTCGTGAAGAACGCCGCCGAGGCGATCGCCGAAACCCAGCGGCCGGATGGCGAGATCACGCTGATGACCGGCTTCCAGCACGGGGTGCGGCTGGCCGCATCCCCCGCGCGCGGGCAGCGCAACCTGCCGATCTTCATCGCGGTGCGCGACAATGGCGCGGGAATTCCCGAGGATATCCGGCGCCACCTGTTCGAGCCCTTCGTCAGCACCAAGGCCGCCGGTTCGGGGCTGGGGCTTGCGCTGGTCGCGAAGACCGTCGCCGATCACGGCGGGCTCATCAACGTCGACAGCCGGCCCGGCCGCACCGAATTCCGCATCCATCTCCCTCAGTTCGAGGATCGCGCCGAGAGCTCGCCATGACCACGCTGCCGACCATCCTGATCGCCGATGACGACCGCTCGATCCGCACCGTGCTCACCCAGGCGCTGGGCCGGTCGGGCTACCAGGTGCGCACCACCTCCTCGGCGGCCACGCTCTGGCGCTGGGTCGAGGATGGCGAGGGCGACCTTGTCATCACCGACGTGGTGATGCCGGACGAAAACGGACTCGATCTCGTGCCGCGGATCAAGCGCATCCGCCCCGAACTCCCCGTTCTGGTGATGAGCGCGCAGACCACGATCCTGACCGCCGTGCAGTCCACCCAGCGGGGGGCCTTCGAATATCTGCCGAAGCCGTTCGACCTCGGCGAACTCCTCGCCATCGTCGATCGCGCGCTGAAGCAGCCGCCGCTCACCGCACCCGCCGAGACCCAGGGCAGCCCGGAGGACAATCTTCCGCTGATCGGCCGTTCCGCGGCGATGCAGGAGATCTACCGCGTCATCGCCCGCCTGACCACGACCGACCTGACGGTGATGATCACCGGCGAATCCGGCTCGGGCAAGGAGCTTGTCGCCCGCGCGCTGCACGATTACGGCCGCCGCCGGCAGGGGCCGTTCGTGGCGATCAACATGGCCGCGATCCCGCGCGAACTGATCGAGAGCGAGTTGTTCGGCCATGAGCGCGGCGCCTTCACCGGGGCGACCAACCGCCATGTCGGCCGCTTCGAACAGGCCGCCGGCGGCACGCTGTTCCTCGACGAGATCGGTGACATGCCGCCCGAGGCGCAGACGCGGCTGCTGCGCGTGTTGCAGGAGGGCGAGTTCACCACCGTGGGCGGGCGCCAGCCGATCCGGGCGAATGCCCGCATCGTCGCCGCCACCCATCGCGACCTCAGGGTGCTGATCCGCTCGGGCCAGTTCCGCGAGGACCTGTTCTACCGGCTCAATGTGGTGCCCATCCGGCTGCCGCCCCTGCGCGAGCGGCCGGATGACATTCCGCTTCTGGCGCAACATTTCCTCAACCGCGCCCATGCGGAGGGGCTGCCGGCCAAGACCATGGCGCCCGAGGCGATGGCGCGGCTTGCGCAGCATCGCTGGCCGGGCAATGTGCGCGAGCTCGAAAACCTGATGCGCCGGCTGTCCGCCCTGGTGCCGCAGGCGACGATCACCGAGGAAATCATCGAGGCCGAGCTCGCCGACCGGACGATGGACGAGGCGGCACACGCCGCGGGAGACGAGCCGGGCGCGGGGGCGCAGCAGGGTATCGAGCACGTGATCGAGCGGCATGTCGCGCGCCTGATCGCCGAGGCGCGCGAGGCCGGCGAGGACGGCGTTCTCTACGACCGCATGATCGCCACCTTCGAGGCGCCGCTGATCCGCCTCGTGCTCGGAGAGACCCGCGGCAACCAGATTCGCGCCGCGGCGATGCTGGGTCTCAACCGCAACACGCTGCGCAAGAAGATCCGCGAGCACGATATCGGCGTGACCCGCCGGGTTGGCTGAGAGGGCGATGGAACCGCAAGCCGCACCGCTCGCGTTGCCCGCGAAGCCGCGCCGCAGGGGGCCGCTCGATTTCCTGCTCGGCCGGGTATCGACGCTCATCCTGGCGACGCTCGCGCTGCTGCTCGGGATCGGCTCGTTCGCCTATCTCGCCGGCGGCATCAAGCTCGAGCTGCATTCGGGCGCCGCCGTGGGTCTTGCGATCGGCGATATCGCGATCCTGCTGCTGCTGATCACGGTGCTGGCGGCCAGCGTCACCCGCGTGGTGATGGAAAGCCGGCGCGGCGCGGCGGGGGCGCGGCTTCATGTCCGCCTCGTGCTATTGTTCGGCGGCGTGGCTGCGGTGCCGGCCATCCTCGTTGCCATCTTTGCCGCCGTCTTCTTCAATCTCGGCATCCAGGCCTGGTTCAACCAGCGGGTGCGCACCGCACTCGCCGAAAGCCAGCAGGTCGCCGAAGGCTATCTCGACGCGAAGAAGAACAGCATCCGGCTCGATGCGCTGGCGATCGCCAACCAGCTCAACCAGAACGGGCCGATCTTCTACGGCAATCCGCAGAATTTCTTCGACCAGGGATTCCTGAACGTTCTGGTGGCGCAGACCGCGCTGCACGGTCTCACGCAATCGGCGATCTTCGAGCCGCTGACGAACAAGGTGGTGGCCTCGGCTGGGCTGTTCTCCTCCGAGGGGGTGACCCTGCCGCCCGGCAACATCATCGCCGAGGCGGAGAAGCACCAGGTCGCTGTCTGGAGCGCGCCGAACTCGCTGCTGGAGCGCGCCGTCGTCGAGCTGGAGGCGACGCCGACGCTGATGCTGATGGTCGAGCGGCCGATCGACCCTTCCATCCTCGCCCATGTCGACCGTACGCGCCAGGCCGTCGCGGAATATAACCGGCTGGAACATCACCGCGCCCAGTTCGAGCTGTTCTTCGCGCTGATCTTCGCGACCGTGGCGCTGCTGGTGCTCTCCGGCGCCGCGCTGATCGGGCTGCTCTTCGCCAACCAGATCGCCCGGCCGATCTCCTACCTCATCGAGGCGGCCGAGCGGGTGCGCACCGGCGACTATCATGTGCGGGTTCCGGAAGGCGACACGCGCGACGACGTTGCCGGCCTCTCCCGCGCCTTCAACCGCATGACCGGGCAGATCGCCGAGCAGCGCGCCGAGCTGATGAGCGCCTATGGCCAGATCGACGAGCGTCGCCGCTTCACCGAAACCGTGCTGGCGGGGGTTTCCGCCGGGGTCATCGGGCTTGACCCGCGCGGCCGGATCGAACTGCCCAACCGCGCCGCCTCCGACCTGCTCGGGATCGACCTGCTCGATCACCTGGGCGGCGCGCTCGGCGATCTCGTGCCGGCCTTCCTGCCGCTGCTCGACCAGGTTCGCGAGACCCCGGCGCGGCCGGCGACCGGCGAGATCGATTACGCGAGAGGCGGCGACCGAAGGGTATTTCTCGTGCGCATCGGCGCCGATCTCAAGGGCGAACGGCCGACCGGCTTCGTCGTCACCTTCGATGACATCACCGAGCTGCAATCGGCGCAGCGCAAGGCCGCCTGGGCCGATGTGGCGCGGCGGATCGCGCATGAGATCAAGAACCCGCTGACCCCCATCCAGCTCTCTGCCGAGCGGCTGAAGCGGCGGTTCGCCCGCGAGATCACCTCCGACAAGGACAGCTTCACCCAGTGCGCCGACACGATCGTCCGCCATGTCGGCGATATCGGGCGGATGGTCGATGAATTCTCCGCCTTCGCGCGGATGCCCCAGCCCAGCATCAAGCCCGAGGATCTGGCGCGGATCGCGCGCGAGGCGGTGATCCTCCAGCGCGGGGCGCATCCCGGCATCGAATGGGTGGTGGAAAGCCCCGAACCCGCGCCGCGTGCGGCGTGCGACGCCCGCCTGATCGGCCAGGCGCTGACCAACCTGTTGCAGAACGCGGCCGACGCCATCGGCATGCGCCCGGACAATGTGGGGCGCGAGGCCGCCAACGGCCATGTCCGGCTCCGCATCGAGCGGCAGGGCGAAGAGTTCAGGGTCTCGGTCAGCGATGATGGAATCGGCCTGCCCGTGCAGGATCGCGCCCGGCTGGTCGAGCCCTATATAACGCAGAAGCCGAAAGGAACCGGGCTGGGCCTCGCCATCGTTCGCAAGATCATGGAAGATCATCACGGCAGACTTGAACTCGCCGACCGCGAGGATGGGGCCGGAGCCGTGGTAACACTGGTGCTGAAGGCGAGTTAGGAGATTCATGTCCGAGATACTGATCATCGATGACGAGCCCGATATCCGCCTGCTGGTCGACGCGATCCTGCAGGACGAAGGCTATGCCACGCGCAATGCCGGCAATTCGGACGAGGCGCTGGCCGCGTTCCGCGAGCGCCGGCCGTCCCTCGTCGTGCTGGATGTCTGGTTGCAGAATTCGCCGCTCGACGGGCTCGATCTCCTGAAGGTGATGAAGGCCGAGGACGAGGGCGTGCCAGTGGTGATCATTTCCGGCCACGGCACGATCGAGATGGCGGTGAACGCCATCCAGCTCGGGGCGTATGATTTCATCGAAAAGCCGTTCAAGTCGGACCGGCTGATCCTCGTCATCCAGCGGGCCCTGGAGGCGGCGCGGCTCGCCGCGGAAAATGCCGAGCTGCGGCTGCGTGCCGGGGCCGATTCCAGCCTGACCGGCGATAGCCCGGCGATCAACGGGCTCCGCCATGCCATCGACAAGGTCGCGCCGACCGGCTCGCGTGTGCTGCTCTCAGGAGCCGCCGGTGCGGGCAAGGAGGTGGTCGCGCGGATGATCCATGCCAGCTCGAAGCGGGCGGATCAGCCCTTCATGGTGCTGAACTGCGCGATCCTCGCCCCCGAGCGCTTCGAGATGGAGCTGTTCGGCACCGAGGCGGGGGCCGATCCGCAGGCGCAGCCGCGCCGCGCCGGCGTGCTGGAGCGCGCCCATGGCGGCACGCTCCTCCTCGACGAGATTGCGGACATGCCAGTGGAAACCCAGGGCAAGATCGTCCGCGTCCTGCAGGACCAGGCCTTCGAGCGCATCGGCGGGTCGACGCGGGTCAAGGTCGATGTCCGCATCATCGCCAGCACGGCGCGCGACCTGCAGGCGGCGATCGGCGCCGGGCGGTTCCGCCAGGATCTGTATTATCGCCTCGCGGTGGTGCCGCTGCGGGTTCCCTCGCTGCGGGAACGGCGGGAGGATATCCCCGCCCTCGCGCAGCATTTCCTCAAGCGTGCGGCCGACACGTCGGGCCTGCCGCTGCGCCCGCTCTCATCCGAGGCGCTCGCAGCACTCCAGGTGCATGACTGGCCGGGCAATGTCCGCCAGCTCCGCAATGTGATGGACTGGCTGATGATCATGCATCCGGGCGAGCCCGGCGAACCCTTCCGCGCCGAGCATTTGCCCGCCGAGATCGGCGCGCACGCGCCCCGCGCCCTGGCGATCGACCCGCTGGCCGACATCATGGCCCTGCCGCTGCGCGAGGCGCGGGACGTCTTCGAGACGCAATATCTCCAGGCGCAATTGCTGCGTTTCGGCGGCAATATCAGCCGCACGGCGAATTTCGTCGGCATGGAGCGCAGCGCCCTGCACCGCAAGCTCAAGCAGCTGGGCATCGGCGCCGAGGATCGCGGCGCGCTCTGATCCGGGCGGCGTTTCTGATCCGCCGCCAGGCGGAATGCCCGGCGGCGGCGCGGATGGTCTAGAGCATCATCCGATCAGATGGAATCATCTGATCGGATAAAGATGCTCGACTTATCAATATGATAGAGCACTACATCCGATCCAATCGGATCGGAAAGTGCTCTAACGCTCCAGATCGGCGCCCGTGGTGTCCGGCGTCGTCAGGATCGCGTAGATCGCCAGCAGCGCATAGGCCATCACCATCAGGCCGATATAGACATAGGCGTGCGCGATGCCCGCACTGTGCAGCATGAGGCCGGCGAGGATGGGGATCAGTCCGCCGCCATAAACCTGCGAGATCTGGTAGCCGAGGCTCGCCCCCGAGGCGCGGTAACGCGTCGGGAAATTCTCGGTGTAGAACGCCGGAATGGCGCCGTAGCCGAAGCCGAACACGAAGCCGAAGCCGATGATCTCGGCAATCATCGCCATCACGAATTCATGGGTGTTGATCAGGTCGAAATACGGGATCGCGAAGACCAGGAACACCCCCGCCGAGGTCAGCAGCACGATCCGGCGGTTCAGGCGGTCGGCGAGGCGGGCGCCGAGATACATGAAAATGAACATCGAGCCTGCGGCGATCAGGCCGATGGTTTCGGCCTGTGTCGCGGTGAAGCCGACGGCCTTCATGTAGCTCGTGCCGAAGACGAAGCAGAGAAAGAACGCGCCGCTGAACATCGCGTTCACCATCGAGGTGCGCAGGATCCGGTCCGGCATTTCGCGCCAGACCTGGCTTGCCGGCAGTTCCAGCACCGCCTTGCGGGCGCGATGCCGCTCGAACACGAAGCTGTCCTCGGTGCGGGCGCGGATGACGATGCCGACGATGGCGACGAGGAAGCCGATGAAGAAGAAGATGCGCCAGCCCCAGGCGATGAAGTCCGCGTGCGACATCAGGGATTTCACCACGATCACCGAGCCGAAGCCGAGCAGCAGGCCGATCGGAATCGCGAAGCCGACCCAGGCGCCCCAGAAGGCGCGGTGCCGCGAGCGCGCCGCCTGCTCGACGACCCAGGTCGAGGCCGTGCCGAATTCGGCGCCGAAGCTGATCCCCTGGGCGAGCCGGAAGATGATCAGCAAGATCGGTGCGACTGCCCCTATCGAATCATAACCGGGCGTCAGGCCGATCAGCAGCGTGCTGACACCCATCAGCACCAGCGCATACACCATCGCGTCCTTGCGGCCGTGGCGGTCGGCGATGTTGCCGAAGATGAAGGCGCCGAGCGGGCGGATGATAATGCCGATGCCATAGACGCCGATGGCGGCGGCAATCGCGGCAAGCCCTGGCAGCTTGAAGAAGACCCCGCCCCAGACCGTCGCGGCGATGATGCCGGTGACGAGAAAGTCATACTGCTCGATCACCGACCCGATGATACTCGCAAGTGCGACCTTGAAAATCTGTTTTTCGGTGGGCGCTTCGGCCGCATTTGTCATGTTTTCCTCCCTGTTATTCATTGTTCGCATCGTCACGTATGGTGGCCGAAGTGGTCCTTGTCGCCGGGCATGTTGTCAAGCCGCGGCATCGGAGCCCGCGGCGTCTTCCCGCCCCTCGGCCGCATGCCGCAGCAGGGCGGCGAAACGCCAGATGCCGTGGACGAACTTGCCGTAGGGCATGGTCAGGAAAAACCCGAGCACGACGCCGAGATGCACGCAGAGCAGAACCGCGGCCCAGGGTGTCGCGCGCAGGGCGAGCAGGGCGAGGCCGGTCAACGCGACCAGGAACAGCGACAGCACGAAGGCGAGATCGAGCGGGCGTCCCGCCGCATCGGCGAAGTCGCGCTTGCGGCGGAACTTCTCGACCAGCAGCCCCGGCGCGCCGATGACGAGCCCGATGCCGCCGGCGGTGCCCAGCAGCACCGGCAATGACAGGAACGGATAGGGCGCGTCGCGCCCCAGCGCGTAGTGAAAGAGGGTCGCAACCGTGGTCGAGGCAAAGCAGAGGCCGAAGCCGTAGAACACCATGTGGTGAAATATCTTGCGGTGGTCGCGCGGCGCGTCCTGCGTGTCCGGGCAGCCGGCGCCGCCGCCGTCGAGATAGCGCAGCCGCGCCGCGTCATGCAGCGCCGTGGCGATGGTGGTGCCGTCGATCGCTCGCGCCGCGCCGCCCGCGCGCCAGAACCGCCTCACCCCCGCGGCGATCGCGACGATGGCATAGACAAAGGCCAGCCCGAACACCGCGACCATCATCTGGTGCGACATGAGGCGATAGAACGCGCCCGGTGCGGCCAGCACGCCCTTCGTCCCCGATATCGCGGGGGCGAGAACCAGCAGGAACGCCGCAATGCTGGCCAGCATGACCGCAGCGGTGACGCGGCCGCCATTGAGGAAGGCGATGCCCGTCCCGCGCGGCCAGGCATGGGCCGCATAGGATTCGCGCCGCGCGGCTGCCATGGTGCGCGGCACGTTGACCGCGAATTCGTGCGGCGGCGCGAACTGGCAATCGTCGAGGCAGGCGCCGCAGCCATGGCAAAGGCTGGCAAGATGGGCGAGGGTGCCGGCATCGAAAATGGTGTGCCGTTCCATCGCTGGAAAAACCGCGCACAGCCCCTCGCAATAGCGGCAGGAATTGCAGATCGTCATGATCCGCCCGGCCTCGGCGAGCGCAGAGCCGGCCTTCATTTCAGTTCCGCCCATGGCGCGCGGCCTCCCGTCCCGCAATCCTGCCGAACACGCTACCGATCGTCATGCCGATCCCCGCGGCATAGCCGCGGCCGAGCACGTTGCCGGCCATGATCTCGCCGGCGGCGAACATGTTGGCCGCCGGTCGCCCGTCCTGCATGCGGATCCGGGCGTTCCGGTCCACCCGCACGCCGAGATAGGTGAAGGTGATGCCGGGGCGGACCGGATAGGCATAGAAGGGCGGGGTATCGATCCGCCGCGCCCAGTGGGATTTCGGCGGCTCCAGGCCTTCGGTGCGGCAATCGTCGAGCACGGTGTGATCGAACGTCCCGTCGCGGACGGCGGCGTTGAACCCGGCGAGCGTGGCCTGAAAGCGCGCCGGGTCCAGCCCGAGCCGCTCCGCCAGCGTGCCGAGATCATCCGCCTGCACCGGCGGAAACAGCGATGGCATGAACAGCCCGAGGGATTTGGCGTCGAACACGATGTAGCCGATCTGCCCGGGCTGGGCGGCGATCAGGCGGCCCCAGATCGCATAGCGCTTCGGCCAGACATCCTCGCCCTCGTCATAGAAGCGTTCGGCGTTCGCATTGACCACCACGCCGAACACCACGCAATCCAGCCGGGTGATGATGCCGCCGTCGAATCGCGGCGCCCGCGCATCGATGGCGACGGCGTGACACTGCGTCGGATCGCCCACCGGCATCGCCCCGGCGTCCAGCAGCAGGCGCAGGACGGTGCCGCGGTTATAGGGTGTGCCGCGGATCAGGAAATTGTCAGCCGCCGGCCCCCAGGACTCCCTGAGCCACTCCGTGTTCGCCTCGAATCCGCCGGCGGCGGCGATCAGCGTGCGCGCGCCGATGGTCACGGTGTCATCGCCAAGGCGGACCCTGGCGGCGCGGAACACGCCGTCATCGATGTCGAGCCCGACCACCTCCGCGTCATAGGCAACGCGAACTCCGAGCGCCTCGGCGGTGCGATAGAGCGATTTCAGCATCGCGCGGCCGCCGCCGAGGAAAAAGGAGTTGGTCCGCCCGAGGCTCAGCGTGCCGCCGAGCGAGGGCTGGAACCGCACGCCCTGCTGGCCGATCCAGTCCAGCATGTCCTTCGATTCGGCGATCATGTGGCGGGCGAGGTCCTCGTCGGTCTCGCCGCCGGTGACGCGGAGCAGGTCCTGCCAGAACTCCTCCTCGGTATAGGGGCCGGTGAGAAACGCCGTCGCGCTGTCATGGGCGCAGCGCATGTTGCGCGTATGCCGCGTGTTGCCGCCGCGATAGAATTCCGGCGCCGCCTCCAGAACCAGAACCGACGCGCCGCCGCGCCGCGCGCTGATCGCGGCACAGAGCGCGGCATTGCCGCCGCCGATCACCAGCGTATCGATCGAATCAGGAAGGGTCGCGCCGTCCGCCATGGCCGACACACCTAAAGCGTGGCTTCTATCCGGTCAATATTGTATACAATGAGATGCAATCTATCGGTCCGCATCGGCATCCCGCATCGCCGCGCGCAGGATGCGGGCCTGAAATGCCGCCCGGATATGCCCCCGGGCAGCGGCCTCTGCGCCGTCGGTGTCGCGCGCCGCGATCCGTTCGAGGATCGCCCTGTGCTCCTCGACCGCCGTTGCCGCGCGCCCCGCGACAGCAAGGGTCGTGCCGCCGAGCAGGGCGAGGGACAGCCGCAGGCTTTCGAGCATGTCGTGCAGATAGCGGTTGCGCGACGCGGTCAGGATCTGGCGATGGAACAGCCGGTTGTTGAGCGCGAGGTCTTCGGGGCTGGCGATGAGGGCCGCGTCCCGCTCGACCAGCGCCGCAAGCAGGGCGATGTCGGACTCCGCCGCGTGCTGTGCCGCCATCCGCGCCGCCGCACCCTCCAGCACGACGCGCATTTCGTACAACTCGGTCATCTGCACATCGCTGAGCGTCGCCACCATCGCGCCCTGATGCGGGGTATGGACCACGAGCCCTTGATGTTCGAGCCGTTTCAGCGCCTCGCGCACGGGGGTACGGCTGATGCCGAAGCGTTGGGCAAGCTCGGTCTCGCGCAGCCGCGCGCCCGGCGGCAATGCGCCTCCCTCGATCGCCTTCAGTAGGCTCTCATAGGCATCCGCAGCGCTGGGGCGGTGGCGTTTGGCGGGACGATCCGGCGGTGGCGGTGCGGATGGCGATGGCTCGGGGCGTGTCATGGTCCGGACGTAGTTCGGCGCCGCGTCCGCGCCAACCCCGGCAGCGATATCACCCCTTCAATCCCCGGCCGCAATCACGCCCTTGGTGATGAGGATATTGGCATAGCGGCGGCGGTCGCCGGTCTGCACGATGGCGAAACCATCGCGGGAGTCCGCGTAGAATTCATGCCGGTCGCGCCCGCCGATGCGCGCGGCGCCGATTCCCGCCGCCGCCGCGATCCGGCGGAACTCGGCCACCGCCGGCGGCACCGCCGCCGGGTCGCCCACCACCTGCATCGTCCGCAACGGCTCGGCGACGAAATCATCGATCGGCAGCACGCCGAGGATCGCCCGCAGCATCTGCCCTGACGTGGTTCCCGGCAGGACGATGAGCCGCCGCGCGCAGGTCGCCGCCGGAAAATTGGCGTCGACCACCGCGATGCTGTCGCCATGCCCCATGGCGCGCAGCGCGTGCAGCAGATCGGCGGTGAGAAGCGGATCGATGCCGATGAGCAAGACGGTATCCTCCTTGGATGACAGGCGAGGGGGTGCCCATCGTTCGCCTGCGGACACCGCCCGTCAAGCCGGCCCGCGGACGGGCCGGCGCGGCGTCAGGCGATCGATTCGCCGTGCAGCACCTCGTCCAGGCCCTGCCGCTCCTCGTCGCGGTTCACCCGCAAACCCACCAGGCGCTGGGTCACGAAGAGAATCCCCGTGGTGACGATGCCGCAATAGACGATGGTGGCGGCAACCCCGAGCGCCTGGATGCCAAGCTGGTGCAGCCCCGGGCGGACCGCGCCGCCCGAAAGCGGGGCAAAGGCGAGCAGCCCGGTCGCCAGCGTGCCGAGAATGCCGGCGACGCCGTGCACGCCGAAGGCATCGAGCGAATCGTCATATCGCAGGCGGATCTTCACCACCGTCACGGCCCAGAAACAGACGATGCCGGCCACGATGCCGAGCAGCAGCGCCGGTCCCGGCAGCAGGAAGCCGGCCGCCGGGGTGATCGCGACGAGGCCGGCGACGGCGCCGGAAATCGCACCCAGCACGGTCGGCCGCCCGAGATGCGCCCATTCGATCGCGGTCCATGACAGGGTCGCACCCGCCGCGGCCATCTGGGTGACCAGCACCGCCATGCCGGCATTGGGATTGGCGCCGCCCGCCCCGCCCGAGTTGAAGCCGAGCCAGCCGACCCAGAGCAGGGAGGCGCCCATCACCGCATAGGACAGGTTCCACGGCATCATGTTGTCCTGTCCGAACCCGAGGCGGCGGCCGAGATAAAGGGCGCATACCAGGCCGGCGATGCCGGAATTCACCTCCACCACCGTGCCGCCCGCGTAATCCGCGAGGCCGAGCCGGTAGAGCCAGCCGGCCGGGCTCCAGACCCAATGCGCGATCGGCGCATAGACGAGCAGCGACCACGCGGCCATGACGATCAGCAGCGCCGAAAATTTCATCCGCTCGGCGAAACTGCCGGTGATCACCGCCGGCGTGATCACGGCGAAGGTCAGCTGGAACATGACGAACACGCTCTCCGGCACCCGCATGTGCACCGCCCCGGGCAGGCCGGCGCCGAGGGTGAAGGGCTGGTTCCAGTCGCCCGCCAGGTTGTTGAGCAGAACATCCCCAAGGCCGCCGACGAAGCCGTTGCCGTTGGAAAACGCGAGGCTGTAGCCGACGACGAGCCAGAGAACCGTGACGCTGGCGCAGATGATCACGCTCTGCATCATGATCGACAGCACGTTCTTCTTGCGGACCATGCCGCCATAGAACAGCACGAGGCCCGGAATCGTCATCAGCAGGACGAGGACCGAACTGACCAACATCCAGGCAGTATCGCCCGCGCTCAACCCGGTTTGTGCCGCTTTTGCGGGCAGACAAACACATTGAAGCGCGAGCACAAGGGCTCCCGCTGCCAACAAACGCCGCTTCATGGCGACCTGCTCCTTTTTTATGCCGTCCGTTGCCCGGTTCGGCTGATCCGTGTGACCCGGGGTCACAAGCAGAAAATGTGCCAAGCCTGCCTGCGGAAATCGCCCTTGCCGGTGAAAAATGCTTGACGGATCGGGGCGATCCGCCAAGGCTGTTTGTCGTGGAATCTTTGTCTCGAACCGTCGCGCCCGAAATCTCATTGGCATGAGTCCGCGCATCACGGGGCCGACAGGCACGACCGATCACCGCAAGGAAGACGCTTCATGAAAGACCGCCCCGCTTATCGGCGACTGGCAGCCCCCATCGGCCTCGCGATCTCCATCGCCGTATCACTGACGGGGTGCGGCACCCAGGCAAGCAATCGCCTCGGCGGCGGCGCGGCCGGCGGAGCCGCGACGGGCGCGACCTTTGGCCTCATCGGCGGGCCGATCGGGGTTCTGGTCGGCGGTGCGGTGGGGGGCGGCATTGGCGCGCTGACCGCGGCCAACACGACGCCGAAGCAGGTCAATCTCGGCAATCCGCCCTGGGCCGGTGGCGGTGCTGCATCGGGCGCACAGGGGAACACGCAGACGGGGGCGTCAGCCGCGGGGCAACCACAATCGCTGGAACCGGCGGCGCCGGCGTCCTCGTATCAGAGCGGCGCGACTGGCAGCGTGCAGGCCCAACCCCTCGCACCGCCGCGTTGAGTGTGTGTCCGGCAGCGCAAACAAGCGCCACCGGCCAGATATTTATCCGGCGCAATCAAGCGCCGTCGGCTAAACATTCATCAGGCGCGATCAGACGCCGCCATTCACATATTCACGCAGGCTGCGCACCTCGTGGGTCTGCACCTCGATCAGCGACTTGACGACGTCGCCAATGCTGACGACGCCGATCAGCTTCCCGCCATCGACGATGGGCAGATGGCGGAACCGGCCGTCGGTCATCAGGTTTTCGGCTTCGAGCACGGTGGTTGCCGGTGTCGCCGTCGTCGGCGCGCGGGTCATCAACTGGCTCGTCTGCATGTCGAGCGTCGCCGCGCCATTGGCGGCGAGGCTGCGCACCACGTCGCGTTCCGAGAGAATGCCGAGCAGGTCGTTCTCGACGGATTGCACCACCACCGCGCCGATCCGCTTCTCCGCGAGCAGGGCGACGACGTCGCGAATGCGCGTCTCGGGCTGGACCGAGATCAGCGCCATGGGTTTCTGTTTCAGAATGGCAGCCATTGTTGTCATTGCGATCCTCCCGTGAAAGCCCGTGCCGCAGGGAGAGACGGCGATCAGGCCACGCTGGTGCGAGAGTATGGCAACGCGTTAACCGATATCAACTGAATTGCTCGGGCTTGCCCGATTTTCATGATTCCCCGTCTTGTGCCGCGGCGATCCACGCCTGCTGGCCGGCAACGATCGCCAGCTCGTCGGCGCCGTGGCGCAGGGTGGCGCGCAGCAGCGCGGTCATGGATGCGGAAGCCGCCGCCAGCGCCTTGTCGAGCCGGCGCTCCGGCAGGTAATGCGCGAGGAACAGGGCGGCGAAGGCATCGCCCGCGCCGGAAAACCGCCCGGCGAGCTGCGGCACCGCGATCTGCCGCGGGCCGTCGCCGTCGAGTGCCAGGATGTCGAGCATGTCCGGCGGCGTATCCGCGCCGCAGAACCCGGTGAGAATGACGGTTTTCGGGCCGAGCGCGGCCATCGCGGCGAAGGCGGATCGCCGGTCCGAGGGCGGCGATCCGGCCAGCACGCCAAGCTCGAACGCATTGGGCAGCAGGATGTCGGCGCGCGGCACCAGCCGGTCGCGGATGGCCGCGATCAGCGCCGACGGCACATAGGCCCGGCCATGATCGCCGATCACCGGATCGCAGACATAGAGGGCACCCGGATGGGCGGCCCGCGCGCGCGCCACCGCGTCCTCCACGACAGGGACGGCGGCCTCGACGCCGAGATAGCCGGAGACGACCGCCTCGCACCGGGCAAAGGCCCCGCGGGCGGCAAGCCCGGCGACCAGTGCCGCGAGCCGCGCCGGCTTGACCGGCCCGCCCTCCGCGCCGCCATGCCCTGGATGGTGCGACAGCAAGACGGTCGGCAGCGGCCAGACCTCGTGGCCGAGCCGTGCCAGGATGAACGCCGCACCGGAATTGCCGACGGCGCCGTTGAGCACCTGGGACTGGATCGAGAGAATCGCCATGGGCCGAGTTGGCGGCAGCGCGGGTCACCTGGCAAGGGCCGGCGGTTGCATGCCCGCCTCCCCTGGGCCATCTGACCGGACAGATTCACGATCGAAAGGGTTCCCCATGCCGCGTATCCCCAAGCTCCTGCAGCCGGTCACCTTCCGCAGCGTCGAGGCGCGCAACCGCATCGTCGTCTCGCCGATGTGCCAGTACAGCGCCATCGACGGTCTCGGGCAGGACTGGCACATCCAGACCCTCGGCTCGAAGGCGATGGGCGGTGCCGGCATCGTCTTCACCGAGGCGACCCATACCTCGCCGGAGGCGCGGATCACCCCGTATTGCCTCGGGCTCTGGAACGACGAGCAGGAAGCCTTCATGAAGCGCGTGGTCGCGCTGATCGAGTATGGCGGCGCGGTGCCGGCGATCCAGATCGCCCATGCCGGCCGCAAGGCGAGCCAGACCCAGCCCTGGAAGGCCGATGGGTTCGTGGCCCCCGATGCCCCCGAGGGCTGGCTGCCGGTGGCGCCGAGCCCGCTGCCCTTCGCGGCCGACCGCCCGACCCCGCACGAGCTGACCACCGGCGAGATCGCCGCCATCCTGCGCGATTTCGCTGCGACCACGGCGCGCGCCCGCCGCGCCGGGTTCCGTGTCGTCGAACTCCACGCGGCGCATGGCTACCTGCTGCACCAGTTCCTCTCGCCGGTCAGCAACCACCGCACCGACGCCTATGGCGGCGACCTCGCCAATCGCGCGCGGATCGTGATGGAAGCGATCGACGCGATGCGCGCGGAATGGCCGGCCGACCTGCCCTTCTTCGTGCGCCTGTCCTGCACCGACTGGATCGAGGGCGGGTTCGACGCCGACCAGGCGGTGACGCTCTGCCGCTGGCTTGCCGCGCGCGGCGATGTCGACCTGATCGACAGCTCGACCGGCGGCATCGCGCCGCACCAGAAAATCCCCTCGATCCATCCGGGCTACCAGGTGCCCTTCGCCGAACGGATCCGGCGCGAGGCCGGGATCGCGACCGGCGCCGTCGGCATGATCCGCGCGCCGGAGCTTGCCGCCGAGATCATCGCCAACGAACGCGCAGACCTCGTCTTCGTCGCTCGCGCCGTGCTGGCCGACCCGGCCTGGCCGCTGAGCGTGGCCCGGCATTTCGGCCTGCAGCCCGAACTCGTGCCGCAATATCAGCGCGCGATCGTCTGACCGGACGCTGCGTCGGGGCCTTCGCCGGAAGGGCTTGACGCGGCGCGGAGGCGGCCGGTAGAACGATGTTAGCGCTTTGTTCCCTCGTTGCGTTATCGCGTTCCCGGCCCTTCAGCCGCGCCCGGGAAGCAAACGCCGGAGTTTGTCGATGCTCACCCGCAAGCAACACGAACTGCTGGTCTTCATCGATCAGCACCTGCGCCGGACGGGCTGCTCCCCGAGTTTCGAGGAGATGAAGGATGCGCTCGATCTCAAGTCGAAATCCGGAATCCACCGGCTGATCGGCGCGCTTGAAGAGCGCGGCTTCCTGCGGCGGCACAAGCACCGGGCGCGGGCGCTGGAAGTGCTGCGCCTGCCGTCCGACGTGGTGGCGGACCGGCGGGAGACAAGTTTCGCCCCCAACGTGATCCAGGGCAATTTCGCCGCCCGCCTCCAGGGGGCCCGCGCGGCCGATCCGGCGGCGGCCATCACCCTCCCGCTCTATGGGCGGATCGCGGCGGGCCAGCCGATCGAGGCGCTGCGCGAGAACCAGAGCGAGATCGAGATTCCCGCCTCCCTCGTCGGGCCCGGAGAGCATTACGCGCTCGAGGTCACCGGTGATTCGATGATCGAGGCCGGGATCCTCGATGGCGACCTCGCCATCATCCGTCGCGGCGAAACCGCCGAAACCGGCGAAATCGTCGTCGCCATGATCGACGAGACGGAAGTGACCCTCAAGCGGCTGCGCCGGCGCGGCAACTCGACGGCGCTGGAGCCCGCCAACCCGCGCTATGAAATCCGCATCTTTCCCGCCGAGCGGGTCAAGGTGCAGGGGCGGCTCGTCGCCCTGCTGCGGCGCTACTGAACATCTTTCATACAGCCCCCCTTTGACCCCTCACCCGGGCGGGCCGATACTGGGGGCATGAACGTGTGGGGCAAGATCATCGGCGGGGTGGCCGGTTTCGCCGTCGGCGGGCCGCTCGGCGCAGTTGCCGGGGCGGCGCTCGGCCATGCGGCCGATACCGGCGATCTCGGCTCGTTCGGCGCCCGGCTCGGCCGCGCGCTGCCGCTCGACTCCGCCCGGTTCGCCGCCCTGCTCGGCCGGCGCGAGCAGGTTTTCGCGATCGGCGTCACCGTTCTCGCGGCAAAGCTTGCCAAATGCGACGGTCCGGTGGTGCGCGCCGAGATCGACGCCTTCAAGCGGCAGTTCCGGATCGACGAGGCGGCGATCCCGACGATCGGGCATCTGTTCGACCAGGCCCGCGAGGACGCCGCCGGCTTCGAGCCCTATGCGCGGCAGCTGGGCGAGAGCTTCGCCGACAATCGCCTGGCGCTGGAACAGGTGCTCGGCGCCCTGTTTGCCATCGCCCGGGCGGATGGGCCCGTGAACCCGCGCGAGGCGGACATGCTCGCGCGCATCGGCGCGCTGTTCGGCCTGGGCGAGGCCGCGCGCGGGCGGGCCTCGAACCCCTCCGGCGGCGATACCGCGGAAGACCCCTACCAGGTTCTCGGCATCGCCCGCACCGCCTCCACGCCGGCCATCCGCGCGCACTGGAAGGCGCTGATGCGCGAGAACCACCCCGACCAGCTGGCCGCCCGCGGCGTGCCGGCGGAGTTCATCGCCCGCGCGACCGAGCGTGTCGCACGGATCAACGCCGCCTGGGATGCGATCAAGCGCGAGCGCGGCGCGTGATCTCGCCAAACCACGACGCCCGGCCCGACGGCGGCCCGGTCGATCATCTGGTGCTGCACTATACCGGGATGCGGTCAGGCCGGGCGGCGCTGGAACGGCTGTGCGATCCTGCGGCAAAAGTGTCGTCGCATTACCTCATCGAGGAAGATGGCACGATCCACGCGCTGGTGCCGGAACCCCGGCGCGCCTGGCACGCCGGGATCAGCTTCTGGCGCGGCGCATCCGCCCTCAACGACCGCTCGATCGGCATCGAAATCGTCAATCCCGGCCATGAATGGGGCTATGTCCCGTTCCCGCCGCGGCAGATCGATCGCCTGATCGGGCTCTGCCGGGACATCATCGCCCGGCACGAGGTGCCGCCTCGCAACGTGGTCGGCCATTCCGACATCGCGCCGGACCGCAAGCAGGACCCGGGCGAGCTGTTTCCCTGGCCGCACCTCGCCGCCGCCGGGATCGGCCTGTGGTCCGACGCCACCGCCGATGGCGCCGATATCCTCGCCGAACTCGCCGCGATCGGCTACGACACGTCCTTGCCGGCGGCGATCGTCGTGGCGGCGTTCCAGCGGCGGTTCCGCCCCGCGCGGGTCGATGGCGTCGCGGATGCCCAGACACGCGGCCGGGCGGCGGCGATCCGCGCCCTGTTCGAGGCCTCGTCCCGCCATTGACCAAACCCTGCCGATCGCCCAAGAAGCTCGGGCCAGACGGTTGGACGGCCGCCGTGCCGCTTGCGGTGCGGAGGAAAGTCCGGGCTCCATGGAATGACGGTGCCGGCTAACGGCCGGCGGGGGCGACCCCAGGGAAAGTGCCACAGAAAACATACCGCCAGCACGCCTCGGCCTGCCGGCAAGGTTGAAAAGGTGCGGTAAGAGCGCACCGCGTTCCCGGCAACGGGAGCGGCAGGGAAAACCCCACCGGGAGCAAGACCGAATAGGGGCGGCCGGCGGCGTGAGCGATCATGGCCGCGAAGGGATTCCGCCTTGTCGCCCGGGTTGGTCGCGCGAGGCGCGCAGCGATGCGCGTCCCAGATGAATGGCCGTCCAGCGTCCGTAAGGATGTGGACAGAACCCGGCTTACAGACCGTCTGGCATTTTCCCGCCGCACCCCCGGCACGATTAGGCAATCCGCGCCGCTTCTGCTAAGAAAAAGGGTGAAATCCTGACCAATGGAGTGCTTGACCGGCATGACCAGCAACGCCGACTCGACCGCCGTTCCCGCTTCCGACGAGACGGCCGGTTCCGACCTTGCCACCGAGAACGCCTATGACGCCGGCTCGATCAGCGTGCTGCGCGGGCTCGATGCGGTGCGCAAGCGCCCCGGCATGTATATCGGCGACACCGATGACGGCTCCGGCCTGCATCACATGGGTTTCGAGATCATCGACAACGCGGTGGACGAGGCGCAGGCCGGCTTTGCCGACCGGGTCGACGTCGTGCTGAACGGCGACGGGTCGATGACCGTGACCGACAATGGCCGCGGCATCCCGACCGACATCCATGCCGAGGAAGGCATCTCCGCGGCGGAGGTGGTGCTGACGCGGCTGCATGCGGGCGGCAAGTTCAACCAGAATTCCTACAAGGTTTCCGGCGGCCTGCACGGCGTGGGCGCCGCTGTGGTGAACGCGCTGTCGGAATGGATGGATGTGCGGATCTGGCGCGAGGGCCGGGAGCATTTCATCCGTTTCGAGAATGGCGACACCGTCGCCCCCCTCGCGGAGACCGGCCCGTCCGGGCACGCCACCGGCACATCGGTGACCTTCAAGCCCTCCGCCGCCACCTTCACCCGCACCGAATTCGATTTCGCGATTTATGAACGCCGGCTGCGCGAACTCGCCTTCCTGAATTCGGGCCTGACGATCACCCTGCGCGACGAGCGCCACAGCACCCCGCAGGACGCCCATTTCCGCTACGAGGGCGGTCTCGTCGAATTCGTCTCCTGGCTCGACCGCTCGAAGACGCAGCTCTTCACGCCGCCCATCGCCACCTTCAGGGACGATACTTCGGCGGGCATGAAGGTCGAGTTCGCCCTCGCCTGGAACGACACCTACCACGAGACGATGCTCTGCTTCACCAACAACATCGTCCAGCGCGATGGCGGCACCCATCTCGCCGGCTTCCGCTCGGCGCTGACCCGGGTCGTCTCGAAATACGCCGAGAGCATCGGCAAGAAGGACAGTCTCTCGCTCTCCGGCGAAGACATGCGCGAGGGCCTGACGGCGGTTCTCTCGGTCAAGGTGCCCGATCCGAAATTCTCCTCGCAGACCAAGGACAAGCTGGTCTCCTCCGAGGTGCAGCCGCTGGTCCAGGCGGCGGTGGCCGACACGCTCGAACACTGGTTCGAGACCCACCCGAAGGAAGGCAGGCTGATCGCCCAGAAGGTGATGGATGCCGCCTCCGCCCGCGAGGCCGCGCGCAAGGCCCGCGAACTGACCCGCCGCAAGGGCGTGCTCGACATCTCGACCCTGCCCGGCAAGCTGGCCGACTGCCAGGAACGCGACCCGGCGAAGTCGGAAATCTTCATCGTCGAGGGTGACTCGGCGGGCGGCTCGGCCAAGCAGGGACGCGACCGCAAGACCCAGGCGATCCTGCCGCTCAAGGGCAAGATCCTCAATGTCGAGCGCGCGCGGTTCGACCGCATGCTGGGCTCGGCCGAAATCGGCACGCTGATCACAGCACTCGGCACCGGCATCGGCCCGGCCGAGCCGGAGCAGGGCGGGTTCGACATCTCGAAGCTGCGCTACCACCGCATCGTCATCATGACGGACGCGGATGTCGACGGCTCGCATATCCGCACCCTGCTGCTCACCTTCTTCTTCCGCCAGATGCGCGAACTCATCGAGCGCGGCCATCTCTATATCGCGCAGCCGCCGCTCTACCGCGTGAAGCGCGGCAACGAGGAGCGCTACCTGAAGGATGACGACGCGATGGAGGCCTTCCTCTTCGAGCGCGCCCAGGCCGAGGTGACGATCGAGGGGATGGATCTCGCGCTGGAACTGCCATTCATGCGCGAGGCGGCGCGGCGCATCGTCGATCTCGCGCGCGACATTCCGGTCGCCTATGTCGAGCAGGCGGCCATCGTCGGGCTGCTCAGCGCGGCGCCGGAGACCGTGGCCGATCTCGCCCCGGTTCTCGCAGCACGGCTCGACTCCATCTCGCTGCCGAACGAGCGCGGCTGGGTCGTCGCGGTCGACGCGCAGGGCGTGACGATGGCCCGCACGGTCCGCAGCGTCGCCGAGCGCTACACGATCGACCTCGCGATGCTCCGCTCGACCGATGCGCGATGGCTCGCGGAACGCGGCAGCCGGCTTGCCGGCGACTTCGCCGCCGGCCTGCACCTCGTCCATGGCGCGCAGACGCTGCCGGTGCGCGGGCCGTCCAGCCTCATCGAGCAGCTCTTCGCGATCGGGCGCAAGGGCCTGTCGATCCAGCGTTTCAAGGGCCTGGGCGAGATGAACCCCGACCAGCTCTGGCAGACCACGCTCGACCCGACGGTCCGCCGCCTGCTCCAGGTGCGCATCGGCGATGCCGAGGACAGCGACCAGATATTCTCCACCCTGATGGGCGACGTGGTGGAACCACGCCGCGAATTCATCGTCGGCAATGCGCTGAAGGTGGCCAATCTCGACGTCTAAAGCATCATCCGATCCGGAAGGATCGGAAAGTGCTCTGACGCGGGATCGGCCGCGCGCCATGCAGGCTCGTCCCGCATGAGGCGCGGTGCCGCGCGCAGGGCGGAGGCGGGCTGAGATTGGGGTTCATTTTCGCCGTTCTCGTCATCGATTCGATCGGCTTCGGCCTCGTCGCGCCGATCCTCCCCGATCTCGTGGAACATCTCTCGGCCACGCCGACCTCGCAGGCGGCCCTCTGGGTCGGCGTGCTGAGCATGACCTTCGCGGCGACGCAGTTCTTCGCCGCCCCGGTGCTCGGCCAGCTCAGCGACCGGTTCGGCCGCCGCCGCCTCATCCTCGTCTCCCTCGCCGGCAGTGCGGCGAATTATCTCCTCCTCGCCTTCGCGCCCAACCTGCTCTGGCTCTTCGTCGGCCGGCTGGTCGCCGGTGCGACGGCCGGCAATGTCTCTGCTGCCAGCGCCTATATCGCCGACATCACGCCGCCGGAGCGCCGCGCCCAGCGCTTCGGCCTGATCGGCGCCGCCTTTGGCCTCGGCTTCACCACCGGCCCGATGATCGGCGGCTTTCTCGGCGCGATCGACCTGCGGCTACCCTTCCTGGTCTCGGCCGGGCTGGTCGGGGTGAACGTGATCTATGGCATTTTCGTCCTGCCCGAATCATTGCCGCCGGAGCGGCGGCGGCCGTTTCGCCTGCGCGAGGCGACGCCGCTCGGCGCGATGCGGCTGTTCACCGCCGCCCCGCATCTGTGGCGCCTCGCCGCGGCGTGGAGCGTGCGATGGTTCGGCCTCGGCGCGATCCAGGCGGTGTTCGTTCTCTATGCCGCGCTGCGCTTCGGCTGGGGGCCGCGCGAGAGCGGCGTCTATTTCGCCTGCATCGGCCTCGCCTCGACCATCGTGCAATTCGGCCTCGTCCGCCGGGCGGTGACGTGGTTCGGCGAGCGCGGCGCCGCCTTCGTTGGCTTCGCCTGCAACGCCGCCGCCTATCTGATCTTCGGCCTCGCGCCGACGGCGGCCTGGCTGTTCGCCGGGGTTGGGCTGATGGCGCTGGGCTCGATCGCCAATCCCGCGATCCGCAGCATGCTCTCGCGCGGCGCACCGCCCGACCAGCAGGGGCGGATGAACGGCGCGCTATCCTCGATCGAGGGGCTCACCGCGATCGTCGCCCCGCTGACCGGCGCTGCCGTGTTCGAGGCGTTCAGCGGCGGTCTGCCGTGGCGCTTTCCCGGCGCGCCGTTCGTGATGGTGGCGGTGATGCTGGCCGGCGCCGCCCTGCTGGTCTGGTCGGTGAAGCCGGTTCAGGCCGCGCCCGAGATCGCGCCCAGCCCGGCGCGCAGCTGAGCGGCCATCGCCGTCCACGCCGCCACCGGATCGGCGGCTGTCCCGATCTCCCCCGCCTCCCGGCGCGCGCACCAGCGCCGCAGCGCCGCCGCCAGCGCGTCGGCATCCGGCGGGCAGAGGATCGCCTGCGGCGCATCCCGCAACTGTTCGGCGAGACCTCCGACATCGGTGGCGATCACCTGTCGTCCCAGGGCGAGGGCCGCCGCGGCCACGCCGGACTGGCTCGCCTGCCGGTAGGGCAGCACCAGCGCATCCGCATCGCCGATCAGCTGCGACAGCTCGGCCTCGGGAATCCAGCGCCGGTCGAGCGTGACATGCGCCATCGCCGCGAGCCGGCTCAGCTCGGCTGAATCCGGACCATTGCCGGCGACATGCAGCCCGAATCCCGGATCGGGGCCGAGGCGTTCCATCGCCTCGCAGAGCAGGTCGAGCCCCTTGTAAGGCAGCAGCCGGCCGAACATCAGCAGCCGCGGCCGTCCGCCATGTGCGAAGGGTGCGGCCGGCATCGCGCCATCGCCTACCGGCATCGGCGGAAGCGTGAGGGTGAGAACCCGCAGGCCGGGGCGGACCGCGCCGGATTCGTGCAACTCGTCGGTCACTGCCTGGCTGAGCGTGACCAGCAGGCCCGCGCCGCGGAGCAGCCGCGCCTGGTTCACCAGCCGGAAGCTCAGGCTTTCGCCGGGGTGGCAGACCGCGTCATGCACGATGATCGCGTAAGGCACGCGCAGATTGGCGACCATCAGGCGGTCGAGCACCGCGGGCATGGCACACAGGGCGGCATCCGGGGCAATCCGCGCGAGCCCGGCGCGAACGCCGCGCCCGGCGAAGGGCAGGGTCGCCAGCCGCGCCAGCGCGCCGCCGGCGCTCGAATAGGTCGGATACCGCCAGGCGCAGTCCGGCGCGTCTGCCTCGCCGAGGATTTCCGCCTCCGCCGAGAGCGACAGCACGGATTCGGTTGCCGGCAGGCGGCCAAGCGCCGCGTGGAGCAGCGCGGCGAAGCGTGGCCCGGCGCCGCGCCGCCCCCATTGCCAGGTGAGAATCCTCATCGGATGCCGGATGCGGCGAGCGCATCGCGCACCGGCGCATCGCCGAGCGCGCGCGTCGCCATCTCCCGCCCGCGCGCGGCGAGTGCCGCCCGAGCGGAGGGATCGTCGGCGAGCTGCCGCAGCAATACGGCCGCATGCCCGAAATCCGGCTCGGCCCAGCGGCTGCCCTGCAGCCGGTAGGTGCCGCGCGGGTCGTTCACCGGCACCAGATCGTATTTCACGAGGGCAGCGCTCTCAGCGTCCATGAAACTCATGTTACCGGACCAGCCGGTCGTCACCACCGGGCGGCCGAGCAGCATCGCCGTGGCCGGGATGAGCCCGAATCCCTCGGCGCGATGCAGCGACATCACGATGTCGCTCGCCGCGATCAGCCCGCGCAGGGCGGGCTCGGGTATGGTCTCGTCGATCACCCGGATATTCGGCGCATCCGCGACCATCGCCCGGATTTCCGCGAGATCCCCGGGATACAGCGAGGTGCCGGACAGTTTGAGCACCAGCACCCGGTCGCGGCGGTCGCCGAAGGCGGCGCGGAAGGCGCGGATGGCGCCCTCGGGGTTCTTGCGCACGCGGCTGGAGGCGAGATTGAACACGACGAGCACCACCAGCGCGCCTTCGGGCAGGCCGAAATCGCCCCGTCCGCCTTCGATGCGCGGCGGTGGCAGGGCGGCGAGCGGGTAGGGCACGACGCGCACGCGCCCCGGCGCCAGGGGCTCGAACGCCTCGGCGCAGAAGGCGGACGGCGCCCAGATCTCGTGGACGAATTTCGCCCCCACATGCCAGGCGGCCGGCACCGCCGGCAGTTCCCACACGAACAGGCCGATCACCCTGCGCCCCTGCATCAGCGCGCGCGGCCAGCGGGCGAGGCCGACGGGCAGGATCGGCGCGTTCACCACCGCGAGCATCGCCGCCCCTGCGGGCGGCAGCGCGCCCGGCGCCGGCGTGACGCTGGGCAGGCCGAGCTGGAGCGTGCCGCGCCCCACGCCGATCTGGCGGAACACCGTATCCATGATCCGGCTGGTCTCGGCGAGGCCGTTTGCCCCGTCGAGATCCCCGGCCACCACGATCCCCTCGCTCGCTGCCGGCGGCACGCGGTCGGGCCGGCCGGCGATGAGGCCCGCCACCCGCGTCATGGCGCGGCGCCGCGTCTCGGCCGGCAACAACCGCCATGCGCGATGCGCCAGCCCCAGCGAAGCTCTCTCCATCCATCCCCCGATCGTGGCCGCACCATCCGGCCGCTCCGGGGGCATATCAAATTCGGGCCGGACATGATATCGCCGGCCACGACCGAAACTCCCGGAGCGCGCCCCCGCGCGCTTCGACGCTGAATCATGGATTTTCTGATGGCCGGACATTCGCAATTCAAGAACATCATGCACCGCAAGGGCGCGCAGGATGCGCGGCGCGCCCGGCAGTTCGCCAAGCTGATCCGCGAGATCACGGTATCGGCCAGAACCGGCCTGCCCGACCCCGCAGCGAATCCGCGGCTGCGCGCGGCGTGTGCCGCCGCCCGTCAGGCGAACATGCCGCGCGACACGATCGAGCGGGCGATCAAGAAGGCGGCCGGCGGCACTGGCGGCGACGATTATGCCGAGGTGCGCTACGAGGGCTATGGCCCGTCCGGCATCGCGATCATCGTCGAGGCGCTGACCGACAACCGCAACCGCACGGCCTCCGACGTGCGGGCAGCCTTCTCGAAACATGGCGGCGCGCTGGGCGAGACCAATTCCGTCGCCTTCATGTTCGACCGCATCGGCCTGATCCGCTATCCCGCCGCCGCGGCGAGCGCGGACGACATGCTCGAGGCCGCGATCGAGGCCGGGGCGGACGACGTGCAGAGCACCGATGAGGCCCACGAAATCATCTGCGCGGTGGAAAGTTTCTTCGCCGTGCGCGATGCGGTGGAGCAGAAATTCGGCGAGCCCGAAGCCGCGAAGCTCGACTGGCGGCCGACCACCACCACGCCGCTCGACGAGGATGCGGCCCGCAGCGTGATGAAGCTGATCGACGCGCTCGAGGAGAGCGATGACGTGCAGAACGTCTACGCCAATTTCGAAATTCCCGACGAGGTGATGCAGACGCTGTCCGCCTGACCGGACGGGGAACGCCAAATCCTATATATACTGTGGATATGCCGATTCGCGCGCGCATCATCGGGATCGATCCCGGCCTTCGCTTCACCGGCTTCGGCATCATCGATGTCGATGGCAACCGGCTGCGGCACGTCACTGACGGGGTCATCGCGACCGATGGCGCGGCGGCGGTGGCCGAGCGGCTGCACACGCTGGACGCCGCCCTCGCCAAGCTGCTCGCGACCTATGCGCCGGACCATGCGGCGGTCGAGGAAACCTATGTCAACCGCAACGCGACCGCGACGCTCAAGCTCGGCTATGCCCGCGGTGTTGCCCTGCTCGCCCCGGCGCGGGCGGGCATCGCGGTTGCGGAATATGGCGCCAAGACGGTGAAGCGCGCCGTGGTCGGCACCGGGGCCGCCGAAAAGGACCAGGTCGCCCTGATGGTGCGCCGTCTGTTGCCCGGTGCGGCGATCACCCGCGCCGATGCGGCGGATGCGCTCGCCGTCGCCATCTGCCATGCGCATCATCTCGCCACCGCCAGCCGGGTGCCGGCGGCATGATCGGGCGGCTCTGCGGCACCGCCGAGCAGATCGAGGACGGGCGCTGCCTGATCGATGTGAACGGCGTCGGCTACGTGGTGCTCTGCTCCGCGCGCAGCCTCTCCGGCCTGCCGGCGCCGCCCGCCCGCGCGACGCTGCTCGTCGAAACCCAGGTCCGCGAGGATGCGATCACCCTGTTCGGCTTCATCGATGCCGCCGAGCGCGACTGGTTCCGCCTGCTCACCACGATCCAGGGCGTGGGCGCGAAAGTGGCGCTCAACCTGCTTTCGGCGCTTCCGCCGGACCAGCTCGCCAGCGCCATCGCTGCCAGCGACCGTGGCGCCATCACCCGCGCCCCCGGCGTCGGCCCGAAGCTCGCCGCAAGGCTGATTTCGGAGCTGCGCGAGCGGATCGCCGCGATGCCGACCGGCTCCACCTTCGTCCCGACAGGAGCGGCCCCGCCGATCGCCCAGCCGCAGGGCAAGCTGGCCGACGCGCTGTCCGCCCTGGTCAATCTCGGCTATCGCCGCGCCGAGGCGGAGGCCGCGCTGGCCGCAGTCGTGGCCGAGGCCGGCGATGACGCATCGCTGGATGCGCTGATCCGCGGCGGGTTGCGGCGGCTCGCCCGATGAGCGGGGGCGAGGACAGGGCGCTGCTCTCCGGCGCGCGCGATGCCGAGGACGGGCCGGAAGCCGCCCTGCGGCCGCAAACTCTCGCGGAATTCACCGGGCAGAAAGCGAGCCGAGAAAATCTTGCGATATTCATCGCCGCGGCGCGCGGCCGGGGCGAATCGCTCGACCACGTGCTGCTGCACGGCCCGCCGGGGCTGGGCAAAACCACGCTGGCGCAGATCATCGCCCGCGAGATGGGGGTGGGTTTCCGGGCGACCTCGGGGCCGATCATCCAGAAATCGGGCGATCTCGCCGCCATATTGACCAACCTGCAACCGAGGGACGTTCTGTTCATCGACGAGATTCACCGCCTGCAGCCCTCGATCGAGGAGGTTCTCTATCCCGCGATGGAGGATTTCGTGCTCGACCTGATCATCGGCGAGGGGCCGGGCGCGCGGTCGGTCCGGATCGATCTGCCGCGCTTCACCCTGATCGGCGCGACCACGCGTTCGGGCCTGCTCGCCAATCCGCTGCGCGACCGGTTCGGCATCCCGTTGCGGCTCGTGTTCTACACGCCCGAGGAGCTGCGCCTGATCGTCACCCGCGCCGCCGCTTTGCTGGAGATGGACATCACGGCGGATGGCGCGGCGGAAATCGCCCGCCGCTCGCGCGGTACGCCGCGGATCGCCGGCCGGCTGACGCGGCGGGTACGCGATTTCGCCGCCGTCGCGGGCACGGCGACGGTGGACCGTGCAGCGGCCGACGCGGCGCTGACGCGGCTCGATGTCGACCTTCGCGGACTCGATGCGATGGACCGTCGCTATCTCCGGCGCATCGCCGAGCATCACAATGGCGGGCCGGTCGGCATCGAGACCCTGGCCGCGGCCCTTTCCGAGCCGCGCGATACGCTCGAGGACGTGATCGAACCCTATTTGATCCAGGAAGGTTTCGTCATCCGTACCCCGCGCGGCCGGATGCTGGGACGCGAGGCCTGGGCGCATCTCGGCCTGCTGCCGCCCGCCGCCGCCCCCGGGCAGGCGGACCTGCCGTTCGAGCCATGAACGAGACCGCGAACATGCTGGAAAACGCGCTGCATGGCGGCGAGCACCGTCTCGGCGTGCGGATCTATTTCGAGGATACCGATGCGGGCGGCATCGTCTATCACGCCAATTACCTCCGCTATGCCGAGCGGGCGCGGTCCGAAGCTCTGCGTTCGCTGGGGGTGCCACACGCGGAAATGGTAGCAGTCCACGACCGTATGTTTGTGGTGCGGCATGCGGAAATCGACTATGAGCGGCCGGCGCGGCTCGACGACCTGATCACGGTGGCAACACGGGTGCGGCAGGTCTCTGCCGCAACCGTCATGCTCGACCAGACGATCCGGCGTGGCGACGAGACGCTGGTGCGGATCGGCCTCCTTCTTGCCTGCGTGGACAGGGCAGGGGGGCGGGCGGTTCGCTTGCCGGCGGACATGCGCGCCGCCCTGATGCGGATGCACGAGGCGGGCGTGCCGGGCGGCGAAACAGGTGACGGCCAGAGGGCCGTGGAAGGGGACTGAAGGTGGATCAGGCTGTGAACACGACCGGGCTCGCGACGCCTGGCTCAGATCTGTCGCTGCTGGGCATGTTCCTGCATGCGGGATTTGTCGTGCAGGTGGTCATCATCCTGCTGCTGGCCGCCAGCGTGTGGGTCTGGGCCATCATCATCGAGAAGTCGCTGACGATCCGCAAGATCAACCGCGCTGCCGATGCGTTCGAGGACAAGTTCTGGTCCGGTCGCAGCCTCGACGAGCTCTACGACCAGGAAGGGGCTGAGCCCGATCATCCCATCGCCGCCGTCTTCGGCGCCGCGATGGGCGAATGGCGCCGCTCCAGCCGGATCGCCGGCGCGGATATCGCGCGCTCCAGCGTTTCCGCCCGCATCGACCGGGCGATGGACGTCACCACCATGCGCGAGATGGAGCGTCTCGAGCGGAACATGATCTTCCTCGCCTCGATCGGCTCGGTCGGCACGTTCGTCGGCCTGTTCGGCACGGTCTGGGGCATCATGCACTCGTTCTCGGCGATCGCCGCGATGCACAACACAAATCTCGCAGTGGTGGCGCCGGGCATTGCCGAGGCGCTGTTCGCCACCGCCATGGGCCTCGTCGCCGCGGTGCCGGCGGTTCTCGCCTACAACAAGCTCTCGACCGACCTGACGCGAATCGCCAGCCGGCTCGATGCCTTTGCTGCCGAATTCAGCGCGATCCTGTCGCGTCAGGCCGAGGAGCGCGCCTGAGATGGCCGGGGGCGTGATCGAGCGCAAATCCGGCAGCCGCCGCGGCCGCTACCGGCCGATGTCGGAGATCAACGTCACGCCGATGGTCGACGTGATGCTGGTGCTGCTGATCATCTTCATGGTGACCGCGCCGCTGATCACCTCCGGCGTCACCGTCAACCTGCCGCACGCGAACGCGAAGCCGGTGAATTCCGACGCGACGCCGATCACCATCACCGTCAAGGCCGATGGCAGCGTCTACCTGCAGAATTCCGCGGTCCCGCTCGACAATCTGGTCGCCACCCTGCAGCAGATCGCCAAGCACAATACCGACCGCCGCATCTTCGTGCGCGGCGACACGGCGGTGCCCTACGGCACCATGCTGAAGGTCATGGCGACGATCACCAATGGCGGGTTCAACAAGGTCGCCCTGCTTGCCCAGCAGCCGACCGCGGCAAAACGCTGATCCCGGTAAACCCGGCATCCGGCGCGCGCATCGATTGAGGCGGGACCGACCCATGGAACCAGAGCTTCGGCGGGGAGCGATCGTCTCGGCAATCGTCCATCTGGCGATCGTGCTGCTGCTCGTTGCCGTTCTGCCGCGGGAAAAGCTCGACGCGCCGGCGGCGGAAGCCGTTGACGTGACGCTGGTCGGCAACGCGGCGCCGCAGCAGGCCCTGCACAAGGGCAAGGTCGCCGCCCCGGCCAAGACCAGGACCGTGCACAAGGCGCATCTCACAGTGCAGAAGCCGACCCCGCAGCCGAAAGTGGCGCCGCCCCCGCCCCCGCCCCCGCCGCCGCCGGCACCGCACAACACGCCCAAACTGCCGCAGCCGCCATCCCCGCCGCCGCCGCCGCCGCCGCCCACACCGGCGCCGACGCCGATTCCCACGCCACCGCCGCCGCCGCCGCAGCGGCCGCACAAGCCGACTCCGCAGAAGCCGGCGAAGAAATTGCCGCTGCCGCCGAAAAAGACACCGCCCGCGCCGGCGGAAAAAAGCCCGACCAGCCAGAAGCACACGGTGAAGACCCCGGTGCCGATGAGCCAGTCGGTGCTGAACACGCTGGCGAAGCTGCGGTCACTGCAGAAGCAGAAAACCCCGCCGACCGCCCGCTACAACCCCGAACAGGGCGGTGCGCCGCATGGCGGCGGCTCGAAGATGAGCACGGCCAATTCCGGCCTGTCGGCGTCGCAGCGCAACGCCATCGCCAACACGGTCCGCCCCTGCTGGGGGATCGACGCCGGGGCGCCGGGCGTGCGGAAGTTCAGCGTTCTGCTCCAGGTCGTGACCGATGCGTCCGGCATCGTCCGCGAGGCGCAGGTTGCGCCGCAGGACCAGGGCAAGCTGGGCGATCCGCTGTTCGCAGCCTTCGCCAACCGGGCGGTGGACGCGGTTAAGAACTATCAATGTGCCAAGCTGCCGCTGCCGTCCTATATGCTCGGCTCGGTCCACACATTCATTTTCAGGTTCACGCCCTAGCATTCAAAGCGTTTCAGGATAGAGGTCCTTCATGACGATCCGCCGTCCGCAGCCAACCGCTCACCCACGCCTTCCGGAAACCACGATCGAACGCCTGAAGCCGCTTTCGCGCCGCCTCCTGATGGGCGCCGGCGCCGCGGGCCTCGTGCTGCCGCACTTCGCCCGGGCGCAGAGTGCCTCTAACGGCCCCGGCGATGCGATCAACGTCTCCGGCGCGCACAATGCGCCGATCCCGATCGCGCTGCCCTCTTTCACCGATGCCAGCGGCAATACCTCCGATCTCGGCGCGCAGATTGCCCAGATCGTCACGTCGGATCTCGACCATTGCGGCCTGTTCCGCGCGATCGACCAGGCGAGCTTCGTGCCGAATTCGGTGGTCAACAGCATTCCGGTCTGGAACAACTGGAGCATTCTCGGTGCCCAGGCCCTTGTCACCGGACAGGTGACGAACCAGGGCGGCGGGCAGATCCGCGTCGAATACCGGCTGTGGGGCATTTCCCAGCAGAAGCAGCTCCAGGGCACCGCCTACACCACCGCGACCAACAACTGGCGCCGCATCGCCCACATCATCGCCGACGACATCTACCAGCAGATGATCGGCGAGAAGGGCTATTTCGACACCCGCGTTGCTTTCATCTCGGTCGCCGGCCGGCCGACCAATCCGGTCCGCCGCATGGCCGTGATGGATTACGACGGCGCCAATGTGCGGTTCCTGACATCGGGCCGGAACATGGCGCTGTCGCCGCAGTTCAACCCGTCGCGCCAGCAGATCGCCTTCGCCAGTTTCGAGAACGGCCAGCCCCAGGTCTATCTGTTCGACCTGCAGTCCGGGGCGCGCACCAATATCGGCTCGTTCGGCGAGATGAGCTTCGGCCCGCGGTTCAGCCCCGACGGTTCGGCCCTGCTGTTCTCCGTCTCGAAAGGCGGCGGGACGATGATCGTGAAATACGATCTTGGCAGCCGCAGGATGACGCCGCTGACCGATGGGAATTCGATCAACGTCACCCCGTGCTACAGCCCGGATGGCACCAAGATCGTGTTCAACTCCGATCGCGACGGCCCTGGCGACCAGCAGCTCTTCGTGATGAACGCCGATGGCTCGAATATCCAGCGGATCTCCTACGGCCATGCGCGTTATGCGGAGCCGGTCTGGTCGCCGCGGGGCGACATGATCGCCTTCACGCGGCTTGATTCGGGCGGGTTCGGGATTGGCGTGATGAAGCCGGATGGCTCGGGCGAACGCCTGCTTTCGCAGGGATATCTCGAGGAATCCGCAACCTTCTGCCCGAACGGGCGGGTCATCATGTTCTATCGCCAGAGGCCGCTCAGGATCGGCAATGTCTCGCATCTGGTGACCATCGGCGTCGACGGGTTCAACGAGCGGATCACGCCGACCCCGACCAATGCCGAAGACCCGTCCTGGGGACCATTGCTATCCTGACCCGCTCCCGCCGCGGGGCGTGAGGCACCTGCCTCATGCTCCTGTGGCTCCGGTCAGGTACCCGCCCGGTCTAGAGCACGTTCCGATCCATCCGGATCGGATGATGCTCTAGGGCGTCTTCCGTGTGGGCAGCGGAAGAAAGATCGGCGCCACTCAAGCAAGAGGCGCGCCTCAGGAGGGCGCACCGGTGATCGGGATCGGCATCCGCCGGTAGGCGGCGAGGGATCGGCCGGCCATTCCGCCGCCCATATTTCCCGGCACGTTTACATGCGGCCCCGCCCCGGCGGGCTGGTTCTGCAATGGCAGGATGGAGGCGGTGCCGTGCAGCGGCGCGAAGGCGAATGATCCCGGAGCGAAATGCCGCACATTGATCCCGCCCGGGCTCGGTTTGCCGTGCGTCACAGCTCCCTTGGCCGCACCCGCGGCGGTGGTCACCGGCGGCGCGGGCGGGTTTGCGGGGCCCCATACATGCGGGGCAGCAGCCGATTTTGCCGCCATCGGCAGAGGTTGGGTCATTGCGGTCTGCACCAGCGGCAGGCCAGTTTGTCCGCCGGTCTGCCCGCCGCCCTGCCCTTGCCAGCGGGCCAGCACCTGATTGGCGTAGGGCGCGCCAAGGGACGGGGTTGCGGAATGATAGGCCGCGATGGCCTGCTCCCAGTTTCCCGTCTGCAATTTCAGCCGGGTCAGGAAACCCGCCGCATAAAAGACGTTCGACATCGGATCGAAGGCCTGTGCAAGGCTGGCGAAGGCGTGCGGATGCTCCCTGATATTGACCTGCATGCAGCCGATATCCAGCGAGGTGATACCTTGCTGGAGGAAGGATTGCGCCGCCGCGATCGCCTCGGCCTCGGTCTGATACATGTGGCCGCTGCCATTGGCATCGATCGTCCAGGGCCAGGGCGCGAGTTGCCCGGTCACCCGGTCGGGGCGGCCGCTCTCCACCGTCCCGATCGCGCGGAGCAGGCCGGCCGGCGTGTGTTTGTCGGATTCCGCCATGATGACGGCCGCCTGGCACAGCAGCGCCGGGTCGATCGCCGCACCGCCATCCGGTGCAACGCCGCTCGGCAGCGCGCGCGCCTCCCCGGCGCCGGCCAGGGTGACGAAAATCGCAGCGATCGGAATGATGGCGAAGTGCCTCAACATGCCGCCAGTATCGCGCAAGTGAATTAATTTCAGGTTAGTTTCGCGCATCGGCTTACGCCTTGACAGCGTCTGTCCCGAGCGGGTCGCGCCAAACCCCCAAGCGGCGATCACCGCTGCGGCGATCGCGTCATATGCTGCGACCGCTTCTGCAAATGTCGCGCCTTTTGCGATGCTGCACTGCAAAAAAGTTCTTGCGTGGCCCCCACCGCGGCGCTATATCGGTTTTCAGCAACACGGCGAACATTCGCTCTGTTTGCTTTCTTGGACGTTTCCTCCCTAAACTTGGCGGCACGCAAGTGCCGCCATTTTTTTTGATCCATCAAGAAATTATGGTGGCGATGGGGGCCGTTCACTTCGGCGCGGCCATTCACTACACTCGTGCGTGAAGGAGTTCCCGATGCTGAATACCAGCCCTGATTTCAAGGAAAATTCCCGCCGCGCGATGCAGGACGCCGGGCTGCAGAAGGCGCTCGACCGCGCCCGCAAGCCCTTCGCCCAGACCCGCGCGGCCGCGGTCGCCCGGCTGCCGGAGTTCGAGACCCTGCGTGAAACCGCGAAGGGCATCAAGAATCACACGCTCGCCCATCTCGATTTCTACCTCGAGCGCTACACCGAGCAGGTCGAGGCTCATGGCGGGCAGGTGCACTGGTGCCGCACCGCCGAGGATGCGCGGAGCGCCGTGCTCGACATCTGCCGCCGGGTGGGGGCGAAGACCGTCACCAAGGGCAAGTCGATGATCTCCGAAGAGATCGGGCTGAACGAGCACCTCGCGGAAAACGGCGTCCGCCCGGTCGAGACCGATCTTGGCGAATACATCCTGCAGATCCGGGGCGAAGCGCCGAGCCACATCATCGGTCCGGCCTTCCATCTCAACCGCGAGGATTGGGAAGCCAGCTTCCGCGCCGCCCATACCCACCTGCCGGCCGACCGGGTGTTTCACGAGAAACGCGACATCCAGGCCGAAGCCCGCGCGGTGCTGCGCGAGCAGTTCATCGCCGCCGATGTCGGCATCACCGGCGCCAATTTCCTGATCGCGGAAACCGGCAGTTCGGTGATCGTCACCAACGAGGGCAATGGCGACCTCACGCAAACCCTGCCGCGCGTGCATATCGTGCTCGCCAGCCTCGAGAAAATCGTGCCCACCCTGGAGGACACCGTCTCGCTGCTGCGGGTTCTGGCGCGCTCGGCGACCGGGCAGGAATTCTCGGTCTACACGACGTTCTCGACCGGCGCGAAACGCCCCGGCGACCCTGACGGACCGGAGGAATATCACGTCATCCTGCTCGATAATGGCCGCTCGAACATGGTCGGCACCGAGTTCCAGGACATGCTGCGCTGCATCCGCTGCTCGGCCTGCATGAACCATTGCCCGGTCTATCTCACCGTGGGCGGCCACGCCTATGGCTCGATGTATTCCGGCCCGATGGGCAGCGTGCTGACCCCGGCCATCTTCG
Source organism: Acidiphilium sp. C61 (assembly GCF_905116885.1). NCBI lineage: Bacteria > Pseudomonadati > Pseudomonadota > Alphaproteobacteria > Acetobacterales > Acidocellaceae > Acidiphilium > Acidiphilium sp. C61. The sequence continues at coordinate 1,388,590 of NZ_CAJHNI010000005.1, read as the reverse complement.
GCGCCGAGCAGGCGCATCTGCTGCCGACCGCCTCGACCTTCTGCGGCAAGTGCGAAAGCGTCTGCCCGATGAAGATTCCGCTCACCGGCATGATGCGTCACTGGCGCGAGCGGGCCTTCGAGCGGCATCTCGCCCCGGCGACCACGCGCTACGGCATTCGCGGCTGGGGGTTCGTCGCCCGGCGCCCCGGGCTTTACCGCAGCGTGTCGCGCATTGCGGCGTGGGGACTCGGGGTCATGGGCCGCAAGCGCGGCCGCTTCGGCTGGCTGCCGCTGGCCGGCGCCTGGACCGCCGCGCGCGACATGCCCGCCCCCGAGGGCGAAACCTTCTTCGCACGCTATGCACGGGAGCAGCGCAGCCGATGAAACAGGACAACCAGGCCCAGCGCGCGGCGATTCTCGGCACGATCCGGCGCGGCCTCGGGCGCGGCGCGCTGCCGGCCGACCAGGCGGCGATGCTCCGCACCCGGCTCGACGCCCATCCGCGCCACACCATCCCCGCCCGCGTCGCGCTCGACCATGATGCGCTCATCGAGCTGTTCATTGCCAATGCGACGCGCGAATACGCGACCGTCCAGCGCCTGGCCGACGCGGCGGACCTGCCCGCCCATATCGCGGGCTACCTGCGCGAGCAGAACCTGCCGGCAGAACTGGTGATCGCCCCGCACCCGGATCTGGAGGCGGCGAACTGGAACGACGCGCCGCTGCTCGCCCATCGCTTCGGCCGCGGGCAGCCGAGCGACATGGTCTCGGTGCAGCGCGGCTTCGCGGCGATCGCCGAAACCGGCACGCTGATGCTGCCCTCCGGCCAGCGCTCGCCGACCACGCTCAACCTGCTGCCGGATACCGAAATCGTCGTGCTGCAGGACTCCGACGTGGTCGGGCCATATGAAGACGCGTTCGACCGGCTGCGCCAGGCTGGCGGGATGCCGCGCAACGTGATGCTGGTCACCGGCCCGTCGCGCTCGGCCGATATCGAGCGCACGCTCGAACTCGGCGCGCATGGCCCGCGGCGGCTGCACATCGTGCTGCTCGGCGGCGCAGGCGGAGATGGCGCGCAGGGCTAAACCCCTCCCGGCCGCCGATCTCGAGGTCTGGACGCGCTATCTGCGCCACGTCCGCCCGTTGCGCGGCGTGCGGGTGCCTGAACCGCCGTCGGCCGACAAGCCCGCCAGCGCGCGGCCCGAGACCGGGACGGCGCCTGCGGCGGCACCGGCGCCAGCGCCTCCGCCGGCTGCGCCGCAGCGTCGCCCGGCGGTGGCGATCGGCGTGGCGCCACCGGGGCTCGACCGCGCCACCTGGGCAAAATTCCGGGCCGGGAGGATCGCGCCGGAACGGACGCTCGACCTTCATGGCATGACCACGGCGACGGCACATGTCGCGGTCAGTGCCCTCATTGGCGGTGCGGTATCGCGCGGGATGCGCTGCGTCGAGATCGTGACGGGCCATGGGCGGCGGACTGGCGGCGAAGGGGTATTGCGGCGTGAGGTGCCGTTCTGGCTCAATGACGGCGCGCTGCGGGCGCACATCCTCGCGGTGTGCCATCCGCATGCCGCCAACCAGGGGGCGCTGCTTGTGCTGCTACGGCGGAGCCGCCCGTGAGGCTTGGCGCGTGACCCCCTTCGGCGCGCGGCTGCGCGCCTTGCGGGCCCAGCGCGGGATGACCCTACGCGAGATGGCCGAGGGCATCGGCGTCTCGGCGGCCTATCTTTCCGCGCTTGAGCACGGCAGGCGAGGCGCGCCCTCGCCAGGGCTGATCCACCAGATTTGCGAACGGTTCAGCCTGATCTGGGACGAGGCGCACGAACTGGCCGATCTCGCCCGCGATTCCCGCCCGCGCATCAGCCTGCACACCGGCGGGCTGTCCCCCGCGCAAACCGCGCTGGCCAACCGCTTCGCCCGCCAGCTGCGGCACCTGCCGGATCACACGGTTGCAGCGATCGATGCGCTGCTGCGCGAAACCCCCGCACCGCCTTCCGCCGAAGACGACAGGGTGGGCGAGTAAGCCGCCAGGGGCGCTGTCTCACGGGCTGCGATACTTGCCGAACGCCACCCGCTGCGGCACGATGCCGCGTCTACAAGATGAAACGAGGAGACTTCCAGACATGACGACCCATAAGGGTGCCTGTTTCTGCGGCGCCGTCGAAATCGAAGCGAGCGGCGAGCCGGAAGGCATGGGCATCTGCCATTGCCGCTCCTGCCGTTCGTGGTCCGGCGGCCCGGTGAACGCCTTCAGCCTGTGGAAACCCGAGGCGGTCAAGGTGACCAAGGGCGAGGAACACATCGCCACCTATGCCAAGACGCCGATGAGCGAGCGCAAGTTCTGCCGTCTGTGCGGCGGCCATATCATGGCCAATCACCCGCCTCTCGGGCTGGTCGACGTGTTTTCGGCGACGATCCCCACACTCGATCACAAGCCCGGCCTGCATGTGAATTACAGCGAAACGGTCCTGCGCATTCGTGACGGACTGCCGAAATTCGCCGATTTCCCGGCGGAATTCGGCGGCTCGGGAACGCTGATCGCCGAATAGGCGCGCGGCCGGCGCGGGGGCATTCCCCGGTCAGATGGAAACGTCTGGAACACTTTCCGGTCCTTCCGGATCGGAAAGTGTTCCATCATATTGATAAATAGAGCATCTTTATCCGATCAGATGACACCACCTGATCGTATGATGCTCTGGCCGGCTCGGAATGCTCTCGCGTCAGAAACGGAAGATGCGGATCGCCGGCCCTGCCGGCCCCGCGCCGCGGTTCGGTGCGAACCTGGCGTAGAGATAGATGGCAGCTCCCGCCAGCAGCAGCACCGGCAGGGTGAATACCGCGAGCCAGAACAGCATTGCGACAAAGCCAAGCGCGCTCCCGAACATCAGGAGACGCGCCGCGATGGCCACGAGCGACGGCTTGCGTGTCGGCAGATCGCGAAAATCTCCCGAAACGGTCATGTCGATGGTCGGGCCTTGATGATGTCCCATGGATCAGATGTTGGCGCTTGAGCCGCCGGCAGGCAAGCAGCGGCTGCTCAAAACGTGATGAACATTTTGCAATCGGATGACATCGCCGCCTCTGAGCACGTTCAGATCCATGCGGATCGGATAAAGATGCTCGACTTATCAATATGATAGAGCACTACATCCGATCCAACCGGATCGGAAAATGCTCTAGAACAGGGCGATGAAGGGCGCCTGCGACGAAAGCGCCCCCATCGACGGTAGCCGGAATTCTGCAAGCCATGCCGGCACCTGGTCGGCAGGCATCGGCCGGGCGATGCCGTATCCCTGTCCGAACACAGCGCCGCAGCGCTGCGCCATGTCGATCAGTTCAGGTGTTTCGAGCCCCTCGACCGTGACCGGGATATCCAGCCGCAGCGCGAGCTGCACGAGCGCTTCGACCAGCTTGATCGACCGTTCGTCCTGCGCCGAAATCCCGCGCACCAGCCCCTGGTCAACCTTGACCATGTCGAAGGGGAGGTTGCGCAGCCGCATCAGGCTGCCATACCCGGCGCCGAGATCGTCGAGCGCCAGCTGCACGCCCATGTGATGAAGCGCCTCGATCGCGCTCAACCCCAGATCGCCGGCGACGAAGTCCTGGTCCTCGAGCAGTTCGAGGGTCAGCCGCCGCGGGTCGAGAGCGAACGTGTCGAGCGCCGAGCGGATCCAGCGGGCGCAGTCCGGGTGGCGCAGCGTCGTCGGCGGCAGGTTGAGCGACAGATCGACATCGAACCCGAGCCTGCGGTAGCTGCAGACCGAATGCATGGCCTGTTGCATCCCCTCGATGAAGAGGCGGTCGAGATCCTGCTGGCTGAGAACCGGCAGAAACTGCGCCGGGGCGACTCTGCGTCCATCGCCAAGGTCGAGCCGGGCGAGCGCTTCGAGTTTCGCGACCTTGCCGCTCCGCAGATTGACGATCGGCTGCATGAACATCTGCAGGCCGCCGTCGAACAGCCTGCTGCGCCACGCCTGTCGCTCGGCGGCGGGCATCAGTGCCAGCGACTCGTCCCTGGTCTGCTCGAGGCCACGGGCCGCGATCAGGCTGAGCGCCTCGAGGGAGTCGCTCGTCACCGGTGCGGCGAACTGGTTCGGCAGCCTGCCATACATGACAAGCACGGCGCGCAGCCGGCCGGTCAGTTCGGTGATCGGCAACGCCACAGCGCTCAAAACGCCCTCGGCGGCGAGAAGGCGCTGGCCCGCACCTTCATCATCCTGGCCGACGAAGTCATGCGCCGGTCCGCGTTCGGGCTCCGCGGTTAGCCATGCCCTGGCGATCGGGTGGTCGCCAAGCTCCTTCAGCTTCCGCCCGCCCAGCCGCAGCGCGGGATGTCGTTCCATCATCCCTGCATGCGCCGTGCTTTCGGATTCGATGACGAGGCGCCCATCCACCGCCTCGGTATAGATCGCGCAGCAGGCGATGAACGGCCAGTCGGCCAATACCGCGGTGATGGCGTCGCAGACATCGACGCTGCGGGTCATCCGGCGGGTTTCCAGTGCGAGCATCCCGAGCGTGTGATGGATCTCGTGGCGCAACCGTGCCGCTGCGTCCTGCTGGATCTCCATGTCGAGCTCGCAACGTTGCAGGATGATGTCGAGATAGAGCTGGCGCTGGCTGATCCGGCCCGGAATTCGCTGGCTGTCCACCGCGATGCGCTGATACAGCCCGCTCATGGCGTTGGTGCGGGCGCTGATGTCGACGCCGAGGGCAACGTGCAGCCGGCCGATGCGTGACGCTTCCGCGCGGTGCCGTTCGGGGCTCAACTCGGGATCGAGCAGCAGCAGGATATGGCGGGCGACAGCCTGCGTCAGGCCCTCCTCCCGTCCCGGTTCCAGCAGCCGCATCACGGCGTGGTTCCGCGGGTCGGACATGATGTCGTCCAGCATCGCTTGCGCGATGTCGGGGATGCAGGGCCGCAGGAAGCGCAGAGCCCAGGCGATGGGCAGGAGATTGTCGGCGGAATACGGGTCGAGCTGCCGCCGCCTTGATCCGTATCGGCGCTGCACCTGCCCGAACAGCGAGACTTCGGCCCGTCCGAGCAGCGAGGCGGCGGAGTCCGCATCGGCGGGGTAGAGCGCGCTGCCGAGGGAAATCCTGATCGTCTGGGCGGATGCGCCGGGAACCTCGAAGGGCGCTGCGGCCAGCGCGAGGGTCGCGTCGATCCGCGCATGCATCTCGGTCTCGGCGATGTTGGCATGCACGAAAGCGAACGAGTCCGCCCCGACCCTAGCCTGGAGAACGGCGTCCGGGAGTGTTGCGAGCCGTTGCGCGAGCGCGCGCAGGATTCCGTCGCCGCCGTCGCGCCCGATATGGGCGTTGATGTCGGAGAAATCCTCGATGTCGACAACGATGACGGCAAGCTGCCGCCCAGGCGCCACGCCGCGGCAGAGTGCGGAAATCTCCTCCTCGAATCTGGTCCGGGTGGCGAGGCCGGTCAGGTCGTCGACCCGTCTCGCCTTTTCCAGTGCTGCAGCTGCCATCTGCTCGCGCCGGCGGCTGCGGGCGACGAGCATGACCAGCAGCGCAAGGATGACGATGAAAAGGAGTTCGAGACTCCAGCGGATCCAGCCGCTGCGGATCCAGCGATTGGCGACATAATCCGCCGGCCAGCTCGCGGTTACTTCCAGCGGCAGGCCAGGAACGGCCACCTGGTCCGCCACGCTGGCGGGCGGCTTCGTGTTTGTCCCGATGGCGGCCTGGTGCGGGCTGCGATGGGCAAGACTGCTGAAATCGAGCCCGCCATCATGCCAGACCACGAGATTGGATTGGTTTCTCATGTCGGTGACGGCAAGGGCGAGGTTCATCGCGTCGTGGCCGGAATAGGCCAGCAGCCGATCGAGCCGGTAGGGCGTGCCGACGAAATAGCGGGTCTTGCCGTCGGCGCCGATGTCGCGGAACCGCATCGTGATGGCGTAGCTGTGAACCCGTGCTGCGTAGCGCGGGTGGCCGAGCAGGTATTGGGGGTGGCTGGCCAGCGGCGTAAATCCGTTGGCCAGGGTGATCGGGCGCTTGGGCTGCTTCTTTGTCGACCAGATGATGTGGTTGCCGTCCGGCGATTGCACGTTGAAGGCATAGAGGCTCGGGTGCAGCGCCATGAAGCGGTAGAGCGCCCGGACCGTTCGCGGCGACGGGGCGATGGTGCCGTCCGGCGCCGGTGACAGCAGACTGACGCCGATGAATTCGAGTTCCGTGAACTGGTTGAACAACCGCCGCGCGATCGTGCCGGCATATTCGGTGGCGACCGTTTTCGCCTGCGCCTGTACCCGGCTGGCGAGTTCGTCATATTTGAACCACTCGAAGGCGCCGCAGATCAGGATGACGAGAACAACCGTGCCCCAGAGAAAGCCGATCACGTCTCTCGTCCACGGAGATTTCTGGTTGCGCATGCCGAAGATGACTCGAATTTTCTGCCTGTAATCCGTCGGTTTGACTGATAAATGCTTTCCGTATCCTCTTCAAATCATACAATAACTCTGGTGATGTTCTAATCTTAATTATTCGTTAAAATAATGTTGAGTGATCTGCGGTATATCTATTCATTAACCATTACGGTGGCCGACAGGCTGCGTCACTGGCCGATTTTCAGGATCGGCGGAGGCTCCATCATATTGAAAATTAAAGTATTTCTTGTCGATCAAACGAGCGTGTCCGATCAGATGGCGCTCTGGTGTCCTGCCACTGAAATTTATGGGTGAAGTTCAGGGACAGTCGCGGCACGTCGCCAGCGCCTGCGGGCGCGTGCCTTGTCCGAGGGGCAGGGTGGAGGTGTGTCAGGCCAGCAGTGCGGCGGCGCAGGCTTCCAGGATCGCATCGGTATCGATGCCATAGACGCGATAGAGATCGGGGATATCCCCGGACTGGCCGAACCGGTCGACGCCGAGCGTGTTGATCCGCTGGCCGCGGACGCCGCCGATCCATGCATGGGTGCCCGGATGGCCATCCAGCACCGTCACCAGCCGCGCCTCGGCGGACAGTGGTGCGAGCAGCCGCTCGATATGGGACGTAGCGGCAGGCTCACCGTTCCGGCGCGCCTGCTGCGCGCTGCGCCAGTCGGCGAAAAGCCGGTCGGGGCTGGTCAGTGCCAGCAGCCCGGCGCCGGGAATGTCTTCCAGCAGCATCGCATGCGCGGCTTCGGCTTCCGGGGCCACGGCGCCCTGGTAGATGATCGCGATGCGCGCGCCCGGCGCCGGCGGCCGGACCCAGTGCGCCCCGGCGATCACGTCGGCCGCATCGATCTGCCGGTCGGGCTGGGTCATGGCGCGGGTCGACAGCCGGAACCAGATCGACGAGCCCTCCGGGCGCTGCATCCAGTCGAAGCCGTAGCGCATCAGCAGCAGCAACTCGTCGCAATAGGCCGGCTCGAAGGCGGCGATGCCGTCCTGCACCATGCCGAGCAGCGGCGTGTTGTTGGACTGGTGCTGCCCGCCTTCCGGCGAAATGCTGATGCCCGAGGGTGTGGCCACCAGCATGAACCGCGCATCCTGGTAGCAGCCATAGACCAGCGCATCGTGGCCACGATTGACGAACGGATCATAAACCGTGCCGACCGGCAGCAGCCGCGCGCCATAGAGCGGTGCCGCGAGGCCGGCCGCGGCGAGAAGCAGGAACAGGTTCTGCTCGGCGATGCCAAGCTCGATATGCTGCCCCTCCGGGCTCATGCCCCAGCGCTGCGCCGAGGCGAGCTTGGCGTCGCGGAACATGTCGTTGCGGGTATGGCGGTCGAAAATGCCACGGCGGTTCACCCAGGGACCGAGGCTGGTGGTGACGGTCACGTCCGGGCTGGTGGTGACGATATGGCGCGCAAGCTCCGCCGCCTCGCCGCCGGCGCGGCCGATTTCCGAGAGGATTTCGCCAAAACCCACCTGGGTGGAAACACGCCGCCCGGGAAAGGGCGTGTGGGGAAGGATTTCAGGCACTGGAACCGGCGGCGCCGTATAGGTGCGTCCGGTCGCGGTCAGCGTGCGGGCATAAGGCGTTGCGGTCAGAAACCGGGCCACGCCGTCCGGATCGTCGATCCCCTCGAAGCGGTCCCATTCGTGGCCGGGGCGGATCTGCATCTGGCGGCGGAAGGCTTCCATCTGCTCGGCGTTCATCAGGCCGGAGTGATTGTCCTTGTGCCCGGCGAAGGGCAGGCCGGCGCCCTTGGTGGTGTAGGTGAGAAAGCAGGTCGGCTGATCCGACCGGGCAGCGGCGGCAAAGGCTTCGACCAGCGTCGGCAGGTCATGCCCGGCGAGATTCGTCATCAGCCCGGCCAGCGCCGCGTCGCTCATCGGGTCGATCAGCGCCCGCACCCCCCGCGACCGGCCGAGATCGGTCGTCAGCGCTTCGCGCCAGGCGGCCCCGCCCTGGAAGGTCAGGGCGGAGTAAAGGCTGTTCGGGCAATCGTCGATCCAGGCGCGCAGGGCCTGGCCGCCGGGGCGGGCGAACGCTGCTTCCAGCTTCCGGCCGTATTTGAGACTGACGACATTCCAGCCCATGTCCCGGAACAGCCCCTCGATCCGGCCGAACAGCCGGTCCGGCATGACCGAGTCGAGGCTCTGCCGGTTGTAGTCGACGATCCACCAGACATCGCGGATATCGTGTTTCCACCCTTCGAGCAGGGCTTCGTAGATATTCCCCTCGTCGAGCTCGGCATCCCCGGCGATCGCGATGTGGCGCGCGGCGCGGCGGTCGGCCGGCACCATGCCATGGGCGCGCACATAGTCTTGCACCAGTGCCGCGAACGAGGTGATCGCAACGCCGAGCCCGACCGAGCCGGTCGAGAAATCGATCTCCCCCCCATCCTTGCGGCGCGAGGGATAGGCCTGCGCGCCGCCCAGGCTGCGCAGCGCGGCCAGTTTTTCGAGGGTCTGCCGGCCGAAGAGATAGTTGATCGCGTGCAGGACGGGGCCGGCATGCGGCTTTACCGCCACCCGGTCCTGCGGCCGGAGGATGTGGAAATAGAGCGCGGTCATGATCGTGACGGCCGACGCGCAGGAGGCCTGATGGCCGCCGACCTTCAGCCCGTCGCGGTTCGGGCGGATGTTGTTGGCGTGGTGGATCATCCACGCGGAGAGCCACAGCACCTTGCGTTCGAGCTGTTGCAGCCGCGCGAAATCCGCGCTGGCGGGGGGGTGGTCATCCGGCCGATCGCCGGGAACGAGCAACTTGTTCATGCCTTGATCCCGGCCTGTCCGTTTCCTGCACCCCGTATAGACCAGAATATATGAAATTCACGCGTCCGTTTGAAACGGCGACCCTGCGGCATGGGAGCGTTGCCCGGCAGGACGGGCTGAGCCCCGCTCGCGCCGACGGCGAGTGGATGGCGTCAATCCGTCCAGATCATCGCCGATGTTGAGAAATATGGCTGGGGGACCTGGATTCGAACCAAGGCTGCCCGGGTCAGAGCCGGGAGTTCTACCGCTAAACTATCCCCCAGTCGCGGGTCGTCGGAACCTGTGGGACGCCATAGCACCAGCGATTGCCGGAGGCAATCGCACTGTCGCCGCTGTCGTCCATCTGGAGTTCAACGCAAATCTGACTTGCTCTCTTCCCATGGGTCAGCCCATTATATTGGAATCATGGGAACCAACTTCGTCGTTCCGCGTCTGTCCGGGTCTGCCGCCGCCGTTGCCGAGGGGAACGGCGAACGCCGCCGCCTGCCGGATCGCCGCGCCCGCCCGCCGGCCTTCGCGGCGATCGATCTCGGGACCAACAATTGCCGCATGCTGGTTGGCGTGCCGAGCGGCGGCGGCTTTCATGTGCTCGACAGTTTCAGCCGGGTCGTGCGGCTCGGCGAGGGGCTGTATCGAACCGGCATGCTGTCGGATGCGGCGATGGACCGCGCGATCGACGCGCTGGCCATCTGCGCCGAGCGTTCCCGCCGCTGGCAGGTCGCCGGCACCAGGGCGATCGCGACCGAGGCGTGCCGACAGGCCGAGAACGGGGCGGCCTTCATCGCGCGGGCGCGGTCGGAAACCGGCCTGCCGATCGAGACGATCTCGCCGCGGGAGGAAATCTGCCTCGCGATGGAGAGCTGCGCCTCGCTGATCAGCCAGGCCGAACGGCGCGCCATCCTGTTCGACATCGGCGGCGGCTCGACCGAGATCGCCTGGGTCCGCGTTCCCGCCCCGCATGGCGACTCCGAGCGTGTGACCCCGCAGCTCATCGGCTATCACACGATCCCGGTGGGCGTCGTCACGCTTTCGGAGCGCTGCGCCGGCTGGTGCGAGACCGAGGCCGGGTTTGCCGGCGTGGTCGACGAGGTGAAGGCCCTGCTGCGCCCCTTCGAGGAGACCCATCGCATCAGCCAGGAAATCCGCATGGGCGGCGTGCGCCTCGTCGGCACCAGTGGAACGGTGACGACCATCGCCGGCATCGCGCTCAATCTCGATCGCTACCGCCGTGGCGCGATCGATGGCGCCGTGCTGCCGCACGATGTGGTGGCGTCGGGCCTCGACTCGATCCGCGCGATGGGCCGCCACAGGCTCGCCGAGCATCCCTGCATCGGCCCCGACCGCGTGGATTTCGTGCTGCCGGGCTGCGCGATCTTCGCTGCCATCGCCGAGATGTGGCCCGCCACCGACCTTGCCGTTGCCGACCGGGGGCTGCGCGAGGGCATGCTCACGCGCCTGATCCGCACCGCGCGCGCGCGCTCACGCCGTTGCCAGGCATGACCGGGGAGACCATCGGCTCGCGCCGCCGCTCCGCCGTGCGGCTCAAGATGGCGCGCAAGCACAAGCCCTCCTCGCAGAAATGGCTGCTGCGCCAGCTCAACGACCCGTACGTGATCGCGGCGAAGGAGAAGGGGCTCCGTTCCCGTGCCGCCTTCAAGCTGATCGAACTCGATGGCAAGTTCGGGCTGATCCGCAAGGGGGCGCGGGTGGTCGATCTCGGCGCCGCCCCGGGCGGGTGGACGCAGGTGGCGCTGGAGCGCGGGGCCGCCCGCGTCGTCGGCATCGACCTGCTCGATATCGAGCCGATCGGGGGAGCCGTGCTGATCAAGGGCGATTTCCAGGATGATTCAATGCCGGCAACCCTTGCCGAGGCGCTGGGCGGGCCGGTCGATCTCGTGATGTCGGACATGGCGCCGAACACTACCGGCCATACCGCGACCGACCATCTGCGGATCATGGGCCTCGCGGAACTCGCGCTCGACTTCGCTTTCCGTCACCTCGCCCCCGGCGGCGCCTTCGTCACCAAGCTGTTTCAGGGCGGCGCGCAGGGAGAGATGCTGGAGACGCTGAAGCGGCGCTTCGCCGTCGTCCGCCATGCAAAGCCCGAGGCGAGCCGCAAGGACAGCCGCGAACTTTACGTCGTCGCGACCGGCTATCGGCCCGAGGAGGGCTGAACCGCGAGAGCATCCTCCGATCGGATGATGCTCTAATTATCAACAAGATAGAGCACGACATCCGATCCGGATGGATCGGAACGTGCTCTAAGGGCCGAATCTCAGGGGCATGATATCAGGCGCCGCGCCAGCTCCGCCCGGCAGGCGGCATCATCCGGCAGGCAGTCCCGTTCGATCCACCAGCGCCGCACGGCGGCGAGGGCCGCGCCGACGGCTGGCCCCGCCGCCGCGCCGAGGGCGAGGGCATCGCGCCCCTTCAGCGGAAATTCCGGCCGCTCCATGCTTGCAAGACGTTCCCGCAGCGCCGTGCGGTCGGCATCGTCCGCCGTCAGCCAGCTGCGATCGGCCAGCACCGCCGCCGGCCGCTCGGCCAGCGCGCGGCGCAGTGCTGCGGCGTCGGCATCTGCCGGCAGGTCCGGGGACGCGGCAATCGCGGCAAGGCGGGCGCGCTCGGCATCGGCGAGCTTCAGGCGGCGGGCCAGCGGCGGGAACGCCCCGCCCACCAGCGCTGCGACGCGCAGCAGCGGATCGGCCGGGGCGCCCCGCGCCTGCAGGCGTTCCAGCGCGGCAAGGCTCGTTGCCTCCGGCAACACGAGCGGCAAAACGCCGGTCTCGGCCATCAGGCGCAGCGCCGGCAGCGGGTCCGGCGCCGCGAGGATCCGCTTGATCTCGCTCCACACCCGCTCAGCCGAAAGACGGGACAGCCCGTCCCGCAGCGCCCGGATCGCGGCGATTGCGGCTGCATCCGGCGGCGCGACGGCGTAGCGCCCGTAGAAGCGGAAGAACCGCAGGATCCGGAGAAAATCCTCCCTGATCCGCGTTGCCGGATCGCCGACGAAGCGCACGATTCCGGCCGCGAGATCGGCCTGGCCGCCGAAATGGTCGTGGATCGTGCCGTCGCGATCCATCGACATCGCGTTGATGGTGAAGTCGCGCCGTGCGGCGTCCTCCCGCCAGTCCTCGGTGAAGGCGACGACGGCATGCCGCCCGTCGGTCTCGACATCCCGCCGCAGGGTGGTGATCTCGAAATGCCGGCCATCGAGCACGGCTGTGATGGTGCCGTGGTCGAGTCCTGTGGGCACGGCGCGGATGCCGGCGGCGGCGAGCCTGCGCGAGACGGTCTCCGGCGACAGGGGGCTGGCAAGATCGATATCGGCGACCGTGCGCCCGGCAATCCGGTCGCGCACCGCCCCGCCCACGATCCGCGCTTCCGGCAGCACGTCCCACAGCCGCGCCAGCTTCTTGTCGTCGGCGATGGCGGCATGAGGTTCCGGCATGATGTCGTTTTCCTGGCGCGTCATGTTGCCGCCGAGACCATCATCCGCCGGCACGGCGCGGGACAATCTCAGCGCTGCAGCGCGCCAAAGGTTTCGCCCGCTGCTTCGCCCATTGCTTCGCCCACGGCTTCTCGCAGCGTGAGCGCGAGCTGGTAGAGGATCCAGGCCGTGGCGCCCCAGATGACGTGATCCGGATGCGGCCAGACGGGAAACGTCCTCGTGCCGCCATGCCAGTTTCCCTTCCGCCATTCCGGCAGCGCCGGATCGAGCAGGTCTTCGAGCCCGAGCGGGAACACCGCCGCGACTTCCTCGGGCGCGATCCTGAATGAAGGCGTGCCGCGGATGAGCGCGGTGACCGGGGTGATGTGAAATCCGGTGCCGGTGGCGAAATCGTCCAGCCGGCCGAGCAACTCCACCGATTGCGGATCGAGCCCGATTTCCTCCTCGGCCTCGCGCAGCGCGGCCGCCTCGGGCGAGGCGTCGGACGGGTCGACGGTGCCGCCCGGCAGCGCCACTTGGCCGGCATGGTGGACGAGATGTTCCGAACGCCGGGTGAGCCAGACGCCGCGCGCCGGCTCGATCCCGACAAGGACGGCCGCGGCCCGCGCCGCGCCCGGTCCCTTGCCCTGCGACTTGCGGCCACGCAGCGCGCGCCGCAGGGCCTCCTCGTCGATCGGCACCGGCTCAGTCGACCGTCTGGGCGAGTTCGCCCAGCGAGAAGAAGGCACCCTGACTCCAGACCCCGAGCACCCGCTTGCCGAACTGGACGCCCGGTTCGGCCAGCGCCACCAGCTCATAATAGACGGCCCGGCTGATCCGCGCCTCGATCGGGAACAGTCCCTGGCCGGGGCGCACCAGGACATAGGGGGTCGGCTCGCAGGTGAGCAGGTCGTGCGCGACCCGCAGCGGATGTTCTGCTCCCACGGCGACCGTCTCGTCGACATTCGTGCGCAGATAAAGCACCTGGTCGCGACCCTCGCCATGCCAGTCGAGTTCGACCGCGACGAACGGGGCATCCTCGACCTCGATCCGGCCGCGCTCGACGGGGGTTTCGAGCAGATAGTCCCCGTCGTCATCCCGCTTCAGCACGCTGGCGAACAGGCAGACCATCGATTTCCGGCCGATCGGGCTGCCGCGATACAGCCACGTGCCGTCGCGCCGGATCAGGAACGGCAGATTGCCGCAATCGACCGGCGTGCGGCCCTTCGGCCGGTGGGCGGCCTTGTCCCAATCCTGCCCGGTTGACGGCATGACCCCGCCGCACCGCGCCGTGCCAATCTTCTCGGAGGCATTCCGTGGGGTAACGGAACCTGCTCCCGATGACATGCCTGCCCCGAGTCCATGATCGTCCACGACTAGCCCCTATCCAACGTCCTCATATGCATTAGATTGGATATAGGCAGCGTGCGGCTCCGGGAAAACCATTCAGGCGATCATTAATGACTGGAATGTTGCAAAATGATGGGCCGATTGTAAACGCGCCACAGGAGGCGGACATTCTTGCCGCCTTCGCCGCCGCCGCCGCGCGGCTTGGCGCAGCCCGCGAGCAGATCCGCGGCGTCATCATCGGGCAGGACGATGTGATCGACCAGTGCCTCGCCGCCATTCTGGCCGGCGGCCACGCGCTGATCGTCGGCGCGCCCGGCCTTGGCAAGACCCGGCTGGTCGAGGCGCTGGCCGATGCGCTGGGCCTGTCCACCCGCCGGATCCAGTGCACGCCGGACCTGATGCCCGGCGACATTCTCGGCAGCGAGGTGCTCGAAACCGCCGCCGTCGGCACGCGCGCCTTCCGCTTCATCGAGGGGCCGGTGTTCACCGAGCTGCTGATGGCGGACGAGATCAACCGCGCCAGCCCGCGCACCCAGTCCGCCCTGCTTCAGGCCATGGCCGAGCGGCAGGTCGCGGTGGCCGGGCTGAACCGCCGGCTGCCCGATCCGTTTCACGTTCTCGCCACCCAGAACCCGCTGGAGCAGGAAGGAACCTATCCGCTGCCCGAAGCGCAGCTCGACCGTTTCCTGTTCGAAATCCGCATCGACTATCCCGCCGCGGCGGATGAGCGGCTCATGCTGCTGGCGACCACCGGGCTCGCCCGGCAGGAAGTTGCCCCGATGTTCGACCCCGCCGGCCTGCGTGCCGCGCAGCGCGTGGTCCGCGCCATGCCGGTGGGCGCGCGGATCGTCGATGCGATTCTGGCGCTGGTGCGCGGCGCGCGGCCGGAAACGGCGGCCGATCCACGGATCGCCGCTGGCCTTGCCTGGGGGCCGGGGCCGCGGGCGGCGCAGGCGCTGATGCTGGCGAGCCGTGCCCGCGCCCTGCTCGATGGGCGCGAAGCGCCGAGCCTCGACGATGTCGCCGCGCTGGCGGCGCCGGTGCTGCGGCACCGGATGGGGCTGTCCTTTGCCGCCCGCGCCGAGGGAGAGAGTGTCGAGGCACTGATCCGCGCGGTTGCGGCGCGCGTCCTTGGCTGACCGGCCGGGCCGGGCCGCCGATGTCGCGGCGGCCGGCGCGCTCGCCGCCCGGCTGCCGGCCCTCATCCTCGCCGCCCGGCGTCTCGCCTCCGCCATGGCGCCGGGCTATCATGGCCGCCGCCGCGCCGGCACCGGCGAACAGTTCTGGCAGTATCGCGAGCTGAACCACGCCGATCCGGCCCGCAGCATCGACTGGCGGCGCAGCGCCCGCGGCGAGCGGCTTTATGTCCGCGAGCGCGAATGGGAAACCGCCGAAACCCTCGTCATCGACATTGCGGATCATCCCGGCATGGCGTTTCCTGCCAGCAGCCCCGGCGGGTCCAAGGCGGATCGGGCGCTGCTGCTCGGCCTTGCGCTTGCGGCCCTGGCGCTCGATGGCGGCGAACGCGTCGCCGCCTGGCGCCGGACCCCGCCGCTCGGCGGCCCCGGCGCGCTGGAACGCCTCGCCGCCGGGTTCCTGATGCACGCCGCCCTGCCGCCCGCCGGTGGCCGGCTCGCCCTGATTGGCGATTTCCTCGATCCGCCGGAGGCCATCGCCGCCGCCCTCTCGGCGATGGGCGCGCGCCAGCGGGGCGGGGCCCTGCTCCAGCTGCTCGATCCCGCGGAATGCGATTTTCCGTTTCGCGGGCGGGTGCTCTTCGAGGATCCCGCCGGCGGCCCGGCGGAGGACATTTCCCGCGCCGAGGACATGGCGGCTTCCTATCGCCACCGTATCGAGGCCCAGCGCGACGCCGTGGCGCGGATCGCCGAGGCGGCGCGGCTGCAGCCCCTGTTCCACCGGACCGACACCCCCGCCGGGCCGGCGCTCGCCGCCCTGCGCGCCGCCCTTGAGACGGCGCGATGATCGGCGCCCTCAGCTTCGCCGCCCCCGCCGTTCTCGCCGGGATCCTTGTTCTCCCGGCGCTTTACTTCATCCTGCGGGCGATGCCGTCGGCGCCCCGCCGGCAGGTGTTTCCGCCGATCCGCCTGCTCCGCATGCTTGCGCCCACGGCGCACACGCCGGTGCGGATGCCGCTCTGGCTGCTGCTGTTGCGCCTTGTTGCCGCCGCCCTGCTGATCGTCGGCTTCGCTGGCCCGCAGATTGTGCCGCCGCCGATCCTCGCCGGGCGCGGTCCGGTCCTGCTGGCGATCGACAATGGCTGGGCCAGTGCTGCCGATTTCGCCGCCCGGCAGGCGGCCGCGCGCAGGATCGCCGACGAGGCGGGCCGGCGCGGCGTCATTCTGCTGTCAACGGCGCGAGCCCCCGATGGAAAGCCGCCGCGTCCCGGCCCGGTGCTCGGCCGTGACGCCGCGCTGGCGGCGATCGGTGGGCTCCATCCCGAACCCTGGCCCGCGGACCGGCGGGCGGATGAAGCGGCGGCGCGGGCGGCGCGGCGCGCGCATCCCGGTCTCACCGCGGTCTATGTGGCCGACGGGCTGGCCGCGCCCGGGCTCGATGCCTTCCTCGCGGCGCTGCGCCCGGAGCGGATCGTCACCGGGTCCATCGCCACGCTCCGGCTGCTCGACGATGCCGGCACAGCACCTGACGGCGCGATGCGCGCCCGCGTGCGGCTGGTGCCGCGGCCGGCGCCGGTCAGCGTGCCCGTGCTGGCGGAGGATCGAGAAGGGGACGCGCTGGCCCGCGCGATCGTCACCATCCGCCCCGACCACCCGACCGGCACGGCGCGGATCGATCTGCCCTTCGCCCTGCAGGCCCGGGTCAGCCGCCTCGTCATCCCGGGTGAGGACGGCGCCGCGGCGGTCGCCCTGCTCGGCGGCGCGTCGCGCCAGTTGCTGGTGGGTTTGGCGGCGGGCGGCACGGCGGATGCCGAGCAGCGTTTCACCGGCGAACTCTATTATGTCCGCCGCGCCTTGCCGCAGGGGGCGCGCCGCCTCGCAGGCTCGCTGGTCCAGGTGATCGGGGCCGATCCGGGGGCGCTGATCCTCGCGGATGTCGATCTCCGCCCGGAAGCCGTCGCGCGGTTGCGGCGCTACATCGCGGCAGGCGGCGTGGTGATCCGCTTCGCCGGCCCGCTGACCGCATCCCGCCCCGACAAGTTGAACCCCGACAAGCTGCTGCCCGGCATTCGCGATCTCTCCGGCCCACTGGCGGGCGGTCATCCCGAGACGATCGCGGCATTCGCGCCGGACTCGCCGCTCGCCGGCCTGAAGCTGCCGCTCGATGCCCATATCCGCCGCCTGATCCTCCCCGATCCCGCGCAACTCGCCCCCGCCAGCGTCTGGGCCCGGCTGGCCGACGGCACGCCGATCATTCTCGGCCAGCGTCTTGGCCGCGGCGCCCTGGTCGATGTGCTGACGACGGCGAATCCCGACTGGTCGGACCTGCCGCTCTCCGCCGCCTTTCCGGCGCTGATCCGCACTCTGGTCCACCTTGGTGCCGGCGGCGCACCAAGCTCCGGCCGACTTGCCCTCGTTCGCGCGCTCGACGGCGCCGGGCGCCTCATCCCGCCCGCTGCGGCCGCGAAGCCGCTCGATGCGGCGCGGATGCGCCATGTCGCGGCATCCCCGGAGCATCCGCCGGGCCTGTGGGGCGATACGCATGGCACGGTCGCGCTCAACCTGGCAGGCCATGTGCCGAAGCTGGCCGCCGCGTCATGGCCGGCGCTCGTCCCGGTCACCGGCCTCGACGCCGTGAAGCGGGCGCGCAGGTTCGGCCCGGATATCCTGGCCGCCGCCATGGCACTGTTGCTGCTCGACATGCTGGCCACGCTCTGGCTCCGCGGCGCGCTACGGATCGGCACCCTGCGGATCGGTGCGATTCTGGGCGCGGTATCGCTCTGCCTCTGGCCCAGCTGCATCCCGCATGCGCGTGCCGCCCCGCCCGAGGCGGCATTGAACACCACGCTCGCCTATGTCCGCGCCGATGATCCGGCGACCGACCGGATCGTGCGCGCCGGGCTCGCCGCGCTGACGGCAGCTGTCAATGCCGAGACCGCCGCCGTCCTGGGGCCGCCGCGCGGCGTCGTGCCCGGACGGGACGATCTCGATCTCTATCCGCTGCTCTACTGGAGGATCACCTCGCGGACCCGCCCGCCGACGCCGCCGGTCTGCGCCGCGCTCGACGCCTTCATGCGCGGCGGCGGCCTGCTCGTGATCGACACCGATGGCGGCGATGCCGGGCAGGCCGGATCGGGCGCGGGGTTCGATCCCGGGGCGCAAGCTTCACGCCGCCGGGTGACGTCGTGCCTGTCGCTGCCGCCGCTCAGGCCACTGACCGATCGCGACACGCTCGCGCATACGTTCTTTCTCCTGCGCAGCTTTCCCGGCCGGTTCGACGGGGCGCCGGTCTACATCGCCGTCCGCGGCGGCCGCGACGCGGATGGCGTCAGCCCGGTCGTGATCGGCGCCAATGACTGGGCCGGCGCGTGGGCGCTGGGGGCGGACGGAACCCCGCTATTCGCCCTCCTGCCGGGCATGCCGGGCCAGCGCCAGGCCGCGCTCAGGGTCGGCGTCAACCTTGTGATGTACGCGCTGACCGGCACCTACAAGGCCGATCAGCTGCAAATCCCGGCCATTCTCCAGAGGCTCGGGGAATGACCCTGCCGGTCGTCTTCGCGCCGCTGGTGCCATGGCCGCTGATCGCTGGCCTCGCCCTGATCGCGGCACTCCTGGTGGGCATCGGCCTGCTCCGCCGTGCGCGCGGCAGCCTCCTGCGGCTTGCCGGCATGATCTTCCTGCTCGCCGTGCTGGCCTCGCCCCGCTGGCAGGTGCAAACCACCGCCGCCCTGCCCGATACGGTGCTGGTGATCCGCGACCAGACCCCCTCGATGGCGATCGGCCGCCGTGCTGCGCTGGCCAGTGCCGCCTATCGCCATCTCTCGGCCAGCCTTCCCGCCGGGGCCAGCCTGCGCACGGTCGATGTCGGCGGCGCCGGCGGGGATGGCTCGCCGCTGTTCGGCAAGCTGAAATCGGCGCTCGCCGCGCTGCCGCGCCGCCAGCTCGCGGGGATCGTCGTCCTCAGCGATGGCGAGGCGACGGACGCGCCGCCGGCTCGCCTGCCCGGCGATGTGCCGCTCTCGCTGCTGATCCCCGCCGCCCCCGGCGAGACGGATCGGTCCTTGCGCCTGCTCTCCGCGCCCCGATACGGGCTGGTCGGCCATGCAGCGACGCTGAGCTTCGAGGTCCGCGATCATGGCGTGGATGATGCCGGACGCAGGGTTCCGGTCCGGATTTCGGTCGACGGCCAGGCGGTGCGCACGCTCGATGCCCGAATCGGCCGGCCGGAGACGGTGCGGCTGCCGGTCGCCCATGCCGGTCGCGCCGTCGTCGCGGTCGCGGCGGCGCCGCTCGGCGGCGAGATTTCCCGCACCAACGACGAGGCGGTGTTCCATCTCGATGGCGTGCGCCGTCGGCTGACCGTGCTGCTGATCGCCGGGCAACCCAATCCGGGCCTGCGCGCCTGGCGGTTGCTGCTGAAGTCGGACCCCGCGGTGCGGCTGGTCAATTTCACCATTCTCCGCCTGCCCGACGAACCGATGCCGGCGCCGCTGCGCGACATGGCGCTGATTCCGTTCCCGGTCGACAAGCTGTTCGACCAGGAGATCGGCAAGTTCGACCTCATCATCCTCGACCAGTTCGCCAATGACGATCTGCTGCTGCCGCCCTACCTCGCGAATATCGCGCGCCATGTCCGGGCGGGCGGCGCGCTGCTGGTCGAGGCAGGGCCGGAATTCGAGGGGCAACGCTCGATCGCCGGCTCGCCGCTCGGGCCGATCCTTCCCGTCAGGCCCTATGGCGAGGGCACGGTGACGGGGCGCTTCACCCCCGCGCTGACGGCGCAGGGCCGGCGCGACCCGGTGACCTTCCCCTTCGCCCGCGACACGTTCGGCCCGTGGTATCGCCACGAAACGGTGCAGCAGACAACCGGCGTTTCGCTGCTCGGCGTTCCGGGCGCCAGCCCCGCCGCCGCGGCCGCGCCGCTGCTGATCCTCGCCCATGAGGGCAAGGGCCGGGTCGCCGTCCTGCTGTCCGACCAGTTCTGGCTCTGGGCGCGCGGCGCGCTCGCCGGCAACAGCGCGATGCAGGGTCCGGCGACGGCGCTGCTCGGCCGCACGGTCCACTGGCTGCTTGGCGATCCCGCGCTCGCCGCGCGGCAACTGCGCGCCGCCATTGCCGGCGGCCGGCTGAATATCCGCCGCATCGCACCTTCCGGCCCGCCCGGCACGGCCGAGGTGACGGCGCCGGATGGCAAGCGGATCAGGGTTGCGCTGCACCGCGCCGCGCCGGGGCGCTTCGAAGCCGACATGCCGGCCAGCGGACCCGGCGTGTGGCGGGTTTCGGCGGGCGGTCGTACCGCCTATGCCGCGGCTTCGGACGAGGATCCGGCCGAGCAGCAGGATCTCGCCGCCACCAGCAGCCGCTTTGCCCCGCTCGTGCACCGCAGCTCCGGGCACATCGTCTGGCTCGCGCGCACGCCCGCGCCGGGCTGGACCGGGCTCTACCGCCCGCGTCACGCCCGCCTCGTTACCGGCGAGCGTGATATCAGGCTGCCGCCGGCGATTCCCGGCGCGATCCTCGGGCTGCTGCTGGTCGCCGCCGGCTGGTGGCGGGAGCGCGCCTGAGCCTCGCGCGGAGGCGCGGTCGGGTGGTAGCGGAGGCGCGGTCGGGTGGTAGCGGAGGCGCGGTCGGGTGGTAGCGGAGGCGCGGTCGGGTGGTAGCGGAGGCGCGTCGGGTGCTAGCGGAGGCGCGGTCAGGTGGTAATTGTCTTCGCGAAGCGGGTCTTGCCATCCATGTCGACAAAGGCGAAGCTGATCGCTGCGCTCGTGACGGCGGTAGTCAGAAACCCGTGCGCGCCGAGGACGAAGCCCGCCCGGCTCGGCGTGCCGGGGGTGTAGATTTCCGAGCCGACGCCGTTCGTCACGTAGGAAATCCCGCCCATCTCGACATATTGCATGCAGTGGTCGTGGCCGTTGATGTAGAGCTTCACCGCGTGGCGGCGCAGCACCGGTTCGAGCGCGGCGATGAGGTCCGGCTGGTCGTGGTCGGCGCCGCCGATCGGGGTATAGATCGGGTGATGGCCGACCACGATCTTCCAGCGCGCCTTCGAGCGGCCGAGTGCCGCATCGAGCCAGGCAAGCTGGGCGTGCGGATCCTGCCCGGAGATGTTGGTCACCGTGCCGACATATTTGCGGATGAAGGGCGAGGTATCGAGGAAGAAGATCTCGACCGCGGTGCCATCGGCGAGGGTTTCGGTGTGAGTATAGTAGCGGGCGGGCAGCTGCCAGCGCCGCGAATGTGCCGAATAGTCGAGCTGCGCGGGCACATTGCCGCGATAGTCGTGATTGCCGAGGATCACCTTCCAGGGCCGTTGCAGCGAGGCCTGATGATAGACATCCTCGAAGCTGGTCTTCCACTGCGGGTCGGTGACGGATGTCACCCCGGATTCGTAGAAATTGTCGCCGAGGGAGAGGATGAAGCGCGGTGCGTCGGACGCGGCGCGGTCGGCCATCGCCTGTGCCACGTTGCGCTGGTGGTGCGCGCCGTTGCGGCCCCAGTCGCCGATCGAGAGGAACCGGAAGGCGTCCTGAGCCGCCGCCTGCGCCGCGGGGGCCGCGGCGAGCAGCGATGCCGCGGTGAGTTCGGCGCCGGTGCCGATGAAACTGCGTCGGGAAATCGTCATTGGAGTGCCTCCATCGGTCGTGCGGCGCTCCGTCCAGAACACGTTCCGATCCTTCCGGATCGGATATGCACTCTATCATATTGATAAACGGAGCCTATTCATCCGATCAGATGACACCATCCGATCGGGTGCTGCTCTACCAAGCTGTCCCCGCCATGTCATATGACAAGACGGCGACAATGGACGGCGCCTCGCGGCGCCGTCCTCGCTGTCAGCCGGAAAGCTTCGCCGCGATCCCGGCAACATGCTTGCCCTGGGCGCGGGCGATGGCGAGTTCGTTGGCGCTCGGCTGGCGGGAGCCGTCGCTGCCGGCGAGCGTGGTCGCGCCATAGGGCGAGCCGCCGGTGATCTCGTTCATGTTGGTGAGTTCGGGGTTGGAATAGGGAACGCCGACCACGACCATGCCGTGATGGAACAGCGTGGTATGGAATGAGGTGATGGTGGTTTCCTGCCCGCCATGCTGGGTGCCGGTCGAGACGAACACCGAGCCGACCTTGCCGATCAGCGCGCCCTTCGCCCACAGCCCGCCGGTCTGGTCGAGGAAGTTGCGCATCTGGCCGCACATGTTGCCGAAGCGGGTGGGCGTGCCGAAGATGATGGCGTCGTATTCGGCGAGTTCCGCAGGGTTCGCCACCGGCGCGTCCTGCTCGGTCTTGGCATGGATCGCCTTTGCGGTCTCTTCCGGCATGGTTTCCGGCACCCGCTTGACCACGACCTCGGCGCCGGCGGCCTTCGCCCCTTCCGCCACCGCGTTCGCCATCGTCTCAACATGGCCCCAGGTGCTGTAGTAAAGCACGAGAACTTTCGCCATTTCCATCTCTCCGTCAGGTTGCGATGCGATCGCTATACGACGTAGTTCTTTCGATATCAAACGTTATCTGATGACAATTCGGTGTCCCGCTCAGCCCGCCTCGGCGATCCAGTCGTCGATCAGCTTGCGCGCGATCGAGTCTTGCGGCGGCAGGTTGAACCCGGCCGCATGGCGGTTCGCGAGATCCTCCCGGGTGAACCAGGCGGCGGCGCGCATCTCCTCGGCATCGAGCGTGATCGTCTCGCTCACCGCCTCGGCCCGGAAGCCCAGCATCAGCGAGGCCGGGAACGGCCAGGGCTGGCTGCCGGTATATGAAACCGTTCCCACGTGGACGCCGACTTCCTCAAGGGTTTCCCGCCGCACGGCATCCTCGAGGCTTTCGCCGGGTTCGACGAAGCCGGCGAGGGTCGAGAACATGTTCCGCTCGGGCGGAAATTTCTGCGACTGGCCGAGCAGCACGCGGTCGCCCTTCGCGACCAGCATGATCACCGCGGGATCGGTGCGCGGGAAATGCTCGGTGCCGCATTGCGTGCAGCGCATGGTGTGGCCGCCGCGCTCGGGCGTGCAGGCGCCGCCGCACACGCCGCAGAATTTGTGGCGGGACTGCCAGTAGAGCAGGCCGCGCGCGGTGGCGAGCAGCCCGGCATCCTCGGCCGGCAGCATCGCGGTCAGCCCGCGCAGTTCGAGAAACGCGCCGCGCGGCTGGTGCAGGGCGTCGAGCGGCGCGTCATGCGCCGAAAGATCGACGGCAAACACCGGGCGACCGTTCGTCAGCCCGAGAAAGACGCTCTCCCCGGCGCCCTCGCGCGGTGGGGCGTCGAGCACGGCGCGGGGTTCGGGTTCGGGCGTGATCAGTAGCTTGCCGCGCCAGTAGGCGACGAAGCAGGCGCCCGCATCGGCGCGCGCCGCCGCCAGCCAGTCGGCATCGGTGCGGCGATGGCTGGCGCGGTCGAGCCGGGCGGAGCTGTAGAGCAGGGCGGAAGGGGGCGGGGTATCGTTCATGGCCGGAAGGTGGCACCGCTCCCGCATGCCGGCAAGCCGGCCTTGCAAAGAGGCCCCAAAGGATAGATATGGAAGGTGGGAGGCCGGTCGCGGACGGGCGCCTCGCCAACCCGGTCAGGGCCGGAAGGCAGCAGCCGCAACGAGTTTCCGCACGGGTCGCGGCTCCGGTCTCCCACCTCTCACTCCAGCCCAGCTCATCGGAGGCGCATGGCCGGTCTGTTCGACGACGACGAGACGGACGATCAGCCACAGTCCGAGACGCCGCCGCCGGGGCCGTCGCTGTTCGGCGACGACGAATTGCCCGAGGCCGCCGCGCCGGTCCATGCCGAATCCTACCGCGTCCTCGCCCGCAAATACCGCCCGACCACGTTCGATGACCTGATCGGCCAGGACGGGCTGGTCCGCACGCTGCGCAACGCCTTCGCGATGAACCGCATCGCCCATGCCTTCATGCTCACCGGCGTGCGCGGTGTCGGCAAGACGACGACGGCGCGGATCCTCGCCCGCGCGCTCAACTGCACCGGGGCGGACGGGCAGGGCGGCCCCACCCCCGATCCCTGCGGCGTCTGCGACAATTGCGTGGCGATCCTCGCCGACCGCCATCCCGATGTCGTCGAGATGGACGCGGCCTCGAACACCGGCGTGGACGACGTGCGCGAGATCATCGAGGCGACGCGCTTCCGCCCGATGATCGCCCGCACCAAGGTCTTCATCGTCGATGAGGTCCACATGCTCTCGCGCAACGCGTTCAACGCGCTGCTCAAGACGCTGGAGGAACCGCCGCCGCACGTGAAATTCGTGTTCGCCACCACGGAAATCCGCAAGGTGCCGATCACCGTGCTCTCCCGCTGCCAGCGTTTCGATCTCAAGCGCGTGCCGGTGGAGGTGCTGGCCGCGCATTTCGCCCGCATCGCGGAGAAGGAAACCGTCGCTGTCGAAGCCGGCGCGCTCGAGGCCATCGCCCGCGCTGCCGACGGATCGGTGCGCGACGGGCTTTCCCTGCTCGACCAAGCGATCGCCCGCGCCGACGAGGGCGCACCCGTGACCGCCGACCTCGTGGCCGACATGCTCGGCCTTGCCGATCGCGGCCTCGTCTTCGACCTGCTCGATGCCGTCGCCGCCGGCAATCCGGCCGGCGCCCTCGGGGTGATGGACCGCGCCCATGAAGCTGGCGCCGACCCTATGCTGGTGATGCAGGACCTGCTCGGCCTCGCCCATACGCTCTCGCGCCTCAAGGCGATCCCGGCCCTGACCGAGGGCAGCGACTTGCCCGAGCTTGACCGGGCCCGCGGCGCGCCTTTGGCCGCGCGGCTTTCGGTGCCGTTTCTCGGCCGGCTCTGGCAGATGCTGCTCAAGGGCATCGCCGAGGTGGAACAGGCGACCGATCGCCGCGCCGCCGCCGACATGATCCTGATCCGCCTCTGCTACGTCTCCGACCTGCCGCCACCCGGCGAACTGGTCCGCCGCCTCGCCGGCGAGGGGGCTTCGCTGCGCGCGGGCGCGGCACCCGCCCTCGCGCCCGCCACCGCGCCCGCCCCCACGCCGGCTCAAGGGCCCGCCGCATCGGCATCGACGTCCGCTTCACCGGGCCCGGCGCCGCTTGCGGTGGTGAATGGCGCCCCGCTCGCCCAGGCTGAAGCTGCGGCCCCTGCTGAACCTACCCCGGCCGCTGCCCCGCGCCTGGCCCGGTTCGAGGATGTCATCGCCCTCGCCGGCGAGAAGCGCGATGCCCTGCTGTATGCCCATCTCCGCCACGATGCCCGGCTGGTGCGCTTCGCCCCGCCGGTGATCGAGCTCAACCTCGCGCCCGAGGCCCCGCGCGATCTTTCGTCCCGCCTCGCGAAATTTCTCGAGGCCGAAACCGGACGGCGCTGGACCATCGCGCTCTCCCGCGCCGCCGGCGCGCCGAGCATGGTCGAGGCCGAAACCACGGCGCGTGAGACCGCGCGCGACGAGGCGCTGGACCATCCGCTGGTCAGGGCCATCTTCGAGACGTTTCCGGGGGCGAAGATCGCCAGTGTGGAGGTCGACGCGCCGGCCGCCCTTGCCGAGCCGCCCGCGATGGATGATGACCGTTTCGACGATGTCCCGCCGATTTCCGACGACGACATTGCCGATGCCATGGAGATCGACTGATGAAGAACCTCGCCGGCCTGATGAAGCAGGCCCAGCAGATGCAGCAGAACATGCAGGAGATGCAGTCGCGTCTCGAAGCCATGGACATCCGGGGCGAGGCCGGCGCCGGCCTGGTCAGGGTCACGCTCTCCGGCAAGGGCGAGATGAAGGGGATCGAGATCGACCCCAAGCTGATCGACCCGAGCGACGCCGAAATGCTCCAGGACCTGATCCTCGCTGCCCATCGCGACGCCAAGTCGCGGCTGGAGGCGGTGGCCGCCGAGGAGATGCAGAAGGTGACCGGCGGAATTTCGCTTCCCCCCGGCATGAAACTGCCGTTCTGAGGCCGCGCGCTCAGGTCTTCCCGCGATGATGGGCCCGGAGATCGAACGGCTGGTCGGGCTGATGGCGCGGTTGCCTGGGCTTGGCCCACGTTCGGCGCGGCGCATCGTGCTGAAGCTGATGTCCGAGCGCGAGCAGCGCCTGCTGCCGCTGATCGCCGCCCTCGATGCCGCCTGCCAGCGCGTCGCGGTCTGCCCCACCTGCGGCGGGCTCGACTCGCAACAGCCCTGCGTGATCTGTGCCGACATCGCCCGCGAGCCGCTGATCTGCGTGGTCGAATCGGTGGCGGACCAATGGGCGCTGGAGCGCGCCGCCGTCTATCGCGGCCGCTATCACGTCCTCGGCGGATTGCTCTCGGCCATCGCCGGCCGCGGCCCCGAGGAACTGGGGATCGACCGGCTGCTCGCCCGGCTCGACGGGTCGGTGCGCGAGGTGATCCTCGCCCTGCCGGCCACCGTCGATGGCCAGGCGACCGCGCATTACCTTACCGAACGCCTCGCGACCTGCGGCGCCATCGTCACCCGCCTCGCCCAGGGCGTGCCCGTCGGCGGCAGCATCGAAATCCTCGACGAGGGCACGCTCGCCCTCGCCCTGTCAGCCCGTCGCGCCGCCGGATGATGCAGCTGATCCGCAACGGCCGCGACCTCAGGGTCGATTTCTTCCGCGGCATCGCCCTGTTCTGCATCTTTCTCGATCACATCCCGCACGACACGCTGGCCCGCTTCACCGTGCGCAACCTCGCACTGAACGACGCGACGGAAATCTTCATCCTGCTCGCCGGCTTCGCCGCCGCCCTCGTCTACGGTCGCAAGCTGGACCGCGCCGGGCCGCTCTCCGCCTCGGCGGACATGCTCAAGCGCGCCTGGACGCTCTATATCGCGCATATCTTCCTCTTCGTGCTGTTCGCCGCCCAGGTGGCCTTCGCCGCAACCTGGCTTGGCCGGCCGCAATACCTCTCCGGCGTTGGCATCGACCATCTGGCGACACGGCCGCTTGCCGCGATCGTCGAGGCGGTACCGCTGCTCTACCAGCCGGCCTATCTCAACGTGCTGCCGCTCTATGTCGCGATCATGGGCGGGCTGGCGCCGCTGCTCTTCATGCTCCGCTTCCCGCGCACGCTGCTCGCGCTCAGCGTGGCACTCTATGTTGGCGCGCGGATCTATGGCTGGAACCTGCCGACGCATGGCGGCCATGGCTGGTTCTTCAACCCGTTCACCTGGCAACTGCTGTTCGTGCTCGGCATGCTGTTCTCCCGCCACGGCAGGCCGGCGCTGCCCGGTGTCCCGACCGACATCGCCGCGGTGCTGCTGCTGCTGCTCGGCTTCGGGATACTGCTCACCACCTGGCTCGAACCCTCGCTCGCCCGCCACATTCCCGCGGCGCTGCGGCCCTTGGTCCGCAACATCGACAAGACCGGGCTTCATCCCTACCGGCTGATCTCGATCCTGTCGCTGGCCTGGCTCGCCGCCCGCCACCTGCGCGCCGATGCGCGGCTGCTGGATGCCCGGCTGTCGCGCGTGTTCATCCTGATCGGCCAGTATGGCCTGCCGACCTACTGCGCCAGCATCCTGCTGTCCTATGCCGGGCGGATCGTGATGGATACCGATCACGGCTGGGCGATGCAGATCATCGTCAACCTCGCCGGCCTTGCCGCCCTTTTCGGCGTCGCCGCGCTTTCTGCCTGGTACAGGGTCAAGGATGCCAAACCGTCCGTTGCGTAGTCTCATCCTCATTCTCGCGCTCGCCTGGGCCGGCGTTGCCGCCGCCGCCCCCGCCTGCCCGGCCGTGCCGGCGCAATATCTGCGCCTGCCGCATCTGCGCGCGGCGATCCATCGCGGCCAGCCGGTGGTGATCGCGGCGATCGGGTCGTCGTCCACCTGGGGGGCGATGGCGCACGATATCGGCGACTCCTATCCCGCGATGCTCCAGGACGAGCTGGGCGACCGCCTGCCGGATGCGGAGATCAGCGTGATCAACCGTGGCATCAGCGGCGAGGACGCGCTGCGCGAGGACCGCCGGATGGAGCGCGACGTGCTCGCCTTGCGGCCCGCGCTCGTGATCTGGCAGGTCGGCGCCAACGCGGCGATGCGCGGCGAGTCGCCGGACCGTTTCGCCGCGCTGGTCGAGCAGGGATTGCGCCGGCTGCGCGCCGCCGATCTCGACGTGGTGCTGATGGACAACCAGCGCTCGCGCCGTCTGCTGGGCGCGCCTGACAATGCGCGGATCAACGCGGCCCTTGCCCATCTCGCCCGGCGTTACCGGGTCGGGCTGTTCTCGCGTGATGGGCTGATGCGCGCCTGGACCCGCGCCGGTGCTGCCCCCGCCAGCTTCCTCGCCGCGGATGGCATGCACATGAACGACCGCGGCTATGCCTGTACCGCCGCGGCACTGGCCGATTCGATCGTCGCTGCTGTGCGATAGAGCACTACATCCGATCCGAAAGGATCGGATGATGCTCCAGGTGTCGATCAAGCGCTTGCGGTCATGATCCGGGTCGGCCATGGCGGGCCCGCCTCATCGGGCCGACCCTCGATCCGTGCATGGCGGTCTCTGGTTTGAACCCCTCCGGAAGGGGTGTGCGTCAGCGCGAGGCCCGCGCGGTGTCCTTGGTCACGGTCGGGTCGTCGGCCAGTTTCGGATTGCCCCGGCGCAGCCGGTGCTCGCCGAGCAGCAGCAGGATCGGCGCCGCGATATAGATCGACGACGAGGTGCCGACGACGATGCCGAACAGCATCACCCAGGCGAAGCCGGAGAGCGAGGCGCCGCCGAACAGGGCGAGCGGCAGGGCGGCGAGGAACACCGTGCTGGAGGTGCCGAGCGTGCGGTTGAGGGTTTCGTTGATCGACAGGTCGATCAGCTCGCGCAGCGGCATCGTCTTGTATTTGCGCAGGTTTTCCCGCATCCGGTCATAGACCACGACCTTGTCGTTGGTCGAATAGCCGATCACGGTCAGGATCGCGGCGATGGTCACGAGGTCGAAGGGCAGGCGGGTGATGACCATGAAGCCGATCGTCTTGGTCACGTCGAGGATCAGCGTCGCCACCGCGCCGACGGCGAACTGCCACTCGAAGCGGAACCAGATATAGACGAGGATCATCAGGAAGCTGATCCCGAGCGCGATCAGCCCCTGCTGGAACAGCGTCGCCGAGACCGAGGCGCCGATCGCCTGGGTCGAGAGGATCTTCGCACCGGGCAGGTTCTGCTTCACCACCCCTTCGGCGGCGGCGAGGGATTTCTGCGTATCCTTCGCGTTGTCCTGCGATTCGAGGCTGATCAGCACGCCCTTGTTGCCGCCGAAGCTCTGCAGCGAGGCGCCGGGGAGATGGGCGGCCGCGAGTTCCGCGCGCAGCTTCGTGAAGTCCGGCGTCTGCGGGGTCGCCACCTGGATGACGACGCCGCCGCGGAAATCGAGGCCGAGATTGAGGCCGGGATGGAAGAACAGGATCAGCGACGCGGTCGAGAGGATGGCCGAGACCGCGAGGCCGATGAACCGTCCCTTCATGAACTGGATGCGCGTGCCGTCCGGCACCAGGCGGAAGGCGGGGCGGGTGAGGAACTTCATGGCGCGGGCCTCAGAGAACCGGCAGCGCGGCGGGACGGCGCGCGACATACCAGCGCGCCGTGATCAGCCGGACCAGCACGGTCGACGTGAACAGGGTTGTGATGATGCCGACACAGATGGTCACCGCGAAGCCGCGCACCGGCGGCGATCCGAAGATGAACAGCATGATGTGGGCGAGCAGCGTGGTCACGTTACTGTCGATGATGGTGCTGTAGGCGCGCTTGTAGCCGGCCTCGAGGGCTGCGAGCGGCTTGCGGCCGAGCTTGACCTCCTCGCGCACGCGCTCGTTGATCAGCACGTTGGAGTCCACCGCCATGCCGAGCGTCAGCAGGATGCCCGCCATGCCCGGCAGCGTCAGCGTCGCCCCCATCAGCGACAGAACAGCGATCAGCAGCAGCAGGTTGACCACGAGGGCGAGGTTCGCGAACCAGCCGAACAGGCCGTAGAAACTCGCCATGAAGGTGATGACCAGCAGGAAGCCCACCGCCAGCGAGATGACGCCGGCGCGGATCGCGTCGGCCCCGAGTTCCGGCCCGACGCTCTGCTGCTCGACCACCTTGAGCGGGGCGGGCAGGGCGCCCGCGCGCAGCAGGAGCGCAAGGTCGGATGCGCTCTTGGCGGTGAAACTGCCCGAAATCTGCCCCCGCCCGCCGACGATCGGCGTGCGGATGACCGGCGCCTCGATGATCTTGTGATCGAGCTCGATCGCGAACAGCTTGCCGACATTGTGAGTGGTGATGTTGGCAAACTTGCGGGCGCCGACACTGTTGAAGGTGAAGTTGACCACCCATTGCCCGCTCTGCGGATCCTGCCCGGCCTGGGCGTTGGTCAGGTCCGCGCCGTCGACCGCGACGCGCGAGCGGATCGCGAGCTTCCGGCCGCTGCCATCGCTCATCGGCAGGATCTCGACGCCGGGGGGCGGCACCTTGGTCTCCGGGTTCACATCCTCGGCGACCATGTGGAAGGTCATGTGCGCGGTCTTGCCGAGCAGCGCCTTGATCTGGTTCGGGTCGGACACGCCGGGCAGCTGGATGACGATCTGGTCCGCCCCCTGCCGGGCGATCTGCGGGTCGACCACGCCGCTGCCGTCGATGCGGCGGCCGATGATCGTGATCGACTGGGCGATGGCCTGGGTCTGCTTGGCGATCAGCGCCGGGCGGGAGAGGGTGAGCGTCGTCGCACCCGCATCCGTCACCTTCACGTCGAGGTCGGGCACGCCGCCGGCGGCGGCCACCGGCGAGACGAGTTTCGCAAGCAGCTGGCGCACCTTTGCGGCATCCGCCGGCTTGACCAGGTTGAACTGCACCCGCTGCGCCGCGACATCGCCACCGAGGTCGGTATAGCCGATATCGGCCTGCAACAGGGTGTGGCGCACCTCGTCGGTGAGGTTGGCGAGCTGTTCCTTCACCACCGCGTTCATGTCGATCTGCATCAGCAGGTAGGAACCGCCGCGCAGGTCGAGCCCGAGATGGATCTGCGGCCAGGGAATGCCCGGAACCGGGCGCTTGACCAGGTTCGGCAGCGTGAGCAGCACGCCGATCGCGCAGAACAGCACGATCAGGGTGGTTTTCAGGCGCGTGAAGTAAAGCATGACAGGCGAAGGGCTCCCAACGGCGACGCAGGGGTGGTATGGCGGCCTCGGCTTGCCGGTGCAAGCCCGCTTCTGTCAGGAACGAAACGCGATGCAGAAACTTCGGGTTGGGGTGATCGGGGTCGGCCATTTCGGCCGCTACCATGCGTTGAAGACGGCGGCCGCCGCGCGGGCGGATCTCGTCGGCGTTTCCGACCCCGACATGACCCGCGCCGCCGCGGTGGCGGCGGAGGCCGGCTGCGCCGCGCTCCCGCTCGAGGCGCTGATCGCGGCGTCGGAGGCGCTGATCATCGCCTCGCCCGCCGATACCCATTTCGCCCTTGCCTCCCGCGCGCTGGAGGCCGGGCGCCACGTTCTCGTCGAAAAGCCGATCGCCGCGACGGTGGACGAGGCCGAAATCCTCGGCCGTCTCGCCCGCGCGCGCGGCCTTGTCCTGCAGGTCGGCCATCTCGAGCGGTTTTCCGCTGCCCACGGCGCCGTCGCGGCGCGGATGGGCAAGCCGCTCTATATCGAGGCGGTGCGGATCGCCCCCTTCAAGCCGCGCGGCACCGATGTGTCCGTGATTCTCGACCTGATGATCCACGATCTCGACCTGATCCTCGCCCTCGTGGCCCAGCCGGTCGAGAGCATCGATGCCGTCGGCGCCGCTGTCGCCAGCGCGCATGAGGACATCGCCAATGCCCGCGTGCGCTTCGCCAATGGCTGCGTCGCCACCGTGACCGCGAGCCGCATCTCGATGAAGACCGAGCGGCGGATGCGGATCTTTTCCGAGGCCGGGTATCTGGCGGTCGATTTCGCCGCGCGTCGGCTCAGCCTTGTCGGGCGGGGTCAGGAAGGCGGGCTGCGGATGCCTGGATTCGAGGCGTTCGGCATCGAGGAGGCGAGCTGGGAGGATCACGACGCCCTCGCCGCCGAGCACGAGGCCTTCCATGCCGCCTGTCTCGACGGGGCGCCGGTCCTCGTTGATGCCGAGGCGGGGCGGCTCGCTCTCGAAGCTGCGATCGGCGTCAGCCGTTCGATCACGGAAAGCCGGGCGCGGGCCGAGGCGTCGGGTTTGATCTCCCCGCGCTGAGGCCGGCCGAGTCGGTTCCGCCGGTCCCGGGCCTCAGCCTTCCGGATGAACCGGTATCCCCCGCCCGATCCTTGATCGTTGCGCTGGCGACTGGACTTTTAGAAATCCGTTGTTGACGCGCGAAGCCGCCTGCCGCTACGTCCTTCACGTGTCTGAAACAGCGCTTCCGCTTCCGGCGATTCGCATACGTGGCCGCACCTTCATGGCCATGGTGGTCATGCCGGAACCCCCTTTCCCCGCATGGCTCGATGCGCTCGACCGCCAGATCGGGCGGTCGGTCGGGTTTTTCGAGGGGCGTCCGGTCGTGGTCAACCTGTCTCTCCTCGCCGCTGGCGAGGATGACGTGCCGGCGGTTCTCGGGGCGCTCGAAGCGCGCGACCTGCGGATCATCGGCGTCGAGGGGATCGACATGGAACGGCTGCGGGAGACCCCGTGGTACGGCGTCAACCTCGCGCCGCCGGGCCGCGAGGGGCGTGGTGACCGCGAGATCGAGATTCCGGAGCACAGCGAACCGCCGCCGCCCGAGCCGCCGCCTGCCGCGCCGTCCCGCCCATCGCTGCTGATCGACCGCCCGGTGCGGTCCGGCCAGTCGATCGTGTTCGAGGACGGCGACATCACCGTGATCGGGCCGGTCGCCTCCGGTGCGGAGCTGATCGCCGGCGGTTCGATCCACGTATACGGCACGCTGCGCGGCCGCGCCGTCGCGGGTATCGCGAGCGGCCACAAGGCCCGTATTTTCTGCTCCCGCCTTGCCGCCGAGTTGCTGGCGATCGATGGTCTATACCGCACGGCGGATCATTGGGGGACCGGGCTGCAAGGGCGGGCCGTTCAGGTCTGGCTGCATGACAAGGAGCTGCGCCTCGCAGCATTGGGATAGGAATCAACTCATGGCGAAGGTTCTCGTGGTCACATCGGGCAAGGGCGGCGTCGGCAAGACGACCTCCTCTGCCGCTCTTGGCGCGGCGCTCGCCCAGACGGGGCAGAATGTCGCCGTCGTCGATTTCGATGTCGGCCTGCGCAATCTCGACCTCATCATGGGCGCGGAGCGGCGGGTCGTCTTCGATCTGGTCAATGTCGTGCAGGGGGATGCCAAGCTGGCGCAGGCGCTGATCCGCGACAAGCGGGTCGATACGCTGTCGCTGCTTCCCGCCTCGCAGACCCGCGACAAGGACGCGCTCACACCCGAAGGCGTCGAGCGGGTGATCGACGAATTGCGCGAGAAGTTCGACTGGATCATCTGCGACAGCCCGGCCGGCATCGAGCGCGGCGCGACGCTCGCGATGCGCCATGCCGATGTCGCGATCGTCGTCACCAATCCGGAAGTCTCCTCGGTGCGCGACTCCGACCGGATCATCGGCCTGCTCGATTCGAAGACGGTGCGGGCCGAGGCCGGCGAGATCGTCGAAAAGCACCTGCTGCTGACCCGCTACGATGCGGGCCGCGCCGCCCGCGGCGAGATGCTGAAGGTGGACGATATCCTCGAAATCCTTGCCATCCCGCTCATCGGCATCATCCCCGACAGTGAAGACGTGCTGCGCGCCTCGAATGTCGGCTGCCCGGTCACGCTGCACGACCCGTCCTGCGCCCCTGCCAGGGCCTATAGCGAGTCGGCCCGCCGCCTGCTGGGCGAGAAGATCGAGATCGTCGCCCCCGCCGAGAAGAAGACCCTCATGAGCCGCCTGTTTGGCAGGAAGGTCGCATGAGCCTGTTCAATTTTTTCACCCGGTCGCGCAACACCGCGCCGGTCGCCCGCGAGCGGCTGCAATTGCTGCTCGCGCATGAGCGCGCCCTGTCCGGCAAGTCGGACCTCGCGGTGGTGCTGCAGGAGGAAATCCTCGCGGTGATCGCCAAGCACGTCTCCATCGACCGCGAAAAGGTCAATGTGAAGCTCGGCCGGGACGGGACGATGTCCACCCTCGAGATCGACATCGAGATACCGCAGACGGCGCTCGTAAAGAACTGATATTGCCGGGCAGCCATAAGCGGCAAATGACCGGACGATGACTTGATGTCGGCCTGAGCTTCGGCTACACCCTCGTTGCGCGAGCGACAGCGCGCCCAGGTAGCTCAGTTGGTAGAGCATGCGACTGAAAATCGCAGTGTCGGTGGTTCGATTCCGCCCCTGGGCACCATCCTCTCCCCAATTTTAAATCCACCCCAGAGCGCCGGCTAATCGGATCGAACACATCTCGATTGGGCATGTTCACGCCCGTGCCGCCGCATGGCTCGTCCTCGCTCATATCCGCCTGCTCACACGGAAAATCGCCGCCAGAGCACTCTCCGATCCATCAGGATCGGAACGTGCTCTAACGATAGCCACTCTGGCATTCGGACCCGGGCTCTGTTGCCAAACCATGACCTCGGTTCACATCCCGGGGCAGAGAGGAAATCGCGGGCCCCGCCGGCCCGCCGGCGAGACAGCCCGCAACATCACCACCTACTCGCCGCAGCTTGGCCGCCTCGTCAGCCATTCGCGAACCTCGTGGAGAATCTCGTCCGACAGTGTCCGGTCGTCGGTCAGCCGCGCCAGGGTCATGGCGCCCACCATCGCCGCCCAGGTTCCGATCGCAGCGCGGCGGCGGTCCTCCTCGGTCGCGCCGGCGACGAGATGGCTGATCGCGCCGATCTGGCGCTTCAGCCCCGCCGTCATTTCACCCCGGGCGGCGCCGGGCTGGCGGATCGTCTCGGAAGCCAGAGCCACAACCGGGCAGCCGCGCGCAAACTCGGCCCGATGAGCGGGCGAGAGATACCGCTTCACGAAGGTCGGCAAATCGTCGGGTAGCGCCCGCGTGCTGCAAAGGGCGACAGCCAAGGCTTCCCCGATTAGTTCGTCCTTGCTGCTGAAATAGCCGTAGAAGCCGCCATGCGTGAGGCCCGCGGCCTTCATCACGTCCGTGACGGTTACCGCCTCGAAGCCGCGCTCGCGAAACAGCCTGCCAGCAGCCTCCAGAATCGTCTTTCTGTTTTCCGCGACCTGTTCCTTGCTCACCCGCATATTTGACAAGATACATGATGCTCGTCATAAATCAATACATGATGATTATCATGAATAATCCGAAGGAACGGGTTCGATGGGTCTCGGACCGGCCATCCCGATTGCCGGCGCCTCGAACGGCATGACGATCGAAATGCTGTCCGCGGATCTGACTGAAGATGATGATGACCTGGCGCGGGCCGAGGCAGGGCGTCGCGCTGACGCGCGCCGGGCGATGATGCTCAAATTATTAACAAGATAGAGCCCGACATCCGATCCGGATGGATCGGAACGTGCTCCAGTTTTCTCGAATCGCGCAGGAAAGGAAACCGCAATGGACGTCATACGCAACAATCCCGATGGCCATGATGGGCTGGCCCAGCTTCAGGCCCTCCTCAAAGCCGGCAACAATCCACCCATCGGCAGGACGATGGATTTCAGGCTGATCGAAATCGAGAAAGGCCGGGCCGTTTTCGAGGGAGAGCCCGGCCCGGAAGTGCTGAACCCGATCGGGTCGGTCCATGGCGGCTACGCTGCGACACTCCTCGACAGCGCCTGCGGCTGCGCGGCCCATTCGATGCTCAGTCCAATCCAAGGCTACACGACCCTTGAACTCAAGGTGTCCTATCACCGCCCGCTGAGCCCGGATAGCGGGACCGTGCGCGCCGAAGGCAAGATCCTGTCGATCGGCCGCCGCACCGCCTTTGCCGAAGCCCGGCTGACCGATTCGGCTGGAAAGCTCTGTGCCTCCGCAACGTCAACGCTGCTCGTCTTCGACATGCCCACCGCGCCGGCCTGATGCATTCCGCGCGCTGCCGGCCGTCCCATCCCGAGGAAAGTACGAAATGAGCTATCCGACAGACGATCGGACCATCGACGTGCCGGATCATCCGCAGCCCCGACCGATCACCGGCAGGCGCTCCGCCGATGTGCCCCGGCGTTTCGGCAAGAGGATGCTGCTGTTGGCGGCTGGCATCGCGCTGCTTGCGGCCAGTGCCTGGTATGCGGCGAACTGGTGGGTGGCCGGGCGCTTCGTCGAAACCACGGATGACGCCTATGTCGGTGGCGACGTGACGCCGATCGCCCCGCACATATCCGGATACATCCAGTCGATCCTGGTGCACGACAACCAGTATGTCCGGGCCGGCCAGCCCCTGGTTCGCCTCGATCCGGCCGACTATCTGGCCGCACTCGACCACGCACGCGCCGCCGTCGCCGAACGCAAGGCCGCCGTCGCCGCGTTGCAGGCCAGATACGAACTCCAGCACACCGCGATCCGTCAGGCGGAGGCGAACCTTGCCGCGAGGCAGGCGGAAGCCACCTTCGCCGCGCAGGAAGCGACACGTTACCGGAGCCTCGCCAACAACGACGCCGGTTCACGGCAGGATGCCCAGCGAGCCCTCGCCGGAGTGCACAAGGCGGCCGCTTCCGTCAATGCGGCAACGGCGGCGGTCGTCGTCTCGAAACAGCTTCTTTCGGTACTCCAGACGCGGATAACAGGCGCCAAAGCGGCAATAAGGGCTGCTGAGGCCGATTTCAGGATTGCCCGGCTGCGCCTCGGATACACGACGATCGATTCACCGGTCGACGGATATGTCGGCGATCGGTCGGCGCAGGCAGGCGCCTATGTGCCGGCGGGAACGAACCTGCTTTCCGTCGTCCCGGCACGCGGGCTCTGGGTCGACGCCAACTTCAAGGAGAGTGACCTGCATCGGATGCGGCCTGGCGATCCGGCCACGATCGTCGCCGACGTGTCGCCCGGGCGGGTCCTGCATGGCCATGTGGCGAGCCTCGCCCCCGCGACCGGTGCCGTGTTCAGCGTCATTCCGCCGCAGAACGCGACCGGCAACTTCACCAAGATCGTCCAGCGCGTGCCCGTTCGCATCGTTCTCGACGGCGACACATCGACCCTCGGCCTGCTGCGTCCGGGCCTCTCGGCGTCGGTTTCGGTGAACACGAAACGCCTGCCCGCCAACCGGCATTCCTGAGGCGCGCGCCGGTGAACAATCTCAGCGCCATCGTTCCGTTCGCGATCATGTGCGTGGGCATGTTCATCGCGCTGCTCGATATCCAGATCGTGGCGTCGTCCCTGCAGGAAATCGGTGGCGGCCTGTCCGCCGCACAGGACCAGATCAGCTGGCTGCAGACCGCCTACCTCATCGCCGAAATCATCATGATTCCGCTTTCGGGATGGCTGACACGCCTCTTTTCCACACGGTGGCTGTTCGCCGGATCGGCGCTCGGGTTCACATGCGCCTCGATGCTCTGCGGCCTCGCCTGGAACATCGACAGCATGATCGTCTTCCGCGCCCTGCAGGGAATGCTCGGTGCGTCGATGATCCCCACCGTCTTCACCTCCTCGTTCCACTATTTTCCCGGCCCGAAGCGGGTCTACGCCGCCGCGGTGATCGGCACCATCGCCTCCGTCGCGCCAACCCTCGGCCCGGTCATCGGCGGGTGGATCACCGACACGCTGGACTGGCACTGGCTTTTCTACGTCAATCTCGTGCCCGGGTTGCTCGTCGCCTTCGTCGTGGCGCTGCGCGTCGACATCGATGAGGCCGACCTCTCGCTCCTCGGCGATGCCGACTATCCCGGCATCGCTCTGATGGCCGCAGCGCTCGGCACGCTCGAATACGTGCTCGAAGAAGGTGCGCGCTGGAACTGGTTCAGCGACGAGACGATCCGTCTCTGCGCCATCGTCTCTGCGATAACCGGCATCCTGTTCGTCGTCAGGAGTCTCACCTACGAGCATCCGGTTGTCGATCTGCGCGCCCTGCGCAACCGCAATTTCCTGATCGGCTGCATCCTCTCCTTCGTCACCGGCATCGGTATCTTCTCGACCATCTACCTCGAGCCGCTGTTTCTCGGCTACGTGCGCGGATTTTCCGCCTGGCAGACCGGCGTTGCCATCTTCTCGACCGGCGTGGCCTCGCTGATCGGGGTTCCCATCTATATCGCGCTCGCCCGGAAATTCGACGGGAGATGGCTGATGATGTTCGGGCTTGGCTGCTTCGGTCTCGCCATGTGGAGCTTCAGCCTGATTACCCACGACTGGGGCGGCGACCAGCTGCTGGTGCCGCAGATCCTGCGCGGCTTCCCGCAGGTTTTCGCTGTCGCGCCGAGCGTTACCCTCGGGCTCGGCAGCCTTCCTGCCGCGCGACTGAAATATGCAAGCGGTCTCTTCAACATGATGCGCAATCTCGGCGGAGCGGTTGGCATCGCGGTATGCGGCGCCGTCCTGAATGACCGGACCAACATGCATTTCCTCGCGATCGCGACCAACCTGACGCCCGCGAATGACGCGATGGACCGCCTCGTCGCGGCAACAAGCACACACCTTGCAACGCTGCTCGGCTCCGCTCCCGCGGGTCACGTCGCCGCGCTTGCGCAATTGCGGGCCCTTGCCTACCGCGAGGCGTCGACCATGGCCTATGCCGATGCCTTTCGGGCCGTGATGCTCGCCTTCGTCATCGCCGCCCCACTCGTGTTGCTGATGCGGAAGGTCGCGGCTCCGGCGGCCCCCGCAACCGGTTCACATTGACGCCCCGCTTCACCACGAAGACCCCTGTCATGACCGGACACCGCAATGCGCGTGCGTGTTGTCGGGGATGGCGCGACGGGCGGTTATTTCGGTGCAAGGCAGGTTCAGGCCGGGCGAGACATCACCTTCCTGGTCCGACCTGGCCGCACATCCGAACGACGATCGATCACATCGACAAACCGAGCAGCTCGATCCGATCAGATGCTACCATCTGATCGGATGATGCTGCGAGCGGGTTACCTCAACGGCACACTGAGTGTCAGCACGACCTTGCCGGCCTCGCCGACATTGCGGGCGTAGACGTCATGGGTGAAGAACATGTTCATCTTGTAGCCTTTGCCCTGATAGGCGACATCCGCCCCCAGCGCGAAGGATTCGGGCGACCCGCCATTGAGCGCCGCCGGGCCTGAATCCGCCGTGATCTGCTTGTAGAAATACGAGACCGGCCCGATCGACCAGTGACCGAAACTGCGCATCGCGGTGAAGTCCCAATCCATCGTCGTGCCATTGGTATAATGCGTGGTGCTGTTCTCGAAATTCTTGTCCAGCGTCACGTGCACCGTGAATTGGTAGGGGCCGGGGAGCCAGCTGACGGACATGTCCGGCTCGATCGTCCAATGATTTTGCCCGGTATTCACCTTGGCCGTGTTGCTGTACTGGCCGTTAGGCGGATAGAAGCCGAAATCGGCATCGAGGAACACATGATGGCCGAGATCCCAGCTCAATGAAAGCGGCGTGAACTCGGTATCAACGAGGCCGGTGCGGCTGAAGGTCTTGCTACCGGCCGCCCTGGGCGTGGTGAGGCTGACATTCAGCCAGCCGAGAGAGCGGATGAACATGCCATAGCGGGCGCCGAGGATCCGGATGTCGGGAATGTAGGCGATCGAGCCGGTGGCGCCCCAGATATTGGCATGGGCGCCGGTGAAATGGCCGTCCCCGCTCACCGGGCGGGACTGGGTGTAGCTCGGCTTGAAGGTGAGATACACGCCAGGCGGCGGCAGCAGGCCCGTCGGCTGGCCGAGCGTATTGCCAACCGGATATTCCGGATTGCTGCCGACCATCGCCGCCTTGGCGGGCAACGACATCGCGGCCAGGCCAATGCCGGCCAGCATGAAACGAAATCCTGTCTTCATTGGAAACCTCCCTTGTTACGTTGGATTTGAGATGCTCGTCGGATCAGGGCTTGGCGCGGGCGAATGAGGCAGGCTCAAACCCGGCGCCGGTATCGCGGGCCTGCCGATAGGCGGCGAAGCGCGCGGCGCTTGCTTCAGGAAACAGCAGCAGGAAGCTGGCCAGCCCGCCGGCGAGCAGGATCACCCCGCCCAGCCCGAAGGCGATGGCAAAGCCCAGCGGCGCATTGCCCGGGTAGGCGCCGATGATCCAGCCGTTGATGAAGGTGGAAAAGAACGCGGAGATCGAGGTGGCGGAGATGATCACCACCACCAGCCGGGCGCGCTGGCGGGACGGCGCGATCGCGGCGAGGATCACCGGCCCGAAGATCGTTGTCAGGCTCGGCACCGAAAAGGCGATGGCCAGGAAGCAGGTCTGCACCACGCCGGCAGGGCTTCGCACCGCGGCGAGCAAGGCGGCGCCACTCACCAGCATCGCGAGGCCAGAACTCCAGCCCAGGCAGATGCGGGCACTCCAGCCGCGCTGGCGCATCGTATGCGTCAGCCAGGAGCCGAGGATGAGCGCCGGAGACTGGATCACGTAGATGGCGGAGATGATCCAGTCGGCCTTCAGCGGCGCATAGCCCAGCCCCAGCCGCAGAAAGGGCGGCAGCCAGACCGCGGCCATGCCGATGACCCAATAGCCGAAAAAGGCGATGAGCATGACGCCGATGACCGTGCGGTCCAGCCAGAGCAGGCGGAACGGCAACGGGGTTTCATGTGCCACGGGGGCGGCGTGCTGGCCGGCAAGCGGTCCCTCGCGCCCGATCAGCGCGAACAGCACCATCCAGACCAGGCTCAGAACCCCGCACACCAGGAAGCAGGAGCGCCAGCCGGCATGCACCACAAACCAGCTGAGCAGCGGCCCGCCGATGAGAAAGCCGGCGCTGATGCCTTGCAGAATGAAGGCGGAGGGAAGGTTGCGGCGATGGTCGGGAAACCATTCGTAGGCGGCGGTCATCGCCGTGGCCAGTGCCGCGCCCTCGCCGATGCCCAGCAGCAACCGGCAGGCGATGATGATTGGCAAGGAATGGGTGAAGGCGACGGGCAGCTGGCTCGCCGTCCAGATGCCAGCGAGGGTCAGCAGGATATGTTTGGACCGGTAGCGCCCGACGAAGAGCGTGCCGATCACCGTGCCGCCGACCGCGAAAAACAGAAAGAACGCCGCGCCGATCAAGCCGAACTGCTTGGGGGTGAGGCTGAATTCATGCATCATCGGCACGCCCGAGACGCCGAAGGCCAGCTTGTCGAAGAAGTTCAGCGTCTGAAACACGAACAGCAGCGCCACGATCATGTAGGCGCGCGTCGGAATTGCCGGCATTTGCCCGGCCTCGCCTGGACCATTCATTTTTAGTCTCCCCATTATTT
Organism: Acidiphilium sp. C61; assembly: GCF_905116885.1. Classification (NCBI taxonomy): domain Bacteria; kingdom Pseudomonadati; phylum Pseudomonadota; class Alphaproteobacteria; order Acetobacterales; family Acidocellaceae; genus Acidiphilium; species Acidiphilium sp. C61. The sequence continues at coordinate 1,347,363 of NZ_CAJHNI010000005.1, read as the reverse complement.
TTGGACGTGCCGCGCGCGGGCGGTTTGCCGGCGCGGCTGTTAGAGCATCACGCCTCCTGCGCGACCGGATTACGGAGAATGCCCAGCCGGTCGATCTCGACCTCGACGACATCGCCCGGCTTCATCCAGAGCGGCGGGTTGCGCTTGGCGCCGACGCCGCCCGGCGTGCCGCTGACGATTACATCGCCGGCCTCAAGCCGGGTGAATTGCGAGCAATAATCGATCTGGGTGCCGATATCGAAGATCATCTGCTTGAACAGTGCCTCCTGCACCACCTCGCCGTTGAGGCGCGTCTGCAGGCGCAGCTCCGCCAGCGGTCCCAGCTCATCGGGTGTCATCATCCACGGGCCGAAGGCGCCGGTATCGGGAAAATTCTTGCCCGGCGTGAACTGCATCGTGTGGCGCTGGAAATCGCGCACACTGGCATCGTTGTAGCAGGCGTAGCCGGCGATATGCGCCATCGCCGCGGCGCGGGGAATATAACGGCCGGGCGTGCCGATGATGACGGCCAGTTCGCCCTCGTAATCGAGATCGTTGGAGAGTTTGGGCCGCAGGATCGGCGCCATGTGGCCAATCTGGCTGTTGGCGAAGCGGGCGAAGATGGTGGGGTGCGCAACCTCCGGCCGCCCGGTCTCCTGGCGGTGCATCTCATAGTTCAGACCGACGCAAAGAATTTTGTCCGGGTTGGGGATCACCGGCAGGAAGCTCAGCGCCTGCAGCGGCGTGGCTCGCGCCTGTGCGCGGGCCTCCGCCACCCCGGCCATCCCGGCGGCGATGGCGGATTTGAGGTCGGGATAATGCGCCTGCAGGACGCTCCCGACATCGAAGAACATCTCTCCCTCGATCACGCCCCAATGCGGGGCATCGGCGATTTTAACCGTGGCAAGCTTCATGTTTGACTTCCTGATGGATGGGTTCGGCGCAGGCGAGCTGCGCCCGGCAGGAGGCGAGCAGCGCCGGCAGCGCCTTGGCGTTCGCCGCCGTGCCAAAGACGTAATGATCGGGACGTACCAGCACGGCCTGGGCCTGATGACGGTCGAACCAGGCGGCCACGACGCCGTCCTGTTCCTCAAGCGCGCCCGGCAGCGCCGCCCCAGCCGGGGCGATGGCGTACAGGCCGATATCGTCCGCTGGCGTCAGCAAGGCGGCAAGATCCGGTGCCCGCAGGACGCGACCATCCAGAATCAGCCGCCAGCCGGTGCCGGTCAGCGTGTCGAGCAGCGCGGTGCCGCCCTCCCGGCGGATTAACGGCTGCGCAAACAACAGCCCGCGCCCGGGGTTGCCCGGCGCCGCGAGCAGGCCGGTTTCCAGCGGCGGCACAATGTCCTGGCGCGTCACATGCGGCGGGGTGCCGCCGCCCTGGGCCAGCAAATCGGCATCGCGCGCCGCCGCCAGCGCCGGGTCCCGCTCGCAGATCATCTGGCCGATCGCCTTGATCTTGCCGGTCAATGTCTCGACATGCCGGCGCCGCTCCGCCTCGTAGCTGTCGAGCAGCGCCAGCGGCGATCGCCCGCGCAGCACGCGCTCCAGCTTCCAGACCAGATTGGTGACATCGCGCAGCCCCTGGCACATGCCCTGGCCGATGAAAGGCGGTTGCTGGTGCGCGGCATCGCCGGCGATGAGAACGCGCCCGCGCCGCCAGCTTTGCGCCACCAGAGCATGGAACCGGTAGGCGGCGGCGCGCCACAGCTCGCCTTCGCTGGGCGCCATGAAACCGGCCAGCAGGCGCCAGACCTGCTCCGGCGCCGCCATCTCCCGCGGGTTTTCGCCAGGCAGCAGCATGATCTCCCAGCGCCGGTGATTGCCCGGCCCGATGATGTAGGTGGTCGGCCGCGCCGGGTCGCAGAATTGCGCCGAGCATTGCGGCAGCCTGGCCAGCGCCGCGTCGCCGCAGCGTATATCCACCACCAGCCAGGGCTCATCGAAAATCAGGTCGCGCAGCGCCATATCGGCCAGCTGTCGCACGGTGCTGGAGGCGCCATCGCAGCCGAGCAGGAATTTGCCGCGGATCTGGCGCTGCGTGCCATCTTCGGCGCGCAGCGTGGCGCGGATCTCTTGGCCGCTCTCTTGGCCGCGTTCCTCGAAGCCGATCAGTTCCGCGCCGGTGACGATGCTGACAGTGGCGAAACGCGCCGCATGCACGCGCAGCGCCGCCTCCACCGGCGGCTGGCTGAAGACCATGCTGGGCGTGTAGCCCAGCGGATAAGGCGGCTGCACCATGTCGATGGTGCGGATCAACTGGCCTTGCGCGCCGAAATGCTGCGAGGCGGTGAAGGGCGCGACATGAGGCCGCACCGCGTCCGCCACACCCATATTGTCGAAATGCCTGAAAATTTCATGATCGAGCGCGATCGCGCGGGGCTTGTCATAGACCTCGGTCTGTCGTTCGACCACAAGCACGCGCAAGCCATACGCCCCCAGCAGCCCGGCCGCCGTCGCCCCGGAAGGACCGAAGCCGGCAACCACGACATCGAAGAGCTCATCTGCGTATGTCACGACGTCACCCTTGTCTCGTTAGAGCACGTTCCGATCCATCAGGATCGGATGTCGTGCTCTATCTTGTTGATAATAAGAGCATTTTTATTCGATGAGATGATTCTATCTCATCGGATGATGCTCTAGATCAGACGCACAGGCGAAGCCGATGGCGAGCTGCGCGGCCTTACAGGCGGGGGTCTTCGGCGGTGCGACGCCCCAATGATCGGTACGGCCGGGCGGCCAGACCCAGTCTTGCGGGCCCCGGACGCGGTAGCTCTCATCCACCTGCAGCACCTCGGCGGTGTATTCGACCACGACATCGTCCGGCCCGACGAAATAGGCGAACACATTATCGCCCGGCCCGTGCCGTCCCGGCCCCCAGCCGATGCCACAGCCATGATCCACCACATGCCCGGCACCGCGCATCACCGATTCAAGATCCGGCAGCAGGAATGCGACATGGTTGAGCCCGTTCACCGGCGCCTGCGCGAGCACAATGGCGTGGTGGTCGCTGTTGCAGCTCAGGAAGGTCATGGCCTGGGAGCGGTCGGTCAGGCGGAAGCCCAGAACCTCCTGCCAGAAGCGGGACAGATCCTCGATTGCGGCGCTGTTGATGTTCACATGCGCCAGCCGCAGCGGCCGGTTGGGCCGTATGCTGCCCTCGCGGCGCGCATCGCCATGCACAAATTCCAGCGTGCAGCCTTGCGGTTCGCGGACGATGAAATGGGTGCCGCCGGCTGGCCCATGGTCCGGTCCGGGCGGTTGCAGGATGGTGCAGCCCGCTTGCACACAGGCTTCGTAGAGCCGGGGCAGATCCGCCGCGGCGCGCACCCGGAAGCTGACGGCGTCCAAGGCGGCGCGCGCGCCGGCGCGCAATTCCAGCACATAGGCATCGTCGCCGCTGGCGGCCAGATAGGCGCGGCCGGGCGCTTGCGCCACCAGCTCCAGCTGCCAGGTTTCGGTATAGAAGGCGCAGGCCGCCTCCAGGCCCGGTGTGGAAAGCGCCACGCTGCGGAGCGCGGCAACGGGGTAATCAGGCGGCATCTTGCACCTCACCCATGGCCAGGAAGGCGAGCGCGTTGCGCTGGATCAGACGCTGGCGCAACGCCGCGTCGGGACATGCGGCGTTGACCTGATCGCACGGCGCCGCCTCGCTGAAATTGAATGGATAATCGGTGCCGAGCATGACCCGCTCGGCCCCGAACAGCGTGACCAGCCGGGAAAGCCAGTCCGGCTCGAACACCAGGGAGTCCACGTAGAGCCGGCGCGCGGTGATGGTCGGGCACTCATCCAGCGCCTCGCGCAGGGCCGGAAACACCTCATAGCCGCGCCGCAACCGGGGCAGCAGCGCGGCGAAGCTGCCGCCGCCATGGCTGAAGCCCAGCCGCAGACCGGGACAATCCCGGACCAGGCCGCCGGTGATCGCGGAGGCGAGGGCCAGCCCGACATCCGTGGGATAGCCGAGCACCTGCTGCAGGGGCGCGGGGCCGACCAGCCGTGCCATGCCCGCCGGGCGCACGGCATGCACGAACACCGCCGCCCCCAGCCGCGCGGCCTCGGTGAAGAACGGCCGCAGCCGTGGATCGCCGATCGGCATTTCGTTGATATTGCTGCCGATCTCGACACCGCGAAACCCGGGAATGGCCATGACCCGGCGCAGTTCCTCGACCGCCAGATCGAGATCCTGCAAAGGCACCCCCGCCAGACCGACGAAGCGTCCCTGCCCTTCGCCGAGCAATGCCGCGATCATATCGTTGACATGGCGGATCAGCGCTGCCCCCGCCTGGGCCGGGAGCCAATAGCTGAACAGCTCCGGCATCGGCGAGAGCGCCTGCACGGCAATGCCCATGCGGTCCATGTCCTCAAGCCGTCGACGTGCCTCCCAGCACGCGGCGGAGACGGTGCGATACGGCTTGGCGTCGATGATCAACGTGCCGTGGCCGCAGCCATCCTGGCGCAGGCTGGGCCAGCCGGCCTGCATCCCCGCCGGTGCGGCCGGAAAGCTGGAGGGCACGATATGGCAATGCACATCTACCCCCGCACAGCCACAGGCTTTGATTGACCAAGCTTTCGCCATTTCCCCCTCGTTCGCTACCCTCGATAAAATGCACAAAACTACCATCGAAGCAATAAATTTATAAATTTTTTTGTTTGAGAGTTTTTTGTATAAGCAACAACATGATCGACCCAGCCAAAGAGCCCCCCGACAACGCCACGACCCTGGCAACCAGCATCTATGAGCGGCTGAAGAATGATATTCTGGCCGCGCGGCTTGAGCCGGGACAGAAACTCTCCTTGCGTTTCCTGATGGACCAGTACGGAACCGGGCAAACCCCGCTGCGCGAGGCGCTGAACCGGCTGGTCATCGAGGAGCTGGTGATCGGCCGCGAACAGCGCGGCTTTTCGGTGACGCCGATCAGCCTGGAGGAGTTGAACGAGCTGACCCGCACGCGCTGCTGGGTGGAAGGGCTGGGGCTGCGCGAATCGATGCAGAACGCCACGCCGGCCTGGGAGGAGGCGCTGCTGGTGGCGCATCACCGCCTCGCCCGCACACCGCGCTCGCTGAATCCCGAGCAATTCGAGGATAACCCCGCTTGGGAGGTGCTGCACCGGGCGTTTCACGACCGGCTGATCGAAAACTGCGCCTCACGGCCCTTGATCGGCTTCTGCATGCAGCTGGCCGACCGGCTCTACCGCTACCGGATGATTTCCATTCGCAAGGTGTTCCGGGTGCGCAAGGTCAGCGCCGAGCATGACGCCATTTTGCAGGCGGTGCTGAGCCATGACCAGGAGCAGGCGGTTTCGTTGCTGCAGGCGCATTACATGCGCACCGCGACGGTGATCGAAGCGGATCTGCGTAACGCCGCCTTGTCACTCGCGGGATAGGCGGAGCCGGATGGGAAAGTGTGTAAGCGACCAAAGCGGTCTCCAAGGAAAAGTAAGATGCTGATTTTATGATCTGAATGGTTCAGGATAACTCAAAAAATGATCAATCGGGACCGTTATATGCCCTATGGAGGCATAAATATTCAGTCGTGCAGAAATAAATAAATTTTCCATGCGAGTTCTTTTGCTGGTCTTGATCAAAAAATATATTTTTATATATTACCATGACTACGAGACGTCTGATTCAAGTCTGTTCGGAGGACTTGGAACATGGCGGAACTATTCTGGCTGAACGACACTAGAGCACGTTCCGATCCATCCGGATCGGATGTTGTGCTCTATCTTGTTGATAATTAGAGCATCTTTATCCGATCAGAAGATTCCATCTGATCGGATAAAGATGCTCTAAATGGGCTGCGATCGAACCATTGCTGCCGAAGCTTGGCGGCAAGCCTCGGGTTGATGACCGCCGGGTGCTGAGCGGCATCCTGCATCGCTTTCGCGAGGGCTTGCGATGGCGAGCGCTTCCTGAGGCCTATGGGCCACGAACCACGGTGTTCAACCGGTTCAACCGCTGGAGCCAGCGTGGCCTCTGGCAGGAGATCTTCGCGGCCCTTGTCGCCTGCGCGGTGTAGCGCGAGGATCTGGCTGAGACGCGCGCAACCCGCGAACGTGCTGAAACCGGCCCTTGCGGCTGCCAGCGCAACGCCGTCTGCTCATCCTGATTGACGCCGGATCCTCACGTTGATCGCCGCGCGACACCGAACACAAAGTCCGCGCGGGTGATCCGCTCGCCCACCTTGCTGGCGGGCATTGCCATCTGTACTCATTGCGGTGCGGGCATGACGCTGCGGAACGGCAAGGACTATGCCATCACACCTGCGCCGCACGCGCCCAGAAGGGGCCTACGCGCTGTTCTTGCCGACCTACCGACCTGCCGAACGACGCCATTACTCTTGTTCGAGAGTGGCGTCCCCGGCGGGATTCGAACCCACGGCCCCAGGATTAGGAATCCTGTGCTCTATCCGGCTGAGCTACGGAGACGTGAGGGTAATATAGCGTAACGGCGCGCAGGCGTCACGCCGCGTTGGTGGCTGGCTGGCTCAGGCGGTAGCCGCCCCCTTCGGTGATCAGAAGCCGCGCGTGGTTCGGTTCCGGCTCGATTTTCTGGCGCAGACGGTAGACATGGGTTTCGAGCGTATGGGTCGTCACCGCGGCGTTGTAGCCCCATACCTCGTTCAGCAGGACCTGCCGGGCCACCGACTTTCCGCCGGCGCGATAGAGGAATTTCAGGATCGCGGCTTCCTTGTCGGTCAGGCGGATGCGCCGGTTCTGCGACGGCTCGTGCAGGAGCTTCATCGCCGGCCTGAACGTGTACGGGCCGATCTGCAGCACCGCGTCCTCGCTGCTCTCGAAATTGCGCAGATGCGCGCGCAGCCGCGCCATCAGCTCGGCGAGGCGGAACGGCTTGGCCACGTAATCGTTCGCGCCGGAATTCAGCCCCCGGACGACATCCTGCTCCGCCCCTGATCCGGTGAGCATGATGATCGGCACCTTCACCCCCTCCTCGCGCAGGCGGGCGCAGAAATTCCGGCCATCGCCATCCGGCAGGCCGACATCGAGGATGATCGCGTCGTAATTCCGCTCGGCCGCGGCGATCATGCGCTCGGCCTCGGCGATCGAGCCGGCCTCGCCCGGCGCGAATTCATGTTCCGCCCGCAACTGATCGCACAAGGTCGACCGCAGGGCGAGGTCATCATCGACGACCAGGATGGGGTGAATGTTGTTCATATGTCCCATTTCCTCAAATCTCCGTCGCGAACCGGGCGCTCACCCTGTCTTTAGAGAGTTTGCTTCACATTCACATAGTTCAACAGCCCCGATTCGCGGGTGTTTCATTATAAAAACTCCATGATCGCGCTCACATGCGTGTGATCGCGGCATGAAACCGCCGCGTTGCACCGAAGCGGTGGCGTATGGCGAAACCATGCCGGCGCGTCCTATATCATGGCATCATGACGCACTCCCATGTTCCCGGGAGGCCGGGCCCGGCCTCCTCCGCCGCTGAAGCGCCGGCGCAGCTCGATCCGGCGCGCACGCGGGCTGTTCACCGCGCCATTGGCGAGGCGCGGCGCGGCGTGCCGGTCATTCTTGCCGGGCCGCAGCCGCTGATCGCTGCACCAGCCGAGACGGTGGGGGCCGAGGGGCTGCATCTGATCGACCGCCTCGGGCGGGCTGGTGCCACACTGCTGCTCGCCCCGGCGCGGGCGGCGGCGATCCTGCGGCAAAGCCTCGACGATGCGGCGCCGGCCGTCGCGCTCGAACTCGCACGGCCGCTGATCGACCCCGCGACGCTGCGTCGCCTCGCGGACCCGACGCTCGACCAGATCATGCCGGGGTTCCGGCGGATGGAGCCGCCCCCGCTTGCCGATGCCGCCCTCGCCCTCGGCAAGCTCGCCCGCCTGCTGCCGGCGATGATCGCCGCACCGGTGCGGCCTGGCTGGGCGTCGCTCCCGCTCGGCAGCGGGCTGCTCGCCGTGCCGGCGGCGGACCTGCTCGGTTACAACGCCAACGTCGCCGCCACACTTCACCGGGTCGCCGAGGTCGCGGTGCCGCTCGACGATGCGCCCGATGCACGGCTCGTCGCCTTCCGCGCGCTCGACCAGGGGATCGAGCACATGGCGATCCTGGTCGGCGATCCGCGCTCCCAGGCCGCGCCGCTCGTGCGCATCCATTCCGAGTGCTTCACCGGCGACCTGCTGGGCTCGCTGCGGTGCGATTGCGGGCCGCAGCTCAAGGGGGCGATCCGGCTGATGGCGGAGGCGGGCGGCGGCGTCGTGCTGTATCTTGCGCAAGAGGGGCGGGGGATCGGGCTGATCAACAAGCTGCGGGCCTATACGTTGCAGGATCGTGGCCTCGACACGCTCGATGCCAACCGCGCGCTGGGCTGGCAGGCGGATGAGCGGGATTTCCACATCGCCGCCGCGATGCTCGCGGCGCTCGGCCTCGATCATATCCGGCTGCTGACCAACAACCCGGACAAGGTGGCCGGGCTTGCCGCCTGCGGCGTCGATGTCGCCGAGCGGGTGCCGCACGTCATCGCGCCGAACGGGGTGAATGATGCCTATCTGCGGACGAAGGCGCGTCGCTTCGGCCACCTGCTGGACTAGGCAACGATGTCCGGATCTGACGAGACGACCGCGATTCTCCTGCCGGATTCCACCATCGTCCTGCCGGGCGCCGGGCTGCGCTGCCGCGCCGCACTGGGTCGCGGTGGCATCGCCGCGCACAAGCGCGAGGGCGATGGCGCCACCCCGCGCGGCCTGCTGCCGTTGCGCCGGGTGATCTACCGGGCCGACCGGCTGGCATCGCCTTCATGCGCGGTGCCGCGCGAGCCGATGGCGCCGGATGATGGCTGGTGCGATGATCCCGCCCATCCCGACTACAACCGCATGATCCGCTTGCCGCACGAGGCGCGTCACGAGGCGCTCTGGCGGGAGGACGGGGTGTATGATGTGGTCGGAGTGCTCGGCTGGAACGACGATCCGGTGGTGCGGGGCGCGGGATCGGCGATTTTCCTGCATGTCGCCCGGGCGGACTGGTCGCCGACCGAGGGGTGCATCGCCCTTGCCCTGGCCGACCTTCAGGCGATGCTGAAGGCCGGGCTGCGGGCGATCATGGTTCAGTGAGCGAGGGGAATGTTCACGCCGAAGGAAACGCTCGGCGGGCCGACATAGACCGGCGGCGGCGGCGCGTAATAGGCGGGGGGCGGCGCATAGGCATATCCGCCATGCCAGCCATCGTCGTCCTCGTGATGCCAGTCATGGTGCCAGTCATGATGGTGCCAGTCGCGGTGATGCCACTCGCCGCGGTCGCCGCCGTCATGGCCCCAGGGCGGGTCGGCATAGGCCGTTGCACCGGTCGCCGCGAGGCCGATCCCGGCCACCAGTGCCGCCGCGATGATCCTGCCGAGCCATCGGGCCGAACCTGTGCTTCGTGCGTTCATGTCGAAATCTCCTGTCGTCTCGATCCGCCACACACCATGATATGATGGCGCCGAAACGGCTGATTTCAGGGCGAATTGTGGCTTACAAAACTTTCACCCCCGGCCCATGCCGGGATAGCCTCTTGCGAAACCCCCCGGCGGGCGGGCATGCAGGGAAGGTGATCACGTTGCAGCCGATGTTCCGCCCTGTCCGGAGACCGCGATGAAGCGGCGCCTGCGCGGGCTTGTCCTGCCGTTCCTGTTTCTCGCCGTGACGGGATATTTCGTCTTCAACGCCATCAACGGCTCGCGTGGCATCGTCGCCCAGCGCCGCGATCAGGCGGTTCTGGCGCAGGACCAGCAGGCCCTTCACGCTGTCTCGACCCGGCGCGACCGCTGGCAGGCGCGGGTGAACGCGCTGGGCCACCATGCCATTGCGCCGGACATGCTCAACGAGCAGGCGAGGGCGATTCTCAACCTCGCCGCTCCCGACGATCTGGCAGTGCCGCTCGGCAAGCCGGCGGCAGATGGCACGACGGCCGGCGCCGGCGGGCAGGCCGCGCCGGCGCAGCCCGAAGCCGGGCAGCCCGAAGCCCGGCCAGGAGCGCATCCGTAGGGCATCATCCGATCGGATGATGTCCTCCCTGCTTCCTGCGGCGGGTCATGCTGCCCTGCATGAAAGGCGTGCGTGGCGCCAGCCGCCCCGGCACACCTTGTGGCCCCAGTGAGTTAACCATTTTTCGGTTAACTTGAATATTGCATTGCAACATCATTGAATTTTCAATTCCCGCTTGCTTTGATCGGTCGATCCGACGCATGGAGAAGACCATCAACCGACGGAGGGGAATGATCGTGGCCAGCCGCACCAGACCGACAGGCGCAAAAGCCCAGCCAGCCGCCCGCAGGCGGACCAGCCAGAGACAGCCGGCGATGGACCGGGACGAATTGCTCGCCGCCTACGGGAAGATGCTGCTGATCCGACGGTTCGAGGAAAAGGCCGGGCAGCTCTACGGCATGGGGCTGATCGGCGGGTTCTGCCATCTGTATATCGGGCAGGAAGCGGTGGTGACCGGCATGCAGCTGGCGATCGAGCCGGGCGACCAGGTGATCACCTCCTATCGCGATCACGGCCACATGATTGCCTGCGACATGGACCCGAAAGGTGTGATGGCCGAGCTGACCGGCCGTGCCGGCGGCTATTCCAAGGGCAAGGGCGGCTCGATGCACATGTTCTCGAAGGAGAAGGGCTTCTTCGGCGGGCACGGCATCGTCGGCGCGCAGGTCTCGCTCGGCGCGGGCCTTGCCTTCGCCAATCACTATCGCGGCAATGACCGCGTCTGCCTGACCTATTTCGGCGAGGGCGCCTCGAACCAGGGCCAGGTGTTCGAGAGCTTCAACCTCGCGGCGCTGATGAAACTGCCGGTGATCTTCATCATCGAGAACAACCGCTACGGCATGGGCACCAGCGTCGAGCGCGCGTCGGCCTCGCGCGATCTCAGCCAGAACGGCGCGCCCTGGAGCATTCCGGGCCTGCAGGTGGACGGGATGGACGTTCAGGCCGTCAAGGAAGCGGGCGAGCAGGCGGTCGCGCATTGCCGGGCGGGCAACGGGCCGTTCCTGCTGGAGATGAAGACCTACCGCTATCGCGGCCACTCGATGTCCGACCCCGCGAAATACCGCACCCGCGAGGAGGTGCAGAAGATGCGGACCGAGCACGATTGCATCGATCTCGCCCGCAAGGCGCTGGAGGCATTGGGGGTGAGCGACGAGATGTTCAAGGCGATCGACGACGACATCAAGAAGCGGGTGCAGGACGCGGCCGATTTCGCGCAGCAGAGCCCTGAACCCGATGAATCCGAACTCTGGACCGATGTGCTGGTGGAGGGCTGAGCATGACCACGGACGTTCTGATGCCCGCGCTCTCGCCGACGATGACCGAGGGCAAGCTGGCCAAATGGCTCAAGAAGGTCGGCGACCAGGTCAAGGCCGGCGACGTTCTCGCCGAGATCGAGACCGACAAGGCGACGATGGAGGTCGAGGCGGTCGACGAAGGTGAATTGCTGCAAATTCTCGTCGACGAGGGGACTGAAAACGTCGCGGTGAACACGCCGATCGCCGTGCTCGGCGTGCATGGCGAGACCGCATCCGCCCCGGCCAACGCGCCGGCTGCCGCCCCCGTTGCCCCGGCGCCGCAGGCCGCGCCCGCGCCCGCCGCCGCGCCGAAGGCGCCGGCCGAGGTTGCGCCGGCAGCCGAGAAGGACTGGGGCCCGACGCAGGAAATCACCGTCCGCGAGGCGCTGCGCGATGCGATGGCCGCCGAGATGCGGCGCGATGCCGACGTGTTCCTGATGGGCGAGGAGGTTGCCCAGTATCAGGGCGCCTACAAGATCAGCCAGGGACTGCTGGACGAGTTCGGCGCAAAGCGGGTGATCGACACGCCGATCACCGAGCACGGCTTCACCGGCATGGCGGTGGGGGCGGCGATGTCCGGCCTCAAGCCGATCGTCGAGTTCATGACCTTCAACTTCGCCATGCAGGCGATCGACCAGATCATCAACTCGGCGGCGAAGACGCTCTACATGTCCGGCGGGCAGATGGGCTGCCCCATCGTCTTCCGCGGGCCGAACGGCGCTGCGGCCCGCGTCGCCGCCCAGCACAGCCAGTGCTACGCCTCGTGGTATGCGCATTGCCCGGGCCTCAAGGTGGTCGCCCCGTGGTCGGCGGCGGATGCGAAGGGCTTGCTGCGCGCGGCGATCCGCGATCCGAACCCGGTCATCTTCCTCGAGAACGAGATTCTCTACGGTCACAAGCACCAGTGCCCGACCGACGATGATTTCATCCTGCCGATCGGCAAGGCCAAGGTCGAGCGCGTCGGCGAGGACGTCACCATCGTCGCTTTCTCGCTGATGGTCGATGTCGCGCTGAAGGCGGCCGAGATGCTGGACCAGCAGGGGATTTCGGCGGAGGTGATCAACCTGCGCACGATCCGCCCGCTCGACATCGAGACCATCGTGAACTCGGTGAAGAAGACCAACCGCGTCGTCTCCGTCGAGGAGGGCTGGCCCTTTGCCGGCATTGGTGCCGAGATCGCGACGCAGATCACCGAGCATGCGTTCGACTGGCTGGACGCGCCGCCGACCCGCGTCGCCGGGCTCGACGTGCCGATGCCCTATGCCGCCAATCTCGAAAAGCTCGCGCTGCCCCAGCCGGACTGGGTCGTCGGCGCCGTCAAGAAACTGTTCTGAGGGAGGCGCGAACATGGCCACGAACATCCTGATGCCGGCACTCTCGCCCACCATGACGGAAGGCACGCTGGCGCGCTGGCTCAAGAAGGAAGGCGAGACGATCAAGGCTGGCGACGTCATCGCCGAGATCGAGACCGACAAGGCGACGATGGAGGTCGAGGCGGTCGACGAGGGCGTTCTCGGCAAGATCCTGGTCGCCGCCGGATCGGAGAATGTCGCGGTGAACGCGCCGATCGCCATCCTCGTCGAGCCCGGCGAGGCCGTGCCGGACAGCGCGCCCGCCACCCCGGTGCCGAAGGCAGCCACCGCCCCGGCGCCGAAGGCAGCCGCCGCGCCGGAACCGCTTGCGGCACCTGCCCCGGCTGCGGCTGCGGCTGCGGCCGCGCCGGCGGCGGAGACGGCCGCTCATGGCGCGCGCGTCTTCGCCTCGCCGCTCGCCCGCCGCATGGCGCAGCAGGCGGGGATCGACCTCGCCACGCTCAAGGGCTCCGGCCCGAACGGGCGGATCGTCAAGGCGGATATCGACGCCGCCCGTGGCAGGGCCCCCGAAGCCGTGGCACCGGCGCCGAAAGCGTCGCCCGCCGCCGCCCCGGCACAAGCCGCCGCGACGCCGGCTGCGCCGATCACCGCGCCGCACGACGCAATCCCGCACTCCTCGATGCGCAAGGTGATCGCGAAGCGTTTGCAGGCCGCGAAGCAGACCATTCCGCATTTCTACCTGTCGATGGATGTGGAACTCGACGCCCTGCTCAAGCTGCGCGCCGAGCTGAACGCGCAATCCCCCAAGGAGGGGCCTGGCGCGTTCAAGCTCTCGGTCAACGACCTGATCATCAAGGCGGTCGCCGTCGCCCTGCGCCGCGTTCCGGCGGCCAATGCATCCTTCACCGAGGAGGCGATGATCCGCTATCACGACGTGGACATCTCGGTGGCCGTCGCGATTCCGGACGGGCTGATCACGCCGATCATCCGCAAGGCGGACCAGAAGGGGCTGGCCGCGATCAGCAACGAGATGAAGGACCTCGCCGCCCGGGCGAAGGCCGGCAAGCTGAAGCCGGACGAGTTCCAGGGCGGATCGTTCTCGATCTCCAATCTCGGCATGTTTGGCATCAGCTCGTTCTCGGCGATCATCAACCCGCCGCAGGGTGGCATTCTCGCCATCGGCGCCGGCGAGAAGCGGCCGGTGGTGAAGGGTGAGCAGATCGCCATCGCCACGATGATGACAGTCACCCTGTCCTGCGATCATCGCGTGGTGGATGGCGCGATCGGCGCCGAATTCCTCGCGGCGTTCAAGTCCATCGTCGAACAGCCGCTGGGGCTGATGCTTTGAACGACCATTCGGCCGGTGTCGCGTCAGGGGCGGCGGCAACGCTTCGCCCTGCGGCACCGGCCGACATCGCCGTGCTGCTCGATCTCGTTCACGCGCTCGCCCATTATGAAAAGGCGCCGCACGAGGTGGAGATGACCGCGCCGATGCTGCACGAGGCGCTGTTCGGCGCGCAGCCTCTCGCCCGCGCCGTGCTGGCCGAGGCCGATGGCGCGGTGGCCGGTTTCGCGCTGTTCTTCACCAGCTTCTCGACCTGGACCGGCCGGGCCGGGCTCTATCTCGAAGACCTGTTCGTCCTGCCCGCGGCGCGGGGGCGGGGCATCGGCCGCGCCCTGCTGCGCCATCTCGCGCGCGAGGCGGTCCGGCTCGGCTGCGCCCGGCTCGAATGGTCGGTGCTGGACTGGAACCGCCCCGCCATCGATTTCTATCAATCCCTCGGCGCCGTCCCGCTCGATGAATGGACGCGCTACCGTCTGAAGGGCGAGGCCCTCGCCGCCCTTGCCGAATAGGAGCAGAACAATGACCGATCAGAGTTTCGACGTGGTGGTGGTGGGCGGCGGCCCCGGCGGCTATGTGACCGCGATCCGCGGCGCGCAGCTCAAGCTGAAGGTTGCCCTGATCGAGCGTGAAAATCTCGGCGGCATCTGCCTCAACTGGGGTTGCATCCCGACCAAGGCGCTGCTCCGCTCCTCCGAGATCAACCACCTGCTCCATACCCTGCCCGAATACGGCTTCTCCGCCGAGAACGTGAAATTCGATCTCGACAAGGTGGTGAAGCGCTCGCGCGGCGTGGCGAAGCAGCTTTCCTCCGGCGTCACCCATCTCCTCAGGAAGAACAAGGTGACGGTGTTCGACGGCACCGGCCGGCTCGCCGGCAAGGGCACGCTCGCGGTCGAGAAGGACGGCAAGCCGGTCGCCACGCTGAAGGCGAAGCACATCATCCTCGCCACCGGTGCCCGCGCCCGCGTCCTGCCCGGCATCGAGCCGGATGGCCGGTTCATATGGTCGTATCGCGAGGCGATGGTGCCGGACATCATGCCGAAATCCCTCGTGGTGATCGGCTCCGGCGCGATCGGCATAGAGTTCGCGAGCTTCTACCGCAACATGGGCGCCGAGGTGACGGTGGTCGAGGCGCTGCCCCGCATCCTGCCGGTGGAGGACGAGGAAATCTCCGCCTTCATGCACAAGCAGTTCGAGAAGCAGGGCATGAAGCTGCTCGCCGGGGCGAGCGTGAAGGGCGTCGAGAAGGGCAGGGACAGCGTGACCGTCACCATCGAGGCCGGCGGACAGGCGCAGAAGATCACCGCCGAGCGGGTGATCTCGGCGGTCGGCATCGTCGGCAATGTCGAAAATCTCGGCCTTGAGCAGGCGGGCGTGAAGGTCGAGCGCACGCATGTGGTGGTCGATGGGTTCGGGCGCACCGGCGTCGAGGGCATCTACGCGATCGGCGATCTCACCGGCCCGCCCTGGCTCGCCCACAAGGCCAGCCACGAGGGCGTGGTCTGCATCGAGCATATCGCGGGGCTGAAGCCGCATCCGTTCGAGACCTGGAACATCCCCGGCTGCACCTATTGCCGCCCGCAGGTCGCTTCCGTCGGCATGACCGAGGCGAAGGCGAAGGAAGCCGGCCGGAAAGTGAAAATCGGCCGCTTCCCCTTCATCGGCAACGGCAAGGCGATCGCCATGGGCGAGCCGGAAGGCATCATCAAGACCGTGTTCGACGCCGAGACCGGCGAATTGCTCGGCGCGCACATGGCCGGCGCCGAGGTGACCGAGATGATCCAGGGCTATGTCGTGGCCCGGCAGCTCGAAACCACCGAGGCCGAATTGATGCACACCGTCTTCCCCCACCCCACGATCAGTGAAGCGATGCACGAATCGGTGCTTGACGCGTATGGGCAGGTCATCCACTTCTGATCCGTCATGCGCGTCGAGATCGATCACCGGAATTCGGGGGGCGGCAAGGTTCGCCACCCGGAAAAGCAGCACAGGCCGGATAACCCGATCCAGCGGAAACCCGCATGGATCCGGGTGAAGGCGCCCAGTCATCCTGTCTACCATGAAACCCGAGCGCTGATGCGCGAGGCAAACCTGGTGACGGTGTGCGAGGAGGCGGCCTGCCCCAATATCGGCGAGTGCTGGTCGCAGCGCCACGCGACCATGATGATCATGGGCGAGATCTGCACCCGCGCCTGCGCCTTCTGCAATGTCACCACCGGCCAGCCGGCGCCGCTCGCCGCCGACGAGCCGGCGCGCGTGGCCGATGCCGTGGCCCGGCTTGGCTTGCAGCACGTGGTGATCACCTCGGTCGACCGCGACGATCTCGATGATGGCGGGGCGGCGCATTTCGCGGCAGTGATCGGCGCGATCCGCGCTGCCGCACCTGCAACCACGATCGAGATCCTCACCCCGGATTTCCTGCGCAAGCCCGGCGCGCTGGAGGTGGTGGTCGCTGCCAGGCCGGACGTGTTCAACCACAATCTCGAAACCGTGCCGCGGCTCTACCCCTCGATTCGCCCCGGCGCGCGGTATTATCAGTCGCTCCGCCTGCTCGACCGGGTGAAGCAGCTCGACCCGGGCATCTTCACCAAATCCGGCCTGATGGCCGGGCTCGGCGAGGACCGCGGCGAGGTCGGCCAGGTGATGGACGATCTGCGCATCGCCGATGTCGATTTCCTCACCATCGGCCAGTATCTCCAGCCGACGGTGAAGCACGCCGCCGTCGAGCGGTTCGTCACCCCCGACGAGTTCGCCGATCTTGCCGGCATGGCGCGCGCCAAGGGGTTCCTGATGGTTTCGGCGACGCCGCTGACCCGCTCCTCCTATCACGCGGATGCCGATTTCGCCGCCCTGCGCGAAGCCCGGGCCGCCCGGCACGCGGCCTGACATGCCGCGCTACACCGAGCGGAAACTGGTCCTCTACCAGCCCGGCCAGATGTTCGACCTCGTGGCCGATGTCGGGAAATATCCCCAATTCCTGCCCTGGTGCATCGGCGCGCGCGTCCGCTCGCAGCGCGGCGAGGAAATGCTGGCGGATCTCACCATCGGCTTCGGTCCGTTCCGCGAGAGTTTCACCTCCCGCGTGATGCTCAACGCGCCCGAGCATATCCATGTCCGCTACGAGAACGGGCCCTTCCGCTATTTGCGCAACGAGTGGCGATTCCTGCCGGACGAGCGCGGCACGATGATCGATTTCTACGTCGATTTCGAGTTTCGCAGCCTGATCCTGCAAAAGGCCATCGGCGCGGTGTTCGCCGAGGCGGTGCGCCGGATGGTCGCGGCGTTTCTCAAGCGCGCGCGCGACGTCTATGGCATGCCCGTGACCGATTCCGCGTCTGGCTCGGGGCTGATCATTCCCGCCAAGGGGTAATCCCGGCGGCGAGAGACTCCCGCCCGTTCGTGGCAACCGGCGTGAAGGTGCCGGCGAACGGCACATCCCCGAAAATTGCCGATCCCGTTTTCGTGAGTGATGCTTTAGGATGAGGCGGCCGCGGTTTCTGGTACCCGGCCTGGAGCACTCTCCGATCCTTTCGGATCGGATGTAGTGCTCTATCACATTGATAAACAGAGCATCTTTATCCGATTGGATGACTCGATCTGATCGGATGCTGCTCTAGGGACAAGGGTGGACGCATGGACGGTATTGAAACGGCAACCGACAGCCTGGAGCGGCACAAGCATTTGCGCGAGCATCCCGAAAACCGGCATGCACGGCGGATGGCGCTGCTGATCGGCATTCTCGCGGCGGGGCTCGCGATTTGCGAGATGGGGGAAAAATCGGCGCAGAACGACTACATCGCCAAGCAGATCGCGGTGAACGACACCTGGTCCTTCTACCAGGCCAAGGCGATCAAGGCGGATATCGCGACCGCCCAGGCCCAGGTTCTGAAGGCGCTTTCGTCGAACTCCGCCGATCCCGCCCTCGCCACCGCTGCCCGCGCGGCGGAGGCGCGCGCCCAGCATGAAACCTCCGATCCCGATGGCGGCGAGGGCAAGGCGCAGCTCAAGGCGCAGGCGGAACACCAGACCGAAGCGCGCGACCATCAACTCGAACGCTATCATCAGCTGGAAGTCGTCGTCGGCCTGTTGCAGATCGCGATCGTGCTGGCCTCGGTCTCGGTGGTGACGGAGGTGGCCGCGTTCGGCCTCGTCGCCGTCCTTCTCGGCGGCTTATCCTTTCTCGGCGGTGTCGTCGTGATGGCTTTCATATAGGCCTGCCCGTAGTCGAGCCTGATGGGGCGGGCGCTCTGCGCGCGACTTTGTTTAAGATTTTCGGTATATCGCGGAGATTATATTCATAAATAATATGATCTATTGATTTCCGATTGCGCGGCCTTGTTTAAAAGCCGCTCCAGAAGCCAAAAATGGCGCAAATGCGTTTTCGAGTGTTGAAAAATGCACCGAACCGCTACAAGAATCGCGCCAGGCCGATTCGTTGTTGGCCGTTACGACAGATTGTCCAACCCGCCGGAAACGCCGGCATCGGCTCGAAAGCCGATCTTAGACAGGAAAGAGGCTTCGACCATGTCGAAAGCGTTTATCGCCGAGGTTATTCAGGGTTCTGCCGAGATCACCGGCGTTGCAGCCAACCGCGCTGCCACCGACCTGATTGAAGCCATCGTCAAGGAACTCAAGAAAAACGGTAAATTCACCCTGCCGAGCTTCGGGACGTTTACGGTCCGCAAGACCAAGGCTCGCAAGGGCGTGAACCCGCGCACCGGCGAGGAGATCAAGGTGAAGGCCGGGAAGACCGTCCGTTTCAAGGCTTCGCCGACCCTCAAGAAGCTGGTCTGACCTTTCCGTCGTATCTCTGTTCACAAGACGGCTCTGCTAGAGCACGTTCCGATCAGATGGCTCCATCTGATCGGATGATGCTCTGGTCCTCGTAAGGGGGTTTGAGTCCCGATCCGTGACATCAGATGATGCTCAAGTATCAATAAAAATAAAAATTATTGGATAGACATAAAGCGGCCCCTAAAACGGGCCGCTTTTCTTTTTGGAACATCATCTGTTCGGATCGAGTGATCTGGTCGGAGGGGGGGCTGGAGCATGTTCCGACCCATCCGGATCGGATGTCGTCCCCTATCTTGTTGATTATAAGGGAATTCTTGTCCGATCAGATGATTCGATCTGATCGAATGATGCTCTAATCGTCAATATCATTGAGCTTAATATCCGATCCGGAAGGATCGCAGACTGCTCTATCTCCCGTCAATTTATTTGATTCTTCATTTTGTAAATATTTAAAAATATACCTTTTTGTTCCTATTTGTTCTGATAAACTGCAAATAATAAAAAAACTATGAACAACAAAATGAAATTTGCAAATCTACTAAAAAAATAATATAATAATTAACAATTATAAAAATGAAAAAATTAAAAAATTTGTATCAGGTTTTGAGATTAACCGGGTCTTCATCTCGTGCTGCTACGAGACTGAATTCCGGCGGGAGAAGAGCATGGCTGGAACGAAGAGATTGGGTGCGAATGCGGCGGAGTCCCCGGCGGGAACACGCTATTCATTCCACGGCCCGGATAGTTGCAATGTCGGGATTCTCGACCTGCGCTCTGCGGAGGTGGACCCAATCACCATTGTTGGGACGATCGACTCCGAACTCGGCGTGTCGGCCGCCGTTCAATATGCCGACGAACTTCTGATGTCGGTGCTCGAACCCCATGGCCCGGTCGCGGCCGGGTCGTTCGTGGCGGATGCAGGCGACGCATGCGTTCCGGCAGAGCCTGCCCCCATCACGCCTGCCCCCATCACGTCCGAACCGTGCCCGCCATCGGCCGAATCGCGTGGCGAGGAGGCCGCCGGGCAGGCCTCCGGCCAGGCCAGGCTGGCCGACCTCGCGACCAGCCTCACGCTCTCGCGCCCCGACGATCTCGCCGATTCTCCTTGCGAACCGGAAGCTGGCGTCGATGGAACCCTCGGCTTTCTCGAGGGCACACGGATTCTCGGCCTGCATGGCGATATTCCGGTTGAAACCATGAATCGCGGCGACCGGCTGATTACCCGATCCGGGGCGATGCGGGCGGTGCGCTGGGTCGGGCGCCGCAGTCTTGATGCCGGGGATCACACGCATCCGCAATCCGTCTGGCCGGTGCGGATCGATCGTGGCGCATTTGCCGATGGCCTGCCCGAGCGGACTTTGTGGCTCTCGCCCGATCACGCAATCTATCTCGACGGGTGCCTGGTTCCGGCAAAAGCGCTGGTCAACGGGCGGTCGATCACGCAGGACCCCCGCCGGTACCTGACCTATTACCATATCGAGCTTGAAACGCATGATATCCTGCTCGCCGAGGGCCTGGCGGCCGAATCCTATCTGGATACGGGTAATCGCCTTCTGTTCGAGAGCGCCGATGGTGAGGCCGAGCGTGGGGCTGATGCCGGCTCGCCGGTGCACGCGGCCCGCAGTTGCGCGCCCGTTCTCCAGACGGGGCCGATTCTCGCGGCCATCCGCGCGAAAATCGACTCCCGTCTCCCCGCCCGTGACATCACCAGAGATCCGGGGCTGCGCGCCCTGGCCAAGGGCGCGGCGCTCCCCGTCTCACTGCTCGACAGTCTGACCTACGCGGTCGAACTCCCCGCGGAACCGGCCGATATCCAGCTTGTCTCCAAGGTCGTGGTGCCTGCTGAACTCTTTCCCGATGCCGAAGATCGTCGCGTCCTCGGCCTCGCTGTGGCGCAGCTCTTCACGGTCAGCGAGGGCAAGGCGGAAGCCGTAGCACTCGACAGCCCGCTCCTGACGGCGGGCTGGTACGGCCTCGAAACCGCGTGCCGGTGGACGAACGGCAACGCCCTGGTTCCGGCAGCGCTCACCGCGGGCGCGACGACGCTTCTGGTGCGCCTGGCTGGAGAAACCGCTTACCCCCTGGAGTAAGCGGCTCCCGCCGTGCCGGGCTGCTGATCAGACGACCAGCCGCGTGAAGCCGTTGGTAATCGGATAGCGGCGGTCGCGGCCAAAGGCGCGTGCGGTGATCTTCACGCCGGGTGGGGCTTGCCGGCGCTTGTATTCCGCCCTGTCCAGCAGTTTCCAGACCCGGGCGACCGTCGCACGGTCATGGCCGGCTTCCACCAGCTGGTCGATCGATTTTTCGCCCTCAACCAGCCCTTCCAGCACCGCGTCCAGCACGTCGTAAGGCGGCAAACTGTCCTGATCGGTCTGGTTTTCCCGCAACTCGGCCGAGGGCGGCTTGGTGATCACGCGCTCGGGCATCACCGGCCCGGCCGGGCCGAGCCCGTCCGCCGGGCGATGGGCGTTGCGCCAGTGCGACAGGGCGAAGACGGCCGTCTTGTAGACATCCTTGAGCACCGAATACCCGCCGCACATATCGCCGTAGAGCGTGGCATAGCCCACCGACATTTCCGACTTGTTCCCTGTTGTCAGCACCATGTGTCCCAGCTTGTTGGACAGCGCCATGAGAATGAGCCCACGGGTGCGGGACTGGATGTTCTCTTCCGTGATGTCCGGCGCCCTACCCTCGTAGAGTGGCTCCAGGACGGTGGCGAACGCCGCCGTCGCGGCGCTGATGGGCACCGTGTCGCAGCGTATGCCGAGCAGCTTCGCGCACTGCTCCGCATCCTCGAGGCTGTGCGCGCTGGTATACTGGCTCGGCATCATCACCGCGCGCACCCGCTCCGCCCCGAGCGCGTCAACCGCGACGGCCGCCGAAAGCGCGCTATCGATACCCCCCGACAGGCCAAGGATCACGCCGGGAAATCCGTTCTTGTTCACGTAATCGGCGAGGCCCCGCACCATCGCCCGATAGACGAGGTCGAGCCGGTCGGGCTCCGGCGGCAGCGGCCGCGCCTCGGCGACGAGGCCCTGCGCGGTGCGCCGCCAGACCAGGGTTTCGACGGCTTCCTGAAAATGCGGCATCCGCAGCGCCAGCGAGCGATCGGCGTTGAGGGCGAAGGAGGCGCCATCGAAGACGATTTCATCCTGTCCGCCGGTCATCGCGGCGAAGACGAAGGGCAGGCCGGTCTCCACCACCCGCCGCAACCCGAGTTGCAGCCGCACCCCGAGCTTGCCGTCCTCGAACGGGGAGCCATTGATCGAGACAAGCAGTTCGGCGCCGGTTTCCGCCAGTGTTTCCGGCACCGCCGGCAGCCACCAATCCTCGCAGATCATGACGCCGAGGCGAAACCCGCGAAACGCCACCGGGCCCGGTGCGGGGCCGGGAGTGAACACGCGCTTTTCGTCGAACACGCCGTAATTCGGCAGTTCGTGCTTGGCGCGCCGGGCGATGATGCGCCCGCCATCCAGCACGAAGGCGGCGTTGTGCAACCCCTCCGCCGTCTGCCACGGCAGCCCGACGATGATGCCCGGCCCGCCATCCTCGGTGTCGCGGGCAAGCTCGCCCACCGCCGCCTCGCAGGCGGCGACGAAGGCCGGTTTGAGCACGAGGTCTTCCGGCGGATAGCCGGCGAGGCCGAGTTCAGGCGTCACCAGCAGATCGGCGCCGCGCGCCGCTGCCTCTGCCCGCGCGGCGCGGATGGCGGCGAGATTGCGGTCGATCGCGCCGACATGCAGGTCGAGCTGGGCGATGGCGAGAGAGAGTGTGTCGGTCATGAAGGCAAAATAGGCTTTTTTTCCCGCGCCGTCATCGCATGACCGTTTGTGACGAAGTGTTTCCAAATTGCCATGATTTGGCCCCAACTCGTAGTTAATTCACCTGTCACGCCGGATTGTGTGAATCGTTCCGGCGTGACAAAAGGTAACCCTTTGTCAACAGACAACCTTGTATCGGAGAGTTCTCCCATGACCATCGGCACGATCCTGCGCGCAACCGTCCCCGCGCTCGCGCTCGCCTTCACCATGACCGCTGCGGGTACCGCCCAGGCGTCCACCAAGAAGCCCCATGAAGCCATGGCGATGAAGCATCACGCTGTCGCAATGCCGGGCTACAAGACGCTCAGCGAAGCCAAGGCAGCCTGCCATGGCGCGGTGGTCTGGCACGCACGCGGCAGCAAGGTCTTCCACACCGACAAGTCGAAGTATTTCGGCAAGACCAAGCACGGCTCCTATGTTTGCGAGACGGTTGCCGTCGAGCATCATCTGCACGCCGCGAAGAAGTGATGACCTGATCCGGCTGCCCCTGACCGGGGCTGCTTGATTCGCAGCCGGAACGTATGGCACGCTCCGGCTGCACGTCATCTGGAGGACAGAAAATGGGTCTTTTCGACGGTATTTCCGGCCTTGTCGGCAGTCTTGCCGGCGGCACCGCGGGCGGCGGGCTGGCGAGCGCGCTCGAGGGCAGCGGCATCGACCTGTCCGATATTACCAAAAACCTCCAGCAGGGCGGACTTGGCGTGCATCTCGCCTCGTGGCTCGGGACGGGCGACAACATGCCGGTCAGCGCCGCCGATGTGCAGCAGGCGCTCGGCAATCCGCTGGTGGAAAAGATTGCCGCCCATTTCGGGATCGATACCTCGGCCGCTTCCCAGCTCATCGCCGATCATCTGCCAGCCGCCGTCAGCCAGACCGCAGCCGGGTCCGACACGACGGATGACAGCGCCGCAAGCTGAGCCTTCCGTTCAGCTCCGCTCGCGCAGCAGGAATTCGCGGCCGATCTTGACCCGCGGTTCGCCGTCATAGGCGACGATGTCGGCCGTGGCGTAGGTCTCGCTCCAGGTTTCGGGAATGAAGCTGCCGGTGCCAACGACGTCCACGGGCACGTGCGCATCCGCCATCACGCTGCATTTCTCGACGCCGAAGCCGGACGAGGCGACGATCTTCACGCGGATGAAGCCGGCATCGTCCAGAACCTCGCGCAGCCGCCAGATCGCGGCGGCGGAAACACCGGTCCCGATCAGGTAGCGCAGCTCGTTGTGGCTGCGATACCGGCGGATTGCCCCCGGCGCGTGCCGCTCCATCACCGCATAGCTTTCCTGCGGGTCGAGCCCTTCGAGGAAGCGGCCGCCATGGGTGTCGAGCCGGATCGACAGCCGGCCGGCATCGGCCAGCTCGGGAAACCGCCGGCAGACGGCGAGCCCGTCGGTCACCTCGCGGCCGAAATAATCGGTCAGCACCGTGAGGTCGGACTCCGGGAAGGTTTCGTGAAACATCTCGGCCGCCCGCACCGTGCTGCCGGCATAGCCGATCAGGGCATGGGGCATGGTGCCGTAGCCATGGGGCGCGCCGAAATAATGCGCGGTGGCGTCGGTCGCGTTGCCGATGAAGCCGCGCGCCCCTTCGGCCCGCGCCGCGCGGGAGCCGACGGCGGCCGCATAGGCCATCATCTCTTCCATCTCGGCACCGGCGCAATGGCGTGCTTCCATGGCAAGGAACGCCGCCTTCGGCAGGGCGGCGCACATCTGATAGGCGTTGTGCGCGGCGACACAGGCCGGGCCGAGCTTCTGCAACAGGATCGTCTCGAGATCGACCAGCGCCACGAAGCTGCCGGTGACATAGGCGATGGGCTCGCCGGCGCCGACCCATGATCCCTCGGGCCGGGCGAGTTCAACCTCGATCCGCTCGCCCCGTGCCTCGATCACCTCGTCGAGCCAGCGCAGCATCAGCATCGGCGCGGAGACGACGGGGCGGCGCATGAACACGGCATACGTGACCCGCGCATCGCCGAATCGGGCGACGATCGCCCTCGTCCGGTTGAAATAGGCATCGGTCTGCGCCGCGATCCCGGCGTCGAGATCGGGGCGCGGCGATGCCCGGCGTGCGGCGCGGGTCATTTACTCGGCGGCGATCGCGGTGCCGCGGGGGGCGCGGCGGGTTTTCAGTTCCGCCGCGATGAGGAAGGCGAGTTCGAGCGACTGCTCGGCATTCAGCCGGGGATCGCAGAACGTTTCATACCGCGCGCCGAGATCGGCCTCGGAAAGCTGCCGCGCACCGCCGACGCATTCGGTCACGTCCCGCCCGGTCATCTCGACATGGACGCCGGCCGGATTTGTCCCCTCGGCCTCGTGAATGTCGAAGAAGCCGCGGACTTCGGACAGGATGGCGTCGAACCGGCGAGTTTTCACCTTGCCCGAGGTGGTGATCGTGTTGCCGTGCATCGGGTCGCACTGCCAGGCGACCTTGCGGCCCTCGCGCTTGGTCGCCCGCACCAGCCGCGGCAGCTTCGCCGCGACCTGCTCGGCCCCCATCCGCGCGATCAGCGTGAGCCGCCCGGCCTCGTTCGCCGGGTCGAGCCGCTCGATCAGCCGCAGCATGTCGTCCTCGTCCATGCTGGGGCCGACCTTCATGCCGATCGGGTTCTTCACGCCGCGCATGAACTCGACATGCGCGCCGTCGAGCTGGCGGGTGCGGTCGCCGATCCAGAGGAAATGCGCCGAGCAGGCATAATGATCGCCGGTCGTGGAATCGACGCGGGTCAGCGCCTGCTCGTAGGGCAGCAGCAGCGCCTCATGGCTGGTGTAGAACTCGGTTTCGTGGATCTGCGGGGTGGACTGGCTGGTCATGCCGCAGGCCGCCATGAACTGCAGCGTCTCGTCGATCCGCGCCGCGAGGTCGCGGTAGCGCTCGGCGAGCGGCGAGCGGCGGACGAAATCGAGGTTCCAGCGATGCACCTGGTGCAGGTCGGCATAGCCGCCCGAGGCGAAGGCGCGCAGCAGGTTGAGCGTGCCGGCTGACTGGAAATAGCCGAATTCCATCCGTGCGGGGTCGGGAATGCGGGCTTCGGCGGTGAAGTCCGGCCCGTTGATGATGTCGCCGCGATAGGAGGGCAGGGTAACGCCGTCCACGGTCTCGGTGTCGGAGCTGCGCGGCTTGGCGAACTGGCCGGCCATGCGGCCGAGCTTCACCACCGGCACCGACCCGCCGAAGGTCAGCACCACGGCCATTTGCAGCAGCACGCGGAACGTGTCGCGGATC
Source organism: Acidiphilium sp. C61 (assembly GCF_905116885.1). Taxonomy (NCBI): domain Bacteria; kingdom Pseudomonadati; phylum Pseudomonadota; class Alphaproteobacteria; order Acetobacterales; family Acidocellaceae; genus Acidiphilium; species Acidiphilium sp. C61. Next base: position 1,321,611 of record NZ_CAJHNI010000005.1, on the reverse strand, counting down.
ACGTTGGCGGTGAAGTCGCCGAAGCTCTCGGCGCAGTCGCCGCCCTGCAGGATGAACGCCTTGCCCTCGGCCGCCAGCGCGAGCGAGGCTTTCAGGCGGCGCGCCTCGCCGGCGAAGACGAGCGGCGGATAGCCATGCAGGCGTGCTTCCATCGCGGCGAGTTTGGCTGCGTCGGGATAGGTCGGCACCTGCCTGATCGGCTTCGCCCGCCAGGATTCCGGGCTCCAGCCCGCCGGATCTTGCATCGTCGTATCAGCGTCGTTCATGGCGATCTCCTTGGAGAAGCGACCTCATAAGACAAAACCGGGGCCGCGCGCTACTCCGCCGCCCGCGTCGCCGCGGTCGCGCCGCCGCGATCCACACGCCGCGTCTCGGTCCGCAAGGTGACGAATTCCTCCGCTGCGGTCGGATGGATGCCGATCGTGCTGTCGAAATCCGCCTTGGTCGCTCCGGCCGTGATGGCTACGGCAAGCCCCTGCATGATCTCGGCCGAATCCTCGCCGAGCATGTGCGCGCCGAGCACGCGGTCGGTCTGCGCGTCGACGATCAGCTTCATCATCGTCTTGCGTGCGCGGCCGCTCAGCGTGTGGCGCATGGGCGTGAACCGGGCGACGAACACTTTCGCCCCCTCCGGCGCCTCGTCCTCGGTGAGGCCGACGCTGGCCAGCGGCGGGATCGAGAAGACCGCGCTCGGCACGTTGGCGAGCGAGATGCGGCGCGGCCGGTTGCCGAACAGCGTGTCGGCCAGCGCGTGGCCCTCGGCGGTGGCGACCGGGGTCAGGTTCAGCCGGTCGGTCACGTCGCCGAGCGCGAAAATGTGCGGGACATTGGTGCGGTAGTCTTCATCGATCGGGATCGCGCCGCCGGGCCCGGCGATCACCCCGGCCTGGTCGAGCCCGAGCCCGGCCACGTTCGGCGCCCGCCCGGTGGCGAGAAACACGCAATCGGTCTCGATCGCATGCCCGTTCGACAGATGCAGCCGCCTGCGCCCGCCCGAAGCCTCGATCCGCACCGGGGATACCCCGTGATGCACGCCGATGCCGTTCGCCGCCAGCGCCTCGGCCAGCCCGGCCCGCAGGTCGGGGTCGAACCCGCGCAGCGGCAGCGGCTGGCGGTAGACGATGTCCACCTTCGAGCCGAGGCCGGCGAAGATCCCGGCGAACTCCACCGCGATATAGCCGCCGCCGATCATCACGACATGCTCCGGCCGCGCCGGCAGGTGGAAGGCATCGTCCGAGACGATCGCGAGTTCCGCGCCGGGAATGTCGAGCCGGACCGGCTGGCCGCCGGTCGCGATCGCGATCCGGTCCGCGGTGACGTGATGCTCACCGACCATGAGCGTGTGCGGGCCGAGAAACCGCGCCCGCGCGTTGAAGATTTTCGCGCCCGCCCGCTCCAGCAGCCCGGTATAGGCGCCGTTCAGCCGGCCGATCTCGCGATCCTTGGCGGCGATGAAGCCGGGCCAGTCATGCGCGACGGCGCGCATGTCCCAGCCGAAGCCCCGCGCATCGGCGGCGCCGAGCCCGTATTCCGCCGCCATCACCATCAGCTTCTTGGGCACGCAGCCGATATTGACGCAGGTGCCGCCCCAGTGCCGGTCCTCGGCGATGCCGACGCGCGCGCCATGCCCCGCCGCGATCCGCGCGAGCCGCACGCCCGCCGAACCGCCGCCGATGACAAAGAGATCGAAATCGTGATTCATCCGGACAACCCCGTCTTGCCGACATCCTGTTCGCCAACATGTCGCACGATTGGCCAGGGAAGGAAACGCAAAGCCGTGGCTGCGGCGATCGGGGCAGTTGGCGCGCCCGCCTGCCGGTGGCAGGGTCGTGCTCCCGGCGATCCGCGTCGCGCGTTGCGTCCATGCCTGTTTCGGGGGATTTTCGCAGCATGATCATCACCCTCGTCGCCCTGCTCGCGGCCACGGTCGTCACGGTTCCGCTGGCGCGCCGCCTCGGGGTGGGCAGCATCGTGGGGTATCTGTTCGCCGGGCTGGTGATCGGCCCGGCCGGGCTGCGCCTCGTCACCGGCGTGTCGCAGATCCGCAGCGTGTCGGAATTCGGCGTGACCATGCTGCTGTTCCTGATCGGGCTGGAGATCCGCCCGCACCGGCTGTGGATCCTGCGCAAGACCATTCTCGGCCTCGGCTTCGGCCACATGATCCCGAGTGCGGCGATCCTCGCGGTGCTGGCCCATCTCGCCGGGCTCGGCTGGCCGGCGGCGACCGTGATCGGCCTTGGCCTGTCGCTCTCCTCCACCGCGATCGTCCTGCCGATGCTCAACGAGCGGAACCTGCTCAGCGCCGCGTCCGGCCGCGATGCCTTCGCCGTCCTGCTGTTCCAGGACATGGCGTTCATCCCCCTCGTGGCTGTGGTGCCGCTGCTCGTCGGCAACACGCTGGCGAGCCACATCGCCGCCGGGGCCGCGCCCGCGGATGTCGCCGCGCGTTTCGCCAATCACGTGCCCTGGCTCGCGGTGGGGCGGGCGGTGCTGGCGGTCGCGGCGATCCTGTTCGGCGGCATGGTTCTGGCCGACCGGATCTTTCGCCTGATCGGCGGCGGTCGTACCCCCGAAGTGTTCACCGCGATGACCCTGCTGATCGTCGTCGGCACCGCCGCGCTGGCCCATTGGGCCGGGCTGTCCGCCTCGCTCGGCGCCTTCATGGCCGGCGCGCTGCTGTCGGATTCGGAGTTCAGGCACGCCATCCAGGCCGATATCGAACCGTTCGAGGGCCTGCTGCTCGGCTTCTTCTTCATCTCGGTCGGCATGTCGGTCGATGTGTCATTGTTTCACGTGGAACCATGGCGGATCGTCGCCGCGGTCGTCGTGCTGCTGGCGGTGAAGACGGCGGTGGGCTTCGCCGTCGCGTTCATCAAGCGGCGCAACGTGGCCACGGCGCTGCGCTTCGCGGTGGCGCTGCCGGAGGGCAGCGAGTTCAGCTTCGTGGTGTTTGCCGCCGCTGTCGGCGCCGGGGTGCTGAGCCCGGCGCAGTCGGGCCTCGCGACGCTCACGGTCGCGCTCTCGATGCTCGTGGTTCCGCTCGGCTTCGCCGGCATCGAGCGCTGGGTGATGCCGCGCATCGCCCGCCGCCAGGCGCCGCCCTCGACCCCGATCGAGGCGGGAGAGGATGTGCCGGTGCTGATCTGCGGCTTCGGCCGGGTTGGCCAGATCGTCGGCCGGCTGCTTTCGGTGCGGCGGATTCCCTTCGTCGCCCTCGACCAGAATGCCGATCATGTCGCCTTCGTCCGCCGCTTCGGCGCCCGCGCCTATTTCGGCGATCCGGCGCGGCTGACCGTGCTGCGCGCCGCCGGGGCGGGCAATGCGAAGCTGCTGGTCATTGCCCTCGACGATCCCGAGGCGTCGCTGCGGGTGGCCGATCTCGCCCGCCGCCATTTGCCGCATCTGACGATCCTCGCCCGGGCGCGCAACCGGCGCCATGCGCAGCTGCTCATGGATCGCGGCGTCGAGCATATCGTGCGCGAAACCTTCGCATCGAGCCTCGAACTCGGCGAGCGCGCGCTGCGCGAACTCGGGGTTCCGGCCGAGGAGGTGGGGCGCACCATTACCACGTTCCGGGCGCGGGACGAGGCGCTGCTCACCGAAACGCTGGGCTTTGCCGGCGATCCGTCGCGCGTGGTCGCCAGCATCGAGCAGAGCGTCGCCGAGTTGCAATCCCTCTTCGAGGCGGACCGGGGCGGCTGATCAGGTGGAGTCACCTGACCGGAACGTGCTCTATTTCGCGGCCTGCTGCCGCGCCAGCAGGGCATCGACGATCGCCGGGATGTCGGCCTCGGCATAGGGCGCGCCGAAGATCGCCTTCATCTTCTTCACCTCCGCGGTCCAGGTTGCGGCGGCAAGGGGCGGCTGGCGGTCGATGAAGCCGGCGGAGTGGCACATCGTGCAGTCGCGGTTCAGGGTTGCGGCGCCGGTGCCGGAGAACATCGCGCCGGGCGAGGGCAGGTCGACCGTGCGTTTCGCGAAGCCGGCGGCGGTGTCCGCTGGCGCGGCGCGCGCGGCGGTGCCGCAGGCGAGGAGGCCGATCGCGGCGCCGAGCAGGAGGGGGAGCGGGAGGGGGCGGATCATGACTAGGTCTCCTTCAGCCGGCCACGACATCGACATGTTCGACCTGGTTGTAGAGATAGCCGCCGGGATTCCAGACCGCGCGCATCGGCTGCATCTGGCCGGCGACGTTGCGCGCCCGCACCATCAGCCGGTAGTCGCCGGCCTTTGGAAACCGCGCGACGGCGTGCCATTCGCGGAAGCCGTAAGGGCCGTGATCCGGCCCGAGCGTGGCCGGGCGCCAGCTTGCGCCGGCGTCTTCTGAGATGTCGATCGCGCGGAGGGCGGCGTTGCCGCCGAAGCCGAAGCCGCGCAGCGTGAGCGCGCCGGACGTCGGCACGCGGGCGCCGTTCGCGATGCCGGTGAAGAAACTGCGCGGGCGCATCGGCCCGATCGGGACCATCTTCACCCCGGTTTCGTCCGGACGCATCCCGCCATCCGGCCGGTCGGGGATGCGATAGGCCTTGGCCATCCAGAAATCGGTCGAGGGATGTTCGAGCACCTCGATCTCGGTGAGCATCTTCATCCAGTAGGTCGAGAACCAGCCGGGCACGACCAGGCGCAGCGGATAGCCGTTGAGCAGCGGCAGGTAGGCGCCGTTCATGCGGAAGGCGACCATGGTGACGCCGTCATTCGCCCGGCGGAGCGGCAGCGCCTTTTCGAACTGGATATCGGGCGGGAAGATGCCGCCCGATTCGAGGCTGCGGAACGCGACATGGGTGGCCTTCGGGCTGACCCCGGCGCGGGCGAGCAGCGCGCGCAGGGGCACGCCGGTCCAGATCGCGTTGAACATCGCGCCGTTCCCCCATTGCGCACCCGCCACCCGCGGCTCGATGAGCCCGCGGCTGTTGCCGGCGCACTGGTTCACCGCCGCGAGACGGCGATGGGGAAAGCCGCGCACGAGGTCTTCCAGTGTCAGCTCGTAGGGCCGCCGCACCGCGCCGCCGATCCGCAGCCGGTAGGTCGCGGGATCGACCGAGGTCGGCATGTCGCCGAGATGCCAGCGCACGAAGGCGAGGTCGTTCGGCGTGTAGAGATTGTCGCCAAACACGGCGAAGGGCGTTTCCAGCAAGGGCGGCCGCGTGCGCTGGAGGATCATCTCGCCCTTTTGCGGAAAGGTTCCAGCCGGCACGAGCGGTCGTTCGCCGTTGCCGAAGGGCAGGGTGACGGTCGCGCCGCGCGCCCCGCGGGGCAGGGCGGCAAGCACAGCGATGGCGGCCCCGCCGGCGAGCGCCGACCGGCGCGATTGTGTCATGGCGTGGGACGCTGGCGCATCCCTGTCTGTCTCGCTCATCGTCTGCCTCGCTCATCACGATTCTTCCTGATGCGGCGAGGCTGCGCCCGGTTTGTATCTCCCGCGCGACGGAATTGTAATTTTCATCCCGGTGCGTCAGCGGTCTTGCACAGCCCTGCGGTCCTGCGATAACCGGCCTGCATGCGCATTCTCCATCATCTCCCGCTTTCGCCCTTTGCCCGCAAGGTCAGGCTCGTGCTGGCCGAAAAGCGGCTGCCCTTCGAACTCAAGCTGGAAAAGACCTGGGAACGCCGGCCGGAATACCTGGCGATGAACCCGGCGGGCACGGTGCCCACCCTGGTCGAGGAAAACGGGCTGGTGGTGCCGCATTCGAATGCGATCTGCGAATATCTCGACGAGGCCTATCCGGACATTTCGCTGATCGGGCGGACCCTTGCCGAACGCGCCGAGATTCGCGCGGTCACCGCCTGGTTCGACGAGCGTTTCGCCACCGAAGTCTCGCGCAACCTGCTGTACGAGAAGGTGATGAAGCCGGCGGCCAAGCGCGGCGCGCCCGATCCCACGCGCATCCGCGAGGGGTATGCGGCGCTGCGCGCGCATCTCGGCCATATCGGCTTTCTCGCCGAGCGGCGGAAATATCTGGCCGGCGCCAATCTCTCGCTCGCCGATTTCGCCGCCGCGTCACAGCTCTCGGCTCTCGACTTCATCGGCGATGTCGACTGGTCGGTGAACCCGGCGGCGCGGGAATGGTATGCGCGGATCAAGTCCCGCCCGGCGTTTCGGCCGCTGCTGAACGACCGGGTTTCCGGCTTCACCCCGCCGCCGCATTACGCCGATCTGGATTTCTAGAGCACTTTCCGATCCGATTGGATCGGATGATGCTCTGACTCTCGCCCGCCGGCCGCGCGTCAGTCTCCGGCGGAAGGCGGATGGGCGGCGAGCGCCGCGCGCAGCCGCCCGTGGGGATCGCCGAGCACGCCGTGGCGGAGCAGGAAGTCGATCAGCACGAGGTTGACGTTGAATTTCACCTCGTCGGTCCCGGCGATGATCCCGATCATCTCGCGCGCCGGGATCAGGGTGAAGGATTCGACCTCGCCATCCGCCGCCTCGGGGCGGAAATCCGGGTCCAGCTCCAGATCGTAGCAGACCAGCAGGTCGCGCCGGAGCCCTTCCGGGCGCTCCATGTCATAGGCGATCCGCGCGACGGGCCGCGCCCGGGCGATCACGGCGGGGGGGATGCTGGCCTCCTCGGCCGCTTCCTTGGCCAGCGTGTCGAACGCGCCCATGCCGGCGGACACGCCGCCGCCCACCAGATTGTCGAGCTTGCCGGGATCGAGCTTCTTGGTCGGGCTGCGCCGGCCGATCCACAGATGCGGCCCGTCCGCCCGCTGGACATATCCATTGAGGTGCACGCCGACGCCGATGACGCCGAAGGCGGGCAGCGCGCCGCGGTCCAGCGTCGCCAGCACCGGACCGTCGATCCGGGCGCGGACGTCGAACAGTTCGCCGCGGGTGCGGAAGCCGTGCGCCGGGCCGAGCGGGGTCGCGATATCGTTCAGCCGCGCGGCGACCTCCGGCAGAATGCTCAGCCCGCCGGGATGCGGGCGCGCATAATCGCCCATGTCGGCGGCGAGTGCGGCGCCGACATAGCCGACCGGCGCCTCGCCGATCAGAAGCGGTGTCCGCTGCCCGGGCAGCACCGCCGTCCGGCATTCGGCGATGCGCGCCAGCAACCCCGCCGATACCTGCTCAGCACTACTCGCCATTTGCAATCCGCGTCTCACATGCCATCTGCCGGAGATGGCCCGAACATTAGACATTGCCAAGAGTGAAAGCAGCCTCGCGACGGTGCGTTCACTGCTGCCCTATCTCTGGCCGCGGCGCGAGCCCGGCCTGCGCCTGCGCGTCGTGCTCGCCTCGCTCTGCCTCGTGCTCGCCAAGGTGGCGACCGTCGTCATTCCGATCCTGTATGCGCGGGCGGTGGACGCGCTCTCGTCGAAGGCCGGCCCGCTCGCCGTGCCGGCGGCGCTGATTGTCGCCTATGCGCTGGTGCGCATCGCCTCGTCCGGCTTCGGCGAGCTGCGCGACGCGCTGTTCGCCGCCGTGCAGCAGCGCGCGGCACGGGTGATCAGCCGCGAGACGTTCGAGCATCTGCACAACCTCTCGCTGCGCTTCCATCTCGACCGCCAGACCGGCGGGCTTTCGCGCGTCATCCTGCGCGGGACCACCGGCATCCAGACGGTGCTGCGGCTTGCCGTGTTCAACGTGGTGCCGACGCTGATCGAATTGCTGCTGACGGTCGGCATTCTCTGGCACATGTTCAACTGGGCCTATGCCGCGATCACGCTCGCCGCGGTGGGCGGCTATCTCGCCTTCACCTTCGGCTTCACCTCCTGGCGCATCAAGTTCCGCCGGCAGATGAACGAGACCGACAACGCCGCCCAGACAAAAGCGATCGACAGCCTGCTGAATTTCGAGACGGTGAAGTATTTCGGCAACGAGGCGCATGAGAGCGTGCGGTTCGATGCGAGCCTCGCCGCCTACGAGACGGCGGCGGTCCGCTCGCAGGTCACGCTCAACGCGCTCAATCTCGGCCAGGCCGCGATCATTGCCACCGGCCTCGCCGTGCTGATGCTGATGGCGGCGAACGGCGTCGTCGCCGGGCGGCTGAATGTCGGCCAGTTCGTGCTGGTGAACACCTACCTGATCCAGCTCTACCAGCCGCTCAACTTCGTCGGCTTCGTCTATCGCGAGCTGAAGCAGGGGCTCGTCGACATGGAGCAGATGTTTGCGCTGCTGCGCACGCCGCAGGAGATTTCCGACCGGGCGGATGCGAAGACGCTGCCGGCGCGGGGGGCTCCCGTGCCGGTCGAGTTCGTCGATGTCCGCTTCGGCTACAGCCCGGACCGCGAAATCCTCCACGGGATCTCGTTCCGCGCCGAGCCGGGCCGCAAGATCGCCCTGGTCGGGCCGACGGGGTCGGGCAAGTCGACCATCTCGCGGCTGCTGTTCCGCTTCTATGACGTGAGCGAGGGGGAGGTGCTGGTCGATGGCATCGACGTCCGCGACCTGACCCAGGCGAGCCTGCGCGGGGCGATCGGCGTCGTGCCGCAGGACACCGTGCTGTTCAACGACAGCATCCGCTACAACATCGCCTATGGCCACCCCGGGGCGTCGGATGCGGAGGTCGAGCGGGCGGCGCGCCTCGCGCAGATCCACGATTTCATCATGTCGCTGCCGCAGGGTTATGCGACCACGGTGGGCGAGCGCGGCCTGAAACTGTCGGGCGGCGAGAAGCAGCGCGTCGCCATCGCCCGCACCATCCTCAAGGACCCGCGCCTGCTCATCCTCGACGAGGCGACCAGCGCCCTCGATACCGCGACGGAGCAGGATATCGGGGCCGCGCTGCGGCAGGTCGCGCGCGACCGCACCACGCTGGTGATCGCCCATCGCCTGTCCACGGTGATCGACGCCGACGAGATCCTTGTCCTGCGCGATGGCAACATCGTCGAGCGCGGCACCCATGCCTCGCTGCTCGCCGCGGGCGGCATCTATGCCGCGATGTGGGCGGCGCAGTCCGAGCAGATCGAGGCGGCCTCGGCCGAGCAGGGGTTGGCGACCGGCCCGCGCACCCGCGAGCTGCCGCTCGGCTCCGCGGCAACCCCGGCCTGATGCGGCCGGACGACATCACGATTTCATGACACAAGGAAGCAAGCCGATGCAGCATCAAGCCACCGAGGCGCAGATTCTCGAAGCCGGCCAGGTCATCGACCAGCTGGTTCATCGCATGGTCGAGAAGGAGATCCCGACCATCGCCATCGCCTCGGCCCTGCTTGGCGGCGCGCTCAACCTGCTGGGGGCGGAACTGCCCGACGAGGCGATCCTGAGAATCCTCGACAACGCCATGCAGAGCGTGCGCTCCGGCGCCCTGCGCGAGCTCGACGAACCCCGCCAATAGACCGCGCCGGCCCCGCAGTCGGGGCAGGTCTGCATTTCCCGCTTGACAATGGTTCGGGCTTCACGATAGCAACCGATTTACTACAAGGGTCAAATTAATTGGAACCTCGCGGCACGCCGGGGCCAGAATTCGATCCACCATATCTTGGAAGAGGAAACACCATGAAAATCGCGTTCCCGACGATCATTGCCGCGTCCGCGCTGGCGGTTGCCGCCTTCGGCCTGACGGCCGCGCACGCCCAGTCCGTCGCCCAGCCCTCGGTGCACCAGATCAGCAGCAAGAAGACGACGATCGCCTTCCTGCTGCCGGAGAATTCCTCCCCCCGCTACGAGCAGGTCGACCGGCCCTGGTTCATCAAGATGGCGCATGCGGCCGATCCGAACGCCAAGCTGATCGTCAGCAACGCCAATTCGAGCCCGGACACCCAGCTCAACCAGGCCGAATCCGCGATCTCGAACGGTGCTGACGTTCTCGTCGTCGATCCGGTCGACGGCAAGGCCGGTGCCGCGGTGGTGAACTACGCCACGCGCAACCACGTGAAGGTGATTTCCTATGACCGGCTGATCCAGGATTCGAAGCCGGATTACTATGTCTCGTTCGACAACACGAAGGTCGGCGAGCTGCAGGGCGAGTATATCGCGAAGCACACCAAGCCCGGCGGCAGCGTGATGATGATCAACGGCGCGCCGACCGATCCGAACGCGTTCGACTTCCGCAAGGGCGCGATGAACGTGCTCGGCCCGCTGTTCAAGTCGGGCAAGCTGCATCTCGCCTATTCGGTGATGACGCCGAACTGGAGCCCGCAGAACGCGTTCGAGGAAAGCCAGCAGGCGCTGACCCGGCTGCACAACAAGGTCAATGGCGTTCTTGCCGCGAATGACGGCACCGCTTCGGGCGTGATCCGCGCGTTGCAGGCGGTGGGCCTTGCCGGCAAGGTGCCGGTGACCGGCCAGGATGCGACCAATGGCGGCCTGACCTTCATTCTCGAAGGCCTGCAATCGATGACGGTGTTCAAATACGTCCCCGAGGAAGCGGCGGCGGCGGCCGATCTCGCGGTTGCGGTGGCGACCGGCACGAAGCCGCCGGCCGGCCTCGTCAACGGCAAGGTGAACAACAAGATGATCGACGTTCCGTCGGTGCTGCTGAAGCCGCTGGTGGTGACCAAGGCGAATATCGCCGGTTCGGTGATCAAGTCGGGCTATACGACCTGGAAGGCGATCTGCGTCGGTCCGGCTGCCAAGGGCAAGATCTGCAAGGCTCACGGCGCCTGATCCGGGACCATTGACGGCGCGGCGGACGCCCCGCGCGTCCGCCGTTTGCTTGGGAGGACGAGAGATGAGTGCGGCAATCGCGGCTGAACCCGCCGCAGCACCCCTGCTTGAGGTGCGCGGCCTGCAAAAGCGCTACGGCGCCGTGGTCGCCCTGCGCGACGTGAATTTCACCGTCCGCCGTGGCGAGGTGACCGCCCTGCTCGGCGACAACGGCGCGGGCAAGTCCACCACCATCAAGGCGATCGCCGGTGTCGCGCCGATCGACGAGGGGGATATCCTGCTGGAGGGGCGGCCGGTCTCGATCCGCCACCCGTCCGAGGCGACGGCGCTGGGCATCCAGACCGTGTATCAGGATCTCGCCCTCTGCGATAATCTCGGCATCTGCGCCAATCTCTATCTCGGCCGCGAGCTCGTCAGCTCGCCCACCGCGGTTGGCCCGCATGTGTTGCGCGATGTCGACATGGAGCTTGAAGCGCGGCGGGTGCTGAAGACGCTGCGGATCAACCTGCCCGCGCTGGATACGCCGGTGGCCTCGCTCTCCGGCGGGCAGCGCCAGGCGGTGGCCATCGCCCGCGCCGTGCTGTGGGATTCCAAGCTCGTCATCATGGATGAGCCGACCGCGGCCCTCGGCGTCGCCCAGACGGCGGAGGTGCTTCGCCTCGTGCGCGACCTCGCCGAGCAGGGCTATGGCGTCATTCTCATCACCCACAACATGCAGAACGTGTTTCAGGTGGCGGACAATATCGCCGTGCTGCGCCTCGGCGCCACGGTGATGCAGGCCCGCAAGAGCGAGGTTACGCCGGAGCAGGTGGTCGGCGCCATCACCGGCACGCTCGCGATACCCGGAACCGGCGCGGCAGGAGCCTTGGCATGAGTAGCACCGTGCAGCCCCCAGAGCGGAAATCCGGGCAGGAATCCGAGCAGAAATCACCGTTCACGCGCTGGCTGACCGGGGTCGCGCAATCGACCGATCTCGGCATGCTGCCGGTGATCGCGGCGCTGATCGTCATCTGGATCGTGTTCGAGACGCTGAACGCCAACTTCCTGACCCCGCGCAACCTCTCCAATCTCGCGGCGCAGATCGTCGTCACCGGCACGCTGGCGCTGGCGGAAATCTACATCATCCTGCTCGGCATGATCGACCTGTCGATCGGCTGGAACTCGGTGCTCGCCGCCTCGGTGTTCTCGCTGGCCACGGTGTTCTTTCACCTGCCGGTCGGCGTCGGCATCGCGCTTGGAATCGCGCTGGCGACCGGGATCGGCTTTCTCCAGGGCATGGTGGTGTCGCGGATCGGCGTGCCGAGCTTCGTCGTCACCCTCGGCGGCGGCATGATCGCCGAGGGTCTGACGCTCGCGATCCTGACGCCGCATGGCGGCTCGGTGCCGCTGGCGGACGATTTCACCACCGCGATCGGCACGCTCAATCTCGATCCGCTATGGTCGTGGGTGCTGAGCCTGCTGCTGTTCGGCGCCTATGCGGCGGTGACGCTGAACGGCATCCGCAAGCGCACGGCGAGCGGCCATGAGGGCGGGTTCGCCGCGACGATGCGGCTGGTCGGTGTCGCCATCATGCTGTTCGGCGCGGTGTTCATGCTGAATGCCTATCGCGGCGTGCCATTCCTGCTGATGCTGTTCCTGATCGCGCTGTTCGCCTCGGCCTTCGTGACGAAGTCGACCCGCTTCGGCCGGCATCTCTACGCGGTCGGCGGCAATGCCGAGGCGGCGCGGCGCGCCGGCATCTCGGTGAAGGGGATCCAGCTCGCCGTCTTCGTCATCGCCGGCTTCCTCGTCGGCCTTGCCGGCTATCTCGATGCGGCGCGCCTCGGTGTCGCCTCCGCCTCGGTGGGCAATGGCGACATCATGCTGAACGCGGTCGCCGCGGCGGTGATCGGCGGCACGTCGCTGTTCGGCGGGCGCGGCAGCGTCTATGGCGCGCTGTTCGGCGCGCTGGTGATCGCGAGTGTCAGCAACGGGATGAACCTGCTCGGTGCTGCCTCGTCCGTGCGTTTCATCGTCGAGGGGCTGATCCTGCTGGCCGCGATCACCATCGACACCATCCTCCGCCTCCGGCGGATGCGCAGCGGCCGGGCCTAGAGGACGTTCCGATCCATCAGGATCGGATGTCGTGCTCTAGAACCCGGCTGCCACGCCCGCCGCGGGAAGGCCGCCGCCATGTTGCGCATTCATGGCGGCGGCTGCCTCGGCGGCTTCCAGCGCCCCTTCGAGATAACCGCCGAATTGCGGCGCGCTCTCCGACCCAGAAAGCAGGACACGGTCGCGCCACGGCGCGGGCAGGGCGAGCGGCGCATAGGCCGGATGCCCGGCCAGCGGCGCGGCGTCGGCCGGCGTTGCGGTCAGCTCGTCGGCCGACCAGTCCTGGATCAGCAGCGCGCGGGGCGATCCGGCCGCCGGGCCGAACAAGGCGGCGAGCTGGGCGCGTACCGCATCCTCCAGCCTTGCCCGGCGCGCCGCGCGCATCGCGGCCGGCCAGGCGAAGAAGCCGAACAGCGCCGCCTCGCCGGAGGCACCTGGCAGGCTGGCATCGTGGATCTCGCCCAGCGGTCCGCAGCGGCTGAAGGCCCCGCCGGACAGGCCGGAATCGCGCCAGACCGGCGCGTCGTAGATTGCCAGCGCCTTGGCATGCCCGGCCATCCAGGTCGGCACCGCCTCGAGCTGCCGCAGTGAAGCGGCGGGCAGGGTGGGCGCAAAGCCGATGGCAGCCGCCAGCCGGGGCGGCAGCGCCAGCGCCACGCGCCGCGCCCGTAGCCGTGTCTCCCCGGCCTCGACGCTGACTGCGTCCGATTCCAGCACCAGATGCTCGACCCGGGTGCCGAGCCGGATCGTGCCGGGGGCGAGGCGGGCGGCGAAGCCTTCGGCGAGGGCGGTGGTCCCGCCTTCGATCCGCATGCTCGGCGGCTCCTGCGCGAAGCCGTGGGGCAGGCGCTGGACCGTTCCGTCGCCGTCCTGGAACACGAAGCCGCCTGCATCGGCCTGGCGGTGCAGAAGGAGGCCGAAGGCGGCGGCGGCCTGCGCCACGCGCGGCTGCATGGAAGGCCAGATCCAGGCCGGGCCGAGATCGTAGCAGCCTGATTCGGTGCGATGCGCGAGGCTTCGCCCGCCGATTCGCGAACGCGCCTCGATGATTGCGACATGCTGGCCCGCCTCCTGCGCCCGCGCCGCGAGGGCGAGGCCGGCGAGGCCCGCCCCGACCACGATCAGGTCGTGCATGGCGTCAGGCGACCGTCGGCAGATGGCCGCTCTTGCGGTAGAGCAGCGCCCCGTCGGTGCTGGCCAGCGCGAGCCGGCTGCCGGCGGGCAGCCGCAGCCAGGTGCCGGCGCCGTGCACCGCGCCGTCCCGCGTGATCGATCCCTCCACCACAAAGATCTCGACGCCGCGCGGATAGGCCTGCTCCACCGTTTCGATGCCGGCGGCGAGGCGGATCATGTCCACCTGCTCCCACGGGGCGGAGAACAGCAGCGCTTCCGACCAGCCCGGCGCACGCTCGCGCCACAGCCCGGGATCGGTGGTGTCGATCCGCACCGGGGCGGCCTCTTCCGGCGGCATCTGCCGCAGCTTCACCAGGATTGTCGCGCCCGGCGCGCTGGAGGGGGTGTGCCGCGAGCCGGGCGGGTTGCGCACGTAGTGGCCGCGCGGAAAATCTCCAGTCTCGTCGGAGAACACGCCCTCCAGCACGAGGAATTCCTCGCCCTCGTCATGCCGGTGCGGGCTGAAGGCGGAGCCCGGCGCGTAGCGCACCAGCGAGGTCGCCCGCGCCACCTCGCCGCCGTCGCGCTCCAGCATCCGGCGCTCGACGCCGGCCATCGGCGAGGCGATCCAGTCGAGCGCCGCGGCATCGACGAGGGCTGGCTGGCGAAGATCGGCGTTGATCTGCATGTCTGCTCCTTTTCGGCCCGTGGCCGGTCTTCGAACACATTCTCTCGCCTGCATATGGTCGGTTTCGCGCCGAGGGCAAACCGCTGTTGCCGCGCCGGTCTATTGTATTTTCCCGACCGGCCCATATCCTGAGCGCAGGGAAGGCGCGCTGCGGCCGCCGTCAGCAACTGGAAGATGAGGAATCGATCATGGTGAAATTCGGTCTTGCCCAGCCGGTCAAGCGCGTCGAGGATTCGCGGCTGCTGCGCGGCGCTGGCCAGTATACCGACGACGTTCCGGCCGAGGGGGCGCTGCACCTTCATGTGCTGCGCTCGCCGCACGCCGCCGCGACGATCACGGGAATCGACACTGCGGCCGCCCGCGCGGTGCCGGGTGTGGTTGCCATCGTCACCGGTGCTGATCTCGCCGCCGAGGGCATCGCGCCGATTCCCTGCATGGTGCCGATCAAGAACCAGGACGGCACGCCGCGCGCCCAGGCCGATCGCCCGGCCCTCGCCCAGGGCACGGTGCGCCATGTCGGCGAGCCGGTGGCCTATATCGTCGCCGAAACCGCGCAGGCCGCGCGCGATGCCGCCGAGCTGGTCGATGTGCGCTACGACATGAAGGCCTCGATCACCGATCTGGCCAGCGCGATGTCCGACAGCGCGCCGCGCGTGCATGACGATGCGCCGGCCAACCGCGTGTTCGACTGGGCGGTGGGCGACGCCGCGAAGGTGGACGAGCTGTTCGCCGCCGCCGCGCACGTGACGAAGCTGCGCATCGTCAACAACCGCATCGTCGTCAACTCGCTGGAGGCCCGCGCCGCCCGCGCCGAATTCGACGCGGCTTCCGGCCGGTGGACGCTGACCACCAACACCCAGGGCGGCTGGCTGCTGAAGGACTGCCTCGCCGGCGCCGTGTTCAAGGTGGAGCCGGCGAAGTTCCGCGTCATCACCCCGGATGTCGGCGGCGGGTTCGGCATGAAGCTGTTCGTCTATCCCGAGCATGTCATGGTCTGCCACGCCGCCCGCAAGCTGGGCCGGCCGGTGAAATGGACCTCCGAGCGCAGCGAGGCGTTCCTCTCCGACACGCATGGGCGCGACCACATCACCATCGGTGAGCTGGCGCTGGACGCCGATCACCGGATCACCGCCATGCGGGTGACGGACACGGCGAACATGGGCGCCTATCTCTCGAATTTCGGCCCCTTCATCCCGACCCTCGCGGGCACCAAGGTGCTGGCCAGCGTCTATGGTATGAAGGCGATCCATGCGCGGGTGTTCGGCGTGTTCACCAACACCGTGCCGGTCGACGCCTATCGCGGCGCCGGCCGCCCGGAGAGCAATTATCTCGTCGAGCGGCTGATCGACGCCGCCGCCCGCGAACTCGGGATCGACAGCGCCGAGCTGCGCCGCATCAACATGGTGCCGGCGAGCGCCATGCCCTTCACCACCGCGATGGCGCAGACCTATGATTCGGGCGATTTCCACAAGGTGCTCGACCATGCGCTCGACATGATCGACTGGAAGGGCTTCCCCGCCCGCCGCGCGAAGTCGGCCGCCGCCGGCAAGCGCCGCGGCATCGGCATGGCCTATTACCTCGAGGCGACCGGCGGCGCGCCGGAGGAGCGCGCCGAGATCCGCTTCACCAAGGAGGGGTATGTCGATGTCTATGTCGGCACCCAGTCCACCGGGCAGGGCCATGAAACCGCCTATGTGCAGCTGGTCAACGACCGGCTCGGCATCGACCCGGACAAGATCCGCGTCCGCCAGGGCGATACCGACACAATTCCGCAGGGCGGCGGCACCGGCGGCGCGCGCAGCCTCTATTCCGAGGGCCAGGCCATCGCGCTGACCACCGCGACCATTCTCGAGAAGGGCCGCAAGGCCGCGGCCGATCATCTGGAGGCGGCGGAAGCGGACATCGTGTTCCAGGATGGCGCCTTCCGCATCGTCGGCACCGACCGGATGGTCGACGTCATCACCCTGGCGGCGGAGCTGCACGGCGAGCAGGGCAACGCGCTCGACACCGCCGAGATCGCCAAGATCGAGAAGCACACCTTCCCGAATGGCTGCCACATCGCCGAGGTCGAGATCGATCCGGAAACCGGCGTCACCTCGGTGCTGCGCTATCTCGTGTGCGACGATGTCGGCACCATCGTGAACCCGATGATCGTGCGCGGCCAGGTGCATGGCGGCGTCGCCCAGGGGCTCGGGCAGGCGCTGCTGGAGAACACCGCCTATGATCCAGAATCGGGCCAGCTCGTCGCCGGCAGCCTGATGGATTATGCGCTGCCGCGCGCCGACGACCTGCCGGATATCGAGGTGGAGTTCGTCTCGGTGCCTTGCGCCTCGAACCCGCTCGGCGTGAAGGGTGCGGGCGAGGCCGGCGCGGTCGGCTCGCCGCCGGCGCTGATCAACGCGGTGATCGACGCGCTTGCCGCGGATGGTATCCGCGAGATCGACATGCCAGCGACGCCCGAGCGCGTCTGGCAGGCGATCGCGGCGCGGCAGGCCGCTTGATCCATCTGGTCAAGCTCGCGGTCGGCGTGAAGGATCCCGGCCATCTGGCCGAGATCCAGCGCCGCCGCGCGGTGGCCGATCCGCCGCTGCGCCACCAGACCCGCAGCTTTCCCAAGCGCGCGGCGGAGCTTGCCGATGGCGGGTCGATCTACTGGGTCATCACCGGCGCCGTGCTGGTTCGCCAGCGGATTCTCGACGTGATCGAGGATGTCTGGGATGACGGGACGCGCTGCACCGGCCTCGTGCTCGACCCCACGCTCGTCCGGGTCGAGGCGCGGCCGATGAAGCCCTTCCAGGGCTGGCGCTACCTCGCGCCGGACGATGCGCCCGCCGACCTGCCGGATGGCGGCCGCACCTCCGGCATCGAGGACCTGCCGCCGGCGCTGCGGCGCGACCTGCGCGCCCTGGCGCTGCTGCCATGACGCTGCGCCTGCCGTGGTCACGCCCGTGCGTGCCGGTGATCCGGCTTGCCGGGCTGATTTCGCCCCGCGAGGGGGCGGTCAATCTCGAACGTTTTGCCCCCGCCATCGACCGTGGCTTCGACCTCGCGAAAGGCGGGACGAAGCTGCTGATCCTCGCGATCGAAAGCCCCGGCGGCTCGCCGGTGCAATCCGACCTGATTGGCAGGCATATCCGCCGCAAGGCCGAGGAGACCGGCGTGCGCGTTCTTGCGGTGATCGGCGATGTCGGCGCTTCCGGCGGCTACTGGATCGCCTGTGCGGGCGACGAGATTTTTGCCAATCCGATGTCGATCGTCGGCTCGATCGGCGTGGTCGGCGGCGGTTTCGGCGTGCATGACCTGATCCGCCGCTTCGGCATCGAGCGCCGCGTCGTCACCGCCGGCGCTAACAAGCTGCGCAATGACCCGTTCTCGCCCGAGCGGCCGGGGGACGCGGCATTCAACCAGGCGCTGCTCGACGACATTCACGCCGCCTTCAAGGCGTGGGTGCGCGAGCGCCGCGGCGGCGCGCTGAAGGGCGACGACACGGTGTTCGACGGCTCCTACATGCTGGGCAGTGCTGCCAGCGAACGCGGCCTGATCGACGGGTTCGGCGATGTGCGCGGCCTGATCGCCGCGCGCTGCGGAAAGCGGGCGAAGCCGGTGTTTCTCGGGCCGAAGCGGAAATTCTCGCTGCTGCGGCTGGTCGGCCGGTCCAGCCTGATCGAACTCGCCAATGCGATGGAGGCCGAGGCGCTCACGCCGAAACTCGGCTAGAGCACGTTCCGATCCATCCGGATCGGATGTCGTGCTCTATCTTGTTGATAATCAGAGCATCTTTATCCGATCAGATGATTCCATCTGATCGGATGATGCTCTAAGCGCCCCGGTCGCTTCGGCGTCTTACGACGCCTGGGTCACGAACTTGGTGGCGAGATAGGCTTCGATCGCCTCGGCGCCGCCCTCCCAGCCATAGCCGCTGTCCTTCATGCCGCCGAACGGCGTCTCGGGCAGGGCGATGCCGTGATGGTTGATCGAGATCATCCCGGCCTCGATGCGGTCGCCCAGCGCCGTCACCGTCCTGGCCGACCGCGAATAGGCATAGGAGGCGAGGCCGTATTCAAGCCGGTTGGCCTCGGTCACCGCGTCCTCGAAGGTGGAGAACCGGTTGACCAGCGCGAGCGGGCCGAACGGTTCCTCGTTCATCACCCGCGCCGTGGTCGGAATGTCGGTCAGCACGGTGGGCTGGAAGAAATACCCCTTGTTGCCGATCCGCTCGCCGCCTTCGGCCACTTTCGCGCCGTGCTTCGTCGCGTCGGCGATGAAGCCCTCGATCGCCGGGATGCGGCGCTCGTTGGCGAGCGGCCCCATCGTGGTGCCCGCATCGAGCCCGTTGCCAACCTTGATGTTCCGGACCGCGCCGAGAAAGCGCTCCATGAACCCGTCATAGACGCTTTCCTGCACGAGGAAGCGCGTCGGCGCGACGCAGACCTGGCCGGCATTGCGGAACTTGTTGGCGGCGAGGATCTTTGCCGCCGCGTCGAGATCGGCGTCCTCGAAGACGATCGCCGGCGCGTGGCCGCCGAGTTCCATCGTCGCCCGCTTCATGTGCGCCCCGGCGAGGGCGGCGAGGTGCTTGCCCACCGCGGTCGAACCGGTGAAGGAGATCTTGCGGACCGCGCGGTGCGGGATGAGATATTCGGAAATCTCGGCCGGCACGCCGTAGACGAGGTTGAGCACGCCCGGCGGCAGCCCGGCATCGGCGAAGGCGCGCACCAGCTCGGCGCAGGCGCCCGGCGTTTCCTCAGGCCCCTTCAGGATCACCGCGCAGCCGGCGGCCAGCGCGGCGGAGACCTTGCGCACCGCCTGGTTGATCGGGAAGTTCCACGGCGTGAAGGCGGCGACGATGCCGACCGGCTCCTTGACCACGAGCTGGTAGACGCCCGCCGCCCGCGCCGGGATCACCCGGCCATAGGTGCGCTTGGCCTCTTCGGCGAACCAGTCGATCACGTCGGCGGCGACGGTGGTTTCGCCCTTCGCCTCGGCGAGCGGCTTGCCCTGTTCCATCGTCATGATGGTGGCGATTTCGGGGATCCGCGCGCGGATCAGCTCGGCGGCCTTGCGCAGCAGCGCCGCGCGCTGGAATGCCGGCGTCGCCCGCCAGGTCGCATAGCCCGTCTCGGCCGCTGCGATCGCGGCGTCGAGATCCGCGCGGCCGGCATGGGCGGCCGTGCCGATGACTTCCTCGGTCGCCGGGTTGATCACGTCGAGCGTGCGGCCCGAGGCGGCGTTCGTCCATTCCCCGCCGATATGCAGCAAAACGTTCTTGTACATCTTTGATCCTGTCTCCGTGTCCTGGCTGGCCGCCGGGTCAGACCGTGGCCAGCACCTTGCGCAGCTTGTCGAACATCTCGTCGAGCTGGTCGTCGGTGGTGATGAAGAGCGGGGCGAAGATCGCCGTATCGCCGGCGACCCGCAGCACCAGCCCCTGTTCGAAGGCCCGGCGCAGCACGGCGAAGCCGCGCTTGCCCGGCCCGCCCTCGGGCGCGAGATCGACCGCGCCGAGCAGGCCGAAACCGCGGGTGTCGATGACGATCGGCACGTCGCGCAGGGCGGCGATGCGTTCGAGGAATTTCGGCGCCAGTGCCGCGGCGCGGGCGAACAGGTCATCCTCGCGGTAGATCCGCAGCGTCGCCAGCGCGGCGGCACAGGCCACCGGATGCGCCGAATAGGTATAGCCGTGGAAGAACTCCACCGCATCGGGTCCGGCGGCATCGAGGATCGCCTGCTGCACGTCTTCCCGCACGGCGACGGCGGCCATCGGGATGTTGCCGTTGGTGATCGCCTTGGCCATGGTCAGCATGTCCGGCACCACGCCGAACGCATCCGCCGCGAAGGGCGCGCCGGTGCGCCCGAAGCCGCAGATCACCTCGTCGAAGATCAGCAGGATGCCGTGCCTGGTGCAGATTTCGCGCAGCCGCTCCAGATAGCCCTTCGGCGGCACCAGAACGCCCGTCGATCCCGCGATCGGCTCGACGATGCAGGCGGCGATGGTGTCGGCGCCATGCAGGTCGATCATGCGTTGCAGGTCGTCGGCGAGATCGAGGCCGCCATGCTCGCCCTGGCCCATCTGGAAGCGGTTCTCGGGGATGTGCGTGTGCCGCATATGCGCCACACCCGGCAGGCCGAGGCCGAATGCCTCGCGGTTCTTCACCATGCCGCCGACCGACCAGCCGGCGAAATTGACCCCGTGATAGCCGCGCGCCCGGCCGACGAAGCGCTGGCGCTGCCCCTGGCCGCGCACGCGATGATACTGGATGGCGACCTTGAGGGCGGATTCGACCGCCTCCGAACCGGAGCCAGCGAAGAAGACGCGGTTCAGCCCGGCCGGCAGCATCTGCGCCAGCTCGTTGGCCAGCCGGAACGAGCCGGGCACGCCGAACTGGAAGGCCGGCGCGTAATCCAGCTCTTCCAGCTGCCGCGCCACCGCATCGCGGATCTCGCGCCGGCCATGCCCGGCCGGCGTGGTGTAGAGGCCGGAGACCGCGTCGAGCAGTTTTTCGCCCGCGGTGTTCCAGTAATGCACACCCTCGGCGCGGGCGATGATTCGCGGCGCGTCATGAAACTGGCGGTTGGCGGTGAACGGCATCCAGTGATGGATCAGCGGCTCGTTGGAGCGCGGCGCGGGCTGGGTCATGGCTCGGTCCTTGAATGAAGCAGATCTCACTAGAGCACGTTCCGCTCCTTTCGGATCGGATGTCGTGCTCTATCATATTGATAAACAGAGCATCTTCACCCGATCAGATGACACCATCCGGTCGGGTGATGCTCTAGCCTATTATTTTAAGCACGACAGGAGCAAGTCGGGCGGAAACGGCGCAAGTTCAACATGGGATGTCGATTATCCTGAACATCACACGGTGCTTGCCGGTCCTCTTGGCCGGCGCCGCCGCGCGGACTACAAGCGGAGCACGAGTATAATGGGAGTTTAAATATATGAAACTGTTCAGGCATGGCGCCGTCGGCGCCGAACGTCCAGGAATTGTCGATGGGTCCGGCGCGCTGCGCGATCTCTCCGGTGTCATTGCCGAAATCGACGCCGCAACCCTTTCCGATGCCGGGCTTGCGCGCCTCGCCGCGCTCGATGCCGCGACGCTGCCGCTGGTGCCCGCCGGCACGCGGATCGGCGCACCAGTGCCGAGGCCGGTGAATTTCATCTGCATCGGCCTCAACTATGCCGACCATGCGGCCGAATCCGGGCTCAAGGTGCCGGAGGAGCCGATCATCTTCATCAAGGCCGGCAGCGCCTATTCGGGGCCGAACGATGACATCGTGATCCCGCCCGGCTCGAAGGAGACCGACTGGGAGGTGGAGCTTGGCGTGATCATCGGCACCGGTGGGTCGCACATCGCCGAGGATTCGGCGCTCGACCACGTTGCCGGCTACTGCATCGTCAATGATGTCAGCGAGCGCGAATACCAGATCCGTCGTGGCGGCACCTGGGACAAGGGCAAGGGCTGCCCGAGCTTCGGCCCGACGGGGCCGTTCCTCGTCACCCGCGACGAGGTGCCGGACCCGCAGGCGCTCGATCTGTGGTGCGAGGTCGATGGCAAGCGGATGCAGAACGGCAATACGCGGACGATGATCTTCGGCGTGAAGACGCTGGTGTCCTATGTGAGCCGCTTCATCCATCTCGAACCCGGCGACGTGATCGCTACCGGGACGCCGCCCGGCGTCGGCATGGGCATCAAGCCGGAGCCTGTGTTTCTGCGGCCGGGCCAGACCGTGCGTCTCGGCATCGCCGGGCTTGGCGAGCAGACGCAGAAGACCATCGGCGGCTGATCCGCCGCCGGGATTGAGCCGAAAGGCCGGATTGCCGGGCGCTGCCGGCGGGTTAGGAACAACCCGTCGGCGGTTGGCCGGGCGATTTTCCGGCCGCGCCGCGCAATCTAGACTTTCGTTAATCCCCCTGCCATTGAGGCCACGGACAAGCTCCAGTAAAGGCCGATCATGCGTCGCTCCACCCTCATGCTTTTCGTGCTTCCAGCTATCCTCGCCGGGTGCGCTGTGCCTGGCCGTCATGTGCCCGGGCCGTATGCCGGCGCGCCGTCGCTGGTGGATGTCGCGGCACTCACCGCGTTCAACGGGCGGCTTCCGCTGGTGACCATTCCCGAGGCGGTCGAGACATGGTCTCCCTCGGTGAAATATGCCGTGGATGCCGCACTCAAGATCAACCCCAAGGCGGAATTCCGGGTGGTCGTCACCGCACCTGCCGCGCGTGGCCCGGCCGAAGCCGAGCGGGCGATGGCCCGCCTCGCGCCACGCGCGGCCCAGGTCGCGGATGCGATCGTGGCCGACGGGGTGGCGGCGCAGCGCGTCTCGCTTGGTGCCGCGGCACCGCTCGCCGGCGTTCCCGCCCCTTCGGCTCCCGAGATCGTGGTCTTCGCGAAGTAATGCCTGTCGCGGATATCGCCGCGGCTGCGCTCCGTCTGCTGGAACCCGAGACGGCGCATGACGTCGCGCTGACCGGGTTGCGCCTCGGCCTCGCCGGGCGGCGCCAGATTCCCGCAGATCCGCGCCTTGCGATGTCGGCCTTCGGGCGGACGATATCGCTGCCAGTCGGGCTTGCCGCGGGGTTCGACAAGGACGCCGTCGCCCTTGCCGGGCTGTCCCGCCTCGGGTTCGGGTTCATCGAGGCCGGTACGGTGACTCGGCGGCCGCAGCAGGGCAATCCGAAGCCGCGCCTGTTCCGCCTCGCCGAGGACCGGGCGCTGATCAACCGGATGGGGTTCAACAATGGCGGCATCGAGGGGTTCGCCGCCCGCCTCGCCGGCGCCGACCGCACGCAAGCGGCGATCGGCGCCAATCTCGGGATCAACAAGGAAGGTGCGGACCCGCTGGCCGATTATCCGGCCCTGGTCCAGGCGGTGGCGCCGCATGCCGATTACATCGCCATCAACGTGTCCTCGCCGAACACGCCGGGCTTGCGCGACCTGCAGGCGACCGACCGGCTGGCCGCGATCCTCGATGCGATCCGCGCCGCGGCGCCGGGCGCGCCGCCGCTGTTCGTCAAGCTCGCGCCCGATCTCGACGAGGCGGTTCTGCCGGAGTTGGTGGAGATGGTGATTGGCCGGGGCGTTGCCGGGCTGATCGTCAGCAACACCACGCTCACCCGGCCCGACAGCCTGCGCGGCGTGGCGCGCGGCGAGGCGGGCGGCCTGTCCGGCGCGCCGCTGTTCA
This sequence comes from Acidiphilium sp. C61, assembly GCF_905116885.1. NCBI lineage: Bacteria > Pseudomonadati > Pseudomonadota > Alphaproteobacteria > Acetobacterales > Acidocellaceae > Acidiphilium > Acidiphilium sp. C61. The sequence goes on along the minus strand of NZ_CAJHNI010000005.1, from coordinate 1,297,993 downwards.
ACCGCGCGACACGGATGCTGGCGCGGGTGCGCCTGCTTGCCGGCGACCGGCTGCTGCTGATCGGGGTCGGCGGTGTGGCGACGCCAGAGCAGGCGCTTGCCAAGTTCCGCGCCGGCGCCAGCCTCGTCCAGGTCTATACCTCCTTCGTCTATCAGGGACCGGCGGTGCTGCACCGCCTTGCCGCCGGGCTGTCCGCCCTGCTCGACCAGTATGGCGCGGCGACACTGGCCGGGCTTGTCGGCCGCGATGCCGACCGGCTCGCGGAGATCGCGCCATGACCGAAGCCCCGATGAGCGTCGAAGCCCTTGCCCGCGATCATGATGGCTTCATCGTCGATCTCTGGGGGGTGGTGCATGACGGGGTGCGGCCGTATCCCGGCGTTGCCGCCTGCCTCCGTCATCTGCGCGAGGCCGGCAAGCGCGTCGTCTTTCTCTCGAACGCGCCGCGCCGCAGGGAACCGGTTGCCGCCGCCCTGGCCGCGATGGGCATCGGCCCCGAGCTTTACGACGGGATCATGACCAGCGGCGAGGCCGTCCGCACCGCCCTGGTGTCGCGCACCGAGCCGGATTTCGCGGGGCTTGGCGAGCGGCTGTTCCATCTCGGCCCGCCGCGTGACCGCAACCTGTTCGATGATCTCGGCCTCGCCGAGGCCGACCGGCCGGAGGCGGCGGATTTCCTGCTCAATACCGGCCCCGACGATCTCGCACCGCCCGACGACCCGGCCGCCTTCGATCCGCTGCTCCGCGAGGCGCTCGGCGCCGGGCTGCCGATGATCTGCGCCAATCCGGATCTTGAGGTGATCCGCGACGGGCGCCGCATCATCTGTGCCGGGGCGCTGGCGCAGCGCTACGCCGCCTGGGGCGGGCGGGTGATCTGGCGCGGCAAGCCCGATCCCGCCGTCTATCGCCCGACCCTCGACATGCTCGGCACCGAGGCGGGGCGGACGATCGCGTTCGGCGACTCGCTGCGCACCGACATCGCCGGCGCGAAGGCGGCCGGCATCGCCTCGGTGCTCGTGCTGTCCGGCATCCATGTCGCCACGCCGGCGGAGGCGCGCGCGGATTGCGCGGCCGCCGGGCTCGATCCGCGCGCCATCATCGGCGGGTTCCGCTGGTAAGGGTTCATCCCCGCGCCGTTTCGTGATAGCGCCGGGAGCATGACAATCCGCGTCCGTTTTGCCCCGTCGCCCACCGGCATGCTCCATATCGGCGGCGCCCGCACCGCCCTGTTCAATTATCTCTTCGCCCGCCACCATGGCGGTCAGTTCCTGCTCCGCATCGAGGATACCGACCGCGAGCGCAGCACGCCCGAGGCGACGAAGGTGATCCTCGACGCGCTCGACTGGCTCGATCTCAAATCGGACGAACCGCCGGTCTATCAATCGACCCGCTATGCCCGCCATCGCGAGGTGGCCGAGCAGATGCTCGCCGCCGGCCAGGCCTATCGCTGCTACTGCTCGCGCGAGGAACTTGCCGAGATGCGGGCCGAGGCCGAGCGAAGCAAAAAACCGTTTCGTTATGACGGGCGCTGGCGCGACCGCGACCCGGCCGAAGCGCCGGCCGGGGTCGACCCCGTCATCCGCCTGCGGGCGCCACGCGAGGGCGAGACCGTGATCCACGATCTCGTCCAGGGCGAGGTGCGGGTGAAGAATGCCGAGCTGGACGACATGATCCTGCTGCGCTCCGACGGCACGCCGACCTATCTGCACGCCGTCGTGGTGGATGACCATGACATGGGGATCACCCATGTCATCCGCGGCGACGATCATCTGACCAACACGTTCCGCCAGGCCCAGATCTATGACGCGATGGGCTGGGCGCGGCCCAATTTCGCTCATATTCCGCTCATTCACGGCGCCGACGGCGCAAAGCTCTCGAAGCGCCACGGCGCCGTCTCGGTCCTGCAGTTCCGCGACGAGGGCTACCTGCCCGAGGCGCTCTGCAACTACCTGCTCCGCCTCGGCTGGGGCCATGGCGATGCCGAGATCCTGCCCCGCGAGGAGCAGGTTGCGCTGTTCGACCTCGATGGCGTCGGTCGCGCCGCGAGCCGGATGGATTATGCCAAGCTGCTCCATGTGAATGCGGTCTTCCTCCGCGCGGCCGAGGACGAACGCCTTGCTGCCGATGTCGTCGCCCGGCTGGAACGCGATCATGGCGTCGCGGTCGGCACCGAGGCGGCGGGGCGCATCGCGGTGCTGATGCCGGGGCTGAAGGAGCGCGCCCGCACCCTCGCCGAACTGGCGGAATCCGCCCTGTTCATCGCTCGCGAGGCACCGCTGCCGATGACCGAGAAGGCGGCCGCCCTGCTCACCGAGGCCGCGCGCGACGACCTCGCCGCCCTGCTGCTCGATTTCGACAACACCGATTTCTCGAAGGCGGCGCTGCACGAGGCGATGAAGGCCTATGCCGAGCGCGAGGAGAAGAAGCTCGGCGCCGTCGCCCAGCCGCTGCGCGCGGCGCTGACCGGCAGCACGGTCAGCCCGCCGATCGACGCGGTGATGGAGGCGCTGGGGCCGATCGAGGTGCGCAAGCGGATTTTCGCCGCCCTCGGCGAATAGAGCAGTTTCCGATCCTTTCGGATCGGATGGGTGCTCTATCCTATTGGTAAAACAGAGCCTCTGTTGTGCGCTGAAAAAATGGCGGGTGCCGCAAGGGCGCCCGCCATTCATGCTTTCAGCAGTGAGACGAACCGAAGATCAGCGATTGACCGCCTTCAGCCCCGCTTCCGGATAGCGCGTGCCGGCGACGGTGCCGGCCGGCATGATCCGCTCGATCGCGGCGAGGTCTTCCGGCGTCAGCGTCACGTCGATCGCGCCGATATTCTCGTCGAGATAGGCCCGGCGCTTGGTGCCCGGAATCGGCACGATATCCTCGCCCTGTGCGAGCACCCAGGCCAGCGCGAGCTGCCCGGCGGTGCAGTTCTTTTCCGCCGCCAGCGCCTTCACCTTGCCGACGAGTTCAAGGTTTTTGGTGAAATTATCGCCCTGGAAGCGCGGGGCGTGGCGGCGCCAGTCATCGGCGGCGAGATCGTCCGGCGTGCGGATCGCCCCGGTCAGGAAGCCGCGGCCGAGCGGCGAATAGGGCACGAAGCCGATCCCGAGTTCGCGCACGGTCGCGAAGATGTCGCCTTCCGGCTCGCGCGACCAGAGCGAGTATTCGGTTTGCAGCGCGGTGATCGGGTGGATCTTGTGCGCCCGGCGGATGGTGGCCGGCGCCGCCTCGGACAGGCCGAGATGCCGCACCTTGCCGGCCTTCACGAGGTCGGCCATCGCGCCCACCGTCTCCTCGATCGGCACGTTCGGATCGACGCGGTGCTGGTAATACAGGTCGATCGTGTCGATCCCGAGCCGCTGCAGCGAGGCGTCGCAGGCACGGCGCACATAGTCCGGCCGGCCGTTGATGCCGAGACGCTGGCGGTCTTCGCTGAATTCATTGCCGAACTTGGTGGCGAGGACGATCCTGCTCCGGTTCGCCTTCACGAAATTCGACAGCAGGCGCTCGTTGTCCCCGAAGCCGTACATGTCGGCCGAATCGAAGAAGGTGATGCCGCGTTCCAGCGCGCGGTCCAGCGTGGCGCGGGCTTCCGCCTCGTCGCGCCCGGCGTAGAAATCGGACATGCCCATGCAGCCGAGGCCGAGGGCGGAAACCGTGAGCGTGCCGAGTTTCCTTGTCTTCATGCGTGTCTCCATCTGTTGGGTTGCTGCCCATATGGGGCGTACGTTGCGGTGATGCAGCCCCGTTGCCATATCCACCGGGGCCGGGCGCGACGTGTCTCGCGCGACTCGACAGCGGGGCCGCGGCGCTGTATAGGCCAGCGCTCAATTGGAACGCGGGAGGTTCGGCCACGGGTGGCCGGGCCGGTTGAACCGCGGTCCATTGGCGTGTTTCGGGCTCGTCCCGCCGCACGCCTTCGGATCAGGAGTGCGCCTCATGGCGAAAAAAATTGTCGGCTATATCAAGCTGCAGATCCCTGCGGGCAAGGCCAATCCGTCGCCGCCCGTCGGTCCGGCGCTCGGCCAGCGCGGCCTCAACATCATGCAGTTCTGCAAGGATTTCAACGCGGCGACCCAGGGTATGGAAGTGGGCATGCCGGTCCCGGTGGTGATCACCGCCTTTGCTGACCGCACCTTCAGCTTCATCACCAAGACGCCGCCGAACACCTATTTCCTCAAGAAGGCCGCGGGCATCCAGAAGGGCTCGACCGCAACCGGCAAGGGTGCGACGGTCGGCAAGGTGACGATGAGCCAGCTGCGCGAGATCGCGCAGACCAAGATGGTGCACATGAACGCGAACGACGTCGACGGCGCGGTACGCATGCTGATCGGTTCGGCCCGCTCGATGGGTCTTTCGGTGGTGGAGGGCTGATCATGGCGAAGAACAAGCGGCTGGTGAAGGCGCAGTCCACTGTCGATGGCGCGAAGCTCTATCCGGTGATCGAGGCGATGGCGCTGGTGAAGTCCAACGCCACGGCGAAGTTCGACGAGACGGTCGAGCTGTCGCTCAATCTCGGCATCGATCCGCGTCATGCTGACCAGATGGTGCGCGGCCTGCTGAGCCTGCCGAACGGCACCGGCAAGACGCTGCGCGTCGGCGTGTTCGCGCGCGGCCCGAAGGCCGAGGAGGCGAAGGCGGCCGGTGCGGATGTGGTCGGCGCCGAAGACCTCGCGGAGCTGGTGCAGAACGGCACGATCGACTTCGACCGCTGCATCGCGACGCCGGACATGATGGCCCTGGTGGGGCGGCTCGGCAAGATTCTCGGCCCGCGCGGCCTGATGCCGAACCCGAAGCTCGGCACCGTCACGATGGACGTCAAGGGCGCGATCACCGCGGCCAAGTCCGGCCAGATCGAGTTCCGCGCCGAGAAGGCGGGCATCATCCATGCCGGTATCGGCAAGGCGAGCTTCGAGGTCGAGAAGCTGGTGGAAAATGCGAAGGCCCTGGTCGATGCGATCCAGAAGGCCAAGCCGGCCGGCGCCAAGGGGACGTATCTGCAGAAAGCCGCGCTGTCCTCCACGATGGGGCCGGGCGTGCGCGTGGATGTAGGCAGTCTTTCCGCCTGACGAGATGCGCCGGAGCTTCGGCTCCGGCCATGACGGGATCTGCCGGCGTGTGCCGGCGGTTCCGGACCTGTCCAAGACGGCATGTGGCGCAAGCCTTGAAGGGAAATCTCCCGCACGCCGGAGACGGGGATCGGAGCGTTTCGTTCCGATGGTTCCGGTCTGAGGACAGGCGAACGGTGGCCGGGATGGTCCCGGCCACTTGGGCAACCCGGCGGGATACGGTCCAAACGTATTTCGCCTGACGAGTGGAGATCGACGTGGATCGCGCACAAAAGCGTGAATTCGTGGACCAGCTCGCCGCGGTGTTCGCCGAGACATCAATGGTCGTGGTCAGCCGCAATGATGGTCTGACCGTGGCCGATGTCACGGCACTGCGTGTGAAGATGCGGGAAGCGGGCGCGCAGTACAAGGTGGCGAAGAACCGTCTGGCTCACCTCGCCTTGGAAGGGACCCGATTCGACGGACTTAAGCCGATGCTGAAGGGGCCGACCGCGATTGCGTGGTCGCAGGACCCGGTGGCGGTGGCGAAGGTGGCCGTCGAGTTCGCCAAGACCAACGAGAAGTTCGTGCTGGTCGGTGGCGCGCTTGGGACGCAGATGCTCGATGCATCCGGCGTCAGGGCGCTCGCCGAACTGCCGTCGCTCGATCAGCTTCGCGCCAAGCTCCTGGGTCTCATCCAGGCGCCGGCAACGAAGGTGGCGGGCGTGCTGCAGGCTCCGGCCGGCCAGCTCGCGCGGGTCTTTGCGGCCTATGCCAAGGCGGATGAGGCCGACGCGGCCTGAGACGAGATGAGGCGAGCCGGCATGTCCGGCTTGCATGGAACCAACTGAACGACTATTCTAAGGAATTGAACAATGGCTGATCTGGCAAATCTGGTTGAACAGCTTTCGAGCCTGACTGTTCTCGAAGCGGCGGAGCTTTCCAAGCTGCTCGAGGACAAGTGGGGCGTTTCGGCTGCGGCTCCGGTCGCGGTCGCAGCGGCGGCGCCTGCCGGCGCTCCTGCCGCGGCGGTCGAGGAGAAGACCGAATTCAACGTGATCCTCAAGTCCGCCGGCGACAAGAAGATCAACGTGATCAAGGAAATCCGCACGATCACCGGTCTTGGCCTGAAGGAAGCCAAGGATCTGGTCGAGGGCGCGCCGAAGACCGTGAAGGAAGGCGTGAACAAGGACGAGGCCGAGAAGATCAAGAAGGTTCTGGAAGAGCAGGGCGCATCTGTCGGCATCGAGTGATGTTGCATCGCGCCGCGCGGCTTTCGGGCCGGCGGCGCGACAGGACTGAAACTGGCGGGGTGCCCCATGGCACTCCGCCCGTTTGCTGTTGCGTGCCTCGGGTGAGGGCGGAGCGGTGGTTGACGACTGGCGGGGTTTCCCGCCGCTGACGCGGCGACGCCCGGGCTGATGGTAGCCCCGGGCCGCGGCGCGGTCACTGGAATGAAGATCGGGGTCTGAGCATGAATGCGATTTCGGGTGGCCTGAACAAAGTTTCCTTCACCAATCGCAAGCGCATCCGCAAGAGCTTCGGGCGTATCCCTGAAACCACGCCGATGCCGAATCTGATCGACGTGCAGCGCGCGAGCTATGACGCTTTCCTGCAGATGCACGTCTCGCCCGATTCCCGCACCAATTCGGGGTTGCAGGAAGTCTTCAAGTCGGTCTTCCCGATCGACGATTTCGCCGGTCGTGGCCGTCTTGAGTTTGTGTATTACGAGCTCGAGGAGCCGAAATACGACGTCGAGGAATGCATCCAGCGGGGCATGACCTATGCCGCGCCGCTCAAGGTGGTGTTGCGCCTGATCGTCTGGGATGTCGATGAAGACACCGGTGCGCGCTCGATCCGCGACATCAAGGAGCAGCCCGTTTACATGGGCGACATGCCGCTGATGACCGATAACGGCACCTTCGTCGTGAACGGCACCGAGCGCGTCATCGTCAGCCAGATGCACCGCAGCCCCGGCGTGTTCTTCGATCACGACAAGGGCAAGACCCATAGCTCCGGCAAGTATCTCTTCGCCGCCCGCGTCATTCCCTATCGCGGTTCCTGGCTCGATTTCGAATTCGACGCCAAGGACCTGATCTATGTCCGCATCGACCGCAAGCGGAAGCTGCCGGTCACGACGCTGCTCTACGCGCTGGAAGGCCGCGCCACCGAGGCGCTGCGTGCCGCCCGCGAGGCCAAGGGCGAAACGCTGGAGATCAGCGAGATTCGTGGCATGGATGCCGAGGAAATCCTCGGTTTCTTCTATGGCAAGGTGCCGTTCACCCGCACCCGCAATGCGGGCGGCGAGGCCGCCTGGGCGCGCCCGTTCGAGCCGGAAACCTTCCGCGGCGCCAAGCTGGTCGAGGATCTGGTGGACGCCGAGACCGGCGAGGTCGTGGCCAAGGCCGATGACAAGCTGACCGCCCGCACCGCGCGGCAGATCGCGACCAAGACCCGCTCCGTGCTGGTCAGCCGCGCCGATCTCATTGGCCGTTTCGTGGCGGAAGACCTTTTCGATCCGAATACCGGCGAGATTTTCGCCGATGCGGGCGAGGAGATTTCCGATGCCAAGCTGAAGGTGCTCGAGGATGCCGGGCTCGACGAGATCCCGACGCTTGCGATCGACCAGGCCAAGGGGCCGTGGATCCGCAACACGCTCGCCACCGACAAGAACAGCAGCCGCGAGGACGCGCTGATCGACATCTACCGGGTGATCCGTCCCGGCGAGCCGCCGACCTCGGAAACCGCCGAGGCGTTGTTCCGCGGCCTGTTCTTCGATTCCGAGCGCTACGACCTTTCGGCGGTCGGCCGCGTGAAGATGAACATGCGCCTCGGCGTCGAATGCGAGGACACGATGCGGGTGCTGCGCAAGGAAGACATCCTGCGCACCATCCAGATCATGTGCGAGCTGAAGGACGGCCGCGGCCAGATCGACGATATCGACAATCTCGGCAATCGTCGTGTCCGCTCGGTCGGCGAGCTGATGGAGAACCAGTATCGCGTCGGCCTGCTGCGCATGGAGCGCGCCATTCGCGAGCGCATGGGCTCGGTCGATATCGACGGGGTGATGCCGCACGACCTGATCAATGCCAAGCCGGCGGCGGCGGCGGTGAGGGAGTTCTTCGGCTCGTCGCAGCTTTCGCAGTTCATGGACCAGACCAATCCGCTTTCGGAAGTCACCCACAAGCGCCGCCTCTCGGCGCTTGGGCCGGGCGGTCTTACCCGCGAGCGGGCCGGGTTCGAGGTGCGCGACGTGCACCCGACGCATTATGGCCGCATCTGCCCGATCGAGACGCCGGAAGGCCCGAATATCGGCCTGATCAACTCGCTCGCGACCTTCGCCAAGGTGAACAAGTACGGTTTCATCGAGACGCCGTATCGCCTGGTGAAGGACGGCAAGGTGCTTGACGACTACAAGTACCTCTCCGCGATGGAGGAAGAGCGCCTCACCGTTGCCCAGGCCGATGCGCCGAAGCTGACCGACGGCACGCTGACCGAGGATCTGGTTTCGGTGCGCCGCAATGGCGATTTCCGTCTCGTCCGGCCGGAGGAGGTGACGGCGATCGACGTCTCGCCGCGCCAGCTCGTTTCGGTTGCGGCGGCGCTGATCCCGTTCCTTGAGAACGACGACGCCAACCGCGCGCTGATGGGCTCGAACATGCAGCGCCAGGCGGTGCCGCTGATCCGCTCCGATGCGCCGCTGGTCGGCACCGGCATGGAAGCGCCGGTGGCCCGCGATTCCGGCGCGACCATCGTGGCCCGCCGCGCCGGCGTGATCGACCAGATCGATGGCGCGCGCATCGTGGTGCGCGCCACCGGCGAGGACGGCACGACGCAGGGTGTGGATATCTACCGGCTGCGCAAATACATGCGGTCGAACCAGTCCACCTGCATCAACCAGCGTCCGCTGGTGCGCGTGGGCGACCGTGTCGGCGCCGGCGACATCATTGCCGATGGGCCGTCGACCGAGCTGGGCGAACTCGCGCTCGGGCGCAATGTGCTTTGCGCGTTCATGCCGTGGAATGGCTATAATTTCGAGGACTCGATCCTCATTTCCGAGCGTGTTGCCCGCGAGGACATGTTCACCTCGATCCATATCGAGGAATTCGAGGTGATGGCCCGCGACACCAAGCTCGGGCAGGAGGAGATCACCCGCGACATTCCGAATGTCGGCGAGGAGGCGCTTCGCAATCTCGACGAGGCCGGCATCGTCTATGTCGGGGCCGAGGTGAATCCGGGCGATATCCTGGTCGGCAAGGTGACGCCGAAGGGCGAGAGCCCGATGACGCCGGAGGAGAAGCTGCTCCGCGCGATTTTTGGCGAAAAGGCGTCGGACGTGCGCGACACGTCGCTGAAGCTGCCGCCGGGTGTGAATGGCACGGTGGTGGATGTGCGGGTGTTCAACCGCCGCGGCGTCGACAAGGACGAGCGTGCGCTGGCGATCGAACGCGCCGAGATCGAGCGTCTGGCCAAGGACCGCGACGACGAGCGCGCCATCCAGGAACGCGCCTTCCTCAACCGCCTGCGCGAGAAGTTGCTCGGCCAGGTGGCCGGGAGCGGCTACAAGGGCGTGCGTTCGGGCACCGAAATCACCACCGAGCTGCTGGCCGAGGTGCCGCGTGGCGCCTGGCGCAACCTGACGGTTCAGGACGACCGGGTGATGGCGGAGATCGAGACGCTGAAGCGCGAGTTCGATGCTGCCGTGCACAAGCTGCAGCAGCGTTTCGAGAGCAAGGTCGAGAAGCTGCAGCGTGGCGATGAAATGCCGCCGGGCGTGATGAAGATGGTCAAGGTGTTCATCGCGGTGAAGCGCAAGCTGCAGCCGGGTGACAAGATGGCTGGCCGGCATGGTAACAAGGGTGTGGTCTCGCGCGTCGTCCCGATCGAGGACATGCCGTTCCTCGAAGACGGCACCGCGGTCGATGTCGTGCTCAATCCGCTCGGCGTGCCGTCGCGCATGAATGTGGGGCAGATTCTCGAAACCCATCTCGGCTGGGCCTGCGCCAATCTCGGCAAGCAGATCGGCGAGGCGGTCGAGGCGTATCGCCGCGATGCGTCCGAGCGCACACGGTTGCACGAGATGCTCAAGAGCGCCTATGGCGAGGAGATCTACGAGCAGCAGATCGCTTCGATGTCGGAAGCCGAGGTGCGTGAACTGTGCGGCAACATCCGCAAGGGCGTGCCGATCGCGACCCCGGTGTTCGATGGTGCGCGCATCACCGATATCGAGGACATGCTGGCCAAGGCCGGTCTCGACGTTTCCGGCCAGATGACCGTGTTCGACGGCCGCACCGGCGAGCAGTTCGAGCGCAAGGTCACGGTGGGCTACATGTACATGCTCAAGCTCGGTCACATGGTGGACGACAAGATCCACGCCCGCTCGATCGGTCCCTACAGCCTCGTTACCCAGCAGCCGCTGGGCGGCAAGGCGCAGTTCGGCGGCCAGCGCTTCGGCGAGATGGAGGTCTGGGCGCTCGAGGCCTATGGCGCGGCGTATACGCTGCAGGAGATGCTGACCGTGAAATCGGACGACGTTTCCGGCCGCACCAAGGTCTATGAGGCGATCGTGCGCGAGCAGGATAATTTCGAGGCCGGCGTGCCCGAGAGCTTCAACGTCCTGACCAAGGAACTGAAGTCGCTCGGCCTCAACGTCGATCTCAACCAGTCAGCGGACTGAGCAGGACCGTTCGGATTTGTCATGGCGCGGGGCGGCGACCCCGTTCCGCGCTGATGAAAGGGACTATCGCATGAACGATTTGATGAAGATTCTCGGCCAGACCGGCCAGGCCGCCACGTTCGACCAGATCCGCATCCAGATCGCCTCGCCGGAGCAGATCCGCTCCTGGTCGTATGGCGAGATCAAGAAGCCCGAGACCATCAACTACCGGACCTTCAAGCCGGAGCGCGACGGCCTGTTCTGCGCCCGCATCTTCGGGCCGATCAAGGATTACGAGTGCCTTTGCGGCAAGTACAAGCGGATGAAATTCCGCGGCATCATCTGCGAGAAATGCGGCGTCGAGGTCACGCTGGCCAAGGTGCGCCGCGAGCGGATGGGGCATATCGAGCTGGCCTCGCCGGTCGCGCATATCTGGTTCCTGAAGTCGCTGCCGAGCCGCATCGCGACCATGGTCGAGATGACGCTGAAGGATCTGGAGAAGGTTCTCTATTTCGAGAGCTACATCGTTCTCGACCCCTACACGACCGATCTCAAGCGCTACCAGCTTCTCACCGAGGACGAGCTCTACGCCAAGCAGGACGAGTTCGGCGAGGACGGGTTCAAGGCCGGCATCGGCGCCGAGGCGGTGAAGTCGATCCTCGCTGGGGTCGACCTTGAGGCCGAGCGCGCGATCATGCGCGCCGATCTGAAGGAAGCGACCTCCGAGGCGAAGCGCAAGAAGCTGGTCAAGCGGCTCAAGCTGGTCGAGGCCTTCATCGAATCCGGCACTCGTCCGGAATGGATGATCATGGATGTCGTCCCGGTGATCCCGCCGGAACTGCGCCCGCTCGTGCCGCTGGATGGCGGCCGCTTCGCGACATCTGACCTGAACGATCTCTATCGCCGCGTCATCAACCGCAACAACCGCCTGAAGCGGCTGATCGAGCTGCGCGCGCCGGACATCATCGTGCGCAACGAGAAGCGCATGCTTCAGGAATCGGTGGACGCGCTGTTCGACAACGGCCGTCGCGGTCGTGCCATCACCGGCACCAACAAGCGGCCGCTCAAGTCGCTCTCCGACATGCTGAAGGGCAAGCAGGGCCGCTTCCGCCAGAACCTGCTCGGCAAGCGCGTCGACTATTCCGGCCGTTCGGTGATCGTGGTCGGGCCTGAGCTGAAGCTGCACCAGTGCGGCCTGCCGAAGAAGATGGCGCTGGAGCTGTTCAAGCCCTTCATCTACGCCAAGCTGGAGAAATACGGTCTCGCCACCACGATCAAGGCGGCGAAGCGGATGGTCGAGAAGGAACGCCCCGAGGTTTGGGACATTCTCGAGGAGGTGATCCGCGAGCATCCGGTGCTCCTCAACCGCGCGCCGACGCTGCATCGCCTCGGCATCCAGGCGTTCGAGCCGATCCTGATCGAGGGCAAGGCGATCCAGCTGCATCCGCTGGTCTGCACCGCCTTCAACGCGGATTTCGACGGCGACCAGATGGCGGTTCACGTGCCGCTCTCGATCGAGGCGCAGCTCGAGGCCCGCGTGCTGATGATGAGCACGAACAACATCCTCAACCCGGCCAACGGCAAGCCGATCATCGTGCCGAGCCAGGATATCGTGCTCGGCCTCTATTACCTCTCGCTCGAAACCCCGGCTTTCACCGCGGTCGAGGACAAGGAAGCGCCGCTGTTCGGCACGATGGGCGAGATCGAGCACGCGCTAGATTCCGGCTATCTCAAGCTGCACGACAAGATCCGCGCCCGTGTCGTCCGCACCCATCAGGATGGCACGCGCACGACCGAAGTGGTTCCGACCACGGCGGGCCGCATGATGATCGGCCAGCTTCTGCCCAAGCATCACGACGTGCCCTTCGCCCTGGTCAACCAGCTGCTGACCAAGAAGAAGGTGTCGGACGTGATCGATGCCGTCTACCGCCATTGCGGGCAGAAGGAGTCGGTCATTTTCTGCGACCGTCTGATGGGTGTCGGGTTCCGCCAGGCGGCCAAGGCCGGCATCTCCTTCGGCAAGGACGACATGGTCATCCCGGCCGAGAAATACGATCTGCTGGAAAAGACCCAGACCGAGGTCAAGGAATACGAGGCGCAGTATCACGACGGTCTCATCACCGCCGGCGAGCGCTACAACAAGGTGATCGACGCGTGGTCGCGCTGTAACGACGAGGTTGCCGCGGCGATGATGCGCGAGATCTCGCGGCAGGATCCCGGCAAGCCGACCAACTCGGTCTGGATGATGAGCCATTCGGGCGCGCGTGGGTCGCCGACCCAGATGCGCCAGCTCGCGGGCATGCGCGGCCTGATGGCCAAGCCGTCGGGCGAGATCATCGAACAGCCGATCCTCTCGAACTTCAAGGAAGGCCTGACCGTCGCCGAATACTTCAACTCGACCCACGGCGCCCGCAAGGGTCTCGCGGACACCGCGCTGAAGACGGCGAACTCCGGCTACCTCACCCGCCGTCTGGTGGACGTGGCGCAGGATTGCATCATCGTCAGCACCGATTGCGGCACCGAGCGCGGCCTGACCGTTCGGGCGGTGATGGATGGCGGCGAGGTCGTCTCCTCGATTTCGGAGCGGATTCTCGGCCGGACCGCGGCGGAAGACGTCCTCGACCCGACGGACGAGACGGTCATCGTCCGGGCGAATGAGCTGATCGGCGAGGTCGACTCGATGCATATCGAGAAGCTCGGCGTCGAGAGCGTGAAGATCCGCTCGGTCCTGACCTGCGAGGCCAAGGTGGGCGTTTGCGCCAAGTGCTACGGGCGCGACCTCGCCCGCGGCACGCCGGTCAATATCGGCGAGGCCGTCGGCGTGATTGCCGCCCAGTCGATCGGCGAGCCGGGCACGCAGCTGACCATGCGCACCTTCCATATCGGCGGTGCGGCGCAGCGTGGCGCCGAGCAGTCGAGCGTCGAGGCCAGCCATGACGGCACGGTGACGATCCGCAACCGCAACGTGGTGTCGAACTCGGCCGGCGCGCCAATCGTGATGAGCCGCAACTGCGAGATCGCGCTGAATGACGCGTCCGGCCGCGAGCGTGCCCGCTTCCGTGTGCCCTATGGCGCAAGGCTGCTGGTCGACGAGGACCAGACGGTGGCGCGCGGCCAGAAGCTCGCGGAGTGGGATCCGTATACCCTGCCGATCATCACCGAGCGCGCGGGTAACGTGGAATATGCCGATCTGCTCGAGGGCGTCACGCTGGTCGAACGGGTTGACGAGGTGACGGGCCTGACCTCGAAGGTCGTGGTGGACTACAAGCAGTCGGCGAAGGGGGCGGATCTGCGCCCGCGCCTCATCCTGAAGGATGAACGCGGCGAGGTGCTGCGCCTGGCGAACGGTGCGGAAGCCCGCTACTTCCTCAGCCCCGACTCGATCCTGTCGGTGGAAAACGGTGCGACCGTGCATGCCGGCGACGTTCTCGCCCGCATTCCGCGCGAGGGCAGCAAGACGCGCGACATCACCGGCGGTCTGCCGCGCGTCGCCGAACTTTTCGAGGCCCGCCGTCCGAAGGACCACGCGATCATCGCGGAAACCGATGGCCGCGTCGAATTTGGAAAGGATTACAAGGCGAAACGCCGCGTCATCGTGAAGAATGACGAGACGGGCGAGGAGACCGAGTATCTGGTGCCGAAGGGCAAGCACGTTTCGGTGCAGGAAGGCGACTACGTGCATCGCGGCGATCCGCTGGTCGACGGGCCGCGCGTTCCGCACGACATCCTGCGGGTCATGGGCGTCGAGGCGCTGTCCGAATATCTCATCAACGAGATCCAGGACGTCTACCGGTTGCAGGGCGTGAAGATCAACGACAAGCACATCGAGGTGGTCGTTCGCCAGATGCTGCAGAAAATCGAGATCACCGAGCCCGGCGATACGACGTATCTGATCGGCGAGCTGGTGGACCGGATCGAGTTCGAGGAAGAAAACGAGCGGCGTCTCCATGCCGGTGAACGGCCGGCCGGTGGCCTGCCGGTGCTGCAGGGTATCACCAAGGCCAGCCTGCAGACGCTCAGCTTCATCTCCGCGGCGTCGTTCCAGGAGACCACGCGCGTTCTCACCGAGGCGGCGACGGCCGGCAAGACCGACCAGCTGCTGGGCCTCAAGGAGAACGTCATCGTCGGCCGCCTCATTCCTGCCGGCACCGGCAGCGTGATGAGCCGCCTGCGTTCGATCGCGGCTGGCCGCGACCGCTCGACCCTGGCCTCCACCCGCACGGCACTGCCGGCGGCGGACTAGAGCATCATCCGATCAGATGGAAACATCTGATCGGATAAAGGTGCTGGGCTCCAGGTCGATATATCGCCGACCCCTGAAATTCGCGCGTGGATTTCAGGGGGCGGTGGACCTTCCCCCGACCCTGTTTTCAGGGTTCGGAGGCATGGGGCCGGTTGGTCCCGTTGCACGGAGCGATATGGCAAGACGAGCGCCTTCCAGTCCCAAGGGGTTGGAGGGCGTTTTCCTTTGTTCCGGCTTGAGTGCCGATGGGTCTCGGTCCGAACGGCGGCGTATCGGCCTGTTGCATGAGGCCGGTGGCTGGTGGCGGGCGCCAATCTTCATTCCTACATGAGCGATGCCTTCCAGAGAGGGGGCGGATGGATTCGGGTGTCGGCACGGGACCGGAACCCTGTGTGCGGCGCATGGCCACGTGCCGCATGTCGCGGGACCGGCCGAAAATGCCCTCGCGGCGCTTGACTTGCCGGTGATCCCCTCTTAAGGATGGCGACCTCAGCGAGGCCCGGGTTCGCCCGGTCGCGTGGCTCATTTACTCTCACGCTTGCGGCGCCGCTACCCCGCGAATTGGGTGGCTTAGGTCGCAGGTCTGGGTTTCCGCAGACGGGGATTACCTCGGCCTGCGGCATTGTTATGAGCGCGCGGCAAAGCGTAACCGGCAAGAAGGATCAGGATCGAGCATGCCGACTATCAACCAGTTGATCGCCAAGGGGCGCGAAGTTCGGGCCAAGCGTAACAAGGTGCCCGCGTTGCAGGGTTGCCCGCAGAAGCGTGGCGTCTGCACCCGCGTCTACACCACGACCCCGAAGAAGCCGAACTCGGCGCTCCGCAAGGTTGCCAAGGTGCGCCTGACGAACGGCTACGAGGTTGTGAGCTATATTCCTGGTGAAGGGCATAACCTGCAGGAGCACTCGGTTGTGTTGATCCGCGGCGGCCGCGTGAAGGACCTTCCGGGCGTGCGCTATCACATTCTGCGCGGCGTGCTGGATACGCAGGGCATTGCCAAGCGTCGTCAGCGCCGTTCGCTCTATGGCGCCAAGCGGCCGAAGTAAGGAGAGTTTCCGTGAGCAGACGCCATTCCGCCGTCAAGCGCGAAGTTTTGCCGGATCCCAAGTTCGGCGATGTCGTGATCAGCCGTTTCATGAACGTGCTTATGTATGACGGCAAGAAATCGGTTGCCGAATCCATCGTCTACGGCGCGCTTGACAGCCTGAAGAAGCGCGGCGGCCAGAATGCCGATCCGGTGCGCCTCTTCCATGAGGCACTCGACAACGTGAAGCCGGCCATCGAGGTCCGTTCGCGCCGCGTCGGCGGTGCGACGTATCAGGTCCCCGTCGAGGTTCGTACCGAACGCCGGCAGGCTCTCGCGATCCGCTGGATCATCGAGTCGGCCCGCAAGCGCGGCGAGCATACGATGGAAGACCGTCTCTCCAACGAGCTGCTCGATGCGGTGAACAATCGCGGAGCGGCCGTGAAGAAGCGTGAGGACACGCATCGCATGGCTGAGGCGAACAAGGCGTTCAGCCACTACCGCTGGTAACCAACCGTCATACTCCACCCCATCACGCCAGCACGGCGCTGAAGCAGATACGTTACGGAGATACCCATGGCCAAGGCTAAATTCGAGCGCACGAAGCCACACTGCAATATCGGCACGATCGGTCACGTCGACCACGGCAAGACCTCGCTCACCGCGGCGATCACCAAGGTGCTGGCCGAGTCCGGTGGCGCGACCTTCCGCGCGTATGACAGCATCGACGCGGCGCCCGAAGAGCGCGCTCGTGGCATCACGATCGCGACCGCTCACGTCGAATACGAGACCGCGAACCGTCACTACGCGCATGTCGACTGCCCGGGTCATGCCGACTATGTGAAGAACATGATCACCGGCGCGGCACAGATGGACGGCGCGATCCTGGTGGTTTCGGCCGCCGATGGCCCAATGCCGCAGACCCGCGAGCACATCCTGCTCGCCCGTCAGGTCGGCGTGCCGGCGCTCGTCGTGTTCCTCAACAAGATGGACATGGCCGATCCCGATCTCGTCGAGCTGGTCGAGATGGAAGTCCGCGACCTGCTGAGCAAGTACGAGTTCCCGGGCGACGATATCCCCATCATCAAGGGTTCGGCGCTGTGCGCTCTCGAGGACAGCAACGCTGAACTCGGCCGCGATGCGATCCTGAAGCTGATGGAAGCGGTGGACAGCTACATCCCGCAGCCGGAGCGCCCGAAGGACAAGCCGTTCCTGATGCCGGTCGAAGACGTGTTCTCGATCTCTGGCCGTGGCACCGTGGTGACCGGCCGTGTCGAGCGCGGCATCATCAAGGTTGGTGACGAAGTCGAGATCGTTGGTCTGAAGGCCACCGTGAAGACGACCGTGACCGGCGTCGAAATGTTCCGCAAGCTGCTCGACCAGGGCGAGGCCGGCGACAATATCGGCGCGCTGCTGCGTGGCACCAAGCGTGAAGATGTCGAGCGTGGCCAGGTTCTCGCCGCGCCGGGCTCGATCACCCCGCACACCAACTTCTCCGGTTCGGTCTACATCCTGAACAAGGAAGAAGGTGGCCGTCACACGCCGTTCTTCACCAACTACCGTCCGCAGTTCTACTTCCGCACTACCGACGTGACCGGTGTGGTGAGCCTGCCGGAAGGTGTCGAGATGGTGATGCCGGGTGACAACGTGACCGTTGCCGTCGAGCTCATCGCGCCGATCGCGATGGATGAAGGCCTCCGCTTCGCGATCCGCGAAGGTGGCCGGACGGTTGGTTCGGGCGTCGTCGCGAGCATCACGAAGTAACCGCTTGCCTGGTTGAGTTGGTCGGCCGCCATCCGGTCTGAACCGGGTGGCGGCCGCCAGATTTGTTTCGGACTAGCGCGCGGCCCGAATGGGCGGACCGGGCGTTCCGTGTAAAGATTGCAGGTTTCGACGATGGACAGTCAGAATATTCGCATTCGCCTGAAGGCGTACGATCACCGGGTGCTCGATAACAGCACCAGGGAGATTGTGAACACGGCGAAGCGCACGGGCGCCCAGGTGCGCGGACCGATTCCGCTGCCGACGCATATCGAGCGGTTCACCGTGAACCGTTCGCCGCATGTCGACAAGAAGAGCCGCGAGCAGTTCGAAATCCGGACCCATCGCCGCCTGCTCGACATTGTCGAACCGACCGCGCAGACCGTGGACGCGCTGATGAAGCTCGACCTCGCGGCCGGCGTCGACGTCGAGATCAAGATCTGAGCAGAGAATGAGTGTGATGCGCACCGGTATTATTGCAAAGAAGCTGGGGATGACCCGGCTGTTCAGGGAAGACGGCACGCATGTGCCGGTGACCGTGCTGCACATGGATGATGTGCGCGTGGTCTCTGCCCGCACCCAGGAGCGTGATGGCTACGCAGCCGTCCAGCTCGGCTTCGGTCACGCGAAGACAAAGAACGTGACCAAGCCGATGAAGGGTCATTACGCGGCAGCCAAGGTCGAGCCGGCGATGAAACTCGTCGAGTTCCGGGTTGCCGATGATGCGGTTCTGGAAGCGGGCCAGGTTCTTTCGGCGGCGCATTTCACCGTTGGGCAGAAGGTCGACGTTGCTGGCATCAGCAAGGGCAAGGGGTTCGCCGGCGCGATGAAGCGCTGGAACTTCAGCGGCCTTGAAGCCACGCACGGCGTCTCGATCAGCCACCGTTCGCACGGTTCGACGGGTAACCGTCAGGATCCGGGCAAGACCTTCAAGAACAAGAAGATGGCCGGGCATCTCGGCGTCGAGCGCATCACCACTCTCAACCTGGAAGTGGCCGCGATCGACGAGGCGCGCAACCTGATCATGATCAAGGGTGCCGTTCCGGGGTCCAAGGACGGATACGTCCTGGTGCGCGATGCAGTGAAGAAGGCCCGTCCCGCCGACGCGGCCTATCCTGCGGCACTGAAGGCCTGAGGAGTCCGACATGCAGATCGATATTTCCACCCTCGATGCCGGTAACGCCGGCAAGGCTGAACTGCCCGAGGAATATTTTGGTGCAACGCCGCGTGCCGACATCATGGCGCGTGTTGTTCACTGGCAGCTCGCGAAGCGCCGCGCCGGCACCCACAAGGTGAAGGGCATGGGCGAGGTGAGCGGCACGACCAAGAAGCCGTATCGCCAGAAGGGCACCGGCAATGCTCGCCAGGGCTCGCTGCGTGCGCCGCAGTTCCGCACCGGCGGCGCAGTGCATGGCCCGGTTGTCCGCGATCACGGGTATTCGCTGAACAAGAAAGTTCGCCGTCTGGGGCTGATCTCGGCGCTGTCGCAGAAGCTGGCCGAGGGCAAGCTTGTCGTGCTCGACACGGTGTCCGGTGTCTCGAAGACGAGCGAGCTGAATGTCAAGCTGAAGAAGCTTGGCTGGGGCCGCACGCTGGTTGTCGATGCCGTCGTTGACGCCGACTTTGCGCGTGCAAGCCGCAACCTGATCGGGATCGACGTGCTGCCGGTTGTTGGCGCCAATGTCTATGACATTCTTCAGCACGATACGCTGGCCATCACGGCTGCCGGGCTCGAGGGGCTGAAGGCGCGTCTCGACGGCGTGAAGTCGGGCGCCGCCAACGAGGAGATTGCGGCATGAGCGAGACTGTTGAAAACAAGTCCGGTGCGAAGAAGCCTGTGCTGTCGCGCGAGGCGATGTTCGACATCATCCGTGGTCCGCTGATCACCGAGAAGGCGACGGCGCTGTCGGAAAAGAACCAGGTCGGCTTCAAGGTTTCGCTCGACGCGACCAAGCCCGGCATCAAGGCGGCGGTCGAGACCCTGTTCGGCGTGAAGGTGCTGAACGTGAACACGCTGGTTCAGAAGGGCAAGACTAAGCGGTTCAAGGGCCGCCCGGGTCGCCGTTCGGATTTCAAGAAGGCGTTCGTGACGCTGGCCGAGGGTCAGTCGATCGATTTCACGACGCGGCTGGCGTAAGGCGAGACTGAAACATGGCACTCAAGCATTTTAAACCGGTTACGGCGAGCCTTCGCGGCACCGTGCTGGTTGACCGGTCCGAGCTCTGGAAGGGCAAGCCGGTCAAGGGTCTGACCGAGGGGCTGAGCAGCTCGGGCGGGCGCAACAACCATGGCCGAACCACGGTCCGGTTCCGTGGCGGCGGACACAAGCGCGCCTATCGCGTCGTCGATTTCAAGCGCCGCAAATTCTATATGGCGGCGACGGTCGAGCGTCTTGAATATGATCCGAACCGTTCGGCCTTCCTTGCGCTCGTTAAGTACGAGGATGGCGAGCTCGCCTACATCCTCGCGCCACAGCGCCTCAAGGTTGGCGATCAGGTCGTCTCCGGCGTAAAGGTCGACGTGAAGCCGGGCAACTCGATGCCGCTCGCGGCCATTCCGGTTGGCACGATCATTCACAATATCGAGCTGAAGGCCGGCGCTGGCGGCAAGCTCGCGCGGTCCGCCGGGACGTTCGCTCAGCTCGTCGGCAAGGACCAGGGCTATGCCCAGGTCAAGCTGATGTCCGGCGAATTGCGGTTGATCCGTGGCGAGTGCATGGCGTCGATCGGTGCGGTGTCGAACCCCGATCACTCCAACCAGCAGCTCGGCAAGGCTGGACGCAAGCGCTGGCTGGGTCGTCGTCCTCATAACCGCGGCGTCGCGATGAACCCGGTCGATCACCCGCTGGGTGGTGGCGAGGGTCGCACCTCCGGTGGTCGCAACCCGGTTACCCCGTGGGGCAAGCCGACCAAGGGTGCGAAGACGCGTGCGAACAAGCGGACTGACGGCCTTATCATCCGCCGTCGCAAAGTCGGGAAGGGCTGATCGAGATGACACGTTCCGTCTGGAAAGGCCCGTTCGTCGACGGGTACATGCTGAACAAGGCCGAGGCTTCCCGTGCGTCGGGCCGCAACGAGATCATCAAGATCTGGTCGCGCCGCTCGACCATCTTGCCCCAGTTCGTCGGTCTTACCTTCGGCGTCTATAATGGCCGGAAGTTCCTCCCGGTTCAGGTGTCCGAGAATATGGTCGGGCACAAATTCGGCGAGTTCTCACCGACCCGCACGTTCAACGGCCACGCGGCCGACAAGAAGGCGAAGCGAGGCTGATATGAGCAAACCGAATTATCCGCGCACGCTCGCGGACTCCGAGGCCGAGGCGGTGCTGCGCAATCTGCGCTGCAGCCCGCGCAAGCTCAACGTCGTCGCGGCGTCGATCCGCAACCAGCCGGCTGGCAAGGCCATCGCCGATCTCGCTTTCAGCAAGCGGCGCATCGCGAAGGACGTCAAGAAGCTGCTGGAATCGGCCATCGCCAATGCCGAGAACAATCATCAGCTGGATGTCGATCGTCTGGTCGTCACGACTGCGGATGTCGGTCGTTCGATCGTGATGCGGCGGTTCCACGCTCGCGGCCGCGGCCGTGCGGCGCGCGTGGAGAAGTGGTTCAGCCATCTGCGCATTGTCGTGGCCGAGCGTGACATCGAGACTAAGGCCGACCGCCGCGCCCGGCGCGCGACGGCCAAGCCGGCGGCGAGTGCCAGCCCGGCGGCGAATGAAGGGGTGCCTGCGTAATGGGTCACAAAGTCAATCCGATCGGGCTGCGGCTCGGCATCAATCGCACCTGGGACAGCCGCTGGTTTGCCGGCGCGGATTACGCGTCGCTCCTGCATGATGACCTGAAGCTGCGCGAGCATCTGCTCACCCGGCTCGCCGGTGCTGGCGTGTCGAAGGTGCTGATCGAGCGCCCGGCCAAGAAGCCGCGCGTGACGATCTATGCCGCGCGTCCTGGCGTTGTCATCGGCAAGAAGGGCCAGGATATCGACGTGCTCAAGAAAGAGCTGTCGGTGATGGCCCGCGCCGATGTCTCGCTGAACATCGTTGAAATCCGCAAGCCGGAAATCGATGCGACGCTCGTTGCGCAGAACATCGCGCAGCAGCTGGAGCGCCGCGTGGCGTTCCGCCGTGCGATGAAGCGGTCTGTTCAGTCCGCGATGCGCCTCGGCGCGCAGGGTATTCGGATCAACTGCGGCGGCCGTCTCGGCGGGGCCGAGATCGCGCGGATGGAATGGTATCGTGAGGGCCGCGTTCCGCTGCACACGCTCCGGGCCGACATCGATTTCGGTGTTGCCACGGCGAAGACCACCTATGGCACGTGTGGCGTGAAGGTGTGGATCTTCAAGGGCGAGATCATGGCGCACGATCCGTTGGCGCAGGACCGGCGCATCGCCGAACAGGCGCCGCAGCGCTGAGCCGGAGCAGATAACATGTTGTCACCAAAGCGTACGAAATTCCGCAAGGCGCACAAGGGTCGCATCCACGGCACCGCCAAGGGAAACACGCAGCTCAATTTCGGCCAGTTCGGCCTGAAGGCGCTCGAGCCGGAACGGATCACTGCGCGGCAGATCGAGTCGGCCCGTCGTGCCATCACGCGTCAGATGAAGCGTGCCGGCCGCGTGTGGATCCGTATTTTCCCGGATCTGCCAGTCTCGACCAAGCCGGCCGAAGTCCGCATGGGCTCCGGCAAGGGTAGCCCGGAATTCTGGGTTGCCCGCGTGCAGCCGGGCCGGATCATGTTCGAGATCGACGGTGTGGCCGAAGGCATCGCGCGGGAGGCCTTGAAGCTCGGGGCTGCGAAGCTGCCGATCAAGACCAAGATCGTCACCCGTATCGGGGAGGCCTGAGATGACCAAGGCAAGTGATATTCGCGCGAAGACGTCTGACGAGCTGGGCGATATCCTGCTCGAGCTGAAGCGCGAGCAGTTGAATTTGCGGTTCCAGCGGGCCACCGGCCAGCAGGAAAACACCAGCCAGATCCGCAAGGCGCGTCGCGACGTGGCACGTGTGAAGACGATTCAGGCCGAGCGCGCCCGCGCCGCGGCCAAGGCTTGAGGGGTTTAGAGTTATGCCGAAGCGCGTCCTGACCGGGCGGGTTGTGAGTGACAAGATGGACAAGACCGTTACGGTTCTTGTCGAGCGTCGCGTCATGCATCCGCTGTACAAGAAATTCATCCGCCGCTCGAAGAAATACGCGGCGCATGACGAAGGCAACGTCTGCGAAATGGGCGACCTGGTGCGGATCGAGGAATGCCC
This sequence comes from Acidiphilium sp. C61, assembly GCF_905116885.1. Lineage (NCBI taxonomy): Bacteria > Pseudomonadati > Pseudomonadota > Alphaproteobacteria > Acetobacterales > Acidocellaceae > Acidiphilium > Acidiphilium sp. C61. The sequence continues at coordinate 1,275,021 of NZ_CAJHNI010000005.1, read as the reverse complement.
CCCGATCAGCAAGCGCAAGGCCTGGCTCGTGACCGCGCGCAACGGCGAGCCGGTCGGCGCTACCGTCGAAGCCCAGGGAGCGTGAGATGATCATTGTCGAATCCAATCTCGACGTTGCCGACAATTCCGGTGCGCGCCGCGTGCAGTGCATCAAGGTGCTGGGCGGTTCGAAGCGTCGCACGGCGTCGGTCGGCGATGTCATCGTCGTGTCGATCAAGGATGCGATTCCCCGCGGCAAGGTGAAGAAGGGCGACGTGCACCAGGCCGTCGTCGTTCGCACCGCTTATCCGGTGCGCCGTGCGGATGGCAGCGTGATCCGGTTCGACCGCAATGCGGCCGTGCTGATCAATAAGCAGATGGAGCCGATCGGCACCCGCATCTTTGGGCCGGTCACCCGCGAACTGCGCGCACGCAAGTTCATGAAGATCATCAGCCTGGCGCCGGAGGTGCTGTAATATGGCCGCACGTATCCGTAAGGGCGACCGCGTTGTCGTCATCTCTGGCGCAAGCAAGGGTCGCGAGGGCGAAGTCCTTCGCGTTCTGCCCGCCGAGAACAAGGCTGTCGTCTCTGGTGTGGCCGTGGCGAAGCGGCACACCAAGGCTCGCGGGATGGGTGAGCAGGGCGGCATCATCCAGAAGGAGATGCCGGTCCATCTGTCGAATATTGCACTGATCGATCCGGAGACGAAGAAGCCGACCCGCGTGGGCTTCCGGATTCTCGAGGACGGTCGCAAGGTCCGGGTCGCGCGCAAAAGCGATTCCGTGATCGATGGTTGAGGATAGAGCGATGAGCGAGGCCATTGCCAAGACCCGGCTCCAGCTGCACTACGAATCGGTTGTGCGCGCTGCTCTGCAGAAGGAGTTCGGCTATACGAACCCGATGCAGGTGCCGAAGCTTGAGAAGATCGTGATCAACATGGGCGTTGGCGAAGCCGCCGCGGACCAGAAGAAGCTCGACGCGGCCGTTGCCGAGCTCACCCTCATCGCCGGCCAGAAGCCGGTGAAGACGGTGGCGAAGAAGGCTATCGCCGGCTTCAAGATCCGCAAGGGTCTGCCGATCGGTTGCAAGGTGACGCTCCGCCGGGCGCGGATGTATGAATTTCTCGACCGTCTGGTGACCATCGCACTCCCCCGCGTCCGCGATTTCCGCGGCATCTCGGGCAAGGGTTTCGATGGGCGCGGGAACTTCGCCATGGGTCTCAAGGAACAGATCATGTTCCCCGAGATCGAGTATGACAAGGTTGACGAGATGCGCGGCATGGACATCGTGTTCGTGACCTCCGCGCAGACCGATGCCGAGGCGAAGGCGCTTCTCAAGGGGTTTGAAATTCCGTTCGTGAACTGAACGGCATTTTGAGCGCGTAAACGGATTTATTGGAAAACCGCCGGGACGTGCCGGCAGGTTCCGGAGGATAGAAGACGATGGCGAAGACCTCACAGGTCAATCGGAATAAGCGGCGCGAGAAGATGGCCGCGCGTGATGCGGGGAAGCGCGCTGCGCTGAAGGCAATTGTGAAGGACCGTACCCTCCCGGTGGAGGACAGGTTTGACGCGACCCTGAAGCTCGCGCAGCTTCCGCGCAATGGCGCCAAGACCCGCGTGCGGCTGCGCTGCGAGCTGACCGGGCGCGCCCGCGGCAACTATCGCAAGTTCAAGCTCTGCCGTATCGCTCTGCGCGATCTCGCGAGCGCCGGGCAGATTCCTGGCATGGTCAAGTCGAGCTGGTAAGGGGGATATAACATGTCGATGTCCGATCCCCTGGGTGACATGCTCACCCGCATCCGCAATGCGCAGCGCGCCCGTCACGCAGTTTGCGTGGCCCCCGCGTCGAACCTGCGGGCCAATGTCCTTGACGTGCTGAAGCGCGAGGGTTTCATTCGCGGTTTCTCGAAGGAGGAGCTTCGCCCCGGTGTTGCTCAACTCCGCATCGAGTTGAAGTATAACGAGGGTGAGCCGGTGATCAAGGAAATCACCCGCGTCTCACGTCCCGGTCGTCGCGTCTACTCCAAGATCAAGGAGTTGCCGCGGGTTTATGCCGGCCTTGGTGTGTCGATCCTGTCGACCCCGCGCGGGGTCATGAGCGACGTCGAAGCGCGCACTGCCAATGTTGGCGGTGAAGTGCTCTGCCGCGTCTTCTGAGGAGGCAGCATCATGTCACGAGTTGGTAAGTATCCGGTTGCTGTTCCGCAGGGTGTGTCGATCACCATCGTCGATGGTTTCCTGACCGCGAAGGGCAAGCTGGGTGAGCTGAAGATGCCGCTTTCCGAGCGCGTCGAGACCGTGTTCGAGGATGGCAAGGTCACCGTAACCCCGCGCGACAAGGAAGCCGCATCCCGCATGATGTGGGGCACGACGCGCGCGAATGTCGCCAATGTGGTCCAGGGCGTCTCGCAGGGTTATGCGAAGACGCTCGAGATCAACGGCACCGGTTTCCGCGCCTCGGTCCAGGGCAGCAACCTGGTCATGAATTTGGGCTTCTCGCACGATGTGGTCTATCCGGTGCCGCAGGGCATCAAGATCACCTGCGAAAAGCCGACATCGATCAAGGTTGAGGGTATCGACAAGCGGCTGGTGGGGCAGGTTTGCGCCGAGCTTCGCGCCTTCCGTCCGCCCGAGCCCTACAAGGGCAAGGGTGTGAAGTTCGAGGGCGAGGCGATCCGTCGCAAGGAAGGCAAGAAGAAGTAATGAGCGCTGTACACGAAAACGAGGCGCGGCGCCGCCAGCGCCTCCGCTACCAGATCCGCCTCAAGGCACATGGCCGTCCCCGCCTTTCGGTGTTCCGGTCGGGCAAGCACATCTATGCCCAGGTGATCGACGATACCGCGGGGCGCACGCTCGCTGCCGCGTCGTCGCTGGATGCCGGCCTGCGCGCGGCGCTGAAGACCGGGGCCGACAAGCAGGCCGCCGCTGCGGTGGGCAAGCTTGTGGCCGAGCGGGCGAAAGAGGCCGGTGTCACCCAGGTCGTGTTCGACCGTGGCGCCTACATGTATCATGGCCGGGTGAAGGCCCTGGCCGAAGCCGCTCGCGAGAGCGGTCTGGATTTCTGAGGAGCAGGGCATGGCACGCGAACCGAGAGAAGGCCGGGGCCGCGAGCGCGAGCGGGATCGCGATGGCGACGAGCTGATCGACAAGCTCGTCACCATCAACCGCGTCGCGAAAGTGGTGAAGGGTGGCCGTCGTTTTGCTTTTGCCGCCCTTGTGGTGGTTGGCGACCAGAAGGGCCGGGTTGGCTTCGGCGCTGGCAAGGCGAAGGAAGTTCCGGAAGCCATCCGCAAGGCGACCGAGCGGGCAAAGCGCGGCATGATCCGCGTTCCGATGAAGGAAGGCCGCACGCTGCATCATGACATCGAGGGCCGTTTCGGCGCCGGGCATGTCGTGCTGCGCGCAGCGCCTCCGGGCACCGGTATCATCGCTGGCGGTCCGATGCGCGCCGTTTTCGAGACGCTCGGCATCGGCGACGTCGTGGCGAAGTCGCTCGGCAGCCGCAATCCGCACAACATGGTGAAGGCAACGGTTGCGGCGCTCTCGCAATGCGCCAGTCCGCGCAGTGTTGCCTCTCGTCGTGGCAAGAAGGTCGCTGACCTGTTCGGCCCGAAGCGCGAGAAGGAGGTCCAGGCCGATGTCTGATCAGGTGAAGCGGGTGCGCGTCACCCAGGTCGGGTCGCCGATTGGCCGCAAGCCGGGCCAGAAGGAGACTCTTGTCGGTCTCGGTCTGCGCCGGATGAATGCGAGCCGTGAACTCGCCGCCACCCCGGAAACGCTCGGCCGCATCCGCAAGGTCAAGCATCTCCTGAAGGTCGAGGAGCTGTCGTAATGAAACTGAACGAACTGCGCGATAATCCCGGTGCGCGCCCGAAGTCGAAGCGGCTTGGGCGCGGCATCGGATCGGGCAAGGGCAAGACGTCCGGAAAGGGCGTCAAAGGCCAGAAGGCGCGTGAGGGCGTATCGCTGAACGGGTTCGAGGGCGGTCAGCTCCCGATCTACCGGCGTCTACCGAAGCGCGGCTTCAGCAATGTGAACCGCAAGGACTATGCCCCCCTGAACATCGGCACACTTGCCGCGCTGATCGAGGCGGGCAAGATCGATGCGGGGCAGAAGATCACCGAGGCGACCCTGCGCGCCGCCGGTGTCTATGCCGGTTCGAAGCTTGCCGGCGTGCGGCTGCTTGGCCGCGGCGAGATCTCGCAGAAGGTTGAGATCGAGGTGTCTGGCGCATCGGCCACTGCCATCGCTGCCATCGAACAGGCTGGCGGCAGCGTGACGACGACGGTCGTCCGCGCTGAGGCGGCTTCTGCCTGACCCACTTGCCGTGACCACCAAGGTTGCGGCACAATAAAGCCTGACGAACGGCGCTGCAGGTCGTGAGTTTTCACAGACCCGCGGCGCCGTTCCGGTTTCCGGAGATACGGCACGCTGCCGTTGGATGAGGGATATTCATGGCGTCCGCCGCTGAGCAACTCGCTTCGAGCTTCAACCTCGAAACCCTGTCGAAGGCGACCGATCTCAAGAAGCGGATCTGGTTCACCCTCGGTGCGCTGATCGTTTTCCGCCTCGGCACTTATATCCCGATTCCCGGGGTGGACCCGACGGTGATGGAGCATATGCTGGCGCAGAATGGCGGCGGCATTCTCGGCATGTTCAACATGTTCAGCGGCGGCGCTCTTGGTCGCATGACGGTGTTCGCGCTGAACATCATGCCCTACATCTCCGCGTCGATCATCATGCAGCTGCTCCAGGCGGCCGTTCCGCAACTTGAGACGCTCAAGAAGGAAGGTCAGACGGGGCAGCAGAAGATCAACCAGTATACACGCTACCTCACGGTCGTGATTGCTCTCGCCCAGTCTTACGGCATCGCCATCGGGCTTGAGAGCATCACCTCGACTGTTGGCCCTGCCGTCATGGATCCAGGGCTCTTCTTCATTGTCACCACCGTGATCACCTTGACGGGCGGCACCGTGTTCCTGATGTGGCTCGGTGAGCAGATTACCTCGCGGGGTATCGGTAACGGGTCGAGCCTGATCATTTTCGCCGGTATCGTTGCAGCGTTTCCGGGAGCAATCGCGAGCGTGCTTCAGCTCGGTGCTTCTGGTGGGCTCTCGACCGGGTTTGTAATTGGCTTTTTTGTTCTCTCGCTCGCGGTCGTCGCCTTTGTGGTGTTCATGGAACGCGCGCAGCGCAAGGTCGTGATCCAGTATCCGAAGCGCCAGGTGGGGAACCGCATGTTCGGTGGCGATTCATCTCACCTTCCGATGAAAGTGAACACGTCGGGCGTTATTCCTCCGATTTTCGCCAGTTCACTGTTGCTCATCCCGGCCACCGTGATCGGGTTCAGCCACGGCACCGGCCCTGGCTGGCTGCAGTTCCTCGCCCGCGAGTTGTCGAACGGACAGCCGGGCTACATGTTGCTGTATGCCGGTTTGATCATCTTCTTTTCCTATTTTTACACGGCCGTTGTGTTCAATCCTGAGGAAACCGCGGATAATCTCAAGAAATACGGCGGTTTTGTTCCCGGCATCCGTCCCGGGGCAAACACGGCTAAATATTTCGACTCGGTGTTGACCAGGCTCACCACAATCGGCGCCGCCTACCTCGTCATCGTCTGTCTCATACCTCAATTCCTGATCGGACAATTCGATCTGGCAGCGGGATATTATTTCGGCGGCACCTCGCTTTTGATCGTCGTTTCGGTCACGATGGACACGGTAGCGCAAATTCAGTCTCATCTACTTGCCCATCAATATGAAGGCCTGATTCGCAAGGGTCGAGGGAGGACACGCGGTCGATGAACATTATTCTTTTGGGGCCTCCGGGAGCCGGCAAAGGCACGCAGGCGAAAATTCTAGAGGAGCGCTACGGCGTTGCCCAGATTGCCACCGGCGACATGCTGCGGGCCGAACTGAAGGCCGGCACCGAACTCGGGCTTGCCGCGAAGGCGGTGATGGAAGCCGGCGCACTGGTGTCGGATGACATCATCATCGGCATGCTGCGGAATCGGCTGTCCCGGCCGGATTGCCGTAACGGCTTCATCCTCGACGGTTTTCCCCGCACAGTTCCCCAGGCCGAGGCGCTGGATGCGATGCTGGCGGAACAGAAATTCGATCTCGATGCCGTGATCCTGCTGAAGGTGGATGAGGCCGTGCTGGTCGAGCGTATCTCCGGGCGCTTCACCTGCGGGACTTGCGGCGCCGGGTATCATGACCGGTTCCATCCCACGAAGGCCGATGGCGTCTGCGACAAATGTGGCGGGCACGATTTCGTTCGCCGCCCGGACGACAAGGCGGAGGTCGTGAAAGACCGTCTCTCGGCCTACAACGCGCAGACTGCGCCGATCCTGCCCTATTACGAAGCTGGCGGGCGGCTCTACTCCGTCGATGGCATGGCGGCGATGGACGACGTCACCGGCCAGATCGAGGCGGCGTTGCGTGAGGCGGGTGTCGCCCGTCCGGCGACAGTGTGATAATGGATCAGATCACGAAAAATTGATCCATCTCGATTGACTCGGAACCGGCCGGGCATTAGAGAACCACATCTGCGGCGCTCCCTGGTGGGGCGCCGCACTTTATTGAGGTGCGAAGGCTGGTTTAACTGGTCTGAGCCTCCATTCGATGACCTTCAATGCCGCCGGCCGCACCCGGCGGCGATCCAAGGAGCAGACCGTGGCGCGTATTGCCGGCGTAAACATCCCTTCGAACAAGCGCGTGCTGATCAGCCTGCGGTATATTTATGGTATCGGGCCGGCCAAGGCGCGCGAAATCTGCCAGGCGCTCGAGATCGCCGACGAGAAGCGTGTCAATCAGCTCTCCGAAGACGAGATCATGAAGATCCGCGAGCTGATCGACAAGGATTATCGCGTCGAGGGTGATCTCCGCCGTGAAGTCGCCATGAACATCAAGCGCCTCGTCGATCTTGGGTGCTATCGCGGGCTTCGGCATCGCAAGGGTCTGCCAGTTCGTGGCCAGCGCACCCACACCAACGCCCGCACCCGTAAGGGCAAGGCCGTGGCGATTGCCGGCAAGAAGAAGGCGACCCGCTAAGCTGCGGCTTCGCGCCTACCCGACTTTCAACGCCGGCCGACCATGGGTCGGCGTATCGAGACAGAGACAGGATTATTCATGGCCAAAGCAGCCTCCACGCGTCCCCGCCGCAAGGAACGCAAGAACATCTCCTCCGGTGTCGCGCATGTTCTCGCGAGCTTTAACAACACAATGGTGACCATTTCGGACGCGCAGGGCAACGCGATCTCGTGGTCGTCGGCCGGCAGCCAGGGTTTCAAGGGCAGCCGCAAGTCGACCCCGTATGCGGCGCAGGTGGCTGCCGAGGATGCCGGGCGCAAGGCGCGCGAGCACGGCATGGAGACGCTGGAAATCGAGGTTAGCGGTCCGGGGGCTGGTCGTGAGAGCGCGTTGCGCGCACTGCAGACGATCGGTTTCTCGATCACCGCGATCCGTGACCTCACGCCGATTCCGCACAACGGCTGCCGTCCGCGCAAGCGTCGCCGCGTCTGACGGCGCCGGCCGCTGACGCGGCCCGGCCGCACCCCGAAGGGCTGATGCCGCGCCGGGGTCGGAACGTTTTTGGATGGTGAGGGCGGCACGCCCGCCTGACCGGAGGGACTGATGTTGAGAGATACGCATTTGGCATTGCAGCGGAACTGGCAGTCGCTGCGCAAGCCCGAGAAGCTGGATATCGAGCCCGGCGCTGATGACATGCGCGTGGCGACGATCATCGCCGAGCCGCTGGAGCGCGGTTTCGGCCTTACTCTCGGCAACGCCCTGCGCCGTGTCCTGCTGTCCTCGCTGCATGGCGCAGCCGTGACATCGGTGCGGATCGATGGCGTGCTGCACGAATTCTCGTCGATCGCCGGCGTCCGTGAGGACGTCACCGACATCGTCCTCAATATCAAGCAGATCGCGGTGCGCATGCATGGCGATGGCCCGAAGCGGATGACCGTGTCGGCGACCGGTCCCTGCGAGGTGACTGCCGGGATGATTCAGACCGGTCACGATATCGAGGTGATGAACCCCGAGCTCGTGATCTGCACGCTGGACGACGGTGCGACGCTCGGCATGGAACTGACGGTCGATTCCGGCCGTGGCTATGTTCCGGCCGCGGCGAATCGCCCCGAGGATGCGCCGATCGGGCTCATCCCCGTCGATTCGATCTATTCGCCGGTGCGCCGCGTGTCGTATCGCGTGGAGCCGACTCGTGTCGGTCAGGTCACCGACTATGACCGTCTGATCCTGAACATCGAGACCAACGGCGCCGTCACTCCTGAAGATTCGGTGGCGCTTGCCGCCCGCATTCTGCAGGACCAGCTCGGCATGTTCATCAATTTCGAGGAGCCGCAGCGCCTCCGCGCCGAGGAGCCGCGCCCGGAGTTGCCGTTCAACCCGAATCTGCTGCGCAAGGTGGACGAGCTGGAGCTTTCCGTCCGCTCGGCGAACTGCCTGAAGAACGACAATATCGTCTATATCGGCGATCTCGTTCAGAAGTCGGAGCAGGAAATGCTGCGCACGCCGAATTTCGGTCGCAAATCGCTGAACGAAATCAAGGAAGTCCTGTCTGCCATGGGCCTTGGCCTTGGCATGGTTGTGCCGGACTGGCCGCCTGAAAATATCGAGGAGCTGGTCAAACGCTCCGACAATCCGTTCTGATCGCCTTTCAACCCATCGCTTTTCGTCTTTACTGATCCGGAGTTACTCCCATGCGTCACGGCCTTGCAGGACGTAAACTTGGCGTCACCGCGTCCCACCGCGCGGCCATGTTCCGCAACATGGCGGTCGCCCTGCTCAAGCACGAGCAGATCACCACCACGCTGCCGAAGGCGAAGGAGCTCCGGCCGGTTGCCGAGAAGCTGATCACCCTTGGCAAGCGCGGCGGGTTGCACGCCCGCCGTCAGGCGCATGCGATGCTGAGAGACGATGTCATCGTCTCCAAGCTCTTTGCGGCGCTTGCCGATCGATACAAGGAACGCCAGGGCGGCTATACTCGCGTTCTGAAGGCCGGCATGCGGTATGGCGATGCCGCCGATATGGCTGTCATCGAGCTTGTCGATCGCGATCCGGCCGCGAAGGGGCAGGATAGCGGCCCGAAGCCGGAGCTCGCCACCGATGAGACCGAGTCCGACGAAGCGGCTGCTGCCTGAACGCTTCCGCCGCGTTTGATTGAATGAAGGGCGCGGCATCTGCCGCGCCTTTTTTCGTTCTGTCGGCACACCACAACAGCATGCCATGCTTGAGCATCATCCGACCGTGACGGATCGGTGAGTACTCCAGGGAGTGACGATGCAATTCGACCAGATCACCGCTGAAACCCCCTCTGAATCCGGGCTTGCGGCTGGCTATGGCACGCTGCATGCGCATCTTGACGCCGGGGCGATCGGCCCCGCGATCGACGGATGGGAAGCACTTCGTCGGGATTATGGTACGTGGTCGAGCCTCGTCCATCTGCGGTTCTCGCAGGATACTGCCGATCCCGGCCGCAATGCGGCACGGGAATATGCCGACGCGCTCGACCCGGTGGTCGCCAATCATGAAACCGCGTTCAAGACCCGATTGCTGGGGCTCGACACGGCTGCGCTCGAAGCCCGGTTCGGCCCCCACGCGCTGGCGATGTGGCGCAATGACATTACGACCTTCCGGCCTGAAATTGCCGCGGATCTGGAAGTCGAGTCCCGTCTCGCGGCCGAATATACCGCGTTGCTTGCCAGCGCGTGGATCGAATTCGATGGGCAAACGCTCAATCTCTCGGGCCTCGGTCCTTATGCCGAAAGCCCGGATCGTTCGGTTCGCCACGACGCCGCCGCTGCGCGCTGGGCGTTCTTTGCCCAGCATGGCGACACGCTGGACGGGCTCTATGACAAGCTGGTGAAGCTGCGCCACGGCATTGCCCGCACCCTCGGGGATGAGAATTTCATTTCGCTCGCCTATCGGCGGATGGGGCGGCTCGATTACGGACCCGCCGAGGTCGCGACCTATCGCGAGGAGGTCCGCCGCCATGTCGTGCCACTCGTTGCCCGGTTGATGGAGCGCCGCAAGGTGGAAAACGGGCTCGACCGCCTGATGGCGTGGGACGAACCGATGATCGACCCGGAGGGCAACCCGAAGCCGGTCGGCGGGCGTGCGGTGCTGGAAGGTGCCGCGGCGGAGATGTTCGCGGCGATGGACCCACGCCTTGCCAACTTCTACGACGCGATGCGCAATGGCGGCTTCATGGATCTCGACAACCGGCCCGCCAAGGCAGGCGGCGGTTTCTGCACCAGCTTCCCGAGCGTGGGCATGCCGTTCATCTTCGCGAATTTCAACGGCACGCATCACGATGTCGATGTATTCACGCATGAGATGGGTCACGCCTTCCAGAACTACATGAGCCGGCACCTGCCGCTTTCGGATTATTTCTGGCCGACGATGGAGGCGGCAGAAATCCATTCGATGAGCCTGGAATTCCTTGCCCATCCGCATATCGAGCCGATGTTCGGCGCTGCAACCGAACGCTACCGGCGGATGCATCTGATCGGCGCGCTCGAATTCCTGCCCTATGGCGTGTGTGTCGATCATTTCCAGCATGAGGTCTATGCCGATCCCGACCTCACACCGGCCGATCGCCACGCGCTCTGGCGTCGTCTCGAACAGCTTTATTTGCCTTGGCGGGACTGGGGCGACCTTGACTATCCGGCGAAAGGTGGTCGCTGGCAGGCGCAGATGCACATCTATCGCTCGCCCTTCTATTATATCGATTACACTCTGGCGCAGTGCTGTGCGCTGCAATTCTGGCTCGCGGCACAGCGCGACGAGCGCGCTGCCTTCGATACCTACGCCACGCTCTGCACGCTTGGCGGCTCGCGCCCGTTCGGCGGGCTCGTTGCCGCGGCGGGCCTCGTCTCGCCCTTTACCCCGGGCGCCTTGCGCGATGTGGTGCGCGCCGCAGCACAGGCGCTTGATCTCTAGGGCGTCATAGGATCAGATAAGGATGCTCAATTTATCAACATGATAGAGCACTGAATCATGACCTTCCCCACCGTTACCGCCGGGTACGGCGCCCTGCTCGCCCTGATTTATCTCGCGCTCTCGCTCTGGGTTGGTTTTGGCCGGGTCGGGTTCCGGGTGATTCACGGCGATGGCGGCAATGCGCGCCTTGCCCGGCGCATCCGCGCGCATGCCAATTTCGCTGAATATGTTCCGCTGATCCTGCTGCTTGCGGCCTGTCTCGAGGCAAGCGGGGCAGGGCGGCTTGAGATGAACGCGCTGCTCTTCCCGCTGCTGATCGCGCGCATCATCCACCCGTTCGGCATGATCGCGCCGGAGAATTCCCTTCAGCAATTCCTCTGCCGCGCGCCCGGCGCGCTCATCACCTGGCTTGTCCTCGGTGCGGAGGCTGCTCTGTTGCTGGCGCGGCTGCGATGAGCGATCGTCAGCGCAACGTCTTTCCGATCGCGCCCGCAGGACTAGCCCGCCTTGTGGGCGGGTTGGTCGCCGATATCAGGCGTGAGAGCTGATCACGGATCCCGCCGCAAGATCATCCGCACGCCGATATTGATCGCCAGCACGACGAGCATCACAAGCAGCGCCGCGGCGAAGGCAAGGGCGTGGGATTGTGGGTTCGGTTCGTTGATGAAGGTCCAGATGACATAGGTCAGGTAGCCGATCGGCTCGTTGGTGAGCTTGCCGGACCAGAGATAGTTGGACCACCCGGCAGTATAGATCAGTGGCGCCGTTTCGCCGACCGAGATCGCGAGCGACAGCAGCACGCCGGTGATCACGCCCGGTGCTGCCGCTGCCAGCACGATGCGTGAGGCCACGGTATGATCCCGCGCGCCCAGCGCATAGGCCGCCTCGCGCATGCTGATCGGCACCCGCCGGAGGGACATTTCGGTGATCCGCGCCAGATAGGGCACGACCATGATGGCCAGCGTGATCGCCCCGGCCAGTGCGGAGAATTTCCAGCCGAGCCCGATTACCATGGTGATGTAGGAGAAATAGCCCAGTACGATCGAGGGCGTGCCGGTCAACGTGTCGGCCAGGAAGCGCACGGTCGCGCCGAAGCGGTTCGCGCCATATTCCGAGAGATAGATCCCGGCGCCGATCCCGATCGGCGCGGCGATCAGGAGCGAGCCGAGCGAGAGCACCAGCGTGCCGATGATCGCGTTCTGCAGCCCGCCCGTCACCCCGTTCGTCGAGGTGGTGAAGAGCGCGACCGAGAATGCCGAGGCGCCCTTGAGCGTTACCGTCAGCACGAGATCGAGCAGCGGCACGGCGATCAGCAGAAAGGCGAGGGTGCACAGCCCCCAGCCGATGATGTTGGTCGCGTAGCGCCGCCGTTCGAGCGTCGTCAGCCGCGCCGGCGTGGCATCATGCGTTGCGGACATTGATCGTCCTCCTGACCAGCAGGCGTGCGGCCGCGTTGACCAGCACGGTGATGACGAACAGCACGAGCGCGATTTCAGCAAGCGACTTCACCGCCATGTTGCTCGGGTCCTGCAGCGCGCTGTCGAGCTGCGAGAGGATGAAGGCGGCCATCGTGCTGATCGGGGTGAAGATCGTCCCCGGCAGGTAGTTGAGCGCGCCGCCCGAAACCATCAGCACCGCCATCGTCTCGCCCAGCGCGCGGCCAAGCGCCAGCACGATGCCGCCGATCAGCGTGACGCGAGCGGTCGGCAGCATGGTGCTGGCAACGACCTCGAAATGCGTCGCTCCCAGCGCATAGGCCGATTCCCGCAATTCGCGCGGCACCTGGTTGAGCGCGTCGTACAGCGTCGTGGTGATGATCGGCGTGATCATCAGGGCCAGCACGATCGAGGCGGCGAGCAGCCCGTAGCCGCTGCCGGTGCTGTTGTTCATGTTGAAGAAGGGTATGAAGCCGAACACCGCGGTGATCGCCGGGCTGATCCAGTTCGCGATCAGCGGCACCAGCACGAAAATGCCCCACAGGCCGAAAACCACGCTCGGCACCACGGCGACCAGCTCGACCAGCATGGTCAGCCAGGGTCGCATCCGCGCCGGCGCTTTTTCCGAAAGAAACATCGCGGTGCCGACGCTCACCGGCACGGCGAACAGGATTGCGAGGAAGGAGGAGAACAGAGTGCCGACGATGAAGGCGAGTATCCCGTAATTCGCACCGGGCGGGACCTCGTAGCCGTGGTGGATCACCGTGTTGCCGTAGAGATTCCCGAGATTCCAGTTGATCGTCCACAGGAAGCGCAGCCCGTTGAACCCGATCGCCTGCCACGAATAGCGCGCGAGAAAGAAGACGATGGCAGCCAGCGCCAGCGGGATCAGCAGCGCGACCGCCGCCATGGTCAGCCTGAACGGTTTCACCTTCGACATGCGGCACCCCTTACACGAAACTGCCCCTCCGGCGAAGCCGGAAGGGCAGGGGTCGTCTCGTCAAGCCTTGCGGCTCTCCGTGGATCAGCCCTCGATCTGGGCGATCTGCTTCGCGGACAGCTCGCGGATCTTCTTCGGCAGGGCCTTGAAGTGCACCTGCTTCAGATACTGCTCGGCATTGCCCTGGTTGGAGGCCCAGGTCAGCAGGGTCTTCACCGCATCGGCAGTGGCCTTGTTCGCCTGCTTCTTGTTCACGATCGCATATTCATAGTTGATGATCGGGTAGCTGTTCGCACCTGGCGCGAAGATCAGGCTGATGCGCTCATCGGTCGGGGTCTTGTCGCCCAGCGCAGCGGCCGCGGCGCTCACGGTCTTGGCGGTCGGGAGAACGGCCTTGCCAGCGCGGTTCACCAGCTTCGCGGTGCCGAGCTTCGCAGCGTCGATCTGCTGGGCAAAGCTGACGCCGACATAGGCGATCGAATACTTGTTGCCCTTCAGCGCCTCGACCATGCCGGGATTGCCCTGCGCGCCGAGCCCGCCCTGCACCGCCGGCCAGGAGATGCTGGTGCCGTAGCCGATCTTGCTGTTCCAGTCGGGGGTGGAGAAGCTCAAATACTGCGAGAAGATGAAGGTATCACCCGAACCGTCGGTGCGGTGCACCGGGATGATCTTGTGGTTCGGCAGCTTCACGCCCGGGTTCAGCTTCGCGATCGCCGGCGAATCCCAGTTGTTGATCGTGCCGGAATAGATGCCGGCGAGCACCGGGCCGGAGAACACCAGGTGGTGCCCGTTCAGGCCGGGGAGGTTGTAGTTGATCGACTGCGCCGAGATCGCGAGCGGGATGTTCAGGATGCCCGGGCTCTGCTTCAGCTGGCCGTTCGACATGTACGCGTCGGACGCGCCGATCTGCACGAGGCCCTTGATCGCCTGCGCGATGCCGGTGCCCGAACCGGTGCTCTGCGTCGTGACGCGGATGCCCGGATGCGCCTTCTCGAAATGCGGCACCCAGATATTGAACAGCGGGTAGAGCAGCGAGGAGCCGGTCTCGGTCAGGGTCACGGTCTGGGCGGCCGATGCGGCGCCAGCGCCGAGGCCGGCGACCAGCAGAGCGGCAGCACCGGCACCCATGATGACGGAACGCCGCAGTTTGGAATCTGATCGCACGATGGATCTCCCTTTCGGTTGCGATGGCGAATTCATACTCGAACGCATCACTACGTCCTGCCGCGCCATCTAGATGATCCAGTGTGACAACGCGACCGGTTGTCGGTGAAGCTTTTATGACAACTGATCCGCCTCTGTGACGCTTCCGCCCGTACGCAACCCCTGCGCGATCCGCCCGCGCAGCATTTCTACCGGCGTCTCCAGCCTGCCGTAGCGCACTGCCCGGCGCACCCGCTTCCCGCCCTCGCCGCGCAGGATCAGGGTAAGGACCGTCGCTGTCACATCGGCGCTGGCGATGTCCGTCCAGGCGTGATGCTCGGCATCCGCCGGCTTGCGGTGCAGCGTGATGCCCTCCACCCCGATGACCGCGCGCGCGCGTATCGCCCTGTCGGCGCGCAGCCGCCGCATCGACTCGACCGCGCCGATCACCGCGATCGTGCCGGCAAGCGGCAGCAGCAGCGCCATCATGGTCAGGAACGGGCTTGGCTGCGCCGTCCGCACGAACACGAAGGGGGCGGCGAGGCCAAGGAGCAGGATCATCAATGCGATCGGCAGTGGCGGATTGGGCCGCGCCGGACCGGCGCGCAGCGCGAGTTCCCCGCCCGGTTGTGCGGCGCGATCGCCGTCGTCATCGTTCATGCCGCTACCCTGCCCGAGCGGGTCAGGTTTGTCGATCATCGGCGCCGGGGCATAGTGATTTCAATGACCGCCGAATCGCCCCGTCCCAGCCTCGCCGCGCTGTTCTCCGGCTTCTTCGTCGCCGGGCTGTCCGGCTTCGGCGGCGTGCTGCCGTTTGCCCGGCGCATCATGGTCGAGCGCCGCGGGTGGCTCACCGCGGCGGAATTCTCGGATCTGTTCAGCCTGTGCCAGTTCCTGCCCGGCCCCAACGTGGTGAATCTCGCCGCCGCCTTCGGCGCCCGGCAGCGTGGCTTCGCCGGCGCGATGGTCGCCATTGTCGGATTGCTTGCCGCGCCGGTCGCCATCGTGATCGCGCTCGGCACCGTCTATGAGCGGATCGGCTCGATCCCGCCGGTTCATCACGCGTTGCAGGGACTTGCCGCCGGTGCTGCGGGCCTGTTCGCGGCGGCCGCGCTGCGCATCGCCTGGCCTGCCGCGCGCCTTCCCGCGCGCGCTGCCGTTGTTGGCCTTGCCTTTGCCCTGTTCGGCGTTCTGCACCTGCCGCTGCCGGCGGTCATCGTCGTCGTAACACCGCTGTCCGTGTTCGTCGCGTGGCGGCAGCATCGATGATCCTGCTTGTCCTGCTCGGCCTGTTCGCCGGCCTGTCGCTGATCGCGATCGGCGGGGTTGCCAGCACCTTGCCGGCGATGGCGCGCGCCGTTGTCGCCCATCACTGGATGAGCGCGCCACAATTCGCCGCCCTGTTCGGCCTCGCCCAGACCAGCCCCGGCCCGAACATGCTGATCGCGACGCTGATCGGCCTGCATGTGGCAGGGATTGCCGGCGCGCTGGTTGCCACGCTCGGCATGATCGGTCCTTCGAGCGTGCTGACGGTTGTGGTCGCCGGGGTGTGGGAACGGTTCCGCGCCGCGCGCTGGCGGCTGGTTCTGCAGGCGGCGATCACGCCGGTTTCGGGGGGGCTGATCCTCGCCGCCGCCCTCGTCGTCGTCCGCGCGGCCGATCATGGTCTGCGAGCCTGGGCGATCACGCTCGCGGTCATGCTTGTTTCGCTTCGCGTCCGGTTGCATCCGCTGGTTCTGCTCGCTGCCGCCGCCGCCCTCGGGGCCGCGCTGTTCTAGAGCATCTTTATCCGATCAGATGGGATCATCTGATCGGATAAAGATGCTATATTTATCAAAAAAACAGAGCACGACATCCGATCCTGATGGATCGGAACGTGCTCTGACCCGCCGGACGAGGTTCAGCCGAGCCGAAGTGCGACCGGCAGCCCCGCTTTGGGCAGGCGCGCGAAGCGGCTGATATCCGGTGCCGGTGCGCCATAAAGATATCCCTGCGCATAGTGGCAGCCGCACTCCCGCACGAAATCCCGTGCCTCCGGCGTCTCGATCATTTCCGCGATGGTGCTGATCCCCATCCGGCGGCACAATTCGGTCAGCGCCGAGAGAAAGGCGCGGCCCTTCTGCGCCCGCTGCGCGTGGCGGATCGCATCGCCGTCGAACTTCACCGCATCGACCTCCAGCACCGAGAGATACCGGAATGACGAGGCGCCGGCGCCGAAATCGTCGAGCATCACCGCGAAGCCGCGGTTGCGCAGCCCCTGAATGAAGCCGTTGGCGGAATCGAGATCGGCGATCTGGGCACTTTCGGTAATCTCGAATGAAAGGCGACGGCCCAGCCATCCGTTTTCGTCGAGCAGCCGGTGCAGCCCGCTGGAATAGGCAGGGTCGACGATCGAACGGCCGGAGATGTTGATCGCGATATTCACCTGCGATTCGTTCAACGGCCGGGCGGCGAGCCACCCCACCGCCTTGCGCGCCATGGCCAGGTCGAAATCGGCGATCAGCCCCGTCTCCTCGGCCAGCAGGATCGTCTCGAAGGGCGATGTCGTGCCGGCGTGCTCGAAGCGGGTCAGCACTTCGTAGTGGTGGACGGAGCCATCCGCGATGTTGACGATCGGCTGGAAGACGAGGTCGAAGGCTCCGTTATCGATCGCCCGACGCAGCCGCGTCACCGCTCCCATCGCATCGCTCAGCGTCGTGCGCAGGCGCTCTCCCGCCTCCTGCAGCGTCATGCCCTGGCCCTCGCCGAAACGGTGCATGGCATAGACCAGCCCGCGCGCCAGATCGTCCTCGCTCATGCTCGCTTCGCGCATCGGCAGGGTCACGGCTTCCACGCGCGGCGCGGCTGGGTCGGCCGCGTGGATCATGGCCTCGATCCGGCCGACCAACGCGCTGAAATTCTGTCCCGCCTCGTGCAACACCGAATAATGACCGCTGTGCAGCCGCGTCGCGGTATCGCCGCCGAGCGAATGGGCCTTGAGCAGGTTGTCCAGCGTGTCACCGAGGCGCTTGCTGTCGGGATCAGTCGCGCCGCCCATCGGCGGGATCGCCAGCAAGGTCATCTCGGCGCCGCTGGACCCCGCCGCGGCGAGACGACCGGCAAGATGCCGCGCCTCCTCGACCGCATCCGGCGGAGGTGCGGTCTCGGGCGCATCCTCCGGCAGCCTGCGCATGGCGACGTAGATCCGGTCGCTGCCGCTCTCGAGCCGGTGCGCCGCGACGCTGACCCGGGTGCCCATGCCGCGGGGACCGTCGAGGCGGACGGTTCCGGCCATTGCCCGGCGCGTCGGCGTCAGCGCTTCGAGCATGCCGGCGATCCGCCCGCGATCTGCCCGGTCGATCAGATTGTCCAATGGCCGGTTGGTCCAGGACGCTACGGTTCGGCCGGTCAGCGCCTCGCTCGCGCCGGACATGGTCTCGATCCGCAGATCGCGGTCGAGCGTCAGAAGCAGGTCGCCCCAGCAGAATGCCAGCAGCGCATACCGATCCCGATCCTGCCGCAACCCGTTTACCACGGTGTCGGCTTTCGACATCCCGTTTCAGTCTCCGTACGATGTCGTGAACCCGGCCTGCCTGGATGGCCGCATCCATACCCTGCCAATAACGATAACCACCGCCTCACGCAGCGGAATTGTCCAAATATGGGATGAGTTGATTAAGCAAGGGTTAACTGGACGGCTTCATCCCAACGAAGCGGCCAGCAGGTCGAGCGCGTGGTCGACTGTCGCCCGCCGCACCGCGGCCCGGTTGCCGGCGAAGACGCGCCGTTCGGCCAGCGTCACGCCATCCTTGCGCGCAACGCCGAACCAGACCGTGCCGACCGGCTTTTCCACCGTCCCGCCCTCCGGCCCGGCAATGCCGGTCACCGCCACCGCAAGGTCAGCCGTCGCGCGGGCCAGCGCACCTTCGGCCATTGCCCGCGCCACCGTCTCGCTCACCGCTCCATCCCGCGCGATCAGCGCGGGGGAGACGCCGAGCATTGTCGCTTTTGCCTCGTTCGCGTAGCTGACGAAGCCGTAGCCGAACACGGCGGAAGCGCCGGCAATGTCGGTCAATGCCGCGGCGATCATCCCACCCGTGCAGCTTTCCGCCGTCGCGACCGTGCGTTGCGCCTGCTTCGCGCGCTCGATCACCAGCGCCGCTTTCTGGTTCACAGCCCCGTTCCCGGCCAGATGAAGCGCAGGATCACGAGCACGATCGCCGCGAAGGCTCCGGCGATCCAGTCATCAGCCATGATCCCGAGCGCGTCGTGCCGGGCATCGGCGAGGCTGATCGGCCAGGGCTTGCGGATATCGAAGAGCCGAAACAGCAGGAAGGCGAGCAGCACGCCCGAGCCAGTCAGCCAGGGCAGGCCGAGCAGGGCGATCATCTGGCCTGCGATCTCGTCGATCACGATCCAGCCGGGATCGCGCCGCGCCATGCCGGTTCCGGGGATCGCAATCAGCCCCGCGGCGCTGGACACCACGATCCCGCCGGCGAGCGCGCCGATGCCGTGGCTGTAGAGCACGCAGCCAAGGAGCAGGCCGAGCAGCGCGCCGGCGGTGCCCGGCGCGCGCGGCACGAAGCCGACGCCGAGGCCCGAGGCCAGCGCACGGCCCAGCACAGTCGTGGCGCTCACCGCGACGCGGTCCACCGTACCACCGGGTCGGTCGCCGGCTCTCCCTCCAGCGCGCGATAGATCACGATCCCCTCCGTCACCCGTTCCACATAGTTGCGCGTCTCCCCGAACGGGATCTCCTCGATCCAGGTCACGAGGTCGACCCCGCCTTCCGCCTTCGGCATGCGCGGATCGCCATTGGCGGCGATCCATTTCGTCACGTTGCCGGGCCCGCCATTATAGGCTGCGATCGCGAGCGGCAGGCAATCGCCGAAGCGCTGGAGCAGATGGGCAAAATAGGCGGAACCGAGCGCAATGTTCCGCGACGGATCATCGAGCAGCGCGCCCGGCGGCAGGGCGAGACCGGAGCGCTGCGCCACCTGCCGTGCCGTTCCCGGCATCAGCTGCATCAGCCCTGCGGCGCCGGAGGGGCTGACCACGCGGGGATCGAAACTGCTTTCCTGGCGGATCAGCGACAGGATCGCGCTGCGCGGCGGCGGCGGCGGGGGCGGCGGAACGGTTGCCGCGGTGGGCTCGATGCGCGGCTGGCCGCGTGCCGGCAGCAGCCCCGGCGGGATCGGCCAGCCGATACGCACCAGCATGTCTCCCGCTGTTCCTGCCATCCGCGCCACCATGACCGAGGCCGAAACCTGGCCGATCCCGTCGGCGAGCCGGGCGTCGAGATAGCGGTCGACAAGCCCCGGGCTGAGTTCGGCCATGCGCAGCAGGAAGGCGCGGGCCCGGCGCGGCGCGCCCATTTCGGCGAGCAGGACCGCTGCTTGCGGCAATTCGCGGGCGGCGAAGGCGGAGGCCTGTCCCGCCGTCAGCCGCGGCTCGCCGAGGACGCGCAGTCGTGCCGCCAACTGCGTCGGCGTTTCGCCCGCCTGAAGCGCCGCCAACTGGCCATAGAACGTATCCGGATAGGCGGCGGCGCGCAGCAGGTCGGCCCGCGCCGTCCGGCCGCTCTCGGTCTGCGCCAGCCAGTAGAAGGCACGGGCACGGGTGATCACCGCGGTTGAGAGCCCCTGCAACTTGACGAACCAGGGCCGCGCCTCGGCCGGGTCGTGCAGCATGCGCAGGGCAATGAACCCGGCGAGGAAATCGCGGCTGGCCCGTGAATCCTCGCCCGGCGGCTGCCCGGCGGCGACCAGCGCATAGGCGTCCTTCGCATCGCCGGCAGCGAGCAGGTCGCGCGCGAAACTCTCCCGTCGCCGCCAGAGCAGCGCACGCGCCAGCCCCGTCGCCTGCTTTGCCGCATCCGCGCCCAGCGCCTGCCACAGCGCGAGCCGCGCGGCCTGGTCGGGCGCGGCGGCGAGTTCGGCAAAGAACAGGAACGGCGTCGCCCGCTCGGTCGTGGTCAGCGCCGCTACCGCCGGCTGTGCCCGCGTGGCGCCATGTGCGAACGCGATGAAGGCATGGGCGGTGGCTAGCTTGCCGGCCGGCAACTGGCCGAGCAGCATGGTCGCCATGTTCAGTTTTCCAGCGATGGCGAGGCGTGAGAATCGCGCCCAGTTCGTCTCCGGCGTCAGCAGCGCGCCGTATTTGGCCTCGAAAATCGCCGCACTGGCCGGGCTGTCGAAGCCCTCGATCCAGGCGCGCCGGGCGAAGCGGGCCGCCTCGCGCGGGGCCACCTTGTCGATGGCTGCGGCGCAGCGCGCATTGGCGGCGGCGGTTTCGGGTAGCCGGGTGCTGCATTCGCGCCGCACCGTGGCGTCGTCCGGGTCGGCGGCCAGCGCCTCATTCCATCGGCGGGCAAGGATCCCCTGCTCCGGCCAGTCCGGATATTTCGCCATGAACGCGGCGATCTCGGTCTCGTTCGCCGCCCCGGGGTCGAGCAGCCGGTAGAAGGTCACCAGCCGCGCCACCAGCCGGTCCGGCTCCGCGGCGGCGAGGGTTTCGGCCTCGGTCCAGTGATTGGCGCGGATGTCGTTCATGATCCGGGCGAGGGCGGGGTCGGGCTGCAGCGGGGCGGCGATGGCGATCGCGCCCAGCGGCGCGGGTGCGGCGCCGAGAGCGAGCAGTGACGTCAGCAGCAGCATCCGGATCATGCCCGAATCAATAGCAGGACTGCTCCCGCGCTCCCATACCTTGTCGCCGCCGAATGCTGCGAATAGGTTACGTCCACTCACGGAGATTACAATGTTTCACGGCTCACTGGTCGCGCTGGTTACCCCGATGCACGAAGACGGTCGCATCGACGAGGCAGCGCTCGAACGTTTCATCGAATGGCAGATCGCCGAGGGCACCAATGGCCTCGTCCCGGTCGGCACCACCGGCGAATCTCCCACGCTCAGCCATGACGAGCACAAGCGTGTGGTCGAAATTACCATCGAGGTGGCGAGGAAACGCGTTCCGGTGATCGCTGGCGCCGGCTCGAACGCCACGCGCGAGGCGATCGGCCTGGCGAAGCACGCCGAATCCGTCGGCGCCGATGGCGTTCTCGTCGTCACCCCGTATTACAACAAGCCGACGCAGGACGGGCTGTTCCGCCACTTCACCGCGGTTGCCGATGCGATCGGCATTCCGCTGATCATCTACAATATCCCGCCCCGCTCGGTGATCGACATGAGCGTGGCGACGATGGCGCGCCTCGCCCGGCACCCCAACATCGTCGGCGTGAAGGACGCGACCGCGAGCCTCACCCGGCCGCTGCATACCGCCGCCGCCTGTGGCGCGTCGTTCTGCCAGCTCTCGGGCGAGGATCACACCGCACTCGCCTTCCTCGCCTCTGGCGGGGTCGGCTGTATTTCGGTGACCGCCAACATCGCCCCGCGCCTCTGCGCCGAGATGCAGGCGGCGTGGCGGGCCGGCGACCTGAAGGCGGCGATGGCGATCCAGTCCCGCCTGCTGCCGCTGCACGATGCGATGTTCGCCGAGAGCAATCCCGCCCCGGCGAAATATGCCGCCTCGCTGCTCGGCTTCGGCTCGGAATTCTGCCGCCTGCCGCTCGCCCCGCTGGCCGAGGCGACGAAGGCGCAGATGCGGGCCGCGATGACCGGGCTCGGGCTGATCGCCTGATGGCCGAGCCCCGGAAATCCGGGCTGATCTCCCACGGGATCGCCGCACAGAACCGCAAGGCCCGCTTCAACTACACGATCAAGGATACGGTCGAGGCGGGACTTGTGCTGCGCGGCGCCGAGGTGAAGTCGCTGCGCATGGGCCGTGCCACGCTCACGGAGGCGTTTGCCGGCGAGCGCGATGGCGAGATGTATCTCTTCAACATGTATATCCCCGAATATCAGGGCGGCGTGCTCTCCCGCTTCGACACCAAGGGCCCGCGCAAGCTGCTGCTCAAGCGCAAGCAGATCGACCAGCTGCTCGGCGCCATCGCCCGGCAGGGGTCGACCGTCGTCCCACTCGACGTGCATTTCAACCCGCGCGGGCTCGCCAAGGTCACGCTCGGCATCGCCGAGGGCCGCAAGCAGCATGACAAGCGCCAGGCCATCGCCAAGCGCGACTGGGAACGCGACAAGGCCCGCATCCTCAAGAACCGCTGACCTCATCGCGCGCTGGACCGCGCGCCCGTTCCCCCTCTATCATCCCCCACCCCGGAAGGAGAACGGCGATGGACGAGGCGGACAAGCAAGGCAAAGACGGATCGGACATCAGCCTGATCGGCCAGATCCGCGACAAGCTGATCGGCCGCAAGCAGGACTGGTCGCGTGAGGGGCGGGGCCTGACCGGCACCACCGCGCCGCCGGCGCAGCGCCTTCCGCCCGGCCAGCGCCTCGTCACCGACTGGCCGGTGCTCGATCTCGGCGTCCAGCCCGAAGTGCCGAAATCCGCCTTCCGCCTCGCCATCGACGGCGCCGTCGCCAACCCGGTCGCCCTCGACTGGGACGGGTTCATGGCGCTGCCGCAGCAGGACAGCGTGTCGGACATGCATTGCGTCACCACCTGGTCGCGCTACGACAATCACTGGCGCGGCGTGTCGATCGCCACCGTTCTCGACCTCGTGCAGCCGCACCCGGAGGCGACCCACGTTCTCTTCGAATCCTATGACGACTACACGACCAATCTCCGCCTCGACCAGTTCGCGGCCGAGGATTGCTACCTGGTGCACAGCTGGGAGGGAAAGCCGCTGACCCGCCAGCATGGCGGGCCGGTGCGGGTGCTGGTGCCGCGCTATTATCTCTGGAAATCCGCCAAATGGGTCCGCCGCATCACCTTCGCCGTGGCCGACCGCAAGGGCTTCTGGGAAACCCGTGGCTACAACAACAATGCCGACCCCTGGGCCGAGGAACGTTACGCCTGAGCCCCCCCGCCTTCACGCGGGCCCCGGCTTCGGCTACCAGTCGGCTCGAACAGGGTATCCAACTCAGGAGAAACTCGATGATCAAGGTGGGCGACAAGCTCCCGGCCATGAAGCTGATGACCCCCGGCGCCGAGGGGCCGCAGGAGATCGACACCGGCGAGCTGTTCGCCGGCAAGACGGTGGCGCTCTTCGCCGTTCCTGGCGCCTTCACCCCCACCTGCAGCGCGAAGCATGTGCCCGGCTTCCTCGAGCATCACGATGCGCTGAAGGCAAAGGGCGTCGATGAAATCGTCTGCATCGCGGTGAACGACGTGTTCGTGATGTCCGCCTGGGCCGAGGACCAGAAAGCCGCCGGGAAGATCACCTTCCTCGCCGACGGCTCCGGTGCCTTCACCCGCGCCATCGGCCTCGAACTTGACCTCATTGCCCGCGGCCTCGGCGTGCGCAGCCAGCGCTATGCGCTTGTCGCCAAGGATGGCGTGGTGACGCATCTCGCCATCGAGCAGCCCGGCGGCTTCGACGTCAGCCGTGCCGAGGCGGTGCTGGAGTCGCTCGGCGGCTGAGCCTTTCCGCGTGACGCCACGCTGCGGCCCGACGCTGAGCGTCGTCGTCCCCTGCTACCGTGAGGAGCCGAATGTCGCGCCCATGGTCGCCGCCCTCGATGCCGCACTCGCCGGCATCGACTGGGAGGTGATCTTTGTCGATGACGACAGCCCCGATGGCACGGCCGCTGCGGCACGCGCGCTCGCCCGCACCGATACCCGGGTGCGCTGCATCCGCCGCATCGGCCGGCGTGGCCTGTCCTCGGCCGTGATCGAGGGGGCGCTGTCGAGTTCCGCGACCTTCGTCGCGGTAATCGACGGTGACCTGCAACACGACGAGACCATCCTCCCCGCCATGCTCGACGCGGTGCGCGCAGGGGCGGATATCGCGGTGGGCAGCCGCCATGTCGGCGGCGGCGACGCCGCCGGCCTCGCCTCGCCGCTGCGCCAGCGCCTCTCCGGCGCCGGAATCGGCCTTGCCCAGAAACTCGCCGGTGTGGCGATCTCCGACCCGATGAGCGGCTTCTTCCTGCTCCGCCAGGCGCTGTTCGAGGATCTGGCGCATCGGCTGAACGGGCAGGGTTTCAAGATCCTGCTTGATCTGCTGCTTTCCGCGCCGGTACCGCTGAAAGTTGCCGAACTTCCCTATCGCTTCCGCCCCCGCGCCGCCGGCGAGAGCAAGCTCGACATCCTGGTGATGGTCCAGTTCGCCGGCCAGTTCGTCGACCGCGCGCTGGGGGGCGTGGTGCCGTTGCGCTTCATCGCCTTCGCGCTGGTCGGGCTGTTCGGCATTTTCGTGAATCTTGCCGCGATGCAGGCGAGCCGCGCCGCCGGGCTCGATTTCGGCCCGGCGCAGACGCTCGGCACCATCGTCGCGATGGTCGCCAATTTCGAGATGAACAATCGCCTGACCTACCGCACGATGAAGCTGCGCGGGGCGCGCTACTGGCAGGGGCTCGTGCTTTTCATGCTGGTCTGCGGCCTTGGCGCGATTGCCAATATCGGCATCGCCGGCGCGCTCTATCGTGGCGCCGATGCGAACGGCCTCGCCGCCAGCGCCGCCGGCTCGGCGATCGGCGTGGTCTGGAACTACGCGGTCTCCGCCACGCTGGTGTGGCGCGTGCGATGAGCGCGCACAAATCATGCGTGCGATGAGCGCGCCAGGTCGATGCGTGCGATGAGCGTGCCGGACCGGTCCGGGCGATGAGCCGCCGGGCCTGGCTGGCGGCCCTGGGCGGCCTCACTTTCCTTCGCCTTGTTCTCGCCGGCCTCATTCCGCTCTCGCCGGACGAGACCTATTACTGGCTGTGGTCGAAGCACCTCGCCACCGGCTATTATGACGACGCGCCGCTGATCGCGCTCTGGATCCGGGCGGGCACGTTGATTGCTGGCAACGGCGCGCTCGGCATTCGCCTGCTCTCGCCGCTCTCCGCCGCCATCGGCACGCTGCTGATCTGGCGGGCCGGTGAGGATCTCTTTCCCAACCGCCGTGCCGGTCTCACCGCCGCGCTCCTGCTCAACGCCACCCTGGTGCTGAACGCAGGCGCCATCATCACCACGCCGGACACGCCGCTCCTGCTGTTCTGGACGGCTTCGCTCTGGGCGATGGCGCGCTGGCTCGCCACCGGCGACGATCGCTGGGTCCTCGCCGCCGGCCTCGCCGCCGGGCTCGGCTTCGAGGCCAAATACACCGCTGCCCTGATCTTCGTTGCCATCGGCCTGTTCGTGCTCGTCACCAGCGAGGGCAGGGCGGGGCTGCGCCGGAAGCTGCCCTGGCTCGGGCTGCTGATGGGCCTGCTGGCGATGCTGCCCGTCGTCATGTGGAACGCGGCGCATGGCTGGGCGAGCTTCGCCAAGCAGGGCGGCCGCTCCGCGCATCTCGATCTTGCCGGTATGCCCGGCCACCTGCTCGGGCTGGTCGGCGGGCAGATGGGCCTTGCCACTCCGCTCGTCCTTGGCCTGATGGCGTGGGGTGTCTGGTCGTTGCGGCGCGACCGCTCCGCTGCCGCCCGCCTCGTCCTGCTTGCGGTGCTGGTGCCTGCCGCCGTGTTCGTCGAGCACACGCTCTCCGGCCCGGTGCAGGCGAACTGGCCCGCCATTCTCTACCCGGGAGCCGCGCTTGCCGCCGGCGCCATCGCCCCGCGCATCGGCCGCGCCTGGCTGCGCGCCGCCGCGGCATTTGGTTTCCTGCTGGCCGCGATCGTCTGGCTCCAGGCCGCCGCCGCACCATTTCCGCTGCCCCCGCACCGCGACCCGACCGCGATCCGCCTCGCCGGCTGGAAGGCGCTGGCGCGCGATGTTGCCCGCGCCGCCGCGTCGCGCCATCTCACCGTGATCGCGAGCACCGACTACAGCACCCTGTCCGAACTCGCGCACGACCTGCCGCCCCGCTTCACCGTGGTCGGACTTGGCCCGCGCTGGCGGTTCTTCGCCGCCCCGCCGGCCGCGCCCGGCACGCGGGTCCTGCTGGTCCAACCGTCCTGGCTCGCTGGCTTCGCCGCAAGCGAGGTCGCCGCCGCCGTTCCCGCGGGCCACGTCGCCCGCCGCCGCGCCGGCATCGCGATCGAATCCTACGTCCTGTCCACCGCCCGGCTCGCCCCCGCCCCCGCCGCACTCATGAGGCCCAAGCAATGACCCGCCAGCCCACCGCCGAGGATGTTCTCGCCGCCCGCGCCCTGATCGCCCCGCATATCGTCCGTACCCCGACGCTGCGCTCTCCCGCGCTCGACGACCGGACCGACGCGGAGGTCTTCATCAAGGCCGAACCGCTGCAGCGCACCGGCAGCTTCAAGCTGCGCGGCGCGACAAACGCCATCCTGAGGCTTGCCCCCGCGGCGCGTGAAGCAGGCGTCGTCGCCTATTCCTCGGGCAATCATGGCCAGGCGGTGGCTTGCGCTGCGGCGGCTCTCGGAATTCCGGCGACGATCGTGATGCCGCGCGACGCGCCTGCCATCAAGCGCGAGTCGACCGCCGCCTGGGGCGCCGAAATCGTCCAGTACGACCGCCGCACCGAAGACCGCGTCGCAATCTCCGCCACGATCGCCGCGCGCACCGGTGCCGCGCTGATCCCGCCTTTCGACCATCCTGACGTGATCGCGGGGCAGGGCACGCTCGCGCTCGAACTGGTGGAGGATGCGCGGGCGGCGGGTGCTGCGCTCGATCTCGTCTTCGTCTGCACCGGCGGCGGCGGCCTGACTGCCGGCTGCGCCCTCGCTCTCGAACACGCCTCGCCTGAGACCCGGCTGATTGCCGTCGAGCCCGAGGGGTGGGACGATACCGGCCGTTCGCTCGCCGCCGGCGTGCGGCTTGCGAATGATGGCACGGGCTCCGCGCTCTGCGACGCGCTGATGGCGATGACCCCCGGCGAACTGACATTCGAGCTCAACGCGCCGCGCCTTGCCGGTGCCCTCGCGGTCAGCGAGTCGCAAGTGCTTTCCGCCATGAGCTTCGCGCTGCGCCATCTCAAGCTGGTGGTCGAGCCCGGCGGCGCCGTGGCGCTGGCGGCGGTGTTATCCGAGGCGCTGCCGCTCGAGGGATTGTCGGTCGGTGTTGTGCTGTCGGGCGGAAACGCCGATCCGGAACTTCTGACCCGCGTCCTTGGAGTCACCTCCTGACGGTCTGATTCAGGCTTTTTTAACCCCTACCCCCGATACTCCGGCTCCGAAAGGCAGCTTGGAGTTCATGGCGCAGCGCAAGAAGAAAGGCGGCAAGGGTGGCGATCAGGCGGTCAACCTGGTCATCCGTCGCGAAGAGATCATTGAGGCCGGCCATCACGGCGGGGCCTGGAAGATCGCGTATGCCGACTTCGTGACGGCCATGATGGCATTCTTCCTGCTGATGTGGCTGATCAGCGCCACCACCAAGGCGCAGCGCATTGGCCTTGCCGACTATTTCAGCCAGGCCAACGTGCTCAATCGCGGTGCTTCCGGCGAGGGCAAGCCCTTTGGCGGCAAGACTCCGTTCGACAAGGGGTCGCTCGCATCCGATCTCGGTGCGGTGCGTGTGACCGTCGGGCACAATCCAGTCTCCTATCGGGTGCCGCACACCCCGCAGGGCCGTCAAATCCGTCCCGATCATCCGACCGGGAAAGACATGGTGAATACCTCGCCGGGTTCCGGCCATCAGCCCCGAGCCGACAGCGCGGCATCGTCATCCACGTCCCCTCCCGCAACTGTCTTGCAGAAGCCGCAGCCGGCCGGCTCGGCCGGCTCTGCCATGCAGGGCGCGTTCGGCGGGGTTGCGCCCGGCAATCTCGGGATCGCCAAGCTGAAAATCGCCGGCACCGAGATCAAGAATATTGTGGCGCAGGATCCCAATCTTGCCTCGCTGTCCAAACAGATCAGCGTCACCGTCACGCCGGAAGGCCTGCGCATCCAGATCATGGACGCGCACAAGCGGCCGATGTTCGCGTTGGGTTCGTCTCAACCCAACCCCATGACACTTCGACTGCTCACCAAGATCGCACCGATCCTGAGTGGCCTTGGCGATAACATCCGCATCGCCGGCTATACCGATGCGAGACCGTACGTTGCCGGTCCGAAAGACAACTGGGATCTCTCTGTCGAGCGTGCCAACGCGACGCGGCAGGTTCTCGTCAAGGCCGGTTTTCCGAAGCGGCTGATCGCGCGCGTGAGCGGCTATGCCGACCATAAGCTGCTCATCTCATCCGACCCTATGGCGGCTGCCAATCGGCGGGTGGGGATACTGGTGGTGCGTCCGGCACTGCCTCAAGGGGTCAAAACAGCTGGTGCCGCGGCGCCATGACCCGACCGGAGAAGCAATATTCTGGAATTTCGGTGATTTATGCTCACTCTGGGAGGCGTTGCGTTCCTGCTCGTCTGTGTGTTTGGAGTCTTCATCGTAACTGGCGGGGCCATCGTCCCGCTGCTCAAGTCGATGCCCTTCGAACTCATCACGATCGGCGGCGCTGCAATCGGCACGTTTGTAGCCAGCAACTCGATGCACAACATCAAACACACGCTGGTTGGCTTGAAGAAGGTGTTGCGCGGCAGCGCCTTCAAGAAGAACGACTATACCGATCTGCTGTGCCTGCTGTTCTACCTTGTTCGCCTCGCGGCGACACGCGGCGCAATGGCGCTGGAGCCGCATATCGAGCGTCCAGATGAAAGTCCGGTCTTCAAGCATTTCCCCACGATCCTGAAAAATCACGAAGCTACAGGCATCATCTGCGATTATTTGCGGATGGTTGGCATGAATGCTGACGATCCGCACCAGATCGAGGACGTGATGGCCCGTGAACTGCGCAAGACCCTCGCCGAGGAACTGCACGGCGCGCATTCGTTGCAGAACATGGCGGACGGCCTGCCCGCGCTTGGCATTGTCGCCGCCGTTCTCGGCGTGATCAAGACCATGGCCGACATCAGCAAGCCACCCGCCGTGCTCGGCGAGATGATCGGCGATGCCCTGACAGGCACGTTTCTGGGTGTGCTGCTGGCCTATGGCGTGGTTGGGCCGCTCTCCACGCGGCTGCGTGGCGTGGTCGAGGAGGAAGCTCGCTATCTCGAGGTGATACGCGCGGTTCTGGTTGCCCATCTGCACGGCAACGCGCCACAGGTCAGCGTCGAGGTTGGCCGGAAAATGGTACCGAACCCCCTGATGCCGACATTCAGTGAGCTTGAGGAGTCGATCGAATCCCTCAAGATCGCAACCTGATCGTCACGGGAGCAATCACTGATCCTGGAGCACGACATTCGATCAGATTGGATCGGGTGTCGTGCTCTATCCTATTGATAAACAGAGCACCTTTATCCGATCAGATGGCTCCATCCGATCGGATGATGCTCTAGCCAGGACCGACGAGATGCCGTTGCATCAGAACCACGTCGATCCAGCGGCCGAACTTGAACCCCACATCGCGGAGCGTGCCGACGCGCTGGAAGCCGAGACTCGCATGCACGCCGATCGAGCCGACATTGTCGGAATCTCCGATCACTGCAAGCATCTGCCGGAACCCTGCTTCGCGCGCTTCATCGAGCAACCGTGCCACCAGCGCCTTGCCCACGCCCTGGCCCCTGACATCCTCGCGGACGTAGACACTGTCCTCGGCCGTGAACCGATAGGCCGAGCGGTCGCGATACTGGTCGAAATAGGCATATCCGAGAATGCCCGTCGCATCCGTGGCGACCACCCAGCTTCGCCCCCTGCCGGTGATCTCGCGGTGCCGTGCTGTCACCGCTTCGAGCGCAGGCGGCACCTCGTCGAACGTGCCGGTCCCTTCCAGCACATGGTGGGCGTATATCGCCTGGCAGGCGGGCAGGTCTTCCAGCGTGGCGGGGCGGATATCCATCGGCGCGATTCCTTGGCAGGTCGGTCCCTGATCCAGCACCGCCGGTTCGGAAACGCAAGACCCGTTCACCGGAGAGAACGATCTATGGCAAATGATCAGATTTTGTGGTAGACAATCGTTAGATGTTTGATTGGATATTTTATTTCGTAACCGGGTGCGTTTTTTGCACCCCGCGGCGTCTTTTATCGGCGCAGCAGACCGGCACGTACGCCCCGGGCGAAAGATCCATCGCAACGGGGAAAGAACTTGTCTGATGCACGATACCAGCGAGCCGATCGACGCTGCGCCGCAGAGCGGCGTGATTCCTCACGTCCGTATCCTCGCGGTCAGGGCGGCGGCGCGCTTTCACGGGGTCGATCTCGACCCTGAACTGCTGCGCAAGGACGCGGACCCCGCCGCCGCACCCGGGTCTCCCGCCCTTGTCGAATGGGCGCGCGAAGCCGGGCTCTGGGCCCGGGCCATACGGGTCGGTTTCCGCCAACTCCTCAAGACCGACACGACCGCTCCTGTAATCCTCCTGATGAAGGATGGCGGCGCCGCGCTGATGATCGCCAGCGACCGCGAGCGTGCCGTTGTCCTCCTGCGTGACCCTCGAGCCCCGCAGGGAGCGGCGCCGGTCCCGATCGACGAGTTGCAGCTTGCTCAGATCTGGGACGGTGCGGTGCTGCTGATCCGTGGCGAGC
This sequence comes from Acidiphilium sp. C61, assembly GCF_905116885.1. Lineage (NCBI taxonomy): Bacteria > Pseudomonadati > Pseudomonadota > Alphaproteobacteria > Acetobacterales > Acidocellaceae > Acidiphilium > Acidiphilium sp. C61. The sequence goes on along the minus strand of NZ_CAJHNI010000005.1, from coordinate 1,244,173 downwards.
GCGCCGAAGAAGACGCTGATCCGGTCTTCAACTTTTCCCTGCTGTTCCGGATGGTCTGGCACGAGAAGCGCCTCCTGCGCGACATCGCAGTGAGTTCCATCACCCTGACGATCCTGCAGATCATTCCGGCGCTTCTCGTCATGGTCGTGCTCAACAGCGTCATCGAATACCACGCGATGAACACGCTGGCGCTGATGTCGATCATCTTCGGCGTCAGCGTCCTGTGGGAAGCGCTGCTAACCTGGGGCCGGCAGATGATGCTGGTCACGCTTTCGACCAGGATCGATGCCCGGCTGAACCTGATGATCTTCGACCGGCTGATGACAATCCCGATCGAATTCTTCGAGCGCAACCAGGCGGGTCAGATCGCCTACAAGGTTTCCCAGATCTACCGTGTGCGCGACTTCATCACCGGCCGCCTGCTGACGACGTTCATCAACATATTCATGATCGCGCTGGTCCTGCCGATCCTGTTCTACCTCAATGCCTTCCTCGCCTGGACGGTTTTGATCGCCTCGGCAATCATCGCCATCATCATCACCGCCTTCCTCCCCGCGATCGCCCGCCTGACCGGGCGCATCATCGAGGCCGAGAGCGCAAAGGGCGCGGTTCTCGTCGAGAGCCTCTACGGTGTGCGGACGGTGAAATCGCTGGCGCTCGAAAAGGTCCGCGCGGATGATTGGGATGGCCGCGTCGCGCTCACCAGCCGGCTGAACCTGGGAATGGGGCAACTCTCTGCCTGGCCGCAGGTGCTTTCCCTGCCGTTCGACCGCTATGCCACGACCGGCGTTCTGCTGCTGGGCGGCTATGTCGCGCTCACCTCGCAGAACCCGCTCGCCGCCGGATCGCTAGTCGGGTTCATGCTCCTTGGCGGGCGCGTTGCGGGTCCGCTGGTGTCTTTCGCCCGTCTTGTGCAGGATGCGCAGGAAGCCCGCGCCGCCTTTGCCATCGTCGGCGAGGTGCTCAACCGACCGACCGAACGCCGCGCAATGAACACCGGCCTGCGTCCCGCCTTTCGCGGCGCCATCGCGTTCGAGGATGTGACGTTCACCTATGAAGGTGCCAAGACACCGGCGCTGAACAAAGTCAGTTTCGCGGTGCCTGAGGGCACCATGCTCGGCATCGTCGGCCGTTCCGGCTCAGGCAAATCCACGATCACCCGCCTGCTCCAGGGGATCAACCGCGACTATCAGGGGGCGGTGAAGATCGACAATACCGAACTGCGCGAGATCAATCTCCGTCACCTGCGCAAGAGTTTCGGTGTTGTCCTGCAAGACAATTTCCTGTTCCGCGGCTCGGTGCGCGACAATATCATTGCCGGCCGCCCCGGCCTCACGTTCGAGGACGCGATCCGCGCCGCCCGCCTTGCCGGCGCCGAGGAATTCATCGAGCGTCTGCCGCAGGGCTACGAAACCTTTGTCGAAGAAGGGTCTCCCAACCTTTCAGGCGGGCAGAAGCAGCGCCTGGCGGTGGCCCGCGCGCTCGTCGCCGATCCACGCCTGCTGATCCTCGACGAGGCGACCAGCGCGCTCGATCCCGAGAGCGAGGCGCTCATCAATGCCAACCTGCTGCGCATCGCCCGTGGCCGGACGATGGTGATCGTCTCCCATCGCCTCGCCTCTCTGGTCGACTGCGACAAGATCCTGGTGATGGATGCCGGCCGGGTTGTCGATATCGGCCGGCATGGCGACCTCATCGAGCGCTGCGACATCTACCGCCATCTCTGGCTGCAGCAAAACCGTCACATGAATCCCGAAGGAGGTCGCCATGCGCCAACCCCGACCCTCGCCCAAGGGGCGTGAGCGCCGGCCGCCTGCCGGCGGCAATCTCGCTCTGGCCGATTCGGCCGCACTGGCGGACATGCCGATGCCGCTTCTGGAATTCCAGTCGCCCACGGCCGCAATCGTTGCCTCGCCGGTCACGCCGGTGGCGCGCCAGACCATGCTCATTGTCACGCTGCTTGTCGCAACAATGCTGGTGGTTTCGGCCGTGGTCCGCATTCCCAAGGTGGTGGCGGCGCCCGGCCGACTCGTCTCCACCTCCCCCAATATCCTGCTGCAACCCTTCGGCACCTCGATCGTCCAGTCGATCGATGTCCATGAGGGCGAGATCGTCCACAAGGGGCAGATCCTTGCAACGCTGAACCCCACCTTCGCCCGGGCGAATTTCCGGGCCCTCAACGCGGAGGTCGTGCAGCTGTCCGCCCAGCGCGACCGCCTTGCCGCCGAAGCCAGTGGCACCACCTACGCCCCCGCGCATCCCGACGCGCCCCAGCGGCTGCAGGCGGCGATCTTTGCGAGCCGCAAGGCCGAGCGCACCTACACGATCGAGAATTTCAACCAGAAGATCGCCGAGCTGCGCATGGTCGTCGCCAAGAACGAGCAGGCGGCCCACATCTATCGCCAGCAGGTTGGCGTCGCGACCGATGTCGAGCATATGCGTAACCAGCTCCAGCACATGCAGGTCGGCAGCAAGCTCAACTCGCTGCTGGCGATGAACGACCGGCTTTCCGTATCGAATTCGCTGTCCGGCGCCGTTGCCACCGCGGCCGCCGGCGAGCGTGACCTCGCCGCCCAGCAGGCCGAGCGCGATGCGTATGAGAAGAAATGGGCTGCCGATGTCGAGCAGAAACTCGTCGAGACGTCGAGCAAACTGATTGCTGCCCAGCAGGACCTCGCGAAGGCCCGGCTGCAAAGCCAGCTGGTGGTGATGCGCGCGCCGCGCGCCGCGGTGGTGCTGACCATCGCCGGTGTTTCGGTCGGCTCCGTGCTGCCATCCGGCGGAAAGTTCATCACCCTGGTTCCGATGGATGCACCGCTGGAAGTCGAGGCCGATATCAGCGGCACGGAATCCGGCCATGTTCATGTCGGCGATCCGGTCACGGTGAAATTCGCCACCTTCAATTATCTGCGCTACGGCACTGCCGTTGGTACGCTGCGTTCGGTCAGTGCGGACAGTTTCAGCCCCGAGCAGCTCCCCGCCGAAGGCACCTCGCCTCTGCCCAACCGGCCACATGTTCTCTACTACAAGGCCCGCATCTCGATCGACCGGCTCAAGCTGCATGGTGTTCCGTCTGGCTTGCGGCTGACCCCCGGGATGCCGATCACCGCCGACATCAAGACCGGCAAACGCACCGTCCTGTCATATTTCCTGACCAAGCTGCTTCCCGTCGCAACCGACAGCATGCGCGAACCGTGAGGCCGTTGCGGCGATGAAGCTCATCGACCACCTTGTGTCCCGCTCGCCGGCCCGCGCGCTGCGGCGGGCGCGCCGGCTGGCTGCCGGCGGGCAGAGCGTCCGAGCTGCGCGGCTCCTCAGCGCAGCCGCAGCTGCCGGCCTTGTCGAGGCGCAGCACGAGGTGGCTCACGCCTATCTCGCCGGCACCCTGTTTCCCCGCAACCCCGGCGAGGCCGCGCGCTGGTTTCTTGCCGCCGCCGAGGCCGGGCATGTTCCGAGCATGTGCCGTCTTGCCAGCCTGTATCTGATTGGCGTTTCGGCGCCTGCTTCCGGCGTCGGCCTGTTCCCCGACGATCACTGGACGACGGACACCGCCGCTGCGGATTATCCGGCGGCACTCGTCTGGGCCCGCAAGGCGGCCGAGGCTGGCTCCGCCGACGGCCAGTCGCTCCTCGGCTTCATCCTGGCCAACGGCCCCGATGGCATTCTCGACCGGGACGCCGCCCTCGAATGGTATGGCAAATCCGCGGCGCAGGACTGGCCATCCGGCCATCTCGGCTATGGCATGCTGCTGATGAACCGCGCGGATACGGCGGAAAAGACGGTCGAGGCGATCCGGCCGATCGAGCGTGCCGCCGATGCGGGGCTGCCCAGCGCGCATTTCCTGCTCGGTGTCATCAACGAGCAGGCGGTCGGCATCCTGCCCGATCTGCCACGCGCCCTGGCCCACTACCGCAAGGCGGCGATCCACGGCATCCGCAACGCGCAGGCGAAGCTGGGTGTGATGCTGCTGTCCGGGCAGGGCTGCGCGCCGGACCCTGTCGAGGGGGAGTCCTGGCTGCGTCGGGCCGCCGTTGCCGGCGATCCGGAAGCCGCCGCCCTCGTCGGCGACCTCTACGCCCGCGGCGGAGATCTGCCGCCGAACTACGCCGAAGCCGCGATCTGGTTCCACGCCGCGGCCGAAGCCGGCCACCGCACCGCCGCACGCGCCCTCGGCATGCTTTACCTGACCGGCGCCGGCGTGGCGCGCGATGCCGATGAAGCTTCCCGCTGGCTCGCCCGCGCGGCCAGCGGCGGCGATACCGATGCCCAGATCGATCTTGCGAGTCTTGTTCTGCGCCGGCAGGTCCGCAACGCCTCGGTCGATGGTCTGCCGATCCATGAATGGTTCGAACGTGCCGCGAGTTCCGGCGACGCGATCGGCGCGTTCAACTACGCGGTCTGTCTCCTCGAGGGTGTCGGAATCGCCCGCGACGACACGAAGGGGATGACGTGGCTGCGCCGTGCCGCCGACAATATTGTCAATGCCCAGTACCTGTACGGGGTGATGCTGCTTCAGGGCAGGGGTGTCGCCGCCGATCCGGTTGCGGCCTATGAGTGGATCAGCCGCGCTGCTGACACCGGCATGGTCGATGCTCTCGCCGAGCAGGCCGAAATGAAGCTGCATGCCCGCGGCACTTCCCGCGACCATGAGGGCGCGCGCGACATTTTTCTGAGGATTGCCGAAGCCGGCCATTCCGGCGCGATGTTCGCGCTCGGCGCACTGCATGGCGGCGGGCATGACATCCCGGTCGACCGCGCGGCGGCGTTGTACTGGTATCGCCGCGCCGCCGAGGCAGACCATCCGATCGCGCAGCTGATGCTTGGCCGCTGGCTCCGCAAGGGGTTGGCCGGTCCGCCCGATCCGGTAGAAGCCGAAGCCTGGCTGGTCCGTGCCCTCGCCCAGGGCATCGAGGATGCCCGCGCTGACCTCGAAGCCCTTGCAGACGCCTCCGACGCCTCCACGCCTGCCGGGTCAGACCCCGCTTCCGTCCGTGCCGCAGGCGGCTAAGTCCCCCCTTGCGGATATACGCCGCCGCCGCAATGCGGAGGCGGTCGACGCGTGGCGCCGGGCTGGCCTCGCCCTTGCCGCGCGGGATGCCGCTGGCGCGGCATTCTGGCTCGATCGCGTCTGTCGCCTGGCGCCCGATGATGGACGGCCGCGGTTTGAGCGCGCCCTCCTTCTGGCCGCGACCGGGGATTCTGCCGCCCCCACCGCCCTCGCCGAGATCGCCGAGCGCTTCGATCACGCCGATGCATGGATTGCCCTGGCCCGCCTTCGTTACGCCGAAGGCGCGCATGAGGAGGCTGCCGCCGCTCTGGCCGCCCTGCTGTCCCGTCATGAGGTGCCGCCGGTCCTCAAGGACGGGGGCAGTTTCGAAGCATTTGCCCGCGGCATTGCGTTTGGCGCCGGCCGTGCCGGCTGGCGCGGCGCCGCCGGAGGCCAGATCGTCGGCGAAGGTCCGGATGGTGCTGGCCTTCTCGGCGCGCCGGACCTCGTCGCGATTTGCCGCCATGAAGGCGTCGCATTGCCGGCGGGGCAGGGGATCAAGGGCTGGGTTGCCTATCCCGCAGCGGCGTGGCGGGTGCCGCGCCTCACCCTTGTGGATCGGAACGGTGCCCGCCGCACCGTCACGCCAGGTCGTCGCCTCGGCCCTTCGGAGCACATGCCGTTCGGGGAGCGCCATGGCTTTCGCATCGGCCCTGCCCGCCTTGCCGGCCTTGTTCCGCCCTTCACGATCGAGACCGAGTATGGCGGCGTCCTGGCCGGCACGCCGATCGATCCCGCAGCCCTCGCTGCCCTGAAGCCGGACCGGGCTCGCCGGCGCGCTCCCGTCCTGCCACCCCGCGCTCCGCTCTGCGCCGTAATGCCGGCCTATCGTGACGCCGTGGCAACGGCCGACGCCATTGCCACGTTCCGACGCGCAGCTCCGCGATGCCCGCTGGTTGTGGTGGATGACGCATCGCCCGAACCCGCGCTTGTTTGCCTTTTGGATAGGGAGGCCGCCGCCGGACGCATCGTGCTGCGGCGCCACCGCCGCAACCGCGGTTTTCCCGCTGCCGCCAATGCCGGCATCGCCATTGCCCGGCGCCTTGCTGCCGGCTGTGACATCCTGCTGCTCAACGCCGACATCCTGCTGCCGCCATCCGCCCCAGCTCGACTGCATGACGCGCTGTATCGCGCCCCCGATATCGCCAGCGTCACGCCGCTCTCGAACGAGGCGACGATCATGAGCTATCCGGCCCGTACGGGCGGCAATCCCGTACCCGACGAAGCCGCGACCGTTGAGTTCGACGCGCTGTGCCGCCGCACCAATGGGCGCACCCTGATCGACATCCCCACCGCTATCGGTTTCTGCATGGCGATCCGTCATGACGCTCTGGATGCCGTCGGCGGGTTTGACGCCACGCTTTTCGCCCAGGGCTATGGCGAGGAGAACGACTGGTGCCGCCGCGCGGCGCGCCGGGGATGGCGTCATGTCGGCGCGCCCGGAATTTTCGTCGCGCATCGCGGCAGCGTATCTTTCGGGCCAGGTGCGGCGGGCCTGCGCGCCCGTAACCTCGCGCTGCTCGAGCGCCGTCATCCTGGCTATGCCACGCTGGTCGCCGCACATGAGACGACGGATCCGCTGCACGGCGCGCGGCGGCGCCTCGATATCGCCCGCTTCGCCGCCGGGCGTTGCGGACGCGGCGCCGTGGCGCTGGTCACCCATGATCATGGCGGCGGCATCGCCCGTGTCGTCGACGCTCGGGTGGCCGCACTGCGGGAGGCGGGGCTGCGGCCCATCCTGCTCAGCCCAGACCTGGTCGGTCCTGACGGCACGATCAGCAAGACCGGCCCCACGCGCCTCGCCGATGGCAGTTCCGCAGCCTATCCGAACCTGACGTTCGACCTCAGCCGTGAAATGGCCGGGCTGGTCGACCTGCTCCGCCGGGAAGATGTGCGTCACGTCGAGTTCCACCACACGCTCGGGCATGCACCGGCGATCCGCACCCTCGCAACGCGCCTCGGCGTTCCGACCGATCATGTGGTTCACGACTACTCCCCCTTCTGCAAGCGGGTTCATCTCGTCGGCCCGCATCGCCGCTATTGCGGCGAGCCCGATGCTGCGGGCTGTGCCGATTGTGTCGCCACCGCGGGCAGCGATCTGAACGACCCGATCGCACCCGCGTCCCTGCGCGCCCGATCGGCCAGGGAGTTCGCCACCGCGCGGCAGATCATCGTGCCTTCCGCCGATACCGCTGCCCGGCTGCGCCGCCATTTCCCGGGGATCGCCATCACTATAAGCCCATGGGAAGACGATGCCGGCCTGCCGCCGCCGGCGCCGCCGCCCCGTGGCGTGCCCCGCCTGGTCGCGCTCGCGGGGGGGATCGGCGCGCCCAAGGGGTATGACCTGCTGATCGACTGCGCGCGTGACGCCGCTGCCCGCGACCTGCCGCTCTCCTTCCTGCTCGCCGGGGCAAGCGAGGACGACACCGCGCTGATCGCCACCGGCCGGGTGCGTATCACCGGAACATATCGCGAGGGCGAAGCGCAGGCGCTGCTGCGCGGTTCGGGTGCCGTGCTGGGCTTTCTTCCCTCGATCTGGCCGGAAACCTGGTGCTTCGCCCTGGGCGAGCTCTGGCGCGCCGGCCTGAACGTCATCGGGTTCGATATCGGTGCCCCGGCCGATCGGATCCGCGCCACCGGCTGGGGTGCCGTGTTGCCGCTCGGCCTTCCGCCGGCTCGGATCAACGATGTGCTCCTGACCTGGCAGCCGCCGCCCCGGACCATCGGTGCCCCGGCGCTGCCATCGCCTCTTTTCCGACCGTTCTGACCATGGAGAGACCCAGAATGTCCAAGCCGTCCAAGCCGTCCAAGCCTTTGGCGCCTGCCCGCAAAACCCCTTCCCGCGCCGCCGCGCCAGCCGCGCCGCAGCAGCAGGCTGCCCCGGACCCCACCAGCGCGCGTGCCGCGGGGATCGAGGAACTCAAGGTATCCGCGCATATGATGACGCTGGATGCCGGTCTGTTCTGTCTCGTCAACGAGGCCAGTCCCGGCGCTGCGCAGCGCGGCGGACTGCCGGGCGTGCGGATTTCGCCGCCGCCGCAGGCACCCGATACCGTCGAAATCCTCGCCTTTCGCCCGGATGGCTGGCTGTCCGGCGTGGGTGACGCTGCCCTCATCCGTGTGTCGCGCGGCCCCGCCCAGGTGATGGTGACGGTCTACCAGCAGGCCGGCCAGGCCGATTCCGCTCCCCGGTTACAGGTTCTGCGCCTTGCCGGCGGCGTCGCTGCGCCGGCTCCCGCGCCTGCCGCCTCCCAGCCTGCCACGCCGGCCGCGCCGGAACGCATGGATCTGCTCGCCCATATCCAGACCCGCGGCGATGTCGGCGCCCGCTTTGGCGACTGGCTGGGCGAGGCGGGGTCAGGCGCCTGGATCGAAGGCATCGCCATCGCGGCACCCGAGGGATTCGATCCGGCCGATCTGTCGTATCAGGCGGTGCTCGGCCGCGGCTGGCTCTCGCCCTGGGTCGATGCTGGCCAGTATTGCGGCAGCCGCGGCATGGCTCTGCCGCTGCTCGGCTTCCGCGTGCGCCTGCAGGGCGAGGCAGCCAAGCAGTTCGACCTGAAATGCGAGGCCAGCTTCGTTGACGGTTCCAAAGCCGGTCCGCTCGGCAGCGATGAAACCTGCGAGGCCGAGAGCCTGTCAGCCCTCGAGGCCGTGCGCATCACCCTGCTGCCCCGACAATCGGCGAAATCAGCCACGCGCGCCCGCCGCTGACTGGGGGAGTGACGTGAAGTTCCTTTTCGTCCACCAGAATTTTCCGGGCCAGTACCTGCACATCGTGCGTGATCTCCTGGCCGAGGGCGGGCACGAGATCGTGTTCATGACCGAACCGAACCGGAATCAGATATCCGGCGTGCGCAAGGTCACCTATGCTTTGCCGCCCCAAAGCCCGGACATCGTGCATCCCGCCGCCCGCGAATACGACATGGCGATGCGCCGCGCCGAGGCCGGCTATGCCGGGGCGATGCAGATCCGCAACCTCGGCTTCCAGCCGGACATCATCGTCGGCCATCACGGCTGGGGGGAGATGCTCAATCTCTGCGATGTCTTTCCCGGCGTACCGATTCTTGGCTATTTCGAATTCTATTACCGGATCGACGGGACCGACGTGAATTACGATCCCGAATTCCCGATGCCGCCCGAGCGCTTCGGCATGGTGCGGGCGAAAAACGGGGTGAACCACCTCGCCTTCGCCCTTGGCCAGCATGGTCAGACCCCGACCGACTGGCAGCGCAGCACCTACCCCGACTGGATGCAGGGGCGGTTGTCCATCGTGCGCGAGGGGGTCGATCTCGACATCTGCCGCCCCGATCCGGCGCAGCGTCGCCGCACGCTCAAGGTCGGCCCGCTCAGCGTCTCGCCACGGCAGAAACTCGTCACCTATGTCGCCCGCAATCTCGAGCCCTATCGCGGCTATCATACCTTCATGCGCGCCCTGCCGCGCATCCTCGAAGCCCGCAAGGACGTGGTGGTTTCCCTCGTCGGCGGTGACGAGATCAGCTATGGCGCGCCGCCGCAGCAGGGCACCTGGCGCAGCGTCATGATGAACGAACTTGGCGACCGGATCGACCTGTCGCGGGTGCATTTCCTTGGTCGCGTTCCCTACGAGGATCATGTCGCGCTGCTCCGCCGGTCGGATGCGCACGTGTATCTGTCGTATCCCTTCGTCGCGTCCTGGAGCCTGCGCGAGGCGATGGCGATCGGCGCGCCCATCATCGGCGGCGACACCAGAACCATCACCGAATTCATCGATGACGGGCAGACCGGCCTCGTTGCCGGGAATCTAGATCCCGATTCGGTGGCGGACAGTGTGCTGCGTATGCTGGAGGAGCGCGATCTTGCCGCGCGCCTTGGCGAAAACGCCCATGCCTATGCGGTCGCGAATCTCGATCTCGCCCAGTATCTGCGTGATTTCCGCGCCGAGATGGCCCGCATCGCCGGCCGTGAGATCGTGCCGGAGGTGCGTTCGCCGCGCTCTGGCGCCAAGCCTGCGCGCGTCGCGAAGGTCGCCAAGGGGAAGCCAGCCGATGCGAAAGCTTCCCCAGCGAGGCCGACCGCCGTAAGGAAAGCGGCGGCCGCGAAGCCCCGGGCGGCCGCGCACCGGCGCTGAACCTCCGGGCGGCAGGAGTCCGCGATGCAGGCCAAGCCTGACGATGTCATGGTGATCGACCATCCGCTGGTCGCGCACAAGCTGGCCCTGCTGCGCGCCGCGGCAACGCCAACCGGCGATTTTCGCCGGCTCGTTCGCGAGATCAGCCTGCTGATGGGCTATGAGGTGCTGCGCGATCTGCCGACCGAGCCGGTCCATATCGAAACGCCGCTGGAACCGATGACGGCCCGGCAGGTTTCCGGCAAGAAACTCTGCTTCATTTCAATCCTGCGCGCCGGCAATGGCATTCTCGATGGCATGGTCGATCTCGTTCCCTCGGCGCGGATCGGCCATATCGGCCTCTATCGCGATCCGATCTCGCACGAGCCGATCGAATATTACTTCAAGGTACCGGACGACATGGACCAGCGCCTGACCGTGGTGGTCGACCCGATGCTCGCCACCGGCCATTCGGCGGCGGCGGCCCTCGCACGGCTGAAGCGGGCAGGAGCGGGGGCGATGAAGTTCGTCTGCCTGATCGCAGCCCCGGAAGGCATCGCCGCGCTGCGCGCCGCCCATCCCGATGTCCCGATCTTTGCTGCGGCGATCGACCGGCAGCTCGACGAGCATGCCTATATCCGCCCTGGCCTTGGCGACGCCGGGGACCGTCTGTTCGGCACGAAATGACCAGCAAGATAGAGCACGGCATCCGATCCGGATGGATCGGAACCTGCTCTATTCCATGACCGCCATTTCCGGCTTTTCCACCGTTCCGGCCATGGCGGCGCGCGGCGGGCGGCGCATCAGCAACAGGCAGAACATGGTTGGAATGCTCACGATCATCATGAACTTGAACGAGTCGATGAACGAGATGATCTGCGCCTGCTGGTCAAGGGTTGCGTTGAGCAGCGCGGCGCCGGCATGGGTGAGGGGATTGAGCATGTGCGATACCGCGCCCCCAACCTGAAGGTTGCGGCTGAACGGTGTCACGTGGTCGGCCAGTGTCGCGTGGTTCACCTGCGCCATCTGCACCTGCACCGCCTCGGTGACGGAAATACCGACCGCCATGCCGATATTGCGCATCAGGCTGAGCAGCGAAGTTCCCTGTGTGCGCAGCGCCTGCGGTAGGGTGTAGAAGGCGACCACCTGAAGCGGCGTGAACACGAAGCCGAGCCCCATTCCCTGCACGATCAGCGTTTCGATCATGTAGCCCTGCGGCGATGATGGCAGCCATTGCTGCATCATCCAGAAGGAAATGACGAGCAGCGCAAAGCCCGCCGCCATCAGCGCCCGCGGATCGATCTTGTTGGCCAGCCGCCCGGCCAGCATCATCGCCCCCATCGTGCCGATGCCGCGAGGCGCCATCACGAGGCCTGCGGTCTCCACCGGGTAGTTGCCGAGCTTTTCCAGGAAGGGCGGCATCAATGTTGCCGAGGAGAGCAGCACCGAGCCGACCGCGAACATGGTGATCAGTCCGGCATTAAGGTTGCGGTCGGCGAACACGCCGCGCGGGATGAACGGCGCCTTCGCCGTCATCATGTGGACGATGAAGAGGTAGAGCCCGATGACAGCCAGCACCGCGAAGGTGACGATTTCCGGCGAGCCGAACCAGTCCTTTTCCTGCCCGCGGTCAAGCATGATCTGCAGCGAGCCGAGAAAGAGCGACAGCACGGCAAAGCCGGTCCAGTCGAAATGCCCGCTTGCCGGCCGCTTCGCCCGCTTCGGCATGAAGGCGCCGAGCGCCAGCAGGGCGGCGATGCCAAACGGCACGTTGACGAAGAACACGTAGCGCCAGTCATAGAAATAGGTGAGATAGCCGCCCAGCGTCGGCCCCAGGATCGGCCCGATCATCACGCCGACGCCCCAGATCGCCATTGCCGAGCCGCGCTTCTCGACCGGGTAGATGTCCAGCATGGTGGACTGGCTGAGCGGCACCAGTGCTGCGCCGAACATGCCCTGCAGCAGCCGGTCCAGTACCATCTCGCCGAGCGAGGTGGCAACGCCGCACATCATCGAGCTGACGGTGAAGCCGATCAGCGAGATCAGGAAGATGTTCTTTCGCCCATACTGCGCGGCGAGCCAGCCGACCGGCGCGGTCATGATCGCGGCGGCGATCACGTAGGAGGTCAGAACCCAGGTGATCTCGTCATACGAGGCCGAGAGCGAGCCCTGCATGTAGGGCAGCGAGACGTTGGCGATGGTCGCGTCCAGCGCCTGCATCAGCGTGCCGATCATGCAGCCGATCGTCACGATCGCTCGTGGCAGCCCGCTGAGCTGCATTTCCTCCTCGTGCGCAGCCGGCCCTGCCATGGTTCAGCGCTCCTCGGTCAATCCGGCTCAGAACAGGTCCGCAAGCCGGTTCTGATGCCCGGTATGGATCGTGATCTCGGCGGTCATGCCGTTGCGCAGCACGAGGTTCTTCGGCCCGCCGGTAATGTTCACCCGCAGCGGAATGCGCTGCACGACTTTCACCCAGTTGCCCGAGGAATTCTCTGCCGGCAGGATCGAGAAGCTCGATCCGCTGGCCGGCGCGATGCTGGCGACGACGCCCTGCCAGGTCCGGCCCGGATAGGTATCGACATGCACGCTCACCTTGTCCCCCGGCTTCACCCAGGTCAGCGAGGTCTCCTTCGGCTGCGAGCGGATCCATACATCCGTGTTCGAGACCAGGGCAAAGGCGGCGGTGCCGGCCGGCAGGAACATGCCCGGACGCAACTTGTCGGTCTCGGTGACCACCCCGGCGAAGGGCGCGCGCACGATGGAATGGCGGTAGTTCAGCTCGGCGGTGGCCAAAGCTGCCTTCGCCGCCTTGTATTGCGGCGTGTCTTCCACCTTGATCTTCGGATTGCCCGACAGTTTCGCGAGATCGACCCCCGCCTGCGCGGTCATCGCATCCAGCGTCGCCTCGTCGCCCTGGAGCTTGTATTTCGCATCGTCATAGGCGGTGCGCGTCACGCCGCCGGTATGCACCAGCGCGGCGTAGCGCTTGAAGTTCAGCCTGTCATTATCGACCACCGATTGCTGGGTGCGGATCTTGGCGATCTCGGCGCTGTACCCGGCCCGCGTTGCCTCGACCTGCTGGGTGACCTCGGCGAGATTGGCCTTCGCCTGCGCGATTGCCACCTCGAAGCGCGAGGGATCGAGGGTGAACAGCTTCTGGCCCTTCGTCACCGCCTCGTTATCGTGAACATCGATGGTTTCCACCAGGCCCGACACGTCGGTGGACAGCGCCACCTTGCCCGCCTGGACATAGGTGTCGGTCACGCTCACCGTCCCACCGCTCACCAGCCAGTAGACAAGGATGGCGCCGAGGATCACCGCCACGCCGCCGATCATGAGCAAGGGCCGCAGCATCCGGCCCGAGCGGCGACTCCGCGTCGCCCCCTCGCGGGTCTCGGCCTCGCGGGCCACAGGGCCGGTGGCTGTACTCGTATGGGACATCAAACCATCTCCTGTTCGGCGTCTGCCGTGGTATTTTCGGAAGGCGCGTCGCCGGCCATCGTGCCGTGATCTGCCGCGCCGGTCTCGTCATGTGTCGCGGCCCCGCAGCGGCCCGCGCCGAGCAGGGTCGCCTTGATCCGCAGCAATCCCGTAACCAGCGTGTCCATCGTCTCGGGCGGGATGCCGTTGCCGATCAGTGCGGCGACCGCGCCGCGCTGGGTTTCGATCTCGGCGAGGAGCGGCTGCGCCGCTTCGGTCAGGTGCAGGCGCCAGATCCGCCGGTCACGCGGGTCGGCCCGCCGCTCCACCAGGTTGCGCGCCGCCAGCCGGTCGGTCAGCCGCGCGACGCTCATCGGCTCGACCTCGAGCAATTCGGCTAGATCCTTTTGCGATAGGCCGGGATGGCGGGACAGCTTGATCAGCATCGCCCATTGCGCGCGGTTCATGCCGTGCAGCCTGGCGCGGCGATCGGTTTCGAGCCGCAGCAGCCGCGCCACATCGTGCAGCAGCAGTAGCAGGTCGGGTTCGGTGGGCAATTGGGACATAGCACCTGAGATAGTAAGGTGCGTTACGAGTAAGTGCTACTGCCGCAGTTCTGCGTTTTTCGCAGAGGCCGGTCCCCGTTTCATGCCCTTGCGCGTCCCGCGCCGGGTTCGGGTGCTCACCCAGCCAGCGCTTCGTGCAACACCGGAATGGCGCCGGTCATCATGATCTGTACGCCGATTCCCAGCAGGATGAACGCCGCGAGCCGCGACAGCACGCGCCGCCCGTTCGCGCCGAGAATCACGTCCAGCCGGTCGGCCGCCGCATAGCTGATCCAGGTGATCGCCGCGATCGCGATTGCCGCGAGCGACATGCCGGCGAAGAACGCGCCGAGCGGCGTGCCATAGGCGCCGCGCTCCGTCCCCAGCGTCACCGCGACCGCAATGGTTCCCGGCCCGGTGGTGAAGGGCAGGGTGAGCGGAAAGAATGCCATCGAGGCGATATCGTCCGGGTCCTGGTCCGGTGCTGGCAGGGAACTGGCCGCCTGTGCCTGTTTCCGCGCCTCGGTCACTTCCGGTGCGTTCAGCATCTGGAACGCCCGGCTCGCCACCACGGCGCCGCCGGCCAGTCGCAGGGCGTTCAGCGTGATGCCGAAGAAATTCAGGATATAGCTGCCTGCCCAGAGCGAGACGAGCATCACCGCGGCGCTGTTCAGCCCTACCTTGCGCGCCAGCGTCGCCCGCACCGGCCGGCTCGCATTGCTGGTGATCTCGTTGAAGATGATCGCCCCGGCCAGCGGATTGACGATCGACAGCAGCGCCGGAAACCCGAGCAGGAAGGCGTGCAGCCCAGGCCCGAACAGGCTCAAGCTGGCAGTTCCCGCACGGCGATCGCGGCGAACAGCGCCGCGCCGAGCGGGATGATCGCATCGTTGAAATCGTAGCGCGGATGATGCAGCGGCACCGCGCCGCGCGCGCCATCCGCCTGGCCGATGCGGAAGAAGCAGCCCGGCCGCTCCAGCGCGTAGAAGGCGAAATCCTCTCCACCCATCGAGGCGGGCATGGTGGTCCGCACCTGCGAGGCGCCAACCACCGCCCGCGCGGCCTCGGCGAAGGCGGAAGCGGCGGCGGGATCGTTGACGACCGGCGGATAGCCCCGCTCGTAGCCCACCTCCACGCCCACGCCGGCGGCGGCGGCAAGGCCACGCACCAGGACGGGGATCTCGCGCGCCATCTGGTCCTGCACCTGCGGCGTCAGCGTCCGCACAGTGCCCGAGAGCGTCGCCGTTTCGGGAATCACGTTGGTGGCGCTGCCGGCATGGAAGGTACAGACCGAGACGACCGCCGATTCGAGCGGTGCAACATGCCGGGCCACCAGGCTCTGCAGGCCGACCACGATCTGCGCCCCGGCGACGATCGGATCGATCGCCTGGTGCGGCCGGGCCGCGTGCCCGCCCTTGCCGCTCAGCCGGATCATCAGCGTGTCCGACGCCGCATTCACCGTGCCCGGGGATGCGGAAACCACGCCGATCGGCAGGAGCGGGTCGTTATGCGCGCCGAACACCGAATCAAAGGGGAAGCGTTCCAGCAGCCCGTCCTCCAGCATTGCCCGCGCGCCGGCGCCGCCTTCCTCGGCAGGCTGGAAGATGAAATGGATGGTGCCGGAAAACCGCCGTGTCGCGGCGAGGTAGCGCGCCGCGGCAAGCAGCATCGTGGTGTGCCCGTCATGCCCGCAGGCATGCATCGTCCCCGGCGTGGTCGAGCGCCAGGGCGCATCGCCCGCCTCCTCGATCGGCAGTGCATCCATGTCGGCGCGCAGCGCGATCGCCCGGTTCCCGGACCCCGCCCGCAGCGTGCCGACGACCCCGGTGCCGCCCACACCGGTGGTGACGTCAAGGCCGAACGCCGTCAGCCGTTCCGCCACCAGCGCCGCGGTGCGGCGTTCCTGGTAGCCGAGTTCCGGATGGGCATGGAAGTCGCGTCGCCAGGCGGAGAATTCCGGCGCCCAGGCCAGGAGCTGCTCGTCGATCGTCATGGCGGGAAGAATAAGGCCAAAACCACGGCGCCGTCACCCATGCCGCGATTTTCGCTCCGACCCGCGCCGGCGAGAGGTTTCATGCGCCTGACGTATGGGTGATAGGTGTTCCCGCCCCGTTATTGCGGTGCAGCAAACGGTCTATATGGAGGGTCAGACGGAGCGAGGCTCCGGAATAGCAAGGCTGAAAAGCCAGATCAGAAAGGAAGACTCCCATGACGAAGCTGACCCGCACCATCGCCATCATCGCCGCCCTTGGCGCCATTGCCCCGGCCGCTGCCAATGCCGCCAATTTCGGCAATACCCACGACCAGCTCGTGCAGAAGATCAACAACGCCTATGGCACCCAGTTCAAGACCGGCCATACGGCTGGCCAGACGGCTCCTGCCGAGGCCCAGCATAACAACTGAGGCAACTTGACCGATCTTGCCCCCCGCTGCATGCGGCGGGCGGCAAGGCCGGTGACGATAAGCTGAACGACGCCCCTGAAATTCTTCCACGAATTTCAGGGGCGTTTTGTTTGCGTCACGACCGTCTCGGTTGTTCGGGAGACGGTAAGGCTGACCGTCTCCGTTGTTTCGGAGACGGTGGGGCTCCCTGATTTGGCCGTGTCAGGCCGCCGTGCGGATTGCCGCGGCGCGGATATCCTCATCGACCGTTTCGGCGAAACGGGCGAAATTCTCCTCGAACCGTGCAACCAGCTCGGCGGCCTGACGGTCATAGGCTGCCTTGTCGGCCCAGGCTTCCCGCGGGTCGAGCACCGAAGAGGGCACGCCCTCGACCGCATCGGGGATCATCAGCCCGAACGCCCGGTCGGGATGGAAGCTCGTGCCATCGAGCGCGCCGGACAATGCCGCATTGAGCAAGGCGCGCGTGTGACGGATCGACATCCGATGACCGGTGCCGAACGCGCCGCCGGTCCAGCCGGTGTTCACCAGCCAGCACGACACTCCATGCTCGGCGATGAGCTTCGCCAGCAATTCGCCGTAAACCCGCGGCGGTCGCGGCAGGAACGGCGCACCGAAACAGGTGGAGAACGTCGCCTGAGGTTCCTTTCCGAGCCCCTTCTCGGTACCGGCCACCTTGGCGGTATAGCCGGACAGGAAATGATACATCGCCTGGGCTGGCGTGAGCCGCGCGATCGGCGGCAGCACGCCGAAGGCATCCGCCGTCAGCATCACCACGTTGCGCGGCATGCCGCCACGGCCGCTGCGCTCGACATTGGGGATGAACTCGATCGGGTAGCACGAGCGCGTGTTCTCGGTCAGGCTGCGATCGGCGAGGTTCACCACCCCGCGCGCATCTGCCACCACGTTCTCCAGCACGGTGCCGAAGCGATGGCTTGCGGCATGGATTTCCGGCTCGGCCTCGGCGGAGAGATCGATCACCTTGGCGTAGCAGCCGCCCTCGAAGTTGAATACGCCATCCGGCCCCCAGCCATGCTCGTCATCGCCGATGAGCCGGCGCGCTGGATCGGAGGAGAGGGTGGTCTTGCCGGTGCCCGACAGGCCGAAGAACAGGGCTACGTCATCATCCCGGCCGATATTGGCGCTGCAGTGCATCGGCAGCACGCCGCGGGCGGGCAACAGCCAGTTCATCACCGTGAAGATCGATTTCTTGATCTCGCCGGCATATTGCGTTCCGGCGATGACGATCCGCCGCTCGGCGAAGGACAGGGCGATCGCCGTCGATGAGCGCACCCCGTCGATCGCCGGGTCGGCCTCGAAGTCCGGCGCGTGCAGGATCACGAAATCAGGTTCGAACCCCTCCAGCTCCGCCTCGGCGGGGCGGATGAACATGTTGCGGGCAAACAGCGCCTGCCAGGCATTGGTGGTGACCAGCCGGACGCGGATGCGGTTTTTCGGATCAGCGCCCGCGAACAGGTCCTGAACGAACAGTTCGCGGTCCTGCAGGAAGGCCTGCACCCGGCCGCGCAGCGTCGCATAATGCGAAGCGGACAGTTTCTGGTTGACGCTGCCCCACCAGATCTCGGCGGTGGTTTCCGGCTCATCCACCACGAACTTGTCGGCGACCGACCGGCCAGTATGCACGCCGGTTTCGACCATCAGCGCACCATCTGCGGAAAGTCGGCCTTCGCCGCGGCGCAGCGCATGGGTCACCAGCGCCGGCGCGGTCAGGTTCGCATGCACGGTGGCGGCGCGGGTAATGCCCGCATGGGCCAGGATCGCCGCGTTGCGGGCGGCGGAGTCGGTGTTCGTCGTCGTTGGCGTCACGGCTCTGATCTTTCTTGGCTCGGCTTTGATGTTCGATTTAAGCCTTATGCCGTCCCTTTCGGGTTTTTCCAAACCTGAAAAGCGAAAATATGACCGCGTTCAGCGAAACTCAACCATGCGCCGCGCTATCGGCCAGAACAGTGAACACATCTGCATAGACGCGGAGCATCCGCTCGAAGCCGATCCGCAGCACGATGTCCTCCCGCGCCAGATCGAACCCGTCCGGGTCGAGCGTCACCATCGTCCATCCGGTGCCCTGGCCGCCCGCGGCCAACGCCGCTTCGTCCAGCCGCGCGCCGAGGGTTCGGTTCACGGTCGCCATTGCCTCGATACAGGCCCGTTCGTCCTGCAGCGCCGGCGTGCGCGGCGTCAGCCGGTCGACATCCAGCGTCGCAGCCCTTGCGAAGCCGCCGACGAACCGCGCCGCAACGGGTGTCAGCCGGTAGATTCCGAAATCGCTGAACCCGGCATAGGGGCGGGCATAGGGATGGAGGGTCAGATAGCGCTCCCGGTCCTCCGGCGCGTCCGACCGCTCGGCGTCGCATACCAGCGACAGGCGCGGGCTGGTCTGCGGGTTTGCCTCGGTGGCCTCGCCGCTGACCATCAACGCGCAGGCGGGATTGCGGTCGAGCGCCCTGGTATGGGCGGAAAGCTGCGAGAGCAGCACCACCACGTCACCATCCAGAAGCACGGCCGGGGTGACCAGAGCGATTGCGGGGTAATCATCCTCGATCACTGCGAGGCTGGCTGACCGCGCCGCCCGCAGCAGGAGCCGCGCATCGCGGTGGATGTCATTCTGGATTTCACGGTGCTCTTGCATTTGGCGCCATATTCCCGTCACGTCATGTCGGGATAATGCGACGAAGTCCGCTGCAAGGCAAAAATTTTCATGAAACAGACCATCGCTCTTGTCGACGACGACCGGAACATCCTCGAATCGGTGCAGATGACACTGGAACAGGAGGGATATGCCGTTCGTACCTATACCGACGGGGAGTCGGCCCTGCAGGGCCTGCTGACCCGCCCGGCCGATCTTGCCGTGCTCGATATCAAGATGCCGCGCATGGACGGGATGGAACTGCTCCAGCGTCTGCGTGCCCGCTCGGCGATGCCGGTCATTTTCCTCACCAGCAAGGATGACGAGCTCGACGAGCTTATGGGCCTGCGTCTCGGCGCTGATGACTACATCACCAAGCCCTTCAGCCAGCGCCTGCTGATCGAGCGCATCCGCGCCCTGCTGCGTCGCAACGAGACGAGCCGCGCCGAAGGTTCCGGTGCGGCGCCCACCGGCGTCATCGGCAGGGGCGATCTCACGCTCGATGAGACCAAGCATCAATGTCTCTGGAAGGGGCAGGATATCCAGCTCACCGTCACCGAATTCCTGCTGGTCAAGGCGCTTGCCGCCCGCCCCGGCATGGTCAAGTCGCGCGACCAGCTGATCGACGCCGCCTATGGCGAGAGCGTCTATGTCGACGATCGCACGATCGACAGCCACATCAAGCGCCTGCGCCGCAAGTTCCGCGCCGTCGATGACGAGTTCGACCAGATCGAGACGCTCTACGGCATCGGCTACCGCTACAAGGAAGCATGAGCCTCGCCAGTCCGGGTGCGGCCATGCTCGGCTGGCGGCGGATCTCGCCGCTGCTGCGCCGGATCCTGCTGGTCAATGCGCTGCCGCTTGCCCTCATCGTCGCCGCCCTGCTCTATCTCGACCAATACCAGCACGGTCTGCTGACCGCCGAGGTGACCGCGCTGCGCGAGCAGGCACGGATCTATGCCGGCGCGCTCGCCGAATCGGCGGTGCAAACCGATGTGGCCAACCAGCCGGCACTCAAGCCCGATCTCGCCCGCCCGCTGCTCTACCGCCTGATCGAGCCGACGCCGAACGCACAGGCGCTGGTCTACGGGCCGGATGGCCGGGTGATCGCCAATTCGCGCATCCGCCAGGGGCCGGGCGGCGCCATCATCACCGAACCGCTGCCGCCGGTCCGCCCGCGCGGCGATTTCGCCCGCGCCGTCAGCTTTCTCTATGACCAGTTCGTGGCCTTTCTCCCCAGCGCGGAGGTAACTTCCGCCGGGCACGATCCGGGCGCTTCCGGTCTTGGCTGGCAGCCGAGCGTGCGGGAGGTGCTGAAACTCACCAGCGCCCAGCCGGCGCGCGAGGCGCCGCCCTTCATCCGCCGCGCCGCCGATGGCCGGCTGCTGATCACGGTTTCCGAGCCCATCGTCCGCGCCAAGAACACCGTTGGCGCGGTACTCCTCACCCGTGAGGCGACCGAAGTGGACCGCGCGGTCTTTGCCGTGCGGGTGTCGATCCTCGGCCTGTTCGTGCTCGCCCTGGTGCTGACAGTATTGCTCTCGGTCTATCTCGCCCGAACCATCGCGACCCCGCTGCTCCGCCTTGCCGCCTCGGCCGGCCGCCTGCGCGAGGGCCGCGGCGCGATGACCGAGCCGGTGCCCCCGCCGATCGCCGCCCGCGATGACGAGATCGGCATCCTCGCCCGCGCGCTGGAGGAATCCGCCCATGCCCTCTGGGCGCGGATGGACGCGATCGAGCGCTTCGCCGCCGATGTCGCGCACGAGATCAAGAACCCGCTCTCCTCGATCCGCTCCGCCGTCGAGACCGTCCGCCGGATGGACGATCCCGCCCGCGCCGCCCGCCTGTTCGACATCATTTCGCAGGATGTCCGCCGGCTCGACCGGCTGATCTCCGACATCAGCGATTCCTCGCGCCTTGATTCCGAAATGTCGCGCACCGCGCTGGAACCGGTCGACCTCGCCCCCATCCTCGCCGCCCTCGCCGAGATCCACCAGTCCACCCGCGAGGACGACGCGCCGGCGATGGTGCTCGACGCGCCGAAGACCGGCCTCGTTGTCCGCGGCGCCGAGGGACGGCTTGTCCAGGTGCTGCGAAACCTGCTCGGCAACGCGATCTCCTTCAGCCCGCAGGGCGGCAAGATCTGGCTGCGCGGCCGCGTCACCGGCAGCATCGTCGAACTTGCCGTCGAGGACGAAGGCCCCGGCATCCCCGACGCCAAGCTCGACCACGTTTTCGACCGTTTCTACTCCGAGCGCCCGCAGGGCGAGGGCTTCGGCAACCATTCCGGCCTCGGCCTGTCGATCTCCCGGCAGATCATCGAGGCCCATCAGGGCCGCATCACCGCCGAGAACCGCCGCGACCCCGAGGGCGCGGTCATCGGCGCCCGCTTCGTCATCCGCCTGCCGCGGGGATAATTCCGCCCATAAAAAAGGGCCGGCACGCTATGCCGACCCTTTTCCGATCCGAAGGCGTGCCGGGGTCACCCCTGGCGTTCGACCATCATCTGCTTGATCTTCCCGATCGCCTTCGCCGGGTTCAGCCCCTTCGGGCAGGTCTGCGTGCAGTTCATGATCGTGTGGCAGCGATAGAGCTTGAAAGGATCTTCCAGCGCATCGAGCCGCTTGCCGGTCGCCTCGTCGCGCGAATCCGCGATCCACCGATACGCCGCCATCAGCACGGCCGGGCCGAGATAGCGGTCGCCGTTCCACCAGTAGGACGGGCAGGAGGTCGAGCAGCAGAAGCACAGGATGCACTCCCACAGCCCGTCCAGCTCCGCGCGTTCCTCGACGCTCTGCTTGCGCTCGCCATCCGGCGGCGGCGGGGTTTCGGCCTGCAGCCACGGCTCGATCGAGCGATACTGCGCATAGGCCTGGTTGAGGTCGGGCACGAGGTCCTTGACCACCGGCATGTGCGGCAGCGGGTTGATGTTCACCGCCTCCTTCACCTCCTCGATCGGCTTGAGGCAGGCGAGCGTGTTGGTCCCGTCGATGTTCATCGCGCAGGAGCCGCAGATCCCCTCGCGGCAGGAGCGGCGGAAGGTGAGGGTGGGGTCGACCTCGTTCTTGATCTTGATCAGCGCGTCCAGCACCATCGGCCCGCACTTGTCGAGGTCGATCTCATAGGTGTCGGCGCGCGGATTGGCGTCCTCGTCGGGGTTCCAGCGATACACCTTGAAGCTCTTCACCCGGGTCGCCCCCGGCTCGGCCTTGTAGGTCTTGCCCTGGGTGACGCGGCTGTTCTTCGGGAGGGTCAGTTCGGCCATGGTTCGAAACCCTTTCTCAGTAGACGCGCTTCTTCGGCGGGAACACCGACACGTCGTTGGTCAGCGTCTGCATCCTCACCGGGCGATAATCGAGCGCCACATCGCCTTCATCCGTGCAATGGGCGAGCGAATGCTTCATCCACTCGGCGTCTTCACGCTCGGGGAAGTCGTCATGCGCGTGCGCCCCGCGGCTCTCGTGCCGGGCCTCGGCCGAGGCCATGGTGGTGATGGCGTTGCCCATGAGGTTGTGCAGCTCGAGCGCTTCCATCAGGTCCGAATTCCAGATCAGCCCGCGATCGGCGATCGAGATGTCCTTCAGCCCCTGCCAGAGGCCGGACATCTTCGCGACGCCTTCCTTCAGGGTCTTGGAGTTGCGGAACACCGCGGCGTGGTTCTGCATCGTCCGCTGCATCTGGTCGCGGAGAGCGGCGACGGTGGTGCCGCCCTTGGCGTGGCGCGTCGCGTCCAGACGGTCGAGCGAGGCCTCGCCGGCGCGGCTGGGCAGGGCCGGCTGGGTGGCGCCCGGTGTGACCACCTTTGCCGCCTGATGCGCCGCCGCGCGGCCGAACACCACGAGGTCGAGCAGCGAGTTGGTGCCGAGCCGGTTCGCGCCGTGCACGGAAACGCAGGCCGCCTCGCCAACCGCCATCAGGCCGGGCACGGTCGCGTCCGGATTGTCCTTGGTCGGGCGCAGCACCTCGGCGCGATAATTCGTCGGAATGCCACCCATGTTGTAATGCACGGTCGGCAGCACCGGGATCGGCGCCTTGGTCACGTCGACGCCGGCAAACACCCGCGCCGTTTCGGAAATCCCCGGCAGCCGTTCATGCAGCTGCTCCGGCTTCA
Organism: Acidiphilium sp. C61; assembly: GCF_905116885.1. Lineage (NCBI taxonomy): Bacteria > Pseudomonadati > Pseudomonadota > Alphaproteobacteria > Acetobacterales > Acidocellaceae > Acidiphilium > Acidiphilium sp. C61. Next base: position 1,220,917 of record NZ_CAJHNI010000005.1, on the reverse strand, counting down.
GCCCTTCGAGATGGAGCAGGATGTGGTCCTTGTTCGGCCCGCAGCCGCGCCCTTCCATGATCTCGATCGTCATCGAGCGGGACACCACGTCACGCGAGGCGAGGTCCTTCGCCGTCGGCGCGTAGCGTTCCATGAAGCGCTCGCCCTCGGCGTTGGTCAGGTATCCGCCCTCGCCGCGCGCACCCTCGGTGATGAGGCAGCCGGCCGGGAAGATGCCCGTCGGGTGGAACTGCACGAACTCCATGTCCTGCATCGGCAGCCCGGCGCGCAGCGCCATGCCGCCGCCATCGCCGGTGCAGGTGTGCGCCGAGGTGCAGGAGAGATAGGCGCGGCCATAACCGCCGGTCGCCAGCACCACGAGCTGGGCGCGGAAGCGGTGGATCGTCCCGTCCTCAAGGCACCAGGCCATCACCCCGCGGCATGCGCCCTCGTCGTCCATGATGAGGTCGGTGGCGAAATATTCGACGAAGAACTCCACATCCGCCTTCAGGCTCTGCTGGTAGAGCGTGTGCAGGATGGCGTGGCCGGTGCGGTCGGCCGCGGCGCAGGCGCGGCGCACCGGAGCCTGGCCGAAATCCTTCATGTGCCCGCCGAACGGCCGCTGGTAGATCTTGCCATCCTCGGTGCGGCTGAACGGCACGCCGAAATGCTCGAGCTCGTGGATCGCCGGAATCGCCTCGCGGCACATGTATTCGATGGCATCCTGGTCGCCGAGCCAGTCCGAGCCCTTGACCGTGTCATACATGTGCCAGCGCCAATCGTCCGGCTCCATGTTGCCGAGTGCGGCACCGATGCCGCCCTGTGCGGCGACGGTGTGGCTGCGGGTCGGGAACACCTTGCTGATGCAGGCGGTCTTGAGCCCGGCCTGGCCCATGCCGAGCGTCGCCCGCAGGCCGGAGCCGCCGGCGCCGACGACGATGACGTCATAGGTGTGATCGATGATCGTGTAGGCGCCGAGCGACGGCTTCGACATTGCATTCATGACGATGATTTCCCCAGGCGGATCAGAAGGACAGTTTCAGAACCGAGATGACGGCCAGCAGCCCGAAGAACCCGGCCGTTGCCCGCATCGCGAGCATGACCGTGAGCCGCTTGCCTTCAGAGCGGATGTAGTCCTCGATCACGACCTGCAAACCCAGCTGCAGGTGATAGAAAAGCGCGATGACCAGGGCGAGGAACAATACCCCGTTCCAGGGCTCGGCCATATAGCGCAGCATTTCGGCCTGGGTTGCCCCCTTGAGCAGCAGCACCGAGAGCACGGCGTAGAGGGCGAGCGGCAGCAGGGCCAGGGCGGTGAGCCGCTGCACCCACCAGTGATGCACGCCGGCCTTGGCGGCGCCCATGCCCCGGGCGCGGCCGAGTGCGGACCGCATGATCTTCATCGATGAAACTCCTTCACCAGCAGGTCCCCCGGCGCTCACAGCACCACCAGCCCGATCAGCCACACTAGAACCGTCAGCCCTGCCGCCGCCAGCATCACGGCGGTGCCCGAGCGGTGCACGCTCGGCAGATCGAACCCGAACCCGGCATCCCAGAGCAGATGCCGGATGCCGTTGCAGAAATGGTAGAAGAGGGCGAGCGTGAAGCCGAACAGCACGATCATGCCGAGCACCGAGCCGACGACCGCCTGTGCCACGGAAAACGCGCCGGACGAGGTCGCCGCCGCCGCGAGCCAGAGCGACAGCAGGATGGCCCCGGCGGACAGCGCAACTCCGGTGATCCGGTGCAGGATCGACAGGGTGGAGGTGATCTGCGGACGATAGACCTGAAGATGGGGCGACAGGGGCCGGCGGACCGTTCCGCCTGCAGAGTTGCGCCCTTGCATGAGCGCCTCACGCACATCCTGCATGTTCGTCATCACCTTTCTGACGGTCGTCGCATGACGGGAACCGAATATCGCCACATGACGAAATTGAAATGCTGCACTTGCTTAGTCCCCGAGGTGGCGAGGGTCAATTCACTGTCAAGCGTTCGCGATCCGGTACAATACGGTCTCGCGCGCGGCCCTGCTTTCGAGTTCGTGCAGGGTCGGAACCGTGCAGCGTCCGAATTCAACCAGCCCTGCGCGCGGGACGTAGGCGCGGCCGGGATCTGCGATCCATATCTCGGCCGTCGTCGCGCAGCGCTGCAGCCACGGCCAGATATGCGAGGTCATCGGTTTCTCATAGCAGACATCCCCGCAGAGAATGAGATCCTGTGCCGGCAGGCTGCCGGTGACATCCCCGATCACGATCTCGACTCCGGCGTCGTTCGCCGCCGCGTTGAGCCGGATCGCGGCACCGGCCATCGCGTCGATCTCCACGGCCGTCACATGCGCCGCCCCCGCCTTTGCCGCGGCGATCGCGGCCAGTCCCGACCCGGCGGCGAAATCCATCACCCGCTTGCCGCGCACGCTCTCCGGGTGGTCCAGCACGTGCCGCGCCAGCGCGATCGAGCCCGGCCAGGCAAAGGCCCAGTAGGGCGGCGCGATGCCGCTTTCCGCCAGGAATGCCTCGGTCGCCTGCCAGATCGGCGTGATCTCGGTGGCCAGATGCAGTTCGATTTCCGGCACCAGTGCCGGCGTCGTCCGCGCCGTGCTCGCGCGGATGAAGGCGGATGCGTCCTTCATCGTCCGATCAGGATCGCCAGCCCCACCAGCAGCCCGACCCATCGGTTCAGCCTGAACAGCGCGAGGCAACGCGCGGGCTCGTCGATATCGAGCCGTACCACCTGCCAGGCCAGCAGCGCCCCCGGCAGCGCGAGCGCGGCGAGCCCCTCCCGCCCGATCCCTGCCATCGCCATCGCGGCGGCGAGCAGCGCCAGCATCCCGGCATACCACAGCGCGACGAACAGCCGCGTCCGCCCGCCAAGCCTGAGTGCCGAGGACTTGATGCCCGCCAGCGCGTCGTCCTCGCGGTCCTGGTGCGCATAGATGGTGTCATAGCCGAGAATCCACAAAATCGTCCCGGCATAGAGCGGCAGCACCGGCCAGCCGAGCGCGCCGTGCGCCGCGGCATAGCCCATCGGCGCGCCCCAGCCGAAGGTGAAGCCGAGCATCACCTGCGGCCACCAGGTTACCCGCTTCGCCGCCGGGTAGAGGGCCACCAGCACCAGCGAGACGACGCCGAGGATCTGCGCCGTCCGCCCCAGCATCAGCAGCACCGCCAGCCCCGCCAGGAGCAGCAGGAACAGAAACCCGAGCGCTGCGGGGACCGACACGGCGCCGGAGGCAAGCGGGCGCGCCGCCGTCCGTGCCACCTTCCGGTCGAGCTTGCGATCCCACAAATCGTTCACGACACACCCCGCGGCCCTCATTACCACGGCGCCAAATGCGAACAGAACGATGAGGCCGAGTGTCGTCCACACCCCCGCCCGTGCCAGCAGGATGCTCCACAGGCCCGGCAGGAACAGCAGCCATACGCCGATCGGCCGGTCCAGCCGTGCCAGCAGCGCGAAGGGTCTGAGCCGCGCCGGCAGCCGCGCGACCCATCCCCCGGCCTGGATATCGGTAAAACCCGTTCCGCCTGCTACAGGGTCAGCCATGGCCTCGCTCATCCGTCTGCACCTTCCCTTGCCCTTGTCGCCCGGCGCGATCCTTGCCACATCCGCGGCTCAGGCGCACTATCTCGGCGCCGTGATGCGCCGCCGCGCCGGCGATCCCCTGCTGGTCTTCAACGCCGATTCCGGCGAATTTGCCGCGACGATCGACGCGCTCGACCGCCGCGCCGCCCACCTCGTTCTTGGCGAGCGCATACGCGCCCCCGCGCCCGAGCCTGATTGCTGGCTCTGCTTCGCCCCGATCCGGCGCTACATGACTGAACTCGTTGTCGAGAAGGCCACCGAACTGGGCGTCTCCCGCCTCGTTCCGGTGCTCACCGCCCGCACCCAGCCCGCCCGGCTGCGTGGCGACCGTCTTGCCGCCATCGCGACCGAGGCGGCCGAGCAATCCGAGCGCCTGACCATCCCCGCAATCGCCGAGCCGCTGCCGCTCGCGGGCTTTCTCGCCGCCTTTCCGCCGGCGCGCCGCCTGTTTGTCGCCGCCGAGCGTCGCGATGCCGCTCCCCTGTGGCCGGCCGATCCGCTTCAACCCCATGCCCTGCTGGTCGGTCCCGAAGGCGGCTTTGCACCGGAAGAGCTTGACGCGATGGCCCGCCATGCGTTTGTGTCACAGGTAACACTCGGGCCGCGCATCCTGCGCGCCGAGACTGCCGCCATCGCCGGGCTCGCGCGCCTGCTCGCGGGTTCCGCGCCCAGCTGAGTTCAGGAGCCGAATTTGTCCAACCCCGGAGAGGCCGACGCCACCCCGATCGATCCCGCGCAGCCAGCAGCCCGGCAACTCGCCGACTGGTTTGCCGCGGGCTGCAAGCCGCGCGATGCGTTCCGCGTCGGTACCGAGCATGAAAGCTTTGGCTTTCGCCGCGATACGTTTGCTCCGCCGCCCTACGAACCGGGCGGAATCCGCGCGCTGCTCGAGACCATCGCCGCCGATGAGGGCATCGAGCCGATCAACGATTCCGGCAACCCGATCGGGCTGAAGGGCGACGGGTTCTCGATCTCCCTCGAGCCCGGCGGTCAGTTCGAGTTGTCCGGCGCGCCGCTCGCCTCGATCCACGATACAAAGCGCGAGATCGACGATCATATCGCCCGCGTCCACCGTGTCGGTGCGAAACTCGGTCTCGGTTTCGCGCCGCTCGGCTTTCACCCGACGGCCCGGCGCGAGGATTTTGCCTGGATGCCCAAGGGCCGCTACGCGATCATGCGCGCCTACATGCAGAAAGTCGGCACGCGCGGGCTCGACATGATGCTGCGCACCTGCACCGTTCAGGCCAATCTCGATTTTTCCTCCGAAGCCGACATGGTGAAGAAGATGCGCGTCGGCCTTGCGCTACAGCCGCTGGCCACCGCGCTGTTTGCCAATGGTCCCTTCATGGAAGGCAAGCCGAACGGCCTGCTGTCCAATCGCGCCCTTGTCTGGCTCGATACCGATAACGCCCGCGCCGGCATTCCCCGCATGGTCTTCGAGGAGGGCTTCGGCTTCGAGCGCTACGCTGACTACATGCTCGATATCCCGATGTATTTCGTCTACCGCGATGGAAAATATATCGACGTCTCGGGCAAGTCCTTCCGCGATTTCATCGCCGGGCGACTTGAGGGGCTCGGCACCGAGCCTGCCACGATCGGCGACTTTGCCGATCATACCACCACCACCTTCCCCGATGTCCGTCTCAAGCGTTTCATCGAGACCCGCGGTGCCGATGCCGGAAACCCGGCGATGCTGCTGGCCCAGCCTGCGCTCTGGACCGGCCTGTTCTACGACGCCGCGGCACTCGATGCGGCCTGCGCCCTGATCCGGGATCTCTCCTACGAGCAGATGATCCATCTGCGTGACGAGGTTCCTCGGCATGGATTGGATATCGCGCTCGGTGCCGGCACCCTGCGCGACCTCGCGCGCGACGTTGTCGCCATCGCCGCCGAGGGGCTGAAATCGCGTGCGCGAACCAATGCGGCGGGCGAGGACGAGCGCATCTATCTTGCCCCGCTCGATGCGATCGCCCATGGCGGGCCGACCCAGGCCGAACACTGGCTAGGTCGCTATCACGGCGCCTGGCACGGCGACACCACCCGCATTTTCGCCGAGGCTCAACTCTGACGCCGCCTCGGCAGTAAGGCCGGGGCATGCAAACGACCTGCCTCTGCCGGTCCGCCCCTGATGTTCACGAACGAATATCGGGGGCAGGGAGTTAGAGCAATTTCCGATCCTGCTGGGCCGGATGTCGTGCTCTTCCACATCGATAAACAAAGCATCTTTATCCGATCAGGTGCCTCCATCTGATCGGATGAAGCGTTAATAACGGGCTGTCAGCTGAACGATAACCTGGCGGTTTGTGTAAGGCCCCGGGGTCGAGGCAATGCGGATCGCATTGAGCTGCTGTCCGACGACCGACAGGGTGACATGGTTGGTGAGATGATAGGCCACCCGCGCGTCGAAGGTGAAATTGCTTCCGATCGTTACCGGGACGAAAGGCGTCATCGTCGTTGTTAAGGTGATGTCGCGATAGGAAGACTGCCAGCTTCCGTAGGCATCGAAATCGAAGCGGCCCCATGTGCGCCCGAGATGGGCGACCACGCTGTCACGTGGAACGGTCGAAAACAGATTGCTGTTGCTCGCGAATGCAATGTGGTAGTTACCGATCTTTCGGGCGAACGTGTCTTCGTAGGCGAATCCAAGCGACCAGCGCCAGCCCGATCTCGTATGGCCCTTCAGCGAGATTTCCCCACCCCCCGCTTCGGACCAGCCGGTATTCTCGGCCGCGAGGATCACCGAGGATGAGGATATCGGCGCAATGACACCGCTGGCCGGCGAACTGATGATGTTGTTGTCACGCTCGATGAAAAGCGCGGTATGGAGCGCCGAATGCAGGGCGGGAAGCTCCCGGGTCCAATCGAGTTCGGCGTTATCGACGATCATCGGGTTTAGATATGGATTGCCGGTCGCTCCCACCAGACCTAGCGGCCCCGTGCCTATTTGCAGGCCGGAATCGACCAGGCTTGGCGCCTGTACACCCTGGCCGAGCAGGAGGCGGAGCGTATCAACCGTCGTCGGCTTGTAAACGAGGCCGGAATTGAAGCTGAGTGCCGTGAAACCGCCGTGGCCGATCTGCTGTGCAGTCAGGCCGGAAGTCGGGATTGGCACGCCATCATATCCCAGCCAGAGATCATCAACCCGTACCGCGTTCGTCAGGGAGATTGAGGGAGCGAGGTGCCATGTCCAGGTCGCGTCGGCGGCGATGTCCTGGTAGCGGACTGTCCCGCCGAGAAAGCCAAGGGAATGCGCGGCGTTGTTTCGATATTCGAGGCTCAGCCTGATGACGTGATTGCGGGATGCCCTGATCAAATCAGTCGCTTGCAGGACATAGACGCGCTGCTGCATCAGATTGTTGGGCAAAACAAATAACGGAATTGCGATATTTGCCTGCAATCCGTTGCGATAGGCATTCAGGCTGATCCGCCCGATCCTGGTATCCGCATCAAGCTCGACCCTCTGCGAATTTGTATAGAGGAAGAGCGTGCTGAAAATCGGCGCGACAGTCTCGCTCGGGATCTTGCCGTAACTGTAGCTCAGGCTGGCATAAAGACTGACGCCGGGGCTGAGCGCCGTGCGCGTCGAAAGGTGAACCTCTTCGTTCTGGGGCTTGAGCAGCGAGACGGTGTCGGGACGTTGCAGGGCGGAACTGTATTTTGGTTCGGCCAGATAGCTTCCAGCCGAGAGGCGAATACCCATTCGCCCGACATGGGCAGTACCAACGAGGGAGGCTCCGTATTGGCTCTGGGTACCGCCGTATACGTCGGCTCTGTTCACCCGATCGTCGAGAGGGTCGTAGGTCACGATATTGATCACGCCGTCAACGGCGTTGAACCCATACAGTGCCGTCGCCGGCCCCTTGATAACCTCGATCTGCCGGATTTCCGAGAGTTGAACCGGAATCGAACTCCAGACGACGTGGCCGAAATCGTCGAGATAAACCTGTCGGCCATTCAGCAGCACGAGGAGGCGCGGATTGTATGGCTGGTTGTAGGTTCGAACCCCTATTTCGGGTGAGGTCATGGTATAGGGGCGCACGTTGAGTCCGACGACATATTTCAGAACCCCGGGGATCGAAATCGCTCCCGAATGCCTGATCTGTCGCTGGGTAATAATCACTACATTGGCGGGAGCATCGCTCGCGAGCTGAGGTGTGCCTGTTGCAGCCGCGGTCACGGGTGCGCCGAATACCTGTTCCAGCTGGCCATAGGGGAAGATCTGCGCATGGGCCCGTCCCATGAGAGCCAGAGAGGCGAGCAGGGCTACCTGAATGATCGCACGAGCCGATCTGCGATGTTGCTGCCGCATCATACTTCCTCGATCATCAATAACAACGCGGCAGCGAAACTCACTCCGGCGCGATGTGCGGCTTTCGTGTTCAGGACGATTGTCACCCGTTGTTGCGACACGATACCAAGCGTGCATGTTCCGGCCCGCACCCGCGCAACGTGCGAGGTAACACAAAGCGCGTGATGCGACGCCGATGCCGCTGCCACCTCCTGCATCGGCGTTTCATCGGCCGGGATTATGATCTCGAACTTGTCTGCCAACAGCCGGTTTGCCGGGACCGGAACCGGTCGGAGATGGGCGGTGCCTGTCATGAAGCCATGGCCGATCATTGCTGCGATCGCTTCAGCGTCGGCTTTCGACGCTGCATTGCCCGAGCGATACGCGATTGCAATGATTCCGTTGGCTTTTACTGCCGGGCGCAGGAATATCAACAGCTTGTTGAGAACCTTGATATCCGTTGCGGTAAAGGACGGCACGGACGATGGGGTCTGGCCATGGGCAGTCCCGGCAACAAGCGCCAGTCCGAGGGTCAGTGCGCAGACAAGCTGCACAGCTACGGCAGATTTGCGGTCCCGTGCTGGTCGCCGGTCTCTGCGCTCAAGCATGTGCGGCATCGCGGCATCCCTGGGCTTTGATGTAGAGGTCGAGGTCGTTGTCGCAGATCGGCGGGCTCAGGAAATTGCCCTGCATGAGATCGCATCCGCTGTCGCGCATCACCGTGAATTCGGTCGCCGTCTCGATCCCCTCGGCGGTCACGGTAAGGCCGAGCTGGCGGCTCATCGCCAGCACGGCCGCCACGATTGCCCGCGCACGGTCGCCATCCGCGATCCTGGCGATGAAGGAGCGGTCAATCTTGACTTTGTCGAACGGGTAGTGGTGCAGGGAGGACAGTCCGGAATACCCGGTCCCGAAATCGTCGAGGGAGATGCGCAGTCCGAGATGTTTCAGCTCCGCAAGCGCTTTGAGCGCCTGGGCGTTGTCATGCAGCAGCACGCCTTCGGTGACTTCGAGTTCGAGAAGATGCGCGGCTAGCCCGGCGCGGGTCATGGTTTCCGCCACCAGTCGAGGGAAGTCCTCCTCGGTGAGTTGCCGTGGAGACACGTTGACGGCCACCCAGTATCGCCCACCCCAGCTCACCGCCTGCTGGCACGCGGCATCGAGAACCCATGCGCCGAGCTTCACGATCAGTCCGGTTTCTTCGGCAATCGGAATGAACTCGTCAGGCGAGATGCTGCCGCGCGTCGGAGATGTCCAGCGCAACAACGCCTCGAACCCAACCAGTTGGCAGTCTGCCGTCACCACGGGCTGGTAGTTGATGGTGAGATCTTCGTGCTCGATTGCGGCTGACAGTTCCTGTTCAAGCACGCGCCGTCGGCGCAGCACGGTGTCCATGCCGGGCCGGAAGAAATAGTGCCGGTTTCGCCCGTCTGCCTTGGCGCGGTAGAGCGCGACATCGGCCTTGCCGATCAGCTTGTCGGCTTCCGTGCCATCTTGCGGTCCGAGCGCGATCCCGATGCTGGCCCCGATATTCACTGCATGACCGTCGATCTGATAGGGCTGGCTGATCGCGTGATTGATGCGCGTTGCCAGCGATCCCGCGATCTCGGGATTCTCGACGCGCGGCTGGAGGAGCACGAATTCATCGCCGCCAATCCGGCAAAGCAGATCGATGTCCCGGATATTGGACAGAATACGGGCCACGGCCATCTGGAGCAGCTTATCGCCGATCTGGTGCCCTAGCGTGTCGTTCACCGACTTGAAGCGATCGAGGTCGATGTAGAAGATTGCAAGTCCGGGGCCACCGGCACGAATTGCCGCGATCTCCCGTGCCAGCGCCTCCTGCAGCAACAGCCGGTTCGGCAGTTTCGTCAACGCGTCATGATGCGCAAGAAACCGGATTTTTTCTTCCGCGGCGCGTCGGCTCCTGATGTCGCGCAGCGCAGTGACCTGCGCCTTGTTGCCCCCGAAACTGATCATCTGCGACAGTGTTTCGACCGGAATGGATTCGCCGCCTGCCGTCATGATCGTGGTCTCGCCGGCATGCGGTCCCTCCAGATCGGCCCGGTCGATCGTTGCGAGTCCTGGCAGAAAGCGGTCGATCGGGCTGCCGACCAGCACCTCGGCGGGCCAGCCGAACAGCTTCGAACATACCTGGTTGATTTCGACGATGACGCCCTTGCGATGAATCAGCAGCGCCTCGAACATGTTGTCCGTCAGTTCGCGCAGGCGGGTGTTTTCGCTGGCGACCCTGAGCGCGTTCTGCCGGTCGACGCCGGCGCCGGCCAATGCGAATGTCAGCATCACGACGAGTTCTGAAACGAACACGAGTTGCAGCGGGTGCAGTGCAAAGGAGTTCTGCTGGCGTGTTGCCGTTACCCAGTCGGCAAATGGCAGAATCGCCGAGAGCGCGCCAAAAATCGGCACCACGACCGAAAATCCCAGTGCGGGAATGCTGAGCAGGGGGAAACTGTCCGGGCGATTCGCAAACCGGATTCCGACTGCGGCAAACAGGCCGCCGGCCAGCATCGTGACGACGACCCGGCTGAGTTCGTATGCGAGGGTGAAGGGCTGCGCGATGCCGCTGACGGCGGCAAACACCATGCACGACGCCCCCGCGGCAATCGTCGAACTGGCGAGCGCCATGTTCCGGCTGTTGCGCGTCAGGAACAGCGTGATGAACAGTGCGATAAACGCGCCGCCCGCCATGAAGCTGAAGGATTCGAGCCGTGCCGCGAGGGGGATCGCATCGCGGACATGCGGAAAGTAGATATGCAGACTGACCAGGAACACCAGCCAGCCACCGACCGCCGCCACCGTGCCGAGAAGGCCAACGAGGACAATTCGTCCCCGCGGCGGCATCCGCCCGGTGCGTGCTGCAATCGCGTAAACAACCCCTGCGGCGCCGATGCCGAGCAGCGGCGCCTTCATCAGATCCAGCAGGGGATGCGCACTCAGCATGAAGCCGGGTCGCGTTGCCGCACAGGCGCTTCGTTCCGGAAGCGCGCGGCCTGGACGATGACAGTCATGGCATTCTTGAACGGTGACAAATCAGAAAGCTTCGAGAATGATCCGGTAAAATCAGCCGACCTGAGAAACATGGACGAACCTGCCGCCGCTACGGATTGACTATATCAGAATCGTTAATGGCGAGTTTAGCGGGTATTTCCATCACTGCATCGGACTTGTGTAAATAAAAGATCAAGAGAATTATTTTGAGAATTTTAAATCAAAAAGATATTTCTCCGCTGTCAATTTCTCAAAAAAGCAACCAGCTCTTTTGTTAGCAAAAAATTTACCTAATCGCAATATTTGCCTCGCGCCGCGCGTCGTACAATATATTCGTTCATGCAAATAATGATGCCGGGTCTTCCCGGGCAAGACAGCCGGCCCGCCCCTCAAAGATATCCCGGAACGCTTGATGGGTCGCTTGATTGAGCCTGTCCCCAAGGTTACCCTGCCGTTCGAAGCCTCCCGTCCGCGCATGCCGGCCGCGCTCCGGGGCTGCGGGCATCAGCAAAACGATCCGGCTCAGGAGGCGCTTGGACTGATAATGCAAACAATCGCATCGAAAGCCTGCCGCTGGCTTTCCGTTGCCGGCATCCTGCTCGCGGCGTCGCTCGGTTCTGTCGCACAGGCGCGGAACCTCAACGTCGGCGCCGGGTATAATTTCATTCCTGGCTCCGCTTATGTCTCGCTCGGCTACCGCCATACGGTTCCTGGCCTGACCACGTTCGGCCTCGACGCTTTCCTGATCACCACCGGCAAGGAAGAGCGGGCGGTGCGGCCGGGGCCAGAATTCAGCCTCGACGGCCTGGTCTATCTTCCGGGGTATCCGCTCTTCGCCAAGTTCGGCGCGGTGGCCGGCTGGGGGAAATACGGGCTTGACGGCGGGTTCGGGGTCGATCTGCCGCTCGGCAGCTCCTGGTTCGTTCGCTTGCAGGATACGTACTTCACGGCAACCGAAGACCGCACCGGTGGCATGGAATCCGAAAACCTGATTTCCGCGGGCCTGCACTATCGGTTCTGAGCGGTTCAGCCGCGGCGGCGGGCGCCGCTCAGCAGCCGCTCCGCCAGCACCGCGACGATGATGACCGATCCGATCGCTGTGCCCTGCCAGTAGGGCGAGACGTTGAGCAGGTTCAGCCCGTTGCGGATGAACAGCATGACGAACACGCCGAACAGGGTGCCGATGATCGAGCCGCGGCCGCCGAACAGGCTGGCGCCACCGATCACGACCGCTGCGATCGCGTCGAGTTCCAGGCCCTGGCCGCCGATCGGGTCGATCGAGAGAATTCGCGACGCCATGAAGATCGCCGCAACCCCGCTCATCAGGCCCGAGATCACATAGGCCAGCACGCTCCATGTCCCGATCCGCAGCCCCGCGACCCGCGCCGCCTCGGCGTTCGAACCGAGCGCGTACAGCGTCCGCCCGCCTTTGGTATGGTTCAGGAACCACCAGCACAGCGCGTAACACGCGATCAGCACAAGGAAGTCCACCGGAATGTCGAACAGCGAGTCCGCCGAAAGCGCGCCGAGGCCGGCCGGCAATCCGCTGATCGAGTTCGCCCCGCTCAGCACATAGGCAAGGCTGCGCCCGATCGACATCATTCCGAGCGTGACGACGAAGGCGGCCACCCGCCCGTAGGTGATGATCAGGCCGTTGACCAGCCCGGCCGCGGCGCCCGCCGCAAGGCAGAACAGGAACGCAACCGGCATCGGGACATGGTGCAGCGAGAGGCCGAGCACGATCCCCGTCACCCCCACCAGGGAGCCTACCGACAGATCGATGCCGCCGATCAGGATCACCAGCGTCTGCCCGAGTGCCAGCAGCCCGACCACGACCGACTGGCTCAGCAGGTTCAGCATGTTGTTGAGGGTGAGGAAATACGGCGAGATCAGCGACAGCACCGCCATCACCGCGACGACGACGAGCGACATGCGCAGCTCGATCTGGGTCGCGAGCAGGGTGAGCAGCGTGCGGCGCGGCGCGGTACCGGTCTGCCCGGTGAGGGAAGTGGCGGGTCCGTTCATGGGGGTCATGCCTCGATCCTGGTCTCGTTTGGAGCGTCCCGCCGCTCGCCGAGCGCTGCGAGAATGTGTTGCGTCACCGCGGCAGCGTCGAAATCGGCCGGCGCCCGCCCGAAGGTCAGCCCGACAATCCCGAGGCTGTGGCCGCGCTTGCCGGAAATCGGCACCAGCAGGGTCGGGCGCGCGCCATCCGCGGCCCGGTGCAGTGCGCCGGCCGGCGCGCCCACCGCATGGGCGATTGCCGTTGCCGCGATTTCCGGAAAGCCACCGGTGACGAAGCCGGGATCGGCCGACGGATCGTCGCCCACCCTGTCGAAGCAGAACAGCCGGCCGCCCTCGGCGGCCATCCAGTAGGCCGTGCCGCCATACCGCGCCACCAGTTCCGCGAGCACGGTGTGGGTCTTTTCCGCCGAGCTGCGCGGTGCGGCGAACATGCCGAGCTTTTCGATATCAATCAGTTCCGCGGGCAGTTCCGCGACGCTTGCGCCATCGCTGAGCACGGCGATGCGGTCCGACACGCCGATCACTTCCTCGAAATCCGACGATACCACGACGCAGGCCACACCCTCATCGGCGATCCGGCGCAACATTGCGTAGATGCTGCTGCGGGTGCCGATATCGACGCCGCGTGTCGGTTCGTCGAGCAGTAGCAACCGTGGCGCGAGCACGAGACCGCGCGCCAGGATCACCTTCTGCTGCATGCCGCCGCTGAAATTGAGCATGTTGGCGTCGAGCAGGCGCCGTTCCGGCAGTTCCAGCCGTTCGAGCAGCGCGCGCACCGCGGCGCCGCGCGTGCCATAGCCGAGCGTCACGGCGGAGCGCGCGCCGAGATGCGCGAGCAGCAGGTTCTCGCGCACCGAGAAATCCGGCACGATCGCCTGGCCTCGCCGGTCTTCCGGGATGAGGCCGATACCCGCCCTTATCGCATCCCGCGGCGAGCGAGCCCGGAATGGTTTGCCGTCGAGCTCGATCGTGCCGGAGACCGGCTGGCGCAGGCCGAAAATCGTCTCGATCGTCTCCGAGCGTCCGGCGCCGACCAGCCCGGCGAGACCAAGCACCTCGCCGGCGCGAACCTCGAAGGAGACATCGCGGACCATCGGCGGGCAGCTCAGATGGTTGACCCGAAGGACGACCGCGCCATCCGTGCGCCGCCGGCTCCGGCCGCCGCGGTTGTAGATGTCCTGCAGCTCGCGCCCCACCATCAGGCGCACCAGCTCGCCCTGCTGCAAGGTTTCGGTGGCAAGGCCGCTGGCGACGATCCGCCCCTCGCGCAGCACCGTCACCCGGTCGGTGACGGCGAAAATCTCCTCCAGCCGGTGCGACACGAAAATCAGCCCGTGCCCCCGTGTGGCGAGGCTGCGCATCAGCCCGAACAGCTGCTCCGCCTCGTGTGGCGAGAGTGAAGCGGTCGGTTCGTCGAAAATGATGATCCGGCTGTCCAGCGCCAGTGCCTTGAGAATTTCGACCAGCTGGCGCTGGCCGATGCTCAGCTCGCTCACCTTCATGTCGGGCCGCAGCACCTCGCTCTGGCCGATCTCGCCGATCAGCGCCTGCGCCTGCCGCCGCAGGGCGCGCCAGTCGAGCCGGCCGGGCATCGCGATCCGCGGCAGCATGATGTTTTCGAGCACCGATAGATCGGGCGCGAGCGAGGTTTCCTGCGTCACCATGGTGATGCCGGCGCGGATGGCATCGCGCGCGCCGGCATGGCGCAGCCGTGCCCCGTTCAGCAGGATGTCTCCGGAATCGGGCCTGATATGGCCCGAGATGATCCGTGAAAGGGTCGACTTGCCGGCGCCGTTGGCGCCGACAAGAGCGTGGATTTCTCCCGCGCGGAGATCGAACGCGGCACCGGAAAGCGCCTGGGTAACCCCGAAACGCTTCCAGATGTCGCGCAGTTCGAGCAGGGCCACGGCGATCGCTCAGCTCAGGCCGAATGTCGTCTTGCGGACGATCGGCGCTTCCTTGGCGACATTCGACTTGTCGACCACGATGATCGGGATTTCGATCCGCTTCGGCGGGGTCGTGCCGGCGAAATGCTGGAACAGCGCCTTCGCCGATTCGGTGCCGAACAGGTAGGGCTGCTGCATGCCGGAGCCGACGATGGTGTCGTCCTCGATCATCTTGATGAATTCCGGGATGCCATCGAACGCGGCGACCTTCATCGTCTTCTGCCGGTGGGCGGCGTGGATCGCGCGCAGGGCGCCGATGGTCGGCTCGTCGGTCTCGACGAAGAGCCCGTCCATCTCGGGATGCGCGGTCAGCATGTCCTGCACGAACTTGAAGGTTTCATCGGCCGTATAGGTCTGCATCTGCGAGAGGGCGACGCGCTTGATCCCGGCCTCGTCCATCGCCTGCATGAAGCCGGCGGTGCGGTCCTTGCCGTTCTGGCGGGCGAGCGAGATCGTCACCAGACCCACCGTGTTCTGCTTGCGGCCGGTCGCCTTGAGTTCGGCGGCCAGCACCTTGCCGATGCCGTAGGCGCCCTTGCGGTTGTCGGAGATGACGAAGGAGAGATACTCGCCGCCCGAAGTGCCGATATCGGCGATGACGACGGGGATGCGCGCGCGGGCGGCGGCGGCGAGGACGGAGGGGGCGGTCGAGGTATCGGTCGGCGAGAGGATGATGCCATCCACATTCTTGGCGATCGCGTCCTGCGCGTTGGTCAGCTGGGTCTGCGCCGAGTTGTGGCTGTCATAGGTGACCGAGCTCGCGCCGTGCTTCTTTGCCTCGGCGGCGATGCCGTTGGAGAGGGTGCGCCAGTAGGGCAGGTCGAGCCCCGGGGTGATGTAGGCGAGGCGCTTGCCCTTGGCGAAGGCAAGGCCGGGCGCCATTGCCGCGGCAAAGACCGTCGGTGCGGCGAGTTTGCCGAGGGTTCGCCTCGTGATCAGGCGAGGTTTGGCGTGGATGATGATGTCGTCGGTCATGGTTTCCTCCGGTTTGTTTGGGATTGTCGGTTCAGCTGTTACCCGTTCGGGCGCGGGGCGGCGGCCTGCCGCCCTCGATCACGTGGCGGGTGGTCTGGTAGATCCGGTCGAGATGCACGTCGAAGGCGGCGACCACCGCCGCCTCGTCATGCCGTGTCAGCCCGTCGAGGATCGCCTCGTGATCGGCAACGCTCCGGGCCACGGCCTGCTCCTGTGCCACCGCGCGGCGGCGGATTTCCATCATGTGCGTGTAGAGATCGCTGACGAAATCGGCGAGCGCGGGATTGCCGCAGGCGCGATAGATCGCGAGGTGGAATTCGCGGTCGGAAATCAGGAACCGGACCGGGTCGGTCTCCGCCGATTTCTGCGTCTCGAGGCAGCGGCGCAGGAAGTTGAGATCGTCCTGCGTGATTTCCCGCGCCGCCGCCGCGACCACTTCGCGCTCGACCAGCATGCGCGCTGCATGAACGGTCTCGATATCGTATTCGTTGATCCGCCGGGTTTCGGTCACGCCGGGCGCCATGGGGCCGAGTTCGGTGCTGATCACCCGCGTCCGCGCGCCTTGCGATACCTCGATCACGCCGCGTGCCGCGAGGATCTGGATGCCGCCGCGAACGGTTTCGCGGCTGACCTGAAACGCCGAGGCAAGGTCGCGTTCGCTTGGCAGCGGATCCCCGACCCTGACGATCCCGGCAGCGATCAGCCCGGCGATCTTCTCGGCAACCAGCTCGCGCGTCGTCCGCCGCATGACGGAATCGCGCAGATCCGGCAGATGCCCGATCACGGAAAAGGCGCCTTGCGGCACGTCTGTTATCCTCCCGCTTGTCCACTGGCCCAGCCAGCAGACCAGCGGAGCAAACACCATTCGCCGATCACGGTCAAGCGAGGGTTTAACCCGCCCGGAGCCGAAATGCCCCGCCGCGTTTCGCGGCGGCGGCGGTCAGAGAATGTTCAGGCTGATCGGCAGGCGGACGACGATCTGTGCGGCGGGCGAATTGGGGCCAACGCCGATGCTGACCCCGACATTGAGGCTGGCATTATGGGTGATCTGGTAGCCGAGGCCGAAATCGAAGGCGCCCGCGTCATACGCCGTGCCCTTGATGCTCTGGCCGTTCTGCTGCTCGTCGAAATACTGGTCTTCCTCGTAGCCGACGCTGAACGACGCGCGGTTGTTGAGCGAGAAGCCCATGCCGAAGGACAGCCCGATACCGTTGCCCGGCTGCAGCTTCGCCTTTATCGGTGCGCCGCCACCGGGGTTCTGGATGCTGACGGTGCGGCCGAAATTATAGACGTATTTCAGATTGGCAAACAGGATCACCGGGCTGGTCGGATACAGCATCGTCAGGCTCGGCTGGAGCTGATAGAAGCCAGTGCCGGTCGGCAGGCGCTTGTCCACGCCTTGCAGATAGATCCCCTGGGGCGAGTTCGTGGTGAAGATCGGCACGCTGAACGGGCTCGTTCCGGTCATCGTCTTGAAGTTGAGGTTGGCCACGAAGGTCGGCACCGATTCCGAGCCGCTGTTGAGCTGGTAGCTGCCGCCGAACTGGACATCGCCGAGGTTGAAGGCGTGCGCCGAAACGGTCAGCGGCCCGACGCTCTGGCCGACCAGGACCGGCGAGGTGATCGTGGTGTTATACCCGGTGTCGAAGGGAATCCGCACATAGATGTCAGACCGTCCGGTGAGGCCGTAGCGCAGGGTGAGCTGCTCGGTGAGCAGATTTTCGTATACCTTGTTGATGTTGATGTTCCCGAAGGTGATGCCGGGAACGATGGTGAACCCGCTGACGTTCACCTGATTGCTGTTGTAATAGGAATATTGCAGCGACGGCTCGATCACGAGCGTCCCCTTCGGCGTCAGCACACCGCCGGACTGGGCGAGGGACGAGTTTGTTTGCAGCACGAGGTTGGCCCGCGCCTTACGGTTGGCGTCGGCCTGCTCGCGCTGGTTCGAGGCGGCAGCCTCGGCGGCCGGGGCTGTTGTCTCGCGCGGCGCCGCGGCCGGTACCGTAGTAGCCGGGGCTTGTGCGACGCGCCGGCGGGCGGGTGGCGGCGCGCCGCCGTTGAGTGCCGCGAGTTCGGCGCGCTCACGCCGGATCGACTCGAGTTCGGTGCGGATCGCATCCATCTGCGCGACCAGGCTCGATTTCTGTTTCTGCAACACCGCAGCCTGATGGTTCAGCCGGTCGTTCAGTTCACGGATTCGGGCGGCGGTCTCTGGCGTCGCGGCGTCTGCCGCCCCCTGGATCATAACGGCAAAACCCAGCCCACCGAGCATCGTCCGCGCGATCATGTGAATTCTGCTCATAGCATCCCCATCCCTGCGTTTCGTGCAGCGCCTTGCGCCCGGAAATATGAAAGTCCAGACAAAAGATGATCAATTCCTTATACGCATTTAATTTTTCCATACAATTATTCATTCACGCGCGAAAGTTCGGAATACGGGATTGGGTGCGGCTGCTAGAGCATCATCCGATCAGATGGAACCATCTGATCGGATAAAGATGCTCGATTTATCAATATACTAGGGTTTGTGGGGATTTGGGATTCCCATTTGGGTGTTGCTGTGATTCAAGCTGTGAATGGAACGATTTGTACTGACGGACGCCCAATGGGCGAGGATGGAACCGCATTGTCTTGGCAAGGCGAGTGACCCTGGCCGCAGCGGGCGGGACAATCGGCTGTTTCTGGAAGCGGTACTTTGGATTGTCCGCACTGGCAGTCCGTGGCGTGATCTGCCTTCGATGTTTGGCAACTGGAGCACGGCCTACCGCCGGTTCAACGACTGGCGCCGCGCTGATGTTTTCAAACGGATTTTCGACGCGGTATCTGATGAACCCGATATGGAATACGCCATGGTCGACGCCACGATCGTCAAGGTCCACCGTCACGGCCAGGGCGCAAAAGGGGGACTCAAAGCCAGGCCATAGGCTGTTCCAAAGGTGGCATGACAACCAAAATCCTGGCGCTGACGGATGCCCTGGGCAACCTTGTGCGCTTTCGTCTCATGCCGGGCAATCGCCATGACGGCATCGAGGTCCCGCCACTGATCGACAACGTCGAATTCGGTGGATTGATCGCAGACAAGGCATTCGACAGCAACGCTCTGGTCGCAGAACTCAACGAAAGAGGCGCCCGGGTCGTCATTTCCCAGCATCCGGCCCGGGCACTGAAGCTGAAAATCGACCGCGAAATCTACAAATGGCGTCATCTGGTCGAGAATTTCTTCTGCAAGCTCAAAGAGTTCAAACGCATCGCCCTGCGCGCCTGCAAAACAGACCAGAGCTTCCAGGCAATGATCTACCTCGCCGCAGCCGTCATCAACTCACGATGAATCCCCACAAACCCTAGAGCACTACATCCGATCCAGCCGGATCGGAAAGTGCTCTAAGGATGCGCCCGGCCTCGCGGCAATGGCCCCCGGCGCCAGAGCATCGTCCGATCAGACGGGGTTGTCTGATCGGATAAAGATTCTGTTTTATCAGTATGATAGGGCGCCATATCCGATCCATCGGGATCGGGCCGTGCTCTGGCTTGCAGGCAGGCTCAGGCGGTGACGCCGTAATGCCGTCCCATCGTGTCGTTCATCGTCCACAGGATATCGAGCTTGAACTTGAGGATCTGCAGGGCGCGCTCCTGCATTGGCCTCGTCGCGAAATGGGCAAGCGTGATCTGCAGGCCGTGGACAACGTCGCGCGGGGCCTGGCTGGTGCGGTTGCGGAAATAGTCCAGCCCCTCGCTCTCGATCCAGGGATAGTGTCCGGGCCAGGTGGCGAGGCGCTGGCGGTGGATGTCCGGCGCGAAAAGCTCGGTCAGCGAGGAGCAGACGGCCTCCTGCCAGGGCGCGCGGCGGGCGAAATTGACATAGGCGTCGACCGCGAAGCGCACGCCGGGCAGGAGGTGGCGCAGGTCGAGCATCTCCTCGCGCGGAAGGCCGGTGGCGATGCCGAGGCGGAGCCAGGCTTCGATGCCGCCATCGTCGCGCAGATGGGTGCCGTCGGGCAGTTCGTAGTCGAAGCCGTCATGGTCGAGGATGCGGCGGATCCAGCCGCGGCGGATCTCACGGTCGGGGCAGTTGGAGAGGATCGCCGCATCCTTCACCGGGATCGCGATCTGGTAATAGAAGCGGTTGGCGACCCACATGCGGATCTGCTCCGGCGTCGCCTTGCCGGTGTTGAGCATCACGTTGAACGGATGGTGGATGTGGTAGGCGCTGCCGGCCTCGCGCAGCTTCGCCTCGAATTCGGCGTGCGACCAGGGCGCGCGGCCGTCATCGGCTGGTGGCGCCTCGGCCAGGAGATCGGCTCTCATCATTGGACATTCCCCTAAAGCATGAGGCCGGAAGGACGACAGGGGATGGTCGGCGGCGCATTGATCTCGATCATTGCGCGGCGGGGCGGATCAGC
This sequence comes from Acidiphilium sp. C61, assembly GCF_905116885.1. NCBI lineage: Bacteria > Pseudomonadati > Pseudomonadota > Alphaproteobacteria > Acetobacterales > Acidocellaceae > Acidiphilium > Acidiphilium sp. C61. Next base: position 1,200,710 of record NZ_CAJHNI010000005.1, on the reverse strand, counting down.
GGCCCGGGGCGGCGAGCGGCGAGCGGCGAGCGGCGCGATGGCGGCGAAGAGCGGCGACGCGGGATCGGCCAGGTGGCGCAGGAGAGAAAAATGATCGGCGCCGGGGACGATGATCTCGTGGGCGATGTTGCCGGCGGCGCGCCAGGCCGCGTGCATCGCGCCGGTCTGCGCCCGGAAGGCGGGGGTTTCGTCGCCGCCGACGGCGAAGATCGCCGGCGGCATGAGCTGCTTCACGCGATGCACCGGCGAGGCGGCGCGGGCGGCGGCGGCGTCGAGCCCGAGGCGGTCGTTCAGCGGTGTCGCGCGCAGCGGGTCGAGATCATAGACGCCGCTGAGACCGATGATGGCGGTGACCGGGCTCGGACCGTCCCAGTCGGTCAGCGCGAGCTCGGCGGAGAGATGGGCGCCGGCGGAATGGCCGATGGCGATGAGCCCGCCGGTGCCGGCAGCGTTCAAGACGGCGGGGACGGCGCGGCGCACCGATCCGGTCAGCGCGGCGAGGCTGGCATCGGGGCAGAGCGGGTAGTTCACCAGCGCGACGTTGAAGCCAGCATCGACGAAGGGCGGCGCGAGGAAGCGGAATTGCGCCTTGTCGCGCCCCTGCCAGTAGCCGGCGTGCAGGTAGAGCAGGGTCGCCGCGGCACCGGGGGAGGCGAAGAAGTCGAAGCGTTCGCGCTCATGCGGGCCGTAGGGGATGTCGAGCCGGGGCGCGCGGGCGGCGATGGCGGCGTCGCCCTCGCGCAGGAAGGCCTCGATCAGCGCCGGATGGCTGGGGCGCATCTGCCCGGCGAGATACTGGAAGACGGGGTCGGACGGGTCGGTCATGGCGCGCCGCTCGCAGGTTGCGGTGCTGCGAAGCCGGCAAGGGTGGCGTAGCCGCGGACGATGGCCTCCAGCTCGTCCGGGCGGGCGACGTCGTCGATGCGGGCGAAGCCGTCGGGGGCGCGGGCGGCGACGAGGTCGATGACGCGCTCGGGGCCGCCGACGCGGTTGGACCGCACCACGGCGGCGGTCGCGGGGCGGCGCTCGGCCTCGTAGGCGGCGAGTGCGGCGGGGGTGTCGGCGCTTGCGGCCAGACGGTCGGCAAGGCAGCGGGCGTCGAGGATCGCCTGCGAGGCACCGTTCGAGCCGACCGGATACATCGCATGCGCCGCGTCGCCGAGCAGCGTGATGCGCCCGCGCGTCCAGCGGTCCAGCGGATCGCGGTCGCACATCGGGTAGAGGAAGATTTCGCGCGTTGTGCGGGCGAGGCGCTCGATATCGACGAAGGGCAGCGCGAAGCCGGCGACCAGCGGGGCGAACTCCTCCCAGGCGCCGCGGCGCGACCAGCTCTCGCGCGCGGGCGGCGAGGTGCCCTCGGCGCCGGTGCGGGCATAGACGACCCAGTTGGTCAGCCGCGTGCCGGCGGCGCCGGCGGCGGGCTGGCCGATCGGGTAGAAGACGAGCTTGGCAGTGGCGTTGCCGGCGATGATCATTTCATCGCCGCTGCCGAAGGCCGGCCAGTCGAGCGCGCCGCGCCACATCTGGATGCCGTTCCAGCGCATCGGCGGGTCGGCGTCGAGCAGCAGCGGGCGCAGGGTGGAATGGATGCCGTCAGCGCCGATCAGCACATCGCCTGCGATCGTCTCGCGATTACCGGCGGCGTTGGTGAGCGTGACCCGCACGGCACCGTCCGCCTCGGTGGCGGCGGCGACGCGTGCGTCCGGGCGCAGCGCCCGCTCCCCCAGCCGCTCGCGCGCGGTGCGCCAGAGCATGTCCTGCAACCGGCCGCGATGGATGGAGAATTGCGGCACGTCGTGGCCGGCATGCAGGCCACGCGTCTCGGTCCAGATCACCTGGCCGCGATGGTTGAGGTAGGAGAGCGCGCGGGTGCGCAGGCCGATTTCGTCGAGCGCGGGCAGCAGGCCGAGGGAGGCGAGTTCGCGGACGGCGTGCGGCAGGATGTTGATGCCGACGCCGAGCGGACGGATTTCCGGTGCGGCCTCCAGCACGAGGCACTCTATGCCGCTTCGGTGCAGCATGAGGGCGAGGGTGAGTCCGCCGATGCCGCCGCCGGCGATGAGCACGCGCATGGCGGGTTCAGCCCGGCGGCAGGAAATGGACCTCGTGCTCGGCCGCGATGCGGACGACCTCCGCAGGGTCGGCGAGGTTGTGGATCCGCTCGAACAGGGCGCGCAGCGAGCGACTGGGGGCGACCCAGAACAGGCATTTCACGTCGGCATCCGAGTGGTTGAAGATGCCGTGCGGCTTGCCCATCGGCATGCGGACCAGGTCGCCGGGACCGGCCGAGAGATCCTGCCCGTCGAGCCAGAGATCGAATTTTCCCTCCAGCATGTAGATGAATTCGTCCTGCGTCGGGTGGACATGCGGGGGGACGAAGGTGCCGGGCGGGAAGACCGCGTGCCAGGCCATCGAATGGTCCGACTCCTGCTTCAGCGTGTAGGTCTGGCCGAGGACGTTCCAGACAACGCCGTCGATCCCCTCGTCGGTCCTGGTGATTCCGGGCGGCATGTCGTTCATGGTCGGTCTCCCCTGTTTCGCATGGTTAAATCAGGCGGCGGCGGTGTGGGCAAGACGGCGCTGATCAAGGTGCTGACCGGGGGCGTCCAGCCGAGTTCGGGGCGGCGCCAGAGCATTTTCCGATCCCGGTGGCGCGATATGTAATGCTCTGTATTCGCGACGCGCCGGTGGACCTCTGCAATTCCTGGGGCCGCCGAGCGCATTCGCTGAAATTCGAGGCGGTGTACGAGGGAAAGTCGCTCGGCGAGCCGGCCACGGCACCCGCCATCAGCGAGGTGCAGGAAAGGCTGGACTTCGTCCGCTCGATCAAGCGCTTCGATCAAGCGCTCAGGGGGCGCGGCGATCTATATCGAGCATAATCCCGCGCCGGCCACCAGCGCCGGGTCGAGGCCGACGAGGTCGCGGTAGCGCGCCGGATCGGTCGCGCCCTCGGTGTTGAAGACCAGGATCCGCGCTTCCGCGCCGCAGCCGAGCGCCTGCCGTGCCCCGGCATCGCCGGTGACGCGGAGCAGTCCGGCGAGGCCAGCGCCGCCGCTTTCGCCGGCCACCACCGCCACATCGCCGGAGTCGGGCCGGGCGAGGCGGTTCATCGCTGCAACGGCATCGTCCTCGCTCACCGTCATGAAGGCGTCGGCGGCGCGGGCGAGGATTCGCCAGGCGACGAGCGAGGTTTCGTAGCATTCGAGCATGGCCATCACCGTCGGCGCGCCGGCCTCGATGCGGATGGTTCTGCCGGCGCGCGCCGCCGCCAGCACGCAGGCTGCGCGGTCGGGCTCGACGACGATGAGGGTCGGCCGAAGCGCGCCGAAGCGTTCGGCGAGATGGCCGGCGACCGCGGCGGCGAGGCCGCCGACGCCGGCCTGGATGAAGACATGGGTGGGCGGCGCCGGCATGGCGGCGAGCGCCTCGTCCACCATCGCGACATAGCCCTGCATGACGAGGCCCGGAATCCGTTCGTAGCCCGGCCACGACATGTCGGACACGAGGGTCCAGCCACGGGCGGCGGACAGGCGGGCGGCCTCCGCCACCGAATCATCATAGGTGCCATCGACATGGATGATCTCGGCGCCGAGGTCCGCGATCGCCGCCACCCGCGCCGGGCTGACGCCTGCATGCACGAGGATCGCGCAGCGGCTGCCCAGCATCGCCGCGCCCTGCGCCACCGAGCGGCCGTGATTGCCGTCGGTCGCGCAGGCGAAGGTCATGGTGGCGGCGATGCGGCGGACCTCCGGCGTGGTCATGTCGGCGTAGCCGACGGGGCGGCCGAGGCGGCGGGCGGCTTCCTCCAGCACCAGGCGGACCACGGCATAGGCGCCGCCGAGCGCCTTGAAACTGCCGAGGCCGAAGCGGGACGATTCGTCCTTGAGGTGGAGGGCAGCGACGCCGAGCCGGGCTGCGAGGCAAGGCAGGGCGATGAGCGGCGTCGGGCGGTGATCGGGGCGGTGGGCGAGGTGGCGGGCGAGTTCGTCGGCCGCATCCGCGCCGAGCAGTGCCGCATCGGCGGTGTCGAGCGGCGCGCGATGGGCGGGATCGGGGTTCAGGATCAGCATGTTTGTGCTCCCGCCGGAATCGAGGGGTCGGCCAAGTGGTCGCCCCCGTTATGCCGGGGACGGGGCGGCGCGCCAATCCGCCGCGCTCCGGACGGCGGGGCGCCTTACGGCACGGCGAGCGGCTCGGGCTTTTGCGCTTCCTGTGCGGCGGCGCGGCGGCGGAAGGGGAAGAACCGCTCGCGGCGGGTTTCAGCGAGCATGACGCGCTGGTGGACGCGCAGCAGGTCGGCGCGGGAGACGATGCCGAGGAGGCGTCCATCCGTGTCGACCACGGGGATGCGCGGGGCGTTCCGGGTGAGCATGCGCACCGCGATGGTGTCGGCCATCTCGTCGGGCGCGGCGGTGGCCACCTCGCGTCCGGCGAGCATCGCGCGCAACGGCAGGTCGCGCCGCACCTCGTCGCCGATCCAGTCGAGGATGTCGGCGCGGGAGACGAGGCCGAGCACCAGGCCGTCCGGCCCGGTCACCGGAAAGGCGCGGTGTGCTGCCGCGTGCGAGAGGAACCGCTCGATCGCCGCCCCCACCGGCAGATCCGCGGCCAGCGTGTCCACCTTGGTCGCCATGATGTCGCGGATGCGGGTCACGGCGAGCGGATCGATGCTGTATTCGCGGGTGAGGTGATGGCCCCTTCGGGCGATCTTCTCGGTCAGGATCGAGCGCTTCATCAGCAGGACGGTCACCGCCATGCTGGCCATGCTGGCGGCGAGCACCGGCAGGAGGACGAGGTGATTGCCGGTGAGTTCGACGGCGAACAGCGTCGAGGTCATCGGGGCGCGCATGGTGCCGCCCATCATCGCCGCCATGCCGAGCACCACCCAGAAGCCGGGGGCGGCGTGCGGCATCACGGGGGCCATGACCGCGCCGAGCGCGCCGCCGATGATCAGCAGCGGGGCCAGCACGCCGCCCGACGTGCCCGAGCCCAGCGCCACCGACCAGATCACGCCCTTGACCAGGACGAGGCGGATCGCGGCACCCCCGGCCAGCGTGCCGGCGAGCAGGCGCGCGATGTCGGGATAGCCGACGCCGAGGGAAGCGGGGTCGAACACGCCGCCGATGCCGACGACGAGGCCGCCGAGCACCGGCCACCACATCCAGTGGATCGGGAGTGTCTCGAACCCGTCCTCGGCGGCATAGACGAGCACGGTGAGCAAGGCGGAGCCAAACCCGGCGGCAAGCCCGACGCCGAGCCAGCCCAGGGCGTGCAGCGGATCGACGATCACGCCGCCGGCATAGGGAAACAGCGGTGCCGGAGCCATGCAGAAGCGGCGGAGGATCGCGGCGGTGATGCAGGCGGCGCCGACGGGAATGATGCTGCGAGGCTTCAGCTCGAACAGCAGAAGTTCGACCGCGAGCAGAAGGGCGGCGACCGGGGTGCCGAACACCGCCGTCATGCCCGCGCAGGCGCCGGCGACGAGCAGGGTCTTGCGTTCGGCATCCGTGAGGGTGAAGCACTGCGCCATCAGCGAGGCGGCGGCGCCGCCGGTCATGATGATCGGCCCCTCGGCGCCAAATGGGCCGCCGGTGCCGATCGAGATCGCTGACGAGATCGGCTTGAGGATCGCTACCCGCAGGTCGAGCCGGGCGCCGCCGAGCAGGATCGCCTCGATCGCCTCGGGGATGCCATGACCGCGGATTTTCTCCGATCCGTAGCGGGCCATCAGGCCGATCAGCACAGCACCGCCGGCAGGAACAAGGATCGTCCAGAGCGCGGGATGTCCGCCCGGCGCAGCGCCGCCTGCCGCGAGCATCCGGGTCGACCATACCCCGTAGTAAACGAGATTATTGATCAGCCCGATCATGCGCAGCAGGATCCAGCCGGCGATGACGCCGAACAGGCCGGCACAGGCACCGAACCCGATCAGCCGGAAGATCCCGCGATCGGTCGTGTAGTCGCCAAGGCGGGCGGGAGACGGAAGGTGGGGCGATGACGACATTGATCGCGGACTCCGGGGCAGGGAAGAGCTGGCCATATATCGTAATACGATATACAACAACCCGCCGGGAAGAGGAGACAGCATGGCTGATGCGTGTTTGACCGACGAGGACTACGAGATGCTGGCATCGTTCCGCTTCGCCCTGCGGAAGTTCCTCGCCTTCAGCGAGGCCGCCGTCCGGCGCGACGGGCTGACGCCGCGCCAGCACCAGGCGCTGCTCGGCATCCGCGCCATGCAGGGGCGGGGGAGCGCCAGCGTGTCCGACCTCGCGGCGTTCCTGATCCTGCAGCACAACAGCACGGTGGAACTGGTCGACCGGCTGGTGGCCGCCGGCTTCGTGGCGCGGACGACCGATCCGGAGGATGGGAGGCGGGTGCGGCTGGCGCTGACCGAAAGCGGGGAGGCGAGGCTCGCCGCGCTGTCGCAGACGCATCTGGACGAGCTGGAGCAGATCGGTCCCGAGTTACGGCACCTGCTGACGCGCATCCAGCGGTATCGGCGCCTGATCCGCGGTTCCGCGCGCAACGGCATGGCGGAGGGAAAACCCCTGACCTGAAATCGTCTCCTGCTCGTCGGCGCTACCCTTACCCCGGTCTGGGGGCGTTGCTCGCCGGAAAGACGAGGGTGACGGTGAGGCCCGGGCGGTTCGCGCCCTGGGTGGCATCGTCAAGCGTGAAGACAGCATCGTGCAGTTCGGCGATGGCGGCGGAGAGCGGCAGGCCGAGGCCGTAACCGGGCCGATGGCGCGCCGGGTCGAGCCGGCCGAAGCGGCGCAGCGCGGCACCACGGTGGTCCGGCGCAATGCCAGGGCCGTCATCGGTCAGGCGAACCGTCACGCGCGTCGCTTCAGCGCGGGCGACGAGGCCGATGCGCGCCGGGCCGCCCGCATGGGTCATCGCGTTCTCGATCAGGTTGGCGAACATCTGATTGAGGAGCTGGGCATCGCCGCGGATGGCGAGGCGAGGCGTGACCTGCGCGATGAGACGGTGGCCCGCCTCCTCCGCCACGGTCTCGTAGGTCTCGACCAGGCGGTTCAGCAGGTCGGTCAGATCGATGTTGGAAAAGGAGGCACGGCGGGCACCGGTTTCGATCTGGGCGAGGCGGAGGACGGCGCCGCAGAGCGCCAGCGCGCCGTCGACCTGCGCGATCGCCTCGGCGATGGCTGTCCCGGTCGCCGCCGGCTCGGGGTCGCGCAGCGCGAGTTCGAGGGTTTCGCGCAACCGGGCGAGTGGCGAGCGGAGATCATGGGCGATCTCGTTGCCGACGGCTGCGAGATTTTCCATCAGATGCTGCATGCGGTCGAGCATCGCGTTCACGGTTTCGGCCAGGCGGTCGAACTCGTCGCCGCTGCCGGCGAGCGGGATGCGGCGGGAGAGGTCGCCGGCCATGATCTCGCGGCTGGCGAGGCTGACCGCGTTCACCCGCGCGAGGGCCTTGCGGCCGAAACCGATTCCGGCGGCGAGGCCAAGGCTGAGGGTGAGGCCGAAGCCGATCAGGAAGCTGCGGCGGATCAGGTCGTTCAGCCGGCGGATCATCGTGCCGTCGACGCCGACGAGCAGCGACGCGCCGTCGCGCAGGCGGACCACGAGGACGCGCAGTTCCATCACCCCTTGGGCGAAGGCGCCGCCGGCCGGCGTGTCCAGCGTGTGCCAGCCGGGCGCGGGCAGCGGGAGGCGCAGATTGCCCGCGAGGGCGGCGCCGTTCGGCCCGGAAAGCGCGTAGAAGATGCGGAACGGCTTCTCCGCGAGGGCCGCGTTGATGGCGCCGGCGGCCTCCGCGGCAGGCGTTGCCGTCCCCTGCGGCAGGATCTCGCCGATCTCGTTGGTGATCGAAGCATCGAGCGTCTGTCGCAGGGAGCCAAGGGTTCCATAATAGATGACGACGAAGACGATGACGGCGCCCATCGCCGCCACGGCGGCGCCGAGCGCGGCGAGACGCACGCCGGAGGTGCGCAGGATCGCGGGGTGACCGGGTGCCGGCCAGAGCCGAGTCATGCGGGATCGCCGATGCGGTATCCGGCGCCGCGCACGGTGTGCAGCAGCTCGCGCCCGGCGCCCGCCCCGAGCTTGGCGCGCAGCCGGGAGACATGCGACTCCACCACGCTGGTGCGCGGGTCGAAATGGAAGTTCCAGACATCCTCGAGCAGCATCGTCCGCGTCACCACGCGGCCGGCATGGCGCATCATGTATTCCAGCACCTCGTATTCGCGGGGCTTCAGGTCGATGCGCCGGCCGGCGCGGCTGACGGCGCGGGTGAGCCGGTCGAGTTCGAGATCCTCGACCCGGAGCACCGGCCCGGAGGGGCGCATCTCGCCGCGCCGGGCCAGGGCGGCGACGCGGGCGGCGAGTTCGGCGGCGGCGAAGGGCTTGACGAGATAGTCATCGCCGCCGGCGCGCAGGCCCTCCACCCGGTCGTCGATGCCGCCGAGGGCGGTGAGGAACAGCGCCGGCATGCTCAGGCCGGCGCCGCGCAGGGTGCGGATCAGAGCGAGACCATCGAGGCCCGGCAACATGCGATCGACGATCAGCAGATCCCAGGCCCTGCCCGCGTGGCCGGCGGCGGCGCGCAGCAGGCCTTCCCTGCCATCGCCGGCAACAGCGACGAGATGCCCCTCGGCGCCAAGCGCGGCGCGCACGAGATTCGCTGTCAGGTCGTCGTCCTCGACCAGCAGAATGGCCAGGCTGGGTTGCGTCATCGCATCGGTCCGGTCATGCACGGAGCGGAGGATCATGGTACCGGCGCGCCGGTCAAGCCGCGACGGGAAACATTACCGAATCACAAACTGCATGTAAGCTGCGGGGCAGCTGCGCTCCGGCATCCAACCACGCGTGATCGGTTCTCCCCTCGCTTCTCTCCGCCGCTTCGCCGGCCTTGCCGCGCTGCTCGGCCTGTCCGCCTGCGCCAGTTTTCACCCTGAGCCGCTCGCGCTGCACCCATCCCCCGCCGGGTCGCTTGCGGCACTCGACCGCGCGCTGCCGGGCGGCGGGACGATTGCGGCGCGCGGTGCCCTGACGCCCGAGGACTATGCCGCACTCGCCGTGCTGAACGATCCGGCGCTGGCCGCCGGGCGGGCGGGGGTGCGGCTCGCTGCCGCCCGGCAATTTGCCGCCGGGCTGCTGCCCGATCCGCAGGTGAGCGGCGGGTTCGCCGCCCTGCTCGGCGGGCCGGCGGTCGCGCCGTCGATCTCCGGCGGCATCACCCAGGACATCGCGGCGCTGGTGACACGCGGCCCGCGCCTTTCCGCCGCCCGGGCGCGGACCGCCGCGGCGGCGGCGCGGTTCGAATGGCAGGAATGGCAAGTGGCGGCGAAGGCGGAGATTCTGGCGATCGGCCTCTGGGACGAGCGGCGACGGCTGGCCGCGCTGGACCGGGCGCGCAGCGCGCTGGTCGGGCTCGACCGCGCATCGCGCGCCGCGATCCGGCAGGGAAATCTTGCGATTGGCGCGGGGGCGACGGCGGCGGCGAGTCTCGCCGGGATCGACACAGCGCGGGATGCGATCGCGCAGCAGGAGCAGGCCGATCACGCGGCCCTTGCCGCGCTGCTCGGCCTCGCACCCGGCGCCGACCTGCCGGTCGCGGCACCGGACATCGCCCCGCTGCCGGCCCGGCGTGTGGCGGCGCTGGTCGGCAATCTCGCCCGGCGGCGGCCCGACCTGATCGCCCTGCGCTACGGCTATCGAGCGACGAATGCCGATCTGCGCGCTGCGATCCGCGCGCAGTTCCCGCTGGTCTCGCTCGCGGTGAATGGCGGGACCGACACGACGCGGGTGGCCAGTCTGGGGCCGACGATCACGCTCGACCTGCCGCTGTTCGATGGCCAGCGCGGCGCGATCGCGGTTGCGCGGGCCTCGCGCCGGCAACTCAAAGCCGCCTTCCGCGCCGCACTCGACCAGGCGGCAGGACAGGCGGAAGCGGCGCAACAGGCGCTGACGTTGCTTGGCGCGGAATATCGCCAGGCGGCGCGGCGCGCGGCAATCGCCCGGCGCGATGCGGCGGCGGCGCGGCTCGCCTATGCGGCGGGGCTGGTCGATGCCCGCGCCGAGGCCGACCTGATCGATGCGGCGGCGAACCGGCAGGCCGAGGCGATCGACCTCCGGGGCCGGATCGCGGCCGGGCGCGTATCGCTGCGCACGCTGCTCGGCGCCGGCCTGCCGATGATTCGCTCCCTCTCTGGCCCCGCCAAGGACTGATGTCATGACACGATTTTTCTGCTCCGGTGTGCGGCGTCTTACCTTGGTGCTGGTGGCCGTTGCCGGGTTCGCGGGCAATGCCGCGCTGGCGGACGAGCCGAGCGTGCTGGTCACTACCATTCCGGTAACAAGGGGCGCGCTGAAACACACGATCACAGCCTATGGCCACATCGCGCCAGGGGCGGGTGCGGCGCGGACGCTCACGACCTTTTACGAAGCGGTTGTGACGGCGATCGACGCGCGGCCGGGCATGGCTGTCCGCAAGGGGCAGGTGATCGCCCGGATCGCCGCCGCGGCGGCGACGCGAGCCGCCTATGCACAGGCCGTCGCGGCGCGGGATGGGGCGCTGCGGATACTCGCCCACACGCGGGCGCTGCTGGCGCAGCATCTCGCCACCCGGATCCAGCTGGCGCAGGCGGAACAGGCGGCGCAGGCGGCGCGTGCGACGCTCGATGCGTTGAAGCGCGAGGGTGCGGATCGGGCCACGGCTGCGGTCGAGGCGCCGTTTGCCGGCATCGTGACCGCGATTTCAACCGCACCCGGCGCCGCGCTGCAGCCGGGGACGGCGATCGCGACGGTGGTGCGGCGGGCGGCGCTGGTCGCGGTCGTCGGCGTCGATCCGGCGGCGGCCCGGCGCCTCGCCGCGGGGCAGCCGGCATCGGTGAGTGTGTTTGGCGGTGCTGTATTGCGCGGGCGGATCGATCTGGTGTCAGGCGAGGTCGATCCGCGGACGGGGCTGGTCGATGCGACGGTCGGGCTCGGCGCCGCGCAGGCGCTGATCGGCGGCATGGTCCGCGCGCGTATCGACACCGGCACGGTGCGTGGCGTGATCGTGCCGCGTGATGCGGCGCTGCCCGCGGAGGGGCGCGAGGTGATCTGGCAGATACGGGACGGTCACGCGGTGCGGGTGATCGTTCACGTGCTGGCGAGCGCGCATGGCGAGAGCATCGTCGCCGGCCCGGTCGACCCGTCTCTGCCGGTCGTGGTCGCGGGGAATGCCCAGCTGCAACCCGGAATTGCCGTGCGCGTGCAGGCGGAGCCGGGATACTGATGCCGGACTTCGCCGCGTTCCTCGCCCGCCAGCAGAAGGCGGTCCTGTTCCTGATGGCGTGCCTCGCGCTGGCCGGGGCGGTCAGCGCGGTATCCCTGCCAGTGGGGCTGTTCCCGCGCACCTCGTTCCCGCGGGTGCGGATCAACATCGATTCAGGGGCGCGGCCGGCGCATCAGATGATGCTGCAGGTGACCCAGCCGGTCGAGCAGGCGTTGCGGGCGCTGCCCGGCGTGCGCGGTGTGCGCTTGACCACCTCGCGCGGATCGATGCAGGCTTTCATCGATTTCGACTGGGGAACCAACATGCGGGCGGCAACGCTCGAGGTCGACGCCGCGCTGGCGCAGCAATTGCCCGACCTGCCCAAGGGCACGCGCTACGTGGTGCGGCGGATGGACCCGACCGTGTTTCCCATCATCGCCTATGCGCTGATCTCGCACAGCATTTCGGAGGCGGATCTCAGGACGATCGCGCAATATCACATCGTCCCGGTACTCGAGCGGATTCCCGGTGTGGCCAAGATCGGCGTGCAGGGGGGCGACACGCCGGAGGTGCATGTCGTCGTCGATCCGGCGAAGCTCGCCGCGATGCATGTGACGCTGACGAGTGTCGAGCAGGCGGTATCGCGGTCGAACGTGCTCGCCTCGGTCGGCCGGCTCGCCGATCATGACAGTCTTTATCTGGTGGTGCAGCAGAACACGCTGCGAACCATGGCGCAGGTGCGGCGGATCGTGGTCGGCGGCGGGCCGGACGGGGTGGTGCGGCTCGGGCAGGTGGCACGGGTCGAGATGGGCCGGGTGCCGCGTTATTACCGGGTGAGCGAGAACAATCACCGCGCGGTGACGTTGCAGGTCTTCCAGCAGCCCAGCGGCAACGCCGTTCAGGTGGATGCAGCGGTGCGCCGCGCGCTCGCGGCCTATGAGACCCGGCTGCCGGCGGGCGTGCGGCTGGTGAAATGGTACGACCAGAGCACGCTGGTGACCGCTGCCGCCGGCTCGGTCCGCGATGCGATCGCGATCGGCGTGGTGCTGGCAGGGCTGGTGCTGATCGGCTTCCTGCGGAGCTGGCGTGTCACGCTGATCGCGCTGCTGGTGCTGCCGGCCTCGATGGCGACCGCGGTGCTGATCCTCACGCTGTTGGGGATGAGTTTCAACATCATGACGCTGGGTGGCCTTGCCGCGGCGGTGGGGCTGGTGATCGACGATGCGATCGTGATGATCGAGCATGTCGCGCGGCGGGCCGGGCGCGCGGGCGGGATCGCGGCGCGCGGCGCGGTGCTGGCGGCGGCGCAGGAATTCCTGGCACCGCTTGCCGGCTCGTCGCTGGCGACGCTGATCGTGTTCGTCCCGCTTGCCTTCCTCTCCGGCGTGACCGGCGCCTTCTTCAAGGCGCTATCGATCACCATGGCCTCCACGCTGATCGCCTCCTGGCTGTTCTCGGCCTTCGCGGTGCCGGTGCTGGCGCGCTGGCTGATCGATTTCGACAAATGGCACGACCCGGTCGCGGGCGGCGGCGCGCGTGAGTCGGTGCTGGCGCGGACGCATGGGTGGGTGCTCGACCTTGTGGTGAGGCGGCCAGCCTGGCTGCTGGTGGCGCTGGTGCCCTTCGTGCTGGCTGGCGCCTATGCCTATTCGGCGGTGCCGACCGGCTTCATGCCGCGGATGGACGAGGGCGGGTTCGTGATCAACTACCAGGCGCGTCCTGGCACCTCGCTGGACGAGGGGGCGCGCGAGATCCGCCAGGTGGGGGATATTCTCCGCGCCGATCCGGCGGTGGCGACATGGTCGACCCGGCTCGGCGCCGGGCTCGGCGGCGACCTCAACGAGCCGTATCAGGGCGACATTTTCGTCCAGCTTCGCCCGCTCGGGCAGCGACCGCCGATCTGGACGGTGATGGACCGGCTGCGCCAGCGGATCACCGACCGTGTGCCGGGCATCGATTTCGACGAATCGCAGCTGATGTCGGACCTGCTTGGCGATCTTGTCAGCCAGCCGGAGCCGATCGAGATCGAGCTGCATGGCGACCCGGCGCGGCTGGATGAAACGGCGAAGCGGGTGGCAGCGGCGATCGGCCGGATTCCGGGCGTGGTGGGCGTGCAGGACGGCGTGGTGATCGCCGGGGACTCGATCGACATCCATGTCGATCCTGCGAAGGCGGCGATGTTTGGCTTCGATCCCGCCGCCGTAGAGCGGCTGGTGGCGACGGCGCTGCGCGGCAGCGTGGTCACCGCGCTGCCGGGCCAGGATCGGTTTACCGGCGTGCGGCTGGAACTGCCGCGCGATGCCTTCGCGCAGACCGACGATCTGCTGCGCCTGCCGCTCGCCGCACCCTCCGGCGCGCTGGTGCCGCTCGGGGCGTTCGCGACGCTGAAGACGGTGTCGGGCCGGCCGGAGATCGCCCGCGACAATCTGCGTCAGATCGTCGCGGTAACGGGGCGGATCAGCGGCGGCGGCATTTCCGCGGCGATTGCTTCGGTGCGCCGCGTGCTGGCGCAGCCTGGACTGCTGCCGGCGGGCATGAGCTACCGGCTTGGCGGGCTCTACCGCCAGCAACAGAAGGCATTCATCGGCCTTGCCCGCGTGTTCGTCGCCGCCGTGCTGGCCGAGTTCGTGCTGCTGCTGTTCCTCTATCGCAGCTTCGTCATCGCCGGGGCGATCGTCGCCACCGCGCTGCTCTCGAGCCTTGCGGTGTTCATCGGGCTCGATCTCTCGGGTGTGGCGCTCAACATAACCGCGCTGATGGGGATGACGATGATCGTCGGGCTCGCGACCGAAATGGCGATTTTCTACATCTCGGAATACCAGAGCCTTGCCGCGCATCAGGCTCCCCGCGAGGCGCTGGTTGCGGCAAGCCGGAACCGGCTGCGCCCGATCGCGATGACCACGCTTGCCGCGATCCTGACGCTGTTGCCGCTCGCACTCGGCATCGGCGAGGGCAGCGGCATGCAGCAGCCGCTCGCCATCGCGGTGATCTCGGGATTCGCGGTTGCGTTTCCGCTGGTGCTGTTCGCCCTGCCGGCGCTGCTGTGCCTCGTCAGAACATCATCGGATCAGATGGACTCATCTGATCGGATAAAGATGCTCTGATGACCAACAGGATAGAGCACGACATCCGATCGAGAAGGATCGGAAGGCGCTCTACCCCGGCCGATGACGGGTAACCGGCCAGGAAATCACATGCCCGTCCGGCACCAGATCGGTGAGTGACGCCGCGGCCGCGCGGGCAACGTCCGGCGGGCAGCAGAATTCGATCATCAGCGGTAGGTCGACATCAAAATGCATCAGGTCGGCGGCATGGATGATCCGCTGCCCGTTCATTCCGGCAATGCCGCGGAACACGGAAACCCCGTCGAGCGCAAAATCATCGCGCAGCCGCTCCAGGATCGTCTGCATCAGATGGCGCCGCCGTCCGTGATCGGATTCGTCGAGGGCGATGCGCACCAGTGTGGCCTGTTCTTCCATCTCAGACATTCCTTGCCAGATAGACGCCGAGAAAGGCGCCGATGAACCCGAGCACGACCGACAGCAGCACATAGAGCCCCGCTTTCGCGATCTCGCCGTTCTCGACCAGCATGAGGGATTCGAGCTCGAAGGTCGAGAAGGTGGTGTATCCGCCGAGAAACCCGGTGAGGATGCCGGTGCGCAACGCCGGATCGATGGCGACGCGCTCGGCCGTCAGCACGAAAAGGAACCCGATCGCAAACGAACCGAGCACGTTGATGCTGAGAACGGCGACGGGGAAGCCGCGGCCGAACAGGCCCTGCATGAAGATCGTCTGGCCGTAGCGCGCCCAGCAGCCGAGCGAGCCGAACACGGCGATGGACGCAAGCGTCTTGATCATGAACTGCCTTCCTGTCGTGGCGAAACACTTGAATTGCGGGGAGGGGGAACGGCGGCGGCGTGGGCCGCGAAATCCGTTCGGCAAGGTTGGGTCATGGGCGCGCCTGCTCCTCCGCGACTGACGGAACGAAACAGGAGTCATCAGCCCCGCGGGCGGTTTGCGGCGAACCCCATCACCGGCGCGGGCGGGCCGCGCGCGCCGTGTTTGCGATGCGAGGCCGGGCGCTGTCAATCCGTCTGCCGCCGCTTACTCGTAGCGCAGCGCCTCGATCGGATCGAGCCGCGATGCCTTGCGGGCGGGGTAGAAGCCGAACCCCACGCCAACGCCGGCGGCGAACAGGAAACCTCCCGCCACCGCCAGCGGGGAGAGTGGCGCGGGCCAGCCGGCGAACAGCGTGATGGCGCCCGAAAGCGTGGCGCCGAGCACGATGCCGGCCAGCCCGCCGGTCACGCTCAGGATCACCGATTCGGCGAGAAACTGCAGCAGAACATGCAGCCGCCGCGCCCCGATCGCCATTCTGAGCCCGATTTCGCGGGTCCGCTCGGTGACCGAGACGAGCAGGATATTCATGATCCCGATGCCGCCGACCAGCAGCGAGATCGAGGCGACGATGGCGAGAAGCAGCGCCATGACCCGGCTCGATCCCTGCGCCGCTGCGGCGATCTGGCTCAGATTGCGCACCGAGAAATCCTTAAGCCCGTCCGGCTGGATCCGGTGGCGAAGGCTGAGCGTGTGGCCGATCTGTTCCATCGCCTCCGGCACGGCCTCCGGTGTCGTCGCCTGTGCGAAGAGCTGGTTCACATAGCCGGCGAGCCGGGGTTGCAGTGCGTAAGGGTTCGGCCAGGGCGGATAGGGCCAGTTCAGCGGCGTTTCCTCCCGGCTTGGTGCTGCGGCGCCGAGCACACGCTGCTCGGCGGTGCTGAAGGGCAGCATCACGACATCGTCCTGATCGGTGCCAAAAGGCGTCTGCCCCTTGGCGGCGAGCACGCCGACGATGCGGATCGGTGCGCCTTTCACCAGCATGGTGGCGCCGAGCGCCGTCTCTCCGCGGGCGAACAGCATCTGCCGCACCGTCTGCCCGATCAGCCCGACGAGTGCGCCGGCGGCCTCGTCATGCGAGGTGAGCGGCCGCCCTTCGGCAATCCGCCAGTTGGTCATCGCGGGATAGTCGGGACTGACGCCAAGGATCGCCGTGGTCCAGTTCCGGCTGGCATGGCGCACCTGGGCGGCGGCGCGGATCAGGTAGCCGACCCGGCCCACCGCCGGATCCTCGCGCAGGATCGCCCGCGCGTCGTCCACCGTGATCGTCGAGGCGCTGCCGAACCCGGCATGGGCGCCGCCCGCCGTCGTCGCACCCGGCAGCACGACCAGCAGGTTGGTGCCGAGCCCCTCGATCTGCTTGCGGATCGCCTGATTCGCGCCCTGGCCAACCGCGACCATGGCGATCAGCGCGGCGACACCGATGCACACGCCCAGCATTGTCAGAGCCGCCCGAAGCCGGTTGCGCGCCAGCGCCTGGAGTGCCGCCGCGACAATCATGCGGACGAAGCCGAGCGCGGCGCCACTGCCCGCACGGGCCGGGGCTGCGGCCGGCGCGGGTTCTGCTGCCGCCGGCAAGGGTGACGGTCCGGCCGGTGCGTCCTGCCGCTCGTCCGCCACGATCCGACCGTCGCGCATGGTCAGCACACGTCGCGCATAGCGCGCGATGTCCTGCTCATGGGTCACCACCAGGATCGTGACTCCCTGCTCGCGGTTCAGCGCCGCCAGCGTCGCCATGATTTCATGCGATGTCCTGGTATCGAGATTGCCGGTCGGCTCGTCGGCCAGCAGCAGCTGCGGCGCGTTGATCAGCGCCCGCGCGATCGCCACGCGCTGTTGTTGCCCGCCCGAAAGCTGGGCCGGCGTGTTGGCCTCCCGCCCGGCGAGGCCGAGGCGGCCGAGCGCCGTCCGCGCCCGCGCCCGCCGTGCAGCACCATCCACCGGCCCCGCCGCGGCGTAGACGAGCGGCAGCGCCACATTGTCGAGCGCGCTGGTGCGGGCGAGGAGGTTGAAGCTCTGGAACACGAAGCCGATCCGCGCGCTGCGGATCCCCGCAAGGGCCGGCTCGGCCAGCCCGGCGACATCGACGCCCTCGAAGCGGTATTCGCCGCAACTTGGACGGTCGAGACAGCCGAGAATGGCCATCAGCGTCGATTTCCCCGATCCGGACGACCCCATGATGGCGACGAATTCGCCGCGTTCGATCACAAGATCGACATCGCGCAGCGCGTGTACCGCGAACCCGCCGCTGCCATAGAGTCGGCCGATTCCGCGCAGCTGGATCACCGGTGCCGCCGTCATCCCACCGCCCTCAGAACCGCGGCACCCAGGGCGAGCCAGGGCGCTTCTGCCGCTCGCCGATGATCACCGCATCGCCCGCCCGCAGCCCGCCGCCGGCAATCTCGGTCTGGCTGTCGCCGGCAAGCCCGGTCTCCACCGGCACGGCAACCGGCCGGCCAGCCCGCAGCATCCAGACCCGCGCACCCGCCTCCGGTCCGCCGGCCGCGCCCGCGGGGAGGAAGCGCAGTGCCTGGCCCGGCACGAGCAGCACATTTTCACGCGATGCGGTGATGATCCTGACCGAGGCGGTCATGCCCGGCTTCAGTGCGAGGTCGCGGTTATCGATCGCCACCACGACATCGTAGGTCACGACGTTCTGCACCGTCTGCGGCGACTGGCGAACCTGCGTCACCCGCCCTTCGAACATCTTTCCCGGAAAGGCCAGCACGGTGAATTGCACCGTCTCGCCGGCCCGGATGCCGGCAATGTCGCCCTCGCTGACATTGGTATCCACCTGCATCCGCGTCAGGTCGGTGGCGATCAGGAAGAGTGTGGGGGTCTGGAACGAGGCTGCCACCGTCTGCCCGATCGTCACGTTGCGGGAAACGACGATGCCGTTCACCGGCGAGACGATGTCGGTATAGCCGAGATTGGCGCGGGCGGCGGCAAGCCTGGCCTCATCCTGCGCGATCACCGCCCGGTCCAGCGCGGTCTGCGCCACGCCCTGGCGCATCGCGGCCTCCGCGCTGTCGGCAGCATTGCGCGAGGCGTATTGACGCGGCGCCAGTGCGGCGAGCCGGCTTGCGTTGCGCCGCGCGTAGTCGAGCCCGGCGGCATCCTTGGAGAGTTGCGCCCGCGCCACCGCCACCGCCGCGATATCCTGGTCGACCACGGCCTGATAGGGGCGGGGATCGATCCGCGCGCAGACCTGCCCGAGCCGCACGATCGTATTGTAGTCGCAGTCGATCGACTGGATGATCCCCGAAACCGCGGAGCCGACGATCACGCTGAGTACCGGGTTCACCGTTCCCGTCGCGGTCACGGCCTCGACGATGTTGCCACGGGTGATGGCGGCGGTGATGTAGGCAGGCACTTGCCGCCTCCGTTGTAGTGCCTGCCAGCCGAACAACGCAGCTGCCGCGAGAGCCGCGACCGCCAGCAGAATTGTCGTGCGTTTCGCGCGTCGTCCCGAACGTCCCTTCGTCTCCGCGCGCGGCGTCCCGCTCATGCGTCGTCTCCTGCACGGCGTATTCGAAGGAGCGGCCCGCCGGCAAACCGCTTCGCAGCTTGCGTATCGCGGGCCGCCCACCGCCATGACGCATATCAACCGTTTAAAAATGGGCGGACCGCGAATGTTACATTTCGGGGTCGTTTCAACGAAGTTTCCGTGAAACCAAAGGGCGTGGCTGCTCAGGCGCGTTGTAACCTTTCGTCCGGTCTGCTTACACGCCGAACCAATCAGACCCCCCGCACGCTCCCAGGCTTGCGGGCGAGATGGTCTGAAAAAACCCACTATCGGAAAGGGACTCATTGTGCGGTTTTATCAGCAGGCCCGGTCGCTCGACCGTGAGCCGACCCGGTCAGGCGGCCGTGTCGCGCAGCGTCGCCTCGTGGCGCTTCTTCTCTCTTCCAGCTGCCTCATTCCGGTGGCGGTACAAGCGCAGACGGTCAGCGCCGGCGAGGTGAGTGCTGCCGGCACCGGCTATGTCGCGGGAGCCACCGTGGCGCCGAGCCAGAAGAAGGTCTTCAAGTCGGGCACCACGACCCGCGTGCTGAACCGCAAGATTCTCGATGCCGCCGGCCCCGTCGCGGGTGCCGCGCAGATGCTGTCCTACGCGCCGGGCGTGCAGGTCAGCGGCTACGGCAACACCGGGTCCACCAAATATACCGTCACCCTGAACGGCGTTTCCCAGGGGTGGGGTGGCTATGGCAGCATGCTGAGCGCCGACGGCCTGCTCGGTGTGACGCTCGATGGCGTTCCCGTCGTCGATCCGTCCACCAATCTCTGGCAGTCGAACATGATCCCGCAGAGCGGGATGATCCAGAGCGTCAGCACCACCTATGGTCCTGGTGAGGCTGCCAACCGCTGGTATAACAATTTCGGCGGCGCAATCGAGTTCACCCCGCTGCAGCCGACGGCGAAGCCGGGCGGCGACATCAACATGACCTATGGCAGCTATGGGCAGAAGAACATCGAGTTCGACCTGCGCACCGGCACCTATCACGGCTGGTCGACCATCCTTGCTGGCGGTGCCGGCGACGGCAACAGCTTCCGTACCGCGCCTGACGGGTTCAAGAGCCCGAGCGAGAACTATTCGATCTACCTCAAGACGGTGAAGACCTTCTCTGCCGGCGATGTCGCGTTCGGGGGTTACTTTGCCCGCAGCGCCGGCTACCGTACTCCGGTCATCCCGACCGCCGTGCAGCCCGGTGTCTACACCAACGGGACTTCCGGCACGCTCTACAGCCAGCAGAGCTCGGGCTTCTACAGCACCCCGAGCTTCACCAACTACGAGAAATTCGACACCGACGCGTTGTGGATGGTGTTCGGCCGCGAAAACATCAATCTCGACCGCAACACGACCCTGCACAACCTGACCTACTTCGAGAATTTCTCCCGCGTCCATTCCCGGCTCAACGACATTTACAGCGCCGGGCCGCAGCAGATGGAATACAACAACCCGCATACCGACGTGATCGGCGACAAGCTCTGGCTTACGGAGAAGCTGCCGTTCAACACCGTCGATGTCGGTGCCTACGTCATCCATGACGATTATAACTCAAGAAACAATTTCTATAACACCGCGAACGGCGGCAACAAGGGTATTGCGAATATCGGCGGCAAGGTCCGCTCGGGATATTTCAGCCAGACCGATGTGGCCTTCTTCCTGCAGGATGACATCCATCCCATCCAGCGCCTGCACATCACGCCGGGTATTCGCTTCGTCAGCTTCCAGACCTCTTATGGCGACTCGGCGCAGCAGGATTTCGGGCTCGCTCCCGGCGCAGTACTGAGCACCAAGTGCGTCCTGAACGGCACTTCGACCGCCGGCACTGTTACCGAGCAGGGCTCGGTCTGCGGTGCGCATGTCAGCCGCAACGGTGTCGAGCCGTCGCTGTCGGCGAATTTCCAGGTCCTGCCGTGGATGGCGGTCTATGGCACCGTCGCGGACGTGTACCGTGCACCGCAGGTGGGCGGCGGTGGCGGCCTGTTCCAGAAGATCAACCCGGTCACGACCTACGCCCTGGAATACGGGCAGTATTTCGATGCTGGCCTGAAATTCCATGTGAACAACCGTCCGTTCCTGCATCACTTCCTCGCCGGAGTGGATTATTTCCATCTCCGCTATGCGAAGCAGTCGCTCAGCGTTCAGATCAATGGCAACGGGTATTTCGCAACGGGTTCGTCGGTCTATCAGGGCGTCAATCTGTTCGCGAACGACAACCCGATCTACAACCTGTTCGTCTTTGGCAACGCCTCTTTTGTCCAGGCGAAATACCAGAGCTACAACGCCAATCCCGGGCCCGGGAATACGCCGCAATATTTCAACGGCTATCACGTTCCCTACGTGCCTGACATGAACCTCAATATCGGCGCGTATTACAATTTCCCGATTGGCTCGATGGTTCTGACGCCGAAGATCTGGTACCAGTACACCGGCTCGCAGTATCTGTTCGACAATACCGGCGCGTCGAGCCCTGGCGGTAACCCCGGGCCGAGCAACCAGAAAATGGCTGGCTACGGCACGCTCAACATGTCTGCCAAGCTGAATGTCCCGGTCAACCTGCCTTACGCCGGGCACAAGACCATGGACGTTTCGCTGACGGCTCTCAACATCACCGGCGACAAGTATAACGCCTTCGAATACATTTCGAGCGGCGGTTATTTTGGAACGCCGACCAGCGGATATCGTCTTGCTTATCCGGGTGCGCCGTTCACCATCTATGGCAGCGTCGGTTTCCACTTCTGAAACCTGCGATCCCACTGCCGCATCCCGGTCCGCCTCCCCGCTGTCGGCTATGCCGCGGCGGGGCATCGGCCAGGGCGATGTTCTGGAACACGTCCGGGCCCTCAAGGGCAGGATCGCAGATCTCGCCCTTCTGCCCACGCGGAGACGATCCGGCCGGATGTGATGATCCGGCCGGGTGTCTTCCAATCAGACCATGAGTTTTCATGAACACTTTTCGCGGCGTCGGTGATGGCATGAACCCCTTGCCTGAAGATCGCTTCTCTTTTCCTCTCGCGCTCATCGTGGCGCTGGCCCTTGAACTCGGGCTGGTTCTGTTCGTTGCCTATATGCCGCCGAGCCATGTCGCGGTCGCACCGCATCCGCAGGTCACACGGATCAAGATGCTGGCACCGCCGCCAAAGCCGAAGCCGCTGCCGCCACCGCCCAAGCCGGTTCCGCCGCCACCGAAGCCGCTGCCGCCGCCTCCCAAGCCGCAGACGCCACCGCCGCCGCCTTTGCCGAAGCCGCCCGTGCCGGTTCCCCCGCCTCGGCCGTTGCCGAAGCCGCGACCCCGCCCGGTTCCGCATCACGTGGTTCATCAGAAACCGAAGCCGCTGCCGCGTACGGTGCCCAAACCCGTCGCCCCGCCGCCTCCCAAGCCGCAGCCGGTGCCTGCTGCCGTTCAGGAAACTGCGCTCGAATCCTATGCCGGTGCGGTCCATGCTGCCGTCCAGGCCGATCTCAAAGTGCCGCGGATCGTGGAGATGATGCAGCTTTCCGGGGTCACCGAGCTCGCCTTGCGCATCGCCCCCGATGGGCATCTGCTCTCGGCCAGCGTGATACGCTCCTCAGGCGCTCCGCCGATCGATCGCGCTGCCCTTGCAGCCGTGCATTCGACTCACCTGCCGCCCTTTTCGTCGGATATGCCTCACCACCCGATCACGGTGACGATCTTCATCCGGCTGCGCAGTCGTTAGAGCATCATCCGATCGGATGGAAACATCTGATCGGATAAAGATGCTCTCTTTATCAACAAGATAGAGCGCTGCATCCGATCCGAAAGGATCGGAAAGTGTTCTATGCAAGCTGAGATATCGCCCTCTTGTTTTGAAATATTCAGGATATCTTTAGCGCCCTTCGGATGTTCCAGAAGGCACATGATCAACGTATGCCGGTGAATTGTGATCGAACAATATTTCGTTACGAATAACGCTCAGTCATAGTTAATCGTTGGGATCTAGAGTCGGAACAGCACCGCAACAGGAGGCTGTTCCATGTCCATCCCCTCGATTATGGATCCGCGCTGGCGACGCGCGCTGACCGGGGACGAGCCGAAAGTCACGTCGCTGGCCACACGGCTGCTGATTTCCCGCCTGCGTGACGATGTCCGCCGCGATCCCTCCGCGATGAATGATGCCGTGAGCCAGCTCCATGGCTTCTTTTCCGCGAATGCCTTCGCCGCCCGCGACCTTTCCGCACTCTGATCCTCCTTTCGAAAGATATCCCATGCGCAACATGTTTCTCTCCACGCGGGAGGCGTCCGACCTCATTGCGTCCGGTGTCGTCCTGCTTGCCGCGGGTAGCGCCCAGGCGCTCGCCGCGCTGCCGCGGGGCAAATGGATCGGCGGCTCGACGCCCTATTTCATGACGGCTGAGGGTGGGCGGCTTGATCATGACAAGGTGTTCTGCACTGTTCTCGACAATGCGGTGGACGTGCGTTGCGCCGTCGCGGGCGAGAGCGAATTGCCGTCGCTGCTGTCCGACCGGTTCGGCAACGGATTTTCGTATCTCCTGATCCCGGCCTTCTCGGCTGTTCACCAGCGTTTCGCCGTTGACGCGCACGGCCTGCCCGGCCTGTACGACCAGCCGCTGATCGGTTGGGTCACGGGGATCGACCTTGGCGATCTCGGCAAGGTGAAGCCGATCGTCGTCAATGGCATGACCGGCGAAACCCTTGAGGACAAGGCGGTGGTGATGCATGTCGCGCTGAAGCCGGACATCTTTGCCGAAGCTGACATCGTGAACCTTTTCACCCAGGGTGACGGCCCTGATCTTGTATTCCCGACGACCGGCTTCTCGGCCTCTACCTGCGTCGTGGATGGTGCCGAGCGTAATTTCGCCGAATGGCTGCGCGAGACCGGTGCCGGCACCGAGCTTCCGCTCGTCGCGAATTACAATGGCGCGATGATCAACGTTGCGTTCCAGGGTGTGCACGAGAACAAGGTTGATTTCTACGCCCCGGTTGTCGCTGGCCGTATTTATCGCCTGGCTGCTTCCGTCGGTGATTATCCGTCCGCCTATGGCACCTATTGCAATTCGCTTCATGATGCTGGCGGTGCTACTGCTCTGTCTTGCAACTGTATCCTGAACTACCTCTATGCCTCGCTTGAAGGCCGCACGACTGGCAGCTTCACCGGTCCGGTGACCTTTGGCGAAATCGCCTACATCCTGCTCAACCAGACGCTCGTGCGGCTGGATCTGCTGAGCGGAAATCTTGCTGCGGCGGCTGACTGAGCGGTTGCCGCGGTACTTGCGCGCTCCCCCCATGCCGGTCGCCTGAGGGCAGACCCGGCAAGGGGCTTTGGCGGCACAGCTCGACCCGGCCTGTCGCACTTTCTCCCTATTGGCCGTGCTGATTGATCTCCCCACCGTACTCCAGATTGCGCAAGCAGCCTCGGCCGTCTGGTCCGACCGCGGTCGCGTTCGGTGTCATCCCGATCCATGGATCGTGACAAGCTTCTGAAATTTCGGGGAAATTTCGGTGAAATCGTTTCGAAAAGCGATCTTACGTGTTGTTCATGTTCGCTCGATCTGGCCTTGCCTGGGGGCAGGCAACGACTCCCGCGCGGTCCTTTCGGTGTGCGTGTCGGGTCGGCGCTCGCACCAGAAAAGGGATGTGAATGATGCGGAGATATATTGGTTCCAGGGGCATCGAGCAGGCCGCGTGTCGTCGGCTGACGATGCTGCTCCTGTCGACGAGCTGCCTGTTCCCCATTACGGCCGGCGCGCAGACGGTGAGCGCCGGCGAGGTGAGCGCCAGCGGCACGGCGGGGCTCGTCGCGGGCGCCACCCAAGCGCCCAGCCAGAAAAAGATTTTCAAGTCCGGCACGACGCAGCGCGTCCTAAACCGCAAGATCCTCGATGCGGCCGGCCCGGTGGGTGGCGCCGCGCAGATGCTGTCCTACGCACCTGGCGTGCAGGTCTCCGGCTACGGCAATACCGGTGCTGACAAATACACGATCACCCTGAACGGTGTGCAGCAGGGCTGGGGCGGCTTTGGCGGCTTCACCGGTGATGGCGCGGTGATGATCACCATGGATGGCGTGCCGATGGTCGATCCCTCGACCGATCTGTGGCAGTCGAACTTCATTCCGCAGAACGGCCTGATTGCCAGCGCAACCACCACCTATGGCCCGGGAAATCCGGCCGATCGCTGGTATGCCAATGTTGCCGGCAATGTCGAGTTCACCCCGGTCCAGCCGACTGCGAAGCCGGGTGGCGACATCACGGCGACCTATGGAAATTACGGACAGAAGAACATCGAGTTCAACCTGCGTACGGGCAGCTATCACGGCTGGTCCACGGTTCTTGCCGGCGGCATGGGCAACGGTAACAGCTTCCGCAAGGCGCCCGACGGATTTCAGAACCCCTACAACGACTACGCAATCTATCTGAAGACCATCAAGAGCTTCTCTGCCGGCTCCTTTGAGTTCGGCGGGTATTTCGCCCGCAGCGTCGCCTATCGCGCGCCGATCATCCCGACCTCGCCCTATCCCGGCATCTATATCACCGGCAGTACCGGCACTGTTCCCTACAGCCAGAAAACGTCGGGGTATTATAGCACTCCACCCTTCAACGTTTACGAAAAACAGGATGAGAACCGGTTCTGGATGGTCTATGCGCGGGAAAACATCCGCCTCGACTCGTCCACCACGCTGCACAACCTGACCTATTACCAGAATTACAAGCGCACCCATTCTCGCTTGCACGACCTGTTCTATTCCTTCGGCCAGAACGAGGCGATGGAATACAACGATCCGCACACCAACGCGATCGGCGACAAGATCTGGCTCACCACCCGCCTGCCGCTGAACAAGGTTACGCTCGGCGCCTACTACATCCACGACCTCTACAACACCCGGAACAATTTTTACTCGACCGCCTATGGTACCAACACCACTGTCGCCGGGCCGTTCTTTCGCTCGGGCAATTTCAGCCAGGACGATTTCGCCCTCTTCGCGCAGGACGACATCCATCCGATCCGCATGTTGCATATCGTTCCCGGAATCCGGTTCGTCAGCTTCCAGACTGCCTATAGCGATACCGCGCTACAGGATTTCACCATCCTGCCCAACCAGGGTTACTATGCGAAATGCGCCCTTTCCGGTGGACATTTGCAGATCGGCAACGGCAACAGCTTTGACTCCGGCTCCATCTGCGGCTCCCATGCCAGCCGCAATGGCGTCGAACCCTCGATCTCGGTGAATGCCCAATTGCTGCCCTGGCTGACCGCCTACGGCTCCTATAGCGAGGCCTATCGCACGCCCGCGGTTGGCGGCGCGTTCGGCCTGTTCGCGAAGATAAATCCCTCCGCCTATGGGCTGGAGCTTGGTCAGTATTACGATGCCGGCCTGAAGTTCAATATCGAGAATAGCGGCCTGCTGCACCACTTCCTTGCCGGCATCGACTATTTCCATATCCGCTATGCCAAGCAATCGCTGAGCTACGCGATCGGCGGTGGCCAGTCGGTTTTCGCCACCGGCACCTCGATCTATGATGGTGCAAATCTCTTCGTCGATGACAATCCGCTCTATAATCTCTTCGTGTTCGGCAACCTGTCGCTGATTAATGCGAAATACCAGAGCTATGTCACCGGTGGCACGTCCTATAATGGCAGCCATGTGCCTTACGTCCCGGCGGTAAACTTCAATGTTGGCGCCTATTACGACATGCCGGTGGGCGGCATGATCCTGCAGCCAAAGCTCTGGTATCAGTACACAGGCAGCCAGTACATGTTCGACGATACGACCGGCGCGCCCTCCAACGTCCAGATGCCGGGCTATGGGGTGCTCAACATGTCCCTGAAGCTGAAAGTGCCGGTCCGGCTTCCCTATGCTGGCCGCAAGACTGTGGATGTCAGCCTCACCGCGCTTAACGTCACCAACAACCGTTACAACCAGTATGAGATCGCTGGCGCGGGCGGCTATTTCTCGCCGCCGGGAGCGACGGTCCCGACCCCCGCGACAGGGTCGAATGCGTTGGTCTATGCCTATCCGGGTGCGCCTTTCGGCATCTACGGCACCGTAGCCGTCCATTTCTGATGATCCGGGCCTGACCGGCCAGACCGGTCAGGCCCGGTAAATTGGCAAAGCCGATCAGATGAAATCATCTGATCGGATGCCGTGCTCTAGGCGGAGTGCGCCATCCGCAGCGCGGACCGCGGCCGGTAGGCCTGCATCGCCGGCTGGAACTGGTCCTGTGCCTGTGCTTCCGGGGTAAGAAACCCGGCGATGCGGGCGTTCAGCCGGCTGATTTCTTCGCGCAGGGAATGGGTGGCGGCCGAGGTCTGCTCGACCATCGCGGCATTCTGCTGCACCGCCTGGTTCATCTGCCCCGTCGCGGTATTGATCTCGGAGAGATTGCTTGCCTGGTTTCCCGCAGCCTTTGCGATCTCTCCCACAATCCCGTGCATTTCCGCGACGTGGCGCAGAATGATGTCGAGCGCGGTGCCGGTCTCATCCACCAGCCGCACACCGTCACCGACCTGTTTCGACGACCGGGCGATGAGTGCCTTGATTGATTTCGCCGCTTCGGCGGAACGGTGGGCGAGGGCGCGCACCTCGGATGCCACCACCGCGAACCCCCGTCCGGCATCGCCGGCCCGCGCCGCCTCGACGCCGGCATTCAGCGCCAGGAGATTGGTCTGGAACGCCATTTCGTCGATCAGCCCGATGATCTGGTCGATCTCTCGCGACGAGGTTTCAATACCGTTCATCGCGACCACCGCCTCGCTGACGATCTTGTGGGAGCGGTGGGCGGCGGTGCTGGTCGCGTCCACCGCCACGGCGGCTTTTGCGGCGTTGTCGGCGGTCTTGCGGATATCGCCGGTCACACCGTCGAGCACGGTGCTGGTCTGCTCCAGAGCGGCGGCCTGCTGTTCGGTGCGTCTCGCCAGATCTTCGGCAGCCTTGGCGATTTCGCCGACCCCGAGGCTGATCTCTTCGGTACTTGTCTTTACCCCCGCGATACTCTCGCCGAGCGTGCCGATCGCGGCATTGAAATCCACCCGCAACCGGTCGAGCGAGGGGATCAGCGCATCGCCGATCCGTGCCGTCAGGTCGCCGGCCGAAAGGCTTTCCAGCGCCGCAGCGATGCGCGCCAGATTATGCATCCGCTCGGTGATATCGACAGCGAATTTAACCACCTTCACGACCTTGCCCTGGGTGTCGAACACCGGATTATAGGTCGCCTGCAGCCAGACCTGCCGGCCGCCCTTGCCAATGCGTTCGAATTCCGAGGAGAGATACTCGCCGCGGCGCAGATGCGCCCAGAACGCTGCGTATTCCGTGCTGGCCGCGAAGTCGGGCCGGGCGAACATGCTATGCTTGCGGCCGATCACCTCGTCGCGGGAATACCCCATGTAAGAGAGGAAATTATCGTTCACTTCGAGAATCGTGCCATCGAGCCCGAAAGTGATGATCCCCTGCGATCGGTCGATCGCGCCGAGGACGCTTGCGTTTTCCGCCGCTTCTTCCTTCTGGCCGGTGATGTCCAGCGCAACCTTTACGATGCGAACAACCTTGCCGCTCCTGTCCCGCACCGGATTGTAGGCCGCCCGCAACCAGATGGCTGCGCCCGATTTGCCAACCCGGCGGAATTCTCCCGAATTAGGTCTGCCCGTGGCGAGGTCCTGCCAGAAACGGACATAATCGGAATTCTCTCGTTCTGCAGGTTCGAGGAACATGCGGTGATGCTGCCCCACAATGTCACCGAGGCTGTAGCCGGTCGACTGCAGGAACAACTCGTTAGCCGAGAGAATTTTGCCATCCGGAGCGAAGCTGATCACCATGAACGAATTCTGCATGGTCTCGAAATTCTGCGAATTTTTCGACGTTCTCGTCGATACAAACATCTTCGCTCCGAAATCTAAGAATGAAACGAACGCTCTGGTATGTTATGAATATCCATCTGAATTATTAATGGAATATTTCCTGGAATTCCGAAATTTTGGCCCCTCAGCCATGCGCGTTTGGCGTTGGCCACGAAAATTCAAGAGAATCGTAGGTGTGCCGGGTCAAATTCACAGAAACGTGATGAGATTGGCTTTTAGAGCACGTTCCGATCCATCAAGATCGGATGATGCTCTATCTTGTTGATAAATAGAGCATCTTTATCCGATCAGATGATGCTCTGGGTCAATTCATGTGACCATGTCGGCAAAAGTGCCACGATATAAGGACCGCCGTGCGAATTGGGTCGTGTTGGGTCAATACGGCCGGCGGAACGCCAGTTTCCGTGGCATCGGCAGCTCGGCCACCCGGTCTGGCAGGTTGTTCAGAGCTTTCCAGAGCATCCCGCCCATCCGCCGCAGCATATGCTGACGCTGCGGCGTTCGCCTCAGTGCGGGCAGATAGCCGGTGAGGAGGCGCAGGACAAAGCGCCGCTGCTGCGTCACGGCGTCGAACAGGTTGCCGTCGCTGGTCACCGCCGCGAGCGTCGCGATCACCGGCTCTTCCTCGATGTCGTTCATCCGGCAGAAGCTGCGCAGTTCGTCCCAGGGTGAGACCCCACGCTCGCGCAGCATCTTGTAGTTCGGCCCGCCGACCGGGCGGGTATGGCGAACCTGCACCGAGTCGATGATTGCGATCTGCGATTCAGGCTGGTCCACCAGCTTCGGCCAGACGAAATCCAGCCCCCATCCGCTGAGATTGGCATTGAACAGCGGCACCGCCCGTTCGAGCACCGAGGCGGCGAAGCAGGGCGCCATGACTTCGACATAGTTGGTATAGCGGAGTCGGAACCTGCCGTTATGCAATGTGGTCAGATGTCCGAAATAGCTGCTGTGCTCCAGCGATGGCTGCGCCACCTGTAGACTGTGTCCGGCCATGATGCGGAACAGCAAATCGATCTGATCGGCCGTGGTCTCGAGGTCGTCGTCCGGCAACCAGATGTAGTCGTAGTCGTGCATGAAGCGGGGATTTTCCTGCAACAACAATTGCAGCGCCGGCCATTTCGGCCCCTTGCTGTCGATCCGCTCGACATCCGGCCGGAGGTAGAGCTGTTCCTGCTCGCCGTAATAATTGACAACGAGGTCCCAGCTCCGCGCCTCCCCGCCGGCGAGCCAGCCGGGGTGCAGCGAATTGTCGCCTGCCCGCACGATCACGAGATTGCGGCGTCGGCCGGAAATCTGCCCGTTCATGGCGCTGAAACCCTCATTCTCAAAGCAATTTCATTATCCAGATATAACCAAACCGCTGCGTGAACCAGCGAAGCTTCGGTAAAAAAGACGAGCATCCTGTTACATCCGCGCCATTACAGGATCTGGAGCCAGGCCGCTGGCCGTGCTTCCGTCCCGCGCGGTCTCACGCAGCCGGTCTGCCAGCCGCAGCGCCAGTGCGACGATCATCTGCGTCGGGTTGGCGTGGCTCGATGTCGGGAACACCGAGCTTCCGGCAACGAACAGTCCGGCCACCCCATGCACCTGGCAATCTGGATCGACCACGCTGTCCGCCGGCGAGTGTCCCATCCGGGTGGTCCCGGTCGGATGCGCGACATCGCGAAATGTCTCCGGCAGCGCTTCGCTCTCCGCGACCCAGGCATCCGCCCGGGCAGGCGGCAGGCCGAGCCGGGCAAATTCTGCGCCGAGGATCGCTGTCATCCGTGCCATGGTGCGAATGTCCTCGCGGTTCACCCGCCATTCTATCCGTGCCTGTCGCAGCCCGAGCCGATCCCGCCGGGCCGATAGCGTGACCCGGCTGTCCGGGTTGGGCAACTGCTCCACCATGCAGACGAGGTCGAGTCGGTCGATCTTGCGTGGCAGCCCGTTGCGCCGCACCAGGTAGTCGTGGGCCCCGCGCAGGAGCAGCCCGGCATGGGCCGCCACCCGACCGATCGCCAGTGCCCCGCCGCGCCCGCGCGCAAGCCCCTTCAGAGCGTTCCAGGGATCGTCGTCCGTGATCCGCCCTTCCAGCCAGGCGCTGCAGTTGAGCAGTCCCTCCGCCTCTTGCAGCGCCGGGCTCAGCCGCCACCCGGCTGCAAACACCTGCCCGTTGCGCAGCCGATAATGGCCGAACATCCGCTGCAGCCCAGCGCTTCCGCGCAGCGCAAATGTCGCGGTCGGCCCACGCAGGTGGTCCATCAGGTACCGCCCTACCAGATCGCGCCCGTTGCCGATGCCGCCCGGCACCTGGCTGTCAGCGTTCAGCAGCAGCCGGGCATTCTCGATCCCGCCACAGCATAACGCCACCGCCCCTGTGGCAATCCGTCGCCGCGACCCGTCCGGTCCCGCGAGCGTGATCCCGCTCACCCGGTCGCAGGACGGGGCAAGGTCGATGTCGCAGAGCGTTGCGTTGGTCACCAGCGTGACATTGTCGCCGAGTTGCGCCTTCAGTCTCGGGCCGAAGCGCATGTAATCGCGCTGCGCTGTCATGTCGCGCGAGAATTGCCACATATGCGGCAGCACCAGCGCCGGGTCGAAGGCCGGAAGCGGGCACCGCCGCCCCGCCAGTGCCCAGAACCGTGCATCGGAAAACCCGTTTCCCGGATCGAGGCCGAGATAGGCGGCGGCGCGGTCGAAATAGGGCGAGAGGTCGCGCGGTGGCAGCGGCCAGCCTGAATGCGGCACCCAGGGGCGGCGCACGAAATCGATGTCATCGAACGGAACGCAGCGCCCGCTCCAGCTATGCGAGGTGCCGCCAAGAATGCGGTTGCGCACCAGCCACTGGTCCGCCACCCGCGGATAGCCAGCCTGCTCCACCTCGTTGAGCGCATCGGCTTCGGCCTGCCGCACCTCGCTGCCACTTTCCAGCAGCAGAATCCGCAGACCCGATCCTGAAAGTTCCCGCGCCAGCGTGGCCCCGGCAGGACCGGTCCCCACGATGCACAGATCCGCGGCGAGGGCCGTCGCTGGCAGATCGGCCGGGGCGCAGAAAAAGGGCACCGGCTTACGCGCTGCCTTGCGCCGCCAGCCAGCGCCGTGCCCCGGCAAGCGACTGGTTGATCACCTGGTCCATATCCAGATACTGATAAGTGCCGCAGCGCCCGATGAATTCCATCCGCGTCTCGCGCGCAGCCAATTCGCGATACGCCGTGTACAGCGTCTGATACCGGCCGTCCGCGGTGCGCACCGGATAGTAGCGCTCCATCCCGTTGTCGCGGTAATCGCACGGCTCCTCGGTGGTGACGCTGCGCCGCCCGGTCTGCCGCCTGCGGTGATGGGGCAGCGCATCCCACCACGTCTCCCTGGTGAACGGTCCGTCATCCGTGAAATTGACCACCGGTGCCGGCGGGGGCGGCCCATCGGGCTCGCTGCGGTGATGGAAGCGGATCGAGCGATAGGGCAGGTCGCCCAGCTCGAAGTCAAAATACTCGTCAATCGGCATCGCATTGAAGCAGAAGGCGAATTCCTTGAGCATCGCCCGTTCGAATCTGGTCCCCAGCCTCACCTCGATGCCGGGATGCCCGAGAATTTCGGCGAATAGCGCGGTATAGCCGTCCACCGGCATCAGCTGCGTGTCCTCACTGGCGAAATAGGTGTCGACCCTGTCGGTGCGCAGCGGAATCCGCTTGACCACGGCGGCGGCCATGTCCTCAAGCTCCTGCTGCCACATCTTCCGCGTGTAGGGGCGGAAGAACAGGTCGGTGAGCTCGCGGCCGATGGTTCCGTAGAGATGCTCGGCGGCATTGCGCGGCTGCGGAAAATCGAGTGCCACCCGGGCGAGATGCGCCTGCACCTCGGCACTGGTCTCGTAGTTCGTGCCGAACACCATGTTGACGGTATCGAGATTGATCGGCAGCGGCGCCATCCGCCCGTCCGGCAGCTTCGCCCGCACCTTGTGCTCGTAGGGCGCGAACTGCCCGAACCGGCGGATCCACTCCAGCACGGGTGCAGAGCGGGTATGGAACAGATGCGGGCCATAGACATGCACCCGCACCCCGTTCTCGTCATCATGGTCATAGGCGTTGCCGCCGATATGCGGGCGCTGGTCGATCACCACGACGTTGTACCCCGCTTCCGCCAGCGTGCGCGCGTAGACCGCGCCCGAAAAACCCGCCCCGACCACCAGAACCGTCATGTTCGTCCCCTTGCCCTTACCCTGTGCCCTGAAACGTTCAGTCGGCTTCTGCCGGCAGGCTGGCACCGCCCCGCCGCGCCTGGCGTTCGAGCCAGGCCGTCTCGACCCTGCGCAGAGCGTGACGCAGATCCAGCGCCGGCTTCTCGATGAAATGCCACGAGATCGCTGCCGCCCCGACGGAGAGCGGCAATGCGATCAGAAGATTGCCTTCCCAGCTGCGCGCTGCGGGCAGGAACTGCCAGCACGCCTGCTGGATCATGAAGCTTGAGAGATAAATACCGTAGGAATAGTCGGCCCCGCCCAGCCATCGCCGCTGCGGGTTCCGAAGCCCGAGATAGACCGTGACATAAGCGGCGGGCAGCGGTGCCAGGAAGTCGCCATAGGGTAAGAAGCCGAGGCAGGAAGCTGCTGCCGCTGTCGCCAGGAGGCAGAGTGGCAACGAATAAGGTACGGTGTCACGATACTGGTAGAGGCTGACCCCCCAGAGCGAACAGGCGATCAGCAGCGCTCCGTTGGGCATGCCCGGCACGGGGACCAGCACCCCGCCATGGCGTGCCAGCGTCGTGACCAGATAGGCCAGGGTGATTCCGACGGCCGCAACCGGCGCGAGGCTCCGCCTGCGGCCAAGTCCCAGCACCGCCAGCCCGGCGACCACGACGTAGCTCGCCACCTCGAAAGGAATGGTCCAGAGCTGGCCATTCACCACCGCTGGCAACGGGTTGTCGATAAAAACGCCCGGCAGCCCGAAATGCACGCTGCCGACGATGTTGAGGAGATAGGTGTAGAGGCCAGGGTTGTGGAAATACTGTCCAAGCGTGTCGCGTGTGGCCAGCGGCCCGAGCACGAAGGCGGCGAGCAGCACCTTGAAGGTCAGGGCCGGCATCACGCGCAATGCCCGCAGCCCGAGAAACAGCCCCGCGGTGTGGCATCGCGCCAGGCTGCCGGCCACGAGGAAGCCGCTGAGCGCGAAAAACGCCGGCAGGATGAATCGCACCAGCGGCCGCAGCGGGCTCAGGAATACCGCCATTTCCGCCCGCATTCCGTGCGATACCGCGGCGACGTGCAGAACCACGACAGACACCGCCAGAGCCAGCCGCAGGTCGTCGAAACCGCTACTGCGTCCGCCGGTTTCCCTCATCCGGCCAGATATCGAGATGGTCTGCACGCTGCGTCCTGTTCATCGCTGTCTGTGGGCGGCTTACCCAATCCGCCGGAAGTGAAATAAATTTAAATTAACAACATCGCAATAAAAATAATGAGATTCCAGGATGTTTTTAATTTTTTTGAACATTTGCCTCGCTGATTGCCATAAGCCGCATATTTTGCCACCAACGGCGGGTGACCGGATCGTCCCTGTTCTTGCGGCCCCGCCGACGGGCCCTGCGCCGCCTGGCGTTAGCGGGGCTTTGCCTCGCCGTTGTGGTCGTCGTCGTGTTGCGCGGCGGTGCGGGCAGGGCAGGGGGCGGCGCGCGGATTGACCTCTCCGCCTATCACGTCACGTTTCTTGACCGCTTCAGGACCCTTAGCCTCTCGGCCCATGGTCCCGGCACGGTATGGAGCGCCCACACGCCCTGGGGCGGCGAT
Organism: Acidiphilium sp. C61; assembly: GCF_905116885.1. Classification (NCBI taxonomy): domain Bacteria; kingdom Pseudomonadati; phylum Pseudomonadota; class Alphaproteobacteria; order Acetobacterales; family Acidocellaceae; genus Acidiphilium; species Acidiphilium sp. C61. The sequence goes on along the minus strand of NZ_CAJHNI010000005.1, from coordinate 1,166,481 downwards.
TTCGGCGAGGCGGCCTTCGCCGATCCCACCCCGGCGGTCTTCCGGATCACCCCTGAGGGACTCTCCATCATCGCCAGCAAGACGGCGCGGGGGAATTGGCGCTCGGGTCTGATCAGCTCGGCCTATCGGGATAACGATCCGCACGCCGGATTTGCCCAGGAATATGGTTATTTCGAAATGAAGGCAAAGCTGTCGGGCGGAATGGGAACCTGGCCGGCCTTCTGGCTGATCGGCACCGACAAGCGCGACTTCGCCGACGAGATCGACGTTATCGAATATTACGGCGGCTTTCCGCGTTACTTCCATACCACCGAGCATGTCTGGGTGCATGGCGACAACGCTCTGCTGCGCAGCAGGCTGGTCCGGGTTCCCGCCGGCCTGCTCACCTCCCGGTTCAACCGTTTCGGCGTGCTGATCACGCCGCGGACCACAAGCTTCTATCTCAACCGCCGCCGCTTCTGGTCCACCCCGACGCCGCGGCAATACCGCCAGCCAATGTATATGCTGGCCGATCTCGCGCTCGGCGGCGGCTGGCCGATCGACCATCTCACCCCGCCGCTGACCTTGCGCATCCGCCAGATCGAGGTCTGGCAGCGCGACCGGCCGTGGCTTGGCCATCCCAAAGATTAAATTATGCCCCCTCCTGCGGGGTGATGTTGTTGTGTCAAAAAAATTACTTTAAAAAAACAATTAAACATAGAAAATCATTTTTTATACAAACCTGACGCCTGAAAAGCGCTTCGGGATTGAGGAGACCCGTCATTCAGGCCCCGCGCGACATATCGGCCCGCCAGTCCGACCAGACGACGCACTATCTTGTCCTCGACGGTATGCGCGGCATCGCTGCGGTCACCGTGCTGGCCTTCCACATCACCGAATATTTCCGCCTGCCGTTCAAGCCCGTCCATGGTTATCTCGCGGTCGATTTCTTCTTCATGCTCAGCGGCTTCGTCATCGCTCATGCCTATGACCGGCAATTGCGCGGCGGCATGGGTTTTCCGGGTTTCCTGCGCTTGCGGCTGATTCGGCTCTATCCTCTTGCAGGGCTTGGCGTGCTGCTCGGCACCGCCGGCTATCTCGTTGCCGCCAGCGCTCCCGGTGGCCCCGATGCCGGAGCTGTCCTGCAGGCGACCCTGGCAAACGCTCTGCTGTTGCCCACCCGGTCCCTGCTTGGTTTTCGCCCCTGGGCTTTCCCGCTCGACACGCCACTCTGGTCGCTCTCGATCGAGTTGCTGATCAACATCCTCTACGCTCTGTGCTTCCGCTGGCTCACCCGTGCGAGCCTTCTCGCCACATGCGTTTTCGGCGCCGTGCTGATGGGCGCCACCGCCTTGCATTATCACGGGCTGAACGCGGGCTATCGCTGGATCGACCTCTGGGCTGCCGCTGCGCGGGTTGTCTTTCCCTTCACCGCGGGCCTGCTGATGCGCCGTGCGCTGCGGCCATCAATGGCCGCCGCGCCGGGGCGCCTTGCCCGGCGGGGGGCCGCGCACGCCACGGTGCCGCTACTTCTCCTGCTCCTCGCCGCGCCGTTGCCGATGGAGGCCTGGTTCGATATCGCGGCAGTATTGCTTGCCTTTCCTGCCCTCGTCGCCGCTGGCGCGCTCGCGACGCCCAGCCGCCGCCTCGATCCGATCTGGAAATGGCTCGGTGCGCTTTCCTATCCGCTCTATGTGCTGCACTACCCGCTGGTTGCCGGCCTCGCCAACCTCACGAAACACCACCTGCACCGCTTTGCTCCCGAGATGGCGCTGTTTGCGGCACTGGCCTCGATCGGCCTCGCCTGGGCCGCGGGCCGTTTCTACGACGTGCCGCTCCGCCGCTGGCTCACCGGCGCCGGCCGCACAACCGCCCGATTGCCTGCCGCCGTGCCGCCGGGGACTGGCTGAACGGCTGCCGCACCCCATCCGCTTCCAATCCTGCGGCGAACGGCGCTATCCTGCCGGAAAGCTGCGCCGTCGCCCGGGCCATGCCTCTGTGCCCGCAAGGCCAAGGAGCCAAAATGCATCTTCCTCATCCGGAATTCCATCTCCTCGGCCGCACCGGCTGGCTCCGCGCCGCGGTGCTCGGCGCCAATGACGGCATTATTTCCACCGCCAGCCTCATCCTCGGCGTGATTTCGGCCAGCGGGGTGCGGCACGATGCGCTGGTCGCCGGCGTCGCCGGGCTGGTTGCCGGCGCCATGGCGATGGCCGCCGGCGAATACGTTTCCGTCAGTTCCCAGGCCGATACCGAGGCTGCCGCGCTTGCCAAGGAGCGCGCCGAACTTGCCGAGAGCCCCGCGTCCGAACGCGCCGAACTCGCCGCAATCTATGTTGCGCGCGGCCTCGACCCCGATCTCGCGGGAGCTGTGGCCACCCAGCTCATGGCCCATGACGCGCTTGGCGCCCATGCCCGCGACGAACTCGGCCTGACCGAGTTCACTGCCGCCAATCCGATCCAGGCGGCACTCGCCTCGGCTGCGACCTTCGCAGTCGGCGCGGCCGCCCCGCTCATCCTTGCCGCGACCTTGCCGAAGCCGGTGCTCTCAGCCGGAATCGGCCTCGGCGCCCTCGTTTTCCTCGCCGTGCTCGGGGCCGTCGGTGGCCGTGCCGGCGGCGCACCGATGGTCAAACCGGCCTTGCGCGTCGCCTTCTGGGGGGCTCTTGCCATGGTTGCCACCACGCTGATCGGTCATCTGTTTGGCGCGACGGTATAGAGCACGTTCCGATCCTCTCGGATCGGATGTCGTGCTCTATCTTTTTGATAAATAAAGCATCTTTATCCGATCAGATGACTCCATCTGATCGGATGATGCTCCAGACGCCTCGATGCTGCCTGCGCTCCGTCGCCGTTCGTTGTGCCGGATGGCGCACCGCGCGGAGCCGGAAAATTACGTCTCGGCCAGAACGTCCCTGATCGCCCCGGTCAGGTGTGCCAATTCGTCCTGAGCGATGGTCAGCGCCGGGGTGAGATAGACGATATCGCGGAACGGCCTGATCCACGCCCCACGCGCGACGAACCGCTCCCGCAATCCCGCGGGATTCATGCCCCGCTCCAGTTGCACCACGCCGATCGCCCCCTTCATCCGCACATCGACCACGCCCGGCAGGCCCCGGCACGGTTCCAGCCCCTCGCGCAGCCAGGTCTCGATCCGTCTGGCCTGTCCCAGCCGGTCCTCGGCTTCGAACAAGTCGAGCGAGGCATTTGCCGCCGCACAGCCGAGCGGATTGGCCATGAAGGTTGGCCCGTGCATCAGCGCCTTCATCGGGTCCTCGCCGAGAAACGCCTCATAGAGGTCGCGGTGCACCACGGTTGCCGCCAGCGGCGAGGTGCCGCCGGTCAGCGCCTTCGACAGCGTGACGATATCCGGCACGACGCCGGCCTGCTCGAAGGAGAACATCGTTCCCGTCCGCCCGAACCCGGTGAAGATTTCGTCGAAGATCAGCGTCAGCCCATGCCGGTCCGCTGCCGCCCGCAACCGCCGCAGCACGGCTTCGTCGTGAAACACCATGCCGCCCGCCCCCTGCACCAGCGGCTCGACGATGATGCCCGCAAGCTCCCCGGCGTGCCGCTCCAGCAGCGTCGCAAACGTTGCCTCCGACGCCGCATCCCGGGGCAGGGGCGCGATCACATGCTCCTGCAGCAGCCCGGCGAACAGCGCGTGCATCCCTTCCTCCGGGTCGCACACCGCCATCGTCGCCAGCGTGTCGCCATGATACCCGTCGCGGAAGGCAAGGAATTTGTGCCGCCCGCGCTCGCCGCGGTTGAGCCGGGCCTGCACCGCGACCTTCATCGCCACCTCCACCGCGACCGAGCCGGAATCGGTGAAGAACACCCGCTCCAGCCCGTCCGGCATCATCCCGGCCAGCCGCGTCGCCAGCCGATAGCCCGGCTCATGCGCCAGCCCGCCGAACATCACATGCGGCATCGCCTCAAGCTGGGCCGCCACCGCCGCGCGGATATGCGGATGATTGTACCCATGGCACGCCGTCCACCAGGAGGCGACGCCATCGATCAGCACCCGCCCGTCGGCCAGATGGATCCTTGATCCCTCCGTCCGCACCGCCGGCAGCGGCAATGGCGCGGTCTGCATCTGCGCATAGGGCAGCCAGACATGACGCCAGCCGCGCTCCAGCCACTCGCTCACGAAAGCTTCGTCATCCCGAGCCTGTCGAACAGCGCATTGTCGCGCGCGACCGCGGGGTTTGCCGTGGTCAGCAGCGTGTCGCCATAGAAAATCGAGTTCGCCCCGGCGAGGAAACACAGCGCCTGCGCCTCGTCGCTCAGCGCCTCCCGCCCGGCCGACAGCCGCACCCAGGATTTCGGCATGGAAATTCGCGCCGCCGCGATGGTGCGGACGAAATCGATCGGGTCGATCGGCGCGCGCTCGCCGAGCTTCGTGCCCGTCACCGCGACCAGCGCGTTGATCGGCACGCTCTCCGGCGGCGGATCGAGATCGGCGAGCGTCGCCAGCAGCCCGGCGCGGTCGTCGAGATCCTCGCCCATCCCGATGATCCCGCCGCAGCAGACATTGATGCCGGCATCCCGCACCGCCGCCAGCGTGTCCAGCCGGTCCTGGTAGGTGCGGGTGGTGATGATGCTGCCGTAGAATTCCGGCGAGGTGTCGAGATTGTGGTTGTAATAGTCGAGCCCGGCCGATTTCAGCCGCGCTGCCTGGTCCGGCCGCAGCATCCCGAGGGTGACGCAGGTTTCCATCCCCAGCGCCTTCACCCCCTCGACCATCGCCGCCACCCGGTCGAGATCGTGATCCTTGGGCGAGCGCCATGCGGCTCCCATGCAGAAGCGCTGCGCCCCGGCCTCCTTCGCCCGCCGTGCTGCCTCCAGCACCGGGGTGATGTCCATCAGCTTCGAGGCCGGAACTCCCGCGTCGAATTCGGCACTTTGCGGGCAGTAGCCGCAATCCTCCGGGCAGCCGCCGGTCTTGATCGAGAGCAGGGTGGAAATCTGCACCTGGGTCGGGTCGAAATGCTGGCGGTGCACCGTCTGCGCCTGGAAGATCAGCTCGGGCAGCGGCAGCGCCAGCAGGGCGGCGATGCGCGCCCGCGTCGGGGATGGCATGGCGGCAGAGGCAGCAGTGGAAGACTCGAGTGCGATGGACATGGCAAGCTCCGATTTGCCCCAAGGGGTCGAACCGGTGATAAACGCTGCATCCGCGTTCGTGAAGCTTTTGCGGCAGATTGAGACAGGATGACCACGCTCGACCAGTTCGCGACCGACAAGCTCGCCCGCCTTGAGGCCGGCGCCCTGCGACGTCGCCTGCGCCCGACCGCCCGCGCCGCTGGCGCGACGCTGGAGCGCGACGGGCGGCGGCTGATCTCGTTCTCCTGCAACGACTATCTCAACCTCTCCACCCACCCGGCGGTGATCGACGCCGCGATCGACGCTGCCCGACGCTACGGCGCCGGCGCCGGCGCTTCCCGCCTCGTCACCGGCGACCATCCGCTCTACCGCACGCTCGAGGCGCGCCTCGCCGCGCTGAAACAGACCGAAGACGCCGTGGTCTTCGGCTCGGGTTTCCTCGCCAATACCGGGATCATCCCGGCGCTGATGGCGCGGGAGGATGCGTTCTTCGTCGATGCACTTGCCCATGCCTGCATCTGGGCCGGCGCCCGCCTGTCCGGCGCTGCGCTGCACGTTTTCCGCCACAACGACCTCGTCCATCTCGCCGAACTCCTCGCCGCCCATCGCCCGGCCGCCCGCCACGCGATGGTGGCGACCGATGGCGTGTTCTCGATGGATGGCGACCTCGCGCCGGTGGGCGAGATGCTCGCCTTGGCAAAGGCGCACGACGCCTGGCTGATGACGGACGACGCGCATGGCATCGGCGTTATCAATGCCGGACGCGGGGCGGCGCACGGCCACGACGTGCCGTTGCAGATGGGCACGCTGTCCAAGGCGGTGGGCAGTTATGGCGGCTATCTCTGCGCCTCGCATGTCGTGTGCGAGCTGATCCGCAACCGTGCCCGCAGCTTCGTCTACACCACCGGCCTGCCGCCGGCGGTGGTCGGCGCCTCGATCGCGGCCCTCGACCTGATCGCGACCGATCCCGCAATGTGCGCCGCCCCGCTCGCCCATGCCCGCCGCTTCTGTGCGGCACTCGGCCTCGAACCGGCTGAAAGCCCGATCGTGCCGCTTCTGCTCGGTACCGCCGAGCGCGCCCTTGCTTCCCAGGAGATACTGGAGGAGGCGGGCTATCTCGTCGCCGCGATCCGCCCGCCCACCGTGCCCGAGGGTACGGCGCGGCTCCGCTTCGCCTTCGCAGCCGATCATCTGCCCGAGGACATCGATCGTCTGGCCGAACTCGTCCGAACCAGGATCATGGGGAAAGCATGAGCGATTTCTTCATCACCGCCTCCGGTACCGAGATCGGCAAGACACATGTCGCCGCCGGCATGATCCGCCACTGGCGGGCGGGCGGCGTCCCTGCGCGAGCGCTCAAGCCGGTCGCCAGTGGCTATGACCCAGTCCTCGCGGCAGAGAGCGATGCCGGCATCCTGCTACGGGCGATGGGCAAGGCGGTGGTCACCGACGATGACGTTGCCGCCATCTGTCCCTGGCGGTTTCCCGATCCGATCTCGCCCGACATGGCGGCGGCGCGATGCGGCCGGCGCATTCCCTTCGACGAGCTTGTGGCTTTCTGCAAGGCCGCGCTGGCCGAGGCCGAGGCCCCGCTGCTGGTCGAGGGTGTCGGTGGCGCGATGGTGCCGCTGGATGAAACCCATACGGTGCGCGACTGGATTGCGGCACTCGGCCTTGAGGTGGTGCTGGTCGCCGGCGGCTATCTTGGCGCGATCAGCCATACGCTCTGCACCGTCGAGGCCCTGCGCGCGCGCGCGATCCCGATTGCCGCGATTGTCATCAACCCGATGGACCCGTTGCCCGTGCCGGTCGGGCAGACGCGGGAGACACTGTTGCGCCACCTTGGCAAAGGCGCGCCGCCGGTCCTGGTGGGTTCGACGCCGGACTGGCTTGCCTGGGTCAACGATGCTGCAAGGCGCTAGCATATTGATAAACACAGCGTCCTTATCCGATCAGATGACCCAATCCGATCGGATGATGCTCTACGATATCGTGCTCCTCATGCGCGTGTTGACACCCCAAAAAATCCTATATACCGGTTATCAATAATCTGCGTGGGGAGGTCGACCGATGCACGCGTTTTTGCCGGGTTGCCTGGGCAAGCGGCCATATGTTGCGGCGCCAAATTTCCCCACACTCTCCGAAACGCCGCATATCCCGCAACAGCCATACGCAATACAGCGCCGACCTTGTCGGCTGTGTGCCACGAGGCTGGCGTGCCGGGGAGCGGAATAGAGCCTCCAATCAAATAAAATCCAGGGAGATGAAACAAATGATCGGAAAATTACTTGGCGGCGCGGGCATGATTGCCCTTCTGTGCGGTACGGGCGTGGCTCACGCCGCATCCGGCACGATCGAGATCGGCATGATCGCCGATCTGACCGGCCCCGCCGCGCTCAGTGGCCAGCACAAGGTTGACGGCGCGAAGCTCGCTGTCGACGAAATCAACGCGCATGGCGGCATCGCCGGCAAGAAGATCAAGCTGATCGTCGAGGACGATCGCGGGCAGAACCAGGCCGGTGTCTCCGCCTATCAGAAGCTGGCCGCGAATCAGAACATCGTCGCCATCATCGGCTCGATCCGCAGCACGATCGTGCAGGCGACACTGCCCTATGTCGCGCGCTACAAGATCCCCACCATGATCGGCGGTACCGACCCGAAGCTGACGCATGTCGGCAACCAGTGGGTGTTCCGTTTCCGGCCGAACGACACCTATGCATCGGCAACGATGGTCCAGTATGCGGTAAAGACGATGGGCAGCAAGAACGTCGCCGTTCTTTACGATACCGACGCTTTCGGCGCGGCCGGGAATGGGCTGCTCAAGGCGGCGCTGGTAAAGAACGGCGCCAAGGTTGTCAGCGATCAGGGCTATACGACCGCGACGCGGGATTACACGTCGTTTCTGGAGAAGGTCAAAAGTTCCGGCGCCGACACGCTCGCAACCTACATGACTAATTCCGAGGACGAGGCGCAGATGCTCAAGCAGCTGCGCCAGCTGGGTCTCAAGGTGAAGATCATCGGCTCGACCTCGATCGCGACCTCGGTCTGTATCCAGCTTGCTGGTCCCGCGGTCGACAATACCTATGGCGTCTCCGATTTCGTGGCTGATGGCAACGATGCGGCGAAGGCATTCACGAAACGTTATGTTGCAAAATACAACAGCCAGCCCGACGTGTTCGGCGGGTGGGTCTATGACGCGATGAACGTTCTCAGCCAGGTCATTGCGAAGGATGGTACCGCGCCGGCCGCGATCCAGAAGGGCATTCGCGCGGTGAAGGGCTATAACGGCGTCGAGGGCACCTACAATTTCGACACGAACGGCGATGGGCTGCATGGCTATTGGGTGGTCAAGATCCAGCATCGGAAGGTGATCCCGATCAAATATGTCGGCTGATTGCCGCGTGCCGTCCGGGCAACGAGCCTGCCCGGACGGCGCCTGGCGTGATCCTGAGTGAATGAAAACCAGCTGACCGGGATATCGTCTGCGTGTTCTCCGAATTCATCCAGCTGACCATCGCGGGACTCGCGGTCGGCAGCATCTATGCGCTGATCGCGCTTGGCTTCGTGCTGATCTATACCTCGGTCAATGTGGTGAATTTCGCCCAGGGCGATTTCGCGATGATCGGCGCCTATTTCATGGTCAGCCTTGTCGTCGTGCTGCATCTGCCGTGGTGGCTCGCGCTGCTGCTCGCGGTCGCCGCAACCGGTCTGGTCGGCGCGCTGTTCCAGTTGCTCATCTTCCAGCCGGTCCGCAACCGGCCGCGCAACTTCCTGCCGGTGATGATCGCAACCGTCGGCGCCTCGGTCTTTCTCGAACAGGCCTTCCTGCTGATCTACGGGCCGATCCCGTATCAGCTGCCGCCGATCTTCAAGGCTGAATCGGTCGCGGTGCTCGGCGTGCATGTCTATCCGCAATATATCGTCATCATCGTCGTCACCGCCGCGATGGTCGCGCTGCTGAACTGGTTTCTTGAACGGACCAAGCTCGGCAAGCAGTTGCAGGCCACGGCGCAGGACCCGGATACGGCGCGGCTGATGGGAATTCGCGTCGCCTGGATGGCGGCGCTGACATTCGCGATCAGCACCGCGCTGGGTGGGCTGGCGGGATTGCTGATCGCGCCCGTCTATACGGTGACGGCGACAATGGGATCGAGCATCGCGCTGAAGGCATTCGCCGCGGCGATCGTCGGCGGGTTCGGCAGCATGAAGGGTGCGATCGTCGGCGGGCTCGGCATCGGGCTGATCGAGACCTATGGGGCGACGTATATTTCGGGATCATATCGCGATGCGTTTCCGTTCATCGTGCTGATCCTGTTCCTGATCTTCCGGCCATACGGGCTGTTCGGTGAAAAAATCTCGCAGAAGGTCTGACCGGCGCGCCGGCGGCTTCAGGGAAACGACAACATGATCAGGTCGATTGCCAAGTTCCTGCCCTTCATCGCACTGCTGGTGCTGATCCCGTTCCTGCTGCCAGGCGGGCGGCTCGGGTCCTATTATCTGACGTTGCTGATCCTCTCGCTGTCCTATGCCGTCGCGGCGCTCGGGCTGACCGTGCTGCTCGGCTATTCGGGGCAGATCTCGCTGGCGCAGGCGGCGTTTTTCGGCATTGGCGCCTATACGTTCTCGATCCTCGCGGTGAACCATCACGTCGGTTACTGGAGTGCTGCGCTGGCGGCGGTGGTGGTGACAACGGGCTTCGGCCTGTTCCTCGGTGCGATCTCGCTCAGGCTCGCTAGCCATTATCTCGCGCTGGTGACGATCGGCTTTCAGATCATCACCGAACTCGTGCTGAACAACTGGAACGCGGTGACCGACGGTGCCGACGGGATTTCCAACATCCCCCGGCCGAGCCTGTTCGGCTACGCGATCACCAGCGATCACGGATTCTACTTCGTCTCTGTCGCGGTGCTGGTGCTGGCGAGCTATGTCGTGTTTCGCCTCCGCCACTCGCGGCTGGGGGGCGCGCTGTTCGCGCTGCGCGAGGACGAGATCGCGGCATCGGCGAACGGGATCAGCCTGTTCCGGACCAAGGTTCTCGCCTTCGCCGTCTCGGCCGCACTCGCCGCGATGGGCGGGATTCTCTATGCCTCGGGCTCGCTCTATATCAGCCCGAACGTGTTCAATTTCTACCAGTCGGTCTCGTTCTTCGCGATGGCGCTGGTGGGCGGACAGGCGTCGATCGTCGGCACCACGCTGGGCGCGGGGCTGATCACCTTCCTGCCGGAAGTGCTGCGCTTCCTGCATGCCTATTACATCGCGGTCTATGGCGTGCTTGTCGTCATTGTCGTGCTGTTCATGCCGGAAGGGCTGTACGGCTTGCTGTTGCGCGGCGTCGGCGCGGTGGCGACGCTGATATCGGGCCGGCGACGCGCAGACGAGGGAGAGGTCGTGTCTCTCGAGGCCGGCGCCATACCCGAGCGGCCAGTGGCCTCGGACCGGCCACTTCTGGAAATTCGTGATCTGGCCAAGCATTTCGGCGGCATCAAGGCGGTGAATGGCGTGTCGCTGACGGTGAACCGTGGCGATGTCGCCGTGCTGATCGGGCCGAACGGCTCGGGCAAGACAACCGTGCTGAACGTGCTGAGCGGGATCTATACGGCGACGGCGGGATCGATCGTCTATGACGGCAATGCGATCACCAATCTCGGCCCGACGCGGATCAACCGCCTCGGTATTTCCCGCACCTTCCAGAACATCCGCCTGTTCCCCGAACTCACCGCGTTGGAGAATGTGGCGGTCGGTTATTATCGGCGGGGCACGGTCGGGCTTGCGGGCGCCCTGCTCTCGCGGCCGCGCGGCTATCGCGAGGAACGCGAGGCGATGGAAAAGGCGAGGGAGACCCTGCGCTTCCTCGGCTTCGCCAGGCTCGATGTGAAGGCGAAGAACCTGCCATACGGACAGCAGCGCATCGTCGAGATCGCGCGGGCCATCGTTTCCGGCCCCGAGCTTCTGCTGCTCGACGAGCCGGCGGCGGGGATGAACCACGAGGAAACCGAGATGCTGTCGCAGATCCTCTACCGGATCCATGCGTTGGGGGTGACCATGCTGCTGATCGAGCACGACATGAGCTTCGTCTCCAGCGTGGCGACACGTGCCTATGTGATGGATTTCGGCCAGAAGATCAGCGAGGGATCGGTGAAGCAGGTGCTGTCGGATCCTGCGGTGATGAAGGCGTATCTGGGTGACGATGTCGAATATGCTTGAGGTCAGCAACATCCAGTCGCGCTACGGGCAGGTGACCGCCCTGCACGATATCAGCCTCGAGGTGCGGGCAGGCGAGGTCGTCGCCCTGCTCGGCGTGAACGGCGCCGGCAAGTCGACCACGCTCAAGACGATTTCCGGTCTGCTGCACCCGACGCGCGGCGAAATCCGTTTCGAGGGCGAGAGGATCGACCGGATGGCGCCCGAGGCGATCGTCCGCCGCGGCATCGCCCATGTGCCGGAAGGGCGGCATGTGTTCCCGGGGCTCACGGTGCGCGAGAACCTGATCATGGGCACCTCGAACCGGAAGGTGTCGCGCGCCGAAACCGAGCGGGATATCGAGGGGATTCTCGAAATCTTCCCCGATCTGAAGCGGCTTTACACGCAGATGGGCTGGTCGCTCAGCGGCGGGCAGCAGCAGATGCTGGCGATCGGGCGCGGACTGATGGCGAAGCCGCGCCTGCTGATGCTGGACGAGCCCTCGCTCGGCCTTGCGCCGGTGATCGTCAAGCAGGTGTTCGCGACGATTGAGCGGATCAACGCCCAGGGCATGACGGTGCTACTCGTCGAGCAGAACGTCAATCTCAGCCTGAAGGTCGCGCACCGCGCCTATCTGCTGGAAACCGGGCGGATCGTGCGGGCGGATACAACCGAGGCGCTGCGCGCGGATGAGGGATTCCGCGCGGCGATGCTGGGTGCCGGCGCCCACTGATGCCGGCGTCATGGTCACATGAGGTTTTATCTGGCGGTCACATGACGATTTATCTCGCGGTCACATGACCGCGCCAACCTGCCAGGGCACGAATTCATTGTCGCCATAGCCCAGCAGTTCGGATTTCGTGCGCGCGCCGGAGGCGACGTCGAGCAGGTGGCGGAAGATTTCCTCGCCCTTCTGCGCGATCGTCGTGCCGGAGAGGATGTCGCCGCAATCGATGTCCATGTCGGTTTCCATGCGGCGGTAGAGATCGCTGTTGGTGGCGAGCTTGATCGAGGGCACCGGCTTGCAGCCAAAGGCCGAGCCGCGGCCGGTGGTGAAGCAGAGGATGTTGGCGCCGCCGGCGACCTGGCCAGTGACCGAGACGGGGTCGTAGCCCGGCGTGTCCATGAAGACGAAGCCGCGCGCGGTGACCGGCTCGGCATAGCGGTAGACGGCGGTGAGCGGCGTGGTGCCCCCCTTGGCGACGGCGCCGAGGGATTTTTCGAGAATGGTGGTCAGCCCGCCGGCCTTGTTGCCGGGCGAGGGGTTGTTGTTCATCTGCCCGCCGGTGCGGGCGAGATAGTCGCGCCACCAGTCGATCCGCGCCAGCAGGTCGTCGGCGACACGGCGGCTCGCGGCGCGATGCACGAGAAGATGCTCGGCGCCATAGATTTCCGGCGTCTCCGACAGGATCGCGGTGCCGCCGTGGCGCACCAGGATATCCGCCGCCTCGCCGAGTGCCGGGTTGGCGGTCAGGCCGGAATAGGCGTCCGACCCCCCGCATTGCAGGGCGAGGACGAGATGCGACGCGGGCAGGGGCTCGCGCCGCGCGGCGTCCGCACGGGGCAGGATCTCGCGCAGCGCGGCAAGCCCGGCCTCGATCGTCGCGGGCGTGCCGCCGGAGTCCTGGATCGTCATCCAGTGAAAGCGGGGATCGTCCTTCAGCCCGTAGCGGGCGGTCATCCGCGCGATCTGCAGCACCTCGCAGCCGAGGCCGATGAACAGCACGCCAGCCACGTTCGGGTTGCAGGCCGCCCCCCAGAGCGTGCGTTCGAGCAGTTCGTAGCCCTCGCCATCGGCCGCCATGCCGCAGCCGGTGCCGTGGGTGAGCGGGACGATGCCATCGACATTCGCAAACCCTTCGAGCAGGCCGCTCCGCTCCGCCCGCAGCGCGATCTGCCGGGCAACGGTCGCCGCACAGTTCACCGAACTCAGGATGGCGATGTAGTTGCGTGTGCCGACCTGGCCGTTGGCGCGGCGGAAGCCCATGAACGTCGCCGGTGCGGCGACGGGGGCGACCGGTGTCACCTCGCCGAGCGTGTAGTCGCGCGCGAATTCGTGAACCTCGACATTGTGTTCGTGCACCCAGGCGCCGGGTGCGATGGTCTCTTTCGCGAAGCCGATGATCTGGCCGAACTTGCGCACCGGTGCGCCGGCCTCGATCGGTGCGGCGGCGATCTTGTGACCGCGGGGAATTCGTGCCGAGGTCACCAGGCCTTCGGCGACGCCGGTGCCGGAGGCGATCGGCTCGATCGCCACAAGAACATTGTCGGCGTCGTTCAGGCGCACGGTGGTGGGGGTGTTCATGGGTCTGGTTCCGCTTCTCGCCCTGTGCCGGGCGGTGGTCCGCCCCGCTTCATTGAAAGATACTGGTCGATATGTATTTTTCCGATAAACGGCAAATTGGTCAAGCGCCAGCCGGCCGCCCCGCGCGCTGCGCGACCTCGCCGGCATCGGGCGAGAAATAGTCGCGCCGCTCGGCGATCAGCAGGCGCACGGTTTCGAACACCCTGTCGAGATGTGTCTGCATCGCGGCGGCGGCGCGCTCGGGATCGCGCTGCATCAGGCCGTCGAAGATTGCCTGGTGTTCAGCGAGTACGGTTTCGGCGTGGTTGGGACGTGGAAAACCGAGCCTGCGGATACGGTCGAGCTGCGCCTTGGCGCCGTTGATGATGCGCCAGACCGTGGACGAGGCGCCGCATTCGCTGATGAGACGGTGGAACTCCTCGTCCAGCAGATAGAACCCATCGAAATCGCGGGTTGCGGATGCCTTGTGCTGAGCTTCCATGTTCGCGGCCAGCGCGCGTTCGGTGGCAAGGTTCATGCGCGATGCCGCGAGCCGAACGACGCGCATCTCCAGCGCGTCGCGCACCAGCTGGCCGTCGAACGCGTCCTGGATATGGATGGGTGCGACGCTGGTGCCCAAATTCGGTATCACGGTGACCAGGTTTTCCGCTGCGAGCTGCAGGATCGCCTCGCGCAGCGGGGTGCGCGAGATGCCCAGTCGGGCGCAAATTTCGCGCTCGTTGATCGCTGCTCCTGGTGGCAGCTTGAGCTGGACGATGCCGTTGCGGATGAGCGTATAGATCTGCGCTGTCTTGCCGAATGCGGGGTCGAGCCGCTCCGTGGCAAGCGAAGCGAGGAAAGGATCTTCCGTTCCATTCCCGGTGCATCCGGCTTCCTGTTTGCGTGGACGCGGCATTTGTCTTCTTTGTCCGGTGTACTTTTCCGGTCAAGTTGGCGCCGGCCCGCGCAACTGCCAGGGGCACTTTCCGATCCTGTCGGATCGGATAAAGATGGACAGGGGTCATGATCGGATCGGGTGGCGGTGTGCCGCATGTTTCCGCGTCCCCGTCAGACAAGGGGGAGGGGCAGGAGGATGGAAGAAACCTGGCGCTGGTTCGGACCGGAAGATCCGATCCCCCTCGATCATGTCCGTCAGGCGGGGGCGACCGGCATAGTGACCGCGCTGCACGATATTCCGCCCGGCGAGCCCTGGCCGGTTGCCGCGGTGCAGGCACGGCGCGACGCGATCGAGGCCGCGGGACTACGCTGGAGCGTGTGCGAGTCGATCCCGGTGCCGACCGGCATCAAGTGCCGGGACCATCACTGGCAGCACCTCGTCGGGGCGTGGAAGGACTCGCTCGTTGCCGTGGCGCGCGCGGGGGTGGGCGTGATCTGCTACAATTTCATGCCGGTGATCGACTGGACGCGCACCGAGCTTGCCCATGAAATGCCGGACGGGGCCAAGGCGCTGCGCTTCGATATGGTGGATTTCATCGGCTACGACGCCTTCGTGCTGCGCCGCGCCGGGGCGGCGGAGGACTATCCGGCGCCGATGGTCGCGCAGGCCGAGGCGCGGATCGCGGCCCGCGACGCGGCGGCGCTGGCGCGGCTGGAGCGGACCATCATCGCCGGCCTGCCGGGCGGGGCGGGGGCGCAGACGCGGGAGACCATCGCCGCCGAGATCGCACGCTTCGACGGGCTGGACGATGCGGCGGTGCGAGCCAACCTGCACGATTTCCTGCGCGAGGTGGTGCCGGTGGCGGAAGAACTCGGCGTGCGGCTTGCGATCCACCCCGACGATCCGCCGGTGAAGCTGTTCGGCCTGCCGCGGGTGGTCTCGACGCTGGAGGATCTGGCGACGCTGTTCCAGGCAGTGCCCTCGCGGGCGAACGGGCTGACGCTCTGCGCCGGGTCGCTCGGGTCGCGTGCGGATAACGACGTGCTGGCGATCGCCGAGACGTTCCGAAGTCGCATCCATTTTGCTCATCTGCGCAACGTGGCACTGGACCCTGACGGGTCCTTCGTCGAGGCGCCGCATCTCGACGGGCGGACCGACATGGTGGCCCTGCTCGCCCTGCTGCTGCGCGAGGAACGCGAGGCGGCGGTGGCGGGGCGGCGGTCGTCGATCCCGCTGCGGCCCGACCACGGACATCTGCTCGCGGCGGATGCGGCGCGGCGGGTCAATCCCGGCTATTCCTATATCGGCCGGCTGCGCGGGCTGGCGGAATTGCGCGGCGTGATCCGCGCGCTCGAAGCCACGGGACGGGCTGCCTGATGTTCGTCGCCATCGGGGAATGCCTCGCGGAATTCGCGCCCAGCGAGGCGGGCGGATACGCGCTCGGCTTCGCGGGCGATACGTTCAATGCCGCCTGGGCGGCGCAGGTGCGGCTGCGCGGGGCGCTGAAGATGCGCTACGTGACCGCGATCGGGACCGACTGGATGTCGGATGCGATGCGCGCGCGGATCGAGGCGGCCGGGATCGATGCCGGCTTCGTGCGGCGGGTCGAGGGTGCTTCGGTCGGGCTATACGTGATCCGGGTTGAGGCGGGCGAGCGCTCCTTCGCCTATTGGCGCCGGCAGTCGGCGGCGACGCATCTGGCCGACGATCCCTATTTCCTCGCCCGGGCGCTGGCGGGCGCGCGGCTTGTGCTGGTCTCCGGCATCACCCTGGCCATCCTGCCGCCGGCGGGACGGGCAGCCCTGCTCGATGCCATCGGCGCGGTGCGGGCGGCGGGGGCCGAGATCGCCTTCGATACCAATTACCGCCCGGCGCTGTGGCGCGACGCCGACGAGGCGCGGGAGACCGTCCGGCGCGTGCTGCCGCTGGTGGATATCGCGCTGCCGACCTTCGAGGACGAGGCCGCCCTGTTCGGCGACGCGGCGCCGGCGGCGACGGTCGCGCGGCTGGCGGCGGCAGGGGTGCGGGATGTCGTCGTCAAGAACGGCACGGCGGCGACGCTGGGGCGCTTTGGCGCGGAGCGCTTCGAGGTGGTGCCGCGCGAGGTGGTGATGCCGGTGGATTCGACTGGCGCGGGCGATGCGTTCAACGGCACTTTCCTTGCCTGCCGGATGCAGGGCATGACGCCAGCCTCTGCCGTGGCGGCGGCGCAGGCGGTGGCGGCGCGGGCGGTGCTGACGCGCGGCGCGCTGATCGCCGACGAGGGGTGAGCCGCGCTTAGAGCATCATCCGATCTTTTCGGATCGGATGATGCTCTGGCCCCGATAGATCCGCGCGGCGTTGCCGCCGAACACCGCCTCCATCGCATCAGGTGCCATCATCCCGGTGAGGGCTTCCGCCGCGCCGCGCCAGGCGTCGTAGGAGGCGGCGAGGGTGAGCACCGGCCAGTCGCTGCCCCAGAGAATCCTGTCTGGCCCGAAGGCGTCGAACACGGTGCGGACATAGGGGGCGAGCGCGTCGAAACCGGCACCCGGCTCGGCCTCGGTGATCAGGCCGGAGAGCTTGCAGGCGATCGCGGTGTCGGCGGCGAGGCGGTGCAGCGCCTCCGCCCAGGCGGCGTGGCCGCGCGCGGCGATCGCCGGCTTGGCGCCGTGGTCGAGCACCATGGCGAGGCCGGGATGCCGGCGCGCGAGTTCGCCGCAGCGCGACAGGTGCGCCGGGCGGACCAGCAGGTCGAGCACCAGGCCGGCGCGTTCCATCGCGGCGAGGGCGGGTTCGATTTCCGGGCGCAGGATCCAGTCGGGATCCGCGATGTCCTGCAGCATCGGGCGCAGGCCGGCGAGGCACGGTTCGCCGGCGAGGGCGGCGATGCGGGCCGGCGCGTCGTCCGCCGCGAGATCGGTCCAGCCGACGACAGCGCGGACGAAGCCGCCGGCGCGGGCGGCGATGTCGAGCAGGAAGCGCGTCTCCGCCTCGGTGGGCGCGGCCTGTACGAGGATGACGGCGTCGATCCCCGTCGCGGTGCGGCGGGCCTCGTCGAGCGTGATCTCGCGGCAGATCGGCAGGTCCGGCGTCAGCCAGCCATAGTCGCCACGGGCGGGCGACCAGAGATGCAGGTGGGCATCGATGCGCATCAGGCGGTCAGCGCGCGGTCGAGATGGACATAGCCACCATCGACGACGTGATGCTGGCCGGTGACGTGCGAGGCGGCGGCGGAGAGCAGGAAGACGACGCTCGCCGCGATTTCCGCCGGCGTGGTCATGCGCGCACCGAGCGGGATGGTGCGGGTGATGGCGGCGCGGCGGGCCTCGGGGTCGGGCTGGGCGGATAGCCACTGGTCATACATCGGCGTGGCCACCTCGGCGGGCAGGACGGCGTTGACCCTGATGCCATCGGCCGCGAGTTCGGCGGCCCATTCGCGGGTGAGGCCGAGCAGGCCGCCCTTGGCCGCGGCATAGCCGCTGGTGCCGCCCTGGCCGGTGAGGGCGACCTTGGAGGCGATGTTCACCACCGCGCCGCGCGACTGGCGCAGATGCGGCAGGCAGAGATGCATCAGGGTGAAACATTGCACGAGATTGCGTTCGAGCGAGGCGCGGAAGGCGGCGAGGGCTGCATCGAGCGTGCCGCCAAGCCCGGCGCGGTCGTTCACGCCGGCATTGTTCACCAGGCCGTCGATCCGGCCGTGGCGCGTGGCGATGGCGGCAATGGCCTTGGCACAGGCGGCGGCATCGGTCAGATCGAGGCGGTGATGCTCGCAGGTGGCTGCGGCGCGGTCGAGCACTACGGGAACGGCGCCGGCACCAGCAAGCGTATCCACCACCGCGGCGCCAATCCCCGAGGCGCCGCCGGTGACGATGACGATCTTTCCCTTGAGCCCCAGCTCCATCGTTTTCTCCCTCTCTTGCGGATCTTGCGTGTTTTATTTTCGTATTCGCAATGAAAAACGTCTGATGTTTCGGCGAGGCTATCAACCGGGTCTTCACCGCGCAAGCCGGCTCACGATCCCGCAAAGGTGAGGGATGGGCGCGCGCTTGGCGCTTGTAAGCATTGCTGCATATCGATATTCTGCACCCAAATAGGCCGGTGCGGAATGAAGCGCCGGCAAAGGGAGGAAAAACGATGCGAGCGAACGACCCAGGAACGGGCGCGCCGGTCGGAACGGATGTCGCGGCATGAGCGCACCCGCCCTTGAGGTGCGTGGCGTCGACAAGCGGTTCGGCGCAGTCGAAGTCCTCCGCGACGTGTCGCTCGAAGTGGCCCCCGGCGAAGTCCTCGGCGTGGTCGGCGACAACGGGGCCGGCAAATCCACCCTGATGAAGGTGATTTCCGGCGTGCACCGGGCCGATTCCGGATCGATCCGGCTCTGCGGGGCGGAGATGTCGTTCCGCTCGCCGCGCGATGCGCGCAATGCGGGGATCGAGACGATCTACCAGGATCTCGCCCTCGCCGATCATCTCGATGTGGGTGCCAATATCTTCCTCGGCCGCGAGCCGATGCGACGCTTCATGGGCTTCGTGCCGATGCTCGACGAGCGGAAGATCCATGGCGAGATCGCCGCCCTGCTGGCGCGGATCGAAAGCCATATTCCCGACCCGATGACGCGGGTGCTCGACCTTTCCGGCGGGCAGCGGCAGGCGGTGGCGATCGCGCGCGCGCTTTACTGGCGGGCGAAGGTCGTCATCATGGACGAGCCGACGGCGGCCCTTGCCGTGATGGAAACCGAGAACGTGCTGAAGATGGCGCGGCAGCTCGCCGGCGAGGGCATCGGCGTGCTGTTCATCGGCCACAACCTCGTCGAGATCCTCAAGGTCTGCGACCGGGTGATGGTGATGTATCGCGGGCGCAAGGTGTTCGACGCGCGCTCGGCCGAGACGTCCCAGACCGAACTGATCCGCTACATGACCGGCTATGCGGATGCTGAAACCAACGAAGCCGAAAGGGAACATCCATGAACTTACGCAAGTCACTGCTCGGTGCCGCGGCGGTCGCGCTGCTCGGCGCCATCGGGGCTGCGCCGGCCATCGCGGCCGCGCCCACCGTTCATTCGCTGCCGGTGCCGGCCAATCCGGCGAAGCACTACCATTTCACGCTCATCACCAAATCCAACGCCTCGCCCTACTGGCTCGCGGTGCGTGAGGGTGCGGATGCGGCGGCGAAGAAATTCGGCGTTTCGGTCGCCTTCGAGGCGCCGGCCAGCGGCACCGACCTCGCCGGGCAGATCGGCATGGTCAATAACGCGGTGACCGGCGGCACTGACGGCATCATCCTCGCCGCGCAGAATCCGCAGGCGCTGCTCAAGCCGGTGAAGTCGGCAATCGCGCATCACATTCCGGTGGTGACGGTGGATTCCGGCCTGTCGCCCAATATTTCGGACTGCTTCCTCGCCACCTCGAATGTCGGGGCCGCGGCGGCGCTTGCGAAATACACGGCCGACCACCTGATGGGCGGCAAGGGGCAGTATGCGATCGTCGACTTCAACCATACAGCCTCGACTGGAATCGCCCGGCCGAAAGGGTTCATGCTTGGCATGAAATCCTATCCGCACATCAGGAAGATGGGGCCGATCCAGTATTCGAACAACGATGTCAGCGCCGGGTTGCGGATCGCGACCACGATGCTCACGCAGTATCCGCATCTCAAGGTGATCTTCGGCGCGAATGACCGTGCCGCGCTCGGCCCGGCCGAGGCGGTGCAGCGTGCGCATGCCAAGGTGAAGGTCGTCGGGTTCGATGCCGACCTTGGCGAGATCGCGCTGGTGAAGTCGGGGATCATCCAGGCCTCGATCCTGCAATCGCCCTACGACATGGGCTATTACGCTGTGGTCGCGCTGCTCGACAAGCTCGACGGCAAGACGCTGCCGAAGCGGATCAATACGCCGTATTTCCTGCTGACGCCGAAGAATCTCGGCTCCAGCCAGGCGACGGCGGCGATCCGCCAGTACGCGCCCAAATATAACCCCGCGGGCTGAGGGAGGCTGGCGGGCGATGGACCAGCAGGCACGAACAGCCGCGCTCGATATCGAGTCCATGCCGCGCGGGCGCATGCTGTGGCGCTTCGTCCGCCAGATCGCCTTCGCGCTGATCAGCATCGTCGTGCTCGTCGTCGTGTTCGGCGTGCTGAACCCCCGCTTCCTGAGCGGGGGGAACTGGTTCCACATCGCCCAGCAGGTCGCGGTGATCGCGATTCTGGCGACGGGGCAGACCTTCATCATCGCGACCGCCGGGATCGACATTTCGCAGGGCTCGGTGGTCGCGCTGTCGTCGATGATCTGCGCCATCGCGATCGTCGATGCGCATATGCCACCAGCGATCGCGATCGTGCTGACACTCGCGCTGGGCGCGGTGATCGGCGCGATCATCGGGCTCTCGGTGGTCGCGCTCGGCGTGCCGCCCTTCATCGCCACACTGGGCATGCTCGCCGTGGCGCTCGGGGCGGCGCTGCTGACCACCAACGGCACGCCGGTGTTCGGCCTGCCGAACGGGTTCCAGGAGATTTCGCAAGGCACCGTGCTGGGCTTTCCCAACATGGCGTGGATCGCGGTGCTGCTCGCGCTGTTCTCGGCCTATCTGCTGAACAAGACACGGTTCGGCCGCTATACGCTCGCGATCGGCAGCAATGCCGAGGCGGCGCGGCGGGTCGGCATCAACGTGCCGCGGCATCTGCTGCTGGTCTATGTGTTCGGCGGGATCGTGTCCTCGCTCGCCGGTGTGATCTATCTCGCCTACACGGCGGCGGCGCAGCCGACTTCGGGGGGGAATTACGAACTCTATGCGATTGCCGCGGTGGTGATCGGCGGCGGATCGCTGTTCGGCGGGGTCGGGACGATCCTCGGCAGCATCCTCGGCGCACTGCTGATGACGATCCTGAAGAACGGCACGCAGCTGGCGGGCATTTCGCCCTATGTCGAGCAGGTGATTCTCGGGATCGTGGTGGTCGGCGCCGTCTATGTCGACAATCTGCGGCGGCGACTGCGCTGAGCTGAAAGCCGCCGGCCGGATGCGGGGCATCCGGCCGGTCGGGGCAGGCGATCAGGCGAGGTCGAAGCGGTCGAGCTCCATGACCTTGGTCCAGGCGGCGACGAAATCCTGCACGAAGGCGGCCTCGCCGTCCTGCGTGCCGTAAACTTCGGCGAGCGCGCGGAGCTGGGAGTTCGAGCCGAACACGAGATCCACCCGCGTTGCCGTCCACTTCACCGCGCCGCTCTTGCGGTCGCGCAGCTCGTAGA
Source organism: Acidiphilium sp. C61 (assembly GCF_905116885.1). Lineage (NCBI taxonomy): Bacteria > Pseudomonadati > Pseudomonadota > Alphaproteobacteria > Acetobacterales > Acidocellaceae > Acidiphilium > Acidiphilium sp. C61. Next base: position 1,144,812 of record NZ_CAJHNI010000005.1, on the reverse strand, counting down.
CGCCTTGCTCGGCGGTGGGGTGCCAGCTCATGCCCATGTCGAGCAGGTTGACGAAGAAGTCGTTCGTCAACGCGCCGGGGCGGGTGGTGAAGACGCCATGCTTCGCCCCGCCGACATTGGCGCCGAGGGCGCGCATGCCGCCGATCAGCGCCGTCATCTCGGGCGCCGTCAGCGTCATCAGCTGAGCGCGATCGATCAGCTGTTCCTCCGGCGCGCGCGGGTCGCCCTTGCCGAGGTAGTTGCGGAACCCGTCGGCCTTCGGCTCCAGCACCGCAAAGGAGGCGGTGTCGGTCTGTGCCTCGGTCGCGTCGGTGCGGCCGGGGGTGAAGGGCACGGTGACGTCATGGCCTGCCGCTTTCGCCGCCGCTTCGACAGCGGCACAGCCGCCGAGCACGATCAGGTCGGCCAGCGAGACCTTCTTGCCGCCGGTTGCTGCCGCGTTGAACTCGGCCTGCACCTTTTCGAGTGCGGCGAGCACCTTGGCGAGTTCAGCCGGTTCATTCGCCGCCCAGTCCTTCTGCGGGGCAAGGCGGATGCGCGCACCGTTGGCGCCGCCGCGCTTGTCCGAGCCGCGGAAGGTCGCCGCCGAGGCCCAGGCGGTCAGCGCGAGGCGGGTCGGCGCGATGCCGGTGGCGAGAATCTTTGCCTTCAGCGCCGCGATGTCCGCCGCGTCGATCAGCTTGTGGTCCACCGCCGGGACGGGATCCTGCCAGATCAGCGTCTCGGACGGGACGAGCTTGCCGAGATAGCGCGAGACCGGGCCCATGTCGCGATGGGTGAGCTTGAACCAGGCGCGGGCGAAGGCATCGGCGAACTCGTCCGGATTCTGGTGGAATCGGCGCGAGATCTTCTCATAGGCCGGGTCCATGCGCATCGACAGGTCGGTGGTCAGCATGGTCGGGCGATGCTTCTTGGCTGCGTCGAACGCATCGGGGATCACGTCACCCGCGTCCTTCGCAACCCACTGCCAGGCACCAGCGGGGCTCTTGGTCAGTTCCCATTCGTAGTTGAACAAATTGTCGAAATAATAGTTGCTCCACTGCGTGGGCGTCTGCGTCCAGGTGACTTCCGGCCCGCCGGTGATGGCATCGCCGCCTTTGCCCGAGCCGAAGTTGCTGATCCAGCCGAGACCCTGCTGCTCGATCGGTGCTGCTTCCGGCTCTGGCCCGACCAGGGCAGCGTCGCCGGCGCCATGGCATTTGCCGAAGGTGTGGCCGCCGGCGATCAGGGCGACGGTTTCCTCGTCGTTCATCGCCATGCGGGCGAAGGTCTCGCGAATGTCGTGCGCTGCCGCCACCGGGTCGGGCTTGCCGTTCGGGCCTTCGGGGTTGACGTAGATCAGACCCATCTGCACGGCGGCGAGCGGGTTTTCGAGGTCGCGATCGCCGCTGTAGCGTTCATCGCCGAGCCAGGTCTTCTCAGGCCCCCAGTAAACGTCTTCTTCAGGCTCCCAGGTATCGGCGCGGCCGCCGCCAAAGCCAAAGGTCTTGAAGCCCATAGCTTCGAGCGCAACGTTGCCGGCGAGAACCATCAGGTCGGCCCAGGAGATCTTGCGGCCGTATTTCTGCTTGATCGGCCAGAGAAGGCGCCGGGCCTTGTCGAGATTCGTGTTGTCGGGCCAGCTGTTGAGCGGGGCGAAGCGCTGCTGGCCAGTGCCGGCACCGCCGCGGCCATCGCCGATACGGTAGGTGCCCGCGGCGTGCCAGGCCATGCGCACGAAAAGGGGGCCGTAATGGCCGAAGTCGGCCGGCCACCATTCCTGCGAGTCCGTCATCAGCGCCTTGAGGTCGTGGGTCAGCGCATCCAGGTCGAGGCTCTTGAATTCGGTGGCATATTCGAACGCCGGGGTCATCGGGTTCGAGAGCGCGGAATGCTGGTGCAGGATCTTGAGGTTGATCTGGTTCGGCCACCAGCCGGCGTTCGAGTGGTTACCCGCCTGAGTATGCTGGCGGACGTCGCCGGTGAAGGGACATTTCGCTTCTGCTGACAAGGGATCCTCCTTGGAATGTTGGACTGCCGCGACATCGGCCTAGCGACAAGAAATCGATCGGTCCAATCCATTTTATGGAATAAGAGAATAGGTTTTGCCTATTGAAACGCGCCGGTAACACTGGGATGTCTGGCCGGATGTCGAATTGGTGCGTCGCAGCACATGAAATCGCTTGCGAGACCGCCGTGGAGCGCGATACGAAATGTGCGATGACGTTTCGTATGTGCGACTGACGCACAATTTGCAGAGACCCTACGGCGCCTGCACCATGTTCTGAAGGGAGAGATCGTGTCCATGACCGAGGCCTTTATTTGCGAATATGTCCGCACACCGTTTGGCCGGTATGGCGGCGCGCTTTCTGCGGTGCGGGCGGACGATCTTGCGGCGGTGGCGATCCGTGGCGTGGTTGCACGGGCGGCGGGGCTGGATCCGGCGGCGATCGACGAGGTGCTGTTCGGCTGCGCCAACCAGGCCGGCGAGGATAACCGCAATGTGGCGCGCATGGCCCTCCTGCTCGCCGGGTTGCCCGAGAGCGTGCCGGGGGCCACGGTCAACCGGCTCTGCGGCTCCGGGCTGGACGCGGTGGGCAGTGCGGCGCGGGCAATCCGGCTTGGCGAGGCTTCCATCGCCATCGCCGGCGGGGTCGAGAACATGAGCCGGGCCCCCTTCGTGATGCCAAAGGCAACCGCGGCGTTCGACCGTTCGAACGCGGTCTATGACACAACGATTGGCTGGCGTTTCGTCAATCCGCAGATGAAGGCGCAATTTGGCGCCGAATCGATGCCGGAGACCGGCGAGAACGTTGCGGCGGATTTCAATGTCTCGCGTGAGGACCAGGATCGGTTCGCCCTTGCCAGCCAGCAGAAATGCAAGGCGGCCGCCGAGGCCGGCTTCTTCGCCGGCGAGATCACCCCGGTGATCATCAAGGGCCGCAAGGGTGATACGGTGATCGACACCGACGAGCATCCGCGTCCGGAAACGACGCTGGAAGGACTGGCAAAGCTGAAGACGCCGTTCCGCGACCCTGGCACGGTGACGGCGGGTAACGCCTCCGGTGTGAATGACGGGGCGGCGGCGCTCATCCTCGCGTCGGAAGAATCGGCGAAGGCGCATGGGTTGGTGCCGCGCGGGCGGGTGATCGGCATGGCGACGGCGGGCGTGCCACCGCGCATCATGGGGATGGGGCCTGCCCCTGCGGTCAAGAAACTGCTGGCGCGCACTGGTGTGGCGCTGGAAGAGATCGACGTGATCGAGCTGAATGAGGCTTTCGCCTCGCAAGCGCTGGCAGTGACCCGCGACCTCGGGCTGGCGGATGACGATCCCCGCGTTAACCCGCATGGTGGCGCGATCGCGCTCGGTCATCCGCTTGGCGCCTCCGGGGCGCGGCTGGCGGGCACCGCGCTGCGGGCGCTGGAGGCGCGCGGCGGGCGGCGGGCGATCGCGACGATGTGCGTCGGCGTGGGCCAGGGCATTGCGGTTCTGATCGAGCGGGTGTGAGACGATGATCGACAAGTTTGTGCCCTCGATCGAGGCGGCGCTGGAGGGGATTGGCGATGGTGCCGCGATCATGGTGGGCGGGTTCGGCGCAGTGGGGCAGCCGAATGAGCTGATCGACGCGCTGGCGGCGCGCAACCTGCGGGGGCTTACGCTGATTGCCAACAATGCAGGTGGGGATTTCGGCGGAATGCCCAAGCTCATCGAGCGTGGAGGCATTGCCAAGGTGATCTGCTCCTATCCCCGGGCAAGCCGGCGGACGGCATTCGACGAACTCTATGAGGCTGGGAAGATCGAACTGGAGCTGGTTCCGCAAGGCACACTTGCAGAACGTATCCGTGCTGCAAATGCAGGGATCCCGGCTTTCTTCACGCCGACCTCGGCGGGCACCGAACTGGCAGCCGGCAAGGAAACCAAGCGGATCAACGGGCGGGATTGTGTGCTGGAATACGCGATCGAGGCCGATTTCGCGCTGATCGAAGCCTGGGCCGCGGACCGTTGGGGGAATCTGACATTCAGACGGGCTGGCCGGAACTTCAACCAGATCATGGCGGGGGCGGCCAAGGTAACGGTGGCGAGCGTACATCGGCGAGTTGAACTGGGCGCTCTCGATCCGGACCGGATCGTCACGCCGGGAATTTTCGTCGATCGCGTGGTGATGGTGTCGGAGCCGATGGAAGGTGAGGCGGCGTGATGGGGGATACGATGATGCGGCAGGGCTGGTCGCGTGCCGAGATGGCGGCACGTGTTGCAACGGACATTCCCGAGGGCTGGGTGGTCAATCTCGGCATCGGGTTGCCGACTCAGGTGGCAAACCATGTCCCCGTGGATCGGGAGGTGATCTTTCACTCCGAGAATGGGATTCTGGGAATGGGGCCTGCTCCGGGCGAGGGGGAGGAGGATCCGTTCCTGATCAACGCGGGCAAGCAGCCGGTCACGTTGCGACCGGGAGCCTCGATTGTCGGCCAGGCGGACAGTTTCGCGATCATTCGCGGGCGGCATCTCGATCTGTGCGTGCTCGGCGGCTACCAGGTGGCGGCGAATGGCGACCTCGCCAACTGGTCGGTCGGGCGCAAGGGGGTTGCGCCGGCAGTTGGCGGGGCGATGGATCTTGGCGCTGGTGCGGCGAGGGTCTGGGTGTTGATGGAGCACTGCACCAGAGAGGGCGAGCCAAGGCTGGTCGAGCGTTGCACCTATCCGCTGACCGCGCTGGGTTCGATCACCCGCGTCTATACCGATCTCGCGGTCATCGACATCACCCCGGAGGGGTTCGTGCTGCGGGATCTGGCGCCGGGTGTCACCGCCGATCAGGTGCGTGAACGCACGGGTGCGCCACTTGCCGTGAAGGCGTGAAGGGCGGTTCCTTCTGCATGAGGGTCTTCACGGTGTGAGAATGATGCTGCTGGAGTTTCGCGGCAGCATGTAGACCGTGGATGACATGTCGAAGGGGCCGAGCTTGAGGAAGTCAAGCGCCGGGGCAAACGGATATTCGATCTGGCCGAGCAATACCGACGTGTTCGGCTGGTCGAGCGAGGTTGGAATGTTGATGGTCTGGCCGACAGTCAGCGCGGAGGCGTTGTAGCCTTGGCTCCACGCCACCGTGGCGTTGCCGTTGCCATCGATCGCGATGCTCGAGATCACGATTTCGATCGGCGTCACCGGATAGGGCGCAAGGATGTTCGTCCCAGCCGCGAAAATGTCCTGCAGTTGCGAGCCTGCGCTGATGCTCGTGTATTGCGACACGATGTTCATGATCGTGGAGTTGGTCTGCCCGACAAGCTGGTAGACGATCACGGCCTGTTCGATTTCCGTCGTCGCGAAGAAGAACAGCAGAAGCACCGGCAGGATGAGCGCGAATTCCACCGCTGCCCCGCCCTTGCGGCTGCGGCACAGACTCGCGAGGCACCGGAACAGACGCCGCGGTATCGGCTCGCCGCTATGCCGGTCAGTAAGGCTCATTGCGGAACACTGCCGTTGCCTCAAGCAGCCGCTGGCTGCCATTTACTGTCGCGAAGCTGAAATTCAGCGGCCCGGCAAAGACCGGTAGCTGATAGAAAACCTGTACCAGCACGATGTCTCCGGGTCCGCCCAGGCTGTAGAGCAGGGTTGATGTATTGAAGTTGCCGTTGACGACCGGATTGACCTGCGTGATGGCGCTGAAGGAAGGGAAGGTCTGAACATTGACGTTGAGACTGGCGCAGGTGAGCAATGGGCTGCCCTCGGCGCAGACATCCTGAAGGAATTGCTGTGCAGTCATTCCTGATGTCTGGGCCTGACCGGTCATGATCAGGCGGGCAGTCTGTTGTGTCGCGTTTTGCAGTACTTCTTGTGAAAAAAAAATCAATCCTGACTGGATGATGGCAAAGATCAATGCGAAATATGGTATTGCGACAAGCGCGAATTCTACGGCGGCCGCGCCTCGTGTATCGCTGGCAAAACCTTTCATTGATAGCGAGCGTTGGCGCTGCTTGATCCGCCGATGATGTTTGAGGTTCCGGAGCATGGCTATGCGCCGTTACTTCGAAAGATAAGACGATTGTACGGCGCTATTGAACAGTGCCGACATTGCGGCTGAAATATCGCCGCCGGTCTGCACTTCGAAATAAAGTCCAGGCGAAGCGCATTGCTGCAGCGTCGGGGATATATTGCTTTGAAAAGGAGCAATATAAGTATTGTACCATGAATTTGTCGGGAGTGGGAGATATTCTGTATAAAGCACAGCGATACGGATGCCGCGACTTTTAATATTTGAACACAAAGTTGCATTTAGAACTGATTGTTGGCGGCCGCCATTTACGTTCTCGTCTTCGACCCCGTCCGTCACAAAGAACAATACCTCCTGAGGTGTATCGCCATACGTTCTGGTGCCGTTCCCCGGATTAGGCATGATTGCGTTGATCCCGTTCAGGGCGGTGTCGTAGTCGGTATCCTCATCGTCATTATTGTAGCTCGACGTGAGCCAGTTGTTCGAATACACCTCAAGCTGCTGTATGTTCGATGCTTCGGTCTGTGCCTGCGTCAGGTCAGAGGTTAACGGTTCGATGGAGTTCAACCCGACGTCGAACGTGTAAATTGCCATCCGGTAGGTGCTGCCATTCTGATTTTCGGTATTTTGCGCCGTTGTCATCAGATCTTGTGTTGCCTGGCGCAGCGTATCGATCCGCAGGGTCACGCCGAGGCTGCGGGCGAGCGCGTAATTATCCTCCTGAAGACCGTCATTCCAGGGGGCCTGCTCGTGGCAGCCGAAGGCGCAGCCGCCCTGCGAGGACGTTTTGGCGACCATCGTATCGATGCCGGCCTGCGTCGCGGCGATAGCCATTGAAGGTGAATCGTCAAGCAGAAGGTAAAAGTCGATATTCGGTGCGAGAGTGGTCGTCGCGGTAGCCTGGCCGCCGATCTCAATTCCACTTGAGCCCATGATGCCCGGCAGAATCGAGTTCGATTTTGCCTGGTACTGCACCGTCGCAGTCTGCAGGTTGCCGTTGGCACTGATGCTTACAGTCACGCCACTGGCATTGTAGTCGATTCCGCTGAGCGAAAGAGCCTGTGCGTTGAAGACGTTTTCAGCCTTCGTGATGGCCGCTGTCTGACCCGCTGCGACCATGGCGGGCGTCACAGCAGCGAGGGCGGCGGCATCGGCATAGGTTTCCAGTTGCGCCTTGCGGTCGACCGCAAGACCATAATCGACACCGACACCCAGAACGAATACCAGAGTCAGCGATACCAGTGCAGTGATGATCGCGATGTTGCCGCGGCGATCATTCCGCAGGATCCTTACGATGTTCCGACGTGCCGACATGCATGCGAACCCGTGTTATCTCAAAATCGCTTACTGAAGCTGAGCGCTCAAGGTAAGAATAGCTCTGTAGAGGGGGCCGGACGTTTATGAAAATATCCGGCCACTACCTCTGCACCCAAGCATTTCTGAATCATCTCAAATACAACGCATTAATTTGAAAAGGTGAAAAAATGATTAATTCAGGATGCTGCTATCTTGGATTGATCGATCAGATCAGAAATCTTCCCAGCTCTCCGCGGCGGCCTCCATCTCTGGTGCCTGCCGGGTTACGGCAACAGGCTTGGTGGTATGGCGCGCGGACGGACGACGGGTTGTCGCCTGGGAGTTCGGCCGTGCCGGTGTTGGCGAGGCGATGTTGCCGAAATCGAAACGCTGGATCAGGGTTGCGAGCTGTTCGACCTCCTGTGCGAGGCTATGGCTCGCGGCAGTCGACTGCTGCACCATCGCGGCATTTTGCTGCGTCGCCCGATCCATCTGGCTGACTGCATCGTTGACCTGGATAAGCCGCGCCGAGTTGCCCTGCGCGCCTGCTGCGATTACGCTGACCACTTGGTTGATTTCAGTGACCTGGGCAACGATCCGCTCAAGGGCCTTGCCTGTTTCCGCCACTTGTTCGACGCCTGAGGTAACCTGCTGGTTGGAGGTCGAGATCAGTGTCCTGATCTCCTTCGCAGCGTCTGCCGAGCGCTGGGCAAGAGCCCGCACTTCCGATGCGACCACGGCAAAGCCCCGTCCGGCTTCACCGGCGCGAGCCGCCTCGACGCCGGCGTTCAGCGCAAGCAGATTGGTCTGGAAGGCAATTTCATTGATGACACCGATGATGTTGCCAATCTGGTCGGCGGAGGCCTCGATCTCGCCCATCGCCGCCACGGCGCGAGCGACGACCGCGCCACCGCTTTCGGCATCTTTCATCGCCGTGCTCACCGCCTCGCGGGCATGTGCCGCATTGTCGGCTGTACCGCTGACGGTTTCCGTGATTTCCGCCAGCGTAGCCGCAGCCTCCTCGATGGTGGCGGCCTGCTGCTCGGTGCGCCGGGCGAGATCGTCGGCCGCGGTAGCGATTTCTCCGGTGCCGGAACGGATTGCCGAGGCATTGGCGGCAATGACCTGGAGCAGTTCCTGCAAATGGTCCATCGCGGCGTTGAAGTCCGTACGCAGGCGTTCGTAGCCATTTGCGAAGGCGGTCGTCAGACGGAAGCTGATCCGCCCGGCGGCGAGATTTTCGAGGCCGGTGGCAAGCGAGTCGACGACGAGTGCAAGGTCTCGCGCCGCCTGATCGCGTTCCGCCGCGGCGCGGGCGGCCTCCGCTTCGCGCGCCTCGCGTGCCTCGCGGGCCTCGGCTTCGAGCTGCCCCTTCTCGATACCCGCGGCCTTGAAGACCTCCACGGCGCGCGCCATCCCGCCAATCTCGTCGTTACGCTCGACATAGGGAACAGGTGTCGTGGTGTCGCCCTTCGAGAGCCGGGTCATCGCCCCCGTCATTGCGCGGAGGATGGCCGCGATATTCCGCTGAATGAAATACATCGCCAGGAGAAAGAACAGAAACACCGGAACGAAGATTTCCGCGATACGGGTAATATTCTCCCACAATGCGGCGTGGATCTCGCTGACATAAACGCCGGTGCCGATCACCCAGTCCCACCCCGGGACTTTTGCCATGTACGAAATCTTTTCCAAAGGCTTTTTGCCGTTGGCTTTCGAGATGTAATATTCGTTGAACACCGGGTGACCAGCCAGCGCGCCCTCAAGCATCGGGCGGATGATGTAATGGCCGTAGGCGTCCTTGCTGTCGAGACGGTTCTTGCCGAGCATCGACTTCTTGGCGTGCTGGATGATCGTGCCGTCCTTGTCGTCCACGAAGTAGTAGTTTCCGTGATCGAAGCGCGTGGCGCCGATGATTTCCAGCGCGATGGCCTGGGCGCGATCTTTCGGCATGGCGCCGTATTTCACGAGGCGGGCAAACGACGACGCGATCGCGACGGCGTTGTTCACCAGCGTGCGCACTTCTGCCTTGCGATCAGCAAGCTCGAGGCGATAGGCCCCGAGCAGGCTGATGGCCAGGGCGGCCGCCGCCATCGTGATGCCGAACAGGCCGATCGTTGCGAATTGATGTCGGATCGAGAGTTTCTGCAGCACGGAAAATCCTCATTTTCAAAAGCAGGTGCAGCAAACCAGAAAATGCTTAATGAAAGATTGGGCTGCCGGGCCGCTCTGCGTTACCGGCACCGGTCGATGCGACAGCCCGGACGCTGCGGGTCTTGATCCTGGTCAAGGCGCCAGCGCCCCACGCGCCTAGGCTCTGGTCCCGGACCATCAGGGTCTGGAATACCAGACAGGGATTGTCGCCATGACCGTGAAGCTGCAGATTACCTTCAAGGACATCGACCGTTCTCCCGCGCTTGAGGCGCGCATCCGCGAGAAGGCGGAGGTGCTGGGGCGGTTCGAGGGACGGATCCTGCGCTGCCATGTCATCATCGAGGCGCCGCACCGGCATCACCACAAGGGCAAGCTCTACCGTGCGCGGATCGAGATCGCGGTGCCGCGGGGCGATATCGTGATCAACCGGGAAAGTCCCGAGAACCACGCGCACGAGGATCCGTATGTCGCGGTTCGCGACGCGTTCGATGCCGCGGTGCGCAAGCTGGAAGACCATGCGCGGCGGCTCGACAATGCGGTGAAGCACCACGCGGAGGCGCTGGCGCATGGTCAGGTGGTCCGGTTCGTCGCCGATGCCGAATACGGGTTCATTGCCACCGATGACGGGCGAGAGGTGTATTTTCACCGCAACAGTGTGGCCGGAAACGGGTTCGGGCGGCTGCGCGTGGGTGATGCCGTGCGCTTTGCGGCGGCCGAGGGGCGGGACGGGCCGCAGGCGAGCCTCGTGCGTCCCGCAGCGCGGGGCGGCTGACAGTTGTTCCGCGGCGTGCTTTGATCGCAACCGATGATGCTGTTCCGGGATGAGGCAGAGTGAAGGATCCTTACGATGTTCTTGGTGTGGCGCGGGATGCGGGTCAGGATGAGATAAGGCGGGCCTATCGACGGCTCGCGAAGGACCATCATCCCGACCTCAACCCCGGCAATGCGGCGGCGGAGGCGCGGTTCAAGGACGTTTCGGCGGCCTATCACCTGCTGTCCGACGCCGATCAGCGCGCCCGGTTCGACCGCGGCGAGATCGATGCCGAAGGGCAGGAACGCGCGCGGCACGGCACCTGGCGCGACTATGCCGAGACCGGCGAGGGCGCGCGCTACGGCGGTGGCGGTGGCGCCTGGACCACCGACGATCTCGAGGCCATGTTCGGTTCGATGTTCGGCGGCGGCGGACGGCGCGGTGGGCCGGGGCGCGGGCAGGACCGGCATTATTCCATGACGATCGGCTTCGTTGAGGCTGTGGCTGGCGGCACAAGGAGGCTGTCGCTGCCCGATGGCGGCACGCTCGACGTGCGGATTCCCCCTGGCACCGAGGACGGGCAAATGCTGCGCCTGCGCGGCAAGGGCGGAGTGGGATGGAATGGTGGGCCGGCAGGCGATGCGCTGATCCGCGTGAGTGTGACGCCGCACCGCTTCTTCACCCGCGAGGGACAGGACATTCGGCTCGATCTGCCGGTGACGCTGGCCGAGGCGGTGCTGGGTGGGCAGGTCGAGGTGCCGACGCCGGGTGGCGCGGTGCGGATGCGGGTTCCTGCAGGGTCGGACAGCGGTACGGTATTGCGACTGCGCGGCCGCGGCGTGGCGGCGCATGGCACCGCCGCCGCGGGCGATCTCTACGCGACGCTGCGGGTCGTCATCGGCAAGGCGGACCCGGCGCTGGAGGCGTTCCTGCGCGGCTGGACGCCGGAGGAGACGCCCGATCCGCGCGCCGGGATGACCGAGACGGAGGTGCCGTCATGAGCGAAGGGGTGACGATCGAGGTCGTCATCGCCGAGGTGGCGGGGCTGGCACGGGCCGATCTCGAACGCTGGCTGGCGCTGGAATGGGTGCGCCCGGCGCGGGCTGGGGGAGGCTGGCGGTTCCATGGCATCGATATCGCGCGGGTGCGGCTGATCCACGAGCTCGCGTCCGACCTGCTTGTGGACGAGGAGGCGATGCCGGTGGTGCTCTCGCTGCTCGACCAGCTCTACGATGCCCGCCGGCGGATGCGCGCACTGGCCGAGGCGATCGCCGCGGCTCCGGAGGGACCGCGGCGCGCAGTGCTCGAACGCATTGCCGCCGCTCAGGAGCCGCCGAACCAGTTATAGCCCTGCCGCACCCAGTAGCCGCTGGGGAAGGTGTTGGTGACGCCGAGGGCGACGACCGATTTCGGGTTCTTGTAGCCGAGCTTGGTCGGAATCCGCAGCCGCACCGGCGCGCCGAACGGGGCGGTGAGCGGCGCGCCGAGAAAATCGAGTGCGAGGATCGTCTGGGGGTGCAGGGCGGAAGCCATGTCGATGCTCTCGTAATACCCGTCGGCGCACTGGAACGAGACATAGCGCGCCTTGAGATCGGCATTCACCCGTCGCAGGAAATGGCCGAGCGGCACACCACTCCACTGGCCGACAACGCGCCAACCCTCGACGCAGGCGAGGCGGGTGATCTGGCTCTCCTGCGGCAGGGCGCGCAGTTCGGCGAGGCGCCAGTGCCGCTTGTCGCCGATGCGGCCGGTGAGGCCGAGGCGCCAGGTCGCGAGATCGACGCGCGGCGCCTGGTCGATGCTGTAGAAGGCGTTGAAGCGCGGCGGCCTTGTGATGGCGGAGGCCGGGAAGGTCGGCGCTAGCGTATGCCGGTCGAACAGGGCAGCCTGCACCTCGTCGTTCCAGCGCGACATCGCGGTGAGCGCGCGGTCCGCAAGGTCGGGATGTTTCAGGTCGTCGTAGTCGCAGCCGGTGAGGCTGGCGGCGGCGCCGAAGGCGAGGCTGCGGCCGAGCAGGGCGCGGCGGTTGAGGAGCGTGCGCATGGGTCTTACTCCGCGGCTTCGGTTATTTTGGGAAGAGGATCGGGCAGGCGGCCGCCGGTGATCATCGCGGGGAGGACGCGCGGCACCAGGGCGACCAGCAGGACATGGACGATCAGGAAGCCGGAAATCCCGGCCATCGCGACGAAGTGGACAACGCGGGAATCGAAGAATCCGCCGAACAGATCCGACAGGTACCAGAGCTGCACCGGCTTCCAGACCGCAAGCCCCGACAGCACGGCGAGAACGCCGAGCGCGATGACCCCGAGATAGAGCACCCGCTGCACCGCGTTGTAGACGCCGACTTCATGCGGCAGGTGCAGGCGCAGGGCGGCCCAGATGTCGCGCAGCACGGCGCGGGGCGTGACCGGCAGCAGCTTGCGGCGGAAATGGCCACTTGCCGTGCCCCAGACGAGATAGGCGAGCCCGTTGAGCATCAGCAGCCAGATCGCGGCGAGATGCCAGGCGATCGCCCCGCCCAGCCATTGCCCGATCGTCGCCCATTGCGGGAAGGTGAAGGGCAGGAAGGGAGAGGCATCGTAGATCTCCCAGCCGCTGCCGATCAGCGTGATGATGGCGATTGCGTTCAGCCAGTGCATGATTCGCAATGGCAGCGGGTGGATGGGGCGGTATCGGCGCATTTTCGGTTTCCTCGCTTGTTGTTGCGATGGCGCCATGATGCGCCCGCCGCGGCGCCGGGGTCGAGGTATCGAAACGATGACCAAACGGCATTGGATCGGCCGCGCATGGCCGGTCATGTTTGCGGGGCGGACCACGATGACCGGTCCGCAGGAAGCAGACCGGGGCGCCGCCCCCCACACAGAGGAGACCACCATGATCCGCATTCTCGCCACCACCGCCCTTGCCCTCGGCCTCGTCGCCGGCGTTGCCCAGGCGCAGACCACCAGCGCGATGGGGCACGACACGATGGGCCACAAGAGTGCGATGAGCCACGGCACCGCCATTGGTCACGACACGATGGGTCACGACACGATGGGTCACAACAAGATGGGCCATGACAAGATGGGTCATGACAAGATGGGCCACCCTGCCTCGTAGGGCGCTCTCGCTCCTGTCGGATCGATGGATGCCCCGATCCATCGCAGCCGCCGCCTGATCGTCCCGGCTTCAGAGCACGTTCCGGCCCTTGCGGCTCGGGACGTGCTCTATTTTATTGGATCTCTGGCCGGCAATTGATCGGGATGGCGACTTTGCTACTATAAGAAAGCCAGGGAGACAGTATCGGCCATGGGCCTCGACGAGCAGCTTCAGGCGGAACGCCAACGCCGCACTGCAGATGACGCCGTCCGCCTTGCCTATGAGGACGTCTTCACGACGCTCAGCCAGAACGGTTTTCTCTCCGGCGTGCTCGGGGAAACTGCCGCGTTTCCGGATTTCGTGCTGCCCAATGCCGAGGGGCGGCTCGTCTCGCTTGCCAGCCGTCTCGCCGAGGGGCCGGTTGTCGTGCAGTTCTTCCGTGGCGAGTGGTGCCCGTTCTGCCGATTGATGCTCGACGCGCTGGTGGCCGCCCTGCCGGAGATCGAGGCGGCCGGAGCATCATTGCTGGCGCTGACGCCGGACATGGGCCCCTGGGCGCGGCAGGCCAAGCAGAATCACGGCGCGACGTTCGAAGTGCTGTCGGATGTGGATTACGGGGTTGGACTCGCGGCCGGGGTGGTGTTCCGCATTCCGGCGCTCTATCGGTCACGCCTCATGAGGGCGGGGATCGATTTCGCTGAACGGCACGGGAACGGGTCGCAGTTCCTGCCGGTGCCGGCGGTGTTCCTGCTCGATGTCAACGGGCGGGTCGCGTGGCGATTCGTCAGTGTCGATTTCACCCGCCGCGCTGCGCCCGATCGCATTCTCGGCGAGCTGCGCCGCCTTGCCGCGCCGGAACAGGAGTAGACGCGATGGAGCTGACCCAGGTGCGGTATTTCGTCGCGCTGACCCGGCTGCTCAACTTCACCCGCGCCGCCGATGCCTGCAATGTCAGCCAGCCGGCGTTGACGCGGGCGATACAGCGGCTGGAGGACGAACTTGGCGGGCCGCTGGTCTATCGCGAACGCAACCTGACGCAGCTGACCGAACTCGGCCGGGCCATGCTGCCGCATCTCGAGGCGATGCTGGAGGCGGCGGACAATGCGTCGGCGCTGGCCGAGGCGCGGCGGCAGCAGCCGGTGGCGAGCCTGAAGATCGGTCTGGGCCCCGGCGTGGGCGCTGCGGCGATTGCCGGTGCGGTGCGCGAGGTCGCGTCGCTGATGCCCGACCTTATGGTCCGCTTTGAGGAAGCCGCTGGGGCGATGCTCGTCGAATCGATGCTCTCCGACATGCTGGATTGCGCGGTGCTGCCCGCCGACTGCGCCCTGCCGGAACGCTTCAATCACTGGAAACTCTATGACGAGGGTGCTGTCGTGGTCATGCCGCCGCAGCACCGGCTGGCGAATGCCGAAAGCATCACTGCCTCCGACCTGGACGGCGAGGTGCTGCTGCATGGTGAGCGCTGCGGCGGCTTCGTCCAGGCGCTGCGCGCGGCCTGCGATGGGACGTTCCGCGTGCGACGTTGCGACGGCGGCATTGGGAACATGCTGGATCTTGTCTCGGCGGGGCTTGGCATCGCCATTCTATCGGAACGGATGGCGGTGCCGTCGCCGCTGGTGACCTGCCGCCTCGCCAAGCCACCATTGAACCGCGAGGTGCGCCTTGCCGCGATCGCCGGCCGGCCGCAGGGCCCTGCTGTCGCCGGTTTCATCAAGCTCTGCCGTGCCGGTTGTGGCCTCTGAGCCCGCCGCGGCCCGGTTGATTTTCTGACCCCACGCGCCGAATGTGCAGGGCAAAACAGGGTCGGAGACGGGCGCGATGGCGATGAACGACATGCAGCATGACGCGATCAGCCGGTTTTCCGTGCCTGATCTCGACTCGCTTCCCGCGGATATCCGCGAGAAAATCCTCGCCGTGCAGGAAAAGGCGGGCTTCGTGCCGAACGTGTTCCTTGCCCTCGCGCACCGGCCCGACGAGTTCCGCGCCTTCTTCGCCTATCACGATGCGCTGATGCTGCGTCCCGCAGGGCTGAGCAAGGCGGAACGCGAGATGATCGTGGTCGCGACCTCGGGTGTCAATCATTGCCTCTATTGCGTGGTGGCGCACGGGGCGATCCTGCGGATCTATGCGAAGGACCCGGAAATCGCCGACCGGCTGGCGGTCAACCCGGGCAAGGCACGACTCGCCCCGCGCCAGCGGGCCATGATCGATTACGCGATGAAGGTCGCAACCGCGTCGGACACGGTCGGGCCAGACGATCACGCGGCACTCCGCGAACAGGGGTTCGACGCCGACGAGATCTGGGATATCGGCGCGATCGCGGCATTCTTCGCGATGTCGAACCGGCTCGCCAACATGGCCGGGATGCAGCCCAACCCGGAATTCTTCGCGATGGGACGGTTGCCGAAAGCCTGAACCTTCAGCCGGGCGCGAGGCGGCGGCCGGACTCTCCGTCAAAAACATGGAGCTGTTCGGCGGGCAGGTCGGCCCCGAGTTCGGCGGCCCCAAGTTCGCCGGCCCCGAGTTCGGCAGCCTCAAGTTCGGCAGCGTCGGGCGCCGGGCCGCTGACGCGGATCGAGAAAGCGTCGCCATTGGCGAGATGGCCGTGCAGCAGGGTTTCCGAGCCGAGCGGCTCGACGAGATCGATCGTGACGCGCAGGGCATCGGCAGCCGTCGAGAGCGCCACATGCTGCGGGCGGATGCCGATTGTAACACCCGTGCCCTCGCGCCCCCATGAGCCGGCGGGCAGCGCGATCTCCGGCCCGGCATCGAGCCGGGCGCTGCGGCCTTCGGGCCCGAGGCGGGCGGCGCAGAAATTCATCGCCGGCTCGCCGATGAACCCGCCGACATAGGTATCGGCGGGATGGGCGAAGACCTCGACCGGCGGGGCAATCTGCGCCGCAACTCCCTGGTGCATGACGATCAGCCGGTCGGCCAGTGTCATCGCCTCGACCTGGTCATGGGTGACGTAGAGGCTGGTGACGTTGAGGCGCTTCTGCAGCTTGCGGATGTCGGCGCGCACCTGCACGCGCAGCCTGGCATCGAGGTTGGAGAGTGGTTCGTCGAACAGGAACAGCTTCGGCTCGCGCACGATGGCGCGCCCCATGGCGACGCGCTGGCGCTGGCCACCGGAGAGCGCGCGCGGCTTGCGGCCGAGCAGTTCCGAAAGCCCGAGCGTGTCGGCGGCATCCTCCACCCGGCGGGCGATCTCGGCCTTCGCCATGCCCTTCAGCTTCAGCCCGTAGGCCATGTTGTCGAACACGCTCATATGCGGGTAGAGCGCGTAATTCTGGAACACCATCGCGATGTCGCGCTTCGAGGGATCGACATCGGTGATGTCGCGGCCATCGAGCAGGATGCGGCCGCCGCTCGGCGCTTCCAGCCCGGCGACAAGACGCAGCAGGGTCGACTTGCCGCAGCCCGACGCGCCGACGATGACCAGCATCTCGCCATCCGCGAGCCGCAGGTCGATGCCGTGCAGGACGGTCGTCCCGCCGAAGCTCTTGGTCAGTCCCTGCAGTTCCAGCGTTGCCATTACTTGTCCACTTCGGTGAGGCCGGCGACGAACCAGCGCTGCATCGCCACCACGACGAAAACCGGCGGCACGATGGCAAGGATGGTGGCCGCCATGACGAGGTTCCAGGGCGTGAGCTGGTCCGAGGTGATCAACTGCACGATGCCGAGCACGATCGTATCGAGCCGCCCGTTGGTCGCGACCAGCAATGGCCAGAGATACTGGTTCCAGCCATAGACGAACAGGATCACGAACAGGGCGGCGAGATTGGCGCCGGAGACCGGCAGCAGGATATCGAAGAAGAAGCGCATCGGCCCGGCGCCGTCGAGCTTTGCCGCCTCGACCAGCTCGTCCGGCACCGCGAGGAAGACCTGGCGGAACAGCAGCGTCGCGGTGGCCGAGGCGATCAGCGGCATGGTCAGGCCGGTGAAGGTATTGATCAGGTGGAAATCCGACATCACCGAATAGGTCGGGATGATCCGCACCTCGACCGGCAGCATCAGCGTGATGAAGATCAGCCAGAAGGCGACCATGCGGAAGGGAAAGCGGAAGAAGGCGATGGCGAAGGCCGAGATCGAGGAGATTGCGATCTTGCCGATGGCGATGCCGAGCGCCATCAGCGCGCTGACCATCATCATGTGCCAGATCGGTACGCCGCCCTTGGCGGTGTTGCCGAAGCCGAGCGCGTGTATGAACACGGGCAGGCCCGAGAGGCGCGGGATCAGCGACAGGTCGCCGCGATTGATCGCGCCGGCCGATTGCGTCGCGCCGGCGAAGGCGACCCAGATCGGGAAGATGAAGATCAGTACGCCGATGATGAGCACGGCATGGGCAAGGTAATCGGGCCTGCGGTTCATGTCGCGCGCTTGCCGGTGTAGCGGAACTGGATCGTGGTGAGGACCATGATCAGCGCCATCAGGATGACCGATTGCGCGGCCGAGCCGCCGAGATCGAGATTGATCACCCCGTCGCGATAGACCTTGACCACCAGCGTCGTCGTCGAGCTGCCGGGGCCGCCGCCAGTGAGCGCGAAGATAAGCGCAAAGGCGTCGAAGGCGGCATAGACGGTGTTGATCACCAGCAGGAAGAAGGTGGTGGGGGCGAGCAGCGGCCAGATCATGGTACGGAACCGGTAGAAGCCCCGCGCGCCGTCGAGCGTCGCGGCCTCGATCACCGAGGCTGGCACCGATTGCAGGCCCGCGAGGTAGAAGATGAAATTGTAGCTGACCTGCTTCCAGGCGGCGATCAGCACGATCAGGCCGAAGGCGTCGGTGCCGTTGGTGGCGTAGTTGAAATCGATCCCCAACCGGGCAAGGACGTTGGAGAGCAGCCCGATCTGCGGCTGGAGCAGGAAAACGAAGATCACCGAGGCCAGCGCCGGTGCGATGGCGTAGGGCCAGATCAGCAGGACGCGATAGACCGACTGGCCGCGTATGCCGCGATTGGCGAAGCAGGCAAGCACGAGGCCGCCCGCCATCGACAGCACGGTGACTGCCGCACAGAAGATCACGGTGCGCAGCAGGGCCGCCTGATAGACCGGCGAGCCCAGCAGCGTGCGGAAATTGGCGAGGCCGACGAAGGTGGTGTTCAGCCCGAACGCATCCGTCGCCTGGACGCTTTCTGAGAAAGCGCGCCAGGCGGGGAGCAGGAAGAACAGGACCGTGATGGCGAGCTGCGGGGCCACCAGGACGGCCGGCAGCAGCCGGCCGCCGAAGAGGGTGCGTCTCTCCATCGCGCCGGGTGGATCAGCCGTGCAGGGCGCGGGCGAAGCGGTCGACCACCGCCTGGCTGCGCTGCTGGGCGCGCGCCAGCGCCTTGTGGGCCGGCGTGCCGCTCTGGATCGCGCTTTCCCACTCCTCCTCGATGATCACGCGGACTTCCGGCATGCCGCCAAGGCGGATGCCGCGCGAATATTTCGTCGGCTCCGTGCGGGTCAGCTGCTTGACCGCGAGATCGCCGCCCGGCTGCTTCGCGTAAAAGCCCTGCTTGGCGATGTAGTCGTTCCCCGCCAGAGTCACCGGCACATAGCCGGTGGCCTCGGCCCAGCCGGCATCGTTCTGCGGTTCGGAGATGAACTTGAAGAAACGTGCAACGGCCTCGTATTCGGCCTTGTCGCGCCCCGGCGCCGTCATCGCCCAGAACGCGGCGCCGCCGATGATCGAGTTGATCGGGCTCTTGATGATCGACTGGTGGTAGGGGAGATAGGCATTGGCGAAGCGGAACTTCGCGCTCTTCACCAGCTGGCCGTAGATCGAGGAACTGTCGAAGGTGATCGCCGCCTTGCCCGAGTAGAAGATCGGGCTCGGCTTGCCGTCGCGGCCTTCATAGTGGAACAGGCCGTCCTTCTGCATCGTCAGCAGCGTGTCGAGATTGCGCACGAAGGGATGCGAGTCGAGCCGCAGCTTCGGGTTCGGGCCGCCGAACCCGTCGTTCAGTGTCGCGTATTCGACATTGTGGATGGCGGCGAACTGCTCGAAATGCACCCAGGTCGGCCATGAGGTCATCACCGGGATCTCGGCCGCCCCCTTCGCCTTGATCGCCCGGGCGGCCTTGATCACGTCATCCCAGGTCGCGAGCGGGGCCTTGGGGTCGAGCCCGGCCTTCTCGAAGGCGTCCTCGTTGATCCACATCAGGGCGGTCGAGGAGTTGAACGGGGCGGCCCCCATCTTTCCGTCATTGAGGCTGTAATAGCCGCGCACGGCGGGAATGTAGGTCGAGGGTTCGATGGCCACGCCCGTCATCTCGGCGAGCTTGTAGACATCGACCACCGCGCGGCCGGCGCCGAGCATGTCGGCGGTGCCGACATCGAACACCTGGGCGATCGAGGGCGCCTTGCCGGCGCGCCAGGCAGCGATCGTGGCCGTCAGCACCTGCGGATAGGAGCCCTTGTAGACGGCGTCGACCGCGAAATCCGGCTGGCTCTTGTTGAAGGCATCGACGATCGACTGCAGCTTGTCGCCGAGCGCGCCACCCATGGCGTGCCAGAGTACGACCCGTGTGGGGGCTGCGGCGCGCGCGGTGGCGGCGACCAGCGCCGTGGCCGGGGCCGAGGCGATCAGGGTGCGACGTTTCATGAGAAGTCCCTTTGACTGGAGTTGGCGTAGCCAGTTAACGCGACTGCATGGCGTGGCGATGACAGTATCGTCACACATTGATGACAAGATCATGCGGCGGAGCGGCGATCAAGGGGGCTGATGGTTGCCGGATGCAACGCGTCGGCCTTATGGTCCGCCGCGCAACGGCGCGAGAAGAGGAGCGGGCGATGTTCGTGACGGCGGGTGACATAAATGTTCACGTCAGGATCGACGGGCGGGACGGATCGCCGCCGCTGGTGCTGCTCCATTCGCTCGGGACCGACCACCGGGTCTGGGATGACCAGGCCGCGGCACTTGCGCGGAACTTCCGCGTCATCCGCCCGGACATGCGCGGCCACGGCCTGACCGAGGCGACACCGGGCGACTACACGATGGCGCAACTGGCCGGTGATGTCGCCGCGGTGCTCGATGTGCTCGGCGTCGGGGCTGCGGAGATCGGCGGAATCTCGATCGGCGGGATGATCGCCCAGGAATTCGCGGCGCGGCATCCCGGGCGCACCGAGGCGCTGATGCTCTGCGACACCGCGATGGCGATCCCCTCGTTCGAATCCTGGCGCGAGCGGGTGACGAACCTGCGCGCGCACGGGATCGGCTCGATCGAGGACGGCGTGCTGGCGCGCTGGGTGACGCCCGGCTTCATCGACGCGCCGCCGGCGCGCGGCCTGCGCGCGATGCTGCGCGGCACCAGCGTCGATGGCTATGCCGGCTGCGCCATGGCGATCGCGATGGCCGATCTCGCGCCGACGACGCGCCGGCTCAAGATGCCGGCTCTGGTGCTGGTCGGCGATGGCGATGTCTCGACGCCGGTGGCCAGCGCGCAGGCGCTGATGACTGCGCTGGCCGAGGGCGGCGCGCCGGATGTGCGCTTCGTGGTCATCGAGAATGCCGCGCATATCCCCACCGTCGAGAAGCCCGACGAGGTCACCCGCGCGATGCTGGACTTCCTCGCCGCCCGCAATGGGGGCGATGCGTTCGAAGCCGGGCTCGACATGCGCCGGGCCGTGCTCGGCCCTGCCTATGTCGCCCGCGCGCTGGAAGGGGCGACGGAGTTCGACCGCGACTTCCAGCACTTCATCACCGAAACCGCCTGGGGCAAGGTCTGGACCCGGCCTGGCCTGCCGCGGGCGATGCGCTCGCTGCTGGTGCTGGCGATCACCGCGTCACTCGGGCGCGAGGAAGAGTTCAAGCTGCATCTGCGCGCGACCCGCAACACCGGTGCGACGCGCGAGGAAATCGCCGAGGCGCTGATGCAGGTTGCGATATATGCCGGGGTGCCGGCGGCGAATGCCGGCTTCCGCATGGCAAAGGCAATCTTCCGCGAGGAAGAGGCAGGGTAGCACTCTTGCGCCCGCCGGGCGGGGAATCAGCCTTGCGACGGGCCGGCGGGGCGGTCGATGGCGCCCGCGGCGATCAGCGGTGCGGCGTCGATCTCCGCCGCGTCGAGCAACGTTCCGACGCGTTCGAGCGCGGCGAGGATCATTGCCTGTTCCCAGAGCGGCAGGGTCTCGAACCTGTCGCGGAAGCGCTCCTGTAGAAGGTCTGGCGCCCTGCCGAGGGCGGCACGGCCGGCATCGGTCGCGGCCATGATCATCTGGCGCTTGTCCCGCTCGCCGCGCCGTCGGGTGATCAGCCCGGCGCCGACGAGCCGGTCGGCGATATTGGTAATGGTCGCCTGGCCGAATTGCAGCGCCGTGGCGATGGCGCCCGGCGTGGCATCCCCCCGGCGGTCGATTTCCTGCAACACGAGAAACTGGGACGTGGTCAGCCCCGTCGCCGCGTAAAGGCGATGGCTGCCCTGATCGGTGGCCCGCAGGATGCGGCGGATCGCGCGCAAGGTCGCGCTGGTGAGAACATCGTCCATGCGGGTGATGGAGCCTGAGAATCCGGGCGTTTGCAACCACATGGTATTTCGATAAACGAAGAAATTTTCTGAAGCGGCGACGGTCCGCGGTTGAATGCCTCGATAAAAAACTTGAAAAACGAGCGTGATTTCACAAATTGTAAGATACGAGGTCGCCGAGTGCGGCATCATACGACATAATACTGCTTCGGAGTTTAAAATAATTTTGGGTCAACTCGATCATCTTGCGGCACCGTGCGGCAGCGCGGTGTCGTTGCGTCGGCCAATAGCTGCCGATGGCCCGGCGGTGACTGCGTTGATCGCGGAGTGCCCGCCGCTCGATACGAACTCGGCGTATTGCAACCTTCTGCAATGCACGGATTTCGCCGAAACCTGCGTGATCGCGGAACGTGAGGGTGAGGTGGTAGGGTGGATCTCGGGATATCTGCCGCCATCCAACCCGTCGCGCATCTTTGTCTGGCAGGTTGCGGTGTCGGCCGCTGCGCGCGGCATCGGCCTCGGCGGCCAGATGCTCGATGCGCTGCTCGACCGCCAAGCTGTGGCGGGCGCCCGCGCCCTGACGACAACCATTACCGAAGCCAACACAGCCTCGTGGCGGCTGTTTGAAAGCCTCGCGCGTCGGCGCGGCGCTTCCTTCGTCCGCGCGGTGCGGTTCGACCGCGCCACCCATTTCGCCGGCCGCCACGACACCGAGTTTGCCGTGACGATCGGCTTGCCCCGACCTGTCACCGACCAAGCATGAAAGGACATGACATGACCGATCTGCCGCGCCCGTCCCGGCGCAAGCCGGATACCGCCATCTACGAGCGCATGGAATCCAGGGTTCGTAGCTATTGCACCGCGATTCCGCGCCAGTTCACGTGGGCCGAAGGTGCCTGGATGCATGACAGCCAGGGCGGAAAATATCTCGATTTCCTCGCCGGCTGCTCGTCGCTGAATTACGGCCACAACCATCCGGTGCTGAAACAGGCGCTGATCGACTACATCGCCCGCGACGGCATTGCCCACGGGCTGGATTTCCACACCGACGCGAAGGCCGATTTCCTCGACGCGCTGGAAACCGTGATCCTGAAGCCGCGCGACATGGACTATCGCGCCATGTTCGTCGGCCCGACCGGGACCAACGCGGTCGAGGCCGCGCTCAAGCTCGCCCGCAAGGTGACTGGCCGGCAGACCGTGATCGCCTTCACCAATGGTTTCCACGGCATGACGCTCGGTGCGCTCGCCTGCACCGGCAACGAGGGCAAGCGCGGCGGTGCCGGCGTGCCGCTCGCCCATGTCAGCCACGAACCTTATGACGGGTATTATGGACCGGGGATCGATACCGCCGATCTGCTCGAGCAGCGCCTCGCCGACGGCTCGTCCGGCCTCGATGCGCCGGCGGCGTTCCTGGTCGAGACGGTGCAGGGCGAGGGGGGGCTGAACGCCGCCTCCGCCGGATGGTTGCGCAAGATCGCGACCCTCGCGAAGCGCCACGGCGCGCTGCTGATCGTGGATGACATCCAGGCCGGTTGCGGCCGCACCGGCCGCTTCTTCAGCTTCGAGGAGATGGGCATCCGCCCGGACATCATCACCCTCGCGAAATCGCTCTCCGGCATTGGCGCGCCCTTCGCACTGACCCTGTTCCGCCCGGAACTCGACCAGTGGAAGCCAGGCGAGCACAATGGCACGTTCCGCGGCAACAACCACGCCTTCGTCACCGCGGCTGCGGCGATCCGCCACTTCTGGAGCGATGGCGCCTTCGCTGCCGACATCACAAGGCGCGGCGACCTGCTCGGCCGCCGGCTCGGGGCGATCGCGGCGCGGCATGGCATGAGCACGCGCGGGCGCGGCATGATGCGCGGCATCGATGTCGGCACCGGCGAGATGGCCGACCGCATCACCGGCATCGCCTTCCGCGAGGGGCTGGTGATCGAGACCAGCGGTGCCGACGGTGAGATCGTCAAGGTGCTGGCGCCGCTCACCATCGATGACGATCTGCTGGCGGCCGGGCTCGACATTCTCGAACGCGCCGTGAACGAGGCCGCGGCGCCCACCTACAGCATCGCCGCCGAATAACGCGCAGCGATACCCGATCAAGGAGCAGAAACATGATCATCCGGACTCTGAAGGAGGCGCAGGCCTCCGGGCGAAAGGTCGTCACCGATGGCTGGGACAGCGTGCGCATGCTGCTGCGCGACGACGGCATGGGCTTCTCGTTCCACATCACCACGATGTACGCGGGCAAGGAACTGCAGATGCACTACAAGCATCATTTCGAGGCCGTCTTCGTGCTGAGCGGCGAGGGCACGATCGAGGATCTCGACGCCGGCGCGACCCACGAGCTGAAGCCGGGCGTACTCTATCTGCTCAACAAGCATGACCGCCACGTGGTTCGCCCGAAGACCGACATCGTGACCGCCTGCGTCTTCAACCCGCCGGTCACCGGGCAGGAAGTTCATGACGCGTCCGGCGCCTATCCGCCCGCCCCGGTGGGCGAGGCAGCCTGAGATCGTGGTCCGCAACGAACGAAACGTGGGAGAACTGACAATGGACGATCTCTATCCCTCGCGCCGCGAACCCACCCCGTCGCTGCTGCCGCGCCATGATCCGGTGGTGCATGGGCGGTGGGCGCCCGGCGCGCCGTTGAGCGACGAGCAGACACGGTTCTACGACACCAACGGTTATCTCGTGCTGGAGAACGTGTTGGATGCCGCCGAGATCGCGTTGCTGCAATCCGAGTCAATGGACCTGCTCGCCGATCCAGCCGGGCTCGACCGTGAGACCATCATAACCGAGCGCGGCAGCGACGAGGTGCGCTCGATCTTCGCGATCCACGCGCAGAATGAACTGCTCGGCCGGCTCGCGGCGGATTCGCGAATTGCCGGCGTGGCGCGTTTCCTGCTGGATGACGATGTCTACATCCACCAGTCGCGGCTCAACTACAAGCCGGGCTTCGAGGGCAAGGAGTTCTACTGGCACTCGGATTTCGAGACCTGGCATGTCGAGGATGGCATGCCGCGGATGCGGGCTCTGTCGATGTCGATCCTGCTGGCCGAGAACACCGCGAATAACGGCCCGCTGATGGTCATTCCCGGCTCGCACCGCAAATATCTCACCTGCGTCGGCGAGACACCGGAGAACCATTACCGCTCCTCGCTGAAGAAGCAGGAATACGGCGTGCCTGACCGCGAGATGCTGACGGCCCTCGCCAGCGATCATGGCATCGTCGCGCCGACCGGCAAGGCCGGTACCGTGGTCCTGTTCGACTGCAACACGATGCACGGTTCGAACGGCAACATTACGCCCTTCCCGCGGTCGAACGCGTTCTTTGTGTTCAACGCGAAGGCGAACAGCCTGGTCGAGCCATTCGGCCCGAAATCACGGCGGCCGGAATTCATCGCCGGTCGCGATTTCAGGACCGTGGACATCGTGAAGGGCCCGCTGGTGCGGCGCGAGCGCGCGGCATGAGCGTGGCCCCGAGTGTCGAGAAGATCGGCGGTACGTCGATCGCGGCGAGGGATGCGGTCGCTGACAACGTGCTGATCGCCGGCCGCGCCGGCCGCGATCTCTACCGGCGGATCTTCGTGGTGTCGGCTTATGGCGGGATCACCGACCTGCTGCTGGAGCCGAAGAAGAAGACCGACGCCGCGAAACCGCCCGGGCTTTATGCGAGCTTCGCCGCCGATGGCGAGAAGGGTGACTGGCACGACGCGCTCGATACGGTCGCCGCCGCGATGCGCGCCTGCAACAAGGAGGTGTTCGGCAACGCGCCCGAGCGCACCGTGGCGGATGAGTTCGTCAACGCCCGGATCGGCGAGACCCGAGCCTGTCTCGATGATCTCGACAGCCTGCGCGGCCACGGCCATTTCCGACTCGACGAGCCGCTCGCCAACTTGCGCGAGCTGCTTGCCGGGCTCGGTGAGGCGCATAGCGCGCACAATACCGCCCTGTTGCTGCGCGCCCGTGGCGTCAATGCGGCCTTCGTCGATCTGACCGGCTGGCAGGATGGGCGGAATTTCGATCTCGATGAGCGAATCCGCACGGGGCTCGACGGGATCGACCTCGCGACCACCCTGCCGATTGTCACCGGCTATGCGAAATGCAGCGACGGCATGGTCCGCAAATACGACCGTGGCTACACCGAGATGACCTTTGCCAGGCTCGCCGTGCTTACCGGCGCGCGCGAGGCGATCATCCACAAGGAGTTTCATCTCTCCAGCGCCGATCCGAAGGTCGTCGGCGTCGGCAAGGCGCGCAAGATCGGCCGCACCAATTACGACGTGGCCGACCAGCTCGCCAATCTCGGCGTCGAGGCCATTCACCCGGGGGCGGCGCGCGGCCTGCGTCAGGCGGGCATCCCGCTGCGGGTGCGCAATACATTCGACCGGCACGACGAGGGCACGCTGATCTGCGCCGATTACGTCTCTGCCGCGCCGCGCATCGAGATCGTTACCGGCATTCGCGAGGTCCGCGCCCTGCAGTTCTTCGAGCAGGACATGGTCGGGAAGAAAGGCTATGACGCGGCAATTCTGGACACGCTGACGAAACACCGCGCGCGCATTGTCAGCAAATCCTCCAACGCCAATACCATCACCCATTACCTCGCTGCCGGCGGGCCGACGGTGCGCCGGGTGATCGCCGATCTCGAGGCGCGGTTTCCGAATACCGAGGTCTCGGCGCCGCGCCTGGCCATGGTTGCGCTGATCGGCAGTGATCTCAGCGAGGAGGGCTGCGTTGCCCGCGCGCTCGGTGCGCTCGGCGCGGCGGGAATCGGGGTGAAGGCGATGCAGCATCAGATGCGCAATGTCGACATCCAGTTCATCCTCGATGCTGACCGTTTCGATGACGCAATCCGCGCCCTGCATGCAGCGCTGGTGGAATGCCGGATGGCGGAGGATGACGAGGGCCGTAAGCTACTTGCGGCAGCCTGATCGCGCATCCGTGTGCAACTGACCGACGCCGGCGGCATTGACCAGGCCAAGAACCACGCCTAGGCGATGGCTCAACTTTCGGGACGGACCATCTCTTGCCGTCGCGTGTCTGCGTTGTCGCGGGGCAGGAAGGTGGTGCAGGAAGGTAAGGTCTGATGGTTGCTTCACTGATTTCCGTCCGCAGCCTGCTGCTCTCGATCTTCATGCTGATGGCCGGCAGCGGCTTTCTCTCGACGCTGATGAGCTTGCGGCTCGAGGCGAACGGGACGAGCCAGTTGCTGATCGGCCTGATCGGCACCGCCTATTTCGCCGGGCTCACCCTCGGCGCGCTGCGCGCGGGGCGGATCATCGAGCGGGTCGGTCATATCCGCGCCTTCACCGCGTTCGTCTCGCTGTTCTCGGCGAGCACGCTGGCATGCACGATCTGGCAGGATTTCAGCTTCTGGGCGGTGCTGCGCTTCGTCGAGGGCGTATCTCTGGCCGGCGTGTTCATCTGCATCGAAAGCTGGCTGAACGAACGGGCCACGCCGCAGACCCGCGGTGCCATTCTCGCCTTTTACATGGTTGCTCTCTATGCCGGGCAGGGGGCCGGGCAATTCCTGCTCGACCTCGGCAACCGCGCCCCGGCGTTGCCCTTCATCGCCGCCTCGATCCTGCTGTCGCTGGCCGTGATCCCGATCGCGCTGACCCGGCTTCCCGGTCCCGTGCTGGGCGTCTCGACGCCGCTTTCCTTCCTCCGGCTCTACCGGATTTCGCCGCTCGGGATCTTCGGGGCGGCGATGACCGGGGTGATGCTGGGCGGCTTCTACGCACTCGGCGCGATCTACGCCCACGGACTCGGCATGGCCCGGTCGCAGACCGCGCTGTTCATGAGCGTGGTGATCATGGGGGGCGTCGTGCTGCAGGTTCCCATAGGTCGCCTCTCAGACCGGTTCGATCGCCGCAAGGTCATCATCGGAACCTTCGCCGGGGCCGGAATCGTGAGCATGATACTCGGCGCTCCGCTCTGGCCACCCGGAGTGGTGGATGCGCTGGGATTGCTGTTCGGCGGGCTGGTGTTCACCCTCTATCCGCTTTGCGTCGCCCATACCAACGACTTTCTTGATCCCGAGCAGCGTGTCGGGGCAAGCGGCGGCCTTGTACTGGTCTACTCGATCGGCGCTGCGATCGGGCCGGTGATCGCAGCCATTGCGATGACACGGACAGGCCCGGGCGGATTGTTCATCTTTCTCGCGCTCGCGGCGCTGGCCGCGGTCGGCTTCGGGGTCTGGCGGCAGCGGGTGCGTGAGCCGGTTCCGAACGAGCAGCAGCAGCCCTACCAGATCCTGACGCGCACCACGCCCGTGGTCGCGACGCTCGATCCGAACACGCCGGAAGAGGGCTGAACGGATAACCGGCTCGGGAGCATCATCCCATTCTGTAGGCTCGAAACCGCGCGACCAGGATAACCGCCTGACGCAGCACGCCGGCGAGGGCGTTGCGCTGCGCGGCAACCAGGTCTTCCGGCGTCGTGCCGGCGAGCGGTGCCGAGCCGGACAAGCGTCGCTGCGCCAGCGGCCTGTCGCCGATGCCGACCGGCTTTGCCACGACAAGGGTCAGCGCCGCGCGCGCCTCGCCCCGTGCGGGTGCTGCCAGCAGCGTATCGAGCGTGCCGCCCACGGTCAGATCCGCCGTCACCGACGAGCCATCCCCGACCACCGCGGCGAAATCGCCCGAGGCCTGCAGCCAGGCGATCAGCGCGGCGGTCACCGCATCCGCCGGTGCCGTGGCCCAGCGGTTGTAGTAGCCGCGATGGATGCTGCCATTGGCTTCGAGCGTGATCAGCCCGCGATCGGTCAGCGCCGGGCCGGCATCGAGGCCATGCACCTTCACCACACTGCGTGAAGGGCGGGATGCCGCGCGGAGATCCGGCGGCGGCGCGAGCGGCCAGTCGATGCGCGGGCGGTAGGGTTGTTCCGACAGCACCGTGCCGCAGCCGGCAAGCGCCAGCGGGGCTGCGAAAGCGAGGCGGCGGGAGATCGGGGTCATGGCGTCCCTCTCGGAGGTTCCCGGCCGCGCAGCACGGCGGCGGGATTGCGTTTCAGCGTATCGGACAGGTCTTCGAGATTCGCCGATGCCTGCTTCAGCGATTGCAGGATCGGCAGCATCTGCCGTTCGACTGTCGCCGTCGCCTCGTTGGCGTGGCGGATGGTCGCGGCCGACTGGGCGACCAGCGCGGGCATCGCCGCACTTGCCTTCGCGAGAGCAGCACTTGTGGCTTCGAGCTGCTGCAGGATTTCGCGGGTCTGCGTGCCGTCGGCCAGGGTGCGCATCGAGCTTGTCGTCGCCGGCAGGTCGGCCTGCTTGACCTGCTGCTGCAACTCGACCAGCAGGCCGTTGACATTGACGAGCGCGTCATGAGCGCTGCCGGTGCTCAGTTCCCGGTTCACCGTGTCGATCATCGAGGTGAGCGTGTCGATCGTACGGCCCAGCTTGACGTTGCGCATGTTGTTGAGCAGGCCCTGAACCGCATCCTGAACCTCGGTCAGTGTGCTCGGCACCGAGGGGATGACGAGGTGATGCGGCGCCCACGGCACCGATTGCGGCGGATTGGTCTGCGGATTGGCAAAGCTGAGTTCGAGATAGGCAAGGCCGGTGATCCCTTGCGGTGCCACCTGCACGCGCAGCCCGTGGCTGATCGCCTCGCGGATGTCGGCATCGCGGCCGAGCTTGCGCGGGTCGATCCGGTACTGGACCACGACCTGATGATAGACCTTGCGATTGAGGTTTTTCTTGTCAGGCGGCGGATACTCGGCGGCGACAAGCGCTATGGCGGTCACCTTGCCGATGGTGACGCCGCGGAACTTCACCGCCGAGCCGACATCGAGCCCCTGGACCGACTCCCGGAAATAGGATTCATAGACCGCTCCGCGCTGGAACATGTTGCCAGACAGCAGGAAGACCAGCCCGATCAGCACGACGATTGCGCCGATCACGAACAGGCCGGTGCGCAATGCGGCGCCTCTGGGTTCCATCAGCGCTCTCTCGTGATCCGGCTCATGCGGGATCCTCCTCGCGGTTGAAGAATGCGCGCACACGCGGATGCGCGGCCGTGGTCTTGAGTTCCCTCGGCACACCGAGCGCGATCATGCCGCGTGCCTCGCGGTCGAGCATCAGGCAGCGGTCGGCGATCGCGAAGATCGAGGCGAGTTCATGGGTGATCACGACGAAGGTGCAGCCGAGGGCGGCGCGCAGGTCGAGGATCAGCCGGTCGAGCCCGGCGCCGGTAATGGGATCGAGCCCGGCGGAGGGCTCGTCGAGAAACAGGATCGGCGGGTCGAGCGCCAGCGCACGGGCAATCGCGGCACGCTTGGCCATGCCGCCGGAAATCTCCGCCGGGAGCAGGTTCGCCGCGTCCGCGAGGCCGACCAGTGCGAGCTTCACCCGCGCGATCTCGGCGCGTGCGGTGGCCGGCAGATCGGTGAAGACGGTAAGCGGCAGCATCACGTTCTCCAGCAGCGTCATCGAGCCGAACAGCGCGCCGGACTGGAACATCACGCCGATCTCGCGGCGGACGGCCTCGACCTCGGTCACCGTGTCGTGCCCGGCAACGCTGATCCGCCCTTCGGTGGGGCGGATCAGCCCGATCATCTGCTTGAACAGGGTGGATTTGCCGCAGCCCGAGCCCCCGAGCACGACGAATACCTCGCCGCGCGCGACCTCGAAACTGACGTCCTGAAAGATCACCCGCGCATCGAAGCTCTGCGCGACGCCTTCGACGCGAATGGCGGGGGGCTCGCCGTTCACTGGCCGAGCCTGTAGAGGACCACCGCGAAAAGCCCATCGAGCAGGATGGTCGCGACGATGCCACCCACCACCGCCGAGGTCGCGGCCTCGCCCACCGCGCGCGGCCCGCCGCCGGCGGTCAGCCCGGCGCGGCAGCCGATCAGCCCGACCGCGGCACCGAAGACGACCGATTTCATCAGCCCGAGCAGCACGTCGTGCGGGCTGGCCGCCATCTGCATCTGTGCGACGATTGCCGAGGGCGGAAAGCCGAGAATGCCCATCACGAAGCCCATGCCGAGCACGCCGGAAACGTCGATCCCGAGGGCGAGGGCCGGCATCACCAGCATCGCCGCCGCCATCCGGGGGATGACGAGCATGGTGCCGGGGTCGATCCCCATCGTTGTCAACGCCGCGACTTCCTCGTTCACCATCATCGTGCCCAGTTCGGCGGCGAAGGCCGAGCCGGTGCGCCCGGCGAGAATGACGGCCGCCAGCAGCGGACCAAGCTCGCGGAACAGCGACAGCGAGACCAGGGCTGCCACATAGATGTCTGCGCCGAACTGCCGCATCGGGATCGCCGACTGGAAAGCGAGGATCATGCCGATGAGAAAGCCGAGCATGATCACCAGGGGCAGCGCCTGTGCGCCGGCACGCTCGGCGATGCGGAAGAAATTGCCCCCGCGCAGGAAGCGCCGGCGCCCCGGCAGGCCGATCGTGGCAAGAATGGTTTCGCCGAAAAAGGCGATCCGCACGCCCAGGGTCCGCAGCGGCCCCTGCATGCGCACGACGCGCGGTGGCGGTGGCGTGTCGGTTGCGGGCAGGGCGGTGCGCAGCCGGGCGATCAGGCTCTCGGCTGCCGGCGTCATCCCCTGCCACCGGGTTTCCCCCGCATGGCCGCGTTCGAGCGCGAGCAGCAGTGCCGCACCCGAAGTGTCGATCCGCGCCGCGCGCGAGAGATCGAGTGTCATCACCCCCTGCGCCGCGCGGGCGACGGCAATGGCGCGCGGCCAGGCCTCGGTCAGCGCGGCGGCGGTGAGCGACCCGGTCAGGGCGATCACCGGCCCGTCCGCGCCGCCCGCGATCTCGATTGCGGCCTCGCTCATCCGAACCAGCCCGGCAGGTGCCAGCCAAGACGCGCCGCCACCTGAAGGATGCCGCCATGGATCATCTCAAGCGCAACATATAGCACGATCGCGAGCCCGACCCAGACCAGCCACCGCCGTTTCGTGAGCAGGCGCGCGACCAGGTTGGCGGCAATGCCCATCAGCGCGACCGAGACCAGCAGCCCGGCGGCGAGCAGGGCGGGATGATCGCGCGCCGCCCCGGCGACCGCCAGCACATTGTCGAGGCTCATCGAGATGTCGGCGATGATGATGCGCAGCGCCGCGTCGCGCAGCTTGCCCGGTGGGGCGGCTGTTGCCCCTTCTGGCCGGTGGTTGAACTCCCGCCAGGATTTCCATGCCACGTAGAGCAGCAGGATGCCGCCTGCGAGCGTCAGTCCGATGATCGCCAGCAGCCGGAGGGCAACCAGCGCGAGGGCGATGCGGATCACGGTGGCGGCCGCGACGCCGATCAGGATCGCCTGTTTCTGCTGCGCCTTGGGCAGCCGCGCCACGGCGAGGCCGATGACGATCGCGTTGTCGCCCGCGAGGACGAGGTCGATCATCAGGACCTGCGCGAGCACCAGCGCATCGGCGAGCATCAATTCCATCGTATCGGGTTCGCGGAGCCGGCCGGTCTTGTCAACCGGACGGCCCCGGCCCAAAACGGCGCCGCGCCGGCCTCCGGCCTTGAAGATGGGGAGAATTTCGATGGTTCCGCGTTACGCCCGCCCGCAGATGGTCGCGATCTGGCAGGACTTGAACCGCTACCGGATCTGGTTCGAGATCGAGGCGCTGGCCGCCGAGGCGATGGCCGCCACCGGCGACGTTCCGGCCGAGGCCGCGCGCATCATCCGCGAGAAGGGCGGCGCGCGCATCGCGGCGATGACCGAGGCCGATGTCGAGCGCATTGCCGAGATCGAGCGCGAGACGCGGCATGACGTGATCGCCTTCCTCACCTGGCTGGCCGAGGGCATCGGGCCGGAGTCGCGCTTCGTCCATCTCGGCATGACCTCGTCGGACGTGCTGGACACCTGCCTCGCCGTGCAGCTCACCCAGGCGAGCGATCTGCTGCTGGAGGGGGTCGACGCGGTGATGGAGGCGCTCAAGCGCCGGGCGATCGAGCACAAGCTCACGCCGACCATCGGCCGCAGCCACGGCATCCATGCCGAGCCAACCAGTTTCGGCCTCAAGCTCGCCGGCCACTACGCCGAATTCGCCCGCAACCGCGCCCGCCTGCTCGCCGCGCGCGAGGAGATCGCGACCTGCGCGATTTCCGGCGCGGTTGGCACCTTCGCGCATCTCGATCTCTCGATCGAGGCGCATGTGGCGCAGAAGCTCGGCCTGCGGCCCGAGCCGGTCTCGACCCAGGTGATCCCGCGCGACCGCCACGCCGCCTTCTTCGCAGCCCTCGGCGTGATCGCCTCCGGCATCGAGCGGCTGGCCACCGAGGTGCGCCATTTGCAACGCAGCGAGGTGCGCGAGGCCGAGGAATTCTTCCACCCCGGGCAGAAAGGCTCGTCGGCGATGCCGCACAAGCGCAACCCGGTGCTGTCGGAAAACCTCACCGGCCTTGCCCGCATCGTCCGCGGCTATGTGGTGCCGGCGATGGAGAATGTCGCCCTCTGGCACGAGCGCGACATCAGCCACTCCTCGGTCGAGCGGGTGATCGGCCCGGACGCGACGATCACGCTCGATTTCGCCCTGCACCGGCTCGCCGGCATGATCGAGAAGCTGACCGTCTATCCGGAGCGGATGACCGAAAACATCGAATCGCTCGGCGGCGTGGTGCATTCGGGCGAGGTGCTGCTGCTGCTCGCCCGCGCCGGGATCTCGCGCGAGGATGCCTACCGGATCATCCAGCGCAACGCGATGGCGACCTGGACCGCGCTCGGCAAGCCCGATTTCCGTCGCTTCCGCGATCATCTGCTGGCAGACCCGGACGTGGCCGGCCGGATCAGCCCGGAGGCGATCGACGCGGCGATGGACCCGCGCCTGCATCTCGCCCGGATCGATGCCATTTTCGACCGGGTGTTCGGCTCGCACTGACCGATATCGCGCGATGTGCTCGCTGATCCTGTCGTTCCTGCCGGGGGATGCCTGGCCGGTCGTGATCGGCGCCAATCGTGACGAGATGCTGGCGCGGCCGTGGGACCCTCCGGCCGCGCACTGGCCGGACCGTCCCGGCGTGATCGCCGGGCGCGATCGCACCGCCGGCGGCACCTGGCTCGGCCTGAACCGCCATGGCGTAGTCGCCGCCCTGCTCAACCGCACCGGCAGCCTCGGCCCCGCGCCGGACAAGGCAAGCCGGGGCGCGTTGCCGCTGCTGGCGCTGGAGGAGCGCTCGGCGGCGGCGGCGGCGGCGCGTCTCACCCGGCTCGATGCCGGGCGCTACCGCAGCTTCAACCTGCTCGTTGCCGATGCGGCCGGCGGATACGTCCTGCGCGGGCTGGAACGCGGCGCGCCGGAGGCGATGCGGCTCGACCCCGGCATCACCATGATCACCGCGCATGACCCGAACGATCCGGACAGCCCGCGCATCGCCCGCTATCGCGGCGTGTTCGAGGCAGCTCCCCGCCCCGATCCCGCCGCCGATGCGTGGGACGCCTGGCGGGCGCTGTTGGCGGATCGCGCCCCACCTGACGATACCGCGCTCAATGTCGGCCCGCGCGGTGGGTTCGGCACCGTGTCCTCGGCGCTGATCGGCCTCGGCAGTGAACGCGCGCGGTTCCTGTTTGCAGCAGGCCCACCGGACCAGGCGGCGTTCGCGCCGGTCATCTGAGGCCGGTTAAGCCACGGATGGGCCGGCACAGGGCCGGCCGTGCCACAATCGGGTCGATGACCCCGCCTTCCGGTGTGTCATGATGTTCCGTGTCGGCGCGGCTGCGCGGGGTGCGGTCTTGCGCGCGGGCGGCGTCGGAGGCCATCATGCCTTCATGACGCAGAACACGAATTACCGCATCAATGGCGCCCGCCTGTGGCGCGCGCTGATGGAGATGGCCGAGATCGGCGCGACCCCGAAAGGCGGGGTCAACCGCGTGACGCTGACCGAGGTGGACCGCGCTGGCCGCGCCCGTTTCGCCGAATGGTGCGCCGCCGCCGGGTTAAGCCTTGGGACTGACACGATGGGCAACATGTTCGCCCGCCGTGAGGGGCGCGACCCCACCCGCCCGCCGGTGATGTTCGGCTCGCATCTCGACAGCCAGCCCACCGGCGGCAAGTTCGATGGCGCGCTCGGCGTGCTCGCCGGGCTCGAGGTCATGCGCACATTCGATGAGCTTGGCATCGTCACCGAGGCGCCGCTCGAGCTGGTCAACTGGACCGATGAGGAAGGCTGCCGCTTTGGCCGTGCGATGATGGGCAGCGCGGTCTGGGCCGGCGTGCAGCCCGAGGCGACGATCCGGGCGCTGCGGGATGCATCGGGCATCACCGTTGCCGAGGCGCTGGCCGCGATCGGCGCCGAGGGCGGCGAGCCAGCGACCCATCGTCCGGCGGATGCGTTCTTCGAGCTGCATATCGAGCAGGGGCCGCTGCTTGAGGCCGGGGGCGAGGCGATCGGCATTGTCACCGGCGCGCAGGCGCAGGTGTGGTTCGATATCGTGCTGACCGGCCGCGACTCCCATGCCGGCACCACCCCGCCCGCCGTCCGGCGTGACGCGCTGACAGGTGCCGCCGAGATCATTCTCCTGGTCGAGCGGCTGATGCGCGATTGCGGTGAGCAGGGGCGCGGCACGGTCGGGCGGCTGAGCGTTCATCCCAACTCGCCCAATGTGGTTCCCGGCGAGGTGCGCTTTGCCGCCGAGTTCCGCAACCCGTCGGATGCCGAGATCGTCCGTCTCGCACGGGAGTTTCCCGAGCAGGCGACGGCACTCGCGACGGCGCGCGGGCTCGAGATCGTGATCACGCCTGTCTTTCGCGTCGAGGCGACGCCGTTCGACCCCACTTGCGTCGATCTTGTCCGCGCGTCCTGCCGGCAACGCGGGCTGGCCGCCCGGGAGATGGTCTCCGGCGCGGGGCATGACGCCGTGCACCTCGCCCGCGTGGTGCCGAGCGCCATGATCTTCACACCCTGCAAGGATGGCCTGTCGCACAACGAGGCGGAGTCGATCACCGAGGCCGAGGCCGAGGCCGGTGCGCAGATCCTGTTCGATGTCGTGCTGGCCCGCGCCAACCGGCCGCTCACGGCCGCTTGATCGAGGTCAACGACCCCGTAAACTCCAACGGCTAGCTTTCTGACGTTGCGGGGGCAGCATGCCCCCGCAGGCGAAAGGAGCATGCCGATGGCGATCAAATGGAAACTTGCGGCAGCCTCTGTCCTGCTGGCCGCGGGAAGCACCCTGGCTTTGGCGCAGGGGCCAGGCCCCGGCGGTTACGGGCCGGGCATGATGGGCGGAAACGGGCAAGGGCAAGGTGCCTGGAGTGGCCGGGCAGGGCGGCAGTATTCTGCCGCGCGGCTCGATGCGTTGCGGCAGATGCTGAAGATCACCACCGCCCAGCAGCCGGCCTGGAATCGTTACGTGAAGGCCGTGACGGATGCCCACCAGCAGGCCTGGTCCGGCATGCAGTCGGTGATGCGGCCGGGCTCCATGATGAGCATCACGCCAGACCAGCGCTTTGCCTACATGCAGGACATGCTTGATCTGCGGAAAAAGACGTTCGAGAGCGAGAAATCCGCCGCCGAGGCCCTGCTGCCCCATTTGAGCGAATATCAGCAGGGGCAGGCGAGCATGGTTCTGCCGGGTCTGGCACAGGCAGGCTATGGGCTTGGCTATGGCCGTCATCGCTTCGGCGGCTGGGGCATGATGGGTGGATTTGGCGGTGGCTATGGCCCGGGGATGACGGGCTTCGGGCCGGGCCGGCCATAAGGCGGCGCCAGGGCTGCCTCGCGTTCGGCAGATATCCCGGATTTTCCGTTGTCTTCACCATCATGACGGTCGATATGATGCTCTGAGGTGATGACATCAGAGGAGGATCTGCCGATGCGGGTCATGCGTATCGCGCGGCGCGCCGTGGCGGTTCTGGCCACGATTCTGT
Source organism: Acidiphilium sp. C61 (assembly GCF_905116885.1). Taxonomy (NCBI): domain Bacteria; kingdom Pseudomonadati; phylum Pseudomonadota; class Alphaproteobacteria; order Acetobacterales; family Acidocellaceae; genus Acidiphilium; species Acidiphilium sp. C61. Next base: position 1,108,282 of record NZ_CAJHNI010000005.1, on the reverse strand, counting down.
CCACGATTCTGGCGCTTGCCGTCTCTGGCGGTATGGCCCGGGCGAATCCCTCGATGCTCGGGACCTTCGATTTCGACCATCCGGCATTTCTGCACGCGAACCCCGCGGCGACCCGTCATGTGGTGATCCAGGTCAGCGCGGCCGCGCCGGGCCATTGGCTCATGGCGCTGAATAATGCGCAGAATCTTCTTGCCGCGCTGGGGGCGAAAAAGGTGCAGATCGTCGTGGTGGCGTTCGGGCCCGGGCTGAAGATGCTGCTGGCTGACTCGCCTCTCGCGCGGCGGGTGGCGGCACTCGATGCGCAAGGAGTGGAGTTCGACGTCTGCCACAACACGATGGCGGCGATGGCCCGGCATCTCGGTCACATGCCGAAGCTGGTGCCGCAGGCGGTGGTCGTGCCGGCGGGCGCGGAGCGTATCGTGCAGCTCGAAGCCCATGGGTTCGCCTATCTGAAGCCATAGGCGACAGGCTGTGATTTCGGGGCGGTTTCAGCGCCCCGATCCGAGTGCCCGGAGTGCGTTGAGGATCACCGCGACGTCGATGGCCTCCTGCAACAAGGCCCCGCCAACCGGCGGGAGATAGCCGGCGGCGGCAGCAGCCATTGCCAGCAGAGAGAGTCCCATGCCGGCCACGATCGATTGTAGTGCGATGAACCGGGCACGACGCGCGATCGACACGGCTTCGGCGATTCGGTCCAGCCGGTCGAGCATCAGCACCACCTCGGCGGCTTCGGCTGCCGCGGCGGTGCCGCGGGCGCCCATGGCAATGCCGACATCCGCCGCCGCCAGGGCCGGAGCGTCGTTGATCCCGTCGCCGATCATCATCGTCGTGCCGAGCGCCCGTTCCGCGCGCGCGCGTTCGATCTTGTCCGCCGGCGACAGCCCCGCATGGACCGCATCGAGCCCGAGTTCGGCGCCCACCCGCGCCGCCGGTTCGGCGCGGTCGCCGCTCAGCATCACGATGCGGCGGAAGCCAAGCCGGCGGAGCGATGCGACCAGCGGCTTCGCGTCGGGCCGGATCGCGTCGGTCAGCATGATCGCGCCAGCCGGCACGCCGTTGATGGCGACCCAGGCGGTTGCCGCCGCGCCATTTGCCTGTTCGGCCACATGATTGTCGCGCGGGAGTGATATTCCCGCGGTCTCGAACATACGGGGGCCACCCACCATCACGAAATCCGCGCCGACCTGGCCGGCAAGGCCGAGGCCGGGCGTCTCGGTGACTCCGGCCGGTGTGGCCAGCCGGCCAGAAGCGCGCCCGGCGGCGACGATTGCCCCGGCCACGCCGTGCTGGGAGACCTGTTCGAGCGAGGCGGCAAGGCGCAGCACATCCGTCGGCGCAAAACCGTCGAGTGCTGCAACGCCGGTGAGCGATGGGGTGCCGGCGGTCAGCGTGCCTGTCTTGTCGAACAGGGCGATGTCGGCGCGCGCCAGGCGTTCCAGCGCGCCGCCGCCCTTGACGATCACCCCGCGCCCGGCCGCCCGCGAAATGCCGCAGATCAGCGCGACCGGCGTGGCCAGGATCAACGGGCATGGGGTGGCGACGACCAGCACGGCGAGGGCGCGCAACGGGTCGCCGCTGACCAGCCAGGCGGCAGTGCAGACCGTGAGTGTGAGAGTGAGAAATCCCACCGCCCAGCGATCCGCCAGGCGGGCCATTGGCGGGCGTTCCCGTTCGGCTGCGGCAACCAGCCTGATCACCGCGGCATAGGTGCTCGCTTCGGCGCTTGCCGTGGCCAGCAGGGAAACCGGCCCGCCCGCGTTCAGCACACCGCTGCGCACGGCGTCGCCGGCCAGCCGCGCAACCGGCAACGGTTCGCCGGTCAGGGCCGACTCATCGAGCGTGGCGGCGTTCTGCAGCGTGCCATCGACCGGCACGATCTCGCCGGGCTTGACCAGAAGATTGTCGCCGATGACGACAGCTGCTGCCTGAATGTCCTCGATTGTGCCATCCGTGTGGCGGTGCGCTGTCGTTGGCGTGCGTTTGACCAGTGCGGAAAGTTCGCGCCGGGCGCGCGCGCCGGCATAATCCTCGAGCGCTGCGCCGCCGGCCACCATGCCCGCGATGATCACGCCGGCGAGGTGCTGGCCGAGCAGCACCGAGCCCAGTATGGCGAGGAGCGCGATCAGGTCGACGCCCAGCATCCCGCGAAGCACCCCGGCGATGAAATCGGCGGCAACCTCGGCTGCGACCAGCAGTGCCGGCGCGATCCACAATCCGGCGGCGAGGTCATCGAAGCCGGCCGCGCGTGCGGCCAGGCCAAGCCCCAGCCCCACCCCGACCGCGACCGGCGCAGCCTGCCGCAGCGCCGCGCGCCATCCCATGCCGTCTCCTGTTCACCCGGCAGTGCCGGGGGCTGTGCCGGGGTTTTATCCGCGACACGATGAACATATCGGGACAATCGCGTTCCCGGCTTGACCTGCATCAAGGACGGCGGCGAGTCTGCATGACATCACGAGACGCCTGAAAAAACGGAGGGTACGATGACCAGCACTTTCGAGGCGCATCGGATGGGCAAGGGAGCCGAAATGTTCCTCATGTCGAGCCTCTCGCCGGTGATGTTCGAGACGATGGCCGGCAGCATGATGCGTGTGGCCGAGGCTGAATTCGCGCTGATGCAGGCCATCATGCAGGCACAGTTCGGCATGATGGAGGCTGTGTTCCGCATGGGCGCTCCTGCCGCGGAGCGGATGGGGCGCGCGGCCGGGCGGGAGAGCGGCCGGGCGGCGGCCTGAGCCGATGGCGCCACCCGTCGTCGATCTCTCCGGCAAGGTCGGGCTTATCCTCGGCATTGCCAACGAGCATTCGATCGCGACGGGCTGTGCACGTGCCTTTTCCGCCGCCGGCGCGCGTCTTTGCGCCACCTATCTGAACGACAGGGCGAAGCCCTTCGTCGAGACCGTCACCCGCGACCTGCCGTGCGACATGCTGCTGCCCTGCGATGTGCAGCAGGAGGGTGCGCTCGAAACCGTGTTCGACACGATTGCCCGCCGCTGGGGCAAGCTCGATTTCCTGCTCCACTCCATCGCCTTCGCGCCGAAGGCCGACCTGCGCGCCCGGCTTGTCGACTCCTCCGCCGCCGGATTTGCCCAGGCGATGGACGTTTCCTGCCATTCCTTCATCCGCTGTGCCCGGCTTGCCGAGCCGCTGATGCGCGCTGGCGGGGCGCTGCTCTGCGTTTCCTACGAGGGATCGGTCCGCGTGGTCGAGCATTACGACCTGATGGGGCCGGTGAAGGCGGCGCTGGAATCCAGCGTGCGCTATCTCGCCGCCGAACTCGGCCCGCGCGGCCTTCGTGTCAACGCGCTCTCGCCCGGGCCGATCGCCACAAGGGCGGCAAGCGGGATCGACCATTTCGATGATCTCCTGGCCGAAGCCGCCCGTCTGGCGCCGGAGCGTCATCTGGTGACGATCGAGGATGTCGGCGCCCTTGCAGCCTTCCTCGCCAGTCCGGCCGCCACCAGAATCACCGGCACGGTTGTGCCGGTGGATGGCGGACAACACATCATGGCGTGACATCACCGACAGACTTGCAAGGACAATCAGACCCGTGAGCACCGAGACCCGCCGCAGCCGAACAGGCAAAAGCCCCAAGCCGCCTGCCGAGGCGATCAGGCCGTCGCCCCTGCCGCCACCCGTGCTGCCTGCCTCGATCGCGCCGCACGAGCCGGTGTCGACCACGGATGCGCTCGACCGTTCGCTGCACGCGGCCGAGGCCCGGTTCACCGCTGGCCTGGCGCCGGCCGGTATCGCGCTGGCCTGGCGCGACTGGGCGGCGCATCTCGCGAACCAGCCCACACGGCGGATGGACCTCGCCCGGCGCGCGATGGAGGATTGGGCTGCGGTCTGGCGTGTGGCATTTGGCCTTGAGGAGGCCGTCACCCCGCCTTGCGACAATGATCATCGTTTCGATCATCCCCGGTGGCAGGACATGCCGTACCGGCTCTACAAGGAATATTTCCTCCGGGTCGAACGTTGGTGGCACGATGCGGCAACCGGCATCGCCGGGGTCGATGCCGCCCATGAGCGCATCGTCGATTTCATGATCCGCCAGGCGCTGGACGCGATGGCGCCCGCCAACCTGCCGATGCTCAATCCGGAAGTCGAACATGCGGCCCGCGAAAGTCATGGCGAGTCGATCCGTGCCGGGTTGCGCAACCTGCTCAAGGATACCGAGATCGCCCTGAACCATGAGAACCGGCTGCCGCTCGCGCCGGGGCGCGACGTCGCGGTCACGCCGGGCAAGGTGGTCTACCGCAACCGGCTGATCGAACTGATCCAGTATTCTCCAACGACGGGTGAGGTCCGGCCCGAGCCGGTGCTGATCGTCCCGGCCTGGATCATGAAATACTATATCCTCGATCTTTCGCCGGAGAACTCGCTGGTCCGCTACCTCGTCGGGCAGGGCTATACGGTGTTCATGATGTCTTGGCACAACCCCGACAAGGGCGACCGCGACCTCACCCTCGATGATTACCGTGCCGATGGCGTGATGGCCGCGCTCGATGCCGTCAGCGCCATCACTGGTGCGCGGAAGATCCACGCCACCGGCTATTGCCTCGGTGGCACGCTGCTCTCGATTGCGGCCGCCGCCATGGCCCGCGACCATGACAGCCGTCTCGCCTCCGTCACGCTCTTCGCCGCGCAGACCGATTTCACCGAGGCCGGCGAACTCCAGCTCTTCATCACCGAGGCGCAACTCGCCTTCCTCGAAGACCTGATGTGGCAGCAGGGCTATCTCGACACCAAGCAGATGGCTGGCGCCTTCCAGATGCTGCGCTCGAACGACCTGATCTGGTCGCGGATGATCCGCCGCTATTTCATCGGCGAGCAGGAACATACGAACGACCTGATGTCCTGGAACATGGACGCGACGCGCATGCCCTATCGCATGCACGCCGAATATCTGCGCCATCTCTTCCTGCATAACGATCTCGCCGAGGGGCGGCTTTCGGCCGGCGGCCGGCCGGTTGCGATCGGCGATATCGATGTCCCGTTCTTCGTCGTCGGTACCGAGCGCGATCACATTGCGCCCTGGCACTCGGTCTACAAGCTGCACCTGCTCAACCGCGGCCCGATCACCTTCGTGCTGACCTCCGGCGGGCACAATGCAGGCATTGTCAGCGAGCCGGGCCATCCGCATCGCCATTATGTACTGCTCCAGCGCCTCCCGGGCGAGCCCTATCTCGCGCCGGAGGCCTGGCAGGACGAGGCGCCGCAGCATGATGGTTCGTGGTGGCCGGAATGGGTCGCTTTCCTCGGCGTGCATTCCGGCGCGCCAGCCGCGCCGCCGCCGCTCGGCCGCGAGGAGGCCGGATATCCGGTGCTCGGCGCCGCCCCCGGACATTATATCCACGAACGCTGACCGGAGACCGAGATGAACGATATCGGACCGGTGCCCGCTCCCCTCGCGGCGCCGATGATCGAGAACCGTGTGTTCGACGAGTTGAAGGTGGGCGATACCGCGAGCGTGAGCCGCATCCTGCGGCCCGATGACATAGCCCTGTTCGCCTATATCTCTGGAGATATCAATCCGGCGCATCTCGACCCCGAATATGCCCGCGGTGACGTGTTCCACCATATCATCGTCCATGGCATGTGGACGGCGGGGCTGATTTCTGCGGTGCTCGGCACGAAATTGCCCGGCCCTGGCACGATCTATCTCGACCAGAGCCTCCAGTTTCGCGCCCCTGTCGGGCCGGGGGACGAGATCACCGCAACGGTGACGGTGACCGAGCTCGAGCCGGCGCGGCATCGGGTCACCCTCGCCTGCACGGCGGTCAACCAGTCGGGTACCGAAGTGCTCCGCGGTACCGCCCTCGTCGCCGCGCCGACCGAGAAGGTGCGGCGACCGGCGATGCCGCTGCCAGAAGTGCGGCTCAGCCGGCACGAGCGGTTCAACATCCTGCTGGGCGAGGCGCGGGCGCGCGGCCCGCTGGTCACCGCCGTGGTGCATCCCTGCGACGATGTCAGCCTGCGCGGCGCGCTCGATGCGGCCCGGGCCGGGCTGATCGTGCCCATCCTGGTTGGGCCGGAGGCAAAGATCCGTGCTGCCGCCGAAAAGGCCGGGCTCGATCTGGGGGATCTGCGGATCGAGCCGGTTCCCCACAGCCACGCCGCTGCCGCGCGCGGTGTCGAACTGGTCCGCGAGGGCACCGCGAAGCTGCTGATGAAGGGCGCGCTGCACACCGACGAGCTGATGCACGAGGTGATGCTGGCCGAGAATGGCCTGCGTACCGGGCGGCGTTTGTCGCATGTCTATGTCATGGACGTGCCGAGCTATCCGCGTCCGTTGCTGGTGACCGATGCGGCGATCAACATTGCCCCCGATCTCGCGACCAAGCGCGATATTGCCCAGAACGCGATCGACCTTGCCCGCGCCATCGGGATCGAGACGCCCCGCCTCGCCGTTCTGTCGGCGGTGGAGACGGTGAACCCCGCAATGCCGTCCACCCTCGATGCCGCTTCGCTCTGCAAGATGGGCCAGCGCGGGCAGATCACCGGCGGCATCATCGATGGTCCGCTGGCCTTCGACAATGCGGTGAACGCGCGCGCCGCAGCCGAGAAGGGAATCGAGTCGCCGGTCGCCGGCCGGGCCGATATCCTGCTGGTGCCGGATATCGAGGCGGGCAACATGGTCGCGAAGCAGCTCACCTTCCTGGCCGGGGCCGATGCCGCCGGCGTCGTCGTCGGCGCGCGCATCCCGATCGTGCTCACCAGCCGGGCGGATGACGCCCGCACCCGCCTTGCCTCCTGTGCGGTGGCGTTGATGCTGGCCGGCGCGTCGGGATGAAGGGGGAGATCCGAAAGGATCGGAAAGTGCTCTAGCGGCGCGCTCGATCGCAAGACGAAGGAGTTGATCGTGCTGGCGATCGGGGTGTCGCGTTAACCGATCCTTCGTCCGGGCCTGTCACTCTGTGCCGGATGAGCCCCGGCGGGGCGCAAGCCTTGGAAGCCTCAATGGATCATGTGGTGCAGATCGCGATGCTCGTGCCGCTGGCGGTCGCCTGCTGGCAGGATTTTCTGCTGCGCCGCATCCCTGACGGCGTTTCCATGCTGCTTGCCCTGGCGGGGATGGCGCTGCGCCTTCGCGATGGCATCCAGCCTCTGGCGGTGAGCCTGGCTGTGGCTGCGGCGCTGTTTCTGGTACTGCTCCTGCTGTATTTGCGCCGGCTGGTCGGCGGAGGCGATGTGAAGCTAATCGTGGCGCTCGCCATCGGCTTTCCGCCTCTGGCCCTTCCCGGTTTCCTCTTCGCGACGGCCCTTGCCGGTGGCGTGCTGGCGCTCGCCTATCTGGCCTTGCGCATGGTGCGCCTGCCTTTGCGGCCGCTCCCGCGCGGTGCCGGGTTGCTTCGCCGCCTGTGGATGGTCGAGCGCTGGCGTGCCCGGAAGGCGGCTCTGCCCTACGGCATCGCCATTGCCGCCGGGGCCGCCTGGGTGCTGCTGCCCGGCGCGGGGCTCTGATTGCCTTCAGAACGGGCAGGCTGGCCTTGATTTTGCCCATCCCTGGCCCGCCATAGCCTATTTACACAGGCACGGTTTTTGCTGCATCCGAAAGCACAGGAACAAACAACAGGGGCAAGGCGGGAATGGCCGAAGCGGGCACAATCACGGTCGAGACAAAAGGGATCGACAAGGTCACTCCGGACGAAACCCGCGGTAGCCCGCGCGCGCTGTTCGGGCTCTGGATGGCCGCGAACGTGGAGTTCGCAACCATTACCACGGGCGCGCTGGCAACCGGCGTATTCGGCCTGTCCGCGGTCGACGCAATCGCCGCAATCCTGCTCGGCAACCTGATTGGCGCCGTATTGCTGGGCATGTTCTCGACCTTCGGGGTGGAATACGGCTTGCCGCAGATGATCCAGGGCGCCGCATGGTTTGGCCCCCTCGGCAACCGGTTGCCGTCGTTCCTGAACTTCTTCGGCGGCTTCTCGTGGTTTGGCGTCAACACCATCATCGGCGGCTATGCTCTCGAATACATGCTCGGCACCGGGCTGATCCCGAACATCATTGCGCTGTGCGTGGTCCAGGTCGCGATCGCCGCGATCGGTCATGACCTCATCCATGCGGCGGAGAAATATTTCTTCTTCCTGCTGGTGGCGATCTTTCTGGTGCTCACCGCCTTCGCTGCCGGCCATGTCGGACATCTGCCGCCCGCCAACCCGAAAATGCTGAAGAATGTCGGTGGTGTGTCCGGTGCCTTTATCCTCACCACCTCGATCATCGTCGCCTATGTTCTCGGCTGGATTCCCTATTCGTCCGACTACACGCGCTACCTTCACCATACTGGCGACCGGTCGGTGACCGGTCGGGCCGTCTTCACCAACGCCTTTCTGGCAACCTTCCTTTCCTGCGTCTGGATGGAAGTACTGGGGGCGCTGATCGGCGCAACCGTCGCACTTTCGAAACCGTCGGACCTGTTCACCCCCTGGATGCCGCACTGGTTCCACGCGCCGCTGATCATTGCCATCGTGGTCGGCACGATCAGTGCCAACATCATCAACATATACTCCGCGACACTTTCATCGCTGGCACTCGGTTTCCGGCTCAAGCAATATCAGGCCGCGCTGCTGAGTGGCGCGATCGGCACCGCGATCTCGGTTCTTGCCGCCACCCATTTCATCAAGAGCTACGAGAGCTTTCTGTTTTTCCTGGGATATTGGACCGCCCCCTGGATCGCCGTCACGATGCTGTCGCATTACACGCGCCGGCACAGCCGGATAAGCGGGGTCAATGCCGCATTTACCGCCTGGATCGCCGGCATTGCCGCAAGTGTTCCGTTCTTCAACCAGTATCCGCTCTTCGTCGGAAGTTTCGCGGCAACTCATCCGGGGTTTGGGGATATCTCGTTTGCGGTTTCCGCCCTGGTGTCTTGTGTCGTGTATTTCGCACTGACCGCAAGGGTAAGCACTGCTGCTGCTTGATTTCGAATCCGCACGATTTAGAGCATCATCCGATCAGATGGAATCATCTGATCGGATAAAGATGCTCTAATTATCAACAAGATAGAGCACGACATCCGATCCATCAGGATCGGAAAATGCTCTAGCTCCGGTAGTCGCCGTTTCCTTCGATGAGACGGAGGGCAGATTGCCATGCCATCTCGTAATGGGCCATGCGGTTTGCCTCGTCCATGTTGAACTGGGCCGCGGTATGCTCGCAAACCTCGCGTGGCGGGATTACCAGCTTGGCGCCGCCCGACATCGCGGCCACCTGCGCCTGGCAGGCGCGCTCCAGGAAATAGATCTCGTGGAACGCTTCGGGAATGCTGCGCCCGCCCACCAGAAGTCCATGATTGCGCAGGATCATCGCCTTGTTCTGGCCGAGATCGTGCACGATGCGCTCACGCTCGTCGAGGTCGAGTGCTATGCCCTCATAGCCATGATAGGACAGGCGGCCATAGAATTTCATCGCATGTTGGCTGATCGGCAGGAGCCCCTGTTCCTGCGCTGCGATCGCGATGCCGGCGGCGGTGTGGGTATGGACGACACAGACGAGGTCGGGCCGGGCGATGTGAATGGCGGAATGGATGGTGAAGCCGGCCTGGTTCACGCGTTTGGCCGACATGCCCGGCGTTTCGACGCGGTTGCCGTGGAGGTCGATCTTCACGAGGTCGGAGGCCCGCATCTCATGAAACATCACGCCGTAGTCATTTATGAGGAAATGATGTTCCGGGCCGGGCACGCGCGCGCTGATATGGGTGTAGATGAAATCGGTCATCCGGAAATGTGCGACCAGCCGGTAAAGCGCAGCAAGGTCGCAGCGGATCTGCCATTCTTCGGCTGATATTCCATCAGGCGGATTGATCTTTGTCGTCACGTTCATGGTGGTGGTCCTCCCTCGGGCGGCAGGGTCGGGGCAATTGCCGTTTGCGTCAAGTAAATTCAGTGGCGTTTTGGCAGTAACGGCAACAGCATTGGCACTTTGGCGCGGTAGTCTCGATAGGCCTCGCCGTAGAGACGCAGAAGGTTTCGTTCCTCGAAGCGGATGCCGATGAGAAGGTAGACCGTTGCGGCGGCTGCGGTGGCAAGGCGGAATGGCGACGTTGCAAGCCCCCAGACGATCAGGAGCAGGCCGAGATAGAGGGGGTGGCGCACCAGCCTGTTCATCCCCCCGATCGCCAGTGGTTCGGGCGGAGAGGCGCTGTCGGGCTTGCCGGCCCGGAACTGGGCAAGGCCGGTAAAGCGGGCGAGATCGTAGTTCCGGCCTGCCAACCCGACGACAATGGCGCCCGCACCTGCCGCGATCCAGCCGGGCAGGATGATTTCGCGCGGCAGGTTGAAGGCATGATCGGGGAACAGGAGCCGGCCGATCGCCAGCACCAGGGCGAGATGTGCCGCGGCGATCAGGTTATAGGCCAGGCGGTCGCCGCGCCCGGCGAGTTGCAACAGCAAAGCCCGGCCGCCGGGCGCTGCCAGGTAACTGTGCCCCGCGCCGAAGCTGGCCCAAAGCAGCATGTAGGAGAGGATGGCGATCATGATCCTGCACCATATTTATTTTCTGTTTGACATATTCGATTTACTATATGAATGTCGGTTTGACAGAAAAATATCGCTCCTGACGCCCAATCAGGAAGAATTTTGCTGCTGCGAGGGGAAATGTCCAAAACCGATCGAAGGGGCCTTTTCAGGCTCGGCGCCGCTTTTGGTGCGATCGCCACAGCCGCTTCCACCGGCGCTCGCGCGGCTACGGTCGCACCGCCTGCTGACAATGCCTGGTCGAATGCGCTGGGTGCGGGCGTCGACTCCCGCCCTTACGGCAGGCCGTCGCGCTTCGAAAAGAACGTCATCCGTCGCTACGTGCCGTGGCTTTCGCCAACCAGGAACGCGGATGCGAGCTTCACGCCCTTGCAGGACCATCACGGAATCATCACCCCGAATGGCCTGTTCTTCGAGCGCTACCATTCGGGCCGGCCCAGCATCGACCCCAAGGACTACCGGCTGATGATCTCCGGCCGGGTGAAGCGGCCGCTGCTGCTGACGCTCGACCAGCTGATGCGATACCCCTCGGTATCGCGCATCCATTTCATCGAGTGCCCCGCCAATGGCGCAACCGAATGGCCGGCGGCGCAGCTCAATTCGCTGCAGTTTACCCACGGGATGATCGGGTGTGCCGAATGGACGGGGGTACGGCTGTCGACCCTGCTCGACGAGGCGGGGCTGCTGCCCGACAGCCGCTGGGTGCTCGCCACCGGATCGGATGGCGCGCATATGGATCGCTCCCTGCCGATGGTGAAATGCCTCGATGACTGCATCGTGGCCTGGGGGCAGAACGGGGAGGCGATCCGCCCCGAGCAGGGCTATCCGGTGCGGCTCGTCGTGCCGGGCTGGCAGGGTAACGTGAACGTGAAATGGCTGCGCCAGCTCGAGGTCGGGTCCGAGCCCTGGATTACCCGCGAGGAGACCAGCGAGTACAGCGAATTGCTGGGCGATGGAAAATCGCTTGGCTTCACCTGGGCGATGAATGCGAAATCGGTCATCACCTTCCCCTGCCCGGAAAGGTCGCTGACCGGCGGACCCGGCTTTTACCAGATCCACGGCCTTGCCTGGAGCGGCAACGGGCGGGTGAAGCATGTCGATGTCTCGCTCGATGGCGGGGTGAGCTATCATCGCGCCGCGCTGGACGGACCCGTTCTCTCGCGCTGCCTCACCCGGTTCACCTTCAACTGGCGGTGGGATGGCAAGCCGGCGCTCATCCAGTCCCGCGTGACCGACGAGACCGGTTATGTTCAGCCCACGATCGCACAGAAACACAAATTCTGGGGGCGTGATCCGGTTTATGAGAACAACTCCATCCAGACATGGCAGGTGCTGGCCGACGGGACGGTGAACAATGTCCAGCTCTCGTAAGGTTCTGCTTGCTGTCACCGGGTTTGCCGCAGCGATTGCGGCGGCCCGCGCGGGTGATGCACCGGCGCCATCCTACAAGGGAATCGTGCCGGCGGCGACGCTGGAGGTTTGGCGCGATCTCGGCACCGGCAATGGCGCGCTGACGCATTACAAGCCGGCGACGCCGCCAGGCCATTACGGCATCGGCACCGCGCCGACGATGCAGCAGATCGGCGGCTGGACCATCGCCGTGCCGCCCGACGGCTCCAATCTGCCGCCGGGTAGCGGCACTGTGGCTGCCGGCGAAAAGCTCTTTTCGAGCGATTGCGCAATGTGCCATGGCGGTTTCGGCGAGGGTGCGCACGGCTATCCGGCGCTTGCCGGTGGCGTCGGGTCGCTGGCGGGCGCTGCCCCCCAGAAGACGGTGGGCAGCTACTGGCCCTATGCGACGACGCTGTGGGATTACATCAACCGCGCGATGCCGTTCTATGCCCCGCACACGCTGAAGCCCGATCAGACTTATGCGCTGACTGCCTTCATCCTGAACCTCAACGGCATCGTGAACGCCAAATTCGTCGCCGATGCGCAGAGCATACCGCGGGTGAAGATGCCCAACCGCAACTCGTTCAACTGGAAAGATCCGCGTCCTGTCACACATAATATGGCCTGCATGAAGAACTGCGCGCCGCCCGGATCCGTCAGGATCACTTCGAGCGCGGCAAAGATGGGGCTGACCCCGCGCACCACCGGCCCGGTGGACGACATGAAGGGCAGCAGCAAATGAGGAGGGTGAAATGAAGCCTGCCACCATCCTGCTGGGCCTTGCCGTCGCGGCGTCGCCCGCTGTCGCGCTGGCTGCCACGCCGCAGCAGATTGCCGCCGGCGAGACGATCGCCACCACGAAATCGCTCGGCAACTGCGCCGCATGCCACAGTTTCGCCGGCGCGGTGGAGCCGGGCAATGTCGGCCCGACGCTGAAGAACGTGAAGGCAATGATGCCCGATCGCAAGACATTCTATGCGATCGTCTTCGACGAGCAGGCGCGAAATCCGCAGACGGTGATGCCCGCCTTCGGGAAGAACCTGATTCTGACACCAAAACAGATCAACGAAGTAATCGATTTTCTCTACACCAAATGAAGACCGAACTGCGCCGAAGCAGACAAGAGATGGGGAAACACACGATGATGACCGAACCACGCAAGACAGGGCCCGCACGCCGGACGGTGCTGCTGGGCGCCGCAGGGGCCGCGGCGGCGCTGGCAATGCCGCGCTCCGGCCTCGCCGCCGCTTCGGTGCCGGCGCCAAAGGCTTCGCTATGGCCCGAAGCGGCCTTCAAGGCGACCGTGCCCGATGCGGCGCTGAAGGCGTTGTGGGGCAGCTCCACTCTGGTTTCGACCGACCAGGTGAAGATGGAGGCACCGGATATCGCCGAAAATGGCGCCGTGGTGCCGATCTCCGTCGATGCGAACGAGACCGCCATTACCGGTGCGGCCCTGCTGGCGCGGCACAATCCGTACTCGCTGGCTTGTGCCTATGAAATTCCGGAGGGCACGAGTCCGGCCATCTCGAGCCGCCTCAAACTTGCCCGTACCACGGAGGTCGTCGCGGCGGTGAAGGCGGGCGGCAAGCTCTACGCGACGTCGAAGCAGGTGAAGGTCACGCTTGGCGGGTGCGGCTGAGGAGAGGAACGATGGCACATCAGATTCTGGTTCACGCAACCACGTCGGGCGGGGTGACGACCGTCGAGGCGTTGATCAAGCACCCGATGGATTCCGGCTTCGTGAAGGGCAAGGACGGCAAGCTCATTCCGCCGCATTACATCGAGGTCGTCGAGTTCACCCACAAGGGCAAGCTCGTTCTGCGCGGCTTCTGGGGCCCCGCGGTTTCCAAGAATCCCTTTATCAGATTCTCTTTCAAGGGCGGCGCCTCGGGCGATCCCATCGGGGTTTCATGGGTCGATAACAAGGGTGAAACCGCCAACATGTCGGCGTCAATCATGTGAGCGAGGCGCGTCGGCATCCTCTGTGCCGGCGCGCGCGGCTGGGAGGAGCAGACAATGCAACGCACATCGGCGATGATCGTGGCTCTTGCAACGCTGACACTTGGTACAGCGCCCCTTGCAAAGGCCGGGCCGGCGGCGGATCTGAAGGCGTTCCAGGCCTATTTCCAGACACGTTTTCCAATGCTCGCGCTGAAGAATTACGTCGACGGGCCCTATAATTTCAGCGCCAATGACCGGGCGCAGTGGAAGCAGATACTGGAATTCCCGCCCTATTCCTTCGCGGTGGATGCCGGGAAGACGGCATTCGGCACGAAGTTTCCCGATGGTGCAGACTATGCTTCGTGTTTTTCGCAGGGCGGGATCGGCATTGCACAGGATTATCCGAAGTTCGATGAAAAGACCGGCAAGGTCGTCACGATCGGCATCGCCATCAATGAATGCCGCAAGCGGCATGGGCTGAAGCCGCTCAGCCTGACCAAGGGCGAACTCGCCGATATCGTCGCCTATATGACCTCAACCTCGGATGGCAAGCTGATCCATGTCGTTATTCCGAACGACAAGCGGGCCATTGCAGCCTATGAGGCGGGCAAGGAATATTTCTATTCCCGCAGGGGGCAGCTGAATTTTTCCTGCGCCAGTTGCCATGTGCAGGCAGCGGGCAAGCGGCTGCGGGGGCAGTATCTCGCGCCGGCGCTTGGCATCACGGCTTCTTTCCCCGTCTATCGTTCGAAATGGGGCGATGTCGGCACGCTGGTGCGGCGGTTCATCGGCTGCAACAGGAAGGTGCGTTCGGTGCCGGCGAAGCCGGATTCGGCGGCGTATCGGGACCTTGCCTATTTCCTCACGTACATGAGCAACGGCCTGCCGATCGCGGGCCCGGGGGCGCGATCATGAAACGGATAAATTGTGTGCTGGTTGCTGCGACTTTTTGTCTTGGCGTTGCCCATGCCCATGCCGCCGGGAAGGACGGTGCAGCGCGGGCGATCGCCGCGGCGGCGGCGAAGATGAAGACCGCCGCGACGCTGGATGACCAGTGGACGCCGACGGTCGCTTCATTCAAGGCAGCCAAGGCGGCCGAGGCTGCCGGCGATTACGCGAAGGCCGAGGCAACGGCCAAACGGGCCGCGGCGCTGGCCGCCGCTTCGATTGCCCAGGCGCGCAGCCAGAAGCGCCTCTGGCGGAATGCAGTAACGCGCTAGAGCATCATCCGATCCATCAGGATCGGACAGCGCTCTAAGCCGGCCAGGCGGAGACCGAATGGATGACGATTGCACGACGCGCTCTTCTCACCGCTGCGGCCAGCACATCGCTGCTGCCGCGGCTCGCCTGGTCGGCCGCCGATCCTTATGACGTGAAGATGAGCGGCGATGTCCGCATCATCCACCAGACCGACACGCATGCGAATGCAAGGCCGGTGCATTTTCGTGAGCCAACGCAGAATATCGGGGTTGGTCGCGCAGCAGGGCAGCCGCCGCATCTGGTTGGCGCTGCCTTCCTCGATTTTTATCACATGAAACCCGGCACACGGGATGCGCATGCCTTCACCTTCCTCGATTTCGAGGCGTTGGCGCACCGCTACGGGCGGCTTGGCGGGTTCGCCAGCCTCAAGACGGTGATCGACAATCTGCGCGCCGGTGCCGGACCGGGCCGCTCGATCCTGCTCGATGGCGGCGATCTCTGCCAGGGCACGGGGATTGCCAATCTCACCCGTGGCCAGAACATGGTGGCGCTCGGCAACCTTTTGGGCATCGATGCGATGACCGGGCACTGGGAGTTCACCTACGGGCAGGACGGGATCGAGGCGCTCATCAAGGCAATGCACGGCCGCTTCATCGCGCAGAACGTATTTCTCTCGGCGGAATCGCAGATGATGGGCGCGCCCGCCTTCGACCAGAAGACCGGCCGCGTGTTTCAGCCCTCTATCATCTGCGAGCTTGGCGGTTATCGCGTCGGCGTGATCGGCCAGGCTTTTCCCTATGTGCCGATCGCGCATCCGAGGAGGTTCACGCCGGACTGGCGGTTCGGCATCCATCCCGGCCGGATACAGAAGCTTGTCGATGAATTGCGCGCGGTGCAGAAGGTCGATGCCGTGCTGCTGCTCTCGCATAACGGCATGCCGGTCGATCTCAAGCTCGCTTCGCAGGTGCGCGGGATCGACGTCATTCTCGGCGGCCATACGCACGATGCGGTGCCGCATCCGGTTCCGGTAAAGAATCCCGGCGGCATCACACTGGTGACCAATGCCGGAACGGGGGGCAAGTTCGTCGCAATACTCGACCTCGAACTCACGAAAGGCCGGGTGAGGGACGTGCATTATCGGCTGCTGCCGATCTATGCCGATCAGGTGAAGCAGGACGCGGCGGTGGTGGCGGCGGTGGAAGCGCAGGAGGCGCCGCACCGCGCGATGCTCGATGAAAAACTGGCCGAGACGGAAACGCTGCTCTACCGGCGCAACAATTTCTACGGCTCTGTCGATCAGGTGATCATGGACGCGCTGCGGGCCGAAACCGGTGCGCAGATCGCCTTTTCGCCCGGCTTTCGCTGGGGCAATACGGTGCTTGGCGACCGAGCGCTGACGATGGGCGATCTGCTGGCGGAAACGGCCATCACCTATCCGATGGTGTACAAGCAGACCATGACTGGCGCCGAGATCAAGGCGGTGATGGAAGATGTCTGTGACAATCTCTTCAATCCCAACCCGTATTATCAGCAGGGGGGAGACATGATCCGGGTTGGCGGCATGAACTATGCCTGCGCGCCGGGGCAATCGATCGGCCACCGGATTTCCGCGATGGAGCTTGATAATGGCACCAAGGTCGAGGCGGCGAAACAATACACCGTTGCGAGTTGGGCCTCGGTGTCACTGCCGCAGACCGGCGCGCCGGTCTGGGATGTGGTGGCCCGGCATCTGCGCCAGGTGAAGACGGTGAAGCTGACGCGGCCCAACCGGGTCAAGGTGCTCGGGCTCGCCGGCAATCCGGGCTACGCTGTCCCATGAGTTCGCGCCGGAGGCTGTTCGGCGGTCTTGGCGTTGCGGCGGCGGCAATGGGTGTGAGCCGCGCTGCCGTCAACAATCCTTTTGCCACCCATCTGCTGGCGTTGCAGCTCTCGGATTCGGTGATGAGCAAGCAGCGTGAGGTTCTCAACAACGCCAATGCGGTGCTGAAGGTCTGGCCCGAGACGGCGTCGATCATCGTGGTGGCTTTCGGCCCAGGCGTGGAAATTACCTTTGCCGACTCACCGCTGCGCCAGCAGGTCGACAGCCTGATCGCGCAGAATGTCGAGTTCGACGTTTGCATGAACACGATCGAGACTCTGAAGCGCGAGACCGGCCATGTGCCGGTGCTGAACCCAAAGGCGCAGCAGGTTCCTTATGGCGTGCCGCGGCTGATGGAACTTGCTGGCAAGGGATACGTCATCGTTCGGCCCTGAAGCGGCTGCGGGGTGTATTCTTGAAATCTGATATATCAGGGGCTAGACATATTCGCGAATAAGAATGTCTTGTGGCGTAACCCGCCAGGGGAGATTTTCCATGATCGAGACGGTTCTTGCCCTTGTATCCGGCAGCGCTGTTGGCTTCACGCTGGGGCTGATCGGCGGGGGTGGCTCGATCTTGGCGACCCCGCTGATGCTTTACGTCATTGGCCTGGCACCCCATGTCGCGATCGGCACTAGTGCGCTCGCGGTTTCGGCCAATGCCTTTGCGAATTTTGGCGGCCACGCCCGCAAGGGCAATGTGCGGTGGCGGAGTGCTGCCATTTTCGCGGTGCTTGGCATTGTCGGCGCCGCGGCCGGTTCCACCCTCGGCAAGACGTTTGATGGCAAGAAGCTGCTGTTTCTTTTCGCGATCCTGATGATCGCGGTGGGGTTGGTGATGCTTCGCCCCCGCAAGATGGCCGACCGCGAGACCGGGCAGCCTGAACGGCTGAACATGACCGGACTGCTGGCGGTAGCGGTTGCGGCACTCGCGGTCGGCGTGCTGTCGGGTTTTTTCGGCATTGGCGGGGGCTTCCTGATCGTTCCTGGCCTGCTCTTCTCGACCGGGATGCCGATGATTTTCGCGATCGGCTCCTCGCTGCTCTCGGTCGGCAGTTTCGGGCTGACCACAGCGGTAAATTATGCGGCCTCCGGCCTTGTGAACTGGGCCGTTGCCGTGGAGTTCATCCTGGGGGGCGTGATTGGCGGGCTCCTCGGCACGCGCCTGGCGATCCACCTCGCGGGGCGGCGCGACGCGCTCAACCGGATTTTTGCCGGGCTTGTTTTCGCCGTGGCGGTCTATATGCTTTACCGCAACGCGGCCTCATTCGGGCTTGCGTGATCTGCCTGAAAGATTAACCGAGCCTTCACTCTGCCGTGTCAAACTCCTGTTATGAACTTTGCCGCAGCGGATGGAGCGATCGACCTCATCGGTATCTATCGTGATCTCCATGCTGCCGATCCCCGTCAGCCCGGCATCGTCGCGGCCTATGCGACGGCGTTGCTGGAGGGAGGAGATCCTGAGGCGGCGTGCGCCATTGCCGGTGCGGCCACCGATACCGCAGATCCCGGCGTCTTTCTTGTGCATGCGCGAGCCTTGCGTGCGCTGGGGAAGTTCGAACCCGCGGTGCAGGGCTTCGCCGCCGCGATCTCTGCCGGTGCGACGGGGGCGCCGGTGCTGGTGGCGCTTGGAAACTGTCTTGCCGAACTCGGGCGGCTTGAAGAGGCAACCACCTGGTTCGCGCGCGCTGCGCCAGATGATCCGAGCGGGCGAGCGCTTGCCAATCTGGCTTCGGCACGGGCCCGCCTCGGGCAGAATGCCCTCGCGATCGACGCCGCCCGAGCGGCGCTGCGGTGCAGTCCCGAACTGATCGACGCCCATCGCACGCTTGCCGTGCTGCTGGCCGGAAGCGAGCCCGAATCGGCCGCGGCGCACCGCGAGGTCGCGTTCCGGAATGGCCCTGTATTTGTCCGCCCGGGACCACAAGACGCATTGCGCGTGCTGGTACTCACCTGCCTCGCCGAAGCCAGCCTGCCCATCGAGCATTTGCTGCCGAATGCCCGCTACGCGCTGACCGACTGGTTCATCGATCATCCTGTGAACCATCTGCCCCACCTGCCGCCGCACGACCTCGTTTTCAATGCGATCGGCGAGGCCGAACTGATGCCGCCGCTGGATGGCGCGACAATCGGGTTTCTCGCCGGTGGACTTCCTGTGATGAACCGGCCCGAGGCGGTGATGCGCACCGGGCGTACGTCGCTGCCGGCGCTGCTCGCGGGGATCGACGGTCTTGTGGTGCCGCCGGTGCTGCGGGTTGCGGCTGGCGAGATTCCCGTCAGCATTGGTTTGCCGGCGCTTGTCCGGCCTGTGGGAACGCATGGCGGCCATGGATTGCGTCGCGTGGAGACCGCGGAGCAGCTGACGGCAGCGTCACACGAAGCCGGCGACAAATATCTCAGCCGTTTCATCGATTATCGGAGCGATGACGGCTATTATCGCAAATACCGGATGATCTTCGTCGATCGGCAGGTCTATCCCTATCATCTCGCGATCGGGCCGCACTGGATGGTGCATTACTGGACCGCGGGGATGGATCTCGATCCCGCGCGGAGGGCCGAGGAAGCTCGGTTTCTCGACGATCCCGTGACAGTGCTGGGTTCCGCAGCGTTCGAGGCGGTCAGCGCGGTGGGGCGCCGCCTCGATCTCGATTATGCCGGTATCGATTTTTCCATCCTTCCAGACGGGCGAGTTCTCGTCTTCGAGGCGAATGCCGCTATGCTGGTTCATCCTGAGCGGGAGGCGGAGTTTGCCTATCGCAATCAGGCCGTTCAGCGCATCCTCGACGCGTTCGCCGACATGTTGGAACGGCGCGCCGGCAGGGGGGATCATCGAGCACCTGCCGGTGATCCGGCTGAGGTCACGCAGCGCCCGAGATCGCTTGCCAGATGATGAACGCGCTGAGTGCGATCAGGCCGTAAAGGAACAGGGCGCGGAAGCGGTCAGGGTGAACCTTGCGTCGTAGTCGGGTGCCGAGCTTCATCCCGGCGAGGGCCGGCACGAGGGCGATGGCCGATATCTCCAGAGAGGTTGCGGGGAGCGCGCCGTGCCACGCCAGTCCGGCGCCGAGTGCGAGGGACGCCGCAGAAAAGATCAGCCCGAGCGCCTGGATCAGCGCGTCCCGCTCAAGTCCGAGTGCGGCGATATACGGAATGGTGGGAATGGCGAATACCCCGGTCGCGCCGGCGAGCAAGCCGGCGCCGAGGCCGGCCAGCGGCCCTGCCCACGGCTCAGCGCCGGGCGGCAGGCGCAGCCGGGGATGCATTAATCCCAGCAGCGCATAGACCATGAGAACGATGCCGAGGGCGACGACGGCGGGCCGTGCGTCATGACCGGTGATCAGTCCGGCGCCGAGCGGTGCGCCGATGAGGATGCCGGCCATCATCGGCCAGAACCGTGCGATCGCCTTCCCGGCGCCGCGATGGCTCAGAAACTGCCAGATATTCGTTACGAAGGATGGCACCAGCAGCAGCGATGCGGCCTCTGCTGGGCTGATTATGGCGCCCAGAACCCCCATCGTAATGACCGGCATGCCGAGACCGAGAATTCCCTTGACGATGCCGGCAAAGAAGAAGGTGAAGATCACGATCCCCAGGCGGGGCAGGTCAAAGCTCACGATGTGTGTATGCCGGATTCAGGCGATGTGATTCACCACGCTGCGCAGCATCTCGCGCACGGTGCCGGCCAGTCGGCCAAGCTCTGGGTTCTCGATCCCTTGCATCGAGGTCACCGGGTCGATCGCCGAAACTTCGACCGAACCGTCATCGTGCTGCTGGACGATGACATTGCAGGGCAGCATGGTGCCGACCTTGTCTTCAAGTTTCAGCGCCTCGTGCGCCATGCGGGGGTTGCATGCGCCGAGAATCCGATAGGGCCGGAATGGTGTGCCGAGTTTCACCTGCATGGTCGCCGCCACGTCGATGTCGGTAAGAACACCGAAGCCTTCGGCGCGCAGCGCTGCGACCGTCGCGGCAACGGCGTCATCGAACCCGAGATCGGTGACTTTGGAGATGTGATAGCTCATCAGGGGGCTCCCCGGCCAAGGTAAGGAACCAGACTATCACCCCGTGACTCGTCATATGGCAAGCCGTCCATAAAATTCATCCGATCGGACGATGATGCCCGATCGGATGATGCTCCAAATACAAAACCTGGCGATAAAGTTTGCGCTCAGGCGGACGGATTGGTCTTGGGCAGCGGATTGAAGTCGGCCGGGATTTTTGTATGGATTCCCTTGGCGATATCAGTCGGCACGATGCCATCCACTTTGCACCCGTTGCCGCCGAATTGCGGCAGGGTCTTGAGATCGTGGGCGGGGATGATCGCGTAACCCGGCGGCAATGCACGAGCCTTGCCTTCGAGCCGTGCCGGGTCGAACGCGCTCATCAGGTCAGAGGTGTCGGGTGTGATCGCGTCTGCCGGACCGACATTGGCCTCGCCGAATTCCTTCTGGCCAAGGCGGCGACCTTTCATCTCGTCCGGCAGGCGGGCGAGCGGCGTCAGGCCGAACACCTTGTCGACGAACTTCACGACCGATGCCTGGCTGCCCACCGCGTGCGAGATCTGATGAACCCGCGCATAGGGCGAAATGACGATGAGCGGCACGCGCGGGCCGAAGGTGAGCGGCTTGTGATCCGGCCCTTCGATGACCACCGGCGGCGGCACATGGTCGTAATCTCCTTCGGAGTCGTCCCAGGTGATGATGATCGCCGCGTGCTTCCAGTATTTGCTGCTGGCGATCGCGTTGACCGCACGGGCGACAAACGCCTCGCTGATCTGGGCATCCGAATAGGCGGGATGATCATCGTCGCCGACGAAGTTCTTGCGGGCCTTGGCGTCAGGGTTGTCCGGGGTCAGGCCCATGTCGTTGCGGAAGCCGCCCTTGAGATAGAAGACGCCGCCCGAAGCCGGCAGGGTTGAGGTCCGCAGCGCAGTATAGAACGCCGATGCGCCGTGCAGGTGATCGCGCTCGGCCGGGTTGTTGGCGACGTATCCGAAATATTGCGGGCCGTTATGATGGGTGATGTAGGCTGCATGCATGCCCTGGGCGTCGGTGGGGCCGGCATGCTTGTCGCCGGCATCCTTGCCATAGCCTTCTTCGTACCATCCCCAGCCGACCGGCTTCTGGCCATGTGCCGAGAGATAGGCAACATCCTGCCGGACGTCCGCCAGATCGGTATCCGGAGCGGTGTCGCGCGCGGTTTCGCCCTTGATGGCCTTTCCTGCGGTGGTCAGCGCCAGCGAGGCATAGGTCTGGTTGATCTGCACATGCGTGCCGTGCGGGCTGGCGAAGTCGTGCGGATTGACCGGCACCGCTTTGTGCGGATCGAGCGGTGAGCCCCAGAGCGGATCATCATCGGTGACGACCGGCACGCCGGCGCCTGCCTCGGAAATCTTGCCGCCGGCAGCATTCGTGGCCGTCGGTCCGCCCTTGTAGGTTCCGGTCGCCTCGCTCGGGTGTAGCGCCCACTGGGTCAGGCCGGTCTGCGCGGCGAAGATCGACAGGTTGCCGGGCGTCGAGGGGCCGGCAATGTCCTGAAAGACATGGTCGAACAGCACGAACCGGTCGGCGTAGCGCCAGAGGAAGGGCACCGTGTCGCAATCCTCGTAGGCCATCGCGAGTTCGCCGAACTGCTTCGCCTTCAGCGAGGGATTGCCGGTCGGCGAATATTTTTTCTCCTCGGTGACGGCGAACTTGTCCATCAGCGGCTTGCCGGCGGTGACGTCCATCTTGGCAACGATGCGGCCGTGCGAATGGTCGATGTCGTCAGTGTCCCACGCATATTGCTTGGGCCCGATGCGGAAGGGCGAGATGGTGGCAGCACTGCCATCGGTGTTGATCAGCGTCTGCACGAAGCCGCGGGTTTTCGCGGCCGGCTGCGAATAGAGCCCGTCAGCGCCGGGGAAGGTGCCGAAATAGGAGTCGAACGAGCGGTTCTCCTGATACAGCACGAACACATACTTGATCTTGCGGCGGACCAGAGCGGTCATTTCCGCGTCGCTCAGCACCGGCTGCGGCTTGTCCATCATCGTGCTGACAATGCCATGAGCGGCAGGCTGGGTGACGACTTCCTGGCCATTCGCGGCGAAGGCCGCGGCGCTGACGGCGACAAGCGCCGAGCAGGCCAGAAGGAATGCGCGTTTCATTCAGGAACTCCTTTGTTGCCAGGCCGCGTATCGCGCGGATCCACGGATGAATCGGCCGCGCCCGTCAGGCCGCAGCCGCCGCGGAACGCTCTAGACCAGAGGCGTTCGGCGTTGGATGACGTTTTGGTGGCAATCGAGCTGGTCAGCCACGCAGCAGGGCTGCGGCATGGCGCGCGATCATGGCTTCCTCGTCAGTGGCGATCACGCGCACCTCGACCGGTGAGGAGGCCGCCGAAATGACCGGCGCATGACGCCGGTTCGCGGCATCATCGATGATGATGCCGAAATGGCCCAGTCGGGTACAGATCTTCGCGCGGATTTCCGGCGCGTGCTCCCCGATGCCGGCAGTAAAGACAAGCGTTTCGAGACCGCCAAGAGCGATGGTCAGCGCAGCGATCTCGCGGGCGGCGCGATGGCAGAACAACTCCACCGCGAGACGGGAGTCGGGGTGTGAACTCGCCAGCAGCGTGCGCATGTCGGACGCCTCGCCCGAGACGCCCAACAGCCCGCATTCGTGATACAAGCAATGACTGATCGCGGCTGGGGCAAGCCCTTCCTGCTCGGCCATGTAAAGCACCACGCCAGGATCGATCGTGCCGGGGCGGGTTCCCATCATCAGCCCGTCCAGCGCGGTGAAACCCATGCTGGTCTCGACCGACCGGCCTTCCAGCATCGCGCAGGCGCTGGCCCCGTTGCCGAGATGCGCGGCGATCACCTTGCCGGCGGCGCGGGCAGGCGCTGCCGCGGCAAGCGCCCCGGCGATGTATTCATACGAAATACCGTGAAACCCATATCGGCGCACGCCGGCTTCGTGGTAGCGCGCGGGGAGGGGCAGGCGCGTTGCGACATCGCCCATCGTGCAGTGAAAGCCGGTATCGAAGCAGCCGATTTGCGCAAGGCCAGGCCGCAGGCACGCAATGGCGCGCACAGGTGCGAGATTATGAGGCTGGTGCAGCGGCGCCAGCGGCACGAGCGTATCGAGCGCCGCGACAACGGTCTCGTCCAGCCTGACGGGGGCGGCGAACTCCCGGCCGCCATGCACGATGCGGTGGCCGACGCCGGCAAGCCGGTCGCCGGCGAGGTGCGTATCGGCCCATTCCAGCAATGGCTTCAGCAGGTCTTCATGCGTCATGGTGGCCGCGTCGTCCCATCGGCGCTCGGTCACAAGCTGGCCGGCTGCGTCGAATCCCTGGAAATGCGGTGCCTCGCCGATCCGCTCGATGGTGCCATGGGCACGCCGCGACAGGCCGTTTTCGATCTCGAACATGCCGAATTTGATGCTCGATGAACCGGCGTTGAGAACCAGGACTGCTGTGCCCATCCGCGTATCTCTCCCGTCAGAGCACTTTCTGATCCTTTTGGATCGGATGTAGCGCTCTATCATATTGATAAACCGAACATCTTTATCTAATCGGATGTAGTGCTCTATCATATTGATAAGTCGAGCATCTTTATCCGATCAGATGATTCCATCTGATCGGATGATGCTCTAGCGATGATGCCTGGCTGTCCGTCAACTCTGCTGGACGTGGCCGCAACAGAATAGAGCCTCACCTGAACATAGGGAAACAGCTGTCGCCCTGCGGGAGCCCGGCTTCCGCGGGATGTGGACGTGTGCCTGCCGATACATGGTCGGGATGCAGGCAAAGAAAAAGCCGGCCCGCAGGTGCGGACCGGCTTCTGGATACGTGCAGTCGTTGTCGATCAGGCCGAGTAATACATCTCGAACTCGACCGGATGCGGCGTGTGCTCGAAGCGGTAGACCTCTTCCCACTTCAGCGCGATGTAGCTCTCGATCTGTTCCTTGCTGAAGACATCGCCGGCGAGCAGGAAGTCATGATCGGCGGCAAGGGATTCCAGCGCCTCGCGGAGCGAGCCGCAGACGGTCGGAATACCCTGAAGTTCTTCGGGGGGCAGGTCGTAGAGGTTCTTGTCCATCGGGTCGCCCGGATGGATCTTGTTCTTGATGCCGTCGAGCCCGGCCATCGCCATCGCCGCGAAGGCGAGATAGGGGTTCGCGGTCGGGTCGGGGAAGCGGACCTCGACGCGCTTGGCCTTCGGGTTGGTGGTGTAGGGGATGCGGCACGAGGCCGAGCGGTTGCGCGACGAGTAGGCCAGCAGCACCGGCGCCTCGAAGCCCGGAATCAGTCGCTTGTAGCTGTTCGTGCTCGGGTTGGTGAAGGCGTTCAGCGCCTTGGCGTGCTTGATGATGCCGCCGATGTAGTACAGGCAGAGCTCGGAGAGATCGGCATAACCATTGCCGGCGAAGAGCGGCTTGCCGTTCTTCCAGATCGACTGATGGGTGTGCATGCCCGAGCCGTTGTCGCCATAGATCGGCTTCGGCATGAACGTCGCGGTCTTGCCGTAGCTGTGAGCGACGTTGTGGACGCAGTATTTGTAGATCTGCATCTGGTCGGCCATCTGCACCAGCGTGCCGAACTTCGTGCCGAGTTCGTGCTGGCTCTGCGCCACCTCGTGGTGGTGCTTCTCGATCGGCAGGCCCATCTCGCCCATGGTCGAGAGCATTTCGGCGCGCAGATCGCTCTCGGAGTCGACCGGGGGAACCGGGAAATAGCCACCCTTCACCACCGGGCGATGGCCCATATTGCCTTCCGGGTAGTCCTTCATCGAGGAGCCGGGGCCTTCGATGCTGTCGAGCTGGTAGGTGCCGAAATTGCCGCCGGTGCCGAAGCGGACGGAATCGAAAATGAAGAATTCGGCTTCGGCGCCGAACAGGATGGAATCGCCGACGCCGGATGCCCGCACGTAGGCTTCCACCTTTTTCGCGGTTGAACGCGGGTCGCGCGAATAGGGAAGGCCGGTCGAGGGTTCGAGAATGTCGCAGAAGATGACCAGGCTCGGCTTCGCGGCGAAGGGATCCATCACCGCGGTTTCCGGATCCGGCATCAGGATCATGTCGCTCTCGTTGATGACCTTCCAGCCGGCGATGGACGAGCCATCGAACATGATGCCGTCGCGGAAGGCGTCCTCGCCCATGGTGGAGATGTGCTGGGCGGTGTGGTGCCACTTGCCGCGCGGATCGGTGAACCGCAGGTCGACATATTCGACCCCGTTCTCCTTCATCATGGCCATCACCTTGCTGATCGCATCGCCGCTACCGGCGGGCTTCTTCGCCATTGTCGTCCTCACTGCTGGTCATTGTGCGGGCCCGCCCCATGCGGACCCGCTCTCGTTGGGTTTGAGGGATGGATTGAAACAGAGGGTCAGATCGCCGCTTCGCCCTTTTCACCGGTGCGGATACGGATAACTTCCTCGATCGTGGAAACGAAGATCTTGCCGTCACCGATCCGCCCGGTACGCGCGGCGTTGGTGATGGCTTCGATCGCGCGCTCGGCAACGGCATCCTCGCAGATCACCTCGATCTTCACCTTCGGCAGAAAATCAACAACATATTCAGCACCGCGATAGAGTTCGGTATGGCCTTTCTGGCGTCCAAATCCCTTCGCCTCCATGACGGTGATGCCCTGAAGCCCGACCTCGTGCAAGGCTTCCTTGACCTCGTCAAGCTTGAACGGCTTTATGATCGCTTCGATTTTCTTCATCCGGTTCACGCCCGATCCGAGACGGGCACCTCCTTGTTACGGTTGATCGCGGCGAGCTGGTGCGCGCACCGGCCGGCAAAACCTGCTTTGCAGATATCATGCCAATGGTGCATGCATCATGCCAGTCGTGGATAAAAACAATGCCGCGTCCATTGCCTACAAGGGCGGCATGATCCATGCCTAAATAAACGGCAGTTATTGCCTGCAAATCAAGCCTGCCCCGCAAAACCCCTTGCCCTTCGGCCCCGCGCCGCGATAGTGCGAAATCCGTCATTCTGGAGAGACCCGCGTGAAATCGCCAAACCAACTGCTCGACAATATCGGCACGACCATCTTCACGGTGATGTCCGCCCTGGCCGTGGAGCACGGGGCGATCAATCTCGGCCAGGGCTTTCCCGATACGGATGGCCCGTCCGACGTGATCGAGGCGGCAGCCTCGGCCCTGAGGGACGGACGGAACCAGTATCCCCCGCTCACCGGCGTCGTCGAATTGCGCGAGGCGGTGGCCGCCGCGAACCGACGCTTTTACGGGATCGACGCCGACCCGGCGCGGGAGGTGGTCGTGACCTCGGGTGCGACCGAGGCGATCACCGCCAGCCTGCTTGCCCTGCTCAATCCGGGCGATGAGGTCGTGTTGATCGAACCTCTCTACGATACCTACCTGCCGGTGGTGCAGCTCGTGGGCGCTACCGCGAGGCTGGTGCGGCTCAATCCGCCCGACTGGGCGCTGCCGCGCGCCGAACTGGCGGCAGCCTTCGGCCCCAAGACCAAGCTGCTGCTGCTCAACTCGCCGATGAACCCGACCGGCAAGGTCTTCACCCGCGATGAGCTGGAATTCATCGCTGATCTTTTGGTGAAGCATGACTGTTATGCGGTTTGCGACGAGGTGTATGAGCATCTGATTTTCGATGGGTTGAAGCACATCCCGCTGATGAGCCTGCCGGGCCTGCGGGAGCGTTGCGTGCGCATCGGCAGTGCGGGCAAGACGTTCAGCCTGACCGGCTGGAAGATTGGCTACGTCACGGCGCCGGCGCGGCTCGCGGGGGTGATTGCGCGGGCGCACCAGAACCTTACCTTCACCACGCCGCCCAACCTGCAACGCGCGGTGGCGGTCGGGCTCGCCAAGGACGATGCCTATTTCGCGTCGCTCGCCTCGGATCTCGCGGCGAAGCGCGACCGGCTGTCGGACGGGTTGCGGCGGATCGGCTTCGGCGTGCTCCCGAGCCATGGCTCCTATTTCGTGACGGCCGACTTCGCGCCCCTCGGCTTCAACGGCGACGATGCGGATTTCTGCCGGCACATCACCGAACACGCGAAGGTGGCGGCCATTCCTGTCTCCGCATTCTACCCCGGCGAAGCGCCCCGCCATTATGCGCGCTTTGCCTTCTGCAAGCGCGAGGCGGTTCTGGACGAGGCCGTGGAGCGTCTCTCTGCCCATTTTGCCGCGCGGCGGGCGGCCGAATAGTCCGCTTGCCTGCTCACTGCACCTGGCGCACGATACGCCCATGCAGGAAGATACGCTTCGACTCTCCGTCATTCAAATGTCGCCGGGCGCCGACAAGGCCGCCAACATCGCCCAGGCACAGGGGTTGATCGATGCCGCCGTCGCCGCTGACCGGCCCGGCCTCGTGTCGTTGCCGGAGGTCTGGAGCTGTCTCGGCGGCGACCGGGCGGCAAAGATGCAGGCCGCCGAGGCGTTGCCGCCTTCCGGATCGGATGCCGCCGGCGGGCCGGCCTATGAATTCCTGCGCGAGACCGCCCGGCGGCACCGCCTTCATGTGCATGGCGGGTCGATCGGGGAACAGGGGGACGACCGGCTCTACAACACCACGCTCGTCTTCGACCCCGATGGGCGGGAGATCGCGCGCTATCGCAAGATCCACCTGTTCGACATCACCACGCCGGATGGGCTCGGCTACCGCGAAAGTGCGACCTATGGCGCCGGCGATGCCGTCGTGACCTGCCGGATCGGCGGTCTGACGGTGGGGCTGTCGATCTGCTATGACATGCGCTTTCCCGAACTCTACCTCGCCTTGCGCCGCGCCGGTGCCGACCTGATCATGGTCCCCTCCGCCTTCACCCTGCAAACCGGGAAGGATCACTGGGAGGTGTTGCTGCGTGCCCGCGCGATCGAGACCCAGTGCTGGATCGCTGCGGCGGCCTGCGTCGGGCCGCATCGCGATGGACGCGGCGAGACGCGCTTCACCTACGGCAACGCGTTGATCGCCGATCCGTGGGGCGGTGTCGTCAGCCGCGTTTCCGATGGGCCGGGCTTCGCCACGGCACGCATCGACCCCACCCGGACGGCACGGGTGCGGCGCGACATGCCGGTTCTCCAGCATCGCAAGCTCGCTTGACCCGCATTCATTTCGCGGCCGCGTCAACCGACCAGGCCCTCGCTGCGCGCGAGCGGCTGGTCGCACTCTACGGCGATGCGGCCCCTGATCAAGCCGAAGTCGTCGTTGCCCTCGGCGGCGACGGGCTGATGCTGGAGACGATGCACAGCATGCTGGAACGCGAGCTTCCGGTATATGGCATGAATTGTGGCTCGGTCGGCTTCCTCATGAACGACTTCGCCGAGGCCGACCTGCCGGCGCGCATCGCCCGCGCCCAATGCAACGATATCCACCCGCTTCGCATGCATGCGATCACCTCGACAGGGGCTGTCGAAGAGGCGCTCGCGTTCAACGAGGTGAGTCTGCTGCGGCAATTGCGGCAGGCAGCGAAAATCCGGATCACGATCGATGGCAGAGTGCGTCTCGCCGAGTTGATCTGTGACGGCGTGCTGGTATCGACCCCCGCGGGATCGACAGCCTACAACCTTTCGGCGCACGGACCGATCGTGCCGCTTTCGGCCAACCTCTTGCCGCTGACGCCGATCTCGGCGTTCCGGCCGCGGCGCTGGCGCGGTGCGCTGCTGCCCTCGGATAGTGAAATCCTGTTCGAGATCCTCGAATCCGAAAAACGGCCGGTGGCGGCCGTTGCCGACTTCACCGAGGTCCGGCGGGTGATTTCGGTGGCGGCGAGCGAGGATCGATCGGTTCGTGCCCGCATCCTGTCCGACCCCGATCGGGCCCTGTCGGAACGGATCATTCGCGAGCAGTTCACCGTCTGAGCCTGCGCGGGAAGGCCCCGGCACGCGCCGGGGCCCTTGAGTGTTGTCCGATCAGATGGAATTGTATGGTCGGATAAAGATGATTTTTTATCAATATGATGGAGCACTTTCCGATCCAAAAGGACCAGAAAGTGTTCCAGCCACAATCAGCCCAGCAGGTGCGCGATCGCCTCGCGCTCTTCCTTGAGTTCGTTCAGCGTGATGTCGAGCCGCGACTGGGCGAAGGCATCGATCTCGAGATTCTGGATGCGGGTCACGACACCGTTCTGCGTGGTCACGGGCACACCGAACATGATGCCTTCGGGAACGCCATAGCTGCCGTCCGACGCGATCGCCATCGACACCCAACGGCCGTTGGAGCCGACGACCCAGTCACGCACCTGATCGATCGCGGCATTCGCGGCCGAGGCAGCGGAGGAAGCGCCGCGCGCCTCGATCACGGCAGCGCCACGCTTGCCGATGGTGGGAATGAACACATCGCGATTCCACGCCTCGTCGTTGACGATTTCGGCGAGCTTGCGGCCACCCGCCTCGGCGAACCGGTAGTCCGGATACATCGTCGGCGAATGGTTGCCCCAGACGATCAGCTTGCCGACATCCCCGACATTCACGCCCGCCTTGGCGGCGAGCATCGAGGCGGCGCGATTGTGGTCGAGCCGGATCATCGCCGAGAAGCAGTCCGGCGAGAGGTCCGGTGCGGATTTCATCGCGATATAGGCGTTGGTATTCGCCGGATTGCCGACCACGAGGACGCGAACGGAGCGCTTCGCCGCCTCGTTGAGCGCGCGGCCCTGGACGGTGAAGATCTCGGCATTGGCGCCGAGCAGGTCCTTGCGCTCCATCCCCTTGCTGCGCGGCCGCGCACCGACGAGGAAGGCAATGTCGATATCCTTGAAGGCAACCTTGGGGTCGTCGGTCGCGACCATCCCGGCGAGGAGCGGGAACGCGCAATCGTCGAGTTCCATCATCACGCCGCCGAGCGCGCCCTGCATCTGCGGCAGGTCGAGCAGGTGGAGGATGACCGGCTGGTCGGGACCGAGCAGCGCGCCGCTGGCAATGCGGAAAACAAGCGCGTAGGCAATCTGGCCGGCGGCGCCGGTGACGGCGATGCGGACGGGGGACTTGGCCATTGGTTCACTCCTTGCTGGTGCGCCGCACTATCTCCCGCAGGCGCCGACGGTCAAGCAGTCTTCCGGTCTGCCACCCCCGCATGGCAGGATGCAGATATGTCCAAAGCCACCCGCAATGCGACAAGGCCACTGCCGAAGCCACCGGATGAGGCCACGCTGCGCGAAAGCGCCCTTGCCCATCTTGCCCGTTTCGCGGCAACGCAGGCAGGACTCGCCCGCGTTCTGAACCGCAGGATCGACCGCTGGGCGCGGGCCGCCGAAGGCGCCGGGCTTGAGGCCGAAACAATCGCGGCCGCGCTCCGCAAAGCGCGGGTTGCGGTTCCGGCGGTGGTGGACGCGCTCTCCGCGGTCGGGGCCGTCGACGATGCGGCGTTTGCCGATGGAAGGGCGCGCCGCTTGACCCGCCAGGGTAAGTCACGCCGGGCGACGCTGGCCCATCTTGCTGGGAAAGGAGTGGATTCGGCTCTTGCCGAGAGCGTGGTGCCGGAGGATCCGGCGCGCGACCTCGCCGCGGCTTGCGCCTATCTGCGCCGCCGGCGCCTGCCGCCCTTCGGTCCCGGCGAACGGGTGCGCGCCCTTGCAGCCCTCGCGCGCGGCGGCTTCGCCCGCGATATCGCCGAGCGTGCGGTCGATCTCGATCCGGACGAGGCGGACGCCGCGCTGTCAGTGCTGCGCCAGACCTGAGTTCGCGGTTGCCTGCACTGGCGGGTCTGGATAGGGCGGACGCGCGAGTCCCCCCATTCATCCCGCAGCTTCATGAAAGAAATGTGAAATTCGGCATGGTTATCGGGCAGCTTCCGGGCCATATCGCAATGCAACATGGTCGGGCGGAGACATTCTCGTGCCGGCCCGCCTTCGTATCTGGAGAGTGATTGTGCAGAAATTCATTGCCGTTGCATCATTGACGGTGGCATTGCTGGCCGGTTTCGGGTCGGCACTGGGCGGCGTTCGCCTCGCGCGTGCCACGCCCATACTCCCTGGCGAGCCGTCCCTCGCCCTTAGCAGCACCTATGGGCCGGTTCAGCTGAGCCTCATCAGGTCTGACCGGGAGCGTGAGATGGTCGCCCGCTGAGGGAAACCGCCACACCGCCATCCGGCGTGGCCGCTTCAGTCGAAGATCGGCGCATGAACGCCCGCCATCCCCGCTGTTGATTGCAGGAAGGGGGTCTTCTCCAGTTCTTCCTGCAGGAAATCGAGAATGGCCCTCGTGCGCGCCGGAATATAGCGGCGGGATGGCAGGATTGCGTGGATCTTCACGTTCATCGGCACGAAAGTGTCGAGCAGGGTAACCAGCCGCCCGGCGACGACGTCGTCGATCGTAGTAAGTCGCGGCAGGAGCGCTATTCCAAGCCCCGCCCGTGCGGCGCGGCGCACGGCCTCGCTCGAATCAACGTGGAACCGGCCCTGCACGCTCACCGTTTCCTCGATTCCATCGCGCGCAAACCGCCATTCCCTCTCGGCGCCGGGCCGGGTGTAGACGATGCATTCGTGCCGCAGCAGGTCTTGCGGTGTGTCCGGCGCGCCGCGCGCGGCGACATAGGCCGGTGAGGCGACGAGAACGGAGGCGGCCGTGCCCAGAACGCGGGTGATCACGCTCGCCTGCGTTGCCTCGACCACCGAAATCACAAGATCCAGTCCCTCCTCGATCAGGTCGAACGCGCCGTCGCGCATCTTGAGGTCGAGCGAGATTTCGGGATTGCGGGCGAAGAATTCGGGCAGCCTTGCCGCGAGATAGAGGCCGACAGCCGTGGGAACGCCGAGGCGCACCTGCCCGGTCGGTGTCTTCCGCGCGCTGCCCACGCTCGCGGTCGCGGCATCGACGGCGTCGGCAACCGCTTTCGCATGCTCAAGATAGATCTGGCCGTCCTCGGTCAGCGAGAGTCGTCGGGTCGTGCGCTGGATCAGCCTGACGCCCAACTGGTCTTCGAGAGCGGCGATCTGGCGTGAGATGACGGGCTGCGAAGTGTTGAAATCACGCGCAACGGCAGAAAACGACCCGCGTTCGGCGACCCGGATAAAGGTGTTGATAAGGGAAAGCTGGTCCATAGGGGGCCTCTGCTCGGGTCCTGGCGGATTTGCCACGGAAATCGTTGAACCCCGGCCATACCGGCTGCCGGGCGACATGAATATTTACATCATGTCATGGAAGCCCCTCATTTTCAGCGTTTCAACACAGTCGTACGACTTGATGGTTTCGCGGAGACACAGGGGGCATGCATACAGCATCCCGCCCCGTGCGGCATCATACTGGACATTGTGTAATCGCAACGGCCGCCGCGCTGAAGTTTGCCCTATATCATCGTTGGGCGGGAACAGTTCTTGGCAGCGGATATGTCGTGGTGCGGCTCAGGCAAAAATATTGCTGCCTGTTTCTGGTTTGGATAGCGTTTCATGTCTGGATGAAGGATGTAGATATTATGATTGCGGTTACAAAAAGCGATTCGGGAGCATGAATCTGAGTAACGGATATGTGACCGACATCACCTATTCCAGCGGCTATTACGTCGAGCAGTCTCCGCGGCTGACGGCGCTCGTGGCGCTTCTGACGGGCCAGGATGCACGCATGCCGGGTCCGGACGAACCGTTTCATTTCCTCGATATCGGCTCCGGCCGTGGTTTCACGGCGCTGGTCATGGCCGTTGCCAACCCTGGCTGGACCGTAACCGGCATCGATTTCAATCGCGCGCATGTTGCTGACGCGCGTGAAATGGCGGCGCGGGCCGGAATTCGGAATTGCCGGTTCATCGAGGCAGACCTCGCCGATTTCGATGATACGGACCTTCCCGCTGTCGATGCGGTCAGCCTTCATGGCGTCTGGACCTGGGTCAGCGATGCTGTCCGCGCCGGCATCCTGCGTTTGCTTGAGCGTCGGCTGGTGCCCGGCGGTTTGTGCCATGTCAGCTACAATCTGCTTCCCGGCTGGGGCGGCGTGGTCGGACTGCAGCGCCTGGTGCGGGAAGCGGGACTGAGGCTTGCCGATCGGGCGGACCGCCAGGTCGAACGCGGTTTCGGGGTTGTTCGCCATCTTTTCGGCCCGCTTGGCGAGGCAACGGATGAGCGGACGCGTGCCATGCTGCAGATGCTGGCAGACAAGCCTGCGGCGTATCTGGCCCATGAGTTCATGAATGCCGACTGGCGCCCCTGCTTCCACGCTGACGTTGCGGCGGCATTCTCGGATGTCGGGCTGAGCTATGTCGGGTCCTCCCGTATCCTGGATAGTATCGCCGAGGTGACGCTACCTCCGGCAGCGCTGGAAGTCGCCCGGCAATTCGGCGATTCGGCGATGACCGAACTCATCAAGGATGTCACTCTCGGCCGGCCGTTGCGTCATGATATTTATGTTCGTGGCGGAAGACGGGTCGCGATGGTCCCACGCGACAGCATCTTGCGCGGCCTGACGCTCGGCCTTGCCCTGCCATATTCCCAACGTCGCCTCGGCATCCCCTCGCCGACGGGCGAACTATCCATGAACCCGGCATTCTACGAGCCGGTCTTTGCTCGTCTCGCGCAAGGGGGCGCGTCGGTCGAGGAACTCTTGAGCCTGGCCCGACCGAACGGCGCCTCGCCGGCATCCGACAATCCCGCCGAACTCGTCGCCCTGCTGGTGGGAACCGGACAGGCTGTGCTCCTTCCCGCGCCCGGCCGGCCGATGACTGCATCCGCGCGGGCACTGAATGGCATGATGTTTGCCACCCAGGTGGCAGGCACCGCGATGACTGAAACTGTCGCTTTCGCGGTGCCGGCACAGGGCGGGGGGTTCAACCTGCCGGCGGCTGGAGCGCTCGCGGTGTTGCGTCAACAGGAGCGGCGGGAAACGGCGGCCGAAGGGACGATCCTGCCACCGCCCGATCGTGACACCATCGAACGCTGGGCGGCGGAGGCGATGGGCGACAGGCCTGAGATGTGCGTGGCCCTGGCGACCGGGATGGAGAGTTTTCTCCGCGAAAGCCGTTCGACCCTGGAGGCCCTGGGTATTCCCTGTTGATTGCCGGCGGCTTGGCTGCCTGCGAATCGTGTCGCTCCGCTAGAGCACGTTCCGATGCTGACGGATCGGATGTCGTGCTCTATCACATTGATAATTAGAGTATCTTTATCCGATCAGATGATTCCAACTGGTCGGATGATGCTCTAGGTTCTGTACCTATTGCCATGACTACGGGGCGTCTGATTCAAGTCTGTTCGGAGGACTTGGAACATGGCGGAACTTTTCTGGCTGAACGACACGCAATGGGCTGCGATCGAACCATTGCTGCCGAAGCTTGGCGGCAAGCCTCGGGTTGATGACCGCCGGGTGCTGAGCGGCATCCTGCATCGCTTTCGCGAGGGCTTGCGATGGCGAACGCTTCCTGAGGCCTATGGGCCACGAACCACGGTGTTCAACCGGTTCAACCGCTGGAGCCAGCGTGGCCTCTGGCAGGAGATCTTCGCGGCGCTTGTCGCCTGCGCGGATCCGCCGCGCATCGCCATGGTGGACAGCACCTCGGTTCGGGCACACCGCGCGGCCGCGGGCGGTAAAGGGGGGCGCAAAGCCAGGCCATCGGCCGGTCGAGGGGTGGACGGACGACCAAGATCCACGCCGTCGCAGATGAGCAGGGGCGCATCGCCGCACTCCTCCTGACGCCAGGACAGGCCTCCGACATCAGCGGCGCGAGGGCGCTTCTGCCTACAATACCGCCACCAGAAGAGCTGATCGCCGACAAGGCCTACGACGCTGATGATCTTAGCACCTTCCTCACCCGCCAAGGCACCAGGCCGGTGATCTCGCCCATGCCCAACCGCCGCGCCATTCCGCCCTTCGACCCCGTCGCCTACAGAAAGCGCAATCTCATCGAACGCGCCTTCTGCAGGCTCAAGGACTGGCGCGCCATCGCCACACGATATGACAAAACCGCACGAAATTTCCTCGCTGGTATTTGCCTCGTCCTCGCCGTCACATCATGGATCAGTTGAGTCCAGAACCTAGCCTGAGGGAGTTCATCGCGTACAATCAGATCAATCGTTGGTCGGATAGAGCGCCATGAGGGCCTTCTGCCGTCGCCACGCCCGAAGCAGGCGCAGCGTGCCGTAACGCGGCACACCCTTCGCACGCATCGCCGCCCCGATCCTGAATGCGGCACCGTAATGAAAGAACTGCGCCCGGTAGGCTTCCCTGATCGTGGTTTGCGGGTCCCAGATATGGGTCGCCTCGGAGCCAGCGCCGTTGACCTCGATAATCGAGAAGCCCTCGCCTCTGCGCAGCGCGCTTGCTGATGTGTAGCGCAGGTCGAACCGGCCGAAATGGAAATCGGGAATGTCGCGCGCGATCGTCTCGATGCGCTCGGTGAGTTCGGGGGTGATCAGATGCCGGCCATCCTTGAAGGTCGATCCTCGGCAATGATTGCCCACGAAAACCAGCCGCACCCGTTCCCCCGCCTCGGGTATGCGCGATGCGCCGGTTCCGAGCTTGCCGAGCAGCAGATCAGCAACCGCGTTCAGCCTTGCGTCCGCGCCGATCAGGTCGCGGATGCGCGACCGGCCGTCGCCGATGACCACGGGCGCATATTTGAGCGTGATCGATGTGATCCGCCCGCGTGCCGCGCCCGGCTCGCGGATGTAGAATAGTCCCGCCTCGCCCTCATGCGGCACCAGCGCCTGGATCTGAAGGCGTGTCGCCCGGGGAAATTCGGCGAGATAGGCGGCCAGGGCGGCGTCGTTCTCAACGAGGCGAACGCCTGCGCCATTGCAGCTCATGTCCGGTTTGACCACCACGGGATAGGCGAGGCCTGCCTCCCGCATGGCGGCTTCGGCCATCGCCACGTCACCGCCATGATGCGCCGGCGTCGTGATCCCGACATAGGGAGCGATCCAGCGCCGCGCCTCGGGGCCGCACAGGTCGAGAATGTCGTTCTTCGACTCGCCGCAAATCCCGCCTGCCTCGATGCGGGGATTGGTCAGCGCGGGGAGCGTCACGCTGCGGTGACGAATCGCCTGAAACAGCCAGAACAACGCAACGGGGGCATAGAAGATGAAACCGGGCCAGAATTCGAAGAACGAGACGGGACTGGCATCCCGTCGCCCGGCCGGCCCCGCCGAAACGCTCGACGCTGGGGAGACATCGCTCATAGGGCGTCCTTTCCGATGCGGTCAGCATGCCACCGTGCCGCAACCCTGCCTACCATGATCAGGATCACCACGAAAACCGCCAGTCCAACCCAGCGCCAGGGGCCGAGATAATGCACCATTAGCGCCCCAAGCTTCAGGCTGACAAAGAACAGCAGGCTCGTCCACGCGAGCGTCGCGAGGATTGCCGCCGCGACAAAGGCCAGGAATGGTGCGCGGAGGAATCCGCAAGTCGTGTAGGTGGGCAGCCGCAGGCCGGGGATAAAGCGGCTGACCACGACCACGGGGATGATCCGCACGCTGACCCAATCCCGCCCGATATCCCGCCGGCGCTGAGGCACCAGCCGGTGCGCCCAGGGATGGCGGCCGGAGAGACGGCCAAGCCAGTAGAGCCCGATATCGCCGAGCACGATGCCGGCATAAAGCGAGCCAAGCGCGATCGGCAGCGACACGGCGCCGGCGGCAACCTGCATTGCGGCAAGCAATGTCGCGGCATCCTCAAGAATGAAGGTGCCGAGAATGATCGTCGTGATCTCGAGCGGGGGGCTGCCCGCAGCAGAGCCGAGCAGCGTACTGAAGTCCGTCAACCACATAACGAGACCACATAAGCGAAACGGCGAAATTTACCAATTCCGGCTTTTGGCTTCCACTGTGGCGGGAGCATCGAAACCCTGGCCAGTTTGCTTATCCCCATCAGTGACCATATCCGGCGCTCAATCGGAACATAAGAAGAAAATTGTTATAAAACATATATTTATGAAAATCTACTCACAGCGTTTTTCAGAGACATCCGATAATTGCGCACAGAGTTATCCACAGTGCGTCTCACCATAAAAAATGGTTTCCAGAGATTGAAGCATCGCCGTGCGGTCAAGGCCCGTCGGCAGGGGCGGGTGCACCTCGACATGTACGGTGCCAGGATACTTGCGGATCGAGTTGCGGCCCCACACACGGCCAGAATCCGTCGAGACCGGAAGGACGGGCAAGCCGGTTGCCTTGGCGATCGCGACGATGCCGGGCTGCAATCGGGCCCGCTCGCCCGGAGCCACGCGGGTGCCTTCGGGGAAAATGATGATCTGCCGACCGCTGGCGGCCGCGGCGCGAACCCGTTCGGTCAGGTCTCGTAGTGCCTTTGCCCCGCCGGATCGGTCGAGCGGGATCTGGCCGGAGGGAACCAGAAGCGGCCCCAGAATCGGGATCCGGCTGAGCTCCTGCTTCATCACGTAGGCGGGTTTGGGCAGTCGGGTGAACCAGATCATGGTGTCGAGCGCCGACTGGTGCTGGGCGGCAAGGATTACCGGGCCTTCAGGGATGTTTTCCAGCCCCTCATACACGATCGCGATTCCGCAGAGTGCCCGCAGCGCCCGCAGCGCGAGGCGCGCCCAGGCCTGGCCGAACGGCAGAACCTTTTCGGGGGCGATGCGCAGCAAAAGGTTTGCCCACAATCCGGCGGTGAGGCCGGAAACCAATATGAAGGCATGAAACAAGAGCGATCCCAGCAGAAACATCAGCCATGCGCCTCGATTCGATGTGCCGCGATGCCGTCCAGATGCAGCCGCACGGCGATATACTTGATGAACTCGGCCATCAGGATTTTCAGAATGTGCGGCTGGCTGGGATGGGTCATCGCGGGCGGACGGACGGGTTCGGGCACAAGCCTGACGTCCGGCATGGCGCGGTGAAGGTCGATCATTGCGCGCG
Source organism: Acidiphilium sp. C61 (assembly GCF_905116885.1). Lineage (NCBI taxonomy): Bacteria > Pseudomonadati > Pseudomonadota > Alphaproteobacteria > Acetobacterales > Acidocellaceae > Acidiphilium > Acidiphilium sp. C61. Next base: position 1,069,664 of record NZ_CAJHNI010000005.1, on the reverse strand, counting down.
GCATGTGATAATCGGCCGTGACGACGATGAGCGAGGCGATATGATACCGCTTCGCCCAGGCCGCGGTTTCGCGCGCATTGCCCTTTGTGCTGGCGGCTGAGTGGCCGATGTCGATGTCGGCGGCCTTGGCGTTCGCATCGATCCCGTCCCTGACCGTGAAGTCGCCCAGAAACGTTCCTTCGCCGGCGCCGGAGATCAGCAGCCGCGGCGCCGCGCCGGCCATGAGCAGTTCCAGCCCGGCCTTCACCCTTTCGGCGCCACCGGTGAGCACGACGATGCCGTCCGCGTGCGGCATCGGGTTTTGCGCGTGTTCGGTGGCGATCAGATTGAGGAACCAGCCGAAGCTGCCCATCCAGACCAGCAGCAACGCCAGCACGATGCCAAGCGCCCAGCGCAGGCGGCCGGACCGCCGGCGTGCCGGCCTGCGGTGCCGCCCGATCCCGATGTCATCGGCCGGCTTCACGTCAGTTGCCGAAGCCAGCCGCGGACGGTTACCTGTGCTGCGATCCAGCCGATCGCCGCGGCGGCAAGAGTGAAGATCGGCGGCGTCGCCACCAGCAACGGCGGCAGTCCCGCGATCAGCGAAAGCCCGCCGGACGCGGATGTCGGGGCGATCATGAGGCCGGCGGCAAGATGGCCGACCCAGGCCAGCACGGGCGGCGCGGCAAGTCCGCCGATCAGCCCGCCCAGCCCGGCGAGACGCATGGCGCGCCCTGCGAACTGGTTGGCGATGTCGGAATCCAGCGCACCGAGCCCATGGATGATCTCGATCGCTTCCCGCCGTTGGGCAAGGCCCGCCCGCACCGCGACCGCGACCACCGAGGCCGCGACCAGCGCCACGATCACAAGGACCGCCGCCGCAGAGGCGCGGATACTATCGGTCAGTTCCGCGATCCGGCCTGCCCACCGCGATCCGGAATCGACGAGCGTTCCCGGCGCGGTCTTGTCGAGGGCGGTCGCGAGCGTTGCGGTGTCGACCGATCCCGCACCTGCATGGACGACGATTACCGCTGGCAGCGCAATCGGCAGGCTGGCTCCGGTTGCAGCCGAGCCGAGCCAGGGTTTCAGCACATCCGCCAATTCCGAATCGGAAAGCCGGCGCGCGTCGGCCAACCCGGGCATGGCTTTCATCTGCTGCAGCACGGCATCGATCCGCGAGGTGTTCCCGCTGGCGGCGGGGGCCGCAGGAGAGCCGACCTCGACCGTCAGGAGGTTCTGCGCGCCGCTGAGCCAGTGGGTGGCGAGCGTGCCGGCGGCAATGCTGCCGGCAAGCGCCAACGCCGCGAGGAAGGACATCGCCGCCACCACGAAGGGCAGCAGCCGGTCCGCCATCGCGGCGCGCAGGCCGATCCGGTCGGCGCGCGAGGCGTGGCGGTGCCTAGCCATGCCATGTCATCCTTCCGTCCTGCAGTTCGATCATCGGCGCCGGGTGGCGGGCAACCAGGCCCAGATTGTGGGTCGCCACGATGACCGTGGTGCCGAGACGGTTCAGCGAGCGAATGAGATGCATCAGCCGCTCCGCCTGATCGTCATCGAGATTCCCGGTAGGTTCGTCGGCAACGAGCAGGGAGGGCTTGGCGATCACCGCGCGCGCGATCGCGACGCGCTGCTGCTCGCCGCCGGACATCTCGTCCGGCCGGTGATCGAGCCGGCCGGACAGGCCGACCCAGCGGAGCAGTTCGGTGACATCGGCGCGGACCTGCGCCTCCTTGCGCCTTGCGAGGCGTAGCGGCAGGGCGACGTTGTCGAACGCGGTGAGATGCTGGAGCAGCCGGAAATCCTGATAAACGACGCCGATCCGCCGCCGCAGCAAGGCAGTCCCCCGCCGGTCGAGCCGCGAGGTGGGGGTGCCGAACAGGTCGATCCGCCCCTCGCTCGGGTGCAGCGCGAGATACATGAGTTTGAGCAGGCTGGTCTTGCCGGCGCCCGAAGGGCCGGTCAGCCACCGGAACCCACCTTCCGGGATCTCGAAGTCGATATCGTCGAGCGCAACGGAGTCCGTGGCCGGAGATTTGCCATAGCGCAGCCGGACATGGGTGAAGCGGATCATTGCTCTTCAATGCCCCGGCTCCCGGCCACGATCAACCGGCATCGGGCCCGTATGGCGGCTGTTGCGCGGGTGGAGCGAAACTGCCATGAAACGCGTCATGCGCGCCGCATGCCCGAATTGCGAGGCTGTTTACGTTCTGCCGGACGAGATGGCGGCGCGATTGCCAGCAGCCGTGCGTTGCGCCGCATGCTTGCATGTCTGGGATCTCACGCCGGACGCCGTTGCGGCCGAGGCAGAGGCGGAAGCAGAGGCCGACACAGGATCGCCCGACACTGGATCTTCCGATACTGGAGCGCCCGACGCGGCAGCGAAAGCCCTGGCCGAGCCGGCGGCTGAGCCGGTGGTGGAACCCTCGCCGATTCCCGAACCCTCGCCGCTCCCGGTTTCCGATCCCCCCCTGGTCGTGGAGCCCAGGAAAATCTCTGCCGCATCGGTTGAACTCTGGCCGTCCGAACGGGTGCAGTGGATCGTTTCTGGCGGCGTGTTGCTGGTGTTGATCGCCCTGTTGTTTGCACTGCATGCTCCCATCGGCCGGGCCTGGCCGCCGATGCTGCGCCTCTACGGGCTGTTCGGTCTCGGTTGAGCGGTCTTGCTCTTGACCGCATGGCCTGCCTCCGGTGAGGGTTAGGACATGACACATCACGATCACGCCGATCTTCTCGTCATCGACACGCATGTCGATATCCCGTGGCCCGAGGGGGCGGATTTCATGCATAACGGGCCGCGTTGCGTCGATCTGCCAAAGGCGCTGCGCGGCGGGGTCGGGGCGGTCTGCTTCGCCGCCTATGTCCCGCAGGGGCGCCGAACCCCGGCTTGCAGCACCGCGTCGAAGACGCGGGCGCTGGCGATGCTCGACACGATTGCGGCCATGGGCCGCCAGCCCGGCACAAGCCTCGCCGTGACGGCTGATTCTATCGAGGCTGCGTATCGGGACGGCAGGTTCGCTGTGATCCCTGTGGTGGAAAATGGTGCCGCCCTCGGTGGGGACCTCACGACCCTCGATGAATTTGCGGCGCGCGGTGTGCGCTACATGACGATGACCCATAACGGCCATAACGACCTTGCCGATGCCGCGATTCCGCGCGCCGAGCTCGGCGATACCGCGGTGCTGCATGGCGGGCTTTCGGAACTTGGGCGGGCTGCTGTCGCGCGGATGAACGAGCTTGGCATTCTCGTCGATGTCAGCCACACCGCGAAATTGACGATGATGCAGGCCGCGCGGCTCTCGCGCACCCCGGTGATCGCCACCCATTCCTGCGTGCGGACGCTCTGCGACCATCCGCGCAATCTCGACGACGAGCAGCTCGACCTGCTCGCCGCAACCGGCGGGCTGATCCAGATCACCATGGTTTCGGCGTTTCTCAAGCGCGGCGCGAAACCCTCCGAGATCGGGGTGGAGGCGATCGCCGATCATGTCGACTATGTCGTACGCCGGATCGGGGTCGAGCATGTCGGTATCGGCACCGATTTCGATGGTGGCGGCGGCGTTGCCGGCTACATGAACGCGGCGGAAACCCCGGCGCTGACGGCGGAACTGGTGCGCCGCGGCTACGACCGTCCGGCGCTGGAGAAGATCTGGGGCGGCAATTTTCTCCGCCTGCTGCGCGAGGCGGAACGGGTGCGGCGGGAAGCGCCCGCCGGAGTTGTGGCGCTGGATCGGTAGGGGAGGGCGCCGGCCCAGGCAGACCGGCGCCGCTATGCCTCAGCCGGGTGTGCCGGTCATCCTGTCCGCCACCAGGCGGGCGAAGCGGGCGGGATCGACCGGGGATTCGCCATCCTGGATGCGGGCGAGGTCGAGCAGCAGGGCCGCCCAGTCGTCCATCGCCTCGCCGGCGGCGGCACGGGCGACGAGCCTCTCGATCAGCCGGTGCGCGGGGTTGAGTTCAAGAGCCGGCGGCGGCGCGAAGCTCGGTCGGCCGGCGCGGCGCAGCAGGCGTTGCAAGGCGAGGTCGGGCTGCGCCTCGCCGGCGGCGAGGGCGGCGGGGCTGTCGGTGAGCCGAGTCGAGGCGCGGACCTCGCCGACCTGCTCGCCAAGGGCGGATTTGAGCGCGTCGATCAGCGCCTTCAGCGGCTCCGGCGTCTCGGCGACGTCGAACATCTCGCGGGCCTGGCCGGCATGGACGAGCTTGTGCCCCTCATAGGTGCCGAGCCGTTCGGGCCAGAAGAAATCGATCTGGTCGGAGAGCAGCAGCACCTCGTAGCCCTTCGCCCGCAAGCCCTCGATCTGCGGCGAGGCGGCGAGGCGCGCGGGGTCCTCGCCGGTGATGTAGTAGATGTCCTTCTGCCCGTCTTTCATGCGCGCGACATAATCGTCGAGCGAGGTCAGCTCCTCGCCGTGGGTGCTGCGGAAGCGGGCGAGGGCGGCGATGTCGTTCCGGTGGTCGGCGTCGTCGTAGATGCCTTCCTTCAGCATCGGGCCGTGCTGCTCGATGAAGCCACGATAGGTCTCGGCCTCCTTCGCGCGGGTTTTCAGCTCGCCCAGCACGCGGTTGACCAGCGCCTTGCGGATGCGGGCGAGGACCGGGGTGGATTGCAGCATCTCGCGCGAGACGTTGAGCGGCAGGTCCTCGGTATCGACCACGCCCTCGACGAAGCGCAGCCAGGTGGGGAGGAGCTTCGCGTCGTCGGTGATGAACATCCGCCTCACATGCAGGCGGACATGGGATTCGCGGTCATCCTCGGTCACCGGGAAGGGCGAGCGGCCGGGGATGAAGAGCAGGGCGGAGAACTCGACCGTGCCCTCCGCACTCCAGTGGATGGTCGCCCACGGCTCGTCGAACATGTGGCCGAGATGGCGGTAGAAATCGGTGTAGTCCTTCTCCTCGATGTCGGCCTTGCGCTTGCGCCAGAGCGCGGTGCCCTCGTTTGCCTTCTGGAACTTGCCGTCGCGCTCGATCTCGACCGGCACGGAAACATGGTCGGCCCATTTGCGCAGGATCGTCTCGAGGCGGACCGGTTCGAGGAACTCGTCGGCGTCGGACTTGACGTGCAGCACGATGTCGGTGCCCGGGATTTCGCGCGTGGCGGCCTCGATGCGGTAACCGCCGGTGCCGTCGGACGACCATTTGTGCGCGGCGTCGGTGCCGGCGCGGCGGGAGGTCACCTCGACGCGGTCGGCGATCATGAAGGCGGAGTAGAAGCCGACGCCGAACTGGCCGATCAGGTTGGGCCGGTCCTCGGGCTTGGCCTCGGCGAGGGACGCGGTGAAGGCCCTGGTGCCGGAGCGGGCGATGGTGCCGAGATGGCTCGCCAGATCTTCCCCGGTCATGCCGATGCCGTCATCGGCGATGGTGATGGTGCGCGCCGGCTTGTCGATGCTGATGCGGATGGCGGCGCCCTCGGGCAGCGCCAGGCTCTCGTCCGACAGGGCGAGGAAGCGGCGCCGGTCGATCGCGTCGGCGGCGTTGGCGACGAGTTCGCGGAGGAAGATCTCGCGTTCGGAATAGAGCGAATGAACCACCAGATCGAGCAGGCGGCCCACTTCGGCGTCGAACGGACGGTCGGTCGCGGTTGCGGTGTTCATCAGAAGTCCCTCTTGGCAAAAACCCTTGCGGGTGGGTCGGATTGCGCCCTGCGAGATAGGGGAGGCGCAGCGCTTCTGCAATCGCCGGGCATGTCGTCGTGCCTTGCATTTGGCGGTGGAAGCGCCACACTCGGGGCATGTCCGGATTCGCCCCGCGTGTGAAGGCGGTGCTTGGCCCGACCAACACGGGCAAGACCCATCTCGCCATCGAACGGCTGCTGGCCCATTCCTCCGGCATCATCGGCTTTCCGCTTCGCCTGCTCGCGCGCGAGAATTACGACCGGATGGTCGCCGTGAAGGGGGCGCGGCACGTCGCGCTGATCACCGGCGAGGAAAAGATCGTGCCGGCCGAGGCGCGCTGGTTCAGTTGCACCGTCGAGGCGATGCCGCTGGACCGGAAAGTGGAATTCGTCGCAGTTGACGAGATCCAGCTCTGCGCCGATCCCGATCGCGGCCATGTCTTCACCGACCGGCTGCTGCACGCACGCGGCATGGTGGAGACCATGTTCCTCGGCGCCGAGACGATCCGCCGCCTGCTCCGCCGGCTCGTGCCCGAGGCCGAGATCGAGACGCGGCCGCGGCTGTCGCAGTTGTCGCATGCAGGCCCGGCGAAGCTGTCCCGCCTGCCGCCACGCTCGGCCATCGTCGCCTTCTCGGCGGCCGAGGTTTACGCGATCGCCGAGGCGGTGCGCACCCGGCGCGGCGGCTGCGCGGTGGTCATGGGCCGGCTCTCGCCGCGCACGCGCAACGCGCAGGTGGCGCTGTATCAGGAAAAGGAAGTCGATTTCCTGGTCGCGACCGATGCGATCGGCATGGGGCTGAACATGGATGTCGACCATGTCGCCTTTGCCGGCCTGTCGAAATTCGACGGGCATCGCCCGCGCCTGCTGACCGCGAGCGAGGTGGCGCAGATCGCCGGCCGTGCCGGGCGGGGGATGCGCGACGGCACGTTCGGCTCCACCGGCACCTGCCCGCCGCTGACCGAGGAACTGGTCGGCGCGGTCGAGGCGCATGCCTTCGAGCCGCTGGAACAGCTCGCCTGGCGGAACGCGGACCTTGATTTCGCCTCGCCGGATGCGCTGCTGGGCAGCCTGCTCGCACCGCCCGACCGAGCCGGTCTCGTGCGCGGCAACGATGCGTCGGACGTGCTGGTGCTGTCGGCGCTGACGCATGACCCGGCGATCCGCGAGGCCGCGCGCGGCCGCCGCGCCGTGCGGCTGCTCTGGGAAGCGTGCCAGATCCCGGATTTCCGCAAGCTCGCCACCGATCATCACACGCGGCTCTGCGCCCGGGTCTTCACCCATCTGCTGCGCGAGGGCGTATTGCCGCAGGACTGGGTTGCCGGGCAGATCGGCGGGCTCGGCCGCACCGACGGCGATATCGACACACTGATGCAGCGGCTGACCGAGGTCCGGATCTGGGCCTACATCGCCGCCCGCGCCGATTGGGTGCGCGACGCCGCACACTGGCAGGGCCGCGCGCGCGAGGCGGAGGACCTGCTTTCGGACGCGCTGCACGAGAAACTGATGGCCCGTTTCGTCGATCGCCGGGCGGCGCGGCTGACCCGGCGGCTGGAACAGTCCGAGACCGCCGAACTGCTGTCCGCCGTGACGCGGGCGGGCGATGTGGTGGTCGAGGGGCATCCGGTCGGGCGGATCGAGGGGTTCCGCTTCGAGCCGGACGCCTCGGTGGGCGGGGTGGACAAGCGGATCGTGCTGCGGGCGGCGCGGCGCGCCCTGGCCAGCGAGATGCCGCGCCGCGTCGCCCGGCTGGAGGCTGCGGCAGATACCGATTTTGCATTGGGGCCGGCTGGCGCGATTGCCTGGCAGGGAACGCCGATCGCCCGGCTGCGGCGCGGCGCCACGCTGCTGGCGCCGGCGGTCGAGGTGATCGACAGCGAGTTTCTCGATGGATCGCAGCGCGAGACGGTGCGCGCGCGGCTGGCCCGCTTCGTCGATGGCGTGATCGCCGAGGGGCTGGCGCCGCTCTTCGGCGCGGCGAAGGCGGCCGAGACGGATCCGGCGCTGCGCGGCGTGCTGCACCGGCTGGCCGAGCAGGCCGGCGTGCTGGCTTCGGGCGGTGCGGGAGGCGAGTTGCGGGCGAAGCTGCGCCGGATCGGCGTGCGGGATGGCGCCTTCGCTCTCTACATGCCGGCGCTGCTGAAGCCGCGGGCGGCGGCGCTGCGCGCGATCCTCTGGTCGGCATGGCACCGCCGGACGCTGCCCGATCTGCCGCCGCCCGGCCTCGTCTCGCTTCCGGCGCCGGACTGGCCGGCCGGGCTCGCTGCTTATCTCGGCTGGGTGGTGGCTGGTCCGCGCGCGATCCGGCTCGATATCGCCGAGCGCCTCTCGGGCGAGTTGCGCCATGCGGCGCGCCGCCGTCCGGCGCCGGCGCCGCAGATGCTCGCCTCGCGGCTGGGCGTGGGCCATGAGGATCTGCCCGCGGTGCTGCGCGGCCTCGGGCTGCGGCTCATCCCCGGCGAGGCGATGGAACCGGACATGTTCGGCCCGCCGCGCCCGCCGATGATCGAACTCCGGCGCCCCAGACGCGGTCCACCTCCACCGCCGCGCAAGGCAGCGCGCCCGGTGCCGCCGCCGAACCCTGATCATCCTTTTGCGGTTCTGGCCGCGCTGCGGCGTGTCGCCTCCTGAGCCTGCGGGCGGCGAGGATGCCTCGTGGCAGCGACTCGACAAGTTCCTGTTCCATGCGCGCTTCGTCAAAACCCGCGGCGTTGCGGCGCGGCTCGTCGCCGCGGGAGGGGTGAGGATCAACCGCCAGGTCACCGAAAAGCCGCATGCAAAGCTGCGCCCGGGGGATGTGCTGACCCTCTCCCTGCCGCAGGGCGTTCATGTCGTGCGTGTGGTCACGCTTGCGGCCCGGCGCGGTCCGGCCGCCGAGGCGCGCGGGCTCTACGAGATTGTTGCAGAGGACTGATGCAAGGCTGCCGCCTTGCGCTGGCCGGCTGTTGGGGGCATATCGCCCCTCGATCCATCCCATGCCCAGGAGTGCCCGATGACCTATGTGGTCACCGAAAACTGCATCAAGTGCAAGTATATGGACTGCGTCGAGGTCTGTCCGGTCGACTGTTTCTACGCGGGCGAGAACATGCTGGTGATCCACCCGGACGAATGCATCGACTGCGGTGTATGCGAGCCGGAATGCCCGGCCGAGGCGATCGTCCCGGATTCCGACTCCAAGGCATCTGCCTGGATCGAGAAGAACCGCGAACTCGCGACCGTCTGGCCGAACATCACCAGGAAAGGCACCCCGCCGGCGGATGCCGACGCGTGGAAGGACCGGCCCGGCAAGGCAGAGTTGCTATCGTCGGAACCACACAAGGATTGAGCGTTCCCCGGCCGGGCGTTCACCGGGCCTGAAATTTGTGGTATCCATGCTGAACCGGTGTTCGTCCGGCCTTTGAGTGGCGCGGTACGCGCCCTCGATCGCTTTGCTTTCGAGGTTCAGCATGAAACGACCCGCTTCTACCGATCCGGCATCCGCCGGTGCGGACGTCAGCAGCAGTGCCAAGGCAGTCCGCGTGAAGGCGGCCAGCAAACCGGCTGCGGCACCACCTGAATTGCGCCCGGAGAAGGCGCCGCCCCGCCGCGCCGCCAGAACCGCCGTCGACGCCCCTATGGCCAAGACCGAGAAGGACTCACAGCCCGATATGCCCAGCCCGAATGCCGCCCAGACTGAACCTGAAGCCACCGAAGCCGAACGCGATGCCCTGCCTCCGCCGGGTCCGCGTCCCGTGCTGCCGCAGCGCGCGATCGCCAAGGCCGAGACCTTCAAGCCCGGCGATCACGTTGTCTACCCCACCCATGGGGTCGGCAAGGTGGAGCGCATCGCCGCCGAGGAGATTGCTGGTCAGAAGCTTGAACTGATCCACATCACCTTCGACGAGAACCGCATGACGCTGCGCGTTCCGGTGAACAAGGCGCGCACGGCGGGCCTGCGCAAGCTCTCCAGCCGCAAGCAATTCGACGAGGTGCTCGCCGCCCTCAAGGGCCGTGCCCGGGTCAAGCGCACCATGTGGTCGCGCCGGGCGCAGGAATACGAGGCGAAGATCAATTCTGGCGATCCGATGGCGATTGCCGAGGTGGTGCGCGACCTGCATCGCAACGCCGGCCAGCCGGACCAGAGCTTCTCCGAACGCCAGATTTTCGAGCAGGCGCTCGACCGTCTCGCCGCGGAGTATGGTGCGCTCGAGGGGCTGGGCAAGCAGGAAGCCATCGACAAGTTGCTCGACTTCCTCAAGACCGAATGAGGCGCATCGGCGGGCTCCGACGGCAGCCCGCGCGTGATCCAGACCAATATCCTGAAAACGATGACACGATGCCGGCCGGGGGTTCGCCTCCAGCCGGCATTTTGCGTTCGGGTGCTCGCGCGATCGGGCATCTTCAAAATTTGATTGCGGCCGCATATATAGCCTAGGCTACATTTTCATGGGTGGGCTTCGATTGCAGTGAGCGACCTTGCTTCCCGGCCAGGGCTGAGCGAACGGACGGCACGCGCCGTCGCGGACCGGCTGGCCGGGCGTGCCGGGTGGCGCAACCCGCTGATCTTTGCCGGGCCCGCGGTCGTTGCCTCGATCGCCTATATGGACCCCGGCAATTTCGCGACGAATATCCAGGCCGGCGCACGCTACGGCTATGACCTGCTCTGGGTGGTGCTGCTCGCCAGCTTGATCGCGATGCTGTTCCAGGGCCTGTCCGCCCGGCTCGGGATCGTCACCGGGCGGAACCTCGCCGAACTCTGCCGCGACACTCTGCCGCCGGCGCTGACCATTCCGATGTGGATCGTCAGCGAGATCGCCGCCATGGCAACCGACCTTGCCGAGTTCCTCGGCGGTGCCATCGGCATCGCGCTGCTGGCGCATCTGCCGCTGATGGCGGGCATGGCGATTACCGGGATCGTGACCTACGGCATCCTGCTCCTCGATCGGCGCGGTTTTCGGCCGATGGAACTGGCGATCGGCGCGCTCGTGGGCGTCATCGCGCTCTGCTATCTCGCCGAGCTGTTGATCGTGCCGGTGCATTGGCGGCAGGCGGCGCTGCACACGGTGCTGCCGTCCCTGCCGGATGCCGAGGCGCTGACGATCGCGGTCGGCATCGTCGGCGCCACGGTGATGCCTCACGCGCTGTTCCTGCATTCCGGCCTGTCTGGTGCGCGGGTCGCGCCGCAGGATGCGGCGCAGCGCCGGCGGCTGGTGCGCTATTCCAATATCGAGGTGCTCGCGGCGCTCGGGGTGGCCGGGCTGGTCAACATGGCGATGGTGGCGATGGCTGCCGGCGCCTTCCACCCGGCGCATCAGGGGATCGCCGAGATCGGCGCGGCCTATCGCACGCTTTCGCCGCTGCTCGGGGCCGGCGCCGCCGTGATCTTCCTGATCTCGCTGCTGGCTTCCGGCGTGTCGTCTTCCGTGGTGGGCACGCTAGCGGGGCAGATGGTGATGCAGGGGTTTGTCGGGTTTTCGATCCCGATCTGGCTTCGCCGGGCGCTGACCATGATCCCCGGCTTCGTGGTGATCGGCCTCGGCGTGAACCCGACGCGGGCGCTGGTGCTCAGCCAGGTGGTGCTGAGCCTGGCGCTGCCGGTGCCGATGCTGGCATTGCTGTGGTTTTCCACGAGGCGCGCGCTGATGGGCGCGCTCGCGGTGCGCGGGATCACGGCCATAGCCGCGATCGGCGGCGCCATCGTGATCCTCGGGCTCAATGTTGTTCTGCTCCTGCAGATCTTCGGCGTTAGAGCATAATCCGATCAGATGGAACCATCTGATCGGATAAAGATGCTCGACTTATCAATATGATAGAGCACTACATCCGATCCTGATGGATCGGAAAGTGCTCTAACGTGCTGCTGCCGGGCTAGTTGTCTTCCACCTGCAGCTCGCCGAGATAGGCCTCGCGGATCGCCGGGTTGGCGGCGAGGTCGGCGGCGGGGCCTGAGAGCACGACGCGGCCGGTCTGCAGCACGTAGCCGCGGCTGGCGATCTGCAACGCCATGTGGGCGTTCTGCTCGACCATGAAGATCGCCACACCCTGGCGGTTGATGGTCTGGATGATGCCGAACACGATCTCGACGAAGCGCGGCGAGAGGCCCATCGAGGGTTCGTCCATGCAGATCAGCGCCGGGCGAGCCATCAGCGCGCGGCCGATCGCGACCATCTGCTGCTCGCCGCCGGAGAGCGTGCCGGCGAGCTGGTGGCGGCGTTCCTTCACGCGGGGGAACAGCTCGTAGACGCGTTCGAGATCCTCGTCGAAATCTGGGCCGCGCTTGCGCGTATAGGCGCCCATTTCGAGATTCTCGTAGACCGTCATGCGCGGAAACAGCCGCCGGGCTTCGAGCACCGGGGCGATGCCGCGCTTGACCCGCTCGGAGGTGCTGAGCCGGTTGATCGGCGTGCCGCGGAAGCGCACTTCGCCTTGCGAGGGGGTGACGGTGCCCATGATCGTCTTCATCGTGGTCGACTTGCCGCTGGCATTGCCGCCGAGCAGCACCACGATGTCGTCTCGTGCGACCGTGTAATCGACGCCCTTGAGCACGTGCAGGTCGCCATAATGGGTGTGCACGCCGGCGAATTCGAGCAGGGTTTCCTCAGGCATCGACCGCACCCCGGCCGATATAGGCCTCGATCACCGCCTCGTTCCGCCGCACCTCCTCGGCGCGTCCCTCGGCGAGCTTCTCGCCATGGTCGAGGACGATCACGTTGTCGGCCAGGCGGGTGACAACATCGAGCTTGTGCTCCACCAGCAGGATCGTGAGGCCGAAATCGCGGAAGGCGGCGATCTGTTCGGCGAGTTCGAGGCTTTCCGCCGGGTTCATCCCCGCCGTGGGTTCGTCGAGCATCAGCAGGCGCGGGCGCGAGGCGAGGGCGCGGGCGATTTCGACACGGCGGCGATTGGCGTAGGAGAGCTGCGCCACGCCCTGGTCGATCCGCGGCACCAGGCGGTTGCCGAACATCGCCAGCAATTCGAGCACGAATTGCCGCGCCTCACGCTCTTCGGCGCGCACACGGGGCAGGCCGAGGACAGCCCCGGCGGCGCCGGCGGAGAGATGGCTGTGCTGGCCGATCAGCACATTTTCCATCACCGTGAGGTTGGGGAACAGGCGGATGTTCTGGAACGTGCGGGCGACGCCGGCGCGCAGCACCTGGTCCGGCCGCAGGCCCAGCAGATCGCGTCCGGCGAATCGCACCACGCCGGCGGAGGGTTTCACGAGGCCGGTGATGCTGTTGAACAGGGTGGATTTGCCCGAGCCATTCGGTCCGATCACGGCGACGATGCTGCCCGCCGGGACATCGAGCGAGATCGATTTCAGCGCGGTCAATCCGCCGAATTTCACTGTAAGGTCGCGGATTTCGAGCACGGCGGGCCGCGCGTCGGTGGCGGCCTCGGCGAGCCCGGCGCGCAGCCTGGCCACGGCCGGGGCCGCACCGCGGGAGACGGCGGCGTCCTGCTGCTCGTAGCTCAGCCGCACCTCGTTCCGGCCGACCGGAACGAGCCCGTCCCGTCGGTAGAGCATCATGGTCACGAGGATGATGCCGAAGATCAGTTCCGAGGCCGAGGTGAGCTGGAGATTCTGCAGGAAGGGCGAGTGGATCGCGTTGCCGAGCCCCTGCACCCAGCCAGACAGGGCGGGCAGGAACCAGGCCTGCAGCAATTCGAGCAGCACCGCGCCGAGAATGGCGCCCCAGACGCTGGCCAGCCCGCCGAGCACGATCATCACCAGCACCATGATCGAGACCGGCAGATCGAACATGTCCGGCGTCGCGGTCTGCAGCTTGGCGATGTAGAACGTGCCGGTCATGCCGGCGAACCCGGCGCCCATGGCGAAGGCGAGCAGTTTCAGCCGCGTGGTATGCACGCCCATCGCGCCGGCGGCGATCTCGTCCTCGCGCACTGCCATCCAGGCTCGGCCGATCCGCGAGGGTTTCAGGCGCAGCGAGATGAACAGCAGCAGCAGCACGAGGCCGATGCCGACATAGTAATAAGGTGTCGCGTTGATGCCGAAGCGGTAGCCGAGCAGCACCGGCGGGCCGACGCCGTTCAGCCCTTCGGCGCCGTTGGTGAGCGAGGACCAGTTGCGCGCCACGATCGGCACGATCTCGCCGAAGCCGAGGGTGACGATGGCCAGATAGTCGCCCTTCAGCCGCAGCGTCGGCGCGCCGAACGCCATGCCGAAACAGGCGGCGATGACGGCAGAGGCCGGCAGCATCAGCCAGAAGGGAAAGGTGAAATGCACCGTTGCCGCCGCCCCCGCGCCGAGCTTCGCGACGAAGCCGATCGCGGCGAGCGGCGCCCAGGCGGCACTCCAGTGCGGGTGGAGCTGGAACGAGTTCAGGATGCCATAGGCATAGGCGCCGATGGCGAAGAAGGCGGCATAGCCGAGATCGAGCAGGCCGGTGAAGCCGACCACGATGTTGAGGCCGAGCGCCAGCGCCGCATAGGCGCAGCTATTCGCCGCGACGTCGATATTCGCCTGGCCGATGCCAAGGAAGGGCAGCAGCAGGAGCACCATCAGCAGGGCTGCGAACAGCGCCTGGCGCTGGCGGGGCGAAAGCAGGGCGAGGCGCTTCATCGCCGCCTACGAGCGGTTGGGCGACTGCGCGCCCAGCAGGCCGGCCGGGCGGAAGACCAGCGTGAGGATCAGGATCGAGAAGATGATCACATCGGCCCATTTCGTGGCGATGTACTGGCTGCTGATCGTCTCGATCAGGCCGATGAGGAGGCCGCCCACCATCGCCCCCGGCACGTTGCCGATGCCGCCGAGCACGGCAGCGGTGAAGGCGCGCAGCCCCGCCGTGTAGCCGATGCTGTACTGGGTGAAATTGTAGTAGAGGCCGAAGATCATCCCGGCGGCGCCGGCCAGGGCGGAGCCGGCGAAGAAGGCGATCATCACCACCTGATCGACCTCGATGCCCATCATCCGCGCGGCTTCGGCGTCCTGGGCGACGGCGCGCATCGCCTTGCCAAGGCGAGAGCGCCTGACGAACAGGTTGAGCCCCCACATCAGCACCGCCGCGACGATCCAGATGATCACCGCCTTGAGGCGGATCGTCACCCCACCGAGATGATAGTCGATGCTCGGCATCGGGTCGGGGTAGTTCAGCGCCTGCGCGTTGGTGAGCAGCAGCACGAGGTTGAACAGGATATAGGAGACGCCGATCGTGGTGATCATCGCCATCGGCCCGCGCACGTTGCGCATTGGCCGCAGGGTGTAGCGCTCGATCACGACGCCGAGCACCCCGGAGGCCACCATTGTCACCGCGAGGGCTGCGAGCAGCGACAGCACCAGCGGGGCGCCGTGCAGCACCACCGACTGGCCCTGCAGGCCGAACCATTGCAGCACGATGAGGCCGACGAACGCCCCCACCATGAACACGTTGAAATGCGCGAAATTGATCAGCTCCAGGATACCGTAGACGAGCGTGAACCCGAGGGCGAGCAACGAATACATCGCCCCCAGGCTCAGCCCGTTCACGAGCTGCTGGAAAAAAACCGCCGTTCCGGTCATGGCCGCCGCGTCAGTTCTGCGGCGCCACGCCGACGTATCGCATCTGCTTGTTCAGGTCCCCGAGCGGGGCGGATTTGTCATGGTGGAACTGGAACACGGCGACGACATGGCTGGTCATGTCGCCATACTTGTCGAAGCTGATCGGCCCCTGCAAGCCGTTGACATGCACGGTCGCGATCGCGTCGCGCACATTTGCGGCGGTGAGCGGCTTGCCGGCCTTCTGCACCGTCTTGATGCCGGCGATGGCGACGAGGGCTGCGTCATAGCCGGTGATCGCGTAGTCATCAGGTGCCACGCCGTAGGTTTTCGTATAGAGCGCGACCCAGTTTGCGAGCTTGGGGTCGTCCACCACATGCGGCGAGGCGTTGGTGCCATACCAGCCCTCGGCGGCGGGGAAGCCGGCGGCCGTCATCATCTCGGGGCTCAATATGCCGTCGCCGCCGCCTTTGATGACGTGCGGAATGATCTGGTAGCTCTGCTTCACCAGCTTCACACCCGCCTGCATCGTGCCGCCATAATAGAGCGAGGCAGTCTTGGTCGCGGCGATCTTGGTCAGCACGGCGGAATAGTCCGCGGCCTTGGGATCCAGCCTGTCGCGGCCGAGGACCTTGATGCCCTTCTTCTTCGCCTGCGCCTCGAAGGCGTTGGCGAGGCCGACGCCATAGGCGCCGCTGTCATCGAGGATGTAGACGCTCTTTGCCTTGAGGACCTCTGCATAGAAATTCGCCATGTTCGGGCCCTGATAGGCATCGGTCGTCACGGTGCGGAAATAGATCGGCTTGCCGCCCGGATCGAACTCGCCGGCATAGGTCGGGCTGGTGATGTCGGGGGCGGTGGAGGAGGGGGTGATGGTGGCCAGATTCGCCATCGAGAGGATTGGCGCCATCGCCTTGCCGGAGCCGCTCATCTCGGGCCCGACATTGGCGAGAACGGTGTGCGTGCCGGCCAGCTTGCGGGCGTTGGTGGCGGCCTGCGCGGGGTCGTACTGGCCGGCGGTCGCGGTCGCGTTGTTCAGCACCATCGGTTCGAGCCGGATGTCGCCGAGTTCACCGCTCTGGTTGGCGAGCTTGATCGCGAGTTGCGCGCCGTGAAGGATCAGATGCGCGGCCTCGGCGTCGGCGCCGGTCAGCGGCAGGGTGATCCCGATGTGATAGACCTTGTCGCCCGCCCGGGCGATGGGACTTGCCGAGGCGAGGAGAACCGTGCCTGCCGCGCCCCGCAGAGCATTGCGCCTTGAAAGTGCCATTTGTCCCATCCTTCTTGCTTTTGTGATATATCTGCCATGCACAGAGTAACCGGCTCCAAAGCGAAGGCAAGCGGTTTTTTCCGGATGGGATCACGCCAGAGCGCCCTTATCCGATCAGATGGAGCCATCTGATCGGATAAGGATGTTTTTTATCGATATGATAGAGCGATGCATCCGATCCGGAAGGATCGGAAAGTGTTCTGGATGGGTGTGGGCAGATCGGCCAAAAAAAATGGCGGCCATAAGGCCGCCAAGTTTAGGGAGGAAACGTCCAAGAAAGCAAACAACGTGTTGTTTGCTGCGATGCACTATATGTCCGTTCCGGTGCCCGTTTCAAGTTTTTTGTGCATCGCAACATATGTCTTTCACGAATATGTCTTATGCTGCCGCCTGAACCGAGCTGTCACATCATCCGCCGATCGTGCCTCTCAGGCCGAACAGGAAATTCTGGCCGGGGATTTGCACACCGTTTGCCGGCTCGAAGGGGGAGTTGGTCAGGTTGCGGCCGATCGCGAAAAGAGTGAGGGCCCGGCTGACGCGGTAGTTGACCGCCAGATTGGCGATCGTGCCGGGCCGGGCTAGGCCGGTGCCAGTCGGATAGCCGGAATTGGCGTAGAGGTAATCCGAGAAGCGGCCGACATAGCGGATGGCGGGCTCGATCGACAGCGCCGGGATCGGGTGGATCGAGAGGGTAAGCGATCCGGCGTTATCCGGCCGGCGCAGAAGGGCCGTCCGGGTCGCGACATCGCGGGCGATGGTGCGCGTATAGTCGATCCGGCCGGAGAGCCAGCGGGTCGGCGCGAAGCCGATGCCAGCCTCGATGCCGTGAATCCGGGCGCGAGCGACGTTCTCCTCCGTGCTGGTGCCATCAGGCAGGGAAGTATACTGGAACAGGTTAGCGATATCCTGGTGGAAATAGCTCATCTGCAGCGTCACTGCGTCGGGCATGCCGAAGGCCGGCAGCACGGTTTCGAAGCCGAACCGATATCCAACCGAGTGTTCGGGGTGGAGGTTCGGGTTGCCGTGATAGCCGTAGCTGTCGATGCCGTGCAGGTCGTAGAGCGAGGGGGCAAGAAAGCCGCTGCCCGCCGAGGCCTTCAGCCGCGTATCGATTTCGGGCAGGGCCAGCACGAGACCGCCGCGCTCCGTCACCACGGTGCCGTAGCCGCTGACCGAGTCACCTCGGATGGCGCCCTGGACTGACAGGCGACGTGCGATGGTTGCCTGCGCGCCGACATGCCCCGCGGTGATGGATTGCGAGGCGGCGAGGCTGGAGAGGTAGGGAAAGCCGCCAAAGCTCGCATTGTAGTTCTCGATCGCCGTATCATGCGTGGTCTCGATGCCGGCGACGAGCGTCGGGTCTGTCATCGGGCCAAAATTCGGCAGGCGGATCACGTTGTTCCACTGGATCACCGTGCGGTCGCCGCGATAGCCGCTGTCGCCGGCGAACTGGTTGGGGTCGGCGGGATCGAGCAGGGTGAGGTAGCGGCGGTCGTCCTGGATATGGGCGATGTCGAGTTCGGTGGTCAGCCGGTTGTCGAACAGGTGCGATTTCACGCCGAAGCGGACGAAAACATTCGAATCGTAGCTGTTTTCATAGGGGTCGTCGAAGATCGGATATCCGAGATCGGGATACTGGGTGCCGGTCTGCCGGGCGCGGACGATCAGCGAGATCCGCGTGCCGGCGATGGGTGTGTAGCCGAGATTGACGGCGCCGAGCTTGTAGCGGAACGGGTCGCGATGCGCGGCATAGACGGCAAGCCGCCGCGCCGTCGCGTCGAACCCGGCCTGCTCGATGAGCGAACCTGTGATCGCATAATCGAATTTGCCGCTCTGGCCGGAGAGGGTAACGCTGCCTTCGCCCTGGCCGGGAAAGCCCCCGGCGATGTCGTAATCGACATGCGGTGCGCCATGGCCACGCTTGCTGATCAGGTTGATGACGCCGCCGATCGCGCCCGAGCCGTAGAGGCTGGACATCGGGCCGCGGACCACCACGATCCGCGCGATATCGCCGATGCCGGCATTGCCGAAATTGAACGCGCCGTTGGCCACCGAGGGATCATTCACCGGCACGCCGTCGCGCAGCACCAGCACGTCTTCGGAATTGGTGCCGTCGATGAAGACCGAGGTCTGGGCGCCAGGCCCACCCAGTTGCACCACGTTCAGGCCGGGAACCGTGTCGAGCGCCTGGACGAGGGTGGTCACGCCGCGCTGGCGCAGCGCGGCCGCGGTGATGACCGTGACCGATGCCGGGGTATCCGCAATGGGCGTCCGCACATAGGAGGCGGTAACCGTCTCGATCGGCACGGTGCCGGCGGGCAGCTGCGCGTTTTGGGCGTGTGCATTGGCAACAGCCCCGCACAAGGCGAGGGGAACGAAAAAACGATATCGCGCGGAGTCGCGCATGGAAAAACTCCGGTCCGGCACCCGGCGGGGCGGGCGCTGCCATAAGGGCGACCGAAGGCTACGGGACTTCACCCTTCGCTCCCGGTTCACCCCGCCCGGACGCGCGCGCATGGTCTCGGAACTGGCCGGTCTCCTGGCTCGCGGGTCAACAGCGCGCTCGGCCTTCTCGCGGGCGGGTCTGTGCCCCCTCGCAATGGCCCGGATGAACGCGCCTCACCGCTCACAGTTGCGGGGGCAGCCGCAGACGGGGCGACAAACCACCCTTCTGCGTTCCCGTTTCAGCCCTTGCGGGCCACCGATTCCTGATCAAGCTGTAGCGCCACCGGGGCTGGCGGCGCAAGCGCTGGTTCAGTCGAGGCCGAGCAGGCCGGGCAGGGCGGAGAGATCGCTGAGAACGGCATCGGGCGCGCCGGGCAGCCGCTCCGCCGGCTGTTTCGCGCGGTTGCACCAGGCGACGCGGAAGCCGAAGGCCGAGGCGCCATACGCATCCCAGCCATTGGAGGAGACGAAGCAGACCTCCTTGCGTTCCACCCCAAGGCGCGCCGGCACCATCTGGTAGACACGCTGATCGGTCTTGAACACGCCCACCGCCTCGACCGACAGCACATGGTCGAGCACGTCGCCGATCCCGGCATGGGCGATGGCGGCGGCGAGCATCGCAGGGGTGCCGTTCGAGAGAATTGCGGTGGCGATGCCCTTTGCCTTGAGGGCGCCCAGCGTTGCCTTCACCTCGGGATAGGCCGAGACGATGCGGTAGAGTGCGAGCAACGCCTCGCGCCGCTTCGGGTCGGCGAGGCTGGTCGCCTCCAGCGCGAAATCGAGCGCGTCGGCGGTGACGGTTTCGAAATCGGTATAGAGGTTCTGCAGGCTGCGCAGCCACGTGTATTGCAGCTGCTTGTCCCGCCAGAGTGTCACCAGCGCCGCGCGGCGGTCTTCCGGCACATCCGGGCAGCGGGCGACAGCGGAGCCGAAATCGAACAGCGTGCCGTAGGCATCGAACACGCAGGCGCGGACACCCTGGATTGCGGACATCGAAATCCTCCCGTTCAGGCGGCGGCCGGCAGGACGCGGGCCAGCCCGTCATAAGCGTCGAACATGCGGTCGCACCAGGCGTGCAGCGTGTCATCCTCGGCGAGGATCTTTACCGGGGTCGAGGCATGCGCCCAGAGGAAAGCGCTGAAGGCGACATGGTCGGCATAGTTCGGCGCGTCGCCGGCAAGGAATTGCTGATCCGCCAGCGTGCTGCGCAGCGGGCGCAAGGTGGCGCGGAGCGTGGCGAGATTTTCCTCGCGTGCGGCCCGCAGCGCCCCGACCGTGGTGCCGAACGCGGCCTCGCGGGTCGAGCGGAAATAGTCGCGGTCACCCTCGTGCAGGATGTCCACAAGGTCCGGCAGCACCACTTTCGCGATTGCGGGATGCACCGCTTCGCTGGTCCACTGGTTGACGAAGCGGACGAGGCTGCGGCCGACCGCGCCGCCGAACAGGCTGGGACGGTCGGGATAGGTATCCTCGAGGTAAAGCGCGATGGCCCAGCTGTCGTGAATGTTCCGGGTGCCGTCGACCAGCACGGGAACCTTGCCCTGGCCGGAAAACGCGATGGCGTCTTTCTCCATGAACCGCCAGACCACGGTCTCGCAAGGCAGACCCTTGTGCGCCAGCGCGAAACGGGTGCGCCAGCAATTGGGGCTGAAGCGCACGCGCTCGTCGGCGCCGGCGAGATCGTAAAGTTTCAGGGGTTCACGCATTCAGGGTCTCCTTGACGGCAGGCCGCACAGCAAACACCGCAGGTCCGGCGGTTACTGTCGGCGGGCTTTTTTGGGTGGTGTCTGCTGTTCATGCAGCCGCGGGCGCGGGTCTCCTGAGCCGGCTCACTGCATCCTCGACCAGGCGGTCAAGACGGCCAGGATCAGGGTCGAGCCGCGCGAAGGTGCGCAACGCGACGACGGTCCCCAGCAGCAACTCGGCTTGCGTCGCGGTATTCATGCCGGCCGGCAAAAGTCCGGCAGAATTCGCATGTTCAAGCCGCTCGTGGAAAAACTGCTGAACCCCGGCGAGGCGCGTCCCGACGATCGTCCGGGCCTCCGGGGACAGCGGGCCGCCATCCATCGCCGTGTTCACCAGGAGGCATCCGAGATGCAGCGGATCGTCCCGCGAATGATCTCGGATCAGGCCGAGAAAATCAGCGATCGAGGCGATCGGGTCAGTGCGTTCGGCGAGCTGTTCGAGAACGGGGGTCAACCCGTCATCGGCATACCGCTCGAGCGCTGCGCGGAACAGGCCGTCCTTGTCGCCATACCGGTGATACAGCGCCGCCGCGCTGAGACCCGTCGCTTCGGTAAGATCCCTGAGCGAGGTTCCCGCGTAGCCATTTTGTCTGAAGACCGGAATGGCGCGGTCGAGAACGTCATCGTCAGTCAGGAGGCGTGGGCGTGGCATGTTACACTTGAGCTCGATTGCATTTTCGTTTCCATTATAATAAACCGATCATTATAAAACAACCCATGTGACGCTGCTGGGTGATACACATAATGTGACATATGGTATATGAAGCCGACCTCGTCTACTTTATTGATCCTATGTGCGCATGGTGTTGGGGGTTCGCGCCGGTTATCGATGCGATCCGCGCACGATATTCTCGCCGTCTGGGCATCCGCATCGTTGTCGGTGGCCTTCTGCCGGGAATGCGTGTCCCCATGGATGCCGCTGCGAAAAGCCTGACTTCCGCGCACTGGGAACGGGTGCGGAAAGCATCCGGGCAATCCTTCGATGACGCATTCTTCGACCGCTCAGCCTTCGTCTACGATACGGAGCCGGCGTGCCGTGCCATCGTCGCGGCACGCCGCCGCTCGGCGGAGGACGCGCTCACTCTTCTGGCCAGCATCCAACGTTCTTTTTATCTCTGCAACGAGGATGTGACGGATCCGGTGGTGCTGGCCGGAATCGCGGCGCGCCAGGGGTTTCGCATGGAGTCGTTCCGGGAAATGCTCTGTTCCGACGAACTTGGCGTGGAGACACGGCAGGATTTCGCGCTGACACAGAAATCCGGCATCGCCGGCGTCCCGACCCTGGTCGCCGCCAGGGGGCGGGATCGGCGGTATGTGGTCGTCACTGAGGGGTTTCGGCCGGCAAAGCGGATCATTCCGATGCTGGATCGCTGGCTGCAAAGGGAATTGCCCGCGGGAGGCGCACGGCGCGCCATCTGAACTCTGTCCCAGGCCTGACCTTCGTCGCGTGCAGTGCATGGGGGATGCCGGCTTGTGGCTTGCCGTCCGACGCGGGGAGGATATAGACGGATCATGAAAGAACGACATTATCGCCCCGCGACCACTCTGGTTCATGCAGGCCAGATCCGGTCCAATTTCGCAGAGAACGCCGAAGCGCTCTATCTGACCTCCGGGTTCGTCTATGATAGCGCAGAACAGGCGGAAGCCACGTTCAAAGGCGAGATTGCCCACTATCAGTATTCCCGCTTCGGCAACCCGACCGTGAGCATGCTTGAGGCAAGGCTTGCCGCGATCGAGGGGGCTGAGGCCTGCCGCGCGACCGCCACGGGCATGGCCGCGGTCAATGCCGCGTTGCTCGCCCATCTGAAGGCCGGGGACCGGGTTGTCGCTTCGCGGGCGCTGTTCGGCTCCTGTTCGTGGATCGTCTCGACCCTGCTGCCGCGCTACGGCATTGAGAGCGTGTTCGTCGATGGAGGCGATCTCGCGGCCTGGGAAGCGGCACTGGCGCCGGGTGCGGCGCTGGTCCTGCTCGAAACACCGTCCAATCCGATGCTTGAGATCATCGATCTGCGCGCCGTTGCCGACCTTGCCCACAAGGCCGGCGCCATTGTGGTGGTGGACAACGTGTTTGCCACGCCGCTGCTGCAACGGCCGCTCGAATTCGGCGCCGATGTCGTTGTCTACTCGGCCACCAAGCACATGGATGGCCAGGGCCGTGTGCTGGGTGGTGCCGTGCTGGGCAGCAAGGCCTGGATCGAGAACACGCTTCAGCCCTTCACCCGCAATACCGGTCCCGCGATTTCGCCGTTCAACGCCTGGGTCATCCTCAAGGGGCTTGAAACGATGGCGCTTCGCGTCGGCCAGGCGTCAGGATCGGCGGCGACCATCGCGGATCACCTCGCAAGCCAGCGTCATGTGCGGCGGGCGCTCTATCCGTTCCGGGCCGACCATCCACAGGTTGATCTGGCGAAGCGGCAGATGAGCGCCGGGGGGACGCTCGTGACCTTCGAGCTTGAGGGCGGCAAGGAAGCGGCATTCCGCTTCATGAACGCGCTCGATCTGATCGCGATTTCAAATAATCTGGGCGATTCCAAATCGATGGTCACACATCCGGAAACCACGACCCACTCTCGAATCCCTGCGGAAGAGCGCGCTCGTCTCGGGATTGGCGGGGGGACGATCCGTTTCTCCGTCGGGCTCGAGGATGTCGCCGACCTGATCGACGATCTCGATCGGGCGTTCGCCGCGCTGGCATAAGTCGTTATGGAGGCGGCAGGTTCGGATAACGGTCTATTCACCAGCTCCCGCTGGGGCAGGCGTTTCTGCCGCCGCCTCGTGATCGGGCCACGCGGAATGCGGACGCTGGATTGCGCGGTTTCCCTGCTTGACGCCCAACCCGACCGGGGATATCAACATGCGTGATTTCGGGCCGCAGCAACCATGCGCTGCGGCCTGTTGGTTTTTGCTCCGTTTACTGGAAGAGATCTTTCGTCCATGGCCAATATTGCATCGGCACAGAAGCGCATCCGTCAGACCATTGTTCGCACTGCGCGCAACAAGGCTCGCCGGTCACGCGTGCACAGCTTCGTCCGGAAGGTTGAGGAAGCACTTGCGTCGGGTAATCACGCGGAAGCGCGTGCGGCGTTCGTGGTCGCTCAGCCGGAACTGCAGCGTGCGGTGACGAAGGGCGTTCTGAAGGCCAACACGGTGTCCCGGAAACTGTCCCGGCTGTCGGCGCGCGTGAAGGCGCTCTCTGCTCCCGTCTGAGGCTGGGCCTGGGTTTCGTCTGTTTCGGACGAATTCACATCGTCAGCGCTTGATTGGCTTTAAACCAAGCCATTGCTTTGGCTGGGCTAGTTCGCCCAGTCAAGCTTGTTCCTCTTAAACGGCAATCGGTGATGCGCTCAGCGAATGAAACAAGTCGCTGATCTCGTCTACCAATTGTCGTTTTCGGACGCGTTTGTCGCCCGGATCAGAATTGTTTAGCTGATCGTATTTCGCAACAGCGCGTCAACGTATACTGCAACCGTTAATTGCAAGACGTTTTGGCGATTTTATCGGGGAGTGATGCGGCCAGATTTCAAATGGCTTCATCAATCTCCTGATTTAATGGGCAATTATTTAAAGATGCACATTATATCAGCAGAAAATCAAATCGATAGGGTCTTGCGCAGGGCGCTGGGTTTGGCCTAGTTTCAGGTCACAGGATGACGAATGGATGACGATGACTGATCCGTTTGATGGTTTGTTCAACCATTGATTGCGGATACGGGTTCTTGCGGCCGAATAGCAGGCCGGTCATGCGGTCGTGCAGGGATGAAGTCAGGACGGGAGCGGCACTTGAGCACGCAGGTTTGGCAGGATCAGGGGGGCGAAGCCCGGTCTTCGGGGCGTTCGCGCGGCGATGCTGGCCAGGATGAACTGGCCAGCCAGTGGAGTCGTGTCCGGGGACGCCTGCAGGAAGAGATCGGCGAGGTCGAGTATCGCAACTGGCTACGTCAGGCCGTTCTGCATGGGCTTGATGGCGATGAGGTGACCGTCATGCTGCCCACGCGCTTCCTGCGCGACTGGGTCAACAAGGAATATGGCAGTTTGCTGACGTCCTTCTGGCAGGCCGAAAATCCCGCGGTGCGCCGCGTCGATATCCGCACGAAGCCGGTGGGAATGAGCGAGCGCGCGCCCGATCTGGCCGAGGCCGAGGTGAAGGGCGCGGCCGCAAAGCCGCCCGCCGCCCGCCGCGAGATCGAGGACCGGCAGGACATGAGCGCGCCGCTCGATCCCCGGTTCACTTTCGATACGTTCGTGGTCGGCAAGCCGAACGAGTTTGCGTATGCCTGCGCGAGGCGGGTTGCGGATGGACATGCCACGCCCGGTTTCAACCCGCTGTTCCTGTATGGCGGCGTCGGGCTCGGCAAGACCCATCTGATGCACGCGATCGCATGGGAACTCTCCCAGCGCTCGGACAACGTGACGGTCGCTTACATGTCGGCCGAGAAGTTCATGCACAAATTCGTCAGTGCCCTCAGGCGGCAATCGACGATCGAGTTCAAGAACGAGTTGCGCAGCGTCGATGTCCTGATGGTGGACGATCTGCAATTCCTGATCGGCAAGGACGGAACGCAGGAAGAATTTTTCCATACTTTCAACGCGCTGGTCGATTCCGGGAAGCAGATCATCGTCTCCGCCGACAAGTCGCCTTCCGACCTGTCCGGGATCGAGGATCGGCTCCGCACCCGGCTTGGCTGCGGCATGGTCGCCGATGTCCATGCGACAACCTACGAACTCCGGCTGGCCATCCTCGAGGCGAAGGCTGCCCGCGCGGGGGTGAATGTGCCCGGCCGGGTGATGGAGTTCCTTGCGCAAAAGATTACCGCGAATGTCCGGGAACTCGAGGGCGCGCTGAACCGGCTGATCGCGCATGCCAATCTGTTCGAGCGTCAGGTCACCCTGGAAACCGCGCACGAGGTGCTGCACGATCTCCTGCGCGCCTACGACCGCAAGATCACGATTGAGGAAATCCAGAAACAGGTCGCCGAGCACTACAATATAAGGATCAGCGAAATGTCGTCGGCGCGCCGGGCGCGGAACATCGCCCGCCCGCGGCAGATCGCGATGTATCTTGCCAAGCAGCTGACCAGTCGCAGCCTCCCGGAGATCGGCCGGAAGTTCGGCAACCGTGACCACACAACGGTGATGCATGCGGTGGCGAAGGTTACCGAACTGATCGACGCTGACCCCGATTTCGCCGAGGACGTCGAATTGCTCCGCAGGATACTGACCGTCTGATCAGAGGCCCGGCAGCCAGCACCCGTCAGAGATGACGGGCGTGATGTCTGAGATGATCCTCGACGAAAGTCGAAATAAAGAAATACGAATGGTCGTACCCGTCTTGCATGCGGAGTTCGAGCGCTACACCCCTTGCCGAGCAGGCCTCCCGCAGCAATTCAGGTTTGAGTTCGCGTTCAAGAAATGGATCCGCCGTGCCCTGGTCAACCAGGATGGCCGGGCCGCCCCAGCCGCGGTCCTCGATCAGCGCGGTTGCATCGTAATCGCGCCAGGCCTTGCGGTCGGCTCCTAGATATCCGGTCAGCGCCTTTTCTCCCCAGGGGCAACGCATCGGCGATACGATCGGCGCGAATGCTGAAACGGACCGATAGCGCTCCGGGTTCTTGAGTGCGATCGTGAGGGCGCCATGGCCGCCCATCGAATGGCCGAAAATGCCGACCCGAGCGGCATCGACCGGAAATGCGGCGTTGATCAATGCCGGCAGCTCGTCCGCGATGTAGGAATACATCCTGTAGCCATTCCGCCATGGCGTCTCGGTGGCGTCGACATAAAACCCGGCGCCGACACCAAAATCATAGGCGTCCGACTCGCCCGGATAGCCAAGGCCGCGCGGCGAAGTGTCCGGCGCGATCAGGGCGATTCCAAGCTCCGCGGCAACGCGCTGCGCGCCAGCCTTCACCGTGAAATTTTCTTCCGTGCATGTCAGGCCAGCCAGGTAATAAAGTGCCGGAACCTTCCCGATTTGAGCCTGAGGCGGCATGAAAACGGCGAAACGCATCGAACATCCGGTCGCCTTTGCCTGGTGCCGATAGACGCCTTGCACGCCGCCAAAACATTTCTGTATCGAAATCGTCTCGAAAACAGTGGCGTTCGTCATGTATCGATCCCCCCGTGATTTGTTCGCCAGACTATTCCGCGCTGCGTGCGGAAAGGCAATCGCAGGCGGCTCTTATGCGTTTTATCGAATTTGAACGGCTGTTTTGCGAAATCTTGCTTAAAACCGGCGTCGGAGAATTTATTCGCGTTGACAGTTCCGGTGGTTTCTGCGTCATTAATCGTGCAATCGACTTTGGCTTGCCTTGTTGCACGAGACGGGTTTCCGTACGGCCAAGACGTCCAAAACCCGGTTGTCCCTCTGGAGCCGTGCGGCGGTCGCACGGTGGGTCTGTCTTAGGAGCGACGACGCGACAATGGCGATCGGCACTGTCAAGTGGTTTAACACCACGAAGGGCTTCGGCTTTATCGTGCCGCAGGATGGCGGCAAGGATGTTTTTGTTCACATCACGGCGGTTCAGGCGGCCGGCATGCGGGGCCTCAATGAAGGCCAGAAGATTTCCTACGAGGTCACTCAGGAACGCGGCAAGGCAGCCGCTACCAACCTCAAGGCGGTCTGAACCTACCGTTCTGGTTTGGTTATGAGACGGGGCCCTCCGGGGCCCCGTTTTTTTGTTGAGCGCCCCATCCTTTCCGGGGTTCCGCAGGCCTCGCCCGACGCCCGCAGGTCGGGCCTCCCGAATGCATGCATGCCGCTCAGGCGCATTGTCCGGTCATGCGGGGTGGCCGGAGAAAGGCGGCGGCTTGGTGCGGCGCAATACCGAATCGTGCGCTCACGGCAAGATGGCAATGCATGTGATGGTCAGTTCTCCTGCCAATTGCTGCCAACTTTCATGCGACCGGCCATTCTGACATTTTCGTGATCTGATTGTTCATTCTGCGATCGTATCGTGCGCTGTGTAGCACGAATGGCCGAAATTTTACCGGGATGAGGGCGTTTTTTTGCTTGTGAGCAGCTTACAATTGCTCGACATCGTATAGAGCATGCCCTATACGTAATGATTATTCGGTTATCGTTAAAGATGGAAACGGGTCATTCATGGTATTGTCCGCGACCGCCGTTCATCATTCGACAGGACGATCAATGACCTCACGAACTACCACTGGACCGGCTATGGCCGCGTTGCATGAACGTCATCAACGTGAGGACGAGGCCGCCGGCCAGCAGGGGGATGCGCTTTACTCGGTCAGCCAGTTGGCCCGTCAGCTTGGCGTGACGGCGCGCACCATCCGCTTCTACGAAGACAAGGGGTTGGTAAATCCCAGCCGCGCTGGAACCACCCGGGTCTACACCTCGCGTGACCGTGCCCGGCTGATGCTGATTCTGCGCGGCAAGCGGCTTGGTTTTTCGTTACGCGAGATCAAGGACTACCTCGATCTCTACGACGTCGATCCGACACAGCACGCGCAGTTGCGTCAGCTTCTCGCGGCCGTGCGCAAGCGCATCGCCAAGCTTCAGGAACAGCGCGCGGCACTCGAGCAGAGCCTGGCCGAGCTGGCCGATATCGAGCGGCAGTCGGAAAATGCCCTGAAACTGTCGACCAAATAAGCCTCGCACAGGAGTCCGAGATCAATGCCCAGCGCCGTCATCGCCGCCTATGCACGTTCGCCATTCGCCCTTGCACGAAAAGGGGGGCTTGCGCGGGTCCGGCCCGACGAGATGGCCGCGGCCGTCGTCCGGGAACTCGTGGCGCGCAGCGGTGTCGCGGTGGGGGATATCGAGGACCTGATCGTCGGCTGCGCCTTTCCCGAGGCGGAGCAGGGGCTGAACGTGGCCCGCCTGATCGGGTTGATGGCGGACCTGCCGATCAGTGTTGCCGGCGCTACGGTCAACCGGTTTTGCGGCTCATCGATGTATTCGATCCACATGGCGGCGGGCGCCATCGCGATGGGCGCGGGAGAGGCGTTCATCGCCGCCGGCATCGAGAGCATGACACGGGTGCCGATGGGCGGGTTCAACCCGATGCCGTCGCCAACCCTGTATGGCAAGATGCCGGCCGCTTACATGGGCATGGGCGAGACGGCCGAGAACGTGGCCAAGCGCTGGCATATCTCGCGCGATGCGCAGGAGGAATTCGCCCTCGCCAGCCACGTCAAGGCGGCGGCGGCGCAGAAAGCGGGGAAGCTCGCGGACGAGATCGTGCCGATTTCGCTGGCCGGCGCAACGGTGTCCGAGGATGGCTGCATCCGCCACGATGCCTCGCGTGAGGGTTTGGCGGGGCTGAAGCCTGCCTTCGATGCCGAGGGTAGCGTCACTGCCGGAACCTCCTCGCCGCTGACCGATGGCGCTTCGGCCGTGCTGGTCTGCTCGGAGGATTACGCCGCCAAGCACGGGCTTGCGCCGCTCGCGCGGATCCGCTCGGTCGCGGTGGCCGGCTGCGCGCCGGACATCATGGGCATGGGCCCGGTCGCGGCCTCGCGCAAGGCGCTCGCCCGCGCCGGCATCGAGGCTTCCGCGCTCGACGTCGTTGAACTCAACGAGGCCTTTGCCTCTCAGGCGCTCGCCTGCATCGGTGAACTCGGCCTCGATCCGGCGCGCGTCAATCTCGATGGCGGCGCCATCGCGCTCGGCCATCCGCTCGGGGCGACGGGCGCCCGCATTACCGGCAAGGCGGCGCAACTGCTCCGGCGCGAAGGCGGCAAATTCGCGCTCGCGACCCAGTGCATCGGCGGCGGCCAGGGCATCGCGACGGTTCTGGAGGCGCTCTGATGGGCGCGATCCAATCCGTCGCCGTCATCGGCGCCGGCGTGATGGGGGCAGCGATTGCCGCCCAGATCGCCAATGCCGGCATCAAGGTCCGCCTGCTCGACATCGTGCCGAAGGAAGGGGATGACCGCAACGCCATCGCGAGGCGGGCGATCGAGCGGCTGAAGACCACACAGCCGGCGCCGTTGATGTCCTCCCGCGCCGCGCGGCTGATCGTGCCCGGCAATACCGAGGACGATTTCGCCGCCCTTGCCGAATGCGACTGGATCGTCGAGGCCGTGATCGAACGGCTCGACATCAAGCAGGCGCTCTATCGGCGCCTCGCGGAGGTGCGAAAGCCAGGTTCGGTGATCTCGTCCAACACCTCCACCATCCCGCTTGCGGAACTGATGACGGACATGCCGGAAAGTCTCCGGCCGGATTTCGTCATCACCCATTTCTTCAATCCGCCGCGCTACATGCGGCTCCTCGAACTGGTCACTGGTCCGGCAACCAGCGCGGACGCCATCGCCCGCATTACCGAATTCTGCGATATCGTGCTCGGCAAGTCGGTGATTCCCTGCCGCGACACACCGGGCTTCATCGCCAACCGCATCGGCACCTACTGGATCCAGACTGCGCTCATCCTCGCGATGGAGATGGGAATCGAGATCGAGGAAGCGGATGCGATCATGGGCAAGCCGATGGGCTTTCCCTCGACCGGCGTGTTCGGGCTGATGGATCTGGTCGGCATCGATCTCGGTCCGCATGTCAATGCCTCGCTCGCCCGCCTGCTGCCGAAGACCGACGCCTTCCACAGGATGAACCGCGAGGCGCCATTCCTCGGGACGATGATTGCCGAGGGCTATACCGGCAAGAAAGGGAAGGGCGGCTTTTACCGCTCCAGCGGGCGCGGCAAGGATCGCGTGAAGGAGACCCTTTCGCTCGCCGCGGCGGCGCAGGGCCGGCTGGAATGGCGGCCCTCCATCCGCCCCGACATCGCCGAGGTCAAGGACGCGAAGAAGGATCTCAAGCAACTCGTCGGTGCGAAGTCGAAATACGGGCGCTATGCCTGGGGCGTGCTCGGCCGCGTGCTGGCCTATGCGGCCTCGCTGATCCCCGAGATCGGTGACGACATCGCCGCCGTCGATGCCGCGATGCGGCTGGGCTACACGTGGAAATACGGTCCGTTCGAACTGATCGACCGGCTTGGCGCCGACTGGGTTGCATCGCATCTCGCCGATCTCGACGAGACGACCCCGCCGCTGCTCGCCAAACTCGGCAAGGGCGCGTTCTACCGCGAGGACGGCGCCGCCCTGCTGCGCTTCATGCCCGATGGCAGCTACCGGCCGATCGGGCGCGCCCCCGGCGTTCTGCTGCTCGAGGATGCGAAGCGCGGCCGCAAGCCGGTGCTCACGAACAAATCCGCCTCGGTGTGGGACATTGGCGACGGCGTGCTCTGCTTCGAGTTCCATTCGATCATGAACTCGATCGATGGCGACATTCTGGCACTGCTCGGCAAGACCATCGCGCTGGTGCAGAAATCCCACAAGGCGCTGGTGATCTACAGCGAGAACCTGCGCGCCGGGCCTGGCAAGGAGAATTTCTCGGTCGGCGCCAATCTCGGCCTCGCCATGTTCGCCGCCAACCTCCGGATGTGGGGCAAGATCGAGGGGACGGTGAAGGAGGGGCAGAAGGCGATGCAGGCGCTGCGCGATGCACCGTTCCCGGTGGTCGGCGCGCCATCCGGCCGGGCGCTGGGCGGCGGCTGCGAGATCCTGCTGCATTGCGACGCCGTTCAGGCCCATGCCGAAACCTATATGGGGCTTGTCGAGGTCGGTGTTGGCCTGGTTCCGGGCTGGGGCGGCTGTGCCACCATGCTGGCGCGCTGGCAGACCGCGAAGGATGCGCCGCGCGGTCCGATGCCCGCCGTCGCGAAGGTCTTCGAGATGGTATCGACCGCGAAGGTGGCGACCTCCGCCGCCGAGGCGAAGGAGCTGAAATTTCTCCGCCCCGGCGACGGCATCACCATGAACCGCGAGCGCGTGCTGGCCGATGCCAAGGCCCGGGCGCTCGCCATGGTGGCGGGATATGCGCCGGCCGAGCCGGAAACGCTGCAATTGCCGGGTGCGTCCGGACGCGTCGCCCTCGGCATGGCGGTTGAGGAATTCCGCAAGAAGGGCGTCGCGACGCCGCATGACGTGACAGTATCGTCCCATCTTGCGCGCGTGCTCACCGGCGGCGATACCGACATGATCGATCAGGTGCCGGTCGCCGCGGTGAAGGACTTTGAACGCGAGGCCTTCATGGCCCTGTTCCGCACCAAGGAAAGCCAGGCGCGGATCAAGCATATCCTGGATACCGGCAAACCCCTGCGCAACTGAACCGAGACAAGGGAGATACGACATGCCCGTCTACAAGGCTCCGCTCAAGGACATGCGCTTCGTCCTGCACGAGCTCTATGACAGCACCACCATCGCCGAGCTGCCCGGCAATGCGGATTTCACCCCCGAACTGATCGACAGCGTGCTGGAGGAGGCCGCGAAGATCAGCGAGGAGGTGCTGTTCCCGCTGAACCAGGTGGGCGATCGCGAGGGCTGCACCTATGAAAACGGCGTGGTTCGCACGCCGAGCGGCTATCGCGAGGCCTACCGCACCTTCTGCGAGGGCGGCTGGACCTCGATTTCCTCCGATCCGGATTATGGCGGGCAGGGCATGCCGCTGACCGCGGCGATGATGGTCGAGGAGATGTTCTGCTCCGCCAATGTCGCCTTCGGCCTCTACCCCGGGCTGAGCCACGGCGCCTATGTCGCGCTGAAGCATTCGGGGTCGGAAGAGCAGAAGAAGGCGTGGCTGCCCAACATCGTCTCCGGGAAATGGACCGGCACGATGTGCCTGACCGAGCCGCATTGCGGCACCGATCTCGGCATGCTCCGCACCAAGGCGGTGCCGAAGGATGATGGCAGCTACAGCATCACTGGCAACAAGATCTTCATCAGCGCCGGCGAGCACGATCTTGCGGAAAACATCGTCCATCTCGTTCTCGCCCGCCTGCCGGACGCGCCGGCCGGGGTGAAGGGCATCTCGATGTTCCTGGTGCCCAAGTTCCTGCCGCGCGAGGATGGCACGCTCGGCCCGCGCAACGGCATGCAGTGCACCGCGATCGAGCACAAGATGGGGCTGAACGGCTCCGCCACCTGCGCGATGAGCTTCGACGGCGCGACCGGCTGGCTGGTCGGCGAGCCGCACAGGGGCCTCGCTGCGATGTTCAAGATGATGAACACCGAGCGCCTCTCCGTCGGCATCCAGGGGCTCGGCATCGCCGAGGTCGCGTATCAGAACGCCGTGGCCTATGCGCGCGAGCGCATCCAGGGCCGCTCGCTCACCGGCACCAAGGCGCCGGAGAAGCAGGCGGACCCGATCCTCGTTCACCCCGATGTGCGGCGGATGTTGCTGACCAGCCGCGCCTATATCGAGGGCTGCCGGGCGTTGGCCGGCTGGGTCGCGCGGGAGCTGGAAATCCTCGAGAAATCGGATGACGACGACGCGAAGCAGGTGGCCGACGATTTCGCCTCGTTGATGACGCCGGTGGTCAAGGCGATGTTCACCGATCTCGGCTTCGAGATCGCCTCGCTCGCGGTGCAGACCTATGGCGGCCATGGTTATATCCGCGACCATGGCATCGAGCAGTATGTGCGCGATGCGCGGATCGCGATGCTCTACGAGGGCACCAACGGCATCCAGGCGCTCGACCTCGTCGGCCGCAAGCTGCCGCAGGATGGCGGCAGGCTGCTCACCCGCTTCCTCGATCCGGTCCTCGAATTCATCGAGGCGCATCAGGATAACGACGCGCTCGCCGAGTTCCTGCCCGCGCTGTCGCAGGCGCTGGAGCATGTGCAGGAAGCGACCGGCGTGATCATGGAAGGTGCGATGACCAATCGCGACGAGGTGGGGGCGGCGTCGGTCGACTATCTCCGCCTGTTCGGCCTTACGTCGCTCGCCTTCGTCTGGGCCCGCATGGTTGCGGTGGCTGCCCCCAAGGCCGGGGATGACGGCGAGGGCGCGCAGTTCTACCGTGCCAAGGTGCAGACCGCGAAATTCTTCATGGAGCGTCTTCTGCCGCAGACCGGCGCGCTGCTCGCCGCGATCCGGTCGGGCGCTGCGACCATGATGGAATTTGAGGACGCCGCGTTCTGATTGGTTTGAAGCCGCCCGGTCACCTGGCCGGGCGGCCGTAAAGCCCCGTGATCGTGGCGCTGGCCAGCGCATCCTGCGCCAGCGCCCGGCGGAGCGCAGCATGGGACGCCAGCGCCGCTGCCGGCAGCCGGGCGATTCGCAACGCATAGACCGTTAGATGGTAGTGATGCGGCGGGTCGCCGACGGGCGGGCAGGGGCCCTGGTAGCCATGGATGTTGCCGCTGCCGTTGCCTTGAACGGTGCCGCGCGGCAGCGCGTTGCGCCGGCTCCCGGAACCCTCTGGCAATGACGTGACGCGCGCCGGAATGTTCGCCACGATCCAGTGCCAATAACCCTTGCCTCGCCGGGCATCGGGATCGAACAGCGTGACGGCATAGCTGCGTGTGCCCGCCGGCGCGCCGCTCCAGGCGAGGGCGGGGCTGATATCGTTACCCGTACAGCCGAGGCGGTTGAAGACCTGGGCGGCCGGAATGGTCCCGCCATCGCGAAACGCCGTCGTGTGCAGTGAAAATCCGTCGGCGCGCGCGGTTTTGGTCAGGGCCATCAGCGCAAGTGCAAGCAGAACCGGCCGTTTCATCAGCGTCATCCTCAGCGTTTCGAGCCTCGCCGGAGCAGCCAGAGCGGCAATGGCAGGGCGGCGAACAGGAACACCCAGAGCAGCGGGAACGTGGCGGAAAGCCCGCCGTCTTCAAGATCCACCCAAAGGCGCACGGGCATGCCCTGCGGAAAATAGGCGAAGATCAGCACGATGCCGAGTTCGCCCACCCCGCGCACCCAGGCCAGCGCCAGGGCGGCGCCAAGCCCGTCGCGCGCCATCGGCAGGGTGATATGGCGGAAGATCTGTCGGCGGGACACGCCGAGGGTAAGAGCCGATTCGGCGAGTTCGGCGGGAATTTCGGCGAACGCGCCGCGCGCCGCGACGACAAAGGTCGGCAGGCCGGCATAGATCCCCGCGATCAGCAGCGCCGGGGGATTGTTGGTGATGATCCCGCCGAAGCGTTCGAGCAGGGTGCCCACCGGACCGATCGGGCCGTAGAACGCGGCGAGCAGGATGCCGAGGGCGAGCGGCGGGGTCAGCAGTGGCAGCAGCAGGAACAGTTGCGCGGCATCTCGCGCCCGTCCCTTGCCGGCGGCAAGCCAGTGGGCCAGCGGCGTGCCGAGCAGTGCTATGACGGCCAGAGCCGCGAGCCCATAAGACAGCGAGACGATCAGAGACCTGCCATCGGCCCCGGAGAGGCCGAAATGGCGCCAGTCGGTCATCATGAAAAGGCCGACGAATGGCGCCGCCAGCAGCAGCAGCACGAAGCCGCGCAGCAGGGTTCCGGGAAGCGCTCCGGTCAGACCGGTCCGCCCAGTGGCGGATTGTAGCCGTATCGTGCGAACAGTTCCTGTCCCTTGCGGCTTTGCAGCAGTGAAACGAAAGCCCGTCCCGCCTCGGGATTCCGGGCGTTGCGCGGCACGCAGGCATAGAAGACGAGCGGCTGCGTGTGCAAGGTCTGCCTGTGGCCCTTCACCCTGAGCGTGACCGCGGCGCGGGAATACCATTCTGCCACCATCGATGGATCGCTGAGATTGATCTGTCGGGGCAGGGCAAGAAACGGCAGCTTGAGCGACTTCACTGCACTTTCATAGCCGATCGTGGCGTCGACCGCGCCGCTGTCGATCCGCGAGAGCAAGGAGGGTTCGGGGAAGATCTGCGCAGGGTTCACCGGCGTGCCGAGCACGCGCCGGATCAGGTCCGGCTTCTGGTAGTAACGCTGGGCAAGATCGAACGTGAACAGCACGTTGCGGCCTTGCGGATCGGTGCGCGGGTCGGTGCGGCCGAAGCGCAGACCGGGTTTTTCGAGGATGTCGAACCAGTGCGCGCCGGCATCCGCGGCCTCGAAATCCTTGTGGAAGCGCGAATGGGGCGACCATGCCAACACCATCGCGGTGCTCGCCACCGGAACGGCGTGGCTGACCAGCCCCGCTGTCTGCAAGATCTCGATCGGGCCGCGCGTGATCGAGATGAACGCGTCCACCTGGAGCGTTTTCGCCGCGATGAGATGCGCGAGGCCGAACGCGCCCCGTCCGATGCCGCGGAACTGGTCACCGGACTGGGTCTGGAATGCGGGGCCCAGGCCGCGGTCCATCAAAAGGCCCATCGAGCCCGCATACGCGATCGTGGCGGACTTGCCGGCAGCCTCCGCCGTCATGGGGGCGAGTGCGACAGCGCCTGCGAGCCTCGCGAACGCTCTTCTGGACAATATCATTGGGGAGTCTCCTTGTGCGGACCGTGCCACCTTCGGGCAATCGATATGTTCAATTGGCGATATCGTCAATTCGTCATATCGAAATCGATGATGTTTTGTGTTTGAACCGGAGGGATGGAGACCGAAACCGGAATTCCCCCGCTCAGCTTACGCATTCGCGTTGTGCAGGGTAGGGATCTTTTGCTTGGGCCTGGCCGTGCCGACTTGCTCGCGTTCATCCAGGAGACGGGCTCGATCGCGGCAGCCGGCCGGCGTATGGGCATGAGCTACAAGCGGGCCTGGCAACTCGCCGAATCGATGAACGCCACGTTCCGCGCCCCGCTGATCCATGCGGCGAAGGGCGGGGTCGCGGGTGGCGGCGCGCAATTGACCGACCTTGGCGTGGCGGTGCTTGCAGCCTATCGACAACTGGAGGCAATGTCGCGGCGTGGTGGCGCATCGGCGTTGGATGTCCTGGCCGATGCACGAGGCGCCAAGGCACCCGACGTTTGAGCATGGTGGCCGGTCCGGAAATCCGGAATCCGTCCCTTTTCACCAGCACCTGTTTTGCCTAATTTGATGTCTGAAGGAGTATGTGTCTTCCGTTTGCCAGAGCGCCCCGAACGGCACCGCATGTCCAGCGCCCAGATCCGGGCGCTGCTGGGCTTTCTTGCGCTGGCGCTCCTGGCGGGCGCTGTCGGCGGATCGGTGACCGTTCCGAACATCCAAAGCTGGTATGGCGTGTTGCCGCATCCGCCGGGCACGCCGCCGGATTGGGTATTCGGCCCTGCCTGGACGGTGCTTTACCTCGACATGGCGATCGCGGCGTGGGTTGTCTGGCGCAGCCCGGACATCCCGACACGGCAGCGCCGCGCGCTCAGCCTCTGGGGATGGCAACTCGCCGCCAATGCTCTCTGGTCGCCGGTCTTTTTCGGCCTTCACCGGCCGGATGTCGCCCTGGTCGTCATATGCGCGCTCGATGCACTGGTCGTTGCGACGATTGCCGCCTTCCGGCCCATCAGCCGTCTCGCCGCGGCGATGATGGTGCCTTATCTCGCGTGGTGCCTGTTCGCGACCTATCTCAACGCGGGCTTCTGGTTTCTGAATCGCTGATCGGGTATTATCTGGACGAGTTGCGTCGCTTGATGTCGGGCCTGGACAGATTGCGGGTCACGCCAATGACGAAGTCCATTTATCCGCGTCGGTATTCCAGCCAGAGACGGCGGACGCGGAACATCTGAGCCGATACAGGGGCGATCGGAGTGTCAACTGTATCGTCCGTGCCCTCAACCAGACAGGCGGACTGTCCGCCAGGGAACCTTGCCTGCCATGACCTTTCGATCAAAGCTGCGTTGTCTCGGACTTGCGACCCTGCTTGGCAGCATCATCAGCATCGTTCCTGCGAATGCCCAAATGGCCGGTGCCGGTCCGGGCAATGGCCTGGGGCCAATCGGCGGCATTCCCCAGCCACGCCATGAAGCGCCAACCGAAGCCCCGCCCGGACTGCCAGGCGCCTCTTCGGCCGGCAATATTTCGGCCGGCCCGGTCACCGATGCGGGCGGCGATCCGACCACGCTGCTGTTCAAGGCGATCAATCACGGCGACTACGCCCAAGCGCGTGCTGCGGTGAGTCGCGGCGCCAATCTTGCGGCCCGCAATGCGCTGGGTGAGACGCCGATCGAACTTTCGGTTGAGCTGAACCGAAACCGCATAACCTTCATGCTGCTGTCGGCGCGGGCAGAAGAGGTGCCCGCCTCGACGATCGCGACAGGGCCGTCTTTTGCGCAGCCTGCGACCAAGGCGCCGACCCGTTCCAAGGTTCATGGAATCCCGAAATCCTCAATGATGGTCAAGGCTGCGGGCCGTCCGGCATATCCAGCCGGGCAGGTCGCGCATGATGCCGGCCGGCCCGATCCGAATGCCGGCTTCCTCGGCTTCGGGCATGGTGACTGATCCGTCCCGGTGCACCGGAGTTTGATCCGGGTGCGGTTCGTTTGCCTGAACGTGAAAAGCTGGTAATTGGAATATGGAGCGACGCTCGATGGCGGATGCCTCCGTCAACCAATGATCAGCTGAAAAATTCTAAGGGAGATGACATGAACACCTTCAACCCGGCACCACTGGGACTGTTCGGTTTCGCGCTCACCACATGGCTGCTGTCGATGATCAACGCCGGACTGCTGCCCGGGGCTGGTCTTGGCATGGTTCTCGCCATGGCATTCGCTTTCGGCGGCACGGCACAGCTCGTTGCCGGGTTGGGCGAGATGAAAGTTGGCAACACTTTTGGATTTGTGGCGTTCACCTCGTACGGCGCCTTCTGGTGGTCCTTTGGCCTGTTCGTCGAATTCTTCGCCAAAGGTGTGCCGGGTCCCATGGTCGGCTGGTATCTGCTGGTCTGGGGTGCCTTCAGCTTTGTCATGTTCATCGGCACCTTTGCCCTGAACAAGGCGCTGCAGCTGATCTTCGGCTTCCTGGTTGCAACCTTCGTGCTGCTTGGCCTCAATGACCTTCTCGGGGCTCCCGCGCTTGGCCAGTTCGGTGGATATCTCGGCCTCATCACGGCGGTGCTCGCGTTCTATCTGGGCGCCGCTGGCGTGATCAACGGCGCTCATGGCAAGGAAATCCTGCCGATCGGCGCGAAGGCCTGACCGACGATAACATCCCGCCTGGGTGACGGAGCCGGCAGTCGCCGGCTCCGTTTTCGTTTTTGCGGGAGGGCCACGAATCGGTGACCAGCCGGCCATTGGCGAGGCTGGGCGTTTGGAGTATTCATATTATGGACGGATACCGATAGCTCCGGGCGAGTCATCTCCACCGATCTGTCATCCGCCATTCGTCGGGCCGGCCAGATCGGGCCAGCCCCCCAGAGGCGGGGATCGCTATAGTGAGGAAGGATACAGATTATGGGTGGTTTGAGCATCTGGCATTGGCTCATCGTTCTCGCGGTGGTGTTGCTCCTGTTCGGAACCGGCCGGGTGGGCAACCTCATGGGTGAACTCGGCAAGGGCATGAAGGCGTTCAAGAACAATATCGCCGACGACCAGCCGTCAAAGGATGCCTCCATGCTCGAGCAGCATGCCAAGGGGCCGGAAGCCAGCGCCGAGAAAAAGGCCGAGCAGAGCAAGGTCTGAGGCCGAACCGATGGGATTCGATTCGCCTGTTCACTGGCTCATCGTCATCGCCGTGATCGCATTGCTGTTCGGCGGGTCGCGCGTCGGCAATCTGATGGGCGAGCTTGGCAAGGGCATCAAGTCGTTCAAGCAGAACATGAACGATGCCGATGCGGCGAAGCCGGCAACGGCTGAAAAGGCCGGCACTGCCGCGCCGGAACAAATTCCGGCCCCGGGGGCGAGCCCCGACGACGCCCGCGTCGCCGATACCGCAAACAACGCCCGTCACTGAGCCGGATCGAGCTGAATGAGCGCAATGCCAGCCGCCATTCAAGCGGATACCGGGGCTGAGCTGGCGTCGCGCGCCGGCGAACTCGTCGCCATCGGTGCCCGCATGGACCGGAAAGGATGGGTTCCCGCCTCGTCGGGCAATCTCTCCGCGCGTCTCGGCGCCGGGCGGATCGCCATTACCCGCAGTGGCGTTCACAAGGGACGGCTCGCGAGCGACGATATTATCGAGGTCGGGATGGACGGAGCCCCCCTCCGCGCCGGAGACCGCCCCAGTGCGGAAACCTTGCTCCATTGCCAGATTTACGAGCAGTTTCCTGGCGTCGGCGCAGTGCTGCACGGCCATTCGGTGGCAGCGACGGCGCTGTCCCTGACCGATTCGGCCCCTGCAATCCAGTTCGAGGGTTACGAGATCCTCAAGGCGTTTCCGGGAATCGCAACGCACCAGACGAAGGCTTTGCTCCCGGTATTCGAGAATGACCAGGACATGCGGCGGCTGGCCGCAACGATTGCCCCTGCGCTTCAGGCTGCGCCGATCGGATATGTCCTTCGCGGTCATGGCGTTTATGCCTGGGGCGAAGACGTCGAGCGCAGCTTCTGGCGTCTGGAAGCGCTTGAATTCCTGCTGTCCTGTGAATGTGAACGGAGACGGATCAGATGAGCACACTGAAGATCTTCAACGAAACCGCCGGAGACACGCCTCTGGTCGCCACTTCGGATGCGGTGGAGATCGCGTCCGAACTCAAGGCGATCGGGGTGCGGTTCGAACGCTGGGCAAGTCCTGTCGTGCTGGCGCCGGAGGCTTCGCCGGAGGAAATCCTGCAAGCCTACCGCCCCTATCTGGATCGCCTTATGGGGGAGACCGGAGCGGGGTCCGCAGATGTCATCAAGATGACGCCGGACCATCCACAGGCCGCGGTTCTGCGCGACAAGTTCCTCAGCGAGCACATCCATACCGAGGATGAGGTCCGGTTTTTCGTGCGTGGCTCAGGCCATTTCGTCATGCATGTCGATGGCCGAGTCTACGATGCTCATTGCGCGGAGGGCGACCTGATATCGGTGCCGGCGAACACCCGGCATTGGTTCGATGCCGGGTCTGCACCGGATTTCATTGCATTGCGCATCTTCACCGACACGTCCGGCTGGGTGGCGCATTTTACCGGCGACGAGATCAGCGCGCGCTTCCCGGTCGCAGCCTGAGCCGGTCGATCGTTCGTGACCATCAGACCCGAACTCCTGCTTCTCGACATCGAGGGCACGATCGCGCCTATCAGCTTCGTCCACAACGTGCTGTTTCCCTATGCGCGCGACCGACTAGCCAGTTTCGTCGCTGCTCATGCGGCGGAGCCGGATATCGCCACGGCTCTCGCTGAACTCGACGCGATCGCCCCTGGAGCGCCGCCGGTAGCAACGCTGCTCGCCTTGATGGAGCGCGATGCCAAGATCGGGCCGCTCAAGCTGATCCAGGGACGGATCTGGGCTGAAGGTTTCGCTGCCGGCGACTTGACGGGCCAACTCTACCCGGACGTGGCGCCGGCATTGCGCGCATGGCACGCGGGCGGTGGGCGGCTTGCCGTCTACTCCTCCGGGTCGGAGGAGGCCCAGCGTCTCTTGCTCAGCCATACCGCGGACGGCGATCTGACGGGGCTGTTCGAGCGGTTTTTTGATACCCGCATGGGCGGCAAGCGTGAAGTCGCCAGCTATGCGGCGATCGCCCGGGCGCTGTCCCTCGCGCCGGCGCAGGCCCTGTTTCTGTCCGATATCGCGGCCGAACTCGCCGCCGCCTCTGCCGCGGGGCTGAAGACGTTGCAGATTGTTCGTCCCCAGGATGAAACGGTTGCGTCCCCCGATCACCCGACGGCACCCGATCTCGCCGTGGTCATGGCAACCCTCGGCTGTACCGATCTCGTCTAGGAACCATCGGACATGACCTCCATCGACCGACTTGCCGCCCGCATGCCGGCACGGCTGCGCGGCGATGCCTGGCAGTGTTTTGCGCTGGGTTTGCTTGCGGCCGTCGCGCTGCCCCCTTTCTACCTCCTGCCGGTGCTATGGTTTGTGGTGCCGGCGCTGCTGGCGCGCCTCTCACGGTCGGGCGGATGGCGCTGCGCCGCGTGGCTCGGCTGGTGTTTCGGATTTGGCTTCAACCTGCTGGGATTGTTCTGGGTCACCGAACCGATGCTGATCATGGCATCGGATTTCTGGTGGGCGATTCCGATTGCCGCCCCGGCAATCGCCGTCGCGACGGCGCTGTACATGATCCTGCCAGCACTCGCCGTCTTTGCCATACGACCCGTCAACCGGGCGGGGCGATTGTCCGCCGTGCTGCTGTTCGCGGGCGCGCTGGTACTGTCGAACCTGGCCCAGGAGTTTCTCGTCACCGGTTTTCCCTGGAATTACTGGGGTGCCGATTGGGCGTTTCCCGGCCATCTCGGCCTCGCGATGATCCAGCCGGCGGCGATTGGCGGCATTTTTCTGCTCACCCTGCTGACAGCCATTGCCGCGGGGCTTCCCTATGTCGGCCGGCGGGGCTGGATCGGCAGCGCCGTTCTGCTCGCGCTCTGGGCGGGCTACGGATTCGCGCGCACCGCTGCAGGCCCCGCACCGTCCAGCCCATATACGGTCGCGATGCTTCAGCCAGATTTCGCGGTGCCGGGCAGTTTCACGCAATCAGCACTCCAGGCGCGCTGGCAGCGCGATCTGGCCCTGACGGGCGAGGCCCTCGCCAAGGCCGGCAAGGGCAACGACATCGTCATCTGGCCGGAAACGGCGAGTCCCGCCTTGCTTCAGACCGATGCCGCCGCCCGTTCGGCGATTGCCGCAATCGCTGGCGATACGCCAATACTCGCCGGTTCGTTCCGTCTTGCTGCCGACGGGAGCATGCGCAACTCGCTGGTCGCGGTGAAAGGGAATGGCCCTTCCGTCGCATGGTACGACAAGTGGAAGCTTGTTCCGTTCGGTGAATACACGCCGGGCTGGTTGCCGCTGAAGGTGACGCCCGGTGGCGGGTTCACGCCTGGTCCCGGTCCGCGCACGCTGCATGTTCCAGGCCTTCCGCCGGTAGGGCCAATGATCTGCTACGAGTCGATATTCTCGGGCATGGTCGTCGATCCCCGCGACCGTCCCGCCTGGCTGCTGAATATCAGCGACAATGCCTGGTTCGGCGATACGACCGGCCCGTATCAGGATTTCGCCACCACGCGGTTGCGCGCGGTGGAAGAGGGATTGCCGCTCGTGGTCGACACCAATTCCGGAATTTCCGCGGTGATCGGACCGCATGGCCGAGTCGAGGCGACGTTGGGGCTCGATCGGGCAGGCGTTCTGGTTCATAAACTCCCGGTTGCGCTCACGCCGACACCGTTCAGCCGTTTCGGCGTCACTCTGGCGGGAACCCTTGGCTTTTACGCGTTGGTTTTAGGTCTGGTTTGCCTGATCGTATCGATCACCGTGACATGAGATGCGTCTGGTCTCACTGTCTTAAAAATAATTCAAGCTTGTGTATTTGAGGCGTGACCACTATTGTAGATAGTGGTTGACGGATAGTGGTGCCGACCTCTGGTAGCGAGGTTCAGCCATCTAGATATTTTCTTAATTTTTGTATCTTAACCGGTTTTGAAGCTTGTGAAGGCATGATGTTTTTCTTGCGGTGCGCTATCGGAGCTGCCGATGCAAAACAGACAGGCGTCATCTTCATATCCCCGGCGGCGCAGATCGCGACCGTTTGCGGGGCCGGTTGGTGCCGCTGAGGAATAGGAAATGAGTTCAAACGGTGGTGACACCAACGATCGCAGTGACCGGGATGGCCGGCCCAGCCCGATCGATGTGCATGTCGGGTCCCGGATCCGGCTTCGGCGGACGCTGCTCGGCATGTCACAGGAAAAGCTGGGCGATGCGCTCGGGCTGACGTTCCAGCAGGTCCAGAAATACGAGCGTGGGGTGAACCGGGTCGGCGCGTCCCGCCTGTTCGACATCTCCCGCGTTCTCGATGTGCCGATCAGCTTCTTCTTCGACGATATGCCGGAGGGGATGAACGAGATGCCGATGTCCGGCCCGCGCGGCCGCAACAACGGCCTGTCCGAGGCTCAGGAACCGTTCGGCGTCGGGCTCGATGACCAGATGACCAAGCGCGAGACACTGGAACTGGTTCGCGCCTACTACCGGATCACCGAACCTACGGTGCGCAAGCGCATGTTTGACCTGATCAAGTCGCTTGCACCGTCCGATTCCTTCCCGACAGAATAAACTTGCGCGCGGCGGTGACGCGTATGCTTGTGGTTAAGCGAGTCTCCTGGCTACATTGCAATCCATGAGTGCAACGTCCCGTCCTTCGCCGATTATCGCCCCGAGTCTGCTCGCCGCTGATTTCGGACGGCTCCGCGAGGAAGTCGCCGCCGTCGAGCGTGCCGGCGCTCACTGGCTGCATCTCGACGTGATGGACGGCCATTTCGTGCCGAATATCAGTTTTGGCGCGCTGGTGCTGAAGGCGTTGCGCCCGCATACCCGGCTGGCGTTCGATGTTCACCTGATGATCGCGCCGGCAGATCCCTATCTCGCCGATTTTGCGAAAGCCGGCGCCGATCATGTGAGCGTTCATGTCGAGGCCGGGCCGCATCTGCACCGTTCCCTGCAAACGATCCGCGATCTCGGTCTCAAGGCTGGGGTTGCCATCAACCCGGCAACGCCGGCCGAGTCGGTGCGGCATGTGCTGGATCTCGTGGACATCATCAATGTCATGACCGTCAATCCAGGTTTTGGCGGCCAGTCCTTCCTCGACAGCCAATTGTCCAAGATTGCCGAACTCCGCCGCATGATCACGGAGTCCGGACGCGACATCCGTATCGAGACCGATGGCGGCATAGATCCCGCCTCCGCCCCTCGCGCCCTGAACGCAGGCGCGGACGTGCTGATCGCCGGCAGTGCGATCTTCGGCAAGCCGGACTATGCGGCCGCAATCGCAGCCTTGGGGGCAAGTGATTGAAGCGGAGGGAATGATGCGCGGCGCGAGACAGTGGGTTGCCCGGCTCGCGACTTTGCGCGGAGGCCATGTGCCTGATGCGCCCTCGGTCGCGCTCCGCGATCCCTGGCCTGGCGAACCGGCGCGTGGTGCGCGGATCATCAAGGGCGAGATCGAATACCAGAATGTCGTGCGCCCCCTCCGCCCCGGACTTTTCCACGAGAATGACGGCTCCCCGGTGTTTATCGCCCATATCCAGGGATTTTCCTGGCTGCGCGATCTGCGGGCATTGGGAACCGACGCGGCGCGCACCCGCGCGCGGGCGTTGATCGCCGACTGGATCCGCTGCGAAACCTTGCCGCCGCTGGCTGAGGCGCCGGAGGTTGCCGGCGCGCGGATCGCC
Organism: Acidiphilium sp. C61; assembly: GCF_905116885.1. Taxonomy (NCBI): domain Bacteria; kingdom Pseudomonadati; phylum Pseudomonadota; class Alphaproteobacteria; order Acetobacterales; family Acidocellaceae; genus Acidiphilium; species Acidiphilium sp. C61. The sequence continues at coordinate 1,025,210 of NZ_CAJHNI010000005.1, read as the reverse complement.
GCCTGGCTGGGCCATTACGACTTCTTTGCCGCCTCGGCTGACGACGATTTTCGCCAGATGCTGATGTCCCGTCTCGTAGCGGAGGCCAGAATGCTGTCGGCAAACCTGCCGGCGGAAGCGCGGGATGCGAGAGCCTTCACCGCCATCAAGGGGCTGATCGCTGCGGCGGTGGCGCTGCCGGAGCATGGTGGCTTCATGCAGCGGGCTCTTCGCTTCCTCGTCCCCGAACTCGAACGCCAGATCCTTCCCGATGGGTCGCATGTCGAGCGGAGCCCTTCCGTTCACTTCTCGGTTTTGCAGGATCTTGCCGAAATCCGCGCCTTGCTGCAGCTCGCCCGGGCGGAGGTGCCGCCGCAGTTGCCCGGCGCCATCGAGCGGCTTGCCATCGGGTTGCGGGCCTTGCGCCATGGCGACGGCGGCCTCGCGCTGTTCAACGGCACGAGCGAGGACTGGCCGAATCTGATCGACCTTGTGCTGAGCCAGGCAGGTCGCACCGGCCGAAGCGCCTTGGCCCTCGCGGGGGCAGGGTTTCACCGGCTCGCTGCTGGCCGGTCGCTGGTGATCGTCGATGCCGGCCAGCCTCCCGGCCCAGGCACCGACCGTTTTGCGCATGCCGGTACATTGTCATTCGAATTCTCCGTCGGGCGTGATCGTTTGATCGTGAATTGCGGCGCCGCACCGGCCGCATCGAGCGGCTGGCGCGACGCCTTGCGCAACACAGCCGCCCATTCCACCGTTGTCGTCGCCGATGTGTCCTCGTCGGAGCTGATCGATCAGGGGCTTGGGCGACGTCCCGCCCACGTCGAGGTGCAACGCCAGGAAGCGAACGGGGCACACTGGATCGAAGCCAGCCACGACGGCTGGCAGAAGGTGCTGGGCGTCGTGCATCGCCGCCGCCTTTATCTTGCCGAGAGCGGCGATGATCTGCGTGGCGAGGACAGTATCGAGGCCGACCAGCCGCAGCCGTTCACACTCCGGTTTCATCTGCATCCGAACGTGACCGCGAGCATCCAGCAGGATGGGGAAGGGGCGTTGCTCCGCCTGGCTTCGGGCCAGGGCTGGCGGTTGCGCGCGGGCGGCGCGACGATGAGCATCGAGGAGAGCATCTATTTCGGTGGACCAGAGCCGCGTCGCGCGGAACAGATCGTGCTGACCGGAACGCCCGATGGTCCGCAGCAGGTGAAATGGGCATTGACCAGGATGGGTTGACCGGATGTCACGAATCATGCTCACCGGCGGCGCCGGCTTTATCGGCTCGCATACCGCCGTGGCGCTTCTCGAGCGCGGCTACGACGTCGTGTTGCTCGACGATTTTTCCAACGCCGCGAGGGACGTGCCAGACCGTCTGCACCGGATCACCGGCGTCACCGTTCCTGTTATCGAAGCCGATATTCGCGATCCCGAGGCGATGCGTGCGGCATTTGCCGCTTTTCCGGTTGATGCCGTGGTTCATTTCGCGGCGAAGAAGGCGGTCGGCGAGAGCGAAAGCAATCCGCTGCTCTATTTCGACGTCAACATTCTGGGCACGATCCGCCTGCTGACGGCGATGCGCGATGCGGGCGTGCGCCGGCTGGTGTTTTCTTCATCCGCCACCGTCTACGGGGAGCCGGATGTCTGCCCGATACCCGAAACCGCCTCCCTCCGTGTCACCAACGTCTATGGCCGGACAAAAATGGTCATGGAGGGGATGATCGAGGACCTGTCGCGCACGGGTACGCTCGCTGCGTCCGCCATCCTGCGCTATTTCAACCCGGTCGGTGCCCATCCTTCCGGTCTGATCGGCGAGGATCCGCGTGGGGTTCCTGCCAATCTGATGCCCTATCTCTGCCAGGTTGCGGCGGGACAGCGTTCGCACCTGACCGTGTTTGGCGACGATTACCCGACGCATGACGGCACCGGTGTGCGCGATTTCATCCATGTGATGGACCTCGCCGAGGCGCATGCCGCTGCCGTGGAGCGCATCCTCGCGCATGATGGCGGTTTCGCCGTCAATCTCGGCACGGGAACCGGTTATTCCGTTCTCGACCTCATCCACGCCTTCAAGGCGGCGACGGGGATTGACGTTCCTTATCAAGTCGGACCCCGACGGCCCGGCGATGTTGCCGCCTGCTATGCCGATCCCGGCCTCGCCGCCAGCCTGCTTGGCTGGCGCGCCACCCGCGGCGTGCAGGACATGTGCCGTGATGCCTGGCACTGGCAGAGCGGGCGCTGAGTCCGCCGTTGGATCGCCACATCGTCTTCCTGATCGGGGAAGACTGGTTTTTCCGCTCGCATTTCCGCGCTCGCGCCGAGGCTGCGCGGCTGGCGGGGTGGAAGGTCACGGTCCTGACCCGTACGGGCGATGCCGCCGCATTGTTGCGCGCGGAGGGGTTCGAGGTCATTCATGTCGACTTTCGCCGTGCCCGCCTCAACCCGCTGGCGGAATTCCGTCTGCTCCGATCGATCGCCCGCCATTACCGGGCACTCTCACCCGATGTCGTCCACCATGTTGCGCTGAAACCCATCCTGCTGGGCAGTCTTGCCGCCGCTCTCGCACGCGTTCCAGCGGTCATCAACGCGCCCGTTGGCCAGGGTTTTGTCTTCACGTCGGCACGCCTGAAGGCGCGCCTGCTGCGTCCTGCGGTCAGTCTCGGGTTGCGGCTGGCGATGGGGGCTCGCGGCGCGCTGGCCGTGTTCGAAAATCATGATGATCTGACGGCCATGACGGCCTCTGGCGCGCTCCCGTCCGAGAGGGCCTATCTGATCAGGGGGGCGGGCGTCGACCTCGCCTCATATCGGCCCCATGCTCCACCCGCCGGCAAGGTGCGCATCGTGCTCGGCGCGCGCATGCTGGCAGACAAGGGGATCAGGGAATTCATCGAGGCCGCTCGACTTCTGCGTCTGCGTGGTGTTGCTGCCGAATGCCTTCTGGCCGGCGGCCCTGATCCGCAGAATCCGGCAAGTCTTGACGCGTCCGAACTGCAACGCGCCACTGAGGCAACCTGGCTGGGGCCGATCACCGACATGGCCAGCCTTCTGGCCTCCTGTCATGTTGCGTGCCTGCCCTCCTATCGCGAGGGGCTGCCCAAATTCCTGCTGGAAGCCATGGCGTCAGGCCTGCCTTGCGTGGCAACGGACGTCGTCGGCTGCCGCGAGGCGGTGGCCGATGGCGAAAGCGGCCTGCTGGTTCCGCCACGCGATCCGGCGGCCTTGGCCGACGCGCTGGAGCGCCTCGTCGCCGATCCCGTGCTGCGCGCCCGCATGGGCGCGGCCGGGCGTGCGCGGGCGGAAACCCTGTTCGCCGACGAGGTGGTTTGCGCGGCGACGCTCGCGGTCTATGAACGCGCCATCCGACACGACGTTTGACAGGGGATGGCATGATCAGGCGGCTCGCATTTCTCGGCATCATGGCCGGGGTCTGGACGTTCGCGGCGGCAACGGCGCAGGCGGAAACCCGGATCGGCGCGGTCTCGACCAATTTCCGCCTGCTCGGCGCGAACGACAAGGTGGTGATCGAGCGGTTCGACGACCCGAAAATCCCCGGCATCGCCTGCTATGCGAGTTTCGCGAAGACCGGCGGGGTCAAGGGCAGCCTCGGTGTCGCGACCGATCCATCGCAATTCGGCCTGTCCTGTGTTGCCACCGGGCCGGTCACACTGCCGGCCGGCCTGCCGGCGAAGCAGCAGATCGCCGCGATTTCGGCGTCCTTCCTGGTGAAGCATTTCGATCTCTTCCGCCTGGTCGATCCCGATCACAAGGCGATCGCCTACGTGCTGATCAGCACGAAAATCATCCACGGCTCGCCGGCCAACGCCGTCTCCGCCGTTCCCCTTTCCGGCCACTGACAGACGAGGTTTGCGATGAGCGACAGAGTGAACATCCGAAGGGCCCTCATCTCGGTGTCCGACAAGACGGGGCTGGTCGAACTCGGCGGCGCGCTGGCGGCCCAAGGCGTTGAAATCCTCTCGACCGGCGGCTCCGCCCGCGCGCTGCGCGAGGCCGGGATCGCCGTTGTCGAGGTCGCGGATTACACGGGCGTTCCCGAAATGCTCGATGGTCGGGTGAAGACGCTGGTGCCGAAGATCCATGGCGGGCTGCTCGGCCGGCGTGACCTGCCCGAGCATCTCGCACAGATGCAGCAGCACGACATCCCGCCGATCGACCTGCTCGCGGTGAATCTCTACCCGTTCGAGGAAACGGTCGCGAAGGGGGCGGATTTTGAAACCTGCGTCGAGAACATCGATATCGGCGGCCCCGCGCTGATCCGCGCTGCCGCGAAGAACCATGATTCGGTGGCGGTTCTCACCAGCCCGGCGCAGTATGACGATCTTGTCGCGGCGCTGGCCGAGGGCGGGACGACGCTGGAGCAGCGCCGCCGCCTCGCCGCCGCTGCCTATGCCCGAACCGCCGCCTACGACGCCGCGATTTCCGCATGGTTCGCGCAGCAGACTGGAGAGATGTTCCCGGCCAGTCTTGCCCTGGCCGGCGCGCGGCAGCAGATGCTGCGCTACGGCGAGAACCCGCACCAATCCGCCGCGTTCTACCGCACCGGCAACCGTCCCGGTGTTGCTACCGCGCGGCAGTTGCAGGGCAAGGAACTCTCCTACAACAACATCAATGATACCGACGCCGCCTTCGAATGCGTCGCCGAGTTCGACCGGCCGGCGGTGGTGATCGTCAAGCACGCCAATCCGTGCGGCGTCGCCCTCGGTGCCGATCTCGCCGAGGCCTGGGACCGCGCGCTGGAATGCGATCCGGTCTCTGCCTTCGGCGGCATCATCGCCGTCAACCGCCCGCTCGACGCGGCTGCCGCCGAGAAGATGGCCAGCATCTTCTCCGAGGTGATCATCGCGCCCGACGCCGCACCCGACGCGGTGGAACTGCTGGCCCGCAAGAAGAATCTCCGCCTGTTGCTTACCGGCGGCCTGCCCGATGCGGCGGAGCCGGGTCTTGCCTGGCGCAGCGTCGCCGGCGGCTTCCTCGCCCAGACCCGCGATGCAGGGCGGATTGGCCGCGACGACCTGAAAGTCGTTACCCAGCGCGCCCCGACCAACGCCGAGTTCGCCGATCTGCTCTTCGCCTTCCGTGTGGCCAAGCATGTGAAGTCGAATGCAATCATCTACGCGAAAGCGGGGGCGACCACCGGCATCGGCGCGGGGCAGATGAGCCGCGTCGACTCCTCGCGCATCGCCGCCCAGAAGGGTGGGGAGAAGATCCCGGGCTCGGTCGTCGCATCCGACGCGTTCTTCCCCTTCGCCGACGGTCTTGTGGCCGCGATCGAGGCCGGCGCGACGGCGGTCATCCAGCCCGGCGGCTCGATCCGCGACAATGAGGTGATCGCGGCGGCAGATGCCGCCGGGATTGCCATGGTTTTCACCGGCATGCGCCATTTCAGGCATTGATCGACATGACCCACACACCCCGCCTTGGTCTTCCCGACCTCTCCCGGATGAGCGAAGCCCAACGCGCCGCTCACGATGCCATCGCGTCCGGCCCGCGCGGCCGTGTCGAGGGGCCGCTCGCAGTCTGGCTGCACAGCGCCGAACTCGCCAACAACGCGCAGGCCCTCGGCGCCTTCTGCCGCTTTGGCTCGTCGCTGCCCCCGCGCCTTTCGGAACTCGCGATCCTGGTGATGGGCGCCTATTGGCGTGCCGGTTTCGAATGGTACATCCACGCGCCGATCGCCGCGAAAGCCGGTGTGCCGGAGACCGTCATCGCCGCGATCAAGGCGGGCGAAACGCCCGTTTTCGCCGAGCCGGACGCAAGAGCGGTGCATGATTTTGCCAGCGAACTCCTCACCGCGCATGAAGTGTCCGATGAGACTTACGTCTTTGCCCGCCGCCAGCTGGGCGACCGGGCACTCGTCGATCTGGTCGGGATACTCGGCTATTACGGGCTGATTTCCATGACCATCAAGGCTTTTCGGGTGCCCGTGCCGGACGGCGAGTCAGAGCCCTTCGCCTGATGACAACCGCCATGCTCGTCAAGAGCGTGGCGGATTAGAGCATGTTCCGATCCATCCTGATCGGATGTCGTGCTCTATCTTGTTGATAATTAGAGCATCTTTATCCGCTCAGATGATCCCATCTGATCGGACGATGCTCTAACTTAGACGTCGACTTCCTGCACGCTCGATGCATGGTCCTGGATGAAGCGGAAGCGCAGCTCGGGCTTGCGCCCCATCAGGCTCTCGACGATTTCCGCCGTTTCAGCCCGCGCCTCGGGCGGGGCGAGAACGCGCAGCAGCACGCGGCGCTTCGGGTCCATCGTGGTTTCCTTGAGAATCGCCGGTGGCATCTCGCCAAGTCCCTTGAACCGGCTGATCTCGACCTTGGCGTTCGCCTTGAACGCCGTCTTCACCAGCCGGTCGCGCTCGCTATCGTCCATCGCATAGACCGACTTGCCGCCCTGGGTGAGGCGGTAAAGCGGCGGCTGGGCGAGATAGATATGGCCACCGCGGATCAGCTCCGGCAGCTCGCGGTAGAAGAAGGTCATGAGCAGCGAGGCGATATGGGCGCCGTCGACATCGGCGTCGGTCATGATGATGATCCGGCCGTAGCGCAGCGCGTCGATCTGGAACCGTTCGCCGACGCCGCAGCCCAGCGCCTCGATCAGGTCCTTCAGTTCCTGGTTCTGCCGCAGCTTCTCGGTGGAAGCGGAGGCGACGTTGAGGATCTTGCCGCGCAGCGGCAGCACGGCCTGGGTCTCGCGGTTGCGCGCCTGCTTGGCCGAGCCGCCTGCCGAATCGCCCTCGACGAGGAACAGTTCGGTGTCCTCGCGGCTTTCGCGCGAGCAATCTGTCAGCTTGCCGGGCAGGCGGAGGCGCCGCGTCGCCGATTTGCGGGGCGTGTCCTTCTGCTCGCGGCGGCGGATGCGTTCCTCCGCCCGCTCGATCACGAAGGCAAGAAGATTGTCGGCATTCGCCGGATCGCCGGTGAGGAAATGCTCGAACCGGTCGCGCAGCGCCGCCTCGGTCAGTTTCTGCGCCTCCGGCGAGGTCAGCTTTTCCTTGGTCTGGCCCTGGAATTGCGGCTCGCGGATGAACAGCGAGAGCTTGGCGGAGAGCGCGCCGGTCGCATCCTCGGCGGTAATCACCGCGGCGCGCTTGTTGCCGCGCTGCTCGCCGAAGCCGCGCAGCCCCTTGAGCAGGGCGGCGCGAAATCCCGCCTCATGCGTGCCGCCGAGCGTCGTCGGGATCGTGTTGCAATAGGTCGAGAGCGTGGCATCTGCGGTCTCAAGCCAGGCACACGCCCACTCGATCCGTCCGGCATCGTCCGGCAGGTCGGCCTGCCCGGCCCAGACGGGGGCGACCAGCTTCGGCGCGGTGCCCAGTTCCTCCGCCAGCGAATCGGCGAGGCCGCCGGGAAAATGCAGTTCCGCCTGCGCCGGCACATCGCCGCCGGCAGCGATCAGCGATTCATCGCAGGACCAGCGGATCCGCACGCCGCGGAACAGATAGGCCTTCGAGCGGCACATCCGGTAGAGCCGCACCGGGCTGAATGTCTTGTCGCCGAAAATCTCGGGGTCGGGGATGAAGCGGATCAGCGTGCCGCGCCGGTTCGGCGTCGCCCCGGCATTGACCAGCTTGGTCAGCGGCTTGCCGCGGGCATAATCCTGTTTCCACAGCGTTTTCTCGCGGGCAACCTCGACTTCGAGCCTCTCGGCCAGCGCGTTCACCACCGAGGAGCCGACGCCGTGCAGGCCGCCCGACGTGGCATAGGCCTTGCCGGCGAACTTGCCGCCCGAATGCAGCGTGGTGAGAATCACCTCGAGTGCTGACTTGTCACGGAACTTCGGATGCGGATCGACCGGAATGCCGCGCCCGTTGTCGCGCACCGTAAGCAGGTTTCCGGGTGCCAGCGTCATCTCGATGATCGAGGCGTGGCCGGCGACGGCCTCGTCCATCGCATTGTCAAGCAGTTCGGCGGCGAGGTGGTGCATCGCCGTGTCGTCGGTGCCGCCGATATACATGCCGGGGCGGCGGCGAACCGGCTCCAGCCCTTCGAGAACCTCGATGTCCTTGGCGGAATAGCTCGCCTGGCCGGCGCCCTGCTCGAACAGATCGGTCACGCTGTCTCCTCTGGTCCGGGCGGGGTCAACCCCGCGCAAGTACCTTGTTCACCAGATCGGCCGCCGCGGTAAAGGCATGATTGGCATCCATCTCGCTGGTATCGAGCAGCAGGGCGTCGTCTGCCTGCACCAGCGGGGCGGCGGCGCGGGTGCGGTCGGCCTCATCGCGCGCGGCAAGCTCGGCGCGTACCGAGTCGAAGCCGGGATCGATTCCATTGGCAAGCCGCTCAAGATGCCGGCGTTTCGCCCGCACATCCAGCGATGCGGTGACGAAGAGTTTCACGTCGGCCTCAGGAAACACGATCGTGCCGATGTCCCGCCCGTCCAGTACCGCGCCGGAGGAAGCGGCGAAACGGCGCTGGAAGTCGAGCAGGGCGGCGCGCACCGGTCTGATCGAGGCAACTGCGCTGGCCGCACGGTCAACCTCCGGGGTGCGCAGGTCGCCGCGTTCGAGATCGAGCCGGCTGAGCGAGCGGGCCTGTTCCGCGCTGGCCGCGGGATCGGCCGGATCGCCCCCTCGGTCGAGCACGCGCCGCGCCACCGCGCGGTAGAGCAGCCCGGTGTCGAGATAGGGCAGGTTGAAGGCGGCGGCGAGGCGGCGGGCGAGCGTGCCCTTGCCTGATGCGGCCGGCCCGTCGATCGCGATGACGATCGGTCGCGTCATGCCGCCGCCTCGATCGCCGCGCCGATCCCGCGCATCAGCGGCAGGAAGTCGGGGAAGCTCGTATCGATGAAGCGTGCATCGTCGATCGTCACCGGTGTTGCGGTGGCAAGGCCCATGACCAGCGCGCTCATCGCCAGGCGGTGGTCCATATGCGTCGCCACCGTGGCGCCGCCGCGCGCGCCACCCCCCTCGATGATGAGGTCGTCATCCTCCACCCACGCCTTCACGCCGTTGGCAGTGATCATGGCGAGCGTCGCGGCGAGGCGGTCGCTTTCCTTCACCCGCAGTTCCGCGAGGCCGCGCAGCCGCGAGGTGCCGCGCGCCATCGCGCAGGCGATGGCAAGGATCGGGTATTCGTCGATCATCGATGGCGCGCGGTCCGCCGGCACATCGACGGCGCGCAGGTCAGACGCCGTGACGATGAGATCGCCCACCGGCTCGCCGCCGGCCTCGCGGGCATTCACGATCGCGATCGCCGCTCCCATCTCGCGCAAGGTGAGAAACAGGCCCGTCCGCAGCGGGTTCAGCCCGACCCCCTGGATCGTGACGCGCGAGCCCGGCACGATCAGCGCGGCGACGATCGGGAAGGCGGCCGATGATGGATCACCGGGCACGACGACATCCGCGCCGCGCAGCTCCGGCTGCCCCCGCAGGCGGATCAGCTTGCCGGTGCCGTGCGCCGCAACGTCCACCTCGGCGCCGAAATGGCGGAGCATGTTCTCGGAATGGTCGCGGGTCGGCTCCGGCTCCTCGATCTCGGTGATTCCGCGGGCATTCAGCCCGGCGAGCAGCAGCGCCGACTTCACCTGGGCGGAGGCGACCGGCAGGCGATAGGAAAGCGGCATCGCCTCGGCGGCGCCGCGGACCGAAAGCGGCAGGCGTCCGCCCTCGCGCGCGGCGAAGACCGCACCGGTCGCGGCCAGCGGGTCGATCACCCGGCGCATCGGCCGGCGGCGCAGCGAGGCATCGCCCGTCATGACCGCGAAAATGTCGTGGCTCGCGAGAATGCCGCACAGCAGCCGCGCGGCGGTGCCTGAATTGCCCATGTCGAGCACGTCATCCGGGCTTTGCAGCCCGCCGATGCCCGGGCCGGAGGCGCGCCACTCGCCCGGGCCGGTCCGCTCCATCGTCGCACCCAGCGCGCGCATGGCGGCGGCGGTGCGCAGCACGTCCTCGCCTTCCAGCAGGCCGGAAATCCTGGTTTCGCCGACAGCCAGACCCGCGAACATCAGCGCGCGGTGGGAAATCGACTTGTCGCCCGGAACGGTGATCGTTCCAGCAAGCGGTGAAGCGGGACGGCGAGATGTCTGGGGCAGCGGGGCAGCGTGTTCCATGGCGCGGCGCTTACCACGAGTGAGCGAATTTGCCAGCCATCATTGTCGACAGCTCTCAGGGTTTGACAAGCGGGGCGATGGGTGGCATGGCGCCCGCCCTGACGGAGTTCCACCGTTTACCCTGCAATGCGAGGCTCTCATGGCGAAGCCTGAACTTGGCGACAAACACACCTGCGTGTCCTGCGGCGCGCGGTTTTTCGACCTCGGCAAGGCTCCGGCCGTCTGCCCGAAATGCGGCACCGAGCAGCCGGTCGAGCAGCCCAAGCTGAAACGCAGCGTTCCCATCCCCGATGATGTCAAGAAGCCCGCCAAGGCGCAGGCCGCGGAGGACGATGTCGATACGGATGACGTCGAGGATGCGGGCGATGACGACATTCTGACGGATGCCGACGATCTCGAGGACGACGACGCGATCGATGCCGATATCGAGGTCGAGCGTGACAGCGACGAGAACGAAAGATAATTTTTCTTTCCTGGTCGAATTTGTTTACCGGATTGTAATCCGGGGCGGGTCATTTTCGGAGGCAGCCAAAAACGGCTGTTTCCGTTGGACATCCTGAGAAGGACATTCGCGATGACCCAGTTCGCCTCGGCGAAAACCGCCGACCAGCACGATCCGATCGTCAGCCCGCTCATTCTCGTCGATCGACTTATCTCGCTTGCCCAGGATGCGGAGCGGGCGGGTCTGACGACTGTTGCCAATCGGCTTGTTCGTCTGGCGCTGCGCAGCTGCGTCCCGCCGACAGGCGGGCCGATCGCTCACTGACCCGCCACGGATATTCCCGGACCTCCCGTTTTGACCTGCCACGGCAGTCTCGCTATTGCCGGGGCATTGACGGGAGTCCTTGAATGTCTGAACACAAAGCCGCCTCCACCAAAACACCTTCGGGGCCGCTCGCGGGTTTGACCGTTTTCGATCTGACCCGTGTGCTCGCCGGTCCCACCTGCGTGCAGATGCTGGCCGATCTCGGCGCCGAGGTGATCAAGATCGAGAAGCCCGGCAGCGGCGACGACACACGCGGTTTCGCGCCGCCCGCCCTGCCGGGAACCGAGCAGAGCGCTTATTTCGCCGGTGCCAATCGCAACAAGCGGTCGGTGACGCTCGATATCGCCAAGCCAGAGGGACAGCAGCTCGCGCGTGCGCTGATCGCGAAAAGCGATATCCTGGTCGAGAACTTCAAGGTTGGAACGCTGCCGCGCTACGGCCTTGGCTATGAAGATCTCAAGGGTGGCAATCCCGGCCTGATCTACTGCTCGATCACCGGCTTCGGCCAGACCGGACCCTACGCCTCCCGGCCCGGCTATGACAGCCTGATCCAGGCGATGGGCGGCATCATGTCGCTTACCGGCGTGCCGGATGGCCAGCCGATGAAGGTGGGTGTGCCGGTGGCGGACCTGTTCGCCGGGCTATACGGCGCGATCGGCGTGCTCGCCGCGCTGCGCCATCGGGAAATGACCGGGCAAGGCCAGCATATCGATATCGGCATGCTGGACACGCATGTTGCCTGGCTTGCCAACCAGGGCATGAATTATCTCGCCACCGGCAAGAATCCGCCGCGGCTTGGCAACGAGCATCCAAACATCGTGCCCTATCAGGTTTTCGCCACGGAAGACGGCCATATCGTTCTCTCGATCGGCAATGACCCGACCTTCGCGCGCTTCTGCAACGCGTTCGGGCTGGAACACCTGCTGGCCGACGAGCGATTCATGACGAATGCCGCCCGCGTCGCCAATCGCGCCTTCGTGACCGCAACCCTCGCCGCAGTGCTGCTGCAGCACCCTTCGGCCTGGTGGCTGGAACGGCTCGAAGAGCTGAAAATCGGCTGCGGCCCGATCAATACGCTGGAGCAGGTCTTCGCCGATCCGCACGTGATCGCGCGTGGCAATCTGATCGACATGACCAGAAACGATGGCGTATCGGTGAAACTGGTCGCCAATCCGGTCCGTCTGTCGGAAACGCCGGTGGACTATCGTCTCGCCCCACCCAATTTGGGGGAACATACGGATGAGGTGCTGACCGACATGCTTGGACTCGACGAAGCCGCCCGCGCCGCGCTGCGCCGGGACGGCATCATCTAAAGGGAAGCCGGTCGTGGCGCGGCAGGGTTTTGTTCCCTATCTGCTTGGCAACGATTTCCATCGGCTCGCCTTCGTGGAATTCGGCAACCCGGCCGCGCCGGCCGTGCTTTGCGTGCACGGCCTGACCCGCAACGGGCGCGATTTCGACAGTCTCGCCGAAAGCCTCGCCGATCGCTACCATGTCATCTGCCCCGACCTGCCGGGACGCGGACGTTCGGAATGGCTGCGTAACGGGGCGCTCTACCAGCCGCCCTCCTATGTCATTGCACTGGCGCATCTGCTCGCCTGGCTGAACAAGCCGGTTGCCTGGGTTGGCACCTCGCTTGGCGGGATTTGCGGCATGATGGTCGCGGCGGCGGCGCGTACGCCGATCACTCGCCTCGTGCTCAACGATATCGGCCCGCATATCCCGGCCGCGGCGTTGGGCCGGATCCGCGATTACATGAGCGAAGCACCCGCAATTTTTCCCGACATCTCGGCGCTCGAAGCCCATCTGCGCGTTGTGCACGCGCCGTTTGGCCCGCTGACCGATCCGCAATGGGCTGACCTCGCACGTCATTCGGCGCGGCCGGTCGAGGGTGGGGGGGTCGCTCTCCATTACGATCCCGCGATCGCCGAACCGATCCGCGCCTCGGTGCCCATGGACGCTGATCTTGGTGGTATCTGGCAAGCGGTTCGGGTTCCTGTGCTCGCGCTCCGCGGAGCGACGAGCGATCTGCTGACCGAGGCAACGCTCGCGCGCATGGAAGAGGATGGTGCCGCGACGCATACCGTCCCGGCCTGCGGCCACGCCCCGGCGCTGATGGATTCGCCTACCATCGCGGTGATCCGGCGGTTCCTGGACGGCGCCTGATGTCCTGGCGGCGGCGCCTCGGGCTCTGGAGCCAGGGTCTGCGCGCCGCCATCATCGAGCTGATGAGTGGCGAAATGTCCCTCGTCGCCGCCGGTTGCGCCTTCTATGCCACGCTGTCGCTGTTTCCGGCGATCACGGCGCTGATTTCGCTCTATGGCCTCGCGTTCGACCCGATATCGGTTGAACCGCAGCTGCTCTATCTGAAGCATCTGATGCCGCCGGCGGCCTTTGACCTGATCGGCGGGCGGATCCAGCAACTTGTGTCCGGCGGCAAGACGACGCTGGGCATCGGCCTGATGATTTCCCTCGGGTTCACGCTCTATTCCTCGTCATCGGGCACCAAATCCCTGATCTACGCGCTGAACATGATCCACAAGCGGCAGGAGACGCGCGGCTTTTTCAAATTCCAGGCGGTGACCCTCGGAATGACATTGATCGCCATGATCGGGGCGATCATCGCCATCGCCGTGCTGGTCGGCATGCCGCTTGCGCTCGCCTTTCTGGGCCTTTCGAATGCGCCGGCGATGCTGACGGTGCTGCCCGGGTTTGGCCTGCTGATCGGGTTCATGGGCATCGCGCTCGGACTGGTCTACCGCTACGGGCCGGCCTTCGGGCGTGGCGCGGGGCATCCGATAGCCCCGGGTGCCCTGGTGGCGATCCTGGCCTGGCTTCTCGTGTCATACGGGTTTGCCGTCTATGTCGGCCGTTTTGCCGCCTACAGCCAGACCTATGGGCCGCTCGCCACGATCATCGGCCTGATGATGTGGTTCTATCTGAGCGCCTACGCCGTGCTGTTCGGCGCCCTCTTCAACGCGATGCTCGACAGGGCCGCTGTTGCATACAGGCCATAGTTGGAAAACTTGCCACACGTCCGGGGATGAAAGCCTGAACCGGCGTTGTCGCCGCGCTACATTGGGATTATGCGTTTTAGACTTGTGAAAACGAATGATGCGTGAGGCGCTGCCGTGCACCGATTCCAGATTGTATTCTGGGGTTCGGTCGATAGGATCGTCGTGACGCGCCGCCGCGGTGCCGCATGAGTCGCAAGCCGCCACGGCGTTTTGCCGAACTGCCGACCGAATCCGTGCTGCGCGAGTTCATCGCCGAAGCGGGAACGCGCCTGCGCAAGGGAGATATTGCGCGCGCGTTCGGCCTCGGCCCTGACCAGAAACCGGCGCTGCGCGCGATGTTGCGGACTCTCGAGCGCGATGGCGTGCTGGTGCGTGCTGGCGGGCGACAGGTGCGTGCGGCCGAGGCACTGCCGGAACGCTGCGTCGTCGAGATCACCGGCACCGATCGCGACGGCGATCCGCTCGCCCGGCCGGTTGGCTGGGACCAGCCCGGCAAGCCGCCGATCATTTTCATGATGCCGGAGAAACGCGGCCATGCCGCGCTCGCGCCGGGTGCCCGCATACTCGCGCGACTGCGGCGAATCGACGATGATCGTTACGAAGGTCGCACGATACGGCGACTCGATGAGGAGCCGGCCAGCATCATCGGCGTGTTCCGGGCCGAGGCGGAGGGTGGCTGGATCGAGCCGGTCGACCGCAAGAGCCGCGCTGAGTGGAAGGTTCCGCCGGGCGAGACTGCGGGGGCTGAAAGTGGCGATGTGGTTCGCGCCATGCCGTTGCCGGCCTTCGGCTACGGGCCGAAGCCTGCGCGTATCGCCGAGCATCTCGGCCGGATGGGCGATGCCCGCTCGATCAGCCTGATCGCCATTGCGGCGCTGGGGATTCCGGCCGATTTCCCGGAAACCGCCATCGACGAGGCCAAGCGCGCCCGCGGCGTTCGCCCCGGACAGCGGACCGATCTGCGCGAAGTGCCGCTGGTGACGATCGACGGGGCCGATGCGCGCGATTTCGATGATGCCGTCTTCGCCGAACCGGCCGGGCCGGGACATCGCATCGTCGTCGCCATCGCCGATGTCGCGCATTACGTGCGCCCCGGCTCTGCGCTCGACCGCGAGGCGCTGAAGCGCGGCAACTCGGTCTATTTTCCCGACCGCGTGGTGCCGATGCTGCCCGAGGCGCTTTCCAATGGCTGGTGCAGCCTGCGGCCGGGCGAGGACCGGGGGTGCCTGTTCGTCGAGATGATCGTGGATTCAGAAGGCCGCAAGCTGAGCCACAAATTCGGCCGCGGCCTGATGCGCAGTTTCGCCCGTCTGACCTACGAGGAGGTGCAGGGCGCCTTCGAGTCCGGCCGGGAAGCCGATCTGCCGGACGGGACGCTCGGCCATCTCTACGCCGCCTATCGCACGCTGCTGGGCGCGCGACAGGCACGTGGAACACTCGACCTCGACCTGCCGGAGCGCAAGATCACGCTCGACGAGGCCGGCCGGGTGACGGATGTGGCGCCGCGCCCACGGCTCGACAGCCACCGGCTGATCGAGGAGTTCATGATCCTCGCCAATGTCGCGGCGGCAGAGGAACTGGAACGGCTGCGCCAGCCCTGCATGTATCGCGTACACGCCCCACCTTCGCCGGAAAAGCTGGATTCGCTCCGCAACCTGCTGGCGACATTCGAGATTTCGCTCAAACCTGGCGACCAGCTTCGCCCACGTGACCTCGACCACGTGCTTCGCCTCGTCTCCGGCACCGATGCCGCCCCTCTGGTGAACGAGGCCGTGCTGCGCAGCCAGAGCCAGGCGGAATATGCGCCCGAGAATATCGGCCATTTCGGCCTCGCGCTGAACAGCTACGCGCATTTCACATCGCCGATCCGCCGTTATGCCGATCTTCTGGTCCATCGCGCGCTGATCGCCGGGCTGAAGCTCGGCACCGACGGGTTGCGCTCCGAGCATGCCGAGGGCTTCGAGACGATTGCGGCCGCCATCACCTCGACCGAGCGCCGCGCCACCGATGCCGAGCGGCAATCGGCGGATCGCTATCTTGCCGCTTACCTGGCCGACCGGATCGGCGAGGATTTTGGCGCGCGGATCAGCGGGGTGACGCGGTTTGGCCTGTTCGTCACCCTCGATGCGACCGGAGCTTCCGGTTTCGTGCCGATGGCGCTGTTGCCCGACGATTTCTGGCATTTCGACGAGACTGACGGCACGCTGTCAGGCACCCGCTCGCGCGTGGTGTTCCGTCTCGCCGATACGGTGCTTGTGCGGCTGCGCGAAGCCAAGCCGGTGACCGGCGGGCTGCTGTTCACCCTGATCGAAGGCGGCAGCGCGCCGGGTGAGGGGAAGGGACCAGGACGCCGCCTGCCGGCGCGCAAGGGCGGAGGCAGGAAGCCCGGCCGCGCGCCGTCCAGGCAGAAACGCGGACGCCGATGAGCAGACTGCCGGCGCACTCACGCCCCCGACGTTTCGGGGCGTGTCATGTCCGTCGATCGAGATTTGCGCCGCTGATCAGGCTCATCGTCGCGATGATATGCGTCGTGACGCCGCTGCCTGGGGCGCAGGCGGACCAGCGGGGGTTTGATACCGCCCGTGTCGCGGCGGTCTGGGGCGCTGCGCTGGCTTTCATGGCGCCGCGAACGCTCGAACCGCTCGGCATACCGCGCATGGCGGTGTGGGGGCTTTCGGGCATTACCGCGCTCGATCCGGACATCGCGGTGCAGGAGAAGTCCGGCAAGCTCGTTCTGTTCGGTCCGAACCGCGTCATCTACGCGACCGTCGCGCCACCTGCCGGGGATGCGGCAAAATGGGGCATGGCCTGTGCTGCGGTCGCATCGCAGGCCTACAAGGCGTCGCCTGTCATCAAGCGGGCTGGCACCGGCGGCATGATCCGCAGCTTCTTCGACGAGTTGTTCAACCATTTCGATCCTTATTCCCGCTATGTCGCCCCCCGCGATGCGGCCGCCGAACGGGCGCTGAGGCTGGGCCGTGGCGGGATCGGCATGAGCCTGGCGCGCCAGAACGGTCTTGTCGTGATCACCGGGGTCACGCCTTCAAGCCCGGCTGACCGGGCCGGCATCGCCCCCGGCATGCAACTCCTCGCAATTAATGGTCAGGAGACAGTCGGTCAGCCCGTCGGTCAGTTGCAAATGGACATCGCCGGTCCCATCGGCAGCAGTGTCGATCTGACGATCCGGCCGGGAAACAGCCTGCCGCAGACCATCACGCTGAACCGCGCCCTCGTGCCGACCCAGAGTGTCAGCGGCCAGATCGATGACGGGATTGGCTATATCCGCGTGGCAGGGTTCGATCACGGCACCGCGCAGCAATTCGCCGCCACGCTCGCGCATCTCGCGCAGGCACAGCCGGCGCCCAAGGGAATCGTCATCGATCTGCGCGGCAATCGTGGTGGCGTGCTACGTCAGTCGGTCCTCAGTCTCGACACCCTGCTGTCGCGGGGGACCATCATTCGTACGGTTGGCCGAGATCCCGCCGCCAACAAGGTCTGGCAGGCCGAGGGTGCGGATATCGCGCGGGGCTTGCCCGTTGTGGTGCTGGTCGATGGCAGCACCGCCAGCGCCGCCGAGGTATTCTCTGCCGCGGTCGCGGACAATGACCGTGGCGTCGTGCTCGGTAGTGCAACGCTCGGCAAGGGCCTGGTGCAGAGTGTCACCGAATTGCCGGGCGGAGGAGAATTGTTCGTGACCTGGAGCCGGATGATTGCGCCTCGCGGCTGGCCTTTGCAGAGCCTGGGCGTGTTTCCGCAGGTCTGCACCAGCCTCGGCACCGATGTCCTTGCGAACCAGATCGCGGCCCTGAAGCGCGGTGATGACCTGCTGCGCAAACCGCTTGCCGAAACCCGTGCCTCACGGGCGCCGATGCCTCTTGCCGAGGTGCTGGCCCTGCGCGAATCCTGCCCGGCGGCGATCGGGGCGAGTGGCTATGAGCGGGCGGCCAGGGCGCTGATCGACGATCCGGCAGCCTATCGTGCCGCGCTGATCCGGCCGCTGCTCGATGATGTTCGCGCCGGGGGTTGACCGGGCCGGCAAGGTCGATCATATCGACCCGATCGGAGAACACGCATGGCCAAGACGAACACTGTTCAGATCAAACTCGTTTCCACCGCCGACACCGGCTTCTTCTATGTGACCAAGAAGAACGCCAAGGCGCAGACGGGCAAGCTCGAGTTCCGGAAATATGATCCGGTTGCTCGCAAGCACGTGACGTTCAAGGAAGCGAAGATCAAGTAGCTGGTTGCGGCACTATCGTGCCGCATACGCGGTTTACCTGATTGTATGAAAGGCCCGGCCTTGTCCGGGCCTTTACTTGTGTTCGCTCCATGGATGCGTAAGGCGGCGTAAGGCAGTCCCGATCCGGATGGATCGGACAAGGACGCATTCCTCCGGAACGCCTGTCAGAGCAGCTCCAGCACTCTCTCTGCCGCTGCATTGCTGGGGGTGGACGCGCCTGGAATCGCAAGCGTCGCGAGAGCGGCGGCAAATCCCGCACGCTGCGCATCTGCCAGTGAAGTATCGCCAAGCAGCGATGCAATCTCGGTCGCCAGTCTCTCAGGCGTGCATGATTGCTGCAACAGCTCCGGAACCAGTTCCTCGCCGGCCAGCAGGTTGATCATCGCCGCGTGCTTCACCTTGACCAGCCTTCGGGCCACAAAGGCACTGATCGGGTTGACTCGATAGGTCACGGCCATGGGCACGCCGGCAAGGGCGAGTTCCAGCGTCGAGGTGCCGGATTTGGTCAGGGCGGCGGCAGAAGCGGCAAAGGCGTCATATCGTTCGGCCACATCGGTGACGATGAGCGGCGGGTGCGTCCAGGTGGCGGCCTCGGCCCGCAGTTCGCCGGCCAGTGCCGGGGCTGCGGCCAGCACCGGCATGAGATCGGGAAATCTTGAGCGCAGGCGTTCGACTGTTGCGCCGAAGATCGGCATCAGCCGGGAGGTTTCGGTGCGGCGGCTGCCGGGCATGAGGATCAGCGGCCGCGTGGTCTCGGCAAGGTCGAAACGGGCACGAAACCGCGCTGCGTTACCGGCATCAGCGCCCGATTCGAGGACCGGATGGCCAACAAAGACCGGGTTCAACCCATGCGGCGCGAAAAAATCCGGCTCGAAGGGGAGAAGACAGAGCAGCCTGTCCCACAGACCGGGAAAATGCCTGACCCGCCCCTGCCGCCAGGCCCAGACCTGGGGAGCGACGTAATGAACGCGCCGCATGCCGAGTGGTGCTATGCGTCGCAGCAGGCGAAGCGTGAAGTCCGGACTGTCGATGGTGACGACGATATCAGGTCGTTTCGCGGCAATGTCCGCCACGGTCTGTTCGAGTCGGTGGCGCAGCCGGACGATCTTGGGCAGCACTTCCGCCAGGCCCATCAGCGCCAGGTCCTGCATCGGGAACAACGACGCGACGCCCTGCTCGGCCATCCGCGCGCCGCCAATGCCAGCGACCTCGATGCCGCCGGCCCGCGCACGCATTGCAGCGATCAGGCGGGCGCCCAGCACGTCACCGCTCGCTTCGCCGGCAACGATGTAAACCAGGGTCATGTCAGCCGGACCACCGGGGCTGGCGCCGGATCTTCGGGCCAGTCGGTCCGGTTTCTGACCGCCGGGTCGGCGCGCGTTGCCGCGAGGCGGGCTGGATCGAGCGTTGTGAACAGCAGGTCCGGCGAATCCAGCGCGCCGCGGGCCAGCAGCCCGTCCTCCGGGAAACCTCGATCAACCGGTCCGAAAACACAGGTATAACCGCGATTTTCATCTACAGCGGCCGACCACGGGGCCATCCCTGTGGTTGGCGCCACGGCGGTAAAGCACTGGTTTTCCAGTGCCCGCGCCCGGGCCGACAGCCGCACCCGGTTGAAACCGTGCAGTGTGTCGGTGCAGGCCGGGATCAGGATCGTGTCCGCTCCGGCGAGCACTTGCGCACGCGTCAGCAGGGGGAACTCGGAATCGTAACAGATGGCGATGCCGAGCCGGCCGAAATCGGTCTCGAATACGGCGGTGGACTCGCCTGGCACGATCCCCCAGCGCTCGGACTCGAAGCGCGTCATTACCCGCTTGTCCTGAAAGGCGATGCGACCGTCTCCATCGATCAGTGGCGCCCTGTTGCGGATCTTCCCGTCGACGCCGCGCATGGGGACCGACCCGGGCAGGACCAGCAGGCTGCGCGCGCGGGCGAGGGTGCGGAAACCCGCCACCAGCGCATCGGCACGGCTGACGACGGCATCGAGCTCGGCCGTAATATCCGGTGCAGCGACAAAGGCGCCGGCGAGCGCCATCGAGGCATATTCCGGCAGGACGAGAAGATCGGCGCCGCCGAATTTCGCATCCTCGATCAGTCGATCCACGGTCGAGAAAAAATCATCGAGGCCCTCGGGGCGGCGGATCGGGAAGGGCGAGAGGGCGATCCGCATCGTCAGGCGCTGCCCAGTGGCTTCATCCACACCTGGAGCCGGTTTTCCACCTCTCCGACACCGCCGATCTCCCGCCAGCGCATCCGGCATGCGAGATCGGGCACAGGGGCATACCCGCGCTTGCGCCAGAACGCGTCGAGCGTGGTTGCGTCTGCCGGGCGGCGCTGATCGGTCTCGTCGCGGATCACGGCGCAGAAGGCGGCATATGTCGCGTCCGAAACCGAGCGTGCATGCGCCTCGCGCTCACGAAAAAAGCCGACGCCGATGCCCCGGCCGCGATAGGCTGGCAGCAGCACCGATTCGCCGAAATAGAAGACCGCAGCCGGGTCGAACCCGAAGGCGCGGAATGGTGCCTGCATGGCCTCGTCCTCGTCGGTGAGAGGCAGGCAGGTGGAGGCACCGATGATGGTCTCGCCCTCCCTTGCAATCACGATCGCGGCGCGTTCGCTTGCGGCGTAGGTCGCGACATAGTCGCGCTCATATGCCTCGTCGCCGTCATAGAGATAGGGCCAGGCGCGGAACACCTCGATCCGCAGGCGGGCGAGTGATTCGAGATGCGGCAGGATCGCCGCACCTCGAAGCGTTTCGGTCAGAAGCGGAGGCCGAATGGCCTCAGCTCCCCGTCTTCGCGGCTGTGTCGAGTTTCGCCGCATCGGCAAGGAAACGCGTCAGCGCGGCTTTCTTCTGCGAGAGCGACAGACCGCGTTCCTGCGCCACGACCGGGCAATACGCCGCCATCAGGAATGCGGACATGCGCTGCGCGCTGATGCCTGGATAGGCCTTGCGGATCGCCGCAATCAGCAGACGGGTGCGGTTGCCGAGGGTGGCCGGCGTTGCGCCCTGCATCATGTCCATCACCCCGTGGCCGGGAGACACGAGATCCGGGGTCAGCAGCGGACAGTTCATCTTGCGCGCAGCGGCGGAGGCAATCGGCGGGAGATCGAGATAGTCCGCATCCGCCAGTGCGATGTCATGGGGCGGTGCTGATTCGCGGATCGCCAGCACCTTTGCGGCATTGGCATCGGTCACGCCCTTATTGCCCCAGGCGGTGCGGACGTAGTTCGCGATGGCCGCGATCTGCGAGTCATCCAGCATCGAGCCAAACGCGGGCATGGCCGGGCCATTGACATGCCACGGGATCATCCCGCCGAGGACGACGCCGATCACGTTGTCGGACGGCCCGTTGGTCACCGCATCGTTGCCGGCGAGGTTGGGGAAAACGTCCTTCACACCCTTGCCATCCGCCTGGTGGCAGGCGGCGCAATTCTGATCGTAGAGCATCTTGCCCTGCGCGAGTTCACCCTTGGCAAGCGCTACCGGCTTCACCGGGTTCTCGCGCGGCGGTGTTGCCGTCTGGAGATAGGCGGCGAGGTCGTCGATATCCTGCCGCGGCATCTGGCTCAGGCTGTAATTGACCACCGACTGCATCGGCCCGAACGCCGAGCCGCGGTTCATGTTGCCGCCGTCATGCAGATAGTCGACCAGATCGCTCCGGCTCCAGCCGCCGACACCATAGGTTTTCGAGGATGATATGTTCGGCGCATACCAGGGTTCGCCAAGAATCTGCGCGCCGGCGAGCGTGTCGCCGGACTTGATGGCGAAGAGCAGGTTGCGCGGCGAATGGCATTCGCTGCAGTGGCCGAGAGCTTCGGCGAGATAGGCGCCCTTGCGCACTGCGGGCGACCAGTCCTTCTTGTCGTGGATTGGCGCGGTGCTGAAGAACATGATCCGCCAGCCGAGCAGCATCGCCCTTATATTGAACGGAAAGCCCAGCCGGTTTGGCACGTGTGGCACATCGACGGCCGGTATCGCATCGAGATACGCCTTGATGGCCGTCACGTCCGGCTTCGTCAGCTTGGCGTAGGACGTATAGGGCATCGCCGGGTAGAGATATTTCGGAAACACGCCGAGCGAGCTGCCGGGCGAGATGCCGTAATGGAGAGCGTCGTAAAACTGCCCTTGCGTCCACTTGCCGATCCCCGTTGCTTTCGCAGGGGTGATATTCGGCGAATAGATCGTGCCGAAGGGTGTCACGAAAGACAGGCCGCCCGAGAACGGCTTCGCGCCGGGGGCTGTGTGGCAAGGCATGCAGTCGGCCGCGGCCGTGAGGTATTCGCCGCGTTGCACCTCGGCGATCTGCGTCTGGCTCATCCCGCTGGTATTCGGTTTGGGCAGGGCAGGAAACGCCCCGGGTGCCGCCGCGGTCGGTGCGGGAACATAGGCGCCCGACCCCTGGCCAAAGGCAGCTTCGACACCGAGCACGCCAGCCAGCACGGCGATCATCGTTGCTGCGGTCCAGAGCGGGGCGCGTCGGAAGCTCATTTTCCTTGAGTGCGGCATCGAATTCTACCTGTTCTGTGCATTGCGGGAGCCTGCATGGCCAGTCATGTTTCTAATTCGCCATATCTGCAGATTGATCAAGTGTCGGATCGGCCTCTTCACAGACCGTGCCGATCTTGCTAGAGGGCCTTTGTCGACGCGCTGCGACGCGGGCGATCATGTGTGATGGGCGCATAGCTCAGTTGGTAGAGCAGCTGACTCTTAATCAGCGGGTCCAAGGTTCGAGTCCTTGTGCGCCCACCATCTCACTGAAAATACTGTGTTCTTTGTCATTCAGCACGGAAACCCGGTTGCTGAAATGGTTGAGTGTTGTGCTGTCGCCGGCATACGCTAGATTGCTTGCATGGCAGATGGCAGCGAAACATCCACGAGCGAAAAATTGCCGGAAAATCGGCCCCGGTCACACCACGATCTGGGTGGCGTTTCGGCCTTCATGTGCTCCGGGGTCGACACCGAGCCCCACACGCTGACCGATTTTGATCGTGAGGTCGATGCGCTGCGGCAGTTGCTCAGCCTGAAGGGGTTGATGAGTGTCGACGAATTGCGCCGCGGGATAGAGGCCATTCCGGAACAGGATTATCACGCTCTGGGCTATTATCAGCGCTGGATACGCTCGATAGCCGATAATCTGCTGTGCCGTGGAGTGATTACCGAGGCCGAATTGCGCCGCGCCCTGGCGGCGGCATGACCGCCTTCGCGCCCGGAGACAATGTTCTCGTACGGGATGATTGGCCCGAGACAGGGGGAGCCGTTCACATCCGCACACCGCATTACGTTCGCGGCATGCAGGGTGAAATCCGTGCCTATCTCGGGCGGTTCCCCAATCCCGAAGATCTGGCCTTTGCCCGACCTGCGCCTGAGCTCGAGCTCTATCATGTCGCCTTCCCGCTTCAGGCAATATGGCCTGAGGGGCGAGGAGACGATGAGATCCTGATCGAAATCTATGAAACCTGGCTGGCCAGACCATGAGCGCACCGGACGACCTGCTTTCCGCTCCCGCCGAACATCTTCTCGTCGCCATCCGCGATATCCTGGCGGAGAAATCCATTGTCTCGTCGGCCGAGATCGCCGACCGGATCGCGATTACCGAAGCGGCGAGTCCGGCCCAGGGCGGGCGCATCGTCGCACGCGCCTGGGTTGATCGGGCGTTCCGCCAACGCCTCCTTGATGACGGAACCCGCGCCGTGGAAGAGCTGGGGGTCGTCATGCGGGGGGCACCGCCGCTCGGCGTCGTCGAAAATAGCGGGTCGGTACATCACCTTGTGGTCTGCACCCTGTGCAGTTGCTACCCGCGGGCAGTGCTGGGCTATCCGCCTTTCTGGTTCAAATCGGCATCCTATCGTGCCCGCGCCGTGCGCGATCCCCGCGGGTTGCTGGCCGAATGGGGAACCAGCGTTCCCGACAATGTGAAGCTTCGCGTTGTCGACTCCACCGCTGATTATCGCTGGATGGTTCTGCCGCAGCGACCTGCCGGAACCGAGGGCTGGGACGAGGAAAGACTGGCGTCGATCGTCACGGCCGGTGACATGATCGGTGTCACGGTGCCGAAGATCAAATGAGATCCAGCCGCCCGCCAAGCATATTCCGCCAGGTACATGATGTTTGAAGATGACAAAATTCGCGTTGGCCTGGTCGGCTATGGGTATGCCGGGCGCGCATTTCATGCGCCGCTGATATCGGCAACAGATGGCTACCGGCTGACGGCGATCGCCTCGCGCGAGCCGGCGAAGGTTCGTGCCGATCTGCCCGGCCTGCCCGTGGAGGCCGACCCGGTCGCCCTGTTCAATCGTGACGACATCGATCTGGTTGTTCTCGCGTCACCGAACGAGACGCATCGTCCTCTCGCCGAAGCCGCGCTGGCACGCGGGAAACATGTCGTTGTCGACAAGCCCTTCACGCTTGACCTCGCGGATGCGAGATCTGTCATCGCCGCCGCACGACGCGCGGACCGGATCGTCTCCGTTTTCCAAAATCGGCGCTGGGACAGCGATTTTCTGGGGATTCGCAAGGCTGTCGAAGACGGGCTGATCGGCGAAATCTTTCATTTCGAATCCCATATCGACCGGTTTCGTCCGGACGTGCGGTCCCGCTGGCGGGAACAGGCTGGCCCGGGGGCCGGATTGTGGCTCGATCTGGGGCCTCATCTTGTCGATCAGGTGCTTTGCCTTTTCGGGATGCCGCAAAATGTGCAGGCCAATTTTGCGGCTCAACGCAATGGTGCTGTGGTCGAGGACTGGGTGCATGTGGTTCTCGATTATGGCAAGCGGCGTGCGATTTTGCATGCAGGAATGCTGGCCGCCGGTGGTGGGCACCGTTTCGTCGTGCATGGGGATAGGGGAACGCTGGTCAAACGCCTCGCCGACATCCAGGAAGACCAACTGCGCGCTGGCATGCGGCCGGGGTCGGACGGATGGGGCAAAGACCCGGACGATATGCTGCACTTCGACCAGGCCGGGGTGACGCGCGAAGTCCCCGTTCCGGCGGGCGATCATCGCAGGTTTTACGCTGAACTGCGTGACGCATTGCGTGGCGGTGGCGGCGGTCCGGTTCCACCGCGCGATGCGCTCGCGGTCATGGCCGTGATCGAGGCCGCCGCACGCTCATCGCAAAGTGGAGAAGCGGTTGTTCCAGACATCGTCGGGCCGGAAAAGGCGGCCTGATCGCCCCAGGCCAGAGGAATTTCCGATCCGAAAGGATCGGATGTAGTGCTCTAGGTTCTGTACCTATTGCCATGACTACGGGGCGTCTGATTCAAGTCTGTTTGGAGGACTTGGAACATGGCGGAACTTTTCTGGCTGAACAACACGCAATGGGCTGCGATCGAACCATTGCTGCCGAAGCTTGGCGGCAAGCCTCGGGTTGATGACCGCCGGGTGCTGAGCGGCATCCTGCATCGCTTTCGCGAGGGCTTGCGATGGCGAGCGCTTCCTGAGGCCTATGGGCCACGAACCACTGTGTTCAACCGGTTCAACCGCTGGAGCCAGCGTGGCCTCTGGCAGGAGATCTTCGCGGCGCTTGTCGCCTGCGCGGATCCGCCGCGCATCGCCATGGTGGACAGCACCTCGGTTCGGGCACATCGCGCGGCCGCGGGCGGTAAAGGGGGGCGCAAAGCCAGGCCATCGGCCGGTCGAGGGGTGGACGGACGACCAAGATCCACGCCGTCGCAGATGAGCAGGGACGCATCGCCGCACTCCTCCTGACGCCAGGACAGGCCTCCGACATCAGCGGCGCGAGGGCGCTTCTGCCCACAATACCGCCACCAGAAGAGCTGATCGCCGACAAAGCCTACGACGCTGATGATCTTCGCGCCTTCCTCACCCGCCAAGGCACCAGGCCGGTGATCTCGCCCATGCCCAACCGCCGCGCCATTCCGCACTTCGACCCCGTCGCCTACAGAAAGCGCAATCTCATCGAACGCGCCTTCTGTAGGCTCAAGGACTGGCGCGCCATCGCCACACGATATGACAAAACCGCACGAAATTTCCTCGCTGGTATTTGCCTCGTCCTCGCCGTCACATCATGGATCAGTTGAGTCCAGAACCTAAAGCCGGGCGCGCGCGCTGCGCGGTGTCGCGAGGAGCAGGTTGGTTTCGCTGCCGGTTATGCCGGGAATCAGCCTGATGCGCCTGAGAATGGCGTCGAGATCGGCCAGGCTTGGGGCTGCGAGTTCAACGATCAGGTCCCATTTGCCGTTCGTCGTGTGAACCTCGATGACCTCGGGAAAGCCGCTGAGGGCGCGAACGACCTGGTCCGCAGCGCGGCCCTCGACTTCGATCAGCATGATCCCTCGCACTGGCGCCGCGACCGTATCGGCGCGTAGCACCACCGTGTAGCCGATAATCACGCCGCTTTTCTCAAGCCGTTCGATCCGGGCGCGGACCGTGGCGCGCGAAATCCCCAGCGCGAGCGCAAGGTCGGAGATGCTTCGTCTGCCATCGTGGCGCAGCAGGGTGATCAGTCTTTCGTCGAGGGAACCAGCCTGTGTCATGCACGCTATCTATATTCTGATCAAAGGCATCAGGCAAAATGGCAAAATTGACGATCATTTTTATCAATAATCCTGCTCAACTCAGCCATGGTTCCGTGGTTCGCTCGCCCTCATGGAAAGCAACGGCATCCCGGGGGGAGTGATGGTGCAGCACAAGCAATGTCGGCTGATCGGAGCCCCTGTTCAGGACGGGGCGGGACGGCCTGGATGCGACATGGGGCCAAGCGCATTCCGGGCGGCCGGGATTGCCAGGGCGATCGCCGAACTCGGCCATGCCGTGGAAGATTTGGGGAATATCGCCCCTGCGCTGGTCCGGCCGGCATTGCATGGCAACAGCGCGATCAAGGGGTTGCCCGAGGTCGCGGGGTGGACGTCGGCCCTGGCCGACGCGACCTATGCCGCATTCGATTCGACTGAGGTTTTTCCGGTCTGTCTCGGTGGCGATCATAGCCTGGCGGCGGGATCGCTCACGGGGCTGTGTCGCCGGGTGAGGGAATGGCAAAAGCCGTTTTTCGTGTTGTGGCTTGATGCCCATCCGGACCTCCACACGCTGGAGACAACCAAAAGCGGCAACCTGCATGGCGTACCGATGGCCTATGCGACCGGATTGCCGGGGTTTGACGGGTTTTTCCCGCCGCAGGCGGCATTCATCGACGCTGCGAATATCTGCATGCTCGGCATTCGCAGCGTCGATCCTGCTGAACGGCGCGTGATCGAACGGACCGGCATGACCGTTCACGACATGCGCGCGATCGACGAGCACGGGATCGCGCCGCTGCTTCGTGCGTTTCTGGGCCGGGTGGCGGCGGCCGGTGGCCATCTGCATGTGAGCCTCGATGTCGACTTCCTCGACCCGGGGATTGCGCCTGGCGTCGGGACAACCGTGCCGGGCGGGGCGACCCTCCGCGAAGCGCATCTCGTCATGGAGATGCTGCATGACAGTGGCCTTGTCGGCAGTGTCGATCTCGTCGAACTCAACCCGTTTCTCGACGAACGCGGACGAACAGCGGTGCTGATGGTCGATCTGCTGGCCAGCCTTCTCGGCAGGCGTGTGCTCGATTACCCGACAAGGAGCTATGCACAATGATTCCGAAACTGAACATCGTTCCGTTCGTCAATGTCGATAACATGATGAAGCTGGTGCTGCGCACCGGCATCGAAGAGTTTATCGTCGGGTTGGCCACGTATGTCGAAGATGATTTTCGTCGTTGGCCAAGCTTCGACAAGACGCCCCGTGTCGCATCGCATAGTCCCGAAGGGGTGATTGAGCTGATGCCCACCAGCGATGGCCGGACCTATGGGTTCAAATACGTCAACGGTCATCCGAAGAACACGCGCGAAGGCAGGCAGACGGTCACAGCCTTTGGTGTCCTTGCCGATGTGGGGACCGGCTATCCCGTTCTGCTGTCCGAGATGACGCTGCTCACCGCGCTGCGGACCGCGGCAACCTCGGCGGTTGCCGCGCGGCATCTCGCGCCGCGGGGCGCAAGCTGCATGGCGATTATCGGAAACGGTGCGCAATCGGAATTCCAGGCTGTTGCGTTCCGACGCCTGCTCGGGATCCGCCATCTTCGGCTGTTCGATATCGATGCCGAGGCGACGCGCAAATGCATGCGCAATCTGTCCGGCCTTGATATTGACGTCACACCTTGCACCTCGGCGGAAGATGCGGTGGCCGGGGCGGACATCATCACAACGGTCACCGCAGACAAGCAATATGCCACGATTCTGACTGACAACATGGTCGGGTCAGGTGTTCATATCAATGCAGTGGGTGGTGACTGTCCGGGCAAGACCGAACTCCATCGCGATATACTGCTGCGTTCGGACATATTCGTCGAATACACGCCGCAAACACGTATCGAGGGTGAAATCCAGCAGCTTCCGGCCGATCATCCGGTCACTGAACTCTGGGAGGTGATTGGCGGCGCGGCTGAGGGCCGGCGGGATGCGAGACAGATCACCGTATTCGACTCGGTCGGCTTCGCGACCGAGGATTTTTCGGCACTGCGTTTTGTCCGCTCACTTCTGGCTGGAACAGGGCTTTACGACGAACTCGACATGTTGGCGGACCCCGACGAACCGCGGGATCTGTTCGGCATGCTGCTCAGGGCTTCAAGGGAGACGGCAATACAAGAGGCGCCCCGATCATAGAGCGATGTACGATCCTCGCGGAGCGGAGTGTAACCTGGCACGAATTTCGAAGCGTCTTGATCCAGATCATATCCGGCAAGAATGGTTGTGGTGTATCCAACAAATCAGACGTTTCTCCCAGACGTTGAATTCCCTGTTCCAAACTAATGCCCCAGCTTCGTCTGGGGCTTTTTTTGGAATATATATTTCTATTTATGGGATAAGCAAAAATACTTTATAAAGACATTAATCATATATTTACAATTAAACGATAAGCGACTGAGCCATGAACGGAAAATCAATGAAAAGCAGGCTTGGTCATGGAGTTTTTGAAACGTTCTGAGTGGCTGATACTTGGCGTTCTGGCTGGCTGTTTGTCTGCAGCAATCATCGTGCTTGCCGCAAAATATGCCTACGAAAATCACATATATTTTTTCTCAAATAACGACTATTATAATCAAAAAAGCGCGTATTATTTCAAACAGATCAAGGATTATAGAAATCTTGAGCCCGGCCAGCTTATACATATGGTAAATAGTGAAAATCAAAAAGGGAAAAACTTTTCCATATATTTTGACCAGAGTAATATCAATAAATATAAAATAAAAATAAGACATTTATCTAAAAAAACATGTAGATTTATTTTGGATATGTCTTTCAGTTCAAATATAATAAAAAACATGTGGATAAACAATAAATCAGTCGGCATGTTTCAGGTCCAGCCAATCGAAGGTCCATTCATTCGCGTGAATGGCAAGGCCGTCACGCTCGCCCAGGATGACTACGCCCAGAGGCAGTGTCAGGCCAATGGTTCGGGAATCAAGATCGGCCTCGGCATTGTTGTCCATTCGCGTGATGACTGAAACCTAGAGCATCATCCGATCAGATGGAATCATCTGATCGGATAAAGATGCTCTAATTATCAATAAGACAGAGCACGACATCCGATCCGGATGGATCGGAGCGTACTCTGACGGCGACTCGGCTCTGGCGCCAGCTGAACCTGCGCGCCGGGAGCGATCATGTGTCTCCGTCCCATCATGGGGCAGATCTCCCTTTTCGGAAGGCGCGCTATCAGCCTGTCGGCGCGCGCCTGGACGACGGGTTGCCGATAACGTGTTGATTTTTATGCCATTGGAAATTTGAATATTCTCCTTGCTGAAAGTCTTCTTGACAGACGGCAAGTTGATAGTGTCAGTTAACAAACTAATAGTCCTGTCGTTTTGCGGTTGGTTCCGATGTTCGCGGTATCCGCGCTGCTGGAGTGAAGGACGTCGACTATGGGGTATGCCACCCATTATTGGGTAATGCTGGTTTACACCTGTTTCGTGGTCGCTCTGGTCGCGGGTATGATCGGTGTGTCTCATTTCCTCGGCCAGCGGCACATGAAGCGGGCCACCAGCGAACCGTTCGAATCCGGCATCGTCACCGTCGGCTACGCCCGCTTCCGGCTTCCCGTGCAATTCTACCTCATCGCGATGTTCTTCGTGATCTTCGATCTCGAGGCCGCCTATCTCTACGCGTGGGCAACGGCGGTCCATGCCGCGGGATGGACCGGCTATGTCGTGATCACGGTCTTCATTCTCGCCCTGCTTGCCGCCCTCGTCTATCTGTGGCGCGCCGGGGCGCTGGAATGGGGGCCGAGGCCACGGCCACTTGCCAGGGCGCGGGGGCGCTGACGCCATGCGGTTCACCTTCGGCAAAGGCGGAACGGGACAACAGGCGTCCACGACGGCGCCGCTGCTCCGCGGCCTCGGCGCCGCCGGCCACGCGCCCGCCCCATCCCCCGGTAGTGGCACCTTCACCGATGCCGTGCGCCGCAACGTAGCCCTCGGCCGGCTGGAAGACATGGTGGCCTGGGGCCGCAAATATTCGATCTGGCCGTTCAATTTCGGCCTTTCCTGCTGCTATGTCGAAATGGCAACCGCCTTCACCAGCAAGTTCGACATCGCCCGCTTCGGCTCGGAAGTGCTGCGCGCCACCCCGCGCGAGGCCGACCTGATCGTCATATCCGGTACCGTCTTCGTGAAGATGGCGCCCGTCATCAAGTATCTCTACGACCAGATGCTGGAGCCGCGCTGGGTCATCTCGATGGGCGCCTGCGCCAACTCGGGCGGGATGTACGACATCTACGCCGTCGTCCAGGGCGCCGACAGCTTCCTGCCCGTCGATGTCTACGTTCCCGGCTGCCCGCCGCGGCCGGATGCGCTGCTCGAAGGGCTGACGCTGCTGCAGAATTCGATCGGTTCCGAGCGCCGGCCGCTCAGCTGGATGGTCGGGCCCAACGGCGCCGAGAAGATCGAGCGGCCCAGCTTCCGCGATCTCAAACACCAGGAGAGGCAAGCCGCCGGCAGCCTCCCCACGCCGGACAGCGTGTAGGGAGGGCGGGATGCTGACGGAATTCAACAGCATCCCCGCCACAGAGGCCGAACAGGGCATCGTGTCCGACCTGGTCCGGACGCTCGGACCGATTTCCTTCACCCTGCAGCAGACCGCCGACCGGATCCCGACGATCTGGATCGATCGCGACATCCTGCATGCCGTGATCCGGCACCTGCGCGATGGCGCCGTACAGCGGTTCCAGATGCTCTACGACCTCACCGCGATCGACGAACGCCAGCGCGTCCATCGCGATGGATTGCCAGCATCCGATTTCACCCTCGTCTATCACCTCGTCTCCTTCGAGCGGAACGATGATGTCCGCATCAAGGTCCCGCTCGCCGAGGGCGCGCTCGAGGTGCAAAGCATCGCGGATATCTGGCCTAACGCCAATTGGTACGAACGCGAGGTCTGGGACATGTTCGGCATCGGCTTCGCCGGCCACCCGACCCTGTTCCGCATCCTCACGCCGCCGACCTGGACCGGTCATCCGCTGCGCAAGGACTACATCGCCCGCGCCACCGAGATGGGCCCCTACATCCTCACCGAGGAGAAGGAGCGCGCCGAACAGGAGGCGCTGCGCTTCAACCCCGAGGCCTGGGGCATGAAGCGGCACAGCGAGAACTCCGACTTCATGTTCCTCAATCTCGGCCCCAACCACCCCAGCGTCCACGGCGTTTTTCGCATCATCCTCCAGCTCGAGGGCGAGGCAATCGTCGATGCGGTGCCCGAGATCGGCTTTCATCACCGCGGCGCCGAGAAGATGGCCGAGCGCCAGTCCTGGCACACCTACATCCCCTATACCGACCGCATCGACTATCTCGGCGGCGTGATGAACAACTTCCCCTATGTGATGGCGGTCGAGCGCCTCGCCGGGATCGAGGTGCCGTCCCGCGCGCAGATGATCCGCATCATGCTCGCCGAGCTGTTCCGCATCGCCAGCCATCTCGTGTTCTACGGCACCATGTCGCAGGATGTCGGCCAACTTTCGCCGGTCTTCTACATGTTCTCCGACCGCGAGCGGGTGTTCCAGATCATCGAGGCGATCTGCGGCTTCCGCATGCATCCCGCCTGGTTCCGCATCGGCGGCGTCGCGGCGGACCTGCCGCAGGGCTGGGACCGGATGATCCGCGACTATCTCGGCTACCAGTCGAAGCGGCTCGATGAATACGACAAGCTCGTCATGCGCAACCGCCTCTTCAAGGCCCGCACGATCGGCGTCGGCGCCTACACGCTGGAGGAAGCGCTGGACTGGGGGGTGACCGGCCCCGGCCTGCGGGCCTGCGGCCTTGGCTGGGACTATCGACGCCAGCGCCCCTATTCCGGATATGACCAGCTCGAGTTCGACATCCCGATCTGCCACAACGGCGACTGCTACGACCGCGTGGTGGTCCATATCGAGGAAATCCGCCAGAGCCTGCGCATCATCCGCCAGTGCCTCGAAAACATGCCGCCCGGCCCCTACAAGTCCGACCACCGGCTGACCACGCCGCCGCTCAAGGAGCGGACGATGCAGGACATCGAAACCCTGATCACCCATTTCCTCAATGTCAGCTGGGGCCCCGTGCTGCCGCCCGGGGAGGCGATGGTCAGCATCGAGGCGACCAAGGGCATCAACGGCTATTACCTGGTCGCCGACGGCGACACCGTCTCCTACCGCACCCGCATCCGCACCCCGTCCTTTCCCCATTTGCAGATGATCCCGCTGATCAGCCGCGGCGCCTATGTCGCCGATCTGATCGCGATCATCGGCAGCATCGATTTCGTGATGGCCGATGTCGACCGCTGAACACAACCCGGCGTCCGCACCGCTCGATCCCGCCCTGCGGGAGACGATCGCGACGTTTCTGCGCGAATCCGAAACCCCGCGCGCCGCCGGCATCGATGCGCTGAAGGCAGTGCAGAAGCGCCACGGCCATGTCTCCGACGATCACCTCGCCGAAGTGGCCGCCCTGCTCGGCATGACTCCCGCCGAGCTCGACGGCGTCGCCACCTTCTACAACCTGATCTTCCGCCGCCCGGTGGGCCGCCACGTCATCCTGCTGTGCGACAGCGTGGCCTGCTGGGTCATGGGCGCAACTGCGGCGAGCAACCTGCTGCGCCAGCGCCTCGGCATCGAGCCGGGGGAAACCACGACGGATGGCCGGTTCACCCTGCTGCCGATCGTCTGCCTCGGCTGCTGCGACCGCGCCCCGGCGATGATGATCGGCGACGACCTGCACGGCAACCTCACCCCCGAGCGGATCGAAACGATCCTGGAGCAATACAGGTGATGCCGATGGCGGACAGACCCCTCACTTCATGCATCCAGCCGGGCCGCCAGCCGCTCGATATCGCCGGCTACGAGCGCGCCGGTGGCTACGCGGCGATGCGCAAGGCCTTCGGCATGTCGCCGGAAAGCGTCGTCGAGGAGGTCAAGCGCGCGAAAGTGCGCGGCCGCGGCGGCGCCGGCTTCCCCGCCGGCCGCAAATGGGAAGGCGCGCCCCGCGGAGCGGACGCCCCGCGCCACCGTTACCTCGTCATCAACGCCGACGAGATGGAACCCGGCAGCTTCAAGGACCGTCTCCTGCTCGAAGCCGCGCCGCATCTGATGATCGAGGGGATCATCATCGGCGCCTTCGCGGTCCAGGCCGAAACCGCCTACATCTTCGTCCGTGGCGAATACGTGCTGGCGATGGAACGGCTCTCCCGCGCCGTGGCCGAGGCCGAGGCACGCGGCTATCTCGGCACCGACATCCTGGGCTCTGGTTTCTCGCTCACCATCCACGTCCATGGCAGCGGCGGGCGCTATATCTGCGGCGAGGCCAGCGCGTTGTTCTCGGCACTGGAGGGCAAGCGCGCCGTGCCGCGCACCCGCCCGCCGCGCTCGACGACCAGCGGCCTGTGGGGCAAGCCCACCGTCGTCAACAACGTCGAAACGCTGTGCTGTGTGCCGTCCATCATCGAGCGCGGCGCCGACTGGTTTCTCGGCCTGAGTCGCAGCGCGACCGAAGGCGGCACCAAGCTCTACGGCGTCAGCGGCCGGGTCAACCGCCCCGGTCTGTGGGAACTGCCGGTGGGCACGCCGCTCAACGAAATCATCGAGGAACATGCCGGCGGCATGCGCGAGGGCTACGAGGCGCGCGCGGTGCTGCCCGGCGGCGCGTCGACCGCGTTCATCATGCGCGAGAATTTCGACGTCCCGATGGATTTCGACTCCGTCGGCAAGATCGGCAGCTGGCTCGGTACCGCCAATATCCTGGTGCTGGACCAGAAGCGCTGCCCGGTCGGCCTGCTGCGCAACATCGAGCATTTCTTCGCCCAGGAATCCTGCGGCTGGTGCACCCCCTGCCGCGACGGCCTGCCCTGGGTCGAGCGCATCCTCACCGCGCTGGAAGCCGGCGAGGGCGAGCCGGATGACATCGAGCTGCTCGCCCATCACGTCGACTTCCTCGGCCCCGGCCGCACCTTCTGCGATCTCGCCCCCGGTGCGATGGCGCCGCTCCGAAGCGGCCTGAAGTTCTTCCGGGAGGAATTCGAACGTCATGTCAGCGAGCGGCATTGCCCCTGGCACGACACGGCGGAGGGCTGGACATGACGACCTTCGAGGTGGACGGCAAGACCCTGACCGCGAAGCCCGACGAAAACCTGCTCCAGGCCTGCCTCGGCGCCGGGCTCGATCTGCCGTATTTCTGCTGGCATCCGGCGCTCGGCTCGGTCGGCGCCTGCCGGCAATGCGCCGTCAAGCAATATGACGGGCCGGACGACGAGACCGGCCGCATGGTCATGGCCTGCATGACCCCGGTGCCCGAGGGCGCGCGCTTCTCGATCGCCGATCCCGAGGTCGCCGCCTTCCGCGCCAGCGTGATCGAATGGCTGATGGTCAATCACCCGCATGATTGTCCGGTCTGCGAAGAGGGCGGCGAATGCCACCTCCAGGACATGACGGTGATGACCGGCCACACCTACCGTCGCTACCGCTTCACCAAGCGCACCCACCTGAACCAGGATCTCGGGCCGTTCATCAAGCACGAGATGAACCGCTGCATCGCCTGTTACCGCTGTTCGCGCTTCTATCGCGACTATGCCGGCGGCCGCGATTTCGATGTCTTCGCCGCCCACGATCACGTCTATTTCGGCCGCCACGCCGATGGCACGCTGGAAAACGAGTTCAGCGGCAATCTCATCGAGATCTGCCCGACCGGCGTTTTCACCGACAAGACGTTTTCCGCGCATTACGTCCGCAAATGGGATCTGCGCGGCGCACCCTCGGTCTGCGCCCATTGCGGGCTTGGCTGTAACACCATCGCCAATGCCCGCGCCGACCGTCTCCGCCGCATCGTCAATCGCTACAACGGCGCGGTCAACACCTATTTCCTCTGCGACCGCGGCCGGTTCGGCTACGGTTTCGTCAACGAGGCGGATCGTCTGCGCGCCCCGCTCCGGTGCTGCGACGATGGCAGCCAGGCTGCGATCGATCGTGACGATGCGCTCGCCCGTCTCGCCGCCCTGCTGCGCGCCGGCGAAGCCGTGATCGGAATCGGCTCGCCGCGCGCCTCGCTGGAATCGAACTACGTCCTGCGCCAGCTCGTCGGTGAACAGAATTTCTATCCTGGCGTCAGTGCGGGCGAGGCGCGCCTGCTGCGCCTTGTCGCCGACATTCTTGGCTCCGGCGCCGTCCATGTCCCCTCGCTGCGCGAAATGGAAACGGCGGATGCGGTGTTGGTGCTCGGCTCGGACC
Organism: Acidiphilium sp. C61; assembly: GCF_905116885.1. Lineage (NCBI taxonomy): Bacteria > Pseudomonadati > Pseudomonadota > Alphaproteobacteria > Acetobacterales > Acidocellaceae > Acidiphilium > Acidiphilium sp. C61. Next base: position 989,410 of record NZ_CAJHNI010000005.1, on the reverse strand, counting down.
TGCCCAACGCCGCCCCGCGCGCGGCGCTCTCGATCCGGCAGGCCGCGCGCGGGGCCGGCATCGCGCGCGCGGCGGCGGCGAAAATCCCCGCCTGGCAGGATACCGGCGTGCGCAATCACGCCGGCGACACGCGAAGCCCCGTCTTCATCGCCACCCCCGCCTCGACACGGCTGGACGACATCGCGCAGCGCGCCCTCCGCGCCGCACCGGACGACATCGCCCGCCTCGGCTTCGCGGTGGCCGCCCGCATCGACAACGCAGCGCCGGACGTTCCCGATCTGTCCGCAGACCTCGCCGCCGCCGCGCGCGAGATCGCCGACGCGCTGCTTGCCGCGCCGAACCCGCTCGTCGTCTCCGGCGTCGAGAGCGGCGAGGAGAGCATCGTCCGTGCCGCCGCCAACATCGCCATCGCCTTGCGTGCCCGCGGCAAGACGCCGGCGCTGCTGCTGAACGTGCCCGAATGCAACAGCCTCGGCCTCGCCCTGATGACGGCAGGGGAGGCCAGTGTCGAAACCGCGCTGGCGCGGCGGGCGCCCCTTGTCATCGTGCTCGAAAACGACCTCCATCGCCGCGCGCCCGCGGCGGTGATCGAGGCCACGCTTGCCGCCTCGCGCCTCGTGGTGCTCGACCATTCCGAAAGCCCCACCACGCGCCAGGCCGATCTCGTCCTGCCTGCAGCGAGTTTCGCCGAGGCCGAAGGCACCCTGGTCAATGCCGAGGGGCGGGCGCAGCGTTTCTACCCGCCGATCATCGCGGAGGACGCTGTCGTCGAATCCTGGCGCTGGCTTGTTGCCGCCGCCCGCGCCGCGGGGCTCGCCTCCTGCGAGAGCCTGACCACCACCGACGCCATCGCCGCCGCGCTGGCCGCCTCGTTGCCGCACTTCGCCACCCTGCCGGCTGTCGCGCCGCCGGCGGATTTCCGGGTCGTCGGCTCCCGCATCGCCAGTGAAACCCGCCGTTATTCCGGCCGCACCGCAATCGATGCCGGGCGCAACGTGCACGAGAAGAAGCCGCCCGTCCCGGCGGACTCGCCGTTCAGCGCGACGATGGAAGGCCATCACGGCACCATCCCGCCGGCCCTGCGCCCGGTCTTCTGGGCGCCGGGCTGGAACTCGGTGCAGTCGCTCAACCGCTTCCAGGCGGAAATCGACGGCCCGCTCAAGGGCGGCGATCCCGGCGTGCGCCTGCTCGAAGCCCGGCCGGACGCCGCGCGGCCCTACGACGCATCGATCCCCGCCGCGTTCTCTCCGCGGCCGGACGATTGGCGCGCGATCCTGCTGCCTCGCGTCTTCAATGACGATGAACAGGCCGGCCGCGCCCCGCCCATCCGCGAACGCGCGACACCGCCCGCCCTCGTCCTCAACGCCGAGGACGCCGCCTCCCTCGGCGTCGCCGCCGGCCAGGCCCTGGCCTGCGAGATCGGCGATGCGCGGGTAGAATTGGCGGTCGAGATCGACCCCGCCTTGCCGCGCGGCATCGCCGGGCTCGCCGGCCTCGCGCACAAGGCGCACGCCATCCCTGACTTGCTGCGGCTGCGCCCGGCGGAGCCGCCCGTGTCATGACCCACGGCAACGAGATCGTCATCGGCCTGCTGAACGTTGTGATCGGCCTCGCGGTTCTGATGGCGGCCGCCGGCCTGCTGACCTGGATCGAGCGGCGCCTGCTCGGCTTCTGGCAGGACCGTTACGGCCCCAATCGCGCCGGCCCCTTCGGGGTGCTCCAGGTCGTCGCCGATGGAATCAAGCTGCTGTTCAAGCAGGACTGGATCCCCCCCTTCGCCGACCCGGTCATCTTCGTCCTCGCCCCGGCGATCTCGATGGTCACGGTGATGCTCGCCATCGCCGTCGTCCCGGCGACCCCGATGATCGGCATCATCGGCAACCTCAATGTCGGCCTGCTGTTCTTCCTCGCCATGAGCGGGCTTGGCGTGTACTCGGTGGTGCTTGCCGGCTGGTCGTCGAACAACAAGTTCTCGCTCCTCGGCGGCATGCGCGCCGCAGCCCAGATGGTGAGCTACGAGGTCTTCATGGGGCTGTCGCTGGTGGGCGTGGTGATGCTCGCCGGCTCCTTCAACCTCACCGATATCGTCCACAGCCAGCTTCATCTCTGGTACGTGGTGCCGCAATTCATCGGCTTCGTCGTTTTCTTTCTCGGCGGTATCGCGGAAACCCATCGCCTCCCATTCGACCTGCCCGAAGGCGAGAACGAACTCGGCGCCGGGTTCCATACCGAGTATTCCGGCATGAAGTTCGGCATGTTCTTCGTCGGCGAATATATCGGTATCATCGTCGTCTCGGCGATGACGACGGTGCTGTTCCTTGGCGGCTGGTACGGCCCGCTGCTGCCGCCCTTTCTCTGGTTCGCGATCAAGACCGGGTTTTTCGTCGCCTTCTTCATCCTGCTGCGCGCCGCCTTGCCGCGCCCGCGCTACGACCAGTTCATGGCGTTTGGCTGGAAAATCCTGCTGCCGCTCACCTTGCTGAACATCCTCATCACCGGCGCGCTGATGCTCGCCGGGCCGGCCATATGAAGGGGAGGGGATCATGCTGAGTTCGCTGGTCACGCTCTGGTACACGTTCCTGCACCTGTTCCAGCGCAACGTGACGGTATCCTATCCCGACGAGATGCCCTATCTCGCTCCGCGCTATCGCGGCCGGATCGTGCTCACCCGCGACCCGGATGGCGAGGAACGCTGCGTCTCCTGCTATCTCTGCGCGGTCGCCTGCCCGGTCGACTGCATCAGCCTGCAGAAGACCGAAGCCGAGGGCCGCTGGTATCCCGAATTCTTTCGCATCAATTTCTCCCGCTGCATCTTCTGCGGCTTCTGCGAGGAAGCCTGCCCGACCTATGCGATCCAGCTCACCCCCGATTTCGAGATGAGCGAATACGACCGGCAGAACCTCGTCTACGAGAAGGAACACCTGCTGATCAGCGGCACCGGCAAGTATCCCGACTACAATTTCTACCGCGTCTCCGGCCTCGCGATCCCGGGCAAGGACAAGGGCGAGGCCGCGCGCGAGCGCAAGCCGATCGACACGCGCAGCCTGCTGCCATGAACGCGGACGGGAAGGGGAGGCATAACGGATCATGAACGCCACCTTCGTCATCTCCGCGATCATCGCGATCGTCGCGACGGCGATGATGATCACCCGCCCCTCCGCCGTGCACGGGCTGCTCTATCTCACGGTCTCGCTGCTCGCCGTCGCCCTCGTGTTCTTCGTGCTCGGCGCGCCCTTCGCCGCGGCTCTGGAAGTCATCATCTATGCCGGCGCCATCATGGTCCTGTTCGTCTTCGTGATCATGATGCTGAATATCGGCGAGGAAGCGGCCCGGCTCGAAAGCAGCTGGCTGCACCCCGCCACCTGGTTCGGCCCGTCCATCCTGGCCCTGCTGCTGGCCATCGAACTCGGTGCGGTCGCCATCTCCGGCGGCCTGCCGCACCCCGCCTCTGCGGTGATCAGCGCCCATGCGGTTGGCGTCGCCCTGGTCGGCCCCTACATGCTCGCGGTCGAGCTTGCCTCGTTCCTCCTGCTCGCCGGCCTGGTCGCGGCATTCCATCTCGGCCGCTCCGTCATGGGAACGGACTAGCGCGATGGCAACGGTTCCGCTCGACCAGGGTCTGCTGCTCGCCGCGATCCTCTTCGCGCTGGGCCTCGTCGGCGTGCTGGTCCGCCGCAACCTGCTGTTCATGCTGATGTCGCTCGAGGTGATGCTCAACGCGGCCGGCGTCGCCTTCATCGTCGCCGGCGCCCGCTGGGCCTCGCCGGACGGGCAGATCATGTTCATCCTCGTGCTCACGCTCGCCGCGGCGGAAGTCTCGGTCGGCCTGGCACTCATCCTGCTGATGCACCGGCGGATTCCCACGCTCGATGCCGATGCCGGCGACGGTCTGAGAGGGTAGGCAGATGCAGCATGTCCTCTGGCTCGTCCCCACCCTGCCGCTTCTCGGCTCGATCGTGCTGATGCTCGGCACCGGGCGCCTGTCGCACCGCGCCGAGGCGCTGATCGGCGTGCTCTCGGTCGGCCTCGCCGCCATCATCGTCTTTGCCATCGCCGGCGCCTTCCTGCTCGACCCGCCGGCCGGCGCCGCCTACCAGCAGGCCCTGTGGCGCTGGTTCGCGGTCGGCCATTTCTCCTTCGGCCTCGCCCTGCGGGTCGATCCGCTCTCGCTGCTGATGATGCTCATCACCAGCGGCGTCGGCTTCCTCATCCATCTCTTCTCGACCGAATTCATGGAAGGCGAGGACGGCTACGGCCGCTTCTTCGCCTATCTCAACCTCTTCGTCGCCGCCATGCTGCTGCTGGTGATGGCCGACAATTTCCTCGCCCTCTATGCCGGCTGGGAAGGGGTCGGGCTCTGCTCCTACCTGCTGATCGGCTTCTGGTGGCGCGACCCCGCCAACGGCCTCGCCGCACGCAAGGCCTTCATCGTCACCCGCGTCGGCGACACCGCCTTCCTGATCGGCCTGCTGCTGATTGCCAGCCGCCTCGGCACGCTGAACATCGCCGGGGCGATGCGGGATGCCGCCCACACCTGGCATGTCGGCTCGCCGGCCGCGACGCTGATCGCCTTCCTCCTGCTCGGCGGCGCCGTCGGCAAGTCCGCGCAATTGCCGCTGCAGACCTGGCTGCCCGACGCGATGGCCGGCCCCACCCCGGTCAGCGCGCTCATCCACGCCGCGACAATGGTCACCGCCGGCGTCTACCTCATCGCCCGCACCCATGTGCTGTTCCTGCTCGCGCCGGCGGCGGAAATCACCGTCGGCATCGTCGGCGCGGCGACCCTGCTGCTCGCCGGCTTCAGCGCCCTCGCGCAGAACGACATCAAGCGCATCCTTGCCTATTCGACGATGAGCCAGATCGGCTACATGTTCCTTGCCCTCGGTGTCGGCGCCTGGCGCGCGGCGATGTTCCACTTCATGACGCACGCTTTCTTCAAGGCGCTGCTGTTCCTCTCGGCCGGCGCCGTCACCATGCGCCTGCATCACGAGCAGGACATCTACCGGATGGGCGGCCTGGCCCGGCGCCTGCCCGCCGCCTTCTGGAGCTTTCTGATCGGCAGCGCCGCCCTTGCCGCCCTGCCGCTGATCACCTCGGGGTTCTACAGCAAGGAAGCGATCCTCTCGGGCGCCTGGGCCGATGGCAATGGCGGCCGCGTGCTCTGGCTCGCCGGCGTGATCGGCGCCTTCGTCACCGGAATCTACATTTTCCGCGCCGTCTTCATCGCGTTTTTCGGCGAGGAGCATACCCATGTCAGTGGCTCCTACGGCTGGCGCGTCATCGTGCCGCTGTTGGTGCTCTCGGTGCTGTCGCTGGTCGGCGGCTTCATCGAACTGCCGTCGGCCTTCGGCCACGTCACGCTGCTCTCCAGGCTCCTCGCCCCGGTGCTGCCCCCGACTAGGGAGGTGACCGACATCACCCCGCTGCTGCTCGCCAGCGCCGCGTCCATCCTCGGCATCGCACTGGCCGCCGTGCTCTACTGGCGGCCGTCGCGCCCGCCGGCCGAAACGCCGCTCTGGCGCTTCTGGCATGGCGCCGCCGGGTTCGACCTGCTCTATGACCGACTGCTGGTCCGCCCGGTGATCTGGGCCGCCCGCGTCGACCGCGACGATTTCATCGACAGTTTCTACGACGGCATTGCCTGGGCCACGCAGGCGCTCCACCGGGCGATCCGCCGTACCCAGACCGGTCGGGTCCGCCTCTATGCCGCGAGCCTCGCCATCGGCTCGGTCGGCCTGATCGCGATCGCGGTGCTGCGATGATCCTGTTCTGGCTCCTCATCTTCCCGGCGATCGGCGGCGGGCTGGCCTGGATCGCCGGCGGCCGCAACCCGGACGCCCCGCGCTGGGTTTCGATCGCGGTGCTCACGCTCGAACTTCTCATGGCACTCCCCCTGATCGGCGCCGCCGCCGCTCCGGGCCATGGCGCGTGGATCGCGCAGCTAGACGCCCCATGGATTCCGCAGCTCGGTATCTCCTTCGAACTCGATCTCGACGGGCTGAGCCTGGTCCTGATCCTGCTGACGATCGTGCTCAGCCTCATCTGCGTCGTGATTTCCTGGACCGAGATCACCGATCGTTCCGGCCTGTTCCACGCCAACCTGCTCTGGACCACCACCGGCGTCATCGGCGTCTTCCTCGCGCTCGACCTGTTCCTGTTCTTCTTCTTCTGGGAACTGATGCTGGTGCCGATGTATTTCATGATCGCGCTATGGGGCCACGAGAACCGCTCCTACGCGGCGATCAAGTTTTTTCTCTTCACCCAGGGCAGCGGCCTGCTCATGCTGGTGTCGATCCTCGTGCTCGTCTTCAGCCACCAGCACGCGACCGGCGATCTCACCTTCAACTATTTTGCCCTGCTCGGCACGAAAATGAGCCCGACCACCGGCTTCCTGCTGATGCTCGGCTTCTTCATCGCCTTCGCCGTGAAGCTGCCGGCGGTGCCGTTCCACACCTGGCTGCCGGACGCCCACACCGAAGCCCCGACCGCGGGGTCCGTGCTGCTCGCCGGCATCCTGCTGAAGACCGGCGCCTACGGCCTGATCCGCTTCGTGGTGCCGCTGTTTCCCGCGGCGGCGCACGCCTTCGCCCCGGTGGCGATGGTGCTCGCGGTCGCCGGCATCCTCTACGGCGCGCTGCTCGCCTACGGCCAGAACGACCTCAAGCGCCTGGTCGCCTATAGCAGCATCAGCCACATGGGCTTCGTCTTGCTCGGCGTTTTTGCCTGGAGCACGCTCGCCCTGCAGGGCGTGGTGGCGCAGATGGTGGCGCACGGCATCAGCACCGGCGCGCTCTTCGTCCTGGTCGGCGCCCTGCAGGAACGCATCCACACCCGCGACATGCGGCGCATGGGCGGGCTCTGGGGGCAGGTGCCGCGCCTGTCCGCCTGCGGCATGTTCTTCGCCGTCGCCTCGCTGGGCCTGCCCGGCCTCGGCAATTTCATCGGTGAATTCCTGATCCTGCTCGGCAGTTTCCGGGCCAGCGTGGTCTTCACCGTCATCGCCACTTTCGGGCTGGTCGCCGCCGCCGCCTATTCGCTGCTGCTGGTCCAGCGCGCCTTCCACGGCGCGGTACAGGAACCGACACACCATCACACGATCGCCGATCTCTCGCCGCCGCATCTCGCCGTCATGGCGGTGCTGGTGGTCGCCATCGTCGGGCTCGGCCTCTATCCGCAGCCCGTCTTTGACGAGGTGGCGCCGGGCCTGTCGGCCGTGCAGCACAGCGCCGCGGTCTCGGCTTCACTGCCCCAACACGTCGCGGAGCGCGCGCCATGACCGCCCCGGCCATGACCGCCCCGGCCTTCGCCGCCTTCGCGCCCTTCACCCTGCTCGGCGCGGTGACGATCCTGGTCATGCTGCTGATCGCCATCCGCCGCGATCACCACCTCGTCGCCCTTTCGACCATCGCCGGCCTGCTGCTCTGCTGCATCGCCCTGCCGCTCGCAGCCCCCGCATCCCCCGTCGCCGTGACGAAGCTTTTCATCATCGACGGCGCCGCCCTGTTCTACGCCGGCCTGGTGCTGGTCTCCGCCCTGGTCGTCGCCGTGCTTTCCTGGATCTACCTCGACCGGGTGGGCGAGGGGCCGCGCGAGGAATATTATCTCCTCCTGCTCACCGCGACGCTGGGCGCCGCCATCCTGCCGGCGAGCGTGCATTTCGCATCGTTCTTCCTTGGCATTGAAACGCTGGGCATCTCGCTGCTCGGGCTGATCGCTTATGCCGGCCCGCGCGGCGCCGGAGCCGAGGCCGGCACCAAATATCTCATCCTCAGCGGCGCCGCCTCCGCCTTCCTGCTGTTCGGCATGGCGCTGATCTATGCCGCTTTCGGCTCGATGTCCTTCGACCGCATCGGTGCGCTCGCCCATCAAGCCGGCCCGGCCGATCTCTACCGTCTCGTCGGCATCGCGCTCATTCTCGCCGGCGTTGCCTTCAAGCTCTCGCTGGTCCCGTTCCACATGTGGACGCCCGATGTGTATGAGGGGGCGCCCGCGCCGGTCACCGCTTTCATCGCCGTGGTCTCGAAAATTGCCGTCTTCGCCGTGATCCTGCGCTTTTTCGCCCTCGCCGGCGGCCATGCGGATGCCTCGCTGCGCGCCGGCATCGCCGCGGTCGCGATCCTCTCCATGCTCGCGGGCAACCTGCTCGCCTTGCTGCAGACCAACGTGAAACGACTGCTCGCCTATTCCTCCATCGCCCATCTGGGCTATCTGCTCGTCGCCTTCCTTGCCGCGCCGGCACTCGGCGTGGATGCCGCGGCCTATTACCTCGCGGCCTATGCGGTCACCAGCCTAGGTGCCTTCGGCATCATCGCGCTGCTCAGCGCGCCGGGTGCGGAGCGCGATGCCGACCGGATCGAGGATTACCGCGGCCTGTTCCGCACCCGCCCGTTCCTCGCCGCGAGCTTCGCATTCATGCTGCTCTCTCTTGCCGGCATGCCGCCGACAATGGGTTTCATCGCGAAATTTTATCTTGTCGTTGCCGGTGTTGGCTCCGCGATGTTCTGGCTGGTCGCTGCACTTGTTCTCGGCAGCGTGATCGGATTGTTTTATTATCTGCGCGTGTTGATCGCGATGGGCTTGCCGCCCTTGCAGGAGGATGACCCTGCTCGTCGCCTGAGGGTGCCGATATCGGGCAGCGCTCTGATCGGTATCATCACTGTGGTACTCGTGGTTCTGGGAACTTATCCTGCGCCCGTTATTTCCCTGATAAAGGTAATGCTCGGATAGCGCATCATCCGATCGGATGATGCTTTAAGATGCAGTTGCGTTTTGCATGGCTGGCTCCGCGCGCAGATCATTTAAGTACTGGTCCTGCGCGAGCGGAGGGATCATAGTTTTGAGACCGGGATACTGGAACGGCTCCCAGACTTCGCCGACTGGTCATTTTGATCGGATGTCCAAGGGGAGCTTTGAGCAATGGTCGTCTTGCGCGCGCTGGTCTCGTTCTCTTTCCGGCGTTCGTGACAAGAGCCGTATCGCCACTGCGGAGAACAAGCGATGACAACAATTCGACAAATTCTCGATCAGAAGGGCTGGGGGGCTGTCGTCCTCAAGGGGCGTCAGTCGATACCCCAGGCCGCGAGGTTTCTTGCAGCGAAGCGGATTGGTGCGGCGCCGGTGGTCGACGATGCCGGCCGACTTATCGGCATGCTGTCCGAACGGGACATCATGAGAGCCGTAGGTGACCTTGATGGCGACATCAAAAACCGCACCGTGGCGGATCTGATGACACGACTGGTCGCATCATGCACGCCCGATGTCACCATTCTGGACGCCATGCTGGCCATGACCACCAATCGGTGCCGTCATCTCCCCGTGTTCGAGGACGATACACTCGCGGGGCTGGTCAGCATCGGCGATCTCGTCAAGGCTCGGATCGAGGAGGCCGAATTCGAGGTCGACTCCCTGAGGGCCTATATCGTCTCGTGAGAGGCGCCATCGCGATGGAGGCTTCGAGGCAGCGTTACAAAGATGGTGCCGACACCCAGGATTGAACTGGGGACCTACTGATTACGAATAAGGTAGTTTGACCGCCTCACCCTGTATCAAGCCGCCTTATCCCACCCTGATAGTGTTCCGAAAAGCCTTGCATAATGCCTGAACTATGCCTTAGGGCTGTTTCAGGTTGTTTCAACCTGCTTCATGCTATCCGGGATTCCATGAAGCACGGGAGAGGCACAAAGCGAGGCACAAGGCATGACCGTCCGATTGACCGAGACTGCGATCAATTCCGCGATCCGCCGGGTGAACGAAACCGGCAAGATGATCGAACTGATCGACTCAGCTACCGCCGGTCTCCGTCTCCGCATCACGCCCCGAGGCCGGCGCGCTTGGGTCATGGCATGCCGCGATGGCTGGGGGAGCCTGAGGCGGTTTCCGGTGGGGGAATACCCCCAGATGGGCATTGCCGACGCCCGCGCCCGTGGCGCTATCGTCCGGGCCGAAGTGAAGGGCGGAGCCGACCCCATAGCGGACGCCCGGCGGCGGCGGCAGATAGCCAAGGAAGGGCGGGACGGTATCGGAACGCTGGGCGCGCTGCTGGACCTCTATGCCAAGCTGCACGGGGAACACCTGCGAAGCTGGCCGGAGCAGATAGGCCGCATCAAGAGCGTGTTCGGGAAACTGATCGACGTTCCGTTACCCAAGATCACGCTGGTTGATCTGCAACTTGCCGCCGATGGCTGGCCGGCGCGGCAGTCTGCCGGTGCGGCGGTGCGCTACATTCGCCCGGCCCTGAAATGGGCGAGCGCGCCGGGCCGCGCTTATGTGCCGGCGGAGATGGCCGCCTTGAGGCCGCCCGCGTCACCTGGGCGGCGGGACCGTGTTCTATCCCGCGATGAACTGGCCCGGCTGCTGCCGCTGCTGAAAGCGGGCTCGACCCCTTACGCCGCCTGTATGCGGTTCATCCTGCTGACGCTGGCCCGGCGCGACGAGGCCGTTGATGCGAGATGGCGGGACGTGGACCTAGAGGCGGGGACCTGGATCATTATCCAGCCCAAAAACAAAATACCGCACCTGATCCCCCTTTCCCGGCAAGCGCGCGAACTGCTTGCCGCAATCAAACCGGATGATGCCGGCCCTGTTGATTACCTGTTTCCGACCGGGACGGGCGGGAGGCTTTCGAACTGGCACAAGGCAACCGTCGCGATCCAGCGGGCGAGCAATACTGCCGGATGGCATCGCCACGACCTACGCCGAACGGGAGCAACGCTGCTGGGCGAGATGGGCATCATGCCCGACATCGTTGAAGCGGCGCTGAACCATGTTGCGATTCATTCAGCGCTTGCCAGCACCTACAACAAATCCCGTTACCGCCCCCAAGTTGCCGAGGCCCTGCAACTCTTGGCCGATGCCCTCGACGGTATCGAGAATGGCGCAGCGGAGGTGGTGCCGATTCGGGGGTGGGCATGAGTGCTAACGGGCGGAGATTTACACGCTACCAATCAAGCAAGCGAAAATCCCTACGGCTGTGAAAGATGCCATTCTTGCCGATGGCGCCCGATGGGCATAGGAAAGTCACAGCGGTTCACCGAATCGCAACAGATGAAAGGAGCGACCTTGCCGAAAATCTCAAGTCCACCCCGACCGATTGACTTAACATCACCCCCTGCACTGGCAACGATTGCTGAGGCGTGCGCGACATTACGAATAAGCCGCCCAACTTGTTGCCGCTGGATTGCTGCCGGGAGACTGGAAGCGGTCAAGATCGGAACGTCCGTAAGGATCAAAACCCGATCAATCGCCGCACTGGCTGCATAAAAAAACCCGCCACGCAAAGGGGCGGGCGGGACAGGGCTAGAGAACAAAAAAACCCTCAGTAAACTTAGCAAGCTACCTCTGAGACTCTAACCCTTTCCAGTCAACCCCCAGCGTGGCCCCGATAGAAAGGCTACGCCCTTGCTCTACCCCGAGCATTTGATCCGCCGCTACCCCGAGGCCCCCCGCCGCCGGGTGCTGACTGTCCGCCCGAAACCCCCGCGCCGCTGCATCGTCTCCGCGATCCAGCGTTACGACGACCGACAAACCGCACTGGTTTTCGGCTTCGCCCGGCTGGACCGGCGGGAGTCGCGCTGATGGACGGAATCACGATCCCCGCCGCGCCTGACCTCGATGCCCTCGCATCCCGCCCGCTTTGGGTGGCGTGGCACATAATCGACCGGAACAGTAAACCGACGAAAGAGCCGTTGAACCCCGCAACGGGCTACCCCGCCAAGGCAAACGATCCCTCAACCTGGGCAACCCGAGACAAGGCCGAGGCCGCCGCGCGCCGTATCGTGCAGGATGGGGCAGGTGGTATCGGAATCGAGTTGTCCGATCTGGGCGATGGCTACCGGCTGGGCGGTATCGACCTAGATACCTGCCGCGATCCCGAAACCGGACACATGGAAACATGGGCCGGGGACGTTATCGACATGATCCCGACCTATGCCGAAGTAAGCCCCAGCCAGACCGGCGCGAAGCTGTATTTCCGCTATCACGCCGATGACCTGCCCAAACTCCGCGAGGCTATGGGAACCGACTACGGCAAACTGTGGCAACGCGGTGGTGGCGACCATCCGCCCGCTATCGAGTTGCACCTGGGGAACCGCTACTTTGCGGTAACGGACGATCACCTTGCCGGAACGCCGAAGGCAATCGAACTGATCCCGACCGATGACTTACTCCGGCTGATCCGCGAAGTTGGCCCGGCATTTAAGGGCCGGAAGATGGCCGCCGCACCGCATGGGAAGCCCGCACAAGCCGCACCCGCCGCCGGGGATATCCTCGACCGTCTCGACCGCGCCGCCGCCTCGACGCCGCGCCTGAGCCGCGCGCTCGACCGTCTCGACAAGTGCGGAAGCCGGAGCGAGGCCGCGATGATGCTGGGCGCGGCATTGAAGGCGGTGGGCTGGTCATATGAGGATATGGCCGCCGCTCTCCGCGAGCATCCCGCAACAGCCGAATGGACCGCCGAAAAGGGCAATGAAGCAGGGGGTAGGGAACTCCGGCGGATATACGACAAGGCAACCGTAAGCGAAGGGCAGACCGAGAGCGCGCGCGATGCCGAGGGGTGGCCCGAAACCTCGATAGCCCCGATCCCGTTGCCGGATTCCTTGCCGCCGGTCGCATCCTTTGCCGGCGACCTCCTGCCCGATGCCTTCCGGGCTTGGGTGCTGGACATTGCAAACCGGATGCAATGCCCGCCTGACTTCCCCGCCGTCGCTGCCATCGTCACCGCAAGCGCCGTGATCGGTCGCCAGATGGGGATATACCCAAAACGGCGGGATGACTGGCTTGTGGTGCCGAATCTCTGGGGGGCTGTTGTCGGTCGCCCTTCGCTCATGAAGACCCCGGCGATTGCCGAAGCCCGGAAAATTCTGTCTCGATTGGAAATCGAGGCCCGGAAGAAATACGAGCGGGAGGTTGCCGAATACGAGTTGAACGGATCGATAGCGAAGCTGGTAGCGAAAGAGCGAACAAAGAGCGCTGGGCGAAGCATCAGGGAAGCTATGAAGGCGGGCGACGACCCGGAAAAGGCCGCCCGCGCGGCGATGGGGGCGGACGACGAGGATATTAAGCCGCCTGTCCGCCGCCGTTACGTCACGCAAGACCCGACCGTTGAAAAGCTAGGCGAACTGCTGATCGAGACGCCGCGCGGGATGCTGTTGTTCCGGGATGAACTGATCGGGCTGCTGCGTTCGATGGACAAGGACGGTCATGAGAACGACCGGGCATTTTATCTTGAAGCCTGGAACGGGAACGGGGCTTACACCTATGACCGGATCGGGCGCGGAACCATAGAAATCGACGCCGCTTGCGTCTCCCTGATGGGCGGAATCCAGCCGGGACCACTGCGTTCATACATCGCACAAGCCAATGCGGGCGGGGCTGGGGACGATGGCTTGTTGCAGCGTATGCAACTGCTGGTCTGGCCGGATCGTGGCGACGATTGGCGCAACGTTGACGAGTGGCCCGATACGACCGCGAAGACCCGCGCCTATACGGTATTCGAGCGGCTGGATCAGATTGGAGACCCGACCTCGACCGAGATTCCGACGATCCGTTTTGACGATGCAGGGCAGGACGCTTTCAACGCTTGGCGGGAGGTATTCGAGCGGCGCTTTTATGCCGAAGACATGCCCCCGGCGCTTGAAGCGCATCTGACGAAATATCGCTCTCTGGTGCCGTCGCTGGCCCTGATCTTCCACCTGATCGACACGCCCGACGCTCCGGCGGTGGGTGCAAGGCATGTCTCCCGCGCGATCCGCTGGACTGAATACCTGGAGAGCCACGCCCGCCGCCTATACGCTCAAATCCTCGACCCCGGCATGGTCGCGGCGCTGCTGCTGGCGGGGCGGCTCCCCGAGTTGCCGGAGACCTTCACCGCCCGCGACGTTTACCGGCGGGGCTGGGCCGGGCTTGACCGGGTAGCGACGGAACGGGCGCTAGAGGTGCTGGCAGACTTTCATCATGTCGTGGTGAAGACCGAGACGACCGGAGGCCGCCCCAGCGCGATCTATCGGAAAAATTTTTATGAGGCTCCCAAACCGGGAACTGACAAAACCGCCAAAAGTGACCCTAGCGGGGCTTTTGTCAGTTTTGGCAGTGACCCGAATGGGGGGTGGAGCGAAATTTTTTCGGATGAGGTGGAACTGTGAGCGCCGCCCTTTCCACCTCACCGCTACTGCCCCGGCTTCGCGCCGCCGGGGCGGAGGTGGTGCTGAGGGGGCAACGCCCTGTTGTGCAGCACGCTAGCCGGGTGCCGTCCGCACTGATGGCCGAGGCCCGCGCCCGGCGGGATGCCCTCGCCGCCGAACTGCTGGCCGAGGCCGATAACGAGGCGGCTTATCAGGGCGAGGAACGCGCCGCCGTAATCGCGGAGGGATCGGGAGACACGGCGGCGGCGGTGCCGCATCACTTGCCGGTCTCATGGGCTGATCCGACGATCCAGCCGACGCCCAGCGCGCGCTGCCGGTGCTGCCGGGGTGCGTCCTGGTGGTGCGAGGCGGAGAGGCCGAAGGGCTGGCGCTGCATGGCGTGCCATCCGCCGCTTGGCGCTGGGCAGGTGCGGGAGGTGCGGACATGACGACGAAGGCCGAACTCCGCGCCCGGATCATCTCCGCCCGCCGGTCGCACGATGCCGCAATCCGGGTGCTGGATCGGCAATGGTCCGAACTGCTGGCCCGGCTGGGCGAGACGCCAAGAGCCGATCATCCAGCCGTTATCGAGGCCGCCGCCCGCGACATGGCCCCGCTGCTGGCGTTCACATTGGAGACCGGACCATGAAGGACGCTGCCGGGCTTGTGCTGCTACTGGCCCGCGCTCTGGCTGCTGCATCCGGCGAGGGGCGGGTTGCGACACCAGCCCTGCACGCCGCCTGCCGTGCCGCGTTCCCCGCCTGGAATGTCACGCCCGCCGAAATAGGGGCGATTCTGTCGGGTGCCGGGTGGAAGCATCGACAATGGCGGGAAAGGCGCGGAAATCCTGCAATCCGTGTGCGAGGCTATGAGCCTGATCGGCTGGGGGAAGCGGAACCGGCGAGCAACGGGTAACCGCCGCGCGCGTGTCCAACCAACCGAAGGCGTGACACCTCGCACAACAAACCGTTGCAACTGAACGCGCGCGGGGGGCGACGGGAAAAGTCCCAGCCGATCCGGGATGCCGTCCCCCGGCTGGATCATCGCAAAGTGCGTTGAAGTGCCACGCCCCCTGCCGCTGTTTCTACAGGCAGAAAACAGGACCGCGCCCGGTGCGGACTGCGGACAGGTTTTGCGGACCTGCACCCAGCCGGAGACAGGGCGGGCGAAATCCCCGCCGGTCGCATGGCTGGGGAAGGACCCAAAGTTGCTGGGCCGGAGGTGAGACCTCGCCGCCTGATCCGCCGCCGAGGCCGCGCACCCTGCGGAGATAAATATTCCTTAAATGGGAAATTAACCATATCATGCGCCAAATCTAAAAGAGCGTATTAGATCGGCCTACCTGATATTTTTTCTGAATTTGAGGCGTATTTTGGAAATATCATTCGAGATTATCGACGCCACACAAGGCGGCGCGTCACCTGACGAAACCTCATACTTTGAGACTGGACATATCCCCGAGGGGATAAGGTGCCGTAGCTGTTCAGTGCCGGTGACGTCTCACGATCCTATGGAAACGGGATTATGCCTCGCCTGCTGGGCATGGTGGCGTTCGTAGGTAGCGGGGCGAGGCTTCCGGTGCTGCACCACGTGCGACAGTCCACAAGTGAGCCAGTCACCGCCGCAACATGCCGCCACCCCTACGCGCGTGCGTGTATGCGTATTGCTTGCCTAATCCCCTAATCCCCGCCCGGCGAGGCGGACGAATCGAGAGCGGCGGAGACGATCACGCAACCGTGATTACGTCACTCCGCGTCATCCTGTCCGGTGGTTTGCGAAGCATCCGCGAGGCATATTTTCAGGGAAGGGGGATCAATGACACCCGAAAATGGGCGGTAAGTCATTGATTTAAAATGGTGCCGACACCCAGGATTGAACTGGGGACCTACTGATTACGAATCAGTTGCTCTACCGCTGAGCTATGTCGGCATATCCCGGAGCCTATAACGAGGCTTGGCTCACCCTGCAAGATCGAATCAGGCCGCTGCCGTTCCCTGCTCTCCCGACAGGATATGGCGCAGTGCCTGCACCAGTTTGTCCATCATCGCCTCGGTGTGTTTGGGACCAGGGGTAAATCGCAGCCTCTCCGTTCCGGCAGGTACCGTCGGATAGTTGATCGGTGTCGCATACATGCCGAATTCGCGGATCAGTCGCATCGAGACTTCGGTCGCCCGTGCTGCGTTGCCGATCATAAGCGGCACAATGTGACTTTCCGTCGGCAGCCGTGGCAGTCCGGCCTGATCGAATTTCGATTTCAGCAGGTTTGCCCGCTCGAACAACGTATCGCGGCGAGCCTGGTCGACCTTCAGCCGACGAATCGAGGCGAGTGCCGCGGCAACGGTGGGCGGGGGCAGGGCGGTGGTGAAGATGAAGCCGGCCGCGACCGAGCGGATGTAATCGATCACGCTCGCATCGCCTGCGATGTAGCCGCCATGGCAGCCATAGGCCTTGGCCAGCGTGCCCTCAATGATGGTGAGGCGATGGGCAACGCCGTCCCGCTCGGAGACGCCGGCGCCGTGCGGGCCATACATGCCGACGGCGTGAACCTCATCGAGATAGGTGATGGCGTTGTATTTGTCAGCAAGGTCGCAGATCGCGCCGATCGGGGCGATGTCACCGTCCATCGAATAGACGCTTTCGAAGGCAACCATCTTCGGCGCATCGGCTGGTGCTGCCGCCAGCTTGGCTTCGAGATCGGCGAGGTCGTTATGGGCGAAGACATGCACCGTCGCCTCCTTGCCACCCTTGATGCCGACGATCATCGAATTGTGGTTCTGCGCATCGGAAAACACATGCCAGCCTGGCATCGAGTTCAGGATCGCGGTCAGCGTCGCCTGGTTCGAGACGTAGCCCGAGGTGAAGAGCAAGGCGGAATCCTTGCCATGCAACGAGGCAAGCTCCGCCTCCAGTGCGACGTGGATCGGCGAGGAACCGGCGATGTTGCGCGTCCCGCCGGCACCGGCGCCCATCGTGCGCGCAGCCTCGATCGAGGCCTCGATCACCTCGGGATCGGTGCCCATGGCCAGATAGTCATTCGAGGACCAGACCAGGATATCCTGGGTGCGGCCTTCCATTGTCACCTTGTAATACGGAAAGCGGTCAGCCAGCTTCTCCAGCGCCACGAAGCGACGATAGCGCCCTGCGGCGCGGATATCGGCCAGGGCCTTGTCGCATTGGGCGATGAACGGGTGGTCGCGATTCATACTGTGCTCCTCGCAGTCCCTCGGGCCGGTACCTTGTCCGCACCCGGATTACATATCATTGCGCGGAAAGTTGCGCGTCTCGTCAAGGATATAAGTGCCAGCAAGCGAAATATTTCGTCAAAAAACGATTGCTGCCGGTCAGCGTGGCCCAGGTGGGGCGAGACCGGCCATCATCTCTTCCCATTCACGTTTCGACAGGCCGGATTGAGCCTGATCGACCTGTTCGCCGGCCAGCATCCTGCGCAGCGTGGCGAGCATCGTCGCCGAAAAGGTTGCGGCCCCCATGCGGTACTCCTCGAAAGCCCGGCAACTGGCCGGCACCCAGGCGCGGACGATGCCGAGCATGGCCTCGGCATACGCCCGGATTTCATACTGGGCGTGAGGATCGGCACGCAGGGACAGGAAGTGGAACAGGTTGTGAAGGTCGGTTTTCCAATACCACTGGGTATAGGTGTTGAGCGTCAGGTTCATCCGTGCCAGCTCGCGCGCCAGGCCGCGGCGGGACGTGTCGGCGCCGCCTTCGTTCAACATGTGCTCGTAATGAGTATAATTCCGCTCGGCATCGGCGCGTAGCATGGCCAATACCTCGGCGGCCTCGTCGCCCTCGAGCAGATCGCCCCGCCCCTGGCGGTTGTTGGCTGACTGGGCTGCGAGTTGCGCAGGGGCTGGGATGTAGAATTCGCGGTCCATCACCGAATAGCGGGCAGAGTACTCATTCACATTCGCCGTCCGATGGCGGATCCACTGGCGTGCGATGAAGATCGGCAGCTTCACATGCAGCTTGATCTCGCACATTTCGAAGGGTGTGGAATGCCGGTGGCGCATGAGGTAGCGGATCAGCCCCTCGTCCTCGCTGACCTTGCGGGTGCCACGGCCATAAGAGACCCGGGCCGCCTGAACCACAGCGGCATCGTCGCCCATATAGTCGACAACGCGGACGAAGCCGTGATCGAGCACCGGAATCGCGTTGAAAAGCATGGCCTCTAGGGCAGGCACGGTGGCGCGACGGGTCGCCGCGGTTTCGGCGCGCGCGGCCTCGATCTCGATACGGTCGGAATCGCTGAGCGACATGGCGGCAGTCCCTGGTTGAGCGATCGTCCTATGCCCGTCCGGCGCCATCGGCAAGAATGGCATCTTTCACAGCCGGCACACTTCGCCTATATAAGTCTCGTCGGGCAACCGACTATGGCGATAAACGATGCGTGGAATAATCGTAGTGGACCCGGGGGCAGTACCCGGCGCCTCCACCATTTTCCCGCCGGGCTGGTTCGTATTTTGCAAATCGAACTGCCGGCGGTTTCATGGGGGCGAAACAGGCTCGACACGCGTGGTAAAGACCCATCTTTCGCTCGGCATGGTTCCGCCGTCATCGGGCCGTATCACAAGTGCCAACGATAACTTCGAGGCGCTCGCTATCGCTGCATAAGCGATAAGCGCGGCACGGGGGGCGCCGGGCAACAGAAGCCCCCCACCTTGCCATATCGAGATAGGCAAAAAAAAGGCCGGTCTTTGACCGGCCGGCATCATTTCGATGCTATCTAAAGAGGCTCCCTAAACTTGGCGGCTGGCGCCCGACTCATCGTTACTGCTCACGACACAAGTTCGTTTGCGGTTTCCGAAAATTTCGTAACGCCACAGTCATTAGATGACCGAGAATCATGACGCGGGCAAGACCCTTTCGTCTCGCATAGGGGCCATTGAAAGAAAAAATGTGTTACATTGTGCGAGACGCCGGCGAAGCTTGCGAAGCGCTTGAGGCGTGCGCCATTGCCATCGCGCGGACCGCCGCTGCCGGACATGGCCGATATCTAGAGCACTTTCCGATCCTTTTGGATCGGATGTAGTGCTCTATCATATTGATAAACCGAGCATCTTTATCCGATCAGATGATTCCATCTGATCGGATGATGCTCTAAGCGCTCAACGGCTCGTCAAATCGTTGAATTTTCACTGTCCTGTTACGGAAATCACCAGGATGATGCTGGCGAGGATCAGATTGGCGGCGATCAGCCGGTTGATCCGGCTCCAGCCCGTCGTCGTCGCTTCCGCATCGTTCGCCGTGATCGCTTCCTCGAGCAATGGCAGCAATCCGAAGCGAAGAACGAGCGTTACGACCGCCATCACGATTCCGAGAGACTGCATCGCGTTGACCGTCCAGCTCCAGTTACGGGGCGGTCCGAGTTCGGCAAATGCGAGTCCCCAGCCGGATGTGAGGGTCAACACCATGGCGGGTATCATTACGGAAAATTGCCGCCGGCAGAGGACGGCATCGCGGCATCCCGCCACAAGAAGGGCAAGCAGCAGCCCGTTCCATGCGGCAAACCCGCCGAGATGCATCGCCGCCAGCCCGGAAATTACCGTCAAGGCCGGATCGCTCACGCCAGCAGCGTGCGCAATCGTTCCGCGACGGCCATCACCTCCTGGCCTGCGAGCGTTGCAGGGCCGGTTTCGGCAATGCCGAGACCGTCTGCGAAACTATTTGCATAAGCGGCCCGGTTTCCGAGCGCCGTATCGAGCAGTTGCAACCGCCTCGCGGCGATTTCCACCTCGAGACGCCGTCGCAGTTTCGATGCTGAAGGCGCCCGGTTGAACATCAACGCGACCGGCCGCCGTTCTTCGGTTGCCAGGGTCAGTGTGCCCTCGGCCGCCCAAAGATCGGGCGGCGTGGGGTTTAGCGGGATCAGCACGAGGTCCGCACCGCGGATGGCACGCCGCGCGTTGGAATCGAGAACCGGCGGCGTGTCGATCAACACGAGATCGCAACTGCCGCGCAAGGTCTCGAGCACGTTTCCCAGCCGCCACCCGGAAACCGACTCGACCGTGAGATCAGCACTCGCCTTCGGGTTGGCTGCCCGCAGCCGGCCCCAGGCGCCGAGCGTTCCCTGCGGGTCAATGTCAAGCAGGCCAACCCGTCCGCCCATGCCGAGGGCAACGCCGAGCTGGGCCGCAAGCATCGTCTTGCCCGCACCACCCTTTTGTTGCGCCACCGCGATCACCCGCGCCATCAAAGCCTCCTGCCTTCCCGAGAGCGCTCTCCGATCCTTTCGGATCTGGCGCTCTATCATATTGATAAACTGAATATCCTTGTCCGATCAGATGATTCCATCTGATTGGATGATGCTCTAGCAAAGACCGTGCATTCTGTCTCACATAGGGGTCATGGACCCGTTGTATTCCCCTTTGGAGATGGCGCGCATCGACGCCGCTGCCCCGTCGTGCGGCATGAGTGGCATCGCGCTCATGGAAAATGCCGGGGCGGCGGTGGCGCGCGTTGTCAGGCGGCGCTTCCGCCCGGGCCGGGTGCTGGTTCTGGCCGGGCCGGGAAATAATGGCGGCGATGGATATGTCGCCGCGCGCCATCTGGCGCTTCGGGGGTGGCCTGTGGACGTCGCACCTGTCGCTCCGCCACGGCCGGGCAGCGATGCGGCGGCCATGGCGGCGCTCTGGCGCGGTCCTGTCGTGTCGCCCGATCGCGGGCGGGTCGTTGCCGCCGACATCGTCATCGATGCCGTGTTCGGCGCCGGGCTGACGAGGGATATCGATCCTGCCATTGCCGAGCTTCTTGCTGCGGCGCGCCGCATCGTTGCCATCGATACTCCCAGCGGCGTCGATGGTGCGACCGGCCTTGCGCGCGGGAGGCCCGCCCAGGCCCAGCTCACGGTGACATTCGAGGCGCGCAAGCCCGGCCATCTGCTCTATCCAGGGCGGGAACTCTGCGGCGAGACGCTCTGCGTCGCGATCGGCATGCCCGCGGCGGCATTCGCGTGCGTCGAGACGAAAACCTGGCGCAACACGCCTTCGCTCTGGCAGCTCCCGCAACCCGCACCGACGGCTCACAAATATCGACGAGGCCACCTGACGATCCTTGCAGGACCGATGGCCGGGGCGGCGCTCCTGGCCGCTGCCGCCTCTCGCCGCGTGGGCGCGGGGTTGGTGACGCTGAACGGCGCGGGACTGTCCGGGGCGCCGCCCGGCGTGATCGTCAGCCCGGCTCCGCTCGACAATCTGCTCGCGGATCAGCGGCGGCAGGTCTGGCTTTGCGGCCCGGGCCTCGGTGTGGAGGCTGCGGGTGCCGCCTTGCGCTCCCTTCTCGATGCGGGGCGGACCGTCGTGGCCGATGCCGACGCGCTGACATCCGCAGCCGGCGCGGCGGAAAATCTGCTTGGGGTTGCCGCGATAACCCCGCATGAAGGCGAGTTCGCCCGCCTGTTTCCCGATCTCGGCGATGACCGCCTCACCCGCGCCCGGATCGCCGCATCGCGGATCGGCGCAGTGGTCGTCCTGAAAGGGCCTGACACGGTGATTGCGGCGCCGGACGGACGCGCCGCGATCAACGACAATGCGCCGCCCTGGCTGGCGACGGCCGGATCGGGAGACACCCTTGCCGGCATCATCGCCGGATTGCTGACACAGGGCATGGCACCGTTCGAATCCTGCTGCGCCGCCGTCTGGCTGCACGGTGAAGCGGCCTCGGCGGCGGGATCGGGCCTCATTGCGGAGGACCTCGCGGAACGCCTACCGACAGTTGCAGATAAGATAAAAAATTTCAAAAATTAAACAAAATCCGGCGGAAATGCAGCTTAAGATCGGTGGCGCCAAACGTACGGTTAACCTATTCTTAACTCATGTTGGTTATTGCACTTTGTATGATCAGTGTAGCCTCCTTGTCAGCGTTTGCGGCGCCGATCGGCCCGTCCTCGCTGGAAATTCCGCCGCTCCGCGTGACGCCTGCATCACCGGCTGCGAGCGAAGCCTCCACGGCGTCCCGCCAGCCTGCCGCACCGGCGGGATCGATGCGAGGCTCGCGTCTCGACATCACGGTCTGACGACGCTGGACTGTCTGACGACGCTGGTTTTTTCATACCACTTTCGTATCTGATTTCTCCGTAAAGACCGGCGAGCCGCAAACAAGACGCAAACCAGCGCTTGCGCTCCTTGCCGAACTGAGTTTACACAAGCGCATTCATTCCTCCCTGCGGGAGAGAGCGGCGTTGCTGGTGAAAGCCGGTATCCGCCGCCGCCGAAGGCGCAACCGGCCCCCGGAAACGCTCAGGCAAAAGGACCGCAACGGAGCAAGGATCTCTGGAAAGCCGGCGCGATGCGCCGCACCGAAGGCGTAAGGCACGGTTGTTCCCGCGCCGAATCTCTCAGGTTCCGCGACAGAGGGGGGTCAGACTGGACGGTTCTGCACCCGTCCGCTGGTGTCGCGGGAGATCTCATCGTGGCTGATCAAGCGTTGCAAACCGTGCCGCTCGATGCATTGCATCGCAGTCTGGGCGCGCGAATGGTCGATTTCGCTGGCTATGACATGCCGGTGCAGTACGACGGCATCATCGCCGAACACCTGCATTGCCGGGCGCAGGCATCGCTGTTCGATGTCTCGCACATGGGCCAGGCGGTGCTCGAAGGCCCCGATGCGGCGGCCGCGCTGGAGCGCGTGGTCACCGGCGACATCAGGGGGCTCAAGCCAGGCCGCCAGCGCTACACGCTGCTGATGAACGCGCAGGGCGGAATCGTCGACGATCTCATGGTCGCCAATCTGGGCGACCGTCTGCTGCTCGTTCTCAATGCCGGGCGCAAGATCGTTGACGTTGCTCACATTCGCGCTCACCTCCCCGCAACCGTATCGCTGACCCCGCATTTCGACCGCGCGCTGATCGCCCTGCAAGGGCCGGAGGCTGGCGCCGTCCTCGCCGCCCTTGCGCCGGAGGCCGCGGCGATGCGCTTCATGGATGCGCGCGAGACATCCGTCTCCGGCATCGCGGTCACCATCACCCGTTCGGGCTATACTGGCGAGGACGGGTTCGAGATCGGCCTTCCTGCGGCAGAGGCCGAGACGCTGGCGCGCGCCCTTCTGGCCGATCCGCGGGTGAAGCCGGCCGGCCTCGGCGCGCGGGATTCGCTGCGGCTCGAAGCCGGGCTGCCGCTGTATGGCAATGACATCGACGAAACGCGTGACCCGATTTCCGCAGGGCTCGGCTTCGCGATCGGCAAGACGCGCAAGATGGGCTGGGATTTCCTTGGCGGCGACGCCGTGCGCGCGGTGCACGATGCCGGCCCGGGCGAACGCCTTGTCGGGCTGCGCGCCGAGGGCCGGGCGCCGGTGCGCGCCGGCGCCGAACTCCGCGATGCCGCCGGGCAGCCGGCCGGGCGCGTCACCTCCGGCACGTTCGGTCCGAGCGTCAACGGGCCGATCGCACTCGGCTATGTCCGCGCCGACTGCGCCGCGGATGGTTCGACCCTCACTGCCGGGCTGCGCGGCCGCGATATTGGGATGATCGTGGCGCCGCTGCCTTTCGTTCCGCATCGTTATCATCGCTGAAAGAGGACCAGATGACCGAGACCCGATTTTCCAAGGACCATGAATGGGTGCGGCTCGACGGCGACGTCGCGACCGTGGGGATCACCGATCACGCGCAGTCGGCGCTCGGCGATGTCGTGTTCGTCGAACTGCCCGAGGCGGGCCGGCATGTGGATGCCGGCGAGGCCTGCGCGGTGGTGGAAAGCGTCAAGGCCGCGTCGGATGTCTATGCGCCGCTCTCAGGCACGGTGACCGAGGCGAATGGCGCGCTGGCCGACGAGCCCGGCATGGTCAACGCGCAGGCCGAATCCGGCGCCTGGTTCTTCCGCATGACCCTGGATGACCGCGCCGCCTTCGCCGCCCTGCTGACCGCCGACGATTACCAGGCCTTCCTCGCAACGCTCTGACCGGAGCTGCCGCCATGCCGGATACCGCGCCCCAGACCATCGACGATTTCGCCGCCCTGCTCGCCGAGGAGCGGTTTGCCCTGCGTCATATCGGCCCCGGACCAGCTGAACGCGCGGCGATGCTGCGCGCGCTGGGGGCGGCCGATCTCGACGCGCTGATCGCCCGCACCGTGCCGGAGACGATCCGCAGCGCAGCACCGCTCGACTTGCCGGCAGCGCTGACCGAGGGCGAGATCCTCGACGACCTTCGCCGTTATGCTGCGGATAACGAAGTGAAGCGCAGCCTGATCGGGCTCGGCTATCACGGCACCGTCACGCCGCCGGTCATCCTGCGGAACGTGCTGGAAAACCCTGGCTGGTACACCGCCTACACGCCGTACCAGGCCGAGATCGCCCAGGGACGGCTGGAAGCGCTGCTGAATTTCCAGACGATGATGGCGGAACTCGCCGGGCTCGACCTCGCCAATGCCTCGCTGCTGGACGAGGGCACGGCGGCGGCGGAGGGCGTCTCGCTCGCGCATGCGGTCCACAAGGGCGGATCGACGGTGATCGCCGTCGCCGCCGACCTGCATCCGCAGAGCCGGGCGGTGATCGCGACCCGTGCGGCCCCGCTCGGCTGGACACTGGCAGATGTCGCACCGGGGGATGAAGCGGCGATCGAGCGGGCCAAACCCTTCGCCGTGGTGCTGCAATACCCGGGCACGACGGGCGCTGTGCGCGACCTGTCGGACGAGATCGCCGCGGCGCATCGCGCCGGGGCGCTCGCCATCGTCGCGGCCGACCCGCTGGCGCTCACCCTGCTGCGGCCGCCGGGCGAGATGGGGGCGGATATCGTCGTCGGCTCGGCGCAGCGTTTCGGCGTTCCGATGGGCTTTGGCGGGCCACACGCGGCCTATTTCGCGACGCGCGATTCGCTGAAGCGGCACATGGCGGGCCGGCTGGTCGGCGTTTCGGTCGATGCGGCGGGGGAAGCCGCCCTGCGCCTCGCACTGCAGACGCGCGAGCAGCATATCAGGCGCGAGAAGGCGACCTCGAATATCTGCACCGCGCAGGTGCTGCTGGCGGTGATCGCCGGATTCTACGGCGTATGGCACGGACCGGAAGGGCTGGCGCGGATCGCCCGGCGGGTGCATCTCGCGGCCAGGCTGCTCGCCGGCGCGGCGCGGGCGGCCGGGCTTTCGCTCCGCCACGACGCGTTCTTCGACACGATCGCGATCGAGGCGGGTGCTGGTGCCGCCGCGCTGATGCAGCGGGCGCTGGATGCGGGGTTCAACCTGCGGCGCGTCGATGAGGGCTGCGTCGCCATCGCGCTCGACGAAACCGTGACGGCGGCGGAGATCGCCACCCTCGCCGGGGTGATCGGCGGTGCCGCGCGCGCCTCATCCTCGCCGCTCGCCGGCCTCGCACGGCAGAGCATCTTCATGAGCGAGCCGGTCTTCCACGCGCACCGCTCCGAGCACGCGATGCTGCGCTATCTCAAGCAGCTCGAGGACAAGGATGTCGCGCTCAACCGCAGCATGATCCCGCTCGGCTCCTGCACGATGAAGCTGAACGCGACGGCGGAGATGATCCCGATCACCTGGCGTGGCTTCGCCGATATCCACCCCTTCGCGCCGATGGAGCAGACCCGGGGCTACCGGGCGCTGATCGCCCGTCTGTCGGAGGATCTCGCCCGGATTACCGGATTCGCCGCGGTCTCGCTGCAGCCGAATTCCGGCGCGCAGGGGGAATATGCCGGGCTGCTGTCCATCCGTGCCTTCCATGCCGCGCGCGGCGAGGGACATCGCGACATCTGCCTGATCCCCTCCTCGGCGCACGGCACCAACCCGGCCTCGGCGACGATGGCCGGCTACCGCGTGGTGGTGGTCGGCTGCGACCGGGCGGGGAATATCGACCTCGCCGACCTGGAGGCAAAGATCGCCGCCCATGCGGGGACGCTCGCGGCGCTGATGATCACCTACCCCTCGACCCATGGCGTGTTCGAGGCCAGCGTGCGGGACATCTGCGCCCGCGTGCACGCGGCCGGCGGCCAGGTCTATATGGATGGGGCGAACATGAACGCGCAGGTAGGGCTGACCTCGCCGGCGGCGATCGGCGCCGATGTCTGCCATCTCAACCTGCACAAGACGTTCTGCATTCCGCATGGCGGCGGCGGGCCCGGCGTCGGGCCGATCGCCGTGGCAGCACATCTCGCGCCGCATCTGCCGAACCATCCGCTGCGCCCGGATGCCGGACCCTCGACCGGCTATGGTCCGGTGAGCGCGGCTCCCTTCGGCTCGGCCTCGATCCTGCCGATCCCCTATGCCTATATCCGCATGATGGGGCCGGACGGTCTGCGCGAGGCAACGGCGGTGGCGATCCTCAACGCCAACTACATCGCCCACCGGCTCGCGCCGCATTATCCGATCCTCTACACCGACGCGAACGGCATGGTCGCGCATGAATGCATCATCGATTGCCGGCACTTCCAGGCCGAGGCCGGCATCCTGGTCGAGGATATTGCCAAGCGGCTGCAGGATTACGGGTTCCACGCGCCCACCATGTCCTGGCCGGTGCCGGGCACGCTGATGATCGAGCCGACCGAAAGCGAGACCAAGGCGGAACTCGACCGGTTCTGCGACGCGATGATCGCGATCCGCGGCGAGATCGCCGATGTCGCGGCCGGCACGCTCGACCGGGCGGACAACCCGCTGAAGAACGCGCCGCATACCGCGGCGGAGGTGATGGCGGCGACATGGACCCACAGCTATGGCCGCGACCGTGCCGCCTTTCCGCTGCCCTACCTGCGCGCGGCCAAATACTGGCCGCCGGTCAAGCGGGTGGACAATGTGTATGGCGACCGCAACCTCGTCTGCTCCTGCGCCCCGCTGTCGGCCTATGCCGAGGCGGCGGACTGAGCGGGGCCCGATTTCGCAATTCCAGGTTTCGCAAGTCCAGGTTTCGCAAATCCGGATCGGGCCCACATCCAGAGCCGTGCAGGGAGCGTAATCCCGGCACGGCTTTGCATGGAGGACCCGCATGACCACACTCGCCCGCCGTTCGCTGCTGGCGGCCGCCCCGGCGCTGCTCGCCGGCTGCACCTTCGATACCAGCCCCTATCCCCAGCCGAAGCTGCGCCATGCGCGCGTCGATCTCGATCGGTTCATGGGGCGCTGGTACATCATCGGCCATATCCCGTATTTCGCCGAGGCCGGATATGTCGGTGCCTATGCGGTCTATACGCGCCGACCCGACGGGGCGATCGACGACCAGTACAACGGCTACCCGAAAAGCTTTGCCGCGAAGCGCTTCCAGTTCACCTCGGTCGACGAGGTGGAGGCAGGGACGGACAATGCGGTCTGGCGCGTGACCCTGCTGAACGGAATGGTCGGCGTGCCGTATGTGATCATGCATGTCGAGCCCGATTATTCGGTGTTTCTCGGCGGATTTCCGAACCGCTCGCTGGGCTGGATCTTCGCCCGCGAGAAGCGGATGGACGAGGCGACCTACCGCGCCATGCTCGACCGCTTCTATCGCCAGGGGTACGACGCGCGACAGTTCCGCAGGGTCGCGCAGTTTCCCGATCAGATCGGCCAGCCCGGTTTCGAGCGCGTCTGAACGGCGCGGACCTAGCGTTTTTGGGGCCTTGCCGCTGACCCAGGGTGTCGGCATATCAGGATGCATGAGGTCGAGCGCCGCCCATGACTGAGTCCGCCGCGCCGCTGCGCCGCCTGGTCAGGCTGCTGTGGCGCGCGGTGCGCGCGGTGGTGTTCGTGGTCGGGCTGGTGACGATCGTGCTGGCAGGTGCCGGGGCCTGGGGGCTTCATCGTCTGGCGCGCCAGCCGGTCACGCTGCCGGCGCATTTCGTGCTGACCCTCGATCTTGAGGATGCGCCGCCGGATGTCGCCGCCCCGCCGGCGTTGCTCGCGCGGGCAACGGGCGAACACCCGACACTCGAACAGACCATCGCCGCGATCGACCGTGCCGCCACCGATCCGCGGGTCCGCGGCATCGACATTCTGCTCGGCGGCGGATGCTGCGGCCTGACCACGGCCGAGGAGTTGCATGACGCGCTCTCCCGCTTCCGGGCGGTTTCCCACCGGCAGGTGGTCGCCCGGGCAATGTCCTTCGACGGTGCGGGAGGGCTTGGCGCCTATGTCGTCGCCACGGCGGCAAACCGCATCGAGCTGTCCGATGCCGGCGATTTCGGGGTCACGGGCCTCGCCCTGGAGAGCCCGTTCGCGGCGGATCTGCTCAAGATGGCGGGAGTCGAGGCGCAGTTCGCCCATATCGGCAAATACAAGACCTATCCGGAACTGTTCACCCGATCTGGCCCCTCGGCCGCGGCAACCGAAATGATGAACAGCCTTGCCGGCTCACTCTACGATTCCGCGCTGGCGCCGATCGCGGCACGGCTGAAGCGAACCCCCGACCAGGTGAAGACCCTGCTCGACCAGGCGCCGTTCAGCGCCGGACAGGCGAAGCAGGACGGGCTGGTCGAAACGGTCCTGCCGCTCTCGGCCCAGGTTGCCCATGTCCACGGCCTGCATGTGCGGTTTGCGCAGTACATCGCCGCGATGCGATCGGCGCCGGCCGGCGCGCCCAAAGTGGCGCTGATCGTCGCGCATGGCGACATCAACGCGCCGGACGCGCCGGGGCGGAGCAGCGGGATCGATCCGGCCCGTCTCGCGCATGAAATCGCGGTCGCGGTGGCTGATCCGTCGATCCGCGCGATCGTGCTGCGGCTCGACACCCCCGGCGGAACGGTAACCGGCTCGGCCATGGTCGGCGCCGAGGTCGCGCACGCTGCCAGCGTTCACAAGCCGCTGATCGTCTCGATGGGCGCGTTCGATGCGTCGGGTGGCTACTGGATTTCGAGCCATGGCGCGGTGCTGGTGGCCGATCCGGCAACGTTGACGGGCTCGATCGGCGTGCTCGGCGGCAAGTTCAGCTTCGGCGGGCTCCTTGCGCGACTGGGCGTCAGCGTCAGCGCGGCCTCGCGCGGCGCGAACGCGCTGTTCGACAGCGCGGCAACGCCCTGGACACCGGCACAGCTGGCGAGCCTGCAAGGCCAACTCGATCTCGACTACCAGAAATTCGTCGGCTGGGTCGCAGCCGGCCGGCGGATGAGTCCGGCGCAGGTCAACGCGGTGGGGCAGGGGCGGGTGTGGACCGGCGCACAGGCCCGCAGTCGTGGCCTGGTCGACCGGCTGGGTGGATATCACGAAGCCTTCATGACCGTCCGCGCCGCGCTGCATCTGCCGGCGAGCGCACGGCTCGACATCGTGTCCGGCAATACGCAACCCGGCCTCGGGGTTCTCATCACCTCTCTCGCGCGGCGGGCCAGCCCGCTTCGCGTTGCCGAACTGCCCGAGCCGCTGCGCGGGCTTCTCGTGCTCACGCGGCTGCATCGCCTGTCGATGATACCGGTCGAACTCCGGTAGGGCTGCGATCCGACGTTTATTAACGGCGAGTTAATCAAACCAGGGGCCGTCGGAGTAAATCAAGAACAAAACATAAACGCGCCGAAATCATCGGTGGCGAAGCCCGTCGCTTCACCGTCGATTCCGATTTGTTGCGCTTTTTAAGTGGAAATTTTACGAGCGCGGGGAGAAATCCCTTTGACGCCCATAACTGCCCATGATATCCCATGACAACCCATAGCGAATCCGGCTGACGTACCGTCCTGATGTCGGAATGTTTGCAGCGAGGCATAGCAACGGCGAGACGAAAGGGCCGCGACAGCGCCGATGAGCCAGTTTCTCGGCACGCACACGAATAGGCTGGACGCCAAGGGCCGGGTATCGGTCCCGGCATCGTTTCGTGCCGCCCTGCGTCGGGATGGCGATTCGAGCGGCTTAATCCTGCGGCCATCTCACAAGCATCGCTGCATCGAGGCCTGGCCGACGCCGGTGTTCGAGGCGCTGGCGACGCGTTTGCAGGGTCTCGATCTGTTCAGCGATACGCATGATGACATGGCGGCCGCGCTTTACGCCGATGCCTGGCCGCTCGAAGCCGACAAGGAGGGGCGGGTTCTGCTGCCGGAGCCGCTCGTGGAGCATGCGGGGCTACGCGATAGCGTGGTGTTCATGGGGCTCGGTCGGACATTCCAGATCTGGGAGCCGGAAGCGGCCGATCGCCGCCGGGCCGAGGCGCGGGAGCGCGCGCGGATCGGCGGGCTCACCCTGCCGGCGGGTGCGCCATCATGAGCGGCGGGTTTTCCCATGTGCCCGTGCTGCGCGAGGAGGCGGTTTCGATGCTGGCGCCGCGTGACGGCGGGGTCTATCTCGACGCAACGTTCGGCGGCGGCGGCTACAGCGCGTCCATGCTGGAGGCGGCGTCCTGCACGGTCTGGGC
Organism: Acidiphilium sp. C61; assembly: GCF_905116885.1. NCBI lineage: Bacteria > Pseudomonadati > Pseudomonadota > Alphaproteobacteria > Acetobacterales > Acidocellaceae > Acidiphilium > Acidiphilium sp. C61. The sequence goes on along the minus strand of NZ_CAJHNI010000005.1, from coordinate 959,046 downwards.
GATCGACCGCGATCCGGCTGCGATCGCGCGCGGTGCGGCGCTCGCCGCCCGCTATCCCGATCGGCTGCATCTGGTCGAGGGCCGGTTCGGCGACCTGCTCGATCTGCTGCGCGACCGCGGGGTGCTGGCGCTCGACGGCGCGGTGTTCGATTTCGGGGTGTCGTCCTACCAGATCGACGATCCGGCGCGCGGCTTTTCCTTCCGCGCCGATGGGCCGCTCGACATGCGCATGGGCGCCGCCGGGCCAACCGCGGCCGATATCGTCAACAACTGTGCCGAGGTCGAACTGGCCGACATCCTCTTTCACTTCGGCGAGGAGCGCGCCTCGCGACGGATCGCCGCCGCCATCGTCCGGCGCCGCGCCTTGCAGCCCTTCGAGACCACGGCCGATCTCGCCGCGGTGATCCGCACGGTGGTCCGGCCCGACCGCTCCGGGATCGATCCGGCGACGCGCAGCTTCCAGGCGCTCAGGATCGAGGTGAACCAGGAACTCGCCGAGATCGAGCGCGGGCTTGAGGCGGCCTCGTCGTTGCTGGCGCCCGGCGGGCGGCTCGTCGCAGTCTCGTTCCATTCGCTGGAGGATCGCATCGTCAAGCGCTTCATGAATGCGGCGACCGGCCATGTCGCCGCGCCCTCCCGGCACGATCCCTCCGGCCTCGCGCGGCCAGCTTCAGCGCCACGGTTCAGCGCCCTGACCCGTGGCGTGGTCACGCCGGGTAAGGCAGAGGCTGCCGCCAACCCGCGCGCCCGGTCGGCGCGGCTGCGCGGCATCGAAAGGCTTGCGGCATGATCCGCCCCGTCACCCTCGTGACCGGGCTGCTGATGCTGGGCTCCGGTGCCTGGTTGTTCGTCGTGAAACATCGCGCCGGCACGCTCGATCACCAGATCGGCGGCGTCACCGCGCAGATCCGCAGTTCCGAACAGCGCATCCGCGTGCTGCGCGCCGAATGGGCCCTCGAGACCGATCCGAACCGGCTGACGCGGCTTAGCGCGATGTTCATGCCGCAACTCAAGCCGATGAAGCCGGACCAGCTGGTGTCGTGGCAACAACTGGCCGATGCCCTGCCGCCGCCGGGCGCCGAGGCGCCGCATCTGCCGCTGCCGCCGCCTTTGCCCGGCGATGTTACCGGCGGGCCCCAGTTCCAGAACCAGACCATGTCTCCGTCCGCACCCGTTGCCTCCGTGGCGGCGCCGGTAAACGTTGCCCTCGCCACGATTCCGCCGCCGCCGCCGGCGCGGGTGCCGCCTGTTGCGAAGCGCGCGTCCGCACCGACCCGTACCGTGCTGGCGATGGCAAAGCCGCATATTGCCGCGCCACACCCGGTCGCACGGCCCGCCGCTGCGGTCCATGCGCCGGCGCATCACACCGTTGTCGTTGCCGCACATCGACCGGCCCCCCGGCAGCACAACGCCACCCCGTCATCTGTCATCGCGCAAGCGCGCCGGCCTCAGATGCTCGGAGCCTCGGTGCTCGCGCCCCGCCCGGCTGGCCATTCAGTGGCGGCGGCGATCAGGCCGATCAGGGCGAGCGATCCCTTGCCGGCCACGCCGTCGCGGTCTCCGGCGCGATCCGTACGCACCGCTGCCCCGGTGACCCATGCGGCGTCGGTCTTCGGTGCTTATGCTGCGAGCCTGCCACCGCCGCGCCCGGCAGACGGAGGCGTGCCATGACCTCGCCGCCGCCCCGCGACAGCCTCTCGCCCCGCGTTCCCGGAAGCAGCCGCGATGCCGCCCGCCGCGCCGGCGCGCCCGAGCGCGGCGCGATTCCGCGCATGGAGCATGTGCGCGTCACGTCTCCCGATCTCGTGCGCCGCGCCGCGATCGGCACGCTGCACCGGCGGCTTGCGGCCGGGTTCGGCGGGTTCGTCCTGATCTATCTGCTCCTCGCCGCGCGGGTCGTCTTTGTCACGGTCGTCCATCCGGTGCCGCCGGACAAGGCGGCGATCGCGGCGCAGACGCCATCGACCACCATCGCCCTGCCGCCGCCCGCGCGCGCCGAGATCACCGATCGCAACGGCGATATCCTTGCCGTTTCGCTGCCGGCCGCGGCCCTCTATGCCAACCCCAAGCAGGTCCAGGACCCGGGCGTCGCGGCGCGCGAGATCGCTGCCGTGATTCCGGGGCTCGATCCGGGATTCCTCGAAGCACGGCTTGCCGACCGCGCGCATGATTTCGTGTATCTCGACCGCAAGCTGACGGCTTCGCAGGAACTGGCGGTCAACCGGCTCGGGATTCCGGGCGTATATTTCGAGAACACCGAGCGCCGGCACTATCCGCAGGGAAATCTCGCGGCGCACATCCTGGGCGGCGTGACGCCGGACCAGCGCGGGATTGCGGGCATCGAGGACTGGTTCAACAAGCGTTTGACCGCTGACCCGGGCAAGCCGCTTCGCCTGTCGATCGATCTTGGCGCCGAGGGGATCGTGCGTCAGGCGATCTGGGAAGCGATGTCGGATTACGATGCCAAGGGCGCCTGCGGCATCGTGATGTCGGTGCGGACCGGCCGGGTTCTGGCGATGGCCAGCGTGCCGGACTACAAGGCCGACGATCTCGGCACGGCGCCCGCCGATGCACGGTTTAACCGCTGCGTTTCCGGCGATTACGAGCCGGGCAGCGTGTTCAAGCTGCAGACGCTGGCGATGGCGATCAATTCCGGGATGATCGAGCCCTGGGATCGGTTCAACACGACCCATCCGCTGCATGTCGGCCGGTTTACCGTGACCGATTTCGAGCCAGCGCATATCTGGATGGCGGTGCCGCATATCCTCGCCGTGTCGTCCAATATCGGCGCCTCGCGGATCGCGACCATCCTTGGGCCGGAAATCCAGCGCGCCTGGCTGCGCAAGCTCGGCTTCTTCCGTCGCCCGCCGATCCATCTGCCGGAAGCCACCCCGCCGATGTATCACCCGAAGTCGAGATGGAAGCTGCTGACGACCATGACGGTGAGCTTCGGCAACGGCATCGCGATGTCGCCGCTGCAACTGATTTCGGCGGTCGTGCCGGTCGTCAATGGCGGGGTCTGGTATCCGCCGACGCTGCTCGATCAGCGAACCCCGCCGGCAGGTGTGCGGGTGATGACCCCGCGGACCTCGCTCATCATGCGCAAGATGATGCGCAACGTCGTCACAGCACCTGATGGCACCGGCATCTATGCAAGGGTGCCGGGCTATCTCGTCGGCGGCAAGACCGGCACGGCGCAGGTCGTCGGCCCGAACGGGCGCTATCTGCGCCATCTCAACAACGCCTCGTTCATGGCGGCGTTCCCGATGAACGACCCTCGCTATGTGGTCTACGTTGTCGTGCTGCAGCCGCATGCGACGAAGCAGATGCTGCCGTTCTGCCATGGGTTCACCACCGGCGGTTATGTCGCCGCGCCCGCCGTCGCCCAGATCATTTCGCGGATCGGGCCGATGCTCGGCATCATGCCGCTGTCAGGCCAGGCGCTTGCCGAGGCGCAGGCTTCCCTGTCCATTCCGCTCGATCCCATGGCACCGCCGGGTCGGCTCGCGCTGGGGCCGGGGCATCTGTTCCCGCCGGGTGCAAGCAAATACGCCTATTCCCTCGCGCACCAGACCCCGCCGGCGAACACCGATGTCGCAGCGCATGACCGGGCCCTCGCGCGGACCGAGATGTGGCAACCCCTGGCGGCACCGGCGGCGCAGACGGTGAGCCTGCCCCCGGCGGCGCCCGCGCCCGGCGCCCGCACGCCCGGGAACAGGATCATGAATATCGCCCTGCCGGTGACACGTGCGGGGGGCTGAACTGATGGACGGTCTTTCACGTTACGGCACCGCGCCGTGCTGGACCTTGCCGTCGGAGGCGGCGTTTTCCGGAATCACCGCCGACAGCCGTGCCGTCCGCGAGGGCATGATCTTCGCGGCCCTGCCGGGCGCGCGATCCGATGGGCGCGACTTCATCGCCGAGGCCGTGGCCCGCGGTGCCGCCGCGGTGCTGGCCCCGACGGGCACGCGCTGGCCGCCGGGCGTGCCGCCGCGCCCGCTGATCGAGGATGCCGAACCGCGGCGCCGCCTCGCCGAGATCGCGGCGACGCTCGCCGGGCCGTTGCCGGAGACCATTCTCGGCGTGACGGGGACCAACGGGAAAACCTCGACGGTCGATTTCACCCGCCAGATGATCGCCGCCAGTGGCAGGAAAGCCGCCTCGCTCGGCACGCTCGGGCTGATCGCCCCGGGCTTCGCGCCGGGGGCGAGCCTGACGACGCCCGATCCGGTCACGCTGGCCGGAACCCTTGCCGCGCTGCAGGCGGCCGGAATCGGCACCGTAGCGCTCGAAGCCTCCTCGCACGGGCTCGACCAGTTCCGCCTGCACGGGCTGCGCCTTGCCGCCGGCGGGTTCAGCAACCTGACCCGCGACCATCTCGATTATCATGGCGACATGGCGTCGTATCGCGAGGCCAAGCTGTTGCTGTTCAAGGATCTGCTGCCCCCCGGCGCGCCGGCGGTAGCGATGGCGGATCTCGAACCCGCAACGCTTGCGGCCCTGCGCGAGATCGCGCAGGCGCGGCGGCTCGATTTCGCGACGGTGGGTGCGGGCGGGGATCTGTTCGATCTGCGCGGCATCGCCGCGACGCCGTCCGGCCAGGTGCTGTCGGTGGCGCAAGGCGGCGTGCTGCGCGAGATCGAATTGCCGCTTCCGGGCCGGTTCCAGGCGGATAACGCCCTGCTTGCCGCAGCATTGGCGCGTGCCGCCGGCGTGTCCGATCCACTCGGCCTGCTGCCGGGCCTCAAGCCAGTGCGCGGGCGGCTGGAGCGCGCCGCAGTGCTGGCGAATGGCGCAGCCGCCTATGTCGATTATGCCCATACGCCGGATGCGCTGGAGCGGCTGCTCGTCGCGCTGCGCCCGCACGCGGCGGGGCGGCTCGTGCTGGTGTTCGGTGCCGGCGGCGATCGCGATCGCGGCAAGCGGCGGCTGATGGGCGAAGTGGCCGCCCGGCTCGCCGATATTGCCATCATCACCGACGACAATCCGCGGAGCGAGGCCCCCGCCTCGATCCGCGCGGAAATTCTGGCCGCGTGCCCCGATGCGCGCGAGATCGGCGACCGGCGCGCCGCGATCGCCGCGGGGCTCGGCGAATTGCGGACGGGAGACGTGCTCGCTGTTGCCGGCAAGGGCCACGAGAGCGGGCAGATCGTCGGCGATGTGGTGCTGCCTTTCGACGATGCCGCGGTGATCCGGGATCTCGCGGCATGAGCGCTTTGTGGACCGCGCGCGACCTCGCCGCAGCGACCAACGGCACGTGGCTGCGCGGCGAGGCCGATGCCACCGGCGTCTCGATCGACAGCCGGACGATCGCGCCGGGCGCGTTGTTCGTCGCCCTGGCGGATGTCCGCGACGGGCATGATTTCGTGCCGGATGCCGAGGCGAGGGGCGCATCATGCGTGCTCGTCTCGCGGGATGTCGGTACCGGGCCGGCACTGCTTGTCGAGGATGTGCAGGCCGCGCTCACCGCGCTCGGCGCGGTTGGCCGGTCACGCAGCCGGGCGCGGGTGGTTGCGGTTACCGGGTCGGTCGGCAAGTCCACCACCAAGGAGATGCTGCGCCGGATCCTTGCCGCGTTCGGCTCCACCCATGCGGCGGAGGCGTCGTTCAACAACCATATCGGCGTGCCACTGACCCTGGCGCGTCTGCCGGCCGAAGCCGATTTCGCGGTGGTGGAAATCGGCATGAACCATCCGGGCGAGATCGCGCCGCTCTCTGCCATCGCGCGGCCACATGTCGGTGTCATCACCGCGATCGGCTCGGCGCATCTGGGGCTGATGGGCTCCATCGAGGCGATTGCCGATGAAAAGGCCGAGCTCCTGCGTGGCGTGATGCCGGGCGGGGCGGCGGTGCTGCCGCGCGGGCCGTTCCTCTCGCGCCTTGCGCGCCGGGCGGGGGATGGCGTGAGCGTGGTCAGCTTCGGTACGGACGACCTCGCGGAGGCAAGGCTGACCGAGGCCGTGAACGATGCCGACGGCGTGGCGCTGACGGCAAACATCCTGCGCCGGCCAGTCCGTTGTCGCCTTGCCGCGCCGGGGACACACATGGCGATGAACGCGGTGGCGGCGCTGGCGGCCGCTGCGGCGCTCGGGCTCGACCCGGCGCAGGCGGCGGCGGCACTCGACGGTTTTGCGCCCATGGCCGGTCGCGGTGCGCGACGCCGGATCACGGTCAACGGTGCCGGTGCCACGCTGCTCGACGAAAGTTACAACGCCTCGGGCCACTCGGTGCGCGCGGCGCTCGAGGTTCTCGCCCTTCTGCCCGGCCGGCGCATCGCCGTGCTCGGCGACATGCTCGAACTCGGGGACTTTGCCGATGCCGAGCATCGCGATCTTGCCGCGCCGGTGGCCGGCGTCGCCGATCTCGTGTTCGCCTGCGGGCCGCACATGCGCGTGATGTTCGATGCCCTGCCGGAGCGCCAGCGGGGCGCCTGGGCGGCGGATGCCGCTGCCCTCGCGCCGGCGGTGCGCTCGGCCCTCGCCGAGGGCGATGTCGTTCTGGTGAAGGGGAGCTACGGGTCGCGGATGCGTGATGTGGTTGCGGCACTCGAGGACAAATCCTGATGCTTTACGCGTTGCTTCTGCCGCATGTCTCGGCGTTTCACGTCCTGAACCTGTTCCGCTACATCACGTTCCGCGCCGGCGGCGCGTGCCTGACCGCGCTGGTCGTGAGTTTCCTGCTGGGGCCAGGGCTGATCCGCTGGCTCAAATCGCTTCAGAAGCAGGGGCAGCCGATCCGCGCCGACGGGCCGGAACGTCATCTGATCGAGAAGAAGGGCACGCCCACCATGGGCGGCTTCCTGATCCTGATCGCGCTGACCGTCTCCACGCTGCTCTGGGCCGATCCGCGCAACGGCTATGTCTGGGCGGTGCTGATGATCACCATCGGCTATGGCGCGCTCGGCTTTGCCGATGACTTCCTCAAGCTCACCAAGCGCAACACCAAGGGTGTGCCAGGGCGGATCAAGCTCGTGGTCCAGGCCGCGCTCGGGCTCGGTGCTGCGGTGTGGATCACCCGGCTGATGCCCGGCTCGATCGCCGATTCGCTCGCCGTGCCGATGTTCAAGAATCTGATGATTCCCTTCGGCCCGCTGTTCCCGCTGGTTGCGATGTTCGTGATGATGGGCGCGTCGAACGCGGTTAACCTGACGGATGGGCTCGATGGTCTCGCCATCGTGCCGACGATCATCGCCGCCGGCGTGTTCGCACTGATCGCCTATCTGGTCGGCAACCGGATCTTTGCGCATTACCTCGAAATCAATTTCGTACCCGGAACGGGTGAACTCGCCGTGTTCTGCTCGGCGCTGATCGGCGCGGGCATGGGCTTTCTCTGGTTCAACGCGCCGCCCGCCGCCGTATTCATGGGCGATACCGGCTCGCTCGCGCTCGGCGGCGCCCTCGGCTCGGTGGCGGTGGCAACCAAGAACGAGATCGTGCTGGCGATCACCGGCGGGCTCTTCGTCGTCGAGACCGTTTCGGTGATCGTGCAGGTATTCTGGTATAAAAGAACCGGGCGGCGCGTGTTCCTGATGGCGCCGCTGCATCATCATTTCGAAAAGAAGGGCTGGGCCGAGCCGACCGTTGTGATCCGGTTCTGGATCGTCGCGATGATCCTCGCGCTGATGGGCCTTGCGACCCTGAAAATCCGATGAGTGCAGCGGTGAAAACGTGGAAGCCGGTGTTCGCCGGCCGGCGCTTTGCGGTGATGGGGCTCGGGGTCAATGGCCTTCCGGCGGCGCGCGCACTCCGGGATATGGGGGCCGAAATCATCGCGTGGGACGATCACGAGGCGCGGCGAGACGCTGCCGCCGCCGAGGGCATCCCGCTCGGCCGGCCGAGTGAGGCGTCGCATCTTGACGGGCTCGTGCTGTCGCCCGGCATTCCGCACGCCCTGCCGGCGCCGCATCCCGAGGCGGCGGCAGCCATTGCGCGCGGCGTGCCGATCCTGACCGATGCCGAATTGCTGTTCCGGGCCGTTCGCTGCTCGGGAAGTGCCGCGCGATTCGTCGGCATCACCGGCACCAACGGCAAGTCCACCACCACGGCGCTGCTTGCGCATATCCTCGCCGCTTCGGGGTTCGAGGTTGCCGCAGGGGGCAATCTGGGGCCGGCCGCGCTCGCCCTCGGGCCGCTCGGCGATGACGGCGTCTATGTGCTCGAAATGTCCAGCTACATGTTGGAGCGAATCGAAAACATGCGCTTCTGTGCTGGAGCAATGCTGAATCTGACCCCTGATCACCTCGACCGCCATGGCAATATGGCTGGATATGAAGCTGCAAAGTCTCGGCTTTTCGCCGGGCAGGCAGCGGGGGATGTCGCCGTGTTCGGAATCGACGATGCGCCGACGGCGGCGATGGCCGACCGATTCGAGGGGGGCGCGGCGCGAGTCGTGCGGATTTCCGGCACTCAGCCTGCGGATATTTTCGCGCGCGGTCGGATGCTGGTCGATCATGCCGGCGTGATTGCCGATCTCTCCGCGGCAAAGGCGCTGCCCGGCACGCATAATGTGCAGAACGCGGCGGCGGCGGCGGCCCTCGCGCTGGCCCTCGGCGTGCCGCGCGAGACCATCGGCGCGGCGATGCGGACCTTCCCCGGCCTGCCGCATCGCCAGCGTCTCGTCGCCACGGTTGCAGGCGTCGCCTTCATCGATGACAGCAAGGCGACCAACGCCGAGTCGGCCGCCAGGGCGCTCGACTGCCATGATCGCCTGGTCTGGATTGCCGGCGGAATCGGCAAGGAGGGCGGCATCGAATCGTTGTCTCCGTGGTTTTCCCGTATTGCCCACGCGGTGCTGATCGGTCGCGACGCGGCCATCTTCGCGGCGACGCTCGGCACCGCGGGCGTATCGTTCGAACACGCCGATACACTCGAACGTGCGGTTCCGGCCGCCTTCGCGGCGGCGCAGCGGCTTGGGACCGGCACGGTGCTGCTCTCGCCGGCCGCGGCGAGTTTCGACCAGTTCACCGACTACGCGGCGCGGGGCCGACGCTTTGCCGAACTGGCCATGCGCCTTGGCGCGAAGGAGGCGATGTAATGCCGGTCCTTTCGCGCGCGGATGATTCGATCGTCGGGCGGTGGTGGTGGAGTGTCGACCGCGTCATGCTCACGGCCCTGCTGCTGCTGGTCGGCGTGGGCTATGTGCTCGCCTTCGCGGCGACCCCGGCGACCAGCCTTTCGCTCGACGATCCCAACACGATCGTGATGGTTCGTCAGATCCTCTATCTGCTCGCCTCCGGCCTGCTGATGGTCGGCGTCTCGATGCTCGACCTGCGTCACGTGAAGCTCGCGGCGCTGGCGATCGGGGTGGTGTTTCTGGTGCTCACCGGCTTCACCCTGGTCCATGGCGTCGTCGTCGATGGTGGCCGGCGCTGGATCGCGCTGCCGGGCTTCACCATCCAGCCGTCGGAGTTCCTGAAGCCGGCGCTCATCATCGCCTCGGCCTGGCTGCTCGCCGAACGGCGCCGCACCCCGGGATTTCCGGGCATGTTCGCGGCGATCGGCCTGAACGCCATCGTCGTGCTGATCCTGTTGCGCCAGCCGGATGTCGGGACCACGGCACTCGTGCTGGCGACCTTCTTCGTCCAGCTTTTCCTCGATGGGCTGAATCCCGCCTTTGTCGGTCTCGGGATCGCCGGTTTCGGGATCGGCGGGATCGCCGCCTTCGAACTGATCGCGCATGTCCACAAGCGGGTGATGCTGTTCCTGCATCCGACGAAGGACAAGGCCTACCAGGCGATCACCGCGCTTTCGGCCTTCGCCAATGGCGGCCTCTGGGGGCGTGGTCCCGGCGAGGGGCAGGTGAAGCATTACCTGCCGGATGCGCGCGCCGATTTCGTGTTCGCGGTGGCCGGGGAAGAGTTCGGCATGTTCCTCTGCCTCGGCATCATCGCGCTCTATGCCGTGATCGTGCTTCGCGGCCTCGTGCGGGTGCTGCGCGAGACCGATCCGTTCGCAGCCCTCGCGGCGACCGGTCTGCTGACCAGTTTCGGCCTGCAGGCGTTCATCAACATGGCGTCATCGCTGTCGATGATCCCGACCAAGGGAATGACGCTGCCGTTCCTGTCCTATGGCGGCTCTGCGGTGCTGGCGACGGGCTTGCAGATGGGCTTCCTGCTGGCGCTGACGCGCCGCCGCTCGCATGCCGAGCGCGCGGCGGACGGGCTGTTCGGCCTTGGGCTGCAGGATCGGGCGGTATGAGGGGCGCGATGCTGCATCCGATCGTGATCGCCGCCGGCGGTACTGGCGGCCACATGGTTCCGGCCGAATCGGTGGCGGATGAACTCATGCGGCGCGGCCAGCGGATCGTGCTGATGACGGATGCGCGGTCTGCAGCGCTGAGGTCGCCCGTCTTCGACGGCTGCGAGCGCCATGTTCTGGCCGGCGCTGGACTGGCCGGGCGAAGCCTCGGGCGCCGGCTGTCCGGTATGGCGCAGCTTGCGCGCGGCACGGGCACGGCACGCCGCCTTCTCGCGCAGCTCGACGCCGCCGCCGTGGTCGGCTTCGGCGGCTATCCCTCGGTGCCCCCGATCCTCGCGGCGGCCACGCTGCGGCGACGCCCTGCCATCGTGCTGCATGATCAGAACGCGGTTCTCGGCGGCGCCAATCGCTTTCTCGCCCGGTTCGCCGATCACATCGCGCTGAGTTTCGAGGGCACCGCGGGGCTGCCCGCAACGGCGCGCACGACGATCACCGGCAATCCGGTGCGCGCCGCCATCTCGGCGCTCGCCGCATCGCCCTATGCGCCGCCCGCGGAGACGATCCGGCTGCTGGTGCTGGGCGGCTCGCTCGGCGCGCGTGTGTTCGCCACCCTTGTGCCGGCCGCGCTCGCCCTGCTGCCCGAGGCGTTGCGCCAGCGGATCATGCTGACCATGCAGTGTCCGGCCGAGGCGATCGGTGACGCGCGTGGCGCGCTCGATGCCGCGGGGATCAAGCACGAGCTGGCGCCCTTTTTCAGCGATGTGGCGCCGCGGATGGCGGGGGCGCATCTGCTGATCGCGCGGTCCGGCGGATCCACCGTCGCCGAGGTGGCAACGATCGGGCGGCCGGCGATCTTCATTCCGCTCGCGATCAATACCGACCAGCGGCACAATGCCGATGTCCTGGCCCGGCGCGGCGGTGCATTGCGGCTCGACCAGGCGACGACGACACCCGAATTGCTGGCCCGGGCGCTCGGCACCCTGCTCGATGATCCGGCACGTCTCGCGGCGATGGCCGAGGCGTCGGCCGGCGCGCGGATCGAGGGGGCGGCGATGCGCCTGGCCGATCTCGTTCTTTCGGCAATTGCGGAGCGCGTACGATGAGGGCCATGCCGCTGTCGATCGGGACGATCCATTTCGTCGGCATTGCCGGGATCGGCATGTCCGGCATCGCCGAGGTGCTGCACAATCTCGGCTATTCGGTGCAGGGATCCGATCTTTCCGAAAACGCCAATGTCGCGCGCCTGCGCGCCGCGGGCATTCCGGTCGCGATCGGGCATGACGCCGCCAATCTCGGCAGCGCGCAGGTCGTCGTGGTGTCGACCGCGGTGCCGCGGGACAATCCCGAGGTGCAGGCGGCGCGCAAGCGGATGATCCCGGTGGTGCGCCGCGCCGAGATGCTGGGCGAGCTGATGCGGCTGCGCTGGGCGGTCGCGATCGGCGGTACCCATGGCAAGACGACGACGACGAGCCTGGTCGCGGCCGTGCTCGAAGGGGCGGGGCTCGACCCGACCGTGATCAATGGCGGGATCATCAACGCCTACGGCACCAATGCGCGGCTTGGCGGCGGCGACTGGATGGTGGTCGAGGCCGATGAGAGCGATGGCAGCTTCCTTCGTCTGCCGGCGGTGATCGCCGTCGTCACCAACATGGATCCCGAGCATCTCGACCATTGGGGCTCTGCGGAGGCGATGGAGGCGGGATATCGCCAGTTCGTCTCGAACATCCCGTTCTACGGGTTCGCCGTGCTGTGCATCGATCATCCCGGCGTGCAGCGGATGATCCCGGACCTGTCGGATCACCGGCTGATCACCTACGGCCTGTCGCCACAGGCGGATGTGCGGGCCGAGCGGATCATGTCCGACCGGAATGGCGCGACCTTCGAGGTTCGCCTCTCCGAGCGCGTGGCCGGGCGTGAGCGCGTGCTGGCGCCGATCCGCCTGCCGATGCTTGGCAACCACAACGTCCAGAACGCGCTGGCCGCGATCGCGATCGGCATCGAGATGGATGTGCCGGAGGTGGACCTGCGCGCGGCCCTGGCAAGTTTCCGTGGCGTGAAGCGGCGTTTCACCAAGACCGGCGAGGTCGCCGGCATCACCGTGATCGACGATTACGGCCATCACCCGGTCGAGATCGCGGCGGTGCTGCGGGCGGCGCGCCAGGCCGGGGCGCGGGATGTGATCGCCGTGGTGCAGCCGCACCGCTATTCGCGCCTTGCCACGTTGTTCGAGGATTTCTGCACCTGCATGAACGATGCGGGCAAGGTGATCGTCGCCGATGTCTACCCGGCGGGCGAGGAGCCGATTCCGGGCATTGATCGGGATGCGCTGGTCGAGGGTCTGCGGGCGCGCGGCCACAAATCGGTCGTCTCGCTCGGCAGCCCCGATCATCTAGCCGAGATGATCAACGCGATGGCCCGCGCCGGCGATTTCGTCGTGTGCCTCGGCGCCGGGTCGATCACCAATTGGGCGCAGGCGCTGCCCAACCAGTTGCAGTCGCTGATCGAGACCACCCGCCGCGGTGCCGGGGGGATGCCCATGGGGACGCCCGGGGGGATGCCCGGGGGGATGCGATGATGGCCGCGCCTGTCATGGCCGACTGGCGGGCCGGGCTGCCGGAAGTGCGCGGGCGCATCGGGTTCGATGTGCCTCTCGGCCCAGTGACGTGGTTCCGCGTCGGCGGCCCGGCAGAGGTGATGTTCCGCCCCGCCGATATCGATGATCTGAGCTGTTTTCTCGCCGCGCTCGCGCCGGAAGTGCCGGTGCTGCCGATCGGCGCCGCCTCCAACCTGATCGTGCGCGATGGTGGAATCGCGGGTGTGGTCGTGCGGCTCGTGCGCGGATTTGCCGACATCGAGGTCCAGCCCGACGGCATCGTGGCGGGTGCGGCGGCGCTGGATGCGACGATCGCCGAACACGCCGCGGCGGCGGGGCTGGCCGGACTCGAATTCCTCTCCGGCATTCCGGGCTCGCTGGGCGGCGCCGTGGCGATGAATGCTGGCGCCTATGGCACCGAGATCCGCGATGTTCTGGACTGGGCCGAGATCATCGGGAGGGACGGGACGGTCGCGCGCTATGCCGCTGGCGATCTCGCGCTGACCTATCGTCACGCGCGGTTGCCGGAGGGCGGAATCGTCGTGCGGGCACGGCTGCACGCGCGGCAGGGCGAGGCGACGGCGATTGCCGCGCGGATGGCTGAGATCCGCGCGAGCCGCGAGGCGACGCAGCCGGTGCGGGCACGGACCGGCGGCTCGACCTTCCGCAACCCCGAGGGCGACAAGGCCTGGCGGCTGATCGACGAGGCGGGCTGCCGCGGGCTTACGCAGGGCGGCGCGCAGGTTTCGGAAAAGCACTGCAATTTCCTCATCAATCTCGGCGAGGCGAGCGCCGCCGACATCGAGGGCCTGGGCGAGATGGTGCGCCGGCGCGTGCGCGAGCGCACCGGCGTCGAACTGATCTGGGAAATCCGCAGGATCGGCCTGCCCGGGCGGGGGGCGGCATGAAGCGCGTCGCGGTCCTGCTCGGCGGCATTTCGGAAGAGCGCGAGGTCAGCCTCGCCTCCGGCCGGCAGGTTGCGGCGGCGCTGCGCCAGGCTGGATATGACGTGTTCGAGATCGAGGTTGGCGCCGATCTCGGCGCGGTGATCGCAGCACTGACGCCGGCGCCGGATGCGGTGTTCAACGCGCTGCACGGCCGGTTCGGCGAGGACGGGACAATCCAGGGCGTGCTCGACTACATGGGCATCCCTTACACCCATTCCGGCGTCCGGGCGTCGTCGATGGCGATGGACAAGGGGGCGGCGAAGGCGGTTTTCGCCGCTGCCGGCCTGCCGCTGGCGCAGCACCGCATCGTGCCGCTCGATGTGCTCGCCGCGGCCGATCCGCTGCCGCGCCCCTATGTCGTCAAGCCGGTGAACGAGGGCTCCTCGGTCGGCGTGTTCATCCTGCGCGATGGCGATAACCGCCGTGCCGACATCGTGCGCGACTGGCGCCACGGCACGGTGGCGATGACCGAGGAATATGTTCCCGGACGCGAACTCACCGTTTCCGTGCTCGATGACCGCGCCCTGGCCGTCACCGAAATCCGCGCCGAGGGGTTCTACGATTACACGGCGAAATATGCCGCCGGCGCCTCGCGCCACGAAATTCCGGCGCAGATTCCGCCTGTGGTGAGCGCAAGGGCGAAGGATGTCGCGGTCGCGGCGCATCGCGCGCTCGGCTGCCGCGGGGCGACGCGTTCGGATTTCCGCTACGATGACGAAACGGATCGGCTCGTGCTGCTGGAGGTGAACACCCAGCCCGGCATGACGCCGACCTCGCTGCTGCCCGAGCAGGCGGCCCATTGCGGAATCGACTTCCCCGCCCTGTGCGCCTGGATGGTGGAGAACGCCACATGCCGCGTGTGAAGGCGCGCAAGACCACTGTGCAGGACCGGCCGAGCCCGCGCACGCTGCTGCTGCGCCGCTTGCGGCGGGCCGGACGGCCGACGGCGGTGCTTGGCGTGGTCGCCATCCTGCTGATCGCGGTGCCGCTTGGCTTGCGCGGCGTGGCCGCCGTGTTCCGGCCGGTGCGCGCAGCGGCGGCGGGCCTTGCGGCTGACGCCGGTTTCCGCGTCGCCCATATCGAATTGCAGGGCGTGGCGCCAGGCTCGCGCGCCGTGGTCGAGCGGGTCATCGCTGTCGAACGGGGCCAGCCGATCTTCGCGGTCTCGCCGGCTGTGGTGGCGGCACGGGTCGGCGCGCTCGGTCTCGTGCGCACCGCGGTGGTCGAGCGTGTGCTGCCGGACACGTTGCGGGTCGAGGTGACCGAACGCCGCGCTCTTGCGATCTGGCAGCGGCCGGACGGACGATTCGCCCTGGTCGGCCCCGGTGGGGCCGTGCTGGAGGATCGCGATGCCGGCGCGGCCCGCGCACATGACCCGAGCTTGCGGCTGCTGGTCGGCATCGGCGCGCCGAAACATGCGCAGGATCTGCTCGACCTGCTCGCGCGATTCCCCGCGATCGACTCCAGGGTGGTTGCCGCCGAACGGATCGACCGGCTGCGCTGGAACCTCATCCTGCGGGACAAGACGATCGTGGAACTGCCGGATTCCCATCCCGCGCGTGCGCTCTCCGCGCTGATGCAGGCAGAGCGGAAGATTCGCCTGCTGGAGCGGCCGGTGCGCCGGATCGACCTGCGGCTGGCCGATCGGCTGGTGGTGCGCCCCTATCCCAAAGGCTTCGCGACCGAGGCGGCAACGCCATCGGCCGCAGCCGGTAAGCACAAATCATGAGGGAGGCACGGACATGAACGATCTGTCCCGCCGCGCGACGATCACCGCGACACGGGCCGACCCTCGCCAGCAGGATGCGCGACGCCAGCCCGCGCGCTCCGGCCCGTTCGGCGTGCTCGACATCGGCTCGACCAAGATTTCCTGCCTCATCGGCCGCGCTGAGAGCGATGGCCGGCTGCGCGCGCTCGGCTTTGGCTGGCAGCGCGGGCGGGGGGTCAAGTCCGGCGGAATCGTCGATCTCGAAGAGGCGGAGAAAGCCATCCGCGCCGCTGTCGGCGCGGCCGAGGACCAGGCCGACATGCGGCTGAAATCGGTCACGGTGAACCTGTCATGCGGGCAGCCGGAGAGCCGGCTGTTCAACGTGCAATGGCCGATCGACGGCCGCGCCGTGACCGAGGACGACATCCGCCGCGTGGTGCGCGAGGCGCGGGCCCGCGCGGCATCCGAGGGGCGCGGCACGATCCATGCCCTGCCGCTGAATTTCTCCACCGACGAGACCGGCGGCGTTGCCGATCCGCGTGGCCTTTATTGCGACACGCTGACCGCACAGCTTCATGTGGTCGATGCCGCCACCACGGCGATCAAGAGCGTCACCGCCTGTCTCGAACGCTGCGAACTCGAGATTGCCTCAATGGTCTCGGCGCCGTTCGCCTCCGGCCTCGCGACGCTGGTCGAGGACGAGCGCGAACTCGGCGCCACCGTGATCGACATGGGCGGCGGCACGACGACGATCGCGATTTTCGCCGAGGGGCAGATGCTGCACACGGCGCAGCTGCCGGTCGGCGGCAATCACGTCACCAACGATGTCGCCCGTCTGCTGTCGACCCAAGTGGCGCATGCCGAGCGGCTGAAGACGCTCTACGGCACCTGCCAGGAAAGCCCGGACGATGCGCGCGAACTGCTGCCCGTGCCGCTGGTCGGAGAGGCCGAACACCAGATCGCCAAGGTGCCGCGCAGTGCGCTGGTGTCCATCATCCGCCCGCGGCTCGAGGAGATTTTCGAGCTGGTGCGCGACCGGATCGAGACCTCCGGCCTCGGTCGTGCGGCCGGCGCGCGCGTGGTGCTGACCGGTGGCGCATCGCAACTCGTCGGCGCCCGCGAACTCGCGGCACAGATCCTCGATCGCCAGGTGCGCATCGGCAAGCCGCTCGGCGTCATCGGCCTGCCCGACGCGGCCACCGTGCCGAATTTCGCCACCATGATCGGGCTGCTCGCCTTCGCCACCGGCGAGGGCCAGACGATGCACGACATCGATTTCAACGTCGCTGCGCCGCAAGGCCGGTTGGCCCGGTTCATGAATTTTCTCGTGCGGCGGATGTGATGACACACCCCCATCGCATCGCCGCCCTCCCTCGTTTCACGCCCGCCTGCCAGGAGACGCAGACATGACCCTGAACCTGATCCGACAGACCACGACACAGACAGATTTCACACCGCGTATCACGGTGATCGGCGTCGGCGGCGGCGGCACCAATGCGGTCAACAACATGATCGCCCTCAACCTGCCGGGCGTGGAATTCGTCGTCGCCAATACCGACGCGCAGCAGCTGATGCTTTCGCGCGCCGAACGCCGCATCCAGCTCGGGCCGCATATCACCCAGGGCAACGGCGCGGGCGGACGGCCGGAAATCGGCAAGGCCTCGGCCGAGGAAGCGTCGGAAGACCTCGCCCGGCATCTCGACGGCGCGCACATGGTGTTCATCACCGCGGGCATGGGCGGCGGCACCGGCACGGGTGCCGCACCGGTCATCGCGCGGATGGCGCGCGAGCGCGGCATCCTGACGGTCGGCGTGGTGACCAAGCCCTTCGCCTTCGAGGGCCGCCGCCGCCTGCGCTCCGCTGAAGACGGGATCAACGAGCTGCAGCAATTCGTCGATACGCTGATCGTGATTCCGAACCAGAACCTCTTCAAGGTGGCCAACGAGCGCACGGGTTGGAAGGAGGCCTTCGAGATGGCCGACCACGTGCTCTACATGGGCGTGCGCGGCGTTACCGACCTCATGGTGGTCCCGGGCCTCGTCAACCTCGACTATGCCGACATCCGCTCGGTGATGTCGGTGATGGGCAAGGCGATGATGGGCACCGGCGAAGCCGAGGGCGAGGATCGCGCAATCCGTGCCGCGGAGGCGGCGATCTCCAACCCGCTGCTCGAAGACACCAACATGAAGGGCGCGCGCGGGCTGCTGATCAACATCACCGGCAGTTCCGACTTCTCGCTGCATGAACTCGACCAGGCGGCGAACCGCATTGCCGAGGAAGTCGACGAGGATGCGAACATCATGGTCGGCATGGCGCTCGACGAGAGCCTCGGCAGCCGGGTCCGGATTTCGGTTGTCGCGACCGGGATCGACACGCCGGCGCCATCGCAAGCCGAGCGGCCGCGCCTTGCCGCGGTGTCGGGCGACAGCGTGATGGTGGAGGCGAATGCGACCATCGCGGCGCAGGTGCAGGCACCGGTGAACCACGCCGCGCAGAATTCCGGGTTCCAGCATCAGCCTCAACCTCAGCCTTCGGTCCAGCCGCAGGCGCTGCATCCCCAGCCTGAAGCTGCCCCGGCGGCTCCGCGTCAGCAATTCCAGCAGGAAGCGCCGGTACGGGCACCGATTTCGGCACCGGCGGCCTACCGCGAGGCGCCCCGCGCCGCCGAGCCGCCCCGCAAGCAGAGCCTGTTCAGCCGGATGACCAATGGTTTCCGCAACGCGGCAGCGCCCCAGCCCGTTCAGCCGGCGGCCGAGCCGCCGCGGGCGGCGATGCCGGCCTGGCCGGCCCGGGAGGAGGCATCCTATCCGTCGCCGCAGCATGCCCCGCGCGACCTGTCGCATGGCGCGGCACCGGACGGCGCGTCCCACCATGTCCCGCATCAACAGCATGAGCCGCGTGCGGCCGTGCGGCTCAGCCACAACGAGGAAATCGGCATCGATATCCCGGCATTCCTCCGTCGTCAGCAATCCTGACGCCATCGCTATCCGGCCGGCTGATCGGGTGAAACCGATCAGCCGGTTCATCCGATCGGATGATACGCCGCGTGACCGGCATCGCTTCGCGTTCCCCAACCGGCTGCGCGCGCTGTCATCCAAATCCTTCCGCTCACCGTGTTGTGCACTTGCCGCGTGCGCTGTCGCGGCGCCATCCTTCCGCGCATGACGGATGCTCTCGGATTGCTGCTGCTGGCTGCCGCGATCGGTGCGTGGTTGGCGTTCGACGCCACGCGGGACAGGGGCGAGCGCCCGGCCAGCGATGCGGGCGCGAAAGCGATGCTGCATGGCGTCGTCGGCAGTCTCGGCCTTGCGGCTCTTGTCGTCACGCTGGATCGCCACCCGCTCGCGCAGCGCATGGGCCTTGGCGGGTTTGGTGCCGGCGCAGAACTCCTGCTCGGGCTTGCGCTTTGCCTTGGCCTCTCCGTCATCGTCATCGCCTCGCGCGGGCGGCGCATTCCGGGCCTGCTGCTGGCGATCCACGCCATGCTGGCCATCGCAGGCATCTCGCTTGTCCTCGCCATTGCGGCACTTGCCTGATTTTGCGCTTTCGCAACGATCCTGGATGAAATAGGATAATTCAACTTTCAGTTGAGAATTATCCTTTGGACGCCGGACTGACCATCGACAGAACGACACCCTCGTCGGCGGTCACAACGCCGGACGGTGGCTATCGGGCGGCCTCCTATGCGGGGCGCATCGTGCTGTTCCTGCCCGTGGCGATGCTGGCTGGCGTGCTTCTCTATTTCGACCTTGGCAGTGAACCGCCGGTCTGGATCGCGCCTGTGGCGATCATGCTGGCCGGCGGTGGCCTTGCCCTTTGTTGGCAGCGTCCGGTCCTCCGACGTATCGCCGCGCTGTTCCTCTTCGCGACGATCGGCTTCGGGCGGGCACAGTGGCAGGCGATCGCGATGCCGCCGCCGATCCTCGTGCCGCATGGTGTCGTTACCGTCGCCGGGCGGGTCAGCTCGATCGATATTCTCCCGACCGGCCGCCGGGTGGCACTCGCTTCGCCGCGGCTCGATGGCGGACCCGCCCTGGCCCGCGCGGTGCGGGTCAAGCTGCGCAAGGGCGACGATCTTCGCCTTGCCGCCGGAGACCTTGTCCGTGTGCGCGCCTTTCTGTTCGCCCCCTCGCGCCCGGCCTATCCCGGCGGGTGGTCGTTCGCGCGGGACCAGTTCTTCTCGGGCATCGGGGCGGTCGGATTTGCCGTGAGCAAGATCGCGATCATCCGTCCGGGGCGGCCGGGCTGGGCCGGCGCGCTGAGGCGGCTGCGGGAGACGATCGCCGCCCGTGTCCTGACCGCCATGCCGCCAACGACCGGGCCGGTGGCGGCGACCTTGCTGACCGGGTTCGAGTCGGCGATCCCCGCCCGTGAGCGGCAGGATTTCATCACCGCCGGGCTTGCGCACATCCTTGCCGTCGCCGGCCTGCATATCGGGATCGTGATGGGCGCTTTGTTCGCGGTGGCGCGATTCGCGGCTGGACTGTCCGAGCCGTTGCTCCTGCGGGTCCCGGCCAAGGTGGTCGCCTCGCTCGTCGCCTTCGCCGGCGGTCTGGTCTACGCGGCGCTGACCGGGTTTCACGTTCCGATCGAGCGAAGCCTCGCAATGGCGGGCCTTGTCCTGCTCGGCATCGTCGCGGGGCGCCGGGCGCTGTCGCTCCGTGGCCTGGCGCTGGCGGCTTTCGCGCTGATGCTGATCGAGCCGCAATCGGTTCCGGGTCCGAGCTTCCAGATGAGCTTCTCGGCCGTGCTGGCGTTGATTGCCGGCTACGAGGCGTTCGGCCGCCGGCTCACGATCGGAGGCGATGGATGGCACCAGCGCCTCGGGAGGCATGTGGCGGCGCTGGCCTTCACCTCGCTGCTCGCAGGCGGCGCCTCGATGCCTTTCGCCGCCTACCAGTTCCAGCAGGTGCAGCCCTACTACATCCTCGCCAATCTGGTCGCTGTGCCGCTGACCGCGCTGATCGTGCTGCCCGCGGGGATGGTGGCGCTGCTGCTGATGCCGCTGCATCTCGAGGCGCTGGCGCTGGCGCCGATGGGGTGGGGGATCGCCGCGATTCTGGCCGTTGCCCGGTTTGTCGGCGAGTTGCCGCACGCCCTCATCGCGATCGGGCCAAGTCCGGGCTGGCCGGTTGCGCTGCTGGGCTTCGGCATGGCGCTGCTGGGCCTGCTGCGGGACCGGACGCGCTTCGCCGGGGCGCCGCTGGTCGCGATCGGCCTTGCGGGCATGATGACAGGCCGCGCGCCGGATGTGCTCGTCTCGCCGACAGCGTCTCTCGTCGCGGTGCGGGATGGCGCGGTGGTGCGGATTCTCGTGACCCGACGAGCCGACAACTACACGCTGGCGCAGTGGCGCCCGGTTTTCGCCCATGATCGCGTCCGCGTGGCGAGGGCAACCGATCTCTGCCCCGACGGTCGATGCCGGTTCGATCGCGGGCGGGTGCTGTATCTCGACGGTCCTGCCGCGGCGAAGGGCGGCTGCGGCGAGGCGCGCGTGGTCGTCTCGCCGCGGCCCCTGCGCGGCGCCTGTCGTGGCCGTGGGCGCGTCGTGCTCGACCGTTTCAGCGTGTGGCGGGATGGCGCGATCGCCCTGCGCTTCAGCGGGGCCCGCTTGCGGTTCGCGACGGATCGGGACGTGCAGGGCGCGCGGCCCTGGGTGCCGGATTGGCCGCCGCGCTGGCACCGGCGCCGATAGGGCATTATCCGATCGGATGGGGTTTCTTGATCGTATATCGTGCTCTGAAGCGGGCGGTGCACGGCAGCCGATTGCAGGTCTCATGCAGGAAAACGTAGCGCCGCGCGGCGGCGGTGTTGCCCTGCCGGGGCCTGGTGCGCGACAGGACACGCGCCTCGGCAATGGCCCCGAGCGTCTGGCCAAGGCGCGACGTCATGGCGCCGCGCGCCAGATACACGCCGGCGCGCAGCCAGAAGCCCGCCGGGCCATCCCAGTCATGCGCGATCAGCAGGCGGTTGCGGACGAAATGGCGCCACCGCCCCGCGCTCCAGCCCATGCGCGCTTCGGGCGACACGGCGTGGACGACCGCGAGGTCGCCGTGATGCTCGATCTTCCAGCCGGCAGCGATGGCGCGGCGCGCGAATTCATATTCCTCCCAGGCGAAGAACAGCGTCGCGTCATACCCCCCGAGCTGCTCGAAACAGGCGCGCGACAGGGCATGGCCGCAGCCGACGAAGGTGGTGGCGGTGAAACGCCGCTCCGCCTGCCGCACGAGGCGCGCGGGATATCCCCAGCTCGTCCGGTCGAGACAGGCGCCATCGGCCGCGAGTATCCGAAACCCGATCGCCCCGAGGCGATCTGCGCCGGCGATCCGCCGCGCGGCGTGCGCCGCCGTGTCGCGGTCAGCGAAGACGGCATCATTGTCGAGACTGATGATCGTCCTGCCGCGCCCGAGCGTTGCGGCGAGATTGCGGCCCCCCGGCACGCCTAAATTCCGCGCGACGCCATAAACCGCAACATTTTCATAGTCCTGCGCCGCGGCTGTCAGGGCCGCGCGCATGGCTGCATCCGAGGCCTGGTCCAGGATGATGACATGGCTGTCCATGCCGGTCTGGGACGCGGCCGAGCGGAGGGCGGCGATGGTTTCGCGCGGCCGCTGATGGCTGAGAATGACGATATCCGCATCATAGGCGCGGCCGGGCGGCGGCGTTCCCGCCAGCAGGTGCGGCTCAGACGGCATTGCGCCCAATGAGCACGGCGGGAACCGTCCGCAACAGGATCGCGATATCGAGCCAGACCGACCATCGCTCGATGTAATCGAGATCGGCGGCGACGCGCGCGGTCACGAGGTCGCGCCGCTCCGCCGGGCCGCGCAGGCCCCGCACCTGTGCAAGGCCGGTCAGCCCCGGCTTTACCCGGTGGCGCACGCCGTAGAACGCGATCGCCTGTTCGAAGGTGAAGTCCCCGCCGCTTGTATGCGGCGCGTGGGGCCGGGGACCGACCAGCGACATGTCGCCGCGCAGCACGTTGACGAGCTGCGGCAGTTCATCGAGCGAGAGGCGGCGGAGAACGCGGCCGAGCCGCGTGATCCGCCGGTCGCCCGCGCGCGCCTGGACGACGGGGATGTTGCGACCCGTGGCGTCCTGCGGGTGCATCGTGCGGAACTTGAAAACGGTGAATGGGACGCCATCCAGCCCGATCCGGCGCTGCCGGAACAGAACCGGGCCGGACAGGCACAGTGAAATGGCGATGGCGGCGAGGAGCGGGGACAGCAGAACGCTCAGGAGGGCGGCGCCAATGATGTCCATCCCTCGTTTCGCTGATGCAGCCAGGGGGCGGATCGGCCGGTCGAGCGCCGTGACGAGGCGAAGCCCGAGGCCCGCAGCGAGGTCGCCGGCGCCGATTTCGGCAGCGGCGTCGAAGGCGAGACGTATCCTGACCGGCTGGTCCGCGAGGCGGGCGAGCAGCGCGTCCAGCCGGCCGCGCGTCTGCACGCTGTCGCCGCGGCGGATGACGACGATGAGATCGCCGATCTGGTCGGACCGGATCAGCCCCTCCAGCGTCGCGACATCGGCAATCGCGCGCAGACCCGACGAGGTCGCCAGCCCCAGGCAGAAAATATATCCAAGGCGATGATCGGCGAGGCGATCGAGCTGGTCGCAGACCGCGCGGTCGCACGGCGCGGTGGTCACGAGGGCCGCGGCCCCCTGGGCAACGCCGATCCCATGACGCTGCCAGATCCGGGCCACGGCAATCCGGCCTGCGAACAGAAGGGTCGCGGTCAGGGTGAAGGCGGCAATTGCCCAGCCGAACGATGTACCGAGCGGCGGTGCTGTCGGCGACGGCCGCAGCACCGCGATCCGCAGCAATGAGAGCGTTTCCGCCGCCACAAGCGCGCGCATGATCGAGGTTGCGTGATCGAGCGGGGCGCGGACCGGCCCCGGCTCGTAAAGCCCCGAGCCCGCCAGCGTGATGACGGTCAGCGCAGCATAGACGAGCTGACTTGGCAGGCCACGCGCCATGGTGGGGGCGGAAAGCAGGAACCGGGAGCCGAGTTGCGGGCCGAGGCAGGCGGCGGCGATGTCGGTAACCAGCAGCAGGAAGAGGCCGGCATGCATACCGATATGGATGTGCCGGCCGGGCGCCTGCGGCTGTCTTGCTGCCGCTCCGTTGCGGACAGGTTTGGCGATGGAGTTGAAAGCGGTCTGCGACATCGGTCCGGAACGACCTCGGCTTTCGGGGATACAACTGAAGATTGTATTGAATTAACCGAAAACCAGACGCCGGGAAAGCAGAAAATTAACCAGAAAGCCGGAAACGGAACCTGCGCACACGGCCAGCACGGGGTAGTGCCGCGGCAACACGAAGCTGGCGATGAGCAGGGAATAGGCGCCGCGGTTGATCGAGAAGCCGATCATGTTGACGAGCAGGAAGCGCAACCATTGCGTGTGGGCGGGGCGTTGGGTGCGTGCGCGAAAGGTCCAGATCCGGTGCAACATCCAGTTGCAGCTTGCCGCAAAGACGTAGGCCGCCATGCCCGCGCCGTAGAGCCCGAGGCTGGGGATGAGCGCATAGACCGCGGCGATATCCACGAGCAGGCCAAAGACGCCAACCGTGCCGAACCGCAGCAATTCGCCCGCCGCATCGCGATGACGCGCCGGGAGGCGGCTGGTGATCAGCATGATGGGTGAGGGCAGGGCCGGCATGCGGCCGGAGAGTTAACAGGCTTCCGGCAGTGCGCAACCTGGCCTGTGACAAATTCTGTCAAATTCGCACCTTGCGGTAAGAAAGCTGTCCGGTTCTCTTGACCAACGCCGGAGAGCCCCATCATCATGGTATAAGGAAGCGGATCATCCGGGCGGAGGGTCCCGCGCCATCATGAACGGAGGAATCAATGCCCCAGGTTAAACTCACGGTGAACGGCAAGCCGGCGACCGCCGAGGTGGAAGCCCGCACGCTGCTCGTCGAGATGCTGCGCGAAAACCTTCACCTGACCGGCACACATGTCGGGTGCGACACCAGCCAGTGCGGCGCCTGTGTGGTCAAGATCGATGGCAAGTCGGTGAAGTCGTGCACGATGCTCGCGGTGCAGGCGAATGGCAGCGAGATCACCACGATCGAGGGGCTGGCGGCAGCCGACGGCACGCTGCATCCGATGCAGGAAATGTTCCGCGAACATCACGGCCTGCAATGCGGCTTCTGCACCCCGGGCATGGTGATGAGCGCGATCGATCTGGTCGAGAGCCATCCGGAAGGCCTGACCGAGCAGCAGATCCGCGAGGAACTCGAAGGCAATATCTGCCGCTGCACGGGCTACCACAACATCGTCAAGGCGATCGCCGCCGCTTGGCCGCTCATGCATGGGCGCGAGCTGCCGCAGGCCGCCGAATAAGGTTCGGGCTGCAAAAGGTGAAGCACCCGTATGTCCGGGTGCAAGAAAAATTTCGGGAGATCATCCATGAACGATACGACCTTGCCGCACATCGTGAAGGGCGGCATTGGCGACTCGCCGAAGCGCGTGGAAGACCGCCGGTTCCTGTCAGGCCGCGGTCACTACACCGACGATATCAACCGCCCCGACCAGACCTATGCCGTGTTCCGCCGCTCGGACGTGGCCCATGGCGTCATCCGGTCGATCGACACCGCCGCCGCGCGGGCGATGCCGGGTGTTGTCGCCATTTTCACCGGTGACGACATCGCCAAGGCCGGCATCGGCGGCGTGCCGTGCGGCTGGCAGATCCACAGCAAGGACGGCTCGCCGATGGTCGAGCCGCCGCATCCGGTGCTGGCCCAGGGCAAGGTCCGGTATGTCGGCGATGCGATCGCGATGGTGATTGCCGAGACTGTCGACCAGGCGAAGGACGCCGCCGAGGCGCTGGTGGTCAACATCGACCCGCTGCCGGCGGTCTCCAACATGATCGCGGCGACGGCCGAGGGTGCTGCCCTCGTGCATGACGAGGCCAAGGGCAATGTCTGCTTCGACTGGCATATCGGCGACAAGGACGCCGTGGATGCCGCCTTCGCCAAGGCCCACAAGGTCGCGACGATCGACCTAGTGAACAACCGGCTGGTGCCGAACCCGATCGAGCCGCGTGCGGCGATCGGCGATTTCGACCGGTCGACCGGTGAACACACGCTCTACACCACCAGCCAGAACCCGCATGTGATCCGGCTGCTGATGGGCGCGTTCGTGCTGCAGATCCCCGAGCACAAGCTGCGCGTCGTCGCACCCGACGTCGGCGGCGGGTTCGGCGCCAAGATCTTCCACTATATCGAGGAAGCGGCGGTGACCTGGGCGGCCGCGCAGGTGAACCGGCCGGTGAAATGGACCTGCGAGCGCAGCGAATCCTTCATCACCGACGCTCATGGCCGCGACCATATCAGCCATGCCGAGCTGGCGCTGGCCGAGGACGGCGCATTCCTCGGGCTGCGGGTCAAGACGATGGCCAATCTCGGCGCCTATCTCTCGACCTTCGCGCCGTCGGTGCCGACCTATCTCTCGGCGACGCTGCTCGCCGGCGTCTACACGACGCCCGCGATCTATTCGGAAGTGAAGGCGCTCTTCACCAACACCGTCCCGGTCGACGCCTATCGTGGCGCCGGCCGTCCGGAGACCACCTTCCTGCTCGAACGCCTCGTCGATGTCGCGGCGAAGACGATGGGGATGGATCGTGTCGCCATCCGCCGGCGCAATTTCATCCCCGCCGACGCCTATCCGTATCAGACGCCGGTGGCGCTGCAATACGATAGCGGCAACCATGAGGCGACGCTCGCGCGCTGCATGGAGCTGGCCGACTGGAACGGATTCGAGGCGCGGCGCGCGGAGTCGGCGAAGCGCGGCAAGCTGCGCGGCATCGGCATGTCGACCTATCTCGAAGCCTGCGGCATCGCGCCGTCGGCGGTGGCCGGCGCGCTCGGCGCGAGGGCAGGGCTCTACGAGGTCGCCAACGTCAAGGTGCATCCGACCGGCTCGGTGACGCTCTATACCGGCACGCACAGCCACGGCCAGGGCCATGAGACGACCTTCGCCCAGCTCGTCGCCGACCAGCTCGGCGTGCCGTTCGAGCAAGTCGAGATCGTGCATGGTGACACCAGCAAGATCCCGTTCGGCATGGGCACCTACGGCAGCCGTTCGCTCGCCGTCGGCGGCTCGGCGATCGTCAAGGCGGTCGACAAGATCATCTCCAAGGGCAAGAAGATCGCCGCCCACCTGATGGAAGCCTCGGTCGACGACATCGAGTTCAAGGACGGCAAGTTCACCGTCGCGGGCACCGACAAGTCGAAGGCATTCGGCGAGATCGCGCTGACGGCCTATGTGCCGCACAACTACCCGCACGACGAACTCGAGCCCGGCCTCGACGAGACGGCATTCTACGATCCGAAGAACTTCACCTTCCCCGGCGGGTGCCATATCTGCGAGGTCGAGGTCGATCCCGATACCGGTGTCGTCAGCATGCTGAACTTCACCGCGGTCGACGATATCGGCCGGGTCATCAACCCGATGATCGTGCATGGCCAGGTTCACGGCGGTGTGGCCCAAGGTATCGGCCAGGCGCTGCTCGAACACGCGATCTACGACGAGACCGGCCAGCTCCTGTCCGGATCGCTGATGGACTACACGATGCCGCGCGCGGACAACCTGGTGAACATCCATGTCGGGACCGAATCGACGATGTGCACCCACAACCCGCTTGGAGCCAAGGGGGTTGGCGAGGTCGGCGCGATCGGCAGCCCGCCCGCGGTGATCAATGCCGTCGTCGATGCGCTGCGCGATTATGGGGTCACCCATATCGACATGCCGGCGACACCGCTGAAGATCTGGTCGATCATCAACGCGGCGTCGCCGCGGATGGCTGCCGAGTAACGGAGAGACGCAATGTACGATTTCAATTATCAGAAACCGGCCGCAATCGACGATGCGGTCAAGGCGCTGGGGAGCGATCCCGAGGCCAAGGCGCTTGCCGGTGGCATGACCTTCATCCCCGTGCTCAAGCAGCGGCTTGCCAAGCCGAGCACGCTGGTCGATCTCGGCGGGCTCGGCCTCTCCGGCATCCGCCGCGAAGGCAACGCGCTCGTCATCAAGGCGATGACCACGCATCGCGAGGTTGCCACCTCGAAGGTCGTTGCCGACGCGATCCCGGCGCTGGCGCATCTGGCCAGCCATATCGGCGACCGCCAGGTTCGATACCGCGGCACGATCGGCGGCTCTCTGGCCAATAACGATCCTTCCGCGTGCTATCCCTCCGCCGCACTCGCCCTCGGCGCCACGATCCGCACGACCAGGCGCGAAATTGCGGCGGATGACTATTTCCAGGGCATGTTCACGACGGCGCTGGAGCCGGATGAACTGATCGTCGAGGTCTCCTTTCCGATCCCGGAAAAGGCCGCCTACGAGAAGTTCCCGAATCCGGCATCGCGCTACGCCATGGTAGGCGTGTTCGTCGCCAAGACCGCCGGGGGCGCCCGCCTCGCGGTAACCGGCGCCGGCAATAACGGCGTGTTCCGTCATGCGGCGATGGAACAGGCGCTCTCGGCGAATTTCGCACCCGATGCGATTCGCGACGTGAAGACGCCCGAGGAGGACATGAACAGCGACATCCATGCGAGTGCGGCCTATCGCGCGCACCTCGTCGGCGTGATGGCCCGCCGGGCGGTCGCTTCCTGCGGCTGATCGTTCTGCACTGCAGGCTGATCGGGAAAGGGCGGCCCTGGGCCGCCCTTTTCTCATGCGGGGATTGTAGCCGGAGTGCTGTCCCGTTTTGTCACAACCGGGTGGGATCGCGGATTACCCACTTGCGTCGTTATCGACATGTCGTATTGTCGCGTCACTCCGCATCTCGCGGAGACAAAAGCGGAAAACGCATTCGTACCTCAACGATCCAGGAGACAAATCCATGTGGACCAAGCCGAAGCTCGTCGAAATCGCTGTTGGCACCGAAATCAACTGCTACGCCTGCGCTGATCTCGGCTAATCTGAACCAAGGCACCGGAACCGATGCTTTGCGCCGGTTCCGGTGAACTCTCAAATCGATGAAACTGATTGTTCTCGGTGCCGCTGCCGGAGGCGGGTTCCCGCAGTGGAACTGCGCCTGCGCGAATTGCGCGCGCGCCCGACATGGTGATCCGGCGGCACGGCCGCGTACCCAGGCGGCCCTTGCTGTAAGCGTCAACAATTCCGATTACGTGATCTTCAACGCATCGCCCGACCTGCGCGAACAGATCCTGGCAACGCCTGCGCTCCAGCCGCGCTCCGGCCTGCGCGACAGCCCGATCGTCGCGGCCGTTCTCACCGGCGGCGATGTCGATTTCACCGCCGGCCTGCTCAACCTGCGCGAAGGCCACCGCTTCGGCCTCTATGCCGGGCGGCGGATTCTTGACCTGATCGAGGACAGCAAGATCTTTCGCGTGCTCGATGCGAACCTTGTCCCCCGCAGGGAACTGCCGGTCGGCGTGCCGACGCGGCTTGCGGACGGTGCCGGGCGGGATCTGGGCATGACGGTCGAGGCCTTCGTGGTGCCGGGCAAGGTCGCACTCTATGCCGAGGATGCGAGCCGGACGGATTTCGGCTCGTCCGAGGGCGACACGATCGGCCTGCGCATCGCCGATGATGAGGGCAAGTCGTTCTTCTACATCCCCGGCTGCGCCCGCGTTTCGGCGGATGTTGCGGCGCGGGTGCGCGGCGCCGGCCTCGTGCTGTTCGATGGCACGCTCTGGCACGACAACGAGATGATCGAGGCGGGGCTCCTGCCCAAGACCGGCGCGCGGATGGGGCATGTCAGCGTCAGCGGGCCGGACGGATCGATCGCGGCCTTTGCCGGGCTCGACGTCGCGCGGAAGGTGTTCGTGCATGTCAACAACAGCAATCCGATGATCCTCGACGATTCGCCCGAACGGGCCGAAGCCGAGCGCGCCGGCTGGACCGTGGCGCATGACGGAATGGAGATCGTGCTATGACCGTGCTGCTGAGCCCCGACGACCTGGAATCGGCGTTGCGCGCCGTCGGTGCCGCGCGATACCACAACCGCCATCCATTTCATCAACTCCTGCATGGTGGCAAGCTGGACAAGCGCCAGGTGCAGGCCTGGGCACTCAACCGCTACTGTTATCAGGCGGCGATCCCGATCAAGGATGCGACGCTGATGGCCCGCACCGACGATGCCGACTTGCGCAGGGCCTGGCGTCAGCGGCTTGTCGATCATGACGGCAATGCGCCGGGCGAAGGCGGCATAGTCCGCTGGCTGGCGCTGGCCGAGGGGCTCGGTCTTGATCGCGACATGGTGGTGAGCGAGCGCCGCGCCTTGCCGGCGACCCGCTTCGCCGTGCGCGCCTATGTCGATTTCGTGCGCGACCGCTCCTTGCTGGAGGCGGTGGCCTCTTCGCTTACGGAAATGTTCTCGCCGACGATCATTTCCGAACGCGTCTCGGGCATGCTCGCGAACTACGATTTCATCACCAGGGAAACCCTGGCCTATTTCAACGCGCGCCTCGATCAGGCGCCGCGCGATGCGGATTTCGCGCTGGACTATGTCAAGCGCCATGCCCGCACGCCCGAACAGCAGCAGCAGGCGATCGCGGCGCTCACCTTCAAATGCAACGTGCTCTGGGCGCAGCTCGACGCCCTGCACCATGCCTATGTCAGCCCAGGGCTGATCCCGCCCGGCGCGTTCGGCCATGAAGGCGTGTGGTCGTGACCCTCACCGAGTCCAGCGTGCCCCGCCTGCCGCGGCATGTCCGCTTCCGGTTCGATGCGGCGCGGAATTGCCATGTCCTGCTCGCGCCCGAACTGGTCATCATGCCGGATGAGATCGCCGTCGCGATCCTTGAGGCAGTTGACGGAACGGCCAGCGTCGGCGGCATCGCCGACCTGCTGGCGGCGCGCTACGAAGCGCCGCGCGACGCGGTGCTGGCCGATTGCATCGAGATGCTCAACGATCTGGCGAAAAAGGGGATGATCGCGGCATGAACGATCTCGCACCCGCTTCGGTCACGCGTGCGGCCGTTGCGCCGCCGATGGCGATCATGATGGAGCTTACCCATCGCTGTCCGCTGAAATGCCCGTACTGCTCCAATCCGCTCGCCATGGATCGCGCGCGCGACGAGATGGATACGGCGACATGGATGCGCGTGATCACCGAGGCCGCGGCGCTCGGCGCGTTGCAAGGGCATTTTTCCGGCGGCGAGCCGATGGCGCGTGACGATCTGGCACAGCTCGTCCAGCACGCGCATCGCGAAGGGCTCTACACCAACCTGATCACCTCCGCTGTTTTGCTCGACCAGCAGAAGATGCACATGCTGGCCGAGGCCGGGCTCGATCATGTCCAGATCAGCTTTCAGGGTGCCGAGAGCGGTATTGCCGATCACGTCGCCGGGCTTCGCAACGCGCATGTCAAGAAACTCGCCGCGGCCAGGCTCGTGCGCGATGCCGGCCTCGCGCTCACGGTCAACGCGGTGATGCACCGCCAGAACCTGCATCAGCTGCCCGCCATGCTGGATCTCGCGGTCGAGGCCGGCGCCCAGCGAATCGAGGTGGCGCATGTGCAATATTACGGCTGGGCGCTCAAGAACCGCGCCGCACTGATCCCGACGCGCGGCCAGCTCGACGAGGCGACCCGCATCGTCGACGAAGCGCGCAAGCGGCTCGAAGGCGTCCTGAACATCGATTACGTCGTCCCCGATTATTA
Source organism: Acidiphilium sp. C61 (assembly GCF_905116885.1). Classification (NCBI taxonomy): domain Bacteria; kingdom Pseudomonadati; phylum Pseudomonadota; class Alphaproteobacteria; order Acetobacterales; family Acidocellaceae; genus Acidiphilium; species Acidiphilium sp. C61. The sequence goes on along the minus strand of NZ_CAJHNI010000005.1, from coordinate 927,966 downwards.
CGCGTCGCGCCCCAAATCCTGCATGAGCGGCTGGGCCAGGCGCTTCTTCAATGTCACCCCCTCCGGCAAGGTCCTGCCCTGCCACGCCGCGGAGACGATCGGCCACCTGCGCTTTGATTCGGTGAAGGACAAGTCGCTTGCCGAAATCTGGCTGAATTCGGAAGCCTTCAACGCCTATCGCGGCACTGACTGGATGCCTGCCCCCTGCAAGGGATGCGAGCGCGCCGAGATCGACTGGGGCGGGTGCCGCTGTCAGGCGCTGGCCATTGCCGGCGATGCGGGGGCAACCGATCCAGCCTGCAGCCTGTCGCCGCATCACGACAGGATGCTGAACCTCGCGGTCGAGGAAAGTGCGGCCGGAAGCGAGGCTTTCGTCTACCGGATGATCTCGTAGAGCGCTACGGCGGCAGCGGCCGACACGTTCAGGCTTTCCATCCCGCCCGGCATCGGCAGCGAAACCAGCTCGTCGCAGGTTTCGCGGGTAAGGCGACGCAAGCCTTCGCCCTCGGCGCCGAGGACAAGTGCCGCGCGCCTGCCGCCCAGCGCGTCGCGGGACAGGAATGATGTCCCGGCGGCATCCAGCCCCATCACCCAGAGCCCCGCGGCTTTGAGCGCGATCAGCGCCCGCGCGATATTCACGGTCCGCAGCAACGGCATCCGCTCCAGCGCGCCGGATGCCGCCTTGGCGAGCGCGCCGCCTTCCTCCGGTGCGTTGCGCTCCTGCGCGATGACCATTGCCGCGCCGAATGCCTGTGCCGAGCGCAGGATGGCGCCGACATTGCGCGGATCGGTGATCTGGTCGAGCACGAGCACGGGTCCGGGACGTTTCAGGGCATCGGCCAGGGTGGGGGCGACCAGCGGGTCGGTCTGCAAGGCGATTCCCTGATGGACGATCCCGCGGCCCAGCATGTGCTCCAGCCGGTCGCGCTCAACCCGTTCGGGCTGGATGGCCCAGGGTTGCGGCAGCCGTGCGGCGAGCGTCGCCTCGCCCTCTTCCGTCACCAGCAGCCGCCGCAGCCGGCGCGCGGGATTCGCCAAGGCTGCCTCGACGGGGTGCAGCCCGTAGAGCCAGAAGCCGCCGCCGGCCGCCTGCGGGCGCCGTTCGCGCCCCACGTCACCATGGCCGCGCCCTTGGGGTGGGGATGTGCGATTGTGCTTGTGCGTCCGCCCGCCGCGCGGGTGTGGCTGATTGTCGCGTCTGTCCATGGCGGCTCTCTAGAGCATCATCCGATCAGATGGAAACATCTGATCCGATAAAGACGCTTAGACGAACAACAAGACAGCGCATGACATCCGATCCGGCTGGATCGAAACCGGCTCCAGCGTGCGCGGTGCGCTGTTGACAACACAGGCCTGATCGAAGATTACGGGCGGCGGAGAGGTGCCCGAGTGGCTAAAGGGGGCGGACTGTAAATCCGCTGGCGCACGCCTACGTTGGTTCGAATCCAACCCTCTCCACCATCCCAACACGATCGATCGTTTTTCGCACCGGCAAGTTATCCGGCGAGGCTGTTTCGTCTGCTCGTTCTGCGGCTGACATTCTTCACCGCGCTGTCGGTGCGGCAGCGCCGCGCCTTGCCGCGGTCAGCGAATGGCGGATCCAGCCGATGCCGTTGGCGACGTCGATGCGCCGCCTGGGGCGGGAGGCGAGGCCGCTGACAGTGACGGTCAGAGCTGGGACGGCCCTCGCATCGGGAATTGCCGGATGCACGGCAATTGCGAGGTCGACCTGATCCTGGGCAAGATCGAGATGGCCGCGCGCGGTCATCTCGCCCAATGGCCCGCTGAGGGCAGCATGGTCGAGCCGGATCGTGCGGTTGCCGACTGTCGCGGTCAGGTTGAGAAGCGTGAAGGCCGACGTCCCCGAACTCAGCGCCGTCCGCAGCATGCGAGATGCCGCGATCAGCCCGATCGGGTGTGGCGCGCGCGTCGCCGCGGCCAGGGTCTGGCCGGCAGACGCGAGGTTCAGTCCGCTCACCGTAATATCGTGGCTGCTTGCCGTCACGCTCCCACTGAGCGTGCGCAACCAGGCGGCGCGGCCATCCCCCTGCGCCATCAGATCGGCCGCGATATCGAGGGTTCCGCCGGCAAGCGGCAGGTCGAGCCCCTGCGGCGCCGCGAGGGCTGCAATCGCTTCCGAATTCCCGCCCGCAAGCCGCGCCCGCAGGCTGAGCGTGGCCGGCGTGCTGCCTGAGGCGCCGGTGAGAACGGCCCGGCCAGAGAGTTTGCCGCCGGCGAATCCGGCGCTGCCGATATCGATCGCCAGATGCGGCGCCAGCTTCCCCTGATCGAGCGTGATCCCGAAATCCGCCTGCCGGGCGACCGTCTCGCCGTAACGCTCGACCCTTGCGGCGGTCAGACGCGGCATGTCGATCCGCACATTGCCGCCGAGGGCGGCTTGCGCCAGCCCCATCAGGCTGACTGTGTCGGGAACCGGCAGCGTGTCGGCGGTTATCCGGCCGAAGATCCGCTTCGGCCCATGCGCTGTATCGACATCGACCCGCCCGGAGACGGTGAGCGCACCCAGCGAGGCGACAAAATCGGAAAAGCCGAACCCGCCTGGCGTGACATATCCCGCCGCCCTGAGACTGGCCGAGCCGGGCCCCGGCCAGCCCAGCCCCTGGCGTTCGCCGAGCAGGCCGGCGCCGCCGAGGCTGAGGATCAGCCGTGCGGCGTTCGGGGCACGAAACGTGAGCGACCCGGCGGCACTGCCGGCGGCAAGATCGATCGTGGGGTGCGCCGACGCGCGTACCAGGCCGACGCGTAGCCTGACATGCGTCGCCAGCGCCGTGGCGGGGCCATCCGCCGCCATGGTGAGCGAGAAATCGTGCCGGAATGCCGGCTGATCGTCCCATGCCGCCGGCACGCCGAACGCCGCCGCCAGCGCCGTCGCCTCATGGCTTGCATTCGGCCCGACCAGGAACAGACGGCTCCTGACGATAGCGCCATCCGCCTTGCGCAGGAAGCGGCCGATCAGCAGCCCGCCTCCCATGTGCATGGTCGCGAGGCGGATATGCAGCCCGCCACCTGCCGCCTTGTCGCGCAGGCTGGCGTCGATCCTGAGATCGGTCGCAATCACCTGCGAAGGCGCGTTGGGTTGCCCGGCCGGTTTTTCCAGCGCCCCCACGGCGATCTGCAGCGGTCCGGCATAGCGTGGCGCCGGATCGGACAGCGCCGCGAGCAGATCCTTGATCATCGGCTGGTCGAGGGTAAGCCGGTCGAGACCGATCCGGGCGGCGATGCGTGTCGGTTGCCCGGCGGGTGCGGGGGTGAGGTGCAAGGCGCCGGTGAAGCCGGTTCTGGCTGTTCCCATCGCCACGTGCCCGGCGATATCGTCGAGCGCCAGGGTGCCGCCGTGTGTAACGCTCGCCATGCCGGCGGCATCGAGGCGGCCCGCACCTTTCGGCCATGCGGGCAGATAGGGCAGCTGATGCCGCAAGATTGCGAGCGTGGCTGCGGGATCCTGTGCCTCGATGGTGAAATGCCCGCTCAAGGCTGGCGATATCGGACCGGAAAATCCGAGAATCGCTTGCCCCGGCAGGGGGACGGAAACCTGCTCCGCCCGCAGCGAGGCATCATCGGCCAGTACCGTTCCGTGCGCGCCGTTGACCGGCAGTCCTGACAGCGTGCCGGAGACGTCGAGCGCGGCGGCGACCGGGAGCTGGCGCCGCATGCCGGAGACCAGGATTGCGGCCAGATCGAGGTCGAGCCCCGTCGCCTGCGCGGTCACCCGCAGCAACGGTGCCGGCGCGAGGGACAACACGGCGTCCCCTCCCGCCTGCATCCCTCCCGACTGCATGGCGACGTCGTCGAGCCGGACCTGCTGCCCGGTCGCGGCAAGGCTTGCCGTCATGTCGAACGGTGCGGCGCTTTCCTTGAGGGCCGGCAGCAGGCTGGCGATCGCGGTCTTGTCGGCTGTCGCCGCCATCGCGCCAGAGAGGAAACTGTCATGGCCGAGCGTGCCGTGGAATTTCAGCTCGGCATGGCCTGCGCTGTGCAGCTTGAGCGTCGCGGTCACCGGTGCGGGCCCGGCGCTGCCGGTATCATCGATATCGAGCGTCATGGCGGCGTCGAAGCCGCCGATCCGCATCGTCCCGCCGGCGGCGATCACCGCGCGCGGGCCGCCGGTGAAGATCGACAGGTTGGCGTGGTCGAGCCGCAGCGGCCCGACATGGAACGTGCCGTCATCGATGGTCGCGTGCAGCGAGCCGAGCCATGGCGGCGGCGCGATCGCACCGGCGCCGCCCGGCAGCGGCCATGGCAGGTCGATGTCCGGCCGACGCAGGATCAGCCGGTGGGCGCGAAGCCGGCCGAACAGCAGCGGCCCCGGAGCAAGTTCGAGCTTGAGGACCGCCGCGGTTGCCTGCGCGCCGTGCGGGCCGCCGATGATGACATCCTCAGCCACCAGTTGCGGATCGGGCAGCAGCGAGAGCGTGATCCCACCCTCGATGAACACCGGCCTGCCGACGACCCGGCTGGCCAGGCGTTCGATCGCGCCGCGATGGTAATTCCCCGAGACCAGGATCGGGCCGAAGACCGCGGCGAGGCCGAGCAGCGCGATCAGGCCGATCGCGGCGGCAGCCAGAATGCCCCGCCGGCGCGTGGTCTGCTGCCTCTTGCGCCGGTAATCGCCGTCTTCGTCCATGTCTCCGCTGGTATCAGACCGAAGCGACCCGCGCCACGCCGGCGGCCGCCATCGCCTGCCATGACGCCGCCAGCGATCCATCAAGGTCGATCCCCCGGCAGGCCGGCTCGATCACCCGCGCTTCCAGCCCGAATTGCCGCGCATCCTGTGCCGACCAGGCAACGCAGTAATCGGTCGCCAGACCGCAGAGATCGACCCGCTCGATGCCGCGCGCGGCAAGCCACCCGTCGAGCCCGGTCCGCGTCGTGCGGTCGGCTTCGAGGAAGGCGGAGTAGGAATCGATGAGTCGGTTCGACCCCTTGCGCTGGATCATCGCGGCATGCGGGATGTGCAGGTCGCGGTGCAGTGCCGCGCCGGGCGTGTCCATCACGCAATGGTCCGGCCAGAGCACCTGCGGCCCGTAGGCGAGGGGGATCGTGCCGAACGGGGTCTGCCCCGGATGCTGGCTGGCGAAGGAGACATGATTGGCCGGATGCCAGTCCTGGGTGATCACCACGGTCTGGTAATGCCGCGCGAGGGCATTGATCACCGACACCACCGCATCGCCATCCGGCACGGCCAGCGCGCCGCCGGCGCAGAAATCCACCTGGACATCGATGACGACAAGGGCCGTGCGGTGATCCATTGGCGGAGAATAGCCGGCATCTGGCTGTCGAGATAGGGGGCGTGACAGTTGCCCGCGATGTCCGTTATCGGTAATAATCAAACTGCTGTCGGCAAGGCAGGCAGCAACGCAGGGAGGCAACGACAAGATGGCACATTTCGGGCGGGTTGCGGGAAAGACCGCGCTGGTGACCGCCGCGGGGCAGGGCATCGGCCGCGCCATTGCCGAGGTGCTGGTCCGCGAGGGCGCGCGCGTGATCGCGACCGATCGCGAGCCTTCCCTTCTCGCCGGGCTCGCCGGCGCCGAGATCGCGCGGCTCGACGTGCAGGACGATGCCGCGATCCGCGCGCTGGCCGCTTCCCTCGGCCGGGTGGACATCCTGGTGAACGCCGCCGGCTATGTCGCGCACGGCTCGGTGCTCGACTGTCCTGACACCGACTGGGCGTTTTCCTTCGATCTGAACGTGACGGCGATGTTCCACATGATCCGCGCGTTCCTGCCGGCAATGCTGGCGGGCGGCGGCGGGTCGATCGTCAATGTCGCGTCCGCTGCCGGGTCCATCAAGGGGGTGCCCAACCGCTTCGCCTATGGCGCCTCGAAGGCGGCCGTGGTGGGGCTGACCAAATCGGTCGCGGCGGATTACGTGACGCGGGGCGTGCGGTGCAATGCCATCTGCCCCGGCACCGTGGAAAGCCCCTCGCTGCGCGGGCGCATCGCCGCCCTCGCCGCGTCCCGCGGTGTCGATGAGGCGGCCATCGAGGCCGAATTCGTCGCCCGCCAGCCAATGGGACGGCTCGGCACGCCGGAGGAGATCGCCTCTCTTGCCCTGTATCTGGCGTCCGACGAATCCCGATTCACCACAGGCGTCGCCCATGTGATCGACGGCGGCTGGTCGAACTGAAGGAAACCGCGATGAGCAGCACCCCGAAACGTCTCCGTTCCACCGAGTGGTTCGACAATCCCGGCAATCCGGGCATGACGGCGCTCTATCTCGAGCGCTATCTCAATTACGGGCTGACGCGCGAGGAACTGCAATCCGGCAAGCCGATCATCGGCATCGCGCAGACCGGCAGCGACCTTTCGCCGTGCAACCGGCATCATCTCGAACTCGCCAAGCGCGTCGCGGACGGGATCCGTGCCGCCGGGGGCGTGCCGATCGAGTTTCCGGTGCATCCGATCCAGGAAACCGGCAAGCGGCCGACCGCCGCGCTCGATCGCAATCTGGCCTATCTCGGGCTTGTCGAGGTGCTGTACGGCTATCCGCTCGATGGCGTGGTGCTCACCACCGGCTGCGACAAGACCACGCCGGCCATGCTGATGGGGGCGGCGACGGTCGACCTGCCCGCCATCGTCCTCTCCGGCGGGCCGATGCTGGACGGGCATTTCGAGGGCGAACTGGTCGGCTCCGGCACCGTCGTGTGGGAAGCCCGGCGGCGGCTGGCCGCCGGCCAGCTCGACTATGACAAGTTCATCGACATGGTGGCCGGTTCCGCGCCGAGTGTCGGCCATTGCAACACGATGGGCACCGCATCTTCGATGAACGCGATGGCCGAGGCGCTCGGCATGTCGCTGCCCGGCTGCGCCGCCATTCCCGGCCCCTATCGCGAGCGCGCGCAGATCGCCTATGAAACCGGCAAGCGCATCGTCGCGATGGTGCATGAGGATCTGCGGCCGTCCCAGATCATGACGCGCAAGGCATTCGAGAACGCCATCGTCTGCGCCTCGGCGATCGGCGCCTCGACCAACTGCCCGCCGCACGTCATCGCCATCGCGCGGCATATCGGCGTCGAGCTCGACATCAGGGATTGGGACCGGATCGGCTACGAGATCCCGCTGCTGGTCAACATGATGCCGGCCGGCAAGTATCTCGGTGAATCCTACCATCGCGCGGGCGGGCTGCCGGCGGTGATCGGCGAGCTGATCCGCCAGGGCAAGTTCCACGCCGACGCGCTGACCGTCAGCGGCCGCAGCATAGGCGAGGAAAATGAAGGCAAGCGCAGCAGCGATGCCGACGTGATCCGCGGCTTCGACGATCCGCTCGCCGAGCATGCGGGCTTCGCCGTGCTGAGCGGCAATTTGTTTTCCAGCGCGATCATGAAGACCTCGGTGATTTCCGAGGAATTCCGCGCCCGCTACATGCGCCGCCCCGGCGATGAGAATGCGTTCGAGGGCCGTGCGATCGTCTTCGAGGGACCGGAGGACTATCACCACCGGATCAACGATCCCGCGTTGAATATCGATGAAAACTGCATCCTGGTGATCCGCAACAGCGGGCCGATCGGCTATCCCGGCTCGGCCGAAGTGGTGAACATGCTGCCGCCGGATGCGCTGGTGCGCCAGGGCGTGAACCAGCTGCCCTGTATCGGCGATGGTCGGCAGTCCGGCACGTCGGGCAGCCCGTCGATCCTGAACGCCTCGCCGGAATCGGCGGTCGGCGGCGGGCTCGCGCTGCTCAGGACCGGCGATGTCATCCGTGTCGATCTCAAGGATCGCAGCGCCAATATCCTGATCGACGAGGCCGAGCTTGCCGCGCGGCGGGCAGCGCTCACCCTGCCCGATCTGGTCAACCAGACGCCGTGGCAGGACATCCATCGCCGCTTCACCGGCCAGCTCGAAACCGGCGCGGTGCTGGAGAATGCGCCGCAATACCAGCGCGTCGCCGAACGCTTCGGCGTGCCGCGGGACAATCACTGACCGTGTCCCGAAGCTGCCCGGGTTCGGTTCCGGGCGGCTTCGGGGGCATTGAGCACGACATCCGATCCAAAGGGATCGGGAAGTGCTTTAATTATCAACATGATAGAGCACTACATCCGATCCAAAGAGATCGGAAAGTGCTCTAACGCCAGAGGTGCCGACCGGCGCCGTCCGTCCCCCGCAGCGCCTGCCGCGCGGCTTCGAGCGCGGCTGGCCCGCCGGCCAGCGAGGGTTTCACCACCTCGAAATACGGTGAGACATCGAAATCCCGCGGCACGAACAGCTGGTGATCCCGCACGCGCAGGATTTCGGCCACGCACATGTCGCAATCATGCGCGTGCGAGCCATGCGGCCCGGTCATCGGCAGGATCGGGTAGAGAACCGCGTGGAATGCCTGCGCCACCAGCGTCGAGCAGATCGCCCGTGTCGGGTCGCCGGCGCCGAAGGCGATCAGCCGGCGGCGCAGATGCACCGGCACCGGCGGTGTGGGGATCGTGTAGCGCAGCAGATCGAACACGTTCCGCAGGTCGTATTGCGCGCCGAGGCGCGAAAGCGCGAAATCCATCACCCGTTGCCGCTCGTTTTCCGACAGGCCGACAGGGCGGCAGATCCTCAGATGGTAATCCCTGAAGGCTTCGAGCCCGACCATCCGCACGCCTTCCACCACATCGGCTTCGACGAAGCAGGGCTCCGGCGGGTCCGCCGCGGTGCGGCGGCGCAACCCGACATAAAGTGCTACATGCGACCAGGTGGACTGGGTCAGATATTTGATCGCGATGCTGAACCGGCTGTGTCCTTCGACCAGGACGACATCTCCGGGTTCGAGACAGGAAGCGAGCAGCGCAATGTCGGTCGCCGGGGCGATGGTGTGCTGATGGGCGGGGGCGGAGAGAAACCGCGCGAGCCGCCCGCCGATCCAGCCGGCGATGCGGTTCATCCGCCGTCAAACCCTGCTGCGCCGTGTCGGATCAAGCGTCGTTCCCCCTTGGGCCGTATCGTGCCGGCTTTGCCGTGAGGATCATAAGCCGAGGTCAGGAGGGGAGGCAAAGGTCGCGCCGGCTTTTGTCAGTATTCAGTATCCGGTGTCAGTATCCAGGGCTCGCCAATTCGTCGAGGATCGGGCAATCCGGTCGGTCGCTCCCCTCGCAACTGTTCACCAGGTGGCGCAATTGTGCGCTCATCGCCTGCAATGCGGCGACCTTGGCTTCGAGTGCGGTGATGTGCGCCACCGCGATGGCGCGCACCTCGCGCGAGGGGCGGTTGCGATCGCGCCAGAGCGAGAGCAGGGCCCTGATATCGGCGATGGCGAAACCGAGATCGCGGGCCCGGTGAATGAAGCCAAGCTCGTTCACCAGCGCTTCGTCATAGAACCGATAATTGTTGGTCTCGCCGCGCAGGGGCGGGCCGATCAGGCCGATCCGTTCGTAATGGCGGATCATCTTGGCCGAAACGCCGCTCAGCGCCGCGGCCTCGCCGATGGTCATCTCCCTGCCGGTCATGAAACCTGTCTCCCGTCGCGCCCGGTCAGCCCGGGCTGACCTCGTTTTCGGTGACATGCTTCTGACCGACCACCATATACACCGCTGGCAGGACAAACAGCGTGAACAGCGTGCCGATCGACAGGCCCGCGGCGATCACCATGCCCATGTTGAACCGTGCCGCGGCACCAGCACCGCTGGCGATGATCAGCGGCAGGACGCCCAGCACCATCGCGGCGGTCGTCATCAGGATCGGCCGCAGCCGGATGCCGACCGCGTGCTCGATCGCCTCGCGCTTGGTCATGCCGGCGAGCTGCGCCTCGTTCGCGACCTCGACGATGAGGATGCCGTGCTTGCTGATCAGACCCATCAGCGTCACCAGCCCGACCTCGGTATAGATGTTCAGGCTGAGCCCGAAGCCGAGATAGATGAAGATCAGCGCGCCGACGATCGCCATTGGCACCGACACGAGAATGATCAGCGGGTCGGTGAACGAATTGAACAGCGCGGCAAGGGCGAGGAAGATCACGATGACCGCGAAGCCGAACGTGGCCAGAAACCCGCCCTGCTGCTGGATGAACTGGCGCATCGGCCCGCCGTAATCGACATCGTAGCCGCTCGGCAGGTCTTTTGCTGCGATCTGCTGCAGCACCTTCACCGCCTCGCCGGTGGAAACGCCGGGTGCCGCAACGCCCTGGATGGTTGCCGCGTTGAGCTGCTGGAAGTGGTTGACCGATTCGGGAATGACATCGTTGCGGATGGTCGCGATCGCGCCGAGCGGGATCGGCACGCCGTTGATGTTGGCCACCGGATAGTCAAGCAGTTGCGACACGTTCAGCCGGCTCTTCTGCCCCACCTGCGGAATGACCTTGTAGGAGCGGTCATCGAGGCTGAAATAATTGACGTAGAGCCCGCCGAGCGCCTGCGCCATCGCCGCGCCGACCTGGCTCATGTCGAGCCCGAGGGTTGCCGCCTTGGCGCGGTTGATGACGACCGTCGCCTGCGGCTGGTCGATCTTCAGGTCGCTCTGCAGGAAGATGAACTTGCCGGTTTTCAGCGCGGCACCCAGCACTTTTTGCGCCACCCCGTTGAGCGTGCCGAACGGATCGGTGGTCTTGATGACGAACTGCACCGGCAGGCCTTGCGAGCCAGGCAGCGGCGGCGGCTGGAACGCGACGATCTGCTGCCCGGCGACGCTCTCCGCCGCCTGTTTCTGGATTTCGTTCTGCAGCACGGTCGAGTTCGTCGTCCGCTCCGTCCAGGGCTTCAGCACCATGCCGGAGATCGCGAAGGTCGGCGTCTCGAACTGGAACGTATGCCCGACCGATTTGTGGGACATCATCAGCCGGTTCAGCTCCTGGTCCCAGAGCAGCTTCTGCTGCAGCGTGGCATTCGGCGCCGAGGTGGAGGACAGGATCACCACCCCCTGGTCTTCCTGCGGGGCAAGCTCGCTCTTCGCCCCCGCCGCCAGGAAGTAGATGCTGGCGAGAACGATGGCGCCGAAGGTGAGCGTGACCGGCAGGGTCCGCAGGCTGCCGCGCAGCATCCGCATGTAGCGCCGGTGCACGGCGTTGAAGAGGCGGTCGATGAAATGGACCAGCCTTGCCTCCCAGTCGGTGCCGTCGCGCGGGATGTGGTGCAGCAGCCGTGAGGAGAGCATGGGCGAGAGGGTGAGCGCGATGATCGCCGATACCGTCACCGCCGAGACGAGGGTGAAGGCGAATTCGGTGAACAGCGCGCCGGTCAGGCCGGACTGAAACCCGATCGGCACGTAAACCGCGGCGAGGACGACCGTCATCGCGATGATCGGGCTGCCCAGTTCGGCCGCCGCGTTGATCGCCGCGTGCAGCCTCGTTTCGCCATTGTCGAGATGGCGGTTGACGTTCTCGACGACGATGATCGCGTCGTCCACCACCAGCCCGATCGCAAGGACGAGGGCGAGCAGGGTGAGCAGGTTGATCGAGAAGCCGAGCATCAGCATCGCCGCGAAGGTGCCGATCAGCGAGAGCGGGATCGCGATCACGGGGATGAACACCGAGCGCGGGGTGCCGAGAAAGGCGAACACCACCAGCACCACGATCAGCAGGGCCTCGATGAGTGCGGCGACCACTTCGTGGATCGACGCGTTCACGAAGGCTGCCGAGTTGTAGACGATCGCGCCGTCCAGCCCCGCCGGCAACTGCTTTGCGATTTCCGGAAAGCGCGTCTCGACGCCGCGGATCACCGACAGCAGGTTGGCGGAGGGGGCGACCTGGATGCCGATATAGACACCTGGCTTGCCGTCGAAGGCGACTTCGGATTCGTAGCTGTCCGAGCCGAGCTGCACCCGCGCGACATCGCCGAGCCGCACGATCGCGCTCCCCGACTGCTTGACGATCAGGCGGCGAAACGCGGCGGCGCTGTGCAGCGAGGTCGATGCGGTCAGCGTGTCCTGCGTCATCGCGCCCTTGGTGCTGCCGAGCGCGCTGATGAAGTCGTTGCCGGCAAGGGCGTTGTAGACGGTGGTGGCGGTCAGCCCGTAGGCGGCAAGCTTCGCGGGTTCGAGCCAGATCCGCATCGCGAAGTTCTGCGCGCCGAGAATTTCCGCGGTCTGCACACCGGGCACCGATTGCAGCTGCGGCTGGACGACGCGGGTGAGATAGTCGGTCACCTGGTTCGGCGAGAGCACCTTGCTCTTGAAGCCGATATACATCGCGTCGAGCTGCTGGCCGACCTGCAGCTTGAGCTGCGGCTGCTGCGTGCCAGAGGGCAGCTGGTTGAGCACGGACTGGATCTGCGCCTGGATCTCGGTCAGCGCCTTGTCCGGGTTGTAGTTGAGGACGAGATAGACCTTGATCGTGCTGGTCGAGGTCTGGCTCTGCGATGTCATGTAGTCGATGCCGTTGACCTGCGCGATCGCATGCTCGATCGGCGTCGTCACGAAACCGGCGATCGTGTTCGGGTCGGCGCCCGGATAGCTGGTGGTGATGGTGATCGTCGCGTTCTCGGTCTTCGGGTATTCGAGAACCGGAAGACCGCCGAGCGCACGCAGCCCGAGCACGAGGATCGCGGCGCTGACCACGATCGACAGCACTGGCCGCCGGATGAAGAGTGTCGTGAAATTTTTCATGGCGCGCTTATTCGTTCGGCACCGAAGGGTTCGGCAGGTTCTGCGGCAGGATCTTGTTGTTGATCGCCACCGGCGTGCCGTTCTTTAGCTTCACCTGTCCCGCTACCACGACCTCCTCGCCCGGCTTGACGCCCTTGAGCACAGCGACCTGATCGCCCCTGGTCTGCCCGAGCGTGACAAAGACCTGCTCGGCGGATTTGCCGGTCTTGCTCTGCTTGTCATGTTTCACGAGAAACACCGTGTCGCCGTAGGGGTTATAGGCGATCGCGGTCTTGGGCAGAGTGACCTGGTCCTTCGGCGTGCCGATATCGATGCTGACCCGGGCGAACATGCCCGGCCGCAATTCGTCGTGCGGGTTGATCAGCATCGCGCGGATCTGGATCATCCGCGTCGCGGTGCCGACGGCGGAGTCGAGCGCCGTCACCTTGCCGGCGAAATTGATGCCGGGGAACCCGTCAACCGTGACCCCGACCTTCATGCCGGGATGGATTGTCCGCAGCGCGGATTGCGGCAGGTAGAAATCCACCGCGATCGGGTCAAGCTGCTCCAGCGTTCCGATCGCCGTGCCGGCGGCGAGGAATTCGCCGACATTCACGGCGCGAATGCCGATTCGCCCGGAGAAGGGCGCATAGATCTTCTTTTCCTGCATCAGCACTTTCTGGCTTCGCACCTGCGCCTGCGCGCTGGCGAGATTCGCACGGTCGGTGTCCACCGTCTGCGCGCTGACCGCGCGCGCCTGATATTGCGCCAGATCGCGCCGGTAGGTGATGTCGTCGAGCTTCGCCGTCGCCTCGAGCTGGGCAAGCACCTCGGCGTCGTTGTTGGGGCGAAGCGTCAGCAGCAGCTGCCCCTTCTTCACGTTCTGGCCGGAGCGGAAATCGATCGTGTCGACGATGCCGGCAACTTGCGCCGAAAGTGCCGCACCCTGCAGCGCCACGAGGCTGCCGGTGGCGTTTTCGGCGTCCTGGAACGGCGTGTGTTTCGCCACCATCGTTGCCACGGTCTGCGGCGGGTTCTTCAGCTTGGCGATGAATTTCGCGATCATCACGTCGCGGAACGCGCCGAAGCCGAAAATGGCGCCGAGCACCAGGGCCACGAGCACGAGCATCACGATCATGCGCAGCACGACCGAGGGTTTCTTCGCCTTGCGCGCGGGGGTTTCGCTGGCGGTTCCGGGGGTTGGCGCCGTCATGGCAATACTCCACAGCAGGTTTCGACTTGCTTCTTCACGTCATGCCGGTGCCACCAGCCGCCGCCGAGCGACTGGAACAGTGCCGCCGTGTCGGCATAGCGCTGGGCGGTGGCCTTGATGCGGTTGATCACCGCGGTTTCGTAGGTCTGCTCCGCGGTCAGCACCGTGGTATAGGGCACGCCGCCCAGGCGGAACTGGCCTTCGACGAGGTCGAGGCTGCGCTTCGCGTCCCGCTCGGCGGCGGTGTCGGCGGCGAGGGCAATGGCGTCGTAATGCAACGCTTCCAGCGTGTCCGCCACGTTCTGGAAGGCGAGCACCACGGTGTTTTCATAGGTCTCGGCTGCGGCCTTCATGGTCGCGACCGCGGCGCGGCGCTTGTAGAACAGCGTCCCACCCTCGAAGAGCGGTTGGGTGAGTCCGGCGGCGAGATTCCAGATCAGCGTCTGCGGCGCGAACAGGGCCTGGCCGTTCAGCGCCTCGTGGCCAAGCCCGGCGGACAGGGTGATTTGCGGCAGCATGTTCGCGGTGGCGACGCCGACGAGCGCTGTGTCCTGGTGCAGCACTGCGGCCGCCTGCCGGATATCCGGCCGCTGCTTCACCAGCGCCGAGGGCAGGCTCACCGGGAGGCGATCCGGCAGTGTCAAGTCGGCCAGGGTGAAATCGGCCATGTGGAAGCGGCTCGGCGCAACGCCGTCATAGGCCGCGAGCTGGTCGCGGCTCTGGGCCAGCTGCTTGCGCAGGGGCGGCAGCGTTGCCTCGGTCTGGGCCAGTTGCGTCCGCTGGGTGAGGGCGTTCGTCTCGGGAATGCCGCCGAGCGCCACTTGCCGATTCAGAATATCGAGCAGCCGCTTCTCGGAGTCGATTATCTTCTCCGTCGCGGCGATCTGCGCCGTCAGCGACGCTTCGGTCACCGAGGCGGTCACGATGTTCGCGGTCAGCGAAAGATAGCTGGCCTCAAGCGCGAAACGCTGCTGCTCGGCCTGGGCGCGCAGGCCTTCCACCTGCCGGCGCGTGGCGCCGAACACATCCGGCGCGTAGGAAACCGCCACCGAGGCGTTGCGCAGCGTGTAGGTCGCGCTGGCGCCGGTGGATCCGACCCCCGTTGTGCCCAGCGCGCTGCGCAGCCGCTCCGCCTGGAAGCTGCCGGAAACCGAAGGAAAGAAGCCGCCTTCTGCTGCCCGCGTGCTGTCCCGCGCGGCGAGTAGGGTGTCCTGCGCGGATTTAAGGCTCGGATTGTTGGCCAGGGCGCTGCGGATCAGCCCGTCGAGCTGCGGCGAGTGAAACAGCTCCCACCACGCGCCGGCGATCTTTTGCCCGACCACCAGATCCTGTGCCGCTCCACCCTTGCCGCTGGACGAAACCGTCCGGTCGGGCAGGGGGGTGGTCGTATAGCCTTGCAGCTTCGGTGCGGCGGGCTGGTGGTAATCGGGCCCGACCGCGCAGCCCGCGAGCAACGTGGTGCCAAGCAGGGCCGTTGCCAGCCCGGCACGGCGACGCATCGGAATAACAGTGGACTTCATGATATATGACACCTGTCGCGCGCTGCCTGTCTGGTCCGGTTCGGTCGCGAGCAAGCGCGCAAAAGCCTCCTCGATCGACGTGTGGAAACTATCGAGTTTCCCGCCGTTGCGTCAAGATGCGCGGTGCGGAAGTTTTTCATATTGAAATTAGCTGGCTTTCTTGCGAATTGAGGAAGCAGCGAGGAACCGACCGATGAACATTGTCACCAGGGTCTGCCGCCGGCGCGATACCGCCGATGCGGCGCGACAGAGGCGGGATGCGCTGATTGAAACCGCCGAGCGGATATTCCTGCGGAAAGGATATCACGCCACGACCATGGACGACATTGCGGCCGAGGCCGGCATGTCGAAGCGCACGCTCTACCAGCTCGTCGAATCGAAGGAGGACCTGTTCACCGCCCTTCTCGAACGCCGCCGCCGCCCGCTCGACGTCTCCGGGATCGAAACCGCGGGTCGTCCGGTGGCGGACGTGCTGAACGACATGATCCGGCTCTGGGCGCACCACGTCATGAGCCCGTCGATCATCGCCCTCGCGCGCCTGATCATGGCCGAATACATGCACGGGCGAACCCTCTCCCGCCTGCTCGACCGCGAGGGCGCAAAACCCTGCCGCGATGCGCTGCGCGACTATTTCGCCGCCTGCAACGCCCGCGGCGATCTTGCCATCGATGACCCCGAGGAGACCGCGCACATGCTCTACGGCATGGCGATCGGCAACATCCACATCGAAATGCTGCTCGGCATCGGCAAGACCCGCACCCGCGCGGAGATCGACGCCCGCATCGCCCGCGCGGTGACCCTGTTTCTCAACGGCGCCCGCGCGGTTGGCGAAGGCGCCGCGCCGGTTCGCGAAACCCTCGCGCAGGGGTGAGCGGCTGAATGCCCCTCGCGGGGCGGTCTGGGAGCGCGGCGCCGGCCCGGCATGGTGCTAACAGGCGCTTCAATGTATCGATGGTGTGTGATCCGCCTTTCGTGATCCAGCCCGCCCCGACATCGCGAGGAACCAGACAAGCGTGAGTGCGACACCCCCAGCCGACCGTGCGGCCCCCGCTGCCAAGACAATCATGATCGACGGCCGCAATCTCGACCTCGAACGCGGCACCGGTGTTGCGACCTATGCGCGCAATCTCAGCTACTGCATTCGCGATCTCGGCTATCGGGTTGGCGTCCTGTACGGTAACAAGCCGTCCGCCAAGATGAGTCCGGCGATGAAGGAGGTGTCGTTCTTCGACACCTATCAGCCGCGCATCTCCCCGCTCGGCCAGGCCTGGAAAGACGTGCTAAACTGGGGCCGTGCGCGGATCGGCTTTTCCGCCACCCAGGTGCCGATGAGCGGCCTCGTGATCGCGGACTCCTTTGCATCCCGTCTGCCCTATTTCGATGCCATTCATAACAGTCCGGATCTGTTCCGCGTGTCGCATGCGAATTTCAGCCGTTCCGCGCCGCTGCGCCGGGTCCGGTTCGAGGCGCCGCCCGACCTGATGCACTGGACCTATCCCTTGCCGCTGCGCGCGCCGGGGATGCCCAACGTCTATACCCTGCACGATCTCGTGCCGCTGCGCCTGCCGCACACGACGCTGGACAACAAGCGCCGCTATTTCAGGCTTGTCTCGGCGATTTGCGACCAGGCGGATCATATCGTCACCGTCTCCGAATCATCGAAGGCGGATATCGTCCGGCTGTTTGGCGTGTCGCCCTCGCGGGTGACGAACACGTACCAGTCTGTTTACGTACCCGAAATCTATCTCAACCGGCCGGCTGACGCCATTGCCCGCGAGCTGGAGGGCATATTCGGCCTCGAATATCGGAAATACTACCTGTTCTGGGGTTCCATCGAGCCCAAGAAGAATATCGGCCGGATGATCGAGGGATATCTTTCAAGCGGCGTGCCCACGCCGCTGGTGATTGTCGGCGCGCAGGCCTGGAAATCGGAGCATGAACTCAAGCTCCTGGAAGATTTGCAGACCGGAACGGGCCGCCGGAACAACATCATTCGCCTCAACTACGTGCCCTTCGCCCTGCTGATGACGCTGATCAGCGGCGCGCGTGCGGCGCTGTTCCCCTCGCTTTACGAAGGGTTCGGCCTGCCGGTGCTGGAGGCGATGCAGCTCGGCACGCCAGTGATCACCTCGAACGCCGCCTCGCTGCCGGAAGTCGCCGGCGATGCCTGTGTGATGGTCAACCCCTATGAAACCAGGGCAATCTCCCGCGTCATCGCCATGCTGGATGGCGACGAGGCGCTGCGGGATGACCTCGCGAAGCGCGGCCTGCGCCAGGGGGCGCTGTTTTCCCCCGAGGCGCATGCAAAGCAGTTGGTCACAATCTACCAGAAACTGATCTGATACGGCAAGAAATCTGGATTTCCGGGCGAGGAACTGGCGAGACAGTTGCATGCCGGCTTGCGATAAAGCGTAAAGCTCGTTATCCAATTTAGTGAAAAATTATAGATCAAAGCGAAAAACGGATAGTCATTGTATGATATCATGGCAGAGGTCAGACCGCCGCAACAGAAGATATCGTGCCGAGGGCGACCGCCTTCGCGATATCGAGGACTACGCAGGGGCGTTTGAATCATACAAGATTCACCTAGCAAAAAACCCCGAAGACTTCGCTATTTGGGTCCAGTCAGGCCACTGTCTTAAGGAACTCGGCAGATACAAGGAAGCGAGAGCTGCATATGACGCCGCGTTGCGGTTAAATCCCTCGGACGCTGATCTGCATCTCCAGCTTGGACATCTTGCAAAATTGATGGGGAACCAGAGAGACGCCCTGGAATTCTACCAGATGGCGTTGGATCTTGATAAAAACTTCGCCGCTGCCGCCGATGAAATAAGGATGATTTCCAATAGCGGCGACGAGTTGAAAATCACGACGCTCGCCAATAGCGGACCAGTAAAGCCGCAGCCCGCAGAAGCCAGCAAAAAAATGCCGGAGGCTTCTGGCTTCCAACCTCCGCGTTCCGTAACGTTTCAGAACTCGAATAATGGCAATTTTCACGCGTCAACTTCAGAATTTTCAAAATCTATAGAGAAAATGAAAATCAAACTAAATAAAATCTAAGTTCATAGAGTGTACACACTTAAGAATTTCCAATAGTTATTTTTTAAGAAATTGAATGTAAGATAATTAGAGCATTATCCAATCAGATGGAGCCATTTGATCGGATAATGCTGTACAGATATCGAATCAATAGATTCAAAGTTCTATTAATCTATTATTTAAAAGGAACACCTTTTAGACTTTCGTTCACTCTACGTACACCGGCGCATCGCGATGTAATCTTGTATTATAAGTTTACCTTTCCCGCCCTTTTCAATTACAAATTCTGTAGACTTTGCGGGTTGATTGAGAATAAATAATACATCAACTAATGTATCTTTGCTTAATGGAATAAGTTCAAATTTAGCAAGATGATTGAACTCGGAGACGATAGAAAGAGAAGCTTCTCCTTCTCCGGTTTCAAATGAACCCTTGACTATAATTCGGTATATCCCAGGGTCTAAATCTTCATAAGGACCAAACATCGCCAGTCCGTTTTTATCAGCAACCAGAGAACCATCCAGCCATTTGGCATTTGAAAGCCGAACGGAATTTCGGTCTAACGAAAAAACTTCTTCAAAATAATTAAGATATGAATAAAAATTTATTTTCTGATTGATAAAATTGCTAACAACATTATAATTTGTCGACTTTATCATTCGTTTTGCAGCACCTCTTATGTCTTTTAAGCTGATATCGTCCGAATTAATTTTTTCGATAAGATCAAGAATGCCATTTGCGATATCGCGAGGGGATGTGCCGGGCAGCTGGTAAGTGGTACCCCGTACATCGTCAAATATTGGTAGAGGTGTGGTCGCAACAATAGCACCCGAGAGAAATCCCATTCGGACGGCACCGCTGCCGGATTCGCCAGTTCTGGTATACGGATATATGACAACATCCGACTCAGATAATAGACGCAAACTTTCATTATCTGACAAAAAATCAGTGTTCAGTGTAATTATATCATCTATATCAAATTTTTTAATTAATTCATTAATTTCGGAAATTAGCGAAAGAGATACGCCCTCAGGATCTTCGTACTGAGCATTTATTAAATTAAGCGTAAGATCTTGTCCTTCGCTGCGAACTATATAAACAGCTTCAACAATTTCTTTTAGTCCTTTACCAGGCAATACAAAGCCATACGTTGAGAGAACAAAATTCTTCTTTCTGGAAAGCTCTATATCAGTAGCTTCTATATTTAGCTCAGGAATTCCATGAGGTATTAACGTAACATTTCCATATATACCAATTTCGCTTAATCTATGAATATCCCCGATACCGTGAACAAATATACGATTTGCTAATCTCAACGCAGGATATAGTTTACTCAATTTATGAGACGGATCGTCAGACTGATCTATTGTTGAATGCAGTGTAAAAAAGACGGATATGTTCTTGCTTTGTAGTGAATAAACAAGTTTATTAAGTGATTCAAAATCAAAAAAACTGTAATTAAATTGAAAGTGAATAACGTCGATTTTCTGCTCTATAATAGCCGCCTCTAACTCGATAAGATAATCAAATTTTCCTTCATCCCAACATGGAATTACATTATAGCCATCTGAATTCTGACTTAGAGTTTTATATGAAGAAAAAATCGTAGGTTTGCTATCCATATGATTTACAAGATATGACGAGTATGTAGCAACCCCACAGCGTATCGCCCACCTAGTTACCCACCCAACACGTAAGCGCCGCTTATTCCAAGCTAATTCAGTGTAGTCTTGAATGAGGGCGCTTGAATTTATAACATTAGAAAAATCTTTTTCGATAAGATCTTCAGTATTTACATGTTTTTTTAATGTTTCATCTATGGACAATTTCGGCAAAAAAGTTTTATTTCGTCTTGCGATATTTTCAATTGTTGCAAGTGCAGATTTTGCCGTACTTGCCCAGCTAAATAGATTAATTTGTTTAATGGCATTGTTTGCTGATGCTCTGCGGAAATCGCTATCGAACAAGCCTCGTTCGATGCATTTTGCGATATCTCCCGCATCATCGGGATCAAACAAGGCGTCATCCCAGCCGACCACTTCCGGGAGGCTGGATGTGTTGGATGCAACCACCGGGGCGCCGCAGGCCATGGCTTCGAGGACCGGCATGCCGAGACCTTCGAGTTTGCTGGGGAAGGCAAACAGGTCGCATAAATTGTAGAGGTCCAGGAGTTCATCGTCGGTGACGCGCCCCAGGAATGCGACATCGCTTTTGTCGAGTTTGTGTTCGGCGGCGACCTGCCAAAGCTGCTCGTAAATCGTCTCCGATCCGTTGCCGACGAAGGCGAGCTGGAAATCGCGGCGTTTCATTGCTGGGATCTTGGCAAATGCCTTGATGAGACCGCTCTGGTTTTTCCGCTGATCATAACTTGCCGTGTAGAGGATAAACCGCTTGGACAGTCCGAAGCGGCGGCGCAACTGGATGGCCCTCGTCGTCAGTGGCAGTTTCTTGAATTTTGGATCAATCCCACCGCGGATGTTGGTAATGATACCATTGAAGCCGGTAAGGAGTCGCTTCCCCTCGTCCGCGACGAACTGGGAAATCGCAAGCAGTGCATCTGCCCGGGAGAGTTGTCTGATCTTTTCAAAATAGAATGCCCGCGCTTTCGGGCTCGATAAATATTGCTTCCGTTCGACCATCGGGATCAGGTCATAGAACGTCGCTGCGACGGGCGGACCACCTTCAATGCGCCCGATCGACGTGACGATATCCTCGTATAACCCTTCAATAACGCTCGTTACGTGAACGACATCTGGTGAAAGGGATTGGATAAAACTTTCCCTAAGGATCTCCGCGCTTTGCGTCAAAGCAGGAACCCCGTTGGCCCAGGCAACACCAGGGGGGACGGGAAATGTCACGATATTCGAGGGCGGAAGCAGATTACGCAGTGCGGAACGAACCTCGTTTTCGCCATAGGCATGAAGGCTGTTCAACGCGATGATATAATCGTGCTCTGGTGATACAGAGATCATCGATCGCAGAAGATCCAGAGAATATCGTCCAATCCCGCCAAGCCTGCTTCCGGATTGGTTGCTCTGTAAATCTACGACGATACGCATACTCATTACCTCTTAGGAACGATAGAGTGGAAAACATGAAATAAGACAAAATATCAACTTTGAATTTTAAACATTACTCATTTAAATTTCTAAAATATAGATATTTTTACGATCCAAAAATATTCGCGTTTTGGCGATGGTAAACCACAAAGTGATTTGCATGGCAATGTTCCATCACAGAGATCGATATGCTTCGATCGCGTCGTCTACAGAGTTGAAAATTTGCAGTTTTCCACCCTCAAGAACCGCCGCGCGATCGCAATGTTCCCGTATCAGATCTGTCTGGTGTGCCACAATGATCATTGCCCGGTCTGCACGCTTCTCAAAGAGTTCGACATCGCATTTCCGCGCAAAGCGATGATCTCCGACGGACATACCTTCGTCGATCAGGAAGCAGTCGAATTCAATCGCCATCGAAATGGCAAAGGCAAGCCTTGCCCGCATACCCGAGGAATATGTCTTGACCGGCTCATTGAGATAGGAGCCGAGCTCGGCGAAGCACTCAACCTCGTTCAGTGTATTCTGGAAATCGACGCCGTATACACGCGAGATCAAACGCGCATTGTCCCGCCCCGTCAGGCTGCCCTGAAACGCGTCGCCGAAGGCAAGCGGCCATGACACCGACATATCCTTGATGACGCGTCCGCTATGCGGCCGGTCGGACCCGCTGATGATTCGGATCATGGTCGACTTGCCAGCGCCATTCCGGCCCAGGATGCCCCATTTCTCGCCCCGCTCCACCCGCAGATTGACATGGTCGAGGATCACACGTTCACCACGACCATGATTGATCGGATAGCGCTTGCACACATCGACCAGTTCAAGCATGACGGCAGTCAACTTAGCTGAACTTTTCGTACAGAAATATTGACTAAAGCGTATGAAACCAAAATCATCCCTGTGATTGAAAAAATTGTGTATCCGATGTGAAAAAACGTTGGCAGCCTGTTCCCGTAATAGCCAAAATGAAAATATTCAACGGCATCAATTAGAGGAAAATACAATAAAAGGCCTCTAAATTGTTGGGGAACAAGAAACAAAGGAATAAATACGCCAGTAAATGGAAGCATAAGGTATGTTATTATATGCGATATTCGTTCTATTGTTTCGCTTAGCTCGGCTAGAGCTGCCATAATCATCACAAACGCAAAAGAGAAGGCGACCACTAAAAAATACCCAAGAGTCATTGCCAATAAATTTGCCGGCCATTGGCAAATTCCAAGTTGAATAAAAATAACAAAAAGAACGATAAATGATCCAGATGCGCCGGCAAACTCGAGAAGTATACGTGAATAAATTATATCAATTGGTCGTATTGGCTGATGATGCAAAAGAGCTCGATTGACATCGAGGGATTTCATGACCCGACCAGTTCCGTTCCGCCAGAGCAGTAACGTTGGATAGCTGACAGCCATATATTCGGCCACGGAGTATGTTCCAAAACTTTCCGTGAACGAAAAAATCAACGTGACGCCAATTACGAACATCGCCGGTTCGGCCAGCAACCAGAACGCGCCGATCCCCTCGCGACCGAATCGGGTAATCACCTCGCGCATCGTCAGTGCCCAGATCACACGTCCCTGGATGCGCAGTTGCTGACCGAAGGTAAGATCGGTTTCAGCGGTCATGATGTTCTTTCACCCCGGCGATGATCACGCTGAAGATGCCCCAGAGAAACAGACCCAATACGAACACCGCGAGAATGCCGCGCATCCTTTTGGGTTCGAGCGCCTCGTCCGGCAGGTTCGGTGTGACGACGGTTTCGATGAAGAGCTGCTGCTTCTGCGCGCGGATCCGGGCCTGCTCGAGTTCGGCGATGGAAGCGGCGAGTTCCTTTTCCGCGAAATTCATGCTCAGGGCGAGTTTTTCATAGGCCACCGATTTCGATGCCAGTGAGTTGCTCGCTCCGGCAACCTTGGCTGTCTGCCTCGCGATTTCCGCGCGCGTCGATTCAATCGCCTTGCGGAGTGCCGGAATCTGCGGGTTATCGCTGGTGTGCAGCAGCATCTGCGCCAGCCGGCTTTCTTCCTGGATCAGCTGGTCTTGCAGTTTTGAAACGAGCTGCAGCTGCAAGGCGGACTGGGGCGCGGGGTTGAACACGCCGTGAAGGTTCCGGTAGGTCGCCATTGCCACGGCCGAATCCTCGACCTTGGCCTCGTTCTTGTTCACCTCGGCCTGGTAGAACCGCACGGAATTCTCATCCGCCCGCGCATTGATCTGGTCGACCAGGTGCTGCGCCAGCTTGAGGAGCTGTGCATTCATACGCTCGGCGTCGCCCGGTGTGTATGCCTGCACCTTGATCGTGCTGATGTTCGACGTGGCATCCACACCATCCGAGACCATCGTCTTGTAATAGAGGTAGAGGTTCTCGAATGTCTTGCGGAGATAGAGCGGACCGCCGAAGCGGTTGAACCAGTCAATTTGCGGCGAGCTGTACATCGCCTTCACATCGAGCGATGTCTGCAGAGACGCCAGCGCGTTCCGCGACAGCAGGTAATCCTGCACGGCATAAACGCCGTAGCTGTTGCCCGAGAGGCCGGCACCGGCAAGGAGCGAGCTGATGCCGGACGTGGCACCCGGTGTCATCTGCGGATTGTAGATGATGAAGCGGGATTCCGAGATGTAGACGTTGCTCGCAATGAGACCGTAATAGGCCGAGGCGATCAGCGTGGGCAGGATCACCGTGATCAGGAAAAGACGATTGATCCTGCGGCTGATCCCGCGAAAAAATTCCATTGTCTGGCCTGGCAGTTTTCGTGTGGAAGTGTCGTGCGCGCCTGTTTCACGGCGCTCCAGCGGAGCAGTGTCTGAGTGTGTCGACATGGTCACTCCACCGGTGATAGCGAAGGGGCGCTGCAACCTCAAGCGTCGCGAGGCCATGGTTATCCGCGCCGCTCAAGCAAATTCACGGTTGTCTCGATCTGTTCGACAGTGTGCGCGGCGCTGATGAAGAACCGCACGCGTGCGGATTTTTCCTCCACCGCGGGATGGATGATCGGCTGAGCATTCACCCCCTCGGCAAACAGCGCGTTCGAGAGCCTGGTCGCCTTCAGCGACGATCTGGTGATGGCGGAGATGATCGCATGTCCCTCCGAGTGTCCGGTGCGAACGCCTTTCGCCTTCGCGCTTTCGAGAAACAGAAGGGCATTCGCCCGCAACCGGGAAACCCGTTCGGGCTCGGTCTCGAGAATGCGGAGTGCCTCAAGCGAGGCGGCGGCCAGTGGCGGCGACAGGCCGACACTGTAGACAAAGCCCGGCGCGGTATATTTGAGCAGCTCGATCAGCACCCGGCTGCCGGCGACATAGCCGCCGCAGCCAACCAGGGTTTTCGACAGCGTTCCCATCCATATGTCCACACTGCCCGACGGAACGCCGCAGGCTTCGGCGATGCCCTTGCCGCGTGGCCCGAGCACGCCGAGCGAATGGGCCTCGTCCACCATCAGGAAGGCGCCATGCCGTTCCTTGATATCGATGAACCGGGGCAGATCGGGCGTGTCGCCATCCATGCTGTAATGGCCTTCGATGACGATCAGCACACGCTCGAATTCTCCGCGCACCGCGCGCAGCGCGTCGTCGAGTGCGGCCCAGTCATTGTGCGGGAAGCTGCGGCGGTGCGCGCCTGAAAGCTTCACGCCCTCGATCACGCTATTATACGCGAGAGCATCGTGGAGGATCAGATCCTTCGGCCCGAACAGGCTGCCGATCGTGCTCACATTGGTGGCGTGGCCGCTGACGAAGACGCAGCAATCCTCGGCATCGTAAAATGCGGCGAGTGCTGCTTCGAGATCGCGGTGAACCGGTCGTTCGCCCGCCACAAGCCGGCTTGCCGAAGCCGTCGTTCCGTAGCGGACGAGTGCCGCCTCGGCGGCTGCGGTAATCCGAGGATCGCGGTTCAGCCCGAGATAATCGTAGCTCGAGAAATTGATATAGTCTCGCCCGCCGATTTGCGTCGTCGCGCCTGCGGCGGCATCGTGCATGCGGAAATACGGATTCTCGATGCCGAATTCCCTTGCCGCGGTCTGCGAAACCAGCAGCCGTTCATAGGCCGGCATCCTTTCGAAGCGGCGGAACGCCTCCGGGACGCGGGTTCCCGCGTCCATGCGCGGCGCGGAGGGACCTGCATTGCGTTTCTGCCCGCGAAACCGGTCGAGCAATCGGGCGCGGGCGGCCTCGCCAAGGGGGACGCGGTCGCTCATGGTGCCAATCCCTTCCCGCCGCCCGCGGCTTCGCGCACTCGTGCGGCGAGCACGTCGATCTTGATATCCTGGTCGGTCTCGGCATGGCTCGCTGCCATGACCCGAACCAGTTCGGTCACCGCGTCCGCGGTCTCGGCGCTGCCGACAATACCGTCAAGCACCCGTTCGGCAATGCGGTCGATGCTGGGATTCTCGTTGATCAGCATGGGGGGAACGCTGACCCCGAAGCGCTTTTCCAGTGCGAGCGATAGCTCCACCGCCATGAGCGAGTCCATCCCGAGTTCCAGCACGGACTGGGTGGGGGCGATCCGGTCTGGCGGCAGTCGAAGAATCGCGGCGATTTCCGCGGCCAGTGCCGTCACCAGTTCGATCCGCGCTTCCGCCCGCGGCAGGGCGCGGAGCCGGGTGCGGAAATCATCGCCGTCCGCGGTGGCGTCTCCCTTGCCAAAACGGCGACGGAGTTCGTCGAAAAAGCGGCTCTGGGCCGCGGGCAGGGCGCGGTGAAGCGCTGCGCCGTCGATATCCATGACCGCGAGTCCGGTCCGGTGGCTGCCAAGGATCAGGTCTAGCCGCGCGAGCGCGCTGGCGGCGGCGAGAGGGGCGACGCCCAGCCGCGTTTCCAGCGCCTCACGCGCCAGTGCATTGTCGGTCAGCACGCCGACATCGCCGATCGGCCCCCATGCTACCGCGCAGGCGGCCAAACCCTCGCGCCGGCGTTGCAGAGCGAGCGCCTCGATCGCGCCGTTCGCCGCGACGTAATTCGCCTGACCGGGGTTGCCCAGCAGCGTGGTCGCCGACGAGAACAGCACGAACAGGTCGATCGGCATCGACCGCGTCAGTTCGTGCAGGTGCCGCGCGCCGTCGAGTTTCGGCGCAAGAACGCTGGCGAACCGGCTGGCGTCGAGATTGCCGAGCAACGCATCGTCGAGCACCATCGCGGCATGAACGATCCCGCGGAGCGGCGGCATGGTCGCGGCTATCGAGCGCAAAGCGGCGGCAAGCGACTCCCGATCGGTCACATCGGCCGCCAGCGCGATGGAATGTGCGCCGCGCGCGCGCAGGGCGGCAAGCCTCTCCTCGGCGTCGCGCGCAGCAGGGCCCTGGCGGCTGAGCAGCACGATATGACGGGCGCCGCGCTCGGCCAGCCACAGTGCGCAGGCATGGCCGAAACCGGACAGTCCGCCGGTGACGAGATAGGTCGCATCGGGATCGAGGGCCATGCGGGGCGGTGGCGCGGCCGGGCTTATGTCGCGCGGCGGCGTCGCCAGATCGATCACGATCTTGCCGATCTGCCTTGCCTGCTGCATGTGCCGGAACGCCTCGACGATCTCGTCCGCGGCGAAAATCCGGTGCGGCAGCGGGCTCAGTGTCCCGTCGGCGAAAAGCTGCATGACGTCGCGGAAAATCTGCGTGGACAATTCGGGCCGAACCTTCATCAGCTGGTCGGCATCGACGCCGAAATAGCTGATATTGTTACGGAACGGCCTCAGCCCGATCGCGGTATTCTCGTAAAAATCACGCTTGCCGAGTTCGATGAACCGGCCGAAGGGCCGCAGCGCGCGCAGGTTGCGCTGGATGGCCTCGCCCGCCAGCGAGTTGAGGACGACATCCACACCTTCGCCACTGGTCAGGTCGAGAATGGCCTGATCGAAATGTGGATCGCGCGAATCGATGACGTGATCCGCCCCGAGCAACTCCACGAAAGCCCGTTTCGCAGCACTTCCGGCACTCGCGAAAATCTCGGCGCCGAGATGGCGCGCAATCTGGATTGCCGCCAGCCCGACCCCACCCGCCGCGCCATGGATCAGGATCCGCTCGCCCCGGCCGAGACGCGCCAGATGCGCGAGCGCATACCAGACCGTGAAGAACACCGTCGGCACCGTCGCCGCTTCGGCATGGGTCCATCGTGCGGGCTTGCGCGCCACGGCGCGGGCAGGAACGATCACATGGCTGGCGAAGCTGCCGCCCGCGAAGGCGAGCACGTCATCCCCCGGCGCGAGGTCGACGACGTCCCGTCCACACCGGCTGATCCGCCCGGCCACTTCGAGCCCGAGGGTTGCGCCGGCGAACCCATTCTCCAGGGCTTCGTCGCCGAGCAGGCCCATCGCGTACAACACGTCGCGGAAATTCAGTCCCGCCGCCCGCGCCTCGATCTCGACTTCGCCAGGCCGCAGCTCCCGCCTGGCAGAGGGGCGCCATTGCAGGTTGCGGAGCTGCCCGGGCAGGCTGAAATCCAGCCGCCAGCCATGGTCGCCGGCCAGCGGAATACCGAGGCTCGCAGGATCGACCGGCTCCATCCGAAGTGCGAGGCGGGAGCCGGGCGTCAGCACGATCTCGGGCTCATCCCGGTTCTCCAGCACCTCGCGCAACAGGCGCGGTGCCAGCCCGGCATCCGCATCCGGCAGGTCGATCAGCGAGATGCGCAGGGGATGCAACTCGTTGGCAGCTGTCCGGCACAATGCCCAGATCGCGGCACCGCCGGCCGTTGGCGGGTTCAGACCGGTTTCACCGTGCAGCGCGCCGCCGCTGGTCACGATCCAGACCCGCGCCTCGGGCGCATGACGCGCGATGGAAAGCAGCTGCTCTCGCAACCGGTCGCACGCCTGCGCGAGCGATGCGGCGTCGGGGAGCTTGTCCGGTTCGGCTGGGAACAGCACGTAGTGATCGCCGGGTGGCAACAGCGGGTCCCTGTCCACGGCCTGCCCGGCCGCGCCCAGCGCCTCGGCAAGCGCGTCGGCGAGGGGTATCCAGGCCGGAGCAACCGGGTCTGGAATGATCCAGCAGGCATCATCGCGGGAAGCTGACGGCGCTTCGCCGCGTGGCGACGGACGTGCCAGGATGACGAAACTGCCAAGGCCGAGAGGAGCCCCCGCCGTATCGGGCAGCAGGCAAAGCTCGGTCCAGCCCATGTCATCCAGCGTGCCAAGCCAGTCCTGCGGCGGCACGAGGCTGCCCTGTATCTCGCCGGAGGCGTCGTGCCACCAGCGATCCTCGATCCCGTGCGAGAAATCGCTGACACGGTCGGGAGACCGGCCTGCCAGGATCAACACGCCGTCGAGGGCAAGGCACCCGCGCAGTTCGCGCAGGGCATGCGCCGGGCGGGGGGCTTCATGCAGCGCATGATGAACCACAACAATGTCGAAGCCGGCCGTCGTCTCGGCATCTCGCAGCAGGCTGAAATCGAGCGCGTCAAGCGCAATGACGCGGACGTCCTCGCCGCCATGATCATGTTCGAGCCGTGCCCGCAGATCGTCATCGGCCCGCGCGATCACGTATTTCAGGTCATGCGCCGGAAGCACCGGGCGCAAGCGGAT
This sequence comes from Acidiphilium sp. C61, assembly GCF_905116885.1. Taxonomy (NCBI): domain Bacteria; kingdom Pseudomonadati; phylum Pseudomonadota; class Alphaproteobacteria; order Acetobacterales; family Acidocellaceae; genus Acidiphilium; species Acidiphilium sp. C61. The sequence continues at coordinate 899,116 of NZ_CAJHNI010000005.1, read as the reverse complement.
CAGCATCGTCTCCTCTGCCGAACCGATATCAAGAATCCGCACCGGCCGTCCTTCCGGCCAACCGGCCATCAGGCGCTCCACCGTCTCCACAATCCTGCGGTTGGCGATGGCACGAACCGGGCTGCGGCTCTCGTCCGGTGGCGGTCCGATCTCTGCTGCGATCTGGGCGGGATCGATCATCGGGTCGGCAGCAAGCATCTGCCCGATCCGGCCGATCCGCAGAAGCTCGGGTGCCAGAACCGGGCAGTCGGCCAGGACAGACGCCCAGATCGACATGGTGGGGGGGATGTCGTCGGCGGTGCTATCTTCACCCGCCAGGCCCTCATCCTCGGCCAGATGCGAAAGCCAGCGCTGGAACGGCTGCCCCTGACGCCAGGCGTCAATGCAGCCCGGCCCGCCGGCCGCGATCGCATCGCGCAGAAAGGCAACCGGGAGCATTTCGAAAAGTGCTGCCGTCTCGGCGAAATATCGCTCTGCCTCCGGATTTTCGGCTCCTTGTGCGGCGGCCAGCAGCGTCTCGGCGATCGGCCGCAGCGCCGGCAGGGGAAACGTGTCGCCGGGCAGGGGGGCGAGATGCGGCCTACCGATCCAGAATCCGGGAAGCGATGCGCCGTTACCGAGCGGAGCGGCGCGGAACCGGGCGGATTCGATGCGGGCAACGAGAATGCCGGCGGCGTCGAACAGCTCGAAGTCGGCCGCGGCGGAACGCTGGCCGGCCCGCAGGAGAAGCGCGCGGATTTCGACGGCCGGCCCGCCGCCGGGCTGCACGGTAACCCGGCCAAGACCGACGGGCAGGAATGCCATATCCCGCGCCGCGCCGCGCTCGTCGCCGGCAAGCCAGCCAAGCACCGACTGAAAGCATTGATCGACGATGGCTGGATGCAGGATAAAGCCATCCTGCGCCGTTGCGTCCTCGGCCCAGGCGAGGCGGGCGCGCAGAACCTGCCCCTCCACGGCGATATCCAAGATGCCGCGGAAGGCTGGACCATATTGAAGGCCGATCGACCGGGCATGTGCGTAATGCGCAGCCCCCTCGATCGTCGCACTCCCCTGTCCAGGCGCTTCAATGGCGGGCACGGCGGGAGATGTGGGTGCGCCGAGAAGTCGTCCCTGGGCGTGCAGGGTCCACGGTGTATCGGCAAGGCGTTGCCGTCCCTCGATCCGGAAACGCAGATCCGCGGGCGAAAAGGTCAGCCTCAATGTGCGTCCATGTTCGCCATCGAAAGCGACGGGCGCCAGGATGTCGAGTTCCTCGACGATCTGCCCGCCCGCACCATACCATTCCCGGGCGGCGGCCAGCGCCATTTCGAGATAGGCCGCGCCGGGCAGCACCACCGCATCGCCCACCCGATGATCCGCCAGCATCGGCAGTGTCGCCGGATCGAGCTGGACTTCCCAGCCCGCCGGCAGATCGCGTAGCCGGTAGCCGAGCAGGGGGTGGATGGCGATACGGTCGAACAGGCCGAATCGCTCAGTCGTCGCGGAAATGCGGAAATCCTCGCGCTGCCAGGGATAGGCGGGCAGGGGGACGTGCGGGGCCGGCGTCGTCGGGAAATAGGCCGCCAGGTTCGTCGTTGCGCCGGACAGCGTCGCCCGCAATGCCGCGATCCGCAGGGCTTGCGCCGTGTCGTCCCGACGAGGCGCTATGGCGATGGCGGTTCCCTCGGTGCCGGCGGCGTCGAGCGACTCCGCGATGTAGCGTTGCAGGATCGCCTGCGGGCCAATTTCGATGAAGATACGAAAACCGTCGGCGCAAAGTGCTGCCATGGCGGGGCCGAAGCGCACGGGTTCGCGCACGTTGCGCCACCAGTATTCCGCACCAAGCTCCGCTGCGTCGAGCTTGGTACCGGTGACGCTGGAATAGAATCCCGCCTCTGCCGCGCCCGGTTTCAGCGTCTCCAGATCGGTCAGCAATCTGTCCCGAATCGGATCCATCCGGCTGCTGTGGAACCCGTAATCGAGATCGAGCAGCCGGTAGAATGTGTCACCCATCGCCCCGGCAAGGATTTCGAGGGATTCGACGCTGCCGGTGACCGTGACGTTGCCGGGGCTGTTCTCGGCGGCGATCTCGATCTCCTCGGCAAGACCGAGTTCGGCAAGCCGGGCGCGCATCGCCGCGATACCGAGCGCCGCGGCTGCCATCCTGCCGGTGCCGCGGGTCAGCGCCTGCGCCTGGCTGCGGGCGACGATCACGCGGCAGGCCGCCTCGATCCCCAGCGCGCCGGCAGCCCATGCCGCGGCGATCTCGCCAACGCTGTGCCCCATGGCGGCTTCGGCGGCGATGCCAAGATCGCGCAGCCGGTTCGTCGCCGCGACTTGCACGGCAAACAGCGCAGGCTGGGCAATCGCGGTATCCTCGAACAACGAGGTCTCATCCGCGGCGAGGGCTGCCAGTATGTCAGGTCCGCCCATCTGCCTTACCAATGAAGCGATGTCGGCAACATCGCGGGCGAATGCCGGCCAGTCGCGCAGCAGCCGGCGGCCCATCCCGGTCCATTGCGCGCCGTTGCCGGAATAGATGAAGGCCGTCCTGGCCGGACGGGCGAGCGCGGTGGCGCGGACCACGCCGGGAGAGTCCTCGCCGGATGAGAAGGCCAGCAGGGCGGCGCGCTGGTCCTCGTCCTCGACATCGACGATGGCCAGCCGTTCGCGGAGCCAGTCGCGCCGAGTCCAGGCGGCATGGGCAATGCTGCCGCGATCCGGCGCCGCCTTCAGGCATTCGGCATAGTGTCCGGCCAGCGCCCGCAACGCGGCTGGATCCTGTGCCGAGAGGACCAGCGGCTGGGCCTGCCCTTCTGTCGGCATCGTGGCCTCGACGCGCGCGTCCTCGCCCACTTCGATGATCGCATGGCCATTCACGCCGCCGAAGCCGAAGGAATTGACCGCGACCCGCCTTGAGCCGACCGAAGGGAGCGCCTGTCGCCGGCGGACCACGTCGATCCCGAGTCCCTCGAAATCGATCGCCCGGTTCAGCGTCTCCGCATGCAGGGTGGGCGGAACGGCGCCATGCCTTGCCACAAGCAGCGCCTTGGCGAGGCCGGCAACGCCGGCCGCTGCCTCCATATGGCCCAGATTGCTCTTGACCGAGCCGATGGGCAGGGCGCCGTTTCGCTTCTGCCCGTAGACCCTGCCGATTGCGGCCGCCTCGATCGGGTCGCCGACCTTCGTGCCGGTGCCGTGGGCTTCGAGATAATCGATGTCCGAAGCCGCCAGACCGCTCTCGGCGAGCACCCGACTCATCAGTTCCTGCTGGGCCTCTCCGCTCGGAATGGTCAGGCCGGTCTTGCGTGCGCCATCGGTATTGACGCCGGTTGCGCGGATGACGCCGAGAATCCGGTCTCCATCCCGCTCTGCCGCGGCCAACGGCTTGAGCACGAACATGCCGCCGCCCTCGGCACGGACATAGCCATCCCCGCCCTCGGCAAACGAACGGCAGCGGCCGCTGGCCGAAAGCATCGAGGCTTTGGTGAAACCGATGAAAGGGTAGGGATGGAGGAGAAGATTGACACCGCCGACGAGCGCCGTCCCGGCCTCGCCGGTCCTCAGGGCAAGGCATGCATGATGCAGCGCGACCAGCGATGACGAACACGCGGTATCGACCGCAACGCTCGGCCCGCGCAGGTCCATCACGTAGGAGATGCGGTTTGCGGCAACGCTCATCGTGTTGCCGGTCATGGTGTGCGCTGTCAGTGTCGCGAGGTCGTCAACCAGTCGAACGCCATGGTCCAGCCCGGATATCCCGAGATACACCGCGCAGTCGGTCCCCGCCATGCGCGAGGGCGGAATGCCGGCATCCTCTAACGCCTCCCAGGCGAGTTCGAGCAGGAGCCGCTGCTGCGGGTCCATCAATTCCGCTTCGCGCGGCGAAATGCCGAAAAATTGCGCATCGAACGCGCCGATGCGCTCGATCACCCCGGCATTGAAGGTGATGCTGCGGCCCGGTTCGTTGCGCCTCGGGTGCGTCAACAGCCCGACCGGCCAACGATCGTCCCCGATTTCGGTCACAAGATCGCGACCGTCGCAGAGCGCGCGCCACAGATCGTCGGCGCTGCAAATTCCACCGGGCAAGCGCAGCGACATACCGACGATCGCAATCGGCGAGGTCTCGGAAACTACGGCCCGCATTCTCGAAGTCTTGAACTCAATTGTGATACGCCCGTGAAAGTGTTTAAAAAACGCGACTTCTCTTATAGTGAGACGATTTTCTTTGTTTTAGACGGGAAAACATCTACGTCTATAGCCTATATCCTGGCATCAGGCCAAGACAGCAATGGGACAACCGAAAACAAACGGCAACGGTATCTCACGATCATGTTTGTGGTGCGGGTCAGCATTGTGGCGACGCAGGGCCCTCCTCCTTCCCCTCTCAGGCCGCCGCCGCCATACCGGCGCCTGGCGGCACAATAGCCGGGTCCCCGTGTTTCAATCCGGTGGCACTCGATTTCAACAGGAATGTCGGAGACACCGATATCTGACCAGCATGCCTCGATCTGAAATCGCCCGTGAACTGCGAGGGACGACCGCATGTTGTTTTGCCTGGCACATTTCCCTTTTCGCGACGGCCGCCCTTGCGCGCGAACGAGGTTCGGTTAGAACCGGGGCGCGTCTGCACCAGTCATGGTGGTTGGAAGGGATCATGTCGTCTTGCCGAAGCCGAACAGATGGTATCACCGTGTCCAGCCGGTCCTTTGCTCGGAAATGATCGGCATATGATCGGTTCATCGCTTCGCGTCCTTTCCCTGGCGGTCGGCATTGGGGCAAGCCTGGGGCTTGCCGGTTGCTCGCGATACCTGCCAAGCGCGGGGCCTCGCACGGGGGCGATCGAATCGGCGCCGACGGCCGCGTCGTTGCACGGCATCGAACTGGTCAGGGTGAATTACGGGATCGCTGCCGACCTGCGGCAGGAGGCAAGACAGGCGCGGTTCTCGGCATCGTTTTCCGGCCCCGTGCATGCCGATCACGAGGTTGCGGCCGGGGATGTCCTGGCGATCTACATCTGGGAAGCGCCGCCGGCCGTGCTGTTCACCTCGCAGACCGCGACGGCGATGGGGCTCACGGGCGGCGGAACCGGTACCGTATCGCTGCCGCCGCAGACAGTGGACAATGCGGGCGATATCCGGGTGCCCTTCGCAGGGACGATCCATGTCGCCGGGCTGACCGTTGCGCAGATCGAGTCCCGGATCGCCGGACGGCTGGCAGGCAAGGCGAATGAGCCGCAGGTGATCGTGCGTCTCGCCAGCAACAACACGCAAGACATTACCGTTGTTGGCGACGTGCGGCGCAGCATGGAAGTGCCGGTAACCCCCGGCGGCGTGCGTCTGTTGCGGGCGCTTGCGATGGCGGGAGGAGTGTCGAGGCCGGTCAGCAAGACCTCCATCCAGCTTTCGCGGGACGGCAAGGTTGCGGTGTTGCCGCTCGAGACCATCCTCAAGGATCCTTCGGAAAACGTGCCGCTGCGTGGTGGCGACGTGGTCACCGCGTTGTACCAGCCGCTCAGCTTCACCATTCTCGGCGCCGCCGGCCGGAATGCCGAAGTCAGTTTCGAGGCGAGTGGAATCTCGCTCGCCCAGGCGATTGCAAGGTCTGGCGGCCTTAACGACAACCGGTCCAATCCGGCAGGGGTGTTCCTGTTCCGTTTTGCCAGGCCCGACGCACTCAAATGGCCGATGCCGCCGAAGACGCTGGTTCGTGGCAAGGTGCCGGTGATTTTCCAGTTCGATCTGCGCGATCCGGCGACATTCTTCGCAGCCGAAACCTTCCCCGTGCATAACGACGACCTGATTTATGTGAGCAATGCGCCGGTGGCCGATCTGCAGAAGGTCCTCAACGTGGTCAGCTCGATCGTCTATCCGTTCCAGACCCTGCAGAGCGCAGGCATCATCAAGTAGCCGCCGCTTGCATCCGGCCCGACCGTTCTGCGGCCTCGCAGCATTTGCGCGGTGGAGCCGTGGATAGAGGAATTAACGCCCAGGTCCTGGCCTAGAGCATTGATAAATACAGCATCCTTGTCCGTTCAGATGACGCCATCTGACGGGATGATGTTCTAAATCGCGTCGTGCTGCGGCACCATGAGCGCCGGGTGTTCATGTGGCGTCAGTTTACGGCCCTCGATTTCGAGTTCACCAACGCGATTATTCACCAATCGCCAGGCGGCGCTGTTGACGGCTGCGGTCAAGCCGGCCTTTCCAAAAAATGTTCCGCGAATTTGCACCGTGTGAGACAATGCGAGCAGAAAATCACGCACCAATTCGGCATCCGGGATGGTGCCATCCGACCAGAACGCATCGAGCGTGCCCTGGAAACTGATCCCGGGAATATCGAAAACGGCCTGCCCCAGCACCTTGAGAGGGCGGCCAAGCTGCAGCGCGCGAATGCCTGACGTGCTGTTAACGGTCACGACCCCGCTGGCACCGCGGATCAGATCATCGAGATTGCCACCTCGGAGGTAGTGAACGCGCCCGGAGATGCCGAGCGTGGCGGCGATCTCGCTCATCAATGTCTGCCATTGCACCAGGGCCGGATCCCATGGGTGTTCCTTGAGAACCAGCTGGGCGTCTTCCGGCGCGTGCCGGGCGAAGGATGCCAGCACCATGCGGATTGCATCCCCGACGCCGTCGAAATCCGAATAGGCGATGATCTGGAAATCGAAATTCAGTTGCAGCGGAAAAACATAATACCGCGCCCCCGAGGTCGAGATGTCTTTCACGAACAGTTCCGCCGCCTCGCGCAACCGCCTGTTGGCGTAGAGCCGAACCGCGCAGGAAGCGGTATAAAGAAGCGTATGCGGCCGCCGGTCGCTCCGCCGGTAGAACGGGTAGAGCCACCCCAGCAGCACGTTGGCGAAATTATGCAGAAGATCGCCGCAGGCCATGCGGACGCCGCCATCGGCATACTGCGCCGTCCAGTCCGGCTCCGGCAGGCCTTTCGCCAGGCGCCGGATTGCAGCCGGGTCGCGTGGAAAGTGAGACCCGCCGCTCATGCCGTCGCGTTCGAAGGTGATCCAGTCCGGCCGGAGATAGCCGAAATCGGTGACCGTCACGGTAATGCTGCGCGCTTTCGCCGCCTCGACGGCCTCGCGATGATAATATCGCTGTTCGCCGAGCAGGACGAGATCGGTAACCCTCTCGCGCTCGAAAAAGCCGGCGATGAAGTCTGGCCAGTTCTTGTATGTTCCCCGGTAATTCACCGCATCGGGACCGCGCCAGAACAGCGCATCGCCGGTGCAGAGATTGATCCGCGTCGTGCGCAGCCCCGCTTCGCGCAGACGGGTGGCAACATCCTTAAAAAAGGCGCAGGGCATGCCCTGGAGGAAAACGACGTGGCGGCCTGTCTCCGTCATGCCGCTATCTCCCTGTACCAGCCGATCGAGTGCCGCATCGCCTCTTCGTAGCCGACCCCTCCTAGAGGGGCGCCGGCGTCTCGCAGCGCTGAAATATCGTGCCCGCAGGTGCGGCCGAAAATCCGCACCAGCAGGCGGTGGAGGAGGGGTTCGCCACCGAGCAGGCGGGCGCGCCATGGCAGTTCGGCGAGCATGGCAGCGGCATCGGCCAGGTGAAACGGCAGGTTGATGACGATCCCGCGCCCCTCGATCCCCGCGCGGAGATCCCGCACGAACCGGTCCCAGCCGATCGATGCCGGATCGCGGACATTGAAGCACCTGCCGATCGTCGCGGGCGCCATCGCCGCCCAGATCACGCAGTCGATCAGGTTCTGGATGTAAAGAAAACCGCAATCCGCCCTGCCGCCATCGATGGTCAGCATCAGCCCGCGCCGGAGTTCGTCACCGATCCGGCGGATGAACTGGCTTCCCGGCCCGATCACATTGGTCGGCCGCAGGATCACTGTCGGCACGCCGAGCCTCGCCGCCTTTTCGCGCAGCACCGCCTCACCGGCGGCTTTGCTGCGGCCATACAGGAAGGCGCCGCCGGTTGCAGGGGCCCCCTCCGTCGCGGCCTCGCTGGGAAATCCATACACATCCACCGATGACAGATGCACAAGCCGCGCCGGAGTTGCCCGTTCGGCGGCAATGGCGTCGAGCAGGTTGCTGATGCCGGCGATATTCGCCGCCGCATAGGCCGGCCAGCGATCCCAGGTGTTCACGTTGGCGGCGCAATGAAAGATCGTCCCGGCACCGCGCACGGCCTGCCTGAGCCGGCCCGAGGCGGCCATGTCGCCGGTGATGATGTCCGCCGAATCGCGAAGATCGCTCCGCAATCCGGATGGATCGCGCACAAGCAACCGGGGCCGCGCGCCCATGCTGCGAAGCCGTGCGGCCAGATGACCGCCGATGAACCCGGTAGCGCCGGTGACCAGAACGGGTTCGGCGATGCTCATGCCGCCGCGCCCGTGGCGGTCTTGAAAATCTCCCTGGGCGCGGGCGCGGGCACTTCGTTCAGCAGATTGTAGCCAAGCCCGACGAACGGGTTGATGAGTCCCCAGCGCGCCCGCACCGCAACCCGGATCGGTATGACCTCCGCGCCGAGATCCTGCTTGATCGGGTAGGTGGTCAGCCCCATTTCGAGTCGCCGGACGCCGAGATCGATCGCCGTCTCGACCACTTTCTGCGCGATATACAGATAAAGATTGTCGTTTGCGGCAATGTCGCGGCCGACATAGAGCCAGCGCAGCATGTCGCCATCCACCATCAGCAGGGCGTGGCCGGTCAGCTCGCCATGCCGATAGAACAGCAATACCTTCGAGCGGGAGCCCATGATGCGCGCAAACTGGCGATAGAAAGCCGGCGTCAGCACCTCGCGCTGGAATTCCTTCGCGTTTTCGTGAACCACCATCCATTGTTGATGCAGCGTGGTGGCAAGCTCGTCGAAATCCTCGACCAGAAGATGGGTCACGCCGGCCTCGACGTTCCGGCGCAGGTGCTTTTTCAGCTTGCTGCGGAAATAGCTCCGCATCGCGCCGAGATAGGCGTCCGGGCTATTCCATGTATTTTCGATATAGGTATTGGGCAGGCTGCCGATCCAGTGATAGCCGTGCCGGCGGAAATCGGTTTCCAGGGCAAAGCTTTCCGGCTCGAAATCACGGACGACGATGAACAGCTGCCCTTCCTGCCGCGCCACCCGCATCAGCACCTCGTGTAGGGCGGCGACGATGTCCGCATCGTCGATGTCGGCGCGGCGCACGAAAGGCGGGCTGGTGATGGTGATGGGCGTGCCGCATTCGAGCATGCGCAGCTTCAGGAAATTCGGAAATATCCGGCGTATTCCGTCCAGCAGCCTGCGCAGCACCCCGGTTGCGAAGATCGCGATATCGGTGGTGACGTTATAAAAACTGCTCAGCCCTGCGGCGCGCCCCTGCTCGTCGAAGAACAGCACATACCGATATACAAAATCGTTAAGATTTGAAGCTTCGAGTACGTTCCAGAAATCGCGGCTTAACGTTTCATGTGAGCCGGCAATGAGCTCATCCCAGATTTGACCAGGAACATCTGCGATCCGTTGGTAGATTTCTGCCCTTAACCGCCGGTTCGCCACGCCCGCTCCATCATGAGTACTACCGCCTCGTAATTCTTTGTCACGTTTGCCGGCCGCAATAAAGAGGTGAACGCTCCGCCCGGCGATTCAGATCTGTCTCGTCGGCGGTGGCTTGGCATCATCCGACCAGATGGAGTCATATGATCGGATAAAGATACTCGGCTTACCAATACGATAGAGCACCACATCCGATCCGAAAGGTTCGGAAAGCGCTCTATCGCACCCCGATGAAGAGACGCAGCAAGATGCGATAGATCTCCTGAAACGGCCGAGCTGTCCCGGCATCGCGCGCCTTCCAGGAGGCAAGTTCGGCCAGTGCGTCTTCCGGCGCGATCGGCGACGTGGCACCGATATAGACGGGATAGAGGATCAGAGCGCCGGCCACGAGTTCATCGAGGCTGAGCCGGCGCGTCCGGCGCGCGATCGGCAGCCTGTCTTCCGTCAGCCCCCAGCCGGCATAGAAGGGCTGGCCATGGCAAACCACCCGCCGGCCGCGCAGCAATGCCTCGAAGCCGGCGAGGGAGGTCATCACATGAACCTCGTCCACCGAATCCAGCACGCTGTGCATCGGGGCGTCGGTAATCACCTCGTCGGCGATATCGGCGGCGCGGGCCTCCTCGGCGCCGGCGCGGCGCAGGCGGGCGACGACGTCGGGGTGAGGCTTGTAGACGAGATACGCCTCCGGCTTCGCGGCACGCACGGCTTGCAAGAGCCCGATATTCGACCTCAAGCCCGGCGCGCCGAACGCGAGGGACGCGTCGCTTTCCACCTGCCCGGGCACCAGAACCACGTCCCGCCCGCCCGGGGGCCGTCGCCATTGCGGTCCGGCGAGATTGTATTTCGTCAGCCCTGCCCGAAGCACCGTGTGTCGCAGCGCTGCGGCCCGCGCCCGCAGCGCCTCGGACATGGGGCAGGTCTCGAGCAATAGTTCGAGACCGGATGGCCGGGACGAATCGTAATAAAGGCCGTGCCGGTCGATCACCCAGGAGAGCGGCCTCGTCAGTTCGGCACCAAGCCCGACCGACCGCAGGAACCCATCCTCCAGGCGTGCGACCGGCAGATCCGCCCGCATCCCCGCCGGCGCCGGCGTCATGCCCCAGAGCAGCACGCCGCCTGAATCGGGCGCCCTGGCACAGGCGCCAACGAATCTCAGCTGCCGGCCCGGCAGGCAGCGACGCACATACCGCCATTTCCATCGTGGAAAGCCATGGACGGTAACAATCTCCGGCCAATCGGCCAGGGGCATGGCCAAGGGCGTGGGCATGGGCGTGGGCAAGGGGCCGGGCGGCTCGTTCATGCCGCAAGTCCGCGATCGAGTTGGGCAAGAAAATCGCCGACGATCCGGAAATGCTCGGCCCAGCCGGGAGCTGCATAATGGCGTAGCCGCGTCATCTGCGCGTCCCGCGCCACGCTCCCGGGCATGGCGTAATCGAGGATGCGGCGTTGCCAGGCCGGACCGTCCAGCGGGTCGAGATAGTCCGGAATATCGCCGGCCACCTCGCGGAACACCGGCAGGTCGCTCGCGATCGCCGGAACCCCAAGGGCGAGGGCTTCGGCCAGCGGCATGCCGAATCCCTCGACGAAAGAGGGAAACAGCAATGCCCGCGCCCCGGCGAGCCACGCGGCCAGCGTGTCGTCATCGCACCCGTTCAGCTCCCGGACCTTGCCGCGCAGCACAACGCAGCGCTCCAGCAGGTCGATCACCTGCTCGCACTCCCAGCCGCGCTGGCCGATGATGATGAGCGAGGGAACCGTTTCGGCGCGGTTCGTCTCCAGCATCCGGCGCCACAGATGCAGCATGGCGAGATGATTCTTGCGTGGCTCGATGGTCCCCAGCATCACGAAATAGGGAGCCTCCTCCCGCATCCTTGCCGCGGGCAGGGGCAGGGGTTCGGTTCCAAGCGGCGCGACAACGAGCGGTGGCAACTCCATGCCCCGTTCCTCGGCATGGCGGGTCAGATCGCGCGCTGTCATCTCCGAGTTGACCACCAGTCCAGCCCCGGTCGCGAGCATGGTGGAAAGCCGGATTTCATGGCGGGCAGTTTCGCCGGCCCGGCAATATTCGGGGTGGGTGATCGGGATCAGGTCGTGGAGGAAGTAGATTGGCCGTAGCCCCAGGCGCCTGACCATGGCGCCATAGCTTGGCTCGTCCAGTCCGCTATGGCCGGTGTTGAACAGAATCGATCCCGATCTGATCCGGCGCGGGGCGACAAAATGCGTTGCGACGAGGGTGCGCACCAATCGCGCCGCCGTCTCGGTCTCACCGCACAGGGCGTCGAACAGGCGCTGCGCCGCCTGGCCGCGGATCTGCACCCAGCGCCCCCGATGGCGGACCAGAGCTGCCGCACCGGTCCCGAATTGTCGCAAGTAGGCGAGGCTGACCCGGTCTATCCCTGTCGGCCGCTTGCCGTCGATCAGCCGGCCGGCAAGCCGGGTGACATCGAACAACAACTCGGCCTGTCCGCTATCTGACGCCCCGCGCCGCATGATTTCAGCCTGTCCCATCGATCGCGCCTCTACCATGCCCGACGCGGCAAACGCCAATCCGCCCGTATCTCCGTCTGCGCTGCCGATAGCCGGCCGCATTCGGGTATCACGAAACGATAACACGGATGCGCTTGATCGGGGCTGCCCGGTTGATGCCTCCTACGCCCGGTGAAATCGCAACCCGGAGTATCCGATGCCGATCCCGACCCTGACCCGAACCGGCGTTTCGCGCCGCACCGCGCTGGCCGGCTCGGCCGCTCTGGCGACCGTGGCGGCCACGCGCCCCGCCCGCGCCAGCGGTGTCGTCACCGTCTATTCCGCCGATGGCCTCAAGGACGGCAAACCCAACTGGTTCGACACCGTCTTCGCCGCCTTCACGCAAAAGACCGGCATCGCGGTCCGGTATGTCGAGGCTGGCTCGGGCGTGGTGGTCAACCGTGTGCTCGCCGAACGGTCCAATCCGCAGGCCGATGTGCTGGTGACCCTGCCGCCCTTCATGCAGAAGGCGGCATCTCTCGGCGTGCTGGCGCCGATGAAGCCCTCGTCTCTCCCTGTCATTCCGGCTTCCACCCGCAGCGCACGCGATCTCTGGTTCCCGCTGGTCAACAACTATGCATGCTGGATCTACAACACGGCCGAACTCAAGGCGCCGCCGGCAAGCTACGCCGCGCTGCTCGCGCCGGGCCTGAAAAATCGCCTCCAGTATTCAACCCCTGGCCAGGCCGGCGACGGTACCGCGGTGATGCTTGAGATCATCGAGGCGATGGGCGGCGCGGATCAGGGGTTTGCCTATCTGCACAAGCTCCAGGCCAACAACCTTGGACCATCGGCTTCCACCGGGCGCCTTGCCGGGCTCGTCGACAAGGGCGAGATCCTCGTGGCGAATGGCGATGTGCAGATGAATTTCGCCCAGATGCGGCAATACCCCCATCTCGGCATTTTCTTCCCGGCGCATGACGGCCGCCGCATCACCATGCCGATCCCCTACGACATCGCGCTGGTGAAGAATGCGCCGCATGCCGCAGCCGCTGGCAGGCTGATCGATTTCCTGCTGGGCCGCGAGGCGCAGGATTCCGTCTATGACATCGCCCGCGGCTTCCCGGTGCGGACCGATGTTCCGGCGCGCGGCAAGACGGCGGAAGCGCTTGCCGGCATCATGCACGGTGTCGATGTCTGGTCGCCGGACTGGACCAGGGTGCTGGGCGGGCTCGACGCGAATATCACAAGCTGGCATCGCGTCACCGGCAGCTGAGGCCGATGGCGATCTGTCATTTGGCGTCCGCCGCGCACGTGATCCATCGAATGGCACCCGACGGTGCGCGACGCTGACGCCGCCAACACGCTGACAGACGCCATCGCCCTCGATACCGTCACAGTGCGGTATCGCGGGGCGGTCGCGCTCGATCGCGTCTCGCTATCCGTCGCGCCGGGTGAAATCCGGGTGCTGCTCGGCCCCTCGGGCTCGGGCAAATCGACCATCCTGCGCGCGATCGCGGGGTTCGTTCCCCTGGCATCCGGGCGGATCCTGCTGGCCGGGCGGGACGTCACCGCGCTGCCGCCGCACGCGAGGGGGCTGGGCATGGTCGTGCAGAACTACGCGCTGTTTCCCCATCTGACGGTCGCCGCGAATGTCGGTTTCGGCCTCAGTGCCCGCCGCCTGCCGAAGCGGGAGATCGCCGAGCGTGTCGCCGACTGTCTCGGTCTTGTCGGCATGTCCGCCTTTATCGGCCGTTATCCACGCGAACTTTCGGGCGGCCAGCAGCAGCGTGTCGCAATTGCCCGCGCGCTGGCGATCCGCCCGCCGGTCCTGCTGCTCGACGAACCGCTCTCCGCCCTCGATGCCCCGCTGCGGGCCGGGCTTCTGGAAGAACTTCGCAGCCTCCACGCCCGATTGCCGGAACTGGCCATCGTCTATGTCACGCACGATCAGAGCGAGGCCATCGCGCTTGGCCACCAGATCGCGCTGATGCGCGACGGGCGCATTGCCGCATCCGGCACGCTGCGCGGCCTCTACGAAACGCCAGAGCATCGCTACGCCGCCGAATTTTTCGGACAGGCGAATCTCCTGCCGATCAGGATCGAAACCGCCCTGCATGACAGCGCCGAGGTTAGTTTCGAGGGGCAACGCCTGACGGTCATGGGCGCGTCGGGACATGCGATCGCGCGCCCTCTGCTCTGTGTGCGGCCGCATGCGCTCGATATCGACGCAACCGGTTCGAACCGCATCGCGGCGCGGATCGTCGGCGTGCAGTGGATGGGCGCGGTCCAGCGCGTGCAGGCCGTGGCGGGCGCGCATCTTCTCAGGATCGATCTGCCGGCCGGGCGGGAGGCGCCGGCAATCGGCGCCGATGTCACGGTCGGTTTCGCCCCCGACCGGGCCTGCCTGGTCGCCGATACATGAACCGGAGGAGGCGATGTCCGGCGTGAGGTGGCTTCATGTTGCGCGATTGGCGCCGGTTCTCGGCGTGTTGTCCATCACGTTGCTCTATCCGCTCGGGCTGATGATCATCGCCGCCTTCCGGGGGCCGCAAGGATGGAGCCTCGCGCCGGCAACGCGGATCATCGCCTCCCCGGTCTTTGCCGGCGCCCTTGGCCACACGTTGCAGATCGCCCTGACCTCGACGGTCCTGTGTCTTCTGCTCGGATTCGTTCTGGCGTTGCTCCTCAATCTCGCGCCGTTCCACGGTGCCGCGTCTGTCGGCCGGGTGGTCGATGCCTATCTCTCGTTCCCGTCCTTTCTCATCGCGCTCGCGCTGACGTTTCTCTACGGAAACGCCGGCTTGATCACCGCGCTGCTGGAGCCGCTGCTGGGCAACCCGCACCGGGCGGCGAGTTTTCTCTACGGGTTCTGGGGTGTGGTCCTGGCTGAGGTGACATTCTATACGCCCTTTGTCTTGCGCCCTGTGCTTGCCGGGTTCCAGTCGCTCGATCCCGCCTTGCTCGAAATGGCGAGCAGTCTCGGGGAAACCCCGGCGGGCGTGATCCGTCGCGTTGTCATCCCCGCGCTGCTGCCCGCCCTGCTGGCCGGCGGCGGGCTTTGCCTGCTGCTGACATTGAATGAATTCGGCATCATGCTGGTGATGGGCGCCAAGAATGTCATCACCCTGCCGTTGCTGATCTATGGCAAGGCGGTGCAGCAATTCAACTATGCGGGTGCGAGCGTGATCGCGGTTTGCGACAGTGTGATTTCGCTTGCCGTCTTCGCGCTCTACCGTCTTGCTCTTACCCGGCTCGGTGCCTGGCTGGCCGCATGAGCATGCTGGTATTCAAACCGACGACAAGACGAATCGCGCTTGTTACCACGGCCACGCTGTTCTTCCTGATCTTCGGCCTGCCATTGCTCCTGCTGCTACTGGCCGCCTTTACCCGGCAATGGAACGGGGTGCTGCCGTCCAGTCTCACGCTCCATCACGCGCGCGCCCTGGCGGCGGGAGATCAGGGGGCGGCACTGCTGCACAGTGTCGCAACGGGAGTGGCCGCCTCGTTCATTGCCCTTCTGTTCGGAGGCGGTGGGGCGTTGGTCGTGCGTGGCTGCCCACCCTCCCTCCGCCGCGGGCTCGACATGCTCTATTTCCTGCCGGTCGCGCTGCCGTCCTCGACCATCGGTCTTGCCATGCTGATCGCCTTCAGCCGCAAGCCGTTCCTGCTCAACGGAACCGTGCTCCTGGTCATCCTTGCCCATGTCGTCCTGGTCATGGCCTATGCCTATGCGACGATCAGCGCGGGCCTCGATCGACTGCCGCACAGCCTCGAAGAGATTGCCGGTTCGCTTGGCGCATCGCCGCCCCGGGTTCTGCTCACGATCACGCTGCCGCTGCTTCTGCCGCAGATCCTTGCTGCACTTTCGCTCGGCTTCGCCCTTTCGATGGGCGAACTCGGCGCATCGATCATGCTCTATCCACCGCAATGGGTGACAGCGCCGGTCGAGGTCTTCGCCCTGACCGATCGCGGGGATATCTACGCGGGCGCCGCTCTGGGTGCCGCTCTGTTGGCCTGCGCGTTTTTCGTTCTGACGCTGCTCAATCGTCGTACGTCATGGCACGGTGAGTTCCAGCCATGACGCATGATTGCTTTCCGGATCCTGCCGGATCCGGAAAGCCCTTGCCGCGCCGTCTTTACGGGCGGATCGACGCTACGGAGACGCTGTTCTGAATGATGGAGTTTGCACCGGCATTCTGTGCAGCCATCAGAACGCCGCTAGTCCCGTTAAAGGACTGGTCCATCGACACCCCGTTCGTCTGGTCAATCGAAGACGCGTAATTGCCGCTCACCGATGCCTGGTTGAACGATGCCGCCGCGGTCATGGCAAGCATCTGGGTGTTGGCCTTCTGCATGTCGATGGAGCTGACCGACGTTGCGTTCTGCACGATCGAATTCGATCCGGTGTTTTGTGCAATGCTCAACACGCCGGTGGAGTGATCCATGCTGTTCTGCACTGTCGAGGTTGTGGGTGTGTCGATGCTGTAGGACGTATTTCGCCGGGCATGCGCCGAATTCCGTGCGCTTGCCGCGGCCGTCGCGGCGCCGATCGATCCCTTGGTTTGAAGCGCCGCCACGGTCGTTGCTGTCTGGACCGTGCTGTTCGCACCACCGTTCTGGTTGATGGAGAAGATACCGACATCGTTGTTGAACGACTGGCTGACGGTGGCAAAGGGATCGCTGCCCTGTGCGGTCAGGCCGTAACTGGCCGGCGTCCCTCCGCTTTGAGTATTCGAACCCGTTCCGGTCCCCGATCCGGTTCCGCCGCCGGTTCCCGTGCCGGTCCCCGACCCGGTTCCGCCGCTGGAACCCGTGCCGGTCCCCGACCCGGTTCCGCCGCCGGTTCCCGTGCCGGTCCCCGACCCGGTTCCGCCGCTGGAACCCGTGCCGGTCCCCGACCCGGTCCCGCCGCTGGAACCCGTGCCGGTTCCCGTGCCGGTCCCCGATCCGGTCCCGCCACTGGAGCCCGTGCCGGTCCCTGACCCGGTTCCGCCGCCGGTTCCCGTGCCGGTCCCCGATCCGGTTCCGCCACTGGAACCAGTACCGGTCCCTGAACCGCCATTATTTCCCGGCTGCCCGCCGGAGGATGCCGGGTTTGCCTGTCCATATCCGGGGTAATCGTGATTGCCGGCTGCAATCGCCATGTTGCTGGCCGCGCCGATCACCACCCCATGCCCGCCGATCGTCGGCCCGACGCAGATCCCGCAGGACGCAATATACGCGAGCGAGACCGAATTCTGCAGCACGCTGTTCGCGCCCGCATTCTGGCTGCTGGTTCCAATCCCCGCGCTCTCGTTGAACGATCGGCTCGACACAGCAGAGGCGATGAAATGCCACTGTCCGGCGATATTGACGCCACCATCATTCGAGAAATTATGGATCAAGCGCGCATTATTCTGAGATGCGGCAAGACTTATATAATTCTCGATCGACTGATTCCCGGCGTGCGCAGCCACGCTGAAAATCAAGGCCGACGATATCCCAAATAGAATTCTTGTTTTTTGTTTCATTGTTTGCCTCGCCCTGTCTTGATCTGCACTCGGCAGATACGGATAAAAATTGAGATTTCTGTTCTAAAATTTCCCTAAGCAATTTTGATGCCATCTCGATAATTAAACAACATATTGATTTAAGTTAATTTTCAGCGGGAAGGCTGGTGTTTCCTGGCGCCGCGTATGGTGAAATTCGACACCATTGCGGCGTCACGACAACGTAACACAACTTTCGATTGTGTTATTTTCCGGATGTTTCGGGAAAGTTATATTCCTAAAAAAATATGAAAATACGTCCGAATTCTACTCAAAGTTATCTCTTAATTTGTCACACACGTATAAAATGTGTTGCGTCATCAGTGACGCGTAATTATTAAGACGAGGACAGGATTAAACATAAATTTTGGGACCGGAGAATCTTTTTAATGATACGCACGGGATACTCTGAGAGATCTCCGGCCGCTGCCTATCGTGGGTCCTTTCCCTCCAGCACGAGCGGGCGCAGCGATGTGCAGAGAGAAATCGACGAGGCCAAGATCGCCGCGGTGCTCCAGTCTGGCTCCGAGCGGTGCATCGTCGGCGACAGCCCGCAAATTCGCACGATATTCAACCTGATCCGCAAATATGCGTCGAGCGATGCGCCGGTTCTGATCACCGGCGAGACAGGGACCGGCAAGGAGCTGATCGCGCACGCGATCCACGATCGCTCACCGCGGGCACACGGTCCGTTTCGTGTGATCAACTGCGCCGCGATCCCGCCGACGCTGATCGCGTCGGAACTGTTCGGCTATGAAAAGGGTGCGTTCACCGGCGCGGTGAGCCGCAAGAAAGGCATTATCGAGGCGGCGCAGGGCGGCACGCTGTTTCTCGACGAGGTTGGTCATCTGCCGGCGGACATGCAGGGATATCTCCTGCGCGTTCTTCAGGAAAAGACGATCCAGCTGGTCGGCGGGGTCGATCAGATCCCGGTTGATGTACGAATCGTCTCGGCGACCAATGTGGATTTCGCCAGCCTGATCGAAGCGGGCACGTTCCGAAGCGATCTTTTCTTCCGCCTCAAGGTGCTGACGATCCACAGCCCGCCGCTGCGTGAGCGTGGGCATGACATCCTCACGCTCGCGCTATTTTTCCTGCGCAAGTTTGCCGCGGAAATGGGGCGGGACGAGATGAATTTCACCGAGGCGGCGCAGCGTCGCCTCCTGTCCTACGGCTGGCCCGGCAACATTCGCGAATTGATGGCTGCGATCCAGCGGGCGGTTGTGGTCTGCGACGATGACGTGATCGATGTCGGTGATCTGGAGGACGGCTTCGTTCCGGATCTGGTCGCGGCACCCGCGCCCATCCAGCCGCCGAGCCCGGCAAATGACACGGTGCGGCGGCCTCGTGCGGATCGACGCCGTTCAAATACCGAGCGGCGCAGCGAGCTGGTCGACATGATCCGCCGCTGCGGCGGCAACCTGACCGAAGCTGCAGAGAATCTCGGCATTTCCAGAATGACGATCTACCGCCTGATCGAGAGGTTCAAGCTCGATCAGACAATCCAGGACATTCGTAACGAATGCCGCCAGTACGATCATGACTGTTACGCCGACCCGACACCAAAGACGTAACTCAATACGTAACATTCCAGCCAAGATAATTGTATTCACGTTTAAATATACTTTAAAAAATCTAAAAATCATTGAAAACAAATAAAATAAAAAAGCAAATAAACTTGGCACGATGGTTGCTAGATAAAAAATACAGGCTGAATGAAAAATCAGTTTGTAATGAATGTAACAAGGGCTTCGTCAAAGAAAATGGCGTGGCCAACCCTTAGGGAAGTGGAGATTATTGTCATGCGTAAAATTCTTCTGATGGGCGCGGCCCTTTCCATCATTGCAGCGACCCCGGTTATTGCTTTCGCCCGCAATGGTGACGATGGCGGCTCGGGTCATAACGGCAAGAATGGTGGTCATTCCACCAAGTCGATGACCATCGATGCGTATGTTGCCCTGGCCGCCGCCGGCAATTCCGGCAACGTTGCCGGCAACGAAGCCAACATGCACCGCCAGACCAGCTCGGCCAATCTGAGCAATTCCTACAACTCGGGCACCAAGGGTGTCTCGAACCAGGCTCAGAACGCGGGTGCCAACAGCCAGCTGCAGAACACCTTGGCCCTTGCTTATGTTCACAACCCGTCGAACCGGAGCCACACGATTGGTGGCGGCCTTGCGGTTGCGCTCGCCGGCAATAACGGTGGCGTGATGGGCAACGAGGACGAGGTTGGCCCGCGCAGCGGCTGGGACAATGACGACGGCACGGTGACCCAGTCCGCCACGGTCAGCAACTCGTACCAGGGCTTCAATGGCGTCGGCCAGCTGAACCAGAATGCCGGCAACAACAGCCTGCTGCAGAACTCCGCGGCTGTTGCGGCGGTTAGCCCGATCAACGGCACCGAAGGCACGCTGGCCGGCTCGCTCGCCGCTTCGGGCAACATCGGCTACGTTGCGGGCAATTATGCCCGTGAACACAGCAGCAACGCGTCGTCGACGATCGATAATGGTTCGTTCAACAACGCCAATGGCGTGATCAACGTCAACCAGAACTCCGGCGCGAACAGCCTGATGCAGAACTCGACCGCTGTCGGCACGGTGAAGCTGACCGCCGCGAGCAGCAACACGCTGGCCGGTGCGGTTGCCGTCGCGGTGCAGGGTGGCGGCGTCTATTGCAACACCGCGAACCTCGCGAACGGTTCGGCGAAGGTGAACATGGACAGCTCCTTCAACGGTGCGCAGGGCGTGCTCCAGGCCTCGCAGAATGCCGGCGCCAACAGCCTGATCCAGAACTCCGTTTCGGTGGCTGCGGTTCGCTAATACCGCCTGTCAGCCTGGCGTGCACACCCTGCGGGTGTGCACGCATTTTCCTCAGGAGCGGCGTCCATGGCAAAAACAATCAAAGCATTTTGCATCATCTCGATGGCGGTGTTCGCACTTCCGGTTGCCGGATATGCAGCTGGCGGCGGCAATCTGTTCGGCACCCCGGTGTCCACCTCGGCGCTGGCGGCCTCGCATGGTCGGGACATTCCGGCGAGCCAGCTTTCGGCAACGTCCTTCGGTAACACCGCGTCCGGCACCACCGGCACGATTTCCAACACGAATTCGGTTTCCGGCAATCAGGGGCTGACCACGGTCATCCAGAATACCGGCAACAACGCGCTGTTCCAGACCTCGACGGTCGTGAACATCACGCTCAATCACTGAGCTGCAGTCGGGGGCGATCGGCGATGTCAGGGACGTTTGTCAGGTTTGCCGGAACCGTGGCGTTGATTGCGGCGTCCTGCCTTGCATCCGTGCAGGCCAGGGCTGATGCCTTGCAGTTTGCCCTGCCCAACACCGCGATCAGCGGCACACATATGCAAGTGCGCAGCTGGCAGGACATGAAATTCACCAGCACGGTGCATCAGAAATACGATTTTTCCTGCGGCTCTGCGGCGCTCGCGACATTGCTGACTTATGTCTATGACGTGCCGGTCACCGAGGAATCGGTTTTCAAAAGCATGTATCGGCATGGCGACCAGGCGAAGATCCGCCGGCTCGGCTTTTCCCTGCTCGACATGAAAAACTATCTCGCAAGGCATCACATTCCATCGAACGGGTTCAAGGCAAGCCTTGCGAAATTGAGCCAGATTCGGGTGCCGGCGATCGTTCTGATCGACTATCACGGCTACCATCATTTCGTTCTCGTCCGCGGGGTGAGCAACGGCGAAGTACTGATCTCCGATCCCAGCCTTGGCCTGCGGGCAGAACCGGTCGCCACCTTCGCGAAACAGTGGAGTGGCATTTTCTTTGCCATCACCTCCGATCTGTCGCAGGCGAGGCTCGCCTTTAATAATCCGACGGTCTGGCAGGCTGTGCCGCAGCCGCCGGTCTCCCTGGCTCACTTCCAGCTTCGCGATCTCGGACTGCCGGCCAATGGCTGGCAGCTGCAAAATACATTCTAGGGAAATGGTGCGCGTCATGTCACGCTCGATGCTGATCATGCTTCTGGGTACCGCCAGTCTCCTGCCTCTCGCTCCCGGCCGGGCATCGGCCGCGGACAGTCCGCACGGCGGGGTCTCGCCGGGTATTGCCGCTTCCACCAGCGCCGCCGCTTTTCCCTCGCGCGGCATGGCCATTGTGCCGGATACGGCGCTTGCCGGCATGCGCGGCGGGTTTTCGCTGCCCAATGATCGCGGCATCGGGATCGATTTCGGCTTTTCGATCCAGACGCTGGTCAACGGCCAAGCTGTGCAGACCCTTTCAGGCGACATCAATCACCTGACCCAGCAGATTTCGCCGGCCTTCCGCCAGGTTGCGCCCGACACCGTCAGCAGCGCCCTGAACGGGCAGAGTTTCTCCGCCACGTCCCAGACCCCGCTGCCGGTTTCCTCGTTCAGCGATGTCAGGAATAAGGCCAACCCGTCCGGCGTGATCAATACGCAGAGTTCGACGCCGACGGGCACGACCTTCACCAGCCTCGTTCCGCAGGCGGGCGGCAACGGCGGTGGGGTATCGGGTCAGCAGCTTTATACGACGATTGCCAATACGGTCGGCTCCGCTGGAATGTCGACGCTGATCCAGAACCCGGTGAATGGCCAGATCATCCAGCAAACCCGCACGCTCAACATCGACATCAGCGGGATGCAGACCCAACTCGTGAACGCTGCCCAGTCCAACCATGTGATACAGTCCCTGTTGCCACGGTGAGATGGAATTCGATGATGCAAAAAATGCATAGAGACGTGAGTCCACTCTGCCGAGCACCGGGCAATTCGCTTTTCTTGCGCCTCCTGCTCGGCCTGGCGGTCGCCCTCGGCGCGCTTGCCCCCGGGCTTGCGCGGGCGCAGGGGATCGATCGGATAGGGCGGCCCGCCGATCATGTCGAGCTCGTCACCATCCAGAAGATCGGCCTGCCGCTGTCACCGCTCTCGGTTCAGCAGATGTCCTCGGCCACGGCGCAAGGTATTCCGTCGGTCGCTCCGTCGCTCTCGCCGCAATCGAAGGGTGGCAACGCCGTCCTCCTTTGGGACGAAGTGGGGCCCGGTCGGATATCCGCACCGAATCCCGCATCTTCTGGCAATGTCAGCCTGAATATTGTCCACTGAATTCCGGCGCCGGAGGCGACGGGAGTGCGAGCGAATGCGTTCGCTGCTCAACGATAACCTGCCGGATCTGATACCGGAATGAGAGTGAAGATGTTTCAAGCGGAACGTGGTCTCAGCACTTCCTGTCTCCCGCGCCTGCCGGGCTTGCGCCATGTCGTATGGCTTATCCCTGCTCTGGCGCTGGGCGGCTGCATGTCGGGCCATGGCCTGCAAACCGGCGGGCAGCCTGCGCCCTCGCATGCCGCAACATCCGCAAGCGCGGTAGCACCAGCATCCGGTCCCGGCCTTGGGAACGGCTATTCGAATTACGGGCAGCCTCTGACGAAAGTCGGCTTCCTGCATCTGACCCTGGGCAACACACTCTATCGGCCGCTCGCGGATGGCGGGCGAACCTCGATCTATGTCGCGCCAAGTGGCCAACTCACCATGCGGCTGGTCGGCGCTGATGGTCGTGTCGTCGATGAGGCGGGCGTCCAGTCGGTCAATTCAAAGGATGCGTGCTGGAGCCTGAAAGGCAAGCAGCAGCCGTTGTGCTTTTCACCCTACTGGAACGGCCGTCTGATGACACTGCGATTTGTCGACGCGCACGTCCTGCCGGCGCAGTTTCTGGTGGAGCGCGGCCAGCATCTCTAGAGCACTTTCCGATCCTTCTGGATCGGATGTCGTGCTCGATCATATCGATAAAAAGAGCAACTCTATCCGATCAGATGACTCCGTCTGATCGGGTAGAGTTGCTGCAGTGATCAATACCACAGAGCATGGCATCCGATCCGATGGGATCGATACATGCTCTGTCGTGAACCGTATCCAGCGCAAAAAAAGCGCCCGGGCGGTTGGCCCGGGCGCGTCATGTTCGCCGGAAACCTCAGAAATTATATTCGAGGTAGAAACGGCTGCTGAAGTAGGGGTTGTTGTAATGCGCGGTTCCCGTATAGCCCGCCCGGTTTTCCGCGACGGTCACGTCGGTATCTTCCGCCACCGAGAGCCCCTTGAGGATCGAGGACAGATCGTACGACGCATTCGCGTCCAGCGCCCAGAGTTGCTGGTTCGGGATGTAGTTGGCATTCGGGAAGCTGTAGGGGCCGGCATAGCTCGTATAGTTTTGTGCATCGCCGCCATAGCCGTAGCGGACGAGGTAGCGCACATACGTAACACCAACCTTCAGCTTCTTGTTGAGGAAGTCGTAGTTGGTCGTCACACCATACGCATAGCCCGGCCCGAGATTCGGAACGCCGTTCTGCATCGTGTCGGTGAAGCTCGTGCCGGTATTGTCGTTATACGGGTGGAGCACGCCGCCATGATGGAACGAGTTGTATTCGGTCGGCGCATAGTTGCCGATCAGCGCGATGCTGCCGTCGCCGAACGAATAGCCGAGCTTGGCGCCGTACAGATGGGCATTGATCGAGTTCGAGCTGTTGCTGGTGAACGCCATGATCCTCGAAGCATTGCCAGCCGAGTTGCCTTCGGTCAGCGCCTGCACCGAGCCGAAAATGGCCTGGCCGTTGGCAAGCGGCTGGACAAGGTCGAGCTGCCCATAGACGAGCTGCGCGTACTGGTAGAAGTCGTAATACCACGCCTGCGCCGTCAGCTGGGTCGAGCCCACATCGCCATGATACCGCGCGCCGATCGCGATGAAGCCGTTGGTCGGCTTGGTGCCGGAATAGCGGTTGTTGGCGACAAAGGAGCTGGAATAGCGGCTTTCATAGGTGAACATCCGCGTCATGAAGACGCTGAACGCCGCCGGATCGCCATCGAGGCTCAGCGCCCCGGCATCGACCTTGTTGGAACCATCGCCAAGCACGTTCACGACACCGGCAACGCCCATGAAGGCGCGCGGGTTGAACGTGTAGTAATCCTGGTTCGCATAGGGCGTCTGGATCAGCTGGCGGCCGAAGCGGATTTCCACTTTCGGCGTCTGATACTGCAGATAGGCCTGGCGAAACGACTGGATGCCGTAATGCGAGCCGGTGAGTTCACCGTCATAATGCACCCGGTCGCTGGCGTTGTTCTTGCTGTACAGGCCGAGCGACTGCGCGGTGTACCCGCCGAGGCCGACGCTGAACCCGTCGAACGAGCCGGTATGGGCGATCAGATGCCCGCCGATCGCGAAGGAGTGCGTGCTCTTGCTCGAATGACCGTTATTGCCATAGTCGAAGTGGATCGCGCCGACCATGCCCTGGAACGTGGTCTGCCGCAGCGCGTCGCCGAGGCTTTGCGCGTGCGCCAGCGGTGCGAGACCGAAAAGGCTGATCACGCCCGCGGCGCATGCGGCGTGGCGCAGCTTCCGCGTCGCAGACCGGGCCGGGGCATTGCCCGCCTGGTTGCCGATGTTTCGCATTATGGTTGGACCTCCATGTTGAAAGATTTTTTTGCTGGCGAAATCCGCGCCGTGCGCACGGATCCGGCCCGCCGCTTCGCCATCTGCGGCGGGTGGACGGTGGCGATGGCCGCGCCAGGCCATGCCGCGTGGAATACGCGCTGATGCTGTGCCGCGCGCAGGTCTCCGCAAACCCGAGGCTGTCGTTCAATTGCCGCAACCGGCATCGTTCCGTCCCTGTCTGTTCTCCGTGCGGTGCGCTCTGACTGTCGCTTGCACGAATTATTTTTACTCTTTAAGAAACCAGTAGAGAGGAGCGTTTTCAATGTCAAGAAAGATTCATGGTGTCGGTTTCGAGCCCGGCGGGGCACGATGATCCGGCCGCCAGGGGAGGGGGAATGACCCGGGCGCGCGTGAATTCGGCACTGGTCCGGCGCATCAACTCGGCGCGGCTGTTCCACATGATCCGGCAGAATCCGGGCATCTCGCAGCAGAAGCTCTCGCAGATTTCGGGTATCGATCCCGCGACCATCTCCATCATCATCAGCAATCTCGAATCCGGCGGCATCGTCCGTCGCGACACCGAGGCGCCGACCGGGCGCGCCGGTCGGCCGACCACGGCGCTCAGCCTCGATCCCCGTGCCGGCTATCTCGCCGGCATCGGCGTCGAGCCCGATGCCATCCGCATCCTGATCTCGACGATCGACGGCGCTGCCTGCAGCGATCTCGTCGTGCCCGGCAGCACCTCTCCCGAGGATGCGATCACCGCCGTGCGGGGCGGCATAACCGCCGCCCTGCGCTCGCTGCGGGCGCCGCGCAGCACGCTGCTCGCCGTCGGCGTTGCGGTACCGGCGCTGGTTACCACCGGCGGCCGTGTCGTGTTCGCCCCGAATATCGGCTGGCGCGACCTCGATCTGGCCGGCACGCTCACGGCACGGATCAAAGTCCCCGTCCGCGTCGAAAACGACGTCAAGGCCGCGGCCCTTGCCGAGCATCTGTTCGGTGCCAGCCGCGACATTGCCGATTTCATCTATGTGATGGGCCGATCCGGCATCGGCGGCGGCCTCTACCTGATGGGCGAGCTCTATCGCGGCCCGCACGGGCTCGCCGGTGAAATCGGCCACATGAAAATCGTTCCCGGCGGGCGTCCGTGCGGCTGCGGCGGGCGTGGCTGCTTCGAGGCCTATGTGTCCGAACGCGCGATCCTGGGCGATCTTGCCGCCCGCGGCCATCGCGCGGCCGATGTCGCGGCGGCGCGCCAGGCCTGCGAGGCCGGCGATGCGGTGGCGCGGTCGGTCATGGCCGAAGCCGGCCGTCATCTCGGCCTTGGCCTTGCGAACCTGATCAATATCATCAGCCCGCGCCGGATCGTGCTCGGGGGCAGCCTCGCGCAGCTCGCGCCATTCCTGCTGCCCGCGGCGATGGAAACCCTGGAAGCCAACGCACTCGCCGCGATCTACCGCGATGTCGAGATCGTCGTGTCCGAAATGAGCGCCACCGCGGCGTCGATGGGCGGCATCGCGCTGGCGCTGCAGCAGTTTCTCGATGATCCGCCGGTTCGCCTCGATCGCGCGCGACCCATGATCGCGTCGTGAACGATCGCCCGGATAATCAGTCATGCCGCACGCGCGCATGCCGTTTCCCGTTGCCTCCCGATACCGGCGCCATTCTTGTGCGCCGTGACTCTTACAAATTACTGTCAAGCATTCGTAACCGGGGCAGAATCCCGGGCGATTTTGTTCAAGCCTGGTGGGCGCGGGCCCTGAGCAGATCCGGGAGATAGGGGACGGCGGCCTGATCGGGGACGTGGAGGCGATCGCCGAGATAGTCCCAGAACGAGAAGCCGAGCCTGGTTGTGGTGCGCATGAGGCCGAGGAAAGCGTCGCGGCAGTCGCGGCCGAGGACGGCCTGGGTGCCGCCGCTGATCTTGCGCCTGGTCACGTGCAGGCGGATGTCGCGCTCGGAGCCGTTGGTGTGGAGCGGGATCTCCGGGCGGTCGAGCACGGTCAGCAACTCCGCCTTGTTGGCGTGCAGGCGTGCAAGCAGGCGGTCGAGAGTGGCAAAACCGGTGCGTCTTCGGAAGATGCGATCGAAGCGGACGCGCAACTCGCTTCGGCGTCGTCGCGTGGGATCGGCACGGTAGGCCTTGAGATCGGCGTAAAACCACCAGATCAGATTGCGGACATGCGCCTGCGCGGCCCGATGTCGCTCGGTGAAAGTGTCGAGCCTGTGCACCAATCGTTCGGCGTGGACCCAGCACAGCGCGTGCCTGCCGACCACGAACTGTCCGGCGTCGTCGCTGACGATGACGGTGTCATTCAGGAACCCGTGGTCCCGGACGGCACCCCAGAGCGCACCTTCGGTGGCGATCCGGACCGGGTCGGGATGGACCTTGAGCACGCTGATGCCAAGCCGCTCCAGATGCGCCTGCCAGGCCGCATGATCGGCGAACTCTTTCGCCGCGGCGTCGGCAAGAGTGCGGATCACCGGGCCAGCGAGCGCGCGCCCGCGCATGTAGGCGAGTGCCGCGTCGTTGACGACATAGTCGGTGTGCCCGGCCCGCAGCAGGTCGAGGAAGTTCAGCCGGCTCTTGCTCTCCCTCGTGCCGAACCAGGCGAAATCGTCATTGCCGACATGGGTGCAGAACCCGTTCCGCCCGGCATGCCGCGCGCCGGTGTCGTCCACCGTCACCCAAGCCGCTGTCGCAAGTCCCGCCCGCAGGACGTCGCGGCTCTCCGCAAGGAAACCCTCCTGTCCCTCGATCAGCAGCCGCAGCACCTGCCGCTTGGAGATCGCCACCCCAAAGGCCCGCAACTGCGCCGTCAGCCGCTCCACCGTCACCTGCCCCTGGTGATGCAGCATCAGCACGAAGCGTCGCAGTTCCGCGCCGAAATGCCCCACCACCCCCGACGGCAGCGGCGCAACGATCGTCCGGCCCGCCGGCGTCACCCACCGCTCCCGCCGGTAGCGGATCGCTCGCGCCCGCAGAACCAGATCCTGAACCAGAAAACTCTCATATCCCTTGAACCGCGAGCCCGCCGGTGCATCCGCCGCGATGACCCGCTCCTCGATGCCAATCCGGGGCGTGAATTTGCCCCGACCTTTGCCGCCCGGCGCCCGCGTCGGCGACGTCGCGCGCTCCATCCCGCTCGGCCGGCTCGGCGGCTTGATGTCGGGAGGGCCTTTAAGCCCCTTCAGACGCGCGACCTCCTCACGCAACGCCGCAATCTGACGCGCCTGCTCCGCGTTCTCCGCCAGAAGCTGAAGCACCATATGCTTCAGCTCACTCGCAGGCAGATCATCAAAGTCGGACGGCTCGGTCACCCAAAGTTTGAATCAGTCCCAACCGTGACCGCGCAAGCAAAAAATCATTCCCCGCCCGGACTTTTGCCCCGGTTACAAGCATTCCGGTTAAGTCACCGACGGTCAAGCAAAAATAGCCGGATTACCGGGGCGGCGAACTAACCCGCGACCAGTGTTGCAGATTTGCAAAGCTCCCGGTGCGCCAGGAGTTCGTTGATAAAACGCATCGAATAAGTCTAAATCCCTGATTTTTCGCTTGAAACGGAATGTTGCTGCATTGCAACGCGAAGCACGCGCCCGCCAGCACCTTTCGGGTTTCCACAAACCCGAAAGGTGCGGTCAGCTCTCTTGCGCGGCCGACTCGCCCGACCGGATCGCCCCTTCGATGGTCGAGGGCAAGCCTGTCGCGGTATAGTCGCCGGCGAGTTTCAGGTTAGCGAGTGCGGTGCGTGTGCCGGGCCGCCGGGCAAGCTGCGCCGGCGTTGCGGCAAAGGTCGCGCGTTTTTCCTTTACCACCCGATAGGGCGGCATCGTCCGCGGCAGCCCGAAACCACGCCGGAGATCGGCCCAGACCTCGGCGGCGAGTTCGTCCGTGTCCTGCCCGAGCCGGTCATTGGCCGCGCTGATCGTGACCGACACGACCTCCGATTTCTCGAACACCCATTCAGCGGTGCCGCCGACCAGCCCGTAGAACCCGGCCGGCCCCGGAGCGATTCCAGCGCGGAAATGCAGGTTGACGATCGCCTCGTGCATCTGCGGCACCGCGAGCCCGGGCAGCAGTTCGGCCGCGACCCAGGGCGGCGTCGCCAGTATGACCGCATCCTCCGCGCCGATGATCTCATCGACATTCGGGCCGGCGAGGCCGCTCACCCGCCCATTCGCCATCGTCAGCCCGGCAATGCGCGCGCCGAACCGCAATTCGGCACCGCGTGCGCGCAGATAGGCGAGGGCGGGATCGACGAAGCTCTCCGAAAGCCCGACCTCCGGCATGCGCGGCATGGTCGCCGCACCGCCGCGCGCGAGGCTCTCCCGCACCACGGCCGCCAGCGGTGCTGCGGAGGCGATGTCCGGTTTGGTATTGAGGGCGGCGATCGCCAGCGGTTCGAGCAGCCGGTCATACAGCATGCCGAGTCCGCCCAGCATTCCGACGACGAGATCATCTTGTCCGGCACGCTCCAGCCGGCGGAGTGCGAGATAGTCAAGCGGATTCGTCCCCGGCACCCGCCAGTCCCGGCGCAGCACCCACCAGGGCAGCTTTCCGTGGTTCAGCCGTAGCGTCCAGGCCTGGCCCGAGGCGAGATCGATGAACGGAAACAGCGGCCGGTCCGGCCCGGTCAACGTGTTCTCCGCGCCGATCCGGCGCAGATAGGCCATGGTGTTGCGGTTGCCCGACAACAGCAGGTGATTGCCGTTGTCGATCCGGCAGCCGAGGGCGGCGTCGTCATAGGAGCGGCAGCGCCCCCCCGCCCATTTCGCCGCCTCGTAGAGCACGACCTGCCGTCCCTGCGCGGCAAGGGCGGTCGCGGCGGACAGTCCTGCCATGCCGGCGCCGATCACATGGACGCGGCTCATCGTCGCCGGTCGGTCCGGATGATAAGCTCGGCGGCAAGGCGCAGCTTGCGCCAGGCGGGCAGGCTCGGCCGACGCTCAGGATGGGCGAAGCCCGACTCGCGCATCACGCCGAGCAGCGGCCGATAGGCGTCCGCCATCATGCGCGCCGGCAGCACCGCGCGGCGATCGCAGCCGCGCATCGCGGCCTCGGCCTCGGCGAAATGCTGCTCCGCCAGCCCGGCGATCTCGGCCATCGCCCGCTTCAGTCCCGGATCGGCCAGCAGCGTTGCCGGATCGGCGGCCGCCCCCGCGGCCTCCAGCGCCTCGCGCGGCAGATAGATCCGCCCCCGCGCGGCATCCTCGCCGACATCGCGCAGGATGTTGGTCAGTTGCAGGGCCCGGCCGAGATGATGCGCGACCCTGTCGCCCTGGGCCGAAACCTCGCCGAACACCCGGATCGACAGCCGCCCCACCGCCGAAGCCACGCGGTCGCAATAAAGATCGAGCATGGCCATGTCGGGTGCGATGATCGGCGCGCCGGCATCCATCTCCATCCCGTCGATGATCGCGTGGAAATCCTCCCGCCGCAGCGCGTAGCGCAGCGAGGCATCGCGCAGCAGGCGGGTGACCGCGTCATCGCCGCCCTCGGGCAGCGCGTCGATCCGCCGGCGCCAGGCATCCAGCCCGTCGCGCTTGGCTGCGAGCGGCGCCTCCTCGTCGGCGATGTCGTCCACCACCCGGCAGAAGGTGTAGATCGCATACATCGCGGTGCGGCGCGGCGCCGGCAGCACGCTCATGCCACGATAGAACGAGGTGCCGGCGGCGCGCGTGGCGGCGGCAACGGTCGCGGCATCCTCGGCGAAAAGAGTGGGATCGGGCGTCATCAACATCACAGAAGCAACATCACACAAGCAATATCATACAAGCCTGGCCAGCCCGGCGAGCACGGCGCCCGCGGCATCGCGCCGGAGCAGCTTCACCCGCCCGGCCAGCGGGTCTTCATTCGATAGCCGGCGATGCAGCCGGCGGGCGAGGCCGACGATGATCGCGGTCTCGATCCGCAGCCCGCGCGCCATCACGAAGCCCGGCAGATGCGCCGCCTTCGCGTTCAGCTCCGCCGTCCTTTGCAGCATCGCGTCGAACACCGAGCGCAGCGCCGGCGGTGTCGCCGCGGCGGTGACGGCATCCGGCCCGAGCCCGACCGCCTGCAACCAGTCGCCCGGGATGTATGAACGGTCGAGAGCGTTGAAATCCTTCGCGCAATCCTGAAGGTGGTTGAGCACCTGCAGGCTGGCGCACAGCGCATCGGAGGCGGGCCAGCTCTGCCTTCCCTCGCCGTGCAGGTCGAGCACGTAGCGGCCGACAGGTGCCGCCGAGTATCGGCAATACTGCATCAGCTCGTCCCAGCTCGCATAGCGCGTCTTGGTTGCATCCTGCCGGAACGCGACCAGCAATTCGCGGGCATGGACGGAATCGACCTTTGTCGCCGCCAGGCTCTCGCGCAGCCGCGCGGCCGAGGGGGAACGCGCCGGATCGTCGCCATCCAGCACCGCCTCCATCGCGTCGAGCCGGGCGATCTTTTCCGCCGGCGCCAGATCGGGATGATCGGCGATGTCGTCGGCATTGCGGGCGAAGGCGTAATAGGCATGCACATGCCGGCGCAGCCCGGCGCGGATCAGCCAGGAGCCGACCGGAAAATTCTCATCGCCCCGGTCCTTGCCCGACGCCTGCTCGATGCTCGCGGCTTCACTCATCCGCCGGCACCGTAATCGCGGTTCTTCCAGGCCGCGCCGGTGCCCCGCCAGTATCGCAGGGCAGAAGCGAACGTCGCCTCCATATAGACCAGCGCGATCAGCGGCAGCGCCAGCGCCCAGTACCAGCCGCGGCCGTAGCGCCGCAGCGTCGGCTGGTAGCTCAGCACCGCGAGCAGGGAGGCGATCAGCCCGCACAGCGCAGCGTCTTCGTCACCGGAGAAAAGCGCGATCGGCGGTACGAGCCACACGATCGCGAGCCCCACCAGCGTCAAGGCGAGCAGCAGCGCAGAATAGCGCAACTGGGTGAAGGCGGTGCGCGAGATCATCGCCCGGATATCGGCAAGCCGCCGATAGGGGCGGATCGAGCGGGCGAGGCCGGAATGCCCGAGGAACACGGCACCGCCGCGCTTGATCCGGCTCGCCAGTGTCACGTCGTCGATCAGCGCGCCGCGCATCTGCGTGAGGCCGCCGGCCCGCTCCAGCGCATCGCGCCGGATCAGCACCGTGCCGCCGGCCGCCGCGGCGGTGCCATCGAGCGGGTCGTTCACCCGTGCGAACGGGTAGAGCATCTGGAAGAAATACACGAAGGCGGGAACCAGCGCGCGCTCGGCCGCGCTCTCGCAGTTCAGCCGCACCATCTCGGAGACCAAGTCGAGCCGCGCGCCGCGCTCCGGCCTTGCCAGCCGGGCCACCAACGTCGCGAGGTGCCGCGGATCGTGAACGATATCGGCGTCGGTGAACAGCAATACCGGCGCCGTGCCTTGCGCCACGCCCTGCTCCAGTGCCCAGAGCTTGCCCGACCAGCCGGCCGGCTTGTCGCCGCCGCGCAGCAGCACGAAACGCTGATCGCCCTCGGCCGCCCGCGCGGCGATGTCGCCGGTGCCATCGGTGCTGCCGTCATCCACCAGGATCACCCGGAATTTCCCGTCATACTCCTGTGCGAGCAGCGAGCGCACCACCGGCGCGATGGTCTCCGCCTCGTCGCGCGCTGGCACGACGATGTCCACCGGCACCGTTGCCGCCGGAAGCGCTGGGGCGAGTTCCGGCCCGCTCTGCCAGAACTGCCCATGCAGCAGATAGAGATAGATCCACGCCAGCAGCGCCAGCACCGCAACGAAGGTCATGAAGCCGCTCCCGCGGGGTCGAAGGCGAGGCTCGGCAGCTTACCGCGCCGGCAGAAATCGGCCAGCGCATCGCGCATTGCCGCTTCTGCCGGGCGGGCGCGATAGCCAAGCTCCCGCTGTGCCTTGTCCGAAGAATAGAACATCCGCTTGCGGGCCATGGTCAGCATGTCACGTGTCATCAGCGGCTCGTGGCCCGAGATCCGCGCCCAGGCCTCCATGAGGGCGGCGACCGGCATCAGCGGGCCGATCGGCAGCTTCACCCGTGGCGGCGGCTTGCCGGCCAACCGGGTGATCATCCGCCCGATCTCGGAGAGCATCAGGTTCTCGCCGCCGAGGATATAGCTCTCGCCGCGCCGCCCATGCGCCAGCGCGAGCAGATGGCCCTCGGCCACGTCATCCACATGCACGATGTTCATCCCGGTCTCGACATAGGCCGGCATGTGGCCCCGCGCCGCGTCCAGCACCATGCGGCCGGTCGGGGTCGGCTTGATGTCGCCCGGCCCGACCGGGGCGGCCGGGTTGACGATGACGATATCCAGCCCTTCGCCGACGAGACGCTTCACCGCCAGCTCGGCCTCGTATTTCGAGCGTTTGTAGGGGCCGACATGATCCTCCGCCGCATGCGGCGTCGCCTCGTCGGCCGGGCTGCCATCCTTGGTCAGGCCAAGTGCGGCGACGCTGCTGGTATAGACCATGCGACCCGCCCCGGCAGCTTGCGCCGCGCGGAACAGGGCAATGGTACCGTCGATGTTCACCGCCCGCATCGCCGCCGGATCGGGTACGTAGAGACGATAGTCCGCGGCCACGTGAAACACGTGCGCGCAGCCCTCGACCGCCCGGGCGAGCGACGCTGGATCGGTGAGATCGCCGACCACTCGTTCGCCTGGCACCTCCGCGAGGTTGCTCATGTCGCTGGACGCGCGATGCAGCAGCCGCAGCCGGGTCCCCTGTCGCGCCAGCGCCCGCGCCACGGCCGCGCCGACGAAGCCGGTCGCGCCGGTCACCAGAACCGGCCGGTCGTCGGCGGGGCGGGCAGAAGCTGCGGAAGGGAAGGAAGAATCGTTGCTCATGCCTGCCATCAAGAAAGCCTACCAAGGCCATACTTGATCGGCCGCGCCGAAGCAAAGTGCCGCTCGCAACGACAGACGATACCCCAAACCGCAACAATCTGCTAAGGGGGCGCGATTGGGCGGTCCACGAGCCGCCGCCACCTGCCGATTTTTATCCCGCCGGGAGTGCGAGAAACCAGTGCTGCGATCACCATCTGCCCAGCCTTCCATGCGGAGCCCGCGCGCGTGATCCGCCGCCTTGGCATCTGGCCCACGGTCTTTGGCCTGGTCGGGCTGCTGCTGTTCACTGGCACCATCGCCTGGTTCGGTTGGGGCGATGTGGCCCACGCGCTCGAACGGGTCAGCCTCTCGGGCTTCGCCGCCTATCTCGGGGTGCAGATGGTGATCATCGCCGGGCTGGCCGTGGCCTGGCGTCTGTTGCTTCGCCGCCGCCACGGCGGCAGCTTTCTCCTGCTCTACTGGGGCCGGATGGTGCGGGACTCGGCCGGCGAATTCCTGCCCTTCTCGCATGTCGGCGGCTTCGTGATCGGCGGCCGGGCGATCGCCCTCGGCGGCGTTGCCTTCGCCGACGCGGCGGCCTCGACCCTGGCGGACGTGACGCTGGAATTCCTCGCCGAGCTGGTGTTCGTCGCCATCGGCGTGGTCCTGCTGATCGCGCTGGTGCCGCACAGCGACCTCGTATGGCCGATGAGCATCGGGCTCGGCGTCGCGTTCGCCGCCGGCGCGATCTTCCTGCTGATGCAGAAGGGCATGAGCCGCCTGTTCCGCGGCCTCGCGATGCGGATTGCCGGCCAGTCCGCCGATGCCGCTTCCATCGGGATCGGTCGGCTGCAAGCGGCGCTGGATGCAATCTATGCCCGCCGCCGCCGCCTGGTCGCCGCCTCGTCGATGCACCTGCTTTGCTGGTTCGGCACTGGCATCGCCTCCTTCGTCGCCTTCCGCGCCCTCGGCCAGAACATCTCCCTCCGCGATGCCCTCGTGATCGAGGCGCTGCTGCACGCGATCCTCTCGACCGGTTTCTTCATCCCCGGCCGCCTCGGCGTGCAGGAAGCGGCCTACACGCTGCTCGGCGCCGTGTTCGGCATTCCGCCGGACATCGCGCTCTCGGTCTCGCTGCTGCGGCGCGCGCGCGACCTCGTCATCGCGGTGCCCGTCCTGCTCGCCTGGCAGGGGATCGAAGCACGCCGGCTGCAACCGGTCTCCGGCGAACTGCGCTGACCGGCGGGCTTGTCCGCCACGGCGCGCCGTCCCATGTCCTGAACCGCATCCACCAGGAGGATACCCGCCCATGCATCTGATCGGCTTCATCATTCTCGGCCTGATCGCCGGCTGGATCGCGAGCCATATCGTCGACAACGCCGGCAAGGGCCCGGTTCTCGACATGGTGCTCGGCATCGTCGGCGCGCTGGTCGGTGGGCAGATCTTCATCACCCTCGGTTTCGCGCCGGGCGGCGGATTTCTCTACAGCCTGTTCGTCTCCGTGGTCGGCGCGGTGATCGTGCTGGTCGCCTATCACGCGCTGCTGGGCCGCCGCCGGCTGTGATTTTCCTGTTCAATACAATCTGAAGTTGTTATATCCTCCGCGCCATGCTGGCGCGGAACGAACATATCTCAGACCGGCCAATGGGCAGGCTCGTCCGGCTCGACGGTCTGCGCGGCGTGCTCGCGATCTATGTCACAGCGGGTCACATGATCCCGTTCTTGCCATTGCCGCCGCTTGCCATGCGCCTCGCCCAAGCGTTAGCCAGTCACGGTCTTGCCGCGGTTGAGCTGTTCTTTGCCCTGTCGGGGCTGGTGATTGTGCAATCCCTCGCGCGGTTCGGCGGAGATCGGCGGCGATTCCTCGCGGCGCGGGCGCGGCGGCTGCTGCCGGTCTATCTCGTCGTGCTGGCCGGCGCCGCGGTGCTGATGCTCGCGGCCGGCTCGCCCTACGGCGCCATGAACTGGATCGCGCCGCATGCTCCAGCGCGGGCGATCTGGCCCGCGGGTCCGCCACCGCATCCCGGTCTCGAAGTGCTGGCCCATCTTGCCTTTGTGCATGGCGCGCTTCCGCATGCGGCGCTGCCCGATGCGCCCTATGCCCTGCTCGGCCCGGCCTGGAGCCTCTCCACCGAATGGCAGTTCTACGCTGCGATCGCCATCTTCGCCTGCGGGTTCGACGGCAGCGATCGCGCGCTCGTGCGCCTCGCCCTCAGCTTCGTTGCGCTGGCGGTGCTCGCCAGACTCTACGCTTCCTGCGTGCCGCTGCCCTGGCGTTTCAGCCGGGCGTTTCTGCCGAACGAAGCCGTCTATTTCGCCCTCGGCATCGCCGCCGCGCGATTCTGGCAGGGCGGGCGCGCAGGGGAGGGGGCCGGGCGTTTTTTCGCAGCCCTCCTGATCGTCGCCATGGCGCTCGGCGCCACGCATGGTGCGGGCTGGGGCAGGGTGGCGAAAGCCCTGCCGCCGCTCGGCTGGGCGGCGGCGATCGCGGCGCAGCGCTTTCCTGCCTCGCGGCCGCTCCGGCCGCTGGCACGCGCCCTCGGTGCCCGCCCGATCCTGTGGCTCGGGCTGGTCTCCTACCCGCTTTATCTGGTCAACGAACCCCTCGGCCGGGCGCTGGCGCTCCTGCTCGGCCCCCGGCTTGCGGGTCATCCCACCCTGTTCGGCCTGCTCTGGGGCGGAGCGACGCTTATCGGCTCGCTTCTCCTCGCCGCAATACTGCATTACGGAATCGAGCGCTCCCCGCCGGCCCGGCGGCGACGGGTCACCCCGCCGGTTGCGGTGCCGGCAGCAGGGGAGGCGTAGGCGCCGCGGTGCCGTGCCGCACCCAGCCGAGCGAGCCGATGGCGGCGCATTTGCGGCATGTCGGCTGCCAGGCCTCGTGCTCGGTCTCGCAGGATTTGCAGATCCAGGCACCCTTGCCGCCGCTCTGCCGTTCGTGCCGCTCGGCTTCGCCGGTCAGCCTCGCTGCGCGGGCGGTGCGCGCCAGCAGGGCCTCGCTCTCGGGATGTCCCGGATTGACCGCCGCCAGCCGTGCCGCGGCAGCGGCTCGCTCCAGCGGCGCGCTTATCTCCGCGAGCCACGCCTCGCCAAGATCGGGATGCGGGGCAAGGCGCCATCCGCGCTTCAAGACCCGCTTGGCCCGCCACGTCTGCCCGGCCTTCGCCCGCGCCTGATACAAAGCAAGATAAGCTTCCGGGAGTTCCGGCGCCGCGCGCACCGCCTCCCGCGCCCAGTCGATCGCGAGCGGCTCGCCGCCTTGCTCGCGCGATGCCATGATGGCCAGCGCCGCGCGCGCCGGCGCATCGGTCGCAAGCCGGGCCGCCTCGCCGAACCGGCCCTGTCCCAGCGCGATCCGCACGCGCTGTTCGCGCAGCCAGCCCGAACTCGGATAGGACGCGGCGGCCTTGCGCGCCCGCTCGGCGGCAAGTGCGAGCCCATCCTCGTCGTCCTGCGGCAGCGGCCGTGCGGTCAGCAGGCCGCGCCAGCCGAGAAATCCGGCATCGCCATGTCTGGCGAGATCGGCGAACAGCGCCTCCGCCATCGTCGCATCGCCGCTCTGCCGTGCCGTTTCAGCACTCACGTAAAGCGGCAGCGGCGCATCGGGCGCGTGGCGCCGCGCCGTTCGCGCATGACCGGAGGCCGCGCCGATATCGCCGGCGGCAAGGGCTGCGAGCGCGCGTAGCGAGGCGGCGTCGGCGGCGTCACGCCGCGCCCGGCTCCGCTTCGCCGCCACCCGCCGGGGCAGGCCGAGCGCGCCGCGTAGCAGGCCCAGCGCCACGATCGCCACCGCGACCAGAAACACCAGCAGCAGGATCGCCACCGGCGTCGACGCGCTGGCGGCATAGCTGCCGATCTCCACCGTGACATGCCCCTGCAGGCTGGCGAGATACCAAGCGACGCCGAGCAGGACGATCGCGACGAGGCCGAAGCGGAAGGCGCGCAGCATCAGCCCTTCTCCGCCATCGCGGCCAGCGCCGTTCGTGCCGCGAGCAGGCCGGCGGCCTCGTCCGTCCAGGGCTTCATCGCCGTCGCAGCTTTCGGCGGCAGCTTCGCGAGGTCATTCACCGCAGTACCGAGATCATCGCGCGCCAGCGCCGTCCGCGCCTTGCCCAGAACGCCCTCGGCCGGGCTGCCGACCAGAACCGTATCGCCATGCCGCAATGTCACGAGGCTTTCCACCCGCGCGGTCGCCCGTTGCCAGAACCCGCCTTGCTGCGCCGCGTCGCCAGCGGCGTCGGAAGCTGCCCCGGCATAGGTCGCGAAGCTCGCCTTCAGGCCGGCAAGGGTCGGCGGCTTCGCCGTGGCATAGATGGCAAGCGCCGCGGGCGCGCCGGGAATCTCGCCGAGCGGGAGGCCGTTCTGCAGGTTCAGGCTCGCCTGCGCGAGCAGCGCGAGGGTCTTCGCCTTCGTCACCAGCGCCGGCAGGTCGCCGCTCTGCTGGCGCAGCCGCGTCACCGCCGCATGATCGGCGAGGGTGGTGGTCGAGAGTGCCGCGATGCTCGTCTCGATCTTGCCGATCCGTGCCGCGAGATCGGCGGGCAGGGCCGGTGCGGGTGTGGCGGGCGCCGGCTTGTTCTCGGCTGCGGCAACACTTGCGAGTTTCTGCTCAAGCGTCGCGACCCGGCCGCGCAGCGCGCCGATCCGCGTCGAGAGCTGGTCGATCCGGGCCGATTGCCCCGCCGCGCCGAGCTGGGCGCGAAGCAGGAAGAGTTCGCCGCCCGCAAGCAGCAGGATCGCGACCGCCGCAAGGCCGATGGCCTTGCGCTGGTTCCGGGGCGAGGCCGCCGCATCCGGTGCTGCCGCTGGTTCGGCAGCCTGGGGCTCAGGCGCTGCGGCTGGCGCCGGATCGGCGGTGGCGGAGAACTCGGGCGGGGTGTGATTCGGGTCGTGCTCGCTCATGGCAACAAGGGTAACATGTGATCCTGATCGGGTGAAACCGCGCTGCGGATCTCGCGAAATGGAAGGCGGGAGAGCGGGGCTGCCGCCGCCGGGCTGATCGCCACGCCAATCGCGCCGGCCAGCGCCCGGTCGAGCCCGGCCTCGGTGACGAGGGCGGCGAAACTGCGCGCGCTCGCGGGCGAAAATACCATCACCCGGTCGACCTCGCCGGCTTCGAGCGCTGCCCGCGCCGCCGTGTCGAGCTCTCGGGCCGGGCGCGAGCGGTAAACCACACGGCGAGTCACCCGGAAGCCGCGGCGGCGCAGATCGGCGGCGAGGCCCAGGCTGTGCCCCGCGCCACAGGCCAGCAACAGCCGCGCGCCGGGGTCGAGCTGCGCGCCCACTAGCTCCGCCAGTTCCTGCGCCGTTCCCGCGGCGCTGGCAACGGATATGAACCCGGCGGCGCGCGCCCGCGCGGCGGTGGCATCGCCCACCGCGAATAGCGGCACGGCGCGCAGGGCTGGCGGCAATCCGGGCAGCGCCTGCGCGCTCGCGACCACAATGGCGTCCACCAACGGCGGCAGCGCCGCCGGCAGCGCCTCGATCTCGAGGCAGGGGGCGAGAACCGGAACATGACCTGCCGCCCGCAGGGCGGCGGCGGTGGCGCTGCCGCCGGGTTCGGGGCGGGTCACCAATACGGTAAGCGGACCAGTTGCGCCGGTCTCAGTCAAGAAAGATGTCGGACGGGCTGTCGCGCCGCAGCGAGGCGCCGAGTTCCGCACCCAGCCGCACCGCGTCGGCAGCGTTCGCCGTCTCGCTGCGCTTGAGCAGGAAACTGCCATCCGGTCGCGCGGTGAGTCCGGTCAGATGCAGGTTGCCATCCGGCAGCAGCCGCGCATATCCGCCGATCGGCGTCCGGCAGGAGCCGTCCAGTGCGGCGAGCAGCGCCCGCTCCGCCTTGGAAACCGCCTTCGCCTCGTGGTTCTCGATCGCGGCGAGCAGTTCGGCGAGCCGCGTATCCGCCGCGCGAACCGTGATCCCGACGATTCCCTGGCAGGCCGCCGGCACCATCGCCTCCGGGTCGACCGCCGCACTCACCTCTTCCTCGAAGCCGAGGCGCCGCAGCCCGGCGAGGGCAAGCAGCGTTGCATCGAACGTGCCATTGCGCGCCGCGTCGAGCCGGGTGCGGACATTGCCGCGCAGCAGGCCGATCTGCAGGTCGGGCCGCGCATGCAGCAGCTGCGCCTGCCGCCGTACCGACGAGGTTCCGACCCGCGCGCCCTTCGGCAGGCTCGCCCAGATGTCGCCCACCTTCGCCGCGCCTAATCCATCGGCGAGGATCAACGCGTCGCGGGCGTCCTCGCGCTTCATCGTGCAGGCGAGGATGATGCCATCGGGCAGGGTGGTTTCCAGGTCCTTGAGGCTGTGCACTGCGAAATCGATTCGCCCGTCCAGCAGCGCCTCGTGGATTTCCTTGGCGAACAATCCCTTGCCGCCGATCTCGGCGAGCGGACGGTCGGTCACCCGGTCGCCGGTCGTGCTGATGATCTCGGGGGCGAAGGCATCCGGCGCGAATCCGAGCGCGGGGCAGATCTCGCGCAGCGCGGCGAGGAACATGTCGGTCTGCCGAACGGCGAGCGGCGATCCCCGCGTGCCTACCCGCAGGGGCAGGCGGCGGCCGGAATGGGGGGCGACCTTGCCGCCCGACGAGCTTTCCTGGTCCATCTCCTCTGCTTAAAAGGAACGGGATGGAAAGAAAAGCCGCAAGTTTCGCCGGGTTCGGCCCCGACTCGCTCGTTCTCGGGATCGAAAGCTCGTGCGACGAGACCGCCTGCGCCGTGCTAGACGGTGCGGGGCGGATCCGCGCCGAATTCGTCGCCAGCCAGATCGCCGATCACGCGCCGTTTGGCGGCGTGGTTCCCGAAATCGCCGCGCGCGCGCATCTAGCCCTCCTGCCGGACATGATCCGCCGCGCGCTGGCCGCTTCGGGCACCGCGCCATCCGGCCTTGCCGCGATCGCCGCGACCGCCGGGCCCGGCCTGATCGGCGGCCTCATCGTCGGCGCCAACACCGCGCGCGGCATGGCCCTGGCGGCCAACGTGCCCTTCCTCGCGATCAATCATCTCGAGGCCCATGCGCTCACCGCCCGCCTGCCGGATGCGGGCGGCACCAGGCCGGATTTCCCCTATCTGCTGCTGCTCGTCTCCGGCGGGCACACGGCGCTGATCGCGGTCGAGGGGGTGGGGCGCTACCGCCGGCTCGGCACCACGCTGGACGATGCCGCCGGCGAGGCGTTCGACAAGGTGGCGAAACTGCTCGGCCTGCCCTATCCCGGCGGCCCCGCGCTGGAACGCCTCGCCGCCGAGGGGCGGGACGGGCAGTTCAGCCTGCCGCGCCCCATGCTGGGCCGGCCGGGTTGCGATTTTTCCTTCTCCGGCCTGAAGACCGCGGTCGCCCAGCTCATCGCCCGCCAGAAGGAGGGCGAATTGCCGCACGATTTCGCCGCCGATCTCGCCCGCGCCTTCCAGGCCGCGGTGGTCGCCGCCCTGGCCGACCGGCTGCGCCATGCCCTCGCCATGCTGCCGGGTGCGACAGCGGTCGTCGTCGCTGGCGGGGTCGCCGCCAACAAGGCAGTGCGCGCCGCGCTGGGCAGCGTCGCGGCCGAGGCCGGCCTGCCGCTCGCGGCGCCGCCGCTCCGCCTCTGCACCGACAATGCGGTCATGGTCGCCTGGGCGGCGATCGAGCGCCTGCGCGCCGGCGGCGGCGCCGATCCGCTCGGCGCGCGCTGCCGGCCGCGCTGGCCGCTCGAACAGGCGCGGGAGATGCAGATCGCCGGCTGACCGGCCCTCATTCCGCCGGCATGGTCGCCAGCCGCCGCGCCCGGCGCCGGCCGAACCCGGTGACCGCGAGATAGATCACCGGTGTGGTGTAGAGCGTCAGCGCCTGGCAGACGATCAGCCCGCCGATCACCGCGATGCCCAGCGGCCGGCGCAGCTGCTCGCCGGTGCCGACCGCGAAGGCCAGCGGCAGGGCGCCGAGGGCCGCGGCCAGCGTCGTCATCATGATCGGCCGGAACCGCTCGAGGCAGGCGGCGCGGATCGCCTCGGCCGGCGTCATGCCGTGCTCACGCTCGGCGTTCAGCGCGAAATCCACCAGCAGGATGCCGTTCTTCTTGACGATCCCCATCAGCAGGAAAATGCCGATGATGCCGATGACCGAGAGCGGCGTGCCGGTGAGCAGCAGCGCCAGCAGCGCGCCGACGCCGGCGGAGGGCAGCGTCGAGAGGATTGTCAGCGGCTGCACCAGGCTCTCGTAGAGCACGCCGAGCACGATATAGATCGCGACCAAAGCGGCGAGAATGAGCAGCGGCTCGGTGCTCAGCGATTGCAGGAAATAGCGCGCGTTGCCGCCGAAGCTGATCTTCACCGCGGCCGGCAGCGGCAGTTCGGCGATCGCCTGCTTCACCGCCGCGATCGCCTGGCCGAGCGATGCACCCTTGGCGACGTTGAAGCTGATCGTCCCGGCCGGCAGCCCGTCGAGATGGGTGACGGAGAGCGGTGCCGTGCCCCGCACGTCATGCGCGACGGCGGCGAGCGGCACCGGCCCGTTCGTGCCGGCGACATAGACGTGCTGCAGGTCCACGGGCGAGCGATCGAGCCCTTCGGGCACTTTCAGGATCACGGAATACTGGTTCTGCGCCTCGTAGATCCGTGAAATCTGGCGTTGCGCGAAGGCGTTCTGCAAGGCGCCGTCGATCGCCGCGATCGAGACGCCGAGCCGCGCCGCCGCCTTGCGGTCGATCGCGACGGTGATCTCGGTCTGTGCCTTGTCCTGGTCGGTCGAGACATTGCCGATCTGCTTCAGCGTGCGCAGTTTCCGCTCGATCTCGGCGGTGACATCGGCAAGCCCGGTGAGCGAGGGATCGACGATCGAGA
Source organism: Acidiphilium sp. C61 (assembly GCF_905116885.1). Classification (NCBI taxonomy): domain Bacteria; kingdom Pseudomonadati; phylum Pseudomonadota; class Alphaproteobacteria; order Acetobacterales; family Acidocellaceae; genus Acidiphilium; species Acidiphilium sp. C61. The sequence continues at coordinate 856,631 of NZ_CAJHNI010000005.1, read as the reverse complement.
AACTGTATTCCCCGCCATTCGACTGGCCGCCGAAAAACAGGTCCTGCCCCACGAACATCGTGGTGGAGATTCCGGGAATGCGCGCCAGCCGTGCCTGCAACTGCCGCAACACCACCTGCGCCGAGGCGCCGCGCTGCGACAGCGGCTTGAGCTGGATGAACATGTGGCCCCGGTTGGCGGTGGAAAATCCGTTGGCCACACCGATGCGCGAGCTGACCGCCTCGACCGCCGGATTGGCGAGAATGATCGTGACGACACGCCCCTCCAGCCGTTTCATCCGCGAGAACGACACGTCGGATGGTGCGATCGTATGGCCGATGATCAGCCCCGAATCCTGCTCGGGAATGAACGCCTTCGGCACCCTGACATAGAGAAACACCGTGAGTGCGACAGTGAGGGCGAAGCTCGCGAGCATCAGCCAGCGATGCGCCAGCGCCCAGTCGAGGCTGCGCGCATACGCATCGAGACTGCGGCGATAGAGCCGGTCGATCGCGCGGGCCGGCCCTGAATCGCGCCCCGCCTTCGGCGTCCGCCCCATGAACCGCCCGCAGATCATCGGCGTCACCGTCAGCGAGATGACGCCCGAAATCAGGATCGCGATCGAGAGCGTCATCGCGAATTCGTAGAACAGGTCGCCGATGATGCCGCCCATCAGCGTCAGCGGCAGGAACACGACCACGAGCGAGGCGGTGATCGAGACGACGGTGAAGCCGATCTGCCGCGCCCCCAGCAGCGCGGCCTCGATGCCGGTGAGCCCGCGCTCGTGCTGGGTGACGATGTTCTCGATCATCACGATCGCGTCGTCGACCACGAAGCCGACGCAGACGGTCAGTGCGAGCAGCGAAAAATTGTCGAGCGTGAAGCCGAGCGCCCACATCGCCGCCACGGTTCCGGCGAGCGAGAGCGGCACGGTGATGCCGGCGGCGATCGTCGGCGTCAGCCGCCGCATGAACAGCGTTACCACCACCAGCACCAGCATGATGGTGATCAGCAGCGTGATCTGGATGTCGGCGACGCTGGCGCGGATCGTCGTCGTGCGGTCGTTCAGGATCGACAGCTTTACCGAAGGCGGTAGCCAGGTGCGGATGTCCGGCAGTAATTTCCGGATCCCCTCCACCGTGCGGATGATATTGGCGTCGGCGGTCTTGGTGATCTCGATGGTGATCGCCGGCCTGCCATTGGCCGTGGCCGAAAGCTGCGTGTTGGCGACGCCGTCGATCACCGAGGCGACGTCGGACAGGCGCAGAATCGCGCCGGAGGCCGATTTCAGCACGATGTCGCGATATTGCGCGGCGGTCGAGATCTGCCCGTTGGCCACGAGCGTCCAGGCCCGGTGCGGCCCCTCGATCACGCCGAGCGGCTCGGTCGCATTGGCGCTGCGCACCGCGTTGTAGACATCGGCGCTGGTCAGCCCGGCGGCGGCCAGCGCCTGCGGATGCAGCCGGATCCGCACCGCCGGCGACCCGCCGCCATAGATGCCGACCTGTGCCACCCCCGGCACCTGCGCCAGCCGCTGGTCCAGCACCGTATCGGCAACGTTGTAAATCTGCCCGAGGCTCATCGTCTCCGAGGTGAGCGCCAGCGTCATCACCGGGCGCGAGGCCGGGTTGAATTCCTTGTAATAGGGCCGCCGCGGCATCGAGGAGGGCAGGTCGGGCAGAGCCGCGTTGATCGCGGCCTGCACCGCATGGGCATAGACGCTGATATCCGGCCCCGGATTGAACAGCACGATAACCGATGTCGACCCCACCGAGTTCTGCGAGCGGATGTCGTTCAGTCCCGGAATCGTGCCGAGCGCGTGTTCGAGCGGGGCGGCGACGGTGCTCGCCATCACCGCCGGCGACGCCCCCGGGTCGGATGCGAAGACGACGATGGCCGGAATCGGAATGCTCGGCACCGGTGCCACCGGCAGCCGCAGGTAGGACATGATCCCGGCGATCAGGATGCCGAGGGCGAGCAGCGTGGTGCCGATCGGCCGCCGGATGAAGATCGCCGAGACGTTCACCGCCTAGTCCGCCGGATCGGGTTGCGCCGCCGGCTCTCCCCGCCGCGCCGGCCGCAGCCGGTCCATCGCGAGATAGATCACCGGTGTCGTGAACAGCGTGAGCAGCTGGCTGACCAGCAGGCCGCCGATGATGGTGATGCCGAGCGGCGCGCGCAGCTCGGCGCCGGCGCCGCCCTCAAGCACCAGCGGCACGGCGCCGAGCAGGGCCGCCATCGTCGTCATCATGATCGGGCGGAACCGCAGGATCGCCGCCTCGGTGATCGCCGCTTCCGGGCTCAGCCCCCGCGTGCGCTCGGCCTCGATCGCGAAATCGACCATGATGATGCCGTTCTTCTTCACGATGCCCATCAGCAGCACGATGCCGACCAGCGCCACCAGGGTGAAATCCGCGCCGAACAGCATCAGCGCGAGCAGCGCGCCGATCCCGGCCGAGGGCAGGGTGGACAGGATCGTCACCGGATGGATCGTGCTTTCATAGAGCACGCCGAGCACGATGTAGATGACGACGAGGGCGGCGAAAATCAGCCACGGCTCCTGCGCGAGCGAGGTTTCGAACGCCGCCGCCGCCCCCGAAAACTGGCCGCTCACCGTATCCGGCACGCCGAGCGTCCGCTCCGCCCCGCGAATCGCACTCTCGGCGGCGCCGAGCGATGCGCCCTTCGCGAGGTTGAAGCTGAGCGTGACCGAGGGGAACTGGTCTTCCCTGGTGATCGCGAGCGGGCCGTAGCGCTGGTCGATCTTTGCCACCTCCAGCAGCGGCACCTCGCCTGCGACACTCGTGCTGGCGCTGCCCGCAGCCCCCGTGCTCGTGGTGCTGGTGCCGCTCACCGACCCGCCGGGGCCGAGCGATGCTGCCGAGGTGCTGGCCGAAAGACTGCCGGTCGGCACGTAGAGGCTGGCGAGCGCCTGCGGCGAGCGCGCATAGGCGGGATCGACGCCGAGCACCACCCGATACTGCGCATTCTGCGCATAGATCGTGCTGACCTGCCGCTGCCCGAACGCGTCGTAGAGCGTCGCCTCGATCGTCGCCATCGAGATGCCGAGCCGCGCCGCGGCGGTGCGGTTGACGTCGATATAGGTCTCCAGCCCCTGGTTCTGCTGGTCGCTGGCGAGGTCGGTGATCTGCGGCAGTGCCGCGAGGGCGGCCCGGATCTTCGGCGCCCAGGCGTCAAGCTCCGCCTGGTCGGCATCGGTGAGCGTGTATTGGTATTGCGTCGGCGAGACGCGCGAGGAAAGGGTGATGTCCTGCACCGGCTGCATGTAGGCGTGCAGCCCCGGAATCCCGGCGAGACGCGCCTGCAACCGCGCCATCACCGTGCCGATCCCTGCGCGCTGGCCGATCGGCTTGAGCGTGATGCCGAGCCGGCCGGTATTCGGCGTCGGGTTGGTCAGGCCGGAGCCGAGCTGCGAGGTGACGCCGGCGACCGCGGGGTCGGTGCGGATCGCGCGGATCGCCTGATCCTGCAACCGGCTCATCGCGCCGAGCGAAATGCTCTGCGCGCCCTGCGTCACGGCGACGATCGCGCCGGTATCCTCCTGCGGCAGCAGCGCCTTGGGGATGATCGCGAACAGGATCCCCGTGGCTACCACCGTCGCGGCGAAAGTGGCGAGCATCAGCCGCTGGTGCCGCAGGCTCCAGGCGAGGCCGGCGCGGTAGCGCTCCCGCACGCTCGCCAGCGCCGCCTCCGCCGCGCGCGCGATCCGCCCCGGCTGCGCGGCCTCGGCGCCGCGCAGGAGCCGCGCGCTCATCATCGGCGTCAGCGTGAGCGACACCACCGCCGAAATCACCACCGCGATCGACAGCGTCACCGCGAATTCCGAGAACAGCCGTCCGATCACGCCGGGCATGAACAGCAGCGGAATGAACACCGCGACCAGCGAGACGGTGAGCGAGACGATGGTGAAGCCGATCTGCGCGCTGCCGAGATAGGCGGCCCGCAGCGGCGATTCGCCCTCTTCGATGAAGCGGACGATGTTCTCGATCATCACGATCGCGTCGTCGACCACGAAGCCCGAGGCGACGGTGAGCGCCATCAGCGAGAGATTGTCGAGCTGGAAACCGAGCTCGTTCATCACCGCGAAGGTCGCGACGATCGAGAGCGGCAGCGCCACCGCCGGCACCAGCACCGCGCGCGGACTGGGCAGGAACAGGAAGATCACCAGCACCACGAGAAGCGCCGCGGTGATCAGCGTGATCTGCACGTCGCGCACCGAGGCGCGGATCGTCCCCGTCCGGTCGGCGACGACCTTCACATCGATCCCCGGCGGCATCGCCGCGCGCAGCCCCGCCAGCGCCGTGCGCACATCCGCGACCGTGCTGACGATGTTCGCCCCCGGCTGGCGCTGGATATCGAGCACCACCGCCGGCGTGCCGTCATAGCTGGCGCTCTGCAGGTCGTTCTCGAGGCCCGCACTCACCGTTCCCACCGCCGAAAGCCTCACCGGCGCGCCCTTGCGATAGGCGATGATCAGGTCGCGATACTGCGCCGGCACGGTGATCTGGTCGTTGGCGCCGATCGTGTAGGCCTGGTTATGCCCGTCCAGAGCCCCCTTGGCGCCGGACTGGTTGGCATTGGCGATGGCGTTGCGCACATCCTCGAGCGACACGCCATAGGCGGCGAGCCGTGCAGGGTTCACGTCGATGCGGATCGCCTTGGTCAGCCCGCCCTCGACCGTCACCTTGCCCACCCCCTTCACCTGCGAGAGCTTGGGCACGAGGCGGGTCTGCGCCGCATCGGCAATCGCATCGAGCGGCAGCGTGCGCGAGGTCAGCGCCAGCGTCAGGATCGGTGCATCCGCCGGATTCACCTCCGAATAGGTCGGCGGATATTGCAGGTTCGGCGGCAGCGTGCCGGAGGCGGCGTTGATCGCGGCCTGCACGTCCTGGGCCGCCGTCGTCATCGGCATCGATAGGTCGAAGCGCAGCGTGATCGCGCTGGTCCCCTGGCTCGAGATCGAGCTCATCGCCGCGAGCCCGGCAATCTGCCCGAACTGCCGTTCGAGCGGTGCGGTCAGCAGTTTCGAGGCGGTATCCGGCGAGGCGCCGGGCAGCTTGGTCACCACCTGGATTGTCGGAAAATCGACCTGCGGCAGCGAGGAGACCGGCAGCGCCCGATAGCCCAGCGCGCCGATCAGCAGCAATGCGATCGCGAGCAGCGAGGTCGCGACCGGCCGGGCGATGAACGGGGCGGAGATGTTCACGGCGCGCCGGCGGAACCCGTGACGACATGGATCGCCGAGCCGCCCTTGAGGCGCGAATTGCCCTCGGTCACCACCTCATCGCCGGCGGCAAGCCCGCCGGTGATGACAACGGTGTTCGCCGTCTGCTCGCCGAGCGTCACCTTCCGCTCCTCCACGGTGAGCGCGCCGCCTTGCTTGGCCGGTTGTTTCACGAGAAACACGAAACTGCCCGCGGGCCCCTGCTGCACCGCGACCGGCGGCACCGTCACCGCACCGGCGATCGTCCGCACCAGCGTGCGGACATTCACGTAAGCGCCGGGCCAGAGCGTGAGATCGGGATTGGCGAACGTGCCCTTGAGCGTCAGCGTGCCGGTGCTGGCGTTCACCGTGTTGTCGAGCACGGCGAGGGTGCCGCGGTCGAGCAGCGTGGCGGTCTGCGGGTCGCCCTCTGCGGTCGCGAGCAGGTCGACCTTGCCGCGCTTCATCGCGGCGACGATCTGCGGCAGGTCCTGCTGCGGCAGGCTGAACTGCACCGAAATCGGCTGCAGCGTGTTGATCACCACGATGCCGCCGGCCGTATTCGGGCCGATGATATTGCCCGCGTTCACCTGCAATATGCCGGTGCGGCCGGAAATCGGCGCGGTGATCCGCGTATAGCCGAGATTGATCCGGTCGGTCTCGATGCTGGCCTCGTCCTGCTTGACCAGCGCGCGATCTTCCGCGGCGGTGGCCAGCGCCGTCGCCGCCTGCAATTTCGACGTGTAGTTCTGCCTGACCAGCGAGGCGTATTGCCGCGCCTGCATCTCGGCATTGGCAAGGCTCGCCTTGTCCTGCGCGAGCTTCGCCTCCGCCTGGTCGAGGGCCGCGCGATAGGGCGCCGGGTCGATCTCGGCGAGAACATCGCCCCGCTTCACGAACTGGCCCTGGGTGAACAGGATGCGGGTGAGCGGGCCGGTGATCATCGGCTGCACCGTCACCGTGTGATAGGCGACGACGGTGCCGAGCGCATCGAGATAGACGGGCACGTCCTCCCGCATCGCCTTCGCCACCTTCACCGGAATCGCGGTCGCGGCAAAGCGGTGCTGGGGTTTCCCCCGGTGCCCAAGCCGATACGCCACCGCGCCGGCAAGGGCGAGCGCCGCCAGCCCGAAAATGATCCGTCCGCGCCGTTTCGCCATTGTCAGTGATCCTTGCCGGCACCGGCCGTCCAGCCGCCGCCCATCGCCTTGTACAGATTGACCGCGGCATCGAGCCGGGTGAGCCGCCCCGTCACCAGCGTCGTCTCGTCGGATAGCAGGGTCTGTTCGGCGTTCAGCACCGTGCCGATATCGACCACGCCGGCCCTGAGCTGCGCCTTCGCCCCGTCGAGCGCGGCGCGGGCACGCGCCACGGCAACCCGCTGCAACGCTTCCTGCTCGGTCGCATAGCGCAGCGCGGTCATCGCGGTCTCGACATCGCTGAAGGCCTGCACCACCGCCTGCTCGTATTTCGCGACGTCTTCCCGGTAGGTCGCGCGGCTTACCCGCAACTGCCCGGTCAGTGCGCCGCCCTCGAAGATCGGCTGGGCGATCGAGGTCGCCGCCGAAATCAGGGTCGAGCCGGGGGCGAAGAGCAGGTTCAGCGCCTTGCTCTGCCAGCCGCCCGAGCCGGTCAGCGTGATCGACGGATAAAACGCGGCGATGGCACCGCGGACATTGGCATTGGCGGCGATCAGCGTGGCCTGCGCCGCCGCGATGTCGGGCCGCCGCGTCAGCAGCCCCGCCGGCAGCCCCGGCGCCAGCGCCGGGACGCGCAGCGCGCCGAGCGAGCCGCCATGAACGCGGAGGAACTCGGGCGCCTGCCCGGTGAGAATCCCGAGGCCGATCGCTTCCTGGCGCAGCTGCGAGACGAGGTTGGGAATGTTCGCCCGCTCGGCGGCGACCAGCGCTGCCTGCTGCGCCACGCTCGGCGCATCGACGATGCCGGCCTGCAATTCCGCCTGCAACTGCGCGAGCAGGCCTTCGGCGGCCTTGAGATTGCGCTGGGCGATGCCGAGCTGGTCCTGATCGGCCAGCACCTGGAAATAGACGGTGGCGACCGAGGCCTCGGCGGTCAGCGCCACCGTCGCGGCATTGAATTCCGCTGCCGCCGCGTTCGCCTGCGCCGCGCGCAGCGCATCGTAGTTTCTGCCCCAGAAATCGAGCTGGTAGGAGGCCTGGAACGTGGCGGTGAAGCTGCGCGTATCCACTGTCCGCAGCCCGCGCGCGGTGCTTGCCTGCGCCTGCTGGAACGATCCGCTGCTGCTTGCCGTGATCGCCGGCAGCAGCGGCGCGCCGGCGATCTGCGCCTGCGCGTTCGCCGCCTCGAGCTGGTCGATCGCCTCGATCACCGAGAAGTTATGCGCTTTTGCGGCCGTCACCAGCCGGTCAAGCTCCGGCGAGCCGAAATGCCGCCACCATCCCGGTTTCGGCCAGGCCGGCTTCGCCTCAGCCGAAGCGGCGAAGCTGGCGGGAACCGGGGTTTTCGGCGGGTGAAAGGCCGGGCCGACGGCGCATCCGGCAAGACCCAGCGGCAGCAGGGCGGCCGCGGCGAGGCTAGCGAGCCTCATGCAGCCTCCGGTCGTCCTGTCACGCGCCTGCCGCCTTTCCGCGCCCGCATGGGCGCATGCATGTGTGTCCGGCAGCAGAAATCTGGATGTCCAGCGCACGTTTCAAGATCTCCGGCGCCGGTCCGCGGTCAGGGACGCCAGGTCAGCGACGACGGCGGCGGCGAGGCGGGATCATACTCGATCCACGTGCCGTTGGTCAGTGACTGTCCGGTCAGTGCGAGGATGAACGCCCAATGGCTGACCACGATGGTCTCGCGCCAGTCCGGCCGGGCCGCCATCGCGCTGCGGAAGCGGTTGGCGCGTTCGATCACGGCGGCTTCGGATTCCGTCCGCCCCGGCCACCATTGCTGCGGCAGATGGGCGAAATCGTGCTCCGGAAACCGCGCGGCGAGGCGATCCGGCGGACTGCCGATATCGCAGGTGAAGTGGAACCGCTCGCGGATATCCGGTGAGATCTCCACATCGAGGCGGCGCTGCGCGAGCATCGGCGCCGCCGTCTGCAAGGTGCGCGTGTAGGGCGAGACGATGAGCCGCCGCAGCGGCCGCGCCGCAAGTGCGGCGGCGGCTGCGGCGGCCTGCGCATGCCCCTGCTCCGTCAGGCCGGGATCCTCGATTCCCGGGTCCTGCCGCGTTGCCGTGAAATGGAGATTGAACTCGCTCTGGCCGTGACGAAGCAGGATCATGGGCGTGTCGATACCCCGAGCCGGCGGCTTCGGCAAACCGCCGCTCCCTCCCGCCGCGGTTGCGGGCGCGGCGCGCTCGGCCTATCACGAGGGGAGGGGCCTCGCCCGCATAAACAGGTGTCGTTGTCGTCATGCATACCGGATTCCCCGTCGATATCGTCCTTCTCGCGCTGGTCGCGGGCTTCCTCGTGCTGCGCCTGCGCAGCGTGCTGGGCCGCCGCACCGGGTTCGAGCGGCCGCCGATGCCCGAGCCCAACGCCGGCGGCGGCGCGCCGCGCCCCGTTGGCCCGCCGGTGATCGACGGCGTTGCCGAGCCGTCCCGCCCCGCGCGTCCGGTTCCGGCCTCGCATACGGTCGTCGGCCAGGCGCTCGCCCGCATCGCCGCCGCCGAGCGGGGCTTCGATCCGGTCCGCTTTCTCGAAACGGCCGAGGGCAGCTTCCGCCGCGTCGTGCTTGCCTTCGCCGCCGGCAATCTCGCCGTGCTGCGGTCGCTGCTGACGCCGGCCGTGCTGGCCACGTTCGAGCAGGCGATCACCGCGCGCAACGCGGCCGGCGAAACCCAGCACACCGAAATCCTCCGCGTCATCGAGACCACGATCGACGAGGCGGACATCATCGGCGGCGAGGCGGTCATCGTCGTGCGCTTCGTCTCCGACCAGCAGAACTTCACGCGCGACGGCCAGGGCCAGGTGATCGCCGGCACCGAATCGATGACCGAGATGATCGATCTCTGGACCTTCGAGAAGCAGCTCGGCGCCGCCGACCCGACATGGCGGCTCGCCGCGGCGCGCAGCGGCTGAACCATGCGCGCTCTCCTGTCGCGTCATGCTCCGGCGTGCCTCGCCGCCCTCCTTCTGCTCGCCGGCTGTGCCCTGCCGCGCCCCGGCGGGCAGGATAGCGCCGCTTCCGGCCTGTCCCGCGTTGCCTACAGCGCGCTGCCGGGCTGGAGCGTGAATGAAGCCGTCGCCGGCCTGCCGGCGTTCCAGCGCTCCTGCAAGGTGATCTCGGTGATGCCGGTCGACCAGGCGCTGGGCGGTGCTGGCCTTGCGGACACGCTCGGCGGCAAGGCCGGCGACTGGCGTGACGCCTGCGCCGCCGCGACGTCGGTGCCGCCAGATGACGCGGCAGCGGCGCAGAGCTTCTTCCAGACCTGGCTCGTGCCCTATGCCGCCTCCGGCACCACCCGCATCACCGGCTATTACGAGCCGGTCTACCCCGGTTCGGAAATCCGCGAAGACGGCTATGTCGTGCCGATCTATGCCCGCCCGCGCGACCTGGTGGACGCCAATCTTTCCGCCTTCCGCGACACGACGGGCAAGCGGCGTATCGTCGGTCGGCTGCGCTACGGCACCATGGTTCCCTATTACAGCCGCGCCCAGATCGAGGGCGGTGCGATCCGCCGCCTCGCCAAGGTCGTGGCCTGGGTGAAGAACCCGGTCGATGCCTACATGATCCAGCTCCAGGGCGCGGCCCGGCTGCGCCTGCCGGATGGCACGCTGATCGATCTCGGGTTCGATGGCACCAATGGGCGTGTCTACACGCCGATCGGCAAGCTGATGGTGGAGAAGGGGTATCTAAAGCCTGACGATGTCTCGATCACCTCGATCCGCGCCTGGCTGCTCGCCCATCCCACAGCCGCGCGCGGGTTGATGGACGCCAACAGGAACTACGTGTTCTTCAAGCGGATCCGTGGCGTGCCGGATGGTCTCGGCACGCCGGGCGCGCTCGACGTGCCGCTGGCACCGGAAGGCTCGGCGGCGGTCGACGCGAAGACGATCCCGCTCGGCGCACCGGTCTTCATCGCCACCAAAACGCTCGCCCGCCTGACCACGGCGCAGGATGTCGATGTCGGCGCGCACGGCACCTCGGCGCTGCAGATCTTCTTCGGCCTTGGCAGCAAGGCCGCGGCGCGGGCGAGCGCCGAGGCCGAAACCGGCCGCATCTTCGTCCTCCTGCCCCGGCAGGCCGCCACATCGTCATCCGCCAAGGGAGCGTCCTCATGAGTGAAGCCGCCGCGGCGCGCCCGCGCGTCGCCCTCTTTGTCACCTGTCTCGCCGATCTCTACCGGCCGAGCGTCGGCTTCGCTGCCATCCGCCTGCTCGAGGCGGCCGGCTGCACGGTCGAGGTACCGCGGGCGCAGACCTGCTGCGGCCAGCCCGCCTACAATTCGGGCGATCATGAAACCGCCCGCGCCCTTGCCGAAGGCCTGCTCACCGCGCTCGCCGGCTACGACTATGTCGTCGCCCCCTCCGGCTCCTGTGCCGGCATGCTCCGCAAGCACATGCCCGGCCTGTTCGAGGCCGACCCCGACCTGCGCTTCAAGGCCGACGAGATCGCCGCGAAAACCTTCGAGCTGACCAGTTTCCTTGTCGACGTGATGGGATTTGCCGGGCTCGATGTCGCCCTGCCGCAGCGCGCCACTTATCACGATTCCTGCGCCGGGCTGCGCGAACTCGGCGTCAAGGAGCAGCCCCGTGCGCTGCTCTCCCGCGTCGGGGGGCTGGAACTCGTCGAGATGGACACGCCCGAGGTCTGCTGCGGCTTCGGCGGCACGTTCTGCGTCAAGCATCCCGACATCTCGGCCCGCATGGTGTCGGACAAGACGGCCGATATCGTGTCCACCGGTGCGGACCTGCTGCTTGCCGGCGATCTCGGTTGCCTGCTGAACATGGCCGGCCGCCTGACGCGCGAGGGCAAGCCGGTCGCCGTGCGCCACGTCGCCGAGGTGCTTGCCGGCATGACCGGCGAGGTGCCGCCGATCGGTCGTGGCCGGGACGGGAGCGCCGCTTGAGCGAAAGCGCGGCTCCGCACGGCACGCCCGGCGAGAAGCTCCGTCTCGCCGGCCTGATTGGCGTGCTCGGCGTCGTCTACGGCGATATCGGCACCTCGCCGCTCTACGCGGTGCAGACCAGCCTGAGCTATTTCTCGACCAAAAATTCCCTCGAACCCGACGTGTTCGGCGTGCTGTCGCTGATCTTCTGGGCGCTGGTCATCACCGTCACCATCAAATACGTCCTGCTGATCATGCGCGCCGACAACGAGGGCGAGGGCGGCACACTCTCGCTGATGGCGCTCGCCCAGCGCGTCACCCAGTCCGACCGGACGAAATGGATCGTCGGCATCATCGGCATCTGCGGTGCCGGCCTCTTCTTCGGCGACGGCACGATCACCCCGGCCATCTCGGTGCTTTCCGCCGTCGAGGGCATGGAGGTGGTCTCGCCCGGGCTCAAGGAATTCGTCCTGCCCGTCGCCATCGCGGTGATCCTGGTGCTGTTCGTCGTCCAGCGCTTCGGCACGGCGCGAGTCGGCAGCGCCTTCGGCCCGATCATGGCGCTGTGGTTCGGCGTGCTCGGCCTGCTCGGCCTGCACCAGATCATCCAGCATCCCTTCGTGCTGCAGGCGCTGATCCCGATCTATGGTTTCGAGTTCATCGTCAGGCACGATTTCCTCGCCTTCATCGCACTCGGCTCGGTTGTCCTCGCGGTGACGGGGGCGGAGGCCCTCTACGCCGACATGGGGCATTTCGGCGCGAAGCCGATCCGCGTGTCCTGGCTGTTCTTCGTCCTGCCCTGCCTGCTGCTCAACTATTTCGGCCAGGGTGCGCTCGTCATCCGCGATCCGCATGCGGTGACCAACCCGTTCTTCGTCATGGTGCCCCATGCGCTGCGCGGTCCGATGGTCGTCCTCGCGATGATGGCCACCGTGATCGCCAGCCAGGCCGTGATCTCGGGGGCCTATTCGGTCGCCCGCCAGTGCATCCAGCTCGGCCTGCTGCCGCGCATGCCGATCCGCTACACCAACGAGACCGAGCAGGGGCAGATCTATGTCCCGCCGGTCAACAGCTTCCTGTTCGTCATCGTCGTGCTGCTGGTGCTCGGCTTCGGCTCATCCGCCGCGCTGGCCTCGGCCTACGGCATCGCCGTCACCGGCACTTTCCTGTGCGACAACGCGCTCGCCGCCTTCGTCTTCTGCCGGCATTTCAACTGGCCGCTCCGCCGCACCGTGCTGGTGTTCGGCGCGATCGGCCTGGTCGATTTCGCCTTCTTCAGCTCCAACGTGCTGAAAGTGTTCGATGGTGGCTGGGTGCCGCTCGCCATCGGCTTCAGCCTCATCACCATCATGACCACCTGGCGCCGCGGCCGCGCCCTGCTGTACCAGCGCTGGCAGCAGGACAGCCTGCCGCTCGCCTCCTTCCTTGGCCGGCTGCCGCAATCGCGCATCGTCCGGGTTCCCGGGGTCGCGGTCTTCCTGACCGGCAACCCCGAATACACACCCTCCTCGCTGCTGCATAACCTCAAGCACAACAAGGTGCTGCACGAGACCGTGGTATTCGTGACCGTGCGCAACCCCGGCGTGCCCTTCGTGGGCGATGCGAGGCGCGCCAAGATCGAGGAACTCTCCGAGGGGGTCTATCGCGTGCTGCTCTCCTTCGGCTTCATGGAAAGCCCCAACATTCCCCGCGCGCTCGACCTGCTGCGCGAGCGCGGCCTGCCCTTCAGCCCGATGCAGATCAGCTATTTCCTCGGCCGCGAGACCATCGTCGCCGCGACCGTGCCCAAGCTCGGCTTCATCCGCCGGGCGATCTTCCTGTTCATGCTGCGCAACGCGATCTCGGCCACCGAATTCTTCAAGATCCCGTCCGATCGCGTCGTGGAACTCGGCGTGCGGATCGCCATCTGACGGGCATGGCCGCCGCCATTCCCCGCGCCGTCGCTGCCGATGGTACCGAACTGCATCTCGTGCCGCTGTCGCCGCCCCGGCTGCCGCGGGTGCAGAAGCGCGATCTCGAACAGGCATGGGAAGCAGCACATTCCGCCGCTCGCGCCGGCGCCGAAGGGCCGCGCCGCGGCTTCCGCTTCGCCGGCGGCCCCGATGTCGTGCTGCGCGACCGCGACGCCAGGGTCTGGGCCTCCTCGGTCGACCGTATTGCCGATCTCTCGACGGCGCATGGCATCTCCGTCTGCCTGCGGCTGCTCGGCCTCGTCGCCCTGCTCGCGCAGGGGGGATGGGCTGCGCGGTTCGTGCGGCTCGATCAGGGCAGCGCCGAGCTGGACGGCGCGCTGCTCGGCGCGGCCGCCCGCACCGTCTTGACCGATACGGGGGCTCTCGACGAGAACGCCCTGCGCGCGCAACTGCTGCCGTGCCAATCCGAGGAACAACCGCCATGCCGCGCCCGATCCTGACCCTCGCCCTGCTGAGCCTGCCGCTCGCCGCCTGCACCTTCGGCGCGCCGCCGCCCGCCTCGCCGGCCGAGCGGGCCGACATCGCCGCCTGCACCCAGCAGGCAAATGCCTATGACCGGACACACAACTACGCCTATCTCTCCCGCACCGACCAGTTCGCCACCCCGTTCCAGGGCACGCCCGATGCCGCGGCGCCCTATGATCGCCTGGCCCAGGTCCACGCCCGCCGTGACATGATCGCCCGCTGCGTGCGCAACGCCAATCCGGCTTATGTCGGCGGCGGTGCCGCCCTGCCGGAGCCGAAAATCATCGGCCCTTCGAGCTGAGTGCCCCGCGCCGCCCGATCGGCTGACCCGGCGCTACCCGCACGGGCGGTTTCATCGGACGGCGGATCGGTCTAGAGCACTTTCCGATCCATCCGGATTGGATGGAGTTCTCTACTACATTGATAAACAGAGCATCATCCGGTCAGATGGTTCCATCTGATCCGGTGATGCTCTAGTGTCCTGCCCGGCATCGAACCACGCGCCGATTGCGCGTGGGGTGCCCTGCCGGCCGAAGGAGACGCGATGAAGCCGCTTGGCTATTCCATCGTCAACCGCTTCGATCCCGACGCCCTGTTCGCGCCGAAATCCGTGCTGCTCTCGGGGGCAGGGACGGCGTTGGGCGAGGCTTTGGGCAACGCGCTGGCGGCAGGCGGCTTTCCCGGCCGGATCGTGCGTCCCGGCGAGGATGAGGGCGGTGTCGATCTCGCCCTGATCGCCGATCCCCCGGAAGCGGTTCCCGGAATCATCGCCGGCCTTGCCGGCCGCGTCCGCGGCGCGGCGGTGGTCTATGCCGCGGTCGAAGGGCTGCGCGAGATCGCGCTCGCTGCCAGGGTACGGGTCATCGGCCCGCGCTCGTTCGGCATCGCCGCGCCCGCCGCGCGGCTCAACGCGTTGCGCAGCCACATGCCGCCCCCGCCCGGCCGCGTCGCGCTGCTCGGCCAGTCCCCGGCGCTGGCGCGCGCGGTGATCGACTGGGCGGCGCCCAACGGCATCGGCTTTTCCCATGTCGTCGGCATCGGCGGCAATGCGGATATCGGCTTCGGCCGGGTGCTGGATCATCTCGCGCGCGACCCCGGTACCGGCCCGATCCTGATGGAAATCGCCGGGCTGCGCGACCCGCGGCTGTTCCTCTCGGCCGCCCGCGCGGCGGCACGCCTGCGCCCGATCGTCGCCATCGTTCCCGGCGCGCGACTCGATGATCCGAGCGGCATCGCGCTGGCCGGGTTCGAGGCCGCGCTGCGCCGCGCCGGCGTGCTGCTCACCACCAGCCTTGGCGAGTTCCTCGCCGCCGCCGAAACCCTTACCCGCGCCCGTCCCGCCCAGGGCGAGCGCCTCGCCATTCTCGGCAATAGCGAGGGCGCCTGCCGCCTTGCCGCCGACACGGCGCTCGCCGCCAGCATCGAGCTTGCCGTGCTGTCGGACGAAACCCGCCGGGTTCTTGGCCTGCTGCTGGGCGACCTGCCGCCTGCCTCTGGCCCGATCGCCCTGCCGGATACGCCCGGCACCCGCCTTGCCGATGTCGCGGCCATGCTCGCCGCGGCGCCCGAGGTGGGGGGCGTGCTCGTGATCCATGCCCCGTCCGGCCCGGAGGACGATGCCGCGATCGCCGGGCTGATCGCCTGTTCCGGCAGCATCAGGGCGCCGCTGCTGGCTGCCGTGCTCGGCGAGACCACCGCCGCCCCGCAGCGCCGCCGCCTGGCCGAGGCCGGGGTGGCCGCTTTCGCCACGCCGGAACGCGCGGTCGAAGGGTTCGGCGACCTGCTCCGCCACGCCGCCATCCGCGCTGCCGCCCGCGAGTTGCCGCCCTCCGCGGTGCTCGATGTCGCCCCCGACCGCACGGCCGTCCACGCCGCCTTGTCCCTCGCCCGCAATGGCGGCCGCACCGCCCTGCCGCAGGATGCGTGTTTCGCCATCCTGCGCGCCTATGGGATCGAAACCGCCGAAACCCGCATCGTCGACACGGCCGAGGATGTGGCGGCGGCGGCCTCGTCGCTCGGCTTTCCGGTGGTGGTAAAGGTCTCCCACCCCGATCTGGCGCAGCGTCGCCCCGAGGGCAGCGTCTCGCTCGACCTGCCGGACGCCGCCTCCGCCGCGGCCGCGGCCGCGCTGATCACCGCCCGCCTGCGCCGCCGGGGCGATTTCCCCGAGGGCGCGCGCTTCCTCGTCCAGCACCAGCTGCCGCGTGCGCGCGAACTGCGCATCCTGGTCGGCGAGCAGCCCTTTGTCGGCCCCACCATCGGCTTCGGCCCCGGCGGCGGCGATGCCACCGACGCCTCGCGCCTTGCTTTCGATCTCCCGCCGCTCAACCTGAAGCTCGCCGAGGGGCTGATCCGCCGCGCCGGCGGCAACGCGCTGCTCCGTCCCGCCCGCGGCATCGACGAGGCGGACCGCGCCGCAGTCGCCGGCACCCTCGTCCGCATCAGCCAGCTCGTGGTCGACTGGCCGGAAATCGAGCGCCTCGACATCGATCCGCTCTTCGCCACCGGCGCGGGAGTGGTGGCGGCCAATGTCCGGATCACCCTGCACGCGCCCGGCGAGCGGCGCGCGAAATTGCCGATCACCCCCTATCCCGCCCATCTCGCCCATACGCTGACGCTGAAGGGGCGGGTGTTCCAGATCCGCCCGATCCGCCCGGAAGACGCCGCCGCCCATCAGCGCCTGTTCACCCGCCTCGCGCCGGAGGATGTCCGCTTCCGCTTCTTCTCTGCCGTCCGCCAGCTCGCGCCCGAGCAGGTGGTGCGTCTCACCGAGGTCGATTACGGCCGTGAACTCGCCCTGATCGCGGTCGAGACCGCGACCGCCGAGACGGTCGGCGTCGCCCGCCTTGTCCGCTCCGATACCGACGGCACCGAGGGCGAATTCGCCATCCTCGTCGAGAGTGGCGCGAAGGGTGTCGGTCTCGGCTCGGTGCTGATGGGCGACCTGATCGACTGGGCGCGCGACGAGGGGGTGATCGACATGGTTGGCCAGGTCCTGGCCGACAACCACCCGATGCTCGCCTTCATCCGCCATCTCGGCTTCTCGATCGCCCATATTCCGGGCGAGGAGGATGTCGTGGAAGCAAGGCTGCGCCTCACCTGAGCGGGCGGGCTTGCCGCGCGCGCGGCGATCGCGTTGATAGAGATCATGAGCGATATCGCCCGCCCGTCATCGCCGGTCTCCAGCTTCCTGTCGCGTCCGAACGCCCCGGTCATCGTGCTGCTTGCGGTGACCGTGATCTGGGGCTGGACGTTCCTGCTTACCCGCCTGTCGCTGCCCTATATCGGCCCCTATGCCTTTGTCGGCTGGCGTTTCGGCGTCGCCGCACTCGCCGTCGTTCTGGTGACCCGCCCGCACCCGGCGAGCTTCACCCGGAGGGAGATCACGAGCGGCGTTACTATCGGCCTGATCCTCTTCCTCGGCTATGGCTTGCAGGCGGACGGGTTGCGCACCGTGGCGAGCGGCGAATCCGCCTTTCTCACCGCGCTCTACGTGCCGATGGTCCCGCTGCTCGAATTCCTGATCTTCCGCCGCCGCCCCGGCCTGTTCGCGCTCGCCGGCCTCGCGCTCGCCTTCGCCGGCCTCGTCCTCGTCTCGGGCATGACCGGCCTGTCGTTCGCCTTCGACCGCGGCCAGTGGCTCACCTTGGGCGGCGCGCTGGGGGCGGCACTCGAAATCGTGCTGATCGGCCACAGCGCCCTCACCGCCGATCCGCGCCGCATCGCCATTGTGCAGCTTGCCACCGTCAGCGTCATCTCCTTCGCCGTCGAGGCGGTGCGCGGCGGCATCATGATCACGACCCACGCCTTTCCCTTCGCGGCGATGACCGGCATGGGCCTCGCCACCGCCTTCGTCCTGGTCGCGCAGAACTGGGCGCAGCGCAGCATCCCCGCGAACCGCGCCACGTTGATCTACACGCTGGAGCCGGTCTGGGCCGGGCTTGTGGGTGCTGCCTTTGGCGAGATCTTCGCTTCCGCCCAGGTTCTCGGCGGCGTGCTGATCATCGCCAGCGTCGTGCTCAGCCAGTGGAAATCCTGAATCGGGCTCCGCAAAACGCAACAACCCGGCGCCACGCGGCGCCGGGTTTTCGGTTGACGATCCAGCTCTATCCTGTTGGTTGTCAAAGCATCTTTATCCGATCAGATATTTCCATCTGATCGGATGATGCTTCAGAGCACGTTCCGATCCATCCGGATCGGATGTCGTGCTCTGTCTTTTGGTTTATTAGAGCATCTTTATCCGATCAGATGTTTCCATCTGATCGGATGATGCTCTAACGCGTCGGCGTCGGCGGGTTGGTCGAATAGTCGTAGAAGCCGCGCCCGGTCTTGCGGCCGAGCCAGCCGGCCTCGACATAGTTCACCAGCAGCGGGCAGGGGCGATACTTGTCCTCGCCCAGCCCCGCATGCAGCACCCGCATCACCTCCAGCGCCACGTCGAGCCCGACGAGGTCGCACAGCGTCAGCGGTCCCATCGGGTGCCCGGCGCCGAGTTTCATGCCGTTGTCGATCGACACCACGTCGCCGATCCCCTCGTGCAGCGCGAACACCGCCTCGTTGAGCATCGGCACCAGGATGCGGTTGACGATGAAGCCCGGCATGTCCTGTGCCGCGATGGTGATCTTGCCCATCCGCTTCGCCAGGTCCTCGACCGCGGCAACCGTCGCATCCGAGGTCTCCAGCCCGCGTATCACCTCGACGAGCTTCATCATCGGCACCGGGTTGAAGAAATGCATGCCGACGAACCGCTCCGCCATCCCCGAGGCCCGGCCGAGCTTGGTGATCGAGATCGACGAGGTGTTGGAGGCGAGAATCGCGTGCGGTGCGAGATGCGGGATCACCTGCGCATAGACCGCGCGCTTGATCTCCTCGCGCTCCGGCACCGCCTCGATCACCATGTCGCATGCCGCAAAGGCGTCATGCGTCGTCATCGGCGAGACGCGGGCGAGGGCTGCCGCCTCGGACGCGGCGTCGATCGTGCCTTTCTGCACCTGGCGCTCGAGGTTCTTCCGCATGGTCGCCATGCTCTTCTCCAGCACCGCCTGCGCGGTGTCGACGAGCACGACATCGAGCCCGGACAGGGCGGCGACATGCGCGATGCCGTTGCCCATCGCGCCCGCGCCGAGCACGCCGAGAGTCCTGATCTCCATCTGCATTTCCTTCCGATCGAAACAGAGGCCGGGCTAGCCTTTACGGCCGCCCGGCGCCTTGATGTCGCTCAAGCCCGCAGGGCTCAGCCGAGTTCCTTCTGCAACTCCGGCAGCAGGGTGAACAGGTCGCCCACCAGGCCGTAATCGGCGACCTGGAAGATCGGCGCGTCCTCGTCCTTGTTGATCGCGACGATCACCTTGGAATCCTTCATCCCAGCGAGATGCTGGATCGCGCCGGAAATGCCGACCGCCATGTAGAGATCCGGTGCCACGATCTTGCCGGTCTGCCCCACCTGGTAATCGTTCGGCACGAACCCGGCATCGACCGCCGCGCGCGAGGCGCCGACCGCGGCCCCCAGCCGGTCGGCGACCGGGTCGAGCAGCTTGCCGAAATTCTCGCCGTTCTGCATGCCGCGGCCGCCGGAAATCACGATCCGTGCCGCCGTCAGCTCCGGCCGCTCGCTCTTCGAAAGCTCGGCGCCGACGAAGCTCGATCCACCGGAATCCACCCCGGCCTCGATCGTCTCGATCGTCGCCGTCCCGCCTTCGGCCGGGGCCGGATCGAAGCTCGCCGCGCGCACGGTGATCAGCTTCTTCGCATCGGCGGATTTCACCGTCGCCATCGCGTTGCCGGCATAGATCGGGCGGACGAAGGTGTCGGCATCCACTACCCCGGCGATGTCGCTGATCGGCTGCACGTCGAGCAGGGCTGCGGCGCGGGGCATCACGTTCTTGCCGGTCGCGGTCGAGGCGGCAAGAACATGCGTGTAATTGCCGGCAAGTTTCACGATCAGGTCGGCCAGCGGCTCGGCCAGGGCGTGCGCCAGCGCCTTGCTGTCGGCGACCAGAACCTTGTCCACCCCGGCGATCGCGGCGGCTTCCTTCGCTGCGCCAGCCACGCCGTCGCCGGCAACCAGGGCATGCACCGTGCCGAGCTTCGCCGCCGCCGCAACCGCGCTGCGCGCCGGCTGCTTCACGTGTGCGCCGTCGTGCTCGATGAGAACCAGAACCTCTGCCATGATCAGATCACCTTCGCTTCGTTGCGCAGTTTCTCGACGAGCTCGGCCACCGAGCCGACCTTGACCCCGGCCTTGCGCTGCGGCGGCTCGGCCACTTTCAGCGTGGTCAGCCGCGGCGCCGGGTCGACGCCCAGATCTTCCGGCTTCACCGTCTCGATCGGTTTCTTGCGCGCTTTCATGATGTTCGGCAGCGAGGCGTAGCGCGGCTCGTTCAGCCGCAGATCCGCCGTCACCACCGCCGGCAGCTTCAGCGCGACCGTCTCCAGCCCGCCATCCACTTCGCGCGTCACCGTCACGGTGCCGTCGGCGATCGCGACCTTGCTGGCGAAAGTGCCCTGCGGCCAGCCGAGCAGGGCGGCGAGCATCTGGCCGGTGGCGTTCATGTCGTCGTCGATCGCCTGCTTGCCCATGATCACAAGATCGGTCTGCTCGCGCGCGACCAGCGCCTTGAGCATCTTCGCCACCGCCAGCGGTTGCAGCTCGGCCTCGGTCTCGACCAGGATGCCCCGGTCCGCCCCCATCGCCAGCGCCGTGCGGATCGTTTCCTGGCAGGCGCTCACGCCCATCGACACCGCGACGATCTCGGTTGCCACGCCCTTTTCCTTGAGCCGCACCGCTTCCTCGACCGCGATTTCATCGAACGGGTTCATCGACATCTTCACGCCCGCGAGTTCGACCCCGCTGCCATCCGATTTCACGCGGACCTTCACATTGTAATCAACCACACGCTTCACAGGCACCAGCAGCTTCATGGTCACTCCACAGGTTTGGCGTTTCGCGTCGCTGTTCTTTGCTGGATGATCTATGGGGCGTCGTTCGGCAAGTCAATCTTTGCGGATGCTTCCTGACGTTTGCGTCAAGGTTTTTGGCCCGGTTCCGGCGGCCCGATGCCGAACAGGTCGCGGATGAAACCTGGCGCCAGCGCCGAGACCGGGTTGACCATCACCCGCGGCGATCCGAACGGCCCGGCCACGGTGTAGCGCGCGGCGAACAGCCCGCCGCCTTTCTCCGGGCTGAACAGACGGCCGATCAGCGGAATCCGACCGGGCAGGGTGTTGAGTGCATAGGCGGGCACGATCGTGCCGGAGAGGTCGTAGTGCTTCCGCCCGAGATCGATTTGCCCCGTGGCGGTGAACCCGAGCGAGGGCGACCACGCCCGCGCCCCGCCGAGCGTCACGACCTGCCCGGCCATGGTGAACGGCGCGACCAGCCGGGTGAAGGCAAGTCCCGGCCCGGAGGTCGCCGCCGGCATGCCATAAATGGTCAGCGCCTGCAGCACTTTCGCGATCACCGGCGCCTCGGTCAGCCGGAAATCGCCGATGCCGAGGCGCCCTTTCATCATGCCGCCCTGCCGCGTCGCATCGAATGTCAGCGTGCCGTTCCTCACCCCGCTCGTGATGCCCGCCTCCGCGAGCAGCGCGCCGGCATCCGGCGCATCGAGCCGGAGTCGCGCCCCCCCTGGGCTGCGGTGATAGCTCAGCCGCGCGCGTCGCTGGGGCGCCTGTTCGAGCGTCGCGTCCAGCCCTGCGAGTCGCGCGCCGTTCCCCGTCGCGGCAATCTCCGCCGCCCCCGCTACCGGGGCCGGTGCGGCATGCAGGCGCAGATGGGCGAATCGCGCGCGCAGCTGCCAGGCCGGGCCGGGCGATGCGGGGCGAGATGCCGGGCGCGGAGCTTGGGCAGGGGGCGCGGCACCGGTGCCCGGCTGCGCGCGGGCGCGGGCGATCAGCCCGGCCAGATCGAGTGTGCCGCCGGCCAGCGAAACCCGCCACGGGCGGCCGGGGGCTGCCGGCGGCGTCAGCGTGCCGCTGGCCTGCAACGGGCCGAGCCGCGCCGCCTCGATGGCCAGGCGACCGGCCTGTCGCACCCCGTCGAACCGCAGGCCGGGTGCCGAAACATGCGCCGATTCCAGCCCGGCGAATGCGCCGCCGCCGAGCCCGATCCGCAGCGTCGCCCGGCCGGGCTGCCCCGCTGCCTTGCGCCAGCCGAAGCCGGGTGCGGCAAGAGTCGTGCCGGTCAGGTCGGCGCCGATATCCAGCACGCCGCCGCTTGCCCCGTCGCGATAGGTCACGGTGAGCGGCGCCGCCCCCGCCCGCCAGGCCGCAACCGGCAGGCCGAGTTGCGCCAGCGCATGCCGCGTGGCGTCGGCCTGCGCGACCAGCGTAAGCTGCCCGCCCGGCAGCGCCATGGACGCGGTGAAGCGCGTCGCGGTCGCCGCCACGCTTCCGCTGCCATGCAGCGCCAGATGGTGCGGATCGACCTCCAGTGCCGCGCTGCCGCCATCGAGCGCGAGCCCGGCGAAGGGCAGGGGCAGATGCAGCGCCGTGAGCCCCGCCGTTGCCCGGATCGTGATGTCCGAGAGGGCGAGCCGGCGGATCAGCGGCACCTTCGCCTCGATCCGCGCCGCCACCCGCCCGCTCGCCAGGTCCAGCCGCAATCGGCCGGTCTTCAGCCTGAGCGGCGGGCCGTGCAGCAGGGCCAGCGCATCGGCGAGCCCGCCGGCCGCATGGGCGTCGATGATCGCCGTCTGGTCGTGCCGGCTGAGCGTGGTGATCCGCATGTGTCCGCGCAGCGCAAGGCCGCCGAGCTGGCCCGCCGTCGCGTCGATGTCGAGCGCGTCATCGGCGGTGAAATGCAGCGTCCCGGCCAGCCCCGTCATCGGCGGCGCGCCGTGGAACCAGTCGAGCCGCACATTGCGCGCGGTGAAGCTGCCGGTTGCCGCCCCCGGTGCGAGCGCGCCGGTCGCGAGATCGAACATGGCGTGGAACCGCCCGTCCTGCGCCACCCCGGCGGTGATGTGCCGGGTGACATAGCGCCGCGCATCCTCCAGCAGGCCGGGCGGCCAGTCGCGGGGCAGGTCCGTGGCCTGGACCCGGTCGATCGCCGCATCGAGCGTGGTGGGCAGGGCGCCGCGCAGCGCGATCCGCCCATGCAGTCGCGCCACCGGTCCGGTCGCGCCGCTTGCCCCGGCAAGGCCGATCCGCGCATCCGTCAGCCGGACCGCATCCCGCGTGGCCACCGCGTGGGCCTGCAGACCGGTGAGCGGCAGCTGCCCGGTTCCCGCCGCGATGCTCCCGCGTCCCGCGCTGACGCCGAGATCGAGTTCCGGCGTCCGGAACTGCCCGACCGGCCACGAGGCCGCGACCATGACCGGCAGATCGACCGCTGCGAACGGGGAGCCGCGCCGGATCAGCCGCGCCGGGTCGAACGGCCCGAGCAGCGCCGTCACCCAACCCTTGCCGGCCTCGCCGACGATCGTCATCACCAGCGGGATCGTCGTGCCGCCATTGCGGAAATCGGCCCGCGCGGTGCCGCTCATCCGCCCGCCCGGGCGGCGGGTGAAGACCAGCGCGCCGTCGTTCGCCGCAAGGCCTGGCAGCGCGCCCGCCGCCTCGATGGCGACATGCGCGCCGGTGATGCGGATGCGCCGCAGCCCGGCGAGGTCGAGACGGCCCGTCCGCGGCGATTGCGAAATCAGCGTCAGCAGCGCCCCGACCGCGACCGGCGGCGCTGCCAGCCCGGCCGGCTTCTGCAAGGCGGGGCGGAACACGATGGCGGGTTCGTGGGCGGCGATGCTGATCGGCGCGATCGCGCCGCGGATCAGCGCCGCAAGGCCGAGCCGGACCCGCAGCGTCGAGATCCGCGCCTTGACCGCCCCCGAGCGGTTGCGGATGACGATGTCGGCAAGGCGTAGGTCGATCGGCGCGCCGCCGCGCCGGAATCCTTCCCAGGCCAGGCCGGCGCCCCCCACCGTGACGGTCAGTCCCGGCTCGGCGGCATTCACCGCCGCGCCGATCCGCGCGGCGAGCGGCGGCAGGTCCACCGGCCCCTGGCCCAGCCGCCAGGCCGCGACCCCCAGCAGCAGCAGCGCGACCAGCGCCAACGTCCCCGCCAGCCGCGCGCCGTGATGGCCGACATGCCCGGCGACCCGCCCGGCTTGACGCAGCCGCCGCCTCATCGAACACTCCGGAACGCATGAACGAATTCCTGGCGCCGGCTCCCGGATTTCCGCCCCCCGCCGATACGCGCGCCGCCGCGTCGTTCGTCGCGGATTTCGTCGCCATCGGCCCCGCCGCGCGGCGCTTCGCCGATGCGGCACCTGGTCGTGCCCTGCTCGACTGTCTCGGCGGCAATGCGCCGCATCTCGCCCATCTCGCCCTGCGCGAGCCCGACATTCCGCCGCGCGTGCTCGCCGAGGGTGCCGGCCCGGTGATGGAAGAGGCGCTGGCCCTGCTGCGCGATGCCGATCCGCTCGCCACCCGCGCCGCGATCGGCCGCACCCTGCGGCAGGCCAAGCGCCGTGCCGCACTGGCCATCGCGCTGGCCGACCTGTCCGGGGCCTGGAGCGTCGAGCAGGTCACCGCCGCCCTGTCCGACCTCGCGGATGCCAGCATCGGCCTCGCCCTGCGCCATCTGCTGCGTCACCTGCACGCGCGCGGCACCATCAGCCTGCCCGATCCGGCCGATCCCGAACGGGGAAGCCGCTTCGCCGTGCTCGGCATGGGCAAGCTCGGCGCGCGCGAGTTGAACTATTCGAGCGATATCGACCTCGTGCTGCTGTTCGATCCTTCATCTTCCGTTTACCGGGACGATTCGCAATCCGCCATGGCGCGTCTCGCGCGCGATCTCGTTCCGCTGCTCACCGAGCGCGATGCGGATGGCATGGTCTTCCGCGTCGATCTGCGCCTGCGCCCCGACCCCGCCGCCACCCCGCCGGTGGTCAGCCTCGCCGCCGCGCTCAGCTACTATGAAAGCCAGGGCCGCACCTGGGAGCGCGCCGCGTTTTCCAAGGCAAGGCCGGTCGCCGGCGACCGCGCGTTCGGCGCGTCCTTCCTCGAGCAGATCCGCCCGTTCATCTGGCGCCGCAATCTCGATTTTGCCGCTGTCGCCGAAATCCACGGGATGAAGCGGCGGATCGATCAGCGCCGGCGCGACGCCCCGGGCCGCATCGCCGGGCGCGACGTCAAGCTCGGCCGCGGCGGCATCCGCGAGATCGAATTCATCGTGCAGACGCTGGAACTGGTCTGGGGCGGGCACGAGCCGGCGCTGCGCATCCCGGCGACGCTGCCGGCCCTGCGCGCGCTCGCCACCGCCGGCCACCTGCCGCGCGCCGCCGCGCGCGACCTCGCCGCCGCCTATCGCGCGCTCCGCCAGGTCGAGCACCGGCTGCAGATGGTCGATGACCGCCAGACCCACACCCTGCCCGAGACCGAGGCCGGCCTCGCCCGTTTCGCGACCTTCATGAACATGCCGGACGCCGCGCGGTTTGCCGCATGGCTCGATGCGCTCTGCGAGACCGTGAACGCCCTCTTCGCCGATTTCTTCGACGCCGATCCGGGCCGCAACGAGGATGCAGCACCCGATCCCGGCGAGTCCGGCGCTGCCCCCGCCGCCTTCGCCGAGCAGGCGCGCGGGCTGGGCTTCGCCGATCCGCAACATCTCGCGGTCAGGCTTCGTCTCTGGCGCAACGGCACGCTGCCGGCGCTGCGTACCGCCCGCGCCCGCGAACTGCTCGATTCCATCCTGCCCGCGCTGCTGCGCGCCCTCGGCCGCCAGCCCGACCCCGATCTCGCCTTCCGCCGGTTCGACCGGATGCTGGAACGCCAGAGTGCCGGCGTCAGCCTGCTCTCGCTGTTCCAGCACAACCCGGCACTGCTCGACCGGCTGGCGACCGTCCTCGGCGCCGCCCCGCCGCTCGCCGATCATCTCGCCAGCCATCCCGGCGCGCTCGATGCGCTGCTCGCCCCGGTCGCCCGCTTTACCCGCCCCGGCCCGGCACTGCGCCGCCTGCTGCGTGACGCCGCCGATCTCGAAACCGCGCTCGACACGCTGCGCCGCTTCGTCCGGCGCGAGGAATTCCACCTCGCGGTCGCAACGCTGGAGCGCCGGATCAGCGCCGACCAGGCATCGCTCTGGCGCACCGACCTCGCCGATGCCGCGCTGGTCGCGCTGCTGCCGCGGGTGATGGCCGATTTCGCCGCCCGCCACGGCCGGGTGCGGGGCGGGCGCTTCGCCATCGTCGCCCTCGGGCGGGTCGGCGCGCGCGAGATGCAGCCCGGCTCCGATCTCGACCTGATGCTGATCTACGACCATCCCCCCGAAGCCGCCGCTGCCCGGCTGCCGCCCAGCCAGTATTTCCTGCGCCTCGCCCATGCGCTGGTCGCCGCCATCACCGCGCCCGGCGCCGAGGGGGCGATCTATGCGGTTGACATGCGGCTGCGCCCGTCCGGCAACAAGGGGCCGGTCGCCGTCTCCCGCGCCGCCTTCCGCCGCTACCATGCCGAGGAAGCCTGGACGTGGGAACGCCTCGCGCTGACCCGCGCGCGCGTGCTCGCCGCCACCCGCGGTTTCGCGCCGGTGGTCGATGCCGAGTTCCGCGCCGCCCTCGCGCGCGACATCCCGCCCGCGACCACCCGCGCCGACACGGTGGCGATGCGCGCCCGCCTCGCGCGCGACGCCCCGCCCGCCGGCCCGTTCGACCTCAAGCACCGCGAAGGTGGCATGATGGAACTCGGCTTCATCGCCGAGGCGTTGCAACTCGTCCATTTCCGCGGCGCGCCCGCGCGGTTCCGCCAGCGCACCGCCGAGGCGCTGGCTGAACTCGAAGCCTGTGGCGCGCTCGACCCCGAAGAGGCCAGCGCGCTCGCGGCAGCCGATCGCTGGTATCGCGCCGTGCAGGCCATGCGCCGCATCACCGGCCTCGCCGATCCCCGCCCGGAGTCGCCGCAATCCGCCCTTGCCCCCATTCTCGCCGCCGCCGGTGCGCTTGATTTCGACGGGATCATCGCCACGATGGAGGCGCAGGCCGCCTTCGTCCGCACGTCCTTCGTGCGCCATCTCGGCGATCCGCGCGGCATCACCAATCCACGAGGAGACACAGCATGAGCGTTGCCGAAGGCGACCACGCGCCGGATTTCACCCTGCCCGCGACCGGCGGGCGCACCGTTTCGCTTGCCGGCTACAAGGGCCGGCCCTTCATCCTGTATTTCTATCCGAAGGCCGACACCCCCGGCTGCACCAAGGAGGCCTGCGCCTTCCAGGAGGCGCTGCCGGCACTCGGCGGCATCGGGATCGACGTCATCGGCGTCTCCAAGGACAAGATGCCGGCGCTGGAGAAATTCGCCGCCAAGTACAATCTCGCTTTTCCGCTTGCCTCGGATGAATCCGGCGCCGTGGTCGAGGCCTTCGGCGCCTGGGTCGAGAAATCGATGTATGGCCGCAAATACATGGGGATCGACCGTTCGACCTTCCTGGTCGGGGCGGATGGCCGCATCGCGAAGGCGTGGCACGGCGTCAAGGTGCCCGGCCACGCCAAGGCAGTGACGGAGGCCGCCGCCGCACTTCAGAAGGCATGATCCAGCCCGGCGGGGCCACCGGCGCCACTGATCGTGATGCCCGGCCTGCGTCCCGCCGGATTGCGCGCCGCCAGCCCCTCCGGCATATCCGCATCATGACATCGCACCGGCGTTATGGCCTGTTTCTCGCCCTTGCCGCCTTCGCCGCCCTCGGCACCGCCTATTTCGCCCAGGATGTGCTGCGGATGATTCCGTGCCCGCTCTGCTATATCGAGCGCTGGCCCTGGCGCATCGCCGCCGCCCTCGGCATTCTCGCGGCAATCCTGCCGCGCCTGCCGGCACGGGTGCTGATCGGCCTTGCCGCCCTCGCACTCTTCGTCAACGTGGCGATCGCCTTCGTCCATGTCGGCGCCGAGCAGCACTGGTGGAAGAGCCCGCTGCCGGAATGCAACGCGCCGCCGCCCTCCTTCGGCGCCGACCTGCCGCTTCGCCCCTCCGCCTCGTGCGACTCACCCGTCTTCCTCATCCCCTTCCTGCCGGTCTCCTTCGCGACGATGGACCTGATCTGGTCGCTGGTGGTGGCGCTCGCGGCAAGTGCGCATATCTTCCGTGACAGACGGAGCAACGCATGAGCAAAGACATCGACTATCTCCCCGGCGACCGCACGCCGCCCGCCGAAATCGCCCGCATGATCCGGGTCGACCATGCCGGCGAATTCGGCGCCAAACAGATATATGCCGGCCAGCTCGCCGTGCTCGGCCGCGGCCGCCATGGCGACACGCTGCGCCACATGAAGGCGCAGGAGCAGGTCCATCTCGACACGTTCTCCCGCCTGGTTGGCGAGCGCCGGGTGCGCCCGACCGCGCTGCTGCCGCTCTGGCGCATCGCCGGCTTCGCCCTCGGCGCCGCCACCGCGGCGATGGGCCCGCGCGCCGCGATGGCCTGCACCGTTGCCGTCGAGGAAACCATCGACGCGCATTACGCTGCCCAGCGCGACCGCCTGGGCGATGCCGAGCCCGAGCTTTCCGCGACGATCGAGACCTTCCGCCAGGAGGAGCTGGAACACCGGGATATCGGCCTCGCCAACGAGGCCGAGCAGGCGCCGTTCTACCGCCTGCTGTCGGGCGCCATCCGCATCGGCTGCCGCGCCGCGATCGCGATCAGCGAGCGGATCTGATCCGCAGCACGGCATTGCCGGCAGGGCAGGGCGGTTGGCAGCGCCGCCCCACCATCCTACATCAGCATCCATGAGCAGCACGGAACGTTTCGAACAGGATCTGGTCGCAGCCGCCTTCGACCTTGGCGCGAGCCAGGGCTGGCGCCTTGTGACCGCCGCCGCCGCCGCCCGCCATGGCGGGCTCGATCTCGATCGCGCCCGTCGCAGCTTCGCCTGCACGGGGATGATCCTCGCCCGCTTCGGCCGGCTTGCCGACATGCACGCCCTGCACGGTGCGGCAGCGGACGGCGCGGTGCGCGACCGGCTGTTCGACATCGTCATGCGCCGCATCGATTTCCTCCAGCAGCATCGCGCGGGCGTCATCGCCCTGCTGCGCCACATCCCGACCGATCCGCTGCTCGCCTGCTGGCTCGCCCGCGCCAATCTCGCCTCGATGGGCTGGATGCTGGAAGGTGCCGGAGTCTCCGCTGCCGGGCTGCGCGGCGCCCTGCGCAAGCGCGGGATGCTCGCGGTCTGGGCCTGGACGGTGCGGGCCTGGCTGCGCGACGAGAGCGAGGATCTCTCGACCACGATGGCCGCCCTCGATACCGCCCTGACCCGCGCCGAGCAGGCCGCCCTCCAGCTCAACGGCACCCGCCCGCTCGCCGCCGAGGCGGATGAGGATGCGCACTTCACCCCTGCGCCTGACCTTTCGGCTGACCCGGCGGAGGGCACATAAGCCCTCGCGATTCCGCAGCGCCGGGTCTAGAGTTGCGGCGGCAGCGCGGTCTGCCCCTATCGATGCCCCATATCCAGCAGAGGAGTCGTTTCATGGCCGAATCCCCCAAATCGAAGCACGGTGCCGAACACGGCGCGATGCCATCCTTCCTGCCGGATTTCGACTTCACCAAGGCATTCGGCGCGATGAAGCTTCCCGCCATGGCGGATGTCGAGGTCGTGCTCGCCGCCTATCGCCGCAATCTCGAGGCGCTGTCGGAAGCCAACCGCGTCGCCCTCGAAGGTGCCCAGGCCGTCGCCCGGCGACACATGGAGATCATGCAGAAAACCATGACGGAACTCTCCGAGGAGCTGCGCGGGTTCGCCTCCGTCACCGGCTCGCAGGACCGCGCGGCGAAACAGGCCGAACTGCTCAAGAACGCGTATGAAACGGCCGTCGCCAACATGCGCGATCTCGGCGATCTCATCCAGCGCTCCAGCCACGATGCGGTGGAAACGCTGAACAAGCGCTTCTCCGAGGCGATGGACGAGATGAAGACTCTCGTCGAGTCGAAGAAGTCCTGACCTCGCGCGGCTGAACCCGGTCCACATCCGCATGTCCACCGCCATCGCCGCGCCCCGCCTCCCGTTCATTCCCGAACGCCAGGGGGCGCGGCCGATGCAAAAGCCGCTCCGTGTTGTCTCCGACTATGAGCCCGCCGGCGACCAGCCGGGCGCGATTGCCGAACTCGTCCGCGGCGTGCGGGAGGATGAGCGCGACCAGGTCCTGCTCGGCGTCACCGGCTCGGGCAAGACCTTCACGATGGCGAAGGTGATCGAGCAGGTGCAGCGCCCGGCGCTGATCCTCGCCCCCAACAAGACCCTCGCCGCCCAGCTCTATGCCGAGATGAAGTCGTTCTTCCCGGATAACGCGGTGGAATACTTCGTCTCCTACTACGACTACTACCAGCCCGAAGCCTATGTCCCGCGCACCGATACCTACATAGAGAAGGACGCGCAGATCAACGAGGCGATCGACCGGATGCGCCACGCCGCCACCCAGGCGCTGCTCGAGCGCGGCGATGTCATCATCGTCGCCTCCGTTTCCTGCATCTACGGTATCGGCTCGGTCGAGACCTACAGCCAGATGGTCGTCCGCCTCGAAGTCGGCGGCTCGATCGACCGCGACCGCCTCGCCAAGGCGCTGGTCGAACTGCAATACCGCCGCAACGACGCCGCCTTCCAGCGCGGCACCTTCCGCCTGCGCGGCGAGACGGTCGATATTTTCCCGAGCCAGTACGAAGACCGCGCCTGGCGCGTCACCCTCTTTGGCGACGAGATCGAGAGCATCGCCGAATTCGACCCGCTGACCGGCGAGAAGGTGGCTGACCTGCCCGCCATCGCGATCTACGCCAACAGCCACTACGTTACCCCGCGCCCGACGCTCACCCAGGCGATCGGCAAGATCAAGGTGGAACTCCAGCAGCGCCTTCACGACTTCACCGAGACCGGCAAGCTGCTCGAGGCCGAGCGGCTGCAACAGCGCACCACCTTCGACATCGAGATGATGGAAACCACAGGTTCCTGCAAGGGAATCGAGAACTACTCGCGCTATCTCTCCGGCCGCAATCCGGGCGATCCGCCGCCCACCCTGTTCGAATACCTGCCCGACAACGCGCTGCTCATCGTCGATGAGAGCCACGTCACCGTTCCGCAGATCGGCGGCATGTTCAAGGGGGACTTCGCGCGCAAGTCGATCCTCTCCGAATTCGGCTTCCGCCTGCCCTCCTGCATCGACAACCGGCCCCTGAAATTCGAGGAGTGGGAGAGTTTCCGGCCGCAGACCGTCTTCGTCTCCGCAACCCCAGGCCCGTGGGAGATGGAGCGGACCGGCGGCGTCTTCGCCGAGCAGGTCATCCGCCCGACCGGGCTTGTCGATCCCGTCATCGATGTCCGCCCCGTCGAGCACCAGGTGGACGATCTTCTCGCCGAATGCCGCGCCACCTCGCAGGCCGGTGGCCGCGTGCTGGTCACCACGCTCACCAAGCGCATGGCCGAGGACCTCACCGAATACCTCACCGAAAACGGCGTGCGCGTTCGCTACCTCCATTCGGACGTCGATACGCTCGAACGCATCGAGATCATCCGCGATCTGCGGCTCGGCGCCTACGACGTTCTGGTCGGCATCAACCTGCTGCGCGAGGGGCTCGACATTCCCGAATGCATGCTCGTCGCCATTCTCGATGCCGACAAGGAGGGTTTCCTCCGCTCTGCCACCTCGCTGGTGCAGACGATCGGCCGCGCCGCCCGCAATGTCGAGGGCCGCGTCATCCTCTATGCCGACACGATGACCCGCAGCCTCAAATACGCGATCGACGAAACCGAGCGCCGCCGCGCCAAGCAGACCGCCTGGAACGAGGCGCACGGCGTCACGCCGCAAAGCGTGAAAAAGCAGATCGGCGAGATCATGCATTCGGTGTATGAACAGGACTACGTGACCGTGGCACCGATCCGCGACAGCGGTGCTACCGAATTCGTCGGCAAGGATCTGAAGTCGACCATGGCAGAACTGGAGAAACGGATGCGCAATGCCGCGGCCGATCTGGAATTCGAGGAAGCCGCGCGCCTGCGCGACGAGATCAAGCGGCTCGAGGCGCTTGATCTCGGGCTGACGCCGCCGCCCGCGCCGAGCGCATCGCAGCGCCGGCCACGCAATCGCACGCCCGAGCCGCTCGGCCCCGGCGGCGGTGGCTATGACCCCGACAAGCGGCGCGGTGGCCGCCGGAGGCGCGGCCCATGAAACCCGTCCTCGCTGCGGCCCTGCTCGCCGCGCTCGCGCTTCCCGCCGTCGCGTCAGCCGGCGCGCCGATCCATCTGGTCGGGCAGAATGCCAGCTACACGCTGACCCTGTCCAAGGTGCGCGGCCATTCCGTCACCGGCGCCACCGGCCGCCTCGAATTCAACGTGCGCAACACCTGCGATGCCTACACGGTCAGCCAGAAGATGACCCTGCTGATCCGCAACCAGGACGGCACGCTGAGCCGCACCATCAGCGACTACGATACCTGGGAGGCGAAGGACGGCCGGCACTTCACCTTCCTGCTCCGCCAGGGCAACGGCACCTCGATGAAGGTGGAGGACCAGGGCACCGCCGTGATGGGCCCCAAAGATGGCAAGGTGACCTATATCGTCCCGAAGGGGCGGACCGAAACACTGCCTGCCGGCACGCTGTTCCCGATGGCGCATACCCGCACCATTCTCGAAGCCGCCGAGGCCGGCAAGCAGGGCATCGATCCGCCGCTGTTCGACGGCACGTCGAGCCGCGGTGCGGAGCATACATTCGTCGCCATTCTCCAACGCCGGCAGCCGCAGCACGACCGCTTCGCCGACCTTGCGAAACTGCCCTCGGCCCTGGTGGATATCGGCTTCTGGCCCCGCACCGAAAAGGACGACGAGCCGGATTTCCGCACGCAGATGCGCTATTTCACCAACGGCGTCTCGCGCGATGTCCGGCTCGATTTCGGCAATTTCGTGATGACCGGCAAGCTGACCTCGCTCGCCATCCTCAAGAATGCCTGCCCGTCGTCCCACAGGCGGCCTGACCGGGCGAGCGCCAAGGGCTGATTTCGGCAGGTCCGCGTTACCCGACCGGATGGTTCCATCCGGTCGGGTACACGTAACGGCAGGGCGTAATCAGTCGTCGCCTTATGAGCGGTATATCAGCTGCCGCTGTCCTCGCCCTCGGGGGCGGTGTCCGGCGCCGGGGTGGTGGACGGTGAAGCGGGCTCCGCCTTGCGCGCCGCTTTCGCCGACGGCCGTGTGATAACCGGTTTCACGGCGCGCCGGTCCGGTGTGGCGCGAGCCGCGCTGGTCGGCTTGCCATTTGCGGTCTTCCGCGTCGTCGCCGCGGTGCGGCTCACCGTCTTGGCCGGAGCCGCGGCCTTGGCGCCCGTCTTCGCTGCAGGCTTTGCTACAGTCTTTGTTGCCGTCTTCGCCGTCACCTTCGCCGTCGCCTTCGCAACTGCGGCCTTTGCCGGGGCGGCTTTCGTGCTGGCTGGCTTGCCGGCAGCAGCTTTTGCGGCTGTCTTCGCCGCAGGTTTCGTCGCGGACTTTGCGCTGCTCTTCACGGCGGTCTTCGCACCGGCCTTGGCTTGCGTCGATGTCTTCGCAGTGATCTTCGTCGCCGCCTTTGTGGTCGTCGTCTTCTTGGTCGGGGCCTTGCTGCCTGTCTTTGCGGCGGTCTTGCCCGTCGCCTTCGCCGCGGTCTTCGCCGCAGCGGATTTCATGACGGGAGCCTTGGCGCTGGCGGTCTTCGTCGCCGCACCCTTCGCGGCGCCGGCCTTGGTGGCGCCGGCCTTGGTGGCGGTGGTCTTCGCGCTCGGCTTCGCGGCCGAAATCGTCTTCGTCGCGGCCTTTGTGGCGGCACTCTTCGGGGCTTTCGCCGTTACCGCCGGCTTTTTGGCCATCGCCTTCGGTGTTGCGATCTTTGCAGGCGCTGCCTTCGGCTTTGCCTTGGCGGCCGGTTTCGTGGTTGCGCCTTTTGCGGTGGCTGTCTTGGTCTTCGAGGCGGTTTTCGCAGTGGTCCTGGTGCTGGCGCGTATGGCGAGGGCCTTGGCGCGCGGTTCGGTTTGCTTGGTCACGAGGTTGTTCCTTCGCTCGGGGTTGCGGGTAACGCGGTCAGCCTTGCCGTTGCCAATGACCGAGGCCGCCATCGCCCCGCTCGGGGCCGCGTCACCTCTGAAGTTCTAACATCGCTGGAGTTTGCGGAGCGGGTCCGTTGATGTCCGGTTAGTCGAGGTGACGCCATCGCGGTTGTCATCGTCGTGCAGGCAGTCTTCCCGTCGTTTCGAGGCCTGGCTTCGCGTGATCGCGGCCAGTGTCCATCCTTCCCTTTCGCGTGCGTTACTCGATTTGACCGATCGGCTCTTGACAGTTCTGCGACGCGAATCGCGCGGCGCACGCAATTTCCGCTATCGGCCGTATGAATATGCTGTGTCAACAAAAAGCGTCGGCACTTCCTTGCGCGGCGCCTGTTTTTTGCGTTTTTTCGCGGCTCTGATGCGGTTTCGCATCGTCTTGACTGTCAAACGCCGCATGAGATCCGTCCTGCGCTCCGCGCATTCCCACTCTGCCGCCGCGCTGAAAGGCTTGCGTCCGCGTCGCTTCGGGCCGATCATGTCATCGTCCGGAGATCATTCCAGACAATGCCATGGGAAATCCGAGCGTGGCCGACGATACCGATATCACCTGGATCGCACCGCGC
Organism: Acidiphilium sp. C61; assembly: GCF_905116885.1. Classification (NCBI taxonomy): domain Bacteria; kingdom Pseudomonadati; phylum Pseudomonadota; class Alphaproteobacteria; order Acetobacterales; family Acidocellaceae; genus Acidiphilium; species Acidiphilium sp. C61. The sequence continues at coordinate 822,371 of NZ_CAJHNI010000005.1, read as the reverse complement.
GGGCGCGCACAGCACGAGGTCGCCATGCCAGGCTGGCGCATCGCCCTCGGTCGTGGCCTGTCGATGCGCTGCCCCGCTTGCGGCGAAGTCTCCGCCTTCGATGGGTATCTCAAGGTGCGGCGCGAATGTTCCTCCTGTGCCGCTCCGCTTGGCCGCGTGCCGTGCGACGATGCGCCGATCTATCTTACCCTCGTCATCGCGCTGCATATCGTCATCCTGCTGATGGTGACGGCCGACTATGATGGCGGCATGAGCTGGGTTGCCTCGCTGTTCATCTTCGTGCCGCTGACGCTCGCGCTGATCCTGCTGATGATGCGGCCGATCAAGGGTGCCACGCTCGCGATCATGCTCAAGGTCAATCTGCTGCGCCCGGCGCCGAGGGTGGTGCCGTCCGGCAATGGCTGACGGCGCGTCCGACATCCGCGGCCGCCTGCGCCGCGTTGTGCTCGATGAAGAGATCGGCGGCGCGCTTTCGCCGATGCAGGAGGCCGACCGCAACCAGGCCATCGCCGATCTTGCGGCGGATAACCGTTTCGCCCTCGCCACGCATCCCGAAGCCGCCACCATCCTTCATCTCTCCGTGCAGGATGGCCGGCTGGTTTTCGACATTCGCGACGAATCCGACGCAACGCAGCAAACCCTCGTCCTCGCTCCGGGTCCGTTCCGCTCGATGATCCGCGACTACCAGATGTTGCTCGACAGCTATGCCGCCGCCGTCGCCGAAGGCCGCGAGGCGCGGATCCAGGCCATCGACATGGGCCGCCGCGGCCTGCACAACGAGGGCGCCGAACTCGTGATGGCCCGGCTCAACGGCAAGGTGCTGCTCGATTTCGACACCGCCCGCCGCCTCTTCACCCTCATCTGCGCGCTGCATCGTCGCGCGTAAGCGCGCAAAAAGATACCAGCGTAAGCGCGCAAAAAGATATCAGCGTAAGTGCGCTGAAACAACGCGCGTGAGCGCGTGAAAGCCCCGAGTGTGAGCGCGCGAAAATATCAGTGTGAGCGCGCCGGATCATCGTCCCGAACCACGCCATGCGCGCGCGGCGATTGACGCGGCGCCCTGCCTCGCGCCAGATCGGCTTACGCAGTTTCGAGGTGAGAGATGAAAATCGACGGCACGCCCTATCGTTCGATCTGGGTCGACGAGTCCGACCGCTGGTCGGTCCGCATCATCGACCAGACCAGGCTGCCCTGGGCCATCGAGATTCCCCGTCTGACCGCGCCGGCGCAGGTCGCGCATGCGATCAGCGCGATGCTCGTGCGCGGCGCCCCGCTGATCGGCGCCACCGCCGCCTATGGCGTTGCGCTGGCCATGCGCGCCGATCCATCGGATGAAGCGCTGGCGACGGTCATTCCCATGCTCGCCGCAACGCGGCCGACCGCGATCAATCTCCGCTGGGCGCTCATGCGCATGCAGCGCGCCCTCGCTGCGCATCCGCCCGCCGAGCGTGCCGACGCCGCCTATGCCGAGGCCGCCGCGATCTGCGACGAGGATGTGGCGACCAACCGCGCCATCGGCGAGCACGGTCTCGGCCTCATCCGCGCCCGCGCGCAGGGAAGCCGCCGCGTCAACATCCTCACCCATTGCAATGCCGGCTGGATCGCGACGGTCGACTGGGGGACGGCGCTCGCGCCGATCTACATGGCGCATGATGCCGGCATCGACGTTCATGTCCTCGTCGATGAAACCCGCCCGCGCAACCAGGGTTTCTCGCTCACCGCCTGGGAACTCGGCAAGCACGGCGTGCCGCACACCGTGATCGTCGACAATGCCGGCGGCCATTTCATGCAGCGCGGCGAGGTCGACATGGTCATCGTTGGCACCGACCGTGTCACCCGCGCCGGCGATGTCGCCAACAAGATCGGCACTTATCTTAAGGCGCTCGCCGCGCGCGACAATGGCGTGCCGTTCTACGTGGCGTTGCCCTCCTCGACGATCGACTGGACGATCGCGGACGGGCTCTCCGACATACCGATCGAGGAACGCGCGCCGGCCGAGGTCACCACCATCACCGGCCGCGCGCTCGATGGTGCGATGATGACCGTCCGCATCGTCCCGAAGGACAGTCCCGCCGCCAATCCCGCCTTCGACGTCACCCCCGCGCGCCTCGTCTCCGGCCTGATCACCGAGCGCGGCATCTGTGCGGCGAGTGCGCCGGCGCTGGCTGCGATGTTCCCCGACCAGGCGTTGCAGACGGCGGCGTGAACACGGCGGCGCGCCGCGCCCTCGGCCTCGTCGCACTGCTCGCAGCACTTGCGGGCTGCGCGATGCGGCCGGATGCGCATGCGCCGCCCTTCGCCAGCAAGCCCTATGCCGCGTTCTCCCGCAGCGCTGCCATTGGCGTGGCCGAGGGGGAATGGCGCTACTGGGGCAGCCCGGTGATCGACGGCCCCGCCGATGAGGAGCCGGTGTTGCCGCCGCCAGCGCTGCAGGAGCGCGACGATGCCGGCTGGCAGGAAGTCGGGCTTTACTGGTGGATCGGCATGAACGCCGGCCATCAGGAAGATCGCTGGACCGGCAAGCACGATGCGGCGGGTCGGGTCTTTCCCCGCGCGGTGAACGGACGCTACGCCTGGTCCGCCGCCTTCATATCCTATGTCATGCGCATGGCCGGCGCCGGCCGGAATTTCCCCTACGCGCCCGACCACGCCCGGTATATCGACGCCGCCTGGCGTGCCGCCCATGACGGCACCCCTCACGCCGCGAAACCTTCCGAACTCCGGGCCAAAAATCCCGCGACCTACGCGCCTGCGCCCGGCGACCTCATCTGCGCCGGACGCGGCAGCGCCGCCCGCATCACCTATGCCGATCTGCCCACCAATGGATATTTCCCGGCGCACTGCGCCATCGTCACCGCCGCCACGCCATCCGAACTTTCCATCATCGGCGGCAATGTCGACGATACGGTCGCGCTCACCCATGTCCCGCTCACCGCGCGCGGCACTCTCCTGCACCGCGATGGCACGATCGTCGACCCGCGGTATGACTGGTTCGTCGTGCTGCGCGTGCTCTATCGGCGCGATTGAACTATAGAGGCCCGATGGCCCGCTCCCCATCCCCCGACGGCGACCTCTTCGGCGAGGCCGCGCCCGCGCAGACATCCGCCCCGCGCGGCGCCGTGCCGCTGGCCGAACGCCTGCGCCCGCGCGAACTCGCCGATGTGATCGGCCAGCCGCATCTTGTCGGGCCGGACGGCACGCTCACCCGGATGCTCGAACGCGGCAGCCTCGCCTCGCTCATCCTCTGGGGCCCGCCCGGCGTCGGCAAGACCACCATCGCCCGCCTGCTGGCCGACCGCGCCGGTCTCGTCTTCGTGCAGATCTCCGCCGTGTTCTCCGGCGTCGCCGATCTCAAGCGCGTCTTCGAGGAGGCCGCCCGCCGCCGCCGCACCGGCGCGCGTACGCTGCTCTTCGTCGATGAAATCCACCGCTTCAACCGCGCCCAGCAGGACGGTTTCCTGCCCGTGGTCGAGGAGGGAACGATCACTCTTGTCGGCGCGACCACCGAAAACCCGTCCTTCGAGCTGAACGGCGCGCTGCTCTCCCGCTGCCAGGTCCTCGTGCTCCGCCGCCTCGATGACGACGCGCTGGAACACCTGCTCCGCCGCGCCGAAGCCGTGATGGCGCGCAAGCTCGCCCTCACCGATGCCGCCCGCGCCGCCCTCCGCGCCATGGCGGATGGCGATGGCCGCGCCATCCTCAACATGACCGAGCAGATCTTCGCCGCGAACCCGCCGGCACCGCTCGACGAAGCGGCCCTCGCCACCATCATCGCCCGCCGCGCCGCCCTCTATGATCGCGACCGCGAGGAGCACTACAATCTCATCTCCGCCCTGCACAAATCGATGCGTGGCTCCGACCCCGACGCCGCGCTCTACTGGTATGCCCGCATGCTCGCCGGCGGCGAGGACCCGCGCTACATCGCCCGCCGCCTCACCCGCTTCGCCGTCGAGGATATCGGCCTCGCCGAGCCCGCTGCGCTTACCCATGCCATCGCCGCCTGGGAGGCCTATGAGCGGCTCGGCAGCCCGGAGGGCGATCTTGCCATCGCCCAGCTCGTGCTCTACCTCGCGACGGCGCCGAAATCGAACGCCGCCTACCGCGCCTTCGGCGCCGCCCGCCGCGCCGCCCAGGCCACCGGCAGCCTGACGCCGCCCGCCCATATCCTCAACGCCCCCACGAAACTCATGAAAAATCTCGGCTACGGCGCCGGCTACGAATACGACCACGACAGCGAAGAGGCCTTTTCTGGCCAGACCTATTTCCCAGACGGCATGAGCCGCGAAACCTTCTACCGCCCCGCCGGCCGCGGCGCGGAACAGGAGATCAAGCGCCGCCTGCTGCACTGGGCCAAACTCAGGGAGGATCGCGAATGAGCGTCCGCATCGTCACCGTCGAGCCCGATCAGGCCGACATGCGGCTCGACCGCTTTCTCCGCAGCCTGCATCCCGGCCTTACCCAGGGCGCGATCCAGAAATTCTGCCGCACCGGGCAGGTGAGGGTGGATGGCAAGCGCGCCGAGGCCTCGACCCATCTCGCCGCCGGTCAGGTAGTGCGGATTCCGCCGGTGCCCGACACCCCGGCGCCGAAGCCGCGCCAGACGGTCGCGGCCAATGAATGGGACGTCAAGGAGCTGAACGCCCGCATCCTTCACCGCGACGCCGACGTGCTGGTGATCGACAAGCCCGCCGGCCTCGCCACCCAGGGCGGCAAGGGCATCGCCAGACATCTCGACGGCATGCTCGACGCGCTCCGCTTCGATGCCACCGAACGCCCCCGCCTCGTCCACCGGCTGGACCGCGACACCTCCGGCGTGCTCATCCTCGCCCGCAACGCTTTCGCCGCCAACCGCCTCGCCGCCGCCTTCCGCGGCCGCGACATGGAAAAGACCTACTGGGCCATCGTCGTCGGCCTGCCGATCCCGATGGAAGGCCAGATCGACTTGCCGCTCGCTCGCATCGGCGGCGCCCAGGGCGCGCGCACCCGCCCCGCCGACCGCGACGACGAGGATGCCGCGAAGGCGATCACCGATTACCGCACCCTCGATCATGCCGGGCGGAAATTCTCCTGGCTCGAACTGCATCCGCTCACCGGCCGCACCCACCAGCTGCGCGCCCATTGTGCCGCGATCGGCACGCCGATCCTCGGCGATGCGCCTTACGGCGAGCACCTCGCCTTCGCCGAGGGGTTTCCGCGCCAGCTGCATCTGCACGCCCGCCGCCTGGTCCTGCCGCACCCGCGCGGCGGCCGGCTCAGCGTCGAGGCGGAGCTGCCAGCGCACATGAAAACCACCTTCGCGACGCTCGGCTTCACCGCTCCGCACGCCGCCCCGGCGCGGCGGGGCTAGAGCAATTTCCGATCCATCAGGATCGGATATCGTGCTCTATCTTGTTGATAAAAAGACCATCTTTAGCCGATCAGATGACTCCATCTGATCGGATGATGCTCTACGCTCCGGCGGCGCCGACGGTCATGCCGCCGCAGACATAGAGCACCTGGCCAGTGACGAAGCCGCTGCGCTGGTCGAGCAGATAGGCGATTGCGTGCGCCACGTCCGCCGGGGTGCCGACCCGGCGGACCGGGATGCCCTCGATGATCGCCGTGGTGCGCGGATCGTCCGGCGGGTTTACCCGGTCGAACAGTTCGGTGCGGATCGGGCCGGGGCCAACGGCGTTGGCGGTGATGCCGAAGCGGCCGAGTTCCAGCGCCCAGACCTTCGCCATGCCGATCAGCCCGGCCTTGGTCGCGGCATAGGCGGTGCGGTCTTCCTTGCCGAGGGCGGCGCGCGAGGCGATGTTGACGATGCGGCCGAATCCCGCAGCCTTCATGCCGGGCAGCAGCGCCTGCACGCATTGCAGGCTGCAGCGCAGGTTGAGCGAGACCACGGCGTCGAGATCGGACACGGTCTGCGCCTCGATCGGGGCGGGGCGGACGGTGCCGACATTGTTGACCAGCCGGGTGATCGGCCCGCCGCGCAGCGCCTCGGCCAGGGCGGCCTCGGTCGCCGCCGGATCTGACAGGTCGGCGACGATGCCATCGCCGATCCGGTCGATCATCACGACCTCGTAGCCCTCCTCGCGGCAGCGCGCGACGCTCGCCGCGCCGATACCCGCAGCCCCGCCCGTGACCAGCACCCGTTCCTTGGCCATTGTTCCTCCCCGAACGACAAAAGGCCGGCGCCGTGGATCCGGCGCCGGCCTCTCTTCAAGCCGTCATGCCGCCGTCCCCGTCAAGGGGCGGCGCGGCCTGTGTTCAGGCGGCCTTCGCCATGTTGCGCAGCACGAAGTGCAGGATGCCGCCGTTCTGGTAGTAGAGCACCTCGTCGCGGGTATCGACGCGGCAGAGCAGTGAGACCTTGTCGGTCGTGCCGTTGGCGCGGCGGATCACCATGTCGAGATCCATGCGCGGCGAGAGGTTTTCGAGGCCGACGATGTCGATCGTCTCGTCACCCTTCAGCGCCAGCGTCTTGCGGGTCATGCCGTCCTTGAAGACCAGCGGCAGCACGCCCATGCCGACGAGGTTCGAGCGATGGATACGCTCGAAGCTCTCGGCGATGACCGCCTTGACGCCGAGCAGCACGGTGCCCTTCGCCGCCCAGTCGCGCGAGGAGCCGGTGCCGTATTCGCGGCCGGCAAAGACCACCAGCGGCACGCCTTCGTTGCGGTAGCGCATCGCCGCATCGTAGATCGACAGCTGCTCGCCCGTGGGGAAGTGCTTCGCGTAGCCGCCCTCGACATTGTCCAGCATCTCGTTGCGGATGCGGATATTGGCGAAGGTGCCGCGCATCATGATTTCATGATTGCCGCGGCGCGAGCCGTAGGAGTTGAAGTCCTTCTGCTGGATCTGGCGCTCGAGCAGGTATTCGCCGGCCGGCGTCGTCTTGCGGAAGGACCCTGCCGGGGAGATGTGGTCGGTGGTGATCGAGTCGCCGAGCAGGGCGAGGATGCGCGCGCCCGCGATGTCCTTCACCGGCGCCGGCTCCTTCGTCATGCCCTCGAAATAGGGCGGGTTCTTGACGTAGGTCGAGCTGTCGGACCAGCCATAGGTGTCCGACTCGCCCTCGACGGCGATCGCCTGCCACTGCTTCGGTCCCTTGAACACATCGCCATAGCGATCGAGGAACATCTCGCGGGTGAGCGAGGACTGCACCATCGCGGCGATCTCGGCGGTGGTCGGCCAGATGTCCTTCAGGAAGACGTCGTTGCCGTTCTTGTCCTTGCCGATCGGGTCCTTGGTGATGTCCTTGCGCATGGTGCCGAGCAGCGCATAGGCGACGACCAGCGGCGGCGAGGCGAGGTAGTTCGCCCGCACGTTCGGATGCACGCGGCCCTCGAAATTGCGGTTGCCGGACAGCACCGAGACGGCGACCAGTTTGTTGTCCTCGATCGCATCGGCGATCGCGTCATCAAGCGGGCCGGAATTGCCGATGCAGGTGGTGCAGCCATACCCGACCGTCTCGAAGCCCAGCGCGTCGAGATCGTCCTGCAGGCCGGCGCGGTTGAGATATTCGGTGACGACCTGCGAGCCGGGCGCGAGGGAGGTCTTGACCCAGGGCTTCGGCGTGAGGCCGAGGGCGCGGGCCTTGCGGGCGACGAGTCCGGCGGCGATCAGCACCGAGGGGTTGGAGGTGTTGGTGCAGGAGGTGATCGCGGCGATCACCACGTCGCCATGGGTGATCGAGAAATTCGTCCCCTTCACCTCGGCGGTGGCGCCGACATCGCCGGCAGGAACGCCGAGGCCCTTGGTCAGCTCGGCATCGAAGGCGGTGGAGGCCTGCGACAGCGCGACCCGGTCCTGCGGGCGCTTCGGCCCGGCGAGCGAGGGCTCGACGGTAGAGAGATCGAGTTCCAGCGTGTCGGAGAACACCGGATCGGCACCCTCGCGCCACAGGCCCTGGGCCTTGGCATAGGCCTCGACCAGCTTGATGCGGTGCTCGTCGCGGCCGGAGAGGCGCATGTAGTCGAGGGTGATGCCATCGACCGGGAAGAAGCCGCAGGTCGCACCGTATTCCGGCGCCATGTTGGCGATGGTCGCGCGGTCGGCCAGCGGCAGGTGGTCGAGACCCTCGCCGAAAAATTCGACGAACTTGCCGACGACGCCCTTCTTGCGCAGCATCTGGGTGACGGTCAGCACCAGGTCGGTCGCGGTGATGCCCTCGCGCAGGCTGCCGGTGAGGCGGAAGCCGATCACGTCCGGGATCAGCATGGCGATCGGCTGGCCGAGCATGGCGGCCTCGGCCTCGATGCCGCCGACACCCCAGCCGAGCACGCCGAGGCCGTTGACCATCGTGGTGTGGCTGTCGGTGCCGAACAGCGTGTCCGGATAGGCATAGCTCTTGCCGTTGGACGCCGAGGTCCAGACGGTCTGGGCGAGATATTCGAGGTTGACCTGGTGGCAGATGCCGGTGCCGGGCGGGACGACGCGGAAATTGTCGAACGCCTCCTGGCCCCAGCGGAGGAATTCGTATCGCTCGCCGTTGCGCTCGAATTCGATGTCGACGTTCTTTTCAAGAGCGTCCTTGCGGCCGAACACGTCGACCATCACCGAATGGTCGATCACGAGATCGACCGGAACCAGCGGGTTCACCTTCTCGGCCTTGCCGCCGAGGCGGAGGATGCCGTCGCGCATCGCCGCGAGATCGACCACCGCCGGAACGCCGGTGAAGTCCTGCATCAGGATGCGGGCCGGGCGGAACGGCACGTCCTTGTCGGAATGGGCCTGGGCGGTCCACTCGACCAGCGCCTTCGCGTCATCGACCGTGCAGGCCGAACCGTCCTCGAAGCGCAGGACGTTCTCCAGCAGGATTTTCAGTGTCCGCGGCAGGCGGGAAATGTCGCCGAGCTTTTCAGCGGCGGCATTGAGTGCGAAATAGGCGTAGTCCTTTCCATCGACGCTCAGCGTCTTTTCCACTTGCAGACTGTCCCGTCCGATCATGCTCATCGCGTTCGCTCCTCTTCGCGCGCCACTGCGGTGCGTTGCGCCGCAGCAAAACCCGGTTTCGCGCCGCTTTAATCACGGCGTGGGCCCCGCGTCCATGTCCAGCGCCGGTCTCTAGCCATGCTGGAAGCGAGGGGCCTGGCTGCGATCCGCGGGGAACGTCTCATATTCCGTGACATATCGTTCCGGGTGGGCCAGGGCGAGGCGCTGGTGCTGGTCGGGCCGAACGGGGCGGGGAAGTCATCGCTGATCCGGCTGGTGGCCGGGCTCACCCCGCCGGCATCTGGCGAGCTGCTCTGGGACGGGGCGGATGCTCTCGACGATCCGCCGCTGCACGCAACACGGCTGTGCTTCGTCGGCCATGCCGATGCGATCAAGCCGGGGCTGAGTGTGGCGGAAAATCTCGGCCTCGACCGCAGGCGCCCGCGCGCGCTCGTGCTGGAGGCGCTGGCCAGCGTCGATCTGGAGCGGTTTGCCGACCTGCCGGCGCGGCTGCTCTCCTCGGGGCAGCGACGGCGCCTGGCGCTGTCGCGTCTCGCCCTCTCGGCGTCGCCGCTCTGGCTGCTCGACGAGCCGACCACCGGGCTCGACGCAGCCTCGGTACGGCGGCTCGAAGCCAATATCGCGAAGCATCTCGGCCGCGGCGGCATGGTGATCGCGGCGACGCACCTGCCGCTCGACCTGCCTGGCGCGCGGCCGTTCGACCTTGCGGGGCAGGCGGCATGAAACCTTTTCTCGCGCTGATCCGCCGCGAACTGATCCTCGCCCTTCGCCATGCCGGCGACTCGGTGGCCTCGCTGCTGTTTTTTGTCATCGCCGCCAGCCTGTTCGCCTTCGCGATCGGGCCCTCGGCCAATGTTCTCTCCGGCATCGCGCCGGGGGTGGTCTGGGTGATCGCGCTGCTCGCCGCCCTGCTGCCGCTCAACCGGCTGTTCGCCGCCGATTTTGAGGACGGCTCGCTCGACCAGCTGATGCTGTCCGGCCTGCCGGCGAGCGGCGTGGCGATGGGCAAGATCATCGGTCACTGGCTGACCACCGGGCTGCCGCTGCTGCTCATCGCCGGGCCGGTCGCGGTCATGCTGCGGCTCGGCGGCGATGCGGTGCCGCAGTTGCTGGCGACGCTGCTGCCGGGGACGATGCTGCTCTCGCTGGTGGGCGGGATGAGTGCGGCGGTCACGCTCGGCGCGCGCGGCGGCACGGTGCTGCTGCCGCTGATCGCCCTGCCGCTGATGATCCCGGCGGTGATCTTTGGCGCCGCGGGCGCGGTGGCGCAGTCGCCTTACGCGGAGCTTGCCATGCTCGGCGGGCTGCTCGCGCTGTTTCTGCCGATCGCCCCGCTGGCCGCCGGCGCGGCGCTGCGGGCCGCGGTCGGCTGAGCCTGGAACATCATCCGACCGGATGGAATCATCTGATCGGATGAAGTGCTCCGGCGCGGCATCACAGTTTCGCGCAGGCGGCTTCGAGCCAAGCGCGCGCCGCCGCGTCGAGCGCGGGGCCGATCGTGGCCAGCACGCGGGCGTGATAGGTGTCGAGCCAGGCGCGGGCGTCGGGGGCGAGCAGGGCGGGATCGATCAGCCGGCGGTCGAACGGGGCGAGGGTGAGCGGCTCGAATTCGAGGAATTGCTTTGCCGCCCCGACCGGCGAGGGGACAACGAGCAGCAGGTTTTCCAGCCGGATTCCGTAGCCGCCGGGTTCGTAATAACCGGGCTCGTCGGACAGGATCATGCCCGGTGCGAGGGCGATGGGCTTTCCCAGCCGGTGGAAGCTCACAGGCCCCTCATGCACCGAGAGATAGGAGCCGACGCCGTGGCCGGTGCCGTGGTCGAAATCGAGCCCCGCCTCCCAGAGCGGCGCACGGGCGAGGGCGTCGAGCTGCGGGCCCGTGGTGCCCTGCGGAAAGCGCGCCCGGGCGAGGGCGACATGGCCGGCGAGGACGCGGGTGAAGTGGTCGCGCAGCTTTTGCGGCGGCGCGTCCGGTCCGGTCCAGAGCGTGCGGGTCACGTCCGTCGTGCCGTCGGGATACTGGCCGCCGCTGTCGATCAGGTAGATCTCGTTGCGGCGGATCGGCCGGTCCGAGGCGGGGGTGACGCTGTAATGGATGATGGCGCCGTGCTCGCCGGCGCCGGAGATGGCGGGGAAGCTCTCGCCGTGAAAGCCCGGGGCGGTGCTGCGGCAGGCAAGCAGCTGCGCCGCTGCACTCCGCTCGGTCTGGCCGCCCTCGGGTGACGCTGCGGCGAACCAGGCGAGGAAGCGGCAGAGTGCGACGCCGTCATGCCGGTGGGCGACGCGGGCGCCCTCCTGCTCGACCGGGTTCTTGATCGCGCGCGGCAGCACGCAGGGATCGCCGCCGGAGACGGTGATCGCCCCGGCATCGCCGAGCAACTGGCTGAAGCGGATGGGCGCCGTCGCCGGGTCGAGGCGGACGCGCTGGCCGCGCAGTGCGGCGAGGCTTTGCGCCATCGCCGCGCGGGGGATGATCTCGACGGCGGCGCCGAGATGCGCGCGCGTTGTCGGCGGCACCCGCGCCGGGTCGATGAAGATGATCGCCGAAGCGTCGCGCCGGAGCAGGGCGAAGCAGAGCACGATCGGCGTGTGCGGCAGGTCGGCGCCGCGCAGGTTGAACAGCCAGGCGACGGCGTGCGGATCGGTCAGCAGGACCGCGTCCGCCCCCTCCCGCGCGATGGTTTCGGCGATGCGGGCGCGCTTGGACGCCGCCGATTCCCCGGCATGTTCCGGCGGATGCGCGAGCGCCGGCGAGGCCGGCGGGGCCGGGCGGTCGGCCCAGAGCGCGTCGATCGGATTGGTGACCGGCACCATGGTCAAGCCGGCATCGGCATAGACGGCGACGGCATTCGCCGTCATCAGCCAGGGATCGTAGCCGATCCGCGCGCCGGGGGCGGCGGCCTGCAGCCATTCGACGGGCGGGGTTTCGACGATGTGATGCCGCTCCCAGATCGCGGGATCGGTCTGCTCGGCGAGTTGCAGCGTGTAGCGGCCATCGGAGAAGACGGCGGCGCGGTCGGCCAGCAGGATGGCGAGGCCGGCACTGCCGGTGAAGCCGGTCAGCCAGGCCAGCCTTGCTGCCGAGGCGGGGACGTATTCACCGAGGAACTCGTCGCTCCTGGGTTGTATGAAGCCGTCGAGCCCCTCGGCGCGCAGCGTGTTTCGGAGGGAACCGATCTGCGTTTTCATCATATCTTAATAAATATCCCATCGATTTTACGCATGGCTGACAAAGCAACGTATCGCTCCCCAAACCAAATCGCCGCGCTTATGTTGCACTGCGAAAACACGGTGACGGATGGCACGACAATGACCGCCCGCATCGAGGTTTGGCTCCTTAAACAACGGTGAAGTATCATGTCTTCCACGACACAGAACAAGCGCTCCCTTCCGGCCGCCGACACGATGGCGGCCCATACCGCCGCGATCGACGCCGCACTGGTCGACAGCGCCCGCCTTGCCGCCAACGGCTTCGCCCGGATCGGCGCCTGGTTCGCCGCGCGCCGCGCCGCGCGCGAGGCCTATCGCGAACTGCAGAGCCTGAGCGATCGCGAACTGACCGATCTCGGCATCGGCCGCGCCGATATCCGCGCGGTGCTGAACGGGACGTTCAAGCGCCCGATCTGACCCATCGCTTCGTGATGGCTACATGAACCCGGGCAGGCGCCGAGCCTTGGCCCGGGTTCTTGCTGTTCGGGGTTCTGGGGCATCATCCGATCAGAGCAAGCCATCTGATCGGCACATGTTCTATTCTCCAGATTCCCCGCGGCCCTTGCCGAGGATGAGCGTGGTCCATTCGCCATCGTCGATCCGCCCCTTGAGAACCAGGCCGTGGCGGCGATGCGCCGAGATCACCCAGCGCGCCTGGCGGCCGAGCAGGCCGGCGAGAATTGCAGTGCCGCCGGGGGCGAGATGCGCCGCCAGTTCGTGCGCCATGGCGACCAGCGGCCGGGCGAGGATGTTGGCGAAGACGAGATCGTACGGCGCGCGGTGGGCGAGCTGCGGCGCTGACCAGCCATCCGAGCCGATCACCCGCAGCAGCGGCGAGACGCCGTTGAGCGCCGCGTTGGCGCTCGCGACCCGCACCGCCCGCTGGTCGATATCGGTGGCGAGGACCGGCTTTCCCCAGATTTTCGCTGCCGCGATACCAAGAATGCCTGAGCCGGTGCCGAGATCGAGGATGCGGCCGGGCGCGCGCCGTTTCGCAAGGCGCTCCAGCGCCAGCAGGCAGCCGCGCGTCGAGCCGTGTTCGCCGGTGCCGAAGGCGAGGCCGGCATCGAGCAGGATGGTGATGCGCCCAGCCGCATGCGGCGTGGTGACATGGGTGCCGCGAATGGCGAAGCGGTCGCCGATCAGCTGCTCGGGGAAGCCCTCGTAGCTGCGTGCGAGCCAGCCGCCGGCCGGCACCAGCGCCCGCTCGACCGCGGGGCTGACGCCGCTCGCCGCTTCGGCCAGCAGCAGGGCGGCGGCGAGGTCGCCATCCGCGCCGCCCGGCTCGCGCAGCCCTTCGACGATCCAGGTGCCGTTCGACTCATCGAGAAAGAAGCCGACGCTGCGGCAGCACGCCTCAAGCGCCGCCTCGAAGGATTCGAGTGCTGCCTCTGGCACCGTCACGGTGACGCGCTCCAGCATTTCCACGCCGCCCCGTGCCATCACGCCCGCTCCACGAAACGGTCGAGCACGCGTTTTTCGCCGGCATTGTCGAAACGGATGTCGAGTCGGTCGTCTTCCGCGTCGATCACGACGCCATAGCCGAATTTCTGGTGAAACACGCGGGTTCCTTCGGTGATCCTGTCGGGGCGGGGCGGGCGCGGGGTGGCGGCCCAGGCATCCGCGTGCTCGCCGCTCGCCCGCCGTGCCGCGACCAGCGGGCGCGCGGTGGCGAAGACGGGCGGCGCGTTGCGCTGATCGAGTGACGCGGAGCCGCCGGTGCGGATCGCATCCTCCGGCAGTTCCTCGATGAAGCGGGACGGCACGCTGCTTTGCCAGTTGGCGTAGATCCGGCGGTTGGCACAGTGGGAAATGATGGCGCGCTGCTTCGCCCTGGTGATTCCGACATAGGCGAGGCGGCGTTCTTCCTCCAGAGCGCGGCCGCCGCCCTCGTCGAGGGAGCGCTGGTTGGGGAACACGCCCTCTTCCCAGCCGGGCAGGAAAACGGTGTCGAACTCCAGCCCCTTCGCCGCGTGCAGCGTCATCAGCACGACCTTGTCGTCGTCCGGCTCATTGTCGTTGTCCATCACCAGGGCGACGTGTTCGAGGAAGCCGCCGAGCGTCTCGAACTCGGCGACGGCGCGGACCAGCTCCTTCAGGTTCTCGATCCGGCCGGCCGCTTCGGGGGTTTTCTGCTCCTGCCACATCGCGATGTAGCCGCTGGCATCGAGCAGGGTGGACAGGGCGACGACATGGCCATCGAGCCGCAGGGTCTCGCGCCATTCGGCGAACTGGGCGAGCAGGTCGCGCAGCCCGTCCCGCGCCTTGCCGCGCAGCCCGCCTTCGGCGACGACGCGGCTTGCGGCCTCGGCGAGCGGAACGCCATCGGCGCGGGCGCGCTCGTGCAGGGTGCGCAGCGCGGTGTCGCCCAGGCCGCGTTTCGGCGTGTTGACGATGCGCTCGAAGGCGAGGTCGTCCGCAGGCTGGGCGAGCAGCCGCAGATAGGCGATGGCGTCGCGGATTTCCGCCCGCTCATAGAAGCGCAGGCCGCCGACGATGCGATAGGGCATGCCGATGGTGATGAAGCGTTCCTCGAATCCGCGGGTCTGGAAGCCGGCACGGACCAGCACCGCGCATTCGGCAAGCCGGTGGCCGTCGGCGCGCAGCGCCTCGATCCGGCTGGCGACGGCGCGGCTTTCCTCGTCCGAATCCCAGAAGGCGAGAACCTCGACCTTCTCGCCCTCGGCATCGTTCCGCCCGGCATGCAGGGTCTTGCCGAGCCGGCCTTCATTATGCGCGATCAGCGCCGAGGCGGCGCGCAGGATCGGCGCCGTCGAGCGGTAATTCGCCTCCAGCCTGACGATTTTCGCACCGGGGAAATCCTGCTCGAAGCGCAGGATGTTCTCGATTTCGGCGCCGCGCCACGAATAGATGCTCTGATCGTCGTCACCCACGCAGCAGATGTTCTTCGAGGCCTGGGCGAGCAGGCGCAGCCAGTAATACTGAACGAGGTTGGTGTCCTGGTATTCGTCGACCAGGATGTAGCGGAAGCGGCGGTGATACTGGGCGAGGATCTCGGGCTCGCGCTTGAGCAGGTCGGTCGCGAGCATCAGCAGGTCGCCGAAATCCATCGCGTTCAGCGCCTGCAGCCGTTGCTGGTAGGCGGTGTAGAGGTCGCGCGCGGATTCCGCGCCCCAGTCGATATCGAGCTCGCGCGGCACCTGGTCGGGCAGCAGGCCGCGATCCTTCCAGCGCTGGATCGTGCCCATCAGCCCTTGCGGGGTGAAGCGCTTCACGTCCATCCGCCGCGCTTCCATCACCTGCTTGAGCAGGCGGAGCTGGTCGTCCGGATCGAGGATCGAGAAACTCGACGTGCGGCCGACGAGCTCGGCATGGCGGCGGAGCATCCGTGCCGCGAGGGCGTGGAATGTGCCGAGCCACAGCCCCTCCGCCGGCTCGCCGAGCAGGGCGGAGACGCGTTCGCGCATCTCCCGCGCCGCCTTGTTGGTGAAGGTGACGGCGAGCACCTGGTTCGGAAAGGCGCGGCGTGTGAGCAGGATATGGGCGAAGCGGGTGGTCAGCACGCGGGTCTTGCCGGTGCCGGCACCGGCGAGCACCAGGACCGGCCCGTCCACCGCCTCGACGGCTTCGCGCTGGGCGGTGTTCAGCCTGTCGAGATAGTCGCTCACCTGGCCGGCTTCACGCCCAGGATGCGCGCGATCGCGTAGGTCAGGTCGGCACGGTTGAGGGTGTAGAAATGGAACTCGTCGATGCCGTTGGCCTGCAGCGTGCGGACCTGCTCGGCGGCGATGCTGGCGGCGACCATCTTGCGGGTTTCGGCGTCGTCGTCGAGCCCGTCGAACATCTCGCCCATCCAGGCCGGGACATGGGTGCCGGCCATCTCGCTGATCCGCTTCGCCTGCCCGAAATTGGAGACCGGCATGATGCCGGGGATGATTGGCGCGGTGATGCCGGCGGCCAGCGCGCGGTCGAGAAAGTCGAGGAAATGGCCGGTCTCGAAGAAGACCTGGCTGATCGCCCGCGTCGCCCCGGCATCGAGCTTGCGCTTGAGATTGTCGAGATCGGCCTGCGGGCTTGCCGCCTGGGTGTGGGTTTCGGGATAGGCGGCGACCGAGATCTCGAAGTCGGCGACGCGGCGCAGCCCGGCGACGAGGTCGGCCGCATAGGCGTAACCCTCGGGATGCGGCGCATAGGCGGAGCCGCCCGGCGGGTCGCCGCGCAAGGCGACGATATGGCGCACGCCGGCATCCCAGTAGCGGCGGGCGACATCATCGACCTCGCCGCGCGAGGCGCCGACGCAGGTCAGGTGCGCTGCCGGAACAAGGGTGGTCTCCCGCACCAGGCGGGTGACGGTGGCGTGGGTGCGCTCCTGGGTCGAGCCGCCGGCGCCGTAGGTGATCGAGACGAAGCGTGGCGCCAGCGATTCGAGCCGGCGGATGCAGGCCCAGAGCTGGGTTTCCAGCGCCTCGGTCTTGGGCGGGAAGAACTCGAACGAGATCGCCGGCGCCGGGGCGCGCGGCATGCGCGCGGGCAGCGGATCGATGCGCGGGCCTGACAGCCAGCGTTCCAGGACGGCGCGGGGCGGGGTGTGACTCATCGGAAACTCCTCGGTCGTCTCGTGGCAGCAAGTGCCGCCGGTGGCAAGGCTGGCCCGCGGCGACGGGCGCTGTTGATCCGCCCGGCCGCGACGCTACATACCAAAAATATGGTGCGCGCGTGCCGGTCGGGCAGATCCCCCGGATGGGCGCCACGAAATGATGCGGCGCCTTTCCGGACGCCGAGACAAGGAGAGGCTCGTGGGTATCGTCAAGACATCGTTGCTGTCGTTGCTGGCCGTGCCGGTTCTGCTCGCCGGTTGCGCCACACCGCCGCCGCGGAGCAACCAGGCGGCCTACGAGGCCTATCGCCAGCAGAACGATCCGCTGAAACCGGCCAACCAGGCCTTCTACCGGTTCGACAACGTGCTGGATGCCTATGCGCTGCGGCCGGTGGCGGTGGGCTACAGCCACGTCACCACCCCGGCGATCCGCCAGCATGTCGGCGATTTCATGGACAACATGGACGCGCCGGCGCAGCTCGTCGAATTCATGGCCGCCGGCAAGCCGCGCGACGCCGGCACCACGCTGGTCCGCTTCCTCGTCAACTCGACGGTGGGGATCGGCGGCATCTTCGACCCCGCGAGCGCGCTCGGCTACCGGCGGGTCTATACCGATCTCGGCCTCACTTTGGCCGGCTACGGCGTGCCGGAGGGGCCGTATCTCTATCTGCCCTTCGCCGGCCCGTCCGATCTGAGGGATGCCTCGGTGCTGCCCGCCGGGCTGTTTCTCTCGGCAACCGCCGCCGCGCCGCCCTCCACCGGCCTGACCATCTTCAATTATGGCTCCGACGGGCTGAGCGTGGTCAACACGCGGGCCAACCTGATCGGCACGATCGACAACATCAAGAAATCGTCGCTCGATCCCTATGCCACATTCCGGAGCCTTTATCGCCAACATCGTGCCGCACAGTTGAAGACAATCGACGAGCGCGACATCGCGACCCCGCCGTCCTGGTATCCGGCGAAAGTGCGGGAGGCGATGAAACCGCGCCCCTATGGCGCGCCGTAGGGCATTCGAGACGACGCACTGCAGAAAGGATTTCCTGATGGCTTCTTCCGTTCGCCGGGTTCTGCTCGGCGCATTCGCCGTATTGCCGTTTCTCGGCGCGCTGCCCGCCGCCGCCCTCGCTGCCGCGCCGAACGCCGCTGTGGCGCAGACTTTCATCAAGCAGTCCGGCGACCAACTCGTCTCGATCGTCAACGGGCCGGGCTCGACCCAGGCCAAGTCGGACAAGCTGCGCGCGCTGGTGGACCGTATCGTCGCGGTGGACCAGATCGGCCGCTTCGTGCTCGGCCGCTACTGGCGGGTGGCAACGCCGGCGCAGCAGCAGGAATATCTGCATCTGTTCCACCAGACGCTGGCTTACAACATCACCAACCAGATCCGCGCCTACAAGGGCGTCACCTTCGCGGTGAACGGGGCGAAGCCGGGGCCGGAAGGGCAGATGGTCGCCACCACCGTCACAAGGCCGGGCGAGTCGCCGGCGGACGTGCAATGGGTGGTCGATACGGTGGGCGGCGCGCCGCGCATCGTCGATGTCGTGGTCGAGGGCACGTCGCTCAGGATCACCGAGCGGTCGGATTATTCGAGCGTGATCAACGATCATGGCGGCCAGGTCAGCGCGTTGCTCGACGCGATGAAGCAGCAGATCAGCCGCATCGCGGCGGGCTGAGCGGCCTCCGGGCGATCGCCGCCCTTGCCCGGGGGCGGCGATCGGTCTATATTGGGATAAATCAAAATCTCCAGCGTTTATGGAGGTGGCCCTGACCGGCCGCCTTTTTTGTTTTCCGGATGTGCCGAGAGTTTCCCGTGAACGATACCAGACCCAACCATAGTGGCCTCGAGGGCCGGATCGCCGAGCTGATCGCTCCGGGGCTCGAGTCGATCGGCTACGAACTCGTGCGCGTCTCGATCATGGGCAAGCAGACGCCCACCGTGCAGATCATGGCGGACCGCGCCGACCAGACCCCGCTCTCGCTCGATGATTGCGAGCGGATCAGCCATCTGGTCTCGGCGGTTCTCGATGTCGACGATCCGATCAGTTCGGCCTGGACGCTGGAGGTCAGCTCCACCGGGATCGACCGGCCGCTGACCCGGGTGAAGGACTGGAACCGCTATGCCGGGCATCTCGCCCGCATCGATCTCGACGTGCCGACCGCCGCCGGCCGCAAGCGGCTGACCGGCACGGTGCTCGGCGCCGATCTCGCCCATGCGCGGGTGAAGCTCGATTCCGGCGAGACGGTGGAACTGCCGCACGGCGATATCCGCCGCGCCAAGCTCGTGCTGACCGAAGACCTCATCAAGGCGACGGAAACCCCGCCGCCTGCCAACTGACCCACGATCCGTGAACAGAGCGAGATGACCATGGACACCGCCATAGCCCGCCCCGAACTTCTGCTCGTCGCCGACGCGGTTGCCCGCGAAAAGCAGATCGACCGCGAAGAAGTGCTCGAGGCGATGGAACAGGCCATCCAGAAGGCTGGCCGGGCCAAATATGGCCACGAGAAGGACATCAGGGCGACGATCGACCGCAAGACCGGCGATGTGCGCCTCTCGCGCTGGACCGAGGCGGTCGAGACCGTGGAGAACGAGGAAACCCAGATCCCGATCCACATCGCGCGGAAGTTCAAGCCCGAGATCGAGGTGGGCGGCTTCCTGGTTGATCCGCTGCCGCCGATCGATTTCGGCCGCATCGCGGCGCAGACTGCGAAGCAGGTGATCGTCCAGCGCGTGCGCGAATACGAGCGCAAGCGGCAGTTCGAGGAATACAAGGATCGTGTCGGCGAGATCATCACCGGCGTGGTCAAGCGCACCGAATACGGTAACCTCATGGTCGATCTCGGCCGCTCGGAGGCACTGTTGCGGCGCGACGAGACGATCCCGCGCGAGAACCTGCACAATGGCGACCGGGTGCGCGCCTTCATCTATGATGTGCGCGAGGAACCGCGCGGGCCGCAGATCTTTCTCTCGCGCACCCATCCCGGCTTCCTCGCCAAGCTGTTCGCGCAGGAAGTGCCGGAAATCTACGAGGGGATTATCGAGATCAAGGCGGTCTCGCGCGATCCCGGCTCGCGCGCGAAGATGGCGGTGATCAGCCGCGATACCTCGATCGATCCGGTCGGCGCCTGCGTCGGCATGCGCGGCTCGCGCGTGCAGGCGGTGGTGGCCGAGCTGCAGGGCGAGAAGATCGACATCATTCCCTGGAGCCCGAATCCGGCGACGTTCGTGGTCAATGCGCTCGCGCCGGCGGAAGTGTCCAAGGTCGTGCTCGACGAGGAGGCCGGCAAGGTCGAGGTCGTGGTGCCCGACACCCAGCTGAGCCTCGCGATCGGCCGCCGCGGCCAGAATGTCCGCCTCGCCAGCCAGCTCACCCGCTGGGACATCGATATCCTGACCGAGGCTGAGGAAAGCGAGCGCCGGCAGGAAGAGTTCCGCCGCCGGTCCGGCCAGTTCGTCGAGGCGCTCGATGTCGATGACGTGATCGCCGGCCTGCTGGTGACCGAGGGCTTCGAGGGGGTGGACGATCTTGCGGCGACGCCGATCGAGGAGCTTGCCTCCATCGAAGGGTTCGACGAGGGTATCGCTGCCGAATTGCAGCGCCGTGCCGAGGCCGCACTCGAGCGCAAGGCGAACGAACTCGAGGATCGTCGCCGTGCCCTCGGCGTTGCCGACGACCTCGCCGGGATGGAGGGGCTGACCGCACAGATGCTGGTGGCGCTCGGCGAGAAGGGGGTGAAGACGCTGGACGATCTGGCCGATCTTGCCTCCGACGAACTGATCGAGATCGTTGGTGCCGAGGCGATGGACGAGGATGCGGCGAACGCGGTCATCATGGCAGCGCGCGCCCACTGGTTCGAGGGAGAGCAGGACGCTGGCTGACCCCGACACACTGGCCGGGCTTGCGGAGGACGACGACGCGACCGAGGACGGGCCGCTGCGCCGCTGCCTCGTGACGCGCGTGCGCCTGAAGCGGGAGACAATGCTGCGATTCGTCGCGGCGCCGGAGACGGTGTCGCCGGAGTCGCTGGTTTTCGACGCCGCTGCAACCCTGCCCGGTCGCGGGCTGTGGTTGAGTGCGCGTCGGGATGTGATAGAGAGGGCGGTGAAGACCAACGCATTCTCCCGCGCGGCGGGGCGGCGTCTGGTGGCACCGTCTGGCTTGGCGGAACTCGTGGCCAGCACGCTCGAACAGCGGATTGCCGAACGTCTCGGGCTGGCGCGCCGCGCCGGCCAGGCCGTGTGCGGTTTCGAGAAGGCGAAGGAAAGAATTGCCTCCGGGCAGTGCGCCCTGCTGGTCGAGGCGTCCGATGGCAGCCTCGCGGAGCAGGAACGGCTTGTCCAGCGCCGCGAAACCAGGGTTGTGCGGCCGCTGAACGCAGCGCGGCTCGGGGCGGTGTTCGGGCGGGAACGCTCGGTGCATGTGGCCATCGGCCCAGGACGGCTCGCCGTCCAGATCGAGGCCGACTCCGTCCGCCTGGCGGGGGTGACCGACACCGAACCTGCGTCCTTGCGATTGCAAGCGCCGCAGGGAGCGGGCAGAGAGAAAGACGACCGGGGCGAACGGCAGATCTGACCGCCCGCCGACAAGATGATGACGACGACACTACACTGATTACGGACCGGATTGAATGAGCGACGAGCAGGATCAAGGCGAAACCAAAGGGCGGCTCTCGCTGCGCCCGGTAAACCGGGGCGAGCTGGGGCGGACGGTCGATGCCGGTTCCGTGCGCCAGAGCTTCAGCCATGGACGATCCAAGGTCGTCCAGGTCGAGGTGCGCAAGAAGCGGGGCGCTGCCGGCGCAGCCGAGCAGGGCCGCCCGTCGGGCCAGCCGCGCTCGGGCGGCGGTGCTGCGGCACCGCGCGCACTGACCGCTGCGGAACAGGCTGCGCGCCAGCGCGCCGTGGTCGAGCAGCAGCGCGAGGCCGCGCGGGCCGAGGCCGAGCGGCGCGAGCAGGAAAAAATCTCGATTCTCTCCGCCGCCGAGGAAGCCCGGCGCAAGGCCGAGGAAGAGGCGCGCGCCGCCGAGGAGTCGGCTCGTCTCCGCGCCGAGGAGGAAGAGGCGAAGCGCCGTGAGCAGGAGGAAGCCGAGCGGCGCAAGGCCGACCAGGCCACCGCCGCTACGACAGCCCCCGCGCCGGAAGCCGCCGCATCTGCACCGCCGGCGACGCCGAGGCCTGCCTCCGCCGCGCCGTCCGCCGCTCGCCCGGGCCCCGCTGCACCGCCGCGCCGCCCGGCATCCGCGCCGCCTGCGGGCGCTGCATCCGAAACCCTTCGCCTGCGCGCCGGCCGTGGCGGGCGCGAGGAGGAAGAGGAAGCACCGCGCCCGGCGCGCCGTCCCGGAGGCAGTGGCCCCGGCAGCGCTGCGCCGAGCCGCAAACCTTCCGCGCCGGCGCCGAAAAAAGCCGTCGACGACCGCCGCCGTGGTGCGCGGATCGACGTCCAGGCCGCGATGTCCGGCGATGACGAGCGCGTTCGCTCGCTCGCCTCGGTCCGCCGCCAGCGCGACCGCGAGCGTCGTCAGGCCGAGCTGGAGCGGCTGCGCTCCGACCAGGTGCGCGTCGTCCGCGAGGTGATCCTGCCGGAGACCATTACCGTGCAGGAACTCGCCAACCGCATGGCCGCGCGCGTTCCCGAGGTGGTGAAGGCGCTGATGAAGCTCGGCGTCATGGCCACCGCGACGCAAACGATCGATGCCGATACCGCCGAGCTGGTGGTCGAGGAATTCGGCCACAAGTCGAAGCGCGTGTCGGAATCCGACGTCGAGCAGGGGCTCGAGGGCGAGGAGGATACCGAGACCGACCTCAAGCCGCGCCCGCCGGTCGTCACCATCATGGGCCATGTCGATCACGGCAAGACCAGCCTGCTCGATGCGCTGCGCTCGACCGATGTCGCGGCCCGCGAGGCCGGCGGCATCACCCAGCATATCGGCGCCTATCAGGTGACGCTCGATTCCGGTGCGAAGATGACCTTCATCGACACGCCAGGCCATGAGGCGTTCACCGCGATGCGCGCCCGCGGCGCGTCGGTCACCGATATCGTCGTGCTGGTCGTTGCCGCCGATGACGGCGTGATGCCGCAGACGGTGGAGGCGATCCGCCACGCCAAGGCGGCCAACGTGCCGATCATCGTTGCCATCAACAAGATGGACAAGGGCGACGCCAACCCGAACCGTGTGCGCAGCGAGCTGCTGCAATACGACATCGCGGTGGAATCAATGGGCGGCGAGACCCAGGATGTCGAGGTTTCGGCACTGAAGAGGCAGGGGCTCGACGCGTTGCAGGAGGCGATCCTGCTGCAGGCCGAGTTGCTGGACATCAAGGCGAACCCGAACCGTACCGCGGAAGGTGCGGTGATCGAATCCAGCCTCGATCGCGGCCGCGGCCCGGTGGCGACGATCCTGGTGCAGAAGGGCACGCTGCGGCAGGGCGACATCATCGTCGCCGGCACCGAGCAGGGCCGTGTGCGCGCGATGATCGACGACCGTGGGCAGACGGTGAAAGAAGCCGGCCCTTCCACGCCGGTCGAGATTCTCGGGCTTTCCGGCGTGCCGGGGGCGGGCGAGGTGTTCGTCGTCGTCGAGGACGAGGGGCGCGCTCGCGAGATCGCCGAGTTCCGTCAGCGCCGGATGCGCGATCATGCCGCCGCCGCCGGCGCCGCGGCGCGCGGAACGCTCGACCAGATGCTCGCCCGCATCCAGGCCGGCGAGCAGAAAGAGGTCGCGCTCGTCATCAAGGCCGATGTGCAGGGCAGCGCCGAGGCGATCCAGGTCACCATGCAGAAACTCGGCAACGAGGAGGTGCGCGTGCGCGTGCTGCTCGCCGGGGTGGGCCAGATCACCGAAAGCGACGTGCAGCTTGCCAAGGCATCGGATGCGATCATCGTCGCGTTCAACGTGCGCGCCAATGCCCAGGCCCGCACTTTGGCCAGCCGCGATGGCGTCGATATCCGCTACTACAGCATCATCTACCAGGTGTCCGACGACATCGAGACGATGGTGAAGGGCAAGCTCGCGCCGATCCAGCGCGAGAAGTTCCTCGGCTACGCCGAAATCCGCCAGGTGTTCAACATCACCAAGGTGGGCAAGGTCGCTGGCTGCTACGTCACCGAGGGGCAGGTCAAGCGCGGTGCCGGCGTTCGCCTGCTGCGCGAGGGCGTGGTCATCCACCAGGGCGATCTGTCGCAGCTCAAGCGGTTCAAGGACGATGTGCGGGAAGTCGCGCGCGGTTATGAATGCGGCCTGTCCTTCGCTGGCTTCTCTGATCTTCGTGAAGGCGACGTGGTCGAATGCTACGAGACCGAAACCGTTCCGGCGTAAAGGGCGGCGCCGAAGGGCCGTCGCAGCGGCAGCGCCGGGTGGCGGAAGATCTCCGTCACCGGCTCGCCGAACTGTTCGCCCGCACCGAGTTCCGCGATCCGGACCTCTTGGGCGTGCATGTCACCGTGGCCGAGGTGCGGATGAGCCCCGATCTGAAGCACGCGACCGTGTTCGTCTCTCGGCTCGGTGCCGCGGATATCGAGCGCTATCTGCCGGCGCTGCGGCGCGTCGGTCCTTATCTGCGCGGCGCGATCGGGCATGGGTTGCGGATGAAATTCGTCCCCGAGTTGCATTTTCAGCCCGATCACGCGCTGGATGAGGCAACGCGGATCAACCGTCTGCTGCACCGGCCGGAAGTTGCCAGAGATCTGCTGAAGCCGGACGAGGAATGACCGAGCGCCTCGCCGCGGATGCGGCCGGGATCGCCCGGGCCGCGGCACTACTTGGTGCCGGCGGGCTCGTCGCCTTTGCGACCGAGACTGTCTATGGTCTGGGTGCGGATGCAACCAACGCCGCAGCGGTCGCCGCGATCTACGAGGCCAAGGGACGGCCGCGCTTCAACCCGCTGATCAGCCACGTGCCCGATGCCGATGCTGCGTTTCGCCACGCGCTGGCGGATTCGCGGGCGGAGCGGGCTGCTGCCGCGTTCTGGCCGGGTCCGCTGACCCTTGTGCTGCCGCGCCGCGACGAGAGCGACATCGCTGCCCTCGCCACCGCCGGGCTCGACAGTCTCGCCGTTCGCGTGCCCGGCCATCCGGTCGCCCGCGCCCTGCTCGCCGCTGTCGGTCGGCCGGTGGCGGCACCCTCGGCCAATTTGTCCGGCAGGCTGAGTCCGACGCGCCCGGCGCATGTCCTCGCCGGGCTGGAGGGGCGGATCGCCGGGATCCTGGAATCCGGCTCCTGTGCGGTTGGGCTCGAATCCACCATCCTCGACCTGACCGGCCCGCACGCCACCATCCTTCGCCCCGGCGGGATTGCCCGCGAGGCAATGGAGGCGGTGATTGGCCCGGTCGATCTCGCGGGTGGGAGCGGGGATGACGTGAAGGCGCCGGGGATGCTGGCGTCACACTACGCGCCGGTGCTGTCGTTGCGCCTCGGTGCCGCGGCGCCGGAGGCGGACGAGGCCTGGCTCGGTTTCGGCCCGGTGCCGGGTGCCGCCGCGGTGGCGCGCAACCTCTCGCCCGCGGGTGATCTGGTCGAGGCCGCTGCCCGGCTGTTCGACGCGTTGCACGAGCTGGACGATGCGGCCATCGCCGCCGGCCTGGTGCGCATCGCGGTGGCGCCGGTGCCGGCGCGGGGGCTGGGTATTGCGATCAATGACCGTCTGGCGCGCGCCGCCGCGCCGCGGGGCGGTGCCCAGAGCACTTTCCGATAGCACTTTCCGATCCTTTTGAATCGGATGCAGTGCTCTATCATACTGATAAACAGAGCATCTTCACCCGATTACCTGGGGTGATCCGGTCGGATGTCATCGTCGATTCGCCCGAGGCGGATGCCGAGGGCGTCCCAGCTTCGGATGAAGGCGCTGCGCATCGTCTCCGCTGCCGCGGCCCCGGCGGGCTGCAACAACAGGATATCGCCGTCATGCGCCTCGACGTGGTCGTCAGTGAAGCCGGATCGCGGCAGGCCGAGCAGGTCCATCGTCCAGCACCTGGCATAGCGGCAGGATGTGGTGTCGAAGCGGATGGGCTCGACCCGGTATCCGGCCGGCGGCGCGCGCAGCAACGCGGCCAGCCGGTCGTGTGGAGCGGCATCGCCCCCGGAGCCTGCGGGGATTTCGACAAGCAGTTGCCGCAGGCCGGGTCGGTCGCGGTTCTGCGCGAGGCACGCGGCGGCCTCGCGCAGTTCTGTCGCGGATAGCGGCGGGTCGAGATGGCCGATCCGCGCAATCGCACCCTCGACCGACATGAGGGCCCGACGCCACGCCGTCTCGATTGCCTGGTGATACGCCTCGGCGCAGGCGCGCGGCGCGTGGCGGCGGCGGACATGCTCGCGCGCATCGCGCCCGAGGGCCTGCCGCGCTGCCGGATCGGCGGCGAGGCGCTCGATTGCGGCGACAAGGCTTGCCTGGTCGAACGCATCCGGCAGCTTGACGACGATGTTCTCGTCGAGCTCCGCCATCGCGCCATTGGCGTTGACGATGGTGGCAAGGCCGTTGTTCAGGCAGTCGAGCACCGCGGCGGAAGTTTCCCCGCGCGAGGCCGTGCGCAATTGCACCGCGATGTCGGCGGCGGCGAGATAGTCGCGATACGTCGCGGCGTCGGTCCATCCGGTGATGGCGATGCGCGCAGCTTCGGGGCTGCGGGAGATGCGTTCGAGAAGGGCGGCGGTATAGGCATCGCTGCTTGATTCTCCGACGAAGACGAGCATGGCATCCGGATTCTCGGCCAGGTCGCTGTCGAGCCAGGCGTCGAGCAGGGCGTGGTTCAGCTTGGTTTCCGCGACAATGCCGAAGCTGCAGGTGAGCAGGGCCGTGCCGGGCAGGCCGAGCCGCGCGCGCGCCGCGCTGCGCGGGCGCGGCAATGTGGGTGTGCGCAGCAGCGGGATGACCGACCAGTCCCGCACCATCGCCGCGCCGTGGATGTCCGCGGCGAGCCTGGCCGCGCCGGCGCTGTGGACGATGACGCCCACTGCCTTGTCGAGCGGATCGAGATTGCAGGCATAGGTGTTGATGATCGCTCCGGCATCGCGCGAACCGAGTCCCGCGGCGGCGGCGGCATAGCCGTGGCTGCGATAGAGCGCGCGGGCGAAGTGTCCGGGGCTGTGCCGGCTGTCTTCCATCCACCGCATGACGCCGGAGAGAAAGACGTCGTGCAGCACGACGACGCCGGGCACTTCGGCCAGCAGGTCGAACATGTGTTCGTGGAAGGCCGAGTTGCCGACATGGTATAATACGCGATCGTAGCGGGCGGGGTTATCGCGCAGCTCATCCGGCGTCCGGATCGGAAACAGGGTGCCGAGCCAGGCGGGCAGCACCTCGTCCTGCCGGACGATCAACTCGATCTCGTAGAAGCGGCCGAGTTCGGGCAGGAGTTCGACGCTGTAGTCGCTGATGCCGCTGCGCTCGGGCGGAAGGGGCGAGACATAGGCGAGGCGCGGGCGCGGTGCTGCCGGCGCTGGCTGTGGCGGCTGGCGTTTCAGGGCCGTGAGCGCGTCAAGCGCGCGGCGGGCGGTGGTCTGCCATGAGAACGTTGCCGCCTGGCGCAGGCCGTGCGCGGTGAGGCGGCGGCGGAATGGCTCATCCCCGAGCGCCTGTGCGAGTTTCGCCGCGATCGCGCCGGTATCCATCGGGTCGAACAGCGCCTCGTCGCACCCGACGACCTCGGGCAGGCTCGATGTGTTGCTGGCGATCACCGGCGCGCCGCAGGCCATGGCTTCCAGCGCCGGCAGGCCAAACCCCTCGTGCCAGCTCGGGAATACGAAGAGGGTGCAGGCATGGTAGAGCGCGATCAGCTCGTCTTCCGGGATGAAGCCGGTCAGCACGAGGTCGTGCGGGCCGAGCCCCTCCGCGCGAGCGAGGGTTTGCAGCCGTTCGCGCGCCGCGGCATCGGCGGAGCAGACGATGGCGAGCTGATGCGCGTCGCGCAGGTGCGCCGGCAGCCGGGCGAAGGCGGCGATCATGCGCTCGATGTTCTTCCGGTGATCGATCCCGCCGGTATACATCACGAAGCAATCGCCGAGTCCGTGCCGTGCGCGGACCGCCTGCAACGCGGCTGCCGGCAGGTCCTGGCGGTGGAATGCATCGTCGGCGGCGGCGCCGATCGCTGCGATGCGCGAAGCGGGCAGGCCGAGCATGGTTTCGGCCTCCAGGCAGGTCGAGCCGGAAATGCCGAGTACGAGATCGGCGCGGCGGAGATGCGCGAGCTGCGCCTCGTACCATGCTTCCCATACGGGGCTTGGCGAAAGATAGATCTCCCGGTGGATCAGCGGGATCAGGTCGTAGAGCACTACGGCGGTGGGGATGTCGTGCAGCATGCCGATGCTGGCGACGCTGTCGTCGTTGCTGCCCTCGAACAGGCTGCAGATCAGGACCGCGTCCGGCCGGAGGCTGGCAAGGAAGGCCTCCCTGACGAGTTCAGCCGCCCGTCTGCGGGTGAGGCCGGCCTGATCCGCCGGGCTCAAGTTCCGCGGGCACTTCCAGACCCGAAAGCCACCTGGCGGCAGCAGGCCAGCGAAGCGGCGGCGCAGTGGCGCGAGACTCTCGGGGAAGGCATCGCTGGCGACGATGATGATCTCGTGATCGCCCCGCAGCCGGGCGATCTCCTGCGCCAGGGCGAGGGTATAGCGGCCGATGCCGCGTGTCGCGCTGCCTTTGGTCTGGGCACCCTGAACATCGATGACGAGGCGCATCAGCCCTGCCGGCCGGTGCGGGCGCGCAGCATCTGCAGATACAGCCTTCCGGCGGTGGCGTTGAGGTCCGCGAGGTCGCGCCGATGGGGGATGCGGCCGGCCGCAACCTTGCCGCGGCGTGAGTGGCGATGCAGCCGGGACGCGGTGATTGGCAGTCCGCCGGCGGCACCGGTGAGAAATTGATGCCGAAGCGTGCGCTGCCAGCGGTCGAACCACGGGGCGGCGCGCAGGCAGGCCAGCGCCATTCGCCGCAATCCCTGGCGGGATCGAACGAGATCGGCAAGCCGGTTCAGGCCGCAACCGGCGGCGCGCCGCGCATAGCTCATTCTGTTCATGGGTGAATGACGGCAGTCCCGCGGAAGCCGGTCGATGTGCAATCTGTATTCATCTGTCGGGTTCCTGTGATCTGAACACACGACCGTTAAAATATGAAAATACATAATACAAGTTTGAATATCGGATAAACAAAGAGGAGTTTACATTATATCATCTAAAAATAAGTTGTGTTATGAATAAATTATCTGAAATATATTTGATATTTACTTATTTTATTTATTATTCAGGCGATATAAAAAAATATAAAAAAATCAATTATTGTGAGAGGCGGTAGATGCCGCCGGTTGTCTGGTCTGAGAGCCCGAATCTGAATGGTAGTGTGGCTACCTGTGTCGGGCGATTTTTCGTGTGATCAGGCGGATATGTGCGAGGAAGAGCCATGCGGTGGCGCTGATAACGGTGGCTTCGAAATCCTTTGCGAGGCGCCGGCATCTGCCGAGCCAGGCAAAGGTTCTCTCTACCACCCAACGTCGCGGCAGAAGTTCGAACCCGCTGGCGGCGTCGGAGCGCTTGACGATCTGTATGGTCCATGTGCCGATTTTGGCGAGGCGTCCATTGAGTTTGGGACCGGCATAGCCGCCGTCGGCGAATACGTGCCGCAACCAAGGATACAGGGATTTGACGGATTTGAGCACGTCGGGCGCCCCATCCCGATCCTGAATACCGGCATGATGAACGATCGCACCGACGAGGTGGCCGATTGTATCGGTGACGATGTGGCGCTTGCGTCCCTTGATCTTCTTTCCGGCATCGAACCCGCGCGGCCCGCCAGCCTCGGTGGTCTTGACCGACTGGCTGTCGATCACACCGGCTGTGGGAGACGCCTCTCGTCCGGCTATTTCCCGCGCCTGCATGACCAGGACGTGATTGATGCGATCGAACGTGCCGTCGCGACAGAAGCGGTAGAAATAGCCCTGCACAGTGGTGAACGGCGCGAATTCCTTCGGGATCTGCCGCCACTGGCAACCGGTCGACAGCATGTAGAAGATGGCCTCCACAATCCTTCGCAGTGCCACCGTTCGGGGCCTGCCTCGATGCGGCGGCAAGGGCATGAATGGTTCGATCAAGGCCCATTCGGCGTCGGTGAGGTCGCTTGCGTAGCGCAATCCGGCCCGGCAATATCGTTGCCGAGCGGTTTCAGTCCAAGCCATTGCGAATCCGTCTGTTGTTGCAAACCGGCAGAATCACAACCTACTGAAATCGCTCAACTATCTTTTTCGGTCCGGCTCTGAGTGTGAATTTCGTGGCGCACTTGCCTCCGCGCGGATCGCGGATCGCGCGGAGGCCTGGTGTTGGCTGCCTGAAAGCGGAAGCGTGATTACCAGTCTGCGCCCGATGACGCAGCTTCGGCGTCGCGGGGTTTCATGCCCGCGTAAATCTGGGTTTGCAGCGCGTTGTCGAGATCGGCGATGAAATTTTCACCACCGGAAATGAAGTGATAGCCAACGGAATTGAAGCTGCGGATCTTGTATTTCTCAAGGCCGAGTGTCCGGAGTTTCTTGCGGATACGCGACATCAGATTATCGATGCTGCGATCATTATAGCCGACGGCGCGCCCCTTGATGGCAGATGCCATGTCGCTGCGGGACAGGATCTTGTCGGCATTTCTCACGAGCAGGCTGAGCGCCATCAGCTCGTAAGGCGTGAAGACTTCATGCAGCACGGCGCGGTTGCGAATGTTGAGAAACAGGAAATCCGCGATCGCGACGCTCGGTGTTTCGATGTCTCGGGGAGCGTGCCTGTTTTGCCGTTTGACCATGTTGCTGATGCGGATTTCGAGATCATGCATGCCGATCGATGCGTCGAGAACCTCGTCGGCGCCGATCCTGAACAAGGTGACGGCCACGGCCTCGCTGTAATTCTTCACCAGGATAATGATCGGCTTGCGCGTCAGATCGCGAATTTCGGTGATAGTGGCGAGGGAGGAGAAGTTATCCCCCTGCAAAACAAACAAAAATAAATCACAGACAAAGATATTGTCACGTATTTCCTTTAATATGTCATTCTTGATTTTGTAATAATATACATTGAATATATTTTCAGGAAATTCAATATGAACGTCGTCAGATTCACAGAAAACGGGTAAATTGAATTTCTTTATATCGATTTCGATATCAAATTTGCCGTTCTGGGAGAGCGAGTTCATCAGGGCACCCTTATCATTACGTAATTAGAATTATCTGGTTCATTCCGATTTCGATAATTCATTTTGTTTTAGATAAACGAATACTCTAGATAAACAAGAGATATGATAGTTTGAATCTGTAAGAAGAAAAATATTAAGAAAGAAAATATTGTAATCGAAAATTTACATTTACGCCATCAATTTACTTTTCGGGAAACGGTCCATGGATATTTTTTATTTTATTTAAGGAATAAAAATATTCAACATTTTCATGCATATAGAAAATTTGGCGCGAAAAAGGGATCTGAACCCGCATTGGACTCACCGCGATTGCGGTGGCGGACATAACAGCCGGCGTCTCCGCGCAGGACGTGATATGCGATTTTTGAAATCCTGGGTGGCGCGACAACGTGTGCCACAAACACTCACAATACAGT
Organism: Acidiphilium sp. C61; assembly: GCF_905116885.1. Classification (NCBI taxonomy): domain Bacteria; kingdom Pseudomonadati; phylum Pseudomonadota; class Alphaproteobacteria; order Acetobacterales; family Acidocellaceae; genus Acidiphilium; species Acidiphilium sp. C61. The sequence goes on along the minus strand of NZ_CAJHNI010000005.1, from coordinate 791,098 downwards.
GAGTGTAAATATAATAGTGATACTGACGCATATCTACTGCGCGATGCTCTTGAGCGCCGCCCGGCAACGTCACGGCCCTATTTGCGGGAGTATGTCGCCGGCTGCGGACACTGCAACCGACCTCCGCGATGGAGATCGGCCCAAGGCGACGGCCGGGCCGCTTCTGGCCCGGGGCGCGAACTCTTATTTCGTGACGTTGGTAACCGCCGTGAAGGGGATCGCGACGTTGCCGAGTTGCAGCGAAACGCTGTTGGTGCTGCTCGTCACCCCGGTGGCGGTCCCGGTGATGGTGAAGGGGAGGGTGGTGGTGGCGCCATTTGCCCCGCCTTCGACCACGGCGACGTTATAGGCGCCGTCCGGCATCTGCGTGCCGGATGCATCCTTGCCGTTCCAGGTCCAGGAGTTGCTGCCGGCGGTGGCGTTGATCGCGCTGTCGAGAATCTGCTGGCCGGCGCTGTTGTATACCGCGATCGCCACCGGGCCGGATGTCGGTGCGTTGAAATTGAGCGTCCCCGTGCCGTTCTGCAGCGGCAGCTGGCTCGATGTCGCGGTGACCTTGCTGCCGAGCATCGCGCTCGCCTGGGTGAGGTCGCCCGCCTGGGTCAGTTGCAGCAGCTGGGTCAGGCTCTGGTTGGTGTTGATCTGCTGCTCCACCTGCGAGAACTGGACGAGCTCGGAGGTGAACTGGCTCGAGCTGACCGGGTTGGTCGGGTCCTGGTTGCGCAGCTGCGTGGTCAGCATGGTCAGGAAGTTGTTGTAGTTCGAGGAGAGCGAGCTCAGGGCGTTCGCCGTCGAGCTGCCGCCCGTGCTGGAGGAGCTGGCGGTGCCGCTGGTGCTCGAGGTGGAGCTCGCGCCGCCGATGCCGGCAGCAGCGGTGTTGGCGGCGGCCGTCAGCTGGCTCTGCTGGTAGGCGACTGAGGCGACGCTGCTGGTCATCGTGGGCTCCTTTGGAATCGGATTCGGAACGGAAGGTAGGGCATATCGTCAGGCCATGACATTCACGCCGAAGCGGCGCAGCGCCACATTTGCCGGCAGGCCGACGGCTTCTGCCACCGAGTTTGTGGCGACGCCGGCGGCAATGGCCGGGGTCCGGTAGACGGGGTCGGCGTTCCGGGCCGAGCCCCCGCCCGAGCCTCCCTGCGGCGTGCCGCCGGAAAATCCGAAGCCGCCCCCGAGATTGCCCCCGAGATTGCCTCCGAAGCCGCCGGTGAAGCTGTTGCCGGCCTGCGGCTGGCTCGCGGCGCCGGGCCGCGGCTCGATCAGGTTGAAGCTGATGCTCCGGTTGGCAGCCGGCAAACCGGCCTGCGTCAGAACCTGATCGAGAGTCGAGTGGTCGTTCCGCAGGTCGAGCAGGGTATCGGGATGGCTGGCGCCGATGGTGACCGATGAGCTGCCATCGGCGTGACGGTCGATCTGCAGCGTCACGGTGCCGATGGCGGGCGGTGCCAGCGCGATGGTCAGGCGGGTGCCCGATGCCGCGCCGGCGCTGGCGTGAGACCCGTCGAGCTTGCTGACATTGACCAGGGCCGCAGAAATCTGGCTCGACGCCGAAGCCGGATTGGCGCTCGTCGCTGCGCCCGCGCCGTTCGCGCTGCCGGCCGGCGCGGAGGTGGCGGCCGATGCGGCAAGCAGGGGCGAGGCGACCACTCCGGGTGACGCAGTCGCGCCGGATTGTCCGGCGGTGCCGGTCGCAACTGGTGCTGAGGCCGTGTTGCCCGTCGCCGTGGATGATGGTTTCGCACTGGCCGGATCCGCGTGCCCGGACTTGGCGGTGGCGAGCGCTGCATGAAACCGCGCCACGGCCTCATGCGCCAGGGCGGCTTCGGCGGGTGTCGGTGCGGTTGACGCTGCTGCAGCGGAGGAGGAGACGGCGGAAGTGGTTCCGGCGGCGGACGCGCTGCCAGCGGCCGCGGTCGGGGGGCTGTTGGCAGAAATCTTCCTGGTCACCGCCGGCGCGGTTTGGGTGTCAGTGGATGGGGCGGGTGGCTGGCTGCCGGCGGGCAGATGCGCCGCCGCGGCCATGATCGAGATGACGGGTCCCGCCGGCGGTTGCGGCGTCGTCGTTTGTGCAGTTGGCGCCACGCTCGCCGTAGTGGCGCCAGAGGCTGTTGCCGTGCCCGTCGCCGTGCCGTTGTGGTCAGTCTTGTGTGATGCGTCCTTCGTCTGTCCGGCGTTGGCGCCTGACGGTGTCCCAGCTGCTTGCATGGTCGGCAGGGCGGCGTCGGGATCGGCTGTCGCGATCTGCACCCCGACGCCCGCGGTGCCACTTTCTTGATGAGCGCCAGTATTTCCGGCCGTCTTGGCTTTGGTGCCTGCTCCCGCTTCGGACGCAGTCTCGGCCGTGCTGCCGGCGGCAGTGGCTGTCGTGTCGCCGGATCCTTTGGTGGCCCCGGCCAGTGCGGCGCCGAAGGAGGGAGCATGACCGCCGCCTGCCGCCGTCCTGGAATCGGTCTGCTTATTCGCCGCCGCCGATGCCCTCGATGCCATAGTTGAGCTGGTCTGGCTGCAGGCGACGTTGCTCCCAGAACTTCCGGCGCCTGCATCCGTGGAGGAGGGCGAGGAGTTCGCGCTGCCCTGCGCCGGCGGCGCGGCGGGTAGGCTGGGTGTGGCGAGGATGACGGTTCCGGAGGTCATGTACGGGGATAAGCAAAAGTCTTGCCAAGACCGCTCCGACAGAAACGCAAGGATATGTCCGTCCGGTCAGGCAGCAGGGCGGCAAAATCTGCCGGGTTCGACCGAAGTGGCCGGCTGTTTCTGCCGGGTCGAACCTGCCGGGCCGGGTGGATAAGGCGGCTTGGCTTGCGTCCGCCCGTTGGCATGGTTCGTGCAGCGAGGCGAACGTGCGTTTCCCACCGTCGCCCAGGCGAAGCTGGCGGCGCCGCGGATGAGCCGTCAACCATTTGGAGCTGAGGACAGGATGTCGATTTTCGGTGCTTTGGATACGTCGGTCAGTGGCCTGCAGGCCCAGTCGGCCGCCTTCACCAATATCAGCGACAATATCGCGAACGCGCAGACGACCGGTTACAAGGGCGTCAACACCCATTTCATCAATTATCTTGTCCAGAGTACTGCGACCAGCAACGGCCCTGACTCGGTGGTGGCCAACCCGGATTATACCAATACGGTCGAGGGGACGATCACCCAGTCGAGCAATCCGCTTGCCATGGCGATCAACGGCAACGGATATTTCACCGTATCGATGCCGGCCGGCACCAACACTGTTGGTGGCAAGACGACCCAGACGTTCAACGCTCAGCAATATTATACCCGTGCGGGCGACTTCAAGCTGAACGCCTCCGGGTATCTGGTGAACGGCTCCGGCGCCTATCTCGATGGCTGGGCGGCCAACCCTACGACGGGAACCATCAACACCTCGGCGCTCGCGCCGATCCAGGTCTCCCAGGGCGCTTCGCCGCCGGTCCCGACCTCGAATGTGACGATTTCAGCAACATTGCCGACCACGCCGACGACGACGCCGGTGACCACCCAGGTGGACACCTATGACTCTCTGGGCAACCTCCAGCAACTCGATCTCCAGTTCAGCTCTCCAACGTCCATCGCGGGCGGTCAGACGCAGTGGACGCTGACGGCTTCGTCCCCGAATGATACGAGCAATGCTGGAAAACCCACCAATTTCACGGCGAATGTCGTGTTCAATTCGAACGGGACGCTGAGCTCCATCACGCCGGCCACCGGATCGAGTGCAACTGCGACGGGCGGCCAATTGCAGATTTCGCCGACATTCAATGGCGCTACCCAGAACATCACTCTTGATTTTGGTAGTCCTAATAGCACCACCGGGTTGACCCAGTATGCGGGCACGACGCTGAACCTGCAGGGTGTTACCCAGAACGGGTCGCCCTCCGGCGATTTCAGCAATTTGTCGATCGATACCCAGGGCAACATTACCGCGAACTATACCAATGGGTTTTCCAAACTCGTGGCGCAGGTGCCGCTTGCATCGTTCGCATCGCCGGATGCGCTGCAGAACCAGAGCGCCCAGCTCGAAACCGCTAGCCAGGCGTCGGGTGCTGCGACGATCAACGCGGTTGGTGGCAGCGGCGGGTCGCTCGTGACGGGTTCGATCGAGAATTCCAACGTGGATATCGCGACGCAATTCACCGACCTGATCAATGCCCAGCAAGCCTATACCGCCAATACGAAAGTCGTCACGGCGGCACAGCAGATTCTCCAGACAACGGTCAACATGGTTCAGTAACCGTTTACCCTTCCGTAATCTTTTTACCGGATAACAAGATATTATGAGCATCGGAACCGGACTCGCGATCGCCAGCAGCGGGCTGAGTGCCATCGACCAGCAGATGGCCGTCGTGTCGCAGAACGTGGCGAACGCCACGACGCCTGGCTATTCGGTTGAGACGGTCAGTCTTTCGGCCGAAACCGCCGGCGGTCAAGGCTCCGGCGTGATCGCCGGGCCGGCGACGCGGCAGCTCAACGCCAGCATACAGGCTCAGGTCAATCAGTCGCTGGCGCAGAATTCCTATCAGGGCATCGTCTCCTCGACCCTGTCCGGGATCGACCAGGTGATGGGGACGCCCGGCCAGAACAACGACCTGCCCAGCCTGGTGGCCAATCTGCAATCCGGTTTCCAGACGTTGCTAACAGATCCCTCCAGCACGGTCCAGCAGCTTTCCGTCGTCAACTCGGCCCAGTCTCTGACAAGCCAGATCAACACGATTGCCAACACTGTCCAGTCGGCCGTGCAGTCGACTGGCAACACTGTTGCGGCGGACGTCAAGAAGCTGAATACCACGCTGGCCACGATCGGCTCGCTGAATGCGCAGATCATCAATCTCGGGCAGCAGAACAAAAGCACTGCCGACCTGACGAACAAGCGGGATCTGGCTATCCAGACCGTTGCGTCGCTGACCGGTGCGAAGACGATTTCTCAAGCCAACGGGGCGGTTTCGCTGTTTTCACCGAACGGTATCGAACTGCCACTGAACGGTACATCCCAAGTCACTGTTTCATCGACGGCGAGCGGTACCGCATTTTCGGTTGGCGGCACTGCTGTCAGTTTCGGTGGCGAGCTTGGCGGTGCGCAACAGCTAGTCAACACGACGCTACCCCAAATTCAGGGCGGTCTCGACTCATTTTCCCAGGCCCTTTCCGCCCGGTTTGCCAATGCCGGCCTGAGCCTGTTCACGGATCCCTCGGGTGGCGTGCCCTCCAGTTCGACAACAGGGTTTTCCGCGTCCATCACTGTTAACCCTGCCGTTACGGCGAACCCCGCATCGGTGCGCGACGGCACGAATACAGTCACCAGCTCGTCCGGGGCCGTGCTGTTTACGCCAAATCCCCCAAGTGGGCCGGCAGGGTTTACGGGCCTGATCCAGAATGTTCTGGGCTCGGCACTCGGCACGACCACGCTGAGCGGTTCAGTGCAGCCCGCAGCGATCTCGACATATTCCGATGCTTCCGGCACTGCGACTCTCCCCTATTCCGGTTCCGGATCTCTCACGACCGTTGCCTCGAGTTTTACCGCCAACGAAGCAACGCTCAGCAGTTCGGCAAAAACTGCCGCGACGAATGCGAGTGGCCTCGCAACAGCCCTGCAGACGCAGGCGGCATCTACAAGCGGCGTGAATATTGATCAGCAGATGAGTCTGCTTGTCACGCTGCAGAACGCGTATGCGGCGAACGCCAAAACGGTGACGATCGCCCAGCAAATGTGGCAGGCGGTTCAGGCGATGGTCCAATGAGTGCATCCATTTCAGGACTCTCCACGGGTAATTTCGGGCTGATCCAGCAACTCGCAAGTGATTCGAACGTCACCAGCCAGAAGCTTGCCCAGCTGACAATTCAGTCCCAGACCGGATATGTCGCAACAACTTATGCGGGCCTCGAGAGCGCGCAGTCCGGCTCTGCCAGCCCGACGCTCACGCTCAACGCGTCGCTGAATACGCTCAACAACACGATATCAAATCTGAAGGTTGCCCAAGGCCAGATGGGCGTCCAACAGAACGCGATCCAGACGATCAGCGATATCGCGTCCAAGGCGCTGCAACAGTTCCAGAGCGTGAGTTCGCTCACAAGCAGCGCTTTGGATACCGCTGCGGCAACCGCGCGAACGGCGGTCACACAGATCGCCAGCCTGCTCAACAGCCAGGATGGCACACGCTACATATTCGCGGGGCAGGACAGCACGATACCGCCAGTTCCGAACGCGACGAGTTTCACCAGCGCGGCCTTTTACGTCAGCATTCAGAATGCCACGAACAGCCTTTCCGTCTCCGGTGTGTTTGCTGCGGCAACGAGCGCGTCAAACAATCCATTTTCCAGCAGCTTGTCGAGTAATTCAGCAGCTCCGGCTGTGCTTGGCGCCGGCGGGGTACCCATCACCACGGGTATCGTCGCAAGTGGGAACCAGTTCATCGGCCAGTCGACCGGAAGCAATACAACCGGATCCTACGTCAAGGACATTCTCACAACGCTCTCCGCGATAGGAAGTCTGAATTCCAGTCAGATATCCAATCCGAGTTTTACCGGCTTCGCGAGCGCAATATCGTCCAGCCTCGGGAATGCAATCAACACGATGGCGCAGGACGCAGGCGCGCTCGGGAACAACCAGGCGCTGGTGAATACGCAGATCTCTGATCTCCAGAATACCTATACGGCCTTCACGAATCAGGTGGCCGGCTTCGACCAGGTCGATATGGCAAAGACCCTGTCGCAGCTTTCATCAACTCAGACGCAATTGCAGGCGTCCTATCAGCTTATCGCCGCGGTGAAAACGATGAGCCTCACTCAATATATTTGAGGCTGAACTTCATCGAGCGTTAACGAGTGCGGCGTAATATACGTCATCTTCGCAAAATGCGGAACAAAGACTAAATGATAGCCAAGGATACAAAGCATGTCCGGTGTGGTTAGCTCGATTATCACCAACTCCGCCGCTATGGTGGGCGTTGAAACCCTCAACTCGATCAATACGGCGCTGAACAGCGTCCAGAACCAGATCTCGACGGGCTACTCCGTCAGCAGTGCCGTTGACAATGGTGCTGCCTTTGCAGTGGCCCAGTCGGTTCGCACCAATGTCGCGGGTCTCACTGCGGCAAACCAGCAGCTCGGCGATACCCAGGGGCTTCTGTCGACCACCAATACCGCTCTGACCAATATCTCGAACCTGATGCAGAGCATGGATTCGACATTGGTCAATTTGTCGAGCTCTACAATCTCGTCGTCCCAGAGATCACAGTATGCTGCTCAGTTCACCTCGCAGCTGCAGAACCTCCAGTATTTCATCAAGGGCGCAGGGTATAACGGCCAGTCCCTCATCGGCGGAACGAGTTCGGCGCTCAAATCTTCTGCTTCCGGATTTACGAGCGCGGCTCTTCATGTTGCGCTCGACGCCAGCGGGACAACTCTGAAGATCACGTCGACCAGTCTGAGTTCTGTGTATAATGCCCTCAGCACCGTTGGAAAGTCGCTCGGCACATATTCCAGTGTCGCCGCGTTCATAACCTCGGGCGGGAAATTCAGCTCGCAGGTTGCATCGGTCGGCTCGTATCTGAACACTTATGGTAATCTGACAAATCAGATCAACGAGCAGATTACATACAACCAAAATAAAATGGACGCCCTGAGCAACGGTCTCGGCGCCCTTGTTGACGCCAACATGGCAGCTGAATCGGCTAAACTTCAGTCGCTGCAGATTCAACAGCAGTTGGCCACTTCGGCACTTTCTATTGCCAACCAGCAGCCGTCCATCCTCACGAAGCTGATCTAATGATCGGCTCGGATCCGGTCTGTCTCAGTGACAGGCCGGATCTGCCTGCCGCCTTATAAAGGATACTCGAATGTCGGTTCTGGTGCTGGAGCTTCGCCAAGGCGATATAATGGTTCTAAATGGTGCACCGATCCGCTTCCGCACAAAATCGCGGATAGAGCTTACCGCGAAGGCTCGATTCATGTTTGGCAAGCAAATATTGCGTCCAGACGAAGTGAATACGCCTGCGAAGCAGATCTATTTTACTCTTCAGACTGCATACATAGGCACGAATGAAGAAAGAGATGCGGCGTTAATCAGGGCCCGCGAACTCATTGAGCAATTTAAGCAAGCAACAACCTCTGTACTAGCACGGGAGATACTCGACCGAGCACTGGAATGTGCAAAGGCCGATGATTGTTACGAAGCGCTCAAGCTCTCCCGTCGGATTATGCGTCACGAAGCAGCTGTTCTCGAATCCAGACAGTAAATCTCCTAGTCTGTGATCAAAAAGGATCATAAATGTCGTATCAAGCAAAAGCACTTAAAGCTTACGAAAATGCAAATAATCTCAGAGACCAGAGACAGCAAGACGCAGAGGTGTTTCGTAGTGTTAGTGTAATGCTACGTACTGCGGATAATGAACTTGAGCGTGTTAAGGCCATCGCGACGGCAAGGCGGGTTTGGCAAACAGTGCTCGCTACTAACTTAGATCCACTCAACCCCTTGCCTGAACCATTGCGTATACAGATTGTTTCTGTAGCAAATACCGTTCTCCGGACCATGGACGCTGAGACAATAGACTTAGATTTTGTTGCGACAATTTGTGATAATTTTTCGAACGGTCTAAGCGGAAAAGTGTGAAGTAAATTTCTGGAGCTCACTGTGTCTGTATCTCTTTCCTCCAACATAAATCTTCTATTTTCGGCGTCTAATGTTGGTTCCTCATCCAGCATAACGTCGCTACTGGAGGCAAGTTATGGAGGAGGGGCAGGTTCAACCGTATTTAGCTCCCAGAATCCAATTCTTTCTCTAGAAATTGCCCAGCGTAATGAGACGAAGGATATCCAGGCGCAGGCTAAGGCGCCTCAAGTGCAGAGAGATATCGCGGCATTTACGAAGGCTGTTAATTCGGCCAAGTCAGCGAAAGACCTTTTGTCAAATCCAACAGTTCTTAAAGTTCTGTTGACGGCAAATGGTTTGGGCTCCGAAGCGAGCTTTCCCGCCCTGGCACAGAAAGCCTTACTGTCAAACACGAAAGACCCGAATGGTCTTGCTAATCAACTTGCTTCAACAAATACTCAATGGTTGGCAACCGCTCAGTTGTATCAATTTTATTCACAAGGCCTGTCGGTAATAAAAAAACAATCTACAATATCAACTTTAACGAATGCGTATGCCGAAGTATTATGGCGTCAGTCACTTGATAAACAGACGCCAGGGTTATCAAATGCGCTTTATTTCATACAAAATGCTTCAAAATTTACGAATGCGACGCAAATTTTGGGTGATGCAATCATGCGGTCCGTCGTTACGACTGCGCTAGGGTTGCCCCAACAGATCGCATTTCAGCCATTAACGGCACAAGAGCAAGCAATTAACAGCCGCCTTGATATAGCAAAATTTCAAGATAAAAATTTTGTGCAATCTTTCACAGATCGATTCCTCGCCGTGAACCAGGCAAGTCAGAATAGCATTGGAGGAGGATCGGCTAGTCTAATATCCCTCGCTGTTCAAGCCAACTCTCTAATTGCGTAAATGTGACTAGAAGAGTTTTCAGTTTAACCAAATAATGTTCAAAAGGAACAGAAAGTGAAAGAGTCAAAAAAAAGTACTGATGTCCAACAGAAGGCTGATCAGCCACAGGTATACGATATTATATTGAATCGTATTAAGCAATTGATTGAGCGTGATCAGATTAATGCGGCTGCACTTTTAATTCCATCTTTACGACGCTATGGTGTTGATGCGGGCGTAATTATAGTATTGGAAGCCATGATTGAGTTCCGGCAGGGCAATCATGATCGTGCCAAGCAAATTGTCGCTGATGCGCTTATCGAGCATCCTGCCAACCCGCTTCTGTTACGAATGAGCTCTGAGATCAGCCTTGGTGAGCACAATTGGGTCGAGGCCGCCAAGGCTGCGGCGGAAGCGGTCGTATTGGATCCAAATGATGCGACCGCTAAATCCATGCTCGGCCGAGCTCTCATTGAGCTTGGCTATAGCGAAGATGGGAATACATGCCTGCGTGAGGCGTTGGCAGAAATGCCTGATAACCTTCAGGTTCTGGGTGCGCTAGCGCGTAATGCACCTGGAGAGGCTGAGGCTGCGATCAAGGCGGCTCTCACTCGGTTGGGGAGTGGTTTTGGGGTAGATCACGCCGAAAAATTAAAGCTGAGCAATATTCTCATTTCGATATTACTCGAGCGGGGTGCATTTGTAGATGCGTCCGCCTGCATCGGTGAGCTTGTTGCTGATGGTATCGCTGACTTGGATACCTGCCTGCTGGCTGTTCACGCCGCAGGGAGTACAGGGAAATGGGACGAGGCTACTGCCTTGTTTAATTCTACTACTCGCAGCTTGCGGCATCATGCCTGATAATAGAATTCTGGAACCATTGAGTTCTGGACATAGTTCGGCGGCGGCTGATCTAGTCGCCGAAGCGATTATTGCTGAGCGAGATGGTTCGCGGGCATTGGCGACATCGCTTTTGAGCAGGGCCATGAGCTTGGCTCCTGATTGGGATGAGCCACTGATTAGGATGGCCCAATGTCGGCGCGCCGAACACAAAATGAAGGAAGCGAGGGCACTTTATCGCAAAGCGACATCTCTTCCTCGGTGTCGGGTGGAATGTTTCATTAGTGCGGGAGTTCTGGCATTACAGGATAACGAACCTCACGAGGCCTTTGACTACCTTTCGAGAGCCACGGACATGGAGCCAACGAACCATGAAGCCTGGCATGCGCTTGCTTTTGCTTCGATGGAAATGGAGCTCCCTGGGCTAGCCTGCCACGCCATCACGGTCGCGGGGCGTCTGGCACCCCATCGTCTTCCTTACGCTCTCATGCACCGTGATCTTACGGCCGCCGTGGGTGGAGAGTTTCAGGTGGCTATTGAGAGCCCGCCTTGGACACCCGCAGTAGAACTTGCTTGTGAGGCAAAAATTGCGCGCCAGGCGGGCTATCTCCAGGAGGCTATTGCGCTTGCAGAAACTGCGCTGGAACTCCAGCCGAACGATGTCGACATATTACAACTTATGGCGAGCTTGAGAGATGCGAATCTCGAGCCAGAAATTTCCGAGAAGCTGCTACGTGATGCTTTTCAGCAAAGACAGAATGATGTTGATATAAGGAACGATCTCGCGGTAGCTCTTGAACGTCAATATAAATATGGAGAGGCAATGATATTATTGGAGGATGCTGTTATTTCTCCAGTGAAATCTCCTATGATTTTATTAAATCGTGCCATTATTAAAGCGTCGGCCGGCGAGATTTCTGGATCGATGGCAGATGTACAGCTCGCGAGTCCATATGCTCCGGCGGAATTGTTGGCTCTTACTGAGTGCTCCCTGCTCCCCTATCAGGAAGGAACCACCGCAGAAATTATGCTTGCGGCAATGAAGCGTCTTGCCTCGAGTACACCGGAAGATTGCCCTCCGCTAACAAAGATTAATAATTTTGATCCCGACCGAATTTTGCGTGTCGGTTTGCTCTCGCACACTCTCAAGCGGCACCCTGTCGGTTGGTTGACATGCGCTGGCTTCGAACAACTCGATAGAGAGAAATTCAAGCTCCAGTGCTTTGGCCATTATGTTGAACATGATCCGTTTGCTGTACGATTTAATCGTTTGGCAGAAAAATGGCATGAATGTGCGGGCAAAAATCTGCTAGAAATTGGTGAGCTTATTGCTGAAAATGAAGTAGATATCTTAATTGACTTGAGCGGTATTGGAGATAGCGGACTGTTGGGTGCACTCGCCTATCGGCCTGCTCCAGTTCAAGTTAAGTGGGTTGGGACTCAAGCAGCAACCACGGGAATGCGGCGCGTGGATTGGATCATTACGGATCGCTGGGAGACGCCGGACGGCTATGAACGCTTTTACACAGAGCGGTTGTTACGTCTCCCGGATGGTTATGTATGTTACTCTCCACCTGTCAGTCCGCCTTCTGTAACGTCGTTGCCTGCACTCGGAAATGGGTTTGTTACTTTTGGTTGTTTCAATAATCTTACAAAAATTACTGATGAAACTCTTGGCCTTTGGGGACGCATACTGTCGCGCGTGCAAAACGCAAGATTGGTCTTGCGGTGCCCACAGTTTTCGGAGGTTATGATCCCTCCACGCTTCCGAGAACGTGCAGCTTTGTACGGAATTGATGTCGAGCGCTTGGAATTGCGCGGCCGTGCCGCGCACCACCAATTTATTTCAGGTTATCAGGATGTGGACATTGCCTTGGATCCGGTGCCCTATTCTGGTGGCTTAACTACGTGCGAATCGTTGTTCATGGGTGTCCCTGTTGTTACATTAGCTGGAGAATTTTTCGCAGCACGGCACTCGGTCAGCCATTTGTGTAATGTCGGACTTTCAGATTGCGTGACGAATAGCGTTGAAGCTTATGTTGATCGTGCAGTCTCCATTGCTTCCGATCTGAAGGCGTTGGCTATTCTCCGTGCCGGCCTCCGGCAGCAGGTTCTGGAGAGTCCGCTTTGTGACGCCCCCCGTTTTGGTCGGAACCTTGGAAATGCTCTGCGTGATGTCTGGAGAGAATATTGCCAGAGCCACGGAGGTGCTTGAATATTTTCCTCGGGTGTGGTGCTGACGCGGGATGAACCCGCTGTCATCACGTGTCACTCGAACCCGACCTGCCGCCACATTTGCAACTGCTGCTCTCGCACGCTCCCTCCGTGCAGCGGGGCGTGACGTCATTTCGCTAGCGATTGGAGAACCGGATTTTCCGACCCCACCTCACGTAATTGAGGCGGCCCACCAAGCCGCAATCGACGGGCAGACGCGATATCCGCCTATTGTAGGAACTGATGCCTTACGCGGTGCTGTCGCTCGGAAGTTTGCAAGAGACCAGGGATTGCAGGTAGCTCCGGCCGACGTGCTGATTACAAATGGTGGCAAGCAGGCAATTTTCGATGCAGTCATGGCTGTTGCCGACGAAGGTGATGAAGTAATCATTCCGACACCGTGTTGGTCTGGGTACATTCAAGTTGTTGAATTTGCGGGAGCAAGGCCAGTCTTTGTACCTTGTCCTGCGGAAACTGGTTTCCTCCTTTCGGCGCCTGCTCTCGAGGCGTCTGTTGGGGCCCGAAGCAAGCTTTTGCTCTTGAATTACCCAAACAATCCGTCTGGCGCGGTTGCTGATATTGGCATGCTGGACGGGATTACGGATGTGTTGCGCAAGCATCCGCAGTTGCGAGTAATTTCCGACGACATCTATGAGCATCTCGTTTTTGACGGAGTTTACACGACCCTGGCAGCCAGGGCCCCAGACCTTGCTGATCGCATTTTGACGATGTCAGGTGTTTCGAAATCCTATGCGATGACCGGGTGGCGATTAGGCTTTTGCACTGGGCCGCGCGATTGGCTCGATGGGATGACGGTTGTGCAGGGCAGTTCAACCGCCGGTGTTTCGACGATCAGCCAGGCGGCAGCAGTGGCTGCGCTGGATGGTCCGCAGGATATTCTGGATGAACGACGGCTGATCTACCATAGGCGGAGCCAAAAGGTTTTTGAAATGCTTGCTGAGGCACCCGGTCTTTCGTGTTCGCGTCCTCAGGGGGCGTTTTATGCTTTCCCTTCTGTGACTGGACTTTTAGGCCGTCGGACAAAGGGGGGACGCCTGTTGGCCAGTGACGAAGATGTTGCTGGCGCTATGCTTCAGGAATCGTTTGTCGCGACTGTTCCTGGAACGGCTTTCGCCATGCCTGGCCATATCCGGCTTTCGACCGCCGCATCGGATGCGGTTCTTGAGGCAGCATGCTCCCGGATCGTGGAATTTTGTAAAGCAGTGATGTGAATGGGGCTTCATCCGGTCAGGTCCGGCCATCTGATCGGATTAGGATACTGTAAGCATCAATATCCTGGCGCGTTGCATTCGGTCCCTATGGACCGGAAAGTGCTTCAAAGCCGTATGAAGGAGATGGTGTAATGACGGAACACAGACCGCCTTTCCCGCCGTTTGATGCTGTAAGTGCGGCATTGAAGGTTCGCCTTGCGGAGGACGCATGGAATTCTCGTGATCCAGTGCGCGTTGCTGGCGCCTATACTGAAGACAGCGCATGGCGAAATCGAGATGAATTTTTTATTGGACGCACCGCAATTATAGAGTTTCTTCAGCGTAAATGGGAAAGAGAGCTGGATTACAGGCTTGCCAAGGCGCTATGGGCATTTACCGATGATCGCATCGCTGTTCGATTTCAGTATGAATATCGAGATCAGGAAGGCCAATGGTTCCGGGCCTATGGCAATGAGCAATGGGAGTTTAACGCAACTGGTTTGATGCGTCGTCGTGAGGCGAGTATCAACGACAAACGAATTGAGGCCAACGAACGGCGCTTTCTTTGGCCTTTGGGCGCTCGTCCAGAGGTCCATCCAGGGATAGAAATGGTCGGCTTCGGCTTACAGCCTTAGAGCCGTAATCGGAATGGCAGTATGGCTGACATTTGCGTGTGATTTTCCTTGTGAGCAGGCGGATATGTGCGAGGATGAGCCATGCAGTGGCGCTGGTAACGGGGCTTCGAAACCCTTTGCGAGGCGCAGCCATCTGCCGAGCCGGGTGAACGTTCTCTCCACGGCCCAGCGTCGCGGCAGGAGTTCGAACCCGCTGGCGGTGTCGGAGCGCTTGACGATCTCTAGCGTGGTTTTCGACCGGTGTGAATCGCGAGGGGTTCCCATTTGCGGTGATTTCTGATCCAGATTCCGTGCTGGAGAAGGATGGCGGTATGGATGGGCCAACCACTATTGATGGATCTTCGTCGGCGGCTTTTGGCGGCGATTGATGAGGGGATGAGTTACCGGGCAGCGGCAGCCTCCCGCTTTGGAGTGGCGCCGGCGACGGCATTCAGCTGGCGAGCCCAGCGTCGCGATATCGGCAGCTTTGCTCCGAAGCCTCAGGGTGGCAACACGCGCTCATGCCGGGTTAAGGAACGGCGGGCGGACATCCTCACGATCTGGGAAGCGCGTAAGGACATCTCGCTTGCAGAGCTGCGCCTGGCACTCATCGATGTCGGGTTGCACGTCTCGGTGGGCTTCACCGCGTCTTCGTCCGCCGCGGCATGACGCGTAAAAAAGGACTGGCCACGCCATTGAGGCAGGACCGCCCCGATATCCTGAAACAGCGCCAGGACTGGTTCGATAGCCAGTTCGATCTGGACGCTGATCGCCTGGTCTTTATCGACGAGACCTGGACCGCCACCAACATGACCCGCAGTCATGGCCGCTGCACTAGGGGCGAGCGTCTGCGGATGGGCTTCCCACGCGGTCACCGCAAGACCACTACGTTGGTGGCAGGGCTGAGCATGACCGGCATGGTCGCGCCGATGGCGCTGGGCGGCTCCATCAATGGCGACTGGTTCGAGGCGTATGTCACCAAAGTTCTCACACCCGAACTGCGGCCCGGCGACGTGGTGATCATGGACAATCGGTCGAGCCACAAGCGTGACTCGGTGCGTGAACGGATCGAAGCGGCCGGCGCAACCCTGCGCCCCCCCCCCATAGTCCCGACTTCAATCCGATCGAGAAGGCGTTCGCGCGGCTCAAGGCCATGCTCAGAGAGATCGGAGAGCGAACTGTTACTGGCCCATGGAACCTGATCGGCAGGCTCTGGACCAGCTGGACGCCCGTATTTACCCTTGCGTATTGAGCGGTTGGTTGGATCTGAATCTGGATACTGCGCTCCTGGCCGTTTGAAGAGCCTCATTCGACCGTCGGGCGTGGGTCGCGGAGGCCGCGATCGGTGCCGCAATCCCGAGGTCTGGACGGATTCATCCCATGGCTTGTGAAGTGGATCCTAGAAATGGGACCAGGGGCTAAGTTGGAAATTGGCCGTTTTGTCATGATAGACGGAGCGGAACATGAGCAAGACGAGACGGAAGATTGAGGCGGGGCTGAAGGCGAAGATTGCCTTGGAGGCGCTGCGCGAGCAGGCAACGGTTGCTGACTTGGCGGCGCGGTATCAGGTTCATCCGAACCAGATTTACGCTTGGAAGAAGCAACTGCAGGAGCAGGCGGCGCGGGCGTTTGATCCGAAGATCGGGCAGGATGCGGAGGCCGCCGGGCAGCGGGAGATCGAGAAGCTGCATGCGAAAATCGGCCAACTGACGATCGAGAACGATTTTTTAGCAAAGAGGTCCGGAAGATGAGCGTGCCGGACCGGCGAGCGAAGCTCGATCGCGATCATGCTGTGCTGTCGATCCGCCGGCAGTGCGCGCTGCTAGGGCTGGCGCGATCCGGGGTGTACCGACGGCGTCGTGCGGCGAACGACAATGATCTGGACGTGATGCGGCGGATCGACGAGCTGTTTTTGCGCTGGCCGTTTCTGGGCTCGCGCCGGCTGATGGCGGTGCTCGCGGCCGAGGGGCTGCGGGTCAACCGCAAGCGAGTGCAACGGCTGATGCGGCTGATGGGGATTGCGGCGCTCGGGCCGAAGCCGCGGACCAGCAAGCCGTCGGCGGGGCACCGGATCTACCCGTATCTGTTACGGGACCTGGTGATCGACCGGCCGAACCGGGTCTGGTGCGCCGATATCACCTACCTGCCGATGGGCCGCGGCTTTCTCTACCTGGTGGCGATCATGGACTGGCATAGCCGAGCGGTGCTGGCCTGGCGGGTCTCGAACACGATGGACACCGGCTTTTGCATCTCGGCGCTCGAAGAGGCCCTGTCCCGGTTCGGCAAGCCGGAAATCTTCAACACCGACCAGGGTTCGCAATTCACCTCGATGGCGTTCACCGACGTCCTGACCGCGGCGGAGATCCGGATCTCGATGGACGGCAAGGGGCGCTGGATGGACAACGTGTTCATCGAGCGGCTCTGGCGATCGCTGAAATACGAAGACCTGTATATCAAGGGCTACGCTGACGGCACGGAACTGCGCGCCGGCCTGGGCCAATGGTTTGACTTCTACAACCACCAACGCCCTCACATGGCGTTGGACAACCGCGCGCCGATGGCGGTGTGGCGCGAAGCAATGGTCGGCATTCTGCCGCCGGCGGCCGTGGATATGACGCTTATCCTGCGGAGAAGCTTGGACAACGCTACCACGTTGCCCACATCTCCACAGCCGCAACAACAGCAGGTAGCTTGATAGCCCTTTGGGAGATCAGAACGGATCAGCTTCCATCTTAAATCCCGCCCCAAGTGGTCCACACCAAAGGGTCCACTTCAGTGCCGGCGCCGCGCGGGGCTCAGAAGTTTCCCCGTGTCGCCTCCGTCAGGATCGCCTTGTCCAACGACAGATCGGCCACCATACGCTTCAGCCGGGCGTTCTCCCGCTCCAGTTCCTTCATGCGACGCGCCTGGTCCATCTTCAGGCTGTCACACTCCTTATGCCACCGATAATAGCTCTGCTCGGTGACGCCGATCCGACGGCATGCATCCGCGACCGTCCCGCCCTGCGCCAGAACAATCTCAGCCTCGCGCAACTTGCCGATGATCTCTTCCGGCTTGTGATTCCTCGCCATCCCGGTCTTCCTTCAGGCCAAATCCTAAAACAGATCCGGGACCACTCAGAAGGGGGCAGATCGATCGACAGCATGTAGAAGATGGCTTCCACAATCCTTCGCAGCGCTACCGTCCGGGGGCTGCCTCGATGCGGCGGCAAGGGCATGAACGGTTCGATCAAGGCCCATTCGGCGTCGGTGAGGTCGCTTGCGTAGCGCAATTCGGCCCGGCAATCTCAATGCCGGGCGATTTCAGTCCAGGCCATTGTGTCTCCGCTCGTCTTCGTAAACAAACTGAATCACAACCTACTGAAATCACTCAACCATCCTTTGCAACACAGCTCTTAGGTGTATAAGGTGTATAATATTAGATGGATATCATAGAAATACATGGTCTAGAGGAGGATCGAGGCTAGGATGGTGAAACCGAGGAATTTGCTGCCATTTGTTTGTATCTGGTAGCGATCCAGCGCCTATCATTGAGTTTCTTGGAGTAACGCTCGATACAATTGCGGAGTGCGTAGAAAAGGCCGGTCAACAAAATGCTGGACGCAGCGGCTCTTTTCGGTCTTTCGAAGATCGTCCCGATATTCCGTGCGTCCAACCCTACGGAGTTGCTATCGGATCCCCGGTCGACCATCGGGATGCAAGAATCCCCATCGCGCTCTTCCGTCAGGTCCGTGTAGTCGGCGCTGTCACAAGCCGCGCCGGGGTTATACATAATATCTGTGGTTAGCATTTCGATGGGGGTGCGAAGATGTGTCTAGGTTATGGAACTTTCTCGAGAACAGCCAAAAGTTTTGCTTTGCTCATCCTTTTAATTCGGAGGCACACTGCAAAAATTTTCCAGTATTCAGCTCTCTGCTTTCCCGCTCAAGGCTTAGCAAGAAACAACTTGAAAAAAATCAATTTCTTACCCCTCATCCATCTAGGAAATAGCTCCGATCTCTATTCCAGAATTCAGTGTCAAATCAAATTGCACCCTGTTGAGGTTACGTTCTATGCGGTTTGTTCACGCCGCTTAAATCAAGTAATAAAGGTAAATTATGAGAGTGAGGCCACAAAATGAATATTGAAAACTTACTCAAAGCAATTAAGCCAAATATAATTAAAAATCATGATTTGAAAAACAAAGTAATCATTAGTCTTACATCTTATCCAAGCAGATTTCAAACTGTTTATTTTACTATTATTTCTCTCTTGAATCAGAGCATTAAGCCAGATAAAATTATTCTATGGGTATTTAAAAATGAATATAATTTATTGCCGAGAAAAATTATTGAATTAATAAATAGTAATTTCGAAGTAAAAAAATTGAATGAAGATTGGAAGTCATATAATAAACTTATACCATCATTAATTGAGTTTCCAAACGAATACTTAGTAACGGCAGATGATGATGTATTATATAAACCCACTTGGATTGAAGAACTAATTTTATCTTTTAAAAATATTAATGGCATTGTTGCCCATAGGGCGCATATAATTCAATATGATTTTAATGAAAAAATAGAAGAATACAATAAATGGATTGTAGATACACCAGAAGAGAATTTTTGCCAAATAAAATCGCCATTAGTTTTTCCAACAGGTGTAGGAGGTGTACTATACCCGCCTGATTCTTTTGATGATCGCATCTTAGATATTTATTTAGCAATGGAACTGTGCCCTACAGCAGATGATATTTGGTTTTGGTTTATGCATACACTAAAGGGGAATTGCGCTTCTTCTATTGGAGATAGATATTTTATAGATATAAATCCGGACCAAAGTAAAAGTCTTTTTAACATAAATGTAAGAGGAAAAAATGATGATCAAATTAGAAATATGGTGAATAAATTTGGTATTCCAGAAACTGTTGAGTTTTTTATAAATAATTTTTGTAAAACTATTAGAGAAAATGAGTCTTTTACACAATTAAAATCTGGCCGAGCGATTATACTTCAAGATGATGATATCGGTTTGTTTGTAAAAAACAATAGAATATTTCACAATGAAAAAATAATTAGTTTTATAAAAAGAAATCTTACTCCTAAAAAAATCTTAGATTTATCTGGAGATATTGGATATTTTTCAGTCGGTCTTTGTGGTATTGAAGATTACAAAGTATGGACGGTAGATTTTAAAAATAAAAATTTTTTAAAATTTCAAAATAATTTAATTGCAAATAATATAAATTTCAAATCTATTGAAATAGATATTGAATATTTTATGAACTTCAATAATGAAAAATTAAATGAATATATAAAAGAAATTGAGTATTTTGATTTGACAATAATAAATATATTAAATTTTGATCAAAAAATTGATATTATTGGAAATTTTATATTTAATAGCAAATCAATTTTAATTGAAAAAAATTATGGTGTATCTATCGATGATTACATGTATAATTATGGATATCGATTGATGTATTCAGATGTCGTTGAGGGGTCTTACTTATATAAAAAAAATTTTTAGATATTTTTTTAATAAAAATAGATTTCTGTAAAATCAAATATGAATTTTTGAGCTGGACGCCCGCAATAACTCTGTGAAGGTTGTTGAATTCGTGATTCACTGAGCGGGTCGTGAATTGGAGGCGGGTGGATGGAGGCGTGGTCGCTATTCGGACTCTCGGAGCATCTTGAGCGTCTGAGCAAGACCGGGGATCCGCTGGAGGTTCTGGAAGCGACGGTCGATTTCGAGCATTTCCGTGGCTAGCTGGTCACCTGTGAAAAATCGAACTTTGCTGATCTAGTCATGACTTTTTAGCGGCGGGCAATATTGGGATTTGCAAGGTGTGGGAGACCTGAGTGGAAAAACCTTGCAAAACCGTTGGAGCGTTGCGCGGTGGTCGCGATCGTGATTCTCTCCCTTTGATGCCGAACATCATGTGTTTGGCGTGGAGGAAAGAATGCCGCCGAAGCTGAATGCACCGCAGGATGATCTCGAACTGTTCCGCTCGCGGCTGGAGAACATCATCGACCAGCGGCATCCCCTGACGCGGCTGGCCCGGCTGATCGACTGGCGGGTCTTCGAGGAACGCTTTGGCGCACTCTACGCCGAGGCGGCGGGACGTCCGGCGCTGCCGACCCGCCTGATGGTGGCGCTGCATCTTCTCAAGGACATGGATAGGCTGTCCGACGAAGCGATTTGCGCGCGCTATCTCGACAGTCCGTATGTCCAGGCATTCTGCGGCGAGACGCATTTCCAGCACACGCTGCCCCTTGACCGATCCTCGATGACGCGCTGGCGCAAGCGGATCGGGGCGGAGCGGATGGAGGCCCTGCTCGCCGAGACGCTGGCGGCGGCCGAGCGGGGTGGGGCCGTGGCGGAGAAGCACTACGAGCGGGTCACCATCGATACCACGGTCCAGCCAAAGGCCGTGACGCATCCGACCGACAGCAAGCTGCTGCACAGCGGCATCGAGACACTCGCCCGCATGGCGCGCAAGCACGGTATCACGCTGCGCCAGTCGTATCGCCGGGTCGCGCGCTACGCCAGGCAGGAGGCGGCGCGCCTGCACCATGGTGGCAAACGCCGCGAGGCCGCGGCTCGCGTGCGCAAGCTGCGAACCTGGCTGGGCCGGCTGGCTCGTGACATCACCCGCAAGATCGCAGGCAACGCTGAAGCGAAGGCCACGTTCGCCGAAACGCTGGGCCTGATCAATCGCCTGCTTCGCCAGAAGCGCTCCGACCGCGGTGCCGACAAGCTCTATTCCCTGCACGCGCCTGAGGTGGAGTGCATCGGCAAGGGCAAGGCCAGGACGCGCTTCGAATTCGGCGTGAAGGTCTCCATCGCCACCACCAACGCCGCTGCACCCGGCGGTCAGTTCGTTCTCGGCATGCAGAGCCAGCCGGGAAATCCCTATGACGGCCACACTCTGGCCGGCCAGATCGAGCAGGTCGAGCGGATCACCGGGGTTGCCGTCGCCCGCGCCTATGTCGACCGCGGCTATCGCGGCCACGGCGTCGAAGCCGAGGGCAGAAAGATCTTCATCTCCCGCCAGAAACGCGGCATCACCCCCACCATCCGCCGCGAGTTGCGCCGACGCACAGCCATCGAACCCGTCATCGGCCACATGAAGACCGATGGCCATCTGGGGCGAAACTTCCTGCTCGGCGTCGACGGTGATGCCATCAACGCCGTCCTCGCCGGCGCCGGCCACAACCTCCGCCTCCTCCGCAGATGGCTGATCAGGCTTCTTTGTGCCCTCGTCGCATGGCTCTATGCCCCAAACCGCTCACCAAGCCTCGGCTTCGCCCACCGCCAAATCACATAGTTCACAGACGACTAGCTGGTTGAAGGGCTGGGCTATTGCGACGGAGCCAGGGGTGGCCGCCCGCCCTTCGACCCTGTTTCGATGTTCAAGACGCTGATCCTTCAGACCCAGCACAATCTGAGCGATGCCAGGATGGAGTTCATGATCCGGGACCGCCTGTCCTGGATGCGCTTCCTGCGCTTTGATCTTGGCGGGCCGACGCCGGATGAGAACACGATCCGGCTGTTCCGTAACAAATTGACCGAGACCGGCACGCTGAAGCAGGTGATGAAGGCGTTCGACTAGCAATTGCAGAAGAAGGGCTCCTGAAGTGGATCCTAGAAATGGGACCAGGGGCTAAGTTGGAAATTGGCCGTTTTGTCATGATAGACGGAGCGGAACATGAGCAAGACGAGACGGAAGATTGAGGCGGGGCTGCGCGTTCCGGTTGATTGTGAACATCGATTCCGTTTGATTGTGAACGCCTAATCCGGTTGATCATGAACGCGGATTCCGGCGGATCGTGAACACCGGTTCGGGTGCTCATGAACGTGTCCTGGAGTGCGATGGTGGGGCGCCGCTGCTGACAGTCTTCAACCAGGGGTAATCCCGATCCTTTGCTGAGCAGCGAGGGATGGGAATGCCGGGAGAGAGATTGTCGATGCGGAAGATACGTGATGTTTTGCGGCTGCGATTTGCGCAGGGACTGAGCCAGCGAGCGATTGCGGGTAGTACGGGTCTGAGCGTAGGAGCTGTGAACAGTTACCTGAGCCGGGCGCGGCTGGCGGGATTGAATTGGCCTCTGCCTGAAGACCTTGGCGACGCGCAGCTTGAGACGCTGCTATATCCGCCGCTGCCGGATGTTGCGCCGGACCGCCGGCCGGTGCCGGATTGGGCGGCGGTGCATCGTGAATTGCGCCGGCCGAATGTGACGCTGTCGCTGCTGTGGGAAGAATACCGGGCCGGCACCGGCGGCCAGGACGGGTTCAGCTACTCCTGGTTTTGCGATCTCTACCGGGAATGGGTGGGTCGTCTGAAGCCGACGCTGCGCCAGGTGCATATGGCGGGAGAGCGGCTGTTCGTCGACTTCGCTGGCCACGCCATGGAAGTGATCGATGGGGCGAGCGGGGAGATCCGGCGGGCCGAAATCTTTGTTGCCGTACTCGGTGCCTCGAGCTTCATCTACGCCGAAGCGACCTGGAGCCAGGGGCTGGCGGACTGGATCGGCGCGCACGTTAACGCGTTGACCGCGATTGGCGGCACGCCGCGGCAGATCGTCAGCGACAATCTGCGCGCGGGGATCACGCGCGCGTGCTTTTATGAGCCGACGGTGAACCGCACCTACGCCGACATGGCGGCGCATTACGGCACCGCGATCATTCCGGCGCGGCCTTACAAGCCGCGGGACAAGGCGAAGGCCGAGGTCGGCGTGCAGGTGGTCCAGCGCTGGATCCTGGCACGGCTGCGCAACCGCCGCTTCTTCTCGCTGGCTGAATTGAACCAGGCGATTCGCGAATTGGTCGATCAGGTGAACGATCGACCGATGCGCGGCTGGGGCACCAACCGGCGGGCGCTCTATGAGCAGCTCGACCGCCCGGCCCTGCAACCACTGCCGCCCACGCCTTACGAATACGCGGACTGGAAGCGCTGCCGCGTGAACCTCGATTACCATGTCGAGATCGACAAGCACTTTTACTCGGTGCCGTTCCGGTTGATCCGCGAAACAGTAGAGGCACGGATCACGGCGAAGACGGTGGAAATCTTCCACCGGGGCAAGCTGGTGGCCACGCACCAGCGCAGCTTCCGCCAGCACCGGCCGACCACAATCGCGGATCACATGCCGAGTTCGCATCGGCGCTATCGCGATTGGACCCACGAACGGATATTGCGCGAAGCCACTGCGGTCGGTGACGACACCGCCGCCCTGGTCGAAATCATCCTGCGCTCGCGCCCGCATCCCGAACAGGGGTTCCGCTCCTGCATTGGCATCCTCGGATTGGCAAAGCGCTACGACCCCGAGCGGCTGGATGCCGCCTGCGCCCGTGCCTTGGCACTCGGAACCCGCTCCTACGGCTCGGTCGCTGCGATCCTGAAGAATGCTCAGGAGAGGAAGACCACGGACAAGACCGAACAACCCAGCCTGTTCCACGAGAACATCCGTGGCCCCGGCTACTATCACTGAAAGGAAACAAGATGCTGATCCATCCCATGGTGGAGCGCCTGCGCGGCCTCGGCCTGACGGCAATGGCCGACGCGTTCATCGAGATGCAGAACCAATCGGCGGCTGACGATCTGACCCGCGAGGATTGGCTCGGGTTGCTGGTCGACCGTGAGGCAACCAGCCGGGACAACAAGCGCCTCGCCCGCAGGCTGAGCCAGGCGCGGCTGCGCCAGAATGCGGTTGTCGAGGATACTGACTTCCGGACACCGCGCGGTCTGGACCGAGCCCTGTTCCACAAACTTGCCGGTTGCGAATGGATCTCGCACAGCCAGCATCTGGTCATCAGCGGCCCGACCGGCGTGGGCAAATCATGGCTCGCCTGCGCGCTCGGCCACAAGGCGTGCCGGGAGGGCTTCTCGGTCCTCTATCGGCGGGCGCCACGCCTGTTTGCCGAACTCGCGACGGCGCGCGGCGAAGGAAGATTGCCCCGGATGTTGGCGGCCCTTGAACGCACCCGCCTGCTCATCATCGATGATTGGGGACCCGAGCCCCTGACCGCCGAGCAGCGCCGCGACCTACTGGAAATCGTTGATGATCGTTATGAAAAGGGCTCCCTGCTGGTGACCAGCCAGGTGCCCGTGAATCGCTGGCATGACCTGGTGGGGGATCCCACCCTGGGAGATGCGATCCTGGACCGCGTCGTGCACCGCGCCCATCGCATCGAACTGAAGGGACCGAGCCTGCGCAAGCGTCACGCCGTCACCACACAATCCGATCAGGGCGCTTGACGAACCCCACGGAAAAATGAGACGGCGCAACCGTCAGTGGCAGCGATCCACCATGACCGCCGGCCGCCCGTCAGGCCCCGTTCAGGCCAGAGCGAGCAGGTGTTCATGATCGCCGGAATCGGTGTTCACGATCGAACGGATTGACCGTTCATCATCACCGGAATGCGCAGGCGGGGCTGAAGGCGAAGATTGCCTTGGAGGCGCTGCGCGAGCAGGCAACGGTTGCTGACTTGGCGGCGCGGTATCAGGTTCATCCGAACCAGATTTACGCTTGGAAGAAGCAACTGCAGGAGCAGGCGGCGCGGGCGTTTGATCCGAAGATCGGGCAGGATGCGGAGGCCGCCGGGCAGCGGGAGATCGAGAAGCTGCATGCGAAAATCGGCCAACTGACGATCGAGAACGATTTTTTAGCAAAGAGGTCCGGAAGATGAGCGTGCCGGACCGGCGAGCGAAGCTCGATCGCGATCATGCTGTGCTGTCGATCCGCCGGCAGTGCGCGCTGCTAGGGCTGGCGCGATCCGGGGTGTACCGACGGCGTCGTGCGGCGAACGACAATGATCTGGACGTGATGCGGCGGATCGACGAGCTGTTTTTGCGCTGGCCGTTTCTGGGCTCGCGCCGGCTGATGGCGGTGCTCGCGGCCGAGGGGCTGCGGGTCAACCGCAAGCGAGTGCAACGGCTGATGCGGCTGATGGGGATTGCGGCGCTCGGGCCGAAGCCGCGGACCAGCAAGCCGTCGGCGGGGCACCGGATCTACCCGTATCTGTTACGGGACCTGGTGATCGACCGGCCGAACCGGGTCTGGTGCGCCGATATCACCTACCTGCCGATGGGCCGCGGCTTTCTCTACCTGGTGGCGATCATGGACTGGCATAGCCGAGCGGTGCTGGCCTGGCGGGTCTCGAACACGATGGACACCGGCTTTTGCATCTCGGCGCTCGAAGAGGCCCTGTCCCGGTTCGGCAAGCCGGAAATCTTCAACACCGACCAGGGTTCGCAATTCACCTCGATGGCGTTCACCGACGTCCTGACCGCGGCGGAGATCCGGATCTCGATGGACGGCAAGGGGCGCTGGATGGACAACGTGTTCATCGAGCGGCTCTGGCGATCGCTGAAATACGAAGACCTGTATATCAAGGGCTACGCTGACGGCACGGAACTGCGCGCCGGCCTGGGCCAATGGTTTGACTTCTACAACCACCAACGCCCTCACATGGCGTTGGACAACCGCGCGCCGATGGCGGTGTGGCGCGAAGCAATGGTCGGCATTCTGCCGCCGGCGGCCGTGGATATGACGCTTATCCTGCGGAGAAGCTTGGACAACGCTACCACGTTGCCCACATCTCCACAGCCGCAACAACAGCAGGTAGCTTGATAGCCCTTTGGGAGATCAGAACGGATCAGCTTCCATCTTAAATCCCGCCCCAAGTGGTCCACACCAAAGGGTCCACTTCATACATCCCGATGTCGGGCCAGATCGTCGATGCGTCGCTGGTGCCGGCGCCGAAGCAGCGGAACACGGACGCGGAGAAGGAAGCGATCAAGGCCGGCAAGACAGCGCGTGACATCAGCGGCGCCAGGGCGCGGCGGTATCAGGAATTCCGTGTATGGTTGGCGGTGGAACATCAGGCCGCCAGGGGCCCTTACGAAGTGGTCGCCGAAGATGACGGCGAACTGAGCCTTTGCCATAGCCCATTCTCGAGGTGGCATCACCCACTCTTTTTTGGATCGGTTGAGGATCAGATAGAGCAGCCTGGCAGTGGCCTCGGCGGGCCTGGCATCAACGGCCCGGTAGATGTCCTTGAGGGCGGTGGCGACCACCTTGCGGTCCTTGTAGGACACGAAATCCATCGAATTCCGGAGCAGGTGGACGATGCAGGTCTGCACGATCGTCTCGGGAAAGACAGCCGTGATCGCCTCCGGGAACCCCTTGAGGCCATCGACCACGGCCAGCAGGATGTCCTCGACGCCACGGTTCTTCAGCTCGTTCATCACGCGCAGCCAGAATTTGGCGCCTTCGTTCTGCTCGATCCAGATGCCGAGTACGACCTTCGTCCCGTCGGCCATAATCCCCAGCGCGATATGGATCGCCTTGTTGCGGATCACGCCCTCGTCGCGGATCTTCATCCGGATGGCATCGAAGAATACCAGCGGATAGACCGGGTCCAGCGGACGCTGCGGCCAGGATGTCACCTCGTCCAGCACCGCATCGGTGATCGTGCTGATCAACTCCGCCGCGGCATCCATGCCGTAGATCTCGCGCAGATGTTCCGCGATCTCCCGGGTGCTCATCCCCCGCGCATACATCGAGGTGATCTTGTCATCGAAGCCTGGAAACCGGCGCTGGTATTTGGCGATCAACTGCGGATCAAAGCTACCCGCACGGTCTCGGGGGATCGCAATCTCGATCTTCCCCGTGCCGGTCGACGCCGACTTGCGGCCATAGCCGTTGTGGCTGTTCTCCCCCTCCGCTTCGTCACTCAGATGGTAATCCATCTCTGCGCTCAGGGCCCGCTCCGCCAGAGCCTTCTTCAGCGCGTTCACCAGATCCCCGGAATTAAGCCCTGCCGCCGCGTCATCCCCAGCCAGCAGCTGGTCCAGAAAATCGTCCGGGATCGCCGGTGCTTTCCGTCGTGCCATGTGGGTCTTCCTTTCTACCCACTACGCCACTCACACACGCGATTCTTGACACTCCTCCTGACGCCGGGACAGGCCTCCGACATCAGCGGCGCGAGGGCGCTTCTGCCCACAATACCGCCACCAGAAGAGCTGATCGCCGACAAGGCCTACGGCGCTGATGATCTTAGCACCTTCCTCACCCGCCAAGGCACCAGGCCGGTGATCTCGCCCATGCCCAACCGCCGCGCCATTCCGCCCTTCGACCCCGTCGCCTACAGAAAGCGCAATCTCATCGAACGCGCCTTCTGCAGGCTCAAGGACTGGCGCGCCATCGCCACACGATATGACAAAACCGCACGAAATTTACTCGCAGGTTTTCACAGGTGACAACCTAGGCTTAGTGGTGAGTTGTGGCCAATGCAGTAGTGGGCATGAGTATTTTGATTGAAATATATCTATTTTGATATATTTTCAAGGGCCCTTATTTTGTTGATTGCATCTTGTAAGTCTGAATGATTGGATAGGGGCTGGCTAGTTATGATCTGGAATAGTGCCGCTTCTGGACCTGGTGGCATTTTTTCGAGATAGAGTTGTCGTAGATTGTCAATTTTTTTCTGGTCATTATTTTTATATGCAGCTGTCGCAAGCTGATTTATGATTTCTGCTTGTTTTTTGTTTAGTTTAGATTTTCCTCTTAAAAATTTGGAAGCGTATCTTGATAATGAATCTTCTTCCTGTCCCCAATTTTTTTGCTCATGGGAGTGCCGTGCTACGGTAATCAGGTTATTCTTGCTGGTAGAGGGATGATTCGTCGTACTCGGATCAAGCTTGTCCGCAATAAGTTGAGACAAGGCTTGTCTTTTCCGAGTGACATCATCATCGGCAAATGAACTTTTCGTACGATCAATAGTTTGCTTGGCTAAAGTGAAATTATTATCATAATATTGTTGATTCGCCAATATAAGACCAAGTTTTGATATATTTTTTGGATTTTTGTTTTTATTAATCAGATATTGAAGCGGTGTGGACAAATTGTCTGAAAGTCCAAGCTGTTTCAGATCCGAATTTAATTCTGAAACAGCCTTCATTTCATTTTTGCTGTCGGGAAGGAGGTCGATATTATTTTGAAGAATTGATACTGCCCCTAGGGGGGCAAGTTTTGAAAGCTGTCCAGATTCAAGCAATTTTGAAAATAATGTTTCACGAAGATAATTGATCGTCGCTGCGTCTGCCGGGAATAATTCTAAATCACGCTTAAGCTCTGACATGGCGGAAGGCCAGTCATGAGCTTTCGTATATAATTTTGAGATCTTCATGCGCAGGTTTAATTCGTGCTTTGGTGCTCTCCAATCATAAACATGGCGTAATAGCTGGCTAGCTGCAGAATGTGCACTCAATTTATGTGTCTTATATTCCAGATATATTTTGCGTGAATTCGCAAGGCCAAACGCCATATTATTTCTTGAATGAAGTAGATTATTGTAAACGGAAAGTGCTTTGTTCAAGTTTCCACTTTTTTCATAATATTCACCTTTATAAAAATTAAGTATAGAATTATTCGGAAAAAATTTCATATATTGCTTAAATGTATCAAAATTATTTGTCTTGATCAGAGATTTCGCAACGATTGGGAGAATATGATTTCGTATTGGTGTCGGTAGTGATAATATATAATTTATACCGGATTTAATTCCGTTTATCGATTCGGTATATTTTCCTTTTTGGGCAAGAGAAATTGCGCTCAGTATTTTTGTTATGTTCGTATTATTTTTTATATTTCCAAGATAATTCAGAGCACTATCTGGCTTGTTGGAGATGATGTCTGCAACGGCGTGGAGAAGACTCCACTGAGGGTCCTTCGTGACCAGGGGTTGGGTTTGTGCAAGCCGGTCAAGCGCGCCGGCGGCTTCGGGGCCCATATTGAGTGCAAGCATGACCCGTACCAGCTTGAATGTCGGCTCCTGTTTATCGAGTGCAGGGGCCCGGGTCACAGCGATGCGTTGCAAGCCGAGTCTTTGGCGGAGACCTATCAGATTGTAACGTGGAAGGTCGAGACCGTCGGGCGTTCTTGCAGCCGCAGTAAGGGGAGGGACTAGAAGGGGGCTGCCGATCGGGAGTCCAACACCGGCTTTCAGCGCACCGAGGCTAAACCCGTCAGGCTGACGGGACATGGCAACTTCATCCGATGTTGCAATAACGGCAATACCGCGCGATGTCGGCAAAAAACTGTACCCCGGCCCGCTGGGCGCGTCACTCAGCGCGGTTGAACCAGTCACAGTACCGACGAGTAACGGCCTTCCTGTTTGTGGATCAGCCATGGTGACGATAGGGCCGGCATCGCTACAGTAGAGATTTATAAAGCCTTTATCGAAAGAAACCTTGACGTTTTTCTGCGGTACCAACGGTGTCAGATTTACGTGAATCGAGCTGGTGCCTGGCTGCGTCGACAACGATTGCCCCGGAGGCGTGGGTATCTTGAGAACCGTGGAATTTTGAAGATGAATGACCGATGCTTTTTGGTTTCCGGTTATTTTTCTTAGCGCGTAGGCTTTTATCGGAAAATTATCAGAAAGTATCAGGTATGTATCGTCGCCTTCCTTGAAAATCGACTGACCAATATTTGATGGGACCAGGTTATCCGGTACCAGGATACGAAACCAATATGATGACGAATCACTTCCCTTTGCGTGCGGCATGCTTCCGCAGAGCGCGAGAGATATGCAGGCGAAATAACCGAGCTTTCTTTTTTTTGTGCGACGCAGGCGGGCGCGAGTCATGGTGCGCCATCGGGAAGGAGGGAAGCGACGGGCTGAGGCTTGGGCGTCATGGCCGACATCCCGGCGAGCTTCTCGGTCACAATCTGCGCCTTTTGCGGACTCATGGCGGCCAGAATGGGGGCTGATTTTCGGCTGCTCATGCGCTGGATGACATTCAGGACGATTTTGGGATCGAGCCCATCGAAAATCCGCGCAGCGCTCCGTGGATCCATCGTTTCATAGGTGGAAACCAGAGCCGCCCACTTTTTCTCATCCGCGGCCTTTTGCGCGGTACTGATCTGCTCAAGCTTCTGGGCCAGCGGTTTGATAGCCGCGATTTGCTTGGCGATCGCTTCCTTTTCGACGGCCAGCTCAGATTTCTGGCGATTCAGTGCCGCGGCGCGTTCATCAAGCTGCTCGGCCCGCTGTTTGAGTTGAAGCAAAACCTTCCGCTCGCCGGTTTGGTCGAGAGGGTCTGGCTTGCAGAGAGGCGGCGGCGGCGGCTTGTCCTTCCAGTTGGCCACAGGCTCGTATGCCGATGGGGCAGAGCTCGCGCTCGTTGTTCCTGATGGCTTGGCCTGGGCATGCTGAAGGCCTGCTGACGCCTTTCCGGACGTGGAGGTGCCTGCGAAAGCCGCATCGACAAGCCCTGCCGATTTAAAGAGAATGGTTCCACACAGACAGAACGTCACGATCGGCAGAAGCCGAGGCAGTCCGCGGGATTGGAACTCGTCAGGTGGCATCAAGCAGCATCCGGGCAAGGTCGCGCTCGGCTCTGCTTTGCAGCTTAGCGGGGCGCCGGGGTTGGGGCGAACGGTGCAGGGGGTTTGGCTTCGCCATCAGCACCCCGCGCGGAGACGCGACTGCGTCTTGAGGTTTCAGGTCGATCACGGCGGAAGTCGCATCAGCCATATCGAAGCCCTCCTTGCTTTCGGCGCGTTTCTGGGTGTCCGCGGCGATGTTGGCCTGGCTGATCAGTTCGTCGAGGCGAGTGGTGGAGGCAGCGGCGGCCTGGCATGCTTCCTCCAGTGCGGTGAAACTCTGGCTGGCCTGCTCCTTCAGGCGTTCCGTGGCGGAAATGGCTGAACTCACCGATGTGCCGATCTGGTCGACCAACTCCTGCAACGCATGGCGATCGGCGCGCATCTGGAGAATGGATTTATCCAGACGGCGGGCGTAGACCAGTGTGAAAACCAGAACCCCAAATAATACGCTCTGAAATCCCCACGCGCCGTAAGTCAGGATATAGGTTAGCATTTTTTCACCATTTCAACAATTTTTGCTTCGACACTGGGCAGAGATCGGTATTATTGAACGATCAGTTCCTGGAACAGGATATCCTTCACCACGGCCGGCGCGGTCGCGACCTCGATGCGATCGATCAGAGCTTCTCGCAGGCGGTAGGTGCCAGATGCGCCACGAAGCTCGCCGGGACGCATGGCACGAAGATAGGTCTGGAACACATCGACGATGCGGGGCATGTCTGCCGTCGCGATTTTTGCCGATTTTGCATCCGCGAGTTCGATGGTGGCCTCAAGTTTGACGTATGAATCCTGGCCACCGGGGACGTCGAGATTCGCTACGATTTCCGGGATTTTGACATAGACCGGCCCAGTCACTTTCTGCGGTGGTTTCTCCCCGAGCATGCGCGGCAGGATGCCGGTGATCCACAGGCCGCCGACCAGGAGCAGAAGCGCGGCAACCGCACCGCCGATGAAGATCAGCTTGCGCCGTGACGGCTTTGCCGGCGCCGCCTCGCCCTCGGTTTCGGGCAAGGTTTCGTCGGCTGCATTTTTTGCGGCTGTCGGTGGCTTGGCCATAGATTGTCCTCTGATCCTCAGAGGAGATTATCTTGGATGAATATTAATGGATGGTTATGTTCCGTTTGGGCATCAGTGAAAATCACGGCTTTGTGGTGCTGTCCGTCGTTGCTGCCTCGATTTTCCTCGTGCGCCCGCCTTGCCTGCCATATCCGGCGAGTCGAGCCGGTCCAGCAGTGTTGACAAATCGGCAAGTGTATCGACCAGGACATGCACCATCGTGATATCTCGCTCGACGCCGCGCTGCACCTGGCCCTGCACGCCGAGCAGCCGGGCGCCGACGATCTCCTGTCGCAGCGCCTCGACACGGGCGGGCCAGACGATCAGGTTGGCGATGCCGGTTTCATCCTCGATGGTGATGAAGACCGTCCCCTTGGCGCTGCCGGGGCGCTGGCGCACCGTGACCAGGCCGGCAAGGCGGACTTGGCCACCGTCCGGAATGTTGTCGTCCATCGCCTTGCAGGTGATGGTGCCGCGCAGCCGGGGATGGCTTCGCAGCAAGGCCAGCGGATGCGCGCGCAGCGACAGGCCGGTGGCGCGATAGTCGGCGGCCACGTGCTCGCCAGGCTGCATCCGGGGCAGGTCGGGGGTAGCGGCAGGGGAAGAAAGCGGCCCGATCGGGAACGGGGGCGCATGATCGACAAGGCTGGCCTGCCAGAGCGCGGTGCGCCGGTCCATGCCGAGAGACCGCAGGGCGCCGGCCTCTGCCAGCGCTTCGAGGGCGGCTTTCGGCAGCGATGCGAGCCTGGGCAGGTCGAGTCGGCCCCCAGCCCGCAGGGCGTCGATCCGCGCTGCCCAATCGGCCCTGAACCCCCTGATCATCCGCAGGCCGAGCCGCAGCGCCCCGTTTTCCACCGTGCAGTCCCACGAACTCGCCGCCACATCGGCGGCGCGGACGGCAATGCCGTGCTCGCGCGCATCGCGCACGATCTGCGCCGGCTGGTAGAACCCCATCGGCTGTGAGTTCAGCAGGGCGGCGGCGAATTCCGCCGGGTGGTGGCATTTCAGCCAGGCCGAGACATAGACCAGATGGGCGAAGCTCGCGGCATGGCTTTCGGGAAACCCGTAGGTGCCGAAGCCCTCGATCTGGCGGAAGCAGCGTTCCGCGAAATCGCGCTCATGGCCGCGCGCGACCATGCCCTCGACAAGCCGGGTGAAGAACCGCTCGATCGTGCCGGCGTTGCGGAAGGTCGCCATGGCGCGGCGCAACTCGTTGGCCTCGCCGGGCGTGAAGCCGGCCGCCTCGATGGCGATCCGCATCGCTTGTTCCTGGAACAGCGGCACGCCGAGTGTCTTGCCAAGGACGGCGCGCAGGGCGGGCGAGGGCATGTCCGGCGTTTCCAGACCGTTCCGCCGTCGCAGATACGGGTGCACCATATCCCCCTGGATCGGCCCTGGCCGGACAATCGCGACCTCGATCACCAGGTCATAGAAGACGCGCGGCCGCAGCCGCGGCAGCATGTTCATCTGCGCCCGGCTTTCCACCTGGAACACGCCGAGCGCATCCCCCCGGCACAGCATGTCGTAAACGCGCGCATCCTCGCGCGGCACGTCCGCCAGATCGGCGATTCCCAGCAGGGCAAAGCATTTGCGGATGCAGGTGAGCATGCCCAGCGCCAGCACGTCGACCTTCATCAACCCCAGCGCGTCGATATCGTCCTTGTCCCATTCGATGAAGCTGCGCCCCGGCATGGCGGCCGGGCCGACCGGCACGATCTCGTCGAGCCGGGTGCGCGTCAGCACGAATCCGCCGACATGCTGGGACAGGTGCCGCGGCAGGTCGACCAGCTCGCGCGCGAGGCCGATGGCGCGCCGCAGGTCCGGCGCGGCCGGATCGAGTCCGGCCTCGCGCAGCCGGGCATCGGACCACAGCGCATCGCCCGGATTCCAGCTCTGCGCCGCCAGCGTCTCGATCGTCGCCGCTTCGAGGCCGAGCGCCTTGCCGACATCGCGGATCGCGCTGCGCGGCCGGTAGTGGATCACCGTCGCCGCGATCGCCGCCCGCGCGCGGCCGTAGCGGCCATAAATATACTGAATCACCTCCTCGCGCCGCTCATGCTCGAAATCGACGTCGATATCCGGCGGCTCGCCCCGCTCGGCCGAGATAAAGCGCTCGAACAGCAGGTCGATCTCGGCGGGATCGACCGCGGTGATGCCGAGCGCGTAGCAGACCGCCGAATTCGCCGCCGACCCGCGCCCCTGGCAGAGAATTCCCTCCCGCCGGGCAAAACCGACGATATCGTTCACCGTCAGGAAATAGCGCGCGTAACCGAGCTGCGCGATCAGCTCGAGTTCGCGGCGGATCGTCGCCGCGATGGCCGCCGGCACGCCGCCGGGATAGCGGATCGCCGCCCCCGCCCAGGCGAGGTCGGCGAGATGCGCATCGGGCGTTTTGCCGGGGGGCACCGGCTCGTCGGGGTATTCATAGCGTATATCGCCGAGCGCGAAGCCGACCGCATCCAGAATCTCCGCCTGTGCCGCGATCGCCGCCTCATGGCCGCGGAACAGCCGCGCCATCTCGGTGGCCGGCTTGAGGTGCCGCTCGCCATGCGGCTCGAGGCGCAGGCCGGCTCCGGCGATCGTGCAGCCATGGCGGATGCAGCGCAGCACGTCCTGCAACGGCCGGCGCGAGGGCGCGTGATACAGAACGTCGTTCACCGCCACCAGCCGCCGCCGCCGTCCGGCCAGGGCGGCGAGTGCCTCCAGCCGTGCGGCGTCGTCCGGCGCATAGCGGCGCGCCGCCCCGATCCAGATTGGGGCGGAGAAGCCGGCAATGCGGTCGAGGCTGGCGGCGAAGGCTTCGTCGGGCCAGGGCGGTGGCATCACGATCAGCGCCATCCCGGGCGCATGGTCCTCCAGATCATCGAGGCGAAGCCGGCAGCCGCCCTTCGCCGCCCGCCCCTTGCCGATGCTGAGCAGCCGGCAGAGCCGCCCCCAGCCCTCGCGGTCGCGCGGATAGGCGATGACGTCCGGGCCATCCTCGAAGCCCAGCCGGCTGCCGGCCAGCAGCCGCAGCCCGCCCTGCTTCGCCGCGACATGAGCCCGCACGACGCCGGCGACCGTGTTCCGGTCCGCGATGCCAAGCGCCGCATGGCCGAGATAAAGCGCCTGGTCGACCAGCTCCTGCGGGTGCGACGCGCCTTCGAGGAAGCTGAACGCGCTGGCGGCGGCGAGTTCGGCATAGGCGGGCATCAGAACACCCCGTGGATAAACCATCGCGGCGGTTGCACTCCGCCATGCAGCCCGGTGCGGAACACCCAGAAGCGGCACCCCGCCTCATCCTCGATCGCGTAATAGTCGCGCAGCATTTCCGCCTCGGTGCGACCGGCGCCTTCGGCCGGCTCGTGGCGCCACCACTCCCGCGCGATCCGCTCCGGCCCGGTGGCGCGGACGATGCGATGGATCGCTCCGCGCCATCGCATCAGCCGCGGCGGATCGTCGGGCACCGGCGCGATCACTTCGATCCGCTCGGGTCGGACGAACAGCCTGACCGGCCGCGGATGCGAGGCGGGCGGCCAGCCTGGCGGCGGTTCCGTCACCGGAAACCGGCGCATCGCGCGTTCCGGTACATGGCTCGCCACCGGTGCCAGCCGCGACAGTCGGGCCCGGCCGGCCATCAGGTCGAAGGTGCGGGCGTGATCCGGCCGCAAAGCGCCGCCCAACTCCGGCTGGCTGGCCAGCAGCGACGCCACCTCCCCCTCGATCTCCAGGTCTTCCACGCCGAACCCCGGATCGACCCGGTTCAGCAGTTCGGCCAGCAGCCGGCAGATATGCGGCGCATCACGCGCGGGAGCGGCGAAGCCGATCGTCTCTTCGATCACCCGCGCATCGACCCGCCGGAACCTGACACGCAGTGACGTCAGCCCGCATTCCGCCGCCTCCAGCCTGTCGCAAAGCCGGATGACGAGGCGTGCGAGTGCGGCGCTGAGTTGTTCTGCCGTCAGCAACGGGTCGTGATGGGATTCCGCTTCGCGCCATGCGGTCGGCGGTGGCAGGAAATGCAGCGGCTCGGCCGCCCGTCCGTGCAGTCGGTCGAGCCTGAGCAGAAGGTCTTCGCCGAAACCCGCCCGGATCTCGCCGCGCGAGAGGCGCGCCAGCGCGCCGATCCGCCTGATGCCGAGCCGGTGCAGAAGCTGCGTTACCGTCGCTTCCAGCCCGAGCGCCGTCACCGGCAGCTCATCGAGCCCGCCGCCCGCCGCCATGCCGTGCCGCGCCAGCGCCCGCGCCGCCGCCGCGGTGGCGCCGACCGCGATCCGGGCGCCGGGCAGCATGGCGCTAATCCGTGCGCATAGCTGGGCCTCGCCGCCAAACAGATGGGCGCAGCCAGTGATATCGAGCAGAACACCATCCGGCGGGTCCGGGGCCACCAGCGGCGTAAAGCCCTGGCAGCGCAGGGCGAGCCGCTCAAGGGCCAGATTAGCCGGCGCGTCTGAGAGGCTGCTGACGGGCACTCCCGCCGCCAGCCAGATCGAAAGCATGCGTCGTCCCGTCATGGTTCAACTCTAGGCCGAAGGTGCCCGGCGGCGTGCCGCGCGCATGCAGCAGCTCGGCCCGCCATCGCCGCGTGCCATCTGGCCCCGAAGGTTCTGCGCCAATCCGCCATCTCGTTGCGAACGCATTTGAATCACTCGCCTTTCCCATATTCAGCACCAGCCCGAGAGCTTGCCCCCGCCGTGCCGCGAGCGCGATGCGCCGCACCGCGAGGCGGTAGACCCGCGCCACTTGCCCGGCTGCGTGCAGGCCACCGGCCAGGGCGGTCTCGAGCAGCGCCAGCCGATCATCCTCCCGCTCTGCCTCGGCCAGCACGAGCCGGCCAGGATCGAGCGCCAGCCCCGCAAGCCCGGGCGGGTAGAGATCGACCGAGGTGCCGACCCAGCAGACCGGCGCGCCTCGCGTGCGGCCAAGCAGCAGGGCCGCGAAGCTCACGATGGATTGATCGCCGGCGATTTCATGCACGCTCCCCGGCCGGATATCCGGGGATTGCAGACCGGAAAAGAGCGCCGCACTGGTCATGAACCTATCCTTTGTTCTTATTTTGTTCTTTTCTGCGGCGGCGTCAATCCCGGTATCGCGAGGGCGCCGGGGCGAATTTATTCACCGGCTTAGCCGATCATTAAGCTTTAACCGCCATTGTTCCGCTGCACGTTCCGGTGCGACGTCCCAAAAGGGTGACAGGACAGGATGCAGAATACCAGCACGATCATTCTTTCGCGCATGCTGACGGCATCCCGCGATGTCGACGTGATCGCAAACAACATCGCCAACGCATCCACGCCCGGCTACCAGTCGCTGCATCTCGCATCGACATCCTGGCTCGATCACATGCGCGGCGTCACTGCACCTCCCGGCGGGTCCACCCAGGCCTATACCCAGTCCAACGGAACCTGGCGCGACGCGCAGCCCGGAACCATCCGCAACACCGGCAATCCCCTTGATCTCGCACTGCCGGCCGGCGGCTATTTCACCGTCCAGACCCCGAACGGCCCACGCCTGACGCGGGACGGGCAGTTCAACCTGATGCCGGATGGCACGATCGCCAATGCCGATGGCTACAGTCTTCTCAGCACGAACGCTCAGCCCATCACGGTACCGCCGCAGAGCGGCGCGCTAACCATCGCGGCCGATGGGACGGTCAGCACCCAGCAAGGCATTATCGGGCAGATCGGCGTCGTGACGGTTGCAAATCCGCAAACCCTGACTGCCCAGGGCGCAAACCTCTTCCAGGCGGCGGCCCCGCCCATTCCCTCACCCAACCCGCAGATCGTGCAGGGGGCGGTAGAGGAATCGAATGTCCAGCCGGTCACGGAAATCACCAACATGATCCAGGCCAGCCGGAACTACGAGATGCTCGCCCAGTTCCTGACCTCCGAGAAGAGCCGCAGTCAGTCTGCCATCTCCCAGATCCTCGGCGGCACCACCAGCTGACGCCACTGTCCTGACAGGAAAGCAAGAATGCGCGCACTCGATATCGCTGCCACCGGCATGCAGGCCCAGCAGACTAATGTGGAAGTCATTTCAAATAACATCGCGAACATGACGACCACGGGCTACAAGGCCCAGCGCGTCGCCTTCCAGGATCTGCTCTACCAGGATCTGCGGCGCGCGGGATCGAACAGTTCGGATGCGGGGACGATCGTTCCGTCCGGCACGCAGATCGGCCTCGGCGTGAAGACCGCTGCGATCTACCGGATCGATCAGCAGGGCAATCTCCAGCAGACGAACAACACGCTTGACATGGCGATTTCGGGCAACGGATGGTTCCAGGTGACCCTGCCGTCCGGCCAGCTCGCCTACACGCGCGACGGCACGTTCGGACTGTCGCCGAATGGGACGATCGTGACTGCGGATGGGTATATCGTCCAGCCTGGCATTCAGGTGCCGACAAACGCCACGAATGTCACGATCAATGCGTCCGGCCAGGTTCAGGTTTCACTGCCCGGGCAGACCGCACCGCAAACGGTCGGTCAGTTGCAACTCGCGGTCTTCCCGAACGATGCCGGCCTTGCCGCGCAGGGCGGGAACCTTTTCCTCCAGACCGCCGCTTCCGGCAATCCGGTGACCGGCGCGGCCAGCGCCCCCGGTTTCGGAACTGTGATGCAGGGCTTTGTCGAGAACTCGAATGTCAATGTCGTCAGTGAAGTGACCGATCTCATCACGGCCCAGCGCGCCTATGACATGAACAGTCAGGTCGTCACCGCCACCAACCAGATGCTGCAGACCCTGACGCAACTCTGAGGATTGCGACATGCCCCGATCGACCGGACGCACGATTGCGGTTCTGACCGTCATGCTTGGCCTTGCCGCCGGTGTCGCGGTCGCGGCGCCGGCGCCGCGCGGGATCGTCACGATCAACCGTTCCGTGGTCCAGCTTCAGGATCTGTTCAGCGATGCGGGGCCGAAAGCGGGCGATGTCCTGGGGCCGGCGCCTGCGCCGGGGCAGCGGATCAATGTTGGCGCAGCGCAGCTCTCGGCCATTGCCCGTGCCTACGGCGTCGGCTGGACAGGCAGCGGGTCGGACAATGTCGTCGTCATCGAGCGTCCGGGCGTGCCGGTCAGGGCGGCGGCGATCACGCACGTATTGCGGCCCGCCC
This sequence comes from Acidiphilium sp. C61, assembly GCF_905116885.1. Lineage (NCBI taxonomy): Bacteria > Pseudomonadati > Pseudomonadota > Alphaproteobacteria > Acetobacterales > Acidocellaceae > Acidiphilium > Acidiphilium sp. C61. Next base: position 752,225 of record NZ_CAJHNI010000005.1, on the reverse strand, counting down.
TGCTCGGCGCAGGCGCACCCGACCATTTCGTGGTTCAGCTGGGCTCGGATCGCCTGCCGATGATTCCACCCGGCGCGCTGCCGGACATCGTGGTCAACAATGTTCGCTATGATCAGGTCAACGGGCAGTTTGCCGCCTCCCTCCTGATCAGCGCCACCGGCATGAAGCCCGAAAGCTTCGATATTACCGGTATCGCGGCACCTGCCGAGCGGGTGATCGTCGCTCGCCGCACCCTGCAACCCGGCGATGTCGTCACCATCAATGACGTCAAGATGGCATGGGTCGCCAGGGCAGCGTTGCCGCAGGGCATCCTGACCAGCGCGGCCGACGTGCTTGGCATGCAGATCAGCCGCCGCCTTGCTGCGGGCACGCCACTCAGCCGGCAAACCATGGCACGGGTCATGATGGTCACCCGCGGCGCGACGGTCAGCCTCGCGGTGGAGACACCCGGTCTTGAAGTGACGGCCGAGGGGGTGGCACTGGCCTCTGGCCCTGAAGGTGCCGTGATCCCGGTTCTCAATCCGAGTTCGCGCGAGGTGGTGCAGGCCGTGGTCGATGGGCAGAATCATGCCCATGTCATCCCCGGCAGCCACCCCACGCCACAGAATGGGACGGTGCCGTATTACAGCCGCATGGTTGGCCAGAATGGCTGAGCGTTTCCTTGTGTTCCTGTCGAAACAGCGCAGGCGTGGGCTGAGGATCTCCGCTTTTGCCGTTGTCTCGCTCTTGCAGGGATGTGGCGCGTTTTCCAACCTTGCCTATGTCGGTCGGCCGCCGCCGATGTCGCCCATCGTCAATCCGACCAAGGAGCCATCCTGGCGCCCCGTGAGCATGCCCATGCCGCCGCTCAGAAAGGTGCCGACCGAGCCCAACAGCCTCTGGCGCCGGGGGGCGCGCGCATTCTTCAAGGATCAGCGGGCTTCACAGGTCGGCGATATCATCACCATTCTGATCAACATCAATGACAATGCCAATGTCAAAGACCAGACGACGCTCGGTCGCACCGGCTCGGAATCCCTTGGCGTGCCGAACCTGTTCGGTCTGGAGAGCCTGATACCGCGCGTGATCGGCAAGGCAGTCAGCCCATCCAGCCTGGTGTCAGTGTCGGGTGCCGGCAATTCGACCGGCACCGGTCAGATCCAGCGCAACGAGGCGGTTTCGCTCTCCCTCGCGGGAGAGATCACCCAAGTCTTGCCGGATGGAAATTTCGTGGTGATGGCGAAGCAGGAAATGCGGGTTAATCATGAATTGCGAGTCCTGACCGTCTCCGGCATTTGCCGGCCGCAGGATATTTCGAGCAGCAACACCATTCAGTCCAATCAGCTGGCCGAAGCACGGATTTCCTATGGCGGCCGCGGCATTGTGAGCGGGCAGCAATCGCCTCGCTACGGTCAGCAGATTCTCGACGATATCGTGCCGTTCTGACGTTGCGGCACGAGGGTCGCCCGGCAGGCTGGCTCACGCCATCCGAGTACAAGCGTTCCTGACGGTGAATCTGCCGGTTATCCTGTCAGGCTGCTCGGCTGTTCCGTGCCGATGCCATGATCCTCTGTTTATCAATACGCTAGAGCACCAAATCCGATCCGAAAGGACCGGGAAGTGAGCTAATGATTGACAGTCATGACCGTGAACCGACAGGTCAAGCGCCGCACGGTTCTGTGGACCCATGAACCATGCAAGAAAAAATACCTTGGTCACATGCGACCATAGTCGCTTGTTCCATTGAGCCAATGTATTGTGCAGGATTGAACGCCTTGGTAGCGGCGGGCGGATTTGAACCACCGACCAAGGGATTATGATTCCCCTGCTCTACCGCTGAGCTACGCCGCCCCATGGCTGGCGTTGAGGTAGCGTCACAGGAGGAGCAAGTCAATCATGTTGTCTTCATGGCCGCCCCGCCCGGTGATAGGGGTGTCCGGCGAGGATGCATTGCGCCCGGTAGAGCTGTTCGGCGAGCACGGCGCGGGCGAAAAGGTGGGGCAGGGTCAGCCGGCCAAGCGACAGCACGGCCTCGGCGCGCTCGATGATCCGCCGCTCCAAGCCTTCGGCGCCGCCGATGACGAAGGCTAGCGGCCGGGCGGTCTCGCGCCATGAGGCGAGCATTGCGGCGAAGGTAGCACTGTCAGGCGCTTTGCCGTCGAGATCGAGAGCAATGACCAGATCGTCGGCGGTAAGGCGGCGGAGGATCGCGTCTGCCTCGCGCCGCTTGATCTCAGCCGGGCTTCCGGTGCCATCAGGCAGGGCGACAACTTCCAGCCGGGGCTGGAGCCGCGCGGCGTAGCGGGCGACGAGATCGGCTTCCGGTCCCCTGGTATCGCGCCCGATCGCAACGATGCGCAACCGGGCGCTCGGAGCCGTCACACCGGCTCGTCCAGATCGGCACTCCACATCTTTTCGAGCGCGTAGAGCTCGCGCGCTTCCTGCTTGAAGAGATGGACGACGATGTCGCCGGCATCGACCAGCACCCAGTCCGATCCGCCGGCACCCTCGACCTGCACGCGCTTGACGCCGATGGCGGCGAGCTTCTCGAGCAGGTGGGTCGCCATCGCGGCGATCTGCCGGTCGGCAAGGCCGGTGGCCACCACCATCCGGTCGGCAAAGCTGGCACGGCTGGCAAGGTCGATCGTCACGATATCCTCGGCCTTGTCGTCGGCTAGGCTCTCGGTGATGACCTGTTCCATCTGCGCGAGCCGTTCGGCAGCCTTGTCCGCGCTGCGGCGCTGGCGTGCGGTTTGCGGCGCGGGGCCGGCGATGGCGGCCTTCTTGCGCGGGGTTCCTGGGGTCTTGGGTGCAGCCTCGGCGGGAAGCGGCGGCTTGCGCTTCGCCGCCGGCTTTCGCGGTGCGGCGGTGGGCGGGGTCGAGCGGGTCGGCGGGCGGGCTATGGCCGGTCTCCTTGAATGCCGTGCGACGCGCCTGCCTTGCGGGCACGGGCGCGCAGCGCGGTGGCTGATAATGGATTTTCGCGCGCGGGCAGCCAAGTCCAGGCCGGCGGTGGGCTGCCGGGGAGGGTCGCCGCCGAGCGCGCAGCGATCCGTGCATTTCGTAGCACATCCGCGGCCCGCCCGGCCAGCGCGGCGCGCGTTTCGCCCGGCCGCGGCAGCACGGCGATCGGCACGGCGGCGGCAATATCACGCCAGCGGTGCCAGCGGTGCAACTGGGCGAGGTTGTCTGCCCCCATGATCCAGACGAAGTGCGCGCGGGGAAACCGGCGGCGCAGCTTGGCCAGGGTGTCGGCGGTCCGGCGGGTTCCGAGCGCGGCTTCGATCCCCGTTGCGACGAGTCGCCGCCCGTCGGCAAGCCGTGTCGCAGAGGCGAAGCGTTCGGCGAAGGGTGCCATGTCAGCGCGGCTCTTCAGCGGATTGCCGGGCGAGACCATGAGCCAGACCTGATCGAGTTTCAGCGCCCTGCGCGCCGCAGTCGCGACGTGACGATGGCCCTCATGCGCGGGGTTGAAGCTGCCGCCGAGCAGGCCGATGCGCAGTGGCCTGCGGTCGCCGAAGCGCGGCAGTCGGTCAATGTTCAGGGACGCACCTGGCCGGTGCCGACGACGTGGTAGCGGAATGTCGTCAGCTGTGCCGGGCCGATCGGGCCGCGGGCGTGGATTCGCCCGGTGGCGATGCCGATCTCGGCGCCGAAGCCGAACTCGCCGCCATCGCAGAACTGGGTCGAAGCGTTCCACATCGCCACCGCGCTGTCGGTGCCGGCGAGAAAACGGCCAGCCTCATCGGCGTTTTCGGTGACGATCGCCTCGGTATGCGACGAGCCGTGCCGGGAGATGTGGTCGAGTGCTGAGTCGAGATCGTCGACGACGCTGACCGAAAGCACCGAATCGAGCCATTCGGTGTCGAAATCATCGGGCCCCGCGGCGGGGAGATTCGGCACGATGGCCCGCGCGCGGTCGTCGGCGCGGAAGGTGCAGCCAAGGGCGGCGAGATCCTCGATCAGGCGCGGGAGCAGGGCAGGGGCGATGGCTGCGTCGATCAGCAGGGTTTCAGTGGCGCCGCAGATGCCGGTCCGCCGCATTTTCGCGTTGGCGAGCACGGTTCGGGCCATCCCCGGATCGGCCTCGGCATGGATGTAGGTGTGGTTCAGCCCCTCGGCATGCGCGAGCACGGGCACTCTTGCCTCGCGTTGCACCCGCTCGACCAGCGACTTGCCGCCGCGCGGGATGATGAGGTCGATCTGCCCTGACGCGCCCAGCATCGCCGCGACGAAGGCGCGGTCGATATTCGGGGCGATCTGCACGGCGCCATCGGGAAATCCGGCCTGGCGCAGGCCCTTGGTCATCGCGAGATAGATCGCGGTATTCGAATGATAACTTTCCGAGCCGCCGCGCAGGATCACCGCATTGCCCGACTTGATACAGATCGCGGCAGCATCGGCGCCGACATTGGGGCGGCTTTCATAGATCATGCCGATCACCCCGAGCGGCTGCGGCACGCGGCGGATCACGAGGCCGTTGGGCCGCGTCCATTCGGTGAGGCTGGCTGCCAGCGGGTCGGGCAGGTCGGCAATCGCCTCGATTCCGGCGGCGATCGCCTCGATGCGCGCCTCGTTCAGCAGCAGCCGGTCACGCATCGCCGGCGATCCCGCGAAACTGTCGAGGTCGCGGGCGTTGGCAGCGAGGATGTTCACGGCGTGAATGCGCAACTCGGCCGCGGCGGCGCGCAGTGCGCCATCGCGCCGGGCCGCCGGCATTGCTGCAAGGCCACGCATGGCAGCGCGCGCGCGGCCCGCGGCGGCGTTAAGGAATTCTTCGGCTTTATGGGTCGCGGTGTCCATGGAGGAAGAATTGCGCGCCCGCGGCCGGCAAATCAACCGTCAAACTGTGGATCGCCCTTTCGGCCGCGTCCCGGACAAGCTATCCCGGAGCGGCCAGGAGACAGTGCGGGGGTTTTTCGTGCCGGACATCGCCACCAGGGACGCCGTCGGAACCGCCGTGCTGCGGCCGCTCGCGCAGGAGGATGCCGCCCGCTTCCACCAACTCATCAACGATTGGGACATCTGCCGCCGGCTGCCGGAAGCGCCGTTTCCCTATCCGCTGGAGACGGCCGAGGCCTGGGTGGCTGCGGCGGTGGCCGATCGTGAGGCCGGGCGCGCTCATGAATTCGCGATTCTCGATGCCGATGGCGGCATGATCGGCAGTGCCGGCCTGCGGCTCGATGCCGCGCGGGGCAGCGCTGCGCTGGGCTACTGGATCGGCCGACGTTTCTGGCGACGTGGGCATGCGGGGGCGGCGGTCGCCGAATTGCTGCACTGGGGGTTCGCCGAGCTGCCGATCGCCATGATCGAGGCGACGGTGGCCGCCGACAATGCGGCCTCGGTCGCGCTGCTCGAACGCGCCGGGTTCAGCGCGACGGGGCGGGGCCATGCGAAGTTCATCGGCCAGCCCGGCGCCAGCCTGCCGGTGGTGCATTACGCGATCACGCGGGAGGCGCTGGCGCTGCGCCATCTCGCAGCTCCCGAACCGGTGTCAGCGACCGCGGTCACTGCCGTGAAGCCGCTGGTGCTGGTGGCCGCCTGCGCGCTGGTCGATATCGAGGGGCGCATCCTGCTGGCCCGTCGCCCGCCAGGGAAGAAGATGGCGGGGCTGTGGGAGTTTCCGGGCGGCAAGCTCGCCCCGGGCGAAACCCCCGAACAGGCGCTGGTGCGCGAGATGGAGGAAGAACTCGGCATTCGGCTCCGCGAGGAGGATGTCGCCCCGTTCGCCTTTGCTTCGCACGCCTATGACCAGTTTCATCTGCTGATGCCGCTCTATCTCGCCCGCCGCTGGAGCGGCACGCCCGAGCCGCGCGAGGGCCAGGCACTGGCCTGGGTGGCGCCGGACCGGCTCGATGAATACCCGATGCCGCCGGCCGACCGTCCGCTGCTGCCGCTGCTGCGCGATTTTCTGTGATCCGGGAGACCTGTATGCCCAGTAACCCCACCGCCGTCATCCTGATCATCGGCAACGAGATTCTCTCGGGCCGCACGCAGGATGTGAACACGAAATTCATCGCCGGTCGTCTCGCAGTGCTCGGCCACCGGCTCGAGGAGGTGCGGGTCGTGCCGGATATCGCCGAGCGGATCGTCCGCGCGGTCAATGAACTGCGCGCCGCCTATGACAATTTGTTCACCACCGGCGGCATCGGGCCGACGCATGACGACATCACCAGCGAATGCATCGCCGCCGCCTTCGGCGTGCCGTGGGAAAAGCATCAGGAGAGCTGGGACGCGCTGGAGCGGCATCTCGGCCGTGAGCAGTTCAACGAGGCGCGGCAGCGCATGGCGATGCTGCCGCGCGGTGCCGTGCCGATCCCGAACTCGGTCTCGATCGCGCCGGGATTCTCCATCGGCAACGTGCATGTGATGGCCGGCGTACCGCGGATCATGCAGGCGATGTTCACCGGGCTGGAGACTGTGCTGACCCGCGGCACGCCGATCGCGATGCGGGCGGTGCATGGGCTCGGGGTGAAGGAAGGCAGCATCGCGGCCCGGCTCTCGGCGATCCAGGCGCGGTATCCGCAGATCGACGTTGGCAGCTATCCGTTCTACCGCGAGGCCGGCAGCGGGGTGGCGGTTGTTGTCAAAGGTACGGATGTCGAGGCGCTGGATGCAGCAGCCGGTGAGGCCGAGTCGCTCATTGCAGCCGAGGGCATCACGCCGGTCCGGGGTGAACCGCCGGTGTGATGCCGGCACGGCTAGAGCACTTCCCGATCCCTTCGGATCGGGTGTAGCGCTCTATTGTATTGATAAAAATAGTATCTTTGCCTAATCAAATGGTTCCATCTGATCGGACGATCCTCTAGCTGATCGGACGATCCTCTAGTGATCGTCGTCGTGGCCCAACGGCAGGCTGAAGCCGAAGGACAGGCCGGCCGGGAAGGACGGCGCATAATACGCCGGCGGCGGTGGCGCATAATAGGCCGGTGGCGGCGGTGCGTAGTAGCGGGGTGGGGGCGGCGCGTAATAGACCGGAGGCGGCGGCGGCGCGTAATAGGCCGGCGGGCCGGCAAAGCCGATTGAAAAGCTCGGGCCGCCATCCCAGTCGGCTTGGGCGACGCTGGTCGCGGCGAGGACAACACAGGCGGCCATCGCACCGCCGACGATGATGCTGGTTCGCTTCATGTGGGCATCTCCTGATCGATGATCGTAATCTGTCAGGAGAATGCGGCGGAATTCGGCGATCCTGATTTACCGCTGGATGAAATTCCGTTCATCCCGCGGTTCAGCCCTGGCGCATGCCTACCGCCTCGATGAACAGAGCGACGATCAGCACCGCGAGCACGACGATCGAGATCGCCCAGCGCAGGATGAGATAGTTTCCCGGCACGATGTCGCGCCCGCGGCCGACCGTTTCGGCCACGATGGTCGCGAAGAAGCCGGCAATCAGGATCGCGATGGCCAGGCGCGGCGCCTGGGCCAGCGAGAGGGCGAGCAGAGCGAGCCAGCCGACCAACGCCGGCAGCACACCGAACAGCAGGCGCTGGTTGTTCAGCCGCATCTCGGGCACGATGCCGCCTGGCTCCAGTGCGAAGCCCCAGTGTACCGCGCCGAGAAAGGCGAGGATGCAGGCGCCGTAATCGATCATGACAGTGGTCGCGAGCGGAGCGCGCGTCGGGTCGGTGATGATGGCGGCGAGGCTGACCAGGAAGGGGACCAGCCCGGCGATTGCGAGCAGGGTGGCGATGGTGAAGGGAGCGCGGTTCATGCCTGTTTATGTCATGAAATCGAGCCCGATATCCAGCACCCGCGCGCTGTGGGTCAGCCACCCGGCCGAGATCAGGTCGACCCCGGTTTCCGCGATGGCGGGGGCGCTCTCCGGGGTGATCCGGCCGGAGGCCTCGGTGATCGCACGATCTTTCGCCATCGCGACGGCCCGGCGCAAAGTTGCAGGGTCCATGTTGTCGAGCAGCACGGCATGCGCACCGGCCTCTAGCGCCTCGGCGAGCTGGTCGAGCCGGTCGACCTCGCATTCGATTTTCACCAGATGGCCCACCGCGGCGCGGGCACGGCGCACCGCGAGGCCGACACCGCCGGCAATGGCGATGTGGTTGTCCTTGATCAGCACCGCGTCATCGAGCCCGAAGCGGTGATTGGCGCCGCCGCCGCAGCGCACAGCGTATTTCTGCAAGGCCCTCAGGCCGGGAATGGTCTTGCGCGTGCAGGTGATCCGCGCCCCGGTATGGGCGATGGCGGCGGCGATGCCGGCGGTGGCGGTGGCAACCCCGGAAAGCTGGCCGAGAAAGTTCAGCGCTGTCCGCTCGGCCGAGAGAATGGCACGCGCCTTTCCCTCGATCCGCGCGATCACGTCGCCGGGCGCGACCGTGCCGCCATCCGGGATCAGGATATCGAGCGCGAGGGACGGATCGAGCAGGTCGAAGGCGATGGCGGCGCAATCGAGGCCAGCAATCGTGCCCTTCTCGCGGGCGACGAAGGCGACGGTGGTGCGGCTGTCGTCCGGAATCACCGCGTCGGCAGTGATGTCGCCGGCGCGGCCGAGATCCTCGAGCAGGGCGGCGCGAACAGCCGGTTCGATCATGATGCGGGGCAGCTTGGTCATGCGGCGTGGGGCCTTTGCGCGAGGGCAGCGGCACGGGCGAGGGCCGCCGCCTGGGTGAGATCGGAATGGCGCGGCTGCGCGGCGCGGGAGGGCGCATCGGTCCGCGCATGGGCGCCACGGCTTTCGGCGCGGTCGAGTGCTGCGACGCCGATCATGAGGCCGATCAGCGCGGCATCGTGAGCCGGAGCCAGCGGGGCGAGGCGCTCGATCAGGTGCGCCAGGCCGGCGGCATCGCGCAGCACGCCGAGATGGCGGCTGACAAGATCGCGCACCAGCGCCGGTGGCGGTGCGCTGCGCGGCGCAGCGGCGGACGCGGTCATCGAGGTTGCATCGGGTTCACCGGCGAGCGCGGTTCCGGCATCGGTGCCGGTGACGAAGGCTTCGAGCAGCGAGTTGCTGGCCAGGCGGTTCGCGCCGTGCAGCCCGGTGCAGGCGGCCTCGCCGGCGGCGTAGAGCCCGCCCACGCTCGCGCGGCCCTGCGCGTCCACGGCGATGCCGCCCATGTGGTAATGCGCGACCGGGCGCACCGGGATCGGCTGTCGCGCGGGATCGATCCCGGCGGCGCGGCAGGCGGCGTCGATCGTCGGGAATCGGGCGGCGAAGCCGGCGCCGAGATGTGTGGCGTCGAGCGTGACGCGGTGGCCGGCGGCGAGATGATGGACAATGGCGCGGGCAACCTCATCGCGCGGGGCGAGTTCGTCGGTGAAGCGCTGACCGGTCTCATCGGTCAGGATGGCGCCTTCGCCGCGCACCGCCTCGGAGATCAGCGGCATCGGCGTGGCGCCGGAATCGAGTCCGGTTGGGTGGAACTGGACGAATTCGAGATCGCGCAGCACGGCGCCCGCGCGTGCGGCGAGGGCGAGGCCGGAGCCGTCGGCACCTGGCGGGGTGCTGGTGTGGCGCCACAGCGCGCCGACGCCGCCGGTCGCGATCAGCACGGCGGCGGTCGGGAGATGGACGATGCAGCCAGCGGTCTCGACCCAGAGGCCACGCACCCGGTTCTCCGCGACATCGAGCGCCACGGCGCGCGCGTGTTCGATGATCGTGACATGCGGGGCGGCGCGCACGGCGGCGGCGAGCGCGGTGGTCAGGGCGCGGCCGGTGGCATCCTTCACATGGCTGATCCGGCGGCGCGCATGGGCGGCTTCGAGGCCGAGCCCGGCGTCGAAGCGCACGCCGTGGGCGCGCAGGGAATCGATCACGAACGGCCCCCTGGCGATGATGCGCGAGACCGCGGCGGCGTCGCATAGCCCGTCGCCGGCAGCGAGTGTGTCGGCGATGTGCAGGTCGATGGCATCGTCGGCGCCGATGGCGGCGGCGATACCGCCCTGGGCCCAGAGACTGGCGGCGCCGGCATCGAGCGTGCCGGCGGTGAGCAGTCGCACCGGGCGTGGCGCGGCGGCCAGGGCGGCGGCAAGGCCGGCGAGCCCGGCCCCGACAATGATCGGGGCGTTCATGGGATTGTGCGCATCCGCATCAAGGTATCGCGAGAATGCGCTATCAAGGTATCGCGAGCATTCGCTCGACCGCCGCGCGTGCCGGGGTGGCGAGGGCAGGGTCGATCGTCACCGCTTCGGTCATGGTTTCCAAAGCGCTGCGAATGCCGGCCAGGGTGATCCGCTTCATGTGCGGGCAGAGATTGCAGGGCTTGACGAAGGTGGTTGCGGGATTGGCGGCGGCGATGTTGTCGGCCATCGAGCACTCGGTGATCAATGCTGCGCGGGCCGGGCGGTGGCGCGCGATATAGTCGGCGATGGCGGCGGTGGAGCCGGCGAAATCGGCGGCGGCGACCACCTCCTCCGGGCATTCCGGATGGGCGAGGACGGCAACCCCGTCATATTGCTGGCGTACCTGCACGATGTCAGCGGCGGTGAAGCGCTCGTGCACCTCGCAGGCGCCGTCCCAGGCGATGATGCGGATGGTGGTTTCGCGCGCAGTGTTGGCGGCTAGAAAGCGGTCCGGCAGCATGATCACCGCGTCGGTCCCGGCGGCGCGGGCGGCGTGCTCGACCACCTTGCGGGCATTGGCCGAGGTGCAGCAATAATCCACCTCGGCCTTCACCGCGGCTGAGGTATTCACATAGGCGATCACCGGCAGGCCCGGATGGCGGGCGCGCAGGCCGCGGACATCGGCGGCCGTGATGCTTTCGGCGAGCGAGCAGCCGGCGCGGGAATCGGGGATCAGCACCGTCTTGTCCGGGTTCAGCAGCTTCGCGGTCTCGGCCATGAAATGCACCCCGGCGACGACGATGACCGAAGCGCGGGCCAACATCGCCTCACGGGCGAGAGCGAGGCTGTCGCCCACGATGTCGGCGACGCCGTGATAGATGTCCGGCGTCTGGTAATTATGGGCAAGGATGATTGCGTCGCGCGCCTGCTTGAGGTCGCGGATTGCCGCGATGTCCTCTTGCATCAGCGCCCATTCGGCGGGCGGGACATGTGCGGCGAGCGGCGCGGGAACGGGGGCAGCGGCGAGAGTCATGGCCACATCCTTATGCTCGAAATGAGCATATCATGAGCGATTTTATGGCCGAAAATCGGCTGGATCAACGCCTCTTATAGTGGATGTGAGTATAATTCGGTCAAGGTGTGGCGAGCGGCGGGCGGCTGCCGGTCATGGCCCGTTCGTCACGGATGGCACTGCGGAAATGGAACAGCTTGGCCGGCCGGCCGGGGCCGTTCGCGAAATCTCCCGTTTCTTCCAGCAGGTTCTGGCTTTCGATGAGGCGCCTGAAGTTCTGCTTGTGCAGTTTCTGGCCGCTGACGGATTCAATGCAGTGTTGCAGCTCGAGCAGGGAAAATCGCTCCGGCATCAGCTCGAAAACGGCGGGCCGGGCCCGCAGCCGGGCACGCAGCCGGCTGATCGCGGTGGCGAGGATGCGGCGGTGGTCGGCGGCGAGCGTGGCACCCGGGGCGAACTCGCCATGCGCCGGCCGGCCGTCGCGCGCGGCCTCGCGCACCAGCCCGGCTTCGTAGAGGAGTTCGTAGCGGTCGAGCGCCAGATCCTCCTGCCAGGGCGTGCCGTCGAGCCCGAAGCAGCGGGCGATGCGCGCGCGGCGCGTCGGCTCCGTGCCCACCCAGCTTCGCAGGCCGGGTTCGATCCGTGAGGCGGCGTCGTTCGCGGTGCGGCGGTCTTCCCAGGGAAAGTAGCGGTACCAGTCCTGCCACGAGACCTGGCCGCCGAGCCGAGCCCGCGTCTCGCTGCTGAGGGCGAGGTAGGAGATCGAGATGCTCCGCCCAGCACGGCTGCGGCCGGCATCGGCGAAGGTGTAGAGTTGCTCCACATGGCCGAGCGGATGTCCGGTCTGGCGCTCCACCCGGTCGCGCAGCCCGGCCTGCAGCGATCGATGGGCCGATTCGAGCGGGCCGGCGGGCAGGGCGCTGCCGTCGTGCAGGGTGAGGACGCGGGGTGTTGCGTCGGTGACGGCGACAACGACCGCGATCAGTTCAGCGTGGATCGGGTCGGCGCTATCGCTCACGGCTTCATCATCCGGAAGGCGAGGCGGGCGGCGAGTCCGCGCGGCGCGAAACGGGTGCCGAAGGCCATGGCCGCGTTGCTTCGCCCGGCGACGACGCTGGAGCGCCCGGCGAGCAGTGCTGCGACGCCGATTCGCGCGACCTCGGCGCTGGTCATCGCGCTGCGTTTGGTGAAGGTGGAGCGGATCTGGCCGGCGGCATCGAAGAACTCGGTTTCGGTGACGCCGGGGCAGAGCACGGTAGTACGCACGCCGCGTCCGGACAGCTCGACATTCAGCGATTCGCCGAGCGATAGGACATAGGATTTGGTCGCGGCATAGGCGGCGTAGAGCGGAACCGGCTGGAACGCGGCAGTGGAGGCGACCATCATGATACGGCCCCAGCCGCGCGCCGCCATCGGAGCGGCGAACAGCCGTGTGAGATGGGTCAGGGCGGTGATGTTCACCGCGAGCATCGCCTCGGTCCGTGTCCATTCGGCCTCGGCAAAGGGGCCGAAGACGCCTAGTCCGGCATTGTTCACCAGAATGTCGATGGTCGGGAAGCGTTCGGCCAAGGCGAGGCGGCCGGCCTCATCGGCGAGGTCGGCGGCGGCGGTTTCGGCGGTGACGCCGAACAGGCGGCATTCGGCAGCCAGCGACTCGAGCCGGTCCTGCCGCCTTGCGGTGAGAATGAGGTCAGCACCACGCTGGGCGAGCTGGCGGGCAATATCGGCGCCGATGCCGCTGGAAGCCCCGGTGACGAGGGCGCGGCGGCCACGGAAAGCGTCGGTCATTGATCCGTCTCCTTCGGTCGGTCATGATGGCGGGACAGCAGTGTGTGCGCAATTCGGTGGTTCCGGAAAGGCCGGAAGCCCTTTGAGCGCATGAATACCCCGCTCATAATGGGCTCGAAGACGAACAGGGAAGGGACGCGTAATGAAGTTTTCGATTGGAGCAGCAGGATTGCTGCTCGTCGCCATCGCGGCACAATCTGCGGTGGCCCAAGCCCAGCCCGCGCAGGTGCAACTGGCGACGCGCGATATGACCCAGATGCTCTCGGCGATCGGGCATTCCGATTACAAATCTTTCGTGGCACCGACGTCATCGACATTCCGGGCCCATGTCGACAGCAAGAAGTTTCCCGCTCAGGCGGCCGCCATCGACGCGAAGATCCCGCTATCCCAGCCTTTCGCCGTCAAATACCTGACGACGCAGCGGGTGGGCTCAACGATCGGCTATATTTTCGAGGTGACGCTACAGGGGGGCAATCAGGTTCTCACCGACCTGACGCTCACCGGTACCAGGGTCTCGAGCTTCCACCTTCTTTGAGACGGGCTTCTCTGGAGTACTACATCGGATCCTTTTGGATCGGATGTAGTGCTCTATAATATTGATAAAAATAATATTTTTATCCGATCAGATAACTCCATCTGATCGGATAATATTCTGAAACTGGCCGGTGTCCCGGCGCTCAGGCGCCGCCGGGCCGCCAGAGCGTGTCGGCGCGACCTTCGTCGTTGAGCAGGCGGGCGAGGATGAACATCGTGTCCGACAGGCGGTTGAGATAGGGGATCGGTATATCTGAAATAGTCGTCTCGCTGGCGAGCCGCACCAGTTCGCGTTCGGCACGCCGCGCGATCGTGCGGGCGAGATGCGCGCGGGATGCGGCTTCGGTGCCTCCCGGCAGAATGAAGCTGGTCAGCGGGCCAAGACGCGCATTCCAGGCGGTGGCGGCTTCGTCGAGCCGGGCAACATAGGCGCTGGTCAGCCTTGACGGGCGGTTAGGGTCGGCGGGCGCGGCAAGGTCGGCGCCGATATCGAACAGATCATTCTGGATGGCGGCGAGGACCGAGTCGATCTCGGGAGACTGCGCGCAGACCACGCGGAGCAGGCCGACCGCGGTGTTGGTTTCATCCAGCGCGCCGAACACGGCGATGCGGGTGTGGCTCTTGGCGACGCGCGATCCGTCGGCCAGGGATGTTTCGCCACGGTCGCCGCCGCGGGTCACGATCGTATCCAGCTTCACCATCTCGCAGACCTCATTTCACCAGAATTCCTTCGTTCTTGGCCTTGTGATCGGGCTCGACATGGATCGTGATGATCACGCCTGCCATTTCCCGCTTCAAGGCACCTTCGATCCGATCGCATATGGTGTGGGATTCGGCGACCGTCATGGTCCCCGGCACGACGAGGTGGAATTCGAGGAAGCGCGACTGCCCGGCCTCACGGATTCGCATGTCATGCGCCTCGATCGCGCCGGCGGCATGGGTGGCGACGAGCCGGTGGATCCGGTCCACCATTTCAGGCGGCGGCGCGCGGTCGAGCAGTGCGCTGAGGGCGCGCAGCACTGTCCGCCCGCCCATGAATGCAATCTGCGCCGCGACGGCCATGGCGATCAGCGGGTCGATGACCGGCAGGTCGGCGAGGACGGCGATGGACAATCCGGCGATGATCCCGACCGTGGTGATGGCGTCGGCCACGAGATGGGCCTGATCGGCTGCCAGCGCCGGAAATTTCCGGGTCACGCCGGACCGGCCGAGCGCGAGCGCCCAGAGGGCATTCACGAGGCCGCCGGCCGCGTTCAGGCCGAGGCCCAAGACCGGCGCCGAAGGGAGGTGCGGCATAAATATCGTACTTGCGGCGCGTTCGAGTATCAGCACTGCGGCGAAGAGGATCATGCCCCCCTCGGCGACCGCACTCAGCAATTCTGCTTTCGCATGTCCGTAGGGGTGCTCGCTGTCGGCGGGCTTGGCGGCGGCCTTGAGCGCCACCATCACCATCACCGCGGCAAAGACGTTCACCAGTGATTCGAGTGCGTCGGAATAGAGTGCCGCCGAATGGCTGACGCGCCACGCCATCACCTTCAGCCCGAGCGAGACCAGGCTGATGACGACACTCAGGGCAGCAAGGCGGAGCGGGATAAACATCGTTCCTCAGGCTCGATCTTTCCGAACGGTTTGGCGTCTTGTCGAGCGGCTGGCCAACAGGCTTGCGCCCTGGTCCTGTTCCCGAAAGCCTCGCCCGGAAGCCAGGCAAGGCCAGCGCCGCGCCCTCGCTTTAGCCGAACCGTGACACCGATGAAACCGCCGGCATCACCGATCAGGCCGAGCGCCTCGACCCCTGCGCTGCCTGCGCTGCCGCGGGCAGCCATACGCGGCATGTCGTGCCGGTTCCCTCGACACTGTCGATCACCAGCCGGCCACGGTGGCGCATGACGACATGCTTGACGATCGCAAGGCCGAGCCCGGTGCCGCCCACGGCGCGCGCCCGCCCCTTGTCAGCCCGATAGAATCGCTCCGTCAGCCTTGGCAGATGCTCGCGCGCGATCCCGGGGCCATCATCGATCACTTCAATCAGAATGCCAGGTTGGGGGAAGTCGGTATTTGGCGTTGCATGCGCGGACACCGTGATGTTGCCGCCTGCGTTTCCGTGCTTGAGCGCGCTGTATTTCACCGCGTTGTCGACAAGGTTGCCGATGACCTGGGTGAGCTGGCCGGAATCGCCATGCACGACGGGCAGGCTGGCGGCGATATCCAGGGTCAGCCTGGTCGAGGCTTTCGCGAGGATCGGGTCCATGAAGCTGGCGACCTGGCGGATCACCGGCCCGATATCGATCTGCTCGGAGGGGGGCTGATGCTCCGACATCTCGATTCGCGAGAGGCTCAGCAGATCCGCGATGATCCTCTGCATCCGTTCGGCCTGTTCGGCCATGATGGCGAGAAAACGCGGCACGGCCTCGACATCGTCGCGGGCCGGGCCGCGCAGGGTCTCGATGAAGCCGATCAGGCTGGTCAGCGGCGTCCGCAATTCGTGGCTTGCATTGGCGACGAAATCGGCGCGCATCTGGTTCAGTTCGCGCTCGCGGGTGCGGTCGGTCAGCAGGATGTAGACCGGGGCCGCGCGGCCAAGATCTCCGCTGCGGATCACCGTGGCATCCAGAACCCTGGCGACCGGTGTGGCGAGCGATAGGGTGGTCCGCACCGGCTGGTCGGCCAACTCTGCCTCCGCGAGGGCGGCGCGCAACTGCGGATGGCGGAGGAGTGCCGATTCCTCGGCGCCGTAGATCCTGACCGCTGCGGGGTTTCTCCAGACGATCCGCCGCGACCCTGGCAGGCCGTCGAGCTGGAACAGCGCATCCGGCAGGCGATTGAGAAGAGACTGGCTGTAGTTGGCGTTGGTGGCGGCGGCTTCGCGGGTTTCGCGTTCCGTGGCGATCGTCTGGATGATGCGCTGGGCGAGGTTGGTCAGCCCCGGTGTTACGAGCTGCAATGCCGAGGGCGATGACGGCGCGGTGAGCGCGGCACTGAAGCGGCGCAGATCGCGCGCCAGAACCATGCCCGCCGCTCCCGACCAGGCGGCGCAGCCGGCCAGCCAGCCGACGCCCTCCCAGAGAGGGATCGCGCGGGCAAAGATCAGTCCGGACAGGACGATGGCAGGCGGACCGCCGAGCCAGGCCGCTATCGTTGCGATCGGTCGGCGCATCCGGTCAGGTCATGCGTTCGGCGATGGTGCCGGGGATGGCAATGTCTGCGGTGCGGGCGAAACCACTTTTGGACCGTCCGGCTCGATCCGGAACACCGCGAGCCCGCGTTCGACATGACCGTTTGGCAGCAGCCGGAGCGGACCGTCGGTACCCGAGAACCCGCTGGATGCCGTCAGAACGGATGTCTTGTACCCGCCTTCATGCGCCGCGAGTACGCTGATCGCCGCGGCGTCGAAGGCAACCTTGTCGATCGATGGCGGCGTGACACCGCCATAGGTTGCCTCGAATTTCTGGTCAAATGGCAGGCCTGCCGACGGATCGGGCGCCGCATAGATCGCACCGCGCAGAACCTCATGCGTGGCCATCGCCCTGGCACGGCTGGACCAGAGCGCGGGGCCCATCAGCTGAACCTGTGGCGGACCGGCCTCGTAATACGGAAGGAAGGTTTGCAACTCGGCGAGGTCTTCGCTTGTCGCACCAAGCAGAAGGGCATCGAAGGGCGGCGGCGGGACGGGTTCGCTCCGCAGCTTGGCCGCGAGGCGACGTCCCGCCGCGCTGTCCTGGTCGCGGGCAGCGCGAATCCGCGACATCAGGCCGGCACCCCGGCTGTCGAATTGTGAGATGCTCCGCGTCGTTGCGTTCAGGCTGGAGAAAGATGCCGAATAGTATCCGATATGCGGCGGTGGAGCGCCGAGCCGGGCTGTGGTGCGGCGCAGGGCGGCGGCCATGAGCCGGCCGAACAGGTTATCCGGCAGGATTGCGGCGGTGCGGGTGCGGCCGCTTTCGATGGCGTAGGAAACCACCCTGCCGACCTGCTGGTCGGGCGAGATGCCCAGCGGCCAGATGCCGGGGCGCGCAACGCTGTCGTCATTCGTGAAGGCAAGGACATTCACGCCCGCGGACTGGGCGACGGGCGTGACCGCACGAGCTTCCACCATGGTAAGCGGTCCGAGGATGAGACCGGCACCCTTGCCGATGGCGTTATGCGCGGCGCTGGCGGCGCCGGCCGCCGTGCCGCCGGTGTTCTCGACATCCAGCCTAGGTGCGCCTGGTGCTGAAAATGCCAGTTTGACGGCCTTCTCGATCGACTGTCCGATGGCGCCGTAGGGGCCGGTCAGCGGCACCAGCAACGCGACGGGACCTTGCGTCCGTGTGGCGTGCGCCGTCGGTTGCATCGATGAGACCTCGCCGCCGGTGGCGGTGGGGCGCGGCGCGGTGCTGCATCCCGCAAGTGCGAGTGCCGCAGCGGTTGCCAAAACCAAAGCCACAGGCGTTAATGTCGTTCGTGACATCCGAGACTTCTCCACTTGCATCCGAAACGGCCTCTCGTCGGCAACCCGACCTTGTGCTGGTTTCCACGCCAATCGGCAACCTGGGCGATTTGTCGCCACGCGCGGTCAGCACGCTGCGCGAAGCAGACATCATATTATGCGAAGATACCCGCGTTAGCGCGACCCTGCTGGCTCAATATCAAATCTTAACAAAATTACAATCTTTCCACGACCATAACGAACAGGCCCGAACCCCTGCGCTGATCGGCATGATGCGCGAGGGAAAGCGGCTCGCCCTGGTGAGCGATGCGGGGGCGCCGCTCATCGCCGATCCTGGTTACCGGCTGGTGCGTGCGGCGATCGACGAGGGACTCGTTGTCAGTGCCGTGCCGGGGCCGAATGCGGCCGTCATGGCGCTCGCCTTGTCCGGCCTGCCACCCCATCCGTTTCTCTTCGGCGGGTTTCTGCCGCCGCGCTCGGCCGCTCGCCGCAGCGCATTGCAGCGTCTCGTCGCGGCGGAGCAAGCCGGGCTTGTCGCGACATTGGTATTTTATGAAGCGCCCCACCGGTTGGCGGCGTGTCTTGAAGATTGTCAGGCGGTCCTCGGAGACCGGCCCGCTGCGGTGGGGCGCGAACTGACCAAAAGATTCGAGGAGATCAGGCGAGGCCCGCTCTCCGTGCTCGCCGAACATTACGCGACGACCGCCGCGCGCGGCGAGATCACCCTGGTGATCGGTCCTGCGACCCGGACAAGCGCATCGGCGGAGGCGCTGGACGAGGCGCTCGAAGCGGCACTGGCGGTCATGTCGATCAAGGATGCGGCTTCGGCCGTTGCCCGGGAGCTGGAGTTGCCACGCAAGCTGGTATACGCGCGCGCGCTCAGCCTGAAGCAGGACGAAGTGTCAGGCTGAGCAGGCCAGGATGGAAAACATACGGCACTGCGTAAAGTGCAGCCGTGCTCAGGTTGACCACGAACAGCAGCCCGAGCGCCTTCCACCAGCTGGTCTGCAGCCCGGCCCGCAGCACGAAACCCTGCAGCCACAGCATATAGAGGGCGATCAGCCCGCCTGAGAGGGTGAGCGCGCCGACCTGCCCGGCGCCGAGCGCGAGCAGGATGTCATTGACGACCATTCCCAGGGGAATGAGAACGAATACGACCCAGATCGACCAGTTCAGCGCCGTGGCAGTGATCAGCCATCGGTCGCGACGTCCAAGCCACTGCGATGCCCGTTCGATGATGACGGGTTGTATCAGGACGCCGCACAGTCGGGACAGCATGAGCCCCGCCGCGTAGATCCAGTGGCCACGCGCCGCCAGAAGTGCCGCACCAACCATCGGGAAGGCGATCAGCGGCGCGATCGACGCCGAGAAGGCGGCGGGTGTGTTCCCGAACTCGCGAAACGCATCGAGTCTGCCGAGGGCCAGTCGGAAGATGCCGCGCAGGGTGCTGAACAGCGCTCCGGCAAAACGATCCTCACCATTCATGCGAACACACGATCCAGAATTTGGGCATAGATTTCGGACAAATCTCTCAGCTCGCTGATCGGAACCGCCTCGTCGACCCGGTGCATCGAGGTTCCGACCAGACCGAATTCGGCGACAGGACAATATGACGTGATGAACCGGGCATCCGACGTGCCGCCGCCGGTGTCCAGTTTGGGCGTGATGCCGGTTACCTTGGCGATGGCATCACTGAGCAGGTCGATATCCTTGCCGGGTTTGGTCAGGAACGCCTCGCCGCTGATGCTGGTCTCGCATTTTGCGCCGGGCGCGTAGGTCGAGACCGTTTCGCGTATCCAGGCGGCGAGTTCGGTCCCCTTGTGCCGGTCATTGAACCGGATGTTCAGCCGCGCCGATGCGCTGGCCGGGATCACGTTGCCGGCCGCATTCCCGGTATCGACGCTGGTGATTTGCAGCGAGGACGGTTCGAACCAGGCTGTGCCGGTATCGAGTTGCCGCGTGCGGAGCGCTTCAAGGGCAGGGATCAGCCGGTGAAGCGGATTGTCGGCGAGATGTGGATAGGCGACATGCCCCTGCACGCCGGGAACAGTGATACGGGCCGAAACCGATCCGCGCCGGCCGATCTTGATCGTATCGCCAAGCGTGGTCCGGCAGGTCGGCTCGCCGACCAGGCAGAATTCAGGCAGGGCGCGATTTTCAGCCAAATGGTCGAGAATGCGCCGGGTTCCGTCGACGGCCTCGCCCTCCTCATCGCCCGTGATCAGCAGGGAGATGGTTCCCGCCCGGTATGCCGGTCGGGATGCCAGCGCTGCGACGAAGGCTGCGATCGCACCCTTCATGTCGACGGCGCCCCGCCCATAGAGCAGCCCATCCGCGATGGTGCCGCCGAATGGCGGGTGGCGCCAGTCATCGCCAGGGGGAACGACATCGGTGTGACCGGCGAAGGCGAAATGCGGGCTGCCGGTTCCGCGTCGGGCGACGAGGTTGGAAACCTCGCCGCATTGCAGCGTCTCGACCGTGAAACCGAGCGACTCCAGCAGACCAGCAAGCGTTGTCTGAGCGCCATCATCGACCGGCGTGACCGAGCGGTGGCGCAGCAAAAGCTGCGCGATCGGGACGGGGTCCGTGCCTGTCACGCCCGCAGAAGCTCGTTGATCGCGGTCTTCGAGCGGGTCTGGGCATCGACCCGCTTCACGATCACGGCGCAGGCGAGCGATGGGCCCGGACTGCCGTCAGGCAGCGCCTTGCCCGGCAATGCTCCGGGCACGACAACGGAATAGGCTGGTACGCGGCCATAGAAGATCTCGCCGGTTGCGCGATCGACGATCTTGGTCGAGGCGCCGAGAAACACTCCCATCGAAAGCACGGCGCCGCGCTCCACAATCACGCCTTCGGCGACTTCCGAGCGCGCGCCGATGAAGCAGTCATCCTCGATGATCACCGGATTGGCTTGTAGCGGCTCGAGCACTCCACCGATTCCGACACCGCCGCTGATATGGCAGTTGCGGCCGACCTGCGCGCAGGAGCCCACCGTTGCCCAGGTGTCGATCATCGTATCCTCGCCGACCCTGGCGCCGACATTGACGAAGCTCGGCATCAGCACCGTGTTCCGCCCGACATGAGCGGAATGTCGGACAACCGCACCCGGCACCGCCCGAATCCCCGCGGCCGCGAAGCGGGCATCGTCCCAGTCGCCGAATTTCATCGGCACCTTGTCGAACACGGGCGCACCGCCGGCTCCTTCCATGCTCCGGTTCGGCAGCAGGCGGAAGGACATGAGAATGGCCTGCTTGAGCCATTGATGCACGGTCCAGCCGTCCGGGCCGGGTTCCGCCACCCGCAGAACGCCGTCGTCCAGCAAGGTGAGGGCCTGGTTCACCGCCTCGCGCACTGGTCCCTGGTAGGCCGAATCGAGTTGGTCCCGGCGGCCCCAGGCAGCGGTAATCGTCGCGGCGAGCGGTGTGTGATCCATTGGCGGCCTTTCCGTATTTGTTCCGGCGAGACCATGCTGAGGTGGGTTCAGCCTGTCAATCGGGCGGTAATACGTTATTTACCCAATCCTGCGAAAAGCCTGATGATGACGTATGAGGCAGGCTTTTCCATGGAAGCATCCGAGGGCGCCCGTGACGGACGAGACATTTCAGGGCGTCTCGACCGCATGGCACGCATGATCGATAGTTTGGCAGGACTGCCTGACCCGAGTACCGCCGGCCCCGCGGCCTGCGCCTTGCTGGCAGCGGAATTTCCCGATTCCGGCATGTGTTTCGTGGTGCGCCCGGCGACGGTGCAGCAGGGGGGGGAAACGATCCTCGCTGATTACCCCTATGGCATCGGCCTGACCGATTGCATCGGCGGTGAAATCCTCACCATTCCCGTCGATCTGGAAACTGCAACTGCCGGGCATCTCCCTGCGGCTTCACTCGTGGCCTGGCGTAGTCGTGGAGACAGGCGGTTCACTGCCGCGGAAACCGATCTGCTGACCGCGATCGGACCGCATTTGCGGCGCCTCGTGACCCGGTTGCTTACGGCTGGCGCCACCAAGAAGCGGAATGCGCTCGATCCTGAAACCGGATTGTGGCCCCTGCCGAGTTTCCTCGCACAGGCGGATCGCCGATTTGACCGGTTGGACATCGAGGAACGCGTTGGCACCATGTTCGCCATAGGCTGGGTCAGATCGAGCGGCACGCAAGGATCGGAAGCGTCATCTGCCGTCATTCGTGAGTCGGCCGAAACCCTGCGCGACATGTTGCGTCCGAGCGACCTGATCGGGCGGATCGGCCCGACCCGCCTTGCCGCCTGGTGCGATGGGGTGGATCATCTGGTAGCTGCCGAGCGGGGAGACCGGATCGTCGCGCGGCTGGATGCGATGCTGGCGGGAACCGGTCGCCATGTCGCCATTGGCATCGCGTCGCGGTGGTCACGCTCGGGCGATGACCCTGCGGCGGTTCTCGCCAATGCCCGCTCCGGTCTCGAGCAGGCCCGTTTGACCGCCGCGACGACCGGGCGGCCTGCCGTGCGGATCTGGCAGTCCGATATCTCCTGAATCTCGCGCCGAGGGAGCGGAAAATCAGGTATTGTCTTCATGGGGGCGAACATCGAGGAACCGGCTGAGAAGCCAGTCCCCATCGATTTTCTCCTCCGTGAGGGCCATTGCCAGCACCTCGCTGCCGAAGACTGGGGCAGCGAGAACCATGTCGGGGTGAACCCGTCGGACGCGCTCGAGATTCTTGCGGGTACTCACCGCGGCCACCTTTTTGGCATCCGTGCCCAGTTCCCGGACCGCGAGAACGACAAAGGCATTTTCCGAGTCGTCATCCGAAAGGGCAAGAATCGCCCGTGCATGCTCGCCACCGGCTTTGCGGAGCGTATCGAGGTCGGTGGGATCGCCGATCACCGTCTCGGCATCGCCGAAACTCGCATCCTCGAATTCCGTTATGACAATCACGGATTCTCCACGATTGCGCAGTTCGCGGGCTGTATTTCGGGCAAGGACGCCATGGCCGGAAATGATGAAGTGGTTGACGCGTTTCATTTTCTGCCTCCGGGGGCCGATCGTCCGGTTTATCCGATTCTGCAGAACCGGGCCGATCACGGCAGTCAGTGCGGTTGCGAAGACCGTCAGTCCGAGCACGATGAGCGAGACGACGAAAAGCCGCGCGTTCTCGCTCTTGGGGAGGATGTCGCCATACCCCACGGTCGACATCGTGACGATAACAAAATAAAGCGCTGACGGCAGATTGGTGATTGGCGGGTTGAAGCCGGCGCCGAGAAGCAGTGAACCGAGCACCCCGTACACCATCAAGACAAGTACCGAGGCCACAGCGAACAGCGTGCCGGCGGCCAGTGAAGAACGGGAGAAGTGGTTGCGTGCGAGCAGGAGCGAGGCCAGCAGGGCGATGATGTAGATCGCTTCCCCATCGAGTCTGGACGCTGCCTGGACATGAACGGTCAGCAGAAGTTGGGCAAGCGTGATCCCGATGGCCGAGAGCCAGGCGATACGCGAGCGGCCCAGCAACCCAATGGCGATCAGGAGTTGGAGTGCGCCAACGACGACGGTTGGAACACCGTTGAGGATAAGGCCCGGAATATTTCCCGAAATCGGGTGAATGGCGCTGACCAGGTTAGCCAGATCGAGATGAAGATATTCCGCAGCGAATTTCTGGATCGTCGGCAGAATCGCGAGTGCGCCAGCGACGCCGACTGCGAGCGCCAGCGGCACATGTGGAAACCACAGATCCATCCGCAGGCGCCGGTACCAGCGGTGTCCAAGCAAACGCATCGGCCGTATGAGAAGTGAAACGACCCTATTCATCGCGGGGCCCTTGGAGGAGGCCATTGACGCGGCTGGCGCCTTTCATCTCACCCATCATTGCCTTCGAGATGGGCGCTAAAGGCGGGCGCCGCAACGCCCGGTCGTCAGGGAAGTGAAATCTCGAAGTTTTCGACCACTGTATTGGCGAGCAGGCGTCTCGCCATCGCTTCGGCGATAGACTTGGCCTTCTCGCGGTCTGTCTCGGCGATGTCTAGTTCGATCAGCTTGCCGACCCGGACATCCGTGACGCCGTCATATCCCAAGCCTTCGAGTGCGTGGCCAATGGCCTTGCCCTGAGGATCGAGCACGCCGGGTTTCAGCTTGACCGCGACCACAACCTTCATTGCATCATCTCCGGGCCCTTCATGTCGCGGGTTCCGGCTTCGGGCAGGATGCCGAGCCGCTTGGCGACTTCCTGATACGCTTCCTCGACCCGGCCGAGGTCACGGCGGAAACGATCCTTGTCCATCTTTTCGTTGGTCTTGGCGTCCCAGAGTCGGCAGTTGTCCGGGCTGATTTCATCGGCGAGAACGATGCGCATATCCTCGTTCTCCCACAGCCGGCCGAACTCGATCTTGAAGTCCACCAACACGATTCCGACACCAAGGAACAGGCCGGTCAGAAAATCGTTGATACGCAGGCTGAGATGGACGATGTCGTCCATATCCTGCGTGCTGGCCCAGCCGAATGCGGTGATGTGATCCTCGGACACCATGGGATCGTTCAGCGCATCGTTCTTGTAATAGTATTCGATGATGGACCGGGGAAGCCGTGTCCCCTCGGGGATGCCGAGCCGGGTGCTCATGCTGCCCGCCGCGACGTTGCGGATAACCACCTCGATCGGGATGATCTCGACTTCGCGCACAAGCTGTTCGCGCATGTTGAGGCGGCGGACGAAATGGGTGGGAATGCCGATTTCGCCGAGGCGTTGCATCAGGAACTCGCTGATGCGGTTGTTCAATACGCCCTTGCCGGTGATCACGCCCTTCTTCTGGGCGTTAAACGCGGTGGCGTCGTCCTTGAAATACTGCACGAGTGTGCCGGGTTCCGGCCCTTCGAACAGAATTTTTGCCTTGCCTTCGTAAAGTTGCCGGCGACGCGCCATGGGTGAACCTCGTATCTCGGCGGCGAAAAGGAAATTAAAACGGTGCCGCTCACGACCGGGTATATCAACCGGCGGGGGTTTGCGCCATGCCCGGAGCCGGACGCTGCCCGGAAGGGCAGCATCCGACAGGCATCAGGCAGCCTTCTGCCTCAGCGCTGCGGGCAAACCGATGATCGCCTGATCGATAAGACCTTGATCGTGGGCCGCATCGATGGTTTCCTTGAGAACCCGTTCTGCTGCGAGCGCGGCAAGTGCCGCGGCGGCCTCGCGCACTTCGGCGACAGCCGCGGATTCGGCCGCAGCGATCCGCTCTTTCGCCATCTGTTCACGCCGACGGGCGGAAGCCTCGGCCTCTGCCAGCAAGTCGGCTGCAAGGCGTTCGGCTTCGCGACCGGCCATGGCGAGCATGTCCTTCGCCTGCGCGAGTGCGGCCTCGCGGCGGGTTTCGGCATCCTTCAGCATGGCTTCGGCTTCGGCGCGCAAGCGGGAGGCTTCATCCAGTTCGCGCTGAATCTCAGCACTTCTCTGGTCGAGCATCGTGGTGATTGCCCCAACGATCTTCTTGCCAAAGAAAAAGAGGAAAATCAGGACCGCAACGGTGACCCAGAAAGTTCCCTTGTCCCACAGCGTACCGGTAAGGGCTTCATATTCCATGGTCGCTCACCCCTGGGTTGAAAGTGCCGCAATCGCCTGATCGACGCGG
This sequence comes from Acidiphilium sp. C61, assembly GCF_905116885.1. Classification (NCBI taxonomy): domain Bacteria; kingdom Pseudomonadati; phylum Pseudomonadota; class Alphaproteobacteria; order Acetobacterales; family Acidocellaceae; genus Acidiphilium; species Acidiphilium sp. C61. The sequence goes on along the minus strand of NZ_CAJHNI010000005.1, from coordinate 726,894 downwards.
CCAGGCTCCGCCGCCTCGCCTGTCAGGCGGTGCAGCAGGCTGGACGCGACGTCGCGCGCGATCGGAGCCAAAGCGTTGACCGCCGTACGACGTGCCGCCTCGATTTCGGCTTCGGCCGCTGAAATCTGCGCGTTGAGCCGCTCGTTCAGCGTCGCGGATTGTGCCCGGGCGCGTTCCTTTGCGGCATTCACCGCCTCGGCGATCGCACCCTGGCTCGATTCCCGCGCGTTCTGGACCGCGAGATTGAGGTCTCGCACGGCATGCTCTGCCTCCGCCTTGGCGCGGCGGGCGGTTTCAAGGTCGCTTGCAATGCGGTTGTGACGGTTCTCGATCACGCCGCCGATCCTGGGCAGGGCCCAGCGCGCCAGAATGAAATACAGCGCGACCATGATGACCGCCATCCACACGACCTGAGCGCCGGTCAGCGGATTGGCAAAATCCATCTGCGGCATCTTGCCTTCAGCCATGGCGACAGCCGGCGTCAGGCCCAGGAGAGTGGCAGCGAGCAGTATGGTGGTTCGGCGCATCGCGTGACGTATCCCTGCCGGTGGTTCAGGCGAACAGGATGATGAGCGCGATGACCAGCGCGTAGAGCGCGACGGCTTCGGTCAGGGCGAAGCCGAGCAGAACGTCGCGGAACATCTTGTCGCGAGCCGCCGGGTTGCGGCCGACAGCGCCGACGAAAGCGCCGAACAGGTTGCCGATACCGACGCCCGCGCCGGCAACGCCGATGGTCGCCAGACCTGCACCGACGTCGCGAGCAAGCAGAAGGGTGTCAATGGCCATAACTAGGATTCCTTTCAGTTCAAGCGGTAGCTGAGGCCGGTCAGGCCGGTGGAGTTGAAGGGATGCGCGAGGCGATCAGTGCATGTGGATCGCATCGTGCAGGTAAAGGCAGGTCAGGATCGCGAACACGTAAGCCTGCAGGAACGCGACCAGGAATTCGAGCGCTGTGAGCGCGATGTTGAGGCCGAGCGGGATGATCGCGGCGACCACGCCAACGGCACCCAAGCCCGAGACCAGCATCAGCATGAAGCCGGCGAACACTTCCCACATCACATGGCCTGCGGTGATGTTCGCGAAAAGTCGGACCGAAAGCGAAATCGGGCGCGAAAGGAAGGAGACGATTTCAATCGGGATCAGCAGCGGCAGCAGCCAGCCCGGCACGCCCGGTGGGGAGAAGAATTTCAGGAAGCCGATGCCGTGATACCAGAAGCCCACCAGCGTCGAGAGGGCAAAGACGAACAGCGCAAGGGCGCCGGTGATCGCGATATGGCTGGTAAAGGCAAAGAAATACGGGAACAAGCCGAGGATGTTGCCGATCAGGATGAAGGCGAACAGGGTGAAGACGAAGGGAAAGAAGCGCTTGCCTTCCTCGCCGATCGTGTCGGTCACCATGTTGTGCACGAATTCATAGCTGATTTCGGCCAATCCCTGCATGCGGCCGGGAACCAGTGCGCGCTGGCGCAGCGCGATCACGAACAGAGAGGTGACGATCACGGCGGCGAGCAGCATCATCTGGTTCGAATTGGTGAATTCGATCGCCTTGCCGAACGCACCGAAACCGGTGGTCAGCTGGAACTGCCCGAGAGCGTTGATCCCCGATTCTTGCGCCATCCGTATCCTCCGGTCAGTCCTTGTCGCCTGGCCCCATGGCCCGGAACACGTTTCGAAGCCCCGCAGCCGCGCCAATGGGCACGAAGCCAATCATGAACCAGGGTGCTGAATGAAAAAGGCGATCCAGTCCATAGCCGATCGCGACCGACACGACCAGAGACGCCACCATTTCGGCGCCCAGTCGCGTTGCGACGCTGAACGGATTGGGACCCTTGTCCTGCTGCGCGGCGCCTTTGGCGGACTTGTCTAGCCCGGCACGACTTCGCGCGGCGGCAAGGCGCTGATCGAAATCGTTTCGATCATCTGGCCCCTGAGCCGGTTCGTCACCCATTTTCACACCCTTACGCCCGCCGACAGGCGGCAGCGGTTGCTACCGATGCTGCCGTTCCAAGTCAACATATCGCGAGCGTGAAATCTATTCCGCTGCCATGGCGCCGGCGGGCTCGACCATCGCCGCCGCCGTGCCGAGATCGACCGACAGGACGCGCGAAATCCCGCGTTCCTGCATCGTGACGCCATAGAGGCGGTCCATCCGCGCCATCGTGTGGTGGTGATGGGTCACAACGATGAACCGGGTTCCGGTATCCTGGGAGATGTCCTCCAGCAGGCGGCAGAAGCGTTCGACGTTCGCATCGTCGAGCGGGGCGTCGACCTCGTCGAGCACCGAGAGCGGTGCCGGATTGCAGCGAAAGACCGCGAAAATCAGCGACAGCGCGGTAAGAGCCTGCTCGCCGCCGGAAAGCAGGGACAATGTTGCGAGTTTTTTGCCCGGCGGCTCGGCGAAGATCTCGAGTCCTGCCTCGAGCGGGTCATCGGAGCCGGTGAGGGCCAGATGCGCGCGCCCGCCGCCGAACATCCGGGTGAACAGGGCCTGAAAGTGGCGGTCGATCTCGGTGAAGACGGCAGAGAGGCGCTCGCGGCCCTCCCGGTTCAGATGGCCGATCGAGCCGCGCAGCTTCGCGATTGCGCTGGTAATCTCCTCGCGGTCGCGTTCGATCGCGGCGAGACGGGTCTCGATCTCGCCGACCTCGATATCGGCGCGCAGGTTGACCGGGCCCATTTCGTCGCGTTCCCGTGTGAGGCGCTCGAACCGCTTCCGCGCCTTGTCGGCGGCGTCGGGCGACGGATCGGCCACTGCGGGCAAGGCGGGATCGACCCCCAGGCGCTCCAGCATTCTTTCGGCGACGGTGCCCCAGGCATGGTCCGCTTCGCGCACGGCGGATTCCGCGCCGATGCGGGCTTCTCGGGCGCGGGCTAGATCCTGCTCCGCGGCGCGCGCGGCGGTAGAATTCCGCCGTGCAGCGTCTTCGGCGCCGGCAAGGTCCCGCGCGGCGGCCTGGTGGTCGGTTTCTGCCCCCGCCAGCTCGGTGCCGGCTTCGGCCCGGCGCTCCCGCGCGCCGCCATCCGCGCCGAGGGAATCCAGGCTGGCTTCGGCCTCGCGCAAGCGGGCAGCGAGGTCGGTGCGTCGGTCATTGGCGTCACGTGCGCGTTCGACCCAGTCCGCCTGTTCGCGGACGATCGTGTCCAGCCGGCGCCCGCGGGTTTCGGTTTCCGCCTGCAGGCGTTGAAGGGCCTGGGTCGCTTCGCTGTCGCGCCGGCGGCTCTCGGCCAGGGCTGCGCGCGCTTGCTCCAGCGCGTCGCGAAGGGTCCGGGCGTCATCCAGTGTCGTGAATTCGGACTCGATGGAGGCAAGTGCAGCGCGAGCATCCTGGGCCTCGGCCTCGAATCGGGCGCGGGTTTCGGCCGCCGCAGTCTCGCGGGAGGCCAACCGCTCGGCTTCAGCCGCCAGCCTGCTCGCGGTCTCCGTTGCCGCGCGCAGATCCTTGCGGGTGCGGTCGATCGCGGATTCGGCAGAGCGGCGGGACGTACGCGCCTCCTCCTCGGTCCGCCGCGCATCGCGCTCGGCGGTTTCGGCGTCCTGCAGCGCGGCGCGTGCCGCCTCTGCACTTTCCCGCGCGCGCGCGAACTCGATGTCGAGCTGGTCCAGCCGGTTGCGCTGGGCGAGGCGGACGGCCGCTTCCGTCGGCGCGCCAGGACGGACCACGAAACCGTCCCAACGCCAGACCCCACCCTCGATCGAGACGAGGATCTGCCCCGGGCGCAGCGTCGCCTGCAAGGCATCGCCGTCTTCGCCGGCCGGCAGCAGGAGAATGTGGTCAAGGGCACGTCGGAGGGCTTCGGGTGCGGTGATCGTCTCGCCGATCCGGGGTAGCGAGGCCTCGGACGTGATGGCAGGCAGGGGACGCCAGTGCCGGGCGGCGCTGGCCTGTTCACCTGCCGAGAGCTCAGCGCCCAGCGCGGCGCCAAGCGCTGTTTCCAGCCCGGCGGGAACCTTGATGCGGTCCAGGACCGGATCGGGATCGCGACCGAATTTCTGGGCGAGCAGGGCTTTCAGCGCATCGGTTTCGGCCTTGAGCCGCGTCGCCGCGCCGTCCGCTTCGGTGGCGGCGGAGCGGGCGCGGATGGCGGCGGCATGGGTCTCCGTGCGCCGGGTTTCCGCCTCCTGCACCCGGTTCTGGGCTTCGGCATAGGCGGCCTCGGCGGTTGTCACGGCCAGTTCCGCCGCCTCGCGGGCGGCTTCTGCGGCGGCAAGACGCTCGGGTGACACAAGAGCGGCCAGCGCGCTGGCATGGGCGGCTTCGGCTTCGCGGGCCCGGCGATCCGCCTGGCTGGCGGTATTGCGGGCCTGGGTCAGCCGGGTTTCCAGTGCCTGACGCTCGGCCTGGGCGCGGGCAGCGGCTTCCGTTGCTTGCTGGGTTGCGGCGTCGCACTGCGCGAGGGCGCCCGAAGCTGCCTCGGCCTCGCGCCGTGCCTGATCTAGTCGGGCGGGAGCCAGTTCTTGATCGGCGGCGAGTTGCGACCGCTCTGCCTCCAGCCGAATTGCGGCTGCTTCGGCGTCGTGGGCAGTCCGTTCGGCGCCGGCGTGGTCCTTTCGCAGGGTCGTCACCCGCGCTTCGGCTTCCTGCCGAGCCGCTTCGAGACGCGCTATCTCGGCATCGATCTGCTTGGCGAGGATGCGTGCGCGCTCGAGACGCGTTCGCGTTTCCGCTTCGCGCGCGCGCAAGGAGGGCAGCGCGTCGTTCTGTGAGGTCTCGCGGCCCAGCACCTCGTCACGGATCCGCTCGGCGCGGCCGACCGCTGCGTCGGCTTCGGCGAAGTGCGCGCGCGCCGCATGGCGCCGGCGCTCCGCAAGCTCTCGCTCAATGGCGAGATATTCGGCTTCGGCGTCGCGGATCAGCCCCGAGATATTCCGGTAGCGATTGGCCTGCCGGGCCTGCTTGCGCAACTCGGCGAGACGGGCCTCCTGCTGGGCGCGCAGGTCGTCGGCCCTTAGCAAGTTCTGCTCGGCTGCCCGCAGCTTGAGTTCGGCTTCGTGCCGGCGGGCGTGCAGGCCGGTGATGCCGGCAGCTTCCTCGAGCAGGGCGCGCCGCTCGTCCGGGCGGGCATTTACCAAGGCGGAGACCCGGCCCTGGCTGATCATCGCGGAATTGCGGGCGCCGGAGGCGAGGTCGGCGAACAGGGTCGCGACATCACGTGCCCGGACTTCGCGGCCGTTGACCCGATACGAACTGCCGCTGCCGCGCTCGATCTTGCGGGAAACCTGGAGTTCCGGCTCGTTCTGGAACGGAACCGGGGCGAGGCCAGCCGTGTCGGTCAGGGTGATGGATACTTCGGCGAGATTTCGCGCGGCACGCGCCATCGTGCCGGCGAAAATCACGTCTTCCATCTCGCCGCCGCGCAGGGACTTTGCACTGGCCTCACCCATCGCCCAGCGCAGCGCGTCGACCACGTTCGACTTGCCACAGCCGTTCGGCCCGATGATGCCGGTCAGCCCAGGCAGGATGTCGATCGTGGTCGGATCGGCGAAGCTCTTGAACCCGCTGATCCGCAGGCGGGCGAAACGCGCGGGCAAGCCGGACCTACGCGGCCTTGAGCCAGGAGGAGAAGGTGTCGAACGACACAGCGCCCTCCCGCTTGCGGCCGTTGATGATGAAGGTGGGGGTCGAATTGACCTTGTAGGTCTTTTCCGCCTCGTTCAGCTCCTTGAGGACGAAGGCGCGCAGCTTCTTGTTCGCAATGGCGGCGTCGAACGTCGCGCGATCCATGCCGGCGAGGGCGGCGTAGCGGAACAGCGCGTTCTGGTAATCCTTGGGCGTTTTCAGGTCCGGCGCGTAGGCCCATTCATCTTGCGTGCGGAAAAGTTCGGAGATGAAGGGAAAATACGCCCTTGACGGCAGTGTGCGGGCGATCTGGGCTGCCCACAGAGCGTCCTCGTTTAGCGGGAAATCCTTGAACACGTAATACGCCTTACCCGGCTTCACGTAGGTTTCGATGACCTTGGGCAGCGCATGCGTGGCGAATTCGGCGCAATGCGGGCAGTTGAGGGAGAAATATTCGTAGATTTTGATAGGGGCGTCGGGATTGCCGAGGCTGCGCGCCGTGTAGGGGGAATCGGTGGCCGCTCCGGCTGCTGCTGCCGGAAATGATGTTCCGATGCCACCGGCGCTCACAAGTCCAGCCACCATACCTAGTAGCGAACGACGATCCATAGCAAAAAATCCTCTATATGTTGTGTAGCTGAAACGCGCGACATCGTCGAGCGGAAACGGCGCCAGCTGATGCCTGAATAGCGGAACACCCATATCGTGACGAGAGCAAGGCGGCGTGAATTAGCGCAAGAATGATTTTGTCCCGCACGATGGCCTTGCGGACGTTGCCAAGGCTGCCGCCTCCGCTATACCGGCGGCATGAATCTAAAGGATCACATCCGCGGTATCCCCGATTTTCCGAAGCCGGGCATCCTGTTCTACGATATTTCCACTCTCATTCGCCATGCCGATGCGTGGCAGGTGGCGATGGGGCGTCTCGCCAATGTGGTTCGGGCATACCACCCGGATATGCTTGCGGGTGTGGAAAGCCGCGGCTTCATTCTTGCGGCGCCGCTCGCCCTCAAGCTGGGGTGCGGGTTCATCATGCTCCGCAAGCGCGGCAAACTGCCGGGCCCGACTGTTGGCTATGATTATGATCTCGAATACGGCACCGACCGCATCGAGATCCAGGCCGACGCCGTCCAGCCGGGGCAGCGGGTCGTCGTCGTCGATGACCTGCTGGCGACGGGAGGCACGATGGCGGCTGGCATAAATCTGTTGCGGAATGTCGGCGCCACGGTGCCGGCCGCGGCGGCGCTCATCGAACTGGAGTTCCTGAAAGGACGGGATCGTCTTGACGTGCCGTTCGAAGCTCTTGTCAGCTACGACCGTTAGGCCCGGGTCGAGAGGTTTGGCAGGGTGAGGCGCCGGTTCATCCTCGGCGCACTTGGCGCGACATTGGCGGGGGCAACTCCCGGGATATCGTCCGCCGCGGGCAGCATCGCGCCGACTGGCACGATCTTCGCCGATACGTCGGATCGTGGCTATCGTATTTTGGTGGGGGGCTTGCCCGGCGGGAGGATCGACCGCTGGGCTCATGCGATTTCGCTCGGGGTTCAAGCTATCCTCTCGCCGGACGCTCTCTTGCGGGTTCAAACAGCGGGGGGACGGGACGGCGTTACTGGCGCAAACCGTCTGCAGGCCCTTGTCGCGGCGGACGGCCATACCGGAGCGCTGCTCCCTGGCGCAGCTCCGATCGCTTATCTGACGGGCGACCCGCGCGTTCATTTCCGGCCGGGGGAGTGGATTCCCATTCTTGCCGGGATCAATCCTGGCGTCATTGTGGTGCGTGGCGGGCTTGCAAGGCTCGCGCAGCCCAGCCCCCTCCGCCTGGCCGCAGCGGCGCCGGAAAGTCCTGATCTGGCAGCGATTTTGGCGTTCGAGCTGCTTGGCGTGCCGATTTCGCCGATTTTCGGACTTCGCGACATATCGGCGGTCGCACGAGCATTCAGGCTCGGCGAGGCAGATGCGGTATTGCTCGCTGGAGAAGACATTCCGGCGGATATGGCCTCCCTGCAGGCGGCGAACGGTAGCGCGATCTGCACGCTGGGCAGCTCCGATCAGGCTGGCGGGACAAGGCGGGAGCAGCGCTTTCCCGCCTTGCCGACGGTTGAGGAACTCGCCTCGTCGCGCAGGGTGGCAACACTGCCCGCGCCGCTTGAACGCGCCTATCAGGCGGTAGTGGCCGCAAGCCGGCTGGATTTCATCCTGATCCTGCCGCGCCTGACGCCCGCAGTATCGGTCGCGCTATGGCGCCAGGCCGCGCTGGGGGCGATCGGCCAGCCTGCCCTTCAGTCTGCGGCGGCGGCGAGTGCGATTGCCCTCACGGTGGACAGCGCCGGTCTCGCCCTCGCGCCGATCACGGCTCCGCCGGACGCACTTCTGGCGCTGCGGCAATTTCTGTTCACGCGGTTTGGCTGGCGGCCGAACTGATGCCGATCTCACCGGTAACCGGCGACTGAATGGCGAAGGGCGCCACCCGTTTCGTGTGCAATGAATGCGGCGCAGTGGCCCCGAAATGGGCGGGCCGGTGCGAAGCTTGCTGCGCCTGGAACACCCTTGAGTCGCAAACGGTCATTCCAACCGGCACGGGGCGCAAGGCACCGGTTCAGACCGGCCGGGGAATCGATTTCGTCGGGCTGGCGGGAGAGACGCCTCCGCCGCCGCGAATTCCGCTTGGAATCGACGAGTTTGATCGCGTGCTCGGGGGCGGGATGGTGCCGGCCTCCGTCATTCTGGTGGGCGGCGATCCGGGAATCGGCAAGTCTACCCTGCTTTTGCAGGCCGCGGCCCGTCTCGCCGCCTCCGGCCAGCGGGTGCTGTATGTTTCCGGAGAGGAATCGGTTGCGCAGATCAGGCTGCGGGCCGAACGGCTCGACCTCAAGGCGGCGCCGGTTAACCTGGCCTCCGCGACAGTTCTCGCCGACATACTCGGTTCATTGCGCGCCGAGACCAATGTCGCACTCGTCGTGATCGACAGTATCCAGACCATCTGGGACGAGACCATCGAATCGGCTCCCGGCACCGTGAGCCAGGTGCGCGCCAATGCCTTTGCCCTGATCCAGGCGGCAAAGACGCAGGGTTTCGCGCTGATGCTGGTCGGACATGTCACCAAGGAAGGCGCGCTCGCGGGGCCGCGTGTACTCGAGCACATGGTCGATGTTGTGCTGCATTTCGAGGGTGATCGTGGCCACCAGTTCCGCATTTTGCGCGGCGCGAAAAACCGGTTCGGCGCCACCGATGAGATCGGCGTATTTGAAATGACCGGGGGTGGTTTGGCTGAGGTTGCCAACCCATCCGCCCTTTTTCTTGCCGAGCGGCACGGCAATGTCACGGGCAGCGCTGTGCTTGCGGGTCTGGAGGGGTCACGGCCGGTCTTGATGGAGGTGCAGGCGCTGCTCTCGGCCAACGGGGCGGGGTCAGCCCGGCGCTCGGTGATCGGGTGGGACCAGGGCCGGCTGTCGATGCTGCTGGCTGTTCTCGATGCACGCTGCGGCCTGAAGCTTGGCGGTCACGACGTGTATCTCAATATCGCCGGCGGATTGCGCGTATCCGAGCCGGCCGCGGATCTTGCTGTCGCCGCCGCCCTCATTTCGGCGGCCAGCGGAGTGCCGGCCGATCCGCAGACTGTCTTCTTTGGCGAGATCGGCCTGTCTGGCGAATTGCGCCAGGTGGCGCAGGCGGAATTGCGGTTGAAGGAGGCGGTCAAGCTCGGCTTCGCAAGAGCCGTGCTGCCGCGCCGTGCGGCTGGCGGACAAAGGCGGCTGCTGTCGCCGGATGGCATGTCATTGGTGGAATACGGACATTTGAGCGATCTTGTTGCGGCCATGGGTGGTGATGGTGGCAGCAGGGCGGAGGAGGAATTATGACTTGGGCTGATGGTGTTGGGATTGCCATCGTGTTGCTTTCTGGCCTGCTTGCTTTGGCCCGAGGCTTCGTGCGGGAGGTTCTGGGGATTGGCGCCTGGATCGGAGCTGGTGCGGCTGCATTCCTTCTCTATCCCGATATCGAGCCGCAGATCACCGGGATTGTGGGGAATCCGAAACTCGTGCTGCCGGTTTCGGTTGGTATTGTGTTCATCGTTGTGCTCATCGTGCTGTCGATCCTGAGTGCTTGGCTCGGATCGCTCGTGCGGGACTCTGCCCTTTCGGGCATCGATCGCACGCTTGGTCTGGCCTTTGGCATTGTACGCGGCGGTGTGATCGTGTGCCTTGCCTATATCGGCCTGTCGATTTTCCTGCAGCCGCCTGAATGGCCTGCTGCGATCCGGCATGCGCGGTTCCTGAATTATGCCGAGAACGGCTCTGCATTTCTGGTGGCGTTTCTGCCGCCAGCCTACAGGCCCCATGTCGACAACCTCAGTCCGGAACCGTCCATGCCGTCCGCTCAGCCGAATTCCGCCGCGGGCGTGACAGGACCCAGCCAATAGATGCCGGCATGGTTTGGTCCTCGACAGGGCAGGACCGAGGCATTATGTGACAAGCTCCGGTCGCAAGGGGATCAAGCGGCGTGATACAATCCGAAAATCAAATGACTGCTGGCGATGACGACAAGTTGCACGAGGAGTGCGGTGTCGTTGGCGTCTGGAACGTCGCCGACGCTGCCGCAATCACGGCGCTCGGCCTGCACGCGCTCCAGCATCGCGGCCAGGAGGCGACGGGCATCGTCACGCATGACGGCGTCCGCTTTCATGCCCATAAGGGTATAGGCCTCGTCGGTGACAATTATGGTGACGCCAAGGTCATGGCCGGTCTGCCGGGAACCCGCGCAATCGGCCACAATCGCTATGCAACGACCGGCGCCACGCTACTGCGGAATGTCCAGCCGTTGTTCGCGGAATTCGAATTCGGTGGCCTGGCGGTTGGCCATAACGGCAATCTGACCAACGCCCATACGCTGAAGCGGACCTTGGTGCGGCGCGGTTGCCTGTTCCAGTCCACGACCGATTCCGAAGTGTTCGTTCATCTGATTGCCATCAGCCTCTATGCAACCGTGCTCGACCGTCTGATCGACGCGGTGAAGCAAGTCCAGGGGGCTTATTCGCTGGTCGCGCTGACCAATGACCTGCTGATCGGCGTTCGTGATCCTTTGGGTGTCCGTCCGCTGGTTCTTGGCCGCACGCATGGGGCTGACGGTAGCGGTCCCGGCTGGGTGCTGGCTTCGGAAAGCTGCGCGCTTGAGATGGTCGGCGCCGAATTCGTGCGCGATATCGAGCCGGGCGAGATCGTGGCGATCGATCGCAACGGCGTGCGGAGCCTCAAGCCGTTCGTGCCGCAAAAGCCGCGATTCTGCGTTTTTGAATATATCTACTTCGCTCGGCCGGATTCGGTTGTCGATGGAAAGTCGGTTTACGAGGCGCGCAAACGTATTGGCAGCCAGCTTGCCGAAGAATCCCCTGTCGAGGCCGATCTGATCGTCCCTGTCCCCGATTCCGGCGTGCCGGCCGCGATGGGTTATGCCGAACGGAGCGGTATTCCGTTCGAACTCGGCATTATCCGCAATCACTATGTCGGGCGGACGTTCATCGAGCCGACCGACCAGATTCGCCATCTTGGCGTGCGGCTGAAGCATTCGGCCAACCGGCCGGCGCTTGAGGGCAAGCGCGTTGTGCTGGTGGACGATTCGATCGTGCGCGGCACCACGTCGAAGAAGATTGTGGAGATGGTGCGCGCAGCCGGCGCGCGCGAGGTTCATATGCGGATATCCTCGCCGCCGACCACGCATTCCTGCTTCTACGGCATCGATACGCCAGAGCGCGCGAAACTGCTTGCAGCTCGCAACAGTGAGGCGGAGATGGCCGCGCTGATCGGCGTCGACAGTCTGGCATTCATCTCGATCGACGGGCTTTATCGCGCCCTGGGCCATAGCGGGCGCGACCCGGAAGCGCCGGCCTATTGCGATGCCTGTTTCAGTGGCGATTATCCGATCCCGTTGACAGATCATGCCGAGCCGAGAGATCCTCAACACTCGCTTCTGGCCGAGCTGGCCTGATTTCCGTCGGGCTGGATTTCCGGGCATGAAAGTGTTGGAGGGGATCAAAGCCATGATGAGCTTGATGAAAACGCGAATACCGACGCCTGCTGAGGCGCTGCCTGGTCGCGCGACGCCAATAGCCGTTCCCGAATTCCACCATGTCAGCGGTGCGCGGCTGGCCGGACCTTATCCCCAGGGAACGGAAACCGCGATTTTCGGTCTTGGCTGCTTTTGGGGCGCCGAACGTAAATTCTGGCAGGTGCCGGGCGTTGTGGTGACCGCTGTCGGCTATGCAGGCGGATTCACGCCCAACCCGACCTATGAGGAAGTCTGTTCGGGTCGCACGGGCCATGCAGAGGTCGTTCTTGTCGTTTTCGACCCGAAGGTGACTTCGTTCCAGGCTCTGTTGAAGGTGTTCTGGGAAAATCACGATCCGACGCAAGGCATGCGCCAGGGTGCTGATATCGGCACGCAATATCGCTCGATCGTTTGTGCGGCATCGGATGAGCAGTTGCGTCTCGCTGAAGAAGCCCGCGCTTCTTACCAGCCGGCGCTTTCTGCGGCCGGATTTGGCACGATCACCACGGAAATTGTTCCGGCGTCCCCCTTCTTTTTTGCCGAGGCCTATCATCAGCAATATCTGGCCAAGAACCCGAACGGTTATTGCGGGCTTGGCGGCACGGGTGTGGGTTGCCCCGCCGGGGTCATGTCTGCCTTGTAAAGAAGTATCCGGTCAGATGTTTCCATCTGACCGGACGTCTTGCCACGACAAGGTGATCAATTCGCTCGTTACTCAGGCCGGCGCAAAGGTCTCAGTGAACCGATACCGGCGCAAGTTCATGCTGGACGATGGCGGCGCGGGCGACGTTATTGTCGGCTGCGATCGCCATCGGCACGCCGTTGGCAGCGAACACACCGAAGGCCGGGCCTGAAGGCGTCATGATCGGGCGGACGTAAGCGATTTCCTCAAGGCCGAGTTCGGCGAGCTGCGATTCGGTGATCTGATGCGGATCGAGAAACACCTGGAACGGGGCATCTTCGGTGATGCCGTCATGGGTCTTGATGTTCATGTCAGGAACCCTCCTGGAGTTCACGGCCAACCACGCGCGATGCAATCGCGTCGCTGTCGAGCGTGCGTGCCGTGCTGGCGCCGTTCTGGCCGCCTGCACCTTTCTTGATGGCGATCGTGCGGATTTTTGCTTCCGGCAGCGGTCGTGCGAGGTCGATATGCAGGAGCCCGTTGTCGAGCCATGCTCCCTTGACCTCGATGCCCTCGGCAAGAACGAAAGCCCGCTGGAACTGCCGTGCAGCAATCCCGCGATGCAGGAAGATACGTCCCTGCATGTCGTCGTTCTGACGGCCACGGATCACCAGTTGATTGTCTTCCTGTGTGATCTGGAGATCATCCATCGTGAACCCGGCGACAGCGATCGTGATCCGCAGGCTCGTCGAACTGAGTTGTTCGATGTTGTAGGGAGGGTATCCCTCCGACGAGGCCTTTGCGGCACGTTCAATCACCTGCTCAAGATGATCGAAGCCCAGAAACAGGGGCGAAGTGAAAACGCGAGTGGTCAAAGCCTCCTCCTTTCGAGCGAGACAAGCGAAACCCGGACGGCGTTTCGCACCCCCGAAATGGGCATAAATCGCGGCCAATGCAAGTACCGATTGATCGGGCGGGGCGGCGGCGCTACATGCCGCGCATGAGTGTGACGACCGATATTGCCGATGCCGGAATCCCCGAAATCCTGATCGTGCCCGACAAGCGACTGCGCATGAAGGCGCGCCGGGTTGTCGGCGCCGACCGGAGTGAGGTCGCTGAACTGGTGCCGCGGATGTTTGCCGCCATGTATCGCGCGCCGGGCATCGGTCTTGCCGCCCCGCAAATCGGCGTGTCGCTGCGCCTGGTGGTGATGGATCTGGCGCCGGACGACCAGAAGCAGCCCATCGTCATGATCAACCCGGAGATCACCACCCGCAGCGACGAACTTGTCTCGCGTGAGGAGGGCTGCCTGTCGTTGCCGGGACAGTATGCCGAGGTGATCCGGCCGGGGCGGATCAGCGTGTCGTTCGAGGACGAGGGCGGCAAGAAGCGGCTGCTCGATGCTGATGGACTTCTGGCCGCCTGTATCCAGCACGAGATCGACCATCTGGATGGCGTCCTGTTCGTTGACCATCTCTCGGCGCTCAAGCGGAACATGATTCTGCGCAAGCTGGCGAAGGATCTGCGCGAAAAGGCAGCCCGAAAGCCGACGCGCTGATGCGCGTTGCGTTCATGGGTTCGCCGGGATTTGCCGTCCCGGCGCTGATGGCGCTGCATGCGGCGGGGCATGATGTGGTGGCCGTGTATTGTCAGCCGCCGCGTCCGGTCGGGCGAGGGCATCGTATCCGCAAATGCCCCGTTCACGAGGCGGCCGATCAACTCGGCCTGACGGTGCGGACGCCGGAGCGCTTGCGTCGCGATGACGCAGAAAGAGCCTATTTCCGTGGCCTCGATCTCGATGTTGCCGTTGTCGCCGCGTATGGCCAGATCCTGCCTGCGGACATGCTGGCCGCGCCGCGGCGGGGCTGCATCAATATCCATGCCAGCCTGTTGCCGCGCTGGCGCGGCGCCGCGCCGATCCACGCCGCGGTGCTGGCGGGGGATACGCAGACCGGTGTTACCATCATGCAGATGGACGAAGGGTTGGATACCGGTGCGATGCTATTGGCCGAGTCGCTGCCGATCGGCCCGGAGGATACGACGGCGGATCTGCATGACAGGCTCGCTGCCCTTGGCGCCCGCTTGATCCTCAAGGCTTTGCAAGCGGATTGCATCCCGGTGCCGCAGCCGGAAATCGGGGCGACCTATGCCCCGAAACTGTCAAAGGCGGATGCCGTGATCGACTGGTCCACGCCGGCAGCGGCCATTCTGCGGCGAATCCGGGCATTCCAGCCCTGGCCTGGCACTGAGACTCGCCTGGACGGCGAGACGCTCAAGATCCTGCGTGCAGACGCCGCAGAAGGGCAGGGTGAGCCGGGAACGGTGCTCGACGATCGGCTGACCATTGCCTGCGGCGAGGCAGCAATCCGGCTGACGCTGGTGCAACGCGCTGGACGCGCCGCCATGCCCGCGGAGGCATTTCTGCGTGGGCACTCGGTGGGTATCGGGACGCGTCTCGGGTGACACGCTGGGCTCTCCGGCTTGAATATGACGGCAGGGGATTTGTCGGCTGGCAGCGTCAGCAGAATGGATTGTCCGTGCAGGAGGTGCTGGAGACCGCAGCGTCTCGGCTATGCGGTAGCGGCACTGCTGAAAGCGTTGTCGCGGGTCGCACGGATGCGGGGGTGCATGCCGCCGGGCAGGTTGCGGCTCTTGAATTGCCGGACCAGTTCGACGCGCGGGCGGTGCGCGAGGCGCTGAATTTCCATATGAAACCGCATGCCGTAGTGGTGCTTGCCGCAGCGCCGGTATTGTGGGCGGACTGGAGTCCGCGCTTTTCGGCGATCGGACGCTCATATCGCTACCTGATCCTCAATCGAGCAGCCCGGCCGGCCTTGCAGGAGGGCTTCGTCTGGCATGTGAAGGTGCCGCTCGATGTTTCGGCGATGCACGAAGCGGCCCAGTCCCTCCTGGGCCGGCATGACTTCACCAGTTTCCGGGCTAGTGCGTGCCAGGCGAAGTCGCCGCTGCGTACGCTCGATCGGCTCGACGTGATGCGGGATGGCGACATGGTGGTGATCGAGACGGACGCGCGCAGCTTTCTGCATCATCAGGTGCGGAACATGGTGGGCACGCTCAAGCTGGTAGGGGATGGGCGCTGGCCAGTCGGCCGGGTGGCCGAGGCTCTTGCTGCGCGCGATCGTGCCGCCGCCGGGCCGACTGCGCCGCCGGAGGGATTGTCCCTGGTCGCGGTCCGCTACGAGGCTGATCCATTCGTGGGGACCTGATCGTGGGGAACTGAAGGGCCGGGCGCTTGTTCTGTTGCTTTGGCAGCCCGATATCGTCTAGAGCAATAAAGCTAATTTCTATTTGCGTCCACAACGACAGGAGACCGACATAGCCAGACTACCTGCTCCGCCGAGCCCGCCAAACCGCGATGGCCCGCGCGTCAATGAAGATATTCGTGTGCCCCAGGTCCGCTTGATCGACCAGGAGGGCGAAATGCTCGGTGTGATGAGCACGAGAGAGGCGCAGCGCCGCGCCGGCGAGGTTGGGCTCGACCTTGTCGAGATCAGTCCGAATGCTGATCCTCCTGTCTGTAAGCTGCTCGATTACGGCAAGTTCAAATACGAGCAGCAAAAGAAGAAAAACGAGGCGCGCAAGAAGCAGAAAGTGATCGAGATCAAAGAGATCAAGGTCCGCCCGAATATCGACGAGAACGATTATCAGGTGAAGCTGCGCGCCATGAAAAGCTTCATCGGCGAAGGCGACAAGGTCAAGGTCACGCTTCGTTTCCGTGGCCGAGAAATGGCTCATCAGGAGCTTGGTGTGAAGGTGCTGGAACGTATCCGTGTTGACATGGAGACGGATACCAAAGTCGAGCAGATGCCGAAGATGGAAAACCGGCAGATGATCATGGTGCTCAGCCCGCGCTGAGCACCCGGTCCGCATCATGCTGGGATTCGTGACGGGGCTGACCGCGGAAGCCAGCCTCCTGCATGGCATGGACGCAAAGGTCGCCGTTGGCGGTGGAACGCCGGAAGGGGCAACTCGTGCAGCGCGATCGCTGGCACGGGATAGCTCGGTTTCGGCGATCATCAGTTTCGGTCTTGCAGGCGGGCTGGATCCAGGTTCTGCGGCGGGCGACTTGCTCATCCCAAGGCGGATACTCGATGCTGCCGGCACTGCTTTTCCATGTGACAACCGGCTTGCGGACATGTTCGGCGGGGTGACCGCTGACGCCATGATCGGCGGCGGGAAGGTTGCCGTTACTCCCCAAGACAAGATGATGCTCTTCGCATCCACCGGTGCGGTCGCGATCGATCTCGAATCCGCGGCCGTTGCACGCGTTGCCCTGGAGCATGGCCTCGGGTTTGCCGTTCTGCGGGCTGTCGCCGATCCTGCCGGACGGCATCTGCCGCCGGCAGCGCTTCTCGCACTCGGCACGGATGGCCGTATCCAGCTTGGTCAGGTCGTGAGGAGTGTTTTGCGCCAGCCCGCCCAGATCCCGCAGCTGCTTGCGCTGGCCCGCGAGGCTGCCGCCGCGCGGCGCGCCCTGAAGCGCGCTTTGCAGGCTTACAGATCGAGCGTCAGCGCCACAGGGACGTGATCGGAACCGCGTTCCCAGTCTCGGGCATCCTGAAGAATGGCGTACCGGGTCAGCTTGCCTGACAGGTCCGCCGAAACCCAGATGTGATCCAGGCGCCGGCCACGGTTTGACGCTCGCCAATCCCGGTTCCGGTACGACCACCAGGTAAAAAGCTTCTGATCATCGGGCACAAAATGCCGGATGGCGTCGATGAAGCCTTCGCGCCGCCACGCGTTCAACCCTTCGGTTTCCGCAGCGGTATGACTGACGACGCCCAGCAATTGCTTGTGGCTCCAGACATCGTTTTCCAGCGGCGCGATGTTCAGATCCCCGACCAGGATTGCGCGGTGTGGGCGGTTGGCCGCGAAATGGGCACGGGTTTCGGCGATGAAATCCAGCTTGTGGCCGTATTTCGGGTTCTCCTCGCGGTCAGGAATGTCGCCACCGGCCGGAACATAGAAATTGTGCACCACAAGCGGTTCCGACCCGGTTTCGACCCGGGCGGCGAGGTGCCGGCAATCGGATTTCATGCACCAGTCGGGCGTCTCTTCGAGCGTCTCAAGCGGGAGCCGAGAGAGAATGGCGACACCGTTATAACCTTTCATGCCGCGCTTGAGCACGTGAGGCAGGCCAAGCGCGGCGCCCAAATCGTCGGGGAAGAGTTCGTCAGGTACTTTCGTTTCCTGCAGGCAGATGATGTCGGGCATCGCCAGTTCGTTCAGGCGGTGCAGCAGATCGCGGCGGAGCCTGACAGAATTGATGTTCCAGGTCGCAATGGTCAGTTGTGTCATGCGAGCGTGAATTCGAGCTGGCCGATACCGTCTATGACCCCGGCGATGCGATCGCCGCGGCGCAGTTGACCGACGCCATCCGGCGTTCCGGTGAAGATCAGGTCGCCGGGCATCAGTTCCACGAGGCTGGAGAGACAAGCGATGATATCGGCAACGGGCCATATCATGTCAGACAGGTCGCCGTTCTGACGCTGTTCGCCGTTGACGGTGAGGGAGATGCGGCCCGAAGCAGGATGACCAACGCGCGATGAGGGGGCAATTGGGCCGACCGGGGCGGAATGGTCGAACCCTTTGCTCATGTCCCATGGACGGCGAAGCGATTTTGCTTCGTCCTGAAGATCCCGGCGGGTGAGATCCACGCCCGCGGCATATCCGTAGACGTGATCAAGGGCGGCGCCGGGCGGAATATCCCTGCCGCCCGAGCCGAGAGCGACAACCAGTTCCATCTCGTGATGAAGGTTGTCCGTGGCGGAGGGGAAGGGAACGGAATCGCCCACGACGATCGCATCGGCGGGCTTTGTGAAGAAGAACGGCGGCTCGCGGTTTGGATCTCCGCCCATCTCGCGGGTGTGGGCGGCATAGTTTCGCCCGACGCAGAAAATCCGCCGGATTGGAAAATATCCTCCGCCAGCGACTGGCACGGCCGGTGTGGCTGGGGGGGCGATCACGAAGTCGAGCATGTCCGTTTCCTACTTTTCCTGCGAGCGATCAGCCTGCTTTATCCACTGCCGCACCGAAGCTTTCAAATATGCGGCGCGACGCTGCATCATGCTCGAAATCATATTCGGGGTGCCATTGCACACCGACGAGATAGCCCGCTCCCGTGCCGGTGACCGCTTCGATGGTGCCATCGGTTGCGCGAGCCTCTACCAGCAGGCCCGGAGCCAGCCGGTCTATCCCCTGATTGTGGAGGGAATTGACAGAAAGAGCTTCGCTTTTGACGATCCGCGCGAGCTGGCCACCGGAGCGCAAGATGACATGATGAGCTTTCCCGGTCCTGACCGGCCCGTGTGGCTGCATGGGTGTCGAGTGGTCGATTCTTCCCGGCAGGTCCTGCAGGCGCTGGTGCAGAGTGCCGCCGAGAGCAACGTTAAGCTCCTGAAGGCCACGACAGATTGCCAGGACCGGCAAGCCCCGTTCGATGGCACCGCGCACGAGGGGCAGCGTCACGAGGTCCCGCTCGGGGTCCTCGGGCGCATCTTCAGGCGGTTGCGGCGGTCCGCCATAGAATACGGCAGCGACGTTGCTGCGGCTGCCGGTCAGGATCAGTCCATCGAGCCGGTCCAGAAGCGTATCGATATGCGCCCGATCGCCGTTTGCTGGAATGAGCAGAGGCATTCCCCCAACCACGAGATCGACGGCGCGGACATAGGTATCCGACGCAGCGTGATTGACCATGCCGTAAATGCCAAAGAGCTTGCGGCAGCACGAAATGCCGATCAGTTTTGATGAGCGGGAGATCATGACCGGGTTGTCGCAAATCCGGCGTCCCCTGTCAGCATCGCTCTCCGGACTGCCAGAGTTGCACCCACAATGGCGGCCGTATCACGGGAGGTCAGTTCGAATTGAAGCCCGGGATGAACTCGAATGTCTTGTCGGGGAAGGGGGGGGCTTTTTTAAGGTCATATAAGCTGACTTGAGTAACGCGATCCTGGGCGTCGGTGATCCGCCATTGCCGCAATTCGATCGGATTGGTGGAGAATACGAGGGTGATATGCCCCTGAGATTCCTTCCCGACCCTTGCCAAGGTGACCTGGATCTCACCGGGCGGGGTGGTCACCCGCAGCAATTTCACGTCACCGTCGAAACGGATGTGTTTTGACAGCAGAATGCCGAGCGGCGTGGAGGCCAGCGGGATATTGCTTGTCTGGTTCAGTTCGGGATCGTGATAGACAAGCAAGCCAAAGCCGGCAACCAGGAGTTGTGGATTCGGCTTGTCGTATTGGAACCGCATTTTGCCGGGACGCTGGACAATCGCAGTGCCCGTGCGAACTGATCCGTCAGGGCCAACCTGCATGAAGTGCGCGGTTACGGTTTTCAGGCCATTCAGATAAGTCAGAACTGCCGTAAGGGTTTTTTGCGTATGGTCCGGCAGTGCCGTTGCTGCGTGCGCTTGGATGCCTGACGCGGTGAGGAAGGCAACAGCAAAGCCTAATAGCCCGCGCCGATGGATCATCTAATTCCACTCTTCCACTCAGTTGGGTGCCGCCGAACAGCGGTTGGTTTGCTCTGAATGTCGTGGTTCGTCCATCGCCAATTCACTCATCACCGAACGGATATCCCGCAAAAACGCTGAGCCCTTGGTTGTACGCTGAACCAGTACGCTACGACGGTCGGCTGGATCAACCTTCCTGCGGGCAAGGTCAAGATCGGACAGCCGGTCGAGGGCGCGCGTGATTGCCGGCTTTGAAACATTCAGTTGGTTCGCGAGGCCACGCACGGTGTGAGCGTCTTCATCGAGATAGCAGGTGAGAAAAACACCGAGCTGACGGGCCGATAGATCGACGCCTTCGCGCCTGACGAGAGCGACGATCGTGTCACGGAAAATCTCCACCAGTCCTTCTGCATCCATACGCTGTCGCATGACACAATCTCCTTCCGGCTACCCGGCATTCTGATCACCAGAAGACACTGGCGTTGCATCGTCTAGCTTGAACTTTCGTTACGAAAGATCACATCGATGTTCGCCAACTTTCCAGCAGGTTGATCGAAGGTCAAGTGTGAACGTCGAAGTTAATTCTCAAGATATTGAAACATGAAAACATTGCAATTCCGTTGCTGTATATTATTTAATTACCTACAAATTATTAGGATCGTTCGCTAACCGATATACTGGCCAAATATTCAATAGCGCCAACCGTCGCCATTAGCGACTGGGCTTCTCCTCCTTCCGGTTTTCCCGGTGTAGTTGAATCGTTCCACGCATAGGTATCGATATGAGCCCAGGCTATGCCTGCGGGGACAAAGCGTTTGAGGAAGAGAGCCGCCACGATTGCTCCGGAGAAGGGTTTCGGTGCAACCGTATTCATGTCGGCGATTTTGCTGTGCAGCCACGACTCGTAGCCATGCCAAAGGGGCAACTGCCACAAAGGGTCATGTGCAGCAGTACCGGAGGCAATCAATGCATCCGCGAGCCTGTCGTCATTCGCGAAAAGTGCGGGCAATTCAGGCCCGAGTGCGACACGCGCGGCTCCTGTCAGCGTTGCAAAATCGATCAGCCAGTCCGGTTTTGCATCCGCCGCATCGGTTAGCATATCCGCCAGGACCAGCCTGCCCTCTGCATCGGTGTTTCCAACCTCCACAGTTAGGCCTGCCCGTGTGGCCAGTACGTCCAACGGACGCATGGCGTGTCCTGAAACACTATTTTCAACGCATCCGATCCGTACTTCGAGCCTCACCGGGAGGTCGAGCGCCATGATGGCCTGCGCGACGCCCAGGGTTATTGCTGCGCCACCCATGTCCTTTTTCATGCGCAACATCGCCGCGCTGGGCTTGAGATCGTAGCCGCCCGAATCGAAACACACGCCCTTGCCGCAAAGTGAGATCAAGGGATGCGAAGGGTTCTCCCCCCAACTGAATTGGAGGATTTCCGGCTTGCGGTCCGACCCTGCCCCCACAGCGTGGAGTGCGGGGTAGCCGCTTGCAAGTTCAGCGCCGCGAATCCGCCTGGATCGCGCGCCATGGCGCCTCGCCAGCGCTTCCCCCGCGTCGGCGAGTTCCGCAGGCCCCAGATGATTGGCTGGCATGTTGACGAGATCCCGGGCGAAACAAACCGCCTCGGCAAGACGCTTGGCCCGGTCTGGCGCGTTCTGTACGCTAATGTGTGGTAGCTTCGCGTCTGGCTTGCGGAAGCGGTCGAATCGGTATGCGCCTAGCGTGATGCCGAGATATGCCTCGCCGGGATCATAACTCCCAGGCAATAGGGTCCAGTCGATACCGTTCGGCAGTTTCTTGTGCAGGTCGCCAAATGTTGCCGGACCCGGATGGTCACCAAGCCCCAAGACGGCTCGCGATATCCCCTCCGGGCTTGGCAGCAACACGACGGATGCGGCCTTGCCCGAGAAATCATGCGCACGCAGATAGGCAGCTTCCGTTTCATTCAGGTCGGTGAGGAAATGTTCGATTTCCCCAGGTCTCAGCGCATGGACCGGAAGGCTTGAACGCGAGTTGATATCTGTCGAATTGGGCTGGGCGGGCATAAGAGGCTCCTCGATGCGCAACGGGCTGTCATGATATCACTATCGACAATCGGGACTTTACCGCGGTTTGGATGCGATACTTTCCGATAGCTGGTGATCCCTTTTGGCATTGTATCATCCCATCCCGGCAAAATCTTTGAACGGCTGTATCGCAAGTTGTCCACGCGTATAGACGTGGCAAATCGGTTTTGTTCAATTGTTTACAGGAGTTCGCCATGTTGTTTTGATTTGAAAGATTAGTCTGCAATATCAGTCGCTTATCTGTCCGATCCCGGGTTGCCATAAAATTCCCCGGCCGACTTGACTATCGCTTGAAGCCAAGAGGCTTCGAATTCGTTCACAGAGTTATCCACAGTCTAGCCGCACTGACAGGCCACCATAATGCCCGATCCTCAAACGCCCCCCAAAGGGGTCGATATCATTGCGGCCGCTCTGGGGTCGCTGCCGGCAGCGCCGGGCGTCTACCGGATGCTCGATTGCGACGGTAGTGCCCTCTACGTGGGCAAGGCCCGCAGCCTGAAGAGACGTGTGACGACCTACACGCAGGTCGCCCGGTTGCCGGAGCGGCTGCGGCGCATGGTTTCGGAGACTGTGAGCGTCGAGATCATCACGACGCACACGGAGGCCGAGGCTTTGCTTCTCGAAGCAAATCTCATCAAAAAGCTGCGTCCGAAGTTCAATATCCTGCTTCGAGACGACAAGTCCTATCCGTGGCTGATGATCACCGAGGAGGGCGAGTTTCCCCAACTCGTCAAGCACAGAGGTGCTCGGACGCGAAAGGGGCGGTATTGGGGACCATTTGCCTCCGCCTGGTCTGTGAACCAGACAATCCAGGCGCTGCAGCGGGTGTTTCTGCTTCGCACATGCGCAGACTCCGTTTTCGCCAACCGCTCCCGACCCTGCCTGCTTTATCAGATCAAACGATGCTCCGCCCCATGCGTCGGGCGCATAGACGCCGAGGCCTATGGTGCGCTGGTGCGGCAGGCGAGCGATTTTCTCTCAGGCCGCGCCGGTACAGTTCAGCGTGATCTGGCTGCGGAAATGCAGGCAGCGTCTGAGTCCATGGAGTATGAGAGGGCCGCTGCAATCCGGGATCGAATTCGCGGTCTTGCACATATAAGCGGTGACGATGTGATCAACCCCGAAACGGTTGGGGATGCCGATGTCATCGCAATCCATCAGGCTGCAGGCCAGTCTTGTGTCCAGGTCTTTTTCATCCGTGGCGGACGAAACTACGGGAATCGAAGTTTCTTTCCCACTCATGCTCAGGGGGCAGTCGCTGGTGACGTGATCGGTGCGTTTATCACCCAGTTCTATGACGACAAGGTTCCGCCGCCTCTGATCCTGCTCAGCACTGCCGTTACCCAGGCGGCACTGCTGCGGGACGCTCTCAGCCTCAAGGCAGGGCATAAGGTCGAGATGGCTGTCCCCCAACGCGGGGAGAAGCGGCAGGTTGTCGATCATGCCGCCACCAATGCCCGCGAAGCCCTGGAACGAAAGCTCGCCGAATCTGCTGGCCAGGAAAAGCTCCTGTCCGCCACGGCTTCGTTGTTCGGGCTTGAGGCTTCGCCGCAGCGCATCGAGATCTACGACAACTCGCATATCATGGGCACCAATGCCTATGGCGTGATGGTCGTTGCCGGGCCTGAAGGGTTCGTGAAGTCAGCCTACCGGCGTTTCGCAATCAAGGGGCCCGTCACGCCCGGAGATGACTTTGCCATGATGCGGGAAGTTCTGACGCGTCGCTTCGCACGCGCGCAGGCAGATGATCCGCTGCGTGAAGAAGGCTCCTGGCCGGATCTGGTCGTCATCGATGGTGGCCAGGGACAACTCTCGTCGGCGTGCGCTGTGCTCGATGAACTCGGTATCGTCGATATTCCGCTTGTAGCGATTGCCAAGGGACCGGACAGGGATGCCGGGCGTGAGTGGTTTCATTTGCCGGAGCGTGCCCCGTTTCAACTGCCGCCGCGCCATCCCGTACTCTATTTCCTGCAAAGGTTGAGAGACGAGGCGCATCGGTATGCAATCACGACCCATAGAGCCGGAAGGAGCCGCAAAATAACGACAAGCGAACTCGACGGTATTCCTGGTATTGGCGCAGCCCGCAAACGCGCCCTGCTTAATCATTTTGGGTCCGCAAGAGGCGTTCGCCAGGCAGGCTTGAAAGATCTCGAGGCAGTGGCGGGGATCAATCGCGCAACTGCTCGACTGATTTATGGGTATTTCAACCCGGATGCCCAGTTGCCTGGCACCATCCTCAGGGGGGCAAAAATTAATGAAACATAAATTTTATATAGACTCAACTTAAAGTTTAATATATACACAATCTCAGGATTAAATAGCTGTTCGGCTGATTCTTGAGGGGCGAAGATGTCTGACACGATTACCGGGAGCCAGGCGACAGAGATCTCGCTCTCATCAACTCAGTATGCTGACCCGGTTACAGTAACGGGCAATTTTGCCGTGGCATCGGGAAACGCGATTGTCGCACCGGCGGTGTGGACCATTGATGTCGCGGGGAGTCTCGTGGCGCCGTCTGGCGAAGGTATCGTTCTGTATGAAGGCGGCCAGATCGATAATTCAGGACTGATTTCTGGAGCGTTTGGCGCAATACAATCCACAACGGGTCGCGCTTTTGGCATTCAGAATAATGCACTGGCCACGATAGTCAGTTCAAGCTCGATTGCGGTCAAATTGAGTGGCGATGTAACGGGCAGTTCGCTTCTGAATGCAGGCATGATTACTGCCGGAAGCGGTGGCATTGGACTGGAGATTGGAGCGGCAAGCGCGATAAATCTTGTTGGAGCCCTGATACAGGGGGGTAGCGTCGGTGTAGAACTCAATAATGTCGCTGAATTGACCAATCTGGGGACAATTGACGGAGCGACAGGCATTCTGGTGCCAAGTGGCCAGAATTATGTTGATATTATTCAAGGAGGTATGGTCAGTGCAAGCTCGGGGGCTGCCATATCCTTTGCTTCAGGTGTTGCGGCAACCCCGACAGATACATTGACAATTTTGCCCGGCGCCACCTTTGATGGCCTTGTCTATGGCGGATCGGTTGCCGATCTCGTGTTTGGTGGGAACGTTGCCGGAACATTTTCCGATCCATTGGCGGAATTTCTACAATTCAGCACCGTTTCGATTGCTGCAGGCGCAAATTGGCAGTTTTCTGGCAGCTCGACCATTTCGGCCCCATTTGTAAATGATGGAACGATAGTTATTTCATCAGGAACAAATTTAGATTTTAATACTATCGCATCTGGTACTGGTATTATCGATCTGGCTGGTGGAAATGTTACTTTTTCAAATAATGTTACCTCTGGAATGTTAATAGATTTTACAGGTTCAGGTTCAAATATCGTTTTAAACCAGGCGCACCCGTTTTCCGGTACTATTGGAGGGTTCTCTGCCGGCGATACAATTGACATAACGGGTTACGGACAGACCCAGCAGGTCAGCGGTTCTGTGACAGGCAATGTTCTGACACTCAACGATGGGCAAACGCCGTACCAGATTACATTCTCAACAGCGCCGGGTTCACTGGCCGTCCAGGCTGTCAGTGGGACCAATCCGAAAACCGTAGAGATCGTTGTTCCATGTTTCAGGCAAGGCACCCGGCTGTTGACCCCGGACGGATTGCGGCTAGTGGAAACCTTGTGCGAAGGGGACCACGTCATTACCCGTACCGGAGATCGTCACAAGATTATCTGGCATGGACAGCGGCGGGTGGATTGCCGCAGGCACCGGTCGCCAGAGTTGGTCCTGCCGGTTCTGATCGAGAAGGATGCCTTCGGCTCTGGCCAACCATGCCGGGATCTTTATCTCTCACCGGACCATGCGATCTGGATTGATGGATACCTGATCGAGATCAAAAAATTGATCAATGGACTTTCGATACGACAGGTATCCGTGCCGAGTGTAACGTATCATCATATCGAGCTTGAAAATCATGATGTAATTTTGGCTGAAATGCTGCCGGTTGAGACTTACCTTGATTGTGGAAACCGGAACCAATTTTCTGATGGTATTAATTATATCACGTTGTTTGCTAACTTTAATCCTCCTTTTCGCGATCCGGTACACGTTTGCGCACCCGTAATCGACGGTGGGCCCCATCTCGCTCGCATCAGGACTGTTTTGCAATACCGGCTTGTCGCGCGCGGTTTTCGGCAGATACCGGGCCATTTCCAAGTCTGTGTAAGCGGCAAGGCTCTTGTGCCAGACAGCAGTGCCGCTCCAATGAGTGTGTATCGGTTGCCACATGGAACCCATAGGGTCGCGATCATATCCTCAACATCGCGCCCCGCTGAGTTGGACCCGGTCTCGCAGGATTGGCGCAAACTCGGGATAGCCATTGACCACGTAATGCTGGATTCGGCCCCGGTCGGCATGCTTGCCGGATTGTTCGAATCCGGATTTCACGATCCTGAGAATATTGGGCCTGATTGTTTCAGATGGACGGACGGGGCGGCTCTGCTGAATGTTCGTGGCGCGAAAGCGCTGGCCTTTCACGTCACGGCTGTTGCACCGTTATGGGATCCTTCCGGAGTTTGTTGCCAGTCTTCGCCGCAGCGTCATGCCGCAACGTTGCGTTCCGGATAACCTGCTTCAGTCCCAGCGCCGCCTGCTGTGCCGCCGCGGCAGCGACATCGCCCCAATACGGAGCCATTTCACTGCTCTTCAGGTCGTGTAGCTGGGATACCTTGCCGACGAAGTTGCCGCGCCGGTCTTTCACCGTCCAGTCAAGTTCGACCAGCTTGTTCTCGGTGTCCCGATTCGTCTTGTCGAGAGGGCTCACCCTCACGCGTCCGCTGACGAGAAAATCGGCGTCGGATTTATCTTTGACCATGACAATGCCCTGTCTTGGCAGAGTCCGCGAAAGATCGAGTTTCAGGGCGTGGTCGCCGTCGCCAGGTGCGCCGGTCACGCCGAGGAGCATCACCTGGGGGGGGCGATTTTCGAGAGAGGCTGGATTGCTTTGTTGCACGGAGGCGTTGATCGCAGCGAGTTGCCTGGCGAGGTGTGGTGCTGCCGACGTGGCAGCGTGGGCGATGGTTGCAGGATCGTCTTCTGCCCATCGGGTGGCATCAACGGGCTGGCCTGTCAGGTGGCCGTATATTTTGTGGTTCGGCCCGATGATTTTGAAGTCGGGCGTTGTCAGCCCCGCGGAAGTGGTTGCCGTCGCCAAAAGCTCCCAATCGTAGTTTCGCGGGGTGCGGACCATGGCCGGCACGTTCTGATCGTCCAGCGCATGGGCCAGAGCGTGAGCATAGGCTTTCGATCCATTGCTCCCGAGCAATGTCGCAGGGGAGGGGGGAATGACCAGAACCGGCGGCGGCGGTACCGCGAGGCGCGCCCCCTCCGCCCCTGGCTTGCCGAGCAGGGGTTGTGGCAGCGTCCCACATCCGGCCAGCAACAGTGTGAAAGCCATGCAGAGCAGGCGTTTCATGCACGCCTCATGATGATCGATATCTGATGTCCGCCCGCGCCCTCACCGCGCAGGGTCCGGCGACGATGTGAGAAATAGCCGGCTTCATCGGCCTGCGTGTCATGAGGAAGAATTATTGTCTGGACGCCGATCGCGGCAAGCCGCGCTGCACAGTAGCCGGGGAGATCGAATTGCCAGTGACCCGGTCTGCCATCTGCAAAAAAGCGCGTATCTTCAGTTGCACGGTCAAGCACAACCTGCCTCATGTCCGCTCCGACCTCGTAGCTTTCCTGGTGAATGCATGGGCCGATCGCTGCGGTTATTCCCTCAGCCCCGATCCCGCGCATCAGCTCTGCCGTCTCCTCAAGAATGCCGGCGACCGCGCCGCGCCATCCGGCATGAGCGGCGCCAACGATTTTGCCATCAGCGGAGCTGAACAGAACCGGGGCGCAATCTGCGGTGATGATGCCGAGGCCGAGCTCTGGCTGGTCGGTGACCATCGCATCCGCTTCGATCATCGCGGCCCCAGGTTCGGGGTTCAGGACGACCCGCGCGCCGTGCACCTGTTTCAGCCCGATCAGCCGGTGGGGCATTCCGCCGATGGCGCGCATGGCGCGGGACCGGTTTTCGGCGACGTTCAGGGGATCGTCCTTGCCATATTGCCCGCAGTTCAGGCTGTCATATGCGCCCTCAGAGACGCCGCCTTGCCTGGAGAAAAAGCCATGGGGCGAGGCTAGCCCCGCAGTGATGAAAGGGATCATGACAAAAATCCGGGAAGTCGTTCAAATCCTCGTGGCGCCAGCGCCATGACACGAAAAAGGCTGCCCATCGCTTCCGGTGCGGTGAGGCGCTGTGTGGCTGCAAGCAGTCGCATTGCGTCGTCAGCCTTGGCGTGACGCCCCAGCTGGGCGGTGCGTTCATGAATGCCCATCGTAGCGAGAAAGGCGCCTTGAGACAGCGGTCCCTGGATATCGGCGCCGGCCTGACGGGCGATCATGGCCATGCGGGCGAAATCGACATGGGCGGTAAGATCGCTTCGGCCGGGATACGCGAGTGGATCCGCCGGCCTGCCGCTTTCAATCGCCTGCAGGGTTGCGCCAGCTCCCCCGCGATCATGGCCATAATCGATCAGCAGTGCGGCACCGCTCCGTTTTGCGATACGTGCGGCAAGATCGCGCACAAATGTGTCTCCGCCTTCGCTCCGCTCGATGATTGCGCCATCCGGCGCATCCGGCAGATCGAGATCGGTACTCATCTCGATGAAATCACCATCCGCCACGTATCGTTCATGCCAGGCGGAGCCACGCCTGACGAATTGGCGTATCGGCAGGGCATCAAGAAATTCATTCGCCACAAGCAGGATCGGCCGATCGGGAATCGTTGACAGATCCGGGTGGATCGTGGCCTGCGGGAGTTTCTGCCTTAGCAGGGCGATCAGTCGCGGTGACGTTTCGATGAGGTGGATTTCCGCGGCCCTAGTGAACGCCGGCACGGCGCGCCCGGCGGCGCGAAGCGCGTCCGCCATCAGGTGCCCGTTCCCGGGGCCGGCCTCGACCAGTGAGAATACAGCCGGGCGGCCGAGCATTCGCCAGGTGACAGCTGCCCAGAGGCCGATCAATTCACCAAAGATCTGGCTGATTTCGGGCGCTGTCGTGAAATCCCTGAATGGATCACATTCGGCGTAGTAGGCGGCGTTGGCCCGCGCCATGAAAGCGTCCAACCGCTCGATCATGCCCCGGCTGGAGCCGCCTTCGGGCGGGTGACATATTTCGCCCGCCAGATCATGGTCGCACCGATCACGATCATCGGGATGGAAAGCAACTGCCCCATGGTCAGCCCGAACATCAGATAACCCAGGAACCAGTCGGGCTGACGGAAGCCTTCGGCAACCGTTCGTGCGATGCCGTAGCCCATCACGAACATGCCGCCGAGATACCCGGGCTGGTTCCGGATACGCTCGTTGCGGGAGGCGATGAACAGGACGAGGAAGAGCACTAACCCTTCGAGCGTAGCCTCGATCAGTTCTGACGGATAGCGGGGAACGTCAGATCCCGATTCGGGATAGATGATGCGAAACGGAAACCAGGAGGGAGCAGGGCGGCCCCAGAGCTCGCCATTCACGAAGTTTGCAATCCGCCCGAGGAAGAGGCCGATTGGCACCGGCACGGCAACCCGGTCGCCAAACCGCCATGGATCGAGGCCGTTGCGCCCGCAATAGATCAGGATCGCAACCGCTACACCCAGCATTCCGCCATGAAAGCTCATCCCTCCATCCCACACCGCGTAGGTGCGGTTGAGGTGGTCGAGGAAATAAACCGGCTGGTAGAATACTATGTAGCCCAGCCGCCCACCCAGCACGACGCCGAGCGTTGCCCAG
Source organism: Acidiphilium sp. C61 (assembly GCF_905116885.1). Lineage (NCBI taxonomy): Bacteria > Pseudomonadati > Pseudomonadota > Alphaproteobacteria > Acetobacterales > Acidocellaceae > Acidiphilium > Acidiphilium sp. C61. Next base: position 697,349 of record NZ_CAJHNI010000005.1, on the reverse strand, counting down.
GACAGGAAATCGTCAACCTGTTCATGGGTCGCGACGACCGGCGCCTCCCGGACCAGCCGGCGCATCAGCCTCCAGCCAAGCACCAGAGCCGTGATGTAGGCCAGGGCGTAATAATGAACGGCGAACGGCCCGAACCGAACCAGGATCGGGTCGAAATGCGGCCAGACATAAACGTTTTTCATCGGTAAGGGTCCGGCTGACCGAGAAAGCGTTTTATGTAGGTTTCGATACCCTGTTCGAGCGTGGTGAACGTCATATCAAACCCTGCTGCGCGAAGGCGATCCATCCGCGCTTCGGTAAACGATTGATACTGGCCGACCAGGCTTTGAGGCATGGGGACAAATTCTATCCGTTCTGCAACGCCGCATGCGGCGCAGACGGCGCGGGCCAGGTCCGCATAGCTCCGCGCTTTCCCCGTGCCCAGATTGAACAGACCGCTGACGTTGGGGTGCGCAAGCAGGAAGCCAATCGCCGCGACAACGTCATCCACCCAGATGAAATCCCGGGCCTGCTCGCCATCGGCAATCTCGGCCCTGTCAGACCGGAACAGGCGCGCGGGTTCCCCCGCCGCGATTTCGTCGTACTTGACCTTGATGACCGAGATCATGCGGCCTTTGTGATATTCGTTCGGGCCGTAGACATTGAAGAACTTCAATCCCGCCCAGTGGGGCGGGCGCGGCCGGCCTGCGGCGCATTCGCCAGCAACCCAAAGATCGAATGCATGTTTCGACCAGCCGTATAAATTCATCGGCCGCAATCTGCGGAGCGCCTCGATGTCGTTGTCATCATCAAAGCCGAATGAACCGTCGCCATAAGTGGACGCCGAGGAAGCATAGATGAAAGGACGCTGTTGCGCGGCACACCAATGCCAGAGCATCTGGCTGAGCACGACGTTCGAGCGCCATACAAGGTCGCCGTCCGTTGCCGTGGTCTCGCTGATCGCGCCGAGATGGACAACCGCGTCAATCGGCGGATCGCTGGCGAGAAAATTTTCCAGATTGTCCGGATCAACGATGGCCGAGGGAGGATGGGCCCGGAGATTACGCCATTTGCCGTTTGCACGTAGCCGGTCGACGATGACGGTTTCCCGACCGCTTCTGTGCAATTCCGCATGGAGATTGGAGCCGATGAAGCCAGCTCCGCCCGTGACCAGTATCATGGACGTGGTTATAGTGGGCATATGATGATCCGTCATCACCACCTGCAGGAGAAAAGGCATGACCGAGAGACCGCGATTTTTTGACGATCTGGCGGGCCTTGCCGGCGGTGCCCTGTCTGCCGCCAGCGGCTTGCGCGATGAAATGTCCGCAATGGTCCGCACCCGGGTGGAGGAAGCCATCCGGCGCCTTGATCTTGTCAGACGTGATGAATTCGACGCGGTAATGGAACTCGCTTCGCGCGCGAGGGCCGAGGCGGACGCTTTGGCCGCTCGCGTCGCCCGCCTCGAGGAAATGGCTCATCGTTCGGAAGCCGCCGAGACATCTGTGCCATCGCTGGCAGATGGGGAGGCGGAACAGGCACTTACGCCCGATCAGGAGGGCAGCGCTCCGGACTGACGCAGGAACGCAAGCAGGCGGAGTAGCGGGAGGCCGAGTATCGTAAAAAAATCGCCGTCGATACGCTCGAAAAGTTGAATGCCGAGCCCCTCAAGCCTGTAGGCACCAACCGAGTGCAGGATTTGATCGCTTTCGGATTCGACGTAGGCTGCGATGAATTTATCGGACAGGGGGCGCATTTTCAGCTCGGGAGCTTCGGAATGCTCCCAGCGGCATGCGCCCGCCACCGCGCAGACGACAGCGGTTTCCAGCCGATGCACCCGGGCTGACAATTTCCGTAAGTGTTCTGCGGCGGCTGGCAAGTCAGCTGGTTTGTCAAACCAGCGACCCTCGCAATCCAGTATCTGATCGGCACCAATCACCAGCGCGTCGGGGTGTCGGGCCGATACGGCCAGTGCCTTTTCCCGTGCCAGCGCCATGGCTGCGGCGGTGGAAGACTGGCCTGCCTCCCGGAAGGACAGCTTGATCGGCGCTTCGTCGACGCCGGATGCAACTGCATTCGGCGTCACACCGGCCGATCGCAGCATCGATTGCCGCGTGGCCGATGTGCTGGCGAGAATGATATCCACTCAAAACCCTTCTAGAACGATCTTGCCGCGCGTTGTGCCGCTTTCGATCGCAGCATGTGCCCGCCGAAGGTTGGCGGCCGTGATCGGCCCGTAATTTTCCGTCATCGTCGTGCGAAGAACCTCCTGATCGACAAGGCGGCTCACCGACTGGAGGATGTGGTGTTGCTCGATCATCTGCGCCGTCTGGTGAAGTGAACGGGCAAACATGTATTCGGTATGCACCGATGCTGATTTGTTGAATATCTCGTGCATGTCGAGCGGGCCGGTCGACTCGATCAGCCCGATCCGCCCTTCGGGGGCCAGCACATGGCATAGTTCGCGCCAGTGCTTCTCCACGTGATTGGTGCAGAAAATGTAGCTCGGCGCGCTGGCTTCGACCATCTCGAGCTGGGCCGCCACGGGATGATGGTGGTCGATGACGTGGTGAGCGCCGAGTGAGGAGCACCAGTTGATCGTTTCGGGTCTTGAGGCTGTCGCAACCACGACGAGACCGGTGAGCTGGCGCGCTAGCTGGATCGCCATTGAGCCGACGCCTCCGGCGCCACCGACGATCAGCAGCGTATCGTGATGGACACGATCTCTCGGAATGGAGAAGCGGTCGAACAGCATTTCCCACGCGGTCAATGTGGTCAGCGGCAGCGCCGCGGCCTCGGCAAAGCTGAGGGAGCGGGGTTTGCGGGCAACAAGGCGCTCATCGACCGCCTGGAACTGCGCGTTGGAGCCCTGGCGATCGACCGAGCCCGCATAAAAGACCTCATCGCCGATTCCAAACCGCGTCACACCGGGGCCTACGGCCCGAACGATGCCCGAGGCGTCAAAGCCGAGTATCCGGGGTTCGCCGAGTGGCTCGTTGCGGCGCCTGATCTTGGTGTCGACCGGATTGACCGATACGGCGCGGATCTCGACCAGGACATCATGGGCACGCAGCACGGGATCCGGAGCCTCGATATCGATCAGCGCGTCGTCCGCCGTGATCGGCAGAGAATGCGTAAAGGCGACTGCTTTCATGGATTGGCCTTGTTCATTGGGTTTGAGATGTGTGGCGATCAGGAAATCCGCAGGAGTCCGGGCCCTTCGCGACGCAGCCAGCTTGTCGCCTCTGCGCGGTATGGTGTCAGAGTCTCCACCAGCGTCCAGAAATCCGGCCCATGACTCATATGACGCAAATGAGCCGTTTCGTGTGCGACAACATAATCCTGAACGAAGCGTGGCGCCATTATGAGACGCCATGAGAACATCATCGTTCCATCGGCGGTGCAACTACCCCATCGGGTGTGGGTGTCCTTTATGCGGACCGCAGCGGGGCGCGCACGGAATTGCGCCGCCATGTGCCGTGCCATTGCCGAGAATTCACGAAAGGCGAGATCGCGCAACATGTCGCGAACGCGGCGGGCCAGGAAATCCGGATGGCCGGAAACCCGGATCACTGGGGTCTCGATCGCCGCTCCGCCGCGGGTTCCGCGATCGTGGACGATCCTGTGCGGTTGACCGAAGACCGGAATTTCATTTCCATCCGCGATCACGAGGGCCGGCGGCAGGGAGGCGAGGCGTTCGGCAACCCACGATTCATGCCCGCGAAGCAGCGCCAACCCGGCCTGGCGGGATCCGCACGGCGGCAATGTGATGACAATCCGGCCTGCTTGCGGATCGATCCGCAATGCAACGCGCCTCGCCCGATTGTTTTTCCGCCAGACAATCGTGGCCTGCAGGCCGCCTACGATGACAGGTTCAGCGTCTTCCATCGGTGCGATGCTGAACGGCATGTGTGGCATCAGAAGATCCTATTCGTCGCGATCACCGGCGCGCGGCCAGAGAACCGGCCACTCAACGATATGATCCTCCAGATTTTCAACGGTTCGCTCAGTTCGCACCCGTCCGGCAACCGATGCCCCAGCCCGGCGCGTGCTGTCCGGATCGCCCGTGCGCAATGGATGCCAATCCGGGAGATCGCGCCCCTCAGCAACCAGGCGGTACGCGCATGAGGGAGGAAGCCAGTCGATCGCGTCGACGAGTTCGGGTGTCAAGGCTGTGCAGTCGGGAACCTTGTGCAGGCGATTTTTATAGTCGAGACACCGCCCGGTCGTCCGGTCGAGCTGGTGACAGGAGACATCCGTGAAGGCGAGTTCGTTGGTCTCTTCGTCCCTCAGCTTATGCAGGCAGCATCGGCCGCAACCATCGCAGAGGGATTCCCATTCCGATTGGGTCATCTCTCCAAGGCGCTTGCGACGCCAGAACGGTTCAACACCGGATTGCGACATGCGATCAGTCTAGCCCGGACGCAGAGGGCAGAAAAGAACCAGAATACCCGCTTGGTTTCCTGGCCCGGCAATCAGGCAACGCGCAGCCCCAGGATGACCTGCGATGATGTCATCCCATCAAAGGATCTATCCTGCCCTTGTTGGGCTTCAGCCACCGTATCTGGAGAGCATCGCCCGCAGCGGGTTGGCGCCTGCATTATTAACCGCCATGTTCACGACGATCTGACGCGGAGCGACGGTCTGCCCGTAATATTGTTGATCGAGCGCCTCATCGTTCGAGAAAACGGAGCCTGAGAGGGAAATCCCGCCGTAAAGCCCGCGCGCCTTGGTAAATGTGACGATGTCAGCGCCAAGCGCCGTTCCGGTTGAACCGCCGATCCCAGCCCCGATCGTGGCCACCGAGACGCCAGCGTCGGCTCCCATCTTGAACTGGCTGCTGAGAAAGGCGTTCAGCGCGGTGTTGTTCATCAGCAGCATGATGACCTCGGCATCCTGCGCGCCGATCTGAAGGCCGAAGCTGCCGCTCCCCATCGTGTAGAAGGCGGGATCGGACCATGAACCGCCGGCCGCGCGTGAAACCAGAACGCAGCTTCCACCTTCGCCGCCGATGAAGAAGCCTGCCTTGAAGATGCGCGGACAGACCACGACCGCCTTGGCATTTCGCAGCATCTGGGTGGCCTGGCCGGCGGATGGGGTTCCCGATCCGAGCATTGTCTCGACCGTGAGGGTCGACCGGTCGACGAGTTCCTGGGCGGCGTTCGGCGAGCCGGCACCCGAGGCGCATGATGCAAGGGGAATTGTGACCGACAGTGCGGTAACCCCGGCATAGAGCGTCTTTCGCGCCTGGCGCCATGCCGTGGTCTTGCGTTGCGTCATTGCTCGTCTCCGCTCTGGACAGGTGTTGATCGGATGTGGCCCGGATCGGGCTGACGTTCAAATGGAAATTTGTTCATTGACCGTGACGACCCTCCAGGCGCGATCGTGGCGCTCAAGCCGGGTCACCGACAGATTTTCGACGGCGAGGCTTAAGGCCTGATGGGCTGTCAGATCCAGCGCATGCGCCACCGCTGCACGGATGGCACCACCATGAGACACCGCGACAACATGTTCCCCTTCATGATCGGTGCTCAACCGCTCAAGGCCCGCGCCCACCCGTTGGCGCAGCTGGGCAAAACTCTCCCCATCCGGCGGCTGTTCATCGCCGCCAACCGGCCAGAACGGATGCCGCGCGCCTCGTTCTGCGAATTTATCCATCCGCATGCCCTGCCATGTTCCGAAATCCTGCTCGATGAGGGTTTCCTCCACGCGAGGCGCGATGGGCCCATATCCGGCGTTCATGATGGCCTCCGCGGTCAGGCTTGTGCGCGATAGCGGCGTGACGAACCATTGCGCCGGGCGGGGCAGGGACTGGGCGAGAGCCGCATAGCGGGGTGCATCCTGAGCGCGGCGCAACTCACAGATCGGGACATCCATCTGGCCATAGAGCAATGCGAGCGCTTGGGGTGTCACGGTCGCATGCCGTATCAGCCAGAATGTCGTCGGTGTCATGTTGGATTCCGTGGATTGCGGGAGGGGGAGTGAACGATCATTCGCCGATCGTGACCAGAGCGCCGCTGCGGCGGGCTGCCCTGAACTGCAATGCGAATATCAAACCGGCGCAGCCCATCCAGAACAGGTTCAGCCCGGCAGCAATCGCAAGCTGGCCGATATCCGTCTTGTGGTGATACAGCGCGGTGCGCATGCCGGCGAAGATATGTGCGGCCGGCAGGGCTTCGGCAACCGGGCGCAGCCATGGCGGCAGAACCGAGACCGGATAAAACACGCAGGCGACCGGGGTAAGCCCGAAAGCGAGCGTCCAGGCGAGCGCCTCAGCCGATGCCCCATAGCGGAACAGGAGGGAAATCACGCAGAGCGCAAGCCACCATCCCATCAGGAAAAGATTGGCGACAAACAGGATCAAAGCGGGGCCGAACGTGAAGATATTGAATTCGTAGAGAAAGAAAGCGATCCCGGCGGCCGGCGTGAGACCCGCGACCGTGCGCAGGACCGAGACGCCAAGCAGTGCCAGCACCATTTCGCGCGGCCGCAGGGGGCTGACAAAGACATGGCCGAGATTGCGTGACCAGATTTCTTCCAGGAATGAAATGGTAACACCCATCTGGGCGCGGAGGGCGACTTCCCAGAGCAGCACGCCGCCGATCAGCGCGCCGGCGGTGCGGATCGCCAGATCGGCATGGCCCTTCATGACGAACTGAGCCGTGAACCCCCAGATCAGCAATTCCAGGGTGGGCCAGTAGGCGAGTTCGAGAACCCGTGGCCAGGACCGCCGGTAAAGGCAGAGATGGCGATAGATCAGACCCCATATCCGGCGAAGGGCGGCGATCACGGCGGCAGCGTCTCCGGATTGCGCGCGATGGCGAGAAAGACCTGTTCCAGATCGTCGCGGCCGTAGCGCGTGATCAGGTCGCCCGGCGTGCCGCGGTCGACGATCCGCCCGCCTTTCATCATGAGGACCTGGGAGCAGAGTCGTTCGACCTCGGCCATGTTGTGCGACGCGAGCAGAATGGCTGCCCCGGTTTCGTCGCGATATCGCTCGAGGACGCCGCGCACGTAATCAGCTGTATCTGGATCGAGACTGGCGGTCGGTTCATCGAGCAGGAGCAGGGATGGTCGGTTGATCAGAGACTTTGCCAACGCTACTCGGGTTTTTTGCCCCGCTGAAAGGGCTCCCGCCTTGCGCGAGAGGAGTCCCTCGAGGTCAAAATCCCGCGCCAGTTCGCGAATCCGGTTCTCAAGCCGAGGCACGTTGTAGAGGTGGCCGTAGACGCGGAGATTTTCACTGACGGTCAGCCGCATCGGCAGGGCGACATAGGGTGAGGAATAGTTCATCCGGGCGAGTGCTGCGAACCGGTCTCGCGCCATATCGTGTCCGAGCACCTCGATCGAGCCGGCGTCAGGCGCCAGGATACCGAGAAGCATGGAAATCGTGGTCGTCTTGCCGGCGCCATTTCCTCCCAGCAAGCCGCAAGTCGTCCCGGCGGGCAGGCGGAAGCTGACACTGTCGACGGCGCGGACAGTGCCAAAACGCTTGGTCAGATTTTCGACAATCACTGCGTCCATGGGGAGCGGCGCGATACCGGTTTCAGCTTTCCATCGCCAGTTCGCGCTTCAACACGAACAAACCCTGCTCGCCGAACAGATTGGCCAGCAGCGGAAAGCGGCGCCACGGCGCACGCCGCCCGGCCTCGTCGGCCGCCAGCCATTGTTCGACCTGATAGCGGTCCTTCGCACAGAGGTCGAAGAAGTCGCGGATCGTGCAGGGATGGATGTTGGGTGTCTCGTACCACATCCGGTTCCACGTCGTGGTCATCGGCATGCGGCCTGTCGAGAATAACTGCCAGCGCAGGCTCCAGTGACCGAAATTCGGAAAGCTGACGATCGCCCTGGTGCCGACGCGCAGCATCTGGCGCAGCACTTCGCGCGGCTGTTCGACAGCCTGGAGCGTGCGCGACAGAACGACATAATCGAATGTGTTGTCGGGGTAATGGATAAGGTCGGTATCCGCGTCTCCCTGCATCACCGGCAGGCCATGCGCGACGGCGCGGGTGACTTCGGCCATGTCGATCTCGATGCCGCGGGCATCGCATCGCCGGGTGCGGGCCAGAAGGTCGATCAACGCCCCATCGCCGCAGCCGATATCAAGCACGCGGGAGCCCGGGGGGATCATCCCTGCGATCAATTCAAGATCGACACGCAGGTTTTTGGCAACGAACCGCACCGGTGTTGCCTGGCTCATTGCAGCCCCGCCGCTTCCGCCGCGCCGGAGATGAAGCCGGCAACCGTGCGGTGGAAATCCGGCTCATCGAGCAGGAAGGCATCATGTCCCTTGTCGCTCAGGATTTCGACAAAACTGACATTTGCGGCGACCTGGTTCAGCGCGCGGGCCATCGTTCGGCTTTCGGCGGTCGGAAACAGCCAGTCGGAACTGAACGAGACCAGCAGGAAACGCGATTTCGTGTGGCGAAAGGCCACAGCCAGCGATCCTCCATGGTCGGCAGCGAGGTCGAAATAATCCATCGCCCGCGTGATCACGATATATGAGTTCGCATCGAAGCGGCGCACAAAACTCGACCCTTGATGCTCGAGGTAGCTCTCGACGGCGAAACGCTCTCCGAACAGCGGCGAGGGGAGGGCGGTCTGGCGCTGCAGGCGCCGGCCGAATTTTCGCGTCAGCGCCGCTTCGGAAAGATAGGTGATGTGCGCGGTCATGCGGGCGACAGCGAGCCCGCGTGCGGGGATCACCCCATGTGCGCGGTAGTGACCGTCGTGAAAATCCGGGTCGGTATAGATCGCCTGCCGGCCGACCTCATGAAAGGCGATGTTCTGTGCGGAGTGGTATGGCGCTGTCGCGATCGGAACCGCAGCGAAGACCTGGTCCGGATACATCGACGCCCAGGCCAGTACCTGCATGCCGCCCATCGAGCCGCCGACAACGGCAAAAAGCCGTTCGATTCCCAGCCAGTCGATCAGCTTCTTTTGGGCTCTCACCATGTCCTGGATGGTGATGGCAGGAAAATCGACCGACCAGGCATCGTCGGTTTCATGGTTCCGCGGGCTGCGAGGGCCTGTCGAGCCCATGCAGCCGCCCAGAACATTCGCGCAGACCACGAAAAACCGTCGTGTATCGATTGGCTTGCCCGGCCCCACCAGCGCGTTCCACCAGCCAGGCTTGCCGGTCAGCGGGTGTTGCTCCGCCACATACTGGTCGCCCGTCAGGGCATGACAGATCAGAACCGCGTTGTTTTTTTCTGCATTGAGTGTGCCATATGTCCGGTATGCGACTTCGAGCCGCTGGAGCGTCACGCCGCAATCCAGAGCAAGGCCATCGGGAAACGATACCTTCTGATGGGGAATATCGGGAAAGGGTGAGTGGTCCATGGCTCGCAGGATATGCGCTCAACCCAAGCATGCGGCAAGGATGGGGCTTGCCGTGTGGCGAACCTCCTGTATCAGTTAAAGTCGAATTCAGCTTATTGGAATGCCATGTCTGAAATGCCGCCTGCATCACCTCCTCAGGACACCGCCCCGGAGGCGCTGTCCCGGCTTCGCGCCGAAATCGACTCCCTCGACGACCGTATCCACGACATGCTGATGCAGCGCGCGGAAATCATCGAGCGTGTGCGTTCGCAAGGCGGGAAGCGCGGTGTGATGATCCGGCCTGGCCGCGAGGCCGCGATTCTGCGCCGCCTGCTCGCCCGCCACGAGGGAGGGCTGCCGCCGCATACGATCACAAGGATCTGGCGGGAACTCTTTTCCGGCGCCCTGATGATCGAGGGTGGGCTTGTCATTGCCGTTGCGGATGGCGGTCAGGCTGATTTGCTTGCCCTGGCCCGTGAACATTTCGGACCGCTGACGTCCATGCGCCGGCATCGCACGCCCTCGCAGGCACTCACAGACATCACGAGTGAAATTGCCCATGCGGCCGTCTTGCCCATCCCATCCGATGAGGATGACGATCAGGCGGCATGGTGGGTCGGCCTGATGCATGGCGGCCTCCCGCGGCTGTCGATCGTCGCGAAGTTGCCGTTCTGGGCGAAGCGCGGTGAAGGGGTGCCTCAGTCGGAAGCCTATGTCGTGTCGTCGTTCGTTCCGGATGCGAGCGGCGAAGACAGGAGCCTGATCGGGATCGAGATTGTTCCCGATACCAGCACTGCACGGATCCTCGGGATCCTGCGCGACGCAGGGTTCGATGTCGGTTCGTTGCTGATCCGCCGGATTGCGAGGCGGGAGGCGGCTTATGCGCTGGCGGACGTTGATGGCTATATTCCGCGCGAGGACCCGCGGCTTGGCGCTATTTCGACGTTCCCTGCACCGCCGGTCGTGCTTGGTGCCTATGCCAGCCCAATCGGCGCATCGGGCATGATGCGATGACCGGATCGCCTGCGGCTCGGCCCGCCGTATTCTCCGTGCCGCCCTATGTCGGCGGTGAATCCCATCTGAACGGAGTAAGCCGGGTCATCAAGCTGTCGTCGAATGAGGGGGCCTTTGGCCCTCCTCCCGGTGCTATTGCCGCGTTGCAGACCGTTGCGTCGAAGATTCACAGATATCCCGATGGCGGCGCCGTCGAACTGCGCAACGCGATTGGCCGGCATTTTGATCTCGATCCGGCCAGGATTGTTTGCGGCAACGGGTCCGATGACCTGATTTCCCTGCTCATCCAGTCCTATGGCGGGCCGGGCACCGAACTGGTCATGAGCCGCCATGGGTTTCTGATCTACGAGATCGCTGCGCGGCTCGCGGGCATGGAGGTGCGCAAGGCTGCGGAGCGCGACCTGACCGCCGATATCGATGCCATGCTCGCCGAAGTGACACCGGCCACCCGGCTTGTATTCCTGGCCAACCCCAACAACCCCACCGGCACGCTCGTGCCGTCTGCCGAGATCGTGCGGCTGCGGCGTCAGTTGCCATCGCATGTCCTGCTGGTGCTGGATGCGGCCTATGCGGAATATGTCGAAGACGGTGACTACGATCCAGGCGTCGGCCTGGTCGATGCGAGTGAAAACACGGTGATGACCCGGACATTTTCCAAGATCTTCGGTCTGGGTGGCCTGAGGCTCGGATGGGCGTATGCAGCGCCGGCGATCATCGACGTGCTCAACCGGACGAGGATGCCTTTCAACGTGAGCGGACCTGCCGCGGCAGCGGGGATTGCGGCGCTGGCCGAGCAGGGGTGGGTGCAACGCAGCCGGAGCCACAATACCCGGGCGCGGGCCGAACTCTCGGCCCGTATCCAGCGAGCAGGGTTCCATGTCTGGCCGAGCAGCGCGAATTTCCTGCTTGCCGATATGGAAACAACGGATCGCGCCGCCGCCGCGGACCTGCATCTGCGCAACCGCGGCATCATCGTCCGGCGGGTGGCAGCTTACGGGTTGCCGCAATGCCTCAGAATCACGATCGGGACCGATGATGAGTGCGCCGCTGCGGCTGATGCGCTCGACGAGTTTGGCCGACAGCATGCCTGAGCCACTGTTCAACCGGCTTGTGCTGCTCGGCTTCGGGCTCATCGGGTCATCGATTGCACGGATTGCCCGCGAACGCGGGGATCTTGCCCGGACCGTCGTGGCCAATGCCCGCACGCAGGCAACCCTCGATCGGGTAGCCGAACTCGGCATCGCCGATGAATGCGAGATCGATCCGGCACGCGCCGTGCAGGGGGCCGACTGCGTGATCTTTTGCGCGCCGGTCGGTGCCTATGCCGCCTTGGCGGAGATCGTGGGGCCCCATATCGCGCCGGGCGCAATTGTCAGCGATGTCGGCTCGACCAAGCAGTCGGTCATCCGTGACATCGGTCCGCATCTACCGGATGGGGTTCACTTCGTGCCGGCGCATCCGATGGCGGGAACCGAATTTTCCGGCCCCGATGCCGGCTTCGCGGATCTTTTCAAGGGACGCTGGTGCCTCCTGACGCCCGTAACCGGGACTGACCAGGACGCCGTTGCCCGCATGAGGCTGTTTTGGGAGCGCGCCGGCGCGATGGTGAGCGTGATGGACGCAGCCCATCACGATCGTGTCGTGGCCATCGTAAGCCATCTGCCCCACCTGATCGCGTTTACGATTTGCGGGACAGCGGATGATCTGGCGGACGAGACGAGGAAGGAAGTCCTGCAGTTTGCGGCCTCCGGTTTCCGGGATTTCACGCGTATTGCGGCATCCGACCCCACGATGTGGCGGGACGTCTTCCTGAACAACCGGGAAGCTCTGCTGGAAATGCTCGCGCGATTCACCGAAGACGCGCAGGCTATGGCGCGGGCTGTTCGTTGGGGCGACGCGGCCTACATCGAAGACAAGGTTTTACGTGGCCGGAAGATCCGGCAAGCCCTGATCGACATCAATCAGGCCTGATTTCGCTGACCGAAGCCTGCAGCGTTTGCCACGCCATGCCGGCTTCGCTATCAGGCGCAGCACCCCAAAGACATTGCAGGATAACATGGCGCCTCATCAGCCGCGGCAGAAACGCGGACGCATCATCGATGGCTGGATCATACTGGACAAGCCGCAAGGGATCACCAGCGCTCACGCTGTGGCTCGCATCAAACGGGCATTGCAGGCAGCCAAAGTCGGTCATGGCGGTACACTCGATCCGCTGGCGACGGGGGTGTTGCCAATAGCCCTTGGGCGGGCAACGAAGATGGTGCCCTACGTCATGGACGGCTCCAAGCGCTATCGCTTCACCCTTTGTTTCGGTGAGGCCCGTGACACCGACGATGCCGATGGGGCCGTTGTCGCGACATCGGCCATACGTCCGGAAACATCTGCAATCGAGGGGGTTCTGGGGAGGTTCCGGGGCAATATCATGCAGGTGCCGCCCGCTTTCTCGGCCATCAAGATTGGTGGTGAACGGGCGTATGACCTAGCCCGCGCCGGGTTGGCTCCTGAATTGCCGCCTCGCCCGGCACAGGTGTCGCGGTTTGAACTGGTTGACCGGCCTGATGCAGATCATGCCATCTTCGAGGTCGAATCGGGGAAAGGCGTCTACATGCGATCGCTCGCGCGCGATGTGGCGCTGGCGGTGAACACGGTCGGCCACATAGCTGCGCTGCGTCGACTTTCCGTTGGTCCGTTCGAGGAGGCGGCGGCGATTCCGCTGGACAAGATTACCGATTCCGGCGATAGCCCCGGTGCTGATTCGAGTTTCCTGCTTCCCGTCGGGACCGCGCTGGACGACATCCCGGCTCTGGCCCTGACCGAAACGGAAGCTGCTGCCCTTGGAAATGGCCAGGCGTTGAGCCTTGTTCAGTTCATGGGGCGGATTCATCCGTCATGTGATCCCAATGGTGGGTTGGCACGGCTGATGACGAGCGGCCGTTTTGTGGCTCTGGGCCGGCTGGGTGACGGCCTGCTCAAGCCTGAACGCGTGCTTTAACTTTAAAAACAGGAGTATATCCGATGTCGATTACACCGGATCGCCGGCAGGAACTGATTGGCGAATACGCGAAACAGCCCAGCGACACGGGCAGCCCGGAAGTGCAGGTTGCGCTTCTGACCGAACGGATTGTCAATCTCACCGAGCATCTGAAGACGCATGCGAAGGATTTCCACTCGCGCCGCGGCCTCCTCATGCTCGTCGGTCGCCGGCGCCGCCTTCTGGACTATGTCAAGCGTCAGGATGTGAAGCGTTACGAAGCCCTGATCGGTCGTCTCGGCCTGCGTCGCTGAGCTGAATTCCCTCCAAACGCCAAATCGTTACACCGATCTCATCCTCCGCCCGCCGATTATGCTTGATCGGCGGGCGCGAATGGCCAAAATAAGGCTGATGGTGGCATTCCGCCGCCTGACGAGGAGTGGCAAGCAATCATGGCTATGGGTCCTGACATGCGTTCCTATCGCAGCGCATCGGTTGCGGCAGGTACAGGCGTTCTGGACGAAGGCCTGCGGGCATACATGCTGCGGGTCTATAATTGGATGGCGTCTGGCCTTCTGCTGACGGCGATCGTCTCCTACGCAATCGCCAATACCGGCCTTATCAACGCCTTTTACCCCCTTGTGGCGGCGCCTGGCGGCGCGATGATACGTCAGCCGGGAATATTGGCTTATATCAGCATTTTCGCGCCGCTCGGGTTCATGCTCGTGATGTCGTTCGGTGTGAACAAACTCAGCACGACGCAGGCTCAGGCACTGTTCTGGGCGTTCTGCGCTGTGATGGGGGCGAGCCTAACCAATATCTTCCTTGTCTATACCGGCCAGTCTATTCTGACGACATTCTTTGTCACGGCCGTTACCTTTGGCAGCATGAGCCTTTACGGCTACACGACGCGGAATGACCTTACCAAATTCGGCAGTTTCCTGGTGATGGGTGTCATTGGACTGCTGGTTGCCATGATCGTAAATATTTTTCTGCACTCCCCTGTGGTGCAATTCGCGATCAGTGCGATTGGCGTTCTGATTTTCACTGGCCTCGCCGCTTACGATACGCAAAGAATCAAAGCGGATTATCTCCAATATGGATCCCGCTTCGGCGACGATGTAGCAGCGAAGCGAAGTGTATATGATGCGCTTCAGTTATATTTGAATTTCATTAACCTGTTCCTGTTTCTCCTGCAGTTCATGGGTAACCGTAAAAACTGAGTTCTGTGTCCATAAAAAAACAGGCTCTGGAAATATCCAGAGCCTGTTTCTGTTGGCGCACTATTCGTACTTTTTAGCCCGTCTCATAAAACCCCGCCTCGACCAGTTCCACCACCGCAGCGAGGGCTTCTTTGGCATCCCATCCCTCTGCTGAAATCTCGACAGTCGATCCAAGCCCAGCGCCAAGCATCATCAATCCCATGATCGACTGCGCGGAGACGGTTTGACCATCCCGAGATACCTCCAGTGCCGCACTGAATTTTTCTGCAAGGGTTACAAGCTTGGCGGCAGCTCGGGCGTGGAGTCCGCGGGTATTGGTGATCGTGACTGTTTGAGTCAGCCGAACAGGCGATTGATCTGTATTCATCCGCAGGCGCGTTTCGGAGCCGATGGGTGGAGAATGTCTGATCCGCAGGCAATATATTTACGGCCTGCTTCCTCAGCACAGTGAACGGCATCAGACAGGTTGTATGATCCGCGTATTTTGGCCAGTTTGACGAGCATCGGCAGGTTCACACCCGCGATGACCTCCACGTCATCCCGGTCAAGCATACTCATGGCCAGATTGCATGGCGTACCGCCGAACATGTCAGTCAGCACGACGACGCCGTCGCCGGCATCGACATCCGACACGCGTTCCGCGATCTCCTTCCGTTGCGTCTCTATATCGGCATCGGCCTCAACGGAAACGGTCGCGATATTACGCTGAGGCCCAACGACATGTTCGAGGGCTTCCCGCAGCGCAACACCAAGGTTGCCATGACTGACCAGCACCATACCGATCATTTTTCAACTCCGACCGTTGGCTGGCTGGCAGCATTGCCGGTTGCGTTGTCGTGCGGGACCACGACAGATTTCATGTCCAGATTGCGATGCTCGACGAGCACACCCCATCCCCTGTCGCTCAGCCTTGTCCCGAGCATTTCGACAAGCGAAACCGAGCGATGTTTTCCGCCAGTACAACCAATTGCGATCATTACGTATTTTTTGCCCTCACGAACAAAGCGCGGTAACAGGAACTCAATCAGGCCACCGACCCGCTCGTAGAACTCTGGGAAGTCAGGATCCTCCGAGATATAGGTTCTCACGGCAGGGTCAAGCCCGGTCTTTTCCCGCAGATCCGGTATGTAATGCGGGTTTCGCAGGAAGCGCGTGTCGATGACGAGGTCAGCCTCCTGAGGCAATCCGGAAGGAAAGCCAAACGATACCAGGGTGATGGTCATGCCTGGGCCGCCGAGGCCAAACCTCTGCTCGATAATTTGACGCAGGCTGGTCAATGACAATTGCGATGTATCTATGACCCAATCCGCAGCGTTCCGAAGGGGAAGCGTCAGAGCCTGCTCGGCTTCGATTCCCTCTGTCACCTTGCCTGTCAGCGCCAGAGGATGTCGCCTTCTGGTCTCGCTGAACCGACGCTGCAAGGCTTCCGGGCTGGCAGTCAGGAACAGCAATTCCGGATGGACAGAGGCGCTGGAGCGCAGGCGATCGATTGTGGATAGGACATCCTCGACGGAAAAATCCCTTGTGCGTGTGTCGATCCCCACAGCAAGAGGCCTGTCCACCCGGGCGAGGGTTTCGACAATCGCCAGAGGCGGATTATCCACGGCCTCATAGCCGATGTCCTCCAGTGCCCTCAAGCCGGAATTACGGCCGGCACCTGACAGTCCGGTTACGATAATCAACCGGCTGGGTTGATCCCTCATGATACAAAGCACCCGCAAACTTGCTCCCGACGCCCGGCGATGGTGTCGAGAGCCCATTGGACCTTGATAGGCGCTGAATCCAGGCGCGGATCTATGAAGATTTCCGGGACATTCAGCTCAGCATTGCGCTTAGGGAACGGCAAGCGATCTTGTTCGTTCCCAAGCTGCACGGCCAAACGCAAGCGGGCGATTCTGGTCGCGGGAACCTTGAATAGACCCAAGCCCCGCAACTCTATGATACCCAAAAGCGACGGAGGCGCCGATGCGAATTCGCCTTCGATGCTGACTTGATCATCGGAAACGAGCGAAAATCCCCGATCGAGAAGTCTCAGCAATAAGTCAGATTTGCCTGATCCGGATGGACCAAGCAACAAGACACCATCGTCATCCAGCGCCGCACAGGACCCATATAAAATCATCTCGATGCAATTGTGGCAAGTTTTCGGCAAAAGCGAAAGAGAGGCTTCCGATCCGATGGACAGGCCCTCGGGTAATTCAATGCAACCAATAATTTTATGGATTACTATCTAAGGTTATATGATGGGAGGTCGTCGTGCAGCGACAAGAGATTTGCCGCCAATAATAAATATCAATTATTGAAAAGTTCTATTTACAATTATTTGTGATATATTTATAAAATATTGGTCACAAAGATATTTCCTACAAAATGACAAAAAATTAATCATAATAATTTTACTTATCAATTTCATGAATAATAAAAAATTACCAATAAAACCCCGTTTCTTCCAAAATATGTTTTATGAATGTGCATAACTCGTAACGTTGATGAAACGCTTTAGAAAGTGCATTTTAGTTATCACGTGTCGAAATCGTATGGCATGAAAATCGATCTGGCGTGAGTAAGGATTGCCGGAGTGATTTGTTTGGGGTCTTGTTTGAAAATAATTAGGCGTCGATGGGCATTGATTTCATCATATGTAAATCGGCGCATATATCGATTCATTGGAAATTTAACAGATATAATATACAATAAAAATTCAATAAAATTTTTTATGATGAAAAATTTACTTTGAATTCAATTTCTTTAGATACGTATCATAAAATATTGAATTAAAAATTTTTCGCTCGTCGTTGTCTTTTGCGCGATACGGGACAAAATCATGCGGATGAATATTGTACAAGTCATGAGATATGGCGCTTCGGTCTCGGCCATTTGCCGGGGCCGCGCGTCGTTGTCGATAATCTTGCCATCAGGACAAAGTCTCATTTACGTGGCAAAAGCAGATGATGAAATTCCGGGGTCATAGCGGTGCCGTTCGCAAGAGTTGCTTTTCGGAGGCAAAAAAATCGCAAGATGTGGACACAATTTGTAACAGGTGCCTTTGGGCCTGCTGAATTTGGGGGGCAATCATGAGGATATTGGTTGTTGAGGATGACAAGGATGTCGGCGGCTTTGTAGTTAAAGGCTTGCGGGAGGCCGGGCATACTGTCGAGCATGCCGATAATGGCCGTGATGGCTTGTTCATGGCTGCGTCCGAGAATTTTGACGCAATCATTCTCGACCGAATGCTCCCTGGCGGGATCGACGGGCTGCGGCTGCTTGAGACGCTTCGTGCTCAGGATAACGCGACACCCGTCCTGTTTCTGTCTGCGCTCGGGGAGGTGGATGACCGGGTCAAGGGACTGAAGGCGGGGGGAGACGACTATCTCACCAAGCCATTCGCATTCGCGGAATTGCTGGCGCGTGTCGAGGCGATGGCGCGGCGTGGCAAGGGCGAGGGGCCTTCGACGCGCCTTGCGGTGGGAGATCTCGAAATGGATCTGCTGTCCCGGGGTGTGAAGCGCGCTGGCCAGAAGATAGATCTTCAGCCGCGTGAGTTCCGGTTGCTCGAATATCTTATGCGCCATGCCGGCCAGGTCGTCACGCGAACCATGCTTCTCGAGGGCGTGTGGGACTATCACTTCGATCCGCAGACCAATGTGATCGATGTGCACATTTCGCGGCTTCGCCAGAAAATCGACAAGCCGTTCGATTTGCCCTTGCTGCATACGGTGCGTAACGCTGGCTATATGCTTCGCGTTGAGGAACCCTAAGGCCCGTCGGTGGCAAGGTCTCTATCCGGTACGACAGAGGGGCAGGATCCGCTTCAACCGCGGGGAGTGCAGAACCGACTCCTGCGTTCGGCGGGGGTCCGTTTCGCGGTGTTCTATGCCCTTGTTTTCGGCATATCGGCCATCGTGCTCGCGGGCTCGCTCTATTATTCAACGATCGGCCTTCTGGGGCGGCAGACCCACGAAGCGATACGGGTGGATGCCCGTAGTCTTGCCACTCATTTCGAGGCCGGCGGGCTGACCGCTCTGGTTATCACGCTGGATAGCCGGATCAGCGAGGACATAAACGATCACGCCATCTATTTGCTGGTTGATCCCCTTGGCAACCGGATTGCCGGCAACATGAGCCGTTGGCCGCAAGGAATCACCACCGCGCATGTCTGGTATCAGGTGCCGCTCGAACGGGGAGGGCGAAAATCGACGGCACTGATTCGATATTACGAACTACCCGGTGGCTTTCAGTTGCTTGTTGGGCGGGACGTCAGCACGCGCGCGCAGTTGCGACGTATCTTGCGGGACGGTCTTCTCTGGGCGCTGGCGGCTATGGCGTTTCTGGGGGTTCTCGGCGCCATCGTCATTCGCGGCCTGTTCAAGCGTTCGCTTGCGGATATATCCGGCATCACGCGTGCGATTGCCCGGGGAGATCTGACCCGGCGGGTACGCCGCTCCGGCAATGGCGACGAGTTCGACGAACTCGCCGAAACGATCAACGATATGCTCGACCGGATTGCCAAGCTGATGGACGGCGTTCGCGAGGTCTCCAACGCGATCGCGCATGATCTCCGTACGCCTATCACCCGGGCGCGCACACGGCTTGAGGACGCTGCATCACATGCCCGCACCAGTGAGGAACTGCGCAACGCGGTCGAGCGTGCGACCCTTGATCTCGACGGAATCGTGAACGTCTTTCAGGCGTTGCTGCGCATCGCGGAAATTGAGGCGGGAGCCAGGCGATCGGCTTTCAGGGATATCGATCTTGCACCTGTGCTAGATGATCTCGCCGAATTCTTTGACGCTCTTGCAGATGAGCGCGGCATTTCGATTCTCAGGAATTGGCCCAAATCAATTCCGCTTTTCGGTGATCGCGACATGCTCCAGCAGGCTGTCGCGAATCTGCTCGACAACGCCATCAAGTTTTCCAGCCAGGCGGACAAGGTAACGATTTCCGCTCACGCTGGCGGGGGGCGTGTGGAAATTATCGTCGCTGATCACGGGCCCGGAATTCCCGAAGCTGACCTATCCCGCGCGACCGAGCGTTTTTACCGCGCGGAGTCGGCCCGTTCCACGCCGGGATCTGGGTTGGGCCTGGCTCTCGTGTCGGCGATTGCGCAGTTGCACGGCGGGACCTTGTTGCTTGAGGATAACCAGCCCGGGCTGCGTGCGCGTCTTGTGCTTGCGCAGAAAGACGAAACCCGCCCGGCAGCCGGGCAACCGGAAGCGGCTGCGTCAATGGCAGAATAAGCTACTGATGATTATCAAACCACCGGACGTTATCCGTGGCCGGCTGAAAAGGTCATCGGTAGCCAGAATGCCAGTGCGGCCAGTGCCGCCAGCAGAACCGGCGGCGTGATCAGCAGGCCGATACGCATGTATTCGCCCCAGCCGATCCGCACTCCCTTGCCGGCAAGGACATGCAGCCAAAGCAGCGTCGCGAGGCTGCCGATCGGGGTGAGCTTGGGGCCGAGATCGCAGCCGATGACATTGGCATAGACCATCGCGTCGCGAATCGTGGTGGAGGCGTGAACATGGGCGATGGCCAGCGCGCCGACCAGCACGCTCGGCAGGTTGTTCATCACCGAGGAGAGCAGGGCAGCGAGGATGCCAGTGCCGAGCGAGGCGGCCCAGATCCCATGCGCGGCGAAGATCCGCAGCAGGGCGGCGAGATGGCCGGTGAGCCCGGCGTTGCGTAGCCCGTAGACAACCAGATACATCCCGAGGCTGAAGATCACGACCTGCCAGGGTGCGCCATGCAACACGCGCCCGACATCAATCACACGGCGGCCGCCAGCGGGCCAGCGGGCCGCAAGTGCGAGCAATACGAGCGCGCCGGCGATCGTCACGTAGGAAACGGGCACACCCAGCGGCGCGGTGACGAAATAGGCTGCGAGCAGCAGGATCAGCACCGGCCACGCGGCGCGGAAGACCACGTGGTCGTGAATGGCGTGTGCCGGGGTTTCGAGTTCGGTGACATCGTAGTGCCGGTTGGAGGCTTTGCCGTAGCAGAGCATCAGCACGGCCAGCGTCGCGGCGAGGGCGACGAAATCGACCGGAACCATCACCAGGGCGTAGCGGTTGAAGCCGATCCCGAAGAAATTGGCGCTGACGATGTTGACGAGGTTGGAGATGACGAGCGGCAGACTCGTCGTATCTGCGACGAAGCCGGTCGCGATGATGAAGGCGAGTGCCGCCGCGGGGGGAAATTCGAGGCTGGCGAGAATCGCCATGACGATCGGCGTCAGCAGCAGGGCGGCCCCGTCATTGGCGAAGACAGCAGAAATCACGAAACCCAGCAGCACGACCAGTGGCAGGAGCCATCGCCCGCGCCCTCGTCCCCAGCGAGCGACATGCAGCGCCGCCCAGCGAAAGAAGCCAGCCTCGTCGAGCAGCAACGAAATCACGATCAGCGCGACGAAAGTGAAAGTCGCGTTCCAGACGATGTGCCAGACGGTGGGAATATTCCGCCAGTGGACAATGCCGAGCGCGAGATCGACCACCGCGCCGGCCATCGCGCTCCAGCCGATGCCAAGGCCGCGGGGCTGCCAGATGACGAGCACGAGCGTGGCGATGAAAATCGCGAAGGCGAGCATGATTTTTCTTCCGGCTTAGAGCATCGCCCGATCGGATGGGTCATCTGGTCGGATAAAGATGCTCTGTTTATCAATATGATAGGGCACTACATCCGATCCATCAGGATCGGAAAGTGCTCCATGAGCTGGAGGTTCAGGGTTGTTTCTGAACGGCGTTGTCTATCACCTGCTGGCCGTCTTCCTTGACGAAGGCGCCCCGCTGGGGGGCGGGCAGAATGTCGAGCACCGTTTCCGAAGGACGGCAGAGACGCACGGCATTGTCGGTTACCACAATCGGCCGGTTGATCAGGATCGGATGCGCCATCATCGCATCGAGAAGTGCATCGTCGGTCAATTTATCGTCGTCGAGGCCAAGTTCGGCATAGGGTGTTCCCTTTTCGCGCAGGATGGCGCGCGTGGGTACTCCCATCCGCGTGATCAGGTCGCGCAATTGCTCGCGGCCTGGCGGTGTTTTCAGATACTCGATCACGATCGGCTCGATCCCCGCATTGCGGATAAGGCCCAGGACGTTGCGTGATGTGCCGCAGGCGGGATTATGATAGATCGTAACACTCACAATACGGTTCCTTGTCGGTTTATGCGGCTGCCTTGGTTTTGCATTCGGCCCCCGCGGGACTGATAATTAGGTAAAATGCTCATCCGACCGCTCCGGACTTTGTTGCGTTGCCGTAAGACAGGGATCGCACAATGCGGGATGGATGAAAGGATCCTGACCACAGCAATTTTTGGCCAGATAGGACAAAAGATCGTTCATGGCGGAAAAATCGGCCGCATAGATCACGTTGCGGCTCGCCCGCCGCTGTGTGATCAGATCGGCTCTTGCTAGGGCCTGAACGTGAAATGTCAGGGATGACGGCACAATGTCGAGGCGATCCGCAATCTCACCTGCGGGTAACCCGACCGGGCCTGCTTCAACCAGCAGACGATAGATCGCAAGCCGATGCTCGTGTGCAAGGGCAGAGAGAGCCGCCACCATCCAGGCGATGTCTCGCCCTTCCTGACCACGATGCGATTTTTCCATAATTATCGAAATATCATATCATAAGCCATTGGCAAGCCGATCTGGAGATGTCGTCGGATCTGGCGAGCGAGTCGGACGTGAAAATTCGGCGTGCTTGCGGCTTCACGATTGCCCTTAAACGCGCTTGATGTTGTTGATCAATGCAATGCCAACACATGGATAGAGGGGAAATGAAATGGCCAACCCGCGCTGGCGTCATCGACCTGAAGGGTCGAATTGGGGGGATTTCGGACCGGATGACCAGAATGGCCGCCTCAACCTGATCACGCCGGAAAACGTGCGGCAGGGGCTTGCTGAAGCGCGTGAGGGACTTGTCTTCTGTCTCAGTCTGCCGCTCGATTATCCCGGCGGCAACCTGCTCAATGAACGGCGACATCCGCCGGTTCTGCGGCCAACCTTGCGAGGGGATCGGCCCAATTTCAATTGCACGCTGACAGGCCCGGAGCGTGCGCGAACCGATGTGTTCAATGATGATCTGGCAATCATCCATCTGCAATATTCGACGCAATGGGATGCACTGTCCCATGTCGGCGGTCTGTTCGACGTCGACGGAGATGGGATTCTAGAGAAAGTATTTTACAATGGTTTCCGTGCTGGAGAGCATATTGTTGGACCTGAGGATGGCAAGGACGCCGGCATTCAGACCGCGATGAGGCGACACAGCACATCGAATGCCGGGGCGTTGGGCATTGAGCGGATGGCCAGTCGCGGGGTGCAGGGGCGCGGCGTGATGATCGACCTGCGAGCCCATTATGGCGATGCCCGCACCCTGGTCGGCTATGATGAACTCATGCGGGTGATCGAGGCCGATCGTGTCGAGGTCGAAACCGGAGACATGGTCTGCCTGCATACGGGTTTTGCCCAGCTTCTCCTCGACATGGACCGCAAACCGGATGCAACAGTCCTTCATGGAGCCTGTGCAGTTCTGAACGGCCGTGATTCCCGGTTGCTGAACTGGATCACGGAAAGTGGCCTCGCCGTGCTGATTGCTGACAATTACGCCGTCGAAGCCTTCCCGGCGCAACCCGGCGCCGACGAGTGCTGTTCGGTTCTGCCGATCCACGAACACTGCCTGTTCAAGAACGGGATCCATCTCGGCGAGCTATGGCATCTTACGCCGCTCGCAGACTGGTTGCGAACCAACGGTCGATCGAGGTTCCTGCTGACCGCCCCCCCCTTGCGTCTGCCAGGCGCTGTCGGCTCACCAGTAACGCCGATCGCGACCGTTTGAAATTTCAGGACAACAGGCCGGGCGATTTGCCCGCCTGTTGCCAAGAGCGCTCAAAATCGGACCTGGTGGAGGGCTGGTGCCGGGTGAGGGATTTGAACCCCCGACCTTCGGTTTACAAAACCGCTGCACTACCGCTGTGCTAACCCGGCCCGCTTCGTCTGATTACCCTGAGCGGCTGCGAGACTCAACAAGTGGCTCGGCCGGTCAGGTGCAAATTGGTGCAGGTTCAGCCGGCGCCAAGATAGTCGATCGCCGCATCGACGCCGCCGCGGGCGTGCGGCACGCGGGCGAGGCGCAGCGCCATCTCGACCACGCCGAGCGTGCCCAGCAGCATGGGCTCGTTCAGATCGCCCATATGGCCGATGCGGAACACCTTGCCGCCGAGCGGATCGAGTCCGGCGCCGAGCGAGACGTTGAAGCGTTCATAGGCGATCCGGCGCACCGCTTCGCCGTCGTGACCCTCGGGCATCAGGATTGCGGTCACCGAATCCGACCGACGAGCCTGATCGGTGCAGAAGAACGCCACACCCTGATTGCCACTCCAGACCGATGCCGCCCGCCGCGTTGCTTCCGCGAGGCGATGATGCCGGCGCCATACCGCTTCGACCCCTTCCGCCTCGATGAGCCGCACGGCTTCCAACAGGCCATAAAACGGGGCGATCGGCACGGTGCCGGCGAAGCTGCGATGCCGGCGCGCCATCATCCGGGTCCAGTCGAAATAGAACCTTGCCAGCCGTGCCTCGGCATGGGCGGCGAGTGCCTTCTCGCTCACCGCAGTGAAGGCGAGGCCGGCGGGCAGCATCAGACCCTTCTGGCTGCCGCCGACCACGGCGTCGATCCCCCAGTCCACCATCCGAAATTCGAACGAGCCGAAGGAGGAGATGGTGTCGACCAGCAGCAGCGCCGGGTGGCCGGCTTCGTCCAGCGCGGCGCGGATTTCGGGCAGAGGCACCGCCACGCCGGTCGAGGTTTCGTTATGGACGATGCAGATCGCCTTGATGTCGTGCGCGGTGTCGGCGGCGAGCCGGTCGGCGATCGCGCTGATATCGGGGCCACGCCGCCAGTCGGCTTCCGGCATCTCGACTTCAAGCCCGAGCGTGCGCGCCATCGCCCCCCAGACGCGGGAGAAATACCCTGCATCGGGCATCAGGATGCGATCACCCGGCGAGAACAGGTTCTGCAGCGTTGCTTCCCAGGCGCCGTGGCCGCTGGAGGTGTAGATGAACACCTCGCCGGTGGTGAACAGCAGCCGTTTCAGTCCCGCAACTGCGCGGTCATAGATGTCGATGAAATCGGCGCTCATGAAATCGGTTGTTGGCCGGTCCATCGCCCGCAATACCGAGTCAGGTATGTTGGTCGGGCCGGGATTCGCAAAGAACAGCCGGCCAGGCTTGCGGGGGGTGTCGGTGGTCATCGGTCCTAT
Source organism: Acidiphilium sp. C61 (assembly GCF_905116885.1). Taxonomy (NCBI): domain Bacteria; kingdom Pseudomonadati; phylum Pseudomonadota; class Alphaproteobacteria; order Acetobacterales; family Acidocellaceae; genus Acidiphilium; species Acidiphilium sp. C61. The sequence goes on along the minus strand of NZ_CAJHNI010000005.1, from coordinate 672,583 downwards.
GTTCCTTCGGCAATGGCAGACGTCAGTTTCAAAGTCTGCGGCCCGCCGCCCGGATCATGCCCGCTTCAGGCCAGATATGGCATGCGAGATGGTCGGGCAGATCGGAAAAACTGGCTTCGTTGACGAATACAGTACGTATGATGCCCCGACCATACCTGGTCGATCTGCGGTGCTCTATTTTGGATGCCACGGCCAAGGGGGCGATAAGTAACGAGCGCCCGAGACCAATCAGCCAAGCACGGATTGCAGGAATTCGCGGGTGCGATCTTCGCGCGGTTCGCTGAAAATCTCCTCCGGCGAGCCCTGCTCGGCGATGCGGCCCTGGTCGAAGAAGCAGACGCGGTCCGAGATTTCGCGGGCGAAGCGCATTTCGTGGGTGACCATCAGCATGGTCAGATCGTGCTCGTGCGCGAGGTCGCGGATGACGTTCAGCACCTCGCCGACGAGCTGCGGATCAAGCGCCGAGGTCGGTTCGTCGAACAGGATCACCCGCGGACGCATGGCGAGGGCGCGGGCGATCGCGACGCGCTGCTTCTGGCCGCCCGAAAGCTGGCGGGGATAGGCGTCCTTCTTGTCGGCGAGGCCGACGAGGTCGAGCAAGCCCATCGCCCGCTCGATCGCCTCCTCCTTCGGGATCTTCAGCACGGCGACGGGCGCCTCGATGATGTTGCGCAGCACGGTCATGTGCGGGAACAGGTTGAAGCCCTGGAACACCATGCCGACGCGGGTGCGGATCTCGCGCAAATGTCGCGGCGAGGCCTTGAACGGACCCTTGCCGCCGGGTTCGTGATAGGAAATGCCGTCGAGCTCGACGCGGCCTTTCTGGAACGGCTCCAGTGTCATCAGGATGCGCAGCACGGTGGATTTGCCGGAGCCGGACGGGCCGATCAGCGTCACCTTCTCGCCGGGGGCGACGTGGAAGTCGAACTCGTCGAGCACGGTAAGCGGGCCGAAGCGCTTCGTGACGGTTTCGAAGCGGATGATCTCGTCCGGGGCCGTCCCGGGTTCGGCGGGCGGGCTCATCGCAATGGAACTCCTTCCTTGGGCAGCACCCGCTCGAGCCGGTTGACGGTGGTGCTGGCGATCACCGTCAGCAGCAGGAACAGGGCGCCGACGATGGTCAGCGGGATGAGGTAACGATAGGTTCGGTCGCCGATGATCTGGGCGAGGTTGAGCATTTCCATCACCGTCACGGTCGAGAGCACCGGCGTGTCCTTCATCATCGAGACAAGGTAGTTGCCGAGCGCGGGGATGATGCGCGGGACCGCCTGCGGCAGGATGATGGTGCGGTAGAGCCGCGCGCGGGAGAGGTTCAGCGCCGTCGCCGCCTCGACCTGGCCGCGATCGATCGCATCGAGCCCGGCGCGGTAGACCTCGGACGTGTAGGCGCTGTACTGCACGCCGAGGGCGAGAACGCCGGTGAACAGGGCGGGCAGGGTGACGCCGTATTTCGGCAGCACGTAATAGAGAAAGAAGAGCTGCACGAGCAGCGGCGTGTCGCGGAGGAACTCGATCACCACCGCGGTGGGCCAGGCGATGGTCCGCAGCGGCACCCGCCGCAGTAGCGCGAGGACGAGGCCGAGCAGCAGGGCGACCAGGAAGCCGAGAATGGTCGCCTCCACCGTGACCTTCATGCCGATCAGCAGGATCGGCAGGATCGACATCGCGAAGGCGAGCGGGGTGTGGAGATTCCAGTGGATGCCGTAGATCATGCGTGCGCACCCCGTGCCGGGGCGAGGTGGCGGCGACTCCAGCGCTCGATCAGTCGGATCATCACCGTCAGCACCAGTGCCATGCCGAAATACATCAGCAGGGTCAGCGTGTAGATCGGCGTGCTGGCGAGGGTGAGGTTGCGCAGCGCATCGGCATGGAAGGTGAGGTCGCTGATGGTGATCAGCGAGACCAGCGAGGTGTCCTTCAGGTTCTGGATCGCGAGATTGCCGAAGGGCGGCATCATCTCGGCGAGGGCTTGGGGCATGATGATCCGCCAGAGCGCCTGGCGGCGGGTCAAACTGAGCGCGGTCGAGGCTTCCCACTGCTCGGGCGGAACGGCGTTGATGGCGCCGCGCACGACCTCGGCGCCATAGGCGCCGATATTGAGCGAGAGGGCGAGCACGCCGCTGACCATTGGCGACAGCGAGGGGCCGAGCAGGGGCAGCGCATAATAGAGCCAGAACATCTGGACCAGTAGCGAGGTGCCGCGGAAGATCTCGATATAGACTGCGGCGGTGACGCGGGCGGCGCGGCCGCGCGAGACGCGGCCGAGACCGGCGGCGAAGGACAGGGCCGCGCCCAGCACCGTCGAATATGCCGTGATCTCGGCCGTGATCCATGCGCCGCGCGCGAGCGGGGCGATGAAGCCGGTCCAGTGCATCAGGTCTGCTCCGCCGCGCCGATCGTCACGCCTTGCAGCGATCCGCCGTGGTCATCTGGCGGGCGGCTTCGACGTCCTGCTTCGTCAGGCCATATTTCATCAGCGTGTGGGCCCAGGCGTCGGTTTTCTTGTAGGCGTCGAGCGCCTTGTCGAAGGCGGTGAGGAGGGAGGTCTCGTCCTTGCGGAAGCTGAAGGCACCGTAGCTGCGCACCGAATGTCCATGCACCACGGGCTGAGTGAATGGGGCGGCGGGTTCGACCGCCTTGCTGTGGCGGGCGAGGCGGGCGACCGTAAGGCCGGTCGCGGCATAGGCGGCGACGCGGCCATCGGCCACGGCGGAGAGCGCGTCGGCATTGGCGCTGAGATTGACGATCTGGCTGTCATGGATGCCAACGGCGTGGGCGAAGCGGAGTTCGTCGGCGCCGGCGACGATCGCGAATTTCTTGTCGCGGTGCTTGAGGAACCAGTCATAGCCATGGATGCCGAGCGGGTTGCCGGCCTTGACCAGCAGGCCCTCGCCATAGCTCGAATTGATGACCGAGAACGCGACCTGGGTGCAGCGCGCCGGCAGCACGTTCTGGCTGGCGGCGACCATGTCGAAGCGGCGGGCCTTGAGGCCGGGGATCAGCGAGCCGAAAGGGGTGACAACCCATTGCTGGCGGTGGATGCCGATTTCGCCGAGGACGTGTTTCGCCACGTCGGGGGCGATGCCGTGCGCCTGGCCGTCCGCGTTCATGAAGCCATAAGGCACCTCGTTGGCGATGGCGATGCGGATGAAGCCGCGGCCGCGGATGCCGTCGAGCACATTCGCCGCTTCCGCATCGCCGGGGACGCCGAGGGTTGCGGCGGTCATGCCGGCGCCGAACAGGGTGAGCGCGCCGCGCCGTGTTGTTGAAAATGTCATGTTGCCCTCCTCTTCCTCTCGCTCTCGAACAATCAAGTCGTAGCGGCGACCATCAACCCGGATCACTGAGGCAATAACCGAACCACGATTCTCAAACCCATATCAGGCAGATTTTTCCTTACAGGTTGCCGTTATTTGAATAATATGTATCAAAATAAAGAAAAAACCATGATAATATTATTTACATATGGATATGATATGATAACGCCTGCAGGCGTTTTGATTATTGGATAGATCAGTGATTTATGATATAGATTATCTTTTCGATAATTAAATTTTATTATATATTTTAAATTATTCAAGATAAGATATGGTTTAGAAAAAATCGTAATTTTATTATTGAATATATGAAATAGAAACGCCGCTTCTATACAGCGAACAACCCACTTCAGAGCATCCGGTAAATTTTTCGATGAAGTCTACCTGCTGTAGTGACATCATGATGTGTGTTGGCGCAGACGGGTTTTACGATGTGATTTTGCCATGTCATGTTTTGCGCTGAGCGCGAATGATCAGTCAGCAGTCGGATGGAGCGGGGAAATGGCGAAGGGATATTGGATCGCGAGCGTCGATGTGAGCGATCCTGAGGCTTATGCGGCTTACGTGCGCGAGAATGCGGTAGCATTCGCAAAATACGGTGCGAGGTTCTTGGTGCGCGGCGGAACGGTGGAGGCAGTCGAGGGAAGCATGAGGTCCCGCATCGTGGTGCTGGAGTTTCCAGACCGTGCGACCGCGCTGGCCTGCTATCACTCGCCCGAATACGCAAAGGCGAAGGCGCTGCGGGCAGGTGCCTCAGCCGCTGATGTTGTGGTGGTGGAGGGATATGACGGCATGCAACCGGGTTCCGATGCGGACGGCCGCTTCTCGTAACCTCGAGAGGGAGGCCGACGGCAATCGCCTGATCCGATCAGGCTTCAGCGCCTGATCGGATCGGGATTTTATTTTGCCAAGTTCAGGGAAAACTGTCTGCGCAGATCATTAGCAGATTTGCGATCGACGCCGATTTGCTTTTGCTGCAGTGCAGCATCGCGGCGATCGGCACCGCTCGCAAGACGAAGGTTACGGATCAGAGTTCGCTGGCGAGTGCCTCGTGGGCGGCCGTATTGGCGTTGATGCAGTCCGGGCTTGCCGCGAGATCGCCGGGATTGGCGGCGCAGGTCGCAATCGCGGCCTGACGGGCTGAGGCGTGAAGAGTGAACCAGGGTACGTCATGCGTTGCTGCTGCGTGTGCGGGTGCAACGGCAAGAGCCAGAACGATGGGCAGCTTGAGCAGGATGTTGCGGGTCATGATGATTGTCCTTGGTTGGTGATCTGCTTCCCCTATCTGTGCCCGCGCGCTGCGGCGCGGTAGGCACGGGGGCAGCAAAAGACCCTTGCCGGGACGGTAAGGTAAGGATGATCCGATTAGTCTGTTTCGGGGGCGATGCGGCGGGCGCGCAGGCGGCGAATGCGGCGGGCATCGGCGTCGAGGACCAGGAACTCGATACCCGCGGGGTGGGCGATGATCTCGCCGCGGGTGGGCACGCGTCCGGCGAGTGTGAAGACGAGGCCGCCCACTGTGTCGAGATCGGCTTCCTTTTCCTCGTCGGTCAGGAAGTCGCCGAACCTGGCGGTGAAATCCTCCACCGGAAGGCGGGCGTTGAGATCGACCGCGCCGTCGTCACGGTCGATCATCAGCGGGCCCTCGATCTCGTCGTGCTCGTCGTCGATGTCGCCGACGATGGTCTCGACGAGGTCCTCGATGGTGACGAGCCCGTCGACGCCGCCATATTCGTCGATGACCAGAGCGAGATGGGTGCGCCGCTGGCGCATCTGCAGCAGCAGGTCGAGGACCGGGATCTGGGGGGCGACCATCAGCGGGCGGCGGAGGATGGCGCGGAGCGAGAAGGCCTCGGCGCGGCCGGTGTAACCGACCACATCCTTGATGTGGACCATGCCAAGAATGTCGTCGAGATGCTCGCCGAAGACGGGCATGCGGGAATGGCCCTCGCGGCGGATCTGGTCGATCGCCTGGTCCAGCGTGACGTCGGCGCGCATGGCGACGATGTCGGCGCGGGGGATCATCACGTCGTCGGCGGTGATGCCGCGCAGGCGGAGGACATTGGCGATCAGCGCGCGTTCCTGGCGGTCGAGCCCGGTGCCGCCCTCATCGCCGCCGGCTTCCTCCGCGGCTTCTTCCATCAGCTCGCCGATCTGCCGGCGCAGATCGGGCTGCTCGCGCATCTTGCTGAGCAGGCGTGAGAACCACGACCCACTCATCGGCGCAGTCTCCGGTTCCGCCGATGATTTTTTTCGCTTCGGCGCGCAGCCGCCACGCCAGCCCTGCGCGCTGTCATGACGCATATTTCCAGGGGTTGGGCACGCCTAGGCGGTGCAGCAGACGAGCTTCGAGGCGCTCCATGCGGCGGGCCTCGCCGGCTTCGTGGTGATCCTCGCCGGCGAGGTGGAGCGCGCCGTGGACGACGAGATGGGCGAGATGGTGCGCCGGGCGGCGGCGTGCGGCGCGGGCCTCGCGCAGGACGACGCCGAGGGCAAGGATGATCTCCGGCGGCATCTCGTAGGTGAGGACGTTGGTCGCCTTGTTGCGGCCGCGGTCGCGCGCGTTCAGCGCCTTCACCGTGCGGTTATCGGCGAGGATGACCGGGCAGGCGGCGCCGGCAGCTTCAAGCGCGCGCGCGACCACGCGCTCGGCGTCCGGCACGAAGCGGCGCCAGCGGGGCTCGGCAATGTGGATGAGCCCCCGCAGCGCGGCGCCGCGGGGGGGGCTACTTGGAGGCTCGTTCACAGATCCCGCGCGCGCTCGCGCTGCGCCTCCGAACGGTGGTCGTAGGCCTCGACGATGCGGGCGACCAGCGGGTGGCGCACCACATCGCTGGCATTGAAGCGGGTGACGCCAATGCCGGACACGCCTTCCAGCGTCTCCAGCGCGTCGGCAAGGCCCGAGCGGCTGCCGGGCGGCAGGTCGATCTGCGAGAGGTCGCCGGTGATGACCATCCGTGTGCCCTCACCCATGCGGGTGAGGAACATCTTCATCTGCGCCGGAGTAGTGTTCTGAGCCTCGTCGAGGATGACGAACGCATGCGCGAGGGTGCGGCCGCGCATGAAGGCGAGGGGGGCGATCTCGATCTCGCCGGCGGTCATGCGGCGGGCCATGACCTCGCCGGGCATCATGTCCTGCAGCGCGTCGTAGAGCGGGCGAAGATAGGGATCGACCTTTTCCTTCATGTCGCCGGGGAGGAAGCCGAGGCGTTCGCCGGCCTCGACCGCTGGGCGGGAGAGGACGATGCGGTCGACGCGGCCGGAGGTGAGCATGGCAACGGCCTGGGCGACGGCTAGATAGGTCTTGCCGGTGCCGGCGGGTCCGATGCCGAAGACCATCTCGTGGCGGGAAAGCTCCTCGATATAGGCGGCCTGGCCGGGGCTGCGCGGGCCGACCACGCCCTTGCGGGTGCGGATGGCCGGCAGGTCGGACAGCGGCAGCCGGGGCTCGGCGGTGGGATCGACCAGGCGGGCGGCGGCATCGACCTCGGCGCCGGAGATCTGCTCGCCGCGGGCGAGACGGTCGTAGAGTGCCGAAAGCGCGGTTTCGGCGGCGGCAACCTGGTCGGGTTCGCCCGAGATCGACACCCGATTGCCGCGGCAGGCGAGCCGGACATGAAGCCGCTTTTCAAGACGGGCGAGGTTGCGGTCGTGATCGCCGAGCAGGATGGAGAGCAACCCGTTGTCGTTGAAGGTGAGGGTGCGGGACAGCCTTGGCGGCTGTGATGTGACGATCTGGCTCAAGCGGCGATCTGCTCCTGTATGAGACTGGCCATGAGAGAATTGGGGTTGGACTGCACGATTTTCACCGTGTGGAGAGTCCCCGGCACGATGTCGGCATCGTTGACCACAACGGGTTGCAGGTAGGGCGAGCGGCCGGCGGACTGGCCGGGATGGCGGCCGGTGCCGGTGAAGAGGACCTCGAAGCTGCGGCCGACCTGGGCGCGGTTGAAGCCGTGCTGCTGGTCGCGCAGCACGGCCTGAAGTTCCTGCAGGCGGGCATCCTTCACCGCCTCGTCGATCTGGTCGGCGGCGTCGGCGGCGGGCGTGCCGGGGCGGCGGGAATATTTGAAGCTGTAGGCCAGGGCAAAGCCGGTTTCGCGGACGAGCTGCATTGTCGCGGCGAAATCGGCATCGGTCTCGCCGGGGAAGCCGACGATGAAATCGGACGACAGCGCGATGTCCGGCCGGGCCGCGCGCAGCTCGCCGACGATACGGCGGAAAAGGTCGGCATCGTGGCGGCGGTTCATGCGGGCGAGGACGGCATCCGAGCCGGATTGCACGGGCAGGTGCAGGAAGGGCATGAGTTTCGGATTGTCGCGATGGGAGGCGATCAGTGCGGCGTCCATGTCGCGCGGGTGGGAGGTGGTGTAGCGCAGCCGGGCGAGGCCGTCGATGTCGGCGAGTTCGGCGAGCAGGCGGGCGAGATTCCAGGTGGAGCCGTCAGGCGCCTTGCCGTGCCAGGCATTGACGTTTTGGCCGAGCAGGGCGATCTCGCGCGCCCCGCCGGCGACGAGGCGACGGGCCTCGGCGAGGATGGCGGCGGCCGGCCGGCTGGCCTCGGCGCCGCGCGTGTAGGGGACGACGCAGAAGGTGCAGAACTTGTCGCAGCCTTCCTGGATGGCGAGGAAGGCGATCGGGCCCTGGCTTGCCTGGTCCTCGGGCAGCAGGTCGAATTTCTGCGCGGCGGGGAAGTCGGTATCGATCACGGCGCGGCGCTTGGCCTCGATCTCGGCGATCAGCTCAGGCAGGCGGTAATAGGCCTGCGAGCCGACCACGAGATCGACATGCGGAGCGCGGGCGATGATTTCGGCGCCCTCTGCCTGGGCGACGCAGCCGGCGACGGCGATCATCATCGCGCCGCCGCGGGATTCCTTGAGCGCGCGCAGGCGGCCGAGCTCGGAGAACAGTTTTTCCGAGGCACGCTCGCGGATGTGGCAGGTGTTGAGGATCACCATGTCCGCATCCTGCGTTGCGACCTGCTGGTAGCCGAGTGGGCGCAGGACGTCCGCCATGCGTCCACTGTCGTAGACGTTCATCTGGCAGCCCCAGGTGGTGATGTGCAGCGTGCGGCGGGAGGCGGTCTCGGTCATTCCAGTTCATCCGGGCAAAGGTTTGCCCTGTGGATGTGCCGGTATGCCGGTCGGGTCAAGCGCGAAAGAATGAGATCACTCCCGATTCCATGATCGTAACTATCGCAGATCGGAGGGCGGCGCTGTCAAGCGATTTCGAGTTATGCTTTCGTGAAGGGGCCCGGGAAGCGACCCTGGCGGATTGCGGCGGCGCGGGCCGCGATCTGTCGTTCGAGGGTCGCGGTCAGCGCCTTGCGGCCGCCGTCCAGCTCGATCGGGTCGTCAAGCACGATGGTCGCGCGCCAATCGTGCCGGCCGAGTTCGGCGTAGTGCGAGGCGATCTCCATATCGCCATACCAGGCGATGCGCGGGCGGTTGCGGCGGCAGACGGGCAGCGAATCCATCCGGTCGTAGACGATGGTGACGGGCTGGATCAGCGGCGACGGGTCGGTTTCGGCAAGTGCGAGGAAGCTGGAGCGGAAGGGCAGCACCCGTGCGCCGTCGGACGTGGTGCCCTCGGGGAAGAGAATCAGGCTGTCGCCGGCGGCGAGGCGTTCGGCGAGTTCGGTGCGCTCGCGCCCGGCGCCCGAGCGCGCGCGGCTGACGAAGATGGTGCGGCCGGCACGGGCGACGGCGCTGATGCCAGGCCAGCGCCCGACATCCGCCTTGGCGATGAAACAGGCCGGTAGCACCGCGCCGAGGGCAACGATGTCGAGCCATGATGTGTGGTTCGAGACAAACAGGACAGGACGGCTCTCGGTTTCGGCGAGCCGGCCGATGACCTGGAGTTCGAGGCCGAGGATGCGGGCGACGCCGCCCCAGTAGCGCAGCGGCAGAGCCTGCTTGGCCCGGCCCGGTTGACGGATCAGCAGGAGCTGGACCGGCAGGAGTGCCATTGTCCAGGCCAGCACGGCGACGAGCCGGGCGTACATTCGCGCTCCGGAAAGTTTTTTCAACATGGCGCGCAGCCTTGCGGTGTTGCGCGCGCGATCATGGCGCGTCGCCGCGCAGCATCATGCGCAGGTCAGCAAGGATGGGAGCCGGGTCGGCGCCGAGTTCATCGCGCAGCAGATCGGCCCAGTCGCCGATATCTTCGACCCTCGTGGGGTTGTCGCGCAACAACTCGCGCTTGATGAACGGATAGCCGGACAGCAGCAAATGGCGCCAGAGATCCGAGGTCGGGTTCAGCGGGCGGCGGCGGGCGATGGCGTCGCGCAGCCGGAGGATGTGCAGCCAGCGGGTGAGATCGTGCGGGTCGGCGCGGCCGCCGGGCTCGATATCGAGATAGGGCGCGAGCTGATCGCGCGTGATCTGCCGGGTCAGCGCCTCATAGGGCCAGAGTGCGGCGACGCGCAGCCCGCCACGAATCATCGCCTGGGTCAGGCCGACCTCGTATTTGCCGATCACATAGGCTTTCGACGGCGCAGGGATCACGCCCGACCAGAAGCGGCGGAAGGCGGGGCTGCGGAGGGCGCGCGGGCCGAAGGCGACGAAATAGGACTGCAGGTGGTAGCGGCGCTGCCAGCTCTCGGTGAGGCCCCAGACATCGGCTTCGTCGTAGTCCAGCCGGAGAAGCATCGAGTCGATCGGGCGGATCGGACCGAAAATGCTGTCATTGGCGATGATGATCTCCTCGGTCCCGGCACGCGGGAGATCGAGCGTCTCGATCGCGTCGCGCCAGCCACCAAAATCATAGCCGATGTTTCGCCGCACGAGAATGCCGGCGCAAATGTCGAGCAGGCGCGCTTCGGCGGAAGGATCGAGCTCACCGGCATTGGTCAGGAAGACCACTGACCGACCGGAGGCAGCGAGTTGGGCGATGTAATCGAACAGTGCCTCGCGCACGCGCCCGCCGCGGTCCCAGTGCAGGAAGAGAACAACACGAGGTCCAAGCTCGATGCCCCGATCGGGCTTGCGGGCAATGACCTGGTGTGGGCTGCGCAGCCGGCCGATTACGGCTGCGACACTCATGATGACGAGGTTCCAGGCGTCGCGGAGGCCGCGCCAAGTGAGGCGGAGAAGCTGGGCAGTGTTCATGGGGCGGGTGCGGCCAGTTCGGTCCTGAGACTGTCGGGAGCGCCGTCATAGCGCGTCAGCATCGCCCGGCCCAGAGCCGTGGCTTCGGCGGCGCGGCCGGTGCGATGCAAGGCGATCATCTCGCCGCGCAGCGCCTCCCAGAACAGTAGTGGCGCCGCTTCTCCGGCAGCGAGATCGGCAGCAAAACCGCGGCGGACTGCGGCAAAGGCAAGTTCGGCGCGATGCGGGCGGGCTGGCTCTTGAAGTTCGAGCAGGCCGAGGGCGAAGCCAGCGCCGCGCAGCGTCTCGTTCGTTGCCGGGGTGAAACCGGCGAAAGCGGGCTCGATGCGGCGGCGCAGCAGGGATGCCGCCGCGAAATCTCCGGCATTCACCGCTTGGGTAAAGGTGCCGAGCGCGAGTCCGGCGATGCGGTCTGCCGGCGCACCTTCGGCTTCCAGCCGCTCCAGGAGGAGGATCACATTGCCGATGTCGCCCGTTGCGACGGCGCAGCCTGCCCTTGCGGCGAGCAGTTCGATCCGGGCCGGTGGGGCGAGGGCGGCTTCGTCGACTGGGGCGATCAGGCTGCTGGCCTCGTCGGGCCGGTTGAGATGCAGCAGGCGGAGCGCGCCCTGGACCAGAGCATCGCCTCTTGCGGCGTGATCGAGATGCGGCAGGCCTTCGAGCAGGGCGGGCAGCATGACGGGATCGCCGGCGACCAGGGTGAGGGCAATCATGGCGATCGCGGCATCATGTCCGTCGGCATCGTCTATCGCGGCCCAGGTGGTGACGGGGGCGGATTCGGCGATAGTCACGGCCTCGTCGTAGCGGGCGCGGTTGACCAGTGTCACGAAGGCGCCGAGCGTGATCTGGCGGCGCCGCTCGGGTGAGACCGGCACTGCGGCGATGCGGGCTGGGGCGTGGGCCGGATCGCCGGTGACGAGGTCGAGAATGGCAAGGGCGCTTACCGCGGCGATGCGGGTCGGATCGGCCGGATCGCCGGTGGCGGCCAGCGTCTCCACGCCAGAGGTTTCGGCATAGCGGGCGGCGTCGGCGTAACGGCCGTTGTTTACTAGACGGCAGAACCCATCGATCACCATTTCCCGCTGTGTTGCGTGATCGAGCGCGAGGCCGGACAGCCGGGACGGAATATCCGCGGGATCGCCGGTGGCAAGGTCGAGCAGTGCGAGGGCGCGGCGGGTGTCGCGGCCGATTGCATCGTCGCGGGCGACCGCGTGGCTGACGATGTTCTCGGCATCGGCCATCGCCACCGCCTCTTCGTGCCGGGCGGCGGCGACGAGGCGGGTGAAGGCGGTGAGCACCGCCTCGACCCGGCGTCTCGGGTCAATCCGCAACGGACGGAGCAGCAGAGGAATCTCGACCGGGTCGGCATGGCGCTCGATGGCACCGGCAAGCGCGTTCGAGGCGTCGGTGCCGAGCGCGTCGGTGCGGCCCGCGCAGAGTTGGGCGGTGCGGTGCAGCAACGGGACGAGGGAGGCTTCCTCACCGTCATTCGACAGGCGGACGATCGCCCCCAGAAGGAATGGCGCACCGGGGCTGGAGGGCGTGTCGGCGCCGAGCCGATCGGCGAGAGCGATGGCGCGGTGCGGGTCGCCACCCGGGCCGAGGGCGAGTTGTCCCAGTACAATCAGCGCGTCCTGCACCGTTGCGGGTGGCAGTTCGGGGCCGGGTTCGGTGAGACCCTCTTCCTGCATCAGCGCACGGGCGCGCTCTGGCGCGCCGGCGTTCACCAGTTCTATCACGCCGCGCCATAGCACGTCGCGCCGCTCGGCCTCTGGTGCGTCGCGGGTCGCAAGGACGGCGAAGCGGCCATGGGTTTCGGGGGCGGCGACGCGGGCGGCTTCGAGCGCCGCTTCGGCGGCCGCGCGGAAGGCGAGCTGGGTAGCCAGCGCATCATTTAGCGTGAGGCGGGCGAGGGCTTCATGCAGGGCGGCGGCGGCATCGCCGGCGAGGGCGAACACGGCGCCGGCGCGCGGCCGCGTGGCGCGATCAGCGCGCAGGCGGCTGGCCTCGGCGTGCAGGATCATGCCGAGATTGAGCGGCATGACCTCGTTCAGCCGGGCAAGGGGCAAGCTCATCCAGTCCGCCGGGATGGTCTCCAGCGTGTCGGGCTCGAAGCCGTAGCGGGCGCGGATGGCCGGCCATAGATGGGAGCGCGCGGCGGCTGCGGCCGGCCAGTCGAGATCGATCGCTGCCTCGAACAGGGCGCGGGCGGCGAAGCCGAGGCCGGGATCGGAGGCGGGATCGAGGGCGCGGGCACGATCGGCGAGCCAGGCGCGGAAACGGGGGCGCTGGGCGGCATCGTCCTCGGCCAGTGCGCCACGGGTGGCGCCGGCATAGGCGACCAGGGTGAGCCCCTCGCGGGCGACACGGACATTGGCGAAGCCGGCAGCTTCGAGCAGGCGGCGCAGGCTCGCCTCGGTCTGGAAGACCATGTGGATGCCGGGGGCGAGCAGCTGGGCGAGATCGGTTTCCGGTGTCGCGCGGTCGATCGCCGCGCCGTCGGGGGTGGTGAGCAACAGAATGCCGTCCGGTGCCAGACGGGCCCGCAGCTCGGCGATCAGCGCGGCGGGACGCTGGACGTGTTCGATCACCTCGGTCGCGGCGATGACGTCCCAAGGTTTGGCATCGGGCAGCGCGTCGGGGAAATAGCCGTCGATGATGTCGAGACCGAGATCGGCGGCGCCGACATGGGCCATTGGCGACGGGTCGATGCCGAGGCAGGTCCAGCCCATCGCGTGGCGGGCAAAGTCGAGGCCGAAACCGTAGCCGCAGCCTATTTCGAGGCAGCGCGTGCCGCCAGGGCGGGCGATACGGCCGAGCAGGCGGGTGATGGCAACGAGGCCGGCGCCTTGCTGGATGTGAAACTGGTGCCAGCCCCAGTCCATCACGTCGGGGTCGCCATAATTGGGCACGCGCAGCGGCGGATAGAAGCGGGCGGTGCAGGCGGGGCAGGCGAATACCGGCTTGCGGTCGCCGCGAGGCAGCTTGGGCGCAGTCCAGGCGACGTCGAGCAGGCGGGGCTTGGGGCCTTCGGCGCCGCAATTCGGGCAGACGAGATCCTGCGGCGCCGCCGGCGCATCCGGCCAGTGGACGCGGATTGCCGGGGCGGTGGCGGGTTGGAGCGGGGTGGTCGTCATGGCCGGGAGTTGGCGTCTCTTCGTTACATGAAAAGGGCAGGAACGCGGGCGCGGAGTGCTGCGTCGAGTTCCTCGCGACGGGCCCAGAGGGAGCGATACCAGTCGGTCCGCGCGCGGACCTGGTAGGCCAGCATGCGGTTGGCGGCGATCTCGGCGCGGGCGGCGTCAGCCAGGCGGCGGGCGGCCTCGGGATAGGCGAGCAGACGGAGGAGCTGCATGCGCAGATGGTCCGGCGAGGTAAAGAGCAGCCCGGTTTCGCCATCACGAAGCGAGGCGCCGTAGACTACCGAACTGGCGAGAGGAATCACGCGGGCGGCGGCTGCTTCGATGAATTTCAGGTCGGACTTGCTGCGGTTGAACGTCGTGTCTGCCAGCGGCATGAAGCTGATCTCGCAACCCGAAAGGTGCTTGCGGTAGGTTACGTAGTCGGAGATCGGCACGAAGTCCTTATGCGGTGTTTCCAGGGCATCGAAGAAACCGCGGTCGTGCATGACGTGTATGTGCAGGCGGGGGCCCACGGCGCGCAGCACTTCGTTGAGCACCGGGATAAAGGGCCCCCAGTCCTCTTCGCGGTTGAGCGCGCCGAAAAACATGGTCAGGCGGTCGGGGTTGGTAAAATTTGCGGGCGGCTCAAGGTCGCGGATCGCGTTGGGAAAGACCGCGATCTCGGAATTCCATGCGGACAGGGTGGCCGCGAGAGGTTCGGTGCTGGTCTGGATCGCGTGGACACCGGTGAATGTGAGCAGGTCATTCACATCGATGCCGCGGGCAGCAAGGAAATCAGGGTGATCGTCGAACTCGGTAACAACGAGGAAGCCGCGATCGATCAGCGCGCGGACGCGGGCGCGGCCGGCATCGCCCACCAGGAGCGGGCGATGCAGCACGGCGATGTGCGGTGAGCCGTCGATGACGCGGGCGATCTCGGCCTCTTCCCGCACCGCACTGAAGACGGTGGGATCGGACGCAAGGGCTGCGGCCGGTTCAATCACTCGTACATCGGAGACCCCGCCTTGCGGCGGCAGCATTGTGGAGATCACCACGAGGCGCTCGCGCGGGTTGCGGCTGGCCCGCCAGATGAACTGCACAGGTGTGGCGCGGTCGAGATATTCGGACGGGGCAATGCCGAGAGCTGCGAGGGCGGGGGTGATGGCCTCGACGAAGCGGGATGCCGGCCCCTGGTCGCTCGGGCGGGAGCGGACATCGCACGGTGTCAGCCCTACCTGTTCGAGCAGGGCCCGCATGCTGCGGGCGGTGAAGAAGCGCAGATGGGTGCGATCGAGCAGGCCGTGATGATCGTAGTCGAATTGGCCGGTGAACAGGCGATAGACGATGCTCCAGTGCTCCACATTGGGAAAGCAGACGATCACCGATCCACCTGGGTTCAGGTGGCGGAGATGCCGGGATAGCACCGCCCAGGGATCGGCCATGTGTTCGAGCACGTCGCCATAGACCAGGACGTCGACGCCACCGGACAGGTCGAAAGGAAAATCATCCGTCTCAATGTCGCAGAGAGCAACCTCGGTCAGCCGTGTCCGGGCCAGTTCGAGTGCTGTTGTGTCAGCATCGACACCGAGGACGCGGGCACGTGGGTTGAGCCGCAAATAGGCGGCGCCGAGCGCGCCGCCACTGCAGCCGACATCGATCACGGTTCGCGCATCGAGGGGGATGGCAGCAAGCAACTCGGGGTTTGCAAAATCCGGATAGGCGCCAGCCATCGCGATTTCCGGCTGCGCGCCTGCGGCAGGGGCCGCGGCGATTAATTCACTCATCAAAATACTCCCTGTCCTGCTCAAATTCCGGACCGGCGGCAAAATGTGAAACGCCGCCACGGCCCACGCCGTGATAAACAAAGCCGGCGGCACGAATTGCCTCCGGATCAAAAATATTGCGCAGGTCGACAATCAGTCGTCCCTGCATCCGCGCAGCCAGCCACTCTGGCGAGAGGGCACGGAATTCGTTCCACTCGGTCAGCACAACCAGGATCGCGGCGCCGTCGATCGCCGTTGTGGCGGTTTCGGCGTAGCTTACACAGTCTGGCAGCAGCGCTTTTGCCGCATCCATCGCTGCCGGATCATAGGCGATGATTTCGCCGCCGTCATCTGCCAGTGCTTCGATTGTGGGAATGGCGGGTGAGTCCCGCATATCGTCGGTTTCGGGCTTGAAGGCCAGGCCGAGCACGGCAATGCGCATGCCGCGCACCGAGCCGCCAGCGGCATCCAGGATGCGCCGTCCGAGGCCGGCCTTGCGTGCCTCGTTCACCGCCACCACCGCTTCGGTCAGCCGGGAGGGGGCGCGGGCGTCCTGCGCGATGCGGGCGAGGGCCAGCGTGTCCTTTGGGAAGCAGGAGCCGCCGAAGCCGGGGCCGGGGTGAAGGAATTTGGCGCCGATCCGCCGGTCGAGCCCCATGCCGCGGGCAACCCCGTGCACATCCGCCCCTACTGCCTCGCAGAGATCGGCCATCTCGTTGATGAAGGTAACCTTCATCGCAAGGAAGGCGTTGGCGGCGTATTTGATGAGTTCGGCGGTCTCGAGGGTGGTGATCAGGATTGGCGTCTCGATCAGGTTCAGCGGGCGGTAGAGCGCGCGCAGCACCTCGCGGGCGCGCTCGGTCTCGGCGCCGACGACAACGCGGTCCGGCCGCATGAAATCGCCGATCGCGCTGCCCTCGCGCAGGAATTCGGGATTCGAGGCGACGTCGATCGAGAGGTCGGGGCGGCGGGCGGCAGCGAGGGCGGCAAGTCGGCGGCCGGTGCCGACCGGGACGGTGGATTTGGTGACCAATACGGTTGAATGATCGAGTGCCGCCAACACCTGCTCGGTAGCTGCAAACACATAAGACAGGTCGGCATGGCCGCCGCCGCGGCGGGCGGGTGTGCCCACGGCGATGAAAACAGCCTCGGCCCCCGCGATAGCCTCTTCGATATTGCCGGTGAATCCAAGCCGGCCAGCGGCGCGGTTGCGCGCCACCAGCGGATCGAGCCCAGGTTCATAGATCGGGATCTCGCCGCGATGCAGCCGGCCGAGCCGTCCTGGATCGGTTTCCGCGACCATCACGCTCACACCGAATTCGGCGAAACAGGCTGCCGAAACCAGACCGACATAGCCGCCGCCGATGATCGCGATTTTCAACACGTTCAGCTCTCCTGACAGCCCTGATGGTTGTTCTGGCAACCATGAGAGCGCGAAGCAATAGGTGCCGGCAGGTGGTTCAGGTCGTCCTGGCGTCGCATTCCCAATAGGGCGGCGTGCCGAGATGGGCAGCAAAACCGTCGATGAAAGCACGCACCTTGGGTGGGACCACCCGCTTGGGTGGATAAACCGCCCAGATGAAGCGCTCGCCAGGCCAGAACATCGCCTGATGATCGGGCAGCAGGCGGACCAGTTCGCCCGCGCGCAACGCGGCACCGGCGATCCAGCCCGGCAGCAGGGCCGCCCCAAGCCCCGCCCGGGTCGCGGCGAGCAGGGCCTCACTGTCATTCAGGCGAATACGGCCGGTGAGCGGTATGTCGTGCCGTTGTCCCGCCGGGTCGGTCAGCAGCCAGCGGTCGTGTGGTTGCAAGGCGAAGAGGAGATGCGGCAGGCGGAAGAGATCGTCGGGACTGCCGATCGGATCGTACCGGGCGAGCAGGGCAGGGGAGGCGCAGAGCACCCGGCGGTGCGGCGCGAGCTTGCGGGCGATCAGCCGGCTTTCCTCCAGCGCGCCGATGCGGATGGCGAGATCGGTTCCCGATTCGATGATGTCGACCACCGTATCGTTAAGGGTGAGGTCGATGCGGATGTCGGGCCAGGCAGCAGCGAAGCCCGGCAGAAACGGCATGACATGCAACCGGCCGAAGGCGGATGGCACGTTGAGGCGCAGCAGGCCCTGTGGCCGGGCGTTGAGATCGGCGGCGACGGCGCGGGCTTCGTCGAGTTCGGCAAGCACGCGGCGGGCCCGTTCGAGAAAGGCGAAACCGACCTCGGTGAGATGCAGCTTGCGGGTGGAGCGGTTGAACAACGCAGCGCCGAGTTCGCCTTCAAGAGAGGCAATGGCGCGTGAAACCGAAGACGGCGGCAGTCGGGCCTCGCGTGCGGCGCCGGAAAAGCTGCCAAGTTCGGCGGCACGAACGAAGGCGCGGAGTCGGGCGAGTTCGTCCATACGGCTTGCTTGTGCTCCCAGAGCAAAAATGAATTGTGATTTCTGCTTCTACAGCATGGGTAACGGCAGGCGCAAATAGGATCGGGTGATGAGGAGAGAGAGATGCGCCGGATTGCTGAGTTTCAGACGAAAGGGCTGGCGCCTGCTGCGCGGCGGGCGGGTCGCCTCATATTCGGGTTTCTCGTCATGTTAGCTTGCCTTGAGGTGGGCGGCGCCCTCGCGCCGCTGCTGCCGGTGCGGTTGCCGGGAGCGCTGATGGGCATGGTGGTTCTGGCGGCGTTGCTCACGGCGCATCGCGGGCGAGTTGCGGTGGCAGCTAGTGAGGCGGGAACGCTGCTAATGCGCCGCTATGCGCTGTTCTTCGTGCCTGCAGGCGTGGGGGTGATGACCAGCTTCGGCCCGCTGCGGGGGGCTTGGCCAGCGGTAGTGACGGCTCTGATCGTCTCCTCGCTGCTCGCACTCGTGGTGACGGGGCTGACAATGCAGCTGGTGCTTGGGTTGCAGGCCCGTTCGCGACGCGCCGTGTTGCAGGTGGTCTGCGGCCATGAGTGAGGTGCTTCACGGTATGTTGCCCGAATTTGGGTTTACCGCCGCCACTATGCTGATTTTTGAGGCGGCGCTATGGATGACGCGTCGGGTGAAACACCCGGCGCTGAACCCAACTCTTTTGACGATCTTAGTCATAATGGCCGGGTTGGCAGCTGGGCGTGTGCCTTATCCGACCTATGCACGCGGATCGGAGCCATTGGCCTGGCTGCTCGGACCCGCGACGGTCGCGCTCGGTGTGCCACTCGCGCGTAATTTGAGCGCGATCATACGCGATAGTGCGGCAATTTTCGTCTCTCTCACCTCCGGCGCACTGACCGCGGCAATTTCTGGCCCGCTGGTTTTGAAAGTTTTAGGTGGAACCAGTGTGTTAGGTTTGGCAATGGCGCCAAAAGCGGCAACAACGCCGATCGCGATGGTGGTTGCGCAAGAGATCGGTGCCTCCCCTTCGCTTGCGGCGGTGTTTGCGATCGCCGGCGGAGTGATTGTTGCGATTGCAGCGCGTCCGCTATTGGGTTGGTTCGGAATCGAGGATCATCGAGCCTTCGGCCTTGCTGCGGGTGTGGCAGGCAGCGGGATCGGGGCCGCCGAGGCAGTCGCGCGTGATCCGGAAGCTGGCGCCTACGCTGCGCTCGGTGTCGGCCTGACGGCGCTGGCGACTGCGCTGGTAGTGCCAGTACTCGCGACACTAGTTGGTTAGAGCTGGACACCCGCAATAACCCTGTGAAGGTTGTTGAATTCGTGATTCACTGAGCGGGTCGTGAATTGGAGGCGGGTGGATGGAGGCGTGGTCGCTATTCGGGCTCTCGGAGCATCTTGAGCGTCTGAGCAAGACCGGGGACCCGCTGGAGGTTCTGGAAGCGACGGTCGATTTCGAGCATTTCCGTGGCTAGCTGGTTGAAGGGCTGGGCTATTGCGACGGAGCCAGGGGTGGCCGCCCGCCCTTCGACCCTGTTTCGATGTTCAAGACGCTGATCCTTCAGACCCAGCACAATCTGAGCGATGCCAGGATGGAGTTCATGATCCGGGACCGCCTGTCCTGGATGCGCTTCCTGCGCTTTGATCTTGGCGGGCCGACGCCGGATGAGAACACGATCCGGCTGTTCCGTAACAAATTGACCGAGACCGGCACGCTGAAGCAGGTGATGAAGGCGTTCGACTGGCAATTGCAGAAGAAGGGCTACATCCCGATGTCGGGCCAGATCGTCGATGCGTCGCTGGTGCCGGCGCCGAAGCAGCGGAACACGGATGCGGAGAAGGAAGCGATCAAGGCCGGCAAGACAGCGCGTGAGATCTGGCCGGACGAGCCCCACAAGGCGGCGCAAAAAGACACGGACGCGCGATGAACGCTCAAGATCGGCGGCAAGATCCGGTATCGGCCGGACGGCACGCCACTGCCCCAGATTGCGCTGCCGGTGTTCGGCTACAAATCCCATGTCGCGATCGACTGGCGCTTCGGCTTCATCCGGGAGAGTGCGGTGACCTCGGCCGCGCAACCGGATGGGCGGATGCTGTCGCGACTAGTGAGCACACAGAATTCCTCCTCGGAGGTCTGGGCCGACAGCGCCTATCGCTCGCAGAAGAATGAGAAATGGCTGGCTTCAAGGATGCTGGTCAGACGCATCCACAGGCGCAAGCCGGCGGACAAGCCGATGCCGCACAATATCGCGCGGGCCAATGCCGCGAAATCGTCGATCCGTGCCCATGTCGAACACGTCTTCGCCCACCAGAAGAACAGGTTCGGCCTGTTCATCCGCACCATCGGCATCGCGCGGGCCGAAGCGAAACTCATCCTGGCCAATATCGCCTACAATTTCGACCGGCTCATCTTCCATGAACGCGCCCAAGCCATGGGATGAATCCGTCCAGACCTCGGGATTGCGGCACCGATCGCGGCCTCCGCGACCCACGCCCGACGGTCGAATGAGGCTCTTCAAACGGCCAGGAGCGCAGTATCCAGATTCAGATCCAACCAACCGCTCAATACGCAAGGGTAAATACGGGCGTCCAGCTCCACATTTTTACAAATAATTTAATAAAATTAACGAAAAATATTAAAATATAATTATTTATTGACTCTTTTCGTGTAAAATAAAATCTAACATTCGTTTTGTGCTTTGTTCCCATGTTAACCAATTTATTTTATTTGAATTAGGAGAAAGTCCATTCTTGTAATCATGAATCCATTTTTGAATCATATTTACTAATTCAGAAGAATTATTTCCTGCAAAATAGAATATATTGTCGCCTGCAACCTCTCGGAAAACAGGTATATCACGTGCAATTATCGGCACACCACGCATAGCTGCCTCAATTAAGGGTAACCCAAATCCCTCATTTATACTTGCTGCGATTAGACAATCGCAAATTTTATATATATTTTCTAATACATTATCGTCTGGCGATTCAATCCAAATTAGACGACGTTGGAATTCCGGGTGTTTACGTATGCGTTCTGCAGGAATTTGACTCTTCCAGTCGGGCCTTCCAACTATAACAAGTTGAATATCCATTCCCGACGCCCAAAGATGCTCAAACGCATCAATTACTTGTTCATGTGCTTTTCTTATTTCAATTGTACCAACCATTAAAAATTTTAAATTTTTTTCATTTATATTAAATTTTTGTAAAATATTAAAATTTTTGTGTCGATTTTTATTAGATGAATGGATATTTGCTCCAAGATGCGTCCAGCCTAATTTGATTTCATGATTTTTCTGAAAATGAAATAGATTTAGCCAGTCACGAAGATCATTCATTACAGTCTGGGATATAGCGAGCAAACCATCTGCATTTGATATAGTTTCAAGCCAAATTCTATGATTTTCAGTGACAATTGGCAATGTCGTTTCAGGGTGAAGCACTGGCATCAAATCGTATACAGTAAATAAAATTTTAACTCCTATTTTTTGCCAATTAAAAATTTGATTTTTATTCACAATAGTTGTATATGTTGATAAATCAAGACCCCAAAATACATCATTTTTCCAAACTTCTACTGCATCGTCACAAATTGAGCCTGGATCAAAGCCAAGAAATTTTGCTGTAAAGCGGCGAGCATAGCGATATCCGTACGATGATCCTGCATATATTGGCTCAATTCGATATCCAAATACTTCATTTTTCAATAGTTCTATAAGTACTTCACGAACAACTCTCTGTATTCCTGTATGAATATCTACATGACAGATTGCTGACACATCGACAAAAAGTTGTCGATGTCTCATTTTATTTAAATTTTCTGAGAAAAAAAAGTTTGATGACATTGCTATGATTCCGTTTCGTTATTATTATTTTATTGCAGACTATAAGCTTGAAGAAGAGTTTTGGTCCATTATTCTAGATATAAGAGATGACGCTAGTATCTTGATGTCTGCCTGTTTTGCTGACTGCAAAGCCAACTCACGCATCTGATATCGGTCTCTTTTTGACAATTCAACAGCCTTAATCATAGTATCAAGCATACTTTCTGCATCGCCAGCACGATAAGTAAGTGAATTTTCTGCGGGTCTAATAAAATCAAGAAGGGCGGGTAGATCAGGAACGATTGTAGGACGACCAAAACCGTGCGCTAGAGATAAAGTACCTGATGTCAACGCGCGCCGATAGGGAAGTATAACAAAATCAGCTGATTTTATTACGTATTGCATAACCGTATCATCAATAAATCGAGGTATGAGTCGGATACAGTTCTCTATAGTTATGTAACGTTCTTCAAAATATCCACTTCGCCGACCTGCCATAACTAAGCGTGCGTGAGGAAAAATTGCGTTAAGAGCAACAAAACAATCTAATAATTGATCTATTTCTTTTTCTTTATTATTATCGCCAACAAAAGAGAATAAAATATTAGATTCGTCAAATTCAAAATATTTCTTTGCTGCATCGTCATTTATATCATTTGGATAAAATGCTGCAATATTTGGAAAATTAGAAATAACTATTTTTCTTTCGTTTGCACCTACATTTAATAATAAAGTTTTAGCAGTGTAAGAGTGTACATGAATAGTATCAACAATTTGTGCTATTGCTTCTCTCAATCGCGTATATAGATTGGGAAACCTGCCATCATGTGGCACGTCGTCATGCACAGTCCATACGATATGTCCGCCTTGTGCTTGAAATGCAATAAATTTCTCTAAAATTTTAGATATTGTTGATGATGCTTCGATTTCGCTATCAATATCAACGTATAATAAATCTTCCCAATGCAAATGAAATACACACCGATGAGATTTTATAAGATTTAATGCAATATCGATTGATCCAGTGAAAACATTCACTGAATTTTTTAATTCCTTCTCTAGTATCTTCTGATAAGGCCTGCTGCCTCGATATTCAGACGAAAAAATCCAACTAAGTTTTTCATTTTCCATGGTTGAATCCGGATATTTTTGGCGGTTCAAAGTGAGCTAATAATATGTATATAATTTGATAATTTATTTTTTATTAAAAATGTATTTTTACCAATCAGCATAAAGACTCATCAGCCGTCGGTCCCTCGAGGCCATTTCGGAATGGGGCGGAAACGTTTTTTGGTGAGGGATTGGCTGGTTGGGCCAAATGTGATTCCGGGCAGGTGTTCGAAGCTTTGCCGGAGACGCCGTGCTGGACAACGCCATGCTCAAGGGAATTGCGTCAAAAGAAATTCTAGCGCCCAGCCATAAGCGGGAGGCGGTGGCTCATCTTCAAACCCTGTTCGAGGTGAGCCAACGCCGGGCCTGCGATGCGCTGGGCGTGGATCGGACCACAGTGCGGTATCAAAGCCGCCGCCCGGATGATGCGGAGGCTCGCGAACGCATGTGCGTGCTTGGGGCCGATCACACCGTCGATGGCGGTATCAGGAATTCCGTGTATGGTTGGCGGTGGAACATCAGGCCGCCAGGGGCCCTTACGAAGTGGTCGCCGAAGATGACGGCGAACTGAGCCTTTGCCATAGCCCATTCTCGAGGTGGCATCACCCACTCTTTTTTGGATCGGTTGAGGATCAGATAGAGCAGCCTGGCAGTGGCCTCGGCGGGCCTGGCATCAACGGCCCGGTAGATGTCCTTGAGGGCGGTGGCGACCACCTTGCGGTCCTTGTAGGACACGAAATCCATCGAATTCCGGAGCAGGTGGACGATGCAGGTCTGCACGATCGTCTCGGGAAAGACAGCCGTGATCGCCTCCGGGAACCCCTTGAGGCCATCGACCACGGCCAGCAGGATGTCCTCGACGCCACGGTTCTTCAGCTCGTTCATCACGCGCAGCCAGAATTTGGCGCCTTCGTTCTGCTCGATCCAGATGCCGAGTACGACCTTCGTCCCGTCGGCCATAATCCCCAGCGCGATATGGATCGCCTTGTTGCGGATCACGCCCTCGTCGCGGATCTTCATCCGGATGGCATCGAAGAATACCAGCGGATAGACCGGGTCCAGCGGACGCTGCGGCCAGGATGTCACCTCGTCCAGCACCGCATCGGTGATCGTGCTGATCAACTCCGCCGCGGCATCCATGCCGTAGATCTCGCGCAGATGTTCCGCGATCTCCCGGGTGCTCATCCCCCGCGCATACATCGAGGTGATCTTGTCATCGAAGCCTGGAAACCGGCGCTGGTATTTGGCGATCAACTGCGGATCAAAGCTACCCGCACGGTCTCGGGGGATCGCAATCTCGATCTTCCCCGTGCCGGTCGACGCCGACTTGCGGCCATAGCCGTTGTGGCTGTTCTCCCCCTCCGCTTCGTCACTCAGATGGTAATCCATCTCTGCGCTCAGGGCCCGCTCCGCCAGAGCCTTCTTCAGCGCGTTCACCAGATCCCCGGAATTAAGCCCTGCCGCCGCGTCATCCCCAGCCAGCAGCTGGTCCAGAAAATCGTCCGGGATCGCCGGTGCTTTCCGTCGTGCCATGTGGGTCTTCCTTTCTACCCACTACGCCACTCACACACGCGATTCTTGACACTCCTCCTGACGCCGGGACAGGCCTCCGACATCAGCGGCGCGAGGGCGCTTCTGCCCACAATACCGCCACCAGAAGAGCTGATCGCCGACAAGGCCTACGGCGCTGATGATCTTAGCACCTTCCTCACCCGCCAAGGCACCAGGCCGGTGATCTCGCCAATGCCCAACCGCCGCGCCATTCCGCCCTTCGACCCCGTCGCCTACAGAAAGCGCAATCTCATCGAACGCGCCTTCTGCAGGCTCAAGGACTGGCGCGCCATCGCCACACGATATGACAAAACCGCACGAAATTTACTCGCAGGTATTTGCCTTGTCCTCGCCGTCACATCTTGGATCAGTTGAGTCCAGAGCCTAGTCGAATAGGTTTTTAGCGGGGTAGTCTTTCAATCATCTCTGTAATTGACTGAGCATCTGCTGATACTGGAAGAAATGGAAAAAAAAGTAGTGGTAGATCACGCATCTTAGGATTATTTGCTTTATCTAAAGGTGATGGATATACGGTCGATGAAGCGCTTCTTTTAACCAAATTTGTGCGTATAAAACTTAGCTCAAGAACACTCGCTATCGTAAATCCCTCGACTATATATAAAGGCATGCAATTATTTCCATGTACATGGAAAAGTGTAAATTGTTCGTTTAGTATTTGAAGTGATTTTCGAACTTTTATATTAAAATTTGGATTTAAAATACGCTCAAGAAAGTGAATTTCTAAAACAATTTGATCAAATCGAGATAATATTTCGTGATTGATACAAGAGAAAACATCCCATTCATTACCTTCAATATCCATTTTTAATATCATAGAATTTTTATTATTTGGAATGTTATCAAGATGATCAATTAAAGGCATACATTTTGATACTTTTTCATTATCACCGCAGATTCCAATTCTTTTAAAATTGAATCGTTCATGCGTTTGCGGGCATTCACTAACGGTATGGTCATGTAGAAAGATATTTGCACCACGTTCTGCAAGGTCAAACTCAAAGCTTACATCCGGCCCTACGCCAAATGAAATTACGTTTTCGTTTAACTCTCGATCAGCAAGGACATACCCGCCATCTCGCTCATTCCCAAATCTCACTTTTTTTAAATCAATATCAAAAGGGCGGAGAAGAGATAGCGTATTAAAAATTTCATTATAATTATTAACAATAGAAAAATTATTTTCGATAGAATTATTGTCTGTTATAATATCATTATAAAAATTAATATTATACTTTTCTTGATTATTTTTTAAAGAATTAAGAAAACTGTCCCATTGCTTTGATATTGTATTGATACTGAATTTATTTATCGCGTCACTGCGTCCTAATTGACTAATTTTATTTGATAAATTTTGGTCATTTAATAAAGAATATATAACTTCACGGGATTCTCTAATTGTTCGACAAATAAAACCGTTGCTTCCGTGCTCAATAAATTTTTCAATCTCAAAGTATGGACCGCATCTTTCCGGGGGAGCATATACAATAAGAGGAACGCCCATCATCCAAGCTTCTATAAAATTCAAAGTGTAAGGAATATTAAGTCCAGATGCGTAAAGATATACTGCGGCACCTCGATAAAATTCGATTTGCTCTTTTGGGTCTAAATATCCTATTGAGCATGGAAATCCATCATTATCTACTCCACCAAGAATATGAGGGAATCCATCTGTTATTGTAATGTAATCAGAGGCATCTAATGGATATCGTTTTTTGTAATTATTTGAAAAGCTTAAAATAAAACCATTTTTTCCATTCCAATTTGAGTATAAAATTGGATCTTTACCAAATCTTATGATTGCATCTTCGCCGGAATAATAGGGTATTTTTTTCTCAATTTCAGAATATCGAATAATTTTTAGACCATTCTTGCGGTATTCACGAATTTTTCTTTCACAATAATCTAATTTTTGACCTATAGTACGCCAAATAACTTGTATATTATCGAATAATTTCCAGTTATTTATAATAAAATCAACATCATCCATAACAATTACAACATCAAACAAATCAATAAATGATTTCTTTAATTTTGTATATCTTGTATAAAAATTAAATTCGCATCCCATTTCACGAAATTGTTTGTAGAAATCAAGTTCTTCTAAGTTAAACTCGATATGAGGACGAAAATTTTGTACTGCACCGCGGTCATTATTGGCGCCAAGAACGCAAACGCTGTGCCCAAGAGATTTAAACATACGTACTTCATCATCTTCTAGGATATGATGAACTGAATAGTATAGAATTTTCATACTCACTCCTTGGGATATCTAGCGTTTTTAACCGTTAACAAATCATTTATTCGTTGTGTGGTTTTATCAGGAATATATGAACACAAAGATAAGAACCGTGTGCACAACGTCCTTATCCCCGCTAGGCTCTGGACTCAACTGATCCAAGATGTGACGGCGAGGACAAGGCAAATACCAGCGAGGAAATTTCGTGCGGTTTTGTCATATCGTGTGGCGATGGCGCGCCAGTCCTTGAGCCTACAGAAGGCGCGTTCGATGAGATTGCGCTTTCTGTAGGCGACGGGGTCGAAGGGCGGAATGGCGCGGCGGTTGGGCATGGGCGAGATCACCGGCCTGGTGCCTTGGCGGGTGAGGAAGGTGCTAAGATCATCAGCGTCGTAGGCCTTGTCGGCGATCAGCTCTTCTGGTGGCGGTATTGTGGGCAGAAGCGCCCTCGCGCCGCTGATGTCGGAGGCCTGTCCTGGCGTCAGGAGGAGTGCGGCGATGCGTCCCTGCTCATCTGCGACGGCGTGGATCTTGGTCGTCCGTCCACCCCTCGACCGGCCGATGGCCTGGCTTTGCGCCCCCCTTTACCGCCCGCGGCCGCGCGATGTGCCCGAACCGAGGTGCTGTCCACCATGGCGATGCGCGGCGGATCCGCGCAGGCGACAAGCGCCGCGAATATCTCCTGCCAGAGGCCACGCTGGCTCCAGCGGTTGAACCGGTTGAACACAGTGGTTCGTGGCCCATAGGCCTCAGGAAGCGCTCGCCATCGCAAGCCCTCGCGAAAGCGATGCAGGATGCCGCTCAGCACCCGGCGGTCATCAACCCGAGGCTTGCCGCCAAGCTTCGGCAGCAATGGTTCGATCGCAGCCCATTGCGTGTCGTTCAGCCAGAAAAGTTCCGCCATGTTCCAAGTCCTCCAAACAGACTTGAATCAGACGCCCCGTAGTCATGGCAATAGGTACAGAACCTAGAGCATCATCCGATCAGATGGAATCATCTAATCGGATAAAGATGCTCTAACTATCAATAAGACAGAGCACGACATCCGATCCGGATGGATCGGAACGTGCTCTAAATGGATTTCCTCCAGGAGTGAGTAGAGACCGCCCCATCAGGGAAGCGGACGAGATGAAGAGCAGTCGGTTTGACGAGGAGGAGATCATTGGCATCCTCAAAGAGCAGGAGTTAAGGATGTCGACGCCGTGGCCTACAGAAAGCGCAATCTCATCGAACAAGGCTTCTGCAGGCTCAAGGACTGGCGCGCCATCGCCACACGCTACAACAAAACCGCACGAAATTTCCTCGTCGGTATCTGACTCGTTCTTGCCGTCACATCACGTATCAGTTGTGTCCAGAGCCTAGGTTCTGTACCTATTGTCATGACTACGGGGCGTCTGATTCAAGTCTGTTCGGAGGACTTGGAACATGGCGGAACTTTTCTGGCTGAACGACACGCAATGGGCTGCGATCGAACCATTGCTGCCGAAGCTTGGCGGCAAGCCTCGGGTTGATGACCGCCGGGTGCTGAGCGGCATCCTGCATCGCTTTCGCGAGGGCTTGCGATGGCGAGCGCTTCCTGAGGCCTACGGGCCACTGTGTTCAACCGGTTCAACCGCTGGAGCCAGCGTGGCCTCTGGCAGGAGATCTTCGCGGCGCTTGTCGCCTGCGCGGATCCGCCGCGCATCGCCATGGTGGACAGCACCTCGGTTCGGGCACACCGCGCGGCCGCGGGCGGTAAAGGGGGGCGCAAAGCCAGGCCATCGGCCGGTCGAGGGGTGGACGGACGACCAAGATCCACGCCGTCGCAGATGAGCAGGGACGCATCGCCGCACTCCTCCTGACGCCAGGACAGGCCTCCGACATCAGCGGCGCGAGGGCGCTTCTGCCCACAATACCGCCACCAGAAGAGCTGATCGCCGACAAGGCCTACGACGCTGATGATCTTAGCACCTTCCTCACCCGCCAAGGCACCAGGCCGGTGATCTCGCCCATGCCCAACCGCCGCGCCATTCCGCCCTTCGACCCCGTCGCCTACAGAAAGCGCAATCTCATCGAACGCGCCTTCTGCAGGCTCAAGGACTGGCGCGCCATCGCCACACGATATGACAAAACCGCACGAAATTTCCTCGTCGGTATCTGACTCGCTCTTGCCGTCACATCACGTATCAGTTGTGTCCAGAGCCTAGGTTCTGTACCTATTGCCATGACTACGGGGCGTCTGATTCAAGTCTGTTCGGAGGACTTGGAACATGGCGGAACTTTTCTGGCTGAACGACACGCAATGGGCTGCGATCGAACCATTGCTGCCGAAGCTTGGCGGCAAGCCTCGGGTTGATGACCGCCGGGTGCTGAGCGGCATCCTGCATCGCTTTCGCGAGGGCTTGCGATGGCGAGCGCTTCCTGAGGCCTATGGGCCACGAACCACGGTGTTCAACCGGTTCAACCGCTGGAGCCAGCGTGGCCTCTGGCAGGAGATATTCGCGGCGCTTGTCGCCTGCGCGGATCCGCCGCGCATCGCCATGGTGGACAGCACCTCGGTTCGGGCACATCGCGCGGCCGCGGGCGGTAAAGGGGGGCGCAAAGCCAGGCCATCGGCCGGTCGAGGGGTGGACGGACGACCAAGATCCACGCCGTCGCAGATGAGCAGGGACGCATCGCCGCACTCCTCCTGACGCCAGGACAGGCCTCCGACATCAGCGGCGCGAGGGCGCTTCTGCCCACAATACCGCCACCAGAAGAGCTGATCGCCGACAAGGCCTACGGCGCTGATGATCTTAGCACCTTCCTCACCCGCCAAGGCACCAGGCCGGTGATCTCGCCCATGCCCAACCGCCGCGCCATTCCGCCCTTCGACCCCGTCGCCTACAGAAAGCGCAATCTCATCGAACGCGCCTTCTGTAGGCTCAAGGACTGGCGCGCCATCGCCACACGATATGACAAAACCGCACGAAATTTCCTCGCTGGTATTTGCCTTGTCCTCGCCGTCACATCTTGGATCAGTTGAGTCCAGAGCCTAGAGGTGCGACTTCGCCTGCCTTATTCGCCGCCGAGAAGGCCCATGATCCGATTCTGGTAGTAATCGGTCCGGTTTCGCGATATCGGGGTGAACTCCCGGCTCGTGGCGAAATCGCGTGAGCCGTTGGAATATTTGGCGGACCCGGCGCGATTCGAACGCGCGACCTTTGCCTTCGGAGGGCAACGCTCTATCCAGCTGAGCTACGGGTCCAGCAAATCTCGCATAGCGCGGATCGGCCTGGGGCTCAATGCCTGTTGGCGCTGAACTGTGGGGTTGCACGGGAGCCACCTGTGGCAACGATAGGCAGCGGTGCATTTTGGCGATATTCTCTTTGTAATAGTTTGCTGTGCGAGAGGAACTCATGGCCGATACAAGAGATGCAACTGGCTTGGAGCCGATCCTCGTGCATGAGCGGGTGGTTGCGTGTGATGGCGGCGGCGGGCCGCTGGGGCACCCGAGGGTTTATCTGAAGATCGAGGGCATTGAGATCACCTGTCCTTATTGCTCCCGCCATTACCGCCTGGCCGGAGATGCAAGACCGGGCGCCGGACATTGACGCAGCGGCTTGTCCTGGTTGATGGCTCGGGCTTCATTTTCCGGGCTTTCCACGCCTTGCCGCCAATGACCCGCGACGATGGCACGCCCGTCAACGCGGTATTCGGCTTCTGCAATATGCTGGCACGGCTGCTCAAGGAGCATTCAGGGACGCACCTCGCGGTGATTTTCGATGCCGGCCGCACAACGTTCCGCAACGAGATAGATCCCAGATACAAGGCGCATCGTCCCGAGCCGCCCGAGGAACTCGTGCCGCAATTCGCCCTGGTGCGCGAGGCAACCCGCGCCTTCGCGGTGCCGGCAATCGAGCTTGAGGGGGTTGAGGCTGACGATCTCATCGCAAGTTATGCCGAAGCGATGAAGCGGACGGGCGGTGAGACGGTCATCGTCTCGTCCGACAAGGACCTGATGCAATTGCTCGATGACCGCGTTTCGATGCTCGATCCCATCAAGTCGACGCCGATCGGGCCGGCAGACGTGATTGCAAAGTATGGCGTCAGACCGGAGCAGATGGTCGATGCACAGGCCCTGATGGGCGACACGGTCGACAACGTTCCGGGCGTGCCAGGGATCGGGCCAAAGGGGGCGGCGCAGTTGATTGCCGAATTCGGCGATCTGGAAGCCATCCTCGCAGCGGCGGCGACCGGAGCCATGAAGCCTTCCAAGCGGCGCGACTCGCTTGTCGCTCACGCCGAAGACGCCCGGATTTCACGTCGGTTGGTGGAATTGCGGCGGGATGTCCCACTGCCACTACCGGTCAACGATCTGGTGGTCGCGCCGCTGCATGACGGGGATCTCAACGATTTCCTCGATTCCCAGGGTTTCAGAAGCATCAAGGCACGCCTTGGGCTCGATGGGGTGGCACGGCGGAACGGCGAGCGGCTCGCCGCGGCGGCGAGGGGCGATGCACCCGATCCGCCCGCCGTACCAGCGGCTGCGCCCGTTGTGGCCGATGCACCCTTCGGGCCTTATGTCACAATCGATGACGAGGCCGAGCTTGACCGCTGGATCGCCGAGATACGGCAGACCGGATATTTCGCGATCGATACCGAAACCACGGGCCTTAATCCCCGTCATGCGAAACTCGTGGGGATTTCAGTGGCGACCGCGCCGGGCCGGGCTGCCTATATCCCGCTCGGGCACGAGGATGGGGCGCAACTGCCGCGGAGCCTGGTGATCGGGCGGATGGCGCCGGTGCTTGCCGATCCGGCGATCCTGAAGATTTTTCACAACGCGAAGTTCGACATTCACATTCTGGCCGGTTGCGGGCTTGCGGATGCCGCGCCGGTCGATGACACGATGCTGCTCTCCTACACGCTCGGCGCCGGACGGCATGGGCATGGCATGGACGAGTTGTCGGGTCTGCATCTCGATCATCGGCCGATATCCTATGACGAGGTAACAGGCACCGGGCGCAACCGGATTTCATTTGCAGCCGTCCCGATCGACCGCGCCACGGCCTATGCCGCCGAGGATGCGGACATCACACTCAGGCTCTGGGTGCTGCTGCGCCCCCGCCTGCGCGCGGAGGGAGGGCTCGGGCTTTACGAGACGATCGAGCGCCGGCTGCTCAATGTGCTGCTCGCCATGGAACGCGCCGGCATCATGGTCGATCGAGGGGATCTCGAGTCGATGTCGGCCGAGTTCGCCCGGCGGATGGACGACATTCAACGCGACATCGAGCGGCTCGCCGGCCGCGCGTTCAACCCGGGCAGCCCGAAACAGCTCGGCGAGATCCTGTTCGACGAAATGGGCCTGCCGGGCGGCAAGCGGACCAAGACCGGGGCATGGGGCACCGATGCGGCGGTGCTGGAGGATCTTGCGGCGTCCGGACACGATCTTCCTGCCCGTGTGCTGGAATGGCGCCAGTTGCAGAAACTCAAATCCACCTATGCCGACGCGCTGGTGGGCGAGATCGATATCGGGGATCAGCGGGTCCATACCAGCTTCTCCCAGGCCATCACGACGACGGGCCGGCTTTCGTCCAACGAGCCTAACCTGCAGAACATCCCGATTCGCACCAGCGAGGGGGCGCGTATCCGCCGCGCCTTCATTGCCGCCCCCGGCAAGGCGCTGGTCTCGGCGGATTATTCGCAGATCGAGCTGCGCCTGCTGGCGCATGTCGCCGATATTCCGGCGCTGAAGGAGAGTTTCGCCAAAGGCGAGGATATCCATGCCCGCACGGCCGCCGAAGTGTTCGGCCTGCCGATGGAGGGGATGGATCCGATGGTGCGGCGCCGCGCCAAGGCGATCAATTTCGGCATCATCTACGGCATTTCCGCCTTCGGCCTCGCCCGCCAGCTCGGCATCGAGAACGGCGAGGCGAAGCGCTATATCGACGCCTATTTCGCCCGCTATCCGGAAATCCGGCGCTACATGAACGAAACGGCCGAATTCGCACGCACCCACGGGTATGTGCTGACACCGTTCGGCCGGCGTTGCTATGTTCCCGGCATCGCCGAGAAAAACCCGGCACGGCGGGGCTATGCCGAGCGGCAGGCGATCAATGCGCCATTGCAGGGCGGCGCCGCGGACATCATCAAGCGGGCGATGGTGCGGCTGCCGGCGGCGATTCGCGATGCCGGGCTGGAGGCGGTGATGCTGCTCCAGGTGCATGATGAACTCGTCTTCGAAATGCCGATCGACCAGGCGCAGGCAATGGCCTCGCTGGCGCGGGAGGTGATGCAGGGGGCTGCCACACTTTCGGTGCCCTTGCTGGTGGAAACCGGGATCGGTTCCAACTGGTCGGACGCGCACTGAGTGCGGATGGATTGCCATCCAGTGCGCCTCCCGACCCCGATGGATCGGCTGTAGTGCGCTGTCGTGTCGATCATCGCAGCGTCCTTGTCCGATCGGATAATGCTCTAGGTGCGATTTCCGGGACGCTGCCGCTGGAGGCCGCGATGCAGTCTCGCGAGGGCGTCGCCGAGATCTCCATCCGGCAGCCCTGCGGGAGGTGGCGCCTGGGTTACCGAGGCAGGCGCTGCGCGGCGGATGGGCGCGGGGACTGTCATGTCGGTGAAGCGCAGCCGTTGCACCGGCGCGCCACCGAGGGCGAGATTAATCTTGCCGATCAATACTGGCGCAAGGTGTTGCAAGGCCAGCGCGTCGGGGCCGGCGCAGCCAAGGGTCAGCGTTCCGGCAGCGAATTTCGTGGGCTGGCTGCGGGATGCGATGTCGGGCCCGGCGATGTCGGGCCAATCGGCGATCAGCGTGCCGAGAACGGCCCCCCGCCGGGCAAGGACCGGGCGCAGCACAGGCGCCAGCAGGGCCGAAATGCCCCGCGGGGCGCTGTGGCGCGGCGGCTCCGGCGCGACCGGGCGAGGCTTCGCCAAGTTTCCGCCATCCGCTGCCTTGTGCGACCGGGTCGGGCGCGGGGGAGTGTCGCGTGAGTGTGTCGCCGCCATCAGCTGATCGTCTGCTCCGCTGGTATCATGTTCATCGGCGCGTCCTGCCGTGGCGGGCTGCCCCGGGAGTCCGTCCCGATCCGTATCACGTCTGGCTGAGCGAAATCATGCTCCAGCAGACCGTCGTCGCGACGGTGATACCGTATTTCCACAGGTTCATCGAGCGTTACCCCACGATCGGCGAGCTGGCGGCGGCGGCGGATGAGGACATTCTCGGCCTGTGGGCTGGGCTTGGCTATTATGCGCGGGCACGCAACCTTATCCGCTGCGCCCGCGCGGTCACCGCTGCGGGCGGATTTCCGGCGACGCTGGAGGGGCTGCACAACCTGCCGGGAATCGGTCCGTACACGGCGGCGGCAGTCGGCGCCATTGCCTTCGGCCTGCCGGTCGTGCCGGTGGATGGCAATGTCGAACGTGCCGCCGCAAGAATTTTCGCGATCGAGACTCCGCTGCCGGCGGCGAAGGCGGAGATCGCCACCGCAGCTTCCCGTCTCGGCGCGCAGGATGCGGCCTGCGCCAGCCCGGGCGATTTCGCGCAGGCGCTGTTCGATCTGGGCGCCACGATATGCACGCCGCGCAACCCGTCCTGCATGATCTGCCCCTGGCGCGAGGGGTGCGCTGCACAGGCAAGGGCGATCGCGGCCGAGTTGCCACGCAAGGCGCGGCGGGCGGCGCGGCCAATGCGGCATGGCACGGTTTTCGTGATGCGGGACCGGAGCGGCGCGATCGGCCTGCGTCGGAGACCGCCGCGCGGGCTGCTGGGCGGCATGCTCGAACTGCCGGGAACCGGTTTCGAAGCGGCGCCGGGACGGGCCGATCCGCCTTGCGCGGCAGACTGGGTCGATGCCGGGAGCATCGGGCACGTCTTCACCCATTTCGAATTACGGCTGCTGGTACTCGCGGCAGAAGTGCCCAAACTGCCGCCGGACCTCGAGGCAAAGTCGCCGGAGACGCCGCTTCCGACGGTCATGCGCAAGGCGCTGGATGCCGGGCTCGCGGCACTCGGCGATGATGACACTGGCAGAAAAAACCCCGGGCCAAGAGGTCCGGGGTAAGGTGACAGAACGGATGCCGGCTGGCGCCGGCACCACGGGGGAAAGGTTCAGCGGTCGGGGGAACTGACCGCCCAGCTGTGGTGATGCACCAGGCCATCGTCATGATCGTGGTAATGGCCCGCTTCATCGTCCTGATCGTGGAATTGCTCGGTCTCGGTGCTGCCCGCCATGGCCGTGGTCGAGGCCTTGCCGGCGCTGACCGCCATCGCCACCGCGTCGAAATAGGAGGTGCCGACTTCGCGCTGGTGCCGTGTGGCGGTGTAGCCATCCTTCTCGGCGGCGAACTCTGCCTGCTGCAGTTCCGAATAGGCACCCATGCCGCGCTCGGCGTAGCCCTTGGCGAGTTGGAACATCGAGTAGTTCAGCGAGTGGAAGCCGGCGAGGGTGACAAACTGGAACTTGTAGCCCATCGCGCCGATCTCGCGCTGGAAGCTCTCGATCTTCTCCGGGGAGAGCTTCTTGCGCCAGTTGAAGCTCGGTGAGCAGTTATAGGCGAGCATCTTGCCGGGGAACTGCTTGTGGATCGCCTCGGCGAACTGGCGGGCCTCCTCAAGGTTCGGCTCGGAGGTTTCCCACCAGAGCAGGTCGGCATAGGGGGCGTAAGCGAGGGAGCGGGCGATCGCGTATTCGACGCCAATGCCCGGCTTGATGCGGTAGAAACCCTCGGCCGTACGCTCGCCGCTGATGAAGGGGCGGTCGCGCTCGTCGACATCGGCGGTCAGCAACTGGGCGGCGTGGCTGTCGGTGCGGCAGAGCAGCACGGTCGGCACACCTTCGACATCGGCGGCGAGGCGGGCGGCGGTCAGGGTGCGGATATGCTGGGCGATCGGGACCAGAACCTTGCCGCCGAGATGGCCGCACTTCTTTTCGGAGGCGAGCTGGTCCTCGAAATGCACGCCCGCGGCGCCGGCCTCGATCATGGCCT
The DNA here is from genome assembly GCF_905116885.1 of Acidiphilium sp. C61. Lineage (NCBI taxonomy): Bacteria > Pseudomonadati > Pseudomonadota > Alphaproteobacteria > Acetobacterales > Acidocellaceae > Acidiphilium > Acidiphilium sp. C61. The sequence goes on along the minus strand of NZ_CAJHNI010000005.1, from coordinate 637,215 downwards.
TCATCAGCTCATAGGCGTTCAGCGCGCCACCGAATCCGGCCTCGGCATCGGCAATGATCGGCGCCATCCAGTGTTGCGACGTGTCGCCTTCCATCCGGGCGATCTGGTCGGCGCGGCGCAGCGCGGAATTGATGCGCCGGACCACCATCGGCACCGAGTTCACCGGGTAGAGCGACTGGTCGGGATACATTTCGCCCGAAAGGTTTGCATCGGCGGCGACCTGCCAGCCGGAGAGATAGATGGCCTTCAGGCCGGCCTTGACCTGCTGCATCGCCTGATTGCCGGTGAGGGCACCGAGCGTGTTCACGTAGGGCTCGGTCTTCAGCAGGTGCCACAGGCGATTGGCGCCCATCTCGGCGAGGGTGTGGCGCACGCGGAAGGAGCCCGCGAGTTTATCGACTTCAGCCTGGGTGTAGTCGCGGCGGATGCCATCGAACCGGTCGGGCGCTACGGAGAGACCGCCCGGCAGGCCTTCGGGGGAATGGGTCGGGGAGGGGAAGTTCGACATGGTCTCTCCTTTGCGCCTTTCGGCATGTTGTGGCGGCGTCTGAGGGCGCCGTGATCTTGCAGTCCGGTAGCGTCCGTAGGTGAATTATTTACGCTGCACGCGCGAAAGTCACCGGCGAAAATGGCATAAAATGATGAAAGAGGTGGCGGTATTGACTGTAAAGTTTTACAATATGTAAAACATGAAAAATATCGCCCGTTGTCATGGAGTGCCCGCATGTCCAAGCCGCTGATTGGCCGCATCGTCCGCCGCCTGCGTCAGGAACAGGGGCTGACGCAGCAGAAACTTGCGGCGCGGCTCGGGATTTCGACGTCCTATCTCAACCTCATCGAGCATGATCAGCGGGGCATTACCGCGGCGCTGCTGATCAAGCTGACCGAAACGCTGCAAGTGGATCTGGCGGCGTTGTCAGGCTCTGATGAACGGCAGATGGAACAGGCGCTGCGCGAGGCGTTCGCCGACCCGCTGATCGGTAGCGAGCAGGTGCCGGACTCGGAAGCCCAGCTCATTGCCGCCTCGGCACCGGCGGCGGCGCAGGCCGTGCTGGGGCTTTACCGCGCGTATCAGGCGGTGCGGGAAGAGACCGGCGGCATCACGCTGCCCTCGGGGCGGAAAATCCTGCTGCCGAACGAGGAAGTGCGGGATTTCTTTCATGAACATGCAAATCATTTCCCCGAGCTCGAGGCGGCGGCCGAGGCGCTGGGAGCGGAATTGCCGGCGGCAACGCTGGGCATGAACCATGCGCTCGCGGAGCGGCTCCGGCACAAGCACGGGCTCGTCGTGTCCGTCGCGCCGCTGCCGGGGGCGCTGCGGGTCTTCGACCCGGCGCGGCGGCAGCTCGTGCTGTCCGAAACGCTGCCGCGGGAGAGCAGGGGCTTTCAGATGGCCTTCCAGCTTGGCCTGATCGAGGCGCGCGAGCTGATCGAGGAGATCGTCCGGCGCGCCACGCTCACCACCCGCGATGCGGGCGAATTGCTGCGGATCGGCTTGATCAACTATTTCGCCGGTGCGGTGCTGATGCCCTATGCGCCGTTTCTGGGGGCGGCGTCGGAGCTGCGTCACGATGTCGAGCATCTGGCGATGCGCTTCGGCGTTTCGTTTGAACAGGCCTGCCACCGGCTTTCCGCGCTGCAACGCCAGGGGGCGCGCGGGGTGCCGTTCTTTTTCCTGCGGGTCGATCCGGCGGGGAATGTCTCGAAGCGGTTTTCGGCGGCGGGATTTCCCTTCGCCCGCTATGGCGGCAACTGCCCGCGCTGGATCGTACATTCGGCCTTCGCCACGCCCGGCAGCGTGCGGGTGCAGGTGGCGCAGCTGCCTGATGGCGTCACCTATCTGTGCTTCGCGCGCACCATCACCTCATCGCCGGCGCATTGGGGCGAGCCGCCGCCAACGCGGGTGGTGGCGATGGGATGCGATATCGGCCGGGCCGGTGAGGTGGTTTATGCCGACGGGATCGATCTCGACCGGGCAGCGGTCGGGATCGGGCTGTCATGCCGGCTCTGCGACCGGCCAGACTGCCGCTCGCGCGCCTTTCCGCCACTGGCCCACCGCCTGTCGCTCGACGTATCGACCACCAGCGCCAGCCCCTATCGTTTCGAGCCGGCCGGGGGCGGAAGCCGGACGTCCGGGGCAGGGACATAGACACAGAACAAGGGTTAACAGACGGTTCCTGGCCGTTTGGCGTTCTATCCCCTCTTACGCCCGGAGCCGTGCCGACATCTTGCCGCGAGCCTGCGCCCGCGATGTTTCCGGAAATTTCCGCAGTCGCGGTTCAGCGGGTGAAAAATGGCGGCGATCCGCCCGGATAGAGATCGCGGCTGGCGGCCGCGGTTGCTCGTTCGGCGACGGGAGTGGCTGGGAAATGCGCGAGAATCGCGAGCGTGCGGCGCGGCGGAAGGGTGAATTCCGAACCATTCGCGGCGGCGAGGGCCGCCTTGCGGTCGCCATGGCGGAGGTCGAGGCTGATCGTGACCAGCGCGTCGATCACTGTCTGCGAGGGGGTGTCAGGCCGGATCCCCAGTTCTGCCCGCACGACCTTGCGGGCGTGCAGCATCTGGAGCTTCGTGAGGTTGTTCATGCCGAGCCAGCGGCCGACCGTGGAGAACTGGCCCGCCATCGCATCGAGCGAGGCGGCGGCGAGCGCCATTTCGGCCGGTCGCCCCTGCATCGCCGCGGGATGCGAGAAGGCCCAGCGCGCCTCGTTGGTTGCGGCGATCGCGGGGTCTTCGCCGGTCACCCGGCCATCGAACGCATTTGCAGGCAGATATCCTGTCGATGGCGGTGGTGTGACCAGCGCGCAGCCGGCAAGGCTCAGGCCGAGCAGCGCGAGGGCAAGAGCGGAGCGGAACGTGTGGGGCGAGCGGAGAGTCTGGTTCATGACGGTGCCTCGACAATGGCGCGAGCCCGATCAGGCCGGGCGCAGTCCCTTGCGGAACCGCTCGGCCAGTTCGACGTAATGCGGAGCGGTCTGGTCGAAACGGCCGCGCTCCTCATCGGACATGATACGAACGAAGCGGGCCGGCGACCCCATCCATAGCTCGTTGCGGCCGATTCGTTTGCCGGGGGCGAGCAGGGAATGCGCCGCGAGGACGCCGCCCTCCTCGATCACGGCACCATCCAGCACCACGGCGCCCATCGCGACGAAGGCTCGGTCCTCAAGTGTACAGGCATGGATGACGGCGGCATGACCGATGGTGACATCCGCGCCGATTCGCGCGGCGAAGCGCTCGCCGGCATTGACGTGGACGACCGTGCCATCCTGGATGTTGGTGCGTGGCCCGACCGTAATGTCGTTATTGTCAGCGCGCAGGGTGCAGTTGAACCAGATATTCGCCCCGGCAGCGATCCGCACGGCGCCGATCAGGACAGCGCCGGGAGCCACCCAGGCATCCGGGTCGATCTCCGGGCGTATGCCGTCGAGCTCAAAGAGGGCCGGCTGATCGTGGCGCATGGGGCTTTCTCTCCCGGTTCAGCTGTCTGCGAGCGGCACCCAGGGAATTTTCGCAAATGCGATCCCCTCGTCCGCCAGCGCTTCGGATTCAGCCTCGGTCGCCGCGCCGTAGATGCCGCGGGCCGGTGCCTCGCCATGGTGGATGCGGCGCGCCTCGGCGGCGAACTCATCCCCCACGAAATCGCATCGCGCCTCGACCTCGCGCCGCAAGCTGGCCAGCGTAGCACGGAGCTCGTCCGGCATGCGGCCAGCGACGGCGGTCGATTGCGTCGCCTTCGCCGGCGGCTGTGCGGGGGCGGTTTCGGCAGCCACGGCCTTGCCGATCCGCGGGGCCATCAATGCACGGCCGACATCGTCCCCGCCACAGCGCGGGCAGTTCAGCAGGCGGCGCTTTGCCTGGCGGTCGAAACTCTCGCTGCTCGCGAACCAGCCATCGAATTCATGGCCGCAGCCGCAGCGCAGCTGATAGTGGATCATGCCGAAAGCAGCGGATCGAGCCGGCCGGTCCGCTCCAGTTCGACCAGATTGTCGCAACCGCCGATCGGCCGGTCGTCGATGAAGATCTGCGGCACGGTGGTGCCGCCGCCGGATCGCTCGATAGCTTCGCGGCGCGCGGCGGAACCGCGAGGTGCGTCGATCTCGGTGAAGGCAAATCCCTTCTGGCGCAGAAGGCTTACCGCGCGGCTGCAATAGGGACAGAAGGCCTGGGTGTAGATTTCGATTTTCGGCATGTGTTGTCTCCGATCCTTCACATACGCAAGACGGAGTTTATCGCAAGACGGTTGCGGAAGTCTTAGAGCACGTTCGGATCCATCAGGATCGGATGTCGTGCTCTATCTTGTTGATAACTAGAGCATCTTTATCCGATCAGCTGATCGGATAAAGATGCTCTACAGCGGCTTGAGGTGGGGTACCATCACCCGATCGGTAAAATATATTTTATTATCAATATTATAGAGCAATGCCGTCGATCCGGAAGGATCGAAAACGACTTTACTCGCCGTCCTGCGTTGCAACGCGGGCGAGGGCCAGCACATCCACCGCCGCAGCACCTGCGGCGAGCAGCGCCTCGGCACAGGCCGATGCGCTGGCCCCGGTTGTGAGGATGTCGTCGATCAGCAGCACCGTGCGCCCAGCGAACTGCGCCGCCCTTCCTTTGCGCACGCCGATCGCGTTCTTCATCGCCTGCTCCCGGCCGAACTGGTCGAGTTCGGAGAGCGGCGGCGTCGCCCGCAGGCGGACCAGACCGTCGATCAGCGTGTCCCGCCCGGTCATCCGGCCGAGCGCGCGGGCCAGCAATCCCGCCTGGTTGTAGCCCCGCCGCGCGAGCCGGGTGCGGTGCAGCGGCACCGGCACCAGCAGATCGGCGCGGGCGAGCAGGGGGGCGCCGGGACGGAGCAGAAGCCGTGCCAGTCCCGCGGCGCGCTCCGGCCGGTCGGCATATTTGAAGGGCAGGATCAGCCGTCGGGCGGCATCGTTGTAGACCAGCGCGGCCCGCGCGGCGCGGAACGCCGGCGGCGCCCAGTCGCACCCGGTGCAGAGCGGGGCCGGGTCTTCGAGCGGCAGCCCGCACTTGCCGCAGACCGGGCCGGTGATGAACCGCGCCGCGCCGAAGCAGGACGTACAAAATACGCCCTCGGCCGACACCTCCTCGTCGCAGGCGAGGCAATGCGGTGGCAGCAGGAGATCAAGCGTCGCGCGGGCGAACTGCCTCAGCATCGGCGGCTCTTTGCCGGCTGGCGCAAAAGCGGCACAAGCGGGGGCATGAGCGATATCGATATCTTCGACCGCAGGGCCGTTGCCATGCACCGCAGCCGCGCGGCGCACCGCCTCGCGCGGGTCAGGCCGGTGCTCGACGAGCTTGCGGTGCGGGTGCTCGACCGGCTGGACGATACCGGGCGCCGGTTTCGCCGGGCACTCGATTTCGGCGGGCGCGGCGCCGTGGCTCCGCTGCTGGCGGCGCGCGGGCTGGAGGTGATCACTGCCGATGTCGCCCCGGCGCTGCTGGCCGGGAGCGGCGGGGTTGCCGCCGATCCGGAATATCTCCCCTTTGGCGAGGGGTGTTTCGACCTCATCGTCGCGCATCTTTCGCTGCACTGGGTGAACGATCTGCCAGGGGCGCTGATCCAGCTGCGCCGCGCGCTGAGCCGGGAAGGGCTGTTCATCGCTAGCCTTCCTTTGCTCGGCACGCTCGGGGACTTGCGGGCCGCCCTGATCGATGCGGAGGACCGTCTCGCCGCGGGGGCTTCGCCGCGGATCTCGCCCTTCACCACGCTCGCCGATGCTGCCGGGCTGATGCAGCGGGCGGGGTTCGCCCTGCCGGTTGCCGAGCGGGAAACCGTGCGTCTCGAATACGCCGCCCCGCTCGACCTGCTTCGCGATCTCAGGGATGCCGGGGAGACCAACGCGCTGCGCGACCGTTCGCGCCGCTGCCCGCCGCGCGCGCTGTTTCCGATGGCGCTGGCGGCAATCGCGGATGCCGATGGCCGGCTGCGGCTCGAATGGCCCATGGGCGTGATCACCGGCTGGGGATCATAACAGGCCGAGCCGCTTCAGGCTGATCCACCTTCCGTTGCCGATGATCAGGTGGTCGTGCAGCACGACCGAAAGTGTCGCCGCCGCCTGCTTGATCTCTCGGGTCATCGCCACGTCCTCTTCTGACGGGGTGGGATCGCCGCTCGGGTGGTTATGCACGAGGATGAGCGCCGTTGCATGCAGTTCGAGCGCCCGGCGCATCATTTCCCGCGGATAGACCGGGGCATGGTTCACCGTGCCGTGCGCGAGCACCTCGTCGGCGATCAACCGGTTGCGCTGATCGAGAAACAGCACGCGGACCTGTTCGGTCTTTTCACGGGAGAGGACGGCGGTGAGGTATTCGATCAGCCTGTCCCAGTGGTTCAGGACCGGCCGGTAGGTGATTTCCGCCCTGGTGAGGCGGAGCGCTGCGGCCTGGACGAGCTTGAGAGCGGCGGCACCGGCCTCGCCCAGCCCCTCGACACCGCGCAGCGCCTCGGCCGGTGCGGCGATGGCGCCCGCGCAGGAGCCGAAATGCCGGATGAGTTCCTTCGCCACCGGCTTGGTATCCCGCCGGGGGACGGCAAGAAACAGCAGCATTTCGAGGATTTCATGGTCCGCCAGCGCGTCCGGTCCTGCTTTCAGCAGGCGCGCCCGCAGCCGTGAACGGTGGCCGGCCGCGCCGTGGGCACCGGGGTTTGGTTCCCCGTGCCGTGAGGAGACCTCATCCTGCAGAAGATCCGGCTGGGCGGCCGGTTCGCGCAACGAATCTCCAGAGGGAATCACAACCGGAGATTGTCATATTCGAATGTCCTTGAAAAGCCGCTTTCCGCCCTGCCGGTCAGATCGTCTCGCCGGCGGCAAGGGTGAACACCTCGCATCCGGTTTCGGTGATGCCGATCATGTGCTCGAACTGCGCTGACAGGCTGCGGTCCCGCGTGACGGCGGTCCAGCCATCGTCGAGCACCTTCACTTCCGGGCGTCCCGCATTGACCATGGGCTCGATGGTGAAGAACATGCCGGGCCGCAATTCGGGGCCGTCGCCCTTGCGGCCGAAATGCAGCACGTTCGGCGGCTCGTGGAACCGGCGGCCGATGCCGTGGCCGCAGAAATCCCGCACCACCGAGAAACGTTGCGCCTCGACATAGGTCTGGATGGCATGGCCGATATCGCCGAAATGCGCGCCGGGCCTGGCCACGCGGATGCCTTCCAGCAGGGAGTTGTAAGTGACGTCGATCAGGCGGCGGGCCTTGGTCGGCGCCGTGCCGGCGATGTACATCCGGCTCGAATCGCCGTGCCAGCCATCAAGAATCACGGTGATGTCGATATTGAGGATATCCCCATCCATCAGCACCCGGTCGCCGGGGATGCCGTGGCAGACGACATGGTTGATCGAGATGCAGGTCGATTTCGGGAAGCCGCGATAGTTCAGCGGTGCCGGGATGGCGCCACGGGCAACGATGTAATCGTGGCAGATCCGGTCGATCTCACCCGTCGAGATGCCGGGATGGACATGCGCGCCGACCATGTCGAGCACTTCGGCCGCAAGCCCGCCGGCCGCGCGCATGGGCGCGAAATCCTCGGGTTTGTGGATCGTGATCTGCCGCTGTTCGGATCCGCTGTCCATCAGCTGCACTCCGCCGGGTTGACCGCTTTGAGTTTCATCGCTGTTAAATGACTTCCGTGCGGCGCAATGGCAAGGTGGCCAGCCGGACCGACAGCGCGAGACCGGCAACAAGCATTGCCGCGATCATCGCCACAACGCCGTTCCAGCCCGCACCGCTCCACGCGACGCCGCCCAGCGAGCCCGCGAAGCTGGAGCCGAGATAGTACAGAAAAAGATAGAGCGCCGCCGCCTGCGCCCGCGCGCCGCGGGCAACCGCTCCGACCCAGGCGCTCGCCGTGGCGTGGCTGGCGAAAAACCCGAGCGTGACGAGGGCGATGCCGAGAACGACCAGCCAGAGCGCGCCGGAGAGGGTCAGCAGCGCGCCGGCCAGTTCGAGCGCGATCGCTGCCGGCAGCATGCGCGCCCTGCCGATCTGCCCGGCAAGCTGCCCGCTCCAGGCGGAACCGCCGACGCCGACGAGATAGACCGTGAAGATCGTGCCGACCGCGGCCTGCGACATGCTGAATGGCGGTGCGAGCAGGCGGAAGGTGATGTAGTTGTACACCGTCACGAAGCCGCCCATGAACAGGAACCCCTCGGCATAGAGCAGGCGCAGCGCCGGGTCCGCGAGATGCGCTGCGTAGCTCCGCGCGAGGGCGCCGATCGATAGCGGCCGGCGGATGAAATGGCGCGAGGCGGGCAGGCTCGCCATGAACAGCAGGCCGGAGGCGAGGCCGATCGCGCCGATGCCGGCAAGGGCGGCGCGCCACCCGGCGGCATCGGCGAGAATGCCGGCGATCAGGCGCCCGCTCATGCCGCCGAAACCGCTGCCGCCGACATAGAGTCCCATGGCGAGACCCATCGATCTCGGCTCGATCTCCTCCGCTAGGTAGGCCATGGCGACGGCGGGCAGGCCCGACAGCACGAGGCCGATCAGCGCCCGCAGCGCGAGAAAATCCCCCCAATGCGGGATGGCTGCCGAAATGAGGGTCAGCAGCGCGGCGCCGATCACTGAGGTCGCCATCATCGGCTTGCGCCCCCAGGCTTCCGAGAGCGCGCTGGCGACGAGAAGCGAGCCGGCGAGGGTGAGGGTGGTCAGGGAGAGCGCGAGGCTCGCGGCGACCGGGCGGACGTGGAAATCCGTCGCGAAGACCGGCAGCAGGGGCTGGACGCAATACATCAGGGCGAAGGTCGCGAAGCCGGCGGCGAACATCGCGAGCGTGGTCCGGCGAAACGCGGGCGTACCTCGGCTGATGCGGGACGGGGCGGCTGCCGGCGGTGTTGGGTCCTTCATCCGTCCTGAATGCCGGCAGGGCAGGACGGTTTTCCAGCCCGTCCCGCGCAGGTCAGCCTCCTTGCCGGGGTGGAGCGGCGCCTATTTCTGCACCCAGGGCAGCCCGTCATGTTTCCAGCCGGCGACGAGGCCGCGATGGCCGCGCTGGTCGTGCGGGCCCTCGAACCCGTCCCGCACGTTGTAGACATGCGGGAAACCGTGCTCCTGCGCGATGCGTGCGGCAGCCATGCTGCGCCCGCCGCTGCGGCAGATGAAATACACATGGTGCTCCGGCCGCAGCCCGGCGCCCCGCATCTCGTCGAGGAAACGCGGGTTGTGCTGCATGCTCGGAAAGCTCTGCAACTCGATCGGCACGATCTGCTTGCCGGCCTGGGACAGGTCAGGAAGGCCGACAAAGGTCCATTCCGCGCTGGTCCGCACGTCGCACAGCATGGCATCCGGGTTGCTCATCAGCGCTTCCCACACCTGTTTCGGAGCCACATCGTCAACCATATCTTCCTCCGGATCATCACGGTTATAGCGTTGCGGCATTGTTGTCCGACGGCCGGATCTGATGCAAGACGGTTACACGGGAGACAGAACAGCGTGACACTGCAAGCAGCGACCTCGATCGCCGACGGATTTGTCGGCGCCATTGGCAATACGCCCCTGATCCGGCTGCGCCGCGCCTCGGAGGCGACCGGGTGCGAGATTCTCGGCAAGGCCGAATTCATGAATCCGGGCGGGTCGGTAAAGGATCGAGCGGCGCTCGCGATCATCGAGGATGCCGAGGCGCGCGGCCTGCTCACGCCGGGCAAGCCGGGTATTATCGTCGAGGGAACTGCCGGCAATACCGGAATTGGGCTAACGCTGGTCGCCAATGCCCGCGGCTATCGCAGCATCGTCGTGATGCCGGAGACGCAGAGCCAGGAGAAGAAGGACTTCCTGCAGATGATCGGCGCCGATCTGCGCCTCGTGCCGGCAAAGCCCTATCGCGATCCGGGCAATTACGTGCACGTCTCGCGGCGCATCGCCGAGGAGGTGGGCGGCTGCTGGGCAAACCAGTTCGACAACACCGCCAATCGCGAGGGCCATCGTCGCACGACGGGGCCGGAAATCTGGGCGCAGACCGGGGGACGAATCGATGCCTTCACCTGTGCTTGCGGTACCGGCGGTACGCTGGCCGGCGTCGCCATGGCGCTGAAGGCGCATGATCCGGCCGTGCGGATCGTCCTCGCCGATCCCGAGGGCAGCGCGCTGCATTCATGGATCAAGACCGGCGAGATCGTGGCGGAAGGCTCGTCGATTTCCGAGGGGATCGGCCAGGGCCGGGTCACCGCCAATCTGGAAGGCGCGCCGATCGATGATGCGGTGCGCGTGCCCGATACGGAGATGCTTGAACAGGTTTACGACCTGATGATCCATGAGGGGCTTTCCATCGGCGGTTCCGCCGGGATCAACGTCGCCGCGGCAATTCGCGTTGCCCGCGAGATGGGACCGGGCCATACGATCGTCACCATCCTGTGCGATGGTGCATCGCGCTATCAGTCGAAGCTCTTCAACCCGGAATTCCTGCGGAGCAAAAATCTGCCGACACCGCCCTGGATCACCTGAACGACGATTGACGTCTTGCTGGCTGGCTGAACCGCAGGGGGCTTCACGCAGCGCCCCATGCGGGCAGGAAACCGGCGATGACCGGCCCGCCAGATCGCACGCCGCAATTGCGTGAGGCGGCGGATCAGACCCTTCGGTAGGTCAGGACCAGCACGTCGCGGAAAGCGGCCCGCGCAGGGTCGAGCGGGATGACCGGCGTCACGCCGTGAAACACCCGCTGGTCGTCAACCAGGGCCGCATCTCGCGCTGCCGTCAGGGTGAAGCTGCCGAGATCGTTGCCGTGCAGGTCGTGGATCGTTGTGGTGCCCTGCTCGATGTTTTCGCGGCGGACCATCAGGACCAGAACGAAATCCACGCCGTCGCGGTGCATGCCCTCCGGCGTGGGCAGGCCGGCGCCATCGGGATTCGCCTCGATCCTGAATTGGTGCGCCTCGATATGCCAGGCGATGCTGCCCGTTCGTTCCTCGAAGAGGGATCGGGTGAAGCCGAGCAGGGCCTGAAACGTGTCGCCATTGGCGATGATGTCGGGGATCGGCTCGAACCAGCGCTCCACCCCGCCATTCAGGGCGTTGTATTCGCGGGTCTGGAAATGCGGCTGATGCGCGGCGCGGCGGATGGGCTGGTCCGGCACCGCGGTGAACACGCCGAAGCGGCGGCGGCGGTAGCGGCCGCCATCAGCCATGTATTGATCAATCGGCATTGCGTCCCAGCTCGACGCGAAGGCCTCCCACGCGGCAGGGGCAATGGCCTCGGCGGGGAGCATCCGGTCAAGGGCAACCCCCGGCAGAAAGGCAAAGCCTTCGGCGGCGAGGTTCAGGCCGAGTTCACTGCGGGTGCCAACAGGATCCATATGCCAGAAATAACACGTTCCCGGACGGGTAACAGGTCACGCGGAGGTAAACTCAGCCATTCCCTGGCGCGGGGTCGGGGGGTGGCGGGCTGGCCTGACGCGGGGGCGTACCGAATGCGGCGCGGAATTCGGCGGGATCGATGGTGAGCCGCTGATAGGGGAAGGGAATCTCGATCCCCTCGGCGTCGAAGCGGTTCTTCAGTCTGCGGTTGAATTCGCGGCGCACCGCATGCTGCTGTCCGGCCGGGGTGCGCATCCGGCCGACGATGTCGAGCGAGGAGGCGCCGAATTGGTCGAGCCCCCACAGCTCGATGTCGCCGAGGATGTTCGGCGCCCAGTCCGGATTGGCGCGCATGGTCGCGAATTCGTCGCGGATCACCTGGAAGACCCGATCGATGTCTTCCTTGTAGGCGACGCCGACGCTGATCGGCGCGAAGGAGAATTCCCGCGAGAAATTGGACACCGTGCTGACCGCGCTGAACGGGATGACGTTGAGCGAGCCGTCGCCGGCGCGCAGCCGGATCGTGCGGATCGAGAGTTTCTCGACGCTGCCGGAGACGCCCGCGAGGGTCACCCAGTCGCCGACCTGCACGGCGTCTTCGAGCAGCAGGAACAGGCCGGTGATGATGTCCTGCACCAGCTTCTGCGAGCCGAAGCCGATGGCAAGGCCAAAGATGGACAGGCCGCCGAGCAGCAGGGTCACATTGACGCCGATCGTATCGAGCACCACCAGTGTCACCACCACGAGGATCGCCCCCATGAGCGTGGAGCGCAGCATCGGCATCACCGTGCGGTAGCGCGCGGCACGGCCGGCGCGGCCCTGACGCTCCAGCCGTTCGGCATGCGCCTCCAGCGCCGCGTTCGCGGCTTCCCAGACGATGAGCGCGGCGAGAATCGCGGTCGCGATGGTGATGATGGCGGAGGCGATCTGCCGGCCGATCGTGGTTCCCGCGAACCACGCGAACACGCCGATGCCCCAGAGCTGCAGGGTGACCAGCAGGCCAAGCCCGGCGACGAGCGCCGCCGCCCCCAGCTTGAGCACCGGCAGATAGGTCCGCAGCCTTGCGTGCATGCCGGGATGCCGGGCGCGCAGCGTGCCGCGCTCGTCGAACGCATGATCGAGGGCGGAGGCGATGCTCGCCGCGATTCCGCGCGCGATGATGGTCACCAGGCCGAGCACGATCACGATGCGGAGCATGATGAAGAAAGCGTGCGGGATGCCGATCGCCCAGGCGACCCAAAGGGCGATCACGTAGAAGAGTGCGAGTATGTGCCAGGTGTGCGCGAACCCGACGCGCAGCGCCGCGGTGAACCCGGTGGTGGCGGTCTCGCCGCGGATGAAGGCCGCGACCGGCCTCCGCGCCTGCAGGATCATCACCGCCAGCATCAGATGCACCGCCAGCGAGACGATCTTGATCAGCACCCTGCTGGCCGCCGGATAAAGCCCGAACAGGCCGCCGGTCGCGATCGCGGCGTAGCCGAAGGCGATCGTGCCGACGATCGTGCGCAGCCAGCGATCGATCCACCGCGCGCGCGCATCGTCAAGGCCGGTCAGCCGGAGTTCCGGCGCATGCGGGGCAAACAGCAGCCGCAGGCACTCCATGGCGATGCGCGAGACGATATAGGCTTCCAGCGCGGCGATGATGACGAGGCGGGAGACCCGGTCGTCGGCGATGTCGCTCGAAATGAGGGCGAAGCCGGCCAGCGCGAAGACGAGAACGGGTGCCAGTTCGAGGCCGAAATGGGCAAGCGCGCGCGGAACCCGGCGCAGCCAGTGCCGCAGCGGCTGGCGTCGGCGACGGTGTTCGGTTTCGCCGGCTTCCGCCGCGGCGATGCCGGCATTGGCTTTCGGCGCGTCGGGCTTGTCGCCACCGCGTGCGCTGGCTGGCCCGCGCTCGAGCCGCGTGCGCGGCTTCAGCAAGGCCCGACGGGTGATAAATTCCAGCGCGAGGCATGTGGCAAGGACCACGGCGAGGCGCCAGGAGGCCTTCAGCACGGTATGGCGGAGCCAGGAATCGGTCGCGACGAACGTGATCCAGTGCCAGATCAGCGACACGTCGGTGGCATCGCTCAGCGCCCGGCCCACGCCCTGCAGGGTCTGTTTCGTCCAGGCTTCTGCCCTCTGGGTGATGCCAAGGCCGAGCGCCGCCGCGACGGGCGCGGGGCTCGCGGCCTTGCCTGCCTTCATCGCCTTGAGTGTCGCAATGAGGGCGTTGCGCTGTGCGGGGTTCTGCAGCGTGGTGATCGCGGCGTTGATCTGCGCCGGCGCGAGCGCGGCCGGGGCGGCAGTCGTGACGGCTGCACTCCGGCCGGCAGCGGGCGCGACGCTTCCCGCCGTGGCCTGCGGCATCGCGGCGACGAGCATGGCGAGGAACGGGATGACGAGCGTCAGGACGCGAACCATGGTTCGGGAGAAACGGGTCATTGCGGCCGATGTCAACACTGCCCCCCTATCGGCATCGGGTTTCGCCCATTATATGTTCGTCATGCGTGATATTCTCTTGATTGTGCTTGGTGTCGACATGATCGCGGTGGTTGCCGTGCTGCTGGCGGGTGCCGTCGGCATGACCCGCGGTGCGGACCCGCGCCGGCAAAACCGGCTGATGCGCTGGCGCGTCGGCCTGCAGGCCGTCGCCGTGGCGCTCGTCGTCATCCTGATCGTGACCGGCTGACGCGCATGGCCCAGCCCCGCGCCGTCCTGTTCGATGTCTTCGGCACGCTGGTCGACTGGCGCGGCAGCGTCATCGCCGGCCTGACCGCATTCGGTTCCGCGCGCGGCCGCAATGCGGACTGGGCCGAGATTGCCGATGCCTGGCGCCGGACCTATCGCCCCTCGATGGACCGGGTTCGCCGCGGCGCCATCCCGTGGACCCTGCTCGATGACCTGCACCGCGATGCAATCGTCGATCTGGCCCGGCGGCACGGCTTCGGTCCGCTGGAGGACGCCGATTGCGAGCACCTCGTCAAGCTGTGGCACCGGCTGGCGCCGTGGCCGGACACGGTCGCCGGGCTCACACGGCTGCGGCAGGCGGTAATCATCGGCCCGCTTTCGAACGGACATGTCGCGCTGCAGGTCTCGCTCGCGCGGCGCAACGGTTTCCCCTGGGATGTCACCTTCGGATCGGATATTTTCCGCCACTACAAGCCCGATGCCGAGGTCTATCTCGGGGCCTGCGACTATCTCGGTCTCGCGCCGCATGAGGTGATGCTGGCCGCCGCGCATAACGACGATCTCGCGGCCGCGTCGAGTTTCGGCTTGCGGACGGCGTTCATCAGCCGCCCGCTCGAATTCGGCGCCGCCACCGGCGATCGCGCCAACCCGTCCGGGCCGTGGGAGATCGTCGTCGACTCGGTCGAGGCGCTGGCTGCCGAATTCGGCGTCTGACGCGGCTCAGCGCTCGTCCCGCAAGGCGCGGCCGAGCAGCCGGCGCATGCTGGCTTCAAGCGTGCTGCGGCCACCGATCAGATCCGCCACCGCCTCGGTGACGGGCATTTCGCAGCCGGCCGACCGTGCGCGGGCGAGCAGGGCAGGGGCGGTCGCCAGGCCTTCGATCACGCCGCCCTCCGGTGCGGGGCGCTCGCCGCGGCCGAGGGCAAGCCCGGCGCGGTAATTCCGGCTGGCGCCGCCCGTTGCGGTCAGGATCAGGTCTCCCAGCCCGGCGAGGCCCGAAATCGTCTCCGCGGCACCGCCGATGGCTTCGGTGAGGCGGGCGATCTCGGCAAGGCCGCGGGTGATCAGCGCCGCGCGCGCGTTCTCGCCGAGCCCGGCGCCGATCACCGCGCCGGCGGCGATCGCGATGACGTTTTTTGCAGCCCCGCCAAGCGCCGCGCCGATCGGGTCGGCGCTGCCATAGACGCGCAGGCGCGGTGTCGCGAGGCGTTGGACGAGGTCGCGCCGGGAAGTTGCGTCGGTCATTGCCAGTACGGACGCTGCCGGCAGGCCGGCGGCGATCTCGTGGGCGAAGTTCGGGCCTGTCAGCACCGCGCAGGGCCGGCGGGGTTCCATCTCGGCGGCGATTTCCGGCCCCAGCGCGCCGGTTTCGCGCTCCACTCCTTTGGCGCAGAGAACCAGCGTGCCGTTGCCTTGCGGCAGGCGGCCGAGGGTTTCCCGCAAATGCTGGAACGGCACCGCGAGAAGCGTGACCGGCGCTTCGGGCGGCCGCGCGGCGATGGCGAGATTGTCCGGCAGGCGGAGGCTGGGCAAATGCGGGGTCGCGCGCGTAGCGGCCAGTGAAGCGGCCTTCGCGGCGTCGCGCGCGACCAGCGTCACCCGCCGTCCCTGCGCGGCGTAGAGCGTGGCGAGGGCGGCTCCCCAGGCGCCGGCGCCGATCACGACGAATTCGGGGTGCTGTGTCATCCTGCGTCCTCTCCGGCAAGCCGAATGATGGCGGTACTGGCCTCTTCCTCGCCCAGCGCGGCGCGCAACGCTTCCAGTACCGGGGCCGCCGCGGCCTCGAATCCGTAGGGTGGGTTGATCACCAGCAGGCCGCTGCCGTTCAGCCGCGCCGGGTCGATCGCCGGGCGGAGCAGCATCTCGCAGGCAATGACGTCAGGGATGCCTCTGGCGGTGATATCGGCCATGAAATCGCGGACGGGCGCGCGGTGCTTGACGGGATACCAGGCCGCGAACACGCCGGAGGGGAATTTGCGTCGCCCGGCATCGAGCGTCCTGGCGAGGATGGCGAACTCGTCGGGGCGTTCGAAGGGCGGATCGATCAGCACGAGGGCGCGGCGCTCGGCCGGCGGCAGCAGCGCGGAGACGGCCTCGTAGCCGTCACGAGCGTGGACCTGGGCCAGCGGATCGCCGCGGAACCGGCGTCTCAGCACCGCCGCATCCTCGGGGTGCAGCTCGCAGAGGGCGAGGCGGTCGCCGGGGCGCAGCAGCGCGCGGGCAATCGCGGGCGAGCCGGGATAGGCAAGGCCAGGCGGCACCAGCGCGAGATAATCGGCGAGGGCGGTGGGCGAAGCGGCGCGAAGCCTGCCGATGCCGCCTTCCCACTCCCGGGTGCGGCCGGCTTCCGGGCCGGCGAGATCGTAGGCGCCGAGTCCCGCGTGGGTATCGAGCACGAAGAGCGGCTTTGCCTTGCGCGTCAGCGCGCGCAGCAGCAGGACCAGCAGGGCGTGCTTCAGGCAATCGGCCGCATTGCCGGCGTGATAGGCGTGGCGGTAATTCATCTCGATCCGGCTGATAGTCGCCCGCGGCGGGCCGCGCCAGAGCCTGGCATTTGACGGGTGGATTTTCCGGCCTATCTCTGGGGCACTGCCGTTGAGAAAAGCGGGACGATCCGGCTGGCGGAAAAGAGAATGTGAACGCGCCACGCCCGGACCCGGATCTGAAATCCGTCGGGTTTCAGACCTGGCGCATTGTTGACACGAGGAGTTTTCGATGACGCTGACCCGCCCACTGGCCCTGCCCGACGACATGGCTGGCGTGACGGTGCGGCCCGAGGCCGGCAACGATGCCGCCTTTGCCTTGCCGTCCTGGACCCTGACCGATCTCTATCGTGGGACCGAGGACCAGGCGATCGAGGCGGATCTTGCGCGACTCGAGGCCGACGCCATCGCCTTCGCGGCAGCGCTGCGCGGAACGGTTGCCGGGCTGGACGGGGCGGCGCTGGCCGCCGCGATCGCGCGATACGAGGCGATCGAGCAGGGGCTGGGGCGGCTGCATACATTTGCGCAGCTCAATTTCAGCGCCGACGCCACGGTGCCGACCGCCGGGCCGTTCTACCAGTCGATCGCGGAACGGGCGACCGCGATCGGTGGAAACCTCGTTTTCTTTCCCATCGAGATCAACCTGATCGACGACACTGCGCTCGAGGCGGCGCTCGCCGATCCCGCGCTCGCCCGGTACGCGCCGTGGCTGCGCGATCTGCGGGCGCTGCGCCCGCATCAGCTGTCCGGCGAGATCGAGCGGCTGCTGCTGGAGAAGGAGGTGACGGGGCATGCGGCCTGGTCCCGCCTGTTCGACGAGACGACCGCTGCCCTGCGGGTGCCGGTGGCGGGCGAGGACCTGACGCTGTCGGCCGCGCTCAACCGGCTGTCCGATACGGATCGCGCGCGGCGCGAGGCCGCCGGCCGGGCGATCGGCGGGACGCTGCAGCGCAATTCCCGGCTCTTCGCCCAGATCCTCAACACGATCGCCAAGGACAAGGCGATCGAGGATGGCTGGCGTCGCTATCCCACGCCCGAAGCGGCGCGCCACCTGGCGAACCGGGTCGAGCCCGAGGTGGTCGAGGCGCTCGTGACGGCAGTGACGCAAGCCTATCCGCGGTTGGCGCACCGCTACTACACGCTCAAGGCCGGATGGCTGGGCCTTGAGCGCTTGCAGCATTGGGACCGCAACGCGCCGCTGCCGGGCGAGCCGGACCGACGGATCAGCTGGTCCGAGGCCCGCGAGACGGTGCTTGGCGCCTATGGCGCCTTCAGCCCGGAGATGCGCGCGGTCGCCGCCCGGTTCTTCGATGGCGGCTGGATCGACGCCGTGCCCCGCCCCGGCAAGTCCGGCGGTGCGTTCGCCCATCCCGCCGTGCCGGATGTCCATCCCTATGTCCTGCTCAACTATCACGGCCGCACCCGTGACGTGATGACGCTGGCCCATGAGCTTGGTCACGGCGTGCATCAGGTGCTTGCCGCGCGCCAGGGCTATCTCATGGCATCAACACCGCTGACGCTTGCGGAAACCGCCAGCGTGTTCGGCGAGATGCTGACCTTCCGCGCACTGCTCGACGCCGAGACCGACCCGCAGCGGCGGCGGCTGATGCTGGCGCAGAAGGTGGAGGACATGCTGAACACGGTGGTCCGGCAGATCGCCTTCCATCAGTTCGAGCAGCGGCTGCATGCGGCGCGGCGGCGCGGCGAGTTGCTGCCCGACGAGATCAGCGCCATCTGGCTCGCGGTGCAGCGTGAAAGCCTCGGGCCCGCCTTCGAATTTTCCGACGAATACCGGATGTTCTGGGCCTATGTGCCGCATTTCGTGCACTCGCCGTTTTACGTCTACGCCTATGCGTTCGGTGACTGTCTGGTGAACGCGTTGTATGGCGTCTACCATGACGCCGCGGCGCGGGGTGAAGCGGCCGGGTTCGTCAATCGCTATCTCGATATGCTGGCAGCAGGCGGCACCAGGCGGCACCGCGAGGTGCTGGCACCATTTGGCCTCGACGCATCGGACCCGGCCTTCTGGCGCCGTGGGCTCGATGTCATCGCCGGCTTCATCGACGAACTGGAACACTGAGGGAAACCGGGGATACATGGCCAACGAAGCGGATAATGGCGGCACGCTGTTCGGCGAAATCAGGCGCTTCGCACGCACGTCGGGGGCGGTGTCCGGCATCGCCGCGCGGGTGGCCGGCGAGCGGGTGTTCGGCATCCGCACCGATCGCGGCCGGCATGCCGAAGATCTGAAGACCATCCTCGGCGGCCTCAAGGGCCCGATGATGAAGATCGCCCAGATTCTCAGCACCGTGCCGGATGCGCTGCCCGAGGAATATGCACGGGAACTCGCTCAATTGCAGGCGAATGCGCCGCCGATGGGCTGGGCGTTCGTCCGCCGGCGGATGAGTGCCGAACTCGGTCAGGACTGGGAACGGAAATTCCGCACCTTCGGGCGCGAAGCGGCTGCCGCGGCCAGTCTCGGGCAGGTGCACAAGGCAGAATTGCCGGATGGCCGCATCGTCGCCTGCAAGCTGCAATACCCTGACATGCCGAGCACGGTGGAATCCGATCTCCGGCAGCTCAAGCTCGCGATGGCCGTCTACAAGCGGATGGACAACGCCATCCACCAGGATGACATCTATGTCGAACTGGCGGCGCGGCTGCGCGAGGAGCTCGACTACACGCGCGAGGCGGCACAGGCGCGGCTTTACGCGATCATGCTGGAGGGGCAGCCGGATATCGTCATTCCCGAACCGATCCCCGAATATTCCTCCCGCCGCCTGCTGACCATGTCCTGGCTCGATGGCATCGGGATGCAGGCGTTTCTCGACACCGATCCCGACCAGGAGAGCCGCAACCGGGTTGCGCGCGCGCTCTTCCGTGCCTGGTATGTGCCGTTCTACCGCTACGGGGTGATCCACGGCGATCCGCATCTCGGCAATTACCAGGTGAACCCTGCGGGCGGGATCAACCTGCTCGATTTCGGTGCCATCCGCGTGTTCGGCGCCCGCTTCGTCGCCGGGGTGATCGACCTGTTCCGGGCGATCCGCGACAAGGATGACGAGTTGGCCCATCATGCCTACACCTCCTGGGGGTTTACCGACATCACCCGCGAAAAGCTCGACGTGCTGAACGAATGGGCGCGCTTTCTCTACGAGCCGCTGATGCAGGACAGGGTGCGGGCGATCCAGGAGACCAATGACGTGACGTTTGGCCGCAGCGTTGCCGAAAAAGTGCATGAAGGGCTGAAGCGCACCGGAGGGGTCCGGCCGCCGCGCGAATTCGTGCTGATGGACCGCTCGGCGATCGGGCTCGGCAGCGTGTTTCTCCGGCTGCGGGCAGAGCTGAACTGGCAGCAGCTGTTCCAGGAGACGGTCGCTGAATTCGATGCCGCATCGCTGGAGGCACGGCAGGAGGCTGCCTTGGCCCGCGCCGGCGTGCCGAAGCCGCTCTGACCATGGCGATTCTCCAGCGCGGCCTGCGCGGCGGGCTTCTGGCACGGGCGTACCGGAAGATCCTGCATTCATGGTATCTCAACGATCTCGCCTTCGATATCCGCCTCGCTGCCAAGCGGGAGGCAGTGGATTATGTGATGGGCCACATGCAGGCGGCGATGATGCTGCGCGACCGGTTCGACCTGTTGCGCTTCGCCCTGTCGCGTGCGCCGGAAGCCGGGCTCGTGCTGGAATTCGGGGTGGAGAAGGGACTTTCCGTCAACTGCCTCGCGCGGGCGACGCCGCGCATGGTCCATGGGTTCGACTCATTCCAGGGCTTGCCGGAGGATTGGGCCGGCACCGCCTCCGCCCGCGGCGCCTTCGACCGGCGCGGCACGCTGCCGAACGTGCCCGGCAATGTGCGCCTGCATGTCGGCTGGTTCGACGCGACGCTGCCCGCATTCCTGGCGGAGACGGCGGAGCCGGTCGCGCTGCTGCATATCGACTGCGATATTTATTCCTCGACCAAAACCGTGTTCGATCTGCTGTCCGACCGCATCCGTCCCGGCACGGTCATCGTGTTCGACGAGTATTTCAACTATCCCGGCTGGCGGCAGCACGAATACAAGGCGTTCCAGGAATTCTGCGCCGAGGGCGGACGCAGCTATCGCTATCTCGGCTATGCCGGCGAGAAGGGTCATGTCGCGGTAATCATGACCTGACAGTGTTGGTATGGCCGGGAGTTTTCAGGCCGGATGGCGCCAGATGACCAGCCGCGCCGGACCGTGGGCGCGCTCGGCGAGCACGGAAAGATCGGCTGGCGGCGGGTCGGCCTTGCCGAATTCGGCAGCGATCAGCGCGCCGGGGGCAAGCCATCCGGCCCCGGCGAGCGCCTGGAGCGCCTGAGGCACAAGATCCCTGCCGTAGGGCGGATCCAGCAGGATGAGGTCGTGCGGCGTGCCGCGCGGCGGGGCAAGGGCATCTACGGCGACAATCCGGCCGCGGTCCTCCGCGCGGCATGCGACGAGATTGCGGCGAAGTGCGGCGAGCGCCGCACGGTCCCGCTCGATGAAGGTGGCGCTTGCCGCGCCGCGCGACAGGGCTTCCAGCCCGAGCGCCCCCGAGCCGGCGAAGGCATCGAGCACCGCGCGCCCGACGACAGCGTCCTCCGCCCAGGGCGCATGGAGAAGAATGTCGAACAGCGCCTGCCTCACCCGACCGGCGGTTGGCCGGGTCAGTGCGCCCTCCGGCACGGCGAGCGTGCGGCCGCGCCAGGCGCCGGCGATGATCCGCGGGCCGCTCATCAGCCAGCTTTCGGCAATTGCTCGCGGAGGACCTTGGGATTGACCTCCGTGACCGCGCCGCGTGGCATGTTGCCGAGCTGGAACGGGCCATAGGCAATACGGATCAGGCGGGTCGTCTCCAGCCCGAGTGCGGCCATAACCTTGCGGATCTCACGATTCTTGCCCTCGTTGAGGCCAACCGCGAGCCAGGAATTCGATCCCTTGGTGGAGTCGATTTCAGCCGCGATCGGGCCGTATCGCACGCCGTCTACGACAATGCCGCCCTTCAGCGCCGCGAGCCGGGCCGGGTCGATCGTGCCATGCACACGCACGCGATAGCGGCGCAGCCACCCGGTCGCCGGCAATTCGAGCTGGCGGGCAAGGGCGCCATCGTTGGTGAGCAGCAGCAGCCCCTCGCTGTTCAGATCGAGCCGGCCGATGCTGACCACGCGGGGCAGTTCGGCCGGCATCCGCTCGAAGATGGTGGGCCGGCCCTCGGGATCGCGATGCGTGGTCAGCAGGCCCGCCGGCTTGTGGTAGCGCCAGAGCCTGGTGCGCGCCGGAGCTGCCACCGGCGTGCCATCGACGAGTACGATGTCGCCGGCGGTGATGAAGGTTGCGGGGTGGAGAACCTTCGCGCCGTTCAGCGAGACCCTGCCAGCCTCGATCATGCGTTCGGCATCGCGGCGGCTTGCGATACCCGCCCGAGCGAGAAATTTCGCGATCCGCTCGCCGCGTTCGTCCCTCTCCGGATCGCTCATCGTGCGGCCTCGACAAAGGCCTCGAGCAGCCGCCGGTCGCCGGGATCGATCAGGAATTCCGGATGCCACTGTACGCCGAGGCAGAACCTGTGCGAGGCCGATTCCACTCCCTCGATCACGCCATCCGGCGCCAGAGCATTGACGACGAGGCGAGGGCCCGGCGCGCGCACCGCCTGGTGATGCGCCGAGTTGACCAGCATCGTGGCGGTGCCGACGATGGAAGCGAGGCGGGTTCCCGGTGTGATGGCGATCTCGTGGCCCGGCTCGTTGCGCGGGTTGGGTTGCTCGTGGGGCAGGGCATCGGGCACCGAATCCGGAATGTGCTGGATGAGCGTGCCGCCGAGGGCCACCGCCAGCAACTGCTCGCCGCCGCAAATGCCGAGAACCGGCATGTCGCGGGCGAGCGCGCCGCCGACAAGTGCTGCCTCCGCCGCGGTCCGGCCCTCTTTCAATGTCACGGTTTCATGGCGCCCGGGTTCGCCGTACAGCGCGGGATCGACGTCGAACGCGCCGCCGGTGACCACGAGGGCGGATATGGCATCCAGCATGTCGGGCGCCAGTTCCGCCCGGTGCGGCAAGGCCAGGGGCACCCCGCCGCAATCGGCGATGGCGTCCATGTAGTTGGCGCGCAGAGCATACCAGGGGAATTTCGAGTAGCCGCCAGGCTGCTCCGCATCCAGCGTCAGTCCGATCAGGGGACGGTTTTTCATGGGCAGAACTAGACCTCATCCCGCCCTCAAGGCAAGAGAGCGGACGTGACCCCGATGCGCCAAGCCCTGGAAGAGGCCGAAGCCGCCGCGCACCGCGGCGAGGTGCCGGTCGGTGCCGTCATCGTCGATGCCGCGGGTGTCGTTCTCGCCGCAGCCGGCAACGAGGTGGAGGCGCGCGCCGATCCGACCGCGCATGCCGAACTGCTCGCGCTGCGGGCGGCCGCCCGACGGCGGGGTGGGAAATTTCTGCAGGGTTGCAGGCTGTATGTGACCCTCGAACCCTGCCCGCTCTGCGCCGCGGCGATTTCCCTGTACCGCATCCAGTGCCTGATCTTCGGCGCCTATGATCCCAAATCGGGCGGAGTCGAGCACGGGCCAAGGATTTTCGCCCAGCCCTCCTGCCATCACCGGCCGGAGGTGATCGGTGGGGTCGGGGAGATTGCAGCCGCGTCATTATTGCAACAATTTTTTCGGGAGCGACGCGGCTCGGCAAATTCTGCCGAGTGTTAACCGAACAGTTACTCTGATGAGCGATGTTGATCCTGCGACAAAAAGTCGTAACCGCAGGATGGATACATGCAGTTCAACAACTGGCTGCGTCGGGACTCAAAATCGGGGTCCCACGGCCGATGAAACAGCTGATCGCGAACCTGAAGGCGCTGGGCCCGGTAAAGCTGGGTGCCATGGGGGCCGTGGCGGTTGCTGTGCTTGGGCTGATGGCGGCATTGGTGCTGACCGGTGGTCCTTCCCCGTCAGCAACGCTGTATTCGGGTCTCGGCCTCAAGGATGCCGGCCAGATCACCGCGACGCTGAAGGCTGCACACATTCCCTATTCGATCGGGGAGGGCGGGCATAGCGTCCTGGTTACGCCCGCCCAGCTCGACGAGGCGCGGCTTCTGCTGGCGCAACACAACCTTCCGGCCGGCTCGTCCGACGGCTTCGCCATCTTCGATCACAAGAACCCGCTCCTTGGCTCCAGTTTTCTGAACCGGATCGACGAAACGCGCGCCCTCGATTCCGAACTTGAGCGGACGATCGACCTGATCCATGGCGTCTCGGCGTCCCGCGTGCAGGTTGTGCTTCCCCGGCGCGACGAGTTCAGCCTCAGCACGGCGCCGGCCCAGGCCAGCGTGATGCTCTCGCTCGCTGGCGCCGCACCGCTCGATCATGAAAGTGTCGATGCGATCCTCAACCTTGTGGCTTCGGCGGTGCCGGGGCTGAAACCGACCAACATATCGATCGTCGACAACCGGGGCGATCTGCTCGCCCAGGCCGGGCGCACCGACGACTCGCTGCTCAACGCCCGCGATGCGGCGCTGAAGCGGTCGACCGAACACCAGCTGTCGGACGCTGTCCGGTCGATGCTGGCTGCCGTGGTCGGACCCAGCGCCGTGCGGGTCGTTACCGCCGTGTCGATGGATTTCGATCGCAGCGACCAGACCTCGACCACGTATGACCCGAACGGACAGGTCGTGCGCAGCCAGGAGCAGACGCGTTCGAAAAGCGCGCGCAGCAACGGGGCGAACAAGACCGTATCGGTTTCAAACAACCTGCCCGGCGCCCAGCCTAAGAGTTCGTCGCCGACGCGGCTCGATACCCAAAGCAAGTCGACGCAGACGACCAACTACGAGATCAGCCAGAGCGTGAAGCACATCGTGCACGCGACACCGCAGATTACCCGGATCAGCGTTGCCGTGATGCTCGATGAAGTGCCGTCCAAAGGGCCGAAGGGGCAGTTGGTCTGGAAGCCCCGCACGGCCGCGCAGATCACGCAGATCCGGGATCTCGTCAAAACCGCGATCGGCTACAACAAGTCGCGCGGTGATGTGGTTGATGTCCAGTCCCTGCAGTTTGCGCCGAACCAGTTGCCGGCCATGCACGCGCCCTCGCTCCTTGACCGCTTTCTTTCGAGCGGATTGCTGATGCCGCTGCTGCGCATGCTGCTGGCCGCAGGTGTCGCCATCGCGGCGCTGCTCGTGGTGTTCAAGCCAATGGTCCGCCGCATTCTCGAACCGGTGGTGGCCGCAATCGAGCCGCCTTCGACGGCGAATGGCGAGCAAACCGCAGCGATCGCGGGGCCGGCCAGTGTCGATGAGACCAATCCGGTGAAGGTCATCGCCGACCTGATCGAGCGGCATCCTGACGCAAGCGTAGCGGTGCTGCGCGACTGGATCGGCCAGGAACCGGTGCAATGAGCGAGACGGACGAGCTTCAGCTCAAGGGGCCTGCGCGGGCGGCGGCGCTGATCCTTGCCCTCGGCGAGGAAGCCGGCGGGAAGCTGATGGCGCTACTCAGTGACGACGAGCTACGCGAGGTGTCGCGCGCCATGGTCGCCCTCCGTTCGGTGCCGGCGGCGACCATCGAGGCGCTCTGCCTTGAATTTGCCGGACGGATGGGGCGGACCTCGGGCGTGTCGGGCTCGGCGGAACTGGCGGAGAGACTGCTCCGCAAGATGATCCCGCCGGGCCGGGTCGACCAGATCCTTGAGGATATCCATGGCCCGGCGGGCAAGAATATCTGGGACAAGCTCGGCAAGGTGAACGAGTCGGTGCTCTCCGATTATCTCTGCCACGAACACCCGCAAACGGCGGCAATGGTGCTGTCAAGGGTTACTGCCGAGCATGCGGCCCGTGTCATCGCGTTGCTGCCGGAACCTCTGGCGATCGAGGTTATCGAGCGGATGCTGACGATCGAAGGATTGCAGCGCGAAGCGGTCGACGATGTCGAACGGACCCTGAAGGTCGACTTCATGGTCAATCTTTCATCGAGCATTCAGCGAGATCCACACGAGAAGCTCGCGGAAATCTTCAACTCGTTCGACCGCACGGTCGAGAGCCGCATGTTCAGCGCGCTGGAAAACCGCAACCAGGAAGCCGCCAGCCGCATCCGCTCGCTGATGTTTACCTTTGAGGATCTCATCCGTCTTGCGCCGCGGGATATCCAGACCGTCCTGCGCGCGGTCGATAGCGACATCATGCCGCTTGCCCTGAAGGGGGCTTCGGAAAAGATCCGCGATCTGTTCATGAGTAACATGACCGAACGCGCCGCGAAGATGCTGCGCGAGGATATCGAGGCGCTCGGCCCCGTCAGGCTGCGGGATGTCGATGCAGCACAACTCACGATCGTGAGCACCGCCAAGGAACTCGCAGCCCAGGGCGAAATCGAGATCGGTACCGGAAAGGAAGACGACCTTGTCATCTGATATCACAGAGCCGACCCCCAACGGGCAGACCCTGTCGGATCTGCAACTCGCACCCGTTTCCCGCCGCCCCGCGGGGGATAGTGGCGACTCCCAGCGGCCGAGCCGGGATCTGGAGGCAGTTTACGATATTCCCGTGCTCGTCAGCGCCGTTCTGGGGCGCTCGACGATGCAGGTCAGCCAGTTGCTGAAGCTCGGGCGCGGCGCCGTTGTCGAGCTCGATCGCAAGGCGGGGGACCCGATCGACATCTTCGTCAATAACCGCCTGATCGCGCGCGGCGAGGTCGTGATGCTCGACGAAACCAAGCTCGGCATCACGATGACCGAAATCGTCAAATCCGACCGCAACGGATAGGACGGCCATGCGGGTTCTCATCATCGGTTCGTTGTCGGGTGAGCTTGGCGTCGCGGCGCGCATTGCGGCTTCCCGCGGTGCCACGCTTGCCCAGGCGGAAACCATCGATGCGGCCCTGCACAGCCTGCGTACGGATGCGCGAACCGACCTCATCATCTGCGATGTCAAGCATGACCTCTGCGAACTGATGAAGCGGCTTGTGGCCGAGCGGTTCACCACGATGGTTGTCGCAGCCGGTGCCGAGGACGACGAAGATGCGGCGGTGGACGCGATCCGTGCCGGGGCGCGGGAATATCTGCCCCTGCCGCCGGATTCCGACCTGATCGCGGCCATCCTGTCGGCCGTATCGGCGGAGCAGCAGGGCGAGTTCATTGTTCGCGATCCCGCCATGCGCGCGGTCCTGGCCCAGGCGGATCAGGTGGCGCAGTCCACCGCGTCGATCCTGATCATGGGCGAGAGCGGCACCGGCAAGGAGGTGCTGGCTCGCTACATTCATGGCCGCTCACGGCGTAGCAAGGGGGCCTTCGTGGCTCTCAATTGCGCAGCTATACCGGACACGCTGCTTGAGTCGGAGCTGTTCGGTCACGAAAAAGGGGCATTCTCCGGCGCGATCGCACGGCGCGCCGGCAAGTTCGAGGCGGCTGATCGTGGCACGCTTCTGCTTGACGAAATCGGCGAGATGGATGTGCGCCTGCAGGCCAAGCTGCTCCGCACGCTGCAGGAACGCACGGTCGACCGGTTGGGTGGCGACCGTCCGGTGCCGGTGGATGTGCGCATCCTCGCCGCGACGAATGCCGACCTTGGTGCCGCGATTACGGATGGACGTTTCCGCGAGGACCTGTTCTTTCGTCTCAACGTTGTCACTCTGCGGATTCCGCCGCTGCGCCAGCGCCCGGATGATATCGCGCCGCTCGCACATCATTTCGTGGCGCATTATGCCCGGTTGAACGAGGCGGGGGTAAAGCACCTGACCAGCCGGGCAGTGGAACGCCTGCTTGCCCATACCTGGCGCGGGAATGTGCGTGAGCTTGAGAACACGATGCATCGTGCGGTCCTGCTGTCGCCGGGTCCGATGATCGATGTCGAGCATATCGGCCTCTCGGGCGAAGCACGGGATCAGCCGGGCATGCTCGATGCCGGAGAAGCTCTGGCGTCGGGCGGCACGATTGGCGCGCTTGTCGGGCGGCGGGTCGAGGATGTCGAACAGGCGCTGATCCTGGAGACGTTGAATCGCTGCCTCGGCAATCGCACCCATGCGGCAACCATTCTCGGAATTTCCATCCGTGCGCTGCGCAACAAGCTGCGTGACTATGCCGCCCGTGGTGCCGATGTTCCGGCACCCCATAACGGTGTTGCCGCCTGATGGCTGCTACAGATATCGCAACTCTGCGGGGGCGTCTGCAGGAAATCCGGATCGGCACCGATATCGGTCTCGCGGTCGGTGTGGTGTGCATCATCACCATCCTGATCGTGCCGCTGCCGCCTTTCCTGCTGGATACCGGCCTGTCGCTCTCCTTCACCGGCAGTATCCTTGTGCTCATGGTCGCGCTGTTCATCCGCCGGCCGATCGACTTCACGAGCTTCCCGACGGTCCTTCTGCTGACCACGCTGCTTCGCCTTTCCCTTGACATCGCCGCGACGCGCGAAATCCTGTCGCACGGCAATGAGGGAGCCGAAGCCGCCGGCCACGTGATCGCAGCCTTCGGCGGCTTTCTCATGGGCGGCGACCTGCTGATCGGGCTGATCGTTTTCGCGATCCTGATCGTCGTGAACTTCATCGTGATCACAAAGGGCTCCACCCGCGTCGCCGAGGTCGCGGCGCGGTTCACCCTCGATGGTATTCCCGGCAAGCAGATGGCGATCGATGCCGAGCTCAATTCTGGCGCGATCAACGAGGTGACGGCCCGCCGCAAGCGTGCCGACCTCGAGCAGGAAAGCGGCTTTTACGGTGCGATGGATGGTGCCGCGAAATTCGTGCGCGGTGACGCGATCGCGGCCCTGATCATCACGTCCATCAACATCGTCGGCGGCTTTGCCATCGGCGTCGTGCAGCGCGGCATGTCAGTGCATGACGCCGCATCGGCGTTTACCACTCTCTCGATCGGTGAGGGACTGGTATCGCAGATTCCCGCACTGCTGGTTTCGGTGGCCGCAGGTATCGTGGTGACCAAAGGCAGCGCTGAAGGTACCGCGGATGCCGCGCTGGTGGCCCAGCTCAGCCGCTCGCACAAGCCGCTGGCGATTGCATCAGCCGGCGCCTTCGTACTCGCAATCCTGCCCGGGTTGCCGTTCATCCCGTTTCTCGCCTTGTCAGGCCTTTCGGGGTGGGGGGCATATTACCGATGGAAGAATCCGCCGCAGTCCGACCATGAGGTGGCGACACCGGAACCCGCTGGCCCGGCGGAGCCGCCGATTACCGATGCGCTGAAAATCGACCAGATCAGGCTCGAACTCGGCTATGCGCTGCTTGTTCTGGCGGGCGGCGACACGCCCCGCCTGACCGAACAGATCAAGGCGCTGCGCCGGGCGATCGCCACCGAAATGGGCTTCATCCTCCCGCCGGTGCGGATTCAGGACAACATGCAGCTGGCGGCGACGACCTATTCCGTGCGGATCAAGGAGATCGAGGCAGCATCGGGCGTTCTGCAGCCGACCCGGTTGCTGGCCATGACGCCCTCGGGGACCCGGCCGGAGCTGCCGGGCGACCCGACCACCGAGCCTGCCTTTGGCCTGCCGGCGATCTGGATCGACCAGGTAGACCGTGAAAGGGCGATCGGGCTCGGATGCACGGTGGTCGACCCGGCGAGCGTGCTGACCACGCACCTGACCGAAGTGGTCAAGGACAACATGGCTGAAATGCTTTCCTTCGCCGAAACCCAGAAGCTGCTTGACGACCTGCCGCGTGAACAGCAGCGCCTCGTTACCGACCTCATCCCGACGCATTTCTCGGTCGGCGGGGTCCAGCGCGTGCTGCAGGCCCTGCTGGCCGAGCGCGTATCGATCCGTGATCTTCCGACAATCCTCGAGGGCATTCACGAGGCGGTCTCGATGCAATTGCGGGCGATCCCGGCCATTGCCGCGCATGTCCGCACCCGCCTCGCTCGCCAGCTGACAGATGCCCATACCGGATCGCACGGATATGTTCCGCTCGTGATCATCGGCACGGAGTGGGAAACCGAGCTCACCGAGGCGCTGGTGGGCCCCGCCGAGGCGCGGCAGCTGGCGCTTGCGCCAAACCGGCTGACCGAGTTCACGCGACGGCTCGCGCAGGTTTGCGAGGCCGCAGGTGCCGAGGGCGAGACGCCCGTGCTGCTCACCAGTCCGCAACTTCGCGCCCATGTACGGGCAATCGTCGAACGTATCCGTCCGACCACCCCAGTGCTTGCCCAGACCGAAATTTTCCCGCGTGCCCGTATCAGAACCGTTGGAGCGATTTGAATGAAAGTCAAAGTGATCAGGTCGGCCTCCATGCGCGAAGCATTCGCCGAGGCCCATCGTCTGCTCGGCCCTGATGCGCTGATCCTCGACAGCCGACGTCGGGGGCGCGAATTCGAGATCACTGTGGCGCTGGATCCCGAAGTGCCGCAGGATTCGACCAATCCCTGGCGGCAGGCGCTGTCGTTCCATGGTGTACCGGCTGAACTCGCGACCGCATGGGCAAATCAGTCGCCGGACGAGGCCGTCGCCGGCACGTTTGCCTTTGGCAAGCTCGATTTCGACCGCCCGCTGATCATCGCCGGTCCGCCGGGTGCCGGCAAGACGATGACGACGGTGAAACTTGCCACGCGCTTCACGCTCTCGGGTATTAGGCCCACCGTGATCAATGCCGATCAGAACCGTGCGGGGGCTTCTGCCCAGCTTGCCGCGCTCTGCCGGATCCTGCGGGCCGAATTCATCGACACTGCCTCCAACACCAAGGCCATCCGGCGGCGGCCGGCCACGCTGCGGCCGACATTGATCGACCTGCCGGGCATGGATCCGTTCGATAACGCCGAGATGGATACGCTCCGTTCGATGGCGGAGGAGGTTGGCGGGACCGTGGCGCTTGTGTTGCCAGCCGGCCTTGATGCGGCCGACAGTGTCGAGATCGCCTCGCGGTTTCATGATGCGGGCGCAACCTCGCTGATCCCGACCCGGCTTGACATATCCCGCCGTCTCGGCGGCCTGGTCGCGACCGCCGGTGCCGTGCCGCTCACCTTGACCGAGGCGGGAACCTCCGGGCGCGTCAGCGATGCGCTCGAGCCCGTAACACCCGCCTTCATCGTCGAGCGCCTGCTCGCCGCCTGCACCGCCAGCGACGCTGTTGCTCATGCGGCCTGAGCCCGCCTTTCTCCGCCCCGCCGGCGTGTCCGCTCTCCATGACCGCGCGCAGCGTTCCGCGGTAACGGCCGTGCCGCGCACGCAGCCGCGACTGATTGCCATTGCATCTGGCAAGGGCGGCGTGGGCAAGACCTGGCTCACATTGTCGCTCGCGCAGGCGATGAGCGCGCGCGGCGCGCGTGTTCTGGTTCTCGATGCGGATTTCGGGCTCGCCAATGCCGATATCCAGCTCGGCCATCTTGCCGAGTCCGATATCGGGGCGGTCCTGCGCAACGAGGCGTCGCTCGCGGACAGCATCGTCAGGGTCGGCCAGGGCGGGTTCGACCTGCTGGCCGGAGAGGCGGGCTCAGGCACCTTCTCCGGCCTCGATCCAGTCGTGATCGAGCGCCTCGTGGGCAGCCTGCTGGATGCGAAGACCAGATACGACATCGTGCTGCTCGACCTCGGCACGGGGGTCGAGCCCGCATCGCGCCATCTCGCGGCGCTGGCAGATACTCTGGTTCTGATCTCCACCGGCGATCCGGCGAGCCTGACCGATGGCTATGCCGTGCTCAAGCTGCTCCAGCGGGATCGGGCTGATCGTGGAGCCGCCGTCGATGCGCGGATCGTGATCAACCAGATCGAGACCGAGCCTGCCGGCCGGAGGGCGCATGCCGCGCTGGCGCGCGCCGCCCGCGGCTTCTTGCGCCTTGATCCGCCGCTGCTCGGCATCATACAGCGGGACGACAATATCGGCGAGGCGATCCGCGGGCAGCGCCTGTTTCTCTCGGAATTCCCGCAATCCCCCACTGCAGCGGTCATTCAGTCGATTGCTCGCAGGCTGCTCGCTAAATAGGCGCTGGAGCACTTTCCGATCCGTTCGGATCGGATGTCGTGTTCTATCATATTGACAAAATTAATATTTTTACCCGATCGGATGATGCTCTAGCTGTTCAGGGGATCTGTTCGGCGGGCCCGGAAGCCTCGCGGGCCATCGGGTGGTGCTCTTCCATGAGCTTTTGCAGTCGCTCCGCGAGGACATGCGTGTAGATCTGCGTTGTCGAGATATCGGCATGGCCGAGAAGCGTCTGCAGGCTGCGCAGATCAGCGCCGTGGGCGAGAAGATGGGTCGCAAAGGCATGACGCAGCGCGTGCGGTGAAAGCCGGCCGGGATCGATCCCCGCCGCGAGGGCAACCCGCTTGAGCAGGCGCGCGAAAGCCTGTCGGGTCATCGGCATGCCCTTGCGGCGGCCCGGAAAAAGGTAGCGCGCCGGCCGCTCGGGGTTGGTGTCGAGCAATGTCTTCGCCGCATCTCGCGCCGCTGCGGACAGCGGCACGATCCGCTCGCGTCCGCCCTTGCCGCGGATCAGCAGCATGTTGCCATCCAGCGGTAGCGCATGGGCGGGCAGTTCCAGCATTTCCGAAATCCGCATTCCGGTCGCATACAGGATTTCCAGCCCTGCCTCCGCAACTCGCCCCGAGGCGCCAGGGAGTGTGCCTGCCGCGGCGAGCAAAGCGCTCACCTCCGCCTCGCTGATCGTTTTCGGGAGCGTCCGCGGCTGCTTGGGCGAGGAAGTGAGGGAAGTGGGGTCGTCGTGGCGCTGGCCGTCGCGCAGCAGGAAGCGCTGGAACTGCCGCAGCGCCGAGAGACGGCGGGCCTGGGTGCGGGCGGAAAGCCCTGCGGCCGCAAGGCTGGCGAGATAGTCGGTCACGATCGTGGCATCGGCGGCAGCCGGCCCACTGCCGCGCGAGGCGCAGAACGCGGCGAAATCGGCGAGATCGGCCTGATAGGCAAGAACGGTGTTCTGCGCCGCCCCGCGCTCGGCAACCATCGATTCAAGGAAAGCTTCGATATGCCGCTCTAGTGCCATGCAGATTTTGTGGTAATCCGCGCGACGATGTCCGACAAGAGTTTTCATGCCGCCGGCGCACCCGCGGCTCATCCAGGGCGCAGCATCGTGCTGATCGGGCTGATGGGCGCGGGCAAGTCGGCGGTGGGTCGGCGGCTGGCCGCGCGGCTTCAGCTGCCATTCCACGATTCCGATGCCGAAATCGAGGCGGTTTCCCGCAAGACGGTTGCCGAGATCTTCGCGTCCGAAGGCGAGGCGGCGTTCCGCGCCCGCGAGAGGGAGGTGATCGCCGGCCTGCTCGGTGGCCCGCCCGTCGTGCTTGCGACGGGCGGCGGCGCCTTCATGGATCCGGATACCCGCGCCGTGATCGGGGAACGGGCGATTTCGGTCTGGCTGCGCGCAACCATCGGCGTCCTGCTCGGCCGGGTGCGCGGCCGGACCCACCGGCCATTGCTTAACCAGGGCGACCCTGGCGAGATCCTCGCACGGCTTTCCGCTGTCCGCGGGCCGGTCTATGCCGGGGCGGATATTATCGTCGACAGTACCGAGGACTCACCGGACATGACCACCGAGACCGTTGCCGCCGCCCTTGCCCGCCATGCGCCGGCGCAGATCGTGCGGATCGACCTGCCCGATGCCGGGTATGACGTGGTGATCGGCCGCGGATTGCTCGATGGTGCAGGCGCCCGCCTTGCCGCGGCGCTGCCGGCGCGGCGTGCGGTGGTGGTCACCGACGCGAATGTGGCGCAGACCCACCTGCCGAGGCTCGCGCGCGCGCTCGACGATGCGGGTTTCATCCATGAGCGGATCGTTGTCCCGCCAGGCGAGGGATCGAAGAGCCTCGCCCGCTTCGCCACGCTGGTCGAGGATATTCTCGCACTGAAGCCGGAGCGGCAGACCGCGATCATCGCCCTCGGTGGCGGGGTGATGGGCGATCTGGCCGGGTTTGCGGCGGCGAGTGTGCTCCGCGGATTGCCCTTTGCGCAGATTCCGACCTCCCTGCTGGCGCAGGTTGATTCCAGCGTCGGCGGCAAGACCGGGGTGAATTCACGCCATGGCAAGAACCTCGTCGGTGCGTTTCACCAGCCCCGCCTCGTGATCATCGACAGCGATACTCTGGCCACCCTGCCGCGCCGCGAGGCCGCCGCCGGCTATGCCGAGATCGTCAAGGCCGGGTTGATCGCAGATCCCGCGCTGTACGACTGGTGCGAGAGCCATGGCGCGGCACTGCTCGGCGGCGACCAGGGCTTGCAGGAAGAAGCGGTCGCCCGCGCCGTCGCCTTCAAGGGGCGGGTGGTGATGGAAGATCCGCGCGAACAGGCGAAGCAGGATGGCCGCGCGCTGCTCAATCTCGGCCACACCTTCGCCCACGCCTTCGAGGCCGAAACCGGCTATGGCGCGGCGCTGCTGCATGGCGAGGCGGTGGCGATCGGCCTGGTCTGCGCGTTTGATCTCTCGGCCCGGCTCGGTCATTGCGATGCGGCGATCGCGCCGCGCATCGCAGCACATCTGCAAGCGGTCGGCCTGCCGCACCGGATCGGCGGCTGGAGCGCCGAGGCGCTGCTCGGTCACATGCAGCGCGACAAGAAGATGCGCGATGGCAGGCTGGCCTTCGTGCTGGCCCGCGGCATCGGCGGCGCCTTCACCAGCCGCGAGGTGCCGGTGGAGGCCGTTCGGGCGACGCTGATCGCCTGCGGCGCGGGCTGATCGTCGGCGATGTATACTCCGCCGGCCTTTGCCGAGGATGATCCGGCGGTCATTGCCGGCATCATCCGCGCCTGTCGCCTGCCGATCCTGGTGACGGCCGCCGCGGCAGGGCTGGAGGCGACGCATCTCCCGCTGTTCCATCGCGCCGATCCGGCCCCTCACGGCACGCTGGTCGGGCATCTTGCCCGCGCCAACCGCCAGTGGCAGGCGCTACGCGATGGCGCGCCGGCGATGGCGATTTTCCAGGCGCATGATTTCTACGTCTCGCCCGGCTGGTATGCGACCAAGCGGGAGACTGGCCGTGTCGTGCCGACCTGGAATTACGAGGCGGTGCATGCGCGCGGGCCGGTGGAGATCGTCGAGGATCCGCAGCGGTTGCATGAGATCGTGGCGACGCTGACCGACCGCGAGGAGGCATCGCAGCCCGCCCCGTGGCATGTCGACGATGCGCCGGATGATTTCATCGCCGGCCAGCTGAAGGGGATTGTCGGGGTCGTGATGCGGATCGACACGATGATCGCGAAGCGCAAGCTCAGCCAGAACCGGCCGCCGGCCGATCGCGCCGGCGTGATTGCCGCGCTCGCCGAATCTGGCCGCACCGAGGAGGCGGCGCTCATGCGGGAGCGGGAGGCAGCGGCGGATCGACCTGTCCCAGAACCCAGCCCTCGACCGCACGGATGATGGCCGAATCGCCCGGCAGTCCTGCCTCCGTGCCATCTGGCGCGCCATCGATCACCCGGATCAGCCCCAGCACGCCAAGCAGGGAGTCGAATGCATCCTCGCCCTCAGGTGCGGCGCCGAATCCATCCCCGATCCGGGCGATCAGCTCCGGCGCGGAATCGTGACGGCAGGCGGTGAAATGCGCGTGCAGCGCGGGGGCAAGGCGAGACCGGTCCGATTGCCGACGCTTGCTCCCGGTCAGTCTGAGCCCGGTCTGCACCATGGCCTCGGCGGGATAGGTCTCGGCAATGGCGATACGATCGGGCGCGAGGAGGTCGTGAAACGCACCGGCAAAGGGCCAGAGGCGCAGTGTAAGCCCTTGTGCGAGGGCTGGCAGCAGGCAATCCCGCCAGCCTGAAATGGCTGCCTTGCCGCATTGGTTGGCCCCCATCGTCCAGAACAGCGGCGCGCCGGCCGGCCGCCTTGCGGTCCGACAATCGACCGCGCGGCGCAGCGAAGCCGCACCGTCCATCCCCAGCGCGGCCGCGAGACGGGCCATCTGCCCGGCGCCGGCCACGGTCTTCAGCGGGTAGAACGGTCGACCAAGGCTGATTTCGGCAAGATTGGCGCAGGGGTGAAACAAGGGGGCAGCGGGATCGAGCCGTCCAAGCCACGCTGCGAAATCGTCGATGCCGGCGGCACGCGCATAGGCACGGGGCAGGCCGAGCGGGAAGTCGACGCCAAACGCAACAGCAGCACCGGCGGCGCGTTCGAGCAGCCGTGCGGCGAGGGTTGCGGCTTCGCCCACCTTTTCCGGCGCTTCGATGCGCCAGCGCCCAGCCTCGCGCCGGGCGACGCTCATCCAGCGCTTCGCGGGGCTCACGCTCCAGTCGGCATGAACCGCGAGGACCGGGCTCACGAAATTGTATGATTGCCGTAACGAGCCTGCCATTGCTGCGCCATTTTCCTGTGGTCAATCAATGCGAACATCATTCGAGGTCAATCCATGGACGCCCGTTATCGCCCATCCATCCAGGTCCTGCACTGGCTGATCGCCGCAACCGTCATCGGACTCGTGATTGCCGGGCTGCTGCTGCATTACGACCTGATTTCGAAATCCGTTCACCGCCCGCTCGCGGTCATCCACATGAGCTTCGGCCTTGCCATTCTCGCGCTGATGGTGGTTCGCCTCATCATCCGGCGCCGCTCTGGCGTGCCGCCGCTGCCGGAGACGATCGGGCGCCCATTCCAGATCGCGGCGCATGCGACCCAGATGCTGTTCTACGCGCTGCTGCTGGCGATGCCGATCTTCGGCATCCTGTTCGTCGAGGCGCATGGCCGCCCGGTGCCGTTCTTCGGGTTGTTCACCCTACCTGTCGTTGTCGGCAAGAATCACGGCGTGCAGGAGGTTTTCGAATTCCTCCATTTCTGGGGAGGGATCGCCATCATCCTTCTGTTCGCCGCCCATGTCGGCGGCGCCGTGCGGCATGAGATGCGCGGCGAGCATATCATCCGGCGGATGTTGCCCGGTCGCCGCTCAGCGTGAGGGCATGGCGGGGGCGAGCCGGCCGCCGAGGCGCACCGGCTCGACCGCCAGCGCCCGCCCGTCCGAGGCGATTCGGATCAGCGCGCCGCACACCGTCGCCTCACCCTCGGTCGGGTGCAGCCGCTCGCCGGGCATCTTGCGGATGAACCGGCCGATCGCCGCCTCCTTGGTCATGCCGATCACGCTGTCATAATCGCCGCACATGCCGACATCCGCCATGAAGCCGGTCCCCCCGGCCAGAACATGGTGATCGGCGGTCGGGATATGCGTATGGGTACCGAGCACGGCGGTGACCGCACCGTCGAACCGATGGGCGAAGGCCATTTTCTCGCTCGTCGCCTCGCCGTGGAAATCCACCATGATCGCCGCATGGGTAACGCCGAGCCGCACGCGCGACAGAACCCCTTCCAGCGCGCGGAACGGGCAGTCCATCGGGTCCATGAACAGCCGGCCCATCACCTGCGCGATCAGCACGCGCCGCCCATCCGGCAGGGTGATGTCGACCACGCCATCGCCCGGGGTGCCCGGGGGAAAGTTGAGCGGCCGGATCACCCGCTTCTGCTGGGCGATATAGGGGATGATCTCCTTGCGGTCCCAGGCGTGGTTGCCGAGGGTGATGGCATCCGCCCCGGCGGCGAACAGGGCGTCCGCCATGTCCGGCGCGAGGCCGAATCCGTGGGAGGCGTTCTCGCCGTTGACTACCGCGACATCGGCGCCGAGTTCCTGTTTCAGCCGTGGCAGGGCGGCGATGACGGCCTCGCGCCCGGACCGGCCCACAACGTCACCCAGATAGAGAAGCTTCATCACTGTCGTCTGCATGGCGACATGCGGTATTCGCTCCGCGCCGGTTGGGCAAGTCGGCGCAGGCGGCTAGTGGGCCGGCACATGACTTTGCCGGGAAATGACGTTAGCCTGAAGCCATGGACACGCAGAGCACGATCGACGCTGCCCGCGCCATTTTCGGCGAGCGGCTCAGCCTGAACGCCAATATCCGTGAAACCCATGCGCATGGTGAGGCCAATGCTGCCACCAGCCTGCCGGATGCGGTGGCGTTTCCCGAGTCGACCGAGGAGGTTTCGCAACTGCTGCGGCTGTGCCACGCGGCTTGCGTGCCGGTCACGCCGTTCGGCGCGGGCACCTCGCTCGAAGGCCATGTGACGCCGGTGCGCGGCGGTATCAGCCTCGACCTGACGCGGATGAACCGGGTGATCGAGGTGAATGACGCCGATCTCGACGGCCGGGTAGAGGCCGGGGTGACGCGGCGGCAGCTGAACACCTATCTGCGCGATCACGGGCTGTTCTTCCCGGTCGATCCCGGTGCCGATGCGACGATCGGCGGGATGTGTGCGACGCGCGCGTCCGGCACGACCACGGTGCGCTACGGCACGATCCGCGACAATGTGCTGGGGCTGCGCGCCGTGCTGGCCGACGGCACCGTGATCGACACCGGCGGGCGGGTCCGCAAATCGTCCACCGGCTATGACCTGACCCGCCTGTTGATCGGTTCGGAGGGCACGCTCGGCATCATCACCGAGGTGCAGCTGAAACTCTACGGCATTCCCGAGGCGATCGGTGCCGCCGTCTGCGGTTTCGCCGACGAGCACGCCGCAGTCGCCGCGGTGATCGAGATCATGCAGACGGGCATTCCCGTCGCCCGCATCGAATTCGCCGATACCGCGCAGATGGCAGCCTCGATCGCCTATTCGAAGCTCGATCATCTCACCGCCGGCCCGACGCTGATGTTCGAGTTCCACGGCAGTGCGCAGGGTGTTGCCGAGCAGGGGGCGATGGCCGAGGAGATCGCCAGGGCCCATGGCGGCAGCGGCTTCGCCTTCGCGACCGAAACCGAGGCCCGCAACCGGCTCTGGCGCGCCCGCCACGATGCCTATTGGGCAGCGCGGGCCGCCTATCCCGGCAAGGGCGCCTTTGCGACCGACACGATCGTGCCGATCTCGCGTCTGGCCGAGGCGGTTTCGCTGGCGCGCGAGGCGGTGACCCGCTCTGGTCTCGAAGCCTGCATCGTCGGCCATGTCGGCGATGGTAATTTCCACGTGCTGATCCTCTATCCCGAAGGTGAGGAAGGCCGGGCGAAAGCATGGGAGCTCGATCGTGAAATCGTCGCCCAGGCGCTGTCGTTTGGCGGGGCGGCGAGCGGCGAGCACGGGGTCGGGCTCGGCAAGCGGGAATTCCTGCCGCGCGAGCACGGGGCGGCAGCGCTTGGCGTGATGCGCGCGATCAAGCAGTCGCTCGATCCGCGCGGCATCCTCAATCCGGGAAAGATGTTTCTCGACTGAAGGTTGGCCGGGCCGCCTCGGGCCCGGCCAACCAGTCGGGTCAGTTGCCGCTGGCCGGCGCGGCAGCAGCAGGCGTTCCGCCGGCCGGAGAAGCTGCAGCTCCGGCAACCGGCTGCGCGGCGATGCCGATATCGGTGACACCCGCCTTTCGCGCGGCGTCCATCACCGTCACGAAATGCTGGAAGGCGACGGCCTTCGACGCGGCGATCGTCACCTCGGTCTTGGACGGATCGCCATCGGCCTGGAACATGGCGGTGAGCTGGTCCGGCGTCAGCACCTGTTTCTTCACCTGAATACTGCCATCGGCAAGGATGTTCACGGTGAATTTCGGGTGCTTGAGATGCGTCGTCTGCGTCGAGTTCGGCAGTTGCATCGGGATTCCCGCATCCGGGATCATCTGCAGCGTGACGATGATGAAGAACACCAGCAGGAAGAGCATCACGTCGATCATCGGGATGATCTCGACGCGCGCCTTCCGGGCCTCGAAATAGCGCATGTTCATGAAATCAGGCCGCCACCGCGGTGCGGATCGCCGGGCGGCTACCGGCATGGGGCACGACCGGCGCGCCATCGGTGCGGTTCAGCACCATGGTGCGGATCGTCTCGAGCTGATGAATGATCAGGCGGACCTGGTTCTGCAGCATGTTGAAGGTGGCAAGGCCGATCATGGCGATGAAGATGCCGCAGGCGGTGGCCACCAGGGCATCGGCCACGCCGCCGGTCACCTCGGCCGGCGCATGGCCGGGTGTCGCGAGCACCGAGAAGGCGTGGAACATGCCGATGATCGTGCCGAACAGGCCGAGCAGCGGCGCGAGCGTCACGATCGTATCCAGCACCCACATCCGCCGGTCGAGCCGGGGGGCTACCAGCATGATCGCCTCGTCCATGCGGCTGTTCATCGAGGCGTGGTTGGTATCGTGCATGTGGTTCAGGGCGGTGTCGAGCAGCAGCGCCTCCGGCATCCGGCCGGCATAGTCGCGCAGCGTCGTCAGATCGTCCTCGTTGACGCGGCCCATGGCGGCCATGCGGCGGACGATCGAGCTGCCGCGAAGGATCGCGCGGCGGAGATACCACATCCGGTCGATGAT
The DNA here is from genome assembly GCF_905116885.1 of Acidiphilium sp. C61. Classification (NCBI taxonomy): domain Bacteria; kingdom Pseudomonadati; phylum Pseudomonadota; class Alphaproteobacteria; order Acetobacterales; family Acidocellaceae; genus Acidiphilium; species Acidiphilium sp. C61. Next base: position 597,560 of record NZ_CAJHNI010000005.1, on the reverse strand, counting down.
CACCGCGACGGCGATGACGAAAAGACCGGCGAGAACGTAAAGTACCCCGTCGGAATAATTCGCGAGGTGAATGATATAATCCAGGGTCATGCTGACTCTCCGAGACTCCGCCCGGAGCATTCCCGGGCCGGTGACGGAGCGGGAGGACTTCGGCCGGATCGTTTTGCCCGACAAACAGAACGGGGCGAGCCCGCATCGCGGACCGCCTCCCGTCAAATCGCGTGTAGACCAGCGAGCGGCGCTTTAGTGTGAAGCCTCGATGACAGTTGTTACGATAGCGCACCGCGCGCGGCGGCGCCTGACGGGTCGCGCCCTTGTTCCGGCGGCCGCGCCGCACGACATCTGCCGCAACAACGCAGGGAGCCTCCCGATGGACTATCGCCAGCTCGGCCGATCCGGCCTGAAGGTTTCGACGCTGACGCTTGGCACCATGACGATGGGCGGGCGCGGCGTGTTCGGGAAGGTCGGCAATGTCGGGCGCGCCGAGGCCCGGCGGCAGATCGACATGTGCGTCGATGCCGGTGTCAATCTCGTTGATACGGCCGATATCTATTCTACCGGGGGCGCCGAGGAGATCATCGGCGAGGCGCTGGGCGGCAAGCGGCCGCAGGGTCTGCTGATCGCGACGAAGGTGCGGTTTCCGATGGGGCAGGGGCCGAATGATCGCGGCCTGTCGCGCCACCACATCATCGCGGCCTGCGAGGCGAGCCTGACCCGGCTGCGAACCGATTTCATCGATCTCTATCAGGTTCACGAATGGGACGGGCTGACCCCGCTCGAAGAGACGACGCAGGCGCTCGACATGCTGATCCGCCACGGCAAGGTACGGTATGTCGGCTGTTCGAACTATTCCGCCTGGCATGTCATGAAGGCGCTGGCGATCGCCGATCGGACGAATCGCGAACGGTTCGTCAGCCAGCAGATCCACTACACGCTCGAAGCGCGGGAGGCCGAGAACGAACTGATCCCGCTCGCGATCGATCAGGGGCTGGGCGTGCTGGTCTGGAGCCCGCTCGCCGGCGGACTGCTGTCCGGCAAGCATCGTCGCAACCAGGACACGCCGCCCGGCACACGCCAGCTTGCCGGGTGGAGCGAACCCCCGATCCACGACGAAAACCGGCTCTGGGACATTGTGGAGGCGCTGGTCGAGGTGGCCGGCGCGCATGGCGTTTCGGCGGCGCAGGTCGCGCTCGCCTGGCTGCTCGGACGGCCGGCGGTCACCTCGCTCGTCATCGGCGCACGCAACGAGGAGCAACTGGTGGACAATCTGCGCGCGGCCAGCCTGACGCTGACCAAGGAAGAACGCTCGATGCTGGATGCGGTAAGCCAGCGCAAGCTGCACTACCCCTACTGGCACCAGGCACAGACCGCTAAGGACCGGCTCGGCCCGGCGGATCTCGCGCTATTGGGGCCGCATCTCTGAGCGGATGATGCTTTATGCGTCGGGTGCTGGGCTGGGCGCTCCGGGTGGATGCAGCACGCCGCATCCACCCGCAGGGCTGGTCAGATGTTTTTGTCGAGCCAGGCCTTCAGCACGCTTTTCGGCGCGGCGCCGACATGCTGTGCCGCCGGCTTGCCATCCTTGAACAGGATCAGGGTCGGGATGCCACGCACCCCATACTGGGTCGGGGTCATCGGGTTCTCGTCGATATTCACCTTGGCGACGGTAACCCGCCCGGCATATTCGCTGCCGAGTTCTTCCAGCGACGGTCCGATGATCTTGCAGGGACCGCACCATTCTGCCCAGAAATCGACAAGAACCGGCTCCTTCGAGTCGAGAACCGAGTTGGAAAATTCCGCGTCAGACACGGCTTTCGTGGCTGCACCCATGATAATGCTCCTTGAAGCGATGCGTTTGAGAAGAGAATGGCGTCTTGCCCCGTGACGATCAAGCGGATGGCTGGTCCTGCTTCGGCGCATGCCGGGCCAGCATCGCGGCGGGGACCGGCATGACACGGGCTTGCGATGTCCAGACCAGCACCGCATCGATCCGCCGATCGGGATATATTCCGCCGAGCACCGCGACATAGGCGGCGAGCTGCGCCGCATAGGCCTCGGGGATTCCAGCCGGATCGTCCGGCGGCCGGCGGTCGGTCTTGTAGTCGGCGACAAGCACCCGGTCAGGCAGCACGGCGAGCCGGTCGATCAGCCCGCCAATTTCGACGCCGCCGACAATACCGGCCACGGGCGCCTCGGCGCGCGAGGCGGGGCCGAACAGCGGCGTCAGCTCAGGATGGTCGAGCACTCCGAAAACCGCCTCGATCAGCGCGGATTGTTCGGCGGCGTCGAGGTCGTGAGCGGGCTGCGCCAGGTAGCGGCGTGCGGCTTCGTGCCGGTCGGCGAGCGCAAGATCGGGCAGATGCTGCAACAGCGCATGGATCAGCCGGCCGCGTGCAAGACCGGCGGCGCGGCCGGTTTCGCGGCCCGCCAGCGGCGAGGAAGCGGCTAGGCCCGTGCTTTCGCCTTCGGCGCTGCGGCTCGGCACCAGGCGGTCGATCCGGCGCTTGGGCTCGGGCGGCGGCGCCGCGCGCCAGCCGGTTTCCGGGCCGATCCAGTGCGGCAATGGCGATGCGACCGTCGTGGCGACGGCGGCGGTCCGGTCCGGCGCTGCCGTCTGCGCGGTTTCGAGGCAGAGGATGCTGCCTTCCAGCGGCACTTCCGCCGCGCGGTCGGCAACGCCGTCGAGCCGGGCGAAACCTGCGCGCACGCTCTCGTACCAGCATGAGTCCGGCAGCTTGGTCTTCGGCGCCGCGCCGCAGACGACCAGATGGTCCTCGGCGCGGGTCAGCGCCACGTAGAGCAGCCGGTTATATTCCTCGGCGGCGCGGGCCGCACTCCGGGCAAGCGCCTGTTGCACCGCGGCGCTGCGCATGTCGGCGCGGGGGCAGAAGATGGGTACCTCGCCGCCATCCTGCGGCGCTTCGAGCCAGTGGATCATCTCGCGCGCCTCTTTCCCCGGCTGTCCGGTCGTATCCGGCAGGATGACCAGCGGCGCCTGCAGGCCCTTCGCGCCGTGAACGGTCATCAGCCGCACCGCGTTGCCGGCTGCCTCCGCCTCGCGCTTGACCTCGGCCGCGGTGGCATCGAGCGCGGCGAGGAAGCCCTGCAGGCTCGGCGCCTCGCGCGCGCCATAGTCGAGCGCGGTGGCGAGCAGTTCGTCGAGCGGCTCGGCGGCTTCCGGCCCGAGCCGGGCGAGCAGCCGGGCCCGGCCGCCCATCGGCCCGAGCACTTCGGCAAAGAAGCGGTAGGGGGTGACGAAATCAGCCCGCGCCTGCGCTTCGGCGATCAGATCACGCGCCTGGGCGAAGGCGGCGCACTCGTCGGCGCGGGCGAACAGCGTATCGCGCAGCGAGGTCTTGCGGCCCAGCGCAAGCCGCATCAGCTCCTCGTCGGACAGGCCGCCAAGCGGGCTTGCCAGCACGGTCGCGAGTTCGACATCGTCCTGCGGCAGCAGCACGGCGCGGGCCAGCGCAATGAGGTCGGCCACGGCGCGGGTTTCGGTCAGCACCATGCGGTCGAGCCCGGCAACCTCGACATTGTACTCCTTCAGCGCGCGGGTGAGGGCGATGCCGAATTCGTTGCGCTGCCTGACCAGGATCAAGACATCGCCGGCGGCGAGCATGCGCCCGCGCGACTCAAGCCGCATCGTGCCGATATTGGCCTTGATCCATCCGGCCACCGCCCGGGCGAGCCGCCGCCGCGCCGAGGCCTGTTCGGCATAGGTCTCTGCCGGCGCCCAGGGCGGCAGATCGGGATCGGGATCGGCCGCAACCAGTGGCCACAGCGACACCGAGCCGGCCTGTCCGGCGCGGCTTGCGCCATGCGCGAGCGTCTCGCCGGGCATGACCACGCCGGCGCGCGCCGGCCCGCTCTCGAACACCTTGTCCACCAAGGCGAGAACCGGCGCCGTGGACCGGAACGAGGTGGCGAGGCTGCCTTCATGCCAGCGCGCCCCGGCGGCGGATACACGGGCCCCGATGCCCGCCCGCCAGGCGTCGAAACTCGCGAGGTCGGCGCCCTGGAAGGAGTAGATCGACTGTTTCCGGTCGCCGACCGCGAAAACCGTGCGCATCCCATCGGGCCGCGTCCCCGTGCCGGCGAAAAACTCCGCCGCGATCGCGTCGATCACCGCCCATTGCGCCGGTGCGATATCCTGCACCTCATCGAGCAGGATATGATCGATCCCGCCATCGAGCTTGTAGAGCACCCAGGCGGCACCGGGATCGACCAGAAGCTGTGCGGCGCGGGCGATCAGGTCGGCATAGTCGAACCGCGCATTGAGCTGTTTCGCTCCCTGTTCTGCGGCGTGGATCGGCAGCGCGAGCCGGGCGAGGGCGGCGGAAAGATCGGCGAGGCGCCGCGCTGCGAGACGGTCCATCATCCGCAGCAGCCGTGCCTGTTCGGCCTCGATCGATGTCCGCAGTGCCGGCTCCGCGGCATCCAGCGCCTTGCTCAACAGCGTCGTCATCGCGCGCGGTGCGCCGGCGCCGGTGAAAAATCCATCCCGCCAGATATCGAGCCGGGCAACCCGCTGCGCTGGCGGCAGGTCCAGCCAGGCTAGCAGGGCGGTGGCCTTTTCCCGCGCCTTGTCCGAGCTGCGCTCGCTCATCGCGCGAAGAGTGGCGCGGATGTTGCGATCGTCGAATTCGACGATCGAGAGCAGGATCGCGTCCTCGTCGGCTTCGGGGGCATCGAGCGCCGCCGCCTGCATGGCGGCGATGCCGCCGACGGTTTCGTAGCGGGATGCGAGCTTCGCCAGCCTCGCCTGGGCGTCGGTCAGCATCCGGTCGGTCAGGCCGGCGAAATCGGTTTCCGAAATCTGCCCCGCGAGAAGCCTGAGTGCGGCTTCGGCCGTGCGGCTGTCATCGCCCAGTACGGCCTCGCGCGCGGCGCGGCGGCGGCTGGCGGCTTCGGCCTCGTCGGCGACGGCGAAATGCGGCGAGATCTGCGCCTCCAGCGGAAACCGGCGCAGCAACGACTGACAAAAAGCGTGGACCGTGTCGATCCGCATGCCGCCCGGCAGGTCGAGCACCTGGCCGAACAGCATCCGCGCCCGCTGCCGCGTCGCGGTATCGGTCGGCATGTCGAGTGCCGCGAGATCGGCATCGAGCCGGGAATCCGTCGCAATGGCCCAGTCGCCGAGCCGCCGGCGCAGGCGGATCGCCATCTCCGCGGCCGCCGCGCGGGTGAAGGTGAGGCACAGGATGCGGCTGGGCGGTGCGCCGGAAAGCATCAGCCGCAGCAGCCGGTCGGTCAGCAGCTTGGTCTTGCCCGATCCCGCCGAGGCGCCGACGAAGGCCGAAACCGATGGGTCGGAGGCCGCGCGCTGCGCTGCCTCGGCCACTGCGATGGCGTCGCTCATGCGTCCTCCTGCCATTCGGCGCGGCGGGATATGCCGGCGTAGGGTTGATCCTTGGGTTTGCGGCCGGGATGTGGCGCGTCGAGAAACGGTGTCGCGGGATCGGCGTAATGGGCGAGCAGCGGGGGGATCTGCGTGCGCGCCGCCTCGATCACCTGATCGAGCGATTCGGCCTTGTTCCCGAACAAGGCCCTGGTCTCGCCCTCGGTCGCCCCGCCGGACAGTTTCCAATAGGCGAGTTCGGCGACCTTGCCGGCGAAACCGGGGAAGCCGCCCGCTTCGGCGATCACCGCCTCGATCGGCAGCTGCGGTGCCTTGCCCTGCTCCACCGCCCGGTCGGTAGGGGGGCTGCCGGTCTTGTAGTCGATGATCGCAAGCGTATCGCCTCGCCGCTCGATGCGGTCGGCGCGGCCATCGACGGTGAACCGGCCGAACCGCCAGGCGCCGGGCCGTTCCACCTTGATATCGTCCGCCTCGCCCTTTTCGACGAGCCGCGCGCGCTCGATCTCGACGATCCAGCCGGCGATGCGTTCCAGCCTGACCAGCCAGAACGCCTCGAGGGCCCGGCGCAGGCGCCGCGCGCGCAAGGCGGTGGCGAAGGCGTGGGCGAGCCGGCGCGGTGCGTCCTCTGCCCTGGCCCAGCCCGGCGAGCATGCCACCTCCATCAGCGCATCATGCGTGATGGTGCCGAAAATCGCGGCGTCGGTCTCGGCTTGCAGCGGGTTGAGCGGGCGCAGTTTCAGCACCTCGCTGGCATAGATGGCGTAGGGATCGGCGAGCAGTGTCGTGATCTTCGAGATCGAGTAGCTGGATGGCCTTGCATGCGCCGGCGGGCGCGGCTCCGGCCGCGTGCGGCGGGGCGTCGGGCTGCCGGGCGTCGGGCTGCCGGGCTGGTCCAGCCTGGCGGACCATTGGCGCGCCGGGTGTGATCGCAACACGCCGCCTTTCCCCCGCAGCCCGAGGTCGATTCGCGCCAGAAAGCGCGAGGGCACCGCCGGGGCGCGGCCGCGCCGGCGCGGCGCCGACAGCACCACCTCGTCGCACGCGCCGATCAGGATGCCGAGATCGTGTGCCGCCTCACCGATCTTCTCGGCATCGTCCGGTAGGCCGGCGGCGCGCCGCATCGGCCGGGACAGCCAGGGCCCTGGATCGGGTTCCGCGGGAAACACGCCCTCGACCATGCCGCCGAGAACCAGCGTGTCGACCCGCTGCAGCCGCGCCTCCATCATGCCCCAGATGGCGACCCGCGGGTTCGCGTCGCGCGCGCGCGGGCGCCGCAGCCGGGCACTGCCCAGCACCGCGTCGAGCAGCGGGACGAGTTCCGCCGGTTGGACATCCGGCAGGCCGTCGAGTGCCGCGAGCTGGATGGCCAGATGCTCGGATAGCGCTGCCCCGGCCTCGCCGGCCCAGAGATCGTCGGTGATCGCTTCCGTCGCCGCGATCAGCCCCGCGAGAAGGGTTGCCGGCGCCAGGCTCGCCGGGCGGGACGATATCGGCCGGAGGCGAAGCTGCAGATCGGCGAGGAAGGAAGGCAGCGGATCATCCGGCGCTGCCTCGTGCGCGGCCTCGTGATCGGCGGCGTGGAGCATGGCCGCGAAGCCGGGGCCGGGCAGGGCGCGGCGGAGCAGCAGGTCGAGCCGGCGGGCGAGGGCGCGGCACCGCCCCTGCGGCTGACCGGCCGTCACCAGCGGATGTTTCAGCAGCGCGAGCAGGGGCACGGCGTCGTAGCCGCTCTCGACGCAGGTGGCGAGCAGGCGCAGCACGATTGCCGGCGGCGTGTCGGCGAGGCGTTCGCCCGCGCTGTCTTCGGCGCGGATGCCGAGCCGTTCGAGCTCGGCGGCCACGCGCAGGGCCAGCCCGCGATCCGGCGTGACCAGCGCCGCATCGCGCCCCGGCGTTTCCAGCGCATCGCGGAGGGTGAGCGCGATGGCCCGCGCTTCGTCCTGTTCATCGGCAGCATCAAGTCGCCAGAGCCCGTCATCCGCCGCCGCTACGCCCTCCGCCGCGGGCGGAATCGGCAGGAACGCATCGCGGAGCAGCGCGATCCGGCCCGCCCGGCCGGTCGTCTCCCCGGTGCCCAGGGGGGGGGCAGGGGGGCGCCCAGGGGGGCGTGCAGGGGGGCGCCCAGGGGGGCGTGCAGGGGATGGATTTCCGCGCGCTGCACACCGATCGCCTCGGCGAGGCGGCGGAATCCGGCCTGGGGATGGGACGGCGTGCGATCGAGCATCGACCATGCCTCGTCCGGCAGGTCGGGATCGAAGCCGGGCAGCACCACGCAGCCCTGGTCCAGACTGGCGACGACACGCGCGAGGCGCGACAGGGCGGGCGGTGCCGCGGCAAGCCCGGCGAGCCAGACCGGGTGCGACGGCGGTGCCAGGCGCCAGCGCTCGGCTTGCGCATCGAGCAGCATCCGCTGGCGCACCGCCGGATCGACCGCGCCGCGCTCGGCAAGGATCGTGGGCCATGCGCGCGTGACGATCGACAGGAAATCGAGCGTGCGCTGCCAGTGTTCGGCGAGTTCGGGTGCCACGATTCCCGGCAGCGTGTCGGCAAGCTCGATCTCGGCCTGGGCGGCGGTGTCGAGCAGGAGGGCAAGGTCGTCGGCGAGCAGCAGCGCGGCGGCGAGGGTGGTCGGCGCGCCGTCGCGCCCGCCCATGCTCAGGATCAGCCGGGCGAGGATGGTGCGGCGCTCCTCTGCGGCGATCGCCGGCGGCAGGTCGAGCCCGGCGAGGATGCCGAGGGCGGCCTCGTCCGCCGCCCCGATCGCGGCGATGCGGGGCATGATCAGGGGCCCGCCTTTCGCTTCGAGAAAGGCGGCGGCGGCGGCGCGGGCGGCGCGGCGGGTGGGCAGGAACAGCACGCCATCGGCCGGGTCGCGGCCGGCATGCGCCGCCGTCTCCAGCCAGGCGCGGGCAAGCTCAAGCAGGAACGGGCGATCGGCGCCGACGAACCGGACCTTGGGGATCATGGCAGAAATCTTTCGAGCAGGGCATCTGGGCCACGGATCGTTGCAGTGCGGTGATTGCCCTCGTCCCAATCGAGCGCGATCGCCAGAGCCTCATGAGGCGCGAGCGGGCCGAGCCGGTCGGGCCACTCAATCAGGACAATGCCGGCTAGGGCCGCATCCAGCCCGAGTTCGGCGACATCCTCCGGGCCGCCGAGGCGCCAGAGGTCGAAATGTGACACCGGCGGATCAAGTTCATAAGTCTGCACCAGGGTGAAGCTCGGGCTCGGCACGTCGAGCGTGGCATCATTGGCGCGGGCGCGGATGAAGGCGCGGGCAAGGGTCGATTTCCCGGCGCCAAGCGGGCCCGAGAGCAGGAAAGCGTCACCGGCGCGCGCATGTGCGGCCAGTTGCCGCGCCAGCGCCGCGGTGGCGTCCTCGCCGCTGAGCGATATCGTTCGAATCCCCATTGCTCGATCCTGCCCGATCAGCCGGTCTTTGCAAGTTGACCCGCGCGCGGTTTCGGCTACGCATGGGGCATGGCAGAGACGATCACCACAGATGTGGCCATCATTGGCGCGGGTCCGGCGGGCCTGTTCGCCGTCTTCGAGTGCGGGATGCTGAAACTCGGCGCCGTGCTGATCGATGCGCTGGGCGAGGTGGGCGGCCAGTGCGCCGCGCTCTACCCGGAGAAACCGATCTACGACATCCCCGCCCTGCCGGCGATCGAGGCGGCGGGGCTGATCGAGAATCTGGAGCGGCAGATCGCCCCCTTTGCCGCGCCGCGTCTGCTCGGCCGGCTGGTGACGGCGATTTCCGGCGCCTGCGGCGATTTCACCATCGGCACCGACCAGGGCGATCTTGTCCGCGCCAAGGCGATCATCATCGCCGCCGGTGCCGGCGCGTTCGGCCCGAATCGCCCGCCCCTTGCCGGGCTGGCCGCCTACGAGGCGAGCGGTGCGGTGCAATATTACGTGAAGCGGCGCGAGGCGCTGCGCGGCAAGCGGGTGGTGATCGCCGGTGGCGGCGATTCGGCGGTGGATTGGGCGCTTGCCCTGCGGGGCATCGCCGCGAGCATCGCCGTGGCGCATCGGCGGGCGAAATTCCGCGCCGCGCCGGAAAGTGCGGCCCAGCTCGCCGCGGCGGCGGCCGAGGGTGAAATCGATCTCGTGATCCCCTACCAGCTGCACGCCCTGCATGGCGCCGACGGCACGCTGCACACGGTCGAGGTTGCCGATCTCGACGGGGCGACGCGGCATCTCGAGGCGGATGTCCTCCTGCCGTTTTTCGGCCTCGCCACCGATCTCGGCCCGGTCGCGACCTGGGGACTCGAACTTTCCCTCCATCACGTTCTCGTGACCCCGTCCACCTGCGAGACCAGCACGCGCGGCATTTTCGCGATCGGCGACGTCGCCGAATATCCCGGCAAGCTGAAGCTGATCCTGCAGGGATTTTCCGAGGCGGCGATGGCGGCGCACGCGATCCATCCGATCGTTCACCCCGAACAGGCGCTGCATTTCGAATATTCGACATCGAAAGGCGTGCCGGGCGTCGCGTGAACTTGCCGTGCCGGAGGCAAAAAAGCGCTGACAAACCGCCCCCGGTCGTCCATGTCTTGTGAACGGCATCGGAGGGATTGCGATGGATGGTTACACCCCGCCCGGCCTGGCCCGGTCGTATGAACGCGTACGTGCCCACACCGAAGACCTTGCCCGGGCGCTTTCAGCCGAGGATCAGTGCATCCAGTCGATGGCGGATGCGAGCCCGGCGAAATGGCACCGTGCGCACACGACCTGGTTTTTCGAGCAGTTCGTGCTGCTGCCCCACGCCCCGGGCTATGGGGTGTTCGATCCGGCCTTCCAGTTCCTGTTCAACTCCTATTACGATTCGGTCGGCGAACGGCAGCCTCGCCCTGAGCGCGGGCTGATCACCCGGCCCGATGGCGCGCGGGTGACCGCCTATCGCGCGCATGTCGACGCTGCGATGCAGGGCCTGATCGAACGCGGCGGGGCGCCGGCCGATCTGGTGGTGCTGGGCCTCAATCACGAGCAGCAGCATCAGGAACTGCTGATCACCGACATTACCCATGCCTTCGCGCAGAACCGCCTCGCCCCGGCGCCGATACCGCATTTTGCCCGGACCCCGGCGGTGCCCGGCGGCGACGGCTTCGTCGATTGTCCCGGCGGGCTCGTCGAGATCGGGTTCGCCGGGGGTGGGTTTCATTTCGACAATGAGGGGCCGCGGCACCAGGTATGGCTGGAGCCCTATCGCCTTGCCGACCGGCTGGTGCGCAACCGCGACTGGCTCGCCTTCATGGCGGATGGCGGCTACCGGACCAGCACGTTGTGGATGGCCGACGGCTGGGCAGCGGCGAGTGCCGGCGGCTGGGCGGCGCCGCTCTACTGGCGGTACGACGATGATGGCTGGTCCAGCTTCGGCCCCGAAGGCGTGCTGAGCCTCGATCCCGATGCGCCGGTGATGCATGTTTCCTGGTACGAGGCGGATGCCTATGCCCGCTGGTGCGACGCGCGACTCCCCACCGAGGCGGAATGGGAAGCCGCGGCGGCGGATCCGCGCCTCGCGGAGATGACCGGCTATGTCTGGCAATGGACCGAAAGCGCCTATCGCCCCTATCCGCGCTTCCGCCCGGTTGCCGGCGCGATCGGTGAATATAATGGGAAATTCATGATAAATCAGATGGTTCTGCGCGGATCTTCAATGGCAACGCCGGACGGGCATGCGCGGCGGAGCTATCGAAACTTCTTTCATCCGGACAAACGCTGGCAGTTCGCGGGACTTCGTCTCGCGCGGGACAGCTGAACGGTGTCGGGGCTGGCATCGCCTGAAACCGACATCGTTGCCGAGGCGCTCGCCGGGCTGACGGCACCGCGCAAGAGCCTTCCGCCCAAGCTGTTCTACGACGAGCCCGGCTGCGCGCTGTTCGGGGCGATCACAAGGCTTGCGGAATATTACCCGACGCGCACCGAGCGCGCCTTGCTGCCGCGGGTTGCGGCGGCGCTTGGCGCGTGGGTGGAGCCCGGTGCTGCGCTCGTCGAATATGGCGCCAGCGATGAAGGGAAGGCGGAATTCCTGTTCGGCCCGCTGGAGAGCGCCGCCTATGTCCCGATCGACATTGCCGCCCCCGCGCTTGCCGCACTCGCCGCGCGGATGCGGCGGCGTCATCCCGCAATCGCGGTGCATCCGGTGGCCGCCGATTTTCTCGCCCCGGTGCGCCTGCCGGCAGCGATCGCGGGGATGCCGCGTCTCGGCTTCTTTCCGGGATCGACGATCGGCAATCTCGATCACGACGAAGCAGTCGCGTTTCTCGGGCGGGCGCGGGGGGCGCTCGGGCCCGGCGCGCCGCTGCTGATCGGGGTGGATCTCGAGAAGTCGCTGGATATCCTGATCCCGGCCTATGATGACGCCGAGGGGGTGACGGCGGCGTTCAACCTCAACATTCTCAGCCGGCTGAACCGGGAAGCCGAGGCCGATTTCGACCCCGCGCTGTTCCGCCACCGGGCGGTGTGGAACGACAGGTTCCGCCGGATCGAGATGCATCTCGAAAGCCGGGTTCCGCAGAGCGTGCGCGTTGCCGGGCGCAGGATCGAATTCGCTGCCGGCGAGACGATCCATACCGAGAACAGCCACAAGTTTTCCGAGGCCCGCTTCGCCGCCCTGGCCGCCGAGGCGGGCTGGCTGGTGGCCGAAAGCTGGACGGATCCGGATCGCCTGTTCTCCGTCCAGCTCCTAGAGCATCATCCGATCAGATAGAATCATCTGATCGGATAAAGATGCTCTAATTATCAATATGATAGAGCACGACATCCGATCCTTTCGGATCGGAACGTGCTCTTGTGTCCCGATCCTGAACGCGGTCGTTTCAGGCCCGGGACAGGACAGGGGTGAAACCCGGGGTCAGGAAAAATCCGGCTTGCGCTTGGCGATGAAGGCCTGCATGCCCTCACGCTGATGCGGGGTTCCGAACAGCGGCAGGAAGGCAGCGCGCTCGTATCTGATGCCTTCGGACAGGGTGGTTTCAAAGGCGGCGTTGATGCTGCGCTTGGCCTGCAGGAGTGCCACCGGAGACATGCTGGCGATCCGCTTGGCCAGTTTCGTCGCCTCCGCCATCAGCTCCGCCGCCGGCACGACGCGGGCGACGAGATTGGCGCGTTCTGCCTCTTCCGCATCCATCATCCGGCCGGTGAGGATCATTTCCATCGCCTTCGACTTGCCGATGGCGCGGGTGAGGCGCTGCGTGCCGCCCGCACCCGGGATCACCCCGATGGCGATTTCCGGCTGGCCGAACTTCGCGGTATCGGCGGCGAGGATGATGTCGCACATCATCGCCAGCTCGCAGCCGCCGCCCAGCGCATAGCCCGCGACCGCGGCGATCACCGGCTTGCGCATCGTCGTCACCACCTCCCACGACCGGCCGATGAAATCGTCGAGCCCGGTTGCCGGCCAGGTGCGGTCGGCCATCTCCTTGATGTCGGCGCCGGCGGCGAAGGCGCGTTCCGACCCGGTCAGGACGATGCAGCGGATCGCGGCATCGGCATCGAAGCCGCGCAGCGCGTCGCCCAGCTCGGTCATGAGCTGGTCGCACAGCGCGTTGAGCGCCTCGGGCCGGTTCAGCCGGATGAACGCCACGGCGCCGTCGGTTTCGGTGATGATCATTTCGTAGGGCATGAAATCCTCCGCATTGCCGGGGCAGGATGGCCCAATTCGCCGCCGATGCAACCCGCTTTGCCGGTCCGGATGCGAATCGGCCATTGACGCGACCACGGCGGGTTCGTCAGGTATAGGAGGGAGAGACAGACCGAGGCCCAAATTGCCCTTGACCGCCATTCGCGAATTGCCGCTCGATCAGCTTCTGCTCGGTGATGCCGTCGAGACGATGCGCATGCTGCCCGACGCATCGATCGACTGCGTCTTCGCCGACCCGCCCTATAACCTGCAGCTGCGCGGCGAGCTTCGCCGGCCGGATGACAGCGTGGTCGACGGTGTCGACGATGACTGGGACAAGTTCAGCGACTTCGCGGCCTATGACGCGTTTTCCCGCGGCTGGCTCGGCGAGGCGCGGCGGCTGATGCACAAGGACGCGACGATCTGGGTGATCGGCTCGTATCACAACATTTTTCGCCTCGGCGCGATCATGCAGGATCTCGGCTTCTGGATCCTCAACGACGTGATCTGGCGCAAGACCAACCCGATGCCCAATTTCCGCGGCCGGCGCTTCACCAATGCGCACGAGACGCTGATCTGGGCGGCGCGCGAGCGGACATCGCGCTACCGCTTCAACTACCAGGCCATGAAGTCGCTGAACGACGACACCCAGATGCGCAGTGACTGGACGATCCCGCTCTGCACCGGCGGCGAAAGGCTGCGCAACCAGCACGGGCTGAAGCTGCATCCCACCCAGAAGCCGGAAGCGCTGTTGCACCGGGTGATCCTGGCGGCGACCAATCCCGACGATGTGGTGCTCGATCCGTTCTCCGGCACGGCGACGACGGCGGCGGTGGCCAAGCGGCTGAACCGGCATTTCATCGGTATCGAGCGGCATCCGGCCTATGTCGAGGCCGGCTGGGCGCGGCTGCGCGAGATGCGGGCGGCGCCGGCGCATCTGACCAAGGCGATGCCGAGCCGCCGCGATGCGCCCCGCATCGCCTTCGGCGTGCTGGTCGAGCGGGGCATGGTTCCGCCGGGAACGGTGCTGCACGACCGGTTGCGCCGCGTCAGCGCCACCGTCGCAGCCGATGCCAGCATCATCGCCGGCACCCATCGCGGTTCGATCCATCAGGTTGGCGCGGCGGTGCAGAATGCGGCGAGCTGCAATGGCTGGACCTTCTGGCATGTCGAGCGCGAGGGGCGGCTTGTCGCCCTCGATCATGTGCGCGAAACGCTGCGGCCATGAAGATGTCTCTCGCCTCGATGACCGGTTTCGCCCGCCACGCGGGCACGCATGACAATGCCAGCTTCGTCTGGGAAATCCGCAGCGTGAACGGCCGCGGGCTCGATCTGCGGCTGCGCCTTCCCGCCGGGCTGGACGCGCTGGAGCCGGCGCTGCGCGATGCCGCCGGCAAGCGGCTCAAACGCGGCAATGTGTCGGCGACGCTGACGCTCCGGCGCGAGGCGCAGGCGGCGATGATGGTGGACGAGGCGGCGCTCGAAGGGTTCCTGCGCCATGCCCTCGCACTGTCGGACCGGATTCCCGGGGCGATGGTGCCGCGCGCGGAGGCGCTGCTGGCCCTGCCCGGCGTGATCCGCCCCGCCCTCGCCGACGAGGCCGCCGATGACGCGCAGTCGGCGCGGCAGGAAGCTCTCGCCGCCACCCTCGCGGCCGGGTTCGACGCTGCCCTCGCCGCCCTCGACCAGGCGCGGCGCGAGGAGGGGCAGCGGCTTGCCGTAATCGCCGGCGACCTGCTCGATGCGATCGAGCGGCTGATCGCCGCGGCAAGAGCGCATGCGCCGGAACAGGCGGCACAGCACCGCGCCCGGCTGCAGGCGGCGCTGGCCGACCTGCTCGGCGCTGCCGATCCGCTGCCGCAGGAGCGGCTCGCCCAGGAAATCGCCCTGCTCGCCACGAAATCGGATGTGCGCGAGGAACTCGACCGGCTGGACGCGCATGTCGGTGCCGCCCGCGCGCTGCTGGCCGACGCCGTGGCGGTCGGCCGCCGGCTTGACTTCCTGATGCAGGAATTCAACCGCGAGGCGAACACGCTGTGCAGCAAATCCGCTTCGCTGGAGCTGACCGCGATCGGGCTCGACCTCAAGGCGACGATCGAGCAATTGCGTGAACAGGTGCAGAACATTGAGTAGGCCGGCATGAAGCGGCGCGGCATGTGCCTCGTGCTCGCCGCCCCCTCGGGCGCGGGCAAGACCTCGCTCTCGCGCGCCCTGCTCGAGGGCGATTCATGGATGTCGCTGTCGATCAGCGCGACGACACGCGCGCCGCGGCCCGGCGAGGTCGATGGCGAACATTATTTCTTCAAATCGCCCGAAGAATTCGCCGCCATGGTCGAGACTGGCGCGTTCCTGGAGCACGCGACTGTGTTCGCGCGGCGCTACGGCACGCCACGTGCACCGGTCGAGGCGGCGCTGGCCGCTGGGCGGGACATCCTGTTCGACATCGACTGGCAGGGATTTCGCCAGCTCCGCAGCGCCTTGCCGAACGATGTGGTGGGCGTCTTCATCCGCACCCGCAGCGTCGAGGAGTTGCGGGCGCGCCTGGTCGCGCGCGGCGACGATGCCGAGACCATCGAACGCCGGATGGAGGAAGCCGAAAGCGAACTGGCCCACCAGATGGAATTCGATTTCATCATCGAAAACACGGATTTCTCCGCCGCACTGTCGGATCTGCGGGCCATCCGGCGCGCCTGCAGGCTGGCGACCTCACGGATTGTTGAGGATACCTTGCCCCGGGAGGGCAAGTCCGTCTAAAGGGCTGTAACGTTGTCGTAATCGACATTCACTTAACCCGGAGTCATTCCATGCCCGATGACAACACGGAGCGTAAGCCACGCGTTTCGTTCTGGCGGATCCTTCTCGTGGTGCCGTTCGTGGCCACGCTTTGGGTTCCATTCTTCAATCACGCCAAGCCGGAAATCGCCGGCTTTCCCTTTTTCTACTGGTACCAGCTCCTCTGGGTCGTGCTGTCGGCGATCCTGATCTGGATCGTCTGGCGCGTCGAGAGCTGAGGAGCCCGAACCATGTTTGCTGCAGGCATTGTCTTTGCCGTTCTGGTCGTTGCCGTCCTGATTCTGGGCTTCTTCGCCGCGCGCTGGCGTGGCGGCGATCTCAGCCAGCTTCATGAATGGGGCCTGGGCGGCCGCCAGTTCGGCACGCTGATCTCGTGGTTCCTGATCGGTGGCGATCTCTACACCGCCTACACCTTCATCGCCGTTCCCGCGCTGATGTTCGGCGCGGGCGCGATTGCCTTTTTCGCGGTGCCATACACGATCGTCGCCTACCCGATCCTGTATGTCGTGTTCCCGAAAATGTGGCGGGTGGCGGCGAAATACGGTTTCGTCACCGGGCCTGAATTCGTCCGCGGCCGCTATGGCAACCGCTGGCTGGCGCTGGCCGTCGGGGTCACCGGCATCATCGCGACCATGCCCTATATCGCGCTTCAGCTCGTCGGCATGCAGGTGGTGATCGGCGCGTTCAATCTCGGCATCGGGTTCGGCGGCCATCTGCCGCTCATCCTCGCCTTCCTCGTGCTCGCCGCCTTCACCTACACGTCGGGCCTGCGCGCGCCGGCGATGATCGCGGTGGTAAAGGATACGCTGATCTACCTGACGATCATCGTCGCGATCATCGCGATCCCGTCCTCCCTTGGCGGATTCGGGGGTGTCTTCGCCAAGATAGCGCATGCGAAGCTGCTGCTGCCCATCCCCGGCCCGCACACCACGGGCGTCTATTCGGGCTATGCGACCCTCGCCCTCGGCTCGGCCATGGCGCTGTTCCTCTACCCCCACGCGCTGACCGGCATTCTCTCCGCCCGGTCGAGCGAGACGGTGCGGAAGAACGCCGTCATCCTGCCGGCCTATTCGCTGATGCTCGGCCTGATCACGTTGCTCGGCGCCATGGCGATCGCCGCCGGCGTTGCCGCGCTGCCGCAATTCGCCGCCGGCTTCAAGACCTATGGTCCGAGCTTCGCCGTGCCGGCGCTGCTGATCCATACCCTGCCGGGCTGGTTCGTCGGCGTCGCCTTCGCGGCCATTGCCATCGGCGCGCTGGTGCCCGCCGCGATCATGGCGATCGCCTCGGCGAATATCTTCACCCGCGACATCTGGAAGGAGTTCGTTGCCCCCGGCATGTCGCCCAGCGCCGAATCGCAGATCGCGAAGCTGTTCTCGATCGTGATGGTGATCGGCGCGCTGATCTTCATCTTCGGCCTGCCGCAGAAATACGCGATCCAACTGCAGCTGCTCGGCGGCATGTGGATGATCCAGATCTTCCCGTCCATTGTGTTCAGCCTGTTCACCCGGTTCTACAATGGCTGGGCGCTGCTGGTGGGCTGGGCCGTCGGCATCGGGCTGGCGACGCATTTCGCGTTGCTCAACCACCTGAAGGGATCGATCTATCCGTTCCATATCGGCGGTGTGACGTTCCCCTGCTACATCGCGCTGGCGACCTTCGTCGTGAACGTGCTTTTGGCCACCGTGCTGTCGCCGGTGTTCCACGCCATCAAGTCGGACCGCACGCGCGACGTCACCAGCAGCGCCGACTACGCCTGAGGGATGGCGCGCGCCTTGCGCCATCGTCGATGAGCGGCTCCACGCCCCGCCGGCGCGGGGCCGCTTTCGGCTTCATCATGGCTACGATCCTGCTGGACATGCTGGCCATGGCGATCGTCCTGCCGGTGCTGCCAGCGCTCATCACCGGGCTCGTGGGCGGGCAGCCAGTGCTCAGCGCGCATGTCTTCGGCGCCTTTGGCGCGGCCTGGGCGGCGATGCAGTTCATCGCCTCGCCGATGCTTGGCGCGCTGTCCGACCGGTTCGGCCGGCGGCCGGTAATCCTGCTCTCCTGCCTCGGCCAGGCAGTGGATTTCACCGTGATGGCGCTGGCGCCGTCGGTCGGCTGGCTGCTCGCCGGGCGCATTCTTTCCGGCGCCTCCTCTGCCAATATCGCCGCGGCCAACGCCTATATCTCCGATGTCACGCCGCCGGAGCGCCGGGCGGCGGCTTTCGGCGTCTCGGGCGTTGCCGCGGCCATCGGCTTTGTGCTCGGGCCGGCTCTGGGCGGCCTGCTCGGCGCGGTGTCGCTGCGCCTGCCGTTCTGGTTCGCTGCCGGCCTGTCTCTTGCGAATTTCCTGTATGGCCTGGTGGCGCTGCCGGAATCGCTCGCGCCGCGCCGGCGGCGACGGATCGGCTGGCGGGGCCTCAATCCGCTCGATGCGCTGCGCTTCTATCGCCGGCCGGGCGTGGCGGCGCCGGCGACGATCTACGCGCTCGGTACGCTTGCGCTGCAGGCGGTGCCGTCGGTCATGGTGCTCTACGTGCAGGAACGGTTCGGCTGGCGCCCGCAGCTGATCGGCGCGGCCCTCGCCGCCGCCGGGGTGGGGTTTGCCGTGGTCGGCGGTGTAGTGGTCGGGCCGATGGTGCGCCGGCTCGGCGAGCCGCGGACACTCATCCTCGGCCTGATCGGCGGTGCCGCCGGGTTCGTGCTGTTCGGCTTGGCACCCGATTCGCAGATTTTCTGGATCGGTGTGCCGGTGCTTTCGGCCTGGGGGCTGGCGATGCCGGCGGTGCAGGGGATCATGGCGCACCGGATTGGCGGGCGCGAGCAGGGGCGGTTGCAGGGCCTGCTCGCCAGTCTGACCGGGCTGACCGCGCTGGTCGGTCCGCTGCTGTTCACCACGATCTATGCGGCGACGCTGGGGCCTGACGGCACGGCGGATGTGCCCCGCTCGGGCACCGCCCTCGTCGTCGCCGGGCTATTGCTGCTCGCCTCGCTGATCCCGCTGCGCTGGGCGGTGCGGTATCAGGCCGGAAGGCCGAACCCGTAGGCATCCATCCGCAGGATGGCGTGTTCGGTCGAGTTGTGCAGTCGCCGCGCCGCGTCGCCCTCTCCGGCGCCGATCGCGGTGAAGAGCGGCAGCAGATGTTCCTCGGTCGGGTGCTCGTCGCGCGCATGCGGCGCGCGGGCGCGATAGTCGAGCAGGGCGGCGATGTCGTTGCCGGCAATCGCCTCGTCCATCCAGGCGCTGAACGCCGTCACGTCCTCGGTTTCCGGCGCGTCGACCGGCTGGCCGCGGAAGCGCCGCAGGTCATGGGTGAAACTGCCGGAGCCGACGATCAGCACATCCTCGCGCCGCAGCGGGGCCAGTGCGCGGCCGATGTCGAAAGCGTGGCGCGGGCCAAGCCGGGTCTGGACCGAAAGCTGGAGCACGGGGATGTCGGCCGCCGGATAGGCCAGCAGCAGCGGCACCCAGGCACCATGATCGAGCCCGCGTTTCGGGTCGAGCCCGGTCGGGAAACCGGCCTCGCCGAGCAGGGCAGCGATGCGCTGGGCCAGCGCCGCATCGCCCGGCGCGGGATAGGCCAACTGGTAGAGCGCGCGGGGGAAGCCGAAGAAATCGTGAATAGTCCCGTTGCGCTCGACCGCATTGACCATCGGCGCGTCCGTCTCCCAATGCGCGGAGACGACGAGAATGGCGCGCGGCCGGGGCAGGGTGGCGGAAAGTCCGGCGAGGAAGCTCCTCGCCGGGGTTTCGGTCAGCGCCAGCATCGGCGAACCGTGGCTGACGAAGAGAGCGGGTTGCATCATGTCGTCCTCCGGCCGAACGGGGTCGGGACAAGCGCGTAGGGACCATCGCCGATCAGGGCAAGCACCACGAGTGCGACGGCCCAGAACGCGGGATATTCCCATCCGCCGCCCTTCGCCGTGAAATAGAACCCGTTATGGATATGCACCAGCGCGATGGCGCCGATCAGGTCGGGCACGATCAGCAGCGCGGCGAGGCGGGCCCAGATCCCCAGCACCAGCGCAACGCCGGCGGCAAGCTCCCAGAGCATGACGAACAGGCCGAACCAGCCCGGCAGGCCGAGGCTGGCAAAGAAATGCTCCGTCCCGGCGGGGGTAAAAATGGCGTATTTCAGCCAGTCATGGGCAAAGAACAGGAAGCCGAGGGTCAGGCGCAGCAGCAGCGCGCCATAGCCGGCCGTTCTTGCATCGATTTTTGGGTCCATATGCGTGATCTCCTTCACAGCCGAGATAGCCATGCGAAGTCGGATGGTTAATACCCGAATTTTCGGTTATCGTCATGCGATTTTGCATGGAAACGCCGATGGATTGGGATGATCTGCGCAGCTTTCTCGCCATCGCCCGCGAGGGGACGCTGTCGGCGGCAGCGCGCCGGCTTGGCGTGCGGCAATCGACGATGGGGCGGCGGCTCGCGGCGCTGGAGGCGCGGGCCGGGGTGCGGCTGCTGGAACGCACGCCGCGCGGCTTCCGGCTGACCGTCGCCGGCGAGGCGGCGCGCGCCGAGGTGGAGCGGATGGAGGCGGCGGCGCTGGCAGCCGAGCGCGCGGTCAGCGGCCGGGATGTACGGCTGGAAGGCACGGTGCGGCTGACCACCGTCGCCGATTTCGCGGCTGCCGTGCTGATGCCCGCGCTCGGCGATCTTGCGTCCCGCTATCCGGGGATCGTGGTCGAGCTGATCGCGGACGACCGGACCTTTTCGCTGGCGGCGCGCGAAGCCGATCTGGCCATCCGCCTGGCGCGGCCGCGTGGGCAGTCGCTGCTCGGCCGGCGGATCGGCACGGTATCGTTCGGCCTTTATGCGAGCGAGGCCTATCTTGCCGCGCATCGCGCGCCCACGCTGCCGGGCAGCGTGGGCGAGGGGCACCGGCTGATCCTGTCGCGCGACGAGACCGGCGCCTATCCTGAGCTCGATGCCCTGGCGGCAATGGCGCCGAAGGCATCCGTCGCCCTCAGGACCGACAGCCGGGTGAGCCAGCTCGCCGCCGCCCGCGCCGGGCTGGGCATCGCCGTGCTCGGGCACCACGTTGCCCTCGGCGCGGGGCTGACGCGGATCGATTCGCCGCCGCTGCCGGAGCGGGAAATCTGGCTGGTCCAGCACGAGGATACGCGCGACGTGCCGCGGATCCGCGCCGTCGCCGATGCGCTGGCGGCGAGGATGCGCGCGGCGGAGCCGATCTTTGCCGGGCGGGGTCAGGCGCCGGCCACGCCGGAGCCGACGAGCCTCGCCGGATCGCAGAGCCGGTCGAACGTCGCGGGGTCGACGCCGCCATAGCCAGTCGCCGCCTCGCGCAGCGTCAGGCCGTGTTCCGCCGCGTGATGGGCGATGGCGGCGGCGCGGTCATAGCCGATCTCCGGGCTCAGTGCCGTCACCAGCATCAGCGAGCGGCCGAGCTGCTCGTCGATCCGCACGCGGTTCAGCTCGGTCCCCTCGACCGAGAACCGGCGGAAGGCGGTGCAGGACTCCGTCATGGTCCGGCAGGTGCGCAGCACGTTGTTGATGATCAGCGGACGCATCGCGTTCAGCTCGAAATTGCCCTGGCTGCCGGCGAAGGCGACCGCCGCGTCATCGCCGATGGTCTGGATGCAGACCATCACCAGCGCCTCGCACTGGGTCGGGTTCACCTTGCCGGGCATGATCGAGGAGCCCGGCTCGTTTTCCGGCAGCAGAAGCTCGCCGATCCCGCAGCGCGGGCCGGAGGCGAGCCAGCGCATGTCGTTGGCGATCTTCATCAGCGCTACGGCGAGGCCGCGCAGGGAGGCCATCGTCGCCACCATCGCATCGAGCGAGGCTTGGGCAGCGAACTTGTTCGGCGCGGTGACAAAGGGCTTGGAGGTGGGCGCGGCGATCCGTGCGGCGATCGCCCGGCCGAAGCCGGCGGGGGCGGCGAGGCCGGTGCCGACCGCGGTACCGCCGGCGGCGAGTTCGAGCAGCCCGCCGCGCGATGCCCGGACCCGCGCCAGCGCGTCGCGCAGCTGGTGCGCATAGCCCGACCATTCCTGCCCCACGGTGAGCGGCACCGCATCCTGCAGATGGGTGCGGCCGGTCTTGGGAATGTCCATCCAGGCAGCGGCCCTGGCCTCGATCGCGCCGGCGAGCGCGTCGATGGCGGGGAGGAGTTCGTCGTCCAGCGCCGCGAGGGTTGCGACATGCATGGCCGTGGGGAAGGTGTCGTTGGAGGATTGCGACCGGTTGACATCGTCATTCGGGTGAATCGGCGCGTGCGCGCCGGGGGCGGCGCCGAGCAGCTGGTTCGCCCGCGCGGCCAGCACCTCGTTGAGGTTCATGTTGGACTGCGTGCCCGAGCCGGTCTGGTAGACATGCAGCGGGAAATGATCGTCGAGCGCGCCCGCCATCGCCTCCTCCGCGGCGCGGATAATCGCCGCCACCTTCCAGCCGGGCAGCACGCCAAGCTCCTCATTCGCCTCGGCCGCCGCCTTCTTGACCAGCGCATAGGCGCGGTAGAGCGCGGTCGGCATTCGCTCGCCGATGGCGAAATGCCGCAGGCTTCGCTGGGTCTGGGCCCCCCAGTAGCGATCCGCCGGCACTTCGATCGCGCCCATCGAATCGTGCTCGGTGCGGGTGCCGGTCGCATCGATGCCGACCGGCACGTCACGCAGTCTTTCTGCTCCGGTGTTCATCTGGAGCAGATGGCGTGCCGCCCCCGCCGGTTAAAGCGGGCAGGGGGGCAAGGCCGGCCGGGCCTATTCCTCCTCGATATCCTCGAGGCTGAACTGCTGGGCTTCCTCGTCATAGGAATAGATCTCGGCGTAGCGGCCCCAGGAGATGGCGGTGCGCAGCGTTTCCTCGGCGCGCTCGGGCGACATGTGATCCTCGAGCTCGTCGCGGAAGCGAACGGCGGAGGCGCGGTGGTTCCACCGCTCGTCGATGACCTGGCGGATCGCGGCGACGAGCTTGACATTGGCCAGCGCCGCCGCGGCGAAGATCTGCTTGCGCTCCTCGGTATCGGCATGGACGAAGTTGCGTCCCTGCTCGGTGAGGCGGATGTCGCCATCCTCAAGCTCGGCGAAGCGGAGCAGTTGCAGCGTTTCGCCGAGCGGCAGCAATTCGTCGGCCTCGTATTGCAGCACCGAGGCGAGCGCCGGCAGGTCGGCCCGTCCGTCATAGGGCGGGGCGGCGAGGGTTTCCATCAGGCCGGACATCAGGTTGGTGCCGATCGGATGCAGCGGGGTGGCGAAGCCGGTGGCCGGGCGGGCGGCCTCGGCCTTCAGGTCGGCCGGCGACTTGCGCCGCGTCATCACCGCGTAAATGTCGTCCACCATCTTGCGGAAGGCGGGGTCGAGCCGGTTGCGCGGATGCGGAAACGGCACCCGCAGCTCGTGCGCGACCCGCCCGGGATCGGACGAAAACACGAGGATACGGTCGCACATCAGCACCGCCTCCTCGATATTGTGGGTCACGATCAGGATCGATTTCACCGGCAGCTTGCCTTCCGACCACAGATCGATGAGGTCGGTGCGCAGGGTTTCGGCGGTCAGCACGTCGAGCGCCGAGAACGGCTCGTCCATCAGCAGCAGGTCGGGATGGGTGACCAGCGCGCGGGCAAGGCCGACGCGCTGGCGCATGCCACCGGAAAGCTCCTTCGGATAGGCGCCGTCGTAGCCGCCGAGGCCGATCAGGTCGATCGCCTCCTCGGTGCGCTCCTCGCGCTCGCGCCTCGCCACGCCCTGCGCCTCCAGCCCGAGTTCGACGTTTTCCTGCACCGTGAGCCAGGGAAACAGCGCAAAACTCTGGAACACCATGGCAACACCGCGCACCGGGCCGCTTACCGGCGTGCCCTTCCACGACACGTCGCCACGGGTCGGGCGCAGCAGGCCAGCAATGATCCGCAGCAATGTGGACTTGCCCGAGCCCGAGCGGCCAAGCAGGCCGACGATCTCGCCCTCGCGCAGCGTCACGTTGACGTCATCGAGCACGATGAGTTCGCTGTTGGCTTCCTTCGGGTAGGATTGCCGGCAGTTGCGGACATCGAGCAGGATGCCGGGCGGGGTTTGCTGGTCCATCTCTCCTCCTTATCCGAAATTGGTCCGTCGGCTCGCATAGGCGTAGAGCGGCCGCCACACCAGCCGGTTGAAGCCGAGCACGAACGCCGCCATCACCGCCACCCCGAGCACGATGCGGCTGGTATCGCCCGCCACGGTCGCCTGCGCGATATAGGCGCCGAGCCCGCGCGCGACCAGCGTGGTGTGGCCCCAGGACGCCACCTCCGCGACGATCGAGGCGTTCCAGGCGGCACCCGTCGCGGTCAGCGCGCCGGTGACGAAATAGGGCAGTATCCCGGGAATGATCAGCCGGCGCCACCGCAGCAGCCCGCGCAGGCGGAAATTCGCCGCGGCCTCCCTGAGATCGCCGGGCAGGGCGGCGGCACCTGCGACCACGTTGAACAGGATGTACCACTGCGTCCCGAGGACCATCAGCGGCGTCAGCCAGATGTCCGGGGCGAGGCGGAAATAGACGATGCCGGCGACCACGACCGGGAAGACCAGATTTGCCGGAAAGGCAGCGAGGAATTGCGCTGCCGGCTGAACCAGCCGGGTCGCCCAGGGCCGGAACCCGACCCAGACGCCGACGGGCACCCAGACCAGGCACGAGATTGCCAGCGCCGCGATCACGCGCGCCAGCGTGTAGAAGGCAAGAACGACGCATCGGGCAAGATCGCTCCAGTGCATCGTCCGCGCGCAGAATTCGACCACCTGCGCCGAGGCGATCCCGGCCGCGATGATCACGACGGCATAAAAGGCGGCGTCGCCGATCCGGCTGGCGCCACGGGCTCGCCCCGCGGACACGAACGTCCGTTCCGCCCGGCCGAGGCGCAGGCGGACGATGTGGGCAAACTGGTCGCTCAGCCAGTCCCCCGCCGCGCGGAGCAGAAAGGTCCGGCGCAGCAGCCGCAGTACCCACGGCTCGGTCTCGCCGGCGGAGGGCACGGTCTCGAACCGGAACTTGCCGGACCAGGCGACGAGCGGGCGGAACAGCAGCTGGTCATAGAGCAAAATCACCACCAGCATGGCCAGCAGCGCATAGACGATCGCCGCGAAATCCCGGTGCTGCAGTGCGACCGCGACATAGGAGCCGATACCCGGCAGAGTGAAAGTGGTGTTGCCGACCGTGATCGCCTCGGAGGCAACGACGAAGAACCAGCCGCCGGACATCGAGAGCATGGTGTTCCACACGAGGCCGGGCACGGCGAAAGGCACGTCGAGCCGCCAGAAGCGCTGCCAGGGGGTCAGCCCGAAACTGCGGCAGGCCTCGATCAGGTCCGCCGGCTCCGTGGTCAGCGACTGGTAGAAGCTGAACGCCATGTTCCAGGCTTGGCTGGTGAAGATGACAAAGACGACGGCCAGTTCGGCGCCGAGTTCCTGCCCGGGGAACAGGTGCAGGAAGAACAGCACGGTGAAGGAGATGAAGCCCAGAATGGGAATCGACTGGAGGATGTCGAGAACCGGAATGACGATGATCGCCGCGCGCCGGCTTTTCGCGGCAAGGGTGGCCACGGTGAAGGTGAAGCCGAGCGAGACCAGCAGGGCGGCGAACATGCGCATCGTGGTGCGCAGCGCGTAGCCGGGCAGCCAGGCCGGGTCGAGATGAATGTGGCCGGACTGCATCTGCGCCAGCGGCGTCAGCGTGCCCCGCGCCACATGCGCAACACCGATCAGCAAGGCGAAGACGAGGGCGATCGCCGCGGCGTCCCACGCGTTGGGCAGCCGGCGACCGTGAACGAGGGCGGGCGGGACTGGTCGTGTCATGTGCCGATCCGCTTTGAAACGAGTGCCGATTGTCGAACTGAAGCCGGGCGCTGCACCCCGCCTGCCCTGCCTTAGCCCGGCTTTCCGCTGCTGTCACCCACCGGCCGATGCGCGGGATGGTTCAATTCCGGTTCGAACTGGGCTATGCAGCAAGACCCGGGTGCGGAAGCCGCCCGGTCAGGCTGACTGGAAGGATCGCATGAAGCTCAAGGCGGATCGGGCAACGCTGCTGAAAGCGCTGGCCCATGTTCAGAACGTTGTCGAAAAACGCAACACGATTCCCATCCTGGCCAATGTGCTGCTGGCGGTGCGGGAAGGGCGGTTGACCGTTGCCGCGACCGACCTCGAAATCGCGCTGATCGAGGAAGTCGCCGCGACGACGATGCGTGACGGATCGGTGACCGCGCCGGCCGCGACACTCTACGAGATCGTGCGCCGCCAGCCGGACAATGCCGAGATCGAACTCGACCATCCGGGCGGCGACGCACCGCTCGCGCTGCGCGCCGGACGCTATGCGACCAAGCTCGTCGTGCTGCCGACGGATGAATTCCCGAAGCTCGATGCCGGCAAGCTGACCCATCGCTTCGCGGTGCCGGCGCAGGCGCTGCGCGGGCTGATCGACCGCACCCGCTTCGCGATCTCGACCGAGGAAACGCGGTATTATCTCAACGGCATCTACCTGCACGCCGCCGAATCGGATGGCTTGCAGGTCCTCCGCGCGGTGGCGACGGATGGGCATCGTCTTGCCCGGGTCGAGGAACCTCTGCCCGAGGGTGCGGCGGGGATGCCGGGCGTCATCGTCCCGCGCAAGACGGTGAACGAGATCCGCAAGCTGCTCGACGAGGTCTCCGGCGATGTCTCGATCGCGCTGTCGGAAACCCGCATCCAGTTCGAGTTGGACACGATGCGGATGACCAGCAAGCTGATCGATGGCACCTATCCCGACTATTCCAAGGTCATCCCGATCGGCAACGACAAGGTGCTGCGCGTCGAGACGGCGGACTTCTCTGCCGCGGTCGCGCGCGTCTCGGCCATTACCTCCGAGCGCAACAAGCCGGTCAAACTCTCCGTCGGGCGCGACCTCCTTGTGCTTTCAGCCACCAGCCCCGACCAGGGCACGGCGACGGAGGAACTCGACGAGGCGCAGGTCGAATATCATTCGACACCGCTCGAGATCGGTTTCCAGGCGCGCTACCTCAACGACGTGACGGAGCAGATCAAGGGCAAGGTGGAGTTCTGCTTCGCCGATGGCGCGGCACCGACCCTGGTGCGCGCCGCCGGCGACGAGAGCGCGATTTTCGTTCTCATGCCGATGCGGGTCTGACCAAGCGGTGCCAAACCCTGGAGCACTACATCTGATCCGAATGGATCGGATGTAGTGCTCTATCATATTGACGAACAGAGCATCATCACTGCATCGAGCCGCTCTCGCGCAGGCGGGCGTGCCAGGACAGCGCCTGTTCGATGAGATGCGGGGTCTGGCCGCCCCGTGTGCGGATCGCCTCATCGAAATAATCCCGCAGCGCATCGCGGTAGAGCGGGTGCGCGCAGTTGCTGATGATCAGCGCTGCCCGCTCGCGCGGGGCAAGACCCCGCAAATCGGCCAGCCCCCGCTCGGTGACGATCACGTCCACGTCGTGCTCGGTATGATCGACATGCGAGACCATCGGCACGACACTCGAAATCCTGCCCTCCTTGGCCAGCGACTTGGTGACAAATACGGAGAGATGGCCGTTCCTGGCGAAATCGCCCGAGCCGCCGATGCCGTTCATCATGTGCGTGCCGCCGACATGGGTGGAATTGACGTTGCCGTAGATGTCCACCTCCAGCGCCGTGTTGATGCCGATGATGCCGAGGCGACGGACGATTTCGGGATGGTTGCTGATTTCCTGCGGGCGCAGCACCAGCCGGTCGCGGTAGCGGCCGATATCGCCGAGAACCCGTTCGTAGAGCGGCTTCGACAGTGTCATCGACGAGCCGGAGGCGAAGACGAGGCGGCCGCTGTCGAGCAGGGCGATCGTGCTGTCCTGCAAGACCTCGGAATACATGGTGAGGTTGCTGAACCGGCTTTCGGTGAAGCCGTGCAGCACCGCGTTGGCGATGCTGCCGATGCCGGCCTGCAACGGCATCAGCGAGGGCGACAGCTGCGCCTCGCGCACCTCGCGGTCGAGGAATTCCAGCAGATGCCCGGCGATCGCGGCGGTGTCGTCATCGGGCGGCTCGATGCGCGAGGGGCTGTCGGCCTTGCTGGTGATGACGATGCCGATGATCTTCTGCGGGTCGATCGGCACATAGGGCAGGCCGATCCGGTCGCTCGGCCGCATCACCCCGAGCGGCTCACGATAGGGGCGGCGCGAGGGGAAATAGATGTCGTGCAAGCCTTCGAGTTCCTGCGGCATCGTCATGTTGATCTCGACGATCACCTTCTCCGCCAGCACGGCGAAGCTCGCGGCGTTGCCGACCGAGGTGGTGGGCACGATGCCGCCCTTCTCGTTGATCGCCGTCGCCTCGACCACGGCGATGTCGACCGGGCGAAGCTGGCGCGCGCGCAATTGCTCAACCGTTTCTGACAGATGCTGGTCGATGAACATCACCTCGCCGTCATTGATGCGGCGGCGCAGCGCCGGATCGGCCTGGAAGGGCATGCGGCGGGCGATCACGTTGGCCTCGGCCAGCGTCTTGTCGATATCGTTGCCCAGCGAGGCGCCGGTCATCAGCGTGATCCGCAGCGGATCGTGCCGGGCGCGCTCGGCGAGGGCCACCGGAACCTCCTTGGCGTCACCCGCCCGGGTGAACCCGCTCATGCCGATCACCATTCCGTCCCTGATCGACAGCGCGGCCTCCTCGGCCGACATCACCTTGCCCCAGAGCGTCTCCAGCCTGATCCGGTCACGATACATTCCGCGTGAACTCCCTGCGTTGCCGGTGTTTCCGGCTGTGCGGTGTGCTCGCGGTTGCGAAACGTTTCAATGAGCGAAATCAAGCAAATCCGGGCTTTGCCGCTTCTGTTGCGCATGGCTGGCGTGCGGATCGCTGTTCGCTGCGTCGTCCGATCGGACAACTCCCGCCGCCGGCCCGATGGTCTAGACTTACCAGACCAATTCGCGTGGAGCCCACGATGATGACCAGCAGCGAGAATCTCCTGATCGTGATCGCCGATGGCGCGCAGGCCCGCTTCGTGCGGATCCGCCCTCCGGGCAAGCTCGAGACCGAGCGGCGTTTCGAATCCGTCACCGCGCATCTGCGATCGTCGGACCTGCGCAGCGACGGCCCCGGCGCCGCGTTTCACAGCTTCTCGACGGCGCATCACGCGGTCCAGCCGCGGCATGATCCGCATCAGGTGGAAAAATCCGATTTTGCCCGCACCATCGCCTCCGAGCTGAACGCCCTGCCGGAGGGCAGTTTCGGCGGGCTGATCCTTGTGGCTCCGGCACGCTTGCTGGCGACGCTGCGCGACGCCCTCGGCCCGCTGCCGGCGCGCAACCTGATCGGCACCCTCGCGCATGATCTGGTGAAAGTGCCCGACCCGGATCTCTGGCCGCATCTGGAGCCGGTTCTGCCGGCCGGCCTGCATCCCGCGCGGCCCGTGCGGCGATAAGGCCGCCGCCTCAGAGATCGATCGCCGCACCGTCCCGCAGTACGAGATTGGCGGCTTCGCTGAACCCTTCGCCCTCATGCAGGACAAGCCCCGGCAGCAGCACCGTCGGGCCGCGACTGCCGCGCGTAGCCTGGAGGATGAACAATTTCGCCGGCCGGCCTAGCCGCGGCCAGAGCGGCAGCAGCCGCGTGGCGCCGCAGCCGGCGGCGCGGGTGGCTTCGAGCGCTGCGTCGATCGAGGCGGCGGGCAGGATCAACGACAGGCTGCCGCGCGGGCGCAGCAGGCTTGCGAGCGCCGCCGTCCAGGCCGCCAGCAGCCCGCCTGGCGCCTCATAGGCGAGTCGCCGGCCGGGATCGGGCGATGGCGTGTCGGCAGGGGCCCGCCAGGGCGGGTTGGCGAAGGCATGGTCGAACGGTCCGGCCAAAGGCGGGCGGGTGATGTCGGCGGCGATGACGGCGAGTCCCTCCTGGCCGTTCGCCCGCAGATTGGTGCGGGCGATGGCCGCGATTGCGGGGTCGCGCTCGATACCGGCGCCAGATAGCCCCGGCACGCGATGGGCAAGGCAGAGCAGCCCGGCGCCGGCGCCGGTCCCGGCCTCGATCACCCGGTCGCCACGCCGCGCCGGCACGACGGCGGCAAGCAGCACGGGCTCGATTCCGCTGCGATGTCCGCTCGCCGGCTGGGCATAGCGGACGCGGCCGGCGAGCAGCGTGCCCTCGGTGCGGGTCATGCCTCGCCGGCTTCGTGCAGGATGCGCCGGGCTTGCGCCGCCTCGTCCGCCGCCACCGCGATCCGGCGCGGAAAGGCGCCGATATTGCCCTCGATCGCGGCGATATTCTGGTCGAGCAGAACCGGCGCCAGCCCGGCATCGCGCAGCAGGGCCATCAGGAAATTCAGCCGGATCGTGTCGTTGGACGCAATGATCGTTTCCACGCCGCTCCTCTCCCGTGCGCTGGGGTTCGTGGTCCGCCGCCTTGACCCCTCAACCTTCCGGCCGATATGCTGTCCGTATCTCAATGGAAACACAAGGTTGACACCGGCTGTGGATGGGCTGCTCACCTCGGGACAGGACGGCGGAAACCCGCGCATGCATTCGCATGACGATTCCCTGCATCGGCTTGCCTCTGTCCTGCGCGACGATCTGGACGCGACGAACCGGACGATCGTCGCCCGCATGGCGAGCGACGTCCAGCTGATCCCGCAGCTTGCGGCGCATCTGGTGGCCGCGGGCGGCAAGCGGCTGCGCCCGCTGCTCACCCTCGCGGCGGCGCGGCTCTGCGGCTATCGCGGCGAGCGGCATATCCGCCTCGCCGCCTGCGTCGAGTTCATCCACACCGCCACGCTGCTGCATGACGACGTGGTGGACGACAGCGAGCTGCGCCGCGGACTGGCCAGCGCGAATGCCGTGTTCGGCAACAAGGCCTCGGTGCTGGTGGGCGATTTCCTGTTCGCCCGCGCCTTCGAGCTGATGGTCGAGGATGGCTCGCTGGAGGTGCTGCGGATTCTCTGCAACGCGTCGGCTACTATCGCCGAGGGCGAGGTGTTGCAGCTTTCGACCCAGAACGATCTTGGCACCGACATACCGCGCTATTTCAAGGTGATCGAGGGCAAGACGGCCGCGCTCTTCGCTGCCGCCTGCGAGGTTGGCGGTGTTGTCGCCGGGTGCGACCAGGCCATCTGCGCCGCACTTTCAGCCTATGGCGCCGCCCTTGGCATGGCGTTCCAGCTGGTCGACGATGCGCTGGACTACGCGGCCGACCAGAACGAGCTTGGCAAGACCGTCGGTGACGATTTCCGCGAGGGCAAGCTGACCTATCCGGTCCTGGTCGCCCATGCCGCCGGCGACGACGCCGAGCGCGGGTTCTGGCGGCGGACGATCGAGACCGGTGAGCAGACCGAGACCGATCTGGCCACAGCACTCGAACTGATCGCCCGGCACGACGCCATCGGGCAGACCGTGCGCGAAGCCGACGCCTTCGCGCGCAAGGCGAAGGCCGCGCTGGCCGCGCTGCCGGACGATCCGCTGCGCGCGCTGATGATGGAGGCGGCGGATTATGCTGTCTCCCGCCATCGCTGACCCTGCTGCCGGGAGAGACAACACATGACCATGCCGCCCTTGCGCGGGCTCTGTGCCGAATGGGGCCGGATGAGCCGCATCGAGCGCGACCGCGCCTATGACAACAGCTCGGCGGTACCGGAAAGCCCGGCGCTGAACGAGGCGCGGATCGCCGCCTCCCGTGAATACCGCGCCCGCCACGCCGAGGCGCTCGACCTCCGCTACGGCCCGCGCGAGCGCAATCTGTGGGACATCTACCCGGCCGGGACCGCTGATGCCCCCTGCCTCGTGTTCATTCACGGCGGATACTGGCAGCGTAACCGGCGGGAGGATTTCGCCTGCCTCGCCGAGGGCGTGCGCGCGCATGGCTGGTCCTGCGCCTTGCCCGGCTACACGCTCGCACCGGAGGCCACGCTTGCCGAGATCGTCGCCGAGATCAATCAGGCGCTGGACTGGCTCGCTGTCCACGGCGCCGCCCATGGCGTGTCCGGCAAGGTGGTGCTCTCGGGTTGGTCGGCCGGCGGGCATCTCGCGGCGATGGGGCTCAACCATCGGCGCGTGACGGCCGGGCTCGCCATTTCCGGCGTGTTCGAGCTCGGGCCGCTGCGCGATACCTATCTCGACGAGAAGCTCCACCTCACCGATGAGCAGGTGGCCGCGCTTTCGCCGCTCCGGCTGCCGGCGGTCGCCAAGCCGCTCGCCATCGCCTATGGAAGCCGGGAACTCGCGGCTCTGGTCAGCGATAGTCGCGACCTGCACGCCCTGCGCGCGGCGAGCCATGCGCCGGGGCCGCTGGTGCCGGTCGCGGGCGCCGATCATTTCACCATCCTGGACGCGCTGCGCCGCCCGGATGGCGAGCTGACCCGCACCGCGCTCGGGTTGCTGTCCTAGAGCATTATCCTGCCCCGACCTGACGCCTGCACCGGGATCGGCGATGTGGTGGTCGCCTCAGAGATAGGGCAGGAGCAGTCTCGCCGCCGCGTCGCGCAGCGGCGCTAGACCTGCCGATACCGGCATCGGCGACAGTGCCGCCGCGGCTGCAACCTTGCCGTCGATCAGCGCATCGATCTCGGCGCAGACCCGGGGATCGTAGCATTCGACGTCGAACTCGAAATTCAGCCGCAGGCTCCGCGTATCCCAGTTCGAACTGCCGATGAGGCACCAGGCGCCATCGATCGTGACCAGCTTGGCGTGGTTGAAGGGCGCAGCGCCGAGCCTGACATGCGGGCGGATGGCGGGGAAAAAGCGCAGATGGGCGCGCATCGCCCAGTCCATCAGCCGGTGATCGCTCCGCGCCGGGATAACGATCTGCAGGTCCACCCCGCGCAGCGCCGCCTGGGCAAGGGCGAATTCCAGCCGCGTATCGGGCAGGAAATAGGGGGTGACGATCCTGATCCGGCGCGTGGCGAGGGTCAGCGCGGCGCCGAGGACCGTCTCGAGATTGAACAGGTCACCGTCCGGCCCGGAGCGAATGCCGCGCGCCGGGGTCGCACCGGCATCCGCGATCTCCGGCCACCAGGCCTCGTCCTCCAGCGCCTCGCCAGTGGTGAACAGCCAGTCCTGCGCGAAACTCGCCATCAATTGCCGGGCGAGCGGCCCGTCGATGCGCAGGTGAACATCGTCCACCCGCTTCCGGGCCTCGCCATGCGCGAGATTCTCGGCGCCGATGTTCAGCCCGCCGGTAAAGCCGGCTTCGCCGTCGATGATCAGCAGCTTCTTGTGGTTGCGCAGGTTGAGCAGCGGCATGCGCCAGGGCGCCCAGCTGTGGAGAAATTTCGCGCATGGCACGCCGGCGCGGCGCAGCGCGCGGATCGCCGGTGCGCGCAGCCAGCCGCCACCCACGCCGTCGACGAGAACGCGCACTGCGACCCCGCGCGCCTGCGCCGCCGCCAGCGCCGCGATGAAGCGGCGGCCGACATCGTCATGGCGGAAGATGTAGGAGGCGAGGGCGACGCTGTGTTGCGCCCCGCCGATCGCCTCCAGCATGGCGGGATAGGCCCTGTCCCCGCCATGCAGGATCGCGATGGCGTTGCCTTGCCGTACCGCGACGCCAGTGACGCGCTGGCCGACCCGGGCCAATGCCTGCAGCGGCGGCGGGGCGTCGGGTGGTGCTGCATCGCCGAAGCGGACGCCGCGGGTTTCCGCCTGCGCCGAAAGACGCCCCGCGCGCCGGTTGATCCGGTTGATGCCGAAGGCGAAGTAGAGCGGGCCGCCGATGATTGCCGACAGCCAGGCCACCGCGATCCAGCCGAGAGCCGCCCGCACATCCGCCTTGCGCAGCAGGGCGTGCCGCGTCACCGCGATGGCGATGCCGACATGGATCGCCAGAGCCAGGAGGATCAGCGGCGGCATCCGCGCCATCCGTCATGGGCTGCCATGCCGACATGCATACACAAGATCGGGGCGTTGCCACCATATCCCCTGAGGTAACCCGCGGCAGGCCGGTCCCGCCGCGTGGATCACGGGAGGCGTGCGGATGCGGTTGATCAGCTGGAACCTGCTTCGCCGGGTTGGCGCCGAGGCTCGCGAGGTCGCGGCGCTGATCGATGAATACAGCCCCGACCTGATGCTGATGCAGGAGGCCACCGAATCGATCGCGCAGGTGACGGATCTCTGCGGCGGCTGGTTCTATCGCGCGCCGATGCAGGGGCGGATCTATGGGCTTGCGGCATGGAGCCCGGTGAAGCTGGCCGAGCCCGGAACGGTGCGGCTGCCCGCCTCCGTGATGCCCGGCCGGGTGCCGCCGCGCCTCGCCTTGCTGGTGGAGGCGGGCGGGATCACATTTGCCAACGTTCATCTCTCGCACGGCCAGATGCTCAACCGGCTGCAACTTCGTCACATCGCCCGCCATCTCGATGGTCCGGCGGCGATCCTTGGCGATTACAACGCGGTCGGCCCGATCCGCCTCAGGGGGTTTCGCGATGTCGGGCCGCGTCAGACCACCTGCCGCGCCGGCGAGATGGTGCCGTTCCGGCTCGACCGCTGCATGGTGCGCGGCCTGCAGGCGCACGAGACGCGGGTGCTCGCGCGCGGCAGTTCGGACCATCACCCGATCGTGGTGACGCTCGCCGCCGCCGGCGGCTGATCCGGCGCCGGCAGGAAGGGCAGGGCGGAGGGCCGGACCACCCGGGCCTCGACGAGCCTGAGCTCGGCGGCGGCGAGCGTTTCCCGGCGCAGCAGGTCGTCCGCCACCTCGTCGAGCAGGGCGCGGTTCTGCCGCAGGATCAGCCGCGCCGCCTCGAAGGCGGTATCGAGAATCTCCCGCACGGCGGCATCGATCGCATCCGCCGTCCGCTCGCCATAGCGGCGCTGCCGGAGATCGGCGGATGCCGCACCGCCGAGCCAGGCACTGCCGGAATCCGCTTCATAGGCGACCAGCCCCAGCTCGGGCACCATGCCGTAGCGCAGCACCATGCTGCGGGCGATTTCGGTGGCCTTCACGAAATCGTCCGCGGCCCCGGTCGAGACCTCGTCGAACACCAGCGATTCGGCCGCCCGCCCGGCCAGCAGCACCGTCATCCGCTGAAACAGCTCCCGCCGGTCCATCAGGTAGCGATCCTCCAGCGGGCGCTGGATCGTGTAGCCGAGGGCGGCGATCCCACGCGGGATGATCGAGATCTTCTGCACCGGATCGGCGCCCGGCAACGCCATGGCGACCAGCGCATGGCCGGTTTCGTGATGGGCGACGATATCCCGCTCATGCGGGTTGAGCAGCCGGTTGCGTTTCTCCAGCCCGGCGACGATCCGCTCGATCGCCTGATTGAAATCCTCCAGCGTCACGGCATCGGCCCGGCGGCGGGTGGCGAGCAAGGCGGCCTCGTTCACCAGATTGGCGAGATCGGCACCGGTAAAGCCCGGGGTCAGCGCCGCGACCTGTTCGATCGAGACATCCGCGGCCAGGGTGATCCGCTTCGCGTGGATGCCCAGAATGGCGATGCGTCCCGTGCGGTCGGGCCGGTCGACCAGGACCTGGCGGTCGAACCGGCCGGCGCGCAGCAGCGCCGCGTCGAGAATCTCGGGGCGGTTGGTTGCGGCGAGGAGAACGACGCCGGTGCTGCTGTCGAACCCGTCGAGCTCGGTGAGCAACTGGTTCAGCGTCTGCTCCTTCTCGTCATGCCCGCCGCCGGTGAAGATGCCGCCCCGCGCGCGGCCGAGTGCGTCAAGCTCGTCGATGAACACGATCGCCGGCGCTTGCCGCCGCGCCTGCTCGAACAGGTCGCGCACACGGGCCGCGCCGACGCCGACGAACATCTCGACGAATTCCGACCCTGAAATCGAGAAGAACGTCACCCCCGCCTCGCCGGCGACGGCGCGGGCCAGCAGCGTCTTGCCGGTGCCCGGAGGGCCGACGAGCAGAATCCCCTTCGGGACGCGGGCGCCAAGCCGCCCGTATTCCTTCGGGTTTCGCAGGAAATCGACCACCTCCTGCAACTCGGCCTTCGCCTCGTCGACCCCCGCCACGTCGGCGAACGTCACCTTGATGTCCTTCTCGACATAGATTTTCGCCCGGCTCTTGCCGATCGACATCATGCCGCCGACGCCGGAGTCCCCGGCCATGCGGCGGATCAGGAACAGCCAGATGAGCCCGAAGAGAAACACCGGCAGGATCCAGCCGAGCGCGCGCTCGATCAGCGTGGGGCCGGGTGTGGCGGCGAAGCTGATGCCCGCGGCCCCGAGCGTCGTTGCCAGTGCGGGATCGACGCGGTTGGTCTCGAAGGTTGCCGGCGTCTTGGGCGCGGGATTGGTGAAGCGGCCGGTGATCCTGTCCTGGTCGATCCGCAGGTCGGTCACCCCGCCGGACTTCACCAGCGAGAGAAACGTGCTGTACGGGATGGTGCGCACATCCGGCGGGCGGGCGATGAGGGTCTGGATCAGCAGCACGCCGATCATCGCCGCGATCAGAAACCAGAAATTGATCTTGTGCTCGCGCCTGATGTCCATGTCCGTCTGGCCCTGAAGGTTGCGCCGACAGTCTAGAGCATCATCCGATCAGATGGACTCATCTGATCGGATAAAGATGCTCGGCTTATCAATATGATAGAGCACTACATCCGATCCAACCGGATCGGAAAGAGCTCTAGCCCTCCCGGCTCCGCCCGCCTTGAGCCGGATCAAACCGGACGTGCGGGGCGAGAGGCAAGCTGCGGGAGACGTGAATTGACAAGCTTCCGGCCCGGTTGGACAGTTCGCCGACACGGCGGACGAAGGGAAGCGCGTCATGCTCGAGCCAGCGACCAGTGTCGGAGAGGCGGCGGCGATGTCCGGCGCAAGGCGAATTCCGTGCGTCATTCCGGCCCCCTCTCGGGATCGCGCTCGTGATTGCGGCGAGGGTCGGTCATGAGCCCCGCGGACGGCGTGTCGGGCGGCAAGGACGGTCTCGTGGGCGCGCGGCAGGGGCCTGGGCGCGAGGCGCTTCTCGGTGGCGTCGCCGCTGCCATCCGGCGCGGCCTGCACGGGCCGCAGGCGGAGGCGGCCTGCATCTTCCTCGATCATTACGCGGCGGGGATCGCGACGGCGGATCTCGCGGCGCGGCCGGCGGAGGAGGTTGCGGCGGCAGCGCTGTCGCTCTGGTCCTTTGCCCGGGAACGCCGGCCGGGCGAAAGCCGGCTGCGGGTCTTCAACCCGCGCGGCGGCGGCGAGGGCTGGGGCCATGCGAACGCCGTGCTGGAGCTGATCAACGACGACCGGCCGTTTCTCGTCGAATCCGCCCTTGCGGTGCTGCAACGTTTCGATCTGCCCGTGCATGCGCTGGTGCATCCGGTGCTCGCGGTCGAGCGCGACGAGGCCGGGGCGCTGCGGCGCATCGGTGCCGGCGCTGCGGAATCGATGATCCAGGTCGCGTTCGGCCCCGAGACCGATCCGGCCCGGCTCGAGACGATCGGCAGCGAGATCGGCCGCGCGATGGAGGATGCCGAAGCCGCCGTGGCCGATGCTGCCGTGATGAGCCAACAGCTCGCCGCGCAACTCGCCGAACTGGCCGAAGGGCCGGAGCGCGACCTGCTGGGCTGGATCGCCGATGACAATTTCATCCTGCTCGGCGTGCGGCAGATCGGCTTCGGGCCGGACCTCGCCCTCATCCCCGCCGCCGGGGGGCTTGGCGTGCTGCGCGGGCAAGAGGTCGCGCTGTTCGACATCCTGCGCGATGATGGGTCGTGGCAGGCGGTGGCGGAGGAGGCGCTCGACCGGTTTGGCCGCGTCGCCGTCGCCAAGGCCGACATCCGCAGCCGCGTGCAGAGGTCCCAGCTCTATGATGTCGTCGTGGTGAAGCGCTGCGACGCGCAGGGTCGGCCGGTCGGTCTCACCCTGTTCGCCGGCCTGTTCGCGCCCGATTCCTACAACCGCAACCCTCGCAGCATTCCGATGCTGCGCGAGAAGGTGGAGCGGATCATGCAGGATTCGGGCGTCGGCCTCTCCGGGCATGACGGCCGGACGCTGCGGCACATTCTCGACACCTGGCCGCGCGACGATCTCTTTCAGGGACCGCCGGAAGACATCCTCGCCGCGGCGATGCGGGTGATGGAGCTGCAGGTGCGGCCGGAACTCGCGCTGTTCCTCCGGCGCGATCCATTCGGGCGCCATGTCTCGGCCATCGTGTTCGTCCCGCGTGACCGGTTCGACACGGCGCTGCGCCTCGCCCTCGCGGAGATGATCAACCGCGCCGTGGGCGGCGAGCTCGCCGGCTACGCGACCGCGATGGGTGATGGGCCGCTGGCACGGGTGAACTTCATCATCGCCGCCGACCCGCAGCGGGCGCGGGCGCTGGATGTGGCCGCACTGGAGGCGGCGATGAAGGAGGCAGCCCGCAGCTTCCGCGAAAGGCTGGCCGATGCGCTGGCCGGCGAGCAGGGCGACATGACGGCGGCGGCGACGCTGGCCGGCTGGGGCGATGCCTTCCCGCCGGAATATGCCGCCTCGACCCCCGCCCATGTCGCCGTGCGGGATATCGAGGCCGCCGCCGCGGCGCGTGCGTCCGGCCGCTTTCGCCTCGCCCTCGCCAGGCCCTTCGGCATGGCGGAGGACCGCGTGGTGCTCAAGCTCTTCCGCGCCGGCGAGGCGGTGGCGCTGTCCGACATCGTGCCGCTGATCGAAAGCCTCGGCCTGCGGGTGATCGAGGAGGTGCCGTATCGCCTCGCGGCGCGTGACGGCGCGGTGATGCTCCAGCGCCTCACGCTGGAGACGGCGGATGGCGCCGTCTTCGACCTTGCCGGACGGGCTGGCGCGGTGCTGGACGCGATCGAGGCGGAAGCCGACCAGCGCGCCGAGGTCGACGGCTTCAACCGCCTGGTCCTCCGCGCCGGGCTCGACTGGCGCGAGGTCTGGTTGTTGCGCGCGATGTTCAAATGGTGCCGCCAGGTGCGGGCACCGTTCAGCCAGAACGCGGTGGAGGCGGCGCTCGCTGCCAACCCTGCGGCGACGCGGCTGCTGGTCGAGCTGTTCCATCTCCGCTTCGACCCCGAACGGGCCCGCGCCCAGGAGGCCGAGGCGGCGCTGGAGTCGCGCTGGAGCGACCTGCTCGATGCGGTCGCGAATCCCGAGGAGGACCGCATTCTCCGCCGCTACCGCCGGCTGCTGGACGCGGTGCTGCGGACCAATTTCCACGATGAAGCGACCCCCGTGATCGCCCTCAAGATCGACAGCGCGCGCGCCGGGGACATGCCGCTGCCACGGCCGATGTTCGAGATCTTCGTGCATGGCGCGCGGATGGAGGGGTGCCATCTGCGCGGCGGCATGATCGCGCGCGGCGGCATCCGCTGGTCCGACCGGCGGGACGATTTCCGCACCGAGATCCTGAGCCTGATGAAGGCGCAGATGGTCAAGAACGTCGTCATCGTGCCGGTCGGCGCCAAGGGCGGCTTCGTGCTCAAGCGCCCGCCGGCGCCGAGCGGCGATGCCAATGCCGATCGCGAGGCGTTCATGGCCGAGGGCATCGCCTGCTACCGGCTGCTGATCAACGCGATGCTCGACGTGACGGACAATCTCGAAGGCGGCGTCGTGACCACACCGCCGCGGATCGTCCGGCGCGATGGCGACGATCCCTATCTCGTCGTCGCCGCCGACAAGGGCACCGCGACCTTCAGCGACATTGCCAACGAGATCGCGGTCGCCCGCGGCTTCTGGCTGGGCGACGCCTTCGCCTCCGGCGGCTCGGTCGGCTACGACCACAAGGCAATGGGCATCACCGCGCGCGGCGCCTGGGTGAATATCGCCCGGCATTTTGACGAGCTCGGCCACGATATCCAGAGCGAGGATTTCACCTGCGCCGGCGTCGGCGACATGTCGGGCGACGTGTTCGGCAACGGGCTGCTGGTCAGCCCCCATACCAGGCTGCTGGCCGCTTTCGACCATCGCCACATCTTCCTCGACCCCGATCCCGACCCGGCGAAAAGTCACGCGGAACGGAGGCGGCTGTTCGGGCTGAAGCGTTCATCCTGGGCCGATTACGACGCGGCACTGATCAGCGCCGGCGGCGGGGTGTTTCCGCGCCACGCCAAGACCGTCGAGCTGAGCGCGCAGGCGGCGGCGATGCTCGGCCTCGATGCCGGCGCGCACGAGCCCGAGCGGGTCATGCGCGCGATCCTGACCATGCGGGTCGACCTGCTCTATTTCGGTGGGATCGGCACCTATGTGAAGGCGGGGACCGAAAGCCAGGCCGATGCCGGCGATCGTGCGAACGATGCGATCCGCGTCGATGGCCGGCAGATCCGCGCGCGGGTGATCGGCGAGGGGGCCAATCTCGGCGTCACCCAGGCGGGACGGATCGAGGCGGCGCAGGCCGGCGTGCGGCTGAACACCGACGCGCTCGACAATTCCGCCGGCGTCTCGACCTCCGACCATGAGGTCAACATCAAGATCCTGCTGGCGAGCGCGATGGAGGCGGGCCGGCTCACGGCGCATCAGAGGGTCGATCTGCTCGGCTCGATGACCGACGAGGTGGCCGCGCTCGTGTTGCGCGACAATCACCAGCAATCGCAGGCGATCTCGCTCGATGCACTCGGCGGTGCGGCCGATCTGCCGGCACAGAACGCGCTGATGAGCCAGTTGGAGGCGGCCGGGGTGCTCGACCGCGCGGTGGCCGGCCTGCCGGATGCGGTGGCGATGGCGGCGCGCGCGGCCGCCGGCCAGCCGCTGACCCGTCCCGAACTCTGCACGCTGATGGCGCATGCCAAGCTGCATGTCGGCGCTGCGATCGACGCCTCGACGCTGGTCGACGATCCAGCCCTCGGCCACCTGCTCGCCGGTTATTTTCCGCACACGCTGCGCGAGCGGTTTCGCGCCGAGATCGACGGGCACCGGCTGCGCCGCGCGCTGATCGGCACGGCGGTGACCAACGAGCTGATCAACCGGATGGGGGCCGCGTCCTTCGGACGAATCACCCTCGAATCCGGGCATGAGCCGCCGGCGATCGCGGAGGCGGCACTGGTCGCCGCCGCCGCGTTCGACCTGCCGGACCGTTTCCGCGAGGTCGAGGCGCTGGGCATGGCGGTGCCGGCGGCGCAGCGCCTGGCGTTGCTCCTTGCCTTGCGTCGCCTGCAGGAAGCGGCAGCGCGCACCCTGCTGGCCGGGCCAAAGCTGCGCGAGATCGGCGAGGAGGTCGAGGCGCTGCGGTCCGGCCTTGCCGAACTCGCCGCCGCGTCCTGTGCGCGGCTCGCGGATTCGGACGACGTGCGCGCCCTTGTGGCACATGGCGTGCCGCAACCGCTCGCCGCCTTCGCCGTTGCCCTGCCGGAGCTGATGGTGGCGCCGATCGTGGTTCGCCTCGCGGCCCGGCACGGTCGCGCACCGCAGATGGTGCACATGATCTGGTCCGACGCGGGCGAGGTTTTCATGCTCAACCCGTTGCGCGCGGCGCTTGCCGGCGTTTCGGCCGGCAGCGGCTGGACGACACGGGCGGTCGGCGCGCTGGCGGACGAACTGAACGAGATCCAGGGCGCGCTGGTCGAGGCCGCGCTGGAGGGCGGCGGCGATCCGGCGGCCCTGCGCTTCGCCCTCGGCAATGCCGCCGAAGGCGCCATCACGCTCGCGCACGAGGCCGCCCTGATGCCCGATCTCGCAGCGCTGCTGGTCGCCGCGCGCGGGCTGCGCCGGTTGTGCGGCTGAGGGTGCCGCCGCATGAAGCCCTATCCGATCCTGATGGATGGGACAGGGCTCCATCACATCTGATCGGATGATGCTCTAACCCTTCGTGCTGTCCGCCTTGGCGATCAGGTAATTGGCGTAGCGCGCGCGCAGTTCCGTCTTGAGGAGCTTGCCGGTCGCGCCATGCGGCAGTTCGTCGACGAAGATCACGTCGTCGGGCACCGCCCAGCGGGCGACCTTGCCCTCATAGACTGCGAGCAGTTCCTCGCGGC
Source organism: Acidiphilium sp. C61 (assembly GCF_905116885.1). NCBI lineage: Bacteria > Pseudomonadati > Pseudomonadota > Alphaproteobacteria > Acetobacterales > Acidocellaceae > Acidiphilium > Acidiphilium sp. C61. Next base: position 556,004 of record NZ_CAJHNI010000005.1, on the reverse strand, counting down.
TGGCGTGTGCCCCCGGTTTGAGGGAGACGATCACCACCGGCCGCTCGTCCCATTTCGGGTGTTTCGCCGCGATCGCCGCCGCCTCGGCGACCGCCGGGTGACTGACCGCGATGTTCTCGATGTCGATCGAGCTGATCCACTCGCCGCCCGATTTGATCAGATCCTTGCTGCGATCGGTCAGAATCACGAACCCGTCGGGATCGACCATGCCGACATCGCCGGTTGGAAACCAGCCATCCTCGGTCGTGCCCTTCGGCATCCGGTAATAGCCGGTGGTCACCCAGTGGCCGCGCAGCTCGATGTCGCCGGCGGTCTCGCCGTCCCAGGGCACTTCCTCCGCACCGCGCCGCGCCCGCAGGTCGATCCCGAACAGCACCCGCCCCTGGCTCAGCCGCTGCCGCCGCGCGGTCGCGGCGTCAACGCCGGGCACCGGGGTCGCCACCGTGGCGATCGGGCTGCTCTCGGTCATCCCCCAGGCATGGACGATGGTCACGCCGAGCGCGTCATACGCATCGAACAGCGCCTCCGGGCAGGCCGAGCCGCCGACGGCCATGCGTTCGAGCGTGGTGAAGCGCGCGCCGGTTTTCTGCACATGGGCGAGCACGCCGAGCCAGACCGTCGGCACGCCGGAGGCATAGGTCACGCGTTCGGCCTCGATCAGCTCATAGAGGCTCTGCCCGTCCAGAAAGCGGCCGGGCATCACGAGAGTGGTGCCGGCGGCAGCGGCGGCGTAGGGCAGGGACCAGGCATTGACATGAAACATCGGCACCACCGGCATCAACCGGTCGCTCGCCTTGAGGCCGATCGCATCCGCCGCGTTTACCGCCATCGCCTTCAGCACGGTGGAGCGATGGGTATAGAGAACGCCCTTCGGCCGCCCCGTTGTGCCGGAGGTGTAGCACAGACCGCTGGCGGTCCGCTCGTCGAACCGGGGCCAGTCGTAGTCGTCGGTCTCGGCGTCGATCAGGCTTTCGTAATCGGTGATCGCAATCCCGGCGGGCAGGGCGATGCCGGGCAACTCCGCCGCGTCGCAGAGAAACACCACCTGGCGGAGCAGGCCCTGCGGCAGTTTGCCGGCGACCTGCTCGACGAGGGATGCGAAATCGGCCTCGGCAAACAGCACGCCATCCTCGGCGTGTTCGAGGATATAGGCGATATCGTCGGGTGCGAGGCGCGGATTGACGGTGTTGACCACGGCGCCCGAGCCGGAAATCGCGAAATAGAGCTCGACATGGCGGTGGCTGTTCCAGGCGAGGGTGGCGACGCGATCCCCCGGCCGCACACCGAGCCGGCCGAGCGCGCGGGCGAGCTGGCGGGCCCGTCGCGCCGTATCCACCCAGGTCTGGCGATGAATGCCGCCGGCGAGGCGGGAGACGATTTCTGCCCGCGGATGATGCCGTGCGGCGTGGACCAGAAAGTCCGAGATCATCAGTTCATGGTGCTGCATCAGACCCAGCATGGACGGCTCCCATTCTTTGGATTCTTTGTGCGCGAACCATGCGTCAAACCACCTTCGCGCGCAATCGCCGGGCGCGGCTGCCGGTCAGAACCGCTCGACCCACGGCCTGAGTTCGATCTCCCATGTCCAGGCGCTGCGGGCCTGGTGCAGGACATGGAGATAGGTCTCGGCGATGGCCTCCGGGTCAAGCAGGCTGTCCGGCGCGTCCGCCGGCACCGGGCGGCTGGCGGAGCGGATGCCGCCATCGATGACGAAATGCGCGATATGGATGCCCTTCGGCGCGAGTTCCCGCGCCATGCTCTGGGCAAGGCCACGCAGGGCGAACTTGCCCATCGCGAAGGCCGAGGATTCGGCATAGCCCTTCACGCTGGCCGAGGCGCCGGTGAACAGGATGGCGCCGTGTCCAGTCCCAAGCATTCTCCGCGCCGCTTGCTGGCCGACGAGAAATCCCCCGAAAGCCGAAACCGCGAGGGCGCGCGCAACCGCCTCGGGATCGAGCGAGGCGACCGGGCCGCGCACCCGTCCCGAGGCGTTGTAGACCACCACATCCGGCGCGCCGCTGCTGGCATTTACCCGCTCGAACAACGCTGCGACCGAAGCCGCGTCGGCGGCATCGCAGGCGAAGGATTGCGCGCCGATGTCGGTGCAGAGTCCTGCTAGCTTGTCGGGATTGCGCGCGGCGAGTGCTACGCTCATCCCCTGGGCGGTGAAACGGCGGGCGAGGGCGGCGCTCAGCCCGCTGCCGGCGCCGACAATCAGGGCGCGGCGATAACGCGGCTCGGCCTGGTCTGTCATGTCATCCATCCTTTCGTGGTCAAACGACGCAGGCGGTGCCCGCGCCGTCCATCGTGATGTTGACGCCCGTCACGTAGCTGGCGCGAGGCGAGGCGAGAAACAGCACCGTATTGGCGATCTCCTCCGGCGTTGCCATCCGGCCGAGCGGGATGCGGGCAATGCCGCGGGCCCGCGCCTCGTCGATGCTGATGCCGGCGAGCCGCGCATCCGAGGCAAGCCCCTCGGCGACGCGCCCGGTCTCGGTCAGGCCCGGATTGAGGCCGACGACCCGCACCCCCTGTTTCGCATAGGCGGTGGCGAGGCCTGCAGTCGCCAACATCAGCGCCGCGTTCGCCGCCCCGCCGGCCAGATGCACCGGCGAGGCGATCTTGCCGCCATTGCCGATCACATTGACGATCACCCCGCGCCCGCGCGCCGCCATCAGCTTGACCAGCGGATCGATCACGTTGATATAGCTGAAATATTTGGCATCCATCGCAGCCCGCCAATGGGCAGGCGTCAGCTCGTCGGGCGGGGTGCGCCGCGCCGCGCCGGCGCTGTTGACGAGAATGTCGATCGGGCCGAGTTCGGCCTCGGCCGCCGCCACCATGTCGCCCGCCTGGCCAGGATCGCTCAGATCGGTGGCGAAGGCCGCGCCCACCCGCAACGTCGCCTTCGCCGCATCGAGATTGGCTTGCTGGCGCGAGCAGATCGCGACCTCCGCCCCCTCGGCGATGAACGCCGCGGCGCAGGCGAAGCCGATTCCCTTCGAGCCGCCGGTCACCAGCACGCGTTTTCCGCTCAGGGCGAGGTCCATCGGTTTCTCCTTCGACAAATTGTTTCGTGACGGCACGGATATGACGGCGGATGTGGGGTTCCGGGGGCGGGATGCAATTGCGCGGGGCGCCCGAAGGCCGCATCATCCGGCCCGAGACACGACGGCACACGCGCCCGCCGGGCCATGCGGTCGCGCGGTGATGGAGGGGAATGATGGCGAAGGCGACGAACTGGATTGCAAGCTCGATCGTGGCACGGCGCGGCGTCGGCTGGGCCCGTAAGCCGCGGGTCCACAAGCTCACCGAGGAGATGCAGGGCCAGTATCACTACACGATCGGCCCCTATTCCGAACCGGTGCTGACAATCGAGCCGGGCGACCGCATCGTGGTCGAGACCCGCGACGCCTTCGAGGGCGCGATCCGCACCGAGCGCGACAAGCCGAGCCGTCGCCTGCGCATGCCCTTTGTCAATCCGCAGAACGGCCCGATCATGATTGAGGGCGCGGAACCCGGCGATGCGATCGCGGTCCATATCGAGCGGATGCGCCCGCGCGGCGAGGATCCGCACGGCACCTGCTGCATGATCCCGCAATTCGGCGCGCTCACCGGCACCGCGCTGACCGCGACGCTCAACCCGCCGCTGCCGGAAATCACCCGCAAGGTGCCGGTCAACGAGAAGGAAGTGCGCTGGAGCGCGCGCGTCGTGCTGCCTTATGCCCCGCATATCGGCACCCTCTCCACCTCGCCGGAGATCGACAGCATCAACTCGCTGACGCCCGGCGCGCATGGCGGCAACATGGACCTGCCGGACATGGGGCCGGGCAGCATCACCTACCTGCCGGTGCGCTCACCGGGCGCGCGGCTGTTCATCGGCGACGCCCATGCCTGCCAGGGCGATGGCGAAGTGTGCGGCACGGCGGTCGAATACGCTTCGGAAACCACCATCCGGGTCGACCTGATCAAGAACTGGGCGCTCGAATGGCCGCGGCTGGAGCGGGAAGATTTCATCATGGCGATCGGCTCGGCCCGGCCGCTGGAGGACGCGACGCGCATCGCCTATCGCGATCTCGTCCTCTGGCTCGAGGCGGAATACGGGTTCGACCGGTGGGACGCCTACATGATGCTGAGCCAGTGCGGCCGGGTGCGGCTCGGCAATTTCGTCGACCCGAACTACACGGTCGGCGCCGGTATCCTGAAGAAATACATCGATGGGGAGACAGGCTGACATGGATCTGGGACTTAAAGGCAAACGCGCCGTCATCACCGGCGGCACCAAGGGGATTGGTCGCTCGGTGGCCGAGCTGCTGGCGCAGGAAGGCACCGATGTCGCAATCTGCGCGCGCAACGCGCAGGAAGTCGAGAGCGCGGTGGCGGAGCTGCGCCGGGCGGGCGTGCGCGTCACCGGCCGCGCCGTGGACGTTTCGGACCATGCGGCGCTGGCGACCTGGATTGCCGATGTCGGCGCCGAGTTTGGCGGGATCGACATCGTCGTCGCCAATGTCTCGGCGCTGTCGATCGGGCAGGACGAGGCCTCCTGGCGGGCGGAATTCGAGACCGACATGATGGGCACGGTCACCGCGGTGAACGCGGCGATGCCGTTCCTTGAAAAATCCGGCGCGGCATCGATCGTCGTGATTTCCTCGGTGTCGGGCCGCGAGGTGGATTTCGCCGCCGGCCCCTATGGCGTGTTCAAGGCGGCACTGATCCACTACGCCAAGGGTCTGTCGTTCCAGCTGGCCGGCAAGGGCATCCGCGTCAACGCGCTCTCGCCGGGCAATACCTACTTTCCCGGCGGCGTATGGGAAAAGATCGAGCACGGCAATCCCGCGCTCTACAAGGAGGCGCTCGCCCTCAACCCGACCGGGCGCATGGGCCGGCCGGACGAGGTGGCGCGCGGCGTGGTGTTCCTCGCCAGCCCCGCGGCGAGCTTCGTCACCGGCACCAACCTCGTGGTCGACGGCGCGCTGACCCGCGGCGTGCAGTTCTGATCGCACGTTATCGATAACCAAGAAAAAAGCCCGCCCGGATCATCTCCGGGCGGGTTTATCGTTTCAGCAACGGGCCAGAGTCAGTCGTAATATCCAGGCGCGTGCTTGAAGCTCGGCCAGGCGATCGGATCATGGCCAGTCACCACCGTCGCACCGGTCTTCTCCGCGAGCGTGCGCAGCTTCTGCACCGAGCGCACGGTATCCACCGTGCTGGCAAGGAAGCCCGGCAGCGCCTTCTCATCCCAGTGATCGGTCGTATAGGCGGCATCCACCGTCAGCAGCATCGGTCCCGCCTTCGGCAGGGTGACGAGGAACGATTGATGCCCCGGCGCGTGGCCGGGGGTGAAGACGGTGCGGATCACCCCATCGCCATAGAGATCGTAGAAATCATCGGCGGCGCCGTTGAGGAACTGCCATTTCAGGCCGGGCTTGTCGAAATCCTTGCGGATATAGCCGCCGGCGGCGAACCAATCCGGCGTGTAGGCATATTCATATTCCGTCCGCTGCACGAGATGGGTCGCGTTCGGAAACCGGCCGATCGCCCCGGTATGGTCGAGATGCAGGTGCGATTGTAGCACGTAGCGCACGCTGGCCGGATCGATGCCGAGCTTCTGCAACTGCGGCAGGCACGCCTCCTCGCGCGACATCACCGGCAGGTAGACATCGCAGACCGCCCCCCAATGCGCCCGCATGTCCTCGGCGACCTCGGCGGCATTGCCGCCATCGATCACGATATTGCCCTTCGGATGGGTGATCAGGAACCACGGCACCGGGATTTCGTAGGGATCGTTGCCCTGGTTCATCTTGATCGAGGCGGTCACGGTCTTCAGCGTGCCGCAGCTGAACATGTAGAGCCTGATGTCTGACATTTTCCTTGCCCTTTCGTTATTGACGTTTACCAGTTGCGCATCGACTGGCGGAGTATCGTCTCCAGAATGACGGCATCCACCGGCTTGGGTGACCCGGCGAGCAGGCGCTGCTGCTTCAGTGCGCCGTCGATGATCGCGGGAATATCGGCCTCGGTGTAGCCGAGTTCGGCGATGCCCGAGGGCGCGCCCACTTCCTTCATCAGCTCGATCAGTGCCGCGGGCAGCGAGTCCGGGCCGGGGTTTTCGATAGCGTGGCCGCGCAGCAGGCTGGCGGCGCGGATGTGCTTCTCGGGCGCCGCATCATAGGTGTAGCGGAAAGCAGCCGGCGAGGTGACGATCACCGAAAACCCGTGCGGCACGAAGGCGTGGTTCCGCGAATAGCCTGGCGCGTGATAGACGTGCTTGAGCCCCGCGATCGGATAGGCGCAGGCATGGGGGATATGCACGCCGGCGGTGCCGAAGCCGATGCCGGCCATGGTGGCGCCGAGCATCATCGTCCCGCGCGCCTCGTAATCCTCGCCATCGGCCACGGCGCGGGCGAGATATTTCCCGCCGAACTCGATTGCCTGCAGCGACCAGATATCGGCCACCGGGTTGGAGCCCTGATAGGGCGGGCGATCATCCGGCGAAGCTGGTTTCGGCCGCTGGTTGAACGGTTTCGAGATATAGCTCTCGACCGCGTGGCAGATGACATCGAGCCCGGCCGAGGCGGTGACGCCGGCGGGTGTCGTCCGCGCGAGGGAGGGGTCGACCATCGCGAGCGTCGGCCGCATGTAGCGGTGCGAGATGCCGCTCTTGACCTTGAGTTCGGGGATGTCGAGCACGGCGACTGTGGTCGCCTCCGACCCGGAGCCGGAGGTGGTGGGCAGCGCGATCAGCGGCCGCAGCGGTCCGGGCGGCTTCCGGCCGCCGCCGATCGGCGGGTTCACATAGTCGATCACCGCCCCGCCATGGGTGCTGATCAGATTGGCGACTTTCGCGGTATCGATCGTCGAGCCGCCGCCAAGGGCGATGAACCCGTCGCAGGGATGCGCCTCCGCGAAGGCGGCGGCGCGGGCGAAACTGTCGATCGTCGGCTCGACATGGATGTCCTCGAACCGGTCGAAGGTGATGCCGGCGGCAGCGAGGATTCCCTCGATCCGCTCGATCAGGCCGAACTGGTGCAGCATCGGGTCGGTGACGAGGATGACATGGCGAAGGCCAAGGCGCTTCGCCTCCCAGCCGAGCTCGTCAGCCGCGCCGATACCGTATTTCAACTGGGTGGCTTCGAGCGTGAAGACGCTTTCGAAGCCTTGCTCTGCCGTTTGGCTCATGAGTTCCTCCATTTCCGGCCGGGAGCAGGCCGGTGCGGGAGGGACTATGCCCTTTCCAGAGCGGCGCGCAATCGTCCGCCCGCCTTGCCGAGCCTCAGCCGTGCCTCGGTCGTGCCGATTCGCAACACCAGCATGACGATGGCTGTTTTTACTTCGTAACCGCTTGTTTCGAGTGCATCTTTCGCATCGGCCTCGGGCGCGCCGGCAATCGCGGCGACGATGCGGATGGCGCGGGCGCGCAGCTTCGCGTTGGTGGCGCGGAGATCGACCATATAGGGGCCGAACGTCTTGCCGAGACGCATCATCACCGTGGTGGAGAGCGCGTTGAGCGCGAGTTTCTGGCTGGTGCCGGCAGAAAGCCGGGTCGAGCCGGCGAGCACTTCGGCACCCGTCGCGATCACCACCGCGATGTCGGCCGAAGCGGCGAGCGGACCATCGGCATTGACGATCGCCCCGGTCAGCAGGCCGCGCGCGGCGGCGGCGCGCAGCGCGCCGAGGGTGAACGGCGTCCGCCCGGAGGCGGCGATGCCGACGAGACCATCCGCCGGGCCCGCCTTGTGCTCATCGAGCAAGGCGGCGGCGGCATCCTCATCGTCTTCGGCGCCCTCGACCGCGCCGGTTACCGCCGCGCCGCCGCCGGCGATCAGGGGAATGATCACCCCGTCCGGCAGCGAGAAGGTCGGCCCGCATTCCACCGCATCGAGCACCGCGAGGCGGCCGGAGGTTCCGGCACCGGCATAGAACAGCCGCCCACCGGCTTCGAGCCGCGCCGTCACGCCCTCCGCCAGGCGGGCGAGGGCGGGGATCGCGCGTTTCACCGCCGCCGCCGCTCCCTGTTCCTGATCCAGCAACGCGCCCATGATCGTGGCGCTGTCCGCGCGGTCGAGCTCGTCGATATCGCGGCGGATCGTCTCCGTCGCCGGCATGGCGGGGGCGTGGCGCGCCGGGACGGGCAGGGGATGCAGCGCCGTGCCGCCGATCCAGGCATTGCGGATCTCGAATCGATCGTCGAACCAGACGAGATCGGCCAGGCACCCGGCGGCGAGCCGTCCCCGATCGGTCAGGCCGAGGGCTGCGGCGGGGGCTTCGGTCACCGCGGACAGCGCGGAAGCAGGCGCGATGCCGGCGCCGATCAGGCGGCGCAGCCCTTCATCGAGCGTGATCGTCGCACCGGTGAGCGATCCGTCCGGCCGCCGTGCGGCGCCGTCCCGCGCCTGCGCGGAATCGCCGCCGAAGCGTGTCATGCTGCCCTCGGGCAGGCCGGCGAGGCTGACCGAATCGGTCACCGCCACTGCCCGCGCCCCTGCGGCGGCGAAGCCGAAGCGCAGCGCCAGCGCATCCGCATGCACGCCATCGGCAATGAAACACGCATGCACCCGCGGATCGGCGAGGGCGACGCCGATCAGCCCCGGATCGCGATGATGAAACGGCCGCATCGCGGTGAACACATGCGTCACCAGCCGGGCGCCGGCCTCGATCGCGGCCTGCGCGTCTGCCGCGTCGGCGTCGCTATGGCCCAGCGCGACCGCCACGCCGGCGCCCGTCAGCCGCCGCACTGCCGCAAGCCCGCCCGGCCGTTCCGGCGCGAGGGTGACGAGCTTCAGCGTGGCGGTGAGATCGGGGTCGGCCAGAAGCTCGTCCAGCGCTGCGCCGGTCGGATCGCGCAGCCACTCCGCGCGGTGGGCGCCGCGCCGGTCGGGTGCGAGGAACGGGCCTTCGAGATGCAGGCCCGGCATCCGCGCGACCGTCTCGCCCGCCATCGCCGCCATCGCTGCGCGCAGGCGCCGCGCAGCACCGTGCAGGGCGGCGAACGGCGCAGTGATGACGGTTGGCGCAAAACTGGTGACGCCGCGGGCGGCGAGGGCCCGGCAGAGATGGCGGAACCCGTCGGTATCCGCCTCGGCGCAATCGATGCCGAAGGCGCCGTTATTGTGCAGGTCGATCAGGCCGGGGGCGAGGATGCCGCCTTCGAGTCGCAGGTCCGGGTTCGCCGGATCGTAATCGAGCACTGCCGTGATCCGCCCGTTCTCGATCACGAGTGCGCCGGGGCCGGTGATCGCCCCGTCGCGGAACAGGCGGTCCGCCGCGATCAGCATCGGCTCAGCGGACGAGCATCGGCCCCAGAGGACGGCCGGCAAAGACATGCACGTGCAGATGCGGCACTTCCTGATGGCTGTCCGGCCCCATATTGGCGAGCAGCCGGTAGCCGGTCCCTTCCGCGCCGATCTGCCGCGCAACCTCGCCCACCGCGCGCACGAAGCCGGCGATCTCGGCATCGCTGGCGGCGGCCGAGAAATCGGCGAAGGAGACGTATTTCCCCTTCGGGATCACCAGCACATGCTGCGGCGCCTGGGGGTTGATGTCGTGAAAGGCGAGGGCGAATTCGGTCTCGAACACCTTGCGGCAGGGGATCTCGCCGCGCAGGATCCTGGCGAAGACGTTCTGCTCGTCATAGGGCGGTTTGCCGCTCACACCTGGTTTCATGGAATTTTCCTTGTTTCCGCGATCGACAGCAGCATCGGGCGGGACGCTTTTTCAGCGATCCCGGAAATGCCTTCCCGGCGCTGGAGTTCCAGCCAGACATCCTCCGGCCGCAGCCCCGCCGCCACCCACATCACCAGCAGGTGATACAGCACGTCCGCGCTCTCGGCGATCAGCGCCGCACGGTTGCCGGAGACGGCCTCGATCAGGCACTCGACCGATTCCTCGCCGAATTTCTGCGCCACCTTGTTGATCCCGCGCGACAGCAGCCGGGCCGAATGGCTGACCAGCGGATCGGCCGATTTGCGGGCGATAATCGTGGACCACAACCGGTCGAGAACCTGCGCGTTGGGGGCGGCTGGGTTCAGCGGCGGCACCGGCGGATGGGTCGCGACCGCGCGTGCCCCGGGCTTGGCCCCGGGCTTGGCCTTCGGCTTGGCCTTTGGCTTGGCCTTTGGCTTGGCCTTTGGCTTGGCGGCGGCCTTGCCGTCGGCCTTCTTCGCCTTGGTGTCGGGCAGGGTGGATTTCACGGGTTTCTTGGGCATGGGAACCTCTAGCGCGGGTCGACCGGACGAACCGGCAGGCCGGCGGCGGCAAGAGCGGCCTTCACCTCGGCGATGGTGAACTGGCCGAAATGGAACACGCTGGCGGCGAGCAGGCCGGTCGCACCCGCCGCCGCACCCTCGACGAAATGCGCGAGCGTGCCGACGCCGCCCGAGGCGATCACGGGGATATTGACCCGCGTGGTCACGGCGCGCAGCAGGTCGAGATCGAAGCCGAGACCCGTGCCGTCGCGGTCCATCGAGGTCAGCAGGATCTCGCCCGCCCCGCGCGCGGCCATCTCGGCGCACCAGCCCACCGCGTCGATCCCGGTGCCGCGCCGCCCGCCATGGGTGAACACCTCCCAGCCCTCGCCGCCGCGCCGTGCATCGACCGCGACGACAACGCACTGGCTGCCGAATTTCCGCGCCGCCTCGTTGATGAAATCGGGGCGGGAAATGGCGGCCGAATTGATGCTGCACTTGTCCGCACCGGCCAGCAGCAGGCGGCGCATGTCATCCGTGCTGCGGATGCCGCCGCCCACGGTCAGCGGCAGGAACACTCTGGCTGCGGTGCGGCCGACCACGTCGATGATCGTGTCGCGGTTCTCGTGGCTCGCGGTGATGTCGAGAAAGGTGAGTTCGTCGGCGCCCGCGCGGTCATAGACCACGGCCTGCTCCACCGGGTCGCCGGCATCGCGCAGCGAGACGAAGTTCACCCCCTTGACCACGCGCCCGTCCTTGACGTCGAGGCAGGGAATGACTCGCAGCTTCAGCATGCGGCGGCCTCCGCCAGCGCTTCCCGCGGGTCGATCCGGCCATCGTAGAGGGCGCGGCCGATGATCGTGCCGGCAAGGTTCGGCGTGCGTGCGGCGGCGGCGCGCAGGTTGCGGATATCCTCGATGCCGGCCACACCGCCCGAGGCGATCACCGGAATGGCGATGGCGGCGGCGAGGGCCTCGGTGGCGTCGAGATTGAGGCCCTGGAGCATCCCATCGCGCGCGATATCGGTGTGGATGATGGCGGCGATGCCGGCATCCTGCAGCCGCACCGCCATTTCGGTCGCCGGCAGCGCCGAGGTTTCGGCCCAGCCTTCGGTTGCGACCATGCCGTCCCGTGCGTCGATGCCGACGACGATCCGCCCCGGAAAGGCGGCGGCCGCCTCGCGCACCAGGGCAGGGTTCTTCACCGCGGCACTGCCGAGAATGACGCGCGAGATGCCAAGCTCGATCCAGGCGGCGATGCCCGCCATGTCGCGAATGCCGCCGCCGAGTTGGACCGGCATCGACACCGCGGCGAGTATCGCGCGCACCGCCTCGCCATTCACCGGCCGGCCGGCGAAGGCACCGTTCAGGTCGACCACATGCAGTGCCACGAATCCGGCAGCCTCGAAGGCGCGGGCCTGGGCGGAAGGGTCCTCGGCATAGACCGTCGCCTGATCCATCTCGCCGCGGCGCAGCCGCACGCAGGCGCCATCCTTGAGGTCGATCGCCGGGTAGAGGGTCAAAGCCATGTCAGGACGCCTGCAACATCTTGTAGTAGAAATGCCCGCCGATCGTCTGCCCGTCAGTGCGGGCATAGGCCGGGTGGGTGCCCCAGCGGATGAAGCCGACCGCCTCGTAGAGCGCGATGGCGGCGGTCTGGGTCTCGCGGACATCGAGGTTGAGCACCTGATAGCCGAGGGCGCGTGCGCGGTCCTCGACCCGCTGGACGATCAGCCGGGCGAGGCCGTGGCCGCGCGCGTAGGGGGCGACGAAATTATGCGCGAGCGTCGCGCCGAAAGCCTGCGCCTCGTTGTTGCGCGGCGGGCGGACGAGCTGGGCGGCGCCATAGATCACGCCATCCATCCGGCCGACGAACAGCTCCCGCTCCGGCACCATCACCACCCCGCGGAAATACTGTTCGAGTGCCGCGCGACCCGGCGGGCGCAGCCAGCCGAACCCGCCGCCATCGATGATTGCCGCATCGGCCGCCTCGCACAAGGTCTGCATGTCGTCATCGGCGAGCGCGGTCAGGCGGTCCACCTGCATGCTTGAAGGTGGCGGCAGGTCGCAGAGGTCGGATCGGGTCATCATGGTGTCCAGCGCAGGAAATTCCCCAGGATCGTCAGGCCGACCTCCTGGCTTTTCTCAACGTGGAATTGTGTACCCGCCCGGTTCCCGGTTGCAACCATTGCCACGATTTCTTCACCGTACGAGGTGGTGGCGATCACCGCGCTGCGGTCGTCCGTGTGCAGGGCGTAGGAATGCACGAAATAGGCATGATCGCCCGGCACCAGCCCCTCCAGCAACGGATGCGCGCCGGGGGTGAAGGCCAGCTCGTTCCAGCCCATGTGGGGCAGCCGCAGGCCATCGGCGCGAATCTGTGCGATATCGCCGCTGATCCAGCCGAAGCCGGGCGTGATTTCGTGTTCGAGCCCGCGTTCGGCCATCAGCTGCATGCCGACACAGATGCCAAGGAACGGCGCCCCGGCCTCGACCCGGCGATGCATCGCGGCGGCAAGCCCGGGGCGGGCGGCGAGCCCGTGCGCGCAATCGGCGAAGGCGCCCTGTCCGGGCAATACGATGCGGTCGGCACCGGCGACGAATTCGGCATCGTCGGTGATCGAGACGGTCGCGTCGAGCCCGAGCCGGGAGGCGGCGAGCTCAAGCCCGCGCGCCGCCGAGGCGAGATTGCCGCTGCCGTAATCGATGACCGCAATCCTCACAGCACCCCCTTGGTCGAGGGAATTGCGCCGGCCGCGCGCGGATCAGGCTCGACCGCCATGCGCAGCGCCCGCGCCGCGGCCTTGAACGCGGCCTCGGCCACGTGATGCGCGTTGTGCCCGGCGCGGCGGGTCAGATGCAGCGCGAAGCCGGCATTGGCGGTCAGCGCCTGGAAGAATTCCTGCACGAGCTGGGTGTCCATGTCGCCGATCGTCTGCCGCTCGAACGGCACGTCGAACACCAGGAACCCGCGCCCGGAAAGATCGATCGCGGCCTCGCACAGCGCCTCGTCCATCGGAGTTGCGGCAAAGCCGAAGCGGGTGATGCCGCGCTTGTCGCCCAGCGCCTCGCGGAGCGCCTGGCCGAGCACGATGCCGACATCCTCGATCGTATGATGGGCATCGATATGCAGGTCGCCCTCGGCGCGGACGATCAGGTCGAGCATGGCGTGCCGGCCGAGCGCGGTCAGCATGTGATCGAAGAACCCGATTCCGGTGGCGATGTCGGTATTGCCGGCGCCATCGAGGTCGAGCATCAGCTCGATCGAGGTTTCGGATGTGGTGCGCGTGATGCTTGCGGTTCGGCTCATGGGGGCTGGCCTAGCCCAATTTCGCCGGCCCGCCAATCAGCCGGCCGGCGAAACTTCGCTCAGTGGTTGATCTGTTCGAGCGCGAGCCCCCTGGTCGAGGGGCCGAGCCCGATCATCGCGATGCCCACCAGCATGGCGATGCCGATGAATACCGCCACGCCCGGTACGCCATACCGGGCGAGCAGCACGCCGATCGCGAGGCCGGCGAAGGCTGCCGCCAGCCGGCTCCACGAATACACGAAACCGACCGCGCGGGCGCGGATCCGGGTGGGGTACAGCTCCGGCTGGTAGCCGTGATAGGCGAAGGACATCACGTTCGAGGCCAGCGTGAACAGCACGCCGAGGGCGATCAGCACCGGCGGCGCCGAGCTCTGCGCGAACAGGCCGATCACCACCGCCATGATGACGAGCGCGCCGATGATCTGCGTCTTGCGTTCGATCCGGTCGGCAAAGACGGTGCCGAGCAGCGGGCCGAACGGATTGGCGATGGCGATGATGAAGGCATATTCGAGGCTGTGGGTGACGGTGATGCCGCGATGGATCAGCAGCGTCGGCACCCAGGCGGCGAAGCCGTAGAAGCCGATCACCTGCGCCATGTTGAAGACCGACAGGATGATGGTCCGCCGCAGATATTCGGCACCGAAAATCTCCATGATCGACCCCGCGCCGCTCTCTTCCGGTGCGGCGGGCTGCGGCGGCGGCAGGGGCTGGCCGGTTTCGGCGGCCACCCGCCGCTCGAGATCGGCGACGATCGCCTCCGCCTCCGCCATCCGCCCGTGGCGGGCGAGCCAGCGCGGGCTCTCGGGAATGCCCCGCTGCAAGGCAAACACCACTACCGCGCCGACCGAGCCGATCAGGATCAACACCCGCCAGTAGTCCAGCCCGAACGGTTTGCTGCCCTTCATCGCATAGGCCAGGAACGCGATCAGCGGCACCACGAGGAAGGTGATGAACTGGTTGACCGCGAAAGCCTTGCCGCGCTCGCGGCGGGGAATGATCTCGGAGATGAAGGTATCGATGGTGACGAGCTCGACGCCGATGCCGATGCCGGCGATGAAGCGCCAGGCATCGAGCGCGAGGCCACTGGTCTGGAACGCCATGATCGCTGTGCAGACCATGTACCACAGCAGCGCGCCGGTGAAGACCGCGCGGCGGCCGAACCGGTCGGCGACCTGGCCGAACAGCAGCGCGCCGACCCAGAGTCCGGCGAAGGTGGCGAACACGAAGGTGCCGAAGCCGGCGACCTTCAGCACGCTGAGCCCGGAGAGGAAGCCGAGCGATTCGGGCTTGAACAGCCCCTCGCCGACCATGCCGGGCGCGACATAGCCGGTGAAGAACAGGTCATAGAACTCGAAAATGCCGCCCAGCGAGATCAGGACGATGATGGTCCAGACCGCGCGCGACGGCGGCAGGCGGTCGAGGCGGGCGGCGATCGTCGCCGCAGTCCGGCCCTGCATGTGATCCTCCCTGACATGTTTTTTATCGGTAAATGTGGATGTCTCACACTAAGCCGGGGTCCGGAAGCCTGGCAAGCCGGGTCCGATCAGCGCCGCTCAGTCCCGCTGTTCCCGTCGGTCCTGGTCGCGCACCAGCCAGTAGACGATGCCGAGCGACAGGAACGCGACCGAGAGTGCGAGGAGTTGCAGCGCGTTCTCATGCGCGAGATCCATGATGATCAGCTTGCGGACGATCGCGAGCATCCCGATCAGGATAACCACCCGCACGCGCACCGGCCCCTCGTCGCGCTCGCTGGTCACCAGGATCGAGCGCTTGAATTCCAGCGCGATGACGACGGTGAAGATCCCCCCGAACACCGACTGGAACACCGCCGCGTTGGTGGGATCGAAGGTGGTGGCGAGGATGTCGTGCGCGATGTTGACGATGAGATGCACGAGCGCTGCCGTCACCACGATCGCCATCAGCAGCGTCACCGCCTGGACGACGATGAACTCGAAATACTGGTAGGCCCTGCTGCCGAACCGGCGGTCCATCCCGTGGTCTCCCCGAAGCGCGGCGGCAGCATAGCGGCTTTCGCCACCGCTTGCAGCATGAAACGAGGACCGGGGCGCGCGGCCTGCTACCTTCGGCGCCTTGCCCGGCCGTTCGCGCGGTGCCATCTGGAGAGGATGATGAACTCGCATGATCCGGTCGGCTGGCACGGCACGACCATTCTCTGTGTGCAGCGGGACGGGCAGGTGGCCATGGCCGGCGATGGCCAGGTCTCGCTCGGCAACACCGTGGTGAAGGGCAATGCGCGCAAGGTGCGGCGAATCGGCAACGGCAATGTCGTGGCCGGGTTCGCTGGCGCCACGGCCGACGCCTTCACCCTGCTCGAACGGCTGGAGGCGAAGCTGGAGCGCTTCCCCAATCAGCTCGAGCGCGCTTGCGTCGAACTCGCCAAGGACTGGCGGACCGACCGCTATCTCCGGCGGCTGGAGGCGATGATGGCGGTTGCCGACCGCACTCACGCCTACACCCTGACCGGCAATGGCGACGTGCTGGAACCCGAAGACGGCATCATCGCCATCGGCTCCGGCGGCAATTACGCCCTCGCCGCGGCGCGCGCGCTGATCTCGGTGGACGGCATGACCGCCGAGGAGATCGCCAGGCGGGCGATGAAGATCGCCGGCGACATCTGCGTCTACACCAACCATCACGTAACGGTGGAAATCCTGTGATCGACAGCCCGACCTACACGCCGCGCGAAATCGTCTCCGAGCTCGACCGGTTCATCATCGGCCAGCAGGACGCGAAGCGCGCCGTCGCCATCGCCCTGCGCAACCGTTGGCGCCGCCAGCAGCTCCCCGAGGGGCTGCGCGAGGAGGTGGTGCCGAAGAACATCCTGATGATCGGCCCGACCGGCTGCGGCAAGACCGAGATCGCCCGCCGCCTCGCGAAGCTCGCCCAGGCGCCCTTCATCAAGGTCGAGGCGACGAAATTCACCGAGGTGGGCTATGTCGGCCGCGATGTCGAGGGCATCGTGCGCGACCTCGTCGAGGTGTCCCTCACCATGTTGCGCGAGATGAGCCGCAAGGGCGTGCAGGCCCGCGCCGAACTCGCCGCCGAGGACCGGCTGCTCACCGCGCTGGTGGGCGAAGGCGCCTCGTCGGAGACGCGCAATCGCTTCCGCCGCATGCTGCGCGACGGCGAGCTGGAGGACAAGGAAATCGACGTCGATGTCAGCGAGACGCCGCCCAACGTGATCGGCCAGATGGACATGCCGGGCATGCCGCCGGGCGGGGCGATCAACCTTGGCGACATGATGAAGTCGATGTTCGGCCGCCAGCACGGCCGCAAGCGCATGACCGTCGCGGCCGCCCGCGCCGCGCTGGAGCGCGAGGAGGCCGACCGCCTGCTCGACAACGAACAGCTCAACGCCGATGCCCGCCTGCATGCCGAGACCCACGGAATCGTGTTCCTCGACGAGATCGACAAGATCTGTGCGCGTACCGAGAGCGGCTTTCGCGGCGGCGACGTCTCGCGCGAGGGGGTGCAGCGCGACCTGCTGCCGCTGATCGAGGGCACCACGGTCTCGACCAAATACGGCCCGGTGAAGACCGATCACATTCTCTTCATCGCCTCCGGCGCATTCCACGTCGCCAAGCCGTCGGACCTGCTGCCGGAACTGCAGGGGCGGCTGCCGATCCGTGTCGAGCTCGCCTCGCTCTCGCGCGAGGATTTCCGCCGCATCCTGACCGAGCCGGAACATTCCCTGCTCAAGCAGTATGTCGCCCTGCTCAAGACCGAGAATGTCGACCTGCACTTCACCGACGATGCGATCGAGGCGGTGGCAGCGCTCGCCGCCGACATCAACGACCGGGTCGAGAATATCGGCGCGCGGCGCCTGGCCACGGTGCTGGAGCGGCTGCTCGAGGAGATCAGCTTCGCCGCGACCGACCGCGCCGGCGAGACGGTGACGGTCGATGCAGCACTCGTCGAGGACAAGGTTGCCCCGCTCGCCGCCCGCGGCGATCTCGGCCGCTTCATCCTGTAACGGCATCCTGTAACGGCGTGGCCCTCCGGCGGCGCCGGGGGCCAGAGCATCATCCGATCAGATGGGGTCATCTGATCGGATGTCGTGCTCTACTCGCCCAGCAGCCGTCGCCGCGATTCGAATTCGGCGGCGTCCATCTCGCCGCGGGCGAACCGCTCCTTTAGGATGTCGAGCGCCGTGCGCTGCGGCGGATGCGCTGTCCCGTGGCTGAACGTTCCGGCCGAGCGCAGCACCGCCACCGCGACCATCACGATCACGGCGAGCGCGAGGATCATGAAAAAAGGTCCGAGAAACATCGTCGTCCACCCGTCATCCCACCACATCATGCCTGGCCCGTAGCCGAACCCTCCCGGCCCCGGCCCGGCCTGCGCGAAGGCGAGGCCCGGCAGGGCGGCGAGCCCGGCGAGTGCCGCAATCCATTTCAGCCTGTTCATGATCGAGTCTCCTTCGTCCACAGGATCACTAGAGCACGTTCCGATCCATCAGGATCGGATGTCGTGCTCTATCTTGTTGATAACTAGAGCATCTTTATCCGATCAGATGAGTCCATCTGATCGGATGATGCTCTAGCGCAAGACTGCTCGATGGTGCCTGTCTGCGCCTTGATCCATGTGGATATCGCCCGGCGTTTCGCGCAACGCTGGCCGGTGCTGGCCGGGTCGGCCCGGAGGGTCAGCCCGCGCTGCGCGGATCGATGGGCATGACCGGTGCATCGTCCCGTGCGATCGCGGCACCGGCGGCGAGCAGCACGTCCTCGCGGAAGGGGGCTGCGACGAGTTGCACGCCCAGCGGCGCGCGGCCGGCAAACCCGGTCGCGACATTCAGTCCCGGCAGGCCGACCAGGGGCAGCGCGATCTGCGTCGCCTGCGCGTCCCACACACGGCGGAACGAGTCCGGCCCGGCAAGGTCGAGCCCCTCGCGGAAGGGCAGTTCGCCGGAGGTGGGCATCATCAGCACGGGGAAGCGGGCGAGCAGCTGGCGCCAGGCGCGGGCGATGGTGGCGCGACGCTTCAGCGCCAGCGCGACCACGTCGCCCGGCCAGGATTTCGCCTGCGCGCGGAAGGACTCGATCACCGTCATCGCGCCCGGATCGCCCTCCTGCGCGACGGTCGCGGCCAGCGTGTCGAAACCATCGCCGAGCCAGAGCTGGATCTGCACCTCGACCGCCTCGCGCATGTGCGGCAGGTCGTCGATCGTCTCGACCGTCCAGCCCGCACTCTCCAGCGCGCGGCCCGCCGCGATCAGCGCCGCCTCGACCTCGGGGACCACCTTCATCCCGCCTGGGCGCAGGCAGAGTGCCGCCCGCCGCGGCAGATCCGGCCCGTCGAGCGGTGCGGGGCACCACCATGGGTCGCGCGGCCCGTCCGGATCGGCGTCGGGCTGCGCCATCGCCGCGAGGGCCAGCCGCAGATCCGCCATGCTGCGCCCGATCGGGCCCGAGACGGCGGTGATCTGCGCCCCGATGCCGCGCTCGGGCCCCGAGGCGTTGAACGCCGGGACACGGCCAATGCTCGGCCGCAATCCATGCAGGCCGCAGGCATAGGCGGGATAGCGGATCGAGCCGGCAATGTCGGTGCCGTGGGCGAAGGCGCCGATCCCGCTCGCGACCGCCGCCGCCGCCCCGCCGGACGAGCCGCCGGGCGTCAGCGCCGGGTCGTGCGGATTGCGCGTATCGCCGTGCAGCAGGTTGGTCGTGAACCAGCGCATCGAGAAGGCGGGGGTATTGGTGCGGCCGATGATGACCGCCCCCGCGCGTTCGAGATTGTCGACGACCGGGCTGCTGCGCTGCGCGACCAGGTCTTTCTGCAGACGGATTCCGTTGGTGGTGGCGAAGCCTTTCTGGTCGATATTCACCTTCACCGTGACGGGAACGCCTGCAAGCGGGCCGGGATCGTCGCCACGGGCGAGCGCCGCGTCGATCCCGGCCGCGGCGGCCAGCACCTGCTCCGGGCGATGGTCGATCACGGCGTTGATCGCCGGGTTCGCCGCGTCAAGCCGGGCGAGCGCGGCGGCGGCTGCCTCGCGCGCGGAAATCTCGCGCCTTCGGATGCGCGCGGCGAGGTCGGATGCGGTAAGGCGCCAGAGTTCGGTCATTTTTGCTCCTGTTGTCTCCGCCGGTTCAGCCCGGCTCCAATCCGCACCAGGCGGCGACGAACAGCGCGATCGCCTTCGTCACCCGCCGCACCGAGGCGAGGTCCACCGCCTCGTCGATCCCGTGTATCCCGCGCGAGACCGGGCCGTAGCACAGTGCCGGAATCCGATCGTAGAGCGCATGCACCCGCGCATCGAGATAGGCGCCGGTTATCATCGTGCCGAGCGGCGCGCCGGTCGCCATCGCGTGGGCGCCGGCCAGCGCCGCCTCCGCCGCCGATCCCGGCTCCAGCACGTAGCCCTCGGCGAAGAAGCCGTTGAAGCTGACGCGCGGCGGATTGGCGGCGAGCATCGGGTCGGTCGCGGCGAAGGCTGTGATCCGCGCCTCGATTTCGCGCGCGGCATCGCCCGCCCGCGTGCCCGGGTAGAGCGAGATCCGGCAGGAAAGCCGGCATCGGCTCGGCACCGAGGAGGCCCAGTCCCCACCTTCGATCCGGCCGAGATTGAGGTTGATCGGGTGCGGCTCGGCGGCGAAATGCGGATGCGCGTCCTTGCGCGCGTTCCACTCCGCCTCCAGCCCGCGCAGATCGGCGATGATGCGATACGCGGCATCGATCGCGTTCGCCCCCTCCGCCATGGCGCGGACATGCGCCGGCGCGCCGCGCACCTCGATCTCGAACCAGAGCACGCCGACATTCGCGCGCACCAGTCGCTCGTCCTGCGGCTCGGGAATCAGCGCGGCGTCGGCGCGATAGCCGCGCAGATGCGTCATCAGCGCGCCATTGCCGGTCGATTCCTCCTCCACCACCGATTCGACATGCACGGTTCCGGCCGGCTGGACACCGGCGCGGCGCAGCGCATCGAGGGCGAAGATATTGGCGGCGTGGCCGGCCTTCATGTCGGCAGCGCCCCGCCCGTGCATCCAGCCTTCCGCGATCACCGGCTCGAAGGGCGGATGGCGCCACATGTCCGCCGGGCCGGTCGGCACGACATCGACATGCGCCTGCAGGATCAGCGAGCGGCCGGTGTCGCGCCGTGGCCGGTGGGTGCCGATCACGATCGGCGCGTCGGAATGTTCGGCCGAAATCCGCCCAGCACCCTCGTGTCGTGCCAGCGCGTCGCGGTCCATGTTGAAGCGGTCCATCGCATAGCCACGGTCCCGCAGCGCGCGATGGACGAAATCCTGGATCGGCGCCTCGGCGCCGCGGGTGGAGGGAAAGCGCACCAGCGCCTGGGTGAAGGCGAGTTGCTCCTCGAACCCGGCATCCACGGCGCTCATCACCCTTGCCGCCAGATCCGGATCCAGTGTCATTGAGCCCCCCGTTCTTCTGGGCCCGATTTGAGGAGCCGGGGCTTCCCCTGTCAAGGAAGGGCGGGCAGGATCAGAACAGCCCGGCCCCGGACAGCCCGCCATAGACGCCAAGCCCCGCGGTCAGGACCGACATCGCGATCGCGAGCCCGGCATACCAGCCCCGCAGCCGCACCTGCGGCGGCAGCGCCTTGAGGCCGAGCATCACCAGGAAGCCGAGCACCAGCGGCAGCAGCAGCGCGTTCATCACCTCGACGGCGATGTTCAGGATCACGAGATTCGGCACCACGCCGACCAGCACCGCGCCGAGGATCAGGCAGGCGGCATAGACCCCGTAGAACCACCGCGCGCGCAGCGGATGATCCTCCAGCGAGCGGCGATACCCGGCCACCTCGCCAAGCCCCCAGGCCAGCGCAAGCGAGGCGACGATCGCCGCGACCAGCCCGGCGCCAAGCACGCCGGCGCCGAACACGAGCTTGCCCATCGCCACGCCAAGATAGGGGGTGAGGGCGGCGGTGATGTCGCCCACCGTGTTCAGGCTGGCATTGGGGTTGTGCCGGCCGATCGTCGCGGCGGTCGAGATCAGCACCGCCGCCATGACGAGCTGGGTAACGATGGCGCCGATCGCGGTATCCCAGCGCGCATATTTGAAATCCGCCGGCGTCAGCCGCTTATCCGCCACCGCCGATTGCTGGTAGAAGATCATCCACGGCATGATCACGGCGCCGATATTGGCGGCGACGAGGTAGAGATAGCCCGGATCGCCGAGCGCCGGCTGGAAGGTCTGCGCGGCGATCTGCCCCGCATCCGGCCGCGAGACGAAGGCGATGACGAAAAACACCAGCTCGAACAGGCCGAGCCCGATCGCCACCCGCTCGACCCGGCGATAGGAGCCGGTGAACGCGACCACGAGCAGGAACACCACCGAGAGCGTCAGCGTCACCGCGCGGGGGATGCCATACAACTCGCCCACGCCGGCCACACCGGAGAATTCCGACAACAGCGCGCCGATCGTGGCGACCGCGAGGCCCGCGGCCGAAAGCCACGCCCAGCCCTTGCCGAACGTGTCGCGGATCAGCTCGCCATGGCCCTTGCCGGTGAAAATGCCAAGCCGGACGGTAAGCTCCTGCACGACATACAGGATGGGGATCAGGATGAACTGCAGCAGCAGCAGCCGATACCCCCAGGCGACGCCGGATTGCGACGCCGTGATGATGCTGCCCACCTCGGTATCCGCGAGCATGACCACGATGCCGGGGCCGAGCACGGCGAGAAAGGGCAGGCGCGAACGGCGGGAACGCGGTGACACGGCGGTCTGCGACAAGAGCGGTCTCCGGGATAAATTGAGAATGAGAATTATTCTCAATTACTGATCACGATGGATACAGGACCTCTCAGGTCCTGTCAACGAGCGGGCCGTTTCAGCGCTGCCGCCGACGCGCCGGTTGACTTCCGCTTGCCCGGAGAGGAAATCCGCGGCCATGATCCAGATCAAGCTGCACAACACGAAAACACGCCGGCGCGAGCCCTTCGCCCCCGCCGATCCCGCGCATGTGAAGCTCTATGTCTGTGGTCCCACGGTCTATGACCGCGCGCATCTCGGCAATGCGCGCACCGTGGTGGTGTTCGACACGCTGGTCCGGCTGCTGCGCCATCTGTTTCCGCGCGTGACCTATGTGCGGAACATCACCGACATCGACGACAAGATCAACGCCCGCGCCGCCGAGACCGGCGAGTCGATCGGCGAGATCACCGCGCGGACCACGCGCTGGTTCCACGAGGACATTGCCGCGCTCTATTGCGTCCCGCCCGACATCGAGCCGCGCGCCACCGGACATATCGGCGACATCATTGCCCTCATCGAGCGGCTGATCGCCCGCGGCCATGCCTATGCCGCCGAGGGCCATGTCCTGTTCGCCGTCGCGACCGATGCGCAATACGGCAAGTTCTCCGGCCGCTCGCCCGAGGAACTGCTCGCCGGCGCGCGGGTGGATGTCGCCACCTACAAGCGCGATCCGGGCGATTTCGTGCTCTGGAAACCCTCGCCGCCCGACCTGCCGGGCTGGGACAGCCCCTGGGGTCGCGGCCGGCCGGGCTGGCATATCGAATGCTCGGCGATGATCCACGCCACTCTCGGCGAGACCATCGATATCCATGGCGGCGGCGCCGACCTGATCTTTCCGCATCATGAGAACGAGATTGCCCAGTCCTGCTGCGCCTTTCCCGGCTCCGAACTCGCCCGTGTCTGGGTGCATGCCGGCATGTTGCAGGTGAACGGGCAGAAAATGTCGAAATCCCTCGGCAATTTCCGCACCGTGCAGGACGTGCTGGGCGAGGCCCCGGGCGAGGCCGTGCGCTTCCTGCTGCTCAAGACGCAGTATCGCGGCGTGCTCGACTTCTCCGCCGCCGCGCTGGCCGAGGCGAAGCGGGAGCTCGACCGGTTCTACCGCGCGCTGGAAAAACACGCCGACCCCGCGCCCGCCGCCACCCCGCCCGCCGCCTTCATCGAGGCGCTGGCGGATGACCTGAACACGCCCGGCGCCATCGCCGAACTCCACGCTCTGGCCGACGCGGCGATGCAGGGCGATGCCGCCAGCGCCGCCGGCCTGCGCGCCGCCGGCCAAATGATCGGGATTTTCAATCACGCCTCCGGCCATTGGTTCCGCGGCGATGCGACCGACGATGCGCGGATCGACGGGCTGATCGCCGAGCGTCTCGCTGCGCGCAGGAACAAGGATTTCGCTCGCGCCGATGCGATCCGCGCCGAACTCGCCGCCGCCGGCATCCTGCTCGAGGACGGTCCCGGCGGCACCACCTGGCGGCGCGCATGACCGGTCGCGACGAAGGTGCTGATCTCGCACCGATCGACCCGTCCCCGGTCATTATTCTGGTCCGCCCGCAGCTTGCCGAGAATATCGGCTCGGTCGCGCGGGCGATGGGCAATGGCGGGCTGTTCCATCTCCGCCTCGTCGCCCCGCGGGACGGCTGGCCGCAGGACCGGGCGATGCGCACCGCCTCCGGCGCCTACCGCATCCTCGAAGCCGCGACGGTGCATGACACGGTGGCCGATGCGGTGGCCGACCTTCACCGCGTCTTTGCCACCTGTCCGCGCCCGCGCCATATCGTCAAGCCGCTGCTTACCGCCCGTGGTGCCGCCGCCGAACTGCGCGAGATCGGCGCCCGCGACCTCAAATGCGGCATCCTGTTCGGCCCCGAGCGCGCCGGCCTCGACAATGACGACATCGCCTGCGCCGACAGCCTGATCCGCTACCCGCTCAACCCGCGCTTCATGTCCCTCAACCTGGCCCAGGCGGTGATGGTGATGGCCTATGAATGGTGGATTGCCGGCGAGGCCGCCCCGGTCCGCACGCTGCAGACCCACAAGACCCATGTCGCGACCAAGGGCGAGTTGGAAAATTTCCTCACCCACCTGATCGCCGAATGCGACGAGGCCGGCTTCCTGCGCAACGAGCAGAAGCGCCCCGGCATGGTGCGCAACATCCGCCATTTCTTCCAGCGCGGCGAGGTGACGGAACAGGAATTGCGCACGCTGCATGGCATCGTCACCGAACTCGCGCGCGGCCGTCGCGCGCGTTGAGTCGGCGTCGCGATTCTGTCATCATGAGATTGCCGCAGCGAGGCGGCGATCAGCGGAGTGGACAGCGTGATGGACCAGGTCGAACATGCAGCGCCGAACGCTTTTCTCAACGATGTGCGCGCCGTCTCGGCACGGATGCAGGGCGCGTTTCACGAGGAACAGGCGGTGGGTGCCGACCCCGCGCTGATCCTGCTGCAAAGCGCGCTTACGGCCGAAATTCTCTGCATCTGGCGCTACACCATGATGTCGGTCTCGCTTGCCGGGCTGAAACAGCCGCGCATCGGCGTCGAGTTCCAGGAACAGGCAAATGACGAGCGCCGCCACATGCTCGCCATCGCCCAGCGCATCCGCGAACTCGGCGGCACGCCTGATTTCTCCCCGCACGGACTCGAAACCCGTTTCGGCGAATTCGGCACCAGGGCGGATCTCGCCGGCCTCGTCGAACAGAACCTCGCCGCCGAGCGCGAGGTGATCGGCCTCTACCGCCGGATGATCGACCATTTCGAGCCGCACGACCCGGTCACTGCGCTGATGCTCACCAACATCCTCGAAGAGGAAAGCGAGCACGCGACCGACATGCAGGACCTGCTCTCGATCGAGATCGGCGGCCACGGCTGAAGCGCCGGCCGCGCCGCCGGTCCTTTGGCTGCCGGTCCTTTAGAGCATCATCCGATCAGATGGAATCATCTGATCGGATAAAGATGCTCGACTTATCAATATGCTAGAGCACTACATCCGATCCAATCGGATCGGAAAGTGCTCTAGCCGAGCAGGCCGATCAGCCCGCGCAGCAGGGCCGCCGGCGCAGGCGGACAGCCGGGAATCGTGAGCGTGACAGGCAGGACCGCTGCCGTGCCGCCCAGGCAATGCGGGCTTGCCGCGAACACCCCGCCATCGCGCCCGCAATCGCCCACGGCGACCACGAATTTCGGCGCCGGCATCGCCTCGTAGGCGAGCCGGGTCGCGGCACTCATGTTCCGCGTCATCGGGCCGGTCACCAGCAGCACATCCGCATGGCGCGGCGAGGCGACCAGTTTCAACCCGAACCGCTCCAGATCGTACAGCACATTGCCGAGGGCGATGATTTCCAGCTCGCAACCGTTGCACGATCCCGCATCCACCGCGCGGATCGCCAGCGACCGGCCGAGCCGCCGCAGCGCCGCCCGGTCGAGTTCCGCGACCAGCGCGGCGGTTTCGGCATCGCGCGGCGGGGCCGGTTCGGTCAGGGTACCGCGATGGAGGCTTTCGAAAAGCGTTCTGCGCATTACAGGTCGCACCCCGAATAGGCGGCGTTGAAGCTCTTGTTGCAGAGCGGGAAGTCGGCGACGATATTGCCCTCGATTACCGCCTCCAGCGCCGGCCATAGAAACCATGACGGATCGCGCAGGAACGCATCCGCCACCACCGCGCCGCGCAGCCGCACCGCGGCGAAGACATCGCCCCTGAACCCCTCCACCAGTGCGCAGCCGAACGCCTCAGCCTCGCTCTCCGGCAATGGCGCGCGAATGTCGCCGGCCGCCAGATCGCCCATCAGATCGCCGAGCAGATCGCCGATCAGGGCGACGCTGGCGCGGATCTCGGCACTCCGGATCCGCGCCCGCGCATCGACATCGCCAGACGCAAGCACGGGTATGTCAGGCATGCGGCGGTCATAGGGCGGGTAGGGCGCATTGCGCCGGGCGTCGAAATCCTGCCCCGCGGCGCGGCCGACATAGCCGCCGCAGCCGAGGCGGCGGGCAAGATCGGGGGCAAGCCGCCCGGCGCCGACCACCCGGTCCTGCAACGAGGCGGTCTTGCCATAGAGATCGACCAGTCGCTCGAACCGCGCGAGCCAGGACGGCAATTCGGCACGCAGGGAAGCGGCGGAAGCCGGCGCGAGATCGGCGGCAACCCCGCCGGGGACGATCCGGTCCATCATCAGCCGGTGGCCGAAACAGGCCTCGGCCTGGCGCAGGATCGTCTCGCGCAGCGCGCCGGCATGGGCGTTGATCAGCGGGAAACCGGCATCGTTGCAGATCGCCCCGAAATCGCCGGCATGATTGGCGAGGCGTTCGAGCTCCGCCATCACTCCGCGCAATGCCGACGCCCGCCTCGGCACGGCAAGCTCGCGCGCCGCTTCCACCGCGCGGGCAAACGCCCACGCATAGGCGACGGTCGAATCGCCCGAAACCCGCCCGGCGAGACGCGACGCCGCATCCGGTGTCGTCCCCCGCATCAGCCCGAGCGTGCCCTTGTGCGTGTAGCCGAGCCGCGCCTCCAGCCGCACGATCGTCTCGCCGTTCACCGTGAAGCGGAAATGGCCCGGCTCGATCGTCCCGGCATGGATCGGCCCTACCGGTATCCGGTGCAGCCCCTCGCCCTCGGCGGGCAGGAAGGCGAAATCCCGCTCATGGTCGAGCCAGGGGCGCGGATCGGGCAATCCCTCGGCGCGGAGCCCGCTCGCATCCTGCAAGGCCCGCTCCATCAGGATTGCTCCCGGATGATGCCGCCCGATCGACGGATAGGAGCCGTCCTCCGCACGCAGGGCGATCACCGCGAGATCGCCCCCGTCTGCCCGCCGCGTCGCCAGATGAACGCGCGTCCCGGCATCGTCCGGTGCTGCCCAGACCGCGACCAGCACGCGCTGCCCTGCGGCGAGAGCCGCATCCGCTCCCGCGGCGAGAGCCGCACCCGCCGCGCGCCATCCGGCGGCGTCGACCATCACCGGCGCGTCAGCCGAGCAGGGCGGCGGCATGGGCGAACCAATCATAGAGAAATCCCGGCAGCGCGATGCCGACGGCCAGCACGAGGCCGAGATGCAGCAGCAGCGGCATCGCCGCGGCGGAACTCTGTGCATTGCCCGGGCTCGGCGGGCCGAAGCACAGGCCTGTCATCCGCAGCAGCAGCGCGCCGAAGGCAAGCAGGATGCCGAGGCCGAGCAGCACCGCAAGCAGCGGGGCGCGGGCGAAGGTCGAGGTGATCAGCAGGAATTCCGAGGTGAAGATGCCGAAGGGCGGCAGGCCCGCAATCGCCGCGATGCCCGCCACGAGCGTCCAGCCGAGAAAGGGATGGCTCGCCGTCAGCCCGCTGACCTCGGCGATCTTCTGCGTCCCCTTGGCCTGCGCCACATGCCCGACCGCGAAGAAGATCGCCGACTTGGTCAGGCTGTGCATCGCCATCTGCAACAGCCCTGCGAGATTGCCGATCGGCCCGCCAATGCCGAAGGCGAAGGTGATGATGCCCATGTGCTCGATCGAGGAATAGGCGAACAGGCGTTTGATGTCCCGCCGCCGGTAGAGCATGATGGCCGCGAAGAACAGCGTGGCAAGGCCGAACCCCTCCATCAGGGCCCCGGCGGCGACGCTGGCATGGCTCGCCGCAAGCAGGATCTTGAAGCGCAGCAGCGCATAGAGCGCCACGTTCAGCAACAGCCCGGACAGCACGGCCGAAATCGGCGTCGGCCCCTCGGCATGGGCGTCCGGCAGCCAGGCGTGCATCGGCACCAGCCCGGATTTGGTGCCATAGCCGATCAGCAGGAACACGAACCCGACATCGAGCAGCGAGGGGTCGAGTGAGGCGGCATGCCGGAGCAGGCCGGTCCACTGCATTGCCCTCATCCCGCCGCCCAGCGTTGGCTGAGCGGCCAGATAGACCAGGATCGTGCCGAACAGCGCGAGTGCGATGCCGACACTGCCGAGGATGAGATATTTCCATGACGCCTCGATCGCCGCAGGGCTGCGGTAGAGTCCCACCATCATCACCGTCGACAGCGTGGCGAGTTCGACGCCAAACCACATCAGGCCGAGATTGTTGCTGACCAGCGCGAGATTCATCCCGAGCATCATCGCCTGGTACATTGCGTGATAGAGCCGCAGGTGATGCGGCGCGAGGCGGCCGGTGCCGATCTCGTGGCCGATATAGCTCGCGCTGAACAGGCTGGTGGTGAAGCCGACCAGCCCGTTCAGCAGCAGGAAGGCGATGTTCAGCCCATCCACCAGGAACAGCCCGTCCGGTGCCGGCCGGTGGACCAGCAGCACGGCGGCAGCGGCCACCGTCGCGCAACTCGCCATCGCGTTCAGCCGCGCCGCCAGCCGCCAGGAGGATACGGTGGCGAGCAGCAGCATGGCACCCGCCGGAATGGCGAGGGTGGCGATCACCGCGGCAAAGGCAGCGCCCGTCATTGCAACTCTCCCCGGAACGCGTCCAGCGCCGCGCTGTCCACCGTGTCGAACCGCTCGCGGATGCGGAAGAGAAACACGCCGATCACGATGAAGGCGATCAGGATCGAGAAGGCGACGCTGATCTCCACCACCAGCGGCATGCCTTGCGCCCCCGCGGCGGCGAGGATCAGCCCGTTCTCCAGCATCATGAACCCGGCGATCTGGCTCACCGCGTTGCGCCGCGTTACCATCATCAGCATCCCGATCAGGATGACCGACAGCGCAAGTGCGAGATCCTCCCGCGCCAGCGCATCCGCCGCGGCGGCGGTGCGCAGCATCACCAGCAGCGACAGCGCGACCAGCCCGATCCCCGCCAGCATCGTCAGACTGATCCCACCCACCGTCTCGACCTCGCGATGGATGTCGAGCCGCTCGATGATCCGGTGCAGCGCCAGCGGAATCGCCACCGCCTTGAACCCGATCGCGATCGCCGCGGTGATGTAGAGTTCAGGCGCCCCTTGCAGCCAGGCCTGCCAGCCGACCGCGACACCTAGCAGGGCCGCGTGCAGCGCCAGCACGTTGATCAGCGCCGGCAGGCGGTCCTGATACAGCATCATCAGGCTGACCAGCACCAGCCCGCCGGCGAGCACATGGGCAAGGCCGAAGGCGGTGGCGCCAGGGGTGAAGGGGGCCAGCATCAGCGTCACAGCGAGGCCGACATGAACAGCAGCAGCGTGCCGAGCAGGCCGAGCATCAGTGCGGCACCGACGAAATTCGGAATCCGGAAGACGCGCATCTTGGCGATCGTCGTCTCGAACCCGGCCAGCGCCACCGCGCCCGCGCCGAGCTTGCCGGCATAGCTCAGAAGCCCGAGCGCGAGGGAGGCGGGCCCCGCACCCGGCGGCGCGATGCCGAACGGTGCGAAGATGCAGGCGATCAGCGACATGTAGAGCAGCAGCCGCATCGCCCCGGCGAGTTCGATCAGCGCGAGGTGTCGGCCGGAATATTCCAGCACCATCGCCTCATGCACCATGGTCAGCTCGAGATGCGTCGCCGGATTGTCGACCGGGAAGCGCCCGGTCTCGGTCAGCCCCACCATCACCAGCGCGACCAGGCCGAGCGCGAGCGACAGCCTGAGCCCCTCGGCGCCGGAATGCATGTAGGTGGCGATCGTCGAAAGCTGGCTGGTGCCGGCGACGAGGGCGACGGTAAAAACGATCATCAGCATCGCCGGCTCGGCGAGCGAGGCGAGCATCGCCTCCCGGCTCGCACCGATGCCGCCGAAGGCGGTGCCGGAATCGAGTGCTGCCAGCATCTGGAAGAAGCGTGCGCTGCCGAGCAGGGCGACGATCACGATCAGGTCGCCCGACCAGGAGAATTGCAGATTGGTCGCGAATTCCGGCACCAGCGCCGCGGCGACCCAGGTGGCGGCGAAGATCGCGTAAGGGGAGGCGCGGAACAGCCACGAGGAGTCCTCCGGCACCACCGCCTCCTTCGCCACCAGCCGCGCGAGATCGCGATAGATCTGCAGCACCGGCGGCCCGGCGCGGCGCTGCAACCGCGCCTTGACCTTGCGCACGAAGCCGGTGAGCAGCGGCGCCGCGGCCAGCGCGATCGCCATTTCCAGCGCCTGCAGGGCGAGATGCACGATCAGGCCCATAGCGCCACCGTCGCGAGCAGGATCAGCAACGTGACGAACACCATCGCGAGATAGCGCCTTATGGTCAGGAATTGCAGCCGGTTGGCACGGTCGGCGGCGCGGCCGACCAGCGCGGCCAGACCCAGCGCGCCGCCATCCCATGCCGGATCGGTGATGCGGCTGGCGAAACGGGCCGGCGCGGTCGTCCCCGGCGGCGGCATCGTCACCTCGTCGCGGGCGCGGAACAGCGTCGTGGCAAACACGCGGCGGATCGGCTGGCTGAATCCCGCCGGCGAATATTGCGCCCCCGCGGGCAGCGCAGCACTACCCTCCGTCAGGAAGCCGCACCCCCAGGGCACCGCCCGGCGCAGGGCGCGCGAGCCGAAGCGGTGCAGCCCCAGCGCCGCAAGACCGCCGGTCACCGCGATGAACAGCGCGATCAGCAGCGGATCGTACGAACTCTGCCGCGCCGGCACCGGCAGCAGCGTCAGCGCGCTCCAGCCGGGCCGTGCGGGCAACGATATCCCGGTCAGTTCCCGCGCCACCGGTGCCAGATGGCTGAGCACCAGCGTCGGCATCAGACCGAACAGCACGCAGAGCGACGCAAGCCCGATCATCGCGGCGCGGGACATCCCGTCGGCCTCATGCGCCGTGGCGGCGGCCGTGCTGCGCGGCCGGCCGAGATAGGCCATGCCGTAGAGCCGGACCAGGCAGGCGCTGGCGAAGGACGCTGCCAGCGCCAGCAGCGCGCCCGCCGCCGGCACCGCGAGCTTGAGCCCGAATTGCGGCAGCGACGGGCTGAGCAGCACCGCCTGCAACAGCAGCCATTCCGAGGCGAACCCGTTCAGCGGCGGCAGGGCGGCGATCGCCATCGCCGCGACCAGCATCGGCACCGCGCTGACCTTCATCCGGTGGATCAGCCCGCCAAGCTCGGAGAGCCGCCGCGTGCCGGCGCCGTGCTGGATCGCGCCGGCGCCGAAGAACAGCGTGCTCTTGAACAGCATGTGGTTGAAGGCGTGGAACAGTGCGGCGGTGAGTGCGAGGCTCGCGGCCAGCGCCAGGCCATCGGCGCGGAAGGCGAGGGCGAGGCCCAGCCCCGCGAAGATCAGTCCGATATTCTCGATCGTGCTGTAGGCGAGCACGGTCTTCACATCGTTCTCCAGCAGCGCCTGCAAGACGCCCAGCACGGCGGAAACCGCCCCCGCGGCCAGCACCACCAGCCCCCACCACCAGGCGGCCGGCCCGGCGAGATCGAAGGCGATGCGGATGAAGGCATAGACCGCCACCTTCGTCATCACCCCGCTCATCAGCGCCGAGACATGGCTCGGCGCCGCGGGATGCGCGCGCGGCAGCCAGACATGCAGCGGCACCAGCCCCGCCTTGGAGCCCGCGCCAAGCAGCGCCAGCAGCATCGCCGCCGCCCCCGCCCATCGCACCCTGTGCGCCGCGGCGATGGAGGCAAATCCGTACTCTCCGTGCGGTCCCGCGAGCAGGCCGAAGGCGAGCAGCAGCAGCAACGTCCCCGCGCTTGCCATCAGCAGATAGACGAACCCGGCCTGCCTCGTCTCCGCCCTTGTATGATCCGCCATCACCAGCGCCCAGGACGCGAGCGACATCAACTCCCAGAACAGCAGGAACCCGTAGGCGTCGGCGGCGATCACCACGAGGTTCATCGCCGCCAGAAACACCGGGTAGAAGGGCAGCACCCGCCAGGGTTCGGCCTCGTGCCGCCCGTAGCCGAGCGCATACAGGCTGGCGGCGGCGGCGGCGAGATCGACCAGCACGAGGAACGCGGCCGATAATGGATCGACGGCGAAGCGCATGCCGATCCCCGGCAGGCCGAGCGGCAGGGTGATGCCCCGCGCCTCGCCGCCAAGCGACGCGAGAGCCACCCCAAGCGCGATCAGGGACACGCCGAGCGACCCACCATAGACCACGATGCGCCCGGCATCGCGGCGGGAAAGTGCTGCGCCGGCCGCGCCGAGCGCGAGCCAGGCCAGGGCGCAGAGCAGCAGCGCCGCCGTCACGTCCCGCTCTTGAGGCGCACGCCGCGCCCGCCGGTGGCATCCGATACATCGCCGGGCCGGATCACCACGATCCCCGCCCGGTCCAGCGCGTCCAGCAGCTTCATCAGCGAATCGACATTGCCGCGGATTACCCCCTCGCTCGCCTCCATCCGCTGGATGGTCGGCAGCGACAGGCCGGACAATTCCGCCAGATCCCGCTGGTCGATGCCGAGCAGGGCGCGCGCCGCCTTCAATTGACCGGAAGAAATCATGTATGAAACATCATCTCATGCGTTTGAGCCATCATAAATAATCGGCAGCTCATACCGGCACGCATTTTGTTCGCAGCAGGAATGCGCCCGGCACGCAGCGGCGCGCCGGGCGACGTGTCAGGGGCCGATCAGGACACGATCCGGTCCGGGTCGCGCATCACCACGTAGATCGCCGGGATCACCAGCACCGTCAGCAGGGTGGACGAGGCAAGGCCGAACAGCAGGGAGATCGCCAGGCCCTGGAAGATCGGGTCGAGCAGGATCGTCGAGGCGCCGATCATCGCCGCGAGCGCCGTCAGCAGGATCGGCCGGAAGCGGATGGCGCCGGCCTCCAGCAGCACCTCGCGCAGCGTCAGCCCCGGCCGCGCGCCGTGGCGGATGAAGTCCACCAGCAGGATCGAGTTCCGCACGATGATGCCGGCCAGCGCGATGAAGCCGATCATCGAGGTCGCGGTGAACTGCGCGTGCAGCAGCCAGTGCCCGGGCATGATGCCGATCAGCGTCAGCGGCACCGGGGTGAGCACCAGCAGCGGGATCTTGAAGCTGCGGAACTGCGCGACCACCAGCACATAGATGCCGAGCAGCGCGACGAGGAACGCCGCCCCCATGTCGCGGAACGTGACATAGGTGATCTCCCATTCGCCATCCCACAGCAGGGTCGGGTGCGCCTCGCTCGTCGGTTGGCCGCGGAAGCTGATCGCAGGCTTCGGCAGACTGCCCCAGTCATGCTGGTTGATCAGCTTGTCCACCGCGAACATCGCATAGATCGGCGCCTCGAACTTTCCGTCCAGCTCGGCGGTGACCATGTCGGCGAAATGCCCGTCGCGCCGGTAGAGCACGCGCGAGCCCTCGCTGCGGGTCGCATGCACCACCTGCCCGAGTTCGACGACCGACTTGTCCGCCGGCACCGCATTGGCCGGTACCGGCGTATCCGCCAGTTGCTGGCTCCAGTCGAGCGCGCGGTTGGGCAGGCCGATCGCGATCTCGATCGGCAGCCGGTTCTCGCCGCGGTAGGAATAGCCGACCTTCATGCCGCCGAAGAGATCCTGGATCGTGTCATAGACATCGGCCTGCCGCACGCCGAAATATTCCAGCCGGTCCTGGTCGATGGCGATATGCAGCTGTTTCTGCCGATGCCCCCAGGAATCGTCGACATCGACGATATAGGGCACCTTCCTGAACAGCGTCTTCACCTCCTCCGCCACTGCAAGCCGCGTCGCCTCGTTCGGACCGTAGATCTCGGCGAGCAGGGTTGCGAACACCGGCGGGCCGGGCGGTGCCTCGACCACTTTCAGCACCGCGCCCCTCGGCAGAACCAGGTGTTTCAGCAGGCGCCGGCGCAGTTCGCCCGCGATCTGGTGGCTCTGCTGCGACCGCTCGCCCTTGGGCGACAGCATCACATGCAGGTCGCCCTGCCAGGGCTGGTCGCGCAGGTAATAATGCCGCACCAGCCCGTTGAAATCGAAAGGCTGCGGCGTGCCGGCATAAACCTGCATGGATCGTACCTCGGGCATCGTCCCGGTGATCCGCGCCGCGGCAAACAGCGTCTGCTCGGTCTGCTGCACGGCGCTGCCGGCGGGCAGGTCGATCAGCACGTTCAGGCTCGACTTGTTGTCGAACGGCAGCAGCTTCACCGTCACCGCCTCGGTGTAGAACATCGCGCAGGCGGCGATGGTGGCGATGCCGACCAGGGCGAGAAACAGCCCGGCGCGGCGCCGCGTGCGCAGGATCGGTGCGGCAACGGCGCGGTAGAGCCGCCCCAGCCGGTCCGGATGCGCCGCCGCGGCACCCGCCTCATGGGCGAGGGCAGGGGTCGTCAGTTCGAGGAACTCGATCTCGCCGGCGCGGTCTTCTTCCGTGAAGCGGTCGCGCCCGGCCAGCCTGTACATCAGCCACGGCGCCACCACCATCGCGACGAAGAACGAGAACGCCATCGCCGCCGAGGCGTTCACCGGGATCGGCGCCATATACGGCCCCATCAGCCCGGAGACGAACAGCATCGGCAGCAATGCGGCGATCACCGTCAGCGTCGCGACCACGGTCGGGTTGCCCACCTCCGCCACCGCCTCGATCGCCGCCCGCCGGCGCGAGCGCGTATCCGGCATCGCCCAGTGCCGGGCGATGTTCTCCACCACCACGATCGCGTCGTCCACCAGGATGCCGATCGCGAAGATCAGCGCGAACAGGCTCACCCGGTTGATCGAGTAGCCCATCAGCTCCGAGGCGAACACGGTGGCGAGAATGGTCGTCGGGATCACCACCAGCGTCACCACCGCCTCGCGCCAGCCCACCGCGAAGGCGATCAGCACGACGATGGAAATCGTCGCCAGCCCGAGATGGAACAGCAGCTCGTTCGCCTTCTCGTTGGCGGTGCGCCCGTAATCCCGCGTCACCTGCACCGAGATGTCTGAGGGGATGAGCGATCCTTCCAGGCTCTTCACCCGCGTCAGCGCGGCATCGGCCACCACCACGGCGTTGCTGCCCGCGCGCTTGGCCAGCGCCACCGTCACCGCCGGCGCCGTGCGCCACGCCTTGCCTTCATGGGTGATGGCAAAGACATGGCTCTCCAGCGGCACCGGCCCGACGACGACATGCGCGACATCCCGCAGATAGACCGGCCGCCCGTCCCGCGTGGTGATCAGCAGCAGACCGATATCCGGCACGCCGAACAGCGTCTGCCCCGCCGCGACGTCGCGCAGCCCGCCGCGGTCGAACACCCGCCCTGCGATGAAGCTGCGATTGGCATCGGCCACCCGTGAAGCGAGCTGCTGCAGCGTCACGCCGTAGAGCATCAGCTTGTCGGGTTCGGGTTCGACGCGGATCTGCATCGGGTCCGACCCGGCGATATAGCTGAGCCCGACATTCGGCACCTTGATCAGCTGGTCCTGCAGCTTGGTCGCGATCTGCGACAGCGCACCCTGGGTCCAGTGCGTCGCCGATCCCGGTTTCGGCGCGAGGGTAAGGGTGAGGATCGCGACATCGTCGATCCCGCGCCCGACCACTAGCGGCGGCGGAATGCCGATCGGGATGCGGTTCATGTTGGCGCGGATCTTGTCGTTCACCCGCACCACCGCCGCGTCCTCGTTGGTCCCCACCTCGAAGCGGGCGGTGACCAGCACCTGGTCGTCGCGGGTCTGGCTGTAGATGTGCTTCACACCGGGGATCGCCTTGAGGATCGTCTCGAGCGGCTTGGTCACGAGTTCCGCGGCATCGGCTGCCTTCAGCCCGTTCGCCTGCACCATCACGTCCACCATCGGGACATGGATCTGCGGGTCCTCGTCGCGCGGAATGGTGGTGATGGCGACCAGCCCGGCGGCCAGCGCCGCGAGCAGGAACAGCGGCGTCAGCGGCGAGCGGATGAAGGCGCGGGCGAGCCGCCCGGAAATGCCGAGCCTCACGGCCGCACCAGCACGTCACCCGGCACGAGGCCGGCGAGGATCTGCAACCCGTCCGGCATCGCGCGGGTCGGCAGCGGCAGCCCCCGCTGCACCGGCGCGTCGATCACGCTGCCATCGCCCTGCCGCAGCCTCACATAATCCTGGCCGAAGCGGGTGAACACGAAACCGGCGGGCACCACGATCGTTCGCCGCTCGCCGGCGGGGACAAAAACCCGCACGCGCGCGCCCACGAAATAGCTGCCGATCCCCTTTACCTCGGCATCGGCGCGCACATCGCCGCCGACGATTTGCGGATAGACCAGGGTGATGCGGCCGAACCGCGCGCCGGCAAGGCCGAATTCGCCGCCATCCAGCCGCACCATGTCGCCCACCTTCAGGTGCAGCGCGTGCCGCTCGGGAATCCGCAGGCGGAGAATGAAGTTCTGCTCGGCGACGGTTGCGACCGTGTCGCCCGGCAGCACCACCGTGCCATCGGTCACCGGCACGCTCAGCACCCGCCCGGCGATCGGCGCCAGCACCGCGCCCTCGTCCTGCTGCTGGGCCGCCACGGCGCGTTGCGCGATCCGCGCGCGGAGCGTGCTGGCGGCAACATCCACCGCCGTCCGCGCCTGGTCGAGCTGCTGGCGCGATACCGCGCCGCTATGCGCCAGCGCCGTGGTGCGCCGCAGGTCGGTCTGCGCCTGGACGAGGCTGGCCTGCAACCCTGCGATCTCGGCGTCCAGCGCCTTGATCTGCAATTCGAGCTTGCGGTCATGCACGGTGGCGATGACCTGCCCCGCCGTCACGCTGTCCCCGTCATGCACCGACAGGGCGGCGACGGTACCACCGATCCGGGTGCGCGCCGGCACCACGTTGCGGCTCTCGACGGTAGCAAATACCGCCTTCTGGTCCGCCACGATGCGGGCGGCGACGGTGAAGGTCGCGGGCGGTGACGCCGCGCCGGCCGGCGCCGCCCCGAACAGGAGCAGGAGCGGCAGCAGCAGGGCGGGGAGGGAGGGCGTGCGGGGCATGCTGGCGTTCCTTGTCCGGGACGGCGCGGTGGCGGCGGGAGGTCAGCGGCGGTCGATCACCTGGCCGGTGGCGGAATCGAGCGCGACATACGGCATCCCCGCCGCCTTCCACGCCATCATCCCGCCGGCGAGATGCGCATTCACCGCAATGCCGGCCTCGCGGCACTTCGCCGCCGCCATCGCCGAGCGTTTGCCCGAGCCGCACTGAAACACGATCGGCTTGCCGGGGTCTTGCGGCAGCATCGCCGGATCGAAGGTGGAGAGCGGAAACAGCATCGCGCCGTGAATCCGCTCCACCGCGAATTCCTGCGGCTCGCGCACATCGACCAGCAGGATGCGGCCGGCGCGCAGGTCGTCATGCACGGTGGCGGGGTCGAGGTCGCGCAGGGGTGAAGATGTGGTCATCTCGAAATCTCCGTTGTCGATGAAGGGTCGGGCACTGTGCAGGCAGCACCTTCCGGGCTGCAATAGATC
Source organism: Acidiphilium sp. C61 (assembly GCF_905116885.1). Classification (NCBI taxonomy): domain Bacteria; kingdom Pseudomonadati; phylum Pseudomonadota; class Alphaproteobacteria; order Acetobacterales; family Acidocellaceae; genus Acidiphilium; species Acidiphilium sp. C61. The sequence goes on along the minus strand of NZ_CAJHNI010000005.1, from coordinate 518,581 downwards.
CCGGCAAGTGCTGAAATCACCGTGCGCGCCGGCGCGCTGGCGATGGAATACCGGATGCTCTGCCCTTCGCGCCGCGCGGTCACCAGCCCGTCCTTGCGGAGCAGCGCGAGGTGCTGGGAGACCGCGCTGTCGCGGATTTGCAGGAACGCGACCAGCTCGCCCACCGACCGCTCGCCGTCGAGCAGCTGGCAGAGAATGAGCAGGCGGTGCCGGTTGGCCAGCGATTTCAGCAGATCGCTGGCCTCGTCGGCCGCCAGGTTCATCGCGTCGATATCCAGTTTCATACTTGCGTATATACGAATATATGCATATATTGTCAAACGTGGCGGCGCCGGAACGTCCGGCCGCATCGCGCCCTGGCAGTGTTCTCCCGGCTGCCGGCGCGGGCGTTGATCCAGGTCAAGCCGGCGTCGCCGCAAACCAATTAACATCGCCCCGGGCGCGGCGGAGCGCCGCCTTCGCCGGAGCGCTCGGAAAGGCAGGAAAGCATGGCAGAGATTGTGGTCCTCGGTGCGGGGCTCGGCGGCACGCTCGCCGCGTTCGAAACCGCGGCGCAGATCCGGCCAGAAGACCGGATCACGCTGATCGGCGAGCGGAACATGTTCCAGTTCACGCCGTCGAATCCCTGGGTCGCCGTCGGCTGGCGCGACCGCGCCGAGATCGAGGTCTCGCTCGACAAGGTGATGCGCCGCAAGAACATCACGCTGCGCACCGAGGGGGCTGCCCGCGTGCACCCGGCCGAGAACCGCGTCGAGCTCAATGGCGGCGAGAGCATCCCCTACGACTACCTCATCATCGCCACCGGCCCCGAACTCGCCTTCGACGAAATCCCCGGCTGCGGCCCCGCACAGAACACTGTTTCGATCTGCCAGACCGATCACGCCGCCGCCGCCTTCGAGGCGTTCGAGCTGTTCTGCGCCAACCCTGGGCCGGTTGTCGTCGGCGCGGTGCAGGGCGCGTCCTGCTTCGGCCCGGCCTACGAATTCGCCTTCATCCTCGATCGCGAGCTGCGCAAGCGCCGCCTGCGCAGCAAGGTGCCGATGACCTTCGTCACCTCCGAGCCCTATATCGGCCATCTCGGGCTCGATGGCGTGGGCGACACCAAGTCGCTCATGGAGAGCGAGCTGCGCCACCGCCACATCAAATGGATCACCAACGCGAAGATCGCCGCGGTGGATGCCGACAAGGTGGTGGCCGAGGAAGTCGGCAATGACGGGCAGACGATCGCAACCCACGAACTGCCCAGCCGCTTCACCATGTTCCTGCCCGCCTTCCGCGGCGTGCCGGCGCTGCGCGGCATCGAGGGGCTGGTCAACCCGCGCGGCTTCGTGCTGATCGACGAGCATCAGCGCAACCCGGCCTATCCGAACGTCTTCGGCGTTGGCGTCTGCGTCGCGATCCCGCCGGTCGGCAAGACGCCGGTGCCGGTCGGCGTGCCGAAAACAGGGTTCATGATCGAATCGATGGTCACCGCCACCGCCCACAATATCGGCGCGCTGCTGCGCGGCGAGGAACCGCACGCGCGGGCGACATGGAACGCCGTCTGCCTCGCCGATTTCGGCGATGGCGGCGTGGCCTTCGTCGCCCAGCCGCAGATCCCGCCGCGCGACGTCAACTGGGCCTCGACCGGCGCCTGGGTGCATCTGGCGAAGATCGGGTTCGAGAAATATTTTCTCCGCAAGATCCGCGCCGGCGAGAGCGAACCCTTCTACGAGCGCTTCCTGATGAAGCAGCTCAACATCCACAAGCTGCACCACAACGACCGCAAGACGGCGAAAGGCGCGGGCCATGGCTGACGCAACCCATATCGTCTGTCCGCAATGCGGGGCGGTGAACCGCATCCCGCCGGCGCGCCCGGCCGGCGCCGCGCAATGCGGCGCCTGCCACCGCAAGCTGTTCGATGGTCATCCTGTCGCGGTCGACCAGGCTGGCTTCGAGCGCCATGCCGAGCGGGACGGCATTCCCCTCCTGCTCGATATCTGGGCCCCCTGGTGCGGACCATGCCGGATCATGGCGCCGCAATTCGAACAGGCGGCGGCGATCCTCGAACCGGAGGTCCGGCTGCTCAAGCTCAATGCCGACGAGGCGCCGGAGATTTCCGCCCGCCTCGGCGTGCGCGGCATCCCGGCGTTGTTCCTGCTCAGGGGCGGCCGGGTGATCGGCCAGAGTGCCGGGGCGATGAGCGCGCAGGCCATCGTCGATTTCGCGCGTCGCCACCTCGCGGCGGCGGCGTGATGTTCGGAGCATCATCGGATCAGACGGAGTTATCTGACCGAATAAAAGTGCTCTGTTTATCAATATAATAGAACATTTTCTGACCCGGCAGGATCGGAAGGTGTTCCAGGCAAGGGACATGCCGTCATGAATGTGGACAAGACCGTTCTCAGCTTCGCGGGCTTCATGGTCCTGCTCAGCCTCGCACTGGGCTGGCTGGTCAGCCCGTGGTTCTACGTCCTCACCGCGCTGGTGGGGCTCAACCTGTTCCAGGCCGGCATCACCGGCTTCTGCCCCGCCGCCATGCTGCTGCGGCGGCTCGGGGTGAAGCCGGGCTGCGCCTTCCGCTGAGCCTGCCCCGGCCGCTCAGCGATAGCGGCCGTGGCGTTGCAGCATCTCGATCTGGTATCCATCCGGATCGGCAACGAAAAAGAACCGCGCGAGCAGGATGCCGTCGCGCTTGAACTCGACGATCTTGCGCGGCGCCCAGCCCGCTGCCTCGAAGCGCGCGTGCGCGGCGTCCAGATCGTCGACGCAGAAGGCGATGTGGCCATAGCCGTCGCCGAGCGCATAGGGTTCGGTGCGACCCTTGTTGATCGTCAGTTCGAGTTCGAAATCATTTTCCGCGTTGCGCATGTAGACCAGCGTGAACGTGTCGAAATCGAATCGGTCGGCGATCGCAAGGCCGAACGCCTGCTCGTAGAACGCCACCGACCTCGCCTCGTCGAGCACGCGGATCATGCTGTGGATTGCCTTGGCCATGCCAGTTCTCCTGTTCGGCGCCGGGGCGGTCGGCGCGGTTTCCAATGGTGCTGTATAGGCCGACGCCGGCCGAGCAGACATCCCCAAGCCGGCGGTGCCGGGCGGGCCGGCAGGTGCTGGCCGGAAGCAGAACAGTGGCGGGGCGCAACCGCTCCGTTTCAGAACACCGCGTTATCGAAGCGGCTCCGAAATCTGCCGCTCCCGGCGTCTGGCATGGCTTTTGCTGTTCAACATCTGAAACGGGGAAATCGTCCGGCGCGGGCGCCGGGTCGCAAGGCGCCTTCGGGGAGGAACAATGTGCAATCTGTTGCAGGGGCAGAACCCGGGGCATTTCGCCCAGACCAGCCGTTCGATCCGGCTGGCCGGCCGCTCGACCAGCGTGCGGCTCGAAGGCGTGTTCTGGACCGCGCTGGGCGAGATTGCCGCGGCCGAGGGCGTTTCCGTCCCCCGCCTCATCGCCTTGCTGCATGACGAGGGGGTGGACCGGCTGGGCGATATCGGCAATCTCGCCTCCCTGCTGCGCGCGGCCTGCATCCTCTACCGCCGGCGCGGCGCCTGAACGACGTCAGGTCGGCGCCGCCCCGCTGCCGATCCGGTTCTCCGCGATCCAGCGCGCCGCCAGAACCAGCGTGCCCATGGTGAATTCCAGCCCGTGCCGCGCCACCATCTCCTCCGCAAGCTGGGCCACGCGCTGGAAGAACGCGTCCTTGCTGCGTTCCTCGTCGGTCATCTGCACCTGCATGTCGGTCTCCCTCTCTGTGCCTGTGGTCACTTGAACATCCGCTCTGGAAACGTGACGATACTCACCATGCCGTCCGCCCCGGCGGCGGCGAGGTGGTGCCCGTCCTCCGACCAGCCGAGCTCCGTCACCGCACAGCCCTCGGGGCGGACGAGCAGTTCGTCCCGCCCGCCGATCTGCACGAGCAGGATCTGCCCGTTGGCATAGCCTGCGGCGACGAGCGGCCGCTTCGGATGGGCGGCAACGCTCTCCACCGCCACCAGCCCGGCCCGGCCGCTTACCAGCGCGCCGGTCATGTCGCCATCGAGCGGTGGCGTCGCCATCGACCAGGCGGCGACGCGATACGCGCCGGATGCGACGATCGACGCGGCGGGGACGCTCCACGCGGCATCGCGTGTTGCCATCGGAAAACCGGTGACGGTGCCGCTGCGCCCGCGCGCGTGATCGACCATCAGGAAGCCGCCCGCCTCCAGCGTGCAGGCAAGCCAGGCCCCGTCGTCCCGCCACGCGAGCGACAGCGGGCACGACAGCAGGCCAAACACCATCGGCGCCCTGCCGCTCCCATCGAGTGCGACGATGCTCAGGCTTTCCGCCCGCGCGATCGCGAGCTGCCGGCCCGAGGGCGAGAGCCGGATGGCGACGACCTCGCCCTCCCCATCATCGGCGAGCGGATCGGAGAGTGCGCCCGCCCCCTGGCACAGCCGCACCGCATCGGCGCCGGCGATGGCGGTGAGAGCCGCCGCCCGCGCGTGATCGAGGGCCATGACCGGCGTGTCGATCCGGGCGCGCATGCCGCGCACCGCGCCATCCGGCCCGAGCGTCAGCACGCCGCCATCCCCGGCGCCGACCAGGAAACCGCCATCCTCGCCGGCGACGATGGGCGGGATGTCCTGATGCACTGAATCGGATATGGCCGGCAGCGGCGCCGGGCGGCTGCGCGGGCGGATCGTCGCCTGGCCGACATCGCCGCTGACCCGGATGCGCGTCTCCGGCGGCTCGGGATCCTCGGTCGGCGCCACAATCACCGTGCCGTCGGCGCAGCCGAAGGCGATCGCCTTGCCATCGGCACTGAAACACGGCGGGCCCGCCGGCGCCGCGGCTTGCCACGTGCGGCCCAGCAGGTCGAACAGCGTGAGGTGTTTCGTCGCGGTCTGGTTCATCGCCAATCTCCCCGGTTCAGTTGCCCGCGAGTGCCGCAAGGCGTCGGTCGATCTCGGCCATCTCTGCCTCCACTGTCCCGATCCGCGCCGCGCAGTCGGCCTCCGCCGCGCGCAACGCGGCGGCCTTGTCTGTTGCCGCGCGCAACGCGGCGGCCTTGTCTGTTGCCGCGCGCAACGCGGTGGCATCCCGCATCTCGCCATCGCCTGCCTCGTCCTCGAGCCGCTGCACGTCGATCTCGATGCCGGCCAGCTGTTGCAGGGTGCGCAGTGCCTCGGCGTTCAGCGCGGACATGGCACCCACAAGCGCCAGCCTCCGCTCGAGCAGAATGTGTCGCTCGGCATCGGTGCTGCTCATGGCGCCTCGCCCCGCGCCGCATCCGGTGCGGCGAAATCCGCGAGCTGACGGGGCAGGTCGGGGAGCTGCGCGCGGAACCGCGTCTCCGCCATCTCGATATGGTTGCGCAACTGGTCCCAGATATCGATCCGCAGCAACGACGAGGCATCGCCGATCAGATGCTCGATCTCGCCGATCCCGAACTGGCGTGACAGGGCGACGCCGGAAAACACGAACTCGCGTAACAGCGCGGCATGCCGCTCGACGAATAGCCGGATCATCGGGTGCGTGGCCTGGTTCACCCCGGCGGCAGCGAGCGAGGCAGCGATGAAGTGTTCGAAATGCGTCTGCATCCGGTGCTGGCTTTCGCCGAGAAAGGTCATGGTGAACACGAGGTCGCGCGACATCAGCCGGATCAGCTGCTCGGTCACGTCGCCGCCTGAAGCCGGCGATGTCGGATCCTGGTCTGGTCGCTGTTTGTCGGGCATCTGCGCCTCCTTGCCGCGATCGCCGCGCGGGCGCGCGAAAACCGTCGCATGGCAAGAATTAGCCGCCCGGGCGGGCGAAAGTCAATTTGATTAACTCAAGTCAATCTTAGCAATATTTGAAACGAAACAAGTATTACACTTGTCATTTACAGATGTAAATTTCCTTTACATGGTGCGCTGCAATATCGAGGTTGCTGGCAGGCTTTCGCGCCCCGTGATCCGTTGGCACGGGATTTGCTGTGATGTCCGCAGAAGAAAACCATCGCGCCCCGCGCGGTGCCAGAAGAACGAAGGAACGGAGGAAACCGGATCGGCTTTGCGCGGCACTTCACCGTCACCGATCAGGATCGTTCGAAGACCTTTGCCGGGATCCGGCAGGCAGGCGGCCGCAACTCCGGCACCCGCCGCCTGGAAACTCGCACGGCGGCATTGCGCCGCTTTCCGCCCGGGTCACGGGACCCGCGGCGCAAACAAGGTGGAGGTTTTAAGACATGACGTCCCTGACGCTCAACAAGATCACCTCGCAGCGCGGCATATCCGTCGGTGAGGCGACCAGGAAGATTTCCGATCTCGGGTGGAATCCGACCTATGTCCAGGAGGCGATGACCTACCCGACCGACTACAAGATCACCAAGGCACCGCGCGATCCGATGAAGCAGGTGCTGCGCTCCTACTTCCCGATGCAGGAAGAGAAGGACAACCGCGTCTACGGCGCGCTCGATGCGGCACTGCGCGGCGACATGTTCCGCAATGTCGAGCCGCGCTGGGTCGAATGGATGAAGCTGTTCCTCGCGATCATCCCCTTCCCGGAAATCTCCGCGGCGCGCTCGATGGCGATGGTCGCGCGCCTCGCGCCGGGCGAGGATCTGCGTACCGGGTTCACGATGCAGATGGTCGACGAGTTCCGTCACTCGACCATCCAGATGAACCTCAAGAAATGGTACATGGAAAACTACATCGACCCGGCGGGCTTCGACATTACCGAGGAAGCCTTCGGCAAATGCTACGCGACCACGATCGGCCGCCAGTTCGGCGAGGGCTTCATCACCGGCGACACGATGACCGCCGCCTGCATGTATCTCACCGTGGTCGCTGAGACCGCGTTCACCAACACGCTGTTCGTCGCCATGCCCTCCGAGGCCGCCCGCAATGGCGACTACGCGCTGCCGACCGTCTTCCTCTCGGTGCAGTCCGACGAGAGCCGGCATATCGGCAACGGGCACTCGATGCTGATGGCAGCCCTCAAGGAGCCGGAGAACCACCTCCTGCTCGAGCGCGACCTGCGCTACGCCTTCTGGCAGAACCACGCGATCGTCGATGCCGCGATTGGCACCTTCATCGAATATGGCACCACCAATCGCGACAAGTCGAAGGAATCCTACGCGGAGATGTGGCACCGCTGGATCTTCGAGGATTACTACCGCACCTACATGCTGCCGCTCGAGAAATACGGCATCAAGGTGCATCACGACGACGTCCAGGCCGCCTGGAAGCGCCTGACCGAGAAGCTGTACGTCCACCACGTCGCCCAGTTCTTCGCCGTTGGCTGGCCGGTGAATTTCTGGCGCATCGAGGCCCAGCGCGAGGCTGACTTCGAGTGGTTCGAGCAGAAATATCCTGGCTGGTACGCGAAGTTCGGCGATTTCTGGAAGTGGTACGACAAGCTCAGCCATCGCGGCGAGAAGGTCATCACCTTCAACGAGGACGTCGGCTACGTCTATCCGCATCGCTGCTGGAGCTGCCTCGTCCCCTGCCTGATCCGCGAGGACATTGTGGTCGACGAGATCGACGGCAAGCTGCACACCTTCGCCCACGAGCTCGATCGCTGGACCGCCGTCGAGGCCTTCGCCGACGAGTATCAGGGCCGCCCGACGCCCGCGATGGGTCGCTTCAGCGGCAAGCGCGAGTGGGAGACGGTCTATCATGGCTGGGATCTCGCGGATGCGATCAAGGATCTGAACTTCGTCCGCTCCGACGGCAAGACCCTGGTGCCTCAGCCGCACCTGCGCTTCGACGATAGCGAACTGTGGACGCTCGATGACGTGCGCGGCCACACCCTCCTCTCGCCGCTCACCCTGCTGCGGGAGATGAGCCCGGAGGATCGCGCGAAGCATATCGCCGAATATCGCGCGGGCTTCACGATCACGCCGTTCAACTGACACGGCGGACTGCGCGGGAGCCGCTCGCCCCGGCTCCCGCATCCTTCTCAACGCGATATCTCCGTCACCCCGCGGGCGCGTGACGGACTTTCGGGAGATCGGCCAGATGGGTGGCACGCATACGGTCAGGCTCGAGCCGGTCGGGGTCGAGTTCGAGGTCGAGGATGGCGAGACGGTGCTCAACGCCGCCTTCCGCCAGGGCATCGCCCTGCCGCATGGCTGCAAGGAGGGCCAGTGCTCGGCCTGCAAGTGCATCCTGACGGACGGCGAGGTCGACATGCTGAAATACTCGACCTTCGCGCTGAACGACATGGAACGCGACAGCGGCCATATCCTGCTCTGCCGCGCGATCGCCTATTCGGACATGGAGGTCGAACTCCTCAACTACGACGAGGAGGTGCTGGCGCGGGCGATCGCGGTCCGCACCTTCCGCGGCCGCATCGGCGGGATTACGCGGCTGACGCACGACATTCGCGGAATCACCATCGATCTCGACACCCCGATCAAGTTCTGGGCCGGACAATATGTCGACATCACCGTCACCACGGAAAAAGGGGAGACGATTACGCGCTCGTTTTCCATGGCAAATACGCCGGACCAAGCCCAAAGCCTCTCCTTCATCATCAAAAAATACCCCGAAGGAAAATTCTCCGGCGAGCTCGACAGCGGCGGAATCAGGATCGGCGCCGACATCTCCCTCACCGGACCCTACGGCACCTGCTTCCGGCGGGAGGGACGAACCGGACCGCTGATCCTCGTCGGCGCCGGCTCCGGCATGTCGCCGATCTGGTCGATCCTGAACGACCATCTCGCCAGCGGCGAAAGCCGGCCGGTCTATTTCTTCTACGGCGCGCGCACGCAGGAGGATCTGTTCCTTCTCGATCGCATCGCGCAACTCACCGAACGCCATCCGGAGCTCGAATTCATCCCCGTTCTCTCGCACGCCAGCTTCGATGCCGGCTGGGCGGGCGAACGCGGCTTCGTGCATGAATGCGTCGATGCCCGGCTGAAGGCGCTCGGTATCGATGGCGAGGGCGACGTCTATGCCTGCGGGCCACCACCCATGATCGATGCGCTGCAGCCGGTGCTGTTCATGAACGGCTTCGAAAGCGATCGCGTCTTCTTTGACAGGTTCACCACATCCTCGAGCGTTCCCGTGCCCGCCGGTCACTGATCGCGCGCCGCACGGACCAACCGAAACCAGGGAGAGACACCATGCCAGCCTTGTCGAGTTCAGTCGGATCGGGTGCCGCGGGAGCGGCGATCTTCGCGGATTCCGACAGCCGCCGCTACCGCTATTTCGAGCCGCGCGGCAAGCGTGCCACCCATTACGAAGACGTCACGGTCGATGTTCAGCCCGATCCCGAGCGCTACCTGATCCAGAACTGGATCATCTCCTTCGCCAACGGCAAGGGCGCTTATGTGAAGGACGCCACGGCGCTGAAAAGCAGCAACTGGCATGCTTTCCGCGCGCCGGACCAGGAATGGGAACGCACGCACTACCAGCGCCAGTCCCGCATCGAGACGATGGTACAGAGCGTCATTGCCAATGCCCGTCGCGCCGGCGCGCCGGCCAGTTTCGACAAGGCCTGGCAGCGCATCCTGCAAGCCCATCTCGGCGCATGGAAACACGCCGAATTCGGCCTCGGCACCTCGCTGATGCAGGCGCAGCGCTACGGCTACACCCAGATGATCAACAACGCGACGCTGACCAACTCCTCCTACAAGATGCGCCTCGCGCAGGACATCACGCTCTACCTCGCCGAAATCGGCATGGACATTCCCGGCTGGAACGACGAGCTTGGCAAGATCGCCTGGCTTGAGGACCCGATCTGGCAGGGTACGCGCGAGGCGGTCGAGACGATCATGGGCTCGAGCGACTATCTCGAGCAGTATTTCGCGATCAACATCATCTTCGAACCCCTGGTGGGCGAGCTGTTCCGCTCCGGCTTCCTGATGCAGGTCGCCGCCGCCAACAACGACTTCGTTACCCCGCCGGTGATCTCCGCCGCCGAGGCCGATTACGAACGCAACCTCGCGAACACGATCGACCTCATCTACCTCCTCGCCAACGACGAGAAACATGGCGGCGAGAACCGGGCCATCCTCCATGGTTGGCTCGAAAAGCACCGCGCCCTCGCCGACAAGGCGGCCCTCGGCCTGCAACCGATCTGGTCGATGCCCCATTCCAAACCCGTCTCGTTCCAGGATGTCAGGGCGCAATCGCAGGAGCGCATCGGCAAGATCCTCGGCGAACTCGGCCTCGCCTGACGCCCCGCACAGGAAATAACATCATGTCAACAGCAGCACGCGACGCGACCCATTCGACCATCTTCAAGCAGATGAAGGACATCACCTTCGAGCAGACCATCTCGGATCAGTGCGGTGTCACCATGAACGATTCGGTCGAGGCCCGCGCCATCGCCGAATTCATGAGCGACAAGCCCGGCGTCACCGTCACCTACCAGCCCGCCCTGATCCGTATCGACGGCCACGGCAAGCTGATCTTCAAGATGGACGAGATCGGCGAGTATCTCGGCCGTGACATGACGGCCGAGATCTTCGAGGTCAACACCTCGACGCATTACGGCCGCATGGTCCGCGTCGACGACAACACCGTGATCCTGTTCGGCAATATGGACGACGTCTTCGAATACATCTGAACCGCGGCACGCCGGCGCGCCCGCGCACCCCGCGTGGCGCGCCGCCCAGCAAGCAATCAACACGTGGAGGAAAACAATGTTCGTAACGCCCGAGGGCAAGGAAATCTTTATCGTCGACGGCCACACCCATTTCTGGGACGGCAGCCCGGCGAACCAGAGCAACATTCACGGCAAGCAATTCATCGAGTGCTTTTTCGCTTATCACAACGCGCTCAGCCCGGCCGACAAATTGTGGCCGAAGGAGAAATTCGAGAAATACAGCGCCGATGATCTCTATCGCGACCTTTTCATCGACGGCCCCGACGATGTCGCGATCGTGCAGTCGACCTACCTCAAGGATTTCTACAAGACCGGTTTCAATACGATCGAACGCAATGCGGACGTCGCCGCCCGCTATCCCGAGCGCTTCATCGTCAATGGCGCGTTCGACCCGCGGGATGGCGAGAAGGCGCTCGAATATATTCATTACATGAAAGAAACATATAATATCCAGGGTGTGAAACTCTACACCGCCGAATGGAATGGTGCCTCCCGCGGTTGGCGGCTGAACGATCCCGAGGCCTACAAATGTTTCGAGCTGTGCGAGAAACTCGGCATCAGGAACATGCACGTCCACAAGGGCCCGACCATCATCCCGCTGAGCAAGGACGCCTTCGACGTCCATGACGTCGATTACGCCGCGACCGACTTCCCCAATCTCAACTGGGTCGTCGAGCATTGCGGCCAGCCCCGGATCGACGATTTCTGCTGGATCGCGGTGCAGGAGCCCAATGTTTATGGCGGGCTCGCCGTCGTTCTCCCCTTCATCCACTCCCGGCCGCGCTACTTCGCCGAAATCATGGGCGAGTTGCTGTTTTGGCTCGGCGAGGACCGCATCCTGTTCGGCTCCGACTACGCGATCTGGACGCCGCGCTGGCTGGTCGAGAAATTCTGGAACTTCGAGCTGCCGGAGGATGTGAAGCAGGAGCGCGGTGTCGATCTCACCCCCGCGATCAAGGAAAAGATCCTCGGGCTGAATGCCGCGAAGCTCTACGGCATCGACATCGCGGCGAAGAAGGCAGCGCTTGCGGCAGCGCCGCTCGCGGTCGCCGCGGAATAGGCTAGAGCACTTTCCGATCCTTTTGGATCGGATGTCGTGCTCTATCATACGAACAAGCCGAGCGTCTTAATCCGATCAGATGACTCCATCTGATCGGATGATGCTCCAGTCCACGCAGCACGCCGGCCGTCCGGCCGAAGGGAGACAAAATGGCTAAGCTGCTTCTGCATAATTCTGAAGCTCGGCGTGCGCTGGCCCGCGGTGTGGGCCGGCTGGCGGCGGCCGTCGAGCCCACGCTCGGACCCAAGGGAATGAATGCGATGATCGACCGGCCGATCGGCACGCCGATGGTCACGCGCGATGGCGTCAGCATCGCCGTGGAGATCGAGCTGCCGAACCGGTTCGAGAACATGGGCGCGCAGGTTGTCCGCGAGGTCTCGATGCAGACCAACGAACTCGCGGGCGATGGCACCACCACCGCGATTGTGCTGGCCAATGCGCTCGTCCAGGCCGGCGTCGAGGCCAGCGAGCGCGGCGCTCGCGCGGTCGATCTCATCCGCGGGATCGATCTCGCGGTCGAGCGTGTGGCCTCCTCCCTCAAGGCGGCCGCCCGGCCTGCGTCCGGCAACGGCATGCTCGCCGCGGTGGCCAACATCGCCGCGACAGAGCCGCATCTCGGCGCGCTGGTGGCCGAGGCCTTCGCGCGCGTCGGCGCCGAGGGCGTCATCACCACCGATTTCAGCGTGACGACGGCCACCACGCTCGAGGTCGTCGAAGGCATGTCCTTCGATCGCGGCTATATCTCGCATCACATGGTGACCGATCAGGAGAAGATGGAAGCCGTGCTCGAACGGCCGCTGATCCTGATGACCGATCTCAAGATCCGCGATCCCCATGCGCTCGATGCGGCGCGTGCGCTTGCCGCCGGGGTTGGCCGCCCGCTGCTGGTGATCGCCGAGGAGGTGGCGCCGGAGGTCGTCGTCAGCCTGCTCGGGCGCGACGGACCCGGCCGCTACCTTGTCGTCCATCCGCCCGAATACGGCAACTGGCGCAAGGCGATGATGGAGGATATCGCCATCATCACCGGCGGCCGCGTCATCGCCCGCGATCTCGGCGGCCGGGTCGAGGATGTCACCGAAGCCGATCTCGGCGCTGCCGAGCGGGTGCGTACCAGTGCGACCCACACCGCGATCATCGGCGGCGCCGGCGATACGGCCGCGATCGCTGCGCGCCGGGCGCAGGTCCAGCGGATGCACGATGCCGCGCCTCCCAACATCGAGCAGGACAAATTGCGCGAGCGCCTCGCGAAACTTTCAGGCGGCACCGCGATCCTCTATGCGGGCGGGGCGACGCCGGTCGAGCAGAAGCGCACGATCCAGCTGATCGAGGATTCGCTCGCCGCCGTGCGTGCTGCGAGCGAGGAGGGTGTGGTTGCCGGCGGTGGCACCGCGCTAGCGCAGATCGGGCCGGTCCTCGACGAGGTTCTGGCCGGCGCCAGCGGCGATGTCGCGGAAGGGGTGAAGCTCGTCCGCTCCATCCTTACCCGCCCGCTCTGGCGCATCGTGACCAATGCCGGTGGCGATCCGGATCATGTCATCGCCCAGGTTTCGGCGGTGAATGGCGGCTTCGGCTACAATGCAGCCATCGGCACGTTCCAGAACATGTACGATGCCGGGATCATCGATCCCGTCCGCGTCACCTGCACGGCGCTGCGCAATGCCGCCTCGGTCGCCAAGCTGATCCTGACCACGGAAACCCTGGTGGGCGATCTGGGGGAGGATGAGGAAGACCCGACCGCGCTGCCCGCTCGCGGCGGTGGTGCCGAGCGTCTCGGCCGCGCCTGACGCCGGGGCCGCTGGACTTGGGCGGGGCGGGATTCAGAACAGCGAGAGCTGCGCCCCAGCGTCTCTCGCGCGCGGCTTCGCGAACTGGCCGCAATCGAGCGGCGGCGGCGTCTCGCTCAGCCCGAACTGGCGCGCCGCCCGCTCGAAGCGCGCGCGCAGCAGCCCGGCATAGGCTCCGGTGCCGCGAAACCGGCTGCCAAAGGCGGCGTCGTTCAGCGCGCCGCCCCGGGTCTGGCGGATCAGGCCGAGCACATGTGCCGCGCGATCCGGCATGGTGCGGTTCAACCAGTCCTCGAACAGCGCGCCCAGCTCGTGCGGCAGGCGCAGCAGGATCGCGTTGGCGGATGACGCGCCCGCTCGCGCTGCTGCTTCGAGAATCCGCTCCAGCTCGGGATCGTTGAGCCCCGGAATCATCGGCGCTGCCAGCACGCCGACCGGGATCCCCGCCTTCTTGAGACCGGCCATCGCATCGAGCCGCCGTGAAGGTGTCGCCGCGCGTGGTTCCATCGCCCGTGCGAGCCTCGCATCCAGCGTTGTCACCGAGAGATGCACGCGGGCGAGGTTGCGCGCCGCCATCCGCGCCAGAATGTCGGCATCCCGCAATACCCCGGCCGATTTGGTGACGATCGCAACCGGGTGGCCGAACCGCTCCAGCACTTCCAGCACCGCGCGCGTCAGCCGCAGCTGCCGCTCGACTGGCTGATACGGGTCGGTATTCGAGCCAAGCACGATCGTCGCCGGCTGATAGCCCTTGCGCGACACCTCGCGCTCGAGCAGCGACGCCGCCTCGGGCTTGAACACCAGCTTCGTCTCGAAATCGAGACCCGGCGACAGGCCGATCCACGCATGGGTCGGCCGCGCATAGCAGTAGATGCAGCCATGTTCGCAACCCCGATAGGGATTGAGCCCGCGATCGAAGCCAAGATCCGGGCTCTCGTTGCGGCTGATTATCGATTTCGTCGCATCGCGGATCAGTACCGTCTCGGGAGCTGTCTCCTCCTCGTCCAGCGTGCCCCACCCGTCATCGAACGCGTCATAGCGCGCGGTTTCGAACCGGTTGGGTGGGGCAAGCCTGGTGCCACGGCCGTCGGGCCGGAGGCCACGCGGTATGAAAATGTCCATGTTCGTGCTCCGTTCGTGAGCAGCACACCGGAAATCACCCGCGCTGTCAAGAACAAAACAAGAACACGAACGAAATTCAGCTCCGTCCGTACGTGTCCTCGTAGCGGACGATGTCATCCTCCCCGAGATACGAGCCGGACTGCACCTCGATCAGCGTCAGCGGGATCTTGCCGGGATTCTCCATCCGGTGAATGCAGCCGAGCGGCAGATAGATGCTCTCGTTCTCGCGCACGAGATGCGTTTCCGCATCCCGCGTCACCAGTGCCGATCCGGCCACCACCACCCAGTGCTCGGCACGGTGGAAATGCTTTTGCAGGCTGAGCTTCGCACCCGGCATCACCACGATCCGCTTGACCTGAAAGCGGTCGCCCTGGATCAGGCTCTCATAGAACCCCCAGGGCCGATAGACGCGGTTGTGCTCTTCCGCCTCGGGCCGCTTCAGCCGCTTCAGCGCATCGACCACGCGCTTGACGTTCTGCGCCTTGTCCCGATGGGCGACCAGCACGGCGTCCGGCGTCGTCACCACAACGGTATTCTCGAGCCCGAGAACGGCGGTCATCGCGCCGTCGCTGCGGACATAGCAGCCGACGGAATCCTCGATCACGGCATCGCCCAGCGCCGCGTTGCCGGCTGCGTCCTTCTCGGCGATGTCCCAGATGGCCGACCATGAGCCGACATCCGACCAGCCGAGTGAGGCTGGCACCACGGCGGCGCGGTCGGTCTTTTCGGCAATCGCGTAGTCGATGCTGATCTCCGGCGCGCTCTGGAAGGCGGCGGCGTCGAGCCGGATGAAATCAAGATCGGGGATCCGTGCGTCGAACGCCGCCCGCACGCTGCGCGCGACTTCTGGCGCGAGCCGTTCCATCTCCGCCAGCATGGTCCGCGCGGTCGCGACGAACATGCCGGAATTCCAGTAATGCCGCCCGTCGGCGATCAGCTTCGCCGCCGTCGCCGAATCCGGCTTCTCGACGAAGCGGGCGATGCGGAACGCGCCCTCATGCCCGGCCAGGGCCTCGCCCTGCTCGATATAGCCATAGCCGGTCTCGGCCATGTCCGGCCGCATCCCGAACGTGACGATCTGCCCGTCCCGCGCGGCAGCGGCGGCGACTGTCAGGGCGCGGCCCAGCGAGTCCGCATCGGCGATCGAGGCGTCCGCCGCCATGATCCACATCACCTGATCGGGATTGGTCTCGGCGATGAGCAGTGCCGCGGCGGCGATGGCCGGCGCGCTGTTCCGTCCCATTGGCTCAAGCAGGATCCGCGTTCCCTCGTGGCCCTCGCCGCGCAGCTGTTCGGCGACGATGAAGCGATGCGACTCGTTCGCCACCACGATCGCCGGGGCAAAGCGCTCACCCTGGGCCCGCGCTGCCGTCTCCTGCAGCATGGTCCGCGACGACACCAGCGGCCAGAACTGCTTCGGGTACGATTTGCGTGAAACCGGCCAGAGCCGCGTCCCGGTTCCACCGGCGAGGATCACTGGCGCAATTCCAGCCATTGGCGAGTGCGCAGGCAAAGGGGTCAGTCCTGACATGCAAATTCCCTCAAATTGGATGCATTCCATTGCCAGCGCACAACGTTTGCGTCCAGCATGGTCCCCCGCAGGAGGATGAATAAATGTTTAAAGCAGCTATCGAGGATCTGACCAGTGCCGAACTGCGTGTCCTCCTGCCGCGCCGGCCGCTGGTGCTGTTGCCGCTGGGCAGTCAGGAAGACCAGGGCGCGCATGCCCCGATGGGCGATTTCCGCCTCGCTGCGGCGCTGGCCGGGCGAATTGCGCGCGCCGCGACCGAGTCCGGCACGCTGACCCTCGCGGCCCCGGCGCTGCCCTTCGGTGCGGCGGATCATTTCGGCGCCGTGCCCGGCGGCCTCGCGCTCGCCCCCGCCACGTTCCGCGCCGTGCTCGCCGACCTGATCGCTGATCTCCGCCGCAACGGGCTGGATCGCATCGTCATCCTCAACGGCCATGGCGGCAATGCGCCGCTGGTGCACGAGGTAACCCTCGCCATCCGTCGCGCCGGCGGTCCGGTGGTCCCCTCGTTCTATCTCTGGAAGGTCGCAAGCCGCCTGATGCAGGCCCGCATCGGCCCCGCGTCAGGGCGGTTCGGTCATGGTGCCGAGCCGCTCGCCTCGATCGCGCTCTGCCTCCGCCCCGACGCCTGCCGGCCTGATCTCGCCCGCAAGCCTGCCGCGGGGGCCAGCCTGCTCGGCTGCCCCGTCATCGGCTTCGGCACGATCGGCTTCGAGGGAGTCGATATCGATGCCCCGGCCGAATATCCCGAGATCGCGCCGGCCTCCGCCACCGCCGATGCCACCGGCGCCGATGCCGCGCTCGGCGAGGCGGTCGTCGCCGATCTCGTGGCGCTCGCCGCGCGCTTCTGCGCCCATGTCGCGGCCCTGGCATGAGCATCGTTCCCGCCTGGATACCGGTGACCATCGCCGCCGCGCTGTTCCAGGTCTGGCGAACGGCGCTGCAGGCGCGGCTGCGCGGCGCGCTCAGCGCCCCGGCGGCCGGCTTCGTCCGGTTCGTTTACGCGCTGCCAGCGGATCTCCTGCTGCTGGGTGCTGCACTTGTCCTGCTGCACCGCGCGCTGCCGGCGATTCCGCCCGTTTTCCTGCTCGATTGCCTGGCCGGCGGCATTGCCCAGATCTTCGGCACCATGCTGCTGATCATGGCCTTCGCCCATCGCAATTTCGTGGTCGGCACCGCCTATGCCAAGACCGAGGCGGCGCAGCTCGTGATCTTCTCGGTTCTTGTGCTCGGGGTGCGGATTCCGCCGCTCGCCATTATCGGGATCATGCTCGCGGTGATCGGCGTGCTGGCGCTGTCCTTTGCCGGTCAGAAACTCTCCCCGGCCGATCTGCTGCGCGCCTCGGTGCAGCCCGCGGCTCTGTGCGGCCTCGGGTCCGGCTTCGGCTTTGCCGTCACCGCCATATTGCTGCGGCGGGCGACGCTCGCGCTCGGCCCCGCGACGCCGGTCATCCTCAAGGCCGTGCTCACCCTCACCGTCACCAACCTGCTGCAAACCCTGGTCCAGGGCGGCGTCATGGCGCTGCGAAACCGCGACGAACTGGCCCGATGCTTCACCCTGTGGCGGCGGGCGGCACCCGTCGGCCTGCTCTCCGCCTGCGGGTCGGGCTGCTGGTTCGCCGGCTTCGCACTGACCAGCGCGGCCCTGGTGCGCGGTTTCGGGCAGATCGAGATCCTGTTCACCCTCGCGGTCGGCCATTTTTTCCTCGGCGAGCGCACACGGCGCGGCGAGCTGGCTGGTCTCGCCCTGGTCAGCCTCGGCGTGGTGCTGATCGCCGCCGCGGGCATCGGCTGAGCCGGAAGCGCTGCAGGGCAGGGGAGGCGTGGCGGCGGTCTTGGGGCATCTTTAACCGATCAGATGACTCCACCCGACCGGATGATGCTCTAACTGGCAACGGCCAGAAAACGACCTCGTTCGCGCAGCATGGCCTCGGCGCGCAGCAGGTCGGCCTCGGTGGTGATCTTGAAATTCTCCTCGCTGCCGGGAACCATTTCAACCGTGAGCCCTGCGAGTTCCGCGACCGCACAATCGTCGGTGAAGTCCCGGCCCGGATGTGCCGCATGCGCCCGCCGGTGCGCGCCGAGGATCGCCTCGTAGCGGAAACCCTGCGGTGTCTGCGCCCGCCACAGATCCGCCCGGTCCACCGTTCCGGTCACCACGGCACCGCGGCATCGCTTCAGCGTATCGGTCACCGGTACGCCGACCACCGCCCCGGGCACGCGGGCCAGCGCGTCGAGCACCGCGCCGATCGTCGAGGTATCGACGAAGGGCCGCACCCCGTCATGGATCAGCACGGTCTCCGGGGCGAGGGCGGCGATCGATTCAAGCCCGTTGCGCACCGATTCCTGCCGCGAGGCGCCACCCGTCACCGGCTCCGCAAGCCCGAGCCCCCCCATGGCCTCGTCATACAGCCCGCGATCGGCGGGGTTGATCACCACCCGCACCGCCCGCACCGCCGCATGCCGGCGCAATGCCTCCGCCGTGCGGCGAAGGATCGGCACGCCGTCGAGCAGGCGATACTGTTTCGGAATGGGGCCGCCGAGGCGATGGCCACGGCCGGCGGCGACGATCAGTGCGACAGTCATGGGTTCCCCGGTCTCGCGCGGCGGCGCCGCGCTGCGGCCTTCCTGAAAGCAGAACCAGCCGGCAAAGGCAAACCGTGCCGCGCGAGGTTGTGAGCCGATTGTGTCAGCCACGCCATGAAAATAACAAAATCATAGGTTTATATCGAAATAATCAGAAATATTCATTGATTTCCCACCGCAGCCTCCCCGGGCTAGTTTGCACTGCAATAAGGCGCCTGTCGCAGGCGCCCGGGTTCAACACAAGGCTTTCTCCGCATGATGTCCACCGCCATTCCGTTCAGCCGACCCCTCATCGCCGGGCAGGACAGCCTCGTGAAGCGGCGCGGCCTCGGCGCGGCCATCGCCTGCCGTGGCATCGGCCTGCATGGCGGGCAGGAGACGAATCTGCGCCTTGTCCCCGCCGAACCCGGTACCGGCATCCGCTTCCGCCGCACCGATCTCGACATCATCATCCCCGCCCGTCACGACCTCGTGGCGGATACGAGGCTCTGCACCGTCCTCGCCGATCCGCGCCGGCCCGAGGCGCGGATCGGCACGGTCGAACACATCATGGCGGCGCTCGCCGGCCTCGGCATCGACGATGCGCTGATCGAGGTCGATGGCCCGGAAATCCCGATCCTCGACGGTTCCGCCGCCGAATTCGTGTTTCTCATCCGCTGCGCCGGCATCGTTGAAACCGCGGCCCCGCGCGATATCATCGAGATCCGCCGCCCCGTCCGGGTGAGCGACGGCGCCGCCTGCGCCGAGCTGCGCCCCGCAGCCTCGGGTGAATACGGCTTCACCGCGGCCTTACAGATCGACTTTCCCGCCGGCGCGATCGGCCGCCAGGCGCTGTCGCTCGAAATCACCCCGGATAGCTTCACGAGTGAACTGTCCCGTGCGCGTACCTTTACCATGAAACAGGATATCGACCGTCTGCGCGAGGCCGGCCTTGCCTTGGGCGGCACCCTTGGCAATGCCGTGGTGGTCGATGGTGACAGCATCCTCAATCCCGAGGGGCTGCGCAGCCCGGACGAGTTTGTCCGCCACAAGCTGCTCGACGTGGTGGGCGATCTGGCGCTGGCCGGCGCCGCCCTTCGCGGTCGCTTTGTCGGTGCGCGGACCGGCCACCGGCTCAACAACCTGCTGCTACGCAGCCTGTTCGCCGACGCCGCGAATTACCGCCGTGTCAGCACCGCCGCGCCGGATCTCGCCGCCGTCGCCTGAGCTGCCCCGCAGCTCAGCGGCGAGCCTGTCTTGTCGCCGCAATGCGGCGCCTATCTTGTCGCCGCCGTCAGCTTTCCGTTCTGCAGCCGGTAGATCCTGTCGAGCCTCTCCACCCCGGTCAGCCGGTGGGTGATCATCAGCACCGTCCGTCCCTCCAGCGTGTTGTTCAGCGTCGCGAGGAAGGCGCGCTCGGTCTCGAGGTCGAGACCCGAACACGGTTCGTCGAGAATCAGGATCGGCGCTGTGCTCAGCAACACCCGCGCCAGTGCAAGGCGTCGCCCCTGGCCGCCGGAAAACTGCGAACCCTGTTCGCCGACCCAGGTGTCCAGCCCGTCCGGCAGCGTACGCACGACATCGGCGATCCGCGCCGCCTCCAGCGCTGCCCAGAGTGCCTCGTCATCGGCATCGTCGCGCCCGATCAGCAGGTTGTTGCGGATCGTGTCGGCAAACAGATGCGTCGCCTGCGACAGCCAGGCAATCCGCGCGCGCACATCGTCGGCCCGCAGCGTGTCGATATCCGTCCCACCGAGCCGGATCCGGCCCCGCTCGGGTGCCGCGAGCTTCAGCGCCAGTGCGGCGAGCGTCGACTTTCCCGCCCCTGACGGCCCGAGCACCGCCACCCGCGCTCCGGCGGGCACGTCGAGCGACAGATCCTCGAACACCGCCTGGCCTTCCGGCGTCCAGCGGAACCCGACATGCTCGAAGGCGAGCGCGTTGCCGGTCGGCATCGGCGCCGGGCGCTCGGGGTCGCGCACCGGCGGTGCGGCCTCGGCCGCCTCGAGAACCCGCGTCGCCGCCGCCGAGGCCCGACCCGCGATCACGCCCGCACGCGGCATCCCGCCAACGGCCTCGAACGCGGCAACGACAACGAACACCGCCACCACCACGGCCAGCGGATGCGCGCCATGGATCAGCAAAACCGCGAGTAGCGCGCCCTGGGTGGCGAGGAAGGCGAGGCCCTGCAATGCCGCCCCCCGCGCGGCGAGGTCGCGCTCGGCGCGGAACAGCCGGGATTCCTGCCACTGCATCCCGGCGAGCATCCGCCCCTCGGCTTCGTAAACCTTGATTTCCCGCAGCCCCGTCAGCGTGTCGAGCACGGCGACGCGCAAGGCGCCGCCGGCCTCGGTCTCGTCCGCCGCGGCCGCGCGCGCCGCGATCATCGCCCGCCACGGCATCACAAACGCGACGATGGCGAACAGCGCCAGCACAAGCACAGCGGCCGCCGTATCGTCCTGGCCGACCACGACCAGCAGTGCCGGCACCAGCATCACGGCGCCGAGCAGCGGGATCAGCAGGCGCAGCAGCACCCCGTCCAGCGCCTCGATATCGTTGACCAGCCGGGCCAGCACATCGCCCGAGCGCCGGAACCCAAGCCCGCCGGCGGCACTTCGCGCGAGCCCGCGATAGAACCACAGACGCAACGCGCCGAGCGCACGGAACGTCGCGTCATGCGTCGTCAGCCGCTCCAGGTAGCGCAGCACCACGCGCGCGACGCCGGTCACCTCCAGCGCCACCGGCACGGCAATCGCAAGGCCGATCGCCGAGGCCGCGATATAGTGTCCGGCGCCGGCCATCAGGGCTATGCCCGAGGCCAGCGAGGCCAGCGCCACCAGCGCACCGAAGGCGATCGCCGGTGCCTGCCGCCGCCAGATCAGGATCACCCGCAGCAGCGGTACGAGGACAGCCTCCCTCATTATGCCACCCCTTCGAGCCGAGCCGCCAGCGCGGCGCCGAGATCGAGCTTGCGGCCGCTGAATTCATGGGCGAAGGCGGAGTGGCTCGCAAGCACCACGGTCCGCCCGATCGCCAGCCGCCTGAGGCTGTCCACCACCTCGCGCTCGGTCGCCGGGTCGAGCTGTGCGGTCGGCTCGTCGAGCAGCAGCAGGCTGGCATTCTTGAGAAAGGCGCGGGCAATCGCGATCCGCTGCGCCTGGCCGCCCGACAGCCCATAGCCGCCATCGCCGATGCGTGTCGCCAGCCCCTCGGGCAGAAGGTCGGCGAACTCGCTCACCCGCGCGAGTCGCGCCGCTTCGAGCAGATCGGCCTCGCTCGCTTCCGGCCGTCCCATGCGGATATTCTCCTCGATCGTCCCGGCGAACAGCACCGGCCGCTGGCTGATTAGCGCCGTCATGCGGGCGAGGGCGGCCGGCACGATCGTTTCGATCGGCGCGCCATTCAGTGTGATCCGCCCCGATTGCGGCCTGATATAGCCGAGCAGCAGCTCGATGATGGTGGATTTTCCGGCCCCCGACGGCCCGACCAGCATCATCATCTCGCCGGCCGGCAACTGGAAGCTGAGATCCTGCAACACCGGGCCGCGCGCCTCGCTCCAGGCGAAGCTGACCTGCTCGAAGCCGATCGTGATGCCCCGCGTCGTTACCGTGCGCACGGCATCCGGCGCTACCGCCACCGTCTCCGGCGTGGGCAGGTCGACCAGGTCTTCCGCCGCGGTCTGCGCGGTCATCCGGTCCTGATACACCGCCGAGAACGCACGCAGCGGCGCAAAGAATTCCGGCACCAGCAACACGCAGAACAGCGCGGTCGGCGCCAGCGCCGCCTGGCCGGCGAGCAGCGGTCCGGCGAAGCGGATGGCGATCCCCACCAGCGCCGCCGCAGCCAGCAGGTCCAGCGCCGTGGCGTTGAGGAAGGCGATGCGCAGGATGCGCATGGTGCGGTGGCGCAACTCGTCGGCGGCGCGGCCGAGCGAGGCCGCCTCGGCTTCCGCGCGCCCGGCCAGCACGATGGTGGCGATCCCGCGCACGCGATCGAGAAAGCGGGTCTGCAACCGTGCCATCGCGGTGAACTGGCGCCGCGCCGCAACACCTGTGCCGATCCCGGTCATCGCCATGAATACCGGCACCAGAATGCCGGTCGCGGCGAGGATGAGCCCGCTGCGCCAGTCCGCGGTCGCGGCGGCGAGCGCCACCAGCGCCGGCCCAATCGCGGCGAGCCGGGCCGCCGGAATCCAGCGCCCGTGCAGCCCGTTCATCGCCTCGACGCGGTCGACCACGATGATTGACAGCTCCGCCGAATGCCGCCCGCGCAGCAGCCCCGGCCCGGCACTCATGAGCCGGCCCAGCGTGTCGCTGCGCAGCCGCCGGCGGGCGGCGATGCCGAGCCGGCTCGCCTCGTGTTCCTGGCCGACGATCAGCCCCGCCCGCAGCAGGGCGGCGGTGATGAAGCCGAGCCCGAGCAGCGCGGTGGGCAGACGCCCCGGGGCGATCGCCGCAGCGAGCAACCCGGCCGCACAGGCGATCTGCCCGATCGCGATGATGGTGGAGGCGATGCCGAGCCCGATGGCGAGCCGGGCGCGCCGTCCTCCAAGCCTGATTTCCTGACCGATCCACTGTTTCGCGGGAGACGATTGGCGTACCATGACCGCTACATATAGTTACTCTACCGATTTCCAAAGTCCGCATCTGCTCTCGCAGCACGCCGCTCGCGCATAGTTTATGGTTTCACGAATGTGTAACCGTCCCCGACGCCGGCGGAGCTGCCTTCCGCCGCCGGGCATGGACGCAGCGGCCGGATTCCCCCAAAACCCTCGCCACAAGCCGGTTTTCACGGAGACACATCATGCAGATCGTCCGTCATCTCCACGACCTGCGCGCCGCCCGCGCGGCGCTGGCAGGAGGCGGCCGCGCCCGGCTCGCGCTGGTGCCGACGATGGGCGCGCTGCACGAGGGCCATCTCTCGCTCGTGCGCGCCGCGCGCGCGGCCGGCCACGTCGTTGCCGCCTCGATCTTCGTCAACCCAACCCAGTTCGGCCCGAACGAGGATTTCACCCGCTACCCGCGCGACCCCGCGCGCGACTGCGCGCTCCTCGCCGAAGCCGGCTGCGCGCTCGCCTGGCTGCCCGAGGTGGCGACAATGTATCCGCCCGGCGATGCCACCATGATCGACGTCGCCGGGCTGTCCACCGTGCTGGAGGGTGCGGTCCGGCCCGGCCATTACCGGGGTGTTGCGACGGTGGTGGCCAAGCTGCTCGGGCAGGTCGGGCCGGACGCCGCCTATTTCGGCGAGAAGGACTGGCAGCAGGTGCAGGTCATCCGCCGCGTCGTGAACGACCTGTTCCTGCCGGTGGAGATCGTCGTCGGACCGACCCTGCGCGAGGCGGACGGTCTCGCAATGTCCTCGCGCAACCGCTATCTCGACGCCGCTGAGCGTGCCCGCGCGCCGCTGCTCCATCGTGTCCTGCTGCGCGCGCGCGACGAACTGCGCGCAGGCGCCCCGGTCGGCGCGACCCTTGCCGCGAGCCGGCAGACGCTTGCCGCCGGCGGCTTCGTCCTCGACTATCTCGAACTCGTCGACGAGGCGAGCCTCGTACCGCTCGCAACACTCGACTCCGGCGCTCGCCTGCTTGCCGCCGCCCGTCTCGGCACGACCCGCCTGCTCGACACGATCGGTGTCTGAAATGCGCGGAAAACTGCGTAAGATCGCATTTATTGTGTCACGTTAAGGTATATTTTACTCATCCTGCCTCATCATCACGCTGAATGGGACGCGTCGATGGAGTAGGGTCTTTTGAGTGTATCGCAGTCACCGGACTTTCGGCCGACACTTGCCACTGCGCCGGTTCGGTCGGGCGTTTCGGAGTCCGGTTCGGCTGAAACGGAGCGCCGCGAGCGCGCTTCGCTCCGCCGTCTCGAAGCTGGCGAGCAGCGCAAGCGGGCGGCCCGCCTCGCCGATGCCCTGAGGCAGGATAGTTTCGTCCGCCGTTACGTGCCGCGACTTTGCCTCGCCCCCGCCGCCGAGCGGTTCGTTGGCGCCGATCTCTGGCTCGGGCTGCCGAACCGCCGCCGCGGCCTGATGCCGGTCGCTCCGCTGCTGCGCGGGATCGACCGATCGATGCTGCGTCACGATATCTTGTCCTATACGCTGCGTGCCGTCGCCACCGAACTCGCCGCCGGGCCGCCGCGCTGGCATGTCGGCGTCCCGCTTCCCGGTGCCACCCTCGGAGATGGATACACCGCCAGCCTCGTGCGCCAGGCCTTCGAGCCGCTCGGCGTCGACCTCCAGCGGCTCGATATCCTGATCGACGAAGCCGATCTCGTGATCGGCGGCGAGCATCTGCAGCAGCAGATCGCCAGCCTGCGCGATGCTGGAATCGGTGTCATCCTCGAAGGCTTCGGCCATGATTTCGGCGGCCTGGCTCTGTTGTCGCGCCTGCCGTTCAGCGGGCTCAAATTCGACCGGCGGCTGGTCCGCGCCCTCGTGGCGGATCCGGCCGGGCCGGACGTCGTGCTGATCCGTGCCGCGATCGACATCGCCCGCCGGTTCGACGTAACCGTCCTGCTCGACGGAGTGGAAACCGAGACCGAATTGCAGAAAGCTCGTGAGCTTGGAGTAGCCGAGGTACAGGGCCCCTGGATCGGGCCCGCCATGGCAGCCGAGATGCTGCGCGCGCGGTTGCCGGCCGACAGCTGATCTGCCCTGCGCGCTTCGGACCGCGCGAAGTCCGCGCCACCCGGACGCTTGCCGGAACGCCCGATCCGCGCCAGACATGGTCGCATGACTCGTGCTCCGCATCCCGCCAGTCCCGACGAAGCCGGCCGTGCGATCCGCGGCGCCCTGGCCGCCTGCCGGCCCGGCGCCACGATCTGCCCGACCGATGCCGCCCGCCAGCTTGCCACCGCCCGTGGCGAAACCGCGCCCGAGGCCTGGCGCCATCACCTCCCCGCCATCCGCCGCACCGCGGTCGATCTTGCCCGCGAGGGCAGCATCGTGATCCTGCGCAAGGGCAAGGCGATCGCCCCCGATGCCGTGCGGGGCGTCATTCGCCTCGGCCTGCCCGCCCTTCCTTCCGGAGAGTCCGCCTGATGGCCGTTGGATTGTTGCCCCTGCTGCTCAGCCTCGTGTTCCCCGCGTGCGGCGCCGCCGGAGCCGATCGATTTCGCGCATTTTGTCCTCCCGGCCTCGCCCAACAAGGCGCTGGCGGCCCCCGCCGGCTTCACCCCGAAACCCACTTTCGACACGCCGCGCTACGCCCTGCCGCCCGCAGCACTCTATGCGCTCGTCGCCCGGGTTGCGGCGGCCGAGCCGCGAACCTATCCGCTCGCGGCCGATCCTGCCCGGATGCAGCAATCCTGGGTCGCGCGCACGCCGGTCGCGAACTTCCCCGATGTGGTGACCGCCGCGATCCGCCCCGATCCGGCCGGCGGCAGCGACCTGATCCTCTATTCTCACTCGGTCTATGGCTATTCGGATTTCGGCGCCAACGCCGCCCGGCTGCGCCGCTGGCTCGACGCGATCTCCCGCGCAGCGGAGCCGCGTTCATGAGGTTCCTGCGCACGGTGATCGCCGCCCTGGCCGATGCCTGGCGCCTCGCCCGGCCTTATTTCGCCTCTAAGGAGCGTTGGCCGGCGCTGGCCCTGCTCGCCACCATCATCGCCCTCAACCTTGTCTCGGTCTATCTCAACGTCCTCTATTCCTACTGGTACAAGATTTTTTACAACGCGCTCCAGGCAAAGGACGCGGCCGGTTTCTGGCAGTCGATCTTCACCTACCGGATGATCAAGGGCTATCCGTGGTTTGTTCCCGGCTTCACCGAGATCGCCACGCTGAACATCCTTGTCGGCGTGTACGCCTTCTATCTCCAGCAGATGCTGGAAATCCGCTGGCGCCGCTGGATCACCGAGAATTTCGTGGCCGACTGGCTGACCAACCGCGCGCATTATCAGCTCAGCCTGAAGGCCGAGGCCGGCAGCCCGCTCGACAACCCGGACCAGCGCATCGCCGACGACCTGCGCAGCTTCGTCTCCAACAATCTCTCCCTCGGCATCAGCTTCATCTCCAACATCGTGAACCTGTTCAGCTTCATCTTCGTGCTGTGGTTCCTGGTGCCGCCGCTGCACCTGCTCGGCCTCGTCATCCCCGGCTACCTGGTCTGGATCGCGATCGTCTATTCGCTGATCGGTACCTACCTGACCCATGTGATCGGCTGGAAACTGATCCCGCTGAGCTTCCAGCAGCAGCAGGTCGATGCCGATTTCCGCTTCAACCTCATCCGTGTGCGCGAGAACACCGAGCAGATCGCGCTCTATGGTGGCGAGGCCGAGGAGGGGGTCGGCCTGAAGCAGCGCTTCCATGCGATCTACCTGAACTGGTGGAAGATCATGAAGCGCACCAAGGCGCTGAACTTCTTCACCATCGGCTTCAGCCAGGTCGCGATCATCTTCCCGATCCTGATCGCCGCTCCCGGCTATTTCTCCGGCCTTTTCACCCTTGGCCTGCTGCTGCAGATCAATAACATCTTCGGTAACGTGCAGGGCTCGTTCTCCTGGTTCGTCTCTGCCTATCCGCAGTTGGTCGGCTGGCGCGCCACCGTGCAGCGTCTCGACGGGTTCGAGCGCGCGGTGAAACAGGCGCACGCGCACCGGCCCGACCATGTCGCCATGGCTGCGGATTCGGCACTGCATGCCGAGGATCTCACCGTCTCGCTGCCCGACGGGCGGCATCTTTTCGACGGCGCCAGCCTCGCCATCGAGCGCGGCGAGCCGGTGGTGATCACCGGCCCCTCCGGCACCGGAAAATCCACGCTCTTTCGCGCCCTCGCCGGGATCTGGCCGTTCGGCCGCGGCCGCGTCGCCCGGCCGTCCGGCACGGCGATGTTCCTGCCCCAGAAACCCTATTTCCCACTCGGCTCGCTCAAGCGCGCGGTTGCCTATCCGCAGCAGGAATACGAGGTGGACGACGAAACCGTGCGCGCCGCACTCGCCGAGGTCGGGCTCGGCGGCCTTGGCCTGCGCCTCGAGCATGTCGACAACTGGGCGCTGCGCCTGTCGGGCGGCGAGCAACAGCGCCTCGCCCTCGCGCGCGTACTGGTCGCGCGGCCGGACTGGCTGTTCCTCGACGAGGCGCTCTCAGCGCTCGACGAGGAATCGGCCGCCAGCCTCTTTGCCCTGCTGCGTGCCCGCCTGCCGGCGATGCAGATCGTCTCGATCGCCCATCACGAAAGCCTGATCCGCCTGCATCCGCGGCGCTTGCGCGTCAGCCGGGGCGAAGGCGGCCATGCCCGCGTCGACGCTGCCGAGACCGCCTAGAGCATCATGCGATCAGATGACGCCATCTGATCGGATGATACTCTAACCTGAAAGACCCGCCATGATCAGCACCGCCGGATCGCCACGTTCCATCGCCCTGTTCGGCCATCGCGGCGCCCGCGGCCTCCGGCCCGAGAACACGATCGAGGGGTTCGCCGCGATCGCCGCGCTCGGCCTGACCGGAGCCGAATTCGATGTCGGCCTGACCGCCGACGATGTCGCAGTGGTCCACCACGATGCGCGTCTCAACCCCGATATCGCGCGCGATCCGTCCGGCGCCTGGCTCGCACTCGAAGTCGCCCCGCTGCTCCGCGAACGCCGCTTCGCCGAGCTTGCCACCTTCGATGTCGGCCGGCTGCGCCCGGGAACGGCGTATGAAGCGCGTTATCCCGTGCAGGCGCCGGCGGATGGCGCGCGGATCCCCACGCTCGATGCCGTGATCGAGGCGCTGCCGGGACGCGACCTTCTGGTCGAGATCAAGACCTTCCCCGACCATCCCGACCTCACTGCCCCTCCCGCCCGCATGGCCGCCGCGATGATCGACGCGCTTCGCCGCCACGGCGCAATCGACCGCGCGCTGCTTTTCGCCTTCGACTGGCGTGTGCTGCGGGAAGCGGCCGCCATCGAGCCGGGCCTGCGCCGCTGCTGCCTCACCGCTCCGGATACGCTGGAGGCGGCATCCCTCTGGCTTGACGGCACCGACCTAGAAGCATTCGGCGGCCATCTCCCGCGCGCGGTTGCCGCCACGGGTGCTGTGTGCTGGGCGCCGTTTCATGGAACGCTCCAGCAGGACGAGGTCCGCGAGGCCCACGCGCTCGGCCTTCTCGTGTTGCCCTGGACCGTCAACACCGCCGATGCGTTTGACCGGATGATTGGCCTTGGCGTCGATGGCATGATCTCCGATCGCCCCGATCTTGCCCGCAATGCCATTCTGCGCGCCGGGTCGCAGGTCGCCGCACCCGGTTTCGTTGCCGCCGCACGAAGCTGAATCCCATGTGTGGACGGCCCGTTGGGTTCAAGTCGTTAAAGCAGAATTTGGTATCGGTTCGAATGCGGTCATGTGTCCGGCCTTTGACGCGGTGGTCTGACCGCTGGCCCAGATGGGTGCCGCGAGCAACATCCAAACAGAAATTGCGGCATGGAACTGCCGTAGATTCAGACGGATTTTGTTGCTCGTCGGTTCGACCGATAACCATCTCCTGTTTGCCCCTAAACCCTCGGCACCGGCGCGCGGATCAGGCGGCTACCGGCTGACGCCGATACGCTTCACCACGCGCCATCATGGCCCAGATGATCCGGGCCATCTTGTTGGCCAGAGCGATCGCCGCGACCTTGCGCGGCTTCCGCTCCAGCAATTGCAACAGCCAAGCGGTCGCTGATTTGCTGCCTGGTTTAGCGAAGCGGATCACCGCCATCGCCCCGACCACGAGCAACTGCCGCAACCTCTCATTGCCTGCCTTACTTATCTTTCCCATACGATGCTTGCCGCCGGTGGAATGCTCTCGCGGAGTCAGCCCGAGCCACGCTGCAAAATGCCGCCCGGTCTCAAAATTCGCGGGGTTCACATTGAGCGCCATGGTGATCGCGGTGATTGCCCCAACGCCGGGAATCGCGGCGAGGAGCTTGCTGACCGCGTTGGCCTTGTGCTGTTCGAGCAGCTGTCTCTCCAGTGCGTCGATCTTTGCATCGAGATCCGTCACATGCTGACCCATTTGCTCAAACATCGCCTTTGCAATTGCTGGAATCGCTTCCTCGGCAGACAGGAGAACAAGCAATGCTGAGACGTTCGCGCAGCCCTTGGCGGCAACGATGCCAAATTCCGCCGCGTGCCCCCGCAACGCGTTGATCGCCTGGGTTCGTTGATTCACCAAGAGTTCCCGGTGCTTCACGATGATTGCTGCCGCTTGCTCATCCACCGATTTGACCGGAACCGTGCGCATGGTCGGGCGGGATGCTGCCTCACTGATCGCTTCTGCGTCGTTGCGATCATTTTTACTCCGCTTCACGAAGGGCTTCACATATTGCGGTGGGATCAACCTGACCCGGTGGCCCATACCGCCCAACACCCGCCCCCAGTGGTGCGAGCCTGCGCAAGCTTCAAGAACCACCTCCGTCGGAGCCAATTTGACGAAGAACGGTTCAACCTGAGCCCGCCTGATCTCGCGCCGGAGTAACGGGCGCTCCTGGTCATCGACCCCATGGATCGTAAAAACATGCTTGGACGTGTCTATAGAAATCCGCTTAAATTCCATTGGGCGGCCCTTTCATTAGGTTCGTTGTTCGACCCTATATTGGCACATTGGATGCCGTTGGGCCGTCCACCCCAACAGTAATTTGCCCGCCGCGCGGCGTGGAAGAGAAACCGCCGCAGCCCTGGCGCCTGCCAGCCCGCCTCATCAAGCAATATGTCCACGGGAGCGAACAATTCGTGCGGATGCGCGATGCTGCCGGCGGTGAACTCACGGAAATGCTTGGGTTTCAGCGCGTAAAGAACCCGGATGTCGCGCACTGGCAGGGCAATCGGCGTTTCTGGCGCTGCGTCGAACAGGCCGATCCGTTGCCATCGCTGTGTCGGATCCTGCGCGCAGACCGGCCGGCGCATCCACCCGGCGGGGCAGGAGACCAGCAGCGAATGCAGGCTTGGCGCATAGCGCGACCGCTTGTCGAGCAGGTTCTGCAAGCTGCCGCAAATCTCGATTGCGAACAGATCGACGAACCGGTCGGCGTTGCTGCCGCCAAACCACAGCCAGAGACCGTCCGGAAAGGTTCGCATCCGCGATGCGCCGGGAATTTTCAGGGCAGGGGCCTCGCTTTCCTGCACCGGCCCGGGCCGCGCCCGCAGCCAAACGCCGCGCTCGTCCGTATCTGCAGGTTCGAGCCCCGGCGGGGTCTGTGGCCATGCCCTGATCCGGTCGCGCAGGTAACTGTCCATGCTCTGAAACTGCGTCATTTTTCATCCAAATCATCATGTTAAGATACAAAATACTACCTAAGATAGTAATACTCATCATGTCTTAGGATTCAAGCCGAATCGTCATCGCCGCTGAAACTTTGTTGATGGCAATTTGATCGCCGCCGCGTTGTTGCGGCTTCGTTATGTGTGTAACTGCGGTCTTGATGCTGACTGCGGCGCTGAGTGTGGCGCCGGCTGTGGCGATGATCCTGCCGATAGGTTAATATGATCGTATGAATGACCTGACCGAGACCGACTTGCGCCGCAGCGCGGCCTCGTCGTCAGCGCCTGCTGTCGCCTCGCGCCGCAGCCGGCGTCCTTTCATTATATTGGCGCTTCTGCTCATCGGTCTCGCTGCGGCGGGCTTTGCCTATTGGCGGAGCACCCGCGATTTCGCATCCACCTCGGATGCGGAGATCGATAGCGCGATCCACACGATTTCTGCCCGCATCCAGGGCAAGGTCGTGGCGGTTCCGGTCAGGACCAACCAGCACGTCGTCCGCGGGCAGGTGCTTGTCCGTCTCGACCCGCGGGCGCAGCGCGTGGCGCTCGATCATGCCGAGGCCGGAGAGGCGGAGGCAAAGGCGAATCTTGCCGCACGGCAGGCCGATCTGGCGGTTGCCCGCGCCAATGTCGAGGTTGCCGACGCGACACTGTTTCGCGCTCGCCGGGACGAGGCGCGCTACGCCAGGATCGACCCTCGTGCGATCACGCCGACGACGCGCGATTCCGTTGCCGCCACGCTGCGTGGTGCCGTCGCCCGCGCCGATGCGGCCCGCCAGCAGGTTGGTGCCGCCGCCGCCGCGGTCGCTGCCGCGCAAGCCGCGCTCAAGGCTGCCGCAGTGGATGTCGCCGATGCCCGGCTCAAACTTGGCTATACCGAAATCCGGGCCCCGGTTTCCGGTTGGGTTGCGCAGAAAAGCGTGCGCGCCGGCAACGTGGTGGCGCCCGGCGCCGGGCTGATGGCGATCGTTGGCGACCGTCTGTGGGTGACCGCCAATTTCAAGGAGACTGCGCTCGGGCGGATCCATCCTGGCCAGACGGTGCGGGTCTATGTGGATGCCGTTCCCGGAATCGCGTTTCAGGGCAAGGTCGCCAGTATCCAGCACGGCACTGGCAGCGTTTTCTCGCTGCTCCCGGCGGAGAACGCCACCGGCAACTACGTGAAGGTAGTCCAGCGCGTTCCCGTGCGCATCAATTTCGACGACAAACGTATCCGAAACCACCTGCTCGCGCCTGGCATGTCCGTCGAGCCGTATATCCGCATCCGGGGCCAATGAGCCTGCTTTACGCCACGCGGCCCAACACGCCGCGTTCGGCCGCCGGCATCTACAATCCCTGGCTGATCGTCGCGATGGTGGCGCTCGCGCCGTTCATGGAGGTGCTCGACACCACCATCGCCAATGTCGCACTCACCCATATCGCCGGCTCACTGGCCGTCAGCCCAGACGAAAGCACCTGGGTACTGACCTCATATCTCGTCTCGAACAGCATCATCCTGCCGATCACCGGCTGGCTGCAGGAGGTGGTCGGTCGCAAGCGGCTGTTCCTGATCTGTGTCGCCCTCTTCACCGCAAGCTCGGTGCTGTGCGCGCTCTCCACCTCGCTGTCCATGCTGATCATCTCCCGAGTGTTGCAGGGCATCGGCGGCGGCGGCCTGCAACCCGTCACCCAGTCGATGTATGCCGACAGTTTTCCTGCTTCGCAGCGGGCCCAGGTCTTCGCGGTATTCGGCGTCGTGATCATCGTCGCTCCGGCCACCGGGCCGATCCTCGGCGGCTGGCTGACCGACCATCTGTCCTGGCACTGGGTGTTCCTGATCAACCTGCCGATCGGCCTCATCGCCTTTGCCCTGATCGCGATCTTCGTCGACGAGCCCGAGCTTCTGGTCCGCGAGCGCGCCGCCCGCCTCGCCGGCGGCCTGCGGTTCGACTGGTTCGGCCTCCTGCTCGTCGCCGTCGGGTTCGGCGCGCTGCAGATCTTCCTCGACAAGTTCTCGATCGATGACGGGTTCGGTAGCGTTTTCATCCGCTTCCTCTTCGTTCTCTGGTCGGTCTCGCTCGTCACTCTCGTCGTATGGGAATGGAACCATCCGGCGCCGGTAGTGAATGTCCGCCTCTTTGCCTACCGCAACTTCGCGATCTGCTGCCTCGTGATGTTCGTCATCGGTTTCATCCTGCTCAGCACGACGCAGTTGCTGCCCCAGCTCACCCAGACGCTGATGGGATACTCCTCGGAAACCGCCGGCTTCGCGCTCGCCCTCGGCGGGCTCGCCACGATCGGGCTGATGCCCGTCGCTGGCATCGTCACCGGCCGGATCATCCCCGCGCGCGTGCTGCTGGTCGGCGGCCTGCTCGAAACCGGTATTGCGCTGGTCTTCCAGTCCCACCTCGCGCCCACCGCCTCGTTCTTCACCATCTCGATCGACCGGGTGCTGCAGGTAATCGCGCTGCCCTTCCTGTTCATCCCGATCTCGGCGCTCTCCTATGTCGGCCTGCCGCCCGCCCGCAACGGCGATGCCTCGGCGATCATCAACCAGGTGCGCAATATCGGCGGCAGCATCGGCATCTCCTTTGTCACCTCGATGCTCGCGTGGCGCACCCAGTTCCATCATTCAAGGCTTGCCGAGTCCGTTACTCCGTATGTCAGCCTGCACGGAAGGACCCTTTCGCAGGTCGCCGCGGCGGTGCAACATCAGGCAGCGTTCATGAGCTATCTTGATTTGTTCCATATTCTGGGTCTGATGGCCCTGCTGGTCTGGCCGGTCGTGCTGCTGCTCGGTACCCCGTCAGCCCGTGCCGCCGAAGGAGTGGTTTATGAAATCTGACGTTTTTGCCGCCCGCCTGCGCTGGGGCGCCCTCATGGGCCCGGCGCTGCTTGCTGCCCTCGCACTTGGCGGCTGCGAACTCGGGCCCAATTTCCACCCGCCGCGGACCAGCGCGGCTTCATCCTTCTTCTCTCATCGCCCGGCACTGACCTCTCCCGAGACGGTCAGCCAGGGCAAGGTCGATCTCGCCTGGTGGCAGAGCTTCGACGATCCGGCCCTCACCAGCCTCGAGCAGCAGGCCATCGCCCGCAATCTCGACGTCAAGGCCGCCACCCAGCGCCTCGCCGAAGCCGAGGCCCAGGCGCAGATCGAGGGTGCCGCGCTCTATCCCAACCTCAATTTCGCCGGCTCCTACACGCGCGAGAAGCCGAGCAACAAGGGCGTGTTCACCGCACTCAGCGGCGGCGGATCGACCTCGACCAGCACCAATGCCGGCTCCACCGCCAGCGGCGCCTCGACATCGATCGGCGGCGGCGGCCTTCCCGGCGCGCAGCTCAAACCGTTCGATCTCTTCCAGTACGGGTTTTCCTCGGTCTTCGATTTCGATCTCTGGGGCAAGAACCGCCGTGCGGTCGAGGCCTCGCTCGCCGCTGTGCAGGCCTCGCGCGATGCCCGCCGCGCCGTCCTGCTCAACACCGAGGCCGAGGTGGCGCATGACTATGTCAACCTGCGCGCCGAGCAGGCGGTGCTCGCCATCACCCGGCGCAATCTCGCCAGCGCCGGCAACATCGCCGGGCTGATCCGCCAGCGCCAGCAGGCCGGCCTCGCCAACGCGCTCGATGTCGCCGATGCCGAGGCGCAGACCGCGTCGATCCGCGCCCAGATCCCCGCCCTGCAAACCTCGATCGCGGCGGACATCAACCAGCTCAGCCTCCTGCTTGGCGAGGGGCCGGAAGCCCTCCGCGCCCGGCTGATCACCGCGAAGCCGATCCCGCCGGTCCCCCCGGTGGTGCCGATCGGCCTGCCCTCGCAACTGCTCAAGCGCCGCCCCGACATTCGCGAGGCCACCGCCCGCCTGCATGAAGCCACCGCCGAGATCGGTGTCGCGAAGGCGAGCTTCTTCCCGGACATCTCGCTGGCGGGCTCGGTATCGCTCCAGGCGCTGCAATTTTCCAACCTGAACCAGCTTTCCGCCGTCACCTACGCGATCGGGCCGCAGATCACCATGCCGCTGTTCGAGGGTGGGCGCCTGCGCGGCGAGTTGCACCTGCGCAAGGCGCAGCAGCGCGAGGCCGCGGTGAACTACGCAAAAACCGTCCTCACCGCCTTCCACCAGGTCGACAACGCGCTGACCGCCTATGACGGCGAACAGAAAACCCAGGCAGCGCTGCAGACCGACGTCACCCAGACCCGCCGGGCGTTGTCACTCGCCCAGGAACGCTATCGCGAAGGCCTGGTCGACTATCTCCAGGTTCTCACCGCGCAGCAATCTGTGCTGGCCGCCGAACAGGCGCAGGCGCAAAGCCAGGCCAAGATTTCGGCCGATCTCGTCACGCTCTACCAGGCGCTTGGCGGCGGTTGGGAACATAACGAGCCGCCCGCCGCCGGCTGAGACGACTCAGGCGGCCTTGCTCAGGCCGCCGCGCAGCTCGCGCACGATCTCGTAGCTGCGCCGCCGCAACGCGTGGTCGTGGATCTGGCAGGCGATCATCAGCTCGTCGGGGCGGAATTCCGCCATGAAGCCGGCGAGCCCTGCTGCGACCCGCGCAGGGCCTCCGACCATCGCATAGGCCAGCGCATGCTCCACCCCGGCGCGCTCGCGCTCGCTCCAGACCCCGTCGAGCGGGGCGGGGCGCGGCAGCAGCCCGGGCTGGCTGCGCCGCAGATTGACGAAGGCGCGCTGCTGCGAGGTGAACAGGAACGCTGCCTCCGCGTCATCCGGTGCGGCGCACACGGTTAAGCAGACCATCGCATGCGGCTTGGGCAGTTGTGCCGAAGGCTGGAATCGGCTGCGATAGCGCATCAGCGCCGTCCCCAGCAGGTC
The DNA here is from genome assembly GCF_905116885.1 of Acidiphilium sp. C61. NCBI lineage: Bacteria > Pseudomonadati > Pseudomonadota > Alphaproteobacteria > Acetobacterales > Acidocellaceae > Acidiphilium > Acidiphilium sp. C61. The sequence goes on along the minus strand of NZ_CAJHNI010000005.1, from coordinate 482,931 downwards.
GGGCGCGAAATGCGCGGCAAAGGCGAAAGGCAGGCCGAGAGCTGCGGCGAGATCGGCCGAGAACGTGCTCGATCCGAGTAGCCAGACCGGCACGCCGAGCCCCGCGCCGGGCACCGCGCGCACCGCCTGCGCCGGCTCCGCCGGCTGGAAATAGGATTGCAGCTCGATCACATCCTCGATGAAGCGCGCCTCGGTCCCCTCCATGTTCCGCCGCAGCGCGTGGGCGGTGCGCGGATCGGTGCCGGGCGCGCGGCCGAGTCCGAGATCGATCCGCCCCGGATGCAGCGCGGCCAGCGTGCCGAATTGCTCGGCGATGACCAACGGCGCGTGGTTGGGCAGCATCACCCCGCCTGAACCGACGCGAATCCGCGTCGTCGCCTGCGCCACATGCGCGATCACCACCGATGTGGCGGCACTCGCGATTCCGGGCATGTTGTGGTGTTCGGCCAGCCAGTAGCGGTTGAAGCCGAGGGCTTCGGCGTGGCGGGCGAGGTCGATGCTGTTGCGGAGTGCGTCGCCCGGTGTCGCGCCATCCGGCACGGGGGCGAGATCGAGAACCGAGAACGGGATGCTTTCCATCATTCCCATATAGGGAAGGCAGCCCGTCCTTCAGTCAATAATGCTGCCTGGTGTTCGGCCCTGCAATCCGGGGATGGATCGCAGGGCCCCACCATCATGCGGCCTGGCGCTTCGCCATCGCCGCCTGCAGGTTCTCGTCGAGCTTGGCGAGGAAGTCCTGCGTGGTCATCCAGGGCTGCTCCTTCGAGATCAGCAGCGCGAGGTCCTTGGTCATGCACCCGCTTTCCACCGTCTCGACGCAGACGCGCTCCAGCGTCTCGGCGAATTCGGTTACCTCGGGGGTCTCGTCGAACTTGCCGCGATAGGCGAGGCCGCGGGTCCAGGCGAAGATCGAGGCGATCGGGTTGGTCGAGGTCGGGCGGCCCTTCTGGTGCTCGCGATAGTGGCGGGTCACGGTGCCGTGCGCTGCCTCGCTCTCCACCGTCTTGCCATCCGGGCTCATCAGCACCGAGGTCATCAGCCCGAGGCTGCCGAAGCCCTGCGCGACGATGTCGCTCTCCACATCGCCGTCATAATTCTTGCAGGCCCAGATATAGCCGCCGTTCCACTTCAGCGCCGAGGCGACCATGTCGTCGATCAGCCGGTGCTCGTAGGTCAGGCCGCGCTTGTCGAACTCAGCCTTGAACTCGGCATCGAAGATATCCTGGAACACGTCCTTGAACATGCCGTCATAGGCCTTGAGGATGGTGTTCTTGGTCGAGAGATAGACCGGATAGTTCCGCGCCAGCCCGTAATTGAAGCTCGCCCTGGCGAAGCCCTCGATCGAGGCCTTGGTGTTATGGATGCCGAGCGCGACGCCGGGGCCCTTGAAGTCGTGCACGTCAAGGATCAGCGGCTTGCTGCCATCGGCCGGGATATAGGAGAGCTGCACCTTGCCCGGGCCGGGGATCTTGGTTTCGGCGGCGCGGTAGATGTCGCCATAGGCATGGCGGCCGATCACGATCGGCTGCGACCAGTGCGGCACCAGGCGCGGCACGTTGGCGCAGATGATCGGCTCGCGGAAGATCGTGCCGTCGAGGATGTTGCGGATCGTCCCGTTCGGGCTGCGCCACATCTGCTTGAGGTTGAATTCCTTGACCCGCGCCTCGTCCGGCGTGATCGTGGCGCACTTGACCGCGACGCCGTATTCCCGTGTCGCCAGCGCCGAATCGACGGTCACCTTGTCGTCGGTGGCATCGCGGTTCTCGATCCCGAGATCGAAATATTTCAGGTCGATGTCGAGATAGGGCAGGATCAGCTTGTCCTTGATGAACCCCCAGATGATCCGGGTCATCTCGTCGCCGTCCATCTCCACGATCGGGTTCTTAACCTTGATCTTGGCCATTCCGAAGCTCCTTGCGGCAGTTTGCGACGGTCTAGCCATGCGCCCCGCCCGCCGCAAGACGGTGGACGGCAGGGCAGGGGTGTTCTAGGACGGCGGCCAGACTTGGAGGATCGACATGACGTCTGGCCTGGGCCACGCGACCGACTGGGACCGTGACGCCGCGCTCACCGCGGCCCGTATCCTGCTCGAAATCAAGGCGGTGAATTTCCGCCCCGAGGAACCCTATACCTTCACCTCGGGCTGGAAGGCGCCGGTCTATATCGACTGCCGCAAGATCATCTACTTCCCCCGCGCCCGCGCCAAGATCTGCGAGCTCGGCGTCGAGAAGCTCTATCGTCATGTCGGCTTCGAGACGATCGAGGCCGTCGCCGGCGGCGAGACCGCGGGCATCCCCTACGCCGCCTGGATGGCCGACCGCATGGGCCTGCCGATGGCCTATGTCCGCAAGAAACCCAAGGGCTTCGGCCGCAACGCCCAGATCGAGGGCGACGTGCCGGAGGGCAAGAATACCCTCCTCGTCGAAGACCTCACCACCGATGGCGGATCAAAAATCCACTTCGCCAACGCGCTGCGCGAGGCCGGGGCGATCTGCAACCATGTCTTCGTGGTATTCTATTACGGCGTCTTCCCCGGCAGCCTCAACACGCTGGCCGAGATGGGCATGTCGCTGCACCATCTCTGCACCTGGTGGGACGTGCTGGAAGCCTGCCGCGGCGGCGACTATTTCCCCGAGGCGACGCTCGCCGGCGTGCGCCGCTTTCTGGAAGACCCGGTGGCCTGGTCGGCGAAGCATGGCGGTGTCGCCAGCGCCGAGGAGGCCGCCGCCTACAAGGCCGCGAAATAGCCCGGATCAGAACAGCCCGGCCGCGATGTTGATGGCGAGCGCCAGCACCACGGTGTTGAACAGATAGCCGATCACGCCCTGCAACGTCGCGAGCCGGCGCATCTTGCGGCTGAGGATGTTCACGTCCGACACCTGGAACGTCATCCCCAGCACGAACGAGAAATAGACGAAGTCGAGATAGTCGGGCGCCTCGCTGCCCGGAAAGGCGAGTCCGCCCGCAGGACCGCTCGCCGTCGCCGCATAATATTCATGCGCGTAGCGATAGGTGAAGGTGATCTGCGTCATCAGCCACGAGGCCACCAGCGTCGCCGCCACCAGCGCGACATAGGGCGTGTGCGCCGCCGCGCCCGCTCCCTTGCCGCGCGCGGCGAAGATCACGATCGCGGTGAAGCTCATCAGCGCGCCGGCGATGCTCAGGCCAAAGATCGTCCATTCGCCTTCTTCCTGCCGCACCGCGTCGTCCCCGATCCGGCGGTGATCGGCGCGGCTGAAATGCGCCATCGCCAGCACGACATAGGCGGCAACCGCGATATCCCAGCACAGCACCGCGCGCAGCGTCGGTGCGATCGTGGCCGGCAGCACCACCGCGGCCAGAAGGCCGCAAAGCAGTCCGGTAAAGAGGCGGGGATGGCCGCGCGCGACTCGCACGGCGAGGAGTGAGTTCGGCATGGCAACAACAATACACCAATAAGGCTGATCCGGCAGGTCCCGGCCGGCTCAGCCCCGCATCAGCGCCCGATACGCCATCTGGTCGTCATGCATCCGCCGGAACACGGCATATTTGCGGGCATGGAACGCAGCACTCGCCGCCTCCGGCGCGATCACCGCCCCGGCCCGGCTCATCGCCGCCATCGCCGCCGGCAGGTCGGCATAGGCGCCGCCGGCCACGGCGCCGATCATGGCGCTGCCGAGCAGCACCGCCTCCGGCTCCGCCGGCAGCACGATCCGGCATCCCGTCGCATCCGCGTGCTCGCGCAGGAATAGCGGGTTCTTCGTCCCGCCGCCGGTCGCCATGATCGTGTCGATCGCGTAGCCGTTTTCGTTCATCGTCTCGATGATGTGCCGCGTGCCATAGGCCACGGCCTGGATCGTCGCGAGATAGAGGCGCGCGCAATCCGCCTCGTCCGCCGCGAGCTTCAGGCCCGAGATCATGCCGAGCAGGCTCGCATCGGCCCGCGGCGAGCGGTTGCCGTGAAAATCGGGAAACACGTGCAAATCCCCGGTCAGCGCCGCGGTCGAGCCCGCCGCAGCCGCCATTTGCCCGACCAGCGCGTTCAGCCGCTCGTAGATGCTCGCCCCCTCCGCCTTCGCCGCGGCAGCAAGTGCGGGATAGGCGGCATGGGTCGTCACCACATGGTCGATCAGCGCCCCGGTCGCCGACTGCCCGCCCTCGTTCAGCCACAGCCCCGGAAGCATCGCCGCGTGATATGGCCCCCACACGCCGGGCACGAAGCGCGGCTCCGGCGCCACGGCCATGTGGCAGGACGACGTCCCGCCGATCAGCGCCACCCGCCGCCCGAGTGCGGCCGCATCCGGCGCTACCCCGTCGAGCGCCGCGCCGATCACCCCGATCCCGCCCGCATGCGCGTCGATCGCCGAGGTGCCCACCGGAATCCCCGGCGTCAGCCCGAACGCCGCTGCCGCTTCGGCCGAGAGCCCGCCGCCCACCGGTGTCGCGATCGGCAGGATCGTGGTGCCGATCCGCGCGAATCCCTCATCGGCCAGTTCGCCAAGCCCGATCGCCCGGAAATACGCCTCGTCCCAGCGCCCCTCATGGCCGAGATAGGTCCATTTGCAGACGGTCGAGCAGAGCGAGCGGCTGGTCGCACCGGTCGCCCTGTAGGTGAGGAAATCCGGCAGGTCGAAAACATGCCGCGCCGCCGCCCAGCTTCGCGGGGCGTGCCGCTTCAGCCACAGCAGCTTGGGCGTCTCCATCTCCAGCGAGATCCGCCCGCCGACATAGCGCAGCACCTCGTGCCCGCCCGCATTGATCTCCTCCGCCTCCGCCCGCGCACGATGATCCGCCCACAGGATCACGTCCTGCGCCGGGTCGCCGTCCGGCTCCACCGGCAGCGGCGCGCCGGCCGCATCCAGCACCACGAGCGAGCAGGTCGCATCGAACCCGATGCCCCGCACCACCAGCCCGCCGCCGGCCTCGGCCATTGCGCGGCGCACGCACTCGCTCACCGCCGCCCAGATATCCGCGCTCGATTGTTGGATGAACTCCGCCCGCGGCCGCCAGGCGCCGATCGCCCGCGTCGCACTCCCATGCATCGCCCCATCGAGGCCGAACACGCCCGCGCGCGCGCTTCCGGTGCCGACATCGACGCCGATGACGACAGGGATTTCAGCATGGCTCATGGCGGTTCTCCTCGTCCCGGTTACGGCTCAGCCGGCATCGGCGATGAAGGCGTCGAGTGTCGCGAGATCGGCGATCCCCTCCATCCCGCCCTTGCGGCTGACGGCCAGCGCGCCCGCCGCGCGGGCATAGTCGAGCGCGCGCCGCGTCCCCATTCCCTGCAACAGGCAGGTGACGAAGGCGGCGCCGAAACAATCGCCCGCCCCGGTCGGGTCGACCTCCTCCACCGGAAAGGCCGGAAGGTCGAACTGCTCCTCGCGCGAGCGGAAGCTGACCCCCTTGCGGCTGCGCTTGATCACCACCATCCGCACGCCGAGATCGAGCAATTCCTCGACCGCCGCGCGCTCCGATTTCGCCTCGGTCGGCAGCAGGATCTCCGGCCCCGAGGGCAGGAATATGTCGGTATAGCCGAGCATGAATTCGAGCCCGGCGCGCATTTCCGGGATCGTCAGCATTTCCTTGCGGATGTTCGGATCGAACGAAATCACCGCGCCGTTGGCCTTGGCCAGCTCGATCGCCTTTTTCATTTCGTCGATGATATGAAACGAGAACAGCGACGAGCCCATGATGTGGAAATGCGCGCATTGGGCGAGCATCGCCCGCGCCGCCGCGTCGATCGTGATCCGCCCGGCGGCGCTGCGCTTGAGGTTGAACAGGAAGTCGCGGTCGCCATCCTCGCGGTAGCGCACGAAGGCGCTCGCCGTCACCTGGTCCGGCTCGATCCGCACGGCACTCACATCCGCCCCCTCGCGCCGCAGCCGATCGACGCAGAGCCAGCCGAAATCGTCATCGCCGATGCAGGAGATGATGCCCGCGCCGGCGCCGAGCCGTGCCGCCTGGGCGATGAAGGTCGCCGGCGCGCCGCCGGGGAAGGGGCCGAGCAGCCGGCCGGGCTCGTGGAAGCCCTGGCCGCGTTCCTCGGCGAGAATATCGACGAGGATTTCACCCATGGTCACGATCATGCCGGTCATGACGCCTCGCCGAAAGCCCGCACGCCGCCGCGCTGGCGCGCCGGGTGGCTGGAGAAATGCGCTTCGCTGCCGCCCTCTGCCTCCACCGGCCTGAACCCGGCGCCGAGCAGGATGTCGCGCAGCCGGTTGCTCGGCAGCCCGGGCAGGATCAGGTCGGAAATCCCGGCAAGCCCAAGCTGGGCGGTCCGCCGTTCGAGCGAGAGCGCAGGGTTGCCGATCAGCACGATGCTGCGCGTGCTGCGCCGGATCGCCGCCTCGGCCAGCCGTTCGGCGGGCTTGGCGGCGAGCAGCAGGGCGGCATCGGCCGAAAGCGCATCCGCCTCGAAGATCGACCAGCCAAGCGCGAAATGGTCGAGCATCCTGAGCGCGCCAGCGCCCTCGATCATGCCGCTGTCGGGGGCGATTTCGCCGCCAAGCAGATGGATCCGCGCATCGAGGCAGATACGCGCGAGCGGGATCGCCTCGGCGCTGGTCAGCACCACCGAAAGTCCCGGAATTTCGGCAAGCCACGGGATCACCTGCGTCGCCAGCGGTCCTGGCCCGACCAGCACCGTCTGGTCCGGCCCGATCAGCGCCTGCGCCCGGCGCAGCATCGGCACCAACTGCGCCTTGGTCAGCGGCGCGCCGGCCGGCCGGTCGCGCGGCGCTGCCGATTTCGCCGCGATCGCCTTGCCGAAACTGCGGACGATGAGCCCCTGCTCCTCGAGATAGGTCAGGTCGCCGCGAATTGTGACCTCGGAAACCTTCAGCGCCGTGCTGAGTTCATCGACGCGCATCTGCCCGTATTGACGGATCCAGTCGGCGATCTGCAACCGTCGCTGCAACACCGCGCTCTTTGCGCCGACCGTCAAACCGATGCCCCGGAGCGTTCCATACGGCATCGATGCCAGCAACCTGGGCGGAAGTCTATAGGTTTCGAAACGAAAGACGGGTTTTCTCCGGCAAGCCAGATTTTTCGCTATTTTTCCCAAATTTATATTTCAAATTCCTATCTTTTGATGTTGCAACGCGACATGATTTTGTCGTTGACTTTCCAATCGAAAGTTAGCTACCTGCGAATCACAAGTTGCGCCGGCCTGTTGGACGCAACGCAAGGGGGGATACCCGACCTCCGGCCGCCCCTGCGAGGGACGGCGGGCGGCAACTCCCCTGGTTGAACCAGCCCGAAACGGGCTCACCTCGCGCAGCCTTGTCTGCGCACGTTCCGGCGCGCGGTTTGGAGGCGCCGTGCTTCAGTCGATGAACCGGATTGTTCGAGAGGGAAACGTTCATGAAACGACAGATCAGGACTGCGATGGGCGGACTCGCCCTCGGCTGCCTCGGCATCGCCGCCGCGCACGCGACGACGCTGACGATCGCGACGGTCAACAACCCCGACATGCTGCAAATGCAGAAACTGTCGCCCCAGTTCACCAAGGAAACCGGCATCAAGCTGAACTGGGTGGTGCTGCCGGAAAACACCCTGCGCCAGCGCGTCACCACCGATATCGCGACCAATTCCGGCAATTTCGACATCGTTACCGTAGGCTCCTACGAAGTGCCGATCTGGGGCAAGGCCGGCTGGCTCGCCCCGGTGAAGAACCTGCCCGCAAACTACGACGCGAAGGACCTGTTCCCCACCGTCCGTAAGGGCCTGTCCTACAAGGGCACGCTCTATGCCCTGCCGTTCTATGCCGAAAGCTCGGCCACCTATTACCGCAAGGATCTCTTCAAGGCCGCCGGCATCGCCATGCCGGCGCACCCGACCTATACCGAGATCGCGAAATTCGCCGCCAAGATCAACGACCCCTCGAAAGGCATCTACGGCATGTGCCTGCGCGGCCTGCCCGGCTGGGGCGAGAACATGGCCTTTTTCACCACGCTGGTGAACACGTTCGGCGGCCGCTGGTTCAACATGAAGTGGCAGCCGCGGATCGATAGCCCGGCCTGGAAGAAGGCCGCCAATTTCTATGTAAACCTCGAGAAGAAATACGGTCCGCCGAACGTCACCTCGAACGGCTTCACCGAGAATCTCGCGCTGTTCAGCCAGGGCAAATGCGGTATGTGGATCGACAGCACGGTTGCCGCCGGCACGCTGTGGGATCCGAAGACCTCGAAGGTCGCAAATGAAGTCGGCATGGCGTCCGCTCCGGTCGCGGTCACGCCGCACGGCGCGCACTGGCTCTGGGCTTGGGCGCTCGCCATGCCGAAGACCACGCGTCACAAGGCAGCCGACATGAAGTTCCTCGAATGGGCCACGTCGAAGGCCTATCTGAAGCTCGTCGGCAATACATTCGGCTGGGTGCAGGTTCCGCCCGGTACCCGTATTTCGACGTACAGCAACCCGGACTACATCAAGGCCGCACCCTTCGCCTCGAAGGTGAAGGAAGCGATCCTGAGCGCCGATCCGAATAATCCGACGCTCAAGAAAGTCCCCTATACCGGCGTGCAGTTCGTCGCGATCCCGCAATTCGAGGGGATCGGCACCGAGGTCGGCCAGCAGCTCGCAGCCGCCCTCGCCGGGCAGAAATCGGTCGACGCCGCCCTCGCCCAGGCCCAGAACGCCACGGCGCGGACGATGAAGGAAGCCGGTTACCACTGATTGCGGCAACAGGGTGGCGTCGCTCCGGGTCGACTGGAGCGACGCCCCCCCCTCGGAAAGCGGGAGCGTGCGATGAGCCAGTCGACGTCAGCCACGATAACGCCGAGCGGATCGGACGCCACGCAGCGCCGCCAGGTGAGAACCCTGCCGCTGCTGTTGCCCGCGGTCATCCTTCTGCTCCTCTGGTCGATCCTGCCGCTGCTGCAGACGATCCTCTACTCGTTTCAGCACTACAATCTGATGGAGCCGCCCGCTGCCTATAATGGCGGCCTCAATTACACTTATCTCTTCACCGATTCCTCGACCTGGACGGCGATCTGGAACAGCGTTGTGCTGGTCGCCGGCGTGCTCGCCGCCTCGATCGTCTTCGGCACGCTCATCGCCCTGCTGCTGAACAACGACTTCCCCGGCCGCAACATCGCCCGGCTGATGGCGATCGCGCCCTTTTTCGTGATGTCGCCGGTTGCCGCCCTGATCTGGAAGAACCTGCTGCTCGATCCGGTCAGCGGCCTCGCCGGCTGGCTGATGACGCTGATCGGCCTCAAACCCATAGCCTGGTTCAGCGTCTATCCGATGCTCTCGATCGTGATCATCTATTCATGGCGCTGGATTCCCTTTGCCACCCTCATCCTGCTCACCGCCCTGCAATCGCTCGATACCGACCAGCTCGAAGCCGCGCGGATGGATGGTGCGAAGGGCCTCGCCCGCCTGCGCTACATTGTGCTGCCGCATCTCGGAAGGCCGATCTCGATCGTGGTGATGCTGGAATCGATCTTCATGCTCTCGGCCTTCGCCGTCATCTACACCACCACGAATGGCGGCCCTGGCGATGCGACGACGACCCTGACCTACATGATCTTCATCCGCGCGCTCAACGATTTTTCGATCGGCAGCGCCTCTGCGGCAGGTGTGTTCGCGATCGTGCTTGCCAACATCCTCGCCTTCTTCCTCATCCGCGCGGTCTCGCGCACGTTGCAGGCGTGAGGCCCCGCCGATGAAATCCTCCCTCGCCAGCCGCGTCGTCCTCGGCCTCCTCGCCTGGGCGGCCGCGTTCATCATGTTCTTTCCCATCCTCTGGATGCTCGTCACCGCCTTCAAGACCGAAGGCCAGGCCATCGCCATTCCCCCGCTGCTGATCTTTGCGCCGACGCTCAGGAGCTTTTTCGACGCGACGCAGAATGCCGGCTACCTGCTCTTCGCGCTGAACAGCGTGATCGTCAGCGTCGGTGCGACCGTGCTCGCCATCGCCATCGCCTTTCCCGCCGCTTACGCGCTCGCCTTCTTCCCCGGCAAGCGCACGGAATTTACCCTGATGTGGATGCTCTCGACCAAGATGCTCCCGGCGGTCGGCGTGCTCATGCCCATCTATCTCTTCCTCAAGAACGTCCACCTGCTCGACACGCGGCTTGGTCTCGTGGCCATCGACACGCTGATGAACCTGCCCATTGTGGTCTGGATGCTCTACTCCTTCTTCAAGGACATACCTCACGAAATTCTCGAAGCCGCGCGCGTCGACGGTGTTGGCCCCCGCCAGCAGATGATCCATCTGCTGCTCCCGCTCGCGGGTCCGGGGGTGGCCTCCACGGCACTGCTCTCGGTCATCCTCGCCTGGAACGAGGCATTCTGGAGCATCAACGTCACCGCCTCCCATGCCGGGACGCTCGCCGCCTACATCGCGCGGTTCTCGGCGCCGGAGGGGTTGTTCTGGGCGAAACTCTCGGCGGCCTCGGTTCTCGCGGTCGCCCCCATTCTGGTCTTTGGCAGCCTGACCCAGCGCCGCCTCGTGCGCGGGCTCACATTCGGCGCGGTGAAATAGGAGCGGATCATGGCGAAACTTCTGCTTGAAAAGGTCGAGAAGCGATATGAAGGCTTCCACGCCATCAAGGGCGTGGACCTGTCGATCGACGATCGCGAGTTCGTCGTCTTCGTCGGTCCCTCGGGCTGCGGCAAGACGACGCTGCTGCGCATGATCGCGGGGCTCGAGGAAATCTCCGGCGGCGATTTCAGCATCGATGGTGTCCGCGCCAACGAGATCCCCCCGGACAAGCGCGGCCTTGCCATGGTGTTCCAGACCTATGCGCTCTACCCGCATATGACGGTCGCGGAAAACATGGGCTTCGCGCTCAAGATGGCAAAGGTGCCCAAGGCCGAGATCGAGCGGAAGGTCGCCCACGCCGCCGAGATGCTGCAACTCGACAAGGTGCTGGCCCGCCGCCCCAAGGCACTCTCCGGCGGCCAGCGCCAGCGCGTGGCCATCGGCCGCGCCATCGTTCGCAATCCGAAAGGATTCCTGTTCGACGAACCGCTGTCGAATCTCGACGCGGCGCTGCGCGTGCAGATGCGCACCGAGCTGGTGAAGCTGAACAAGCAGCTGGAGACCACGATGATCTACGTCACCCACGATCAGGTCGAGGCGATGACGATGGCAGACCGCATCGTGGTGCTGAACGGCGGCATCGTCGAGCAGGTGGGCTCGCCGCTCGAACTCTACCACAACCCCGCCAATCTCTTCGTCGCCGGTTTCATCGGCTCGCCCAAGATGAACCTGCTGGAAGGCGAGATCGCTGCGCGAGACGATGCCGGTGCGGATGTGAAACTCGATGATGGCGGCACAATCCGCGTCGAGGCGGCGAACATCGCCGCCGCCCCCGGCCTGCGCGTCACCCTCGGCACCAGGCCCGAGCACACCGCGCTCGCCGCCGATGGCGAGATCGGCGGCACCGCCGATTTCGTCGAGCATCTCGGCAACGAAACCCTGGTCTACGTCAAGCGCCCCGGCGAGAAGCAGATGATCGTCAAGGCCGACGATCTCGCCGGCGTGCGCATGGGCGATCCCGTGCGCATGAAGCCGCAATCCACCCGCGCTGTCCTGTTCGGACCGGACGGCAAGGCGCTGCTGCGGCGCGAATTCCACCTGCACTGAGCACGTAGCCAGTGCCGGACAACACAAGGAGCGGACATGTATCTCGAGAAATATGACCTCAAGGGGCGCAACGCGGTCGTCACCGGCGGCGGCCGCGCGATCGGCCTCGCCTGTTCGACCGCTCTGGCCGAAGCCGGCGCGCATGTGATCATCGCCGATCGCGATGCCAATGTCTGCGAGGAGGGCAAGGCCGAACTCGCGAAGCTCGGCCATACCGCCGAATCCGTTGTGCTCGACGTCACCGATCCCGAAGCGGTGAACGCGGCGGCCGACGCGCTTAACGCGAGGCTCGGCGCGATCGACATCCTGGTGAACAATGCCGGCATCGCCCGCTCGGGCGTCGCCGCCGAGGACGTGACCGACGAGCACTGGCTCGACGTCATCAACGTCAATCTCAACGGCGTGTTCTGGTGCGCCCGCGCCTTCGGCCGCGCGATGCTCGCCCGCCAGCGCGGCGTCATCGTCAACACCGGCTCGATGTCCGGCTTCATCTCGAACAAGCCGCAGAAGCAGTCCTTCTACAACGCCTCGAAAGCCGCGGTGCATCACCTCACTCGCTCGCTCGCCGGCGAATGGGCCGATCGCGGTGTGCGTGTCAACGCCGTCGCCCCCACCTATATCGACACGCCGCTGACCCGCTTCGGCATGGAAGATCCCGAGCTCAACCGCATCTGGCTCGACATGACGCCGATGCACCGCGTTGGCCAGCCGCACGAAATCGCCTCGGTGGTGCTCTTCCTCGCCTCCGATGCGTCGAGCCTGATGACCGGCTCGATCGTCCTCGCCGATGGCGGCTACACGGTCTGGTGAGGCGGCGATGAGCGGGCGCCTGCAGGGCAAATACGCCGCCATCACCGGCGGGGCAGGGGGGATCGGCCGGGCGATGGCCGCCGGCTACATCGCCGAGGGGGCGAGGGTTTGCATCGCCGACCGCTCGCGTGAGGCGGCGGAAGCCATAGCGCGCGAACTCGGGCCGCAGGCGCATGCCTGCGCGCTCGATGTGGCGGAGATGGACTCGATCGCCGCCTTCGCCGATTTCACCGCCGCGCGCGGCGGGCTCGACATCCTGGTGAACAACGCCGCCGTGTTCGACCTCGCGCCGATCGCCGACATCACCGAGGCGAGCTACGACCTCCTCTTCGCCGTCAACGTCAAGGGCCTGCTCTTCACCCTGCAAGCGGTGGCGCGGCAGATGATTGCCAATGGCCGGCGCGGGCGGATCATCAACATGGCCTCGCAGGCCGGCCGCCGCGGCGAGGCGCTGGTCGGCGTCTACTGCGCCACCAAGGCTTCGGTGATCAGCCTCACCCAGTCCGCCGGGCTCGACCTGATCCGCCACGGCATCCGCGTCAACGCCATCTCCCCCGGCGTGGTCGATACGCCGATGTGGCAGCAGGTCGATGCGCTGTTCGCTCACTACGAAAACCTTTCGATCGGCGAGAAGAAGCGCCAGGTCGGCCTCGCCGTGCCCTATGGCAGGATGGGCCGGCCGGACGATCTCGTCGGCGCCGCCATCTTCCTCGCTTCCGACGAGGCGGAATACATCATCGCCCAGACGCTGAACGTCGATGGCGGCAACTGCATGAACTGAACGTGCGCGGGTCGCCGGTGTTGAAGTGCCCGGCGGCCCGGCCTATACCGGATGGCGGCAACAAGGAATTATTTTGACCCATGAATTTTTCCCAGCCCATCATTGACCCGTTCGACTACGTTGTGTTCGGCGGCACTGGCGACCTCGCTCGCCGCAAGCTGTTGCCCGCGCTCTACCTCCGGGATCTCGACGGCCAGCTGCCGGATTCCTCGCGCATCGTCGGCTCCGCCCGCACCGAACTGTCCGCCGCGGGATTCCGCGACCTGGTCGAGGCGAGCCTGCGCGAATTCATCGCCGACAAGCTCGACCAGGCGGTCCTCGCCCGCTTTCTCGCCCGGCTGCATTATGTCTCGGTCGATGCCAAGGCCGCGCGCGGCTGGCCCGAACTCGCCGCCCTGCTCGGGGATGCGCCGCGCCAGATCCGCGTCTTCTACCTTGCCACCGCCCCCGAGCTCTACGGCCCGATCGCCGACAACATCCATGCCCACGGGCTGCAAACGCCCGAAACCCGCATCGTGCTGGAAAAGCCGATCGGCCACGACCTCGCCTCCGCCCGCGCCATCAACGACCGTGTCGGCGCGGTGTTCGAGGAACGCAACATCTTCCGCATCGATCACTATCTCGGCAAGGAAACGGTGCAGAACCTGCTGGTGCTGCGCTTCGCCAACTCGCTGTTCGAGCCGGTCTGGAACCATGACGGGATCGACCATGTGCAGATCACCGTCGCCGAGACCGTCGGCGTCGAGGATCGCGGCGGCTATTACGATCATACCGGCGCGTTGCGCGACATGATCCAGAACCACCTGATGCAGCTGCTCTGCCTCGTGGCGATGGAACCGCCCGCCACGCTCGACCGCGAGGAAGTGCGCGACGAAAAGATCAAGGTGCTGAAATCCCTCGCCCCGATTTCCCGTGACGATATCGCAACGAAAACTGTCCGCGGCCAGTATCGCGCCGGCGCCATCAAGGGCGGCCCGGTGAAATCCTATGCCGAGGAAAACGACATCGCCCCCGGCTCCACCACCGAAACCTTCGCCGCCCTCAAGGTCGAGGTCCGCAACTGGCGCTGGGCTGGCGTGCCGTTCTACCTTCGCACCGGCAAGCGGATGCCCGAGAAGGTTTCCGAAATCGTCATCCAGTTCAAGCCGGTGCCCTACTGGATCTTCCCCACTGGCTCGGACCGCGCGATGCCGAACCGCCTCGTCATCCGCGTGCAGCCCGACGAGCATATCCGCCTGCATCTTTGGACGAAGGAACCCGGCCCCGGCGGGCTGCGCCTGCGCAACGCCCCGCTCAATCTGAGCTTCGCCGAAACCTTCAAGAACAATCACATGCCCGATGCCTATGAGCGCCTGCTGATGGATGTGGTGCGCGGCAACGCCACATTGTTCATGCGGCGCGACGAGGTCGAGGCCGCCTGGGAATGGACCGAATCCATCCTGGATGCCTGGAAATCCGCCGGCGATCGTCCCAAGCTCTACACCGCCGGCACCTGGGGCCCGTCCGAGGCGGTGGCGATGATCGTCCGCGACGGCCGCACCTGGTTCGACGAACAGGCCGGCTACGGCGCCGGCGACTGACACGCCTCCTCAAAGGGGGCGCGCGTATTGCGAGGAGCAAAAACATGGTTCAGGATGCGATCGCACGGGTCACCGACCGGATCAGGGCGCGCAGCGAGGCCGGGCGTGCGACCTATCTCGCCCGCACCGAAGCGATGATTTCGCGCGGCGTGCACCGCAGCGCGGTCGGCTGCGCCAATCTCGCCCACGCCCTGGCCGGCTGCGCCAAGGCCGAGCAGGACGACCTCAAGCGCGACGACAAGCCGAATATCGGCATCGTCACCTCCTATAACGACATGCTCTCGGCGCATCAGCCCTTCGGCCGGTTCCCCGACCTCATCAAGCACGCGGTGCGCGAGGCCGGCGGCATCGCCCAGGTCGCCGGCGGCGTGCCGGCGATGTGCGACGGCGTCACCCAGGGGCGGGAAGGGATGGAGCTCTCGCTCTTCTCGCGCGACGTCATCGCCATGGCCACCGCCATCGCCCTCTCGCACGACGTGTTCGATGGCGCGCTGCTGCTCGGCGTCTGCGACAAGATCGTCCCCGGCCTCGTGATCGCTGCCCTGTCCTTCGGCCACCTGCCGTCGATCTTTGTCCCCGCCGGGCCGATGCCATCGGGCATTTCCAACACCGAGAAATCCCACGTCCGCCAGCTCTACGCCGAGGGCAAGGTCGGCCGCGAGGAACTGCTCGAATCCGAAATCGGCGCCTATCACAGCCCCGGCACCTGCACTTTCTACGGCACCGCGAACTCCAACCAGATGCTGATGGAGATCATGGGCCTGCATCTGCCCGGCGCCTCCTTCGTCAACCCCGGCACCGACCTGCGCGACGCGCTGACCGGTGCGGCTGCGAAGCGCATCCTCGAAATCACCGCCCGCGGCAACGAATTCACCCCGGTCGGCCAGATGGTCGACGAGCGGACGGTGGTGAACGGCATGATTGGCCTGCTCGCCACCGGCGGCTCGACCAACCACACCATCCACCTTGTCGCCATGGCCCGCGCCGCCGGCATCGCCATCACCTGGCAGGATTTTTCCGATCTTTCCGAACACATCCCGCTGCTCACCCGCATCTATCCCAATGGCAGTGCCGACGTGAATCATTTCCAGGAAGCCGGCGGCATGCCGGTGCTGATCGGCGCCCTGCTCGATGCCGGCCTGCTGCACGGCGATGCCCGCACCGTCTGGAGCCCGGACGGATTGCAGGCCTATCGCGACCAGCCGGTGCTGGAGGAAAAAATCCTGCGCTGGAAACCCGCCCCGGCCGCAAGCCTCAACCGCGACATCCTGCGCGACGCGGCCGAGCCCTTCAGCAAGGATGGCGGCCTGCGCATCATGCACGGCAATCTCGGCCAGGCGGTCACCAAAATCTCCGCCGTCAAGCCCGAGCACCGCGTCGTCATCGCCCCGGCCCGCGTCTTCCGCAGCCAGGAAGCGATGCAGGAGGCGTTCAAGGCCGGCGAGCTGCACCGCGATTTCGTCGCCATCGTCACCCATCAGGGCCCGCAGGCGAACGGGATGCCCGAATTGCACAAGCTCACACCCCCCCTCGGCGTGTTGCAGGATCTCGGCTTCAAGGTCGGCCTCGTCACCGACGGGCGGATGTCCGGCGCCTCCGGCAAGGTGCCCTCGGCGATCCATGTGACGCCGGAATGCGCCTGCGGCGGCGCGCTGGCGAAGGTGAGGGATGGCGACATGATCAGGCTCGACTGCGAGGCCGGCATATTGGAGGTTCAGGTGGATCAGGCGGAATTCGCGGCGCGGCCGCTCCCGGAGGTCGATCTCTCGGCGCATCACCACGGCATCGGCCGCGACCTGTTCGGCGCCTTCCGCGCCGCCGTCGCCGGGGCCGATCTCGGCGCGAGCGTCTTCGCATGAACCGCCAGGACGGGCTCGACGCCCTGCTCGCTGTCTCGCCGGTCATCCCGGTCCTGACCATCGACAGCGCTTCCGACGCCGTCCCGCTCGCCCGCGCCCTGATCGAGGGCGGCGTCGGCGTCGTCGAGGTCACGCTGCGCACGAAGGCAGCGATGGAGGCGATCGCGGCGATGGCCGCAGCGGTCCCCGAAATGGTCGTCGGCGCCGGTACCGTGCTCACCCCGTCGCAATATCGCGAGGTCGCGGAAGCCGGTGCCAAATTCGTCGTCTCGCCCGGCTCCAGCCCAGCCGTTCACGCCGCGGCGGCGGCGAGCCGCGTGCCCTTCCTCCCCGGTGCTGCAACCCCGACCGAAGTGCTGCATCTGCTCGAGGCCGGCTTCCGCTACCAGAAATTCTTTCCCGCCGAGCAGGCTGGCGGCATCCCGATGCTCAAGGCGATCGGCGCGCCGATCCACGAGGTCACCTTCTGCCCGACCGGCGGCATCACCCCGGCCTCAGCGCCCGACTATCTCGCACTGGCCAACGTGATCTGCGTCGGCGGCTCATGGCTCACCCCGGCCGATCTGCTCCGCGCCGGGGACTGGCGGGCCATCTCCGCACGCGCTGCCGCCGCTGCCGCCCTGCGGCGCTGAGTCCCCCGCCCGGCGTTAGCCGGCGGAAAACATCAGCGCCCGGCGTCAGCCGGCGAAGAATACAAGCGTCGCCAGAGCGAACAGCGGCAGCAGCACGGCGGAGGCCGCCAGCATGTAGCCAATGAAGCCCGGCATCCGCACACCCCGCCGCGCCGCGATCGCACGAATCATCAAATTCGGCGCGTTGCCGAGATAGGTCAGCGCGCCGAACAACACCGAGCCGGCGGCGAAGCTCGTCAGCAGCGTCGCCGGCGGGGCGACCAGCCGCGCCGCATTCCCCCCCGCCGCCTCGAAGAACATCAGATAGGTCGGCGCGCTGTCGAGAAACGCCGAGGACAGGCCAGAGGCCCAGAACCACAAACCCGCCGATTGCGGCAGCCCCGCCGCCGCGACCGTGCGCAGCACTGGCGGAATCGTCGCGAAGATCGCGAAGAACAGGATGGCGATCTCGCGCATCGGCTCCCAGGCGAACTGGTTGCGCGCGCGGATCGCCCGCGGTGTCACCCGTTCGGAAATCGCGACGAAAATGATTGCCGTCAGCGTGATCGCGATCTGCCCCGCCGGCAGCGATGCCGGCCCGATCGCGACCTCCGGCCCGGGTTTGATCCCGGCCAGCGTCAGCACCGCGATGAAGGCGGCGAGCATCGCGAGATTGCCGCCGCCCCGAACCCTGAGCCGCTCGGCCTGCCGCACCGGCTCGCGCCGCGCCAGCCACCAATCGGCCGCGAATGCGAGGGCCAGCACCGGCACCACCACCACCAGCATCGGCCCGGCAAGGTTGAACAGCGGCCAGAAGAACGGCACCCCGCGCAGGAAGCCGATCAGCAGTGGCGGATCGCCGAGCGGTGTCAGCGCCCCCCCGGCATTGGCGACGACGATGATGAACGCCAGCACCAGATGCCTCACCTCGCGCCGCGCCGCGTTCGCCGCCAGCAACGGATGGATCAGCAGCAGCGAGGCCGCGATCGTCCCCATTGCTGAGGCGAGCAGCGTGCCCACCGCCAGCAGCAGCAGGTTGCCGCCCGGCCGCCCCCACGGCCCGCCGGCGATCAGCACCCCGCCGCCCAGCGTGTAGAGCGCCATCAGCACTGCGATGAAGGGCAGGAAATCCACCAGCCCCGAATGCCACAGCTGCGAAGCCGCCGCCGCCGGCCCGGCCGAAGCCGCCCCGATCACAAAACCGAGCGCCACCCAGAACAGGCTGATCCGCACCATGTGCCGGTGCCACAGACGCGGTGCGAGCCCCGGCAGCAGGGCAAAACTCGCCAGCGTGCCGAAGAACGGCGCGAGCGCCGCAAGCCCGCTTACCTGCGGGGGCATCGCCTGCTGCCTTTCAAGACGAAGCGGTGCAGGGCAGGGCGGATTTGCGCGCGCGGCGCCCTCAAACTAAAGATGCTGAAACGGAACACGGTCACGAAGGAGAGCAGGCCCCATGGAAATGTCGGGAGAACGGCTGATCGCCGCGCCGCGCGAAGCGGTATGGGAAGCGCTGAACGACCCCGATGTCCTCAAGGCGTGCATACAGGGCTGCGAATCCATTGATAAGCTCTCCGATACCGAGATGACCGCGACGGTTGCTGCCAAGATTGGCCCGATTTCCGCCCGGTTCAATGGCAAGGTGACACTGGCCGATCTCGATCCGCCGAACGCCTACACGATTTCCGGCGAAGGGCAGGGTGGTGTTGCCGGCTTCGCCAAGGGCGGGGCGAAGGTCCAGCTTGCCGATGCCGAGGGCGGCACGAAGCTGACCTACCAGGTCTCCGCCCAGATCGGTGGCAAGATGGCGCAGCTCGGCGCCCGCCTCATCGATTCGGTGGCGAAATCCTACGCTGAATCCTTCTTCACCAAATTTTCCGAAAAAGTCGCCCCCGCGCCGGAAGCCGTCCCGGCCCCCGCACCGACCCCGACCAAGGAGATCGCCAGCATGGCCGACCACGCCCACGATCACGCCCACCCCGCCCATGGCGAGGATCGCAGCAACCCGGTCATCGCCGGCCTGCCGCTTGGGATCTGGGTGCCGATCATCATTTCGGCGGTTGTCGTGGCGCTGGTCCTCTCCAAGTACATCGGATGACCGGATCAAACCTCCCGCGCAACGTCGCCGAAACCGCCGAACTGCTCGCCCGCGGTAATTATGTGGCCGACCGGGCGCTGGCTACCAGCGTCCATCTCGCCTTGGCCATGGGCCGCCCGCTCTTCCTCGAGGGCGAGCCCGGCACCGGCAAGACCGAGATCGCCAAGGTGCTGGCCGAGCAACTCGGCCGGCGCCTCGTCCGCCTGCAATGCTATGACGGGCTTGATCTCGCCGCTGCCGCCTATGAGTGGGATCACGCCCGCCAGTTGATGGAAATCCGCCTCGCCGAATCTGGCGGCGCCAGCCGCGCAGCCCTGCGCGAGACGCTCTATTCCGCAGAATTCCTGCTCCGCCGGCCGCTGCTCTCGGCAATCGATCCAGGCCTGCCGCCCGCCGTCCTGCTGATCGACGAGCTTGACCGCGCGGATGAGCCCTTCGAGGCCTTCCTCCTCGAATTGCTGGGTGATTTCCAGATCACCATCCCCGAGCTTGGCACCATCGCCGCCTCCACCCGGCCCGTCGTCGTCATCACCTCCAACCGCACCCGCGAGGTGCACGACGCGATCCGCCGTCGCTGCCTCTACCAGTGGGTGGACTACCCCGATGCCGCCCGCGAGCGCGCAATCCTCGCGGCTCGCGCCCCGGGCGTGCCGGCGAAGCTCTCCGCGCAGGTGGTCGAGTTCGTCCAGCGTATCCGTTCGACCGACATCTTCAAGCTCCCCGGCGTCGCCGAAACCATCGACTGGGCCTCCGCCCTTGCCGCGCTGGACGAGGTCGAACTTGCCCCCGCCGCAGTCGAGGACACGCTCGGCGCCCTGCTGAAATACCAGGACGACATCGCCAAAATCCGTGGCGAGACCGCCGCCCGCCTTACCGGGGAGGCGATCCAGGCGGCATGAGTGCCTCCGATACGGGCCGGCTCGCGCCGAACGTGATGCACTTTGCCCGCCTGCTCCGGCGCGCCGGCCTGCCCGTCGGCCCCGGCGAGGTCATCGCCGCCGCCGAGGCGCTTACCCATGTCGACATCACCGACCGGCGGGTGATGCGCGCGGCGCTGCAGGCGGTGATGCTGCGCCGGCACGAGCACGCGCTGCTGTTCGATCAGGCCTTCTCGGTCTTCTGGCGCAACCCCGACGCCGCCAAATTCGCCCAGATGCTGGCAGCGATGGATGGCCGCGCCCCGCGTGAGGAAAAGGCCGCCGCCGGCGCCCGCCGCCTGGCCGAGGCGATGCAGGCGGCCAGGTCGCGCGAGCAGGAACCCCGCCCCGACGAACGCCGCGAGGTCGACGCGCTGCTTTCCGCCTCAAGCCAGGAACGCCTCGAATCCCTCGATTTCGAAGCGATGAGTGCCGAGGAAATCGCCGCCGCCAAGGCCGAGATCGCCCGCCTCACCCTCCCGCTCGACGAACGGCGCACCCGCCGCTTCCGCCTCGCCGCCCGCGGCAGCCGGGTCGATCTCAAGCGCACCCTGCGCGATTCGATGCGCCATTCCGGCGAGGTGTTCGACATCGCTCGCCGCGTGCCGCTCACCCGTCCGCCGCCGCTCGTCGTCCTGTGCGACATTTCCGGCTCGATGGCCCGCTACGCGCAGATCCTGCTGCACTTCCTCCACGCCATCGCCAACGAGCGCGACCGCGTGACCACCTTCCTCTTCGGCACAAGACTGACCAACATCTCGCGCCAGCTCGCCCGGCGCGACCCGGAAGAGGCGTTCGAGCAGGTCGCCGGCGCGGTGCCGGACTGGTCGGGCGGCACCCGCATCGGCGAGGCGCTCGGCCAGTTCAACCGGCTCTGGGCCCGCCGCGTGCTGGCGCAAGGCGCCGTCGTCCTTCTCGTCACCGACGGGCTGGACCGCGAGGGTGCGGTCGGCCTCGCCGACAACATGGCGCGGCTGCACCGCTCCTCGCGCCGGCTGATCTGGCTCAATCCGCTCTTGCGCTACGATGGCTTCGCGCCGAAATCGCAAGGAGCCCGGGCGATGCTGCCCTATGTCGACGAGTTCCGCCCGGTGCATAACCTGGCCAGCCTGCGCAGTCTGGTCCAAGCCCTGTCGGGCGAGGCGCCGCCGCGACTGCAGGCCGCCGCCCTGTGGGAGACCCGCCAATGAGCGACACCGCATCCGACGCCGAGGACATTCTCGGAATCGCCGCTGCCTGGCACGCGGAAGGCGAACAGGTGGCCATCGCCACCGTCACCAGCACCTGGGGCAGTTCGCCGCGCCGCGTCGGCAGCCGCATGGCGGTCACCGCCTCCGGCCGCATCGCCGGCTCGGTCTCCGGCGGCTGCATCGAGGGCGCGGTGGCCGAGGCTGCCCAGCGCAGCATCGAAACTGGCACGCCGCAGCGCCTCGATTACGGCGTTACTGACGAACGCGCCTGGGAAGTCGGCCTCGCCTGCGGCGGCAAGGTCTCGGTTTTCGTGGAAAAGCTCTCGTGAAGGCCGCCCATCTCGCCGCCCTGCGCGAAGCCGCCGCCGCCCGCCGCCCGGTCGCCTTCGCGACCAACCTTGCCACTGGCGTGGCCTTCATTCTGCCGGACGAGGCCGCGCCCGCCGCCCTCGCTGCCGAGGCCGCCGCCATGCTTGCCGCCGACCGGAGCGGCACCGTCACGATCGGCGACGATGCCTGGTTCATCGAGTCGCGCAACCCGTCCCCCCGGCTGCTCGTCGTCGGCGCGGTGCATATCGCCCAGGCGCTGGTGCCCTTCGCGCTGGCGTCCGGCTTCGCCGTCACCG
Organism: Acidiphilium sp. C61; assembly: GCF_905116885.1. NCBI lineage: Bacteria > Pseudomonadati > Pseudomonadota > Alphaproteobacteria > Acetobacterales > Acidocellaceae > Acidiphilium > Acidiphilium sp. C61. The sequence goes on along the minus strand of NZ_CAJHNI010000005.1, from coordinate 460,881 downwards.
TGGTCGATCCCCGCCGCGCCTTCGCCACCGCGGATCGCTTCCCCGGCGTCGCCATCGCGACCGACTGGCCTGACGAGGCGCTGGACAGCCTCGGCCTCGATTCCCGCACCGCCGTCGTCACCCTCACGCACGACCCCAAGCTCGACGATCCGGCGCTGCGCCGGGCGCTGGCCGCCGATCCGTTCTATGTCGGCGCGCTCGGCTCGCGGAAAACCCACGCCGCAAGGCTCGATCGCCTGCGCGCCGCCGGGGTGGATGATGCCGCGCTCGCCCGCATCCGCGCCCCGGTCGGCCTCGATATCGGCGCCGTCACCGCGCCCGAAATTGCCCTGTCGATCATCGCCGAAATCGTCGCCGCCCGCCGCGGTCGCCTCGCCGCGCCATGATCTTCGGCGCCGCCCCGCTTGCGGCCGATCTTGCCGGCGCCATCCTCGCCCATAGCCTCAAGACGCGCGACCGCGTGATCCACAAGGGTGCGGTGCTGGATGATGTGCTGATCGCCGCCCTGCGCGCCGCCGGCCACGCCGAGGTCACCGTCGCCCGGCTCGAACCGGGCGATGTGCCGGAGGAGGACGCCGCCCGCCGCCTCGGCGCCCATTTCGCCGGTCCCGGTCTGCGCGTCGCCGCCCCGGTGCATGGCCGCGTCAACGTCTTCGCCGAAGCCCACGGCCTGTTCCGCCTCGATGCCGCCGCCATCGCCGCCCTCAACGGGCTCGACGAGGCGATTGCCCTCGGCACCCTGCCGGATGCCACCCCCGTCGCCCCCGGCGACATGCTGGCAACCCTCAAGATCGTCCCCTTCGCCGTCCCCGGCGCGGTGATGGCGCACGCCGCCTCCCTGCTCGGCGCGGGCGCGCCGCTGCGGATCGAGGCGTTCCGGCCGTTGCGCACCGGCCTCGTCCTCTCCCGCCTGCCGCAGCTGAAGGACGCGGCGATCCGCAACACGATCGAGGCCACCCGCCAGCGCGTCGCCGCCCGCGGCGGTGCCCTGCTCGATCCGATCGAGACCCCGCACGAAACCGCGCCGATCCGCGCCGCGATCGACGCGCTTCTCGCCCAGGGGGCCGATCTCGTGCTGATCGCCGGCGCCTCCGCCGTGACCGACCGCGCCGATGTCGCCCCCGCCGCCATTACCGAGGCCGGTGGCCGGATCGACCGCTTCGGCATGCCGGTCGATCCCGGCAACCTGCTCTGCTTCGGCCGCATCGGTGCGGTGCCCGCCATCGTCCTGCCCGGCTGCGCCCGCAGCCCCCGGCTCAACGGCATCGATTTCGTGCTCGACCGCGTTTTCGCCGGCGAACCGCTCGACGATGCGCTGATCGCCTCGATGGGTATCGGCGGCCTGCTCAAGGATTTCGCCCCCCGCCCCGAACCCCGCGTGCCGCGTGCCGCCCGCCGTACCGCGCCGAAAATCGCCGTCATTGTGCTGGCCGCCGGACGCTCCTCCCGCGCCGCCCCGCAGAACAAGCTCCTCGCCTGCCTGCAGGATGGCCGCGCCCTCGTCGCCGCGACGGTCGATCACGCGCTGGCCGCCCGCGCCGCGCTCGTCCTCGTCGTCACCGGCCATCAGGACGATGCGGTGCGCGAGGCGCTGTCCGGCCGCCCGGTCCGCTTCGTCCACGCCGCCGCCTTCGGCTCCGGCATGGCCGCGAGCCTCGCCGCCGGCATCAACGCTCTGCCGGCGGACACGGCGGCGGCGCTGATCTGTCTGGGCGACATGCCGTTGGTCGATGCAGCCGCGATCGACCGGCTGATCGCCGCCTACGACCCCGATGAGGGCCGTGCCATCGTTGTCCCCACCCATCGCGGCCGCCGTGGCAACCCGATCCTCTGGGACCGGAGCTTCTTCCCCGAAATCGCCGCCCTCACCGGCGATGCCGGCGCGCGCCACATCCTCGCCCGCCATGTCGACCGGATCGCCGAGGTCGAAATGCCCGACGATGCAGTCCTGCGCGATTTCGACACGCGGGACGCGCTGGCCGAACTCAAGGACCGCCCATGAAACCAGGACTGACCATCTCCCGCGTGCTGCCCGAACCGGTCGAGGCCCGCGCCGCCGAGGGCTTCGAAGCCCGGTTCCTCGCGCAGGACGGCGCTTTCGACGCCGCTGGCTTCCTCGCCGCGCTTGATGGCGCCGCCGCCGCCCTGATCACCCCGGCCGACCGGCTCGATGCAGCTTCGATCGCCCGCATCCCCGCCAGCCTACGCGTCCTCGCCACCTTCTCCGTCGGCACCGACCATATCGATCTCGACGCCGCGAAGGCGAGGGGCCTCGCCGTCGTCAACACGCCGGATGTGCTCTCCTTCGCCACCGCCGAGCTGGCCCTCACGCTGATGCTCGCCGCCGCCCGCCGCGCCGCCGAGGGCGAGCGCATCGTCCGCGCCCGCGCCTGGCCGGGCTGGACCCCGACTTACCTCCTGGGCACCAGCCTCCAGGGCAAGACGCTCGGCATCCTCGGCATGGGCCGCATCGGCCAGGCGCTGGCGCGGATGGCGCAGGGTCTGTCGATGCGCGTGGTCTATCACAACCGCCGCCGCCTGAAGCCGGAGCAGGAGGGTGGCGCCGCCTTCATCGCCGACGAGGCCGACTTCCTCGCCGCGGCGGACGTGCTGTCGATCCACCTGCCCGGCGGTGCCGCGACGCTGCACTGGCTGAACGCCGCGCGCATCGCCCGCCTCAAGCCCGGCGCCATCGTGATCAATACCGGCCGCGGCACCACGATCGACGATGAAGCCCTCGCGGCTTCACTTGCCAGCGGCCATCTCGGCGCTGCCGGGCTCGACGTCTTTCCTGCCGAACCCGCCGTGCCCGAAATCTATCTCGGCCTCGAGAATGTCGTCTTGCTGCCCCATCTTGGAAGTGCCACGCGCGAGACCCGCCTTGCGATGGGCATGCTGGCGCTGGACGGGATCGAGGCGATCCTCGCCGGCCAGTCTCCCGTCAACCGCGTGGTCTGAGCCGGGGGCGTCGGGCCGCCTGCCGCCCGTGTCAGAGCGCCAGCGTGATGACCAGTGACGTTGCGGCAAATAGCATGAAGGCAATCAGCCCGGCCCTGTCCTGAACATGCTGCCAGTGGCGGATCTGTCGTCGCAGCGCGGTGATGGCAGGATCGACGATGATCCGGTCGGGCAGTTCGATCGTGGTCGGCATGGCTGCACTCCTTCACGCAGTCGCGGCGATGGGGAAGCTCTACCCCACCGCCGCGTGCTGGTGTGAAGTTTTTATACAGGAACCTCCCCCCGCGCCGTCACCGCGAAATCAGCGTGTCTGTGCTGCACGAGGGGGGCAACCGGCGCGTGAGTGTTGCACGCCGGGATCAACCGGCGTGTGAGTGTTGCGCGCCGGGGTCAGCCGGCGCGGCCCCAGATCCGCAGAAACACCTTCTTGTAGCCGTTCGGCGGGTTGAACACATCCTTGTCGCCACCGTCCTCATTGACGTTCTCGGGGGTGAAGATATGCACGGGATCAGGCTCGGCGACCGCTTTCTGCCCGGCGAAGGCGCGGTTCAACTCGTCCACGCATTGCCAGCCCTCAAGCTCCAGCGGGGCGGCGACGGTCGCGGTCTGGAACTGTTTCGAGCGGATGCGCTGAAAGGCGGATTGCGAGCCGTCGCCGGCCGAGACGTTATAGGGCGGGCCATCGCCGCGATGCCCGGCGGCGGACAGGCCCGGCGCCATGTAGTCGTAATAGAGGTCGTTGATGGCGAGTGAGTAGGTCCAGCTCTTGCCATATTTGGCGAGCAGGGCGGCGGTCACCTGCGGCATCCGCGTCGCAGTCGAGGACAGCGGCACGTTCTCAATGCCGAGCAGGTGGCAGCCCTTGCACGCGCGGATGATCGCCGCCATGCGGTTCGACTTGGCGAGCGCGATCGAGAACTCGCTGGTGGTGAAGATGACGACGCCGGCATGCCCGTCCGAGCGGGCGATGGCGTAGAGGGCAGCGGCGCGGGCGACCTCCAGCGGGTCCTGGGCAACGTTGTAGAGGACGGCAGGTTTCGCGATCGGTCCCGGCTTCGGGCTGACATTCCAGCCGACTACCTTGATCCCGGCCTTGTCGGCCTGTTCGATGAACGGGGCGGATTGCGTCGCATCCAGCCCGCCGAGAACGATGCCGGCCGGCTTCAGCGCGATCGCCTCGGACAGGGCGGCATTCTGCCCGGCCGCCGTGCCCTTGCCGTCGAGCAGGCGGAAGCGCCAGCCGATCGCCTTCGCCGCCGCGCGCACCGCCTTGCCCACGCCGCGCGCCCCGCCATTGGACTGGTTCGACGAGACATAGACGATGAACTTGCCTTCCACCGCCTTCGGCCCGGTGGTCGGCCCGGTATAGGGCAGGGCGGGATTGGTCGCCGCCGCGACATATTGCCGTGCTGTCGCGAGCATCGACGGCGCTGCCAGCGCCTGTGTCGCGAAGCCGGCGACGGACAGTGCCGCCAGCAATATTGTTGTCTTTTTCATGAATCCTCCCCGGTTGCGGCGGGCGTCGGTGGCACCGCCTTGATGAGAACGCCGCGCCGCCGCTGGGCGAGACCGGCCAGGCCGATCGAGACCACGAGGGTGACGCCGTTGAACAGGCTGGAGACAAAGAACGCGCCGCCGAGCTGCTCGATCCCCGAAATGCCGACCGCGAGCAGCAGCTCGGCCACCACCGTGCCCCACACATTCACCCGGCCGGGGCGGATCGTGGTCGACCCGAGAAAGGCGCCGACCAGGGCAGGCAGCAGGTAGCTGAGCCCGAGGCTGGTCGCGCCGATCCGCAGCTGTGCGGCCAGCACCACCGAGGCGAACGCGGTCAGCACGCCGGAGGCGACGAAGACGAGGATGACATGCCGGCGCACCACGATGCCGTTCAGCTCGGCGGCGCGGCGATTGGCGCCGATCGCGTAGAGCACGCGGCCGAGCGGCATCCGCTCGGTCACCAGCCAGAGCAGCAGCGCCACCACCAGCACGTAGACCGCGGGAAAGGGCACGACGCCGAACAGGCGTCCGTCATTGATGGCGGTGAAGGCGGCGGGCAGCGTGCCCACTACCTGCTCGCCGCCGGTATACCATTCGGCGAGGGCGTAGATGATGGTGCCGGTGCCGAGTGTGGCGATGAAACTGTCGATCTGCGCGATCTCGACCAGCATGCCGTTCATCAGCCCGAACAGCCCGCCAAGGCCGAGCACTGCCAGCACCGCCAGCGGCCAGGGCCAGTGATACTGCACCTGCAGGCTGATCGCGATGATCGACCACAGCACGATGCCGTAGCCCACGGTCAGGTCGATCCGCCCGGCGATCATCGGCGGCAGGGCGGCGAGTGCCAGCAGGGCGACGACCGATTTCACCACGAAGATCGCCCTCATGTTGCCCGCCGTGGGGAAAGTGTCCGGCAGCAGCACGGAGAACAGGACGATCAGCGCGACCGTGAGGATCGGCAGGCCATAGACGGTGAGCTGGCGGCGGCGGAGTTCGGCGCGCGGCAGGGCGGCGCGCTCTGCCCCGCTCGGCTCCAGCGCGTCGGACTTAAGCGATTCCATCGCGGATCTCCCCGGCTTCAGGTGGTGCTGCCGCCGCGATGCCGGCGGAGGCGGCGGCGAGCAGGCGTTCCATGGTCAGCGCCGCCCCGGCGATTTCGGCGACCACCGCACCGCGGTCGAAGACCAGCGCGCGGTCGCACAGTTCGGCGATCTCCTCGAAATCCGACGAGACGACGACGATTGCCGCACCGGACGCGGCGGCGGCGGCGAAGAGGCGGTAGATGTCGGCCCTGGCACCGACATCGACGCCGGCGGTCGGGTCTTCGAACACCAGCAGGCGGGCGGCCTGGTCGAGCCAGCGGCCGACCACGACCTTCTGTTGGTTGCCGCCGGAGAGCTGCTCGATCGGCAGCGCGGGATCGTTCGGCCGCAGGCCGACGGTGCGGCCAAGGGCGGCGGCGCGGCGAGCAAGGCGGCCGGGCGGGACGATGGCGAGCGGCTTCATGCCGTGGGCATAGGCGTTGAGGAAGGCGTTCTCGGCGACGGTCAGGCGCGGCGCGGTGGACTCACCCACCCGGTCCCCGGCGACGAAGCCGATGCCGAGCGCCATCGCCGCCTGCGGCGAATCCGGCGCGGATGCGACACCGTCGAGCAGGAGGCTGCCGGCGCTGCGCGGGGCGAGGCCGAACAGGGCGCGGCCGAGGCGCTCCTGCCCGGCGCCGACGAGCCCGGCGAGGCCGAGGATTTCGCCGGCGTGGACCGAAAGGTTGACCGGCGGGCCGCCGGCGACCGAGAGATCCCGGCATTCCAGCCGGACCGCGCCGGGTGCGGTCTCGGCGCGGCGGTGGCGAGCGACGGCGCGGCCCACGATCATGCCGATCAGCGCCCCGGCATCGAGTGTGCCGACCGCGCCGGCACCCGCCAGCCGCCCGTCGCGCAGCACCACCGCCTGATCTGCGAGCGCAAACACCTCGTCCAGCCGGTGCGAGACATAGAGCATCCCCACGCCCTTCGCGCGCAGCCGGCGCAGCGCGGTGAACAACCGCTCGACCTCGGCGGCGGGCAGGCTCGCGGTGGGTTCGTCGAGCACCAGCATCTCGCCCTCGCCAGCCAGCGCCCTTGCGATGGCGACGAGGGCGCGCTCGGCGCGAGCGAGGTCGCGAATGCGGGTTTCGGGGTGAAGATCGACGCCAAGCTCCGCCAGCGCGGCGGCCGCACGGCGGGCGGCGGCACGCCGGTCGATCAGGCCGAGGCGACGTGGAAAGCCCAGCGCGAGGCCGAAATTCTCGGCGATCGTCATCCAGTCGACGAGGCCGAGATCCTGATGGATGAACCGCACCGGCAGGGCGCCGGGGGTGGCCGGCGCGCCGCGAAAGCTGATCTCGCCGCGATCCATCGGGTAGACGCCGGCAAGGATCTTGATGAGCGTGGATTTGCCGGCCCCGTTCTCGCCGAGCAAGGCGACGATTTCGCCAGCGTTGACGGTGAGATCGACCGTATCCAGCGCCCGCGTGCCGCCGAAATTCTTGCAGATGCCGCGCATGGCGAGGAGCGGCGCGGTCATGGCGGGCTGCCTGCATTGCGAGGGAAGGCGCGCATCAGGGCGGCGGTATCCGCCCCGCCGAGTCCCTCGGCGATGCGGGCGCGGTGGGTGGCGAGTGCTGCGTCGAGCAGCGGCAGGGCGAGGCCTGCCTCGGTGGCGAGGCCGGCGGCGCCGGCAAGATCCTTCACCATGTTGTCGAGCCGGCCGGTCGGGGTTTCGTCGCGGGATGCAAACTTGGCGCCGAACTCGCGCAGGATGGCGGAGTCGGCACGGCCGCCCGCAAGCGCCTCGGGCAGGCGTGCGGCATCGACCCCGGCGGCCTCGGCGAGGGCTATTGCCTCGGCAAGAGCGGTAAAGCCGACACCGCAGAGCAGCTGGTTGGCCAGCTTGGCCGCCTGCCCGGCGCCGGTGCCGCCCATCAGGGTGAAGCGGGCGGCGAGATGATCGATCACCGCGCGGGCGGCCTCGAAATCCGCGCTGGTGCCGCCGGCCATCACGGTAAGCCGCCCACCCAGCGCGCCCGGCGCGCCGCCGGAGAGCGGGGCGTCGAGCCACCGCCCGCCGCAGGCGGCGGTGAATCCGGTGGCCAGCGCGCGGGTGGCCGCCGGGTCGATCGAGGACATGTCGATCACCAGCGTATCAGGCCCGGCGACGGCGGCGATGCCGCTATCGCCAAACGTGACGGCGCGGATGCCGGCGGCGTCGTTGAGGCTGAGAATGACGAAGCCGCAGCCGCGCGCGGCCTCGGCCGGGGTGGCGGCGGGCAGGGCGCCCTGAGCGGCGAGGGCGGCGAGCTTGGGGGGATTGCGGTCATGCACGCGCAGGCTGAAGCCGGCGGCGAGCAGGCGGCGGGCGATCGCGCTGCCCATCACCCCCGCGCCGATCAGCCCGATCGTGGTCATACGACGCTCGTCAGCCCGCCATCGACGAAGATCATCTGGCCGTTGACGAAATCCGACGCGGCGCTGGCGAGGAAGATCGCGGCGCCCTTCAGCTCGTCCGGCTCGCCCCAGCGGCCGGCCGGCGTGCGCGCGGCGAGCCATGCGGAGAAATCGGCATCTTCGGTGAGGGCTGCGGTCAGCTCGGTGCGGAAATAGCCGGGCGCGATGGCGTTGACCTGGATGTCCCGCCCGCCCCATTCGGCGCAGAGCCCGCGGGTCAGCTGGCGGACGGCCCCCTTGCTCATCGTGTAGGGGGTGATCGAGGCGCGGCCGAGCTCGCTCTGCACCGAGGCGATGTTGATGATCTTGCCGCGATTGCGGGCGAGCATCCGCCGGCCGACCGCCTGCGCCGTGACGAAGGCGGCACGGACGTTGAGCGCCATGATCCGGTCGAAGGCGTCGAGCGGGAAATCCGCCGCCAAGGCGCGATGCTGCAGCCCGGCATTGTTGACCAGAATGTCGATCGGCCCCTCCGCCTCGATCCGAGCGATGGCCTCGGCGGTGGCGTCGGCGTCGGTGACGTCGAAACAGGCGGCATGGGCGTCGAGCCCAAGGGTGCGCAGCTCGGCGGTGGCGGCCTCCAGCCGGCCGGCATCACGCGCGTTCAGGATCACCGTCGCCCCGGCCTCGGCGAGACCGGTGGCGATGGCGCGGCCGATGCCGCTGCGCCCGCCGGTGATCAGGGCCCTGCGGCCCGAAAGGTCGAACAGCTTCAGTCCCACGTATCCATCCCTCGACCGGTCTGCGCCGGTCATTTTTCTGATCCGCCGGCCCGCGCCGGTCTCGAATTTCGTGCCAGCTCACGCCGGATGCTTGCCGAAGCGCCCAAACCGGCGCATGTTAGCGGTAACAATTTCATGGCGTAACACGAACCCGGCCCACCGCTCAAGGAGGAAATCACCATGACCGCGATCGTGATCCACGGTGCCGGCGATCTCCGGATCGAGGACCGCCCGGCGCCGCCGCCAGGGCCGGACGAAGTGCGCGTGCGAATAAGCCGCGGCGGGATCTGCGGCTCGGACCTGCATTACATGCGCCACGGCGGCTTCGGCCCGGTGCGGCTGGCCGAGCCGATGGTGCTCGGCCACGAGGTCGCCGGCGAGGTGCAGGATGCCGGCGCAGCATCGGGCTTTGTGCCCGGCGAGGCGGTGGCGATCGACCCGTCGCTGCCCTGCGGCACCTGCCGGTTCTGCACTGCCGGGGTGACACAGCATTGCACCGACATGCGGTTCTTCGGCAGCGCGATGCGCCGGCCGCACATCCACGGCGCGTTCCGCGCCGCGATCACGGTGCCGGCGCGCCAACTCGTGCGGCTGCCGGCGGGGCTGACGGTCGAGCGCGCCGCCTTCGCCGAGCCGCTTGCCGTCGGCCTGCACGCCGCAACACGGGCGGCGATCGGGCCGGGGATGCGGGTGATCATCGCGGGGATGGGGCCAATCGGCCTGCTCGCCCTGCTCGCAGCAAGGCATCGCGGTGCCGCCGAAATCGTCGCCTGCGATGTGCTTGGCGGCCCGCTCGCCCTCGCGGCAAGGCTGGGCGCCACCGAAACGGTCGATCTCGCCCGCGAGAAGGACGGGTTGGCCCGCTTCGCCGAAGGCAAGGGCTGGTTCGACGTCGCGATCGAGGCATCGGGCGCGGCATCCTCGCTCGCCGGGCTTATCGGGGTGGTGCGCCCGCAGGGGCGGATCGTCCAACTCGGCCTCGGCGGTGACATGACCCTGCCGCTGATGGCACTGGTAAGCAAGGAAATCGAGCTGGCCGGCGCCTTCCGCTTCGGCCCCGAATTCGCCGAGGCGGTGGCGCTGCTCGCCTCTGGCGCGATCGACCCCGACCCGCTGCTCAGCGCGGTGCTGCCGGCCGAGCGGGCGGTGGAAGCCTTCGCGCTCGCGGCGGACAAGGCGCGAGCGGTGAAGGTCCAGCTCGCCTTCTAGGCGCCGGCGCGATGGCTCCGCCGCTCCGCCGCGCGCCGACGATGGACGATGTCGCCGCCGCTGCAGGCGTGTCGAAAATGACCGTCTCGCGGGCGCTGCGCGGTGCTGTGGTGGCGGCGCCGACGCGGGCGCGGATCATGGAGGCGGTATCCCGGCTCGGCTATGTCCCGCATGCGGCGGCGGGCGCGCTGGCCAGCCGGCGGTCGGGTTTCGTCGCCGCCATCGTGCCCTCGATGGACAATTCGAACTTCGCCGAAACCGTCGCCGGGCTGGAGGCGGCGTTGCGCCAGGCCGGACTGGACCTGCTGCTGGGCACCACGCTCTACAGCAGCGCGCGCGAGGAAGAGCTGCTGCAGACGCTGATGCGGCACCGGCCGGAGGGAATCGTGCTGACCGGCGGAGCGCATAGCCGGCGCGTTGCCGCCTTGCTCAGTCGCTCGGCGTTGCCGGTGGTCGAGACATGGGATCTGCCCGCATCCCCCATCGGCGGGGTGGTCGGCTTCTCCAACCGCGCGGCGGGCGCTGTGATGACGGCGCATCTCGCCGCGATCGGGCGGCGGCGCATCGCCTTTCTCGGCGGCGCCTCGCGGCGTGATCCACGCGGCGAGGAGCGCGGCCGCGGCTATGAGGAGACGCTGGCGGCGTCCGGGCTCGGCCCGCCGCTGGTCTTCCGCCACGGCCAGCCGCCGCTGTCGATGCGGCACGGTGCTGAGGGAATGGCGCGGCTGCTGGAACGCTGGCCGGAGACCGATGCGGTGGTCTGCGCGAGCGACCTGATCGCCTTCGGCGCGATCGGCGAATGCCAGCGACGGGGCATCGCCGTGCCGGAGCGGATCGCGATCGGCGGCTTCGGCGATTTCGAGGTGTCGCGCTGCGCTGTGCCGGCGATCAGTACCGTGGCGGTCGATGCGCGGGGAATCGGTGAGCGCGCCGGGGCGATGCTGGCCCGCGCGGTCGCCGCAAGCCGCCGCGGCGAAATCCTTTCACCCGAGCGCATCGAGGTCGGGCTGCGCCTCGTCGCCCGGGGCAGCTCGCTGCACCCGGCGCACCTAGAGCATCATCCGATCAGATGGAATCATCTGATCGGATAAAGATGCTCGAATTATCAACAAGATAGAGCACGGCATCCGATCCGGATGGATCGGAACGTGCTCTAGCGCAACCGTCCCCCTGACCCCTCGCGCAGCGCGGGCTCACGACGCCCGGGCCCGAACCACGCGCAGCTGCACGGGCGCAACCTGCCGCGCCGTGCTGGAGTCGAAGCTGAACCGCCCGACGATCCGCGAAAGCGCCTCCGCCTGACCGGCAAGCGTCGCGGTGGCGGCATTCGCCTCTTCGGCCATCGCCGCGTTCTGCTGGACCGCCTGGTCGAGATAGCCGATTGCGGAATTGATTGCGCCGATGTCGTCCGATTGTGCGGTAATCGCCGTTGCCATCTCCGCAATCCGCCTGTTCATCGCCTCGACGTCGCGGAAAATCCCCTGCAACGCCTCGCCGGTTCGTCCAACCAGATCGACGCCGGCCGCCACCTGGCGGCGCGAGCCGAGAATGAGAGGGGTGATCCGCTTCGCCGCGTCTGACGAGCGCTGGGCGAGGGCCCGCACTTCCGATGCGACCACAGCGAAGCCGCGCCCGGCCTCGCCGGCCCGCGCCGCCTCCACCCCGGCATTCAACGCCAGAAGGTTGGTCTGGAACCCGACTTCCTCGATCAGGTCGATGATCTGTGCGATTTCTGCCGACGAGGACTCGATCGCTCGCATCGCATCGACCGCTTCACTCACCAGCCGGTTCGATTCATCTGCCTTGCCGGCAGTCGCCGCCGCGGTTTCCCCGGCCTGCTTCGCTTCATTGGCGGTGGCACGCAGGTGCTTGTCGAGCTGGGCCAGGGCCGCGGACGACTGTTCGAGGCTTGCAGCCTCTCCCTCCGTGCGCCGTGCCAGGTCGTCGGCCGCCGCGCGGATTTCACGCAGGCTTCCATCGATCACGGACGAGGAATCCCGCACTTGCCGCAATGTGGTCCTGAGCGCGGCGGCCGCGCCGTTAAGGTCTGCGGCGATCACATCGAACGGCGCTGGCAGCCCCTCCGGCAGCGATACATCGAGCACGCCGGTCGCGAGCCCATCCAGCGCTTGCTTGATCGTCTCGACGGCCTGCACCCGGTCGGTCACGTCCGAGGCGAATATCATTACGCTGGTCACCGCACCTGCGGCATCGCGCATCCCATTGTACGATTCGGCCAGCCAGACCGTATGGCCGTCACGGTGGCGCCGGGCGATTTCGGTGACGAAATGCTCGCCGGCGCGCAGCCGTTCCCAGAACTGGCGATAGGCCTCGCTCGTCGCCTCGTCCGCCACGGTCAGCACCCGGTGATGCCGGCCGATCAGCTCGTCCCGCCGGTAGCCGACCGCGCGGAGAAAATTGTTGTTGACGTCGAGAATGGTGCCATCCGGCGCGCACTCGATCATGCCGCGTCCGCTTGCGATGGTCCGCAGGCCGCGCGCCTCGTGCATCTCCCGCAACTCCGCTTCCGAAACCGCCAGCACCAGCTCTGCCGTTTCGCCCGCCCCGCCATCCACCCGCTGCGCCACCAGCCGGACCGGCACCCTGCGTCCTCCGGGGCCGAGAAGCGTCTGCGTGCCTTCCCATCCCGTTCCCTCCGCGAGATGGCGGAGATAGTCCGGATCGACGACGTCGCCGATCAGCCCAGCCCGATCCCGGCTGACGAAATCCGCCCGCGCGCCGCCAAGCAGCGCACAAAATGTCGGGTTTGCATCGATGATCGCGCCATTTGCATCCACCCGCACGAGACCGGCCATCGCGTCCACGGCCGCGTGAAGATGTCGGTATCCGCCGAGAAAACGCAATTCCATCGGCAAACTCCTGATAATAAAACAAAAATATTCAGTTACAAATCGTTCTAAAAATTGGATACAATATAATAGTTAATGGCGGCTGAATCGCTCCTCCGCGTCCCGCTGCGCCCTATTGATTTTTCCGCCGCCGGCTCGGACTCTCCGTGTTGCGGCAGGCGAATGGCATGGCAGGGAGGCGGGACATGACAGTGACGCGCGGCAATGAAACGGGCGGCGATGAAACGGGCGTCGTGCGGATCGGCATCGCGGCGTCGGCGGCCTTGCGCGGTGGCACGGCTTCGCCGCTGTTCGCCCTCCTGCGTGACTTCGCACCGCTCCTCGCAGCACCCGTTGTGCGACTGCATGCGGTGGGCGCCACCTGCGACGCGATCCTCGCCTCCGGCCTGCTCGGCGCCAACCCGCCCACCCGCCTGCGCCCCGCGCGCGAGGGCGGGGTGATCACCCTGACCTCGATGGTGGTGCCGGACGCCTCCGGCCGTGCGGCGCTCGATTTCGTGATCTACCTGATCGACCCGGTCGACCCGATCGGCGTGTTCCCCGAGATGCAGGCGCTGAAGCGGCAATGCGTCGTGCATGGGCGGCCGTTCCTGACCAACCGCGGTGCGGCCTCGGAATGGCTCGCCCTGGTCTGGCACAGCCTCGCCGGCATCGACCGCACCGGTCTTGCCGCGCAACTCGCACACTGGATGCGGCCCGAAGCCGTCGCGTCCGAGACGATCGGGCTGATCGCCCACGACACCCAGAAGAAGGTGATGCTGGAATTCGCCCGGCGGCACCATGCGCTTCTGTCGCGCTTCGGCCGGCGCCTTGCCACGGGCACGACCGGCGGGCTGCTGAACGGCGAGGTTCCGGCGCGGATGGCGGCCGAGGCGGCGTCGCTGCGCCCGGTTCTGCCTCCGCCCGTTCCGGGCTGGTCCACCGCCTTCCAGTCCGGCCCGCGGGGCGGCGACGCGCAGATCGCCGAGGAGGTGCTGGAAGGGCGCTGCCGGCGGCTGATCTTCTTCGAGGATCCGCATGTGGCGCGCGAGCACGAGGCGGACATCCAGCTTCTCGAACGGGCGACCCGCTTCGCCCCGCAAGGCTGCCTCTGCATCAACGACCTGGCGAATGCCGAATTCTGGATGACTGGATTTGCATCGCTGCTCGCCGCCTGAGCCGCACCACTCTGCGCCAAGTCGCTCTGTCCATCGCAATCCTGTTCACCAAGCTTCCGTGCAGCACGAATCTGCGCTGCATGGCTCCATCCCGCGCATTTACCTATCACCCCTGTCGCGCGGGGCCCCGCAAGGCGGGGAGGGGCAGAAAGGTGCCGCTCTCTCACGGCAGTCACCGAATTGCCGACGACATTTTTCGGCGGCGGGCGCGGTCCCCGTGCGTTTTGCACGGCCTGCGGCAGCGGTTGTTGCAGCCGGCGCACGCTGTTTTGCGCTCGTGCAAGACTGTATGTACTCCGCAAAACTTAACGATACGTTACGGCAAAGCACAGAATTACACATAATTTCGTCAATCTTGCCCACCGTATCCTGTTATCGCGTCTCGACGCGGTGGCCCCTGGTTGATAAGCCGAACCCCCCGGAGCGGGTCACGCACCAGGCAAGGCCGGATGCCGCGCCTATCCCATTGACGAAGCACGCAGTCCCGCCCCGGCAGACCGGCCGGCCCGGCAGGGACTCGCATCAGGAGGCGACGAATCGGACCATGACAGTGGCGATCGAGATGGGTATGGCGGCCGGCAACGCGCCTGCCGTTCTCGACCTTGAGGAACTGCTGGCCACGAGATTGCTGGTCCAGGGCAATTCCGGTTCCGGCAAGTCCCACCTGCTCCGCCGCCTGCTCGAGCAGAGTGCTGCCTGGGTTCAACAGGCGATCATCGATCCCGAGGGCGATTTCGTCACCCTTGCCGCCCGATTCGGCCATCTGGTGATCGATGCCGAAGCGCATTCCGAGCCAACGCTGCAACTGGCCGGCGAGCGCGCCCGCGCGCACCGTGTCTCCGCCGTGCTGAATCTCGAGGGGCTCGACGCCGAGAACCAGATGCGCCGGGCCGCCGCTTTTCTCGGCGGGCTGTTCGAGGTCCCGCGCGATCACTGGTATCCGATGCTGGTCGTGGTCGACGAGGCGCAGCTCTTCGCCCCCGCCGCCGCCGGCGAGGTGTCGGACGAGGCGCGCAAGCTCTCGCTGGGCGCGATGACCAACCTGATGTGCCGCGGCCGCAAGCGTGGGCTCGCCGGCATCATCGCGACCCAGCGGCTGGCCAAGCTGGCCAAGAACGTCGCCGCCGAGGCCTCGAATTTCCTGATGGGGCGGACCTTTCTCGATATCGACATGGCCCGCGCCGCCGACCTGCTCGGCATGGAGCGGCGGCAGGCGGAGGCGTTCCGCGACCTGGAGCGCGGGCATTTCATCGCCCTCGGCCCCGCCCTGTCGCGCCGGCCGCTCGCCCTGCGGATCGGGCCGACCGAGACCGAGGCGCGGCATGCAACCCCGCGCCTCACCCCGTTGCCCCAGGCCGCGATCGAGGATGCGCAGACCGTCATCCTCGCCCCGCCGCCGCCCGAGGCCGCGCGCCCGCCGCGTCGCGCCCCATCCCCGCCGCCGCCCGACCTGCTGAGCCAGTTGATGGCGGCCCGGCCGGTGGTGGAGGAGACGAGCGCCGAGGCGCAGCCGCCGCAGAGCCCGGCCGAACGGGCCGAGCTTCAGGCGCGGCTCGAGCGCATCCTTGCCGATCTCCTGGCCGATCCCGAGGCGGGATTCCGCCCGGTCGGTGTACTGTATCAGGATTTTCTCGTCCGCTGCCGGATCGAGGCACTCGGCGCTGCCGCCCCCGATCTCGCCGCTTTCCGCCGGATGCTGACCCGCGCGCGCGCCGGCATCAGTGCGGCGATGGCGGAGGACGCGGTCTGGCAGGACGTGCTGGGCCGCGCCGCCATCCTGCCCGAGGACATGCAGGGGATTTACCTGATGATCGCCCGCGCCGCGCGCGACGGCCTGCCCTGTCCGGGCGACCCGGCGATTGCGCGGGCCTATGGCACCCGCTCGCTTGGCCGGGCGCGGCGGCTGCTCGCCTATATGGAAGAGCAGGGGCTGATCGTCTGCCAGCTCGACGGGGCGGGGCGGCGGATCGTCACGCTGGTGGAACTCGCCTGGGCGACGGCGCCGGGACTGACCGACGCCGAGGACAGGCTTCCCGTCTGATTCCGTAGCGCCTGATCCAGGCCCGTCCGATCCCGGTTACGAGAAGCCGACCACCGCGTGTGGCACGTAGGGGGTTTCGAGCCGGCCGATCTCCTCGGCGCCGAGGGTGACGCCGATCGCCTCGATCGCGTCCTCCAGATGGGCGAGCTTCGTGGCGCCGACGATCGGCGCGGTGACGCCAGGGCGTGACAGCACCCAGGCGAGGGCGACCTGCGCGCGCTTGAGGCCGCGTTCGCCGGCGATCGTGGCGACGGCCTCGACCACCTTGCGGTCGGCCGTTTCGGTGGCGGCGTAGAGCGTCTTGCCGAATTCGTCGGTCTCGGCGCGGGCGGTGGCGTCGTCCCAGTCGCGGGTGAGGCGGCCGCGGGCGAGCGGGCTCCAGGGGATCACGCCGACGCCGGCGGCGCGGCAGAGCGGCAGCATCTCGCGCTCCTCCTCGCGATAGAGCAGGTTGAGGTAGTTCTGCATCGAGACGAAGCGCGTCCAGCCATGACGCTCGGCGATGGCCAGCGCGTTGGCGAATTGCCAGGCGAACATCGAGGAGGCGCCGATATAGCGGGCCTTGCCCGCCTTCACCACGTCGTGCAGCGCCTCCAGCGTTTCCTCGATCGGCGTCGAATAGTCCCAGCGGTGGATCTGGTAGAGATCGACATGGTCGGTGCCGAGGCGGCGGAGGCTGTTGTCGATCTCGGTCATGATCGCGCGGCGGGACAGGCCGGCGCCGTTCGGCCCGGGGCGCATCCGGCCGTTGACCTTGGTCGCGATCACCACCTCATCGCGCCGTGCGTAGTCGCGCAGGGCGCGGCCGACGATTTCCTCGCTGGTGCCGTCGGAATAGACATTGGCGGTGTCGAAGAAATTGATGCCGGCTTCGAGCGCGCGGCGGATGATCGGGCGGCTGTTCGCCTCGTCGAGCGTCCAGGCGTGGTTGCCGCGGTCGGGCACGCCGAAGCTCATGCAGCCGACGCAGATGCGCGAGACCTCAAGGCCGGTGGCGCCGAGTTTCGTGTATTCCATCAGGGACCTCCGAACGGTTCAGCCCGTGGCGGGCAAGGGTCGGAGGTTAGCCGGGGCGCGCAGCCCCGACCAGAGCAGGGGCGATCACGCGAGGGCGAGCATCGAGAGCCATTGCGCGACCAGCGCCGGCTTCGGCTGGTTCTCGATTTCCACCGTCACGTCATGGGTGAGCAGGATGCGGCCCTCGCCCTTCTCGGCGAGGCCGGCAAGGGCGAAGCGGCCGCGAATGCGCGCCCCCGCGCGCACCGGGGCCAGAAACCGCAGGCTGTTCATCCCGTAATTCACCGACATCGCCACCCCCGCGAGCCGCGGCAGCGTATCGTAGGCCATGCGGCTGAGCAGCGAGAGGGTGAGAAAGCCGTGCGCGATGGTCCCGCCGAACGGGGTTTCGCGCGCGCGCTCGGGATCGACATGGATGAACTGGTCATCGTCAGTCACCTCGGCGAAGGCGTCGATGCGCGCCTGGCCGACCTCCATCCAGTCCGAACAGCCGACCTCGGCGCCGACCAGCGCGCGATAGTCGGCGAGGGTGAGCGCCGGGGCGCTCACAGAACCTCGAACAGGCCGGCAGCACCCATCCCGCCGCCCACGCACATCGTCACCACCACGTGGCGCGCTCCGCGGCGCTTGCCCTCGATCAGCGCGTGGCCGACCATGCGCGCGCCGGACATGCCATAGGGGTGGCCGATCGAGATCGAGCCGCCATCGACATTGAGCAGTTCGTCGGGTACGCCGAGACGGTCGCGGCAATAGAGCACCTGCACCGCAAAGGCCTCGTTCAGCTCCCACAGGCCGATATCCCCGACGCTGAGCCCGAAGCGCGAGAGCAGCTTCGGCACCGCGAAGACCGGACCTATGCCCATCTCGTCGGGCTCGGTGCCGGCAACGGCCATGCCGACATAGCGGCCGAGCGGCTGCAGGCCGCGCTGCTCGGCGAGCTTCGCCTCCATCACCACGCAGGCCGAGGCGCCATCCGAGAGCTGGCTGGCATTGCCCGCGGTGATGCAGCCGCCCTCGCGCACCGGCTTGAGCCCGGCGAGGCCCTCGGCGGTCGTCTCCGGCCGGTTGCCCTCATCGGCGGCGAGGGTGACGGTCTGCTGACTGGCGGCGCCGGTCGCGCGGTCCGTCACCGTCTTGGTCGCGGTGACGGGGATGATCTCGGCATCGAACCGGCCGGCCTGCTGGGCGCTGGCGGTGCGAAGCTGCGATTGCAGGGCGTAGGCGTCCTGTGCCTCGCGCGAGACGTTGTAGCGCTTCGCCACCACCTCGGCGGTGTCGATCATCGGCATGTAGGTGTTGGCGTGCAGGGCGAGGAGTTCGGGATCGCGATCCACCCGCATCGCCTCGGTCTGCACCGTCGAGATCGACTCGACGCCGCCGGCCAGCACCACGTCCATCCGGTCGACGATGACCTGCTTCGCCGCGGTGGCGATGGCCATCAGGCCCGAGGAACATTGCCGGTCCATCGTCATGCCAGGCACGGTTACGGGCAGGCCGGCGCGGAGGGCGGCGGTGCGGCCGATCGTGTGCTGCCCGCCCTGGGGCAGGGCGCTGCCGATCAGGCAGTCGTCGATCTCGGCGGGGTCGATCCCGGCGCGGCGCACCGCCTCGCGCAGCGCGTGGGCGGCGAGGGTGGGGGCGGGGGTGGCGTTGAAGGCACCGCGATAGGCGCGGCCGATCGGGGTTCTGGCGGTCGAGACGATCACGGCGTCACGCATGTCTGTTCGCTCCTCTGGCGGAAAATGGGTGGGACGGACTCAGGGTTCGGCCGTCTCCACCGGGTTGGCGGCAACGAGCCCGCCATCGACGGTAAGCACCTGGCCGACGACGTAATCGCCGGCGCGGCTGGCAAGATAGATCGCAGCACCCGCCATGTCCTCGGCGCGGCCGATGCGGCGGGCGGGAATGGCGGCGGCGACGGCCTCGCCCCGGTCGCGCGCGGCGCGGTTCATCTCGGAGGGAAACGCGCCGGGGGCGATCGCGCTGGCGACGATATTGTCGTGGATCAGCCGTGCCGCCATGCGCCGCATCAGGTGATGGATCGCCGCTTTCGAGGCCTGGTAGCTGTAGGTCTCCCAGGCATTGACGCGCAGCCCGTCGATCGAGCCGACGCAGATCACCTTGGCCGGGCGGTCGGGCCGCGCCGCTGCCTTCAGCGCGCCATGCAGCGCCTGGGTGAGGAAGAATGGCGCCTTCACATTGACGTCGAACACCTTGTCCCAGCCATGTTCCGGGAAACTCTCGAACGGCGCGCCCCAGGCCGCACCCGCGTTGTTGACCAGGATGTCGAGCGCCGGTTCGCGCGCGGTGATTGTCGCGGCCAGCGCGCGCGCGCCCTCGACCGTCGAGATATCCGCCGGCACGGCGATGCAATCGGGGCCGAGTTCGGCCGCCGCGGCGTGGCACTGCTCCGCCTTGCGCGCCGAGATGTAGACCCGCGCGCCCTGGGCGAGAAACCCTTCGGCGATCATCCGGCCGATGCCGCGCGAGCCGCCAGTGACGAGGGCGACACGCCCCTGCAGCGAAAACAGTGATGCCGGGTCGATCATGCCGGTCCTCCCTTATGGTTCCGGGCCGCGAAGCGGCGCTTCGCTCTGTTCAGCTAAGCCAGGCGGGCCCGGCTGGCAAGCCGGTTTTGGATGAGCGTACGGTTTTTCAGGGCGGATTGCCCCGGCGATCGCGGCGGCAAAATCCTCCCGCGCCAGCGCGAGCAGCGCCGTGTCCGCCCCGGTGGCGGCAGCACGGATCAGCTTGCCGACGAAGAGGGCCTGCACCGCGAGCGGGCCGGCAGGGTGCGGCGGTGCTACGGCGATCGCCGCCAGCCGCCGGCGCCAGGCGCCGTGCTGGTCGCGCAGCGTGGCCGCGAGAGCCGCGCGCAGCACCATGCTTTCTCCTGGAGCCTGGGCGGCGCGGAGAAACACGGCGTAATGCCCAAGCGCCTCGCGCGCATGTTCCAGCACCTCGCGAAACCAGATCGCCGTGGTGAGATCGACCAGCCGCACCTCATCGATCCCGGCGGGGTCGATCGCGCCGAAGCCTGCGCGGTAGCGCGCCTTCGCCCGGTCGAACAGCGCGACCTGTGCCGTGGCGAGCAGCGCGCCGATCGCCGGGAAATAATAGGCCGGGCCGCTGCGGGCGAGGCCGGCGCGCTGGGCGATGGCGGCCCAGCTTACTGCCCCGGCGCCTGACTCGACGAGAATGTCGATCGTCGCCTGCACGATCCGCTCGCGGGTCTCGAAATGGCGGGCGCTGGCGGGGACGGCATCGTCGTCCGCCGTGGGGGCGGGCGGGCCGAGTTGCGCGGGATCGAGCCGGCCTTCGATGAAATCGCGCGCCGCTTCCTGCTCAAGCCCGAGCGGGTGGAGCAGAAAGGTCAGCCCGATCGCCCGGTCGATCGCCGCGCGGGCCACGCTGCGGTCCTGCCCGAAGCCGAGATTTTGGCCGATGGCATGCCAGATTTCATCGAGCCGTGCGTACCATCCCTGTGCCAGTAGCCGTCCCGCATCGCCGCGCCCGCCATGCAGGATCAGCTCGCACCAGGCCAGCGAGCGCGTCCGCTCGCGCCCCAGCGCATTGAGCACGACGCGCATGACAAGATCGTCGATCCGCGCAACCCCGGTCGCCTCGCCGGCGCTGACGCGGCGTTCGAGCCGGGCGAAGGCGTCGAGATAGCCGCTCATCAGATGGCGTGAGGCGCTGGCGATGAGGTCTGTTTTGGATTCAAAATGATATGTTGTCGCGGCGAGGCTGACACCTGCGGTGGCAGCGACCGCGCGATGGGTAAGCCCGGCAACCCCGCCCTTGGCAAGAACGCTGACGGCACCTTCATGAATCCGCTGTTTTGTGCGTAGGCTGCGATCCTGCACCATGGGCTGCCGCCCTGCGTCAGAGAGCGAACAGCGCTGCCGGCGCGTCGAGGCTGCTGGTCTCGAGGGTCGCGCAAAGTGCAAGTCGGGCAACCGCCAGCGGCAGCTCATGCGCCATGAAATAACGGCATGTCAGTAGCTTGCCCTCGTGAAAGAGCCTGTCGGGCGGTGGAGGGTTACCGTCCAGCGAGGCGGCCGAAACGAGTGCCTGCCACAACCAGAGCCAGCCGATGACGACATGGCCGAATGCGTCGAGAAATAAGGTCGCATTGGCGAGGCGGCGTGGCAGGTCGGCGCAGGCGAGCAGGGCATTGGCGGTGACGCCGAGCTGGTCGAGTGCCGCCACGAGGCGGGCGGCCTCGTTCGCGAGGGCCGGATGCGGGGCGGCGATGGCGGCGGTCTCGCGCATCTGTGCGGCGAAGCGGCGCAGCGCATCGCCATTGTCGCCGCCGAGCTTACGGCCCACGAGGTCGATGCCCTGGATGCCGAACGTGCCTTCGTGAATGTGATTCAGCCGGTTGTCGCGATAGAGCCGCTCCAGCGGATAGTCCCGCGTGTAGCCATAGCCGCCGAGGATCTGCATCGCCCATTTGTTGGCTTCGAGGCAATGCTCCGACGGCCAGGATTTCACCACCGGCGTCAGCAGCCCGAGCAGCGTGCCGAGCCATTCGGCCTCATCCGCGTCGGTCGCGATCTCCTGCCGGTCGACCAGTTGCGCGGCATAGAGGCAGAGCGCCTGCGCGCCCTCCACCGCCGCCTTCTGGGCCAGCAGCATGCGGCGGATATCGGCGTGCTCGACGATCGGCACGGGCGAGGCGGACGGGTCCTTCTGCCCGGCCTTGCGGCCTTGCGTGCGGGTGCGGGCGTATTCCGCCGAATGACGATAGCCGGCGAGTGCGGACATGGTCGCGGCATGGCCGACGCCGATGCGCGCCTCGTTCATCATCTGGAACATGTATTCGAGGCCGCGATGCGCCGCGCCGATCAGATGCCCGATCGTCTCGCCGCTCTCGCCGAAATTGAGCAGACAGTTGGTGGTGCCGCGCTGGCCCATCTTGTGGTTCAGCCCGGCAAGGGCGATGTTGTTGTGCTCGCCAACGGCGCCGCTTTCATCAACGCGGCGCTTGGGCACGAGAAACAGCGAAATGCCGCGCGTTCCTGCCGGCGCGCCGGCGATCCGCGCGAGCACCATATGGACAATATTTTCCGAAATTTCCTGATCCCCGCCCGAAATCCACATCTTGCTGCCGCGGAGCGAAAACGTGCCGTCGTCGCGCGGTGTCGCGGTGGTGGTGATGTCGGCGAGCGACGAGCCGGCCTGCGGTTCGGAAAGACACATCGTGCCGAACCAGCGTCCCTCCAGCATCGGCGGCAGGAAGCGCCGGCGCAGCGCTTCGTTGCCAAAGGCGGCAAGCAGGTTTGCCGCGCCGACGGTGAGGAAGGCGTAATTGGCGACGGCCGTATTCGCACAGGTGAAGATGCCGCTGGCCGCCGTGTGCAGCACGCGCGGCGCCTGCAACCCGCCATGCTCCAGCGCGAAGGGCAGGGCGAAGAACCCCGCCTCGGCGCATGCGCGCAGCGCGCGTCCGGTGCCCTCCGGCATCTCGACCCTTCCATTGACGAAGCGCGGCTCGTTTGCGTCCACCTCGGCGGCGATCGGCAGGAACTGCTCCTCGGCGATGGCTTGCGCGGTGTCGAGCATCTGGGCGCAGGCATCGCGGTCGAATCCGGCGAAGCGCTCGTGGTGCAGCAGTTGCTCCATCCCGAGCAGGTCGAACAGGATGAAGTCGAGGTCGCGTCTGTCGACGATCATGGACATGGCGTCGTCTCCCTGGTGCACCGCCACACTACCGGCCTAGGTCTCTCGTGTCGATCCGAAATTGAACATTTGTACAGTTTTTCCGCCTCGCCCGGCACCCGAACTGCCGCCTGCAATGCCTCCCCATATTGCCCACGGCATATTTCATGGCCGGTTTGTCCTCCGATGCTCTTGCCGCGGGCGCGAACTCGGTCTAATAGGGCCCTCACGCACGGTGGGGCCATAGCTCAGTTGGGAGAGCGCCTGAATGGCATTCAGGAGGTCGTCGGTTCGATTCCGATTGGCTCCACCAACGTTTTCAAGTGGTTGTGCGAAACATTAGCGAAAATTGAATATGTTCGGGATACCAACGGGACCGCACTCGTCGGCAATTTGGTGTCTCCGGTCGCGTCCGAATGACGGTTGCGTGATCGTCTCCGCCGCTCTCGATTCGTCCGCCTCGCCGGTCGGGGATCAGGGGGGTTAGGCAAGCAATACGCATACACGCACGCGCGTAAGGTTGCGGCATGTTGTGCGGTCAGGCGGGCGAGGTCGCACCTCCGGCCCGGCAACTATGGATCCTCCCCCAGCCATGCGACCTGCGGGGATTTCGCCCGCCCTGTCTCCGGCTGGGTGCAGGTCCGCAAAACATGTCCGCAGTCCGCACCGGGCGCGGCGTGTGAGCGAATGGAAACGGTCGCGGAGGTATTACGAGGCAGATAATTTCTAAAACAGAACACAAACGATTGAGGAACAAGCGTCATCTGTGCTTGGCTCCATGATCATGGGAGGTCAACGGTGAGATCTATCTACTGTCTCTTGGCTATGATCATGGCCGCTTACCCTGCGAGCGGAATTGCAGCCCCACCCATATCTATTTCCACTTGGAAGCATAGCAGGATTGTGGAGAAATATCTTGCGTCTATAGGGAATGATATAATAAATGCAGGAACAACCGACAGAAATAAATCTCCCCTTCAACAACTTTTATACAAAGATCAAAGGAAATTAGACGAGCAAAATAAATCAGAAATAAGTGATTTGAAGCATAATGTGATTGTTGCCTATGTTGCATACACGTGCAACATTCGTTCAAACTCTTGGTATAAACAGGTTATATTTAATCAATTATATTATTATCATCAATACTTATTTATTAATCCAACAATGAACACAAAAACAAAAGATAAGAAAATAGAGAATTTTTTTATATCGATTTTAAATTTCCAACATTTTAAGCCAAGTAAGACGCAATGCGATCAAGTGAAATATGGCAAAACTATTGCTGGTGAGGATAAAAATTTGAATATGGATTTTTCGTTTTGAAAAAAGTTGGTAGACCAAATCTAAAAACATCAATTCCTTTGACAGAACGCGTCACGCCACAACGAAACTAGACGCGCGCGCGGTGGTTAACCGTTGCTCGCCCGTCCTACTTCCCCCAGCCGGTGCGGCTGATATCCCCGCACCCGATTGTCAGGATTTCCGCGCCTTTCCCGCCACTGGAGATGCTTCCACCCGGCGGCGGTCAGGATCGCCCCTATTTCGGCGGGCGTGACATTCCAGGCGGGGAACGCGGCCCGGCAAGCGGCGTGCAGGGCGGGTGCGGATGAACAGGCCGAACCTGTTCTTCTGGTGGGCGAAGACGTGTTCGACATGGGCACGGATCGACGATTTCGCGGCATTGGCCCGCGCGACATGTCGCGGCATCGGCTTGTCGGCCGGCTTGCGCCGGCGAATGCGGCTGACCAACATCCTTGATGCCAGCCATTTCTCGTTTGTCTGCGAGCGATAGGCGCTGTCGGCCCAGACCTCCGAGGAGGAATTCTGTGTGCTCACCAGTCGCGACAGCATCCGCCCATCCGGTTGCGCGGCCGAGGTCACCGCCCTGTAGCGCGACAATCTGGGTGAGAAGGAGCGACAATCAGCATGAGAAAAGCTGACGGCGACGGGGGTGAGGATATGGGTTTTGAGTTGGATGGCAAGTGGGTTTTTGTTGATTGTCGCTGAGCGGCGATCAGGCGGCGTCGATCAGGTTTCTGAATTTGGGGTTTGCCTGGCTGGCGGCCTTCCTGTGGCTCGTTTGCGCGCGATAGCGGTGCGGCGCCGGTAGCTTTCGACATTCATTTCGATGATGGTGGCGTGGTGAACGAGGCGGTCGACAGCGGCCAAGGTCATGGCCTGGTCGGGAAAGATCTTGTTCCATTCTCCGAAAGCCTGATTGGCGGTGATCATGATGGAGCGATGCTCGTAGCGCCGGCTGATCAGCTCGAAGAGCACGGAGGTCTCGGCCTGATCCTTGGTGACGTAGGAGATATCATCGAGGATGAGCAGATGATAGCGGTCGAGTTTGGTGATGGCGGCTTCGAGGGCGAGGTCTTGCCTGGCGACCTGCAGGCGCTGGACGAGGTCTGTGGTTCTGGCGAACAGCACGCGGAAGCCGGCTTCGATGAGGGCGCGGCCGAGACCTGAAGCGAGATGCGATTTTCCGACGCCGGGCGGCCCGAACACGAGACAATTGGCGCCGTGTTCGATCCAGGCATTGCCGGAGGCGAGAGCGGTGATGTGGGCCTTGCTGATGACCGGCACGGCGTTGAAGTCGAAATTGTCGAGTGTTTTGCCGATTGGCAGATGAGCTTCGAGGAGATGGCGTTCGATGCGGCGCCGTTCGCGGTCGGCCAGTTCGTGTTCGGCGAGCGCTGCCAGGAAGCGTGCGGCAGGCCAGGCTTCCTTGTCGGCCTGGGCGGCGAGATCGGGCCAGAGATGCTTGATGCTGGGCAGGCGAAGTTCGTTGAGGAGAAAGGCGAGACGTGCGGCATCGGCGGCAGGAGTTTTGCTCATGCTGCATCTCCACGAATGAACCGCCCCGGGTTTGCCGGAGGCTCCAACTCCCAAATAGGATGGAGCCATGACGAGTCTGACGACGAACAAGTTTTCTCCTGAAGTCCGCGAGCGGGCGGTGCGGATGGTGCTGGAGCACGAGGGCGAACTCCCTCGCGGTGGGCGAAGCAGCCAAGGTTCCGCCTGCCTTGGCAGGTGGAATGCTGCGGAGGGGCGATGGTGTCGATAGCCGCGAAGTTTGGCTGCTCACCGCATACGCTGCGTGAATGGGTGCAGAAGGTGGATCGCGACAGCGGCCGCTCGCCTGGTGTTCCGTCGGAAGTGTCGGCGAAGCTGAAGGCACTGGAACGCGAGAACCGCGAGCTTCGCCAGGCGAATGAGATCCTGCGCAAGGCGTCGGCATATTTTGCCCAGGCGGAGCTCGACCGCCGGTTCAAACCATGATCTCGTTCATCGATGATCACCGCGGGGCTTATGGGGTCGAGCCGATCTGCAGGGTCCTGCCGATCGCCCCATCGACCTACTACGAGCATATAGCGAAGCGGGCCAACCCCGAGAGGCGGTCAGAACGCGCCCGGCGGGATGAGGCGCTCGAGGCGGATATCCGGCGCGTGTTCGCGGAGAATTTCGAGGTCTACGGTGCGCGCAAGGTCTGGCGGCAGTTGCAGCGGGAAGGATGCGCTGTTGCCCGCTGCACGGTGGAGCGGTTGATGCGGATCATCGGCCTGCAGGGCGTGATCCGCGGCAAGCCGGTCAGGACGACGATCAGCGACAGGGCGACACCCTGCCCACAGGACCGCGTCAACCGCCAGTTCCAGGCGCCGGCGCCGAATATGCTCTGGGTCTCCGACTTCACTTATGTCGCGACCTGGCAGGGCTTTGTGTATGTGGCGTTTGTCATCGATACATTCGCCCGGCGTATCGTTGGCTGGCGGGTAAGCCGCACGGCGCATGCCGGCTTCGTCCTCGATGCCCTGGAACAGGCTCTTCACGACAGACGCCCGGTGCGTAGCGGCGGGCTCGTCCATCATAGCGACCGGGGCAGCCAGTATGTCTCGATCAAATACACCGAGCGCCTGATGGAGGCCGGCATCGAACCGTCCGTCGGCAGTGTCGGCGATAGCTACGACAACGCTCTCGCCGAGAGCATCAACGGCCTTTACAAGACCGAGGTCATCCGTCGTCGCGGGCCGTGGAAATCGTTGGAGGCCGTCGAGTTCGCAACGCTCGAATGGGTCGACTGGTTTAACCACAGGCGCCTTCTCGAGCCGATCGGCAACATCCCGCCCGCCGAAGCCGAACAACGATATTTCGCCACACTCGACCAGATGAAGATCGCCGCTTAGCTTAACTCAAATGGCCTCCGGCAAACCCGGGGCGGTTCAAATTGCCAGTCGAACGCCTTCATCACCCGCTTCAGCGTGCCCGTCTCTGTCAATTTGTTACGGAACAGCCGGATCGTGTTCTCATCCGGCGTCGGCCCGCCAAGATCAAAGCGCAGGAAGCGCATCCAGGACAGGCGGTCCCGGATCATGAACTCCATCCTGGCATCGCTCAGATTCTGCTGGGCCTGAAGGATCAGCGCCTTGAACATCGAAACAGGGTCGAAGGGCGGGCGGCCACCCCTGGCTCCGTCCCCGTAGCCCAGCCCTTCAACCAGCCAGCCACGGAAATGCTCGAAATCGACCGTCGCTTCCAGAACCTCCAGCGGGTCCCCCGTCTTGCTCAGACGCTCAAGATGCTCCGAGAGCCCGAATAGCGACCACGCCTCCATCCACCCGCCTCCAATTCACGACCCGCTCAGTGAATCACGAATTCAACAACCTTCACAGGGTTATTGCGGGTGTCCAGCTGATTGGACGCCATATTCTCACGAGGGATCTGCTCCGGGACAGAGAACCCGAAATTCCGCTGCAACCGCTCCACAGCAGTGCTGAATCCTTCAGTTGTTCCGATCCATTCGAGGACATCTCAAGCGTCTTACGCTCAATCAAGTTCTTATCCGCATGAGCGGAAGTCGTTGGCGCACTCGGCGGGCTTGAAGATATCGGCGAGCCTGCCGACGAGGTCCCACATGCCAGAGACGGTTCGCTCACCGGCTTTTTGCAGCATGGCCTCGAGGCGGGCGAAGGCTTTTCCGTTCGGGTTGAAGTCAGGGCTATAGGGCGGGAGGAAGCGTAGTGTTGCGCCTGCGGCCTCGATGAGCACCTGCACCGATGCACGTCTGTGGCTCGACAGGGTATCCATGATGACGACGTCGCCCGGCCGCAGTTCCGGGACAAGGATAAATGCAATGCGGGCTGCGAATCAGTAGCCGTTGATCGGCCCATCAAGCACCATGGGCGCGACCATGCTGGTCATGCGCGGGTCGGCGACCAAGGTGGTGGTCATGCGGTGGCTGTGCGGGAAGCCCATTCGCCGCCAACAAGCGAGTCGCCGGAGCCCCGATCAAGACTTGAGCCGCGCAAGGCACGCCACCGGATCCATGACTTTTAACTCAACGAATATAGCCGCTGGAACGCGATCGGATGCACCCGAGCTTCGGGTTGATTTCGGCAACGCCCCTGCGGTTCACGGTCCCGGGGAGTTGCTTTAAGAACTTCCGGCAATTCCGGCCACCGAGGACTCATGATTCGTCTGGATAATATCAGCAAGCAGAACGGCACCCGCCTGATCTTTGTCGAGGCGTCAGCTGCCTTGCAGCGGGGCGAGAAGATTGGCCTTGTTGGCCCCAATGGTGCTGGGAAGTCCACGCTGTTTCGCATGATCACCGGTCAGGAGCCTCCCGACGAGGGCAACATCCTCATCGATCGCGGAATCAGCATTGGCTTGTTCAGCCAGGATGTCGGCGAGATGGCGGGCCGCAGCGCCGTAGCCGAGGTGATCGCAGGGGCCGGGCCGGTGAGCGAGGTGGGTGAGGAACTGGCAAAGCTCGAAGCCGCTCTGGCCGATCCCGAAAAGGCCGACCAGCTGGACACCATCCTGGAACGCTATGGCGAGGTCCAGGCGCGCTTCGAGGAGCTGGGCGGCTACGCACTGGAGGGCAAGGCGCGCGAGGTGCTCGACGGCCTCGGCTTCAGCCAGGAGATGATGGACGGCGACGTGGGCCTGCTCTCCGGCGGCTGGAAGATGCGCGTGGCACTTGCGCGCATTCTGCTCATGCGCCCGGACGTGATGTTGCTGGACGAGCCAAGCAACCATCTCGACCTGGAGAGCCTCATATGGCTGGAGCAGTTCCTCGCCGGTTACGACGGCGCGCTGATGATGACCTCGCACGACCGCGAATTCATGAACCGCATCATCAACAAGGTCATCGAGATCGACGGCGGCAATCTCACCAGCTTCTCCGGCGACTATGAGTTCTACGCCCGCCAGAGCGCCCTGAATGAGAGGCACCAGCAGGCGCAGTTCGAGCGCCAGCAGGCGACGCTCGCCAAGGAGATCGCGTTCATCGAGCGCTTCAAGGCCCGTGCCTCGCACGCCGCGCAAGTGCAGAGCCGGGTGAAGAAACTGGACAAGATCGACCGGGTGGAGCCACCCAAGCGACGCCAGGCCATCGCCTTCGAGTTCCGCCCCGCCCCGCGTTCGGGTGATGACGTAGCCAAGCTGCGCGGCGTCTCCAAGCGCTATGGCAGCAAGGTGATCTATGACGGCCTCGAATTGCTGATCCGCCGCAAGGAGCGCTGCTGCGTGCTCGGCGTGAATGGCGCGGGCAAATCCACGCTGCTGAAGCTGGTAACCGGCAGCACTTCGCCCGATACCGGCACGGTGACCCTGGGGGGCAGCGTGAAGATGGGTTACTTCGCCCAGCACGCCATGGACCAGCTGGACGGCGACGCCACAATCTTCGCAACACTCGATGCTGCCTTCCCGCATGCGGGCCAGGGTAGCCTGCGTACGCTGGCCGGGGCATTCGGTTTCTCAGGTGACGAGGTGGAAAAGCGCTGCCGCCAGCTCTCGGGTGGGGAGAAGGCGCGGCTCGTCATGGCGTTGATGCTCTACGACCCGCCAAATTTCCTGGTCCTTGACGAGCCCACCAACCATCTCGACCTCGCGACGAAGGAGATGCTCATCACCGCACTCTCGAACTACGAGGGCACCATGTTGTTCGTCTCGCATGATCGCCACTTCCTCGCCGCGCTTTCTAACCGGGTATTGGAGCTCACCCGGGAAGGTATCCATGACTATGACGGCGGATATACCGAATACGTGGCCCGCACGGGCCAGGAGGCACCCGGTCTGCACGGGTGAACCAGGCCGGGGCCGACACCGGTCGGTCCGCTTCCCGGTTGGCACGTCGGAAAAGCGGCCGTTCCAAAGTCGATCCAGGTTCTGGACTCGACTGATCAATGATGTGACGGCGAGGACGAGGCAGATACCTGCGAGCACATTTCGTGCGGTTTTGTCTTGGAGCATCATCCGATCAGATGGAGTCATCTGATCGGATGATGCTCTGTTTATGAATAAGTTAGAGCACGGCATCCGATTCGGATGGATCGGAACGTGCTCTAGCGTGTGGCGATGCGCGGCGGGTCCGCGCAGGCGACAAGAGCCGCAAAGACCTCCTGCCAGAGGCCTCGTTGGCTCCAGCGGTTGAACCGCTTGATCACACTGGTTCGTGGCCCGTAGCCCCCAGGAAGCGCTCGTCACCGCAAGCCCTCGCGAAAGCGATGCAGGATGCCGCTCAGTACCCGGCGGCCATTGGGTTCATGCGAGGAGCCGCCCGCCCAGCCTCTCACGGCATCGAAACGATAATCAAACGGCATTGGAATCCCCGAGCCTGAGCCGGCATCTTTACGAAGCCGCACGAAGCGATGCCGGAAGGGCGGAGGCGGGAGGCGGCGACGATCCGCACGACGGATCACGCAAGGAGGATACGATGAAAACAATCTTTCTGCTCGGCGCCCTCGCGCTCGCCGGCACCGGCACGGCCCTCGCCCAGCAGGGCGATGCCGCGACAGCCCGCTCGCCGCAACAGACCGCCGCCATGAAGGCTGATATCACTCATGTCGAAACGCTGATCACCAAGATCAACCGAACCTATCATACCGATTTTGCCATCGCGCCGCGGCGCGAGCACGAGGCGATGATGCACATGGCCCGCGCCGAGATGGAGATGGCGAAGGCGATGATGGACGAGCAGATCAACTTCAACCCCAGCCCGCTTGGCGGCTTTCCTGGCGGCAGCTGAAGCATCAGGTCTCCCCGGATCGGGGACATGAAAAAGGCCGGAGCGCGTCGCGCCCCGGCCCGTCTTCAAGCCATGCGGCCAGCTTACTTCTTCGGCAGCGCGAAGATCGCCACCGCGTCGCCATACGGATAGCTGAGCTGGAAATTGCCACCGGCGGCCACCGCGATGTATTCGCGGCCATTCACCGAATAGGCAACCGGCGGGGCGTTCACGCCGGCGCCGAGGTTGAACCGCCACAGGCGCTTGCCGGTCTTCGCGTCCATCGCGTCAAACCAGCCATTGCCCTCCCCGGTGAACACCAGGTTGCCCGCCGTCGCCAGGACGCCGCCCATCATCGGCTCCGGCAGCGTGTCGTTCCAGCGGATCTTGCCGGTATCGACGTTGATCGCCGTCAGCGTGCCGTTCTGGATGCCGTGATCGACATTCTTGAACGTGCTGCCGAGGCGGATCTGGCCGGGGATGGCCGGGCTGCTCTTCTCGTTGGTGAAGGTCATGAGCTGGTTCATGCCCATCACGTACACGTCGCGGGTCATCGGCGAGAACGCCGGCGGCGACCACTCGGCGCCACCATTCGCACCCGGCAGCATCTGCACGCCCTTCGTCGTCGGCTGCGCGAACATGTTCTTCTGCATGTCGAACGGTTCGGACTTGCGGATCAGCTTGCCGGTCTCGCGGTTGACGATGTAGTACCACGCCGTCTTGCCCGCCTCGCCGACGGCCGGAACCATCTTGCCGTGATCCCGCACGTCGAACAGCATCGCGTTGCTGACGGCGTCATAGTCCCACACGTCGTGCTTCACTTCCTGGTAATACCAGACGAGCTTGCCGGTATTGATGTTCAGCGCGACGATCGAGTCGGTATAGCGGTTGTCGCCCTTGCGCGCCGAGCCGTTGAGGTCGGGGTTCGGGTTGCCGGTCGCGAAGATCAGCAGGCCCCGCTTCGGATCGACCGTCGGCGTCGTCCACACGGTGCCGCCGCCGGTCTTCCACGAATCGCCTTCCCAGCCGGCCTTGCTGTCGGTGGTATGGAAGCGCCAGATCTGCTTGCCGGTCGTCGCGTCATAGGCCGCAACGAAGCCGCGGATCGGCCACTCGCCGCCGGCGCTGCCGATGATGACCATGTTCTTGTAGACGGTCGGCGCCATCGTCTCCGAATAGCCATAGCGCGGATCGGCAACCGTGGTCGACCATTCCTGCTCGCCGGTCTTCGCGTTCACCGCGACGAGATGATCGTCCAGCGTCAGCATGTAGACCTTGCCGTTCGACGCCGCCGCGCCGCGGTTCACCGGGCCGCAGCAGATCTGGTTCTGGCCGTCGGTGTAGGTATAGGTCCACAGCGTCTGGCCGTTGGTCGCGTTCATCGCGATCAGCGCCTGCTTGGAGTTCACCATCGGCGTGGTCAGATACATCACGCCATTGACCACCAGCGGCGTGGTCTCGAAGCTCGCGCTGTAGCCGGTCTGCGCGATTGCAACCGGCGCGAGATCCTTCACATTGGCCGAATCGATCTGCTTGAGCGGCGAGAAGCGCGAATTGTCGAAATCGCGGCCGTTGACCAGCCAGTTCGCATCCGCCTTCGGCGCCGCTTCCAGCATGGTGGTGGAGACATTGACGTCCGAGGTGATGGTCTTGCCGACCTTCGCGGTCTGCCCGCCGGTCTCCGACCCCTCGGCCTTCACCGCGCCGGCCTGTGCCGACTGCGCGAGGGCGAGGCCGAGCAGTGCTGCCGCCGGCAGCGCGGCAAGCCGAACCCGGCGCATGAGGCGGGATTGATTGTCCGTTGTTGTCA
Organism: Acidiphilium sp. C61; assembly: GCF_905116885.1. Lineage (NCBI taxonomy): Bacteria > Pseudomonadati > Pseudomonadota > Alphaproteobacteria > Acetobacterales > Acidocellaceae > Acidiphilium > Acidiphilium sp. C61. The sequence continues at coordinate 428,440 of NZ_CAJHNI010000005.1, read as the reverse complement.
TTTTGTGAGTTTCCCCTGTGGTTTCAGCCAGATCCGGCCGCACGCGGGCAGCCGGCAGTCCGCCCAACGTCAGGACTTGCCAGGATAAGGCAGCATCTTGACGCAGGAGGCGGTCTTGGCGTCGAGCGCTGTGGCGCCGGACGGATAGCCGTTCTGCTGCAGGATATACGCGAAGATCGCGTCATATTCGGCCGGCTTGAGGCTGCCGGGCGCCTGATACGGCATCTGCGACTTGATGAAGGCAAGCAATTGCGTACCGGTGATCTTGGTGAAGTCGAGATAGGACTTGAACTTCGCCCCGCCGATCGCCGGGCCCGAGCCGCCCTCCAGATTCGTCATGTGGCAGGCAGCGCAGTTCGTATCGTAGAGGGTCTTGCCGGTCGTCGCCTGTGCGGTGGTGAAATCGCCGCTCGCGCAGCCTGCCGAAGCAATCCCGGGCAGCGCCAGCATCGCGGCGGCTGCCAGGGCGAGCACGGCCCTGTGTCGGTTTGTCATGAATGTTCCCCATGTTCAGTAGGCCCGCAACCGGGCGTTGTTCTCATATTCGTTACGCGGCACCTAAATGAACCCCGCGGTCCTGTAAAGCGGCGGCGATTGCGGCGGCAGCGAAATGTTCCGCTTCGCCACGCCTGCCCCGGCCGCGTCTGGCCGGATGCGCGGGAATCGTCGTAGCCTCGCCGTAAATTTGGCGCATCGGAGTGGAGAATCGCATGGCAACGCACCCATCCTGTCTCATCATCGGCGCCTCGCGCGGCCTTGGCCTCGCGATGGCGGAGGAGTATCTCGGCCGCGGCTGGCACGTCACTGCGACGGTGCGCGGCGCCGCCCGCACCGGCCTGCACGACCTCGCCGGGCGGGACGGCGGGCGGCTCGTTATCGAATCGCTCGACATCAACGATCCCGGCCAGCTCGCTGCCCTGCGCGCCCGGCTGGAGGGGCAGGTATTCGACCAGCTCTTCGTCAATGCCGGAATCGCCAACGACCCGGCGGCGCCGATCGGCGCGGTCAGCACCGAAACCTTCGTCGAGCTGATGGTGACCAACGCGCTCAGCCCGATGCGCGCGGTCGAGGCGCTGGGCGACCTCGTGGCACCGGATGGCGGGATCGGGCTGATGTCCTCCGGCCTCGGTAGTGTGGCCAACAACACGACCGGCATGTTCGAGGCCTATCGCGCCAGCAAGGCGGCGCTGAACACGCTGATGCGCAGCTACGCCGTCCGTCACAAGGGCTCGTCCCGCAGCCTAGCCCTCGTCGCCCCCGGCTGGGTGCGGACCGAGATGGGCGGCCCGCAGGCAACGCTCTCCATCGGCGAGAGCATCCCCCGCGTGGTCGACCAGCTGATCGCCCGGCGCGGCACGCCCGGCCTCGCCTTCTTCGACTATACCGGCGCCGAACTGCCCTGGTGAATCATTGAGTGAACCATCGAGATGAGTTGTTGAGATGACCTCCCCACACGCCGCGTCGCAGGTGCGAGAGACGGACGGATCGGTCGGTTCGGGCCGCCCCACGCAATCGGCGCGCGACCGGACCCGCTGGGTCAGCGGGGCAGGGCGCTATGTCGCGGATATCCAGCCGGCGGGCGCGCTGGCGGCCGCCTTCCTGCGGTCGCCTCACGCCCATGCCGCGATCGTCTCGCTCGATGCGGCGGCGGCGCGGGCGATACCGGGCGTCGTCGCGGTGCTGACCGGCGAGGATTGCGCCACCGCCGGCTTCGGCAATTTCCGCGCCCTGATGCGCTACGGCGCCGAGGGCGAGCGCCCGCTCATCGCCCCGTTCCGTCCGGTGCTGGCGCAGGGGCGGGTGCGCTATGCCGGCGAGCCGGTCGCCTGCGTGGTCGCTGAAACCCTTGCCGCGGCGATGGATGCGGCGGAGGCGATCGCGGTGGAATACGACATGCTGCCCCCGGTGGTCGGGCTCGACGCAGCACCTCACACCCCGCCGATCCATCAAGAGGCGCCGGGCAATCTCGCCTTCCTGCATGCCGCGGGCGATGCCGCATCGGTCGCCGCCGCCTTCGCCGCGGCGGCGCATGTGGCCGCAGTGCGGTTCGACCTGCCGCGCCTCGCCCCCTCCACGATGGAGCCGGGCGGCATCGTCGCGCGGTATGACGCGGCTTCGGCCGTCTATCACCTCGCCACCCCGCACCAGGGTATCAACGAGATCCGGCTCGATCTCGAGGCCGTGCTCGGCGTCCCGGCCTCGCGCATCATGATCGAGCTGCCCGATGTCGGCGGTGGGTTCGGCCTGCGCAGCCCGGCCTATCCCGAGCACGCCGCTCTCCTGCTCGCCGCCCGCGCCACCGGCCGGACGGTGCGCTACGTGCCGACCCGCGGCGAAGCCTTCCTCAACGACAATCATGGCCGCGGGACCAGGCTCTCCGGCCGCCTCGCGCTCGATGCCGATCTCCGCTTCACCGCGATCGAGATCGAGTATCACGCCGATCTCGGCGCCTATGTCACCACCGTCGGCGCCTTCGTGAACGTCCATAACGCGCTGCAATCGGGCACCGGCACCTACGCGATCCCGGCGGCGCATGCGCGGTTCGCGCAATATTTCACCAATGCCGGGCCGCTCGGCCCCTATCGCGGCGCCGGGCGGCCGGATATCGCGCTGCTGGTCGAACGCCTCGTGGATGAGGCCGCGGCCGCGACCGGCGCCGACCCGCTCGACCTGCGGGCGCGCAACGCGATCCCCGCCGCTGCCTTTCCCTGGCGCACCGCCTTCGGTGCAACCTATGACAGCGCCGACTATACCGCGCTGATCGCCGCCGCCCGGGTGGGATCCGGCTGGGACGATATCGCCGCCCGCCGCGCCGAAGCCGCCGCGCGTGGCGCGCTTCTCGGGCGCGGCGCCGCGCTGTTTACCGAGATCGCCGGCGGCGGTGCCGCGGCGCAGGACGAGGCGAGGGTGACGCTGTCCCTCGCCGACGGTCGCGCCGTCGCCCGGATCGAGACGGTGACCGGCGGTAGTGGGCAGAGCCAGGCGGAGACCTATGCCCTCATCCTTGCCCGCGAAACCGGGCTCGACCCGGCAGATATCGAACTCGCGGCGAGCCCGCCCGGCAGCACGCTGGCCGGTGCCGGCTCGATCGGCTCGCGCTCGACGGTGAGCGCCGGCAGCGCGGTGGCCGATGCCGGTGCCGCCCTGCGCGCGCGGTTGCTCGCCCTCGCCGGGCTGCGCGCCAACGAAGCACCGGAGGACCTCGCCATTGCCAGCGGCGCCATCCTCCGGCGCGACGGCTCCCCGGTGATGACCCTCGCCGCGGCGGTTGCGGCCGCCGGCGGCGAGATCGCCGTTACCGGGGTAAAACCCGTCGCCGCGACCTTCCCCTCCGGCTGCCACATCGCCGAGGTGGAGATCGACCGCGAGACCGGGCTGGTCCGGCTGGTGCGCTACGTCGCGGCCGATGATTCCGGCGTGCTGGTCAATCCCCGTGTCGCCGAGGGGCAGATCCATGGCGGCATCGTCCAGGGCGTAGGCGGCGTGCTGGGTGAGGGGATGCGCTATGATCCCTCCGGCCAGCCGCTGACCGGCAGTTTCATGGACTACACGATGCCCCGCGCGGCCGACGTTCCCGGTTTCGTCACGCTCGACCTGCCGACCCCATCGCCCAATAATCCGCTTGGCGCCAAGGGGCTGGGCGAGGCGGGCACGACCGGCGCGCTGCCGGCGGTTGCCAATGCGGTGGCGGACGCGCTGCGGTCGATCGGTGCGACGCTGCCGCCTTTGCCCTGCACCCCGCTGCGGGTCTGGGAGGCGATCCGCGAGTCGGAATTTTGACCCCGCTCAGATCGCCGCGGCGTGCCGCCCCGCCTGGCCGAGCCAGGCATCGAAGGCGGCGGCGGCATGGCGCAGGAACGGCCGCCCGGCCTCGGTGACGATCACGCGGCTGCCCTCGCGGCGTAGCAACCCATCCGCCTCCATCGGCGCCAGCGCCGCGCCTTCGGCGCCAAAACGCTCAGGATCGGCGTCGAACGTCGCGAGATCGACTTCGAGGTCGCACATCAACCGCTCGATGATCGCCCCGCGCAGCCGGTCCTCGTTATCCAGCGCCAGCCCCTTGGCGATGGCGAGCCCGCCGGCCTCGATCGCGGCGAGGTAGGGCTGGGTGCCAACCGCGTTCTGCGCATAGCCCTGCGGCAGACGCGAGATCGCCGAGGCGCCGAGGCCGATCAGCAGGTCGGAGGGGTCGACCGTATACCCCTGGAAATTGCGCCGCAGCGCGCCGGTGCCGGCGGCGCGCGCCATCATATCCTCGGGCCTTGCGAAATGGTCGAGCCCGATCTGGCGGTAGCCGGCGGCGACCAGCAGTTCGGCGGCGCGCTGTTGCTGGGCGAAGCGCGCCGCGGTGTCCGGCAGGGCGCGCTCAGCGATCACCTGCTGGCGCTTGCGCGTCCACGGCACATGGGCATAGCCGTAGAGCGCGACGCGGTCCGGCCCGAGGGCGAGAACCTCGCCGATCGTCGCCTCCAGCGACTCGATGGTCTGGAACGGCAGGCCATAGACGAGGTCGAAATTCACCGAGGCGATGCCCGCCGCCCGCGCCGCATCGGCGGCGGCTTTGGTCTGGGCGACGCTCTGGTGTCGCCCGATTGCCGCCTGCACCGCGGGGGCGAAATCCTGAACCCCGAGGCTGACGCGGGTGACGGCGAGATCGCGCAGCAGCGCCGTGGCGTCGTCCGGCAGGGTGCGCGGGTCGATCTCGATGGCGATTTCGGTCGTGTCATCAAGCGTGAAATGGCGGGCGAGCGCCGCATGCACCCGGCGCAGCAGCGGTGCGGGCAGGGCGGTCGGCGTGCCGCCGCCCCAATGGATCTGCCCGGCTCGCAGGTGATGGCCGATCGCGGCGGCGACGCGGCCGATCTCGGTTTCCAGCGCCGTCGCGTAGCGCTCCAGCGCGCTGACGCTGTGCACCGCGCTGGTGGTGCAGCCGCAGAACCAGCACATGCTGCGACAAAACGGCACATGCAGGTAGAGCGAGGCGCGGGCATCGGGCTCAATCGCGGCAAGCCAGAGGGCATAGTCCTTCGCCCCGGTCGCGGCGGAGAAATGCGGCGCGGTCGGATAGCTGGTGTAGCGGGGCAGGGGGCGGTCATAGCGCGCGAGAAGGGCCTGTTCCATGCATCTTCTCTGAGCCGCCGGGGCCGCAGCGTCCTTGATCGAGATCAAGGACGCTGCGGCTTGCGCTCAGGCGGCGCCCGCCGCGGCGCGGGGGGCGGCGAAGCGCCGTTCCATCTCCCGCCGTGCCGCGATCGCAGTCTGCAGCGCCGATCCGGCGGCGGCGAAATCGACATCGTCCCACCCCACCACCTCGCCCTCGGCGATGCCGCGCCGCAGCCGCGCGTGATGCGCGAGACCAATCGGCAGGGCGCCGGCGGCAAGGCTCGCCTGCGCCGGCAGCAGCTTGCCCCACACCGTATAGCCGCCCTCGCCATCGAGCACCTCGCCCGCCGCCAGATCCCGCTTGGCGATGGCGACGACATCGCCGGCAAACCCGCGCGGCCGCCCGGTCGGCTCGCCGCGCAACGCGACCGACAGTACCGAGACGTTCAGCTCCAGCCCGATCAGGTGATAGGGCTTGTACATCGCTGCATAGCGGCCCGAGGCATCGGTCCGCAGCCCGTACTGCGCAAAGCAGGCGGCCGCATAGTCGTTCGGCGCCTCGAACACGGCATAGACACCCCAGCGCAAGTCGCGAAACACCGGCCGCCCGTCGCGCTCCAGCGAGGAGACCACCTCGACCATGCCGGACCGCTCCAGCATCCCGCCCGCTGTGCGCGGGCGCAGCAGATGCGGCAGATCATCCACCCCGCAGGCCGGGAAATGCAGGCCGGACGAGGGCACGGCCAGCCCCGTCGCATTGGCGATCGCCGCCATCTCGATCGCCGATTTGGTGCCGTCGAGAAAGGAGTTGAACATTTGCGGGTTCATCCCGCCCTCGCGCGCCTGCTCCGCCGTCAGCCCGTAATGCTGCCACACCGTATCCGGGGTGACGCCATGATAGAGCGGCAGGTATTTCGTGCCCTTGCCGGCGGCGACCACGGAAAACCCGCAGGCCCGCGCCCAGTCCACCATCTCGGCGACGAGGGCGGGCTGGTCGCCATAGGCGAGCGAATAGGTCACTCCTGCCGCATCCGCCTCGGCGGCGAGCAGCGGGCCGGCCAGCGCATCGGCCTCGACATTGACCATCACCACCGGCTTGCCGGCGGCGAAGGCGGCGCGGGCGTGGGCAATGCCGGCGGGCGGGTTGCCGGTCGCCTCGATCACCACGTCGATATCCTCGCGGCGCAGTTCGGCGATTGCGTCGTCGGTGAAGATCGTGGCGGCGATGCGTGCCTCGTCCCAGCCGACGGCGCGGCATGCGGCGCGCGCGGCGTCCGGCCGCAGATCGGCGATGGCGGCGACCTCGATGCCTCTCGTATGTGGCACTTGGGAGAGGAACATCGAGCCGAATTTCCCGGCGCCGATCAGCAGCACACGGACCGGCCGCCCGGCATCGGCCCGGGCGGCGAGGAGGTGGGAGAGGTTCATCGCCTCATTCCGCCGCCGCGCGGGGCGTGTGCGCCGCGAGCCGCGCCAGCGCGTCGTCCGCCACCGGCAGGATCGGCGCAAAATCCTGATGCGCGATGAATTCCGGCCGCGTCGGCGTGCGGATGTAATTGGAAACCGCATTGAGCGTCAGATACACGATGCGGCGCGGATAGGGCGTGATGTTCCCGGCCGAGCCATGCACGAGATTGCCGTGGAACATCAGCACGCCGCCCGGCTTGCCGGTAGGGGCGACGATCCCGCCTTCGGCGACGAGCCGGCTCACCGTTGCCTCGTCCAGCGTCCAGAGCGGGTAGGAGGTGGTCTCGACATCGTGGCGCGCTTCCAGGTCGCCGGCATTATGGCTGCGCGGCACCAGCAGCAGCGGGCCGTTGATCGGCATCACCTCGTCGAGGAACACCGAAATGTTCATCGCCCGCGGTTCGGGCATCCCGTCATCGCGCTTCCAGGTGCCGTAATCCTGGTGCCACTGCCAGACCTCGCCGGTAAAGGCCGCCTTCGCGTTGATCTTGTACTGGTGCATGTACACCTGCTCGCCGAAGATCTGCTCGACCGGCCCGATTAGCCGCGGATGCGCGCCGAGCGTGCCGAAGGCCTCGTTATACGTATGCGCGGCGAAGGCGGTGCGCGGCGCGCCGTTCTTCTCGCGCCACACTTCCGGGCGATGCTCACGATAGATCGCCTCGGATTCACACTTGAGCAGCGCCACCTCCTCGGGGCTGAACAGCTCGGGTAGGAACAGCCAGCCCTCGCGGTGGAAATCCTCGATCTGCTGCTGGGTCAGTTTCATGTTGTCTCCTCCTGGTCCGTATTATGTTGAACGTCAGCCCGCCTGCGCACGATCGGCGAGGCGGCGGGCGGTGATCTCGCCGGCATTGCGCGCATGGTCGCGCGCCGCCGCCTCGGCCCCCGCCGCATCGCCCTCGCGCACCCTGGCGAGGATCGTCTCGTGTTCGCGCGCGGCGCGGGCGCGGTAGTCTTCGGCTTCCAGCACCGCCGCCATGGCACGGGCGAGGGCGGGGAAATGCGGGCCCGTCATCGCCTCGAACACCGGATTGCCCGAGGCACGGTAGAGCGCGCGGTGAAAGGCAAGGTCGAGCCGCAGCAGCGCCGGAATGCCCTGGGCGTTCCTCGTCGCGGCGATGATGGCGTCAAGCTCGGCAAGTGCGGCCTCATCCCGCCGGGCGGCGGCGCGGCTTGCGGCCAGCCCGTCGAGAGCCGCGCGCACGTCATAGATCTGGGCGATCCGCGCGGGGTCATCCGGGGCGATCTCGAACCCCTTGCGGCCGCTCTCGCGCAGCAGCCCCTGGCGGTGCAGCAGATGCAGCGCGTGGCTGACCGGCTGGCGGGAGACGCCGAGCCGTGCTGCGAGTTCGCCCTGGCGGATGCGCGTGCCCGCCGGCAGCGCCCCATCGGCGATCGCCTCCACCACCCGTTCATAGACCTGGTCGATCAGCGTCTCGGCGGTCTCGATCCGCTCCATCCGTGTTCCATTCGCATTCGGAATTCCAAAATCCTGCGCCAAGTCCGCGACTGCGTCAAATGCCGCCCTTGCGCATCGCCGGCCTATCCCCTGGGGCAACCGAATGACATGGATTTATGGATTCCGCCGCAGTTCAGTCACAGAAATGACACGCCCCACCGCTTCTATGACGCTGCAACCGAAAGGAGAGCGCAGATGGAACGAACCACGATCGGGCTTCTCGGCGCGCTGGGCGGTCTCGCCGCCGCCGCACCCGCAACCTCCCTGGCCGAGCCCGCGCCGCTACCCCAGGCCGCGAACTATGCCGAGCTGCTTGCCCCGGTGGAGGCGCCCGCCGCCATTCTCCGCGCGCATGACGCGCTGCTCGCCCGCGCCAGGGCAGAGGCGCCGCCGGCCCGGCTGGACCTGGTCGACCACCACCACCATCACCACCACCATGCCTATCGCCGCTACCGCTACTACCAGCACCACCATCATCATCACCACCATCACGGCTATTACGGGTATTACGGCTATTACGGCACGTATCCGCAGCCAGACTGGCGTTGAGTCTGGCGTTGAAACTGGCGTTGAACTTGGCGCCGGGCCGGCGCCGCCGGGAGAGGGGAGGGCGATGACGACGAAGGTAAGGCTGCGCTATTTCGAGCCGGGGCTCGCACCACGGCGCACCCGGCTCGACGTGCCGGGCTGGGGCGGCTCGCCCGAGAAGCGGGGCGACGGCGCGCACGAGCAGCCCTGGCATTGCGCACCCTTCGTCGAGGGCGCGCAATACGGGATCGAGGTCTTCTACCCCTACCGCAATGAGCTGCGCGTCACCCGGACTGACGGGCACGTGACGCTGGAGAGCGACTGGGGCCCCGATCCGGGCACCGGCGTCAACTGGCCGCCCTTCCGCCCCTTCGGCCCCGGCTACTACACCTGCCAGCTTCTGCTCGACATCGCTGTGGACGAGGACATGGCCGTCCGAGTCGAGCCCCACCCTCGCTATTTCACCGACGAGACCGGCGACGTGCCACTCGCCGTTCCGGCATTGCTGCGAACCGCCTGGTGGCCGATGATCTCGTTTGTTGTCTTCAAGGCGCCGCAAGCGGGCGCCACCCATGTATTCCGCCAGGGCGAGCCCATCCTCCAGCTTACCGTGGTGCCAGCAGACCCAGCGCTCGAGCTGGCGTCGATGCCGCCCGAGGAAGCCGCGGCGCGCGAGCTGCGCTCCCGCCGCATCCATGCCAGCCGCGACACGCTTGGCCAGTCCTCGCGCTGGACCTCCGCCACCGGCACGATTTTCGACGGTACCTACCGGAACCTGCTGCGCGCCGCCCGCGGCAAGCAGGTTTGAGTGTCCGGTTTGTGCCGCTGCATATATGAAGTTAACTAAAAGTTCATTATATCACGCGATGGTGAGTCGCTTGATCCACCTGAAATTGTGCCCCAGAGATTGTCCTTGTTCGATCCGTCGTCGATCATCCTTACTGTAGAGGTCCTGCAAACCCTGTTGGACTCGCTACCGAATCCGGTCTTCCTGATCGACCGCGATCACCGGCTCGTGCTGATCAACCAGGCGATGGCCGATTTCGTGGGCTATGAGCGGGAAGCAATCCTCGGCCGCAGTAGCGAGGGAAGGGTGCCGCCTGCGCTGCTCGAGGGTTACTGGCGGATCGACGACCGGGTCTTCGCCACCGGCGAGAGCGACGAGACCGAGGAAATCGTCACTGGTGCCGGTGGCCAGCGGCGCATCGTCATCACCCGCAAGCGCCTGATCCAGCTCGACACTGTAGCCGGCCCCACCAAATTCATCATCGCCGTCCTGTCGGACGTGACGCGCTTCCGCGAGGCCGAGGCCCGCGCCCGCCACCTCGCCGCGCATGACGGCCTGACCGGGCTGCCCAATCGCGGCCAGTTCACCCAGCGCCTCGCCGAAGCGCTCGCCGCCGCCCAGCGCAGCGGCGAACTTGTCGCCGTCCTGCTCGTCGATCTCGACGGGTTCAAGCCGATCAACGACCGGTTCGGCCACATCGTTGGCGATAGCGTGTTGCGCATCATCGGGCGCCGGCTCGGCGGGGTGATCCGCGCCGGCGATACCGTCGCCCGCCTCGGCGGCGATGAGTTCTGCGTCATCCAGCGCGGCATCTCGCAGGAGGATCACGCCCTCAACCTTGCCGGGCGCATCGTCGCTGCGATCGGCCAGCCGCTCGCCGCCCAGCCCGAACCGCTCGCTGTCACCGCTTCTGTCGGCCTCGCGCTCTGCCCGTTCGACGGCGATGATCCCGACATTCTCCTCGAACGCGCCGACCGGGCGCTTTACGCGGTCAAGCATGCCGGGCGGGGTGGCTTCAGCCGCTACCATGCCGGCCTGCATCGGCCGTTGGCGCCGCCCGACATGCCGGTTCTGTTACGCGATCTACCGGCCGAACCGCCGCCTCTCGCGGCTGGAGAGATCTCATGAGCGGCCGGCATACCGGGCCGCCGACGGTAACCGGCCAGGGGCTCGCCGGCGTGCGCGGCGTCGCCGCCTGGGAGATTGATCCGCTCGCCGGGCTCATCCGCCAGCTGCCTGGCAGTGGCGCCGGCCCGGCGAAGCCGCCGCCCCCGGCCGCGCCGGTCGCAGATTTTCTCGCCCTGATCGATGCGGACGACCGCCCCCGGGCCGACGCCGCCCTTGCCGCCGCCACAGCCCCCGGCAGTCCTGGCCTCGATCTCATCTTCCGCCGCGCCGGGGCCAAGCCGGGCAAGGGGTGGTGCCTCGCCCGCTTCCATCCCGTCGGGCGCGACGAGGCCGGCCGCGCGCTCCGCCTCGCCGGCATCACCGTCGATCTTGGCGCGCTGCCCGGTCTTGCCGCCGGTGCCGCCGGCAGCGCCGAGACCGACCGTCTCGCCACCCTCGCCGCCGAGCTCGCCCGCCGCACCGAGGAACTTGTCAGCGCCCACCGCCTCGCCCGTGTCGGCGCCTGGCGGTGGGATCTCACCCGCCACATCGTCTGGCTGTCGGCCGAAACCATGTGGCTGCTCGGCATCGAGGGTGCAGCCGCCGAGATGGATTACGACCAGCTCCGCCGCATGATCCATCCCGATGACTACCAGTACGCAATGGCCTGCTTCCGCGAGGCGGTCGACACTGCAACGCCGGTTACCCTTGAATACCGGACAATCCTGCCCGATGGCGCCGTTCACGCCGTCCTCACCCACGCCGAGCCGGTGATCGGGGCGGATGGCCGAATCGCGCAGCTGCGCGGCACCACGCAGGACGTCACCCCCTTCCGCCGGGTCGAGGCGGCGCTGCGCGAAAGCGAGGACCATTACCGCCATATGGTTGAGCTGCACCCGCAAATCCCCTGGACCGCCGGTCGGGATGGCGGGATTCTCGAAGTCGGCCCGCAATGGCTCGCCATCACCGGCATGACCCGCCAGGAGACCATGCCCTTCGGCTGGACCTCCGCCGTTCACCCGGACGATCTCGCGCCGACCCTTGCCGCCTGGGGGGACAGCCTCGCCAGCGGCGATCCGGTCGATGTCGAGTTCCGCATCCGTGCCGCTGGTGGCGCCTATGCCTGGGTGCGCGCCCGCGCCGCCGCCCGCCGCGACGAAGCCGGGCAGATCCTGCGCTGGTATGGTACACTCGAGGACATTACCGACCGGCGGGCCGCGGAGGCCGCGCGCAACGCCTCAGAGGCGCTGGCCCTGCGGGTGCTGGAAGCCAGCGGCGATGCCGTGATCGTCTTCGATGCCGCAGGCGCCGTCACCTTCTCCAATGCGCGGCTTGCCCCCCTGCTCGGGCTCGATGCGCCGCCGAAGGGCATCGCCACCGATGGTCTCTTCGCCGCCGCCCATTGCCGCGAGCTTTGCGCCGCGCTGAATCGGGCGATGGAAACCGGCGCAGGCGCCCATTTCGAGCTGTTCTGGCCGCCGACCGACCGGTGGTTGGAAGCCACCATTGCCGCCGAGGGCAGCGACATCTCGCTCTTCCTGCGCGACGTCTCGGAAAAGCGCCTCGTCCAGCAGCAACTCCGCTACGCCGCCAGTTTCGACTACATGACCGGTGCCGCCAACCGTGCCACCCTGTTCGCGCGCCTTGCCGATCAGCTCCAGCACCAGGCGCCCGGCAACCTCACCGCGCTGCTCTGCCTCGATCTCGACTATTTCAAGGAAATCAACGACCAGCACGGCCATCCGACCGGCGATGCCGTGCTGCGCCAGCTTGTTACCCGGCTGCGCCTCTGCCTGCGCTCGCACGATCTGCTGGCCCGCTGCGGCGGCGATGAATTCGTCATCATGCAGACCGGCGTATCCGCACCGCCCGACGCGCTGGCGCTGGCCGACCGTATTCTCGCTGCGCTTCGCCAGCCTTTCGAGGTCGATGGCATCTCCCTGCCCGCCGGCGCCTCGATCGGCGTCGCCGTCGCTCTTCCCGGGCAGACCGACGCCGATGCCCTCTACCGTCAGGCCGATCGTGCGCTCTATGTCGCCAAGTCCCGCGCCCGCGGCACCTACCGCCTCTTCCACCCCGACATGCTGCAGGCCGACGAGGCCAGCCGCCGCCTGCGCGCCGAGCTGGCCGGCGCGCTCGGCCGCGGCGAGTTCAGGCTCGATTTCCAGCCCATCGTCCATCTCGCGACCCGCCGCATCGTCGGCGTCGAGGCGCTGGTCCGCTGGCACCATCCGGTCCGCGGCCTCATCCAGCCCGCCGAATTCATCCCGCTCGCCGAGGAAAGCGGACAGATCGCAGCCCTCGGCGCCTGGGTGCTGCACCGCGCCTGCGCCGCCGCCAGCGCCTGGCCGGGCGACGTCAAGATCTCCGTCAATGTCTCGCCCCGCCAGTTCGAGATCGGCGACATCCGCACCACCGTCACCGAGGCCCTTGAAGCGACCGGCTTGCCCGCCAACCGTCTCAAGCTCGAAATTACCGAATCGGTGCTGCTCTCGCAGAACGCCGCCAGCGCCCGCCTGCTGCAAAATCTGCGCGAACGCGGCGTGATGCTGGTGCTCGACGATTTCGGCACCGGCTATTCCTCGCTGTCCTATCTCGACACGTTCAAGGTCGACGTCGTCAAGATCGATAAATCCTTCCTCTCCCGCATCCGCGCCCCGGGCGACCGCCAACCCATATTCGAGGCAATCATGGGCATGACCGCGGCGCTCAACCTGCCGGTCACCGCCGAGGGTGTCGAAACCGCCGTCCAGCTCGATTACGTGACGAGCCTCGGGTGTGACTGGGCGCAGGGCTATTTCTTCTCCCGCCCGGTGCCGGAGGCCGAGTTGTTGCGCCAGCTCCGCGGTCCCGCCATCGCCCGAACCGGCTGACGCGCCGCACACCCGCTCTGCCCACGCATAAAAAAACAGGTGGCGCGGCTGCGCCACCTGCATGACCAGCCCGCCAGCGCCACACCGAATTCTGCCGGCGCGCTGACGGACCCGGGGAAACTAGCCCCGCCGGATTACTGGCTGACGCTGATCGTGTAGCCGTTGGTGGACGGGGCGGAGTTAATGTTCACGCTCGAACCGGCCTGCGCCTGTGTGACGCTGATGCCAGCCGTGCCGGTTGTGGTCCCGGCAACGGCGTTAACCGTCAGGTTCAGGGTTGCACCCGTGGCCGCGGAGGTCTGTGTCACATTAACCGGAGTGGCCGTTGCACCTGTCACATTAGTCAGAGACATGTTGATCGAGCCACCCGGCGCCGCGGTCGCGATGGTCGCATTCACCAGGCTGCCGGTGCCAACGGTCGCGGTCACGGACGAGTTGCCCGAAGCCGGGTTCATCGTCGTGCCCACAGTGTTGCCCGTGGTGTCGACCGTCATGTTGTAGGTGGCAGCACCCGGCGTGGTCGAGGCGAGGGTCAGGGTGTTACCGGAGGCTGCCGTCGCCGCGGTTCCGACATTGGTCGTGTAGGTCGACGCCGAGGTGTTGCCGTCGATCGTGTTGGAGATCGTGTTCGACCCGCCATAAACGGTGGTCGCCAGCGTATTGCTCCCAGTGAAGCCGGCAACGGTGCCAACCTTGTTGGTGAGGTTGTTGCTGTCGCCGGTCACGTTGCTCGTCAGGCTCGCCGCGGCCGTGCCGCCCGCCACCGTGTCGGTGAGGGTGTTCGAGGTGCCGGTGACGGTCGGGTTGAAGGTCAGCGCGCCCGTGGTGTCGAGGTTGCTGGTCAGCGTGTTGGTGCCGGCGCCGTTATTGGTGACGCTGATGGTCGAGGCAACCGAGTTCGGCGCCGAGTTCTGGCCGATATTCAGGGTCTGCACGTTGCTACCGCCCGAATAGGTGGCGGTAACGCTCGCGGTCGAGCCAGCGGCGGTGTTGGTGTTGATAGCGCCGTTCAGCGTGTTGCCAGCGCCGCTCTGCGAAATGTTGAGCGTGTTCCACGCGCCCTCGACATAGAACGGCGTGTTTGTGGAGCCGATCTGGTTGCCGCCGGCCGTTGCATCCTGCGTCGTCTTCAGGCTGGTGATCGTGCCCGCCGTTACGGTGCCGCCCACGCTGCCGGTGGCCGAGTTCAGGTTCAGGATGTTCGGCGATGTAGCGAACGCGGCGGGGGCGGCGATCAGCATCGCCACGCCGGCCATCAGCGAGAGTTTCATGCGAGACATTTTTTGCTCCGGAGTTCGTTAGTCATTAAAAATACTGGGGGCGCGTCAGGAAACCGGTTTCGGCTTTCCCTTGAAGTGCCACCAGCCCTGCTGAACGCCGTCCCGGCTCAGCACCGCCACGGCCTTGCGGGCCGCCAGTGCAAGCGCCAGTCCCACCGGCTCGTTGGTCGAGCCGCCGGCTTCGGCGTTCAGAAGAGTGGTCGAGTAGGCCGCGTCCAACGTTCCGCCGGCCTCCAGCGATGTCACAGATTTGGTAACAGTCACCTGCTTGAGCACACGCCCGGTCGTGACCGAGACGGCGCGCAGGCTGAAAGTAATCAGGTCGGTCACATATTTCGCCTGCCCGCCGATCCCGCCAATGGCGAGCCCCGCCGAGGCCTGCGTCACCTGCCGGTCATACGCGACGACCTGACCAACCATCTCGATCTCGGCGATCGAGAGCGGCGGCACCTGCGGCAGCGCCGCCTTCTTGTGTGCCGCCTTGAGCTGCGCCGCACGGTCGGTCAGCATCAGCCCCGCAAGCTGACGCTCCGTCAGCAGGTTGCTCAGATGCTCGCGTTCCAGCACGTCGTAATAACCGTGCGGCATCGCCTCCAGCGCGCTGATCAGATAGGGCGTGCAATCCTGCGGCACCGCGGTGCTGAGTTCCTCGATCGCCCCGGTCGGCGCGTGCTGTCCGGTCGTGTCAGTGCAACTATACACGCCGACATAGACCGGTGCGGCGGGCGTCTTGCCGGCCGCGATCGCGATCGGGCGGGTGAGGTTCAGATTGACCTTGGCCGAGGGCGGCGGCGGCACCGCGCATCCCGCGAGAAACACCAGCGAGGCCACGGCGACAGCCGCCTTGCGGATGGCAGGTCCGGGCATGGCGTAAACCTTCAATTCGAGGGAAGTGCGAGGGTGGTCGTGCCATTCGGCGAGGTGATCGTGACTGTCGTCACCCCGCCCGAATTCACATACGACACTGTATTGTTGCCCGACTGGAACGCTCCGGTGCTGCCGGGCGTGGCGTTCGCGATCTTCGAGGCGATGTTGTAGGCCACCAGCCCGTTCAACTGCGACAGGATGGAGTTGGTGAATTGGGCGGAGGGGCTGCTGGCGGCTGCCTGCGCCGCCGCCGATTGTGCCGCCTTCAACGCCGAGATCTGCGCCTGGATCTTGGATTCCTTGCTCGAATAGGTCTGCTGCGCCAGCCCGGCAGAATAGGCATTGGTGCCGCCGAACGCGGGAGATTGCAGGTTATAGGTCTCGAGCGTCGCTTGCGCCGCGGGAGAACAGATCGATATCAATAAAGCGGAAGTCAAAACCGTAGTCTTTAATTTCATAGCCGTCTCTTCCTTGCCGAAACGTCAATACGAACGTCCGATCAACGAAATATAACTAGCCCATTTCAATTGAATGCCGAAGCAAGTTCTTGTATCGATTGATGATTATAAATTAACAAAATATTGATATTATGTCCGAGGTCTCTGCTTCGGCCTCGCCGTGGCAGCCCTGCCGCCGCCGCGCTTGCCAAAAAGCCGCGCACATGTCCTGTTTGCCGCCATGAAACGGCCCCGGAACGGGGGGCGCCGAAACCGGGGGAAACATCATGAGCGAGTCGCGCGGATCACCACGCAAGGTCATCATCACCTGTGCCGTTACCGGCGCGATCCACACGCCGAGCATGTCGCCGCATCTGCCGGTCACCCCGGAGGAGATCGCCGATTCCGCCGTCGCCGCCGCCGAGGCTGGTGCCGCCATCCTCCACCTCCACGCCCGCGATCCGCAGGATGGAAGGCCGGACCAGTCGCCCGAGGCTTTCGCCCGCTTCCTGCCGCGGGTGAAGCAGCGCACCGGCGCCGTCATCAACCTGACCACCGGCGGCGCGCCCTACATGACGGTCGAGGAACGGGTTCGCCCCGCAGCCAGCTTCCGCCCCGAGGTCGCCTCGCTGAACATGGGCTCGATGAATTTCGGCCTGTTCCCGATGCTCGACCGCTTCAAGGAGTTCCGCCATCCGTGGGAAGCCGAGATGCTGGAAAACTCGCGTGACCTCGTTTTTCGCAACACCTTTCGCGACATCGAATACGTCCTGCGCACGCTGGGCGAGTCCGGCACACGCTTCGAGTTCGAGTGCTACGACACCAGCCATCTCTACAATCTCGCCCATTTCCTCGGCCGCGGCCTGGTGAAGCCGCCGCTCTTCATCCAGACCGTCTTCGGCATTCTCGGCGGCATCGGCCCGCATCCGGAAGACGTGATGCACATGAAGCGCACCGCCGACCGGCTGTTCGGCGACCAGTATCGCTGGTCCGTCCTCGGCGCCGGCCGCAACCAACTGCCGATCGCCGCCCAGGCCGCGGCGATGGGGGGCAATGTCCGCGTCGGGCTTGAGGATTCGCTCTGGATCGGCGCTGGCCGCCTTGCCGAGTCCAACGCCCAGCAGGTCCGCAAGGTCCGCCAGATCATCGAGGGCCTCGGCCTTGGCATCGCCACACCGGACGAGGCGCGGGAGATCCTGTCGCTCAAGGGGGCGGACCGCGTCGGCTTCTGAGCCGCGCCGCCCGCCATTCCCGGTACAAACCCTAGCATATTGATAAACCGAGTATCTTTAGCCGATCAGATGACTCCATCCGATCGGATGACGCTCTAAGGCATGATGGAGAGTTGCATGAAGATTGCTGTCGTCGGCGCCGGGCTTGTCGGCTCGGCCTGGGCCATCGTGTTCGCCCGCGCCGGGCACGATGTCGCGGTATTCGATGCGGCGGAGGGCGGCACCGCCCGCGCCGCCAGCCTGATCGAGGCGCGCCTGCGCGATCTCGAGGAAGCAGGCCTGGTCGAGAGTGCCGCCGCCATCCTCCCCCGCGTCAGCCTCGCCGCCACGCTGGAGGAGGCGGTTGCCGGCGCCGTCTATGTGCAGGAAAGCGTGTTCGAGACGGTCGAGCAGAAGCGGCTGATCTTCTCGGCGCTCGATGCGGTGCTGGGCCCGGATACGCTGGTCGGCAGCTCCTCCTCCGGCATTCCCGCCTCCGCCTTCACCGATCATGTCGCCTGCCGCGCGCGCTGCCTGATCGCCCATCCGGTCAACCCGCCTTATCTCATCCCCGTGGTCGAGCTGGTGCCGGCGCCCTGGACCGGGCCGGATGTCGTGAAGCGGGTTCGCGCGCTGATGGAACAGGTCGGCCAGGAGCCGGTGGAGCTGACCCGCGAGATCGAGGGCTTCGCCCTCAACCGCCTGCAGGGCCTGCTGCTCGCCGAGGCCTTCCGCCTGGTGGACGAGGGCATCATTTCCGTCGCCGATCTCGACCGTACGGTCTCCGCCGGCCTTGGCCTGCGCTGGAGCTTCATGGGCCCGTTCGAGACGATCGACCTCAACGCCCCCGGCGGCGTGGCCGATTACGCCCGCCGCTTCCGCGGCATGTACGACACCATCGCCAGCGCCCGCGGTGTGACGCTGGGCTGGACCGACGGGCTGATTAGCGAGGTCGAGCGCCAGCGCCGCGCTATCCTGCCGGAGTCCGAACTCGGCGCGCGCTCGGCCTGGCGCGACCGCAGGCTGATGGCGCTGATGGCCCACAAGAAGGACGAATCCGGCAAGGACTGATCCGCCCCGCGCGCCCTACCGCTGGTAGCCCCCCGCCAGTCGTCCGGCATCGCCGCCGGCGAGGAAGCGGGCGAGGCGCCAGAGATTGCCCGCGCTGCGCCGCAACCAGCCATCACGCTCATAGGCGGCGGCATCGGTGATGACGACGAGTTTCATCGCCGCGAGCCGCCGCCGGCCCAGCCGCCGCGCGAGTGCGACATCCTCCATCAGCCGCAGCTCCGGCACACCGCCCGCCGCCGCCAGCAACGCGCCCAGCACCAGCAGCGACTGGTCGCCATAGGGCAGGGCGAACAGCGCGCAGCGGAGGCGGATCAACGCCTCGGCGCACCGCGCCTGCCACCGCGGCGAGGCGAAGCGCAGCCTGCCATAATGGGCCTTCGCCGGATCGGCGGTGGCAAGGCATGAGGACAGCGCCGCCGCCCAGTCAGGTTGCAGCGCGGTGTCGGCGTGGAGCAGCCAGAGCCAGCCCGGCCCGGCGGCGGCCACACCACGGCCAAGCTGCGCGCCGCGCCCCGCCGCCCCCTCGATCACAAGCGCGCCGAGCCGTCGCGCCAGCGCCGCCGAGCCGTCGCGACTGCCCCCGTCGCTGACGATCACCTGCTCCACGAGGCGCGGTGCGCCCAGCAGTTGCGGCAGCAGGCGGGCAAGATTGTCCGCCTCGTCGAGCGCCGGGATGACGACGGTCAGCCGCGCCGCCATTGGTGGAACCGCTCGAGGATCGCAAGCCCGCGCGCCGAGGCATGTGCCTGCCGCCACTGCCCGGCGACGGCGCGGACCGCCTCCGAGCGGGTCGGATAGGGGAAGATCGTGCCCATCAGTTGCTTCAGCCCGAGCCCGTGCTGCATCGCGAGGGTGAAGCTCGTCAGCAGTTCGCCGGCCTGGGTGCCGACGATGGTGGCGCCGAGGATGCGGTCGCTGCCTTTCCTTGTCAGCACGGTGACGAAGCCTTCGGTATCGCCCTCGGCGATGGCGCGGTCGAGCTCGGCGAAATCGTAGCGGGTGATCTCGGCTTCGATGCCGCGCGCCGCCGCCTCGCGCGCGTTCAGCCCGACGCGGGCGATCTCCGGGCTGGTATAGGTCACCGCCGGCACCGCCTTGTAGCGCGGACGAAACCGCCAGAACGGGGCGAACAGCGCGCCCAGCGCGGCATATCCGCCCTGATACCCGGCCATATGGGTGAACTGGTAGGGCCCGGCGACGTCGCCGCAGGCGAAGATGTTGGGATAGAGCGTGCGCAGCCCGTCATCGGTCTCGATCGTCTTCGTCGGGGTGAGTGGAATGCCGAGCGCCTCCAGCCCGTAGCCGCTCACCCGCGGGCGGCGGCCGATGGCAACCAGCAGCCGGTCGAACGGCAATTCGACGGTCTGCGCCCCGCTGGTCGCGACGAGCGCGAAGCCCGCCTCCGTGCGCGTCACCGCCTCGGCCTTGTGGCCGGTGTGGATCGCGACGCCATCGCGCGCCAGCGCCGCCACCATCGCCGCCGACACTTCGTCATCCTCGCGCACCAGCAGCCGGTCCGCCATCTCGACCAGCGTCACCGCGCTGCCGAGGTGGGCAAAGGCCTGCGCCATCTCGCAGCCGATCGGCCCGCCGCCGAGAATGACGAGTCGCCGCGGCAGGGCCTCGATGTCCCACAGGGTTTCCGAGGTGGCATAGGGCGCCTCGGCAAGGCCGGGAATGGGCGGCACGAAGGGTTCTGCTCCGGCCGCAATCACGATGGCCCGCGTGGTGATCGGCACTCCGTCGACCGCGACGCGCCAGGGCGTTTCGATCACCGCCCGTCCCCGCCTGACCTCGACGCCGAGGCTCTCGTAGCGGGCGACCGAATCATGCGGTGCGATCCCCGCGATCGCGGCGCGGACATCGGCGATGGCGGCGCGAAAATCCTTGCCCTCGCGCGCGGCGTGGAGCAACGCCTTGGACGGCACGCAGCCCGAATTGAGGCAGTCCCCGCCCATCTCGCCGGCCTCGACCAGCGTTACCTTCGCCTTCACCGCGCTGGCGACATAGGCGGCAACGAGTCCGCCGGCCCCTGCGCCGATGACGACGAGGTTGCGGTCGAACCGCTTCGGCCGGGAAAACCGCGCATAGAGCCTGCGGGCGGCGAGCGCGTCGCGCAGGCGCGGTGCCACGGGCGGCAGGGCGGCGAGCAGCAGCAGGCCGATGACAAGGCGTGGCGTCAGGATCGGGCCATGCCCGCCGAGCGTGGCGAGCGAGGCGCCGGCATTCACATAGATCAGCGTCGCCGGCAGCATGCCGATCTGGCTCGCGAGGTAGAAGCTGCGCAGCCGCATTCTGGTCAGCCCTGCCAGCAGGTTGACCGCGAAGAACGGCACCACCGGCGCCAGCCTGAGCGAGACGAGATAGAACGTCCCGTCGCGGGCGATGCCGCGCTCGATCCGCTCGAACAGAGCGGGGAAGCGGGCGAGGGCGAAATCCCGCAGCAGGAAGCGGGCGGCGAGAAAGGCGAGGCTCGCGCCGATCGACGAGGCGAAGGAGACCAGCACCGCGCCCTCGACCACGCCGAACAGCGCGCCGGCGCCGAGTGTCAGCACCGCCGCCCCCGGCACAGAGAGCGAAGTTGCCGCGACATAAAGTCCGAAATAGGAGAGGAACCCGGCGAGCGGATGCGCCGCCACCGAAGCGCGCAGCCCCGCGAGATCGCCCTCCAGCCGCGCGATGCCAAGTCCCTGGCGCTGCAACGCTACCACCAGGGCGACCAGCGCCAGCGCCAGTGCCGCGAAGCCGAGCGCCCGCGCAGTGCCCCGCCGCCCCGCGCGGCCGATCGTCGTCGTGCTCATGTCTGTCTTACCTCGCACTCATGCAGGAGGATGCGCCGAACACGCAGAACCGCGCGCAATGCGGATGATCGAGCGTGACCGCCCGGGATGCGTCCTCCAGCGTGGCGCCGAGATCGAAACGTTCCTCATAGGGCAGCAGCGTGCAGGCGACGATGGAGAGCGTCTCCGCCCCCTTGCGCTGCACCACCATGCGCGAGGTGCGGCACATCGCATCCACCCCGCGCGGCCGCAGCGCCGCCCAGGCGGAAGCGCTCACGCCCGCCGCCGCCGCCGGCACGTCCATCTCCGGGAACAGCACGAGATGGTCGGGGTCGAACGCGTCGATCTCCCAGCCGCGCGCCGCAAACAGCCGGGCGAACCCCGCCCGCGTCGCCGCCTCGTCCTCTACCGTCGGGTCGAACCGTGCCGCGATCGAGGGCTGGAAGCCGGACGCGAACAGCGCGCCGATCCCCTCCAGCGCCGGCCCCCAGGCGCGTTCGCCGCGCAGCGCCGCGTGGCCGGCCTCGGTATGATGGTCGAGCGAGACGCGCATGTGCAAATCCCGCCCCCGCCACCCCGCGATTGTCGCCATGTGGTGGCGCATCGGCGTCATCGCGTTGGTCAGCACCAGCACCCGATAGCCCCGGTCGAGTGCCATGCCGATCAGCGCCTCGATATCCGGGTTCATGAACGGCTCGCCGCCGGTCAAGCCGATCTCGCGCAGCTCCGGATGGCGGTCTGCCGCCTCGTCCAGCACCCGGCGGAACCCGTCGAGCCGCAGCCAGGCGAGGCGGTCGTTGCGCGGCGAGCTTTCGATATAGCAACCCTCGCAGGCGAGGTTGCAGAGCGTGCCGGTGTTGAACCAGAGCGTCTCCAGCGCGTCCAGCGCGACCGTGGCATCCGCGGCCGGCGCGCATTCCAGCCGCGTCGCCGTCGCCGCCCGCTCGGCATGCGGCAGGATGTCGAGATTAGGCCAGATCCCGCTCTCCAGCGTACTGGCGTACTCCTCCGGCAGCCCGGCACAGCGCATCGCCGCCGCCGCCGCGCGATGATCGTAGTCGAGCGGATGCAGCACGATCTCCAGCCCGGCGTCGGCGGGGGTGACGATCGAATACCAGCAGCGCGGCGTGCCGTCATTCGCCGGCATGCCGATCGCCCCGGCATTATGCCAGACCAGATCGCCGATCTGGCGGGTGAAGCCGATGCCGCAATGCCCGGCGATCACCCCGTCGCAGCCGGTGATGCCGATTTCCCCTTCCAGCACGGGATCGAGGTCGGAGGCGAAGAGGAAGCGGTTGATCCGGCTCGGCGCGCCATGCACCACCGCCAGACGCCGCCCGCCGATCATGAGGTCGATCCGCCGGGGCAGGGCGGCCATCCAGCGCCGCGTCGCGTCGTCGATCCGCGCATCGGCATAGGCGAACCAGGCGGCGGCGAGCCGGTCGCAGGACGAGCCCTCGGTAAAGCCGCAGCCGCAATCGGCAGCCCCCGCGCCGAGCTGCTCCTCGCAATTGCCCATCACCGTCGCGATCCCATGGTCGCGGATCAGCGCGGCGCAGGCTTGCGGATCGGCGCCATAGGCCACGACGTCACCGGTGCAGATCATCCGCTCCGGCGGAATCTCGTGCGCCTTTGCTGCCTCCAGCAGCGCCCGCGTCGCCTGCAGGTTGCTGTAACAGCCGCCAAACACCAGCACCGGCCCATCCGCCCTGATCACCGGTATGCTCTCTGCTACAACCTCTGGCACAACCACCTTCGTGCTTCCCGCCATGTCAAGCATCGGCCGCGCCCTATACGCCGCGCGCGGGTGCGGCGCTGAGCTGCTCAAGGGCGAGCCCTCGCGCCTCGATCCCCCCGCGCAGCCGCCAGATCAGGATGGCCACCGCCCCCAGCGCCCAGAACCCGGCGAGCATGATGAGTGCCGCCGGCATCGAGCGCGAGCCGACATAGCCGACCAGGAAGGGCGAGAGCGCCGCCCCCACCCGTCCCACCGCAACCGAGGCGCCGATCCCCGTCGCCCGCAGCGCGGTCGGGAACAGTTCCGAGAAGGTCGGATAGGCGGCGATCCAGCTTCCCGTCGCCAGCAGGTTCACCAGCGCGAAGCCGAGCATGATCGGCCCGGCACCGAGCCCGGTCACCAGGGCGAACAGCATGAGGCCGAGTGCGGTGGCAAGGTAGAATCCGCCCACCGTCCAGCTCCGCCCGATCCGGTCGAGCAGCGACGCCGCGGCGAGCCCGCCCACGGCGGCGCCGACGCTGCCGGCGAGGTAGAACAGCGGCAGCCGGTCCGCCGGCAGATGCAGCGCCGGCAGCACCACGATCGGCAGGAAGGCGAACAGCCCGTAATATCCCGCGGCCTCGGCGAAATCGAGCGCGGCGCCGAGCAGGAGGCGTCCCGGATATTGCCGCACGAGCCGCCCGAACTGCCCCGCCTCGCGGCGGATCCGGTGCGCCACCGGCACCGCGGACGCTGGCGGCAGCGTCGTCAGCCCCGCCTCGATCCCGGCGACGATGGCGCGCGCATCCTCCGCCCTGTTGGCATCGATCAGCCAGCGCGGGCTTTCGGGCAGATGCCGGCGGAACCACGCCGCCGACAGGGCGACCACGCCGCCGAGGCCAAACACCACCCGCCAGCCCAGATCCGGCGGCAGGGACGACAGCACCAGCCAGGCCAGCAAGGCGGCGATGAAACTGCCCAGCGGCCAGAAATTCAGCACGATCGCCGCCGCCCGCCCGCGCGAGCGGCTTGGCACCAGCTCGGCGATCGCCGCGTTGATCGCCGAGTATTCGGCTCCCACGCCGATCCCGCCAAGCAGCCGCAGCACCAGCAGGGTGGCGAGATTGGGCGCGAAGGCGGTGGCAAGCGTCGCCACGCCATACAGAACGAGGCTGGCCAGAAACACACGCCGCCGGCCGAACCGGTCGGACAGCGCGCCGAACCCTGCCGCCCCGATCATCAGCCCCACGAACCACGCCGCGAGAATGACCGACATCGCGTTGCTGCCGAGCCCGAAATGCTGCCGCAACGCCCCCAGCACATTGCCGATCAGCGTCACCTCGAACGCATCCAGCGCCCAGCCAAGGCCGAACAGCAGCACCGCTACCGTGTGAAACCGGTTCCAGCGAACCGTCGAGAGTGTCTCAAGCAGGCGGTTCGCGACGCCATCCTCGGCGGCTTCCTGTCTGGGTCCGGTCGAACTCATCGGCGTGGCTCTCCTGTGCGGGGCGTCAGTCCGGCGTCGCGACGCCGTCCGGCCAATCAGCCGGCCTATACCTTACGTTGCCCGCTTCAGGATGGTTACGCGCCGGATGCGATATTTTTTGCCCGGTCCGCTTTCCCCGCATTGTCAGGGGCCCGATCGAGCGTTTTCCACACGGTTGCTGGACAAGCCGCCACCGGGCGCGCCGCGGCGGGTCGGTGGCGACGAGCTTGCCGAGATGAACCGACTGGGATCGCGCCCGTACTCAGCTCGCGCTGCGATCTTTCATCAGGTCGCGGATTTCGGTGAGAAGCTGCTCGGTCGGTGTCGGTGCGGGCGGTGCTGCCGGGGCTGGTTCCGGTGCCTTGTGCAGCTTGCTGATCAGTCGGACCATCCAGAAGATCGCGAAGCCGATGATCACGAAGTTGAACAGCGTGTTAACGAAGGCGCCGTAGTTCAGCGTGACCGCGCCGGCCTTCTTTGCCGCGGCGAGGGTGGGTTCGACCGTGCCTTTCAGCGTGACGAAATGGTTGGAGAAATCGACCCCGCCGGTGAGCAGGCCGATGACCGGATTGACGATATCGGCAACGAAACTCTTGACGATATTGGAGAACGCAGCGCCGACGACAACGGCAACGGCCAGATCGACCACATTGCCGCGCATCAGGAAGGTCTTGAATTCATCGACCCAGGCGGGCCGTTTTGGCTTGAAAGAGTCAGACATCGAATGCTCCCATTATGTAACTGCCCGTTTTCGGCCAGTTGCTTTTCATGACCGTTAGCCGGTCACGATCGCATGAATGAAGGCTAGCCGGGTTTGCGCGCGGGAGCCAGCCCGATTTCAAGGCGGCGTTGCGCCCAGCGTCCTGCTTCCGCGACAACGGGATCGTCATCGGCGGCGAGGCGTGCGGTGGCGGGGGCAAGTGCCGGATCGGCCGCATTGCCGATGGCGATGGCGACATTGCGGGCGAGGCGGGCGCGGCCGATGCGTTTGATCGGGCTGCCGGCGAAGAGGGCGCGGAAAGCAGCATCGTCGAGGGCGGCGAGATCGGCGAGGCGGGGCGCGCGGAGATCGTCGCGCGCAGCGAGTTTCTGCTCGCGTCCGGCGGCCGCGAACTTGTTCCAGGGGCAGGCGGCGAGGCAGTCGTCGCAGCCATAGATGCGGTTGCCGATGGCGGCGCGAAACTCTTCCGGGATCGGGCCCTTGTGCTCGATCGTGAGGTAGGAAATGCAGCGCCTGGCGTCGAGCCGGTAAGGGGCGGGGAAGGCATCGGTCGGGCAGGCGGTCTGGCAGGCGGTGCAGGTGCCGCAGCGGTCGGCGTGCGGCGGATCGGGGGGGAGGGCGAGTGTCGTCATGATCTCGCCAAGCAGGAGCCACGAGCCGTGGCGGCGGGAGACGAGGTTGGTGTGCTTGCCCTGCCAGCCAAGCCCGGCGGCGGCGGCGAGCGGCTTTTCCATCACCGGCGCGGTGTCGACAAACACCTTCACCCCCGCGCCGCGTGCGGCGATGAACTGGGCGAGGTGCTTCAGCCTGCCCTTGATGATGTCGTGATAGTCGCGGTTGCGGGCATAGACCGAGATGTTGCCGCGATCGGGGCGGGAGAGTGTCGCCAGCGGGTCGCCGTCAGGCGCATAGGACAGGCCGAGGGAGATGACGCTGACCGCCTCCGGCCAGAGTGACGCCGGGTCGCCGCGCTGGGTCGCGCGATCTTCCATCCAGCCCATTGTGCCGTTATGGCCGGCGGCGAGATGGGCGCGGAGATTGTCGCGGACGCTCTCGGGCAGGCGGGCGCGGGCGATGCCGATCGCATCGAAGCCGAGAGCGGCGGCGCGTGCGGCGATGGCGGTGCGGAGATCCGTCTCAGCCACGGCCGCGATAGGGCGGCACGCCCTGGTCGGGCAGGAAGGCGCCCTCGGGCGGGGCGCCGGTCTGCCAGAACACGTCGATCGGGATGCCGCCACGCGGATACCAGTAGGCGCCGATGCGCAGCCAGCGCGGGGCGAGCAGGTCGACCAGGCGCTCGGCGATCATCAGCGTGCAGGCCTCGTGAAAGGCGCCGTGATTGCGAAAGCTGCCGAGATAGAGCTTGAGCGACTTGCTCTCCACGATCCACGCTTCGGGGATATAGTCGATCACGATATGGGCGAAATCGGGCTGGCCGGTGATCGGGCAGAGCGAGGTGAATTCGGGGCAGGTGAAGCGCACCACGTAGTTCTTCCCCTGCGACGGGGCGGCGACGCGTTCGAGCACGGCGGCCTCGGGCGAAGCCGGCATGCGGCTCTCGCGGCCGAGTTGTTGCAGCGCGTCATAGCGTGTGTCGGTCATCGCCCTGGCTCCATGCGTCGCGGGTGGCGGCGGCGTAGGCGGCGAAGCGTCCGGCCTCGATCGCCTCGCGCGCGCCGCGCATCACCGTCTGGTAATAGCTCAGATTGTGGGTGGTCAGCAGCATCGGGCCGAGCATTTCGTCGCAACGGAAGAGATGGTGCAGATAGGCGCGGCTGTGGCGCGCGCAGGCGAGGCAGTGGCAGGCCGGGTCGAGCGGGCGGTCTTCCGCGGCGAAACGGGCATTACGCAGGTTGAGGATGCCGCGCGAGGTAAAGGCGCGGCCGGTGCGGCCGGCGCGGGTGGGCATCACGCAGTCGAACATGTCGACACCGCGGGCGATGCTGCCGAGCAGGTCGTCCGGCGTGCCGACGCCCATCAGGTAGCGCGGGCGGTCGGTGGGCAGCAGGGGGGTGGTGACATCCAGCGTGTCCAACATCGCCTGCTGGCCCTCGCCAACCGCGAGGCCGCCGATCGCGTAGCCCTCGAAGCCGAGGCCGGTGAGGGCGGCGGCGGATTCGGCGCGGAGATCGGCGAAGACGCTGCCCTGGACGATGCCGAACTGGCCATAGCCGGGGCGCGGTTCGAAGGCCGCGCGCGAACGTTCGGCCCAGCGCATCGACAGGCGCATCGAGGCGGCGGCCTCCTCATGCGTGGCGGGAAAGGGCGTACACTCGTCGAAGGCCATGGTGATGGTCGCGTCGAGCGCGTTCTGGATCGCGGTCGAGGATTCGGGGGTAAGGTGGTGGGCCGAGCCGTCGAGATGCGAGCGGAAGGTGACGCCGACCTCGTCGATCTTGCGCAGCTTGGCCAGCGACATGACCTGGAAGCCGCCGGAATCGGTGAGGATGATGCCGGGCCAGTCCATCATCCGGTGCAGCCCGCCAAGGGCGCGGACTCGCTCGGCGCCGGGACGGAGCATCAGGTGATAGGTGTTGCCGAGGACGATCTCGGTGCCGGTGGCGCGAACGGCGTCCGCCGTCATCGCCTTGACCGTGCCGGCGGTGCCGACCGCCATGAAGGCAGGAGTTTCGGCGGTGCCGTGGGCGGTGATCAGGCGGCCGCGGCGGGCGGCGCCGTCCTGCCCGAGATTGTAGAAGGCGAAGCCGGTCATGCGCGCTCCAGCAGCGAGGCATCGCCATAGGAATAGAACCGGTAGCCCCGTGCTATGGCGTAGGCATAGGCGGCGCGCATGCGCTCCAGCCCGGCGAAGGCGGCGACCAGCATCAGCAGGGTCGATTTCGGCAGGTGGAAATTGGTCATCAGCCGGTCGACCAGCTTGAAGCGGTAACCGGGGGTGATGAAGAGCTCGGTCTCGCCGTGCCAGGGGGCCAGCGTGCCGTCATCGGCGGCGGCGGTTTCCAGCACGCGCAGGCTGGTGGTGCCGACGGCGACGATGCGCCCGCCGCGTGCGCGGGTGGCGTTGACCAGGGCGGCGGCCTCCGGGCCGATCAGGCCGCGTTCTGCGTGGAGCTTGTGGCGCTCGAGCTGGTCCTCGCGCACCGGCAGGAAGGTACCGGCGCCGACATGCAGCGTGACCGTGGCGAGGCCGATGCCGCGCGCGGCGAGGGCGGCGAGGACGGTTTCGGTGAAATGCAGCCCGGCGGTGGGGGCGGCGACGGCGCCCTCTTCGGCAGCGAACATGGTCTGGTAGTCCTGCCGGTCCTGCTCGGAGATGCCAGTGGGGCGGGGGATGTAGGGCGGCAAAGCGAGGCTCGCCGCGCGGTCGAGCATGGTGCGGAAGGTTTCTGCGTCGCAGTCGAAGCGCAGGGTCGCCGAGCCATCGGGCGCGCGGGCGATCACCTCGGCGGTGATGCCGTCAGCGCCGTCGATCGTGATGGTCTCGCCAGGGCGGGCGCGGCGGGCGTTGCGCAGCAGGACGCGCCATGCGCCGTCGGCCAGCGGGCGGTCGAGGGTGATGCCGATCCGCGCATCGCCGCGCCGCCCGGTGAGCTGGGCGGGGATGACGCGGGTGTCGTTCGCCACCAGCAGGTCGCCGGGGGCAAGCAGGGCGGGCAGGTCGAGGATGGTGCGGTCATCGAGCCCGTCGCCGTGGACATGCAGCAGCCGCGCGGCATGGCGCGGTCGCGCCGGTTCGGCCGCGATGCACTCGGGCGGCAGGTGATAGTCGAAATCGGTGAGATTCATTCTTCGAGGTAGCTGGAAATCTCGACCAGGTTGCCGTCCGGATCGCGGCAGTAGACCGAGCGCATGGCGCCGAGCGCGCCGATCTTCGGCGCCGGACCCTCGACGATGTCGACTTTCTGGGCCTTGAGGTGGTTCACCACGAAATCGGTGCCGAGGGCGGTGACGAAGCAGATGTCGAGCGCGCTGGGGGCGGGTTTCGCCGCCTGCGGGCCGACATCGCGCCCGGCCTGGTGCAGGTTCAGCTTCTGCGCGCCAAAGCGCAGGGCGATCCGCCGCTCTGCGCCGAATTCCTCGCGCTCCATGCCGAGGACGCGCTCGTACCAGTCGGCGGTGGCGTCGATATCCGAGCAGGTCAGTACGACATGGTCGATCCGGTCGACGGTGAACTTCATGGCGGGCTCAGGCGAGATCGGCGAAGAAGTCGTTGCCCTTGTCATCGACCACGATGAAGGCGGGGAAGTTCTCGACCTCGATGCGCCAGACCGCTTCCATGCCGAGTTCGGGGTATTCCAGCACTTCGACCTTGCGAATGTTGTCGCGCGCGAGCACGGCGGCGGGGCCGCCGATCGAGCCGAGATAGAAGCCTCCATGCGCCTTGCAGGCGTCGCGCACGGCGCGCGAGCGGTTGCCCTTGGCCAGCATCACCAGCGAGCCGCCGGCGGCCTGGAACTGTTCGACATAGCTGTCCATCCGCCCGGCGGTGGTGGGGCCGAAGCTGCCGGTTGCCATGCCCTCCGGGGTTTTCGCCGGGCCCGCGTAATAGACCGGGTGGTCCTTGATATAGTCGGGCAGGCCTTCGCCGCGGTCGAGCCGTTCCTTCAGCTTGGCGTGGGCGATGTCGCGCGCGACGACGATCGGGCCGGTGAGGGCGACGCGGGTCTTGACCGGGTGTTTCGAGAGTTCGGCGAGAATGTCGGCCATCGGGCGGTTGAGGTCGATCTGCACCACCTCGCCGCCCAGATGGGTGTCGGTCACCTCGGGGAGGTATTTCGCCGGGTCGGTTTCGAGCTGTTCGAGGAAGACACCCTCCTTGGTGATCTTCGCGCGGATCTGCCGGTCCGCCGAGCAGGAGACGCCGATGCCGACGGGCAGCGAGGCGCCGTGGCGGGGCAGGCGAACCACCCGGACGTCGTGGCAGAAATATTTGCCGCCGAACTGAGCGCCGATGCCGAGCTGGCGGGTCATCTCCAGGATCTGCTGCTCAAGCTCGAGGTCGCGGAAGGCGTGTCCGGTGGGCGAGCCCTGGGTCGGCAGGGAATCGAGCCAGCGGGTGGAGGCGAGCTTGACCGTCTTCATCGTGGTCTCGGCCGAGGTGCCGCCGATGACGATGGCGAGGTGGTAAGGCGGGCAGGCTGCGGTTCCGAGTGTTTTTACTTTAGTTTCAATGAATTCGAGAAGTTTTTTCGGATTCAGGATCGCCCGCGTTTCCTGATACAGGAAGCTCTTGTTGGCCGAGCCGCCGCCCTTGGCGACGAACATAAGCTCGAATTCCTCGGCATGGGCCTCGCCGGGGGCGGCCATGATGTCGCACTGGACCGGCAGGTTGGTGCCGGTGTTCCGCTCGTCATACATCGAAAGCGGCGCCATCTGCGAGTAGCGCAGGTTGGTCTCGGTATAGGTGCGGTAGACGCCGTGGGAAAAGGCTTCCTCCTCGTCGCCCTCGACCCAGACGCGCTGGCCCTTCTTGCCGAAGACGATGGCGGTGCCGGTATCCTGGCACATCGGCAGGATGCCGCCGGCGGCGATGTTGGCGTTCTTGAGGAATTCCATCGCCACGTAGCGGTCGTTCCCGGAGGCCTCGGGATCGTCGAGGATCGCGCGGAGCTGGCGCAGATGGCCCGGGCGCAGCAGGTGCGAGACGTCGTGGAACGCCTGGAAGGCGAGGGCGGAGAGGGTTTCCGGGGCGATCTGCAGGATGGTCCTGCCGGCCGCCTCGATGGTGGAGACGCCGCCGAGATCGAGCTTGCGCCAGGGCGTTTCGTCATGGCCCAGGGGGAACATGGTGCTGAAGGCGAAATCGGGCGTTTTCTTGGTGATCGCGTTCATGGCGGTTCTCCAGGCTCAGTCTTTGGCTGGCGGGCGGCGGCGGAAGGCATCGAGGCTGACGACCTCGGCGGGGCCCTGTTCCGCTGGCGGCGGCGCGGGTTCGGTTTCGGGGGCCGGCGCTTCCTCCGGCGCATCGGCTTCGCGGACGGTGAATTGCAGGCCGAAGCGCACCGCCGGGTCGGCGAAGGCGGTGATGGCGTCGAGCGGGATGTCGAGCGTCGCTGGCACGCCGCCGAAGGAGAGGCGGACCACGAAGCGGCGCGCCTCGGCATCCACCGACAGCTCGCGGAACTGGTGCTGCAGGACGATCGTCATCTCGTCCGGATATTGGGCGCGCAGACGGTCCGGCATGATGACGCCCGGATGGCCTGTCGCAAAGGTGATGTAGAAATGATGCTCGCCCGGCAGGCCCTCGCGCGATGCATGGTCGAGCGCGCGCAGCACGACGAGGCGAAGCGCGTCCTCGGTCCATTCATCGTAGGGCAGGAGGCTTTCGGGGATCGGCGTATCGTCGTCTTCGGCCATGTCGTCGAATTCACCTTGCAGTCGGGATGCGTGCGGCGCCGGCAAAGGCGCCGGGCTGGTCAGCGGGACTGTCGTTCGTAATGACGGTAATATTTTTCGGTCACAAGATCCGTCTGCACCACCACGGCTATGTCCGTCGTATTGAACTGCCAGTCGATCACCGCGCCATCGCCGACGAAGCCGCCGAGCCGGAGGTAGCCCTTGATCAGCGGCGGCAACTCGGCGAGAGCCTGCCGGGCGTCGTATTCGTCGTCACCCAACCGGCGCATCTCGACATAGCGCGCGTCAAGCGCCCGCGGCCGGATGTTCTGCGGGGCGAGGTGATGGGCGTGCAGGTAGGTCAGGCACGGCGCCAGCTCGTCGAGGTCGGTGCCGTGCAGGCTGGCGCAACCGAACATCAGCTCGATTCCATGCTGGAACACATAGGCGGCGATTCCGCGCCAGAGCAGCTGCATTACGGCGCGCGAACGATGCGCCTGGTCGACACAGGAACGGCCAAGCTCCAGCAGGCGGCCGGAGGAATGCTGGAGCGGGGCGAGGTCGTATTCATTGGCCGAATAGAACCGCTGGCCGGGGGCGAGCGCATCCTGGCGAATCAGCCGGTACGTGCCGACCACGCCCCGCGCATCGTCCGCGATGTCATGATCGATCACCAGCAGGTGATCGGCGATCGCATCGAACGCATCCCTGTCGCGGCCGGAGGCGAGGGTTGCCTCGTCGGGATGGGCCCCGAGTTCCTCGTAAAAAATCCGGAACCGCAGCGCGAGCGCCGCATCGAGCTCGGCGGCGGTGGTGGCGAGCCGCACGCCCAGATTGCCGACGCGGATTTCCGGGAAAGCGACAATATTGTCGGCCGGGTGCTGGATCGTCATCGGCCTGGCGCTCCGTCGATGGTTTCGGTCGTCCGCGTCATCGCACCAAGCCGGCGGCCGAACAACTCGATCTTCAGGGAAACCAGTTCAAAACCATGGCGTGCGGCAACTTTGCGCATCAGCATCTCGGTTTCCGGCTCGTCAAATTCGATCACCTGGCCGCTTTCCTGATCAACAAGATGAAAATGATCATGCTCGCCAGACATTTCATACCGCGCACGGCGACTGCCGAGATTGCGCCGTTCAAGGATCCCGTGCTGCTCGAACAGGCGAACGGTGCGGTAGACGGTGGCGAGTGATATTCTAGGGTCAATGCCATGGGCCAGCCGGTGCAGTTCGTCGACATCGGGGTGGCCATTCGCTTCGGACAATACGCGAGCAATAATACGTCGCGGGCCCGTCATCCTGAGCCCGTTTGCCACGCACAGACGTTCGATGCGGGTCTCCATCCGCTGCGTTGTGAACCATCTCGGCGGCGCGGTCCACCCCATTCCGTCCGCCAGGTTCAAGTGCCTAGAGACGGGGTCTGCGCGGGGTGTAGAAATTGCAGAACCCGTTGCTCGCAACAGCCCCTCGTACCCGCGCACAGCTTTGCGTGATGTCGCGGTAGTTGGCGCAGTTGCCGCAGCTGGCGCCTTTTCCGAAGGGGTGCGGCCGATAACCGGACGCGACCCGCGAGGCTTTCGGCCTGAAGGTCTCGGTTTCCTTCGCGGCCAGCAGCGTGACGAGACCCGTGACGACTTCAAGCCAGTAGCGGCGCGGATGATGCGGAATGGCCTGCCTCCCTGGATTGCAATCCAGAGTTATATCGAGATAAAAAACACTTTTAAATTGTATTTTCTTCAATTGTTCACGCGCGATCCGGCATCGGGTGCGGCGGGCTGCATCCAGATTGTCTCGGCGACGGTAATGCCATAAGCAATGTTCGATGGTCCGGGAAACAGTATCTTGATGGCGTCGCCGCGTGGGGCGAACACGATGGATGATGGTCTCGGCCTGCTGATCGAGGCGTGCCAGAGGCAGGATGCGGCCGCGCTGCGGGAACTCTACCGGCGCATGTCGCCTGTCATGCTTGGCGTGGCGCTGCGGCTGCTGCGAGATCGCCTGCTGGCCGAAGACGTGTTGCAGGAGGCGTTCCTGCAGATCTGGCGCAATGCATCGCGTTTCGATCGCGCGCGGGGTTCGGCGCGGGCCTGGATGATCGGGATCGTGCGCTACCGGGCGCTTGACCGGCTCGATAGCGAGCGGCGGTTGCCGGTCACCGGTGATGAAATTCCTGATATTGCCGCCGAAGAGGGTATCGCCGTCGAGGATGGCCGGGCGCTCGCCGGCTGTCTGGCCACGCTGCCCGAGCACTGGCGGCAGATGGTTCTGCTGTCCTATGTCGAGGGCTATTCCCACAGCGAGATCGCAGCGCGCACCGACACGCCGCTGGGAACAGTCAAAAGCTGGATCGTGAGATCGCTCGACGCGCTGAAGAGGTGTCTCGAACAATGAGCGACGCACCGGATTTCGGAGCAGATCGGGCGGGACTTTATGTTCTTGGCCTTCTGCGCGGCGAAGAGCGGCGGGATTTCGAGGTCGCGTGCGCGCGCGATCCGGCGCTGGCGGCCGAGGTGGCGGCCTGGGAGGAACGGCTGCTGCCATTGGCGCTCGCGGTGCCGCCAGTAGATCCGGGGCCGGCGGTATGGGCGGCCATCGAGCGCGCGACGAGCCCGGGCGCGGCCATACCCGTCCGGCGGAACCGCCTGCGCGAGATCTGGGACAATCTGTTCGTCTGGCGGGGTATCGCCCTCGCTGGCGCGGTGGCGGCGGCGTTGGTGCTCATGTTGCCGCGCGGGGCGACGGGGCCGGCAATGGTCGCGGTGCTGTCGGCGAAGTCGGGCCCGGTGTTCACCGTGGCGATGAAGACGAACGGAGCGTTGAACATCGCGCCGGTGGGGCGTGCTGCGCCGCCGGCTGGCAAGGTCTGGCAGCTCTGGGCGGTGGGCAAGGGCGAGGCGCCGGTGCCGATCGGCTTCGTGCAGGCGGGGGCGACAAGGCTACCGGCGAACGACGTTCCCGCGCGGCTGCGCCGGGCGCATACGCTGATCGCGGTGACGGTCGAGCCGCCTGGCGGTTCGCCCACCGGCAAGCCGACCATGCCGATCGTCTTCGCCGGGCCGCTGCTTCCGGTGGCGCCGACAACGTCCTGATATCCGGCCGGATCAGAGATCGAGGCTGATTTGCTCCGGCGGCGCCCGCTCGGCTTCGGGGCGGACGCCGAGCGTGCCGTCGCTGAAATGCAGCACGAGGCTGCGCTTCGATCCGGCGTCGCGTCGCGTGGTGACGGGATCGCCGGACGGGGTCGCCACCATCACGAAGCCGCGCGCGAGTGTCGCGTGATAGGACAGGGCTTCGAGACGCGCGGCGAGCGCGCCGAGGCGGAGCCGGTTTTCGCGCAGCAGGCCGGGGGCCGGGGCGGCGAGGCGCTGGCCAAGCAGGGCGAGGCTGTGGCGGCGAGCGGCGATGATCTCGCGCGGATGCACGAGGCGGGCGGCGACTTCCCGCGCCTTGGCTCGCTTTGCGGCAACAAGGTGGGGCAAGGCGAGGGCGAGGCGCTCGCCGCGATCATCCAGTCGCTGGCGGGCGGTGCCGATCATCGAGGGCAGGTCGGGGAGGGCAGCGGCAGCGCGATCGAGCCGCAGGCGGACCGACTGGGTGACACGGGTGAGCGCGCCGGTCAGCCGCGCGCCGCTCTGCGCGAGATCGGCGGCCAGCGCCATGCGGTCGGGCACGGCGAGTTCGGCGGCGGCGGTGGGGGTCGGCGCACGGCGGTCGGAGGCGAAGTCGATCAGCGTCGTGTCGGTCTCGTGGCCGACGGCGGAGATCAGCGGGATCGGGCAGGACGCGGCGGCGCGGACCACCTCCTCGTCGTTGAAGGCCATCAGGTCCTCGAGCGAGCCGCCGCCGCGGGCGACGATCAGAACATCTGGCCGCGGCACCTCACCGCCTTCCGGCAGCGCGCCGAAGCCACGGATGGCGGCGGCGATCTGGGCGCCGGCGGTCTCGCCCTGGACGGCGACAGGCCAGAGGATGATGCGGCTGGGAAAGCGGCGGGCGATGGTGGTGCGGATGTCCTGGATCACGGCACCCTGGGGCGAGCTGACGACGCCGACGATGCGCGGCAGCAGAGGCAGGGCGCGCTTGCGGGTGGCGTCGAACAGGCCTTCCTCGGTCAGGCGCAGGCGCAGCTTCTCGATGCGGGCGAGCAGCGCGCCCTCGCCGGCATAGTCCAGTCGCTCGATGATGAGCTGGTATTCCGAGCGCTCGGGATAGGTGGTGATGCGGCCGGTGGCGATGACCTCGACGCCGTTCTCCGGCTTCAGCCCGAGTCGCGCGGCATTGCCGCGCCAGATGATCGCCCGGATCTTCGCCCCCTCGTCCTTCAGGGCCATGTAGGTGTGGCCGGAGGCGTAGGTCTTCATCTCGGTGATCTCGCCGCGCACGCGCACGCGGCCGAAAGCGGTCTCGACCGTGCGTTTGACCGCGCCGGCGAGTTCGGAAACGGTGAGTTCGGGAAGGTTGCCGGTGGCGGCGTCAGCAGTTTCGCTCATGGCGGCGGACTATGCTAAGCGCGCGCCGGTTGCACAAGCTCATGGGGGTTGATCATGCGGGTTCTGGTTGTCGGCGGCGGCGGGCGCGAGCATGCGCTGGCGTGGAAGCTCGCGCAGAGCCCGGTGCTGGAGAAACTCTTCGTTGCGCCGGGGAATCCGGGCATGGAATCGTTGGCCGAATGCGTGGGGATCGGTGCAGAGGAGATCGACGCGCTCGTCGAGTTCGCGCGGGCGGAGCGGATCGACCTCGTGCTGCCGGGGCCGGAGGCGCCGCTGGCGCTCGGCCTCGCGGATCGTCTGGCGGCAGCGGGAATCCCCTGTTTCGGCCCGACGGAGGTGGCGGCGCGGCTCGAATCCTCGAAGCGGTTCACCAAGGAAATCTGCGATGAGGCGGGGATTCCGACGGCCGCCTGGGCGAGCTTTACCGATGCCGACGCGGCGCGCGCCTATCTCGACGAGCATCCGGCGCCGATCGTGATCAAGGCGGATGGGCTTGCGGCGGGCAAGGGCGTGGTGGTCGCCGCGACCGACGCCGAGGCGCGCGAGGCCGTCGCGGCGATGCTCGAAGGCGGGCTGCACGGCGCCTCGGGTGCTGAGATCGTGATCGAGGAATGCCTGATCGGCACCGAGATCTCTCTGTTCGCGATCTGCGATGGCGAGACCGCGCTGTTCTGCGGCACCGCTTCCGACCACAAGCGGGTAGGCGATGGCGATACCGGGCCCAATACTGGCGGAATGGGCGCGATCGCGCCGCCGCCGGCGGCCTCGGAGGCGGTGATCGGCGCGGCGATGGAGCGGATCGTCCGCCCGGCGCTGCGGACGATGGCGCGGCGCGGGGCGCCGTTCCGCGGGTTCCTGTTCGCGGGATTGATGCTGACCGCCTCCGGCCCCAGGCTGATCGAGTTCAACGTGCGGTTCGGTGATCCGGAATGCGAGACGCTGCTGCCGCTGCTGAAGACCGACCTGCTGCCGGTGCTGGCCGATGCGGCGCGGGGGCGTCTCGATGCTGAAACCCGGCTCGACTGGCGGGACGGCGCCGCGGCAACCGTGGTGATGGCGGCGAAAGGCTATCCCGGCGCCTATGAGAAGGGCCACAAGATCGACCTGACCGGCGCGGCCGGTTTGCCGGAGACGACGGTGTTTCAGGCGGGCACGGCGCGGCGCGACGGATCGCTGGTAAGTGCCGGCGGGCGGGTGCTGGCGGTGACGGCGACGGGCGATGACCTGCGTGAGGCGATCGACCGCGCCTATGTCGCGGTGCGGCGGATCGGCTTTCCCGGCGGATTCTGCCGCCGGGATATCGGCGCCAAGGCGGTATAGAGCATCATCCGATCAGATGGCGTCATCTGATCGGATAAAGATGCTCTGCTTGTCGATGTGGTAGAGCATCATCCGATCAGATGGCGTCATCTGATCGGATAAAGACGCTCGGCTTATCAATCTGGTAGAGCATCATCCGATCCATCATGATCGGAAGTGCTCTGACCACTCAGGCGGCGCGGCGTTCGCTGCGCACCGCCGCGGCGAGGGCGGCGACATCGTCTAGCACTGCCTCGACGATGGCGGGCGGCGCCTTGCCCTCCGCATCGAGGCCGGCAGCGAGCTTGTCGATCAGGGCCGAGGCGACCACGGCCGCATCGGCGAACCGTGCGACCGTTGCGGCCTGGGCGGGGGTGCGGACGCCGAAGCCGACGGCGATCGGCAGGTCCGTCGCCTTGCGGACGCGCGGGATGTCGCGGGCGAGGTCCTCGGCCGAGGCGGTGCGGGTTCCGGTGATGCCGGTGATCGAGACGTAATAGACGAAGCCTGAGGAGTCGTTGAGCACGACGGGCAGGCGCTCGTCTGTCGTGGTGGGGGCGACGAGGCGAATCAGGTCGATGCGGTGCTGGCGCAGATGCGGCAGCAGCAGATCCGCCTCCTCGGTCGGCAGGTCGACGACGATCATGCCATCGACGCCGGCGGCGGCGGCATCGGCGGTGAAGCGCTCGACGCCGTAGGAGAGGATGGGGTTGAGATAGCCCATCAGGATCAGCGGCACGGTGTCGTTGGCTGCGCGGAAGTCGCGCACCAGGCCGAGCGTCCCGGCGAGGGTGGCGCCGGCGCGCAGTGCCCGTCGGCCAGCCTGTTGGATGGTCGGGCCATCGGCCATCGGGTCGGTGAAGGGCATGCCGATCTCGATCAGGTCGGCACCGCGGGCAGCCATGCCGGCGAGAAGGGTGGCGGAGGTTTCGCGATCGGGGTCGAACGCCTCGACAAAGGGGATCAGGCCCGCCCGGCCCTCATCGCGGAGGCGGGCGAAGGTGTCGGCGATGCGGCTCAAATCTGTTCTCCGAGATGGCGGGCGACGGTGAAAATGTCCTTGTCGCCGCGACCGCAGAGATTCATCAGGATGATGCTCTCCTTGTCCATGCCGGGGGCGATCTTCGCGACATGGGCGAGGGCGTGCGAGGGTTCGAGGGCGGGGATGATGCCCTCGGTGCGGCAGCAGAGCTGGAAGGCGGCGAGGGCTTCGTCGTCGGTCACGGAGACGTATTCGACGCG
Organism: Acidiphilium sp. C61; assembly: GCF_905116885.1. Classification (NCBI taxonomy): domain Bacteria; kingdom Pseudomonadati; phylum Pseudomonadota; class Alphaproteobacteria; order Acetobacterales; family Acidocellaceae; genus Acidiphilium; species Acidiphilium sp. C61. The sequence continues at coordinate 390,216 of NZ_CAJHNI010000005.1, read as the reverse complement.
GCCGATGTCATGCAGGTAGGAATGTTCGGGGCCGATTCCCGGATAGTCTAGCCCGGCGGAGATCGAGTGGGCCTCGAGAATCTGGCCGTCATCGTCCTGGAGCAGGTAGGTGCGGTTGCCGTGCAGCACGCCGGGGCGGCCGCGCGAGAGCGAGGCGGCGTGCTCGCCCGAATCGAGACCGCGCCCTGCGGCCTCGACGCCGATCAGCTTCACCTGTTCGTCGAGGAACGCATGGAACAGGCCGATCGCGTTCGATCCGCCACCGATCGCCGCGATCGCGACATCCGGCAGGCGGCCTTCGGCCTCCATCATCTGGGCGTGGGCCTCGACGCCGATGACCGACTGGAAGTCCCGCACCATGGCGGGATAGGGGTGCGGACCGGCGGCGGTCCCGATGATGTAGAACGTGTCGCGCACATTCGCGACCCAGTCGCGCAGCGCTTCGTTCATCGCGTCCTTCAGCGTCGCCGCGCCGGAGGTGACGGGACGGATCTCAGCGCCGAGCAGTTTCATGCGGAAGACGTTGGGCTGCTGCCGCTCGACATCCGTGGCGCCCATGTAAACGATACAGGGCAGGCCGAAGAGGGCGGCGACGGTCGCGGTGGCGACGCCGTGCTGGCCGGCGCCGGTCTCGGCGATGATGCGGGTCTTGCCCATGCGCTTGGCGAGCAGGATCTGGCCGATGCAATTGTTGATCTTGTGCGCGCCCGTATGGTTGAGCTCGTCGCGCTTGAAATAGATTTTCGCGCCGCCGAGTTCCCTGGTCAGCCGTTCGGCGAACCAGAGCGGGCTGGGCCGGCCGACGTAATGCTGCAGGTAATACTGGAATTCCCGCATGAAATCGGGATCATCCTTCGCCGCCTCATAGGCCGCTTCCAGCTCGAGGATCAGCGGCATCAGGGTTTCGGCGACAAATCTGCCGCCGAACTCGCCGAAGCGGCCGCGATCGTCGGGCAGGGTGCGCAGGGAATTGGGTATCGGCTTGTTCATGCTGGCTCTCCGTCCTGCACGGATAGCCGATATGTCAGGCAGATGAAACCGGATCAGGTCTCCAATTCGGTATCCCAGTAGAGAAAGTCGCGCCAGCTTTCGTGCAGGTAGTTGGGCGGGAAGGCGCGGCCGCGATCCTGCAGCTCCCAGCTGTTCGGCCGGCGCGGCGTTTCATAGGGGAACATGTGGCATTCGCGGGGGAGTTTCGAGCCCTTGCGCAGGTTGCACGCACCGCAGGCGGTGACGACGTTCTCCCAGGTGGTGCGGCCGCCGCGGGCGCGCGGGATGACATGGTCGAAGGTCAGCTCCGGCGCTGGCAGGCGGTTGTGGCAATACTGGCAGGTAAAGCCGTCGCGCAGAAACACGTTGAAGCGGGTGAAGGCCGGCTGCCGCAGGCCGGGGACGAAATCCTTCAGCGCGATGACCGATGGCAGGCGCATCGCCGCGGAGACGGAGTGCACCTCGTGCTCGTATTCCGACAGGACGGAGACACGATCGAGGAACACGGCCTTTACAGCATCCTGCCAGGACCAGAGCGACAACGGAAAATAGGAGAGCGGACGGAAATCCGCATTCAGGACGAGTGCGGGAAAATTCTGCCCGCCGTCAGGCATTACTGAACCGCTCCCAGAAGGGCGACCAGATCAACCGGCCGGCCTTGGACTGGAAACGCCCTGCAATGAACTGCGTCGAATCCATGTGAAGGAATATGCCGCCAAGTCTGCGGCGCTGCAAGCGCGGGTTTCGCAATGTCAACAGCTTTTCACGCGGGCGAGGCCGGGGCGGCGAAGGCGCGCTGGAGCGTGAGGGCGCCGAGCGAGAGGCCGGAATCGTCGATTCCGTGGGCGAGTTTCGGAACGAAGAGGCTCTCGACCGGCACGCCGGCGGCGCGCAAGGCGGTCTCGGCGTCGCGCGAGCGGGAGGGGGGCACGATCTCGTCGATCTCGCCATGCACGAGCAGGACCGGCGGGCGGCCGGCGATCTCGGCCGGCAGCGATTCGGGGGCGAGCAGCGCGCCGGAATAGGCGAGAATAGCTCTCGGCGGCACCGCCCGGCGCAGGCCGGTGAACAGCACGGTCATCGCACCCTGGCTGAATCCCATCAGCGCATAGGCATCCGCCGGAAGGCCAAGACGGGCGAGTTCGGCATCGATGAACGGATCGAGCGCCGCGCGGGCCCGGCGCACACCGCCGCCGAGCGCGTGCGGGTCGAGCGTGCCGATCGGGAACCATTGGCGGCCGAAGGGGGCAAGGTCGAACGGGTCGGGCGCGTGCGGGGCGACAAAGGCGGCATCGGGGATCGCGCGGGCCCAATAGGGCGCGAGGTCGATCAGGTCGTTGCCATCGGCGCCGACGCCATGGCACAGCACCACCAATTGCCGCGCCTTGCCGCCGTTTGCCGGGCCCCAGCGCGGTCCGTCCAGTTCAGCCATGAAGTCCTGCTCCTTGCATTTGCGGGGGAGCGTATCATCGTGGAAGCCGATGTCCATCGTCACCCGTTTCGCGCCGAGCCCGACCGGCTACCTGCATCTCGGCCACGCGGCCTCGGCCTTTGCCGGATACGACCTGGCGCGTGGGGCAGGCGGGCGGTTCCTGCTGCGGCTCGAGGATATCGATGCCGGGCGTTGCCGGCCCGGATTCGCCGAGGCGATCCTGGAGGATCTGACCTGGCTCGGCCTGGGCTGGGATGGCGAGGTACGGGTGCAATCGGCGCATTTCGACGCGTATCGGGCGGTGCTGGCGCGGCTGGAGGCGATGGGGCTGCTATATCGGTGTTTCTGCACGCGGGCGGCGATTGCCGCCGCCCTCGGCGCGCCGCACGGCGTGGAGGCGGCCTATCCCGGCACTTGCCGCGGGCTCGACCCGGCAGAGGCAGACGCGCGGGCGGCGCAAGGCGAGCCCTATGCGCTGCGACTGCGGGTTGACCGGGCCGCGACGATCGCAGGGCGGCTGCGCTATCACGAGGCGGCGGAAGGCTGGGTGGAGGCCGATCCGCTGCCGCATGGCGATGTGGTGCTGGCGCGCAAGGACGTGCCGGCGAGCTATCATCTCTGCGTCTGTCATGACGATGCGTTGCAGGGTGTGACGCATGTGACGCGGGGCGAGGATCTGCGGGCTGCGACGGATATTCATGTGCTGCTGCAGGCGCTGCTGGGTTGGCCGCATCCGGCCTATGCCCATCACCCGCTGATTCGCGACGCGGCGGGGCGGCGGCTGGCCAAGCGCGACCGGGCGACGACATTGCGCGAACTCAGGGAAAGTGGCGCCACGCCTGCGCAAATCCGCGAGATGGTCTCTTGCCGGATCGGTGATCTCGCCTCACTCTAGATACCATGAAGCGTCTTCTGATTCTGGTCCCGACCGCCGGCACGGCTCTCGCGCTTGGCCTGCTGCTTTCCACGCCACCGGCTCATGCCGTGCCGACACCGCCCGCGATCGCGCAGGTGGCCCGCGCGGCGCTTCCCGCGGTCGTCGATGTCGAAAGCATAGATCCCTCGAAGGCCAAGGGTGAAAAGCCCGAGGCAATCCCGACGCCCGACCAGGGGGCCGCAGCGCATTCAGAGCCACAGCAAGCGGATACGAACACCCTCATTGTTCCGCCAAAGGCGGAACAGGCGCTTGGGACGGGGTTCTTCATCAGCCCGGATGGCTACATCGTGACCAATCACCACGTCATCGCCGGGGCGAGCGAAATCAAGGTGACGATGCACGATGGCTCGATCTTCACCGCGAAGCTGATCGGTTCGGACAAGAAGGCCGATCTCGCGGTATTGAAGATCGACGCGCATCGTCCTGTGCCCTTCCTGCATTTCGGCAACAGCTCGCGCCTCGATCTCGGTGACTGGGTGGTGGCGATCGGCAATCCGTTCGGCCTCGGCTTCAGCGTGTCGGCAGGGGTGGTGAGCGCGCTGCACCGCGATATCGGTTCGGGGCCGTATGACGATTTCATCCAGACCGACGCGGCCATCAACCGGGGCAATTCGGGCGGACCGCTGCTGGATGCGAAAGGGCGCGTGGTGGGTGTCGATTCGGCGATTTACTCGCCCTCTGGCGGTTCGGTCGGGATCGGGTTCGCGATCCCGTCCAGCATGGTCAGGCCGGTGGCAGCGGCGATCATTGCCAAGGGCGCGATGAAGCGCGGCTGGGCCGGGCTGCGGATCGAGCATGTGTCGGAGGAGATGAAAACGGCGTGGCGCCTGCCCTCGACCGATGGCGTGGTGATCGGCGGTGTCGTGGCTGGCGGGCCTGCCGCCGGCAAGCTCGGCCCGGGTGACGTCGTCACGGCGGTCAATGGCCGGAAAGTCACCACCGTACATGATTTCAGGGTCTCGCTGGCGGAGATCCCGGTCGGGCATGAGGCGAGGATGATCTTTGTACGCGGCGGCAAGACCGAAGATGCGGCGATAACCATTGCGGCACCCCCCCAGCATCGCGGCAAGGCCGGAAAGGCGCATTTTCAGACCGCGATGCCGATGCTCAAGCCGACCGACATTCCAGCACTCGGCATTGGTGTTGCGACCCATCCCGGCGGGGCGGGGGTGATCGTTGTGACGGTTGCAAAGGATGGCCCCGCGGCGCGGGCCGGGCTCGCGCCGGATACGCTGATCGAGGCGGTCGGTCCGCATTTCGTGACGACCAGTGCGGCGTTGCAGCAGGGCGTGAAGGCCAGCGGCGATGCCGTACCCTTGCTGGTCGATGGGCCGCAGGGTGCGAGCTGGATCGTTGTGCCGGTGGGCACGGCGCACGGCTGAAAGCGCGGTCCGGCCAGACGATTCATACGTCTGGCCGGATGAGGCCCTTAGTTCGCGCGGGGAGCGAACCCCGCGGCCTCGATGCCGGCGACGGCACAGGCCTCGTCATTGTCCGAGGTATCCCCCGAAATCCCGACCGCGCCGAGCACCGCGCCATCGGCGGTAACCAGAACGCCACCGGGCACCGGCACCATGCGCCCGCCGGTTGCCGCAGCGAGGCCGGTGATGAAGCCGGCGCCGCCAGCGTTCCAGCGATCGAACAGCATGCGCGAGCCAGCACCGACGCCGAGGCCGCCCCAGGCCTTGCCGGTGGCGATCTCGACGCGGGCGATGCCAGAGCCATCCTCGCGGGCGAGCGCGACCATATGGCCGCCGGCATCAAGCACGACCACGGTCAGGGGGGCGAGGCCGAGGTCGCGGCCTTTGGCGCGGGCGGCCTCGATGATGCGGTTGGCGGCTTCAAGCGTGAGACGGGGCATGCGATTTCTCCGTTGGACGAGTTTACGCCGGGGTTTTCGCGGTGACCGGCCGCGAAGTCCAGACCGGGTGATACAAAAACCGCGGCCGGAGGGGCTTCTCCGGCCGCGGGTCTGTCAGTCTGGCTTCTTGTCGGGCTTATTTCGAATTCGGCACCTTCACGAAGCTCGGGAATTTCGGCTGCGCATTGGCCAGCTTGGCGGGCCAGATCACCTTCTGCTCGCCATCCTGCCATTGCAGGTCGACCCAGCGCATGTGACCCTTGCCATAGACCGTCCCGTTGGCAAAGCGCGCCTTCGGCCCGTTGAACTGCATCCGCCCCTCGGTGCCGATCCGGTCGGTCTTGGCGAGGGCGGCAACCAGCGGTCCCGCCTTGGTCGATTTCGCCCGCTCGATCGCATCGGCGAGGGCATACATCGCGTCATAGGTGGTGAAACCGGTATAGGCCGGCGAGGTGTGGAATTTCGCCTGATACGCGTTCATGAAAGGTTGCGTCTTCGGCGTGATCGCGATGCCGGCGGCGGCTGGCGCGATCGTGATGACACCCTGCGTTGCCCCGCTTGTCGCCTTCCAGAACGTCGTCGACGTCGCTTGGGAGCTGATGCCCATCAGCGGGATCGGCACGTTCTGCTCGGCCCATTGCGTTGTCGGCTTGGCGCCGGCATGCGCCCATCCGGTGATGATCACGTCCGGGTGCATCGCCTCGATCTTCTGATAGATCGGGGTGAAATCCGTGGTATCCGGCGCGAAGCGGAGATCCTTCAGTACCTTGAGACCGACCTTGGGCAGGCACTTGTTGAAGCCGGCATCGAGCGGCAGGGTCCAGGCGGCGTCCTCGCTCATCACCACGGCGGTCTTCATGTGCAGCTTGCCGACGAGGACGGATTTCGCGGCGTCGCAGATGTTCTGCGCCAGTTCGGCGGAGTTCTCGTTCGGCTCGAAGATGTATTTATGCTGAGCGTAGTTCGCATGTACGAATTCGGTGAGCTTGTTCGAGGCCGCACCGGTGATGAGGAAGGGCTCGTGCATGCGCGCCGCCCAGGGCTCGAGTGCCAGGCCGACCTCACTAGTGAAATCGCCGACGACGGCCACCGCATGATCCTGCCGTACCATGCGCTGGAACGAGCGGATGGCGTCGGTCGTGGAGTTGTGATTGTCCTCGATGACGAGCTTGATCGACCGGCCGTTCACACCGCCCTTGGCATTGATTTCCGCAGCGGCGAGGGTCGCGCCGTCGGCGATCGAGCGGCCGGGAATCGAGCCGAGCCAGGCGGTGATCCCGACCACGATCGGCTTCGGGTTGGCTTGGGCCAGCAACGGGAGCCCTGTCAGTGCGGCGACAGCGAGCATACCCACGGATTTGCGCCGTAACCGGCGCCCTGTTCCAGAATTCATGTTTCTCTCCCCTGTCAGGTGACCGGCTTGGACGCCGGTCAGGGAAGACTGTGCCGAAACATGAGCCCTTGGCAACCCTTCATGCCTGCCGGGGCAAGCGGCTGGCGTAGCCTAGCCTAGCTTAGAGCATCATCCGATCAGATGGAATCATCTGATCGGATAAAGATGCTCGACTTATCAATATGATAGAGCACTACATCCGATCCAATCGGATCGGAAAGTGCTCTAGCTGAGCCTAGCATACCGACAATACGGCGGGTTCAAGGGCGGGCAGCTTGCCTGCCGGATGGGTGGGATTGCGAAATCGCAGCGCATCGGCCCTGTCCTCGGCACAGAGTTCGATCCGTGATGTACAGGTGACGGCGACCACCGGCCTTGCTTCCGGAAAGGTGAGAAACTGCCGTGCCTCGCCTTCGAGGGTGAGTTGTTCGCGCAGCAGGCGCCATTCCAGACGATCGGTATCCTCGATGAACATTGCGAGAATGCCTGGACGGGCGCCGGTCAGCCGCGCGGGGGCAAGCGCGGCAAGACGATGACGCATCGCCACCGCCACCTCATTCTCGCTGCCGGCGCGGGCAGCGAGCACAAAAACGCCCTGGCCGTCGCCGGTCACGGCAAGGTTCGCCTCAGGGCCGAATTCGTGCCGCAACCGGTTCATCAGCCCGTTCTCGTTGGCCTGCGCTGCGGCCAGCATGAGCGGATCGAGACGCAGGACCGCCGCTTCGTCCTGATCCGACCGCTTCGCGCCGGTGAGCATTTCATTGATGCGGCGATGCAGTTCGGCGAGGGTGGTGGTACCATCCGGCTCGACGACGCGCAGGCCGCGCGGCAGTGTCATTTTCAGAAGATAGCGACCAGGATGGGCGGATAGCCATGTCTGCAGATCCGGATCGATCCGATCCATCAACTGCATCCACGCGGCGCGATGGACGAGGCGGCCGGCCTCTGCGGAGAGCGTGTCGCAAACAATTTCAACCGCTGTATCTTCGCGCGTTGCGAGGAGGTCATACGTGGTGGCGTCCTCCAGCCCCGCGAATTCGACCTCAAACCCCATCGCGCGATGCCGCTCTGCGGTGTCATGGAGATGCAGCAACGGGATCAGCGTTCCATCCGTCGCAAGGGCGGCGTCAAACCTCTCCTGTCCGGATTTGCCGAGCCCTGCCGCGAGGAATTGAAGAGCCGCCACGCGGCCGGCGAGCACCTGATCGGCCGGCGAGAGCGGGAGATCCCGGACAACCTTCTCGGCGGCGAATTCGGCCGCATGGCGCAGCACAACAAGGCGCCCATAGCGCGGGCTTGCCGCAGCCTCGTCACGCAGACGACCGATCCTGGCAGACCAGGATTTTCGCCCGGCGCGATCGATCAGGGCGACAATCTGCTTTCGGGTTGCGGCCGGTGCGCGTGAATTGTTCATAAGCAAAGTGTCTACCTCACGCGCCGGCGGGCCGCCATCACTTTTTTGCCAGAGCATCAATATGATAGCGCTCGCCATCCGATCCTGATGGATCGGAAAGTGCTCCAGAGCATCATCCGATCAGATGGAGTTATCTGATCGGATAAAGATGCTCTGTTTATCAATAGGATAGAGCACTACTTCCGATCCTGATGGATCGGAAAGTGCTCCAGAGCATCATCCGATCAGATGGCGTTATCTGATCGGATAAAGATGCTCTGTTTATCAATAGGATAGAGCACTACTTCCGATCCTGATGGATCGGAAAGTGCTCCAGAGCATCATCCGATCAGATGGCGTTATCTGATCGGATAAAGATGCTCTGTTTATCAATAGGATAGAGCACTACTTCCGATCCGAAAGGATCGGAAAGTGCTCTAGCGGCAGGTGACCTGAGCCGGTATCGCCGCACTGCGCGCGGTGCAGCAGGAGCTGGTCGGCCAGCACGCAAGCCATCATCGCCTCGCCCACCGGCACAGCACGGATGCCGACGCAGGGATCGTGCCGCCCCTTGGTCTGGATGTCGACCTCGTCGCCGTCGGAATCGACGCTGTGTACCGGGGTGAGAATCGAACTGGTCGGCTTCACCGCGAAACGGACGATGACGGGCTGGCCAGTCGAGATGCCGCCGAGCACGCCGCCGGCGTGATTGGCGAGGAAGCGGACCGTGCCGTCCTCGTTCATGCGCATCTCGTCCGCGTTCTGCTCGCCACGCAGGGCGGCGGCGGCGAAACCGTCGCCGATTTCCACGCCCTTGACCGCGTTGATGCTCATCATCGCCGCCGCGAGATCGGCATCGAGCTTGGCATAGACCGGCGCTCCGAGGCCGGGGGACACGCCCTCGGCAACGACCTCGACCACGGCACCGAGCGAGGAGCCGGCCTTACGCACGGCATCGAGCTCGTCGGCCCATTCCTTTGCGGCAACCGGGTCGGGGCAGAAGAAGGCGTTGCGGTCGACCTCGTCCCAGTCGAAACGGGCGCGGTCGATCACATGCTTGCCCATCTGCACGAGCGCGCCCCTGATTTGCACGCGTGCGCCCAGGATCTTGCGCGCGATGGCGCCGGCGGCAACGCGGGATGCGGTTTCCCTGGCCGATGAGCGGCCGCCGCCGCGCGGATCACGGATCCCGTATTTCCAGTGATAGGCGATGTCGGCATGGCCGGGGCGGAAACGATCGGCGATGTTGGCGTAGTCCTGCGAGCGCTGGTCGGTGTTCTCGATCTGCAGGGCGATTGGTGTGCCAGTGGTCATGCCGCCATGTACGCCCGAGAGTATGCGGACGATGTCCGGCTCGCGGCGCTGGGTGGTGAAGCGGGACTGGCCGGGCCGCCGGCGATCGAGAAAGGGCTGGATGTCCGCTTCCGAGAGCTGGATGCGCGGCGGCACGCCGTCGACGACGCAGCCGATCGCTGGGCCGTGGCTTTCGCCCCAGGTGGTGACGCGGAAGAGATGGCCGAAACTGTTGTACGACATGCCGGTTTATAGGCGCTGGCGGCGGTGTTTCGCTAGGGTTTGTGGGGATTCATCGTGAGTTGATGACGGCTGCGGCGAGGTAGATCATTGCCTGGAAGCTCTGGTCTGTTTTGCAGGCGCGCAGGGCGATGCGTTTGAACTCTTTGAGCTTGCAGAAGAAATTCTCGACCAGATGACGCCATTTGTAGATTTCGCGGTCGATTTTCAGCTTCAGTGCCCGGGCCGGATGCTGGGAAATGACGACCCGGGCGCCTCTTTCGTTGAGTTCTGCGACCAGAGCGTTGCTGTCGAATGCCTTGTCTGCGATCAATCCACCGAATTCGACGTTGTCGATCAGTGGCGGGACCTCGATGCCGTCATGGCGATTGCCCGGCATGAGACGAAAGCGCACAAGGTTGCCCAGGGCATCCGTCAGCGCCAGGATTTTGGTTGTCATGCCACCTTTGGAACAGCCTATGGCCTGGCTTTGAGTCCCCCTTTTGCGCCCTGGCCGTGACGGTGGACCTTGACGATCGTGGCGTCGACCATGGCGTATTCCATATCGGGTTCATCAGATACCGCGTCGAAAATCCGTTTGAAAACATCAGCGCGGCGCCAGTCGTTGAACCGGCGGTAGGCCGTGCTCCAGTTGCCAAACATCGAAGGCAGATCACGCCACGGACTGCCAGTGCGGACAATCCAAAGTACCGCTTCCAGAAACAGCCGATTGTCCCGCCCGCTGCGGCCAGGGTCACTCGCCTTGCCAAGACAATGCGGTTCCATCCTCGCCCATTGGGCGTCCGTCAGTACAAATCGTTCCATTCACAGCTTGAATCACAGCAACACCCAAATGGGAATCCAAAATCCCCACAAACCCTAGAGCATCCGTATCCGATCGGATGGAAGCCTCTGATCGGATACGGATGCTTTGATAACCAATCAGATAGGGCAGGGCATCCGATCCGGATGGATCGGAACGTGCTGCAGTCTCCGCCGGCCGCCCGGTGCGGCCGGCGAAGGGTCGGTCAAAGCCCGAGGCCGAGTTGCGGACGCAAGGCGGCGAGGAGCGAGTCGGCCAGCGCGTCGGGGTCTGCCGTTGTGGTGCGGAGGTGGAACTCCGGCGCTTCCGGCGGCTCGTAGGGGCTGTCGATGCCGGTGAAGTTGCGGATCTCGCCGGCACCCGCCTTGCGGTAGAGCCCCTTCGGATCGCGCTCGCGGCAGACCTCGATCGGCGTGTCGACAAAAACCTCGTGGAACAGCCCCGGCTCGACGAGTTCGCGCGCCATGTTTCGCTCGGCGCGGAAGGGCGAGATGAAGCTGACCAGCACGATCATGCCGGCATCGGCGAACAGCTTCGCCACCTCGGCGACGCGGCGGATGTTCTCCACCCGGTCGGTATCGGTGAAGCCGAGATCGCGGTTGAGCCCGTGGCGCACATTGTCGCCATCGAGCAGGTAAGTATGCACGCCGAGCAGGTGCAGCTTTGTTTCCAGCGCGTTGGCGATGGTCGACTTGCCCGAGCCGGACAGGCCGGTGAACCAGAGAATCGCCGGGCGGTGGCCGTTCAGCGCCTCGCGGGCGGTGCGGTCGATGGTCAGTGCCTGGCGGTGGATGTTGCTCGCGCGGCGCAGCGGATGGCGGATCATGCCGGCGGCGACGGTGGCGTTGGTCATCCGGTCGATCAGGATGAAGGCGCCGGTGCGCGGGTTCAGCGTGTAGGGGTCGAAGGCGACCGGCGTGGCGAGGGCGACATTGACCGAGCCGACCTCGTTAAGCATGAGGGACTCGGCGGCGAGTTCGTCGAAATTGTTGACGTTGACCTTGTGCTTGATGCGCGAGACGACGCCGGAGACGGTCGCGGTGCCGAGCTTCACGATGTAGGGCCGGCCGGCGAAGAGCGGCGCCTCGCCCATCCAGACAAGGTCGGCGGCGAACTGGTCGGCAACATCCGGCCGGGCGCCGGGGCTGGCGAGCATATCGCCACGCGAGAGATCGACCTCGTCGGCGAGGGTGAGGGTGACGGCCTCGCCGGCGCGGGCGGCGGGGCGGTCGCCATCGGCGGTGACGATGCGGGCGATGCGGGTGAGCTGGCCGGAGGCTGCAACCAACACCTCGTCGCCCGGCCTGATTTCGCCACCGGCGAGCGTGCCGGCATAGCCGCGGAAATCGGCGTCTGGCCGGTTGACCCATTGCACGGGGAAGCGGAACGGCCCGGCGCCGGTGCCGCCTGGCTCGATGGTTTCCAGATGCTCGAGCAGGGTCGGGCCGTGATGCCAGGTCATGCGCGCGCTGCGATGGACGACATTGTCGCCATGGCGGGCGGAGAGCGGGATCGGGGTGATCGTCTCGAAATGGAACCGCGCGGCAAGGGCGCGGAACTCCTCGGCGATGGCGTCGAAGCGCGCCTGGTCAAACCCGATCAGGTCGATCTTGTTCACCGCAAGGACGATGTGGCGGATGCCGAGCAGGTCGGCGATGAAGGCGTGCCGGCGGGTCTGGGTCAGCAGGCCCTGGCTGGCATCGACGAGCAGGATGGCGAGCTGCGCGGTCGAGGCGCCGGTGGCCATGTTGCGGGTATACTGCTCGTGGCCGGGCGTGTCGGCGATGATGAACTTGCGCCGTTTCGTCGCCATGAAGCGGTAGGCGACGTCGATCGTGATGCCCTGCTCGCGCTCGGCTTCCAGCCCGTCGACGAGGAGGGCGTAGTCGATATTGGCGCCGTCGGTGCCGTATTTCCGTGAATCGCGTTCGAGGGCAGCGCGCTGGTCGTCGGGGATGTTGTCGGTGTCGAACAGCAGCCGGCCGATCAGGGTCGACTTGCCGTCATCCACCGAGCCGCAGGTCAGCAGGCGCAGCAGCGAGCGGGAAGCGATCATGCTCATCGCGTTCATCAGAAATATCCCTCGCGCTTCTTCTTTTCCATCGCCGCGGCATCGTCGTGGTCGATCAGCCGTCCCTGGCGCTCGGACATCCGCGAGGCGCGCATTTCGGCGAGTACCGCATCGAGGGTTTCGGCATCGGATTCGATCGCGGCGGTCAGCGGATAGCAGCCGAGTGTGCGGAAGCGGACCTTGCGCAGCTGCGGCACCTCGCCGGGCCGGAGCGGCAGGCGGTCGTCATCGACCATCAGGAGCTGGCCGCCGCGTTCGACCACCGGGCGCTCCTTCGCGAAATAGAGCGGCACGACGGGAATATTCTCGCGGGCGATGTAGTTCCAGATATCCGCCTCGGTCCAGTTCGAGAGCGGAAAGACGCGCATGGTCTGGCCGGGGGCGAGGCGGGTGTTGAACAGGTTCCAGATTTCCGGCCGCTGCGCCTTCGGATCCCAGCCATGGCCGGCGGTACGAACCGAGAAGATGCGTTCCTTGGCGCGGGATTTTTCCTCGTCGCGCCGGGCGCCGCCAAAGGCCGCGTCGAACTGCAACTCGTCGAGCCCGGCCTTCAGCGTTTCGGTCTTCATCACCTGCGTGTAGGTCGAGGCGCCGTAGTCGAACGGGTTCACACCGCGAGCGGCGGCCTCGGCATTGTGGCGGACGATGAGATCGAGGCCGAGGCGCTGTACCGTTTCGTCGCGGAAACGGATCATCTCGCGGAATTTCCAGCCGGTATCGACGTGCATCAGCGGGAAGGGCGGTTTCGCCGGGTAGAATGCCTTCATCGCGAGATGCAGCATCACCGAGCTGTCCTTGCCGATCGAATAGAGCATGACCGGGTTGCGGAACCCCGCTGCGGTCTCGCGGATGATCTCGATGCTTTCCGCCTCGAGTGCCGCGAGATCGGCATCCAGCGTGGCGGTCATAGTCTCTGTCGCGCTCATGACGGGCCTCGTTTCCGTAAGGAATAACCTTTGGAAAACAGAAACGCCCCCGGCTCGCAAGAGCCGGGGGCGAATTGAGCAGAAACCGGTTTCCGGATGGCCCGCGCGGAGTTTTTCCTCCCCCGCGCACCCCGCCCGGCAGTGAAACGCTTTGCCGTTACTTGGAGGTCTTTTCCTGCGGCAACGGCACCGCAACGAACAGAGCCTGGTTGCCGCGCATCACCCGCAGCGCGATCGCCTTGGCGTGGCCGGCTTCCGCCTTGTGGATCGCGCCAACCGCCTGCTCGGGATCGTTCACGGTCGTGCTGCCGACACCGACGATCAGATCGCCGGGACGGAGCCCAGCCTCGTCCGCCGGCGAATTCGGCGCGACATGCGCGATCAGCGCGCCGGAGACACCGCCCGGCAGATTGAGCTGCTGGCGGGCTGCATCGGTCAGCGGTGCAAGGGAGAGGCCGAGTTCCGGCTTGTGCACCGCGCCGCCGCCCTGGTTGCCGCCGGGGCCGAAGGCGGCCTGGGCGTTTGCCGGCATCTTCTCGACACGCAGGTTCAGCTCGTGCGATGCGCCGCCCCGCAGATAGGTAATGCTGGCATTGCCGTCCGGCTTGATCCCGGAGATGGCAAGCGCGAGTTCGCGCGGATCGCGCACCATCTTGCCATCGACCTTGGTGATGATGTCGCCGGGCTTGAGGCCAGCCTTGGCCGCCGGACCATCGGGCATCGTTTCCGCGATCAGCGCGCCATCGGCATGGCCATCATGCACGGAGACGCCCATGGCCTGCGCCATTTCCGGGGTGATCGTCTGCACCTGCACACCGATGAAGCCGCGGGTGATGTGGCCGGACTTGATCAGCTCATCGGAAATCTGTTTCACCATGTCCGACGGGATCGAGAAACCGATGCCGACCGAACCACCGGATGGCGTCAGGATCGCGGTGTTCACGCCGATCACCTCGCCCCTCTGGTTAAGCAGCGGACCGCCGGAATTGCCTTCGTTGATCGGCGCATCGATCTGGATGAAGCTGTCATACTGACCGTCGCCGATATCGCGGCCGAGTGCCGAAACCACGCCGGTCGTCACCGTTTCGGCGAGGCCGAACGGGTTGCCGATCGCGATCACCCACTGGCCGGGTACGACCTTGGACGAGTCCCCAAGCTGCAGATAGGGAAACGGCTTGTCGCGCGTGACCTTGAGCACCGCGAGGTCGGTGCTCGGGTCGGTGCCGATGACCTTGGCCGGCAGTTTCGACCCGTCGGACAGGGTGACGAACACAGATTTGGCGTGTTTCACGACGTGGTTGTTGGTCACGAGGTAGCCGGTCGAGGAAATGAAGAAGCCGGACCCCTTGGCTTCGACCGCCTGGGGCCGCTGCGGATGCGGCATCGCGAAGGGGAAGGGGAAGGGCATGCCAGGCGGAAGCCCGTTCTGCGACTGGGTATCGCTCGCGGTCTGGGTCTTGAGATGAACGGTGACCGAGACGACAGCCGGGCTGACATCCTTGACCAGCGGGGCAAAGCTCGGGATGGGTTTGAAGTCCTTCTGGACCTTGGCCGTTGCGTCGTATGCTTGGTTGTTGGCGAAAGCGCTGCCGGCCGAAACCGCGGCCAGCGAGGCGCTGGCCAGCATCACTGCGGTGAGGGCGGCAAGGCGCCCGGGCCGACGGCGGGCGAGGAACAGGTTCATTCAGTCTATCCTTCTTGTTCGGCCGGCCGCGCCGGCGGAAGAGGGGCTGCCCCGCGAGGGGCAGAGGCTAGGGGCACCGATCTGGACTATTGGTCCGTTCCACAAGCGGGACAGTTCCCGAAACGGATCAATCGCCTGAAAGCGCATATAGAGCGGTTCCTAAACAGCACTATCCCGCCCCCATGAAACTCGTTTCATTCACGGATGTCGACAAGCACGAGCTCGGCGCCGTCCGCGTCCGCGGTGATCACAATCTCGCGTTCTCCCTGCACCGCCGCGCCATCGCGCGTTGCAGCCGCATGGCCGTTCACGGTGAAAGAGCCGCTGGCGGGAACGAGATAGGCGGCGCGGCCGGGTGCGATGGGCTGGGTGATCCGCTCGCCGGGGGCCATGCGAGCGGCCAGCACGGCGGCGTCGGCATGCAGGGGCAAGGCGCCACGTTCGGCATCGCCCTCCCGCCCGCCGGCCAGCACGGTCAGGCCAGCGCCGGTCGATCTCGGAAACGCCCGGGTTGCCCAGCCCGGCTCAACGCCGCGCCGGTCGGGCAATACCCAGATCTGGAACAGCCGGGTCGGCTCCGCCTCCAGGTTGTATTCCGCATGCACAATGCCGGTTCCCGCATGCATGACCTGGACATCTCCCGCGCGCGTCACGCCGCGATTGCCGAGATTGTCCTGGTGCGTGATCGCGCCCTGGCGGATGAAGGTGATGATCTCCATGTCGCGATGCGGGTGGGGATCAAACCCGGCTTGCGGGGCAACTTCATCGTCGTTCCAGACCCGCAGCGCGCCCCAGCCCATGCGGGCGGGCTCATGATAGCCGCCGAAGCTGAAATGGTGGCGCGCATTCAGCCAGTCATTGCGGAAACTGCCCAATGTCGCGAAGGGACGAATGTCGATCATCTTTCTTCTCCTGCACGATCCATCCGAGGGATCGCGATATTATTCGATATCGAATGATATATGGGGTGGAGATGCCGGCGTTCAATCCTCGGCGGCAACGCTGCCGAGCCGCCGCAACAATCCCTGCAAGACCAGGAGTTCGTCCTGATCCAGGCCACGCATCGCGGTGGCGATGTCATTGGCATGCTGAGGGAAAAGCTCCTCGATGAAGCGACGCCCCGCGTCGGTGAGGACAACCCTGACCCGTCGCCGGTCTTCGGGGCATTGCACCCGCTCGACGAGGAGGCGGCGGGCCAGCTTGTCGATCACGTCGGTCAGGTTGCCGGGACTGGTCAGCAACTTGCGCGTCAGGTCGCGCTGCGTCAGCGGACCGAGATGAAGCAGGGCTTCCAGCACACCGAGCTGAACATGCGTGAGACCGGCGGCCGCAAGGCGCGGTTGCGTGCGGTTGAGCACGGAATGGCTTGCGCGCATGAGCTTGACATAGGCGCGAACTGCGGTTTCCGTGGCTTCATCCTCGACGCCGAACATCGGTCTATCGGTTCATCAGCACCGGAAGTCGGGCATATTCAAGAACGTGCCGGGTGACGCCGCCAAGGATCAGCTGACGCAGGCGCGAGTGCGAATACGCGCCCATCGCCAGCAGATCCGCCCCGTATTCGGTCACGGCTGCGAGGAGCCCGGCGCCGGCACTGCGGTCGGTGGCGCGGAATTCGGTGTCGTCGGCGGCGACGCCGTGAAGTTCGAGATAGGCCGCGAGCTGGGCGGCCGGTGGACCTTGCCGCTGGTAGTCCGGCGAGTGAAAAATCCGCACATGCCCGGCGCTGGCGAGCCAGGGCATGATTGAGGCGACGGCGGAGGCGCTTTCCGCCGTGCCGTTCCAGGCGATCGCGATTCGTGTGCCGATCGTGTTCGCCGGCTCGACGGGAGCAATCAGGGCGGGCCGGCCAGAATCGAACAGAACGGCATGAAGCGCGTCCGCCGAGGCGACATCCTCGGCAGATTTGGGATGCGGCACAACGATGAGATCCGACAGCCTCGCCTCGCTGGCAACCAGCTCATCCTCGCGGCCGACAACGGAGGTGAACCACGCACTGGCCTGCTCGACGGCACCACCCGCCGCCCGCACCGGCGCGCCCACGGCAATGCCGCGGGCGGCGGTTTCGGCGTCGAACAATGCCGAGAGGGCGCGAGCCTCGGTGTTCCCCTCTTTTTCGGTCGTCGCCATCATCTCTTCGATCATCGCCCCTGAAAGGCCTTCGCCGGCCAGGGGCGCCACGTCGCGCGTATCGGTTCGAACGTGAAGGGCGTGGACGTGCGCCTGCCAGCGCATGCCGAGCAGGAGCGCCGTCCCGAGCGCTGCGCGGGCCGAAGCTGCGCCCGCGAGAGGCAGAAGAATCTTGCGGATCGCCATGGTCAATTCCTCCAGACCGCTTCGATGATGCGTATGATGCTACATCGTTGGCAGCGAGTCAGTACATCGTCGAGAGAACGGTCCGCAGGCGCTTCAGTTCCTCGAGCGCGCGGCCGGTACCCTTGGCAACGCATTGCAGCGCTTCGTCGGCAACGACGACAGGCAGGCCGGTGGCGTCGCGCAGCACGTCGTCGAGGCCACGCAGCAAGGCGCCGCCGCCGGTAAGGACGATCCCTTTATCGACGATGTCGCCGGCAAGTTCCGGCGGTGTGTTTTCAAGCGCGACCTTGACCGTTTCCACGATCTGGCCGACCGGTTCGGCGAGGCTCTCGGCGATCTGGGCTCTTGTAACCCTGACCTCGCGCGGGACGCCGTTGATCAGATCCCGGCCCTTCACCTCGTGCCAGTCGTTGTTGGTCGCGGGATTTGCCCACGCCGCGCCGATATCCAGCTTGATCTTTTCGGCTGAGGATTCGCCGATCAAGAGGTTGTGACCACGGCGCAGGTAGGAAATGATCGCCTCGTCCATCTTGTCGCCGCCCACACGGACGGACCGGGCATAGACGATGCCGCCGAGCGAGATCACGGCGACCTCGGTGGTGCCGCCGCCAATATCGACCACCATCGAACCCGAAGGCTCGGTTACCGGCAGTCCGGCGCCGATTGCCGCCGCCATCGGTTCCTCGATGAGCAGAACCTTGCGAGCCCCGGCACTCTCGGCACTTTCCTGGATGGCGCGACGTTCCACCGCGGTCGAGCCGGACGGAACGCAGACGATGATCAGCGGCGAGGCAAATCCCCGCCGGTTATGCACCTTGCGAATGAAATGCTTGATCATTTCCTCCGCCACCTCGAAA
The DNA here is from genome assembly GCF_905116885.1 of Acidiphilium sp. C61. Lineage (NCBI taxonomy): Bacteria > Pseudomonadati > Pseudomonadota > Alphaproteobacteria > Acetobacterales > Acidocellaceae > Acidiphilium > Acidiphilium sp. C61. Next base: position 372,021 of record NZ_CAJHNI010000005.1, on the reverse strand, counting down.
TCGGCGATCACGCCGTCGCGCAGCGGACGAATGGCTGAAATGTTGCCCGGTGTGCGGCCCAGCATGTGCTTGGCTTCCTCGCCGACGGCAAGCACCTGCTTGCGCCCCTTCACCTCGGCGATCGCAACAACGGAAGGCTCGTCGAGAACGATGCCGCGGCCCTTCACGTAGACAAGGGTGTTGGCGGTTCCCAAATCGATGGCCATGTCGGCGGACATGAGCCCGAGAAGTCTGGAGAGCATGAAATCCTTTCCGCACGGCCAGGCCGGGTTCGCATGCGGTTCCCGGCGCCGGTTTTCAGTCTGGCTTTGGTTCAGTAAATGTCGTCTGTTAACGCATCTCAACTCGGAGTGTCGATGCAGCGGCCGGATTACAGGCTACCCGCCAGATTAACAAGGCCGTCCGTACCTGCCCCGTGTATCCGTAAAAGCCCCATGAAGTTGCCAAAACGCCGTCGTTACAATGCCGACATCCGGCGGACATCCAGACGCAACGCCGAGACCTATATCGCGTCGGATGGAATGAGGAGACCTAGACAATGGCCTTGAGATCGAAACAACGCTTCATCCTGCCCGTCCTGCTCTGCGCTACGGCGCTTGGGCTTGCCGGCTGCGGCTATACGCCCGGCCAGCGCGCCCTCTCCGGCGGCGCCATCGGTGCCGGAACGGGCGCCATCCTCGGCGCCGCAACCGGCGGCTCTGCCGCGACGGGCGCGTTGATCGGCGGTGCCGTGGGTGCGATCGGCGGTGCTGTGACGAACCCGAACCAGATCAATCTGGGCCACGTGCCATAATCCCGCCACCGCTTCGGCACCATCCGGAGCAAGCATGAAAAAGGGGGCTTTCACCCCCTTTTTTGTTGTCCTGCTGATCGGGTCAGATCAGCCGATGGTCTCGTCTGGCCAGATCAGCCGACGATCTCGGTGCCGGCGAAAAAGAACGCGATTTCCTGCGCCGCGGTGTCGGCCGCGTCGGAGCCATGGACGGAGTTCGCCTCGATGTCCTCGGCGAATTCGGCGCGGATGGTGCCGGCTTCGGCCTTCTTGGGGTCGGTCGCACCCATGATCGCGCGGTTGCGGGCTACCGCGTCGTCACCTTCAAGCACCTGGACGACGACCGGGCCCGACGTCATGAAGCTGACCAGGCCGGCGAAGAACGGACGCTCCTTGTGAACGCCGTAGAACGCCTCGGCCTGGCTCTTGGTCAGGTGAATGCGCTTCTGGGCGACGATGCGCAGCCCGATTTCCTCGAACTTCGCATTGATGCGGCCGGTGAGGTTGCGGCGCGTGGCGTCGGGCTTGATGATCGAGAGGGTGCGTTCGGTTGCCATGGGAGCCTCGTGTCTGGAGTTGAGCTGTTGGGCGCGCCCATACAGGGCCGGGCCGGGGTGGGCAAGTCCCGCCTTGTGGGATAGCAAGCGGCCATGAGCCTGTTGCGGATCGAAGACCTGTCCTTTTCCATCGCTGGCCGCGCCTTGCTCGAAGGGGCGGGGCTGGTCGTCGATCCCGGCCGCAAGATCGGTCTGATCGGGCGCAATGGTGCAGGAAAATCGACTCTTCTGAAATTGATCGCCGGTATTTACGCGCCGGATGGCGGCAGTATCCGCCTTGCCAGCCGCGCGCGGCTCGGCACGGTCGCGCAGGAGGCGCCGGCCGGCACAATCACCCCCGCCGCCGTCGTGCTCGCCGCTGATACCGAGCGCGGCGCGCTGCTCGACGAGGCCGCCAGCGCCGACCCTGAGCGGCTGGCGGCGATCCATGACCGGTTGATCGCGATCGACGCTGAATCAGCGCCCGCCCGGGCCGGGGCGATTCTCGCCGGGCTCGGGTTCGACGAGGCGGCGCAGAACCGGCCGATGTCGAGCTTTTCAGGCGGCTGGAGGATGCGCGTCGCCCTCGCTGCCGCGCTGTTCGCCGCCCCTGACCTGCTGTTGCTCGACGAGCCGACCAACCATCTCGATCTGGAAGCGACGCTATGGCTTGAAACCTGGCTCGCCCGGTTTCCCGGCGCGGTGCTGATGGTCTCGCATGATCGCGACCTGCTCGACCGCGCGGTGGACTCGATCGCCCATCTCGACCGTGGCAGGATCACGCTGACGCCCGGCGGCTTTGCCGAATTCGTCCGTATCCGCACCGAGCGGGCCGAGCAGCAGAACCGCGAGGCGGCGCGGATTGCCGCCCAGCGCGCCCACATGCAGGCCTTCGTCGACCGTTTCCGCGCCCAGGCTACCAAGGCGCGGCAGGCGCAGTCCCGCCTCAAGGCGCTGGCGCGGATGCCGGTGATCGACACGATCGTCGAAGACGCGCCGACGCGGTTCAGTTTTCCCGAGCCGCGGCCGCTCTCCCCGCCGCTGCTCGCCCTCGACCGCGCGACGCTGGGCTATGACGGCAAGCCGGTGCTGCGCGAGGTGTCGCTGCGGATCGACATGGAAGACCGGATCGCCCTGCTCGGCGCCAATGGCAACGGTAAATCCACTCTCGCCAAGGCGCTGGCCGGGCGACTGGAGCCGATGGCGGGGACGTCATTCCGCACGAGGGGAATCACCGTCGGCTATTTCGCGCAGCACCAGGAGGACGATCTCGACCTCGCGGACACCCCGCTCGGCCATCTCGCCCGCACGCTGCCGAAGGCGACGGTGACGGAGCTGCGCGCGCAGGCCGCGCGGTTCGGCCTCGACGCCGACCGGGTGGAGACGGTGGTCGGCCAGCTTTCCGGCGGTGAGAAGGCGCGGCTTCTCCTCGCCCTCGCCACGCGCGACGCGCCGCAGGTGCTGATCCTCGACGAGCCGACCAACCATCTCGATATCGATGCCCGCGAGGCGCTGGTACGCGCGATCACCGATTTCGCCGGCGCGGTGGTGCTGGTGACCCATGATACGCATCTGCTCGACCTCGTGGCCGACCGGCTGCTGCTCGTCGCGGACGGGCGGGTCGCGGCCTATGACGACGATCTCGAGTCCTATCGTCGGCTGATCACCCAGAAGCCGTCCGGCACCGGCGAGCGCAAGGCGGCGCCGGCGGCGAAGGATGACCGGCGGGCCCGCGCCGTTGCCCGCGAGGCGACAGCGCCGCTGCGCAAGGCCGCACGCGACGCCGAGGCGGCGATCGGCCGGCTCGAGGCGGAGAAGCGGACGCTGATGGCGAAGCTCGCCGATGCCGGGTTCTACGCGCGGGCGAAGCCAGAGGAGATTTCGGCGATCAATATCCGCCTCGCTGCCATCGCCACCGAGATCGAGGCCAGGGAGGCTGCCTGGCTTGAAGCCGAGGCGGCGCTGGAAGCCGCCGCCGGCTGACCGTCCGGCCTCATTCGGCGGCAAGAGCAGCCGGCGCGGGCGGCGGGTAGCGGCGCAGGATATAGAGCATCACCGCCATCGCGGGCAGCGCCGAGATCACGGTGAATTCGTAGAAGGGCAGCCAGCCCATCGCATGGACGAGGACGCCGGAGAAGCCGCCGATTGTGCGTAGGGCAAGCGCTGCGACGGAGGAGAGCAGGGCGTATTGCGTCGCGGTGTAGGCCTTGGTGCAGAGGCCGGAGAGATAGGTGATGAAGGCGGCATCGGCGATGCCTTCTGCGAAGCTTTCCGCGACGCTGGTCGCGAGCAGGATGTGCGGCAGATGCGGGTAGAGGCCGAGCAGCGGGTAGAGGATCAGCGTGAGGGTCTGGAAGGCGCCGGCGGTGAGCAGGGCGCGCCCGACGCCGAGCCGTGCCACGGCGACGCCGCCGAGTGCCGTGCCCGCGAGGACGGCCACCAGTGAGGGCGGGCCGTTGGCAATGGCGATGGTCGCGCGGTCGAAGCCGAGATGGGTGTAGTAGGGCGCAAGCATCACCCCGGCCAGCGCTTCGCCGAGGCGGAACAGGATGACGAAGGCGAGGATGATCCAGGCGCCCTCGCGGCTGAGGAAATCGGCGAGCGGCGCGATCACCGCCTCGCGGAAGCGGGCGCCGATCGAGACCGGCCCGCGCGCCGGCGGTGGGGTGGGCTCGGCGCAGGCCAGCGTTGCGGCGGCGCCGACGAGCTGGAGCGGAACCATCGCGAGGATCGCGACATGCCAGCCGGTGAGGGTGGACAGGGCGATGACGCCGGAGCCCGAGATCAGCATCGCCGCGCGGTAACCCCAGACATAGCCGGCGGTGGCGGCACCCTGCAGGTGTTGGGGGAATATCTCGATCCGCCAGGTATCGATCATGATGTCCTGGCTTGCCGAGAGGAAGGCGACGAGGCCGCCGGCCAGCAGCGTCGCGGCAAGGGCGTGCGCCGGGCTGGTGAGGGCAAGAGCGAGGACGGCGGCGGCGAGGCAGAGCTGGATTGGCAGCAGCCAGCCGCGCCGGCGGCCGAGCGCGCGGAACGGGCGCGGGGGGCGGAATTGGTCGAGCGCCGGCGCCCAGAGGAATTTCAGCGAATAGGCGATGCCTAGATTGGCGGTGAACCCGATCGCCTCCAGGGGCAAATGGGCGCGGGCGAGCCAGAGGCGGAGCGTGAAGCCGGACAGGGCGAGCGGCAAGCCAGAGGAAAAGCCGAGCAGGCCGATCAGGGCGATGGCGCGAATCCGGTTCATGCCGCCATTTGCCAGTCCCGCGCCCGGCGCCGTCAAGCCTCGGGCGGGATTTCGTGACGGTGGTTTAATCGGACGGAGACGCTTGCGCTGTTGCTCCCTGTGGTGCCGCACCCAACGTCTGTGGCGGAACGTGGCTTCGCGGGGGACTGCGAAACCTCATTTCAAGGAGGGAGACCATCATGAAGACCATCATGCTGACTGGCTTTGTCCTGGCCCTGACGAGTGGCATTGCCTTCGCGCAGGCACCGGCACCGACCCGCATGGGCGGCGCGCTGCCCGATGGCGCCTCGGCCGGAACCTATCTCGGCATCGCCGGGCAGGCGGTGGCGGCACATCAGAAAACACGGGCGCGGGTCGCGCTCGGCCGGGCCGAGACCGATCTGCTGACCAACTCCTATGTCGAGGGGAGTGTGCAGGGGATGATCCGCACACCGGCCATCGACGCGGTGCGGCGGGCCCGCAGCGCTGTCGAACGCGGTGACTACGCCAGGGCGCGCATGCTGGTCCATCGGGCGATAACGATGATCAGCGGCGGCGCCGCAATGGGGGCGCCGATGCCGGCGCAGGGGAGCGGTTCGATGATGCCGGCTCAGGGCGCCAACGGAATGCCCGTCCACGGCAGTGCGCCCATGATGCCGGCGCCGGCACCGGCGGCAAAATAACGGCCGGGACCACGTTTCGCCTGCCGGGCGGGCGGCTAGAGCATCATCCGACCAGATTGAGTCATCTGATCGGATAAAGATGCTCTGTTTATCAATATGATAGAGCACTACATCCGATCCGAGAGGATCGGAAAGTGCTCTAAGGCCGCCCCTTTTTCAACTCTTCATATCCCGTCTGCGTCATGAAGCTCGCTTTTGCAATGCAAAACGTGTAGAGCAACCGCGTTGAACCCCGAAAGACCTGTATCATGACCGAGACCAAGCTGCGCAACGTGGCGATCATCGCCCATGTCGACCATGGCAAGACAACGCTTGTGGACAATCTTCTCAAGCAGTCCGGCTCGTTCGGCGCGCATCAGCAGGTGGCCGAGCGCGCGCTCGACCGCAACGACCTTGAGCGCGAGCGCGGCATCACCATCCTCGCCAAATGCACCGCCGTGCAGTGGGGCGACGTGCGGATCAATATCGTCGACACGCCAGGCCATGCCGATTTCGGCGGCGAAGTCGAGCGCATCCTGAACATGGTGGACGGCGTGGTCGTCCTGGTCGATGCCGCCGAAGGCGTGCTGCCGCAGACCAAGTTCGTGGTCGGCAAGGCGCTGGCGCGCGGGCTGAAGCCGATCGTCGTCGTCAACAAGATCGACCGTCCGGATTCCCGCGCCGACGAGGTGCACAACGAGGTGTTCGACCTGTTCGCCGCCCTCGGCGCGAATGACGAGCAGCTCGATTTCCCGATGCTCTACGCCTCCGGCCGTCAGGGCTGGGCAACGGCGACCCTGGACGGACCGCGCGAGAACCTCTCGCCGCTGTTCGACCTGATCGTGAGCCATGTGCCCGCGCCCGGCCTGGATGCCGACGCACCCTTCGCCATGGTCGTGACCATTCTCGAGAGCGACAACTTCCTCGGCCGCGTGCTGACCGGCCGCGTCGAGCAGGGGCGGGCGACCGTGAACATGCCGGTGCGCGCCATCAGCTTCGACGGGCGCGCGGTGGAGACCGGGCGGTTGACCAAGCTGCTCGCCTTCCGCGGCCTGGAGCGCGTGCCGGTGGACGAGGTTTCGGCGGGCGACATCATCGCCGTCGCCGGCCTCAAGGAGGCGACCGTGCCGGATACGATCGGTGCCATGGAGATCAGCGCCGCGCTGCCGGCGATCCCGATCGACCCGCCGACGCTGTCGATGACCTTCCGCATCAATGATGGCCCGCTCGGCGGGCGCGAGGGCAAGAAGGTGACGTCGCGGCAGATTCGCGATCGCCTGTTCCGCGAGGCGGAAGCCAATGTCGCGATCCGCGTGACGGATTCGAATGAAACCGAGGCGTTCGAGGTGGCTGGGCGCGGCGAATTGCAGCTCGGCGTGCTGATCGAGACGATGCGCCGCGAGGGCTTCGAGCTGACCATCGGCCGGCCGCGCGTGCTGACCCGTGACAATCCGGAGACCGGCGTTCGCGAGGAGCCGATGGAAGAAGTGCTGATCGACGTCGATGAGCCCTATTCCGGTGTCGTCGTCGAAAAGATGAGCCGCCGCAAGGGCGAGTTGCAGGATATCCGTCCTTCGGGCGGCGACAAGCAGCGGCTGACGTTCCACATCCCGAGCCGCGGACTGATCGGCTATCACGGCGAGTTCCTGACCGACACGCGCGGCTCCGGCGTGATGAACCGCCACTTCATCGGCTACGGCCCCTGGAAGGGCACGATCGAGGGGCGGCGTAACGGCGCGCTGATCGCCAATGCCGATGGCGAGAGCGTGCAATACGCGCTGTTCTCCCTGCAAGATCGCGGCGCGCTGTTCATCGGCGGCGGCGAGAAGGTTTACGAGGGGATGATCATCGGCGAGCACAGCCGCGAGAATGATCTCGACGTGAACCCGATCAAGGAGAAGAAGCTGACCAATATCCGCGCCGCCGGCAAGGATGAGGCGCTGCTGCTGACGCCGCCGCGCCGGATGAGCCTGGAGCAGGCGATTGCCTATATCGAGGACGACGAACTGGTTGAGGTCACGCCGAGCGCGGTGCGGCTGCGCAAGCGGCATCTCGATCCGCATGCGCGCAAGAAGGCGGAGCGGGCGTCCGACGCCGCCTGATCCGGCGGGAATATCGTTCTGAATTGAGGTAGACCGGCCGGCGCGACAACGCCGGCCGGTTTTTTGTTAGAGCACTTTCCGATCCTTTCGGATCGGAAAGTGCTCTAGGCTCTGGACTCAACTGATCCATGATGTGACGGCGAGGACAAGGCAGATACCTGCGAGGAAATTTCGTGCGGTTTTGTCGTAGCGTGTGGCGATGGCGCGCCAGTCCTTGAGCCTGCAGAAGGCGCGTTCGATGAGATTGCGCTTTCTGTAGGCGACGGGGTCGAAGGGCGGAATGGCGCGGCGGTTGGGCATGGGCGAGATCACCGGCCTGGTGCCTTGGCGGGTGAGGAAGGCGCGAAGATCATCAGCGTCGTAGGCCTTGTCGGCGATCAGCTCTTCTGGTGGCGGTATTGTGGGCAGAAGCGCCCTCGCGCCGCTGATGTCGGAGGCCTGTCCTGGCGTCAGGAGGAGTGCGGCGATGCGCCCCTGCTCATCTGCGACGGCGTGGATCTTGGTCGTCCGTCCACCCCTCGACCGGCCGATGGCCTGGCTTTGCGCCCCCCTTTACCGCCCGCGGCCGCGCGGTGTGCCCGAACCGAGGTGCTGTCCACCATGGCGATGCGCGGCGGATCCGCGCAGGCGACAAGCGCCGCGAAGATCTCCTGCCAGAGGCCACGCTGGCTCCAGCGGTTGAACCGGTTGAACACAGTGGTTCGTGGCCCATAGGCCTCAGGAAGCGCTCGCCATCGCAAGCCCTCGCGAAAGCGATGCAGGATGCCGCTCAGCACCCGGCGGTCATCAACCCGAGGCTTGCCGCCAAGCTTCGGCAGCAATGGTTCGATCGCAGCCCATTGCGTGTCGTTCAGCCAGAAAAGTTCCGCCATGTTCCAAGTCCTCCGAACAGACTTGAATCAGACGCCCCGTAGTCATGGCAATAGGTACAGAACCTAGTCCCACTCCGGCGCGAAGGCCGGGTCGACGAAGCGCTGGGTTTTCGGCAGGGCGGCGAGGGCGGCGCGGTCCTCGTCGTCGAGGGCGATGGTGAGGGCTGCGAGATTGGCGCGCTGGGTTTCCTCGCGCGCCGCTTTCGGGATCGCCGCGACACCGTCCTGGTCGAGAAGGTATTTGAGGGCGATCTGTGCCGGAGTTGCTCCGTGCTTCGCAGCGACCGAAGCGAGCGCCGGATGGTCGCCCAGCCGGCCCTGGGCGAGCGGGCAATAGGCGGTGACCGTGATGCCGTGGGCCCGGGCATAGTCCAGCACCGCTTTCTGCCCGAGCAGGACGTGATATTCGACCTGGTTGCAGGCGATTTCGGCACCGATCGACTCAACCGCCTGGCGCATCAGCGCGACCGTGAAGTTCGACACGCCGATATGCCGCACCAGTCCCTCGTGCTTGAGATGCGCCATGGTGGCCAGCACCGCGGCGAGGTTCATCGACGGTGACGGCCAGTGGATCAGGAAGAGGTTCACATGATCGGTGCGCAACTTGGCGAGGCTGGCCTCGATGGCGCGGCGCACGCCATCCGGGGTGAGATTTTCGTACCAGACCTTGGTGGTGAGAAAGATCTCGTCACGCGGAATGGAACTGCTGGCGAGGGCGGCGCCGACGGCTTCCTCGTTGCCATACATCTCGGCGGTGTCGATATGGCGATAGCCGAGGGATAGCGCGCGGGTGACGGCGGCGGTGCAGTCGCGCCCGCTCATCCGCCAGGTGCCGAGACCGAGCTTGGGCATGGCGAGCGCGCCGCCGGTGATGGGCATGCCTGTCATGTCAGTCCTTTCGCGAGAAGTCGATCAGGGCAAGAAAGCCGGTTTCCGTGCCGAAGGCGAGATAGGCGCCGTTCGGGCTCCAGCCGAGGGCGGAGACCGCGCCGCGCCCGGCGGCGGCAACGGGCAGGATGCGTTCGCGCGCGATGTCGGCCACCACGACAGAGCCATCGGCGAAACCGGCGGCGACGACCTCGTGCTGCGGATGGCAGGCGACGCGCCGGACCACGGTATCGCCGGCAGCGAGTTCGAGCGGCGCCTTGCCCATCGGCCCGCCGCCGAAGAACGGCCAGATCACGATGGCCTCGGCGCCGGCGGTGGCCAGCCATTTGCCGGAGCGGGTGAAGTCGAGCGATTCGGGCTTTGTCGGGTAGCCGCTCATCCGCATGTGCTGGCCGTCGGGCAGCTTCCAGCCATGAAGTTCGTTTTCCTGCATGGCGGTGACCATCGCCTCGATATCGGGATGCAGGGCGACGGCGAGGTGGCTGCCCTTCCACTCGAAGACCTGCGGCTTCGCGTTCTCGGAGCGGACGAACCAGAGCGAGGCGCCGTTGTAATGCGCCGCGGCAAGGCGGCGGTGCTTCGGATCGAGCGCCATGCCGGCGACGGTCGAGGGATGGACGAGGGTGCGGAGCGTGGCGCCGCCGGCATCGAGCAGGTGGATCGTCTTCCCGACCGCGGCAGCCCGTAGCGGCGCCTTGCGATCCGGCACGGTGAGGACGTGCTCGACCCATTTCATGCCGAAGCTGGCGAGTTCGGTGCTTTCGCCGGTCGCCGGATCGAGACGTTTGAGCGCGCCGTCATCGCCGCCCGAACAGAAGCCGCGCTCGTCGATATCCGGCACGAGGGCGAGCACCGCGCCGTCATGGCAGGCGTGCTCGGCGAAGTCGCCGCCGCTGACGCGGCGGAGCACGATCCGCCCGTCGCCGAGCCCGGCGCCGAGGGTGCCGCCGGCACGGTCGAAAGCGAGGGCGGTGACGAACTCGGCGCAATCGTGCGTCACACCGCGCACGCGGAGCATCTCGTCCGCATCAGTGACCATGCCGCTCATTCGGCGATGCAGCTTTCGAAGCCGCGGCGCAGCATCGGGCGGTTGAGATCGCGGCCGATGAAGACGATGCGGCTTTCGCGTTCCTCGTCCTCCTTCCAGGGGCGGATGAAATCGCCATCCGCCATCATGTGCACGGCCTGGAAGGCGAAGCGGCGATCCTCGCCGGCGAAGGCGAGGATGCCCTTGGTGCGCAGGATGTCCTGCCCCTGGGTGGCGAGGATGCCGCCGATCCAGGCGTTGAACAGCTCGGGGTCGAGCGGCTTTGTCACCGACAGGCTGATGCTGCTCATGTGCTCGTCATGGGTGTGGGAATCCTCTTCAAGGAAATCCGGCACCGATTGCAGCACGCGGTCGAGGCTGAAGGCGTTGATGCCGAGCAGGCGGTCGGCCGGGACGTCGGCGCGGGTCGTGTGGTGGATCTGCGCGAAACGGTTGATCGTGCGGATCCGCGCCTCGACATCGGCGAGTTCCTTCGGGGTGACGAGGTCGAGCTTGTTCAGCACGATGACGTCGGCAAAGGCGATCTGGTCCTCGGCTTCCGGCGCATCGGCGAGGCGGGCGGGCAGGTTCTTCGCGTCGACCACGGTGACGATCGCATCGAGCCTCGTCTTTGCCTTCACATCCTCGTCGACGAAGAAGGTCTGCGCGACGGGGGCAGGGTTGGCGAGGCCGGTGGTCTCGACGATGATGCCATCGAAGCGGTTGCGGCGCTTCATCAGCCCGCCGATGATGCGGATCAGGTCGCCGCGCACGGTGCAGCAGATGCAGCCGTTGTTCATCTCGAAGACTTCCTCGTCGGTATCGACGACGAGGTCGTTGTCGACGCCGCGCTCGCCGAACTCGTTGATCACGACCGCGTATTTGCGGCCATGATCCTCGGTGAGGATGCGGTTGAGCAGGGTGGTCTTGCCCGCACCGAGAAAGCCGGTGAGGACGGTGACGGGAACGAGATCGCTCATGCGGGAGATCCTGTCATAGAGGGGCGTGTCGTTGCTGCGGGATATAGGCAGGCGGGCTCGGGCGGACCAGTGCGCGGCGCGGCGAGGCCGAGGCCGAGCATGAGGAACAGCCAGCCCGCCATCGGCAGGACGGCGAAATTGTCGGTCGAGGCGAGCGGCCAGGCATAGGTCAGCACGCCGATGAAGGCGCCGAGTGCCAGCGGGCGGCGCATGATCCCGCGGCCAAGTGCCAGCAGCCAGGCCGCGTTCATCGCGGCGAACAGCGCGAGCCCGAGCAGCCCGCCATCGAGCCCGGCCTGAAGATAGAAATTATGCGGATGGATGTTGCAGGCGCCGCGCTTCAGGCTGGTCGGGCCGACCCCCAGCGCGGGGAGGCCGCGATCGAACCGCGGTTCGGGGCAGAAATCGCGGAAACCATTGAAGCCATAGCCGCGCCAGGGGGCGTGCTCGATCATCACTGTCGCCCGCGTGTAGAGCTCGCCATAGGGGCTTTTCGCGAAATGGCTGACCTGGCGGCTGGTCTCCAGCACCAGCTTGTCGAAACTGGGCGGCGAGACCAGCTTCAGCGCCGGAATCGCGAGCATGATCAGTACGCCGAGGCCGATCGCCGGCAGGCGGATCGGCCGGAAGGCGAGGGCTGTGACGGCGAGGCCAAGCAAGGCCAGCGCGAAGGGCATGCGCTGGCCGATCACCAGCGTTGTCGCGAAGCCGAGCCCGCCGACGGCCGCCGCGGCGAGTTTCGACGCGATTCCGGGCCGCGCGATCAGCGCCGCGATGACCGGCAGGGCGGTGAGAAACAGCAGGTGGCTGAATGGGGGGCCGGCGCGCGGCGCCCAGAATGGGCCGGTGAGCGCGCCGTCGGCCCAGCGGTGGTCGCCGAAAATGTTCACACCGATGATCTCCTGCTGCCAGCTTTGCAGCAGGATCCAGGCTTCGCAGGCGGCGAGGGCGAGCCAGAACCGGGTCCGTGCGGCTTCAATGTCGAGCACCCAGTGGCCAAGGGCGGCGGCGAGTACCAGCAGGCGGATGAGCACCAGCGCCTGGGTGAAGGATTTCCAGCCGCCCGGCCCGAGGCCGAGGGCCGGGATCGGCGCGGAGCAGATCATCACCGCGATCCACCAGAGGCATCCGAGCACGAACCAGGGTTGCCGCACCCAGCGCCAATCGCCGGTGCGAGCGGAGTGGATGAGGAACAGGATATCGACCGCCCCCATCGCGAACTCCGCGCCGGCACGGGCGTAAAGCAGGCCAAACGGCAGGATCAGGGCGGCGATCAGGGCGGCGCGTTGCATCGTCATGCTCCGCTCATACCGGCGTTTCCGCTTCGCGCAACCGCTGCAGGCGGGCGGCGATGACGGGCGTGTCGAACAATCGCGCGCGAGCGCGGCCGGCGGCGGCAAGGCGGTCGCGCGCCGCGTAGTCGCCCGCCAGATGCAGGAAGGCGGCTGCCAAAGCGGAGGCGTCGCCGGGCGGCACCAGCAGCCCGGCCTCGCCCACCACCTCCGGCAGCCCACCCGCCCGTGCCGCGACCAGCGCGGCACCGGTCGCCATTGCCTCGAGCGCGGTCAGGCCGAAGGGCTCGGGCCATCGGCTCGGGACCGCGACGATCGCGGCGCTGGCCATCGCCCTTACAACCTCCTCGTGCGGCCGATAGCCGCCCCAGGCGATACCGGCGGCGTTTGCGCGGGCCTGCATCTCGCGCACGAACGGGGTTTCCGGACTGTCCGGCCCGAAGCGGTCGCCACCGATGATGCGCGCGGACCAGCCTGGCAGGCGTGGCAAAGCGGCGGCGCTGGCGGCGATGAAATCGGCGATCCCCTTGCCCTCGACGATGCGGCCGGCAAACAGGATTTCGTGCTGCCGTATCGCGGGAGAGGCCGGTAGTCCGGCGAGGGTGAGCGGGTTGTGCAGCGTGACGAGGCCGGCTGTGTCGGCAAGGCCGGTCGCGTAGCGGGCGCGGAGATGATCGGACACGCACACCACCGCGTGCAGGCGGCGCAGCGTGCGCGCCCGGGCCTGCGGGCTGGTGAGGCCGCGCATCGTCGTCGGTTCGTTGTGCAGGAACAGCATCACCCGGCTGGCGGGCAGCAAACGTGCCGCAAGCCGGGCAAGGCGCGGCTGCTGGTGGATGTCGATATTGGCCGGGCGCAGCCGCCGCAGCCGGCGCAGCACGCCGGCATTGTAGGCAAGCGGCGCGCGGAAGCTGACCGCATTATACGGAATGCCGGCAAAGCTCGGCTCCGGACAGGCTGCGCCGATCACCGAAGCGCCGGTCGCAGCAGCGAGCCGCCGGACAACCAGGGCGATCGCGCCGGCCCGGCCAGGGGAAAAGGCTTCACTGGCCGGCAGCACCATCGCGATGCTGCCGGCCGAGTCCGGCTGGTTCAAGCAGATCGGACTTTCACGTAATTGCCGGGTGCATCGGCGAGGGCGGGAAGCGCGCCGTCGCCCGGTCCGCGGGCGGGAACCTGTTCGCTGCCTTGCGCCGCGATCCAGCGCTGCCAATCCGGCCACCAGGAGCCTGCCACTTCGGTCGCACCGGCGAACCAATCCTCGGGGCTTGTCGGCAGGGTCGCGTTGACGAAATGGTTGTATTTGCCGCTGTCCGGCGGGTTGATAACGCCGGCGATGTGGCCGGAGGCGGCGAGCACGAAGCGCTTCGGCCCTGCCATCATCTGGGTCGCACGGTAGGTGCTCGCCCAGGGGGCGATGTGATCCTCGCGGCAGGAGAGGAAATAGACCGGCACCTTGACCCGCCGGAGATCGACCGGCGTGCCGTCCAGCGTGATGGCATCCTTCTGGCTCAGCAGGTTCTTCTGATACATGTTCCGGAGATAGAACGAATGCATCGCCGCCGGCATGCGGGTGGAATCGGAGTTCCAGTACAGCAGATCGAACGGGAAGGTCTCGTTGCCGAGCAGGTAGTTGTTGACCACGAAGCTCCAGATCAGGTCGTTCGAGCGAAGCATGTTGAAGGTGGTGGCCATCGCCGAGCCTTCGAGATAGCCGCGACGGTTCATCTTCTCCTCGAGAGCGACGAGTTGCTCCTCGTCGATGAAGACCCCGAGTTCGCCGACATCAGCGAAATCCGTCAATGTCACAAGAAACGTCGCTGACTTGATCCGGTTGTCCCGCCGGCGCGCCATCACCGCGAGGGTGGCCGCCAGCAGCGTGCCGCCGAGGCAGTAGCCGATCGCGTTCACCTGGCGTTCGCCTGTGGCCTGCTCGATCGCGTCGAGGGCGGCGAACACGCCGAGTTTCATGTAGTCGGCGAAATCCTTCTCGGCGAGGCGCTCATCCGGGTTCACCCAGCTCGCGACGAAGACGGTATGCCCCTGCTCGACGGCCCAGCGGATGAAGCTGTTCTTGGGGCGCAGGTCGAGGATGTAGAACTTGTTGATCCAGGGCGGGAAGATCACCAGCGGTGTCTTCCGGACAGTTTGCGTTGCCGGCGTGTACTGGATCAGCTCCATCAACTCGTTGCGGAAGACGACCTTTCCCGGCGTGACCGCGATATTCCCGCCGACGCTGAAGGCCTCGGCATCGGTCATGCGGATGTGGAGCTGGCCGCGCCCGGCCTCGAGGTCGCGCAGCAGGTTGGACAGGCCCCGCAGCAGATTCTCCCCCCGGGTTTCGACCGTCTTGCGCAAGACCTGCGGATTGGTCAGCGCGAAGTTGGACGGGCTCATCGCATCGACGAACTGCCTCGCGTAGAAATCGACCTTCTGGGCCGTTTTCGGATCGAGCCCGTCGACCCGCCTGACCACATCCTGCACGAACCGCGCCGAGAGCAGGTAGCTCTGCCGGATGAAGTCGAAAATCTCGTTCTCTTTCCATTCCTCATGCTGGAAGCGCTTGTCCCGCGGATCGGGCGGCACTACCGGAGCCGTCTCCAGCCCCATCATCCGGCGCGTGGAATGCTGCCAAAGCGTGACATAGTCCTGCCAGAACCCGAGTTGCGCATCGATGAGCATGGACGGATTGGACATCAGCTTGGCCATCATCTCCATGAAGGCGCTGCCGATGTTGAGCGGATCGATCGCGACGTCGACCTCGTGCTGGCGGTCCAGCCACTCGGCGACGATTCGCTGCGACCTGGCCGCAATGTCGGCCATGGTCCGCGAATAGGCCGCGGGATCGGACATGTTCGGCTCGGTAGTCCGCGGATTTTGCTGTTCGGCCATTGACGCTCCTTCCGGCTCCGGGATGCAGGCGCTAAGGTCTAGGGTGCAAGCGAGGAGCCGAAGTGACCTATAGCCAGATTCCGCCTGATCCCGAAACCCCGCGCCGTATCGCGTTTGCAATCATGGCGCTGGCCGGCCTCGCCCTCTCGGGCTGCGCGGCCTACAGCCCTGAAGCACTGCTCCATCGCTACGAGGGAGGGGTGATCAATTCGGCGCCGCCACCGGCACCGGGCCTGCAATCCCCATGGCCCAATCTGGCGACCGTGCCGGCGCGTCCGGTTTCTCTTTCGCCCGCTGCCCAGACTGCGATCCGCACCCGCCTCGAGGCGGCCAATCGCGGCCAGAACAGCCTGGGTGGGCACCCGCCGGCGTCACCGAAACAGGCCCCGCCCGCGCCGGCCGTGCCACCCTTGCGTCTGGGATTTGCTCCGCGCGGGGCTGTGCTGTCATCGACGCAAGTTGCTTTGCTGCGGGGTTTCGCTGCCCGGCGGGGCGGCCATCCGGTCATTGCCGCCGGATTCGCGCCGGCAGACGAGCCTGAAAGCCTGCGCCTCGCCCTGCTGCGCGCCACGGCCGTTGCCAACGCGCTGGAAGCTGCCGGCGTGCCACCTTCGGATATCCGCATTGAAGCGCTTGCAGGCGGTCGCGGTGGCGTGGCGCAGGTGATATACCCCCGCGATCTTTCCACCACACCGGACGCCCAGGACCGATCATGACCGAGGAATTTCACCGAATCCGCCGTCTTCCTCCCTACGTCTTCGCGGAGGTCAACCAGGCCAAGGCGGCTGCGCGCAACCGGCGCGAAGACATTATCGACCTCGGCATGGGCAATCCGGACAGCGCGACCCCGCCCCATATCGTGGCCAAGCTGGTGGAAACCGTTGCCGACCCGCGCAGCCATCGCTATTCGACCAGCAAGGGCATTTCCGGCCTGCGTCGTGCGCTGGCGGCGTATTACGATCGGCGCTTCGGCGTGAAGCTCAATCCGGAAACCGAGGTGATCGCCACGCTGGGCTCGAAGGAGGGGCTGGCCAACCTCGCCAACGCGATCACCTCGCCGGGCGACACGATCCTGGTGCCCAATCCGTCCTACCCGATCCACCAGTTCGGCTTCATCATCGCCGGCGCCTCGGTCCGTTCGGTGCCGGCCACGCCCGATGACGAGATGCTCCGCGCGCTCGACCGTGCAGTGCGCCATTCGGTGCCGAAGCCGACGGCGCTGATCGTGAATTTTCCCTCAAATCCAACGGCGTATCTGGCGACGCTCGATTTTTACAAGGAAATCGTCGCCTTCGCCCGCAAGCACGAGATCTTCATCCTGTCCGATCTCGCCTATGCCGAAATCTATTTCGAGGGCGAGCCGCCGCCTTCGGTGCTGCAGGTCGAGGGGGCGAAAGACATCACGGTCGAATTCACCTCGATGTCGAAGACCTATTCGATGCCGGGCTGGCGCATGGGGTTCGCTGCCGGCAACCCGCGGCTGGTCTCCGCCCTCGCGCGCATGAAATCCTATCTCGATTACGGCGCTTTCACGCCGATCCAGGTCGCGGCTACGGCGGCGCTGAACGGCCCGCAGGACTGCGTCGAGCAGATGCGCACGCTCTATCGCGAGCGGCGCGACGTGCTGATCAAGGGCCTTGCGCAGGCCGGCTGGGACGTGCCGAGCCCGGCGGGATCCATGTTCGCCTGGGCGCCGATCCCGGAGCGGTACGCGCATCTCGGCTCGGTTGATTTCGCGAAGCTGCTGCTCGAACGCGCCAAGGTCGCGGTCGCGCCGGGGATCGGCTTTGGCGAGTATGGCGATGGCCATGTCCGCATCGCGCTGGTTGAGAACACCCATCGGCTCCGGCAGGCGGTGCGCAACATCCGCGCCTTCATGGCGCCGGGCAATGCGCCGTCCCAGCAGGAGAACGTCTCGGCATGAATCGCGAATTGTCGGTCGGAATCGCCGGTCTCGGGACGGTCGGTGCCGGTGTCGTGCGGCTGTTGCGGGAGAATGCCGGCATCATCGCCGCGCGGGCCGGGCGACCGGTGCGGGTGGTGGCGGTGTCCGCCCGCGATCGCACGCGTGACCGCGGGGTCTCTCTGGAGGGCATTCGCTGGGTCGAGGATCCGCTGGTGCTCGCCACCGATCCCGCGGTGGATGTCGTCGTCGAGCTGATTGGTGGCGCTTCAGGCGCCGCGCGCGATCTCGTCGAGGCGGCTCTTTCCGCCGGCAAGCCGGTGGTGACGGCGAACAAGGCGCTGATTGCCCAGGCGGGCGGCGAGCTCGCCGGGTTGATCCGCGGCGGGCCGGGCATCCGCTTCGAGGCGGCGGTGGCTGGCGGCATTCCCGTCATCAAGGCGCTACGCGAGGGGCTTGGCGCCAACCGCATCGCCAGCGTTTCCGGCATCTTCAACGGCACCTGCAACTATATGCTCACGCGCATGCGCGACGAGAAGATGGAGTTTGCCGACGTGCTCGCCGAGGCGCAGGCATTGGGGTATGCCGAGGCAGACCCCTCGGCCGATATCGACGGGGTGGACACCGCCCACAAGCTCGCGATTCTTGCGGCCATCGCCTTCGGCCGCCAGGTCGATTTCGGTGCCGTGCATGTCGAGGGCATCCGCCGCATCAGCGCCGTCGATATCGCCTTCGCCGACGAGCTTGGCTACCGGATCAAGCTGCTCGGCATCGCCCGCGCGAGCGCAGCGGGGATCGAAACCCGTGTGCATCCTGCGATGGTGCCTGAGACCTCGGCGTTGGCAAAGGTGGATGGGGTGAACAACGCTGTCGTGATCAGCGGCGAGCCTGTGGGCGATATCGTGATCCAGGGGCGCGGCGCCGGGGCGGGGCCGACCGCTTCGGCCGTGGTCGCCGACCTGATCGACCTTGCCCGCGGCCGGCAGACGCCGATGCTGGGCATGGCGCCAGATGCGCTGCGCGCAGAGGCATCGGTCCCGATGGCAGCGCATCGCGGGGCCTATTGCCTGCGCCTGATGGTGCTGGACCAGCCGGGCGTGATCGCCGATGTCACCGCGGTGCTGCGCGACCACGGTATTTCGCTCGAGACGATGCTCCAGCGCGGCCGCAGCCCGGGTGATGTGGTGCCGGTGGTGATCATCACCCATGAGACCGGAGAGGCCGCGATGGCGGCGGCCCTGGTGCAGATCGCGGCACTTCCGGCGGTGCAGGAACCGCCGGCGCTGATCCGCATCGAACAAGCCTGACAGAAGCTCGACCCAAGGAGATCGCGTAGATGGACAACGCCAAGACCCCGGACCAGTCGGACCGTAACCTTGCCCTCGAACTCGTTCGCGTGACCGAAGCCGCCGCGCTTGCCGCATCGAGCTGGATTGGACGGGGCGACAAGAACAGTGCGGACGGGGCTGCCGTCGGTGCGATGCGCCAGGCCTTCAACGCCGTCGCGATCGCTGGTCTGGTGGTGATCGGCGAGGGCGAGATGGACGAGGCGCCGATGCTCTATATCGGTGAACGCGTCGGCGCCGGCGGGCCGGAAATGGACATTGCCGTTGACCCGCTGGAGGGTACGACGATCGCCGCCAAGGGGGCGCCGAACGCGATCGCGGTGATCGCTTTGGCCGAGCGAGGTAAATTCCTGCATGCACCCGACATATATATGGACAAGATCGCCGTGGGCCCGGGACTGCCGGAGGGGGTTGTAACGCTGGATGCGCCGGTCGAGGAAAATCTCCGCAACCTCGCCCGCGCCAAGAACTGCGACATTTCCGACCTCATGGTCTGCACGCTGGAGCGCGAGCGCCATGCCGAGCTGATCGCCCGCTGCCGCCAGGCCGGTGCCCGCATTACCCTGATCGGCGATGGTGACGTCTCTGGCGTGATCGCGGTGGCCCAGCCCGAAACAGGGATCGATCTGTATGTCGGCTCCGGCGGCGCCCCCGAGGGGGTTCTTGCGGCGGCGGCGCTGCGCTGCACGGGAGGGCAGATGCAGGGACGCCTCATGTTCGAGGACAATGCCCAGATCGAACGGGCGATGGGCATGGGCATCACCGATCCTTCCCGCCTCTATCAGGTGCATGAGATGGCATCCGGCAGCGTGATGTTCGCGGCAACCGGCGTGACGACGGGCCAGATGCTGCGCGGCGTGCGCCGCTACGCCACAGGCGCGGTGACGCACTCGATCGTGATGCGTTCGAAATCCGGCACGGTCCGCTACATCGAGGCGCATCACAACTTCCAGACAAAGCCGTGGGCGCACGTCTGAGCGAGATCCCGCCGGCCTTTGGGGTCGAGCGCAGCCTGTCTGGCCGGCGCTGGCTCTGGCGTTCTGCCGAAGATCGCATTGCGCAGGCGATCGCCCAGCGCTGCGGCGTTCCAGACGTGATCGGACGCCTGCTCGCCGGGCGTGGCGTGATGCCTGATCGCGCCGCCGATTTTCTCGGCCCGACCTTGCGCGCCTATCTGCCGGATCCTTCGGCTTTGACCGACATGGATGTCGCCGCTTCGCGTATCGCTGACTCAGTGCAGCGTGGCGCAACCATTGCGATCTTCGGCGACTACGATGTCGATGGGGCCTGCTCGGGCGCACTTATGGCGTCCGGGCTCGGGGGGCTTGGCGCCCGGACCATCAACTATGTGCCCGACCGGCAACGCGAGGGTTACGGGCCGAATGCGCCGGCCTTGCTGGCTCTGGCAGCGCAGGGGGCGGAATTGGTAGTCTGCGTCGATTGCGGGACGGCGGCACATGATGCCCTTGCGGCCCTGAACGGCCGGGCTGACGCCATCGTGCTCGACCACCACAAGAGCGAGGGGGCGCCGCCGGCCATCGTGGCAACGGTAAACCCGAACCGGCCTGACGATCTCTCCGGTCTTGGAAACGTTTGTGCGGCGACGATCAGCTTCCTCGCCCTCGTCGCTGTGCAGCGCGAACTCCGCCGGCGCGGCTTTTTTGCCGCACGGCGTGAAATCGACCTCATTTCCATGCTCGACCTGGTTGCTCTTGCAACCGTCTGCGACGTGATGCCGCTCACAGGCCTCAACCGCGCGCTGGTGGCGCAGGGGCTAAAGGTGATGGCGCGGCGGGAACGGCCGGGCATTGCCGCGCTGCTCGATGTTGCCCAGGTGAAGGAGGCGCCGGGCACGATGACCTGCGGCTTTGCGATCGGCCCCCGCATCAATGCCGCCGGCCGCATCGATGAAGCCGATCTGGGCCTGCGGACACTGCTTGCCCCCGAACCGGCGACCGCCGCCGTGCTGGCCCGCCGCCTTGACGAGATCAACCGCGAACGCCAGGCGGTCGAGGCTGGTTTGCTTGATCAGGCGATGGCTCAGGCGGAAGCGCAATTCGCTGCCGGCGCCGCTGTAGCACTGGTTGCCGGCGACCAATGGCATCCGGGCGTCGTGGGTATCATCGCCGGCCGGATCAAGGAGGCGTTCAACCGCCCGGCCCTGGTCGCGGGAATCGCGGAGGGCAGGGCGGTCGGGTCCGGCCGGTCGGTATCCGGGATCGATCTCGGCGGCGCGATCATTGCCGCGCGTGACGCGGGGTTGCTGATCAAAGGGGGCGGCCATGCAATGGCCGCGGGATTCACACTCGAGGCGGGGCGTATCGACGCGTTACGTGATTTCCTGGTCGAACGATTGGCAGCGGCAGCAATGCTGCCCGACGCTCCGGATCTGCCGATCGAGGGCACCGCCGCGGTTACCGGAATCGACGAGACACTTGCGGCTGCGATCGGCCGGGTGGGGCCGTTTGGCGCCGGCAATGAGGAGCCGGTCTTTGTCGTCCCTCGCGCCCGCATCGTCCGCTCCGACAGGATCGGGCGTAACGAAAAGACGATCCGGGCCATTGTCGAGGGTGAGACAGGCGGGCGGCTCAAGACAATTCTGTTTCGTGCGGGCATCAGCGACCTTGCGGCGGCGCTAAGCCGCCCGGGCGGGGAACCACTGAATCTCGCCGGTCACATTCGCGCAGAGCAATGGAATGGCCGCACGACGGTAAGTCTGATCCTGATCGACGCATCCCCCGCTTGACCTGCCCCCGCCACTCCGCTACCCCACGACCACGCGGTCCCGTTCGTCTAGAGGCCTAGGACGTCGCCCTCTCACGGCGATAACAGGGGTTCGAATCCCCTACGGGACGCCACTCGCGATGGATCTGGGCACCATCAATCTTACCGGGCCAAAGGTCTCGCCCGACGGCTGTCACCAAGGTTGAATGCGGACCGTTTACGGTCACTGTATCGATTGCAACCACGATTTCGCTGACGAACATCCGCAAATAAGCTTTCCGGAACGTTGGATCGTCGTTGTGCATCGCTTGTCGCATGGCCCGAGCGAAGCGTTCGATTTTCGCATCGGTGATCAAGGCACCTGAATCCGAGGCTGAACTGGCGAGCAGGTTGATGTCCTGCTCGACGGTTGCCCGCTCTGCCTTCAACGCCCACAGTTTTTCTGCGAGCGAGGAGTCCTCGGGTTCCATCAGACCGTTGGCTACGAGGTCCAGCAGCCTGTTGATCTTTCCCGAGATTTCCGTCTGACGCTTCTTCGCGAGGCAAAGCCGACGCTGGCGTTCGCTGTCGGCCTCAGCACTTCGGGAGATGTAGGTCTCCAGAATGACGCGCAGGCGGTCGGGCGTGAACAGGCGGTCAGACAAGGCGTCGAGGATCATGCCGTCGAGCGCCTCCATGGCAATCGAGCGGCCCCGACACTTTGATTCACCCTTCTGGGCGCGGCCGGCGCAGACATAGTAGCGATACCGCCCGCTCTTGCCGGTGCGGATCGTCATCCCGCTGCCGCAATGCGCGCAGCGGATGAGCCCGGTCAGCAATGTCGGGCCGCAGATTGCCTGAGGCGGGTTCTTTTTCGGGTTCCGGGCATCGAGCGTCTGCTGGACGCGATCGAAGTCCACGCGATCGATGATCGGCGGAATCGAGGTGACCACCCACTCGCTCTCTGGTTTTGGCTGGCCTGTTTTTGCGTTCCGCAGGTTGAACGCATGCTCGCCGAGATAGGTGCGCCGGGTGAGAAGCCGGTGCACGTTGGAGATCTGGAATTGCTTGCCGCGGAACGAGACACCTTCACCGTTCAGTCGGCTGACGATGGCCTTGACGCCCATCAGCGGCCCCTCCCGCCCGAGCGCCATTCCAAAAATGCGCCGAACCGTGGCTGCCTCGGCATCGTCGATTACCAAGCGCTTTTTGATTTTCGCCCCCCGTTGTCCGGCGGCCTCGGCGCGATAGCCGAAGGGTGGCTTTGATCCGTTCCAGAACCCCTGTCGGGCGTTCTCCTTCATGGCACGGGTCGTATGCTTGGCGTTCTCGGCACTCTGATATTCGTCGAAGATCCCGACCACCTTGCGAATCAACTGGCCGGTTGGGTCGTCCGCGAAGTTTTGGGTGATCGAGACCACCGCAACGCCCGCCCTCGCGAGTTTGCGGAGATACATCTCGCAGAGATACTGATCGCGAAAGAAGCGCGACATCGAATGCACCAGCACGGTGTCGAAGGGCCGATCAGGGCCGGTGGCGGCGTCGATCATCCGCTGGAACTCGGGCCGGCGGTCATCGGTGGCGGATGCGCCAGGCTCGATGAAACGGGCAATGACACCCGCTCCTTTCTGAGCCGCCCAGGATTCTGCCTGGGCGATCTGATCAGGAATTGAGAGGTCCTGCTCGGCCTGCTTGCCGGTCGAGACCCGTGCGTAGATAGCCACACGGCCGGGCCCATCGATTCCGCTGGTCGGCGCTTTTACGTGGCGTGTGTGCTGCGGCCGGGGGGATGTGATCGAGTTCATGCGTCGTCCCTCAAGATCCTCGCGATGGTAGCACCGAGCGTGCCGAGCACCAGATCGACTTCGGCGTCGGTTACGACAAGTGCCTCCGGCATTTCCATCTGGAGTGGCGGCAATACCTTCGTGCGTGATCCGCGGCGCTTGGTGCTGCTATTTGCGACGGGCGGTACCCTGCGTGGGTCTGTGGGAGCCTGAAGGGTAGGTTGGTTGGCATTATCTGGTGCCATCCGAGGTGTCTCCAAAAAAATGAGACACCCCATTCATCAGGCATCGGTCGCCGCGTCCGCTGAAACTTGCCCCTTTGAATCTCGAAAAATTTTTCTATTCGCTCGAATTTTCGCTTGCGCGGCGACCGCGATTTCTCTGGAAGCGGAGCTATTACGCCTTGATATGTGCAAAGCGCATACACGGACGGTTTGCCATGTGCCGATGTGTCGATTTTCTCGCTTGCGCGGCGACCGTGAGGACACGCTCGTAACAAAGCACGGGGTTATGTGCCCTGTCCGCTCTGCGCCCGTTCCGGGCGCCCGGCATTGCTGAGGACATGCTCCGAAGCCGACACTCGTGGACGTGTAACGGGTCGACCGGCTTGGTTGGACAGCGGAATGACCGCTTTTGAGCAAGTGCACTTGGATACCGGTGTTGTGCTGTCACGCTCCTAGTTTTGTTGTTCCAATCAAGGCGTCGTACAACCTCACAAATCATCCGCCTCGTACTCTCACCCGTGCCGCGATGTGCCTGCGGCGTCTTTTTTGTTGCCGCCTCTGGACAACGATTGGTGAAGAGCGCGCGTGGGTTAATCCTGCGGTCGGCTGTCTCCAGCTATTTCGTCACGACCTGCGACTCCATCGCCGCAAGCTTGGCCAGCAGGTTGTTCTGGGCGGCGACCGGAATATCATGTTTGTCCATCGTGATATTCAGGTCATTGGCTAGCGCGTTGAAGGCCGCTTGGGTGATGTTCAGGCCCTGGTGCACGCTCTTCATGCTCATGTCGAACTTGCAGCCTCCGCCCTCGAGCATGCAGAACTGCGTCGTCAGCGCGGCCTTTAGCGCCGGTATATTCGTATGCGCGAAATAGAAATCGATCCGCGTGTCCGAGGTGACGCGATTGACGAAGTCGTTCACCAGCGAGTGCATGCCGCTTTCGCCGCCGAATTGCTGGTAGTAGGAGGTCGATGCGCGCGCCGCGGGGGTTGCGAGCGCCATGCCTGCGACGAACCCCAAGATGGCGATGGTGCTTTCAAGACGAGCTTTCATGACTGAGTGACCTTTCGCGTTCAGAAGCTGCCGGTGAGCGAGATATAGAAGCCGTTCTGGTGCGGCACCGAGGCGATGCGGCCCAGATGCGTGTAAGCCGCAGTCAGCGACAAATGCTTGTTGATGAAGAAGGCGGCGAACACGTCCTGCCACGGGTCGGTCTTGCTCACCGCATTGCCGAGGGCATTGTAGCCGACCAGCTGGTTCTGCGGCATCGCACGGAACTCGTAGCCCACGGCAATCCGGCGGGTAATGAACTGGGCCACAGAGACGGCGGGTTCGACCGAGTAGTTCCGCTGATAGCTGCCGTCACGCGCGAGCCCGCCAAAGCCCAGCAGGCCATCCTGGTTCGCGTCGGTCACATCGAGGGTGAAATCGACGAAGGTGTAGCGGCCGAACAGGCCGTCGATGAACAACTTGCTCGCAGCGACATAGAAATCCATGCCGTTCGGACGCGCGCCGATCGCGCGGATCGTGCCGCCGTTCTCGTTGTGCCGGTAGTGAAACCCGACCGAAACCTCAGGCACCAGCGTGTTCTGGTCATAGACGATATTGCCAAGCAGCCTCACTTTCACGCCGAACACGTCCTGCTTGAACGAATAGTTGTTGCCGAACTGCAATTGCGGCGGCAGGGCCGAAACCGGCGCGTTGAAGAACCCGGCAATTGCACCGTCGAGTGCCGCGCCAGTACTGCCCAGGTTGAACTGCTGGTGGGCGTAAGAGAGCTCAACCCGGTCATACAACCCGATCGCCGCGGCGAAATCGTTAAGTCCGTAATTCGCCAGGCCCACATGGGTATAGGCGACAGTTCCGCCGATCTGGTCATCCGTTCCGTAGCCGGCAATCACGGCCCAGGGGTTGATGCCACCGCCGGCCGAGCCATCGATGTCCGTGATGCCGCCGGTCGCCGCCAGCCGACCCGGTGCAAACAACGCGTTCTGGGCATGAGCCGACGTGACAATCCCGCACGACAGCGCGACCCCAATGGCCAATTTTACCATAACGGCGCCACCTCGGCGCGCCCGCCTGTCACGATCCGCTTCGTTGCCTTCCATTGGTCTCTTCCTTCATAGAACTTTTACACCCGGCGTCGCGGGTTGCGTCTTCTGTCTCATGCTAAAGAACGGCTAAAACCGTCGATCGGATACAGGAGGCGAATAATTTTTTGATTTTTATTTGAGGAGCTGCGCTTTGCCGGTCTGATGAAAGTCTGCGTTGCTCTGGGTGGGAGGCATAAATCCGGCAAGGCGAATGGCTCAACGACAGAAGAAACATCCCACCAATGCCTGACCAGCTCAGCCTGCACCGGGCACAAAGCGAGAATCTGGATCAGCGCCAGTCTCTCCCTATATCAGCAACTCGCAAAAGCGCCTGGACAGGAGACATACGATGCCGCCAGCCCATCCGCGGAAAACGAACTCTGAGAACCGTTCGGAAACCATCATCGTGCTACTGATGGGAGCGACAAGCCTGATCGGGCTTGCACTGTTCACCTTATTCCGGCTGCACGTTCACTAGCGAAGCTCCTGCGGTCGCGTTACTCGAAATCCGTCTCTGGCCGCACCTACCAGGCCCCGGCGAGCATGTCGTTTGTCGCTACAGCGAACCCGGCCCGCCGGCACATTCGAGCGATGTCCGCTTTCGGGTGCAATCAAATCTGGATCTGATGTCGCAGAAGGGTCGACTCGGGCCAATGCCGGTCCTGGCCTGAAAATCGGCTTTCCTCTGTGCGTGACCCGCAACCCGCCATCCCGCTCCCGGCCCCTGTGCGACTTTCCGAGTGCGTTGCACATCGCGGTGTCAGGGGGCATCTGCAGTTGCGAAAGCCACATCACAATTCTTATTCACATGGTTCTTTCCGGCACAGAAACGCCAAAACCCCACCCCGCGGAGTGCGAGGTGGGGTTCTGGTCAGATTTTGTCGGTCGCCTGATGGAGGCCGAACAAGCCGGCCTCGAGGGCGCGGCCATGCGTATCGAGGCGTGTCACGAGATCCGCGCGCGCGGTCTCGAGCATCAGCAGATCGCAGGCGAGACGCCGTTCAGGATCTTCACCCAAGGCGGCATGGGACCGATCGTCCGGCGCTGTGCGCGTCAGGTTGATCGTTTCGGTCAGCACCGCCACCGCTTCGTGGAGGTCCCGGAGCGTGTGCAGGACTGCGAGTTTCGCGCGCGTGTCCGCGTGCAGTGCCTCGATGAGGTTTGTGGTTGTCATGTTGGGTTTTCCAAAAATCATCCCTTCCCGTGACGCCGGCTTGTCGTTCATGCCGGCCGGGCAGACCGATCCGCTCCACGATCGAAGCTCGACCGCAGGGGCATCGGGAATGGATTGTGAGGAGTGATCTGCTTTTAAAATATACCAAAAATACGATGTATTTTCAACAAAATAATGTTTTAAATCAATGAATTATTCGATTTCTGACCACTCTGGCCGAAGTGTCCGGCGGAGTTTGGCCACCGTCGCATGATATTTTTCCGCAGCGTCAACCTGCTTCGCCCGGTTGTAGTGCCGTTCAGCGACCTCGCCGGTGATGTTGAGCATCGCGGCGCCGAGGCCGGGCAACGAAGCCGCATCGATCGCCGCACTGGTCGCCGCGGAATACCGGAACCGATGCGGGCCGAAGGCGAACCCGAATTTTTTCACTGACAGCCAGCGGATGCGCTTGTCGATGCCGCGGTAGCCGAGCGGCGCCCCGTCCCAGTTGACCCAGAACGCGTTGTGTATCTCGCCGGCGAGCAGTTCCTGGCGCTCGATCTCGAGATAGCGGTCGACGTAGGCGGTGAGTGCGGCAGGAAGCGAGAACTCGTCCCATTTGTTTCGCTTCTTGCCGCCCTTGACGAGGTCGGGCGGGAGGATGACCCCCGGTACGCGTCGCCGTGGCGGATGACCTCGCGGCCGAGGCGGAGCCCGGCCATGGCACGGTGGCGGCGCGCGCGTGCGGCGAAGATCGCGATCAGCAAGCCGTCACGGTACTGGACGCGGCGACGGACATCTCCTCGCAGGTCGAGCGCGCCAAGCATCAGTTCAACGCCCCACTCATATAAAATGAGGCTCGTAGGTACCTCGAAGTCCCGCCGCTTCATCGGCAGACGCGAGCGGAGCGATGCGCCGCACGGATTGGTGAGCCACGCAAAGTCGCGCTCGGGCGCCATGACCCGGAGTGCCGTGCGCAAGTCCGCGAACAGCCCTACGATGGAAAAGTCGCTCAGCCCAACTTCCCGCAGCAGGGCGAGGTATCCGCGTACGCGCGGCGCGATGACCCGGTCCGCCGGGTGGATATCGGGATCGAGTTCGCCGGTTTCGGCGAGGAAGCCGAGCCAGCGACCGTAGGAGCCCACGACCTTTTTCAGTGTCGGCTCCGCCCACTCAGCACCTAGCCGCGCGTCTTCGTCGAAGACATAGGCCGGCGTGCAGCCGTGAGCGAACAAGCGCTCGTCGATCGCCGGCCATTCGCATCGGCGGAGAACGCGACGCCGTGGATCGTCGCGTGGGATTTCGGAGAAAATACTCATTCTGCCGCCTCAGCATTGGCCGAGTTCAGCAATGTTTCTCCGGATGAAAACGCGGCAAGGTTAGCCTGCCTGGGCGGTTTCGATGGCGGTTTTGGGGTCTGATGGACGGAATTCGCTTGACGCGGCGACCGTTTCTTCCGGAAGGCCGCTGCCGCGAGGCGCTTTGTTGCTTTCCGCTTCTTGAGGACAACGTCGTCGAAGCGGCGGACAGCCGCGTCGGTCTCTAAACCACAATAGAACGATATCGTGGTCTTTATATCCTTGTGGTTCAGGGCGCGGCGGACCGTTTCGTAATCACCAGGGTTCTCCTGCAGGTACAGCCACGCCGCGAAGTGCCGCATCAGGTGCGGATTCACCGTGACGCCGACATGTTCCTCGATCGCCGTCATAAATGTCGTCCGCAGCCCGTTGATCGACATCGACCCGTCATCGGCCTCGCCCACGAAGACGTACGGGTTTCCCGGTTCGGCTAGCGTGGGGCGGAATTTCGTGATCCACCGGTCGAGCATGAGCGCGGTCTCGCGGGGGATCGGCCAGAGGTATGGCTCGCTGTTTTTCACCTCGTCGTGATCCATCGCTATATGCGTGTAGAAGCGGCTCGACGGGTCAGAGCGGTGCAGATGCGTATCGAGCCGTAGCCTTGCCAGGTTCGAGATCCGGAACGGGCAGATCGTCGCTGTCTCCACGAGTATCGCCCGCTGCATGGCGACCGCCCTGCGACGTGCCGACAAGTCCGGGTCACGAGCCATCTTCTCCAGCCGGGCGGGCAGGTGGAGAAGCTTGGCGAAGGGCCGCGGTTCAATCAGGTCACGCAGGCGCTCGCGGTTGGACAGGGTCATCGACCGCGAGCGTTTCGGTGCGACCTGTGTCGCCCAGTAAGCAATGCGCCGGACGTCTTCGTCCGGGAGGCACACCCAGAATTTAGCAAGCTGCCGCAAAACCTCGCCGACACCGCCAGCATTGCTCGACCGGCGTTCACGGCCTCGCTCGCGCATGAAGGAGAGGATGGCCTTCGGATGCTCCTTCGGCACCACAAGGTCCGCGAGTGTCCGGATCTCGGAGGGTGCGACTCCGGAGCGCACCAGAGCGCCGGCGGCCTGCTGGATCTGAAAGACCCGTGTCTCGATCGTCCGCGGCCTGGCGGCACGCATTACACGCCCAGAACCACCGCGCGAACGCTCGGCGACATCATCAGGGAAAATTTCGTCCTCGTCGGCCTGCTCGGCGCGGCGGGTCCAGGCTTTTACGTCCTCGCCAAGAGACGGCGGGAACGCGTCGAGCGGCAACGTATACTGGTCTCGCGTCGGCCGCCGTTCGAGGCGGACCTGCGGCCAGCCCGGTGTGGCGGCAACCGCGCGGTTCCATGCATCCGCCGTACGCCGCGCGGCAGCTTTGGGATCCTCGCATAGCGTGCGCTCGCGCACCCAACTTTCAAACACGTCGATCGTTGAAGCCACTACATTGGACGGCGCGACCCCCTCGACCGTGGCGAAGCGGAACCAGGCGGCAAGCGCCGTCTGCTCGAAATGCCCGAGCTGATCGCGCAGCGCCTGCCATTCCGGTGGCAGCGTGACGCGGTGCGGCGCCTGAACGCCAAGGCGTCGCAGGACGAAGCGCAACCCGGACAGCACAGCCGAATGGCGCTGGTCGCTGAGCCCGTAGCCGGCCGGCGGCTTGGCGACGACCCGCGGTGAGAGAAAGGCCGGCGTCATGATCACGCTCGTGGCAGGCAGCCCGCACATCTTTACTGTGCCCGAGATCGCCGAGCGCAGGTCGCGCCGCCGGGTCTCGCTGAGATCCGTCCATGTCTCCACCAGCCGCATCGCCTCAGCGGCGGTGACAGGCGCCTCCAACCCGATGCAAGTTGCCTGAACGGCCCTGAATGAAGTATTTTCATGTTCATCGAAGTCCATTTTACCCTCCATGTGGAAAAGATAGGAATAAATCGGAAATTTGTAAATACAATATCAAACTAATCACCGCAATTACTTAGATAATGGCTTTTCGATGCACGGATAAACACTTGTATTTACTATTAATTGTCCGGCGCATCCGACGATTCTCCGTACAGTAACTTCGCGATATCGGATTCGAGGAAGAAAACAGAGCGCCCGACCCTCCGGGGCTGCAGGAGCCCGGCCCGGATCCAGTTCCGCACCGTCCGGTCGGTCCGGCCGAAGATGTCAGAGACATCGCGGACGGACAGCAAGCGCACTGACGCAAGCGGAGCCGCCGACGACACAACGAGTTGTTGATCCGCATTCGGCGCCGCGCCGTGGCTTTCGGCATTTTCGGGAAAGTTTGTTGCCGGCCCGCCGGGCGTTGTCGGGTCATCCAACATGGACATCGGTCCCGGCGTTCGCGCCACCTTCGAGCGCGGCGCCGGGCATCGTGCTCGCGCGGAACGCGTCTCTGGCGGCTTGCTGCGCCAGGGCGGCAATCAGCGTCCTAAGTGCCCGACCGACGATTGTCCGACCCGGCTCATCGGCGAGTGGCGATGAGCGGGATGCGTTCGGGCGGTGCGGGATCGGCGCTCTGTCCATGCGCGCACGCTGGTCTAACCCGGTCGCCGCGCACACATGGTATCTACATCATTCAGCGATGTGCCGAGCCCATGTTCCTCGTTGTTCAGTCGCCGCAAGTTTCTACGGCCACAGGCTCCGTTTGTAGACGCGTGCCCAATTGGCGACAGTCTCGCCGGTCGGATTGAAGGCCGGTGTCACTGCGAACCGAGCTAGGCTGGGTTCGCGTTCCATGCGCGTGCGGATCCTGGCGAACATGGTCAGAACAAATCTCGCAAGTGGCCCGCTGACAGAGCCGCCGGCGCTCGCCTTTGTGTGCGGTGTCCGCGAGATGCTGGCGGGACGACCCGTCAGGGTCCGGTAGGCGTCGATTATCGCGAAGCCCAGATCGCGCCCGACATGGACGTGGGTAGCCGGGCTCCTGTTCATTGAGGCACCGGTCCGCGGCTGCGGCGGAAGCACCTCCGAGATCGCGCGGCCAATCGCGCGGGCCACCGGATCCTGATGTGCTTGCGCGCCCAGATTCGGCCTTCCCGCTCGTTCCCGCGTGCGACGTCCGGTGCGGAATGCATCCGCGCCGGCCGCTGCCCATAGTTGAAGATTCGCGACTTCTCTGAGTGCATGCCTCACAGCGTCATCGGGCGGATCAAATCCGGCAGCCCGTGCCGCGCTCTCGATTGCCGAGACGGGGCTGGTCAGCGGCAGAGTCACATCGGTAACCCGCGGTACTAGGGCGGCGGCGTCGGCGAAGGTGAGTTCAGGCTCCAGGCCCTTGATAATCTCCTGCGCGTGCCGCGCCACCGAATCGAGTGTGCGCTCCACTGCGTCCATGTCGCTGACCCGGGCCGTTGCGAGTCGCTTCACCTGCGCCGACGCTGCAGCGTGCACCTGCGCTGCGCAGGCCGCGAGAGACGGTTCGGCCGAACTGCCCGTGGCGTCTTTGCGCATAGCATCGACCAAAGCCTCACGCAGATCGGCCTCGTCGATGAGCACAATTTCCGCAATTCCAAGCGCAGACATTACCGGCCCCACCATCTCCACTTCGAAATTTCAAACGCGCGGCGCGCACCATACCCCCTTTACAGATGTTTGGTTATATTGAGTTCTTGGGAAAGACCGTTCCGTGGATGCCGCCGCTTTCATGACTTTCCTCGGTGAGGCGTTGTTTCGCTGTCAGCGCACCGCGCTGCATGACGCAGCGCAGTGTCGCACGCGCCAAGACGCTATGCCGGCTCTTCACGGTTGCCGCATTTGGCCGGTCCCAGCACCTTGGCAAATTCATAGCGGTGGGGATCGCCGCGACGCTTGCCGCCTCGGTGCGCCATGGTGATCAGATTCTCCGAGAGCAGCGTCCTGATCGCGTTGCGATAGCGCGTCCTTGCCCATCCTTGCACAACGTTTTCGCGCATCATTGCGGTCGGAACAATGACGAAACTCAGATCGCCGTCGTGGCCGGCGCCGTGGTTGCGGATCAGGCATCCGAGTAGCAGGAACGCGTCCGCGCCGTTGTCGGCTTTCGCCAGGCGATCGAAGATAGCGGCCGGGATCACGACCGAGGATTGCCCCGGGGCGAAAAGGCGGCCTTGCTCGCGATAGTTCCAGACGGACTCCGTCGTCCGATAGACCTCGGTCGCTGCGAGCGGCGGATCGAATCTGGCATTGAATACCTCGGCAGCCTCCATGAGTTCCGTGCGGCTCCCAACGTCACGCGCGACACGCCGGAGATGGTCGAACAACGTCTTGTTGCGCCGGCCAACATCCTTGCCGGTTTCCGCGGGCGCGCGGCCGGCAGGTGCATCGGCGTCGGAGCTGCCGACGGCGCTGCGATAGAACTTCCGGTCGAGCGCGCCGTCCAGCAAATGCGGCAACGACGACAGATCAGCCCAGTTTCCAGCGACGAACGCGTATGATTTTCCGGCGAATTCGCCGGTCCGGCGGACGCTCGGGGGGGCGACGACGAAGCCGCCCTGCGCCTTCACATCGATGGCCAGCCCGTCTTCCCGGATCGGGCCGCTGCGCTCCCCATTCGCCTTATAATATAGGTGATACCCGCCACGAGGCGTCGCCACGATGACTGGGGTAGGGCCGAATCGCTCGATCACGCGATCGAGAGCGCTCGGCGTATCGCAATCGATGACGGTCAGGCCAGACGGGCCGGTGGCGATGCCGATATTGGCGGTGGCGAAGCGCGGGTATCTCAACCAGCCTCTCAATTTCTCGGGGGCGAGCGGCTGGTCCAGGCCGGCCCATTTGACGAGCGGCGCCTTGCCGTCTGCTTTTCCGCACGGGATCACCACCATGCCCGCCTCGGTCAACGCCCGTGCGGCAGTGGCGAACGGGCAGGGCTTGGTTGAGGAATTCTTGGCTGTGGTACTCGAGCGAACTCTCCGGCGAGGAAGCGGGGCGGTTGCTGCGACATTGACTGACATTGATGCACCTCGTTTTGCGAGGCTCGAGGAACGTGCAGACGTCGGTCGCCGCGGCAACAGTCGTTGATCGACCCCTTGATCAGGCGCGGATGGATACGGCAGACTCACTGCATGAAATCCATGCACGACAATGCAGGCGTGTTGCTGTGTAATCCGGCAGCATCCGGGAGCGCGCTGTCCAGGGTGCATCCGCGCCAGCGCCGAGGCGTCGTGCATTCGTTCACCTTCGCTCTCGCTGAACCGCGTATCCTATGAACTCGCGATACGGCTCCCTGTTTCAGATCGACAGCGTTGCTGATGCCGGGTCGGCTCGACGGCTCGATCGAGTGCCTTTGAACGGCACGAAGAGCGATGGCGGTTATGATGAGGCATGGCTGCTGAAGTGGACCCGGGCGATGGGACCGGGGGCTAAGTTGGAAATTGGCCGTTTTGTCATGATAGACGGAGCGGAACATGAGCAAGACGAGACGGAAGATTGAGGCGGCGCTGTATCAGGTTCATCCGAACCAGATTTATGCTTGGAAGAAGCAGCTGCAGGAGCAGGCGGCGCGGGCGTTTGATCCGAAGATCGGGCAGGATGCGGAGGCCGCCGGGCAGCGGGAGATCGAGAGGCTACATGCGAAAATCGGCCAACTGACGATCGAGAACGATTTTTTAGCCAAGAGGTCCGGAAGATGAGCGTGCCGGACCGGCGAGCGAAGCTCGATCGCGATCATGCTGTGCTGTCGATCCGCCGGCAGTGCGTGCTGCTGGGGCTGGCGCGATCCGGGGTGTACCGGCGGCGTCGTGCGGCGAACGACAATGATCTGGACGTGATGCGGCGGATCGACGAGCTGTTTTTGCGCTGGCCGTTTCTGGGCTCGCGCCGGCTGATGGCGGTGCTCGCGGCCGAGGGGGTGCGGGTCAACCGCAAGCGAGTGCAACGTCTGATGCGGCTGATGGGGATTGCGGCGCTCGGGCCGAAGCCGCGGACCAGCAAGCCGTCGGCGGGGCACCGGATCTCGATGGACCGCAAGGGGCGCTGGATGGACAACGTGTTCATCGAGCGGCTCTGGCGATCGCTGAAATACGAAGACCTGTATATCAAGGGCTACGCCGACGGCGCGGAACTGCGCGCCGGCCTGGGCCAGTGGTTTGACTTCTACAACCACCAACGTCCTCACATGGCGTTGGACAACCGCGCGCCGATGGCGGTGTGGCGCGAAGCAATGGTCGGCGTTCTGCCGCCGACGGCCGTGGATATGACGCTTCTCCTGCGGAGAAGCTTGGACAACGCTGCCGCGTTGCCCACATCTCCACAGCCGCAACAACAGCAGGTAGCTTGATAGCCCTTTAGGAGATCAGAACGGATCAGCTTGAACCGCCCCGGGTTTGCCGGAGGCCATTTGGGTTAAATTAGGCGGCGATCTTCAACTGTTCGAGTGTGGCGAAATATCGTTGTTCGGCTTCGGCTGGCGGGATGTTGCCGATCGGCTCGAGAAGGCGCCTGTGGTTAAACCATTCGACCCATTCGAGCGTTGCGAAATCGACGGCCCTGGCATCCACGGCCCGGTAGATGTCCTTGAGCGCGGTTGCAACTGTCTTTCGGTCCTTGTTAGGACACGGAATCCATCGAATTCCTGAGCAGATGAACAATGCGGGTCTGCACGATCTCTCGGGAAAGACTTCAGTGCTCGCTTCCGGCACCAACCAAAGCCCCAAGGCAGCAATCTAAATTGCAGTTGCTGGCAAACCCGAGGCAGTTCACATCCGATGCCGTGAGCCGCTCCACCCAAATACCTCTCAGCCGATATCAGCAGACGATCATCAACACACGATCAATGTCCCCTTATGTCAGCAATATGTGGCGCAAGTGTGCAAGTCCGGAGTCCTGCCACAAAAGTGGCGCCGCCCATCCGAAGGATGTTCCGGCCAGCGACAGCAATACCCAGGCCGCTCGCTCGCCGTGCCGCAGGCTCGCTGTGGCGGTCCAGCTGGCGACCGCAGCCAGGCTGCAGGCAACGACGACGATTGGTGCGTCGAGGTGCCAGAAATATGTCGCCAGGGCGCCTGAAATCGGCGGCAGCAATAGGGCCGCAAGGGCCGTGGCCGGCTGGGTTTGCTCCCGCCGGTTGAGCCCGAGGCGCCAGATGATCAGCCAGCTTCTTGGCGCGATAGTTGCGCACATCAGCGCCAGCGCAACGAACGCTGCCGTGAACTGGCCGCCAAAAGAGGCCAACCAGGCGCTGTGAAGGACTTCCTGTGGAGCCGCCCCGTGCAGGATCGCGTTCCATACAGCGATCGCTTCGGCGGGCGGGCGCCCGAACATTGCACCGCTTAATATCATTGACGATACGACAATGAAGCCTGGCAGAAGTGCAATGGTGAATAGCGCGACCGCGGCGGAAATGCTGTTCATTTCGCGAAAGGCGAGGGGCAGCACGATTAATGTGGGCGCTACCCAGTAGATCGCATTTGGCCAGAGGACGAACATTGCGGCGACGCCAACTCCGAGCAGTATAAGTGCCCGCGTATCGGCGATCGCTTCGACGCGATCGATCGCCAGAATCAGGAGTCCCACCACGATCGTGTAAAAGATCATTGGTGCTCCGCTGGTCGCGATGATGACGATCACCGGGTTCGCGCTGGTGACAAGAATACCCGATGCCGCCAAACCTGGTGACCAACCGCGTTGTATGAGATCACGCGCCAGAAGCCCCTGCGCCAGAGCGGTGGCCGTTATTGTGATGACGACCATCGAGGATGGGCCGCATCCCGGTATCAGGTGCAGAAGATTGATCATCACAAACATCGGCCATTGCCCGGACAGCAACATCTGCGAGTTGGCGTGATTCCAGGACTCGCGCAGGGCGGGCTCGATCGCGCCGGCCAGCAGGAGCTTGTGAGCGGCCGCGGCGAACAACAAGAACGACGCCCCGCCGACGACCAGCGCCACTCGCCACGCACGCGTGACCAGGGGGCCGGAAGCGCGGACCTGGATGTGGTTTGCGCCGCTACTCACTGTGCCTCATTTCCCGTGGCGGAACCCGCCTTGAGGCTGGCAATGGTTTCCTGGGTGCGCGAGGACGTTCCGTGGGTTGTCTTTTCCCAATAATGAGGGTTGGTGACGAGTTGCAGGAGTGCCTTGTAGGCCGCCACGGAGTGCAATACCCAATAGACAGGGGCAAGCAGTCCCCATGGAACCAACCCGTACCAGCGACGCTTCGCGACAGCGACGATATTGAAATACACGTACATCGCGTTGCCCACCATCAGATCGAACAGCGCAAGCACCAGAACGGGCCCCGGGAAGAAGCCGGCCACGGCCGATCGCCCAACGATGACCGAGACGAGAAACATGATCCAGAGCAACGGATTGATCAGCGCGGTCATCGGGGGGAAGCCGATGAACATATGGAAGCCGAGAAATCCGACCGGCCCCAGCCGCCGGTAAAGCTCGACCGGCCGGCGCATATGCACGAGCCATGTCTGCATATAGCCCTTGATCCATCGGCTGCGCTGGTTGATCCAGCTGTGCAGGACGCCGTTTGCTTCCTCGAATGTTGTGGAATTGACCACGGCCACCCGATAGCCAGCCTGCGTGAGGCGGATGCCAAGATCGGCATCCTCGGTGACGTTGTAGGGATCCCAGGCGCCGAGTTCGTGCAGCACCTCGGTTCGGAAGTGGTTCGACGTTCCGCCGAGGGGGATAGGTATGTTCAGCCGGTACAGGCCGGGCAGCAGATAGTCAAACCATTGGCTATACTCGAGTGTGAACATCCGGGTCAGGAAATTGTCATCACGGTTGAAATAGTTGAGCCGTGCCTGAACGCAGGCGACCTCCGGGCCGGAGGCATTGAACAGCGCGACAACCTTGCGCAGCTGGTCGGGTTCAGGGCTGTCCTCGGCGTCGAAAATCACGGTGTATTCGCCGCGCGCGAAGCGAAGCGCATAGTTGCACGCCTTTGGCTTGGTTTTCGGCTGGCTGTCCGGAACCCGGATGATCTCGAAAAGATCCTCAGCACCGAGGGCCTTTGCTGCCTCGATCGTCTCGGTGTCGCCGGCTTCGAGCACCAGTTTCACATCGAGCTTCGCCCGCGGATAATCGAGGCGTCGGATCGAATCGACCAGGATCGGCAATACTTCAGCCTCGCGATACAT
Source organism: Acidiphilium sp. C61 (assembly GCF_905116885.1). Classification (NCBI taxonomy): domain Bacteria; kingdom Pseudomonadati; phylum Pseudomonadota; class Alphaproteobacteria; order Acetobacterales; family Acidocellaceae; genus Acidiphilium; species Acidiphilium sp. C61. The sequence continues at coordinate 335,158 of NZ_CAJHNI010000005.1, read as the reverse complement.
CGGAACAAGAACGGTGAAGACCGGGAGATCCCCGTCCTTGAGTGCGGCGAGTTCGCTCGCATTGACGGATATATCGGTCCGCCTCCCGCTTCCGACGATCGTGAGGACACCGCGGAACGCGAACAGGGACGCATACAGTGCGGAAACCGTCGCCATGATGCCGAGCAGCGTCAGGCGGGGGGCCAGGCCCAGGGCGAGCAGGAGCGCAAGACCAATCCCCACCGCGACGGTCTTCTGGCCCGCCGAAAGCGTGACTTTTGCCGAGAGTTCCGGATTCCGGTTGAACAGCGCCTCGCGCGCCGCTTCGCTCAATTCTGGATCAAATATCCGTTGAACGGCCCAGATCAAATCGAATTTCGACGTGATCACGAACTCGACGTGACAGCCCGGCATGCGTTCGCGCATGAGGGCGCGGATCGCAGGATCCTCGGGATTCAGGGTTGCGATCACCACAACGCCGTCCGGCTGGCGCCGCCAGGGAATAAACAGGTGACGCAGGTAAAGGTCATGCTCGGCTTCGGCAAGCAGCGTGTGATCGCACGGACTGGCCCGGAGATCGACAAGCGGCAAACCCGATGCGGCGGATAGTTCTCGTGCCCATCGCAAGCTGGTGACGCGATACATCGCGCTCAACACGTCTGGCAGACTGACGCGCCAGGCATAGGCGGTATGGATCGCCTCGTCCCGTTGCAAGGGGGTGACGCTGCCCGCTTGCACCAGGCGGTCGAGTGCTGCCAGATCGCGAGCGGAAGGCGGCCGCCATGGTGGCCGGCCCGAAGCGGGCATGCGTCAGAACCTCAGCCAAACGGCAAGAAAGCCAGCATTGCCGAGAGCGACGTTTCGCCCACCGGCGTCATGCCATAGGCCTGCCTGCACAGCGACATGATGAGTAAGGTCATGCACCACGGAAAACGCGACGCGGTAGAGATTGTAATCCGATCCGCCGGGCGCGGCCGTGCCGACGCTGATCGTGTTGAAGCCTTGCGCGAGCAATAACCAGCCTCGCCGAGGGCGAATACCGATCGTCCCGTCGGCACGGATCTGATCGGCCCAGCCATCGACTTCCATCCGATAGCCTGCTTCGAGATCGGTATAGCCGGACCAGCCACCGGGCAGGCGAAAGGCATGGCCAAACAGCACGCGGCCTTCATATTCGGCGCCTGGCTGGGCAAGAACGGGGGAGGCCGGACTTTGCACGCCGGGGATGCCCAGTTGCCCCTGTACCGAGATCACGTTCCATGCGTCGCGCCACACCGCATAGCGTGCCCAGAGGTTGAATTGCACGAAGCCGGTGGCCCCACGGGTGCCCGGCAGATTCGACTGTATCACTTCCTGAGCCCTGGGTTGGAAACCCAGAGTCAATCGTGGAGTGAGCCCATATTCGATGTAAGGAGACAACTCATATTGCACATAGCGGCCTCGCCCGGCCGGCTGGCCGAACTGGCCATAGCCCTGGGTCGCCGCGTGATAGTCGCTGAACGTCTCGATCGCGATCCAGTGCCCGACGGGCTCGGGCCAGGCACCGGCCCTGGCGGCGGATGTTGTTGCGGCGGTGCCGGCGATGACAAGCGCCGCCAGCCGCCATGCCGGCATTATTCTCCTCATCGACGGTGTCTCCGCCGCGCGAGAATCACGACGAGAGCGACAGCGATGAGCAACCAGATGACCGCAAAGAGCTCCCGACGCCAGGCCGCGACGATGCCCGCCACGCTGGCGACGGCAGAACCGTGGAAGTCCGCCCGGTATGCGGCCGTCTCGAAGGTCGCTGGCGGTCCCGATCCATCATAGAAGGCGATGTTACCATCGCCGGGCAACACAGCCTGAGCCAGGCTGGATCGTGGGCCGGGAGTCAACCACAGTCCCGGAACGCCTGTCTTGGTCGCAACCAGCTGAAGAACGGTCAATTTACGAATATGCGGCAGCTCTATCGCTGCCGACCGGCCGGGAAGCGAAAGCTTTCGGGCGGCGTGCGGCGCCCGAGGTTGCGGCAGCGGCGCCTGTGCCACCACATCACCGGGCTTGTCAGCGATCAGCAGGAACGGACGGGTCGGTGGTCCGTTCGCGGCGATGACATTGATGGCGATCGGATTGACCTCATGGTTGCCCAGCAACTGCGCGACGAGCGGCAGGGTCGGGCCGAGTGCCGCCGCCGGCAGGTCGGTCAGCACGGGAACCGAGCCGCCGCCCGCCGGGGAAAACCCGTTAAACTTTGTCGGCCGGCGCGGGCCATTCCCCAGAACCAGTTCGGTATTGTTCATGAGGGTGAAGTCCACCCCTGCAGGCTGCGAGCACACTTCGGTGTGGCCAAGCCGGCTCAGTTGCAAGGTGACGGGCGCCCCTGCCGACAGAAGTCGCTGGGGCAGATCGATCCGCACATGGTCAAGCCTCACGGCGCCCCGAAAGGCTCGGCTCCAGACGACGTTGCCGCCCACCAGCAAGGTAACGGCCTCGGCGTCGCCCGGTGGAAGGGCGGCGCCTCTCCCCTCCAGAATTACGGCAGTGACGTGCCTGTTGACCGGCAGGGACGCCGGAACGAGAGGAATTGGCACGGTTCTGGTGCCGAATACCGTCACCGTTTTCGAGGCGATGCCAAGCGCTCCGAGTGTGACAGCATCGGCCCCCTGACGTTTGGTGGCGGCACTCGCCAGCGTCGCCGTGACGCCTGCCGAGCGAATGCCGGCGGTCAGTTGATCGGCCACCACCAGACCGCGCGCCGCGGCGGGCGAGCCGACGACGATCTGGGATTGGCCATCGGTGCCGGTCTCGACGTTTGCCACATCGTGTTTCGGGTCTTTGGATGGGTCGATCCGGATCGATGCGTCGGGCTGATCGGAGACGAACGGCGTGATTCCGCGCTCGACAAGCGCGGTGGACAGAATGAGCGCACTATCGATGTCGGCGAGGCTCGGCTGTGACGGCAGCGCGATCGTCACTGGTGTCGAAAGTCCGCGCCAAGCGGTTCCGACGCCTGCCTTTCCGCCGGATGGCGTGAAGCCGGTATTTGCGGCGATGCGGATCCATGTGCTTGCCGGAGAGCGGCCGCCGCAGTGACCGCGCCGGACTGGCGGCAGTGTCTCGATAAAGGTCAGGCGCAGAAAGGAGGATTGCCCTGTCACAAGCGAGGCCGGAATCGTGATGCGGATGGGCGAACCGGCGTCGCTGGCGGGAACGGTATCCACCGGCGTGCCATTGGCCTCGACGGTCAGCGCCGCACCGGCACCAAGTGTACTCGCAGCCATGAAACGCAGGGTCAGGTCGCCCCCGATTGCCCCCTGAGTGACCGGCATGAACACGCTGGCTTGGAGGTGGTCACTCCTCAGGGTAATGCCCTGGGGAAATCCGAGATCCCGTATTGTGTTGGCATCTGCAATACCACAAACCAGATTGGGCATGAGGCCAACCATGGCCAGTATGGCACCGTAGAGGCATTTGGGCCGGATGGAGCGGGGAGACTGGGTTGGAGATTGTGTGCAGTTCACGCGCTCATCGCGTAATCTCAAACTGATCACAGATTATTCCCACAAGACAATATTTTAAGACCAAAACATTAGCTGTCTAATTTAATATCTTTTTTATCAAAATGAGTAAAGTCTGATCGAGAATGTTGACTCGAAATTTGAACGTTTCTGGCTTCAATCATGATTTCGCAGCTATCCGCCGGCCTCGTCGCGCTGAACCGCGGCGTACGCGCTCGCCCATCTTGAAGCTAAAAGGGTTCGGTGGCCGATCCACAACGCTGATGTTTGCGGCTTCGCGACGGTCCGCGACCAAAGAAACCGTTCGGAATATGTCGCCAGTGCGCCGGAACGGCTGCGCTGACAACCTTGATCTGGAACGCCTCCGATCCCATCGCATGCAGCGCTTTGTCTATTTGATAGTCGCGGCATCTTTGGCCGACTGACATGATAGTCAGCGCGCAGCATGAAAATATCAGGTTCCGGTAATACATTGTTAAGGAGACCCAGATAGAAGTTTTATTTAATAAAATAGACCAGTCAATAAAAATGGGAATTGTTTCGTGGTTATTGGGAAGCTACGTCAAATCTCTGACAAAAGCAGGATGGTTGATGCCATTGGGAACTCCTTCGGCATCATCGGTTTCAAACCTGACGGCACGATCATCGACGCCAACGACAGTTTTCTCCGTTTGATGGGCTACGGCGCCGCCGACATCATCGGGCGCCATCATCGTATTTTTGTAACCGTAACCGAGCGCGACAGCGCCGCCTACGGCGAGTTCTGGCAGCGCCTGCGCGGCGGCGCCTTCTGCTCCGGCGAGTTCCGCCGCATCGCCAAGTCCGGCGGCGATGTCTGGCTCCGCGCCTCCTACGTCCCCGTCCGCAACCGCGCCGGCAAGGTCGTCAAGGTGGTGAAGGTCGCCCTCGACATCACCGCCGAGAAACGGGCCGCCGCCGAAAACCAGAGCCTCCTCAACGCCATCGAGCGTTCCCAGGCCGTCATCAAGTTCGCGCTCGACGGCACGATCCTCGAAGCGAACGACAATTTCCTTCGCGTGATGGGTTACGAGCGCGACGAGATCGTGGGCCGCAAGCACAGCATGTTCGCTACACCAGCATACGCCGGCAGTCGCGAATACCAGGCCTTCTGGGAACGCCTGCGCCAGGGCGAATTCATCGCTGGTGATTTCGAGCGCGTGGGCAAGGGCGGCCGCCACGTCTGGCTCCAAGCCACCTACAACCCAGTCTACGACGCCCAGGGCAAGGTCACGAAAGTCGTCAAGTTCGCGGTCGACCTCACCGAGCGCATGGCCGAGGTCGGCCTCGTCGGCGATGCCCTCGAACGCGTCTCCGAAGGCGATCTCACCGCCTCCGTCGACCGCCAGCTGATGCCCTCGCTCGACAAGCTCCGCGTCGACTTCAACACCGCCGCAAGCCGCCTCGCCGAAAGCGTCAACGGCGTCCGCCAGAGCACCGACGAAATCAATCTCGGCGTCGCCGAAATCGCCGACGCCGCCGAAGATCTCGCCCGCCGCACCGAACAGCAGGCCTCCACCCTGGAGGAAACCTCCTCCGTGCTCGACAGCGTCACCACCGGTATCCGCGCCACCGCCGACAACGCCTCCAAGGCCGCCAGCGCCGTCGACGCCACCAACGAGGCCGCCCGCAAGTCCCACAGCATCGTCGGCGAGGCCGTGGTCGCCATGAACCGCATCGAAACCTCCGCCCGCGAAATCGACCAGATCATCGGCCTGATCGACGAAATGGCCTTCCAGACCAACCTCCTCGCCCTCAACGCCGGGGTCGAGGCCGCCCGCGCCGGCGATGCCGGCCGCGGCTTCGCCGTCGTCGCCTCCGAGGTCCGCGCCCTCGCGCACCGCTCCGCCGATGCCGCCAAGTCCATCAAGCAGCTCATCGCCCGCTCCTCCGAACAGGTCGGCAACGGCGTCCGCCTCGTCGGCGAAACCGGCACCGCGCTCGACACCATCCTCGGCCACGTCACCGACCTGCGCGGCCTCGTCGGCGAAATCGCCACCGCCGCCGCCGAACAGGCCGGCAGCCTCGCCGAAATCAACGCCGCCACCGGCCAGATGAACCAGGCCGTCCAGCAGAACGCCGCCATGGTCGAGCAGACCTCCGCCGCCACCCACTCCCTGCGCGAGGAAATCAGCCGCGTCTCCGGCTTCCGCACCGCCCACGCCGCACCGACAGCATCCGCCCCCATCGCCCCGGCCCGCACCCCGCCGCGCCGCGCGCGCCGCGTCGCCGAACCCGCCTGAACCGACAGGCCCGATCCCGCCCGGCCCCGGCCGGGCAGGATAGGGCAGCAGCGTGGCGCGGCGCAAAAACGGTTGCCCACCCCCCCGACCTTCATGGTCCTCACAAGTTTATCTCGACGCCCGTGCATGGGACGTCACATGGCGGAGAGGTCGACATGCCGTTTGGCGCCTACTTTCAAGATCCAGCTGCCGTCGCTGATTTGGAAGACTTCGATGGATAGTGGTTCAACGGCTGAACGCAGGGCGCTCCGCGCCGCTAGACATCTAACGATATCAATAGCTTCCAGTGCCCAGATTTATCGCATTTGGGACGCCATTCGCAATCGGTCCGAGGCTCGTACGCTGTATGAGTTTGGAAATCCTTTCCCGGTATCAATATTCGACGAACCTTTTCGTCGCTTCAAATCACATCCACAGATCGCGCTGGTCTCGTTCTTCAGGGCTTGCTCTCAGGCTCGGCGGAGCCTCAACTGCCGTGTATTTGCAGGGATAGGCAATTTGAACCGCCCCGGGTTTGCCGGAGGCCATTTGAGTTAAGCTAAGCGGCGATCTTCATCTGGTCGAGTGTGGCGAAATATCGTTGTTCGGCTTCGGCGGGCGGGATGTTGCCGATCGGCTCGAGAAGGCGCCTGTGGTTAAACCAGTCGACCCATTCGAGCGTTGCGAACTCGACGGCCTCCAACGATTTCCACGGCCCGCGACGACGGATGACCTCGGTCTTGTAAAGGCCGTTGATGCTCTCGGCGAGAGCGTTGTCGTAGCTATCGCCGACACTGCCGACGGACGGTTCGATGCCGGCCTCCATCAGGCGCTCGGTGTATTTGATCGAGACATACTGGCTGCCCCGGTCGCTATGATGGACGAGCCCGCCGCTACGCACCGGGCGTCTGTCGTGAAGAGCCTGTTCCAGGGCATCGAGGACGAAGCCGGCATGCGCCGTGCGGCTTACCCGCCAGCCAACGATACGCCGGGCGAATGTATCGATGACAAACGCCACATACACAAAGCCCTGCCAGGTCGCGACATAAGTGAAGTCGGAGACCCAGAGCATATTCGGCGCCGGCGCCTGGAACTGGCGGTTGACGCGGTCCTGTGGGCAGGGTGTCGCCCTGTCGCTGATCGTCGTCCTGACCGGCTTGCCGCGGATCACGCCCTGCAGGCCGATGATCCGCATCAACCGCTCCACCGTGCAGCGGGCAACAGCGCATCCTTCCCGCTGCAACTGCCGCCAGACCTTGCGCGCACCGTAGACCTCGAAATTCTCCGCGAACACGCGCCGGATATCCGCCTCGAGCGCCTCATCCCGCCGGGCGCGTTCTGACCGCCTCTCGGGGTTGGCCCGCTTCGCTATATGCTCGTAGTAGGTCGATGGGGCGATCGGCAGGACCCTGCAGATCGGCTCGACCCCATAAGCCCCGCGGTGATCATCGATGAACGAGATCATGGTTTGAACCGGCGGTCGAGCTCCGCCTGGGCAAAATATGCCGACGCCTTGCGCAGGATCTCATTCGCCTGGCGAAGCTCGCGGTTCTCGCGTTCCAGTGCCTTCAGCTTCGCCGACACTTCCGACGGAACACCAGGCGAGCGGCCGCTGTCGCGATCCACCTTCTGCACCCATTCACGCAGCGTATGCGGTGAGCAGCCAAACTTCGCGGCTATCGACACCATCGCCCCTCCGCAGCATTCCACCTGCCAAGGCAGGCGGAACCTTGGCTGCTTCGCCCACCGCGAGGGAGTTCGCCCTCGTGCTCCAGCACCATCCGCACCGCCCGCTCGCGGACTTCAGGAGAAAACTTGTTCGTCGTCAGACTCGTCATGGCTCCATCCTATTTGGGAGTTGGAGCCTCCGGCAAACCCGGGGCGGTTCAGATCCTCCAGAAGCTCCCGAGCTGGTCCAATCCATCGGTTTCATAGTGGTGCTTGTTGCTGCCGTCGCCCGATGACCGATGGCGGCGGATCAAACCCTCCATCGCCACCAAAATGTCTAAAATTAAAAACAATCCATATTTGCGTCCAAGATGTCTTGAAATTTATGAAAATTTTGATTAAACGTTACCCGATACGTAACAGAAACATATATTTTAATAAAATATAAAGTTTTATAGACGCCTTATTCGGTTATCAAAATCACATAAGCAACTGAATTATAAAAAAATCTCTCTTTAAAATGTATATGAATGTTATTTAGGCATAATAATTGCAAAAAATTAAACGGTTGGGGTTGGGGGTCGGCAAAAATCGGCGGACTTCAGGCCGGGGAATTGGGACAAACTGGGGTGATAGACAGGTGATGCAGGGTATTTGGCGTTCAAAATCGTGCCTCGCGGATGGGGGGATGCTCCATACGCGGCCGATATCCTGGTCCTCGTCCTATCCGGCGGTCTTTTCTTATGATTCTGACGTTGGGCCGTGCTTGGCCCAACGAGTGTCCTGTCCCGCAGCCATTTCATTTGCCGGAACGCTCCGGCGGCAATCTCGATATTTTGCTGAAGGTTGAGGGAGATTACGCACATGCTCGGCTATCAAGCTCTGCCCGCCCTGCGCTATCGTGCTCACGTTTCGCTGGGTGACCGTGCCAAACGCGTGTCTGACATCATGGCCGCCACTCTTCTGCTTGTGTTTGCTTCACCGATTTTCGCACTCATCGCCTCTCTGGTCGCGCTGGATGGCGGACCAGTGTTTTTCGCTCATTGGCGTGTTGGTCGGAACGGTGTCCCGTTTCCCTGCTTCAAGTTCAGGACGATGATGATGGGCGCCGACCATTGTCTCGCGGAGTATCTCGAACTGCATCCCGAGGCGAAACACGAATGGCAGGGCGCCCACAAACTCATGCACGATCCGCGGATTACCGGCATTGGCCGCGTGCTTCGCGCGCTGAGCCTCGATGAATTGCCGCAGCTTTGGAACGTGCTCCGCGGCGAGATGAGTCTTGTTGGACCGCGCCCGGTGACTCAGGCTGAAATCAACGCCCATTATCGCGATGCCGCCGATACCTGTCTTTCGGTCAGGCCCGGGCTGACCGGCCCCTGGCAGGTCATGGGCCGCAACGCGCTGACGTATGAGGCGCGGGTCAGTCTTGATGTTGCTTACGTTCGGAGCCGGTCTTTTGTTCGTGACATCGTCATACTCTTCAAAACGTTCGGTGCAGTCGTCGAGGGTAGCGGACAGTGACGGCACTTCCTTCCCGCGGCGCCGGCATTTCGGTGCTGATGACGACCAGCGCTGGCGACAATTCAGTTTCCCTGCGCGATTCGCTCGCAAGCCTGTTCGGCCAGTCCTCGCCCCCCGAACAACTCGTGATCGTTGTGGACGGGCCTATTGACGACAATCAGGACCGTGTTCTTCGCGACTTTGCCGGGGATGGAAGAATTACGGATGTTCGTGTCATCCGTCTCGATCGCAATGTCGGCCGTGTCGGTGCGCTTAACGCGGGCATTCCGCATTGCTCCGGCGAATGGGTGATGCGGTTGGACAGCGACAATATCTGCCGGCCTGATCGCGTTGCACTTCAACGCCACTATCTTGAGGCTCATCCCGAGACAGATGTGCTGTCCGCCTGGTGCAGTGAGTTTGACGAGATTTCGGGGCGGCGTTTCCTCAAATCTTCGCCGGTCGATCACGACAATATTGCTGCCGTATTGCGGTGGCGGAACGTTTTGGTGCACCCGGCGACGGTGGTTCGCAGGTCACGGCTCCTCGAGGTGGATGGATACCGGGCCGAGTATAGCAGGATGGAGGATTATGACCTCTATGTCCGGCTTGTTCTGGCTGGCGCACATTTTCATGCCTTGCCCAAGGCTCTTCTTGACGTACGAAAAAACAAGGCGGCCTATACGCATCTCGGCGGTTTCGGCTACGTGCGTAGCGAGCTGAGGTTCCGTCTGTTCTGCTATCGTGCCGGTTTCCTGTCTCTGTCGCAATTTGCGTTCCTTGTGACGGCCATGATTGTGTTCCGAATGCTCGGCCACCGGCTGCGGGCGGCCCTCTATCCCCTGGTTCGCGTGCCCGCGCCGGATGTAAGTTAGGAATGATTTCGCGCGTGACGCGATTAATTCTATTATGAGTTGTATAATTCAAACAAGTCGACTATATCGGGTTTAATCTAATGTTAACCATATTAGGGTGGAATGGGATTCCACCCTTTTAATGGACGATCTAGCCGCCGATGGTTATGGTAGCATTAGGAACTTCAGGCGGTCGTGGGTTAGACCAAGAAGAAGAAAAGGCCGGCACCGATTCACCGGCGATCAATCTGGTGTAAATTGGGTCGGAAACAGATACCCCGTCCGGAAATCCAATTTTCTGGAGCGCCGTTTCGTATTGCTCAGGAAACATCGCCATCAGCCCAGTGGAGAAATTCAAATTAGGATACTGTCTAGGCTCTTCGATTTTTTTGAAACCCAACCGCCGATACATCGGCATGTGTTGGGTTCGGACCGCATTTATCATCAGGTCAGCATCAAAGTAGAGCCTCAAATACGCGACCATTCGGAAGGCTGCAATTATAAGCGTTCGATCATTTGCAAAGCTAGGGGCGCTGGCAAAGCGATTGATTTCGACGATGCGGCCGGAGCGGCCTGCACGCATCGCCGTCTCTCCAAGTGCCAAAATCTCTGCACCAAAAATATCCATGGAAGGAACTTTGTCGGCACTCGGCCAACGGCCGTCAAGATCAAGGAGAGTCACACGTATTGTGGCGGCCGGTCTGTAATCACGATATATGACGACTGTTCGGCTATTAGCTGCAGCGTCATAGCCGTCAGTAAATAGTTTGTCCCGATGAGCCTCAATATAGCCGTAAGAAAGATAACCATCATAACGTACCTTAGCAGCCTCTCGCATCAATTCTGGAGTTACTGCTATGCGTGCCGTCGTATCTTGGGTTTCCGGTATGGCGAGTATGGTTTCACGTCGTTGCAGTTCGCTGCTGGTGCAAATATAGCCATCCATTTTGGATCTCCTGGATCGAAGGGTATGGTTCATCAAAACCTGCAGATATTATATGATACAATTTTTCCAATTTTTAGTGTAAAAAACTTTACAACGTCTGACTGGGATACCAATTAAATGAGACGCTGGCGCCGTCTTTTTGTTCATTTGTTTATTTTTTTTAATTTTATTGAATCGTTGTTTTCTGCGCGCCTTTTGACGAGAATAGTGCCGGAATCCTTTCGGACGACTGTTCAAATTTCGCAAATTGACACACGCGCTCGTCTCAGCATGAAAATGGCTGTAATGGGCGAGATTGCGCTGATCGCTTTTACCTCCGGTTTTATTGGTAGCCCAGCCAATGAGCCGATTCTGGCTCTTGTGATTGCATTAAGTATTTTTTACACAACGTTGGTTTTTCTTGGTCAATTTTGGATTAGAAGTCGTCGGAAAATCGAGCTTCTTAAGTTTTTCTTTAGAATTTACGGTTTTCTTCAATTTTCGATAGGTGCAGGTTGGGGCGGTATAATCATTTCTACTCTACCGCACAGCAATGCTGCGCAAATGGCCCAGATTTACGCGATCTTGATTGGTCTGATTTCCACTGCTGTGTTTGCAGGGCCAATCACCTTCTCATTGCTGTTCTGGACACCGCTCGTCACGGGTTCAATGATAGCCCTTCTGCTGCCCGCATCGCATACGCAGATTGCGACGTTGGTTGGCATGGTTGCATACGACGTCGTCTCGTTCATTCTCATTATCGAATTGAGTCGGAAACTGGTCGAGCGAGAGGTGGGAGCTATACGCATCGCCCGGCTTAAGGAGGAGACCGAAATCCTTCTCCGCGATTTTCAGCAAGGTGCCAGCGACTGGCTGTTCGAGTTGGACGATAGCCTGACAATTGTGAATCCATCTGAGCGTTTTTGCGAGGTTGCGAGGCGTCGTTCCTCGGCAATGCAGGTCAACCTCCGTAATTTGCTTCTCGACGGTGATGGTTCGATCTTCCGGCATCGGGACGAAGCGATCGACAAACTCATGGCGCAATTGGAATCGCACCTGCCGTTTCGCGACATGATCGTATCGATCCCTTTCGATGGGGAATTACGCTGGTGGGATCTCTCCGCAAAGCCAATCTTCAAGGAGAGTGGTGAACTCGGCTGTTATCGGGGCGTCGGACGCGACATAACCGACCTGCATCGCTCTAGGGAGCGGGTCACCTATCTGGCCCGTCACGATCCGCTCACAACACTGTTCAATCGGGATATGTTCGCAGTTGCGCTCGCACAGGCGATCGACGAAGCCGAACAGATGCCGACGGCTCTTTTATGTGTCGATCTCGACTACTTCAAGACGGTGAATGACAGCTTTGGCCACGCCGTGGGCGACAATCTTCTGCGCGCGGCGGCGGAACGTCTTTGCGGGTGCGTTCGCGGTCGGGATATGGTGTTTCGTCTCGGCGGTGATGAATTCGCCATCATCGTACCCGGTGTGCAGCGCCCGGAGGTTGCATCGATCGCAGCCCGTATCGTCGAGCATCTGGGTCAGCCGTTCCGGATCAGGAGTTTGACGATGACCGTTGGCGTGTCGGTCGGGATCGCCATGCTGCCGAACGACGCAAGAACCCCTGAAGGCATCCACCATTGTGCAGATCTCGCCCTCTACCAGGCCAAGGTCGAGGGGCGCGGCCGGTTCAATTTCTTCAACTCAGATACACAGGACGCCATTACCCGGCGGATCGCCATTCATGCCGATCTGAAAAATACTGCGATACGAAACCAGCTTTTCCTTGAATATCAGCCGATTGTGGATTTACGCACGGGGGCGCCTGTGGCGATGGAGGCGCTCGTACGTTGGCGCCATCCTGCAAGAGGCATCATCAGCCCTGGCGAATTCATCTCGATCGCCGAGGATAGCGGCCTCATCGGGATGATTGGCAAATACGTCATCGATATGGCGTGTCAGGCTGCGGCACAGCTGACACAGGACCTTCAGGTGACGATCAACCTTTCGCCACGGCAACTGCGCGATGAAACCCTGCCCGACAAGATCGCCGAAGTGATGGAGCAGAATGGGCTAGGCCCAGGCCGAATTGCGTTTGAAATTACTGAAACATGCCTGCTCGATGTCAGCGGTCACAGCCTCGATCTGCTGGACCGCATTCGCGCCCTAGGCTGTGAAATCATACTTGATGATTTTGGAACCGGTTATTCATCCTTCCGGCCGATCCATGAATATAAATTCGATCGTATCAAGATTGCCCAGGCACTGCTGGAAGACGTATTCCTGCACACAAATGGCCGTGTGATCCTTGAGACTGTTATAAATATGGGGCAACGTATCGGTATCGACATGATTGCCGAAGGTATCGAGACTGAGAGTCAGGCCGGTTTGCTGCGTGATCTCGGTTGCCCCTATGGTCAGGGCTACTGGTTTTCCCGCCCGATTAGCGAGGTTTACCTGCTAGAAAATTACGGTGTGTCCCCCACAGCGGTCGGTTGAGAGACGGCTCTCATAATGACAGCCAAGCCGCAGCTTAACCTGGCAGCAATTGAAATAATTGTATTTCATCGCCAATATCTCTCGTGCCAAGGTGGAGATCGTGGATATCCCAACATGACATGTTATTTTTAAATATGCGTTTTTTAATTAAAAATATTGATGATATTGGCTTTTTATTTTATAAAAACTTTGTCTTAAACACCTATTGTTTCGCTGAGGCTTGATGATGACTGAGCAAAATCATAAAATTGAAAAAATTTTTGATGAATGGAAAGTTGCGATAATCATCGCCTCCATTGGAAGGCGGAACGAAATAGAACAGTTGTTACCCCATCTTTTTTCACAAACCCTGCCGCCCTGGAAAGTCATACTATCGGTCGAAAAGAATGATGACATACCAGACGGTATACCTTCTGCAGTAGAAATCATAAAAGGTCCGCGTGGACTAACGGCACAGCGCAACCGAGGTCTTGAGTCCGTTATAAACAACTGTGATGTTATTGTATTTTATGATGATGATTTTATTCCGGCCAGAAATTCGATTGCTGAAATTGTAAAGATATTTGAAAAATATCCGGAAATCGTGGCGTCTACAGGACTTGTTTTGGCTGACGGCGTAAAAAAAGGTGGGATTGAGTATGATGTATCTGTCGACATCGTGAACAACCAGAGCATTTCAAATCCGCCTGAAAATATACGCGATATTGACTCCCTGTACGGCTGCAACATGGCATTGCGCGCCAAGGCAGTTGGTGCCATCCGTTTCGACGAGACCTTGCCACTTTATGGATGGCAGGAGGATGTCGATTTTGCCGGTCAATTGCTAGTCAAGGGCAGAATTGTGTCAGCGGATACGTTTCAAGGCGTTCATCGTGGTGTGAACAAAGGACGTACCCCAGGCGCAAAACTCGGTTATGCACAAGTCGTCAATCCGCTCTATCTATTCAAAAAGGGAACAATGCGGTGGAAAAAGGCCTTAATTTTAGTTCTAAAGAATATTATTGCCAATCATATGCGTCTTATATGGGAAGAGCCATTCATAGATCGCCGTGGTCGTGCCAAAGGTAATTGGATCGGCCTTTGGCATATTTTGACTGGAAGCTCCGATCCGCGAAGAATTAACCAGATTAAATAATGATGCTCCAGGTCGTGCATGTCTCGGCTCATTCGCATCGCCAGGCAAATTCTGGAACATGATCCGATCAGATGGGATCATCTGATCGGATAAAGATGCTCAGACAAACAACAAGACAGAGCACGATATCGGATCCAGATGGATCAGAGCTGGCTCTAAGACCAAAAACAACCCCTTTGGTCCAGGCTTGGGAACATCACGAACACCTCAATTCCCGCCGAAGGGATCGGGCTCGATATTGAACTCTTGAGCTGTTTGTCTGCTCTGGCGGGTGATCCACCTCAGGGAACGTCGCTCCCACATCCAATGCATTCCAACCCCGCCAAGGAGTGCCAGAACGCATTTCGCGATCGCCGAAGCATGAAATAGCTTGCCGACAAAGAAGCCCACATACACGTGACCAAGATAGATGAATAGCGACGCGCCAGACAGCGCGAGTATTATGCTTGAGCCAGCTTTGGGCAGTCGGATCCGCGGGATGTAAAAGATCAACAATACCGCGAGAAAAAGCGGGATCGCATTCAGCCAGCCATAGGTAGGGCCATCCAGCAGGGCAAAGACGAAAGTGGCGATCATGGCGCTGACCTTCTGTCCCTGGCTGCGCGCATTGGCGACGAGAATGCCGAGAACAAAGGTTGCAAAATTTCCGATTGGGGAGATCTGGGCGAGCGACAATTCTGGCGCGCCATGGGTTAGAAAATCGGGCTGTATCAGCACGGGCAGTCCGAATTTGACCACCATGCCAAGTCCAAGCAGCGCAAGCGTGAAAGGCTGTAGGGATTGGGCGGTCTTCCAGCGCGCAGGAGCCAGTTGGAGGAGGATATAGATGATGAGAAGATTCTGGATTAACGCATCGACGTACCAGAACAGGATTACATGCCGGAAAACAGGCATGTGGCGAGCGATCAACGCAGGGTAATTCACCAAGTCGGTGCCGAGCATGAACAAGCTTGGCGGGGGAGGATGGCCTTGCCAGAAGCTGGCGATCGTGGCGATGAGGGTGAAGCCGATTGTCGGGAGCAGAATGTTCTTGATCGAGGTCAGGATTCGACGTGCTGCCCCTCCCGCGAAAATTTCCCGTAACTGCATCCGCCCGAAGAGATAGCCCGAAACCAGAAAAAGCGCCCCGGTTTCCCCATCTCCCAGCCGCGTCAGTCCAAAGTGATACGCGACGACGAGCACGATTGCCACGGCACGAATGGCCATGAAACTATCGACCGATGTCGACCAGCGCGAGGATGTCTTCCCTCTTGCCGACAGTTCCGCAATGCTCTTTTCCTGCCAATCGACAGGAAGTTCGCCCACGATTTCTTCTGCCGCCAGAAAAGCTTCGACATAAGAGAGGCTGTCTCCGCCAAGTTCGGCGAAGGTCGATGAAGCACTGACCTCCTCGGCGCCGAATATTTCCTGCCAGCGACGGCGCAGTGTTTCTGCCTTCGCCGAGCCTGCTGGACGTTGTGCGTTCGTCTCCGCAATGCCGGCCTTTCGCACGTGGTCGATCAAGGCTGCCCGATCGATCTTGCCGTTCGGGAGCGTGGGCAGTTTGGTTTCGAACAGCCAGATCTTGCGAGGCATCATATAGGAGGGAAGCGTTTGCGCGAGGCGCGAAGCGATCGTTTCCTGATCCAGCCGGATGGTATCGTCATGCGCGACGAACGCCTCGATGCTGGCACGGTCCCCGTCCCGGAACGGTAAGGCGACCGCCATCTGAACTCCAGGACAGGCTTGCAGGGCGCCGCTGATCTCCGAAAGCTCGACCCGGAAGCCGCGTATCTTTATCTGATCATCTCCACGGCCCATCATCAGCACGTTGCCGTCCTGGAGATAACGGCCCTGATCACCGGTGTAATAAATCGCCTCGCCTGTCATCTCGTCGATGCCGCGGTCCTGCGGCTCGATCACCGCGCCATCGCGGACGTAACCGAGGCTGAGGAATCGTGACTGGATCGCGATCTCTCCCGGCTCCCGGTCGAAACGGGGCTGCCGATCCGGCCCGATGACAAGAACCTTGAACCCCTCAACGCCCCCCCCGATCGGCACGCTTGTCCAGCCTTCGTCGTGTTGAAACCGGTAGAAGCTCACGGCCTGGGGCGTCTCGCTGCACCCATAGAAATTCACGTGCTCCGCATTGGGAGCGAATCGTGAGACGGATTCGAGCAGTTTTGGCGATAACTGATCCCCACCCCAGAACATCCTGCGCAACTTCGGCAGCGTGACCGCATTCGGCCCGCTTGCCAGTAATAGCTGCCCCATCGGCGGTGTGAGATGCGCCACGGTCACCAGGTTTTTCTCAAGCCAGGATCGCAGTCGGCCGGGTTCGGTGATTTCGCACTGGCGCGGTACCGCAAGCGTTGCGCCAATCGACAGCGGGGTGAAAATATCGCGCAGCACGGGGTCATGGGAGAGCCCGGAAAGCATGGAAAACGTGTCGCTGGCGGCAAGACCGAACTGCTTGGTGTGCCAGCCAATGAAATGCACGAGCGCCGCATGATTGCACGCGATGCCCTTGGGCGTTCCTGTGCTGCCCGACGTGAACAGCATATAGGCAATATCGGTATCCGGACGGATCGCTGGCTGCGCGATGGCTTCGGACTGGGCATCGGAGTGGCCGGACTCCGTTTGTGCCGCGAATATCTGCACGGACTGTTCCTCCGCCAGATCCTTGGCGAGAGCCCGGACTTCATCCCCCCCGGCCGGAATAATCAGCCGGGGACGGCACGTTGAGATAAAAGTCTCCAGCCTTTTTGCCGGATAACTCCAGTCCATGATCACAAATGCCACACCGGCCCGCAACGCGCCCAGTACCGTCCAGACCAGCTCGGGCCGCCGCTCGGCGAGAATGGCAACGCGATCTCCCGGGGCCATGCCTTGCCGGACAAGAGCTGCCGCCATCTCGCGCGATTTCTGCTCCAGCTCGGCATAGGTCCATGCGGCATCACCGCAAGTTACTGCGACATTACCCGGGAAAGCGGCTGCCGTTCGGATGAACGCGTCGTGGATCAGTTGATTATTCATGGGTTTTCTTTTCAAAACGATCCTGATTATGGGGCAAATAATTCTATAATATTTAATATTAATTACATGATAAAAACAGACACTATTCTGAATTCAAGATGGATCATACTATTAAGTCGTGAAATTTGTTTGTGTTTCAAAGCCGCCGTCGTTCCACTATTTGAGTCCTAATGCGTATGCTGGCCGTCGAATTAAGGGGAGTTAATATGAAATTTAGTTCGCGTGTTCAATAAAATAGATAATCTCTTGTAGGTTGTATAATTGATAATAATTATGACAGCGTAGCTCCTGCATCGCTGACAAGTTTATCGGGGCGATGAAGGCCGTGTTTGATGAATGGAAGCTCGGCCGGAAGGGTCATCGACCCGATGAACACAGATACAATACATTTCGGAAATGAATCTGCTCACACCGCCGGATGGCGCGAGCAGGCCGGCGAGCCGATCCGTCTGGATCGTATGGCGCTCTATCATATTGATAAAAAGAGCAACTTTATCCGATCAGATGATATCCATCTGATCGGATGATGCGCCAAGCAAGGGTCGCTGACGCTTTGCCAGGTACCATGGCGATCCAGGTCCGACGCCGAACAAAGATCCCTGACCTTGGCAAGGCAGTCTGGCCGAGCGCCAAACTGGGATCGGTGTGTCTCCGGGTTTTGAAACCGTTGATAACGATGGGCTTGCGCCATCGCTCCTTGACTGGCGCCAGCCACCGGAAAGCCTGGTGCGATTGCCTCCCGTGCCGAGGCATGCGCGGCCCGTGTTGTTCAGATCAATTCGCCGTAGATTTTTTCCATATCGCGACAGACGCGTTCGATCGTGAAGCGTTCCGCTCCGCGTTTCGACCGCGCGCGATATTCTGCGAGTTTGGATGGATCGTCGAGCAGGTTGCGCAGCGTTGAAGCCAGGAGCTCCGGTTGCTTCGGCGGGATGAGGATTCCGGCTTCGCCATGATCGAGCATCGCGGGAATGCCATCGACGTTGCTGGCGACGATGGCATTCCCGGCATGCCGGGCCTCGGCGATCACGAGTGGTCCTGGGTCAGCATGGGAAGCAAGCACGAAGATGTCGGCCGCGAAGAGATACTGGCGCGGATCGCTGCAGAAGCCGAGGAAATGAGCATGGTCGCCGATTCCGAGCGTTTCGGCCTGGGCCTTGTACTCTTGAAGCATCGGACCTTCGCCGGCGAGATACAGATGAGCGTCCGGGTTGGTTTTCCGTAGCAGGGCGAAAGCGTTGAGCAGGTCTGCGACGCCTTTCCGCGGATGCATGCCGCAGACGGTGAGGATAGCGGGGTGGGCAAGATCGGCCGGGGTGAACGCCGCAGGCAGCCGCGGCGAGCCGATGGAACCGTTCTGTACCTGCCGCAACTTGCGAACAGGAACATGAGATTTCCGCATGACTTCAAATCCGGTCTGGCCGACCGTCACAACCCGCGATGCACGCCCCATCAACCATGCGGAGCGGTCGAATTCATTATGCAATGTTGTTACGACCTTGTGGCCCAGAAGCCGGTAAGGTTGAACAAGAACACTTTGAGCGGCCATGTGCACATGCAGGATATCTGGCGCGAAGTCGCGTATTGCCCTGTTCAATTGCAAATTGGCCCGGAGAAACTTGCCAATCCCGCGATGTGGCTGCTCTACATGGTAAACCTTGACCCCGGCGGACTCCAGAAGGGGGATGAAATCGCCGGAGGCACAGGTATAGCCGACGTCATGCCCCATCGAATGTTGCGTGATCGCGAGATCAACCGAAACATTGACGTGACCGTTTGCCTTCCCGCAGTGATTCAACAGATGCATGATACGCATGAGGCGTTATCCGTTTTCGTGAGCGGTGTGTGCCGCGACGGGGCCCCGATGCCGGAATTGCGCCATCGCTGTATCGACGGCGGCCTGGATTCGGGTCCGGAACAGCGCGGCGGAAAAGCGCAGGGCATTCTCCCGGCAGACTGCCGGCAACATCGCCGCGCCGTGGGATTCGAAGCGGCGTACTGCGGAGACGATGGCGTCTTTCGTCTGGGTGCCGAACAGAACGCCTGTCGGCGCCGCGGAATGTTGCGGAAAAATATCTCTCGCCCCGCCCTCGGCGAAGGCAATCACCGGCGTGCCGCAGGCCTGGGCCTCGACCATCGTGATGCCAAAATCCTCCTCCGCGGCGAAGACCATCGCCTTGGCTGACTGCATCAGTGACACCAGTTCGGCATGTGAAACCGGAGGCCGCAAGGTTATGTTGGGCGCACCCGCTGCGGCCCGGCGCACCTGCGGTTCATTGGTTCCCGCGCCGACGATGGTGAGAGGGCAGTCGGGCAATTCGCGGAACGCTTCGGCAATTAGTTCGATCCGTTTGTAGGGCACGAATCGGGATGCCACCAGATAGCCGCTCCGCGGTCCATCGCCTGGAACAAATCGCTCCACGGCGACCGGCGGTGGAACGACCTCGGCGTCCCGGCGGTATGTCTTCTGTATGCGGCGGGCGATATAGCTGGAGTTGGCCAGAAAACAGTCGACGCCGTTAGCCGCCATCGCATCCCAGATCCTGATCCTGTGCAACAGCCAGCGCACGTAAAGGCTCTTGACGCCCTGGGTCAGCCCGCTCTCACGAAGATATTGAGACTGAAGGTCCCACGCATAGCGGATGGGCGAATGCATGTAACAGACGTGAACCTGTTTCGGACCCGTCAGTACCCCTTTCGCCACGGCGTGGTTGCTCGATATCACGAGGTCATAGCCGGTCAGATCAAACTGCTCGATCGCAAGCGGCATCAATTGCAGGTAGTTGCGGAAGTGTTTCCGGGCCAGAGGCAATTTCTGGATGAAGCTCGTTGTAACCGGGCGCCCGCCCAGGAAGAGGCGGTCATCATCCGCAAGGAAGTCGACGACCGCGAATATATCGGCCTGCGGATAGCATTTCAGCAATTCTTCAAGGACGCGCTCGGAGCCCGCGTAATGTTCCAGCCACTCGTGGACGATCGCGATCTTCATCGGCGCTCCAGAACCTCCATGGCGATGGATTCGAGGATTGACGCGGCTCCGGCCCAGGTGAGTTCGGCCGCTCGTGCTGCGCCGGCGGTGCGAAGGCCATTCTGCCGCGACGGCGTATCGAGTATCGACAAGACGCTTTCGGCGATCTGCTGCGGGTCGTTCGGATCGAAGTAGAGCGCGGCATCGGCGCAGGATTCCCGCAAGGCAGGGATATCCGCGCAGGCAACCGGGCAGCCACAGGCCAGGGCCTCGACGGGCGGCAATCCGAATCCTTCATAGCGGGACGGAAAGACGAAGCACCCGGCAGTTTCGTAGAGCGCCTTCAATGCGGCGTCGCTTACACGGCCGATATAGCGCGCGGGCTGCGGCAGCCTGCTCTCATTGGCCGCATTGAACGCGGCTCCGCCCATGCCGCCGGCAATCACCAGAGGCGTGCCGCGTGCGTGCAGTTGGCCGGCCAGATTTTCAAGCGCGGCAAGGTTCTTGTGCGCCGACAAGGTGCCGACACCGAGGACGAACTTGCCAGGGGCGAGTCCGTTTGCCGCCAGAATTCCCGCGTCGCTGGACATGAGCCGCATATGGTCGGTGCCCTCGGGCATGACGCGGATCAGCGACTCCGGCAGGGAGAGGTGTCGCGAGATCTCGCGTCTCGAAAACGCGGAGACTGTCACGATCGTCGTCCGCCGGCGGATCAGTGCTTTCTGGACGAATTTGTACCAGAGCCGAAACGGTCTCGAATAGGCTTCGGGCGTGCTGAATACCCCGGCGTCATGGATCACGACGATCTGCCGATCAGCCAGAAGCGGTCCGGTATTTCCAAGGTTGATGAGGAGCCGACCCCGAGCATGCAGGGGCAACTCCAGCTGTTCCCAAACCTGCCCCTGTCGTTTCCCGATCTCGCGGGCGCCCGGCCAGGCAAGGCTTCCGCCCTGAGGCGTCAGCAACGATGCGCCGGCATTGCGCACCAGCAGTGCCCGCGTGATTTCGATTGCAAACCTTTGGACGCCGGAAAGCGATTGGGTAACGAACCGGCCATTGATCAGCGGGGCAGGGGTCATGCCGGTACGGGCTCGGAGAGTGAGCGATCCGTCGGTGCCGGCAGCCAAACCGTCTTGGTCTCGAACCGGGCGCGGGCGGTGGCTGCGACCAGCATGGCAAGGAGCAGGTAGAAATCCGGCGAGGAAATGGTCGGGCCGGACAGCAGGGCGGAGATCAGCGATGACAGAAGGGAAGCGGATGTGCCCCGGATGACGTGCTGCAGGTCGGGGGCGCGGGTCATGCGCATGGCCTGGCGTGCCCGCAGCGTGAGCGCGAAGCCGAACCAGAGGAGGCCGGCCACGCCCCAGATGCCGATCGCCGCCAGCAGGCCGGGCAATAGGCTCGATGAGCGGTTGCTGCCCCAGCCGACGCCCAGCCCATAGGTCTTCATCATCTCCTGCAGGCTGTCGTAGTCCGCTTGAGATCTGGCGCGGTAGGATGCCGATTGAGTCTTGTCCAGCACTGAATTCAGGATGATCGTCGCTTCCTGTCCGGCCTCGGGCGTTGCCAGCGGGAGCGCCACAGCTGAAATCCCGCCTGCTACGCCGATGCCTGCGGCGGTCAGGACGACACGCCGTCGCATTTGCGGCGTTGCCCGAATTGCAACGCGCGCCAGCAGCAGGGCGGCCATCGCCGCCATCGTCACGTAGCCGGTCGTGGCCGTGCTGAGCAGAACCACGACGATGCCGCCCAGAAAGGTCGCGCGTGGCAGCCAGCGACGGTCACCGTTCATCACCGACCAGCCGGCGGCGCTCAGCGACGCGCACATATAAGCGGACAGCGACGACGGTTCGCTGAAAGGCCCGTTGAGACGGGTAAGGATGCCGATGGTCTGGTCGTCGAGCTGCGACCACCCGGGGTTGGAGAGGAAAAAACTGGACGGGAAGGGGATATGCAGGATCGTGCTGGCGAACTGCCACAGGGCGATCAGGATCACCAGCAGACCGCTTGCGAAATAGGCGTCAAGCAGCCGTGGCAATACCTTGCCGGGGCGGGTCAGATAGACGGCGGCCGTGGCGGCCAGCATCGCATTGGCGATGAGGTACATGTCCTGGGTGAAATTGCCGGCATTTGGTGCAAGCGGTGACCGAACGAAAAAGGCACTGACTTTCTGCGGCCACACCATCACCTGTCCCATGAACAGGCGCGGCATGATGACCGAACTGGCGACGGCGCCGATCGTGACGAGAATAAAAGGTAACATGATCGTGAACGCCTGACGTTCAGCGGGATAATGAATGTTATTAAAGAGATTAATTGCAAATAATGATACAAACATCGCTGTTGGCAGCAAGGCGGGTGTGACCCCGAGTCCGCCAATGACAATGATCGCGCTGGCAGAAAATATTGAAAAAACAATGACAAGAACGAGAAGATTCGCTGGGCGACGCCAAAACCACAGGCAGAACGGCAACAGCACGGCGCCGATCGCGGTGATCATCGATTGAACCACTCCCAGAATTGGTAGGCGAAAGCCTCTGTACTTGTCCATGCTTGGACGCCGTCGCGATAATGCAAATTGTATGAATTTACAAGATATTTACATCGTTAAATCTTAATAGACAAACTTGCCCGATTTTATCTTTAATGATCTAATTTTTGACGGTAAAACGTCAACATGTTACGAGCGGTTAAATTTTTTTCCATCCTTCTCGTTCGGGCGGGATCAGACGGTTTTTCAGGATTTTGGGGGCAAGGCGTGACGGCGCAGATTTCCAGATTACACCTTCCAGCATTATGGCATTGGACCAGACATAAAGCCGGCGCCCGCGGCAAGCTGATGTCAGGAACGAACCGGCCGGGCCTGCTGCCCACGGCCATTGCTCTGCTGCTGGGCGTGGGTGGACTTGCCGGCTGTGCCGCAAAGCCGCCGGTATCTCATACCGTGCCGGCCAGCGCCGTCGCCGCCACGATGCCGTCGCCGGTGGTTTCGGTGAAGCGGCAGAGCCTCCCGCCGGACGCGAAACTATCGCTGACTCCGTACCGGTTGGGGCCCAATGACGTCATCGCCGTTTCCGTCTATCTGCACCCCGAGTTGTCCACACCCCAATATGGCGTGACATCGGGTCCCGCTGGTGCCTTCATCACCAGCGATGGCACGGTGGGGCTGCCATTGATCGGTACCGTCAAGCTGGCCGGACTGACAGTCAGCCAGGCCCAGGCCAAGCTTCAGGCGGCGTATTCAAACTACGTCAATAACGCGAATGTCTCGGTGCAATTGGTGACGCCGCATAGCCTGCGGTATTACCTGCTCGGCGATTTCTCGAGCCCCGGGATCAAATATCCGGGGCGTGAACTGACACTTCTGGAGGCTCTATCCCTGGGCGGCAGCCTGAATGTCGCCAATGCCGATCTCTATCAGGCCTATGTCGCGCTCGGGGCACGAAAGGAACCGGTGGATCTTCGCGCACTGCTGCTCGACGGCAATCTGTCGCAGAACATCGTGTTGCCGCCGGGTGCGACGATCGTCATTCCGCCTGCATCTGAAGAAAAGGCGTTCGTGTTCGGCGCCGTGGGCAAGCCGGGCGCCATCGGCTTCCAGGGTGGCTCGCTGTCTCTGCTGCAAGCCATGAGCGAAGCCGGCATGACCCTGTCGAATTACACCGATGCCGAGCTCTCGCAGATCCGGATCATCCGCTCGCATGGCGCATCCGCCGATTTCATCGTCGTGAATGCCCGAAAGATCATGGATGGGCGGGCAATGCCCTTTGCGCTGGAACCCGGCGATATCGTTTTCGTGCCGCCAACCGGCATCGCGACATGGAACGATGTTCTGAACAAGTTGCTCCCCTCGCTGAATACGATCTCCGGCGTGCTCAATCCGTTTGTCTCCATCAAATACCTCTCGAAGTGACCATGAAGCAGAAAATGGCGACACAACTCCCTGCGATCGGCTTCCATGCGCATCATGAACCGCATGATATCGTCGATTTCGGGCTGTTTCTGCGCACGCTACGCCAGCAAGCACGGACGATCCTGCTGTTCACCGGCATCGCGGCGGCAGCCGCTCTGCTGCATGTTCTGCTGGCAGTGCCGCAATTCACGGCATCCGGCGCGCTCTATCTTGGCGAAACCCAGCAGGGTTCGGGTAGTGGTGGCGGCTCCAGCAATGCGGTCAACCTGTCTGCCTATGCCCAGCAGAGCGACGTGGAAACGCAGATAGAGCTGTTGACCACCGGCACCCTGATCCAGCGTGCCGTGCTGGAAACCGGGCTGAATGCGACGATCCATCCTGCCGGTGCTCCGGCTCTTAGATACTGGCGCTGGAAATGGCTCGACCATGGTTCGACCAAGGCGTTTCTCCCGGCAGCGGATGCGCTGCGGGTTGTGGATGCAACGCTTGTCGGGAAGTTTCGTCTCGTCACTGGTGCTGGAAATACCTATAAACTCTACAAGGCTGGAGGAATTTTCGGTCGCGAGAAGCCAGTTCTCAGCGGCACCATTGGCACTGTGGCGCACACCGCAGATGGCGCCTTGCTGGTGCGCTTCGCCCGCCCCGGCAAGTCCGGTGGCTCCGCCGCAACCTTGCCGGGCGCCGCGGTGCCGAGCGCTGCTTTGGCAAAGATCAGTCCAGGCCGGATTTTCGACCTGAGCGTCGTGGCGCCTGATGCGCTGGCCAATGGTCTGGCCGGAGGCCAACTGCGCGTGACGGCCGGAGGATCGCCAACGCGGCCGACCAAGCTTGCGAGGATCTCACTGCGCTGGTCCGATCCTTTTCTGGCCCAGATCTTCGTGAACCATCTGATGCACGACTACATCGCGACCCAGCTCCAATGGAAGGCGGAGGCTGCTTCGGTGACTGAAACCTTCGTCACCGGCCAGCTCGCGAATGTCGCCCGCAGACTGGCGCGCGCTGACCAGGAATTGTCAGCCTACCAGGCCAAGACCGGCATCATCGATCCGCAGCAGGCCGCCCAGGCCGCGGTCGAGCAGATGAGCCAGCTGGAGCAGCGCCGTGGCCAGCAATTGCTTCAACTTCAGGCCCTGCGCCAGCTGCACGGCGCGATGATGGGTCGCCGGTCGCGCGTGAACCCTTATCTCACCAGCGAAACCAATGATCCCGTTCTCACCTCGCTGACCACCTCGCTTTCCGAAGCCGAGGTGAAGCTGAGCCAGTTGCGCGCCGAGTTCACCGACCGTGCCCAGAACGTGCAGATCCAGCAGGCGCAGGTCAATCAGCTCCGCGCCTCGATCCGCGAGCTTATCGACAATGACCTGGCCTCCGCATCCCAAAGTCTGGCAAGCATCGAAAGGCTGATCGCAAGCGACAGGACCAAGCTGAAGAACCAGCCGGCTGAGTCGCTCAAGGTCCGGGCATTGACCAGGAAGTCGAAGCAACTGGCTCAGCTTTACGAGGTGCTGACCCAGAAGGCCGAACAGGCGCAGATATCGAAGGCTGCGACCATCATCGATACGCGCGTCGTCACCTCATCGCGCCTGCCTTTGCGGGCAACCTCACCGCGTGCGGCGATTACCGTGGTCGCTGGTGCGATGGTGGGTTTCTTTGCGGGCCTGGCGCTGGTGTTCGGCCGGCGGGCCTTCTCTGGCCGATATGAGAGCGAAGAGCAGATTCGTCGCGCGGTGCGATTGCCAGTCTACGGCGCCGTGCCCCAGCAGGTGCAACGGCTCATCGGTGCGAATGCATTCGGGCCTGACAATTTCAATCCGTTCTCCGAGGCGTTTCAGCTCATAAAGCGCAATATCTACCGAAACACGAACGGATCACATGCTTCCGCGATCCTCCTGATTTCCGCGAGCAAGCAAGACGGCAAGACGACGATCGCGGCCAATCTGTGCCGGACCTTGGCCGAGGATGGCAAGCGCGTGGTTCTGCTCGATTGCGACTTCTATCTGAGCCGGCTTAACCTGCTGGTCGATTTCGAAGGGTTGCCCGGGCTGACCGACTGGCTGCAGACAGGTTCACGGCCGAAACTGCAGCGCTGGCCGGATGGGAAATTCTGGGTTCTGCCCTCCGGCGGTGCCGCGCCCGAGCGCGGAGCCCGCCTTGACGAGGCTGCCTTGCGCGGGATCATCGAAACTCTCGGCGAGGAGTTCGACTACATCATCCTCGACAGTCCTCCCTTGCCGATCGTCTCCGATGGCTTGGTACTGGGCAGCGTGTCCGACCTGATCCTGTCGGTCGTGGGCGTATCCAATACAATGCGCCGGGCGTTCGATCTGCATAACGAACTGATCGAGACCCTAGACAAGCCGCACGGGCTTATCATCAACGGTGCAGATGCCATGACCTATGGCGGTGAGGATGCCTATTTCCTCGGCGCGGCAAGGCGCGGGCCGAAATTCACCGGCTGGTTTCGGATTTGAGGCGGAGCCTGGGAGGAGGGAGCGCCAGGTTATGGGAAATTACATCCACCGTATCGTCGATGCCACGCTCGCCAGCGAATTCGTGCCGGTATCGATACGAATGCCGCTCATGCGCAGGCTTGGCTACAATGTCGACCGGACTGCCTGCATCTGGGCACGGGCCAGTTTCCGTTCCCGGACGGTAAAGATCGGCCCTCAGGTCTTTATCAATGTCGGATTTTTCTACGACGGCTTTTTGCCGCTGGAAATCGGCGCCAATGTTCGGATCGGCCAGTTTGTCCGGATCATTACCGGTTCGCATCAGATCGGCCCGCCAACCCAACGCTGTCTCGTTGACGCGGTCGGCGGGCCGGTGGTGATCGGCCGCGGCTGCTGGATCGGCAGCGGTGTCACGATCCTGCCAGGCGTGACGATCGGCGACGGGTGCGTCATTGCCGCCGGGTCGCTGGTTACGAAATCGACCGAGCCGAATGGCTTGTATGCCGGGATTCCAGCGCGTCTTGTGCGGGCGCTCGCCGATGATGCCTCCACTGGCGCCGCAGACGATCCTCTTCTCGTATGCTAGGTCACAAGACAGCGTTGAGCGGTTCGCTCATGGTGTTCGGACGGCTGGTCAGCCGGGTGATCGACCTGTTCACCATGTTGATCCTCGCCCGCCTGCTCTCGCCGGCCGATTTCGGCCTGGTCGCGATTGCGATGACCTTGGTGACCATCCTGGAAGCCGCGCTAGAAATGCCGCTGAGCCAGGCGCTGGTCCAACTGCCGGAAATCAGTCCACATCACCTGCATACCGCATTCACCCTCAGCCTGCTCCGCGGTGCGACGCTGTGTCTCCTGGTCAGCGGTATCGCGATCCCGTTCGCGCACTGGTATGGCCACCCCGAGCTGATACCGCTGATCCAGGCCCTCAGCCTCGCCCCGGCAGCCCGCGGCATGCAGACGCCGCGGCTTGCCGAATATGCCAAGGCGCTGAATTTCGTCTACGAGTTCTGGTTCGAACTGGCGGGGAAAGTTACCGCCTTCGCAACTGCCGCGATCCTTGCCTTCACAACGCATTCATTCTGGTCGATCGGGCTTTGCACCATCGCCGGGCCGGTGGTGAATACCCTGCTCGGCTACGTCGTCCTCCCCTATAGGCCACGACTCTCGCTGCGCGATTGGCGCCTATTCAGCGGGTTTCTGGGCTGGGTCAGCGTTTCGCAAATCCTGATGTCGTTCAACATCCAGTCAGAGCAGCTTCTTCTCGGCAAGCTCATGCCGGCATCTCGTCTCGGCCTGTTCAGCACGGCGAATAATCTCAGCAATATCCCGTTGGCCGCTCTGTTTTCGCCGATCCTCCGACCATTGCTGTCGGCTTTCACCGTTGTTCGCGATGATCTGGCGCGGTTGCGCGAGAGTTATCAGCTTGCGGCAAGTGCGGTGATTGCGATCGGTCTGCCGCTTCTGATTGGCCAGGCCGCGGTCGCGGGGCCACTGGTTCAGGTGCTGCTGGGGCCGAAATGGGTCAGTGCCATCTCGATGACGCGTTGGCTCTCCATCAGCCTAATCCCCTACATGTTTGGCATCCTGCTCTCGCCGCTTGGCATGTCGCTCGGCCGCACCCGTGAAATCGCATCCCGGAATACCGTTCAGGTGCTAGTCAAACTGCCCCTTCTGGTTGGGGGGGCGCTCTATTGGGGATTTGCCGGTGTGATCGCCGCCCGTCTGATATCTGAAACTGTCACGGCCATCTTTTGCATGGCCAGCATTCGCCAACTTTGCGGCATTTCCATCCGGGACCAACTCCGGGTCAGCCAGCGCAGCATTGTCGCCAGCCTGGTGATGCTGGCTGCGGTCGTGGGTCTGGACTCCCTTCTGCATTTGCCGGGAGGAATGATGGGGCAACTCACCCGTCTTGCGTTGCTGGTCATGAGCGGAATGGCGGTTTATGCGGGCAGCCTCATGGCCATCTGGCATCTCCTGGGACGCCCAAGCGGTATCGAACAGTCAGCCCTGCGCTTTGTCAGCGATATTGTCGGCCGGCGCCGCCGGACCGTGCCGAATCGCCAGCCGGTGTGACTGATGGCGAGGCATTCCGACATCTGCTCAACCGCCGGTTGGCCAGCGCATCCCGGATCACCGCTGAATGCCAGCGGACATGATCGTCGTTGTGGTAGAGCGTGGTCATGACGGCTGATTGCTGCATTTCATACACGACCGACCCGGGATACCTTTTCCCGAGTTTCGTGAGTGCGTTGCAGGCACGGCGGAATGCGCCGGCAGACCTTGCAGATGTTGCCATTTTCAGCGTGAAGGGAATCGCCGAGTGCGACCGGGTCTTTCGTCGCGCCTGCGAGGCCGAGGGCATTCTCTTCTTTTCCGTTCCGGAAACCGCCATCGAGCGTGTCGGAGCGATGCTTGCCCGGCTGTTTCTGGATCGTATCGCGCCGCCGCAATACGGACATCTGCTCTATATCGATGGCGATACACAGATCACGGGATCGTTGGAACCGCTTCTGCGTACCGAGGTTCCTGTCGGGCAATTTTGCGCCGCCAACGATCCGATGACGTTTTCTCTCGATGGGGGCAGAGGACACGACCGGAGCCTGGTGAGTTATTTCGCCTCGATCGGATTGGAGAACAACCGCCAGCGCAACTATTTCAACAGCGGGGTATTACGGATCAACCGCGATGGGTGGGACCGGATCGGCTGGGAATCCTGGAAACTGTTTCAGAACCTGAAAGGCAAGACACGATATCCGGATCAGGATGCCCTCAATCTTGTGGCAATGGATCGACGCATACCGATGTCCCTGAGCTGGAATTTCCCGATTTTTCTGCGCAACGCGAGACTTGAGCAGGCGATCGATCCCCGCGTTGTCCATTATATGGGCAGCCCGAAGCCCTGGCATGGCGCTTTTCTTCCGTGGGGGGGGCCGGAATACCTCCCCTATGTCGAGGCCGTTTCGCGATATCCCGATCTGGAGCAGTTTCTTACGCGCATGCCGTTCTACAGGCGTTGCCGCTATATCCTGCAACAGCATTACAAGCGAATTCACGAGGCCTCGGCATGGGGAAGAGGGGCCCGCCATCGTGAGATCCTCAATTATGAAAGCCGTGTCGGTCGCGATGCTGTGCTGGCGGGCTGATCCCGCGCAATCGCGAGGTCAAAGCATCATCCGATCCGATGGAGTCACCTGATCGGATGATGCTCTTGCCTATCAACATGACAGGTCGCGGCATCCAATCCGAAAGGATCGGAACGTGTTCTAACCTGGCTTTCCCATGATGGCAGCCTGTGCCAGACCCGGGATCATTCCCACTCAATTGTTCAATTTTCATATAACGTATTGAAATTGCTCGGTGTTTTTTTCGACTGGCGGCGAACTTCCGACGCGCAGGCCGTCAAAAAACTACGCTTCTGATTTTAAAGGGAAAATCGCCAGAAAAATATTTTTGACGTCTCGCAGACTATCAGCACCAATCGGACGATCTACGTCGCGGTTTGGGGTGGGGACGCACCCGGATCCACATCTGGAAATTACCGTCAGCAAGCTATAGCACGCTCGAACAACTGGCACCATCGGGCCTGAGACAAGACGACCTTATGTCTCGCCGGAGACATCCCGTACCCTCAGCGCGGCCGGTAGAGACGAAACTCTCCAGCCGGTACCTCTACACGCGAAGGATCCTCAGCGACCGCCACGATTGCGACATAGACGGCAGTATTGGGGCGGTGACTATCACGCACAATTCACACGCTCACCAAACGTCTTAGGTTCTGGAGAATTGCGTCTTCGGTGGCGGCCACCGGAAGGTTCCGCGCTTCAGCCAGCTCGGCAACCGTACGGCCGACGTCGCGCGGCCTGAGGGGCTGGCCATCCCATTCCACGAACGGCCCATCGGTTTCGGTCAGCAAACGGTCGAGCGGAAGACCCGCAACCAGTTGTCGGTGCTTGGGTGAGCGCAGCATCTCTCCGTTGATCGAGAAATAGCAGCCGAGCGCGACCGCCCGACGGGCTTCAGCGGACGTGCCCGTGAACCAATGCAGGACAACGCGTCCCCGCTCCTGCGACAGGGCGCTTTCAATATGGTTCAAGACCTTGCCAACCGCCCGGACGCTATGGACGGTCAATATCTTGCCACCCTGTTCAGCACAGGCGCGCAGGATGCGCTCGAACACCCGCTCCTGGGCCGGAAAACTGCGGTAAAAACGAGGGCCAGCGTCGAGGCCGATCTCGCCAACATAACGTGCGTCAGCCAGGTAGCGCTCGAAAATCGGCAACTCATTCTCGCGTTCGGCGACAAGCTGCGGGTGGAGCCCTAATGCGATCCGAACATGCGCCGACTTTGACGCCAGCTCGCGGTTTCGTGGCCAGGCCTTCGGCGTGGTCGTGACCGCGAGCGTCGCCACGCGTTCCCGATCGCATTCGGCAATAAGAGCCGAGTGATCTTTGTAGAGATCAACGTGGCAGTGGAAATCGACCCAGCGCGCCGCAGATGGGTTGGGGGTCTCCGTCATAGCGGCCGGGCCCGAACGCCGTGCAACAGTCTGCCGACCTCCTGGAGGCCGGCGACGTAGACGGCCTGATATTCAGAAAGCTTGCTAGGATGATCAATCAACGGGCCGGGGCGATGAATATCGAAACGGGCTCGCCCCGGTTTTCGTGCGAGGCGAGATAGTGCAAGCTGAAAGGAGCGCACATGCTCGCCTTCCGCTTTATTGGTGTCGAGCACTTGCGCCCGAAGATCGGGAATGCGGTATGGCGTATCATCGGCACCCCAACCTTCCAGGATTGCAGCGCGCCGGATGAGACACGGCACACAACGTCCGCAATGTTTGGGCGCCCTCTCAGTCGGGTCGGGATCGTAGCGGCGACTTCCTGGCGATGAGCACGACATCGTGTGCTTCGCCTCTTTTTGGAGGAACGGGATGTCGGCGCATTCCTTCGCCATCTGGCCCTTCGTCATGAAGGCGTATGGATTTTCCAATCGGACGCGGAGGCCGAGCCCTTTGAGCAGATCCCCGAAACGCGCCATGTAGTAAGGATGTGTGGTGCGGGTGCTGAGTGCGCCCAGCCGGAGCGGATCGAGGGGCACATTGAGCGAGATCAGGCCATTCTCCGGTACATGCACAACGATGTCGCCGCCGATCGCGTCGGCCGCCATGACAGCCAGCGAAAAGAACAGGAATGAACGCCCCCTAAGCGTGTCCTCGACCGCAGAATGCTCCACCGTATCCGTCGGGAACCCTACTCTGGCCCGAATGTGATGGAGCGTCGTCCCGCTGAAGCGACGCTTCATGGCATCGGCGCAATAGACTTGGTGGGTGCTAGTGATGCCATCCCAATAGTGGCTCACCAACATCGGCACTTCACCGCACGCCAGCAAATCGATCGCGCCGATGAAGCTGTCCAGCCCGCCCGAAAAGAGGCAGACCGTTGTCGAATTGGCCGTGCGCAACTTAGTGGGCCTCGGCGCCAGATCGGGAGCGCCGGCTGCGCGGGGGCGGAAATAGACACCCCAACGGTCGCCGGTCAGGAAATTCAGCGTCGTCACGATCAATGGCGCCAACCCTTTCCAGCGGACGGTGTCATGTACCGGCAAGTGGAGGTCGATCTCGCGAGTCCAGGCGTCCTGCGCATCAGCGGCACGCGAGATGCGCGTATCGGCGGCGGTGATCGCCGCGGCCATAAGCGCTAAGTCGACCGCCGTTTCGGAGGGGCGGAGGCCAAGCGCACATAGTTGATCCAACGCCTGGCCCAGCCCGTAGCCCAGCCGGAATTCGCCATCGACGAAGTTGATCACCGTCTCCTGTGTATCCACACGGCTCGGCGAAGCGGTTGTGCTGTCTCCCGGACCAAGCCGGGCAATGATCGTATGATGCCTCATGCAGCGGCCTCCCCGGCGACGGCAACCAGCTCGAAAGCCGTCTCGTAAATCTGGTTGACGACATTCTCGATATCGCGGTCAGACAAGCGCTCCAGGCTTTCGAGCCTACCGGCGAGCTGGCCGCGCGTTGCGCCCTCAACAAAATCATGAAGCTGCGCCTGGGCGCTTTCCACGGTAGCGATGTCATCAGGGAAGGTAATGCCCCGGCCGCCGAGGTCTGCCATCACCCGCCCTTCGATCGAACGGGAGATAAAGTCCAGGAAGACGTCCTGGAGTTGCTCCGGTGTAAGGGTATCGAAGCTGCCCACACCCGCTTCGGCCAGATCACCGATCGTCTCAAGCATCGCCTGCCGCGCGATTGCATCGTCGACCGCGCCACCTGGTGGGCAGATGAATTCCAAAATCGCGACAAAGACATCGGCCGCCGGCTGTGTAGCCAATCCGGTCAGGTTGAGCTGACGAAGCGTTTCGGTCGGCCCGAGACGCTGGAAGTCACGAACGACGCCCAGCAATCCCCTGGCTGTCGCGCGCGATGAGCCCATGCGCCGCGCTGCACGTCGGGCGCCGCCGGTGCCGCCGCGGACATAGCCTGAAAGCGCACTACCGAGGGCACTACGGCTGCCGGTCCTTGCGAAGCGCGTGAAATTGCCCCGCGCCCCACCCAGGCTGCCGGTGCCCTTCGTATCCGGAGGTGACGGCGTGCGCGGAACGCCCGGAACAGAAGGCGCTGCCGGCGGCGTCGGTTGCGGCGATGAAGGTCCGCCCGGCACACCAGGCGCGTTCGGGGCCGCCGGCGCGGTTGCCGGAGGTCGAGGCCGGGTCGGCGGCGTCGGGTCGTCAACGAAGGATGGAACGAGGCCGCTTGCGGGTCCGCCATAGCTTTTTGACGTGCCCATCCGATCAACCCCGCTGCAATTTGCTGATGCCCTGCGCGGCCTTTTGCAGGATCGAGTTTTCCGTCTGCTCGGCCCATGCCCGCAGCGTTGTCTGGTACTCCGCCGCAATACCGGTGTCCGTGAAGCACGCCCCCCAGCTCGAAGCCGCCCAACTCCCGACCTTGGTCATGGGCAACTCCCGGATAAACTCCAAAAGCCGACGCTGCAGCGCTGGATGCGCCTCGACCAGGCGGACGAGGCCGTCCGCCCCCTTGGGCTTAGCCGCAAAGTTGTCATCCTGGAGAATCCGGCCACGGATCGCCTCGAAAACCTCCTCAGGCTCTGGCCCTGTGAGCTTTATGATTTCGCCGACGGCACCCCGGACCATCATCGTCGGGCCCATTAGCTTCTCGACGAGGCCCTCGAGGTGACTTGCTGCGGCCAGCCCGCCCAACGAGCTGCGCTTGTCACGCGTGACGAACACGTATGGTCGCAGGTCGACGCCCGTCAGCGGCGGGTCGATCGCCGCCCAGCCCTTCGCCCACTCGTTCTTCTCCCATTCCACGGCTTCGGCTGGGAGCGGTGCAGGTACGGAGCGCGCACCTTTTCGCCCGCCCCTACCAGCGGCCTTCTCATCATCGTCATCCTCCGGCGCGGGCGCTCGGATATGTTCCTCGAAACGACGAAGCGCCTCGGGTTGACCGTCGAAGTGATTGGCCGCGAGCCGTGCGATTTGTTCATAGAAGTCCGGATAGAACCGCTCGGCGAGCATGATCTTGGCTAACACCGGGCGCTGAATGTCAGCACCGAAACCACGCGCCTCGGCGATTGCGTGCCGCAGCATCATGGAATTGAGGAAGCGTTTGATCTGGCGCGGATTGCCGCGGGTGCCCTCGCTCAGAATCTTCGTCACGTGGGCGCTGATCACAAGCGCCTGATCAACCTCGGGCGGCATCTTGCCCGCCATGGCCTGCTCAACCGTCCTTCGGTCGAGGCCGCGGCTCTTCCACGGCCGTCGCATATCTTCCCGAGCAGAATCGAGCAGACTGAGGAACCGCGGGTCCTTCGAGCCGAGCGCGTTTTCCGCCAGCAGAAGGGTCACGTACACGCGTGTCTCGGCGACGCCGAGCGCCGGAATGCGGAACGGGACCTGAATCAACTTTTCCAGGTAGTTGCGCGCGTAGCTGACCGGGCCTGTACTGGGCGGCAAGTCGGGGAAGTGCTCGCGCACCGCATACTCGATCATCAGCTCATCGGCACCTATGACAAATGCGGTGCTTTCGACGAACAAGAAAAGGCGGATCGCTTCAAGCGTTGCGATTGCCGTCTTCGGCAGGCACCGGTCGAGATCATCGACAATGACGACGAGCTGGTCGATGTCGGCTGCTTCGAGAAGCTCCTTGAACTCCTTGCGGAACGCATGAATGTGCTCGGGAAGGTTATCGCTCTCGTCCGATGCTTCCTTGAGGAACTCGCCTGCCTTTTCGGCGACTCCCTTCAGATCCTCGATCGAAACATGGTCCTGCGGTTTCGCCAGAAACGAGGTGGCAACATCATAGAGGCCCTTGACCTGATCGAAGGTTGGAATGCCGGTCGTCGCTGTAAACGCGAAGCCCCCAGCCTTGCGGGCAAGCTTCAGCCAGTCAACCCGCTTCAGGACCTTCTTCGCGGCGTCAGCCACCCTCTTCGACATCGGACGGGCGCGACGAAGCTCGTCGACGATGGTCTCGATGACGACCGTTTTTGCGTCCTCGAAGCCCTCGAACGTCCAACCGTTGAACCAGAGGCAGAGGACACGATCGTCCTCCGCGAATGCGCCCTCGAGCATTTTGAGAACGCTCGACTTGCCTGCGCCCCAATCGCCGTGGACGCCGATCGTCACCGGGGCGTCGGGCGTCTTGCGGATCAGAGTGACGACCGTTTTTGCGATCGCCTCGTAATAGAGGAGATCGGTCGCCGTCTCCTGATCGTTCAAGAACATAATCCCGCCCTCGCCTGTATTATGTGCGCCATAGCCCCAGCATATTTATTCTTGTTACTGACCCCATTATCGTTCTAACCGCACGCGCAGTCGGCGCGCACGTTCCTGGAAGGCACCTTCTCCGCCTTCGAGAATGTCGCAGACAGCCTTCCTGATCTCCACGTTCTCAAGACCACCCGACCGGTATGAAATCGGTGGAAGGGAGCCGTGCGGATGCGGTCCGGCCTCGGCGATGATGATTTGATCCGCATCGGTGTTGATCACCAGGTTCGCATTGTGCGTCACCATGATCACCTGACGGTGAGCCTTGGCCTCGACGAAGAGGTGAACAAGTTCATCGAAGACCGACTTGGGATCGAGGTTCTCTTCGGGCTGATCGATCACCAGCGGCCGGTTGTCGCTGTCATCCAGCGACAAATAGAGAAGCAGAAGAACAATACCGCGGGTGCCTGGCGAGAGCTTGCGGATGTCGACGCCATCATAGTCGATGCCATATCGTATTGCTATGTGATCGGTACTGAAAAGCCACTGGGCGAAGCGCTTCGACCAGGCCCGGAATTCCGCCTGATCCGTGTGCGCGACCGGAGAATGGTCCAGAAGGTCCTTCTGGTAGAGCCGCCTAAACTCCGCCATCGCGGCGATGACGGCTGCGGAATCGCCGGTCTCCCACGCGCCCCTGAGGACTTCGTCTGCCTTCTGAAGCAACGTGCGCTTGCCCCGGAAGGCGCCGGCCTTGCGCAAGTCGATCAGCCCGTCTTCGGCCTCGGCCGCCCACTGTTCCACATTGGCCACGCGCGCGACGGAGAACGAAAGCTTCTTCAACGTGCCGGACGCAGTCTGAGCGCGTGCAGTCGAAATGATCCTGCATGACGTTGAAACGCAGGCGCGACAGTAGGCGCCGCAGCTCATCGATGTGCTGCGGATCCTCCGGACTGACGAACAGGTGGAGATTGACAAAGCCGCCTTTCGCAGTCGCGACGTCGAGCCTCAACTCTACGTTGGGAAAGATCAACTTGGCCGCCGGCAGTCGCCCAGCCGCCCTATGCCTCAGCACCTCCTCGTAGGTGTCGGTCACATAATAGTCGGTTACTGCTACCGCTTCGATGACCGGAGTGGCCTGCTCCAAGGCAGTGAGATAGTCATTCCAGGCCCCAGGACCGCTGAACTGGTTGTTCATGACGGTGCCCGGGGCGTGAATATGTGGTTCCCATCTACGCCATTCCGATCCTCGACTCAGCATCTCGCCCCCCTATGAGCCCACGCGGTCAGCCCGCGTTTGTCGAATTTTCGCGGACTCCTTGATGCCCGGGGCCTTCTCACGCCGGAAATCCAGACTTCTTCAGGGCAGCTTCCGTCTCCGCTCGATTCACGACGACGATATGCTGGCGGCGGGCATCATCCTTGGCGGCGTCGCCGAGCAGCCCCAGGCGCTTCAAGACATAGAACATCATGGCATAGCGAACGGTGAGGACGCCGCGACCTCTCTCCAAGCCATAATCCTTGGCGACCACGGCCTTCTGACTGGCCGTCAGATCGGGATGAGGACCAATCACGACATCGAAGCGATTCTGCCAAAGCTCGTCTTGCTGGCGAGGTGCCCCAGATTCGCCGACGGCTCCGACGCCGAGGATGCGCGGTAGCAGAAAATCTTTGAACACGTGATCGAGATGGCAGTATGCGCGCGCATGCCAGCGGAAACCGTCATAGCCGAACGCGTGAGGCGATATCCGCCGCCAGACCGGATCCGGCCGCGTCCTGCTCATCGACTGGTAGTGGATATCGATCGAGCGCGCTTCGCGAACGACCCCCAGCAGAGCCTTGAGTACTGTTGCGTCAATATCCCGACGCGGCGTCAAGGCAATGTCGGTCTCCGGGATCTGGGTGATCCACGACTCCGATAGGTCGATCAGCCCCTCGGCAACCGAGCGCAGCCGAGCGAGATAGCCGTGCGGATCGGGCTTCAGAAAGTGCGGCTCGAAATGTTCGCTGGCGACGTATCGCTTCGCGCTTTTGTCGTAGATCGCGTTTTGCGGAGCGCGTTCTTGATAGAGTGTGAGGTCCTTAGAAGCCTGCGGGACTGAGACGTCGAACATGTCGATGATGTCCGAACGGTTGACCCCGCCCTCCCAGAACAGCCGGAACTCGATAAATTCCAGGCGGCGCTCCACCCCCCACTTCAATGCCGCACGGGCCTCTGCCATCGAGCTTTCCTCCAAGACCGATACAGATAAAAAGTATATGGACATATCTGCGCGATGCATGTAGTTTCTATCCCTATGATGCAGCCGCGTCAACGAAAACCGTCTTGGGCACGGGGGGCAGTGATGAGGAAGCCTGGATCGAGACGCGCCATAGCCAACTGGAAACTGACAGGCGCCAGTTCGCGTGCACCTCGCAATCCTAGCTCGTGCAGAAGTAGCCGAAGGCTCTGCTTCGCGGTCACCCATCCAGCACCCCGCCAAAAATTGGCAAAAGGCGATCAGCGATGAGCATCTCAAATCGGCGAACGATCGTCGTCCACGGCCGATTGGCGATGCGCGAGGTACGGCTCGATGCCGCGCGAAAGCGGTGTCACGGCCTACAGATTCTGTCTTTCGAGCAACTAGCCGTCCGCATGGCCGGCGGGTTCGCGTTGGCGATCGACGATGATAGCCTTCGCTCAGCAATTCAGGCAGTTTTGCCCGAAACACCGCTTGGCGAATTGGAGAGCATCAAGCTGCTTCCGGGCATGGTTGATGCCGCTGCCGACACACTCCACAAGGCGTGGCGGGCCGGCATCGATCTCGCCGCGAGGGCTGACGACCATCCCCGCCTCGACTCTATCGCGCGTCTCGAATCTGCGGTTCTGGCACAACTGCCGCCCGCCATGATGCGACCGGCCGATATCGTCGCGGCAGCCTGCAAGCGGCTTGATCATGCGCCGGCGGTTCTTGGACCGGTCGAAATCATCGGCATCACGGAGCTTTCGCCCTGTTGGCGACCATTACTGCAAGCGTTGACCGCTCATACACCCGTGCAATGGACCGCTGGACCACGCTCCGCTCCCGCCTGGCTCGAGGGTACCGACGTCGTTGTCTTACGATCGAAGCCAGAGACGCCAGAAATCAACGCCGTCAGCGCCGCCACGGCCTATCATGAAGCCATCGAGGCGATCCGATGGGCCCGCGCTCTTCTGGCATCCGGTGAAGCCCAGCCCGCTGACATCGCGATCGCCGCGTCATCGCCCGGAGAGTACGACGATCATTTTCTGTCGCTTCGCGCCGACGCCAACATCGATTTGCACTTCGTCCACGGGGTCAAAGTCACGACGACCCGCGACGGCCAAGCAGCCGCCGCGCTCGCCGATATCATCATACGGGGCCTGTCTCAGACCCGGATGCGCCGTCTGGCGGCCCTATGTAGCTCGGAAACGGGACCGTTCCGGACTCTGCCCGCGGGTTGGATGCGCGTCCTGCCGACCGACGCACCGCTGGCGTCGGCACAGGCATGGACCCGCCTGCTTGATCGATTGACCCCGGCCGACTGGCCGGACGGTAAGGATCACGCCCCGACCTTACGCGGCATCGTCGCCATTCTCGCCAAGGGCTCGAGCGCGGCGGCGGAAATCGGATCAACGCTTCTGAATGGACGGGCCTTGGCGATCTGGCGCAAGGCGCTGTTGGCCGGCCCCTCCGGGTCACTCGACGCGACATTGGAGACCCTGAAGCAGGATGACGGCCTGGAGGCGTGTGTGTCCGTCGCCTGGATGCCGGCCAGTGCGCTGGCGGCATCGCCGCGCCCGTTCGTCCGTCTGATCGGTCTCAACTCTTCGCGCTGGCCGCGCGCCATCTCTGAGGATCGCCTGATCTCGGACCATATCATTCCCACCAGCGAGCTTGATCCGCTCCCGGTCGCTGCATCCGATCGCCGTGATTTCGAAACCATTCTGGCGACCACCGCGGGCCAGGTCGTCTTGACTCGCTCGCGACGTGACAGCGAGGGCCGACTTCTCGGACGCAGCTCCCTGCTCGGTGGCCACGGCGCCGAGATCTACGTCCGCCGCAACGCCGTCCCAGGCCATGCTTTCAGCGAGACCGATCGACTGATGGCGCGGCCTGAGGAGTTCGCCCAGGAGCCGCAGGCGATCAGCGCCTCGACCTGCTGGCGCAATTGGAACCGCAAAGAAATCACGCCCCATGACGGCCTGGTTCGCGCGGACCACCCCCTGCTTCTGGCCATTCTGGACCGGACGCAGTCAGCCAGCTCGCTCAAACGATTGCTACGCAATCCGCTCGGCTTTGTCTGGGTCTATGCCATGCACATGCGCACGCCCGAGACCGGGAGGGATCCGCTTGTTCTCGACGCGCTCGGCATGGGCGACCTGGTTCACATGACGCTTGACCTCGCCCTCCAAAAACTGGAAGCGGCGGGCGGCCTCGGCCACGCTAGCGAAACCCAGATCGCGACAGCGGTGAGCAGCGCCGCCGATGAGGTCGCCGTTGTCTGGGAAAGCGAGCGAGCTGTCCCGCCCAATGTGATCTGGCGCCGAACGCTAGATGAAGCGCGCCTTCTGACGAGCCGTGCGCTTACGTACGGCGATGAGCCTCTGCTGGGTGCGCGCGCCTACGGGGAAGTCCCGTTTGGCGGTGCGACCGCCAAATCGACGGCCGAGGCCCCTTGGAATCCAACCATGGTCGTCGAAATTCCGGGCGCCGGGTTCCGTATCGCCGGATACATCGACCGTCTCGACATCTCCGGTGATGGTCAGCGCGCCTTGGTACGCGACTACAAAAC
Source organism: Acidiphilium sp. C61 (assembly GCF_905116885.1). Lineage (NCBI taxonomy): Bacteria > Pseudomonadati > Pseudomonadota > Alphaproteobacteria > Acetobacterales > Acidocellaceae > Acidiphilium > Acidiphilium sp. C61. The sequence continues at coordinate 294,991 of NZ_CAJHNI010000005.1, read as the reverse complement.
CGGTCGCCCCCCCAAGGACAGCATTGGCCTCGACGGAGGGCGGGAACTGCAGCGGTGCCTGTACGCCTTCGCTGTGAAGGCGTTGCTGGGTGCGGATATCTCGATCAGCGCCTCCCTTCTTTACCCGCGCGACCAGATCAATCTCCAGCTTGAAGACCCCGAAGCCACGCTGATCGAGATCACCGGTTATCTGAAAGCAGCACGCGCAAATCTGACAGCAGGCAACGCTTTGATCGGACCTGACACTGGCGGGGCCTTTGACGATCTGGCCTTCGCCCTCCCGGCGAACGCTGGCGCAACCTATTGCAAGCGCAAGCTTTCGGCCGCGACCGAACGTTTTGGCGACGCCATACATGTCTGGGAGGCCAAGTGATGACCGACGCGACCAAAGCGCTCAGAGATGATGCAGCCCGACGCGACGCGATCAACGTGCATGATCGCTCAATCCTGGTCGAAGCAGGCGCCGGCTCCGGCAAGACCGCCGTCATGGCGGGTCGCATCGCAGTGATGTTGGCCGAGGGCATCGCGCCGAAATCCATCGCGGCGGTAACGTTCACCGAATTGGCGGCCAGCGAGCTGCTGATCCGCGTTCGCGACTTCGTCGGCGACCTCGCAGCTGGACATATCGCGCCGGAGCTGCGCGTCGCGTTGCCTGCCGGCCTGTCAGAAGTTCAGCAAGCGCATCTCTTGGCGGCGAGCGCGTCGATCGACGAGATCACCTGTTCGACCATCCACGGCTTCTGCCAGCGCCTGATCAAGCCCTATCCGGTCGAGGCCGATATTGATCCGGGTGCGAGCGTGATGGATCGCAACCAGGCTGACCTCGCCTTTGTCGAGATTGTGGACACCTGGCTGCGCGAGCAACTGTCGGGAGGTGAAGGCGGGATCATCGCTGAAATGGTTCTTCAGGATCCCGGCGAAACTGTCGGACTGATCCATAAAATTGTCGCGAACCTGCGCCGCCGGCGCACGGTGTCGGCCCAGCCAGTATCGCCGCTGGCGCTCCACCTTCAGGCTTTCCGCGACGCTGCCGACGTGTTCGCCGCGTTCATCCGCACGGCGCCGGCGGTCGAGCCAGAGACGGTCGCAATCGCCCAACGCTTCTCGGACATGGCGCGGGAGATTGACGCTGGCCCGACCGCGGAGACCCCTGCGGGTTTGGTCCGCTTATTGGTGTCACGGCCACACCGTGACCTTTGCACCAAGAGCGGTACGTTTTCCGCATATAAGAAAAAAGGCAAATGGGCCGAAGCGGCCAAGCGCGAAGGCTTGGCCAAGGCGGACGGCGAGCGCCTCAACACAGCGGCCGAAGGCCACTACGCCACGTGCTGCGACGCTTGGAGGCAAATGGTCCAAAATATCGCCAGCCGTGTGTTGTCTGACGTGATCGTCCAGGTGCAGCCAGTTCTACAGCGCTTCCGTGACCACAAGCGCTCAGCCGCCTTCCTCGATTTCGACGACCTGATCTTTGCCGCCCGCGGCCTATTGCGTGACCATGACGACGTTCGTCGCTCCCTCGCGGGCCGCTTTGCCCATGTCCTTGTGGATGAGTTCCAGGATACTGATCCGCTTCAGACGGAAATCTTCTGGCGCCTGTGCGGCGAGCCACCGGCTGAAGGTGCGACGGGCGACTGGGCCGCTTTCCGCATCCGCCCTGGCGCGCTGTTCCTGGTCGGCGACCCCAAGCAGGCGATCTATCGGTTCCGCGGAGCCGACGTCAGCGCCTATGTGCGAGCGCGTGATGCGTTTCTCGCGCAGGATCCAGACAGCGTCCTGTCGATCTCAACCAACTTCCGCTCCTGTGCGCCCATTCTCACTTATGTGAACGAGCGTTTTGAAGCCTTGCTCTCGAGCGACGGGCAACCTGGCTTCACAGCGCTCGATCCGTTCCATGCTGATCGTGGCGATGCGCTGTGCGTCGCCGCCCTCGACGTCGCCGTCGCCGACGAGAACGGCAAGGCCACAGCCGAACAGCAGCGCGACGCTGAAGCCGACGCCGTCGCCGAAATGTGCGTCCGTCTGATCGGCAGCGAAATGATCATTGATCGCCGCAGCGGTGTCAGCCGCATCTGCCGGCCGGGCGACATTGCTCTTCTCGCGCCCACAGGTAGCGATCTGTGGCGCTATGAAGAGGCGCTCGAACGTCGCGGCATCCCGGTCGCGACACAGGCGGGCAAGGGCCTCTTTCGCCGTCAGGAGATCCAAGACCTCATCGCTCTGACCCGTGTGCTGGCCGACCGCCGCGACACTCTTGCCTTGGGGGCGCTGCTGCGCGGTCCGCTCGTCGGACTGACAGAGGAGGAGTTGCTCGACATCATCTGGGCGCTGCCGCGTTCGGAAGACTATCCAGACATGCTGCCTCGACTCGATCTTGGTGTGGATGCCAGCGGCATTGCACACCCGCTGGCGCGGGCGACCATCGAGAAGCTGCAAACGCTTTATCGTCGGACGAACAGCACCACGCCCCACGATCTACTGTCTCAAGCAGTCGACGTGATGCGGGTGCGCCCGATCCTGCTGGAACGTCATCGTGGGCAGGCTGAGCGCGCGCTGGCCAATGTCGATCTCTATCTGAGCCTGACGACGGCCTATGCGGTTCGGGGCCTACGCGCTTTCGCAGAGACAATCACAGCCGCGTGGACCGATGAGTCGCGCGCGGTCGAAGGTCGACCCGACGCCCAGGAAGAAGCCGTTGCACTCTACACCATGCACGCCGCCAAGGGCTTGGAATGGCCGATCGTCGTGCCGGTGAACACGATGACGGGGATCATGGCGCCGGAAAGCGCGGTCACCGACCGTGACAACGACATCTTCTATTGCCCCGTCTTCGGCGTTCATCCAGTTGGATATGACGAAGCCCGCGATGCCGAGAAGGCCGAGCTCGACCGCGAGCGGATCCGGCTCTGGTATGTCGCCGCCACCAGGGCGCGCGAGCTGCTGGTCCTGCCACGGCTCGACGTCGCGCCGTCGAAGTCAGCCTGGATCTCACTTTTGGATCTGTCGATCGCTGATCTGCCAGCGCTAGATCTTACGCACCTCCCGGCCGACATGGGCGCAGCGGATGCGGTTCAACCTAATCTTCAGACCCGCGAGAAATTTGCCGAAGAAGCTGCCGCGATCGCCGACCGTCACCGCCGCCTGCTTTGGTTGGCCCCCAGCCGTGACGAAAACAGCACGGGACTTCTGCTCCAGCCCGAAGCGGTGGAGGTGTGGGCGTCGAGCGATTCTGATCGGCCGAGCAGCGCCGAAGTCCCGGCCGCGATCCAGGGTGGGCGTGAACGCGGCCTCATCCTCCACAAGCTCCTCGAGGAAGTGCTGACCGGCGAAACCGCCGACACCGCGACGGCTTTAACTGAGCGAGCGCGCGCCCTCGTCGTTGCGATCGGAAAGCCCGTCGTCGATGACCCCGCCAAGGGTCTCACGCCAGTCGAACTCGCGGAGTGCGTCACACGCACTCTGGCCCTGCCGGACATCGTTCGGCTTCGTCCAACCCTCGCGCCGGAGTTTCCGGTCTATGCCTCTCTGTTCGCCGACAATCTAGAACAGGCGACGGCCGGCATCACCGACGCGACAAGCTTTGGTGAGGATGGCAAGCCAAAGGTCGTCATCGACTGGAAAAGCGATGTCCAGCCCAGCCCCGAAACGATCGAGCACTACCGCGCACAGGTCCGGAACTATCTGGATATGACCGGCACCGAACGCGGGCTGATCGTGCTGGTGACCTCGGGTTTGGTGCTGCCGGTTTCGCCCTCTCCAGTCTCTGCGGCCAGCGCCGCCTAGAAACGCGAACGGAGAACGGCGCGTGTCATCATTAGCCTGGATTGATTTCGATGAAGCCGAGCGCCAGCGTGCGCAGCGGATCATGGCGCTGTTCCAGGAAAGGGAGAGCCGTGACGAACTCGGCTTGGGCGGCATCCGTGATTCCATTGCCGATCACCTCTTTCCGGGTACCAGCACAATCCAGACGCGGCTGCGCTATATGCTGTTCATTCCATGGCTGTTCCAGATTTTGGAGAGTTCGAGCAGCGGCGCTGACCAGCTTGCGGCCGAAGCTCGCGCCCTCGAGAATCGCCTTGCCAACGCTCTCAAGGCCGGCGGCGAGTCAAACGGGATCATCGGGCGTGACGCCGGCGCCGATCTGCAACGTCTTCCCAGTTCTGTCTATTGGGCCGGACTGGGCTCCTGGGGAATTCGCTTGTTCCCAGGCTCGACCGACAATTTGTTTTCGTCGATGCGCCACCTCCAACGCGGTCGCCCTCGGGTCCGTGAGAGCGATGACTCCGCCTCGGAGGCGCAGGCCTTGCAAATCTGGACGCCGTCGCTGCCGCCCCGACCCAAGAATCTGCTTGAGGCGGCAACCTTCCGCCTAAGCCCTGACGAGGCGCAGTTCATCATCGACCGACTCGTCTTGCACCAACCTCATAGCCTATTGGCGACGTTGGCCCGCAGAGCCGGCACCCCCGCCGACTGCCGCTTTATTTGGGAGCACCCAAACCTCGCCCATTTTCCTAAGGAGATGCGCACGCTCGTCAGCCACGGAGAAGTGTTTTCGAGCGTGATGCACGGCGCATCACTCCTCTACAACCTGTTGCTCAGCGAACTGCGTGAGCAGCCCGCCTGGATAGAGGACTACAAGGCTCGCTTGCAGGAGTGGCGCGACGAGCTGGACATGCCGGCGATCCGCGCCTGGTCGCTCGACGCCTTTTGGCAGTCCGTCGATCATCCCGCCCACAGCATTCGGCCGGCCGCCAAGCGCTTTGTCGCCGAATGGCTGATGTTGGTTCGCGACGGATCGATCACCGACGGCATCCAGACCCAGGCGGCGCAACTGGTGCAGGACCGCGAGCGGCGGCTGAAAACGAGTCAATCTCGCTTTGCGAACAGGGCGGTCCGAGATCGCTGGACAGGGGCATCGGGGACCGAACGGCTGTCCTTCCGCTGGGCGCAGGCGAAGGCACACCTGCGGGACCTCGCAAATGCTCAATAGGACCACGCTCGATCCGGAGACGCGCGTGCTGTACGGCGACAGTCTTCAGCCGCCGCCGGGCTACGTCTTCGACGCGGCAGTCGCCACAACCTTCTCCCTCGACTTCGAGACCGCGCTTGCCGCCCCGGTTAGCCTGGCGTTGTTCGCCGCTGAAAACCGCGACGACATCCTCTCCCATCCCTTGGCCCTGCTCGAGGGCGCTGAACGGATCGCCGGACGGCTCGTCGTCTTCACCGATGCAGGCCATATTCACGCGCAGACTCGACCGCACTCACGGCTCTGCTCACTCCTTGAGCGGATCATCGTCGAAGTCGCAGCCCCTCGCGATGGCGCCTTCCATCCCAAAATGTGGGCGTTGCGATATAGGCCGACCCTGGCTCAAGACCCGGTCCTGCTTCGCCTGCTGGTTTTGTCGCGCAATCTTACCCGTGACCGCTCATGGGATATCTCGCTCCGCCTTGATGGCGAACTCACTCGGCGACCCGATACAAATAACCGCGCCCTGTTTGATCTGCTGACGCGTTTGCCGGACCTGGCGGTGTCAGGGATCACCGACGAGGCGCGCATCCTGACCAAGGAGATCGCCGAGGACGTACGGCGGGCACAATGGACAATGCCCGAGCGGTTCGACGAGGTGTCCTTCGCGGTCAACGGATTCGGCGGCAAGGTTTGGCAGCCGACCGAGTGCGCGCGGCTGGGCGTGATTTCGCCATTCTGCGATACCGACGCCCTGAACTTCTTGGCTGCTCTGCCGACGGCGGAAAAACCTATCATCATCAGTCGACCTGACCAGCTGGCCTGCGTCGAGAGCAAGACGCTCGGCGCGTTCGAACGGGTCTCCGTTCTCGACGAAATGGCAGCGAGCGAAGACGGCGAAGAAGTTGCCGCGAGCGCTCTCCAAGGCCTTCACGCAAAAGCCTTCATCTCAGAGATCGGTTGGGACACCCTCGTCACCATCGGTTCCGGCAATGCGACACGGCCGGCGCTGCTCTCTGGCAACAATGTCGAGCTGTTCGCCTCACTCCGTGGCAAACGCTCCAAGGTTGGCAGCGTTGAGCAAATCATGGGGGAGAAAGGTTTCGGCCGCCTGACGCGAACTTTCGTCGCCACCGAGTTGGACCCGATCGATCCCGAACTGACCACGGCCGAGGCGCGCCTCGACGAGGCACGGCGGGCGCTATGCCGTGGCGCGCTGCGACTGCGCTGCGAACGGACCGAAAGCGACGATCCCGAAGAGAAACCGTGGCGCGTCTGGCTGACACCATCCGGACCTCTGCCACTCAAGGGTATCGGTGCTTTGAGCGCCTGGCCGATTACGCGCGGCGACGGGCATGCTCGCGACGTCTTGGCCGCACTGCGTATGGGGGAAGCAGTCGATCTGGGCGCCATGCCGATGGTCGATCTCACCCGCTTTCTTGCCTTCCGCCTGACAGATGAAAGCGAGAAGGCTTCCGCCTTATTCAGCACTAGCCTGATCATGGAAGGCCTCCCGGCTGAGCGGCATGCCGCCATACTTCGCTGGATCATCGACAGTCGGGACGCGTTCTTCCGCTATCTGAGGCTGCTATTGTCCGAACTCGGCGACCCGTTCGGCGCGGCGCTCGCGGCGCATGAGGGGCCAGGACAGACCGCATGGGCCGTGTCGGCCGATGACGCTCCGCTGCTCGAAGATATGGTCCGCGCGCTCTGTCATGGAGGCGAACGGCTCCATGCGATCGAACGTCTCATTTCGCGGCTGGAGTCGGGCAGCGACGCAGGCCCAGATCCCATCCCGGATGACTTCCGCACCCTGTGGGATGCGTTCCGCATCGCGCTCCAAGACCAAGGAGCTGACCATGTCGGATAAACGCTTCGAAGCAGCCGCCGCTCTGGCGCCGCTCAAGGCGTTTCAGCGCCGCACCGTCGACTACGTGTTTGATCGGCTCTACGGGGACCAGGATCCCGTGCGTCAGTTCCTGGTCGCCGACGAGGTCGGTCTTGGCAAGACGATGGTCGCCCGCGGTGTGATCGCGCGGACAATTGAGAAACTCTGGGACAAAACAGAACGGATCGACATCCTCTACATTTGCTCCAACCAGGCGATCGCAGCGCAGAATATCAATCGCCTCAATGTGCTCAATCGACGTGAACTGGCTTTGCCAACACGCATGACACTGATCCCGTTACAGGTCCGGGGCGATCAGGGGCTCGACGCAAACAAGGTCAACTTTATCAGTCTGACGCCCGGAACCACTTTCGACCTACGGTCGACCACAGGCGTCACCCGAGAACGCGCCCTGCTTCTGCGTATGCTCGAGGGATGCGTTTCGCGACCAAGGGGCTTGCACAACCTGCTTCAGGTCACCGCTGGGGTGGATGGTTGGAACCAAGCCGTCGATGATCTGACACTGGAAGGTATCGATCATCGAATCATCGATCGCTTCCGCCGCGACGTCGAGGGCGATGCCAGCCTGTTCGAAGAGCTTGAGTCTGTATGCGATCTCTTCCCTCGCCGCAGGGAGAGTTACCCGATCGAACTGGCGCAACGCCGCAATAAGCTGATTGGCAAACTTCGGGGAAAACTGTCTCACGCCTGCGTCGACGCTCTAAAACCCGACCTGATCATTATGGACGAATTCCAAAGATTTCGGGATCTGCTGCATGGTGAAACCGACGCAGCAATACTGGCGCGCGAGCTTTTCGACTATTCCGACCAAAACGGCCACTCCGCAAGAACCCTGCTACTGTCCGCAACTCCTTACCGTATGCTGACGTTGTCCGGGGACGAGCCCGATGATGGTGAACACTACCGGGACTTTCTCGAAACGCTGTCATTTCTTTATGGAAGGAAGAACGGCCCGCAGATCGCCGCGACGCTGGAATGCGAGATGCGGCAGTTCCGCGGTTTTCTCCACGACCTTCCGGAAGCCCGCCCCGCCGCAATTGAAGCGCGGCGCGGCATCGAACGACACCTGCGCAAGGTAATGGCTCGCACTGAACGAGTGGCCAGCACCGTCGATCGTGACTCCATGGTCGGTGAGCCGCCGATGTCGATCACCGTGCAGCCTTCGGACCTGCAGCAGGCGGCATCCGTTTCCGGCGTCGCGCGCGCGTTGGATGCGCCAGAAATCACCGAATACTGGAAGTCCGCGCCGTATCTGCTGAACTTCATGCGGGACTACGCGCTAAAGCGCCTTTTGAAAGAGAAGCTTGACCGGCCGCCCCCCAACCTGCGGGCGGCGCTGATCCGCGCCAAACCCGCCATGCTGGATCACGAGCGCCTCGATGCCTATGAGCCACTCGATCCGGCAAACGGCCGGATGCGCGGCGTCGTTGACGACATATTTAGCGAAGGACTCGATCAGAACCTCTGGATCCCGCCGTCATTGCCCTACTACGGACCCGCGCGGCAGAATCCACCGCTGACCAAGGCGCTGATCTTCTCGTCCTGGTCGATGGTCCCTGACGCGATCGCCGCTATTCTCTCTTATGAGGCCGAACGCCGAATGGGCGCGGGCGATGCAGGCAGACACTACTTCGACACCGTGCGTCCGCGACCGCTCCAGTTCAGGCAGGATCAGGGGCGGTTGGTGGCCATGCGCGCCATGCACCTGATTTATCCGTCGCCTACGCTCGCTCGCCTTGGCGATCCTTTGGCGATCTTCGCGGAAAATCCACTGACGCTATCCGTCGACGACATGCGCAAGGCTGTGGCTGAACGGCTCCGGGACAGCGTAGAGGCGCTGGGGCATAGCGTCGTCGACACCGCAGGCGGGCGTGACTGGGAATGGGCCGCGCCAGCCGTCATCGACGCGATGGCGGGCGCGAAGTCGACGGCGTGGCTTGCCTCGCCCAGTGGATTGGCCGCTCTCGGTCATGAGGAAGGCTTCAAGGAACACGTCGCGGAACTCAGTTCGGCGACGGCCGGGCGTGATCTCGGCCCGGTCGGTGACTCCATCATCGACCTACTCGTCGATGTCGCCCTAGGTAGTCCTGCAGTATGCGCGCTGCGCGCACTGCGCCGCATCGCGCCAGATTTGGAGTGGGACGATGCCCGGATGCTCAAGGCGGCGAACCAGGTCGCCTGGGGCTTTCGTACGCTGTTCAACCAGCACGACGCTGTCGCGCTCCTGCGCAAGGACGACGATGATCGATACTGGCGCCGCGTCCTGACCTTCGGCGCAGAACACAATCTGCAGGCCGCCCTCGATGAGTATGTCCATTATCTCGTAGACGCCGAGGGCTTGGGCGCGAGTTCGTCAGCCGACCGCGTTGCTGGTGTCAGCAAGGCCATTGCCGATGCGTTGTCGATCCGCCCTTCGCAAATCGACGTCGAGGACCCCACGATCGATGGGGATGCACTAGTCATCAACAAATTCCAGATGCGGGGCCGCTTCGCCATGCGGCTTGCTGACTACAAAGATGAAGAAGGTGGGGCCGCTCGCTTGGGAAGCGTTCGTGACGCCTTCAATTCACCCTTCCGGCCGTTCGTACTCGCCACAACCTCGATCGGACAGGAGGGGCTCGACTTCCACCCCTATTGCTACCGCGTCTATCACTGGAATTTGCCCGGCAATCCGGTCGATCTGGAGCAACGGGAAGGTCGCGTGCACCGCTTTAAGGGCCATGCGATCCGACTAAATCTGGCACATCGGCAAATCGATGTCGTGCGCAGCCACGCCTCGGCTTCGGAAGATCCCTGGAAGACAATGTTCGATGCCGCACGAGCGCAAACTGACGTCGATACCGATCTCATTCCCTACTGGATTTACGAAGGCCCGGTGAAAGTGGAGCGTCGCGTTCCCATGCTGCCCTTCAGCCGCGAGATCCGCCGTCTCGAATGGCTGAAACGCAGCCTGACGGTCTATCGGCTCGCGTTTGGACAGCCACGCCAAGAGGACCTGCTGGAATATCTCCATAGCTTGTTGGGAACGGACATAGCGGCCGAAGACCTCGCCGAGCTTCAAATTCGCCTGGAACCCTAGCTCGGACCAAGGTCGCGCCCACGCCGTGGGTTGGGTGGATTCACATCAATACGCTATCCGGCGATTGCTGCGGATCGCTCACTGACAATGGCCATCAGCTTCCCTTGCGCAGATTTTGCCGCTTCGGCGTGGCCCGCGAAATCAGGCAGGCGCAGCGTAAGCGCGCGCTCGGCCAGCCGCGCGGCGAGTTCAGTTATTGCCGCGCCGGCGTCACCGGCCGTCAAGCCAATCGTCCGCGCCAGGGCGAGGAAGTCCTGCGCGTTGAGGCGGTCATCCTTGCCGTTGAGCTTCAAAGCCATGCGGTCATTGCCAAGGCCGGGGAAGACTCTCGTAGTGACAGCGTCGTAGAGCGGTGCGAAACGCACTGTAGTGAACGCCTTCGCGCCAGCGTCAGCGGTCTTCAGCAGCGCGAGATTCTTCATGTGCATGTCGCCATCTGCGATCAGCCAGGCGAAGATCGCGCGCCGGAACAGGGTGTTGAGGTCAGCGGCCGGGTCCGTCGATAGTGGGCGCAGGCTCCTTGCCATGCGTTCGATTGTGCCGTCGTATTTCGCCGAGGCCGGAAGATCCAAAATGGAGCAAAAGTCCTCCAGAGCCAGGCGGCGCTGATCCTGTGGTCCACGGCGGATATCGAAACGCTCAACCACCAAGGCCGGTAACATGCCGTCCGGCATCTCGATCAACGCCGCCGACGGCACATCGAAGCCAGCGGCGCGGCCGAACTCGAGGCAAAGCCATTCAACGACAGGCAGCGTCTCATACCCCGCCGTGCCGGCCGGTTTAAGAATGTGCGTGAACGGCTGATCGATCGCCGGGACAAGATCGCCATCGGCGAGGAGGCTCATCGGAGCCTTGATCTGAACGCCCGACAGGCGAGGCGTCTCGGCGCGCTCATAGATCCTTGCGAGCTTTTGTTCGAAGGTCTCCTCGATCTCCCCGCGCGCCGGCCCTCCATAACGCCCAGTGAACCGGCCGGCATCTGCGAATGCGGCAAGCGGCGTAGCAAGAACGTCGGCTGGCAAGGTTGCCAATTCCGCACGGTTTTGGACGATGACGATGTTCGACATATAGCGCCGGCCTCGACGAAGCGCCTCGCGTTCGTCGCGTTCGTGCAAAACCTGCGCGAGCCAACCTTCAGGCAGGAGCGACTCGATGAAAGCCGGAAGCTTTCCCGGCGTTGTCTCCCGCACCAGCGCCGGCCCTGAACGCTTTTGCGGTTTCCATCGCCATTCGAAGCCATCATGCGTTAGTCGGCCGAGAAACTCGCCATGCCAAGCGACCAATAGGTCAAGCGCCGCCTTGTTGGCAGGAGCCTTGGTCGTTCCAGGCTGGACCAGGAGGAAGCGCTCAGCGCCTTCACCTTCGCGATACCAGGCATTCTCTCGCGCCAGCGCCCAGACCGCGTCGGCAGCGGCCCGTGCGGAACCGTGTTCTTCAACCAAGCGCGCCGCCATCTGGGTTCGCATGTCCGCGGTGACCGCGCTGGCGTGTTCGCTCCTCAGCCGAAAGGCTTCCAGGAACCGCTGACGCGGCGACGACACATCGATGCGCAACTCCCCCAGATCGTCGCCAACCACCGCGACGGCGGTTGACGGATGCGGCGGCGCCTCATTCTGGACGATCTCAAGGTTGCGCAGGCGCGTGCGTTGATTGCGCCGGCCACTAATGAAAAGCCGTCCGTCTGGCGTCGGCGCGAGAAGAGCCGCGCTTGCTGACGAGAGGTACGCGTTTGGGTAAAGATAATGGGCGATGCGAACGGCGTGGCTCAGGACCGCGGTCTCCGCATTCCCGTCATCATCGACATACACTCCCCGGACAAGCTGGATCAGCTCGCCCGATTGGGCTCGAAGATGCGCCCGCTTGGCATCGATCGTCTCTCCGACCAAGTGTAAGGCCATAGAATTATCCCGCACCTGAGATGCGCGTTAATTCCATGCTCGGCCTAGGAAGTCAAGAATTTTCGCGCATCTCAGGTGCGGGAAAATCCCGCCACCTCCAACCGTTCGAAGATCCAGCACACCCGGTTGGCCAGTTTTGATCGGCACTGTCGAACGCCAGTTTCATGCCCTACGCCCGATTGGGCATAGCTTTTCTCAGCCCCGGGATTGAACGTTGGAAAGGTAGCCTTTTCGGGGGAAGGCCTTCCCCTGCGGACGAGCCAGTAGGCGTCTCGTCCGACCCCTTCTGCGGGGGATACCCCGCAACGCCCCGAGAGTGAGAGATCGGCCGGGTTGGCCGTGACGGGTTAGGATCGCGAGAGAGGCTCGCGGCGCCCGTCGCGGAGCCCTACGATGTCACATTCTGCCGCGCGCGCTCGCCCCGATCAGGACCGGGTGAGCCTCTATGAGGAAATCACCAACAAGATAATCACCGAGCTCGAAGCCGGGCGACTGCCCTGGGTCCAGCCCTGGGGCTCGAACTGCGTCTCCGCGCCGCTCGCCATGCCGAAGAACGCCGGCACAGGCCGCAGTTACTCGGGCATCAACGTGCTCATCCTTTGGGGCGCGGTCGTCCAGCACGGCTTCGCGACACAAAGCTGGCTGACTTTTCGCCAAGCGCTCGGTCTCGGTGGCAATGTGCGCAAAGGCGAACGCGGAACAACTGTCGTCTATGCCGACCGTTTCGTTCCAGATGATGAACGCCGCCGCTGCCGCGAGACCGGCGACGAAGCCGTCGCCATCCCGTTCCTCAAACGTTTCACGGTCTTCAACGCTGCGCAATGCGAAGGCCTGCCGGAAGATCTGGTCACTGTCCCGCCGCCGGTCCCCGAAGGGTTGATCATGCCCGACGTCGAGGCATTGATCCGCGCCAGTGGCGCCGATCTACGCCTTGGCGGCGACAAAGCCTTCTACGCGCCAGCGCTCGACTACATCCAGGTACCACGGCCCGAGAGCTATTTCGAGCCGATCAACTGGCATCGCACAGCCTTGCATGAGCTCGGTCACTGGACAGGCCATCCGTCTCGATTGGCGCGTGATCTTTCAGGTTGGTTTGGTTCGAAGTTATATTCGCGCGAGGAGCTCTGCGCCGAAATGACGTCGGCATTCTGCTGCGCGACGCTCGGCATCATCCCGACCGTCCGCCACGCCGACTATATCGGCTCCTGGCTTGATGTTTTGCGGGAAGACAATCGCGCGGTCATTCGGGCCGCGAGCGCGGCGTCCAAGGCAGCGGACTATCTCCTCGCCTTCCGGCCGGGCATCGATTTGGCGCTTGCCAACGAGCATGACGCGACCTGACGAAGGCCGGTCTACGCTCGTTGATACGATCGGCCAAGCCATGACATCTTTTGCGTGAACCACCAGAAGGGCAAGAATTCAAAATGAAAAGGACCTCGCTAACGCACCCATTGAAGATCGCGGCGCTATCCGCGGGGCCAATTTTTGGACGAGTTGGCATCACTTTCTGCCCTGGCAAATACGACCCGCATGCCATGAGCGGCCATTGGGATCGTGATCTTTCTCTCGACCTCGATGCCATCCGCGTATGGGGAGCCGCCGCTGTCGTTACTCTCGTTGAGCAGAACGAATTACTCCTCCTTCGGGTCGAACAACTTGGGGAGGAAGTGACTCGCAGAGATATGTTGTGGTTTCACCTTCCTATTGTGGATGTGTCGACACCTGACGAGGAATTCGAGCAGCGATGGGCAGTCACTGGTGATGCGCTTCGAAATCTGCTGCGCAGCGGGCGTGATGTCCTGGTTCATTGCCGCGGGGGGCTCGGGCGAGCTGGCACAATCGGAGCTCGGCTTCTAATCGAACTCGGGATGGAGCCAACGGCGGCTGTCAGGCAGGTTCGCGCCGCACGTCCCGGTGCAATCGAGACCCGCGAGCAAGAAAAATACGTCCTGGATATCGGTACCCGCTTACCGTGACACACGGAGAAAATCATGGATTGGTTTGAAAAGCTCACAGGGTTTCGGGAAGCTGGCTACGAAGAGACCCGCGGGCAGCTCACTGTCTTGGACGGAAGACTGGTTTCTCGGATCAATGGCGAGAGCTATGGGATCGGAGAGCTTGAATTGGTTTCACTTCAGGCTCTCCGCGAAAGGGTAAAGTCCGCAGACAAACTGCCCGGCAGGTTGAAGACAAGTGTGGTGATCGGCGATGTACGGCGCATGCATAGGTCCCCCGAAAATGCCGGCGCGCTTTTCCAGGTGGCATCACAGTTCAATTTGTTGGAGATGGTGTCGCCAGACGTGACGCCGGAACATGGCGTGACCCGGTATCAAAGCGACCCCACTCAAGGGCCGGCTTGCGCCATCGCCGCAGGCGCGGCGACCATCTACCGCAATTACTTCGCTCCGTTCGGGGGCAGCGAGGGCCAAACCGTGAGGAGGCAACTCGATGGGCTCGCGGACCTTGGGGATGCTTTGAGCAGTGCGACGAAACTGCCCGTCGGCGATCTATGGATGATGCAGAACGGCTACGCCTTGGGTACCCAAACGGGACTCGATGCCATCGCTCAACATCTCGGAACGCTTACAACAGACCAAATCGATGTCCTGCGCGGAAAACTGCGTATCGGAATACACCACGATGTCGAAGTCACCGAAGCAGCGGGGCCGGATCGGCCCCGGGTCTCTCAGTTATTCTGCTCGGCCCTGCCAGTCGCCTACAGTCGCGTGCCGCCCGCTCATTGGGAGCCATTCGCGGTGCTCGTCTTGGAGGCCGCTTACGAGGCAACCATGTGGGCCACCGTGCTGAACGCCCAACGCGGCGCATCAAATGTCATTTTCCTGACGCTTCTTGGCGGCGGCGCCTTCGGCAATCATGGCAATTGGATCCATGCCGCCATACGGCGGGCTCTGAAATTGATGACCGCCTACGACCTCGATATCAGACTCGTGAGTTACGGCACGCCCTCCAAGGAGATAGTGGCTATCGCGGAGGAATTCAGCTGATTGTCACCCGGGCGCGCAGGATTATGCGCCTCTCGCTCCCCCTGCATATCCGAGCCGATTGCGCGCGGCCGGATCATTCCGGATTGCGAAGCGCCAAGTGCGCCGTCCCGGTTATACAAACTCGGATATTCCCTAGGCGTCGTGGGCGAGGCTTGCCGCGTGGGCCCGTGGGAGGTCTCCAAGCTGCCGCCCCCCGCGAATTTCGCTCGACGAGAGTAAGAGGGCTGCGCCGGTTTTCGTGGCGGGTTGGAGGTCGAGAGAAAGTCTTTCGGCCGCCCGTCGCGGAGAATCCGACATGGCTACCGCCGTTCAGAAGATCACCCTCAGCGCCTCGCGCGACATCCCCTTCAACAAGCTGGTGCTCAGCCAGGCGAACGTCCGGCGCGTGAAGGCCGGCGTCTCGATCGAGGATCTGGCTGAGGACATCGCCCGACGCACGCTCTTGCAGAGCCTCAGCGTCCGGCCGGTTCTCGACGCCGAAGGCCAGGAGACCGGCATGTTCGAAATCCCAGCCGGTGGCCGGCGCTTCCGGGCGCTCGAACTTCTGGTCAAGCAAAAGCGCCTAGCGAAGACCGCGCCGGTCCCCTGCGTGGTGCGCGAGGGTGGCATCGCCGAGGAGGATTCGCTGGCCGAGAACATCCAGCGAGTCGCGCTCCATCCGCTCGATCAATTCCGCGCCTTCCAGGCGCTGCGCGATAAGGACCTTGGCGACGAAGAGATCGCCGCCCGGTTCTTCGTGACGGCGACCGTGGTGAAGCAGCGCCTGCGACTGGCCGCCGTCTCCGACAAACTCCTCGACATCTATGCCGATGACGGAATGACGCTGGAGCAGTTGATGGCGTTCACCGTCACCAACGACCACGCCCGTCAGGAGCAGGTCTGGGACGCCGTCTCGCGCTCCTACAACAAGGAGCCCTATCTGATCCGCCGTCAACTCACCGAGGGCGCAGTCCGAGCCTCCGACCGACGTGCGCGGTTCGTCGGCATGGATGTCTACGAAGTCGCCGGCGGCGTGGTCATGCGCGACCTCTTCCAGCATGACGATGGCGGCTGGCTGCAGGATCCGGCGCTGCTCGATCGGCTGGTGACAGAGAAGCTCCAGGCCGAGGCCGAGGCGCTGCGGGCAGAGGGTTGGAGCTGGATCGCGGTCGCCACCGACTTCCCCTATGGCCACGCCGCCGGTCTGCGCCGCCTCACCGGCGAGACGGTCGAACTCAGCGAAGAGGAGAACGCCAGCTTCGCCGCGCTGAAGGCCGACCAGGACGCGCTTGAGGAGCAATACGCGCAAGCCGACGAGTTGCCCGACGAGGTCGATCAGCGCCTCGGCGAGATTGAGACCGCGATCGCGGCGTTCGAGAACCGGCCCGTCCGCTACGATCCGTCCGAGATCGCTCGTGCGGGCATCTTCGTCAGCATCGACAACGACGGGGCGTTGCACATCGAACGCGCCTTCGTCCGCCCCGACGACGAAGCACCGGTAGAGCCGGTCCGGGGCGGCGACGGCGATGCACCGGAAACCGCCGCAACCGCCGGCGGCGCCATCCAGCGGGCCGTCATCACCATCGGCGGCGCGCCGACGGGTTCCGAGATCGACACGCCGGACGAGGACGAAACCATCCGTCCGCTTTCAGATCGGCTGGTGACCGAGCTGACCGCCCATCGTACCCTGGCGCTGCGGGATGCAGTGGCGAACGATCCGCACATCGCCTTCCAGGCGGTGCTGCACGCCCTCTGCCTCAACGCCTTCTACCGCTACGCCTCGAACACCTGCCTGGAGATCACGGCGAAGCACTCCGGCTTCAGCGCTCAGGCGCCGGGGTTGGCCGAGACCGCCTCCGCAAGGGCGATCGACACCAGGCACGCGCAGTGGGCCAAGCAGTTGCCTGAAGCGCCGGCGGCTCTGTGGGACTCGCTGACGGCGTTCGACAGCGACAGCCAAGATGCGCTCTTCGCTCACTGCGCCGCCCTCACAGTCAATGTCGTGAAGGAACCTTGGAACCGGCGTCCGGACGCTTTCGCGCATGGCGACCAGCTCGCCGGGACCGTCAATCTCGACCTGGCCGCTGCCGGCTGGGCGCCGACCGTCGATAACTACCTCGGGCGGGTTCCGAAGGCGCGCATCCTCGAAGCTGTGCGTGAGGCCAAGGGCGAGCAGTCGGCACAGCTCATCGACCACCTCAAGAAGACCGAAATGGCCAAGGAGGCCGAGCGGCTGCTTGCTGGCACGGGTTGGCTGCCGGAGCCGCTTCGTCTCGTCGAGGTCGCACCCGTCGCCGACGAGTCGACCGGCGAGTCCGAGGCGCTGCCGGACTTCCTCGCGGGTGACGAGGACGAAGCGCCCGCCGACGCCGACGAAGAGCCGGCGCACATGGCCGCGGCCGAGTGACAGTCGACGTGCGGGGTGGCCTCGGCCGCCCCGCACCCGTTTCTCTATCCAATTCCACCCGAAAGCCCGGCCATCGCGTCGGGCTTTCTCGCTTTCGGAGCCATACCGTGACCGAGCATTCCCCCATCCCCCCAACAGCCGCCCCGACGCTCACCGATTGGGACGTCCAGCGCGGCGAGCATGATCGCCTCAACGCCGAACTGCGTCCCACGAACAAGGCGGTCGTCTTCGACGCGCTCACCGCCGCCGGCCTCACCATCGTTACCGTCCGTTTCGACGGCTATGGCGATAGCGGGCAGATCGAGGACATCGAAGCCAAGGCCGGCGACGATGTCGTCGCCCTGCCGCCCGGCAATGTCGAGATCGCCGCCGCCGTCTGGGGCCACGCTGACCTCGAACGAACGAAGATGTCCGTCCGCGACGCAATCGAGCGGTTGGCCTACGATTTTCTCGAGGAAACCCACGACGGCTGGGAAAATAGCGACGGGGCCTACGGCGACTTCATCTTCGACGTCGCCGAACGGACCATTACGCTCGACTACAACGAGCGGCACATGGAGTCCGATTATTCCCAGCACGTATTCTGAGGAGGTGACGATGGGACATTGTTTTCATCACGCGCTTTCTTCTGTGAAGAAATGGGGCGGCGCGGCCGAGGACTATCTGCCGCTGCATCAATGGTTCGACGAGTCGAAAGCCATCACCGCTGATTTTCGGCACCGCGCGTTGCGCCATCATGCCGAAGGCATCTTCATGCTGGAGCGCTTCTTCGGCCCGACGATCACGATCTCGACCGGCCGCGTGGTGCCGGTCCGGCTGATCGGCGAGCAGCATGTGCGCGAAGACCTCGGCTTCATCCCGAGCTTCGCGGATTGGGTGCGCTGCATCCGCCCCGAGCCCTGGATGGGGCGGGCCCAGCCGATCCATCGCGACGTCGATCCCTTCGCCGCCGCCCGCTGATCACTCTTCCTCGTCAACGCAACGAAAAGCCCGGCCATCGAGCCGGGCTTTCGCATTTCTGGAGACCCGACATGGCCGACTACTTCTCACCCACCGTCATTCAGCAATCGATCCCGATCACCGACATGACGCCGCTCGAACGTCTCGTGCTCAGCCTCATCTTCGATGCCGAGCCGGATGGCGAGGCGGTGTACTTCCACACCTCTCTCGGTCCGAGCGACGCTATCGGGCTTTCGATCGACGAACTTCGTGCGGCGTTCGATGCATCCGCGGGAATCGACAGCACGGCGACCACGTGCATCGCCGAGCGCGTGGCGGTCGCATCCACCGACGACACCGAGATCGAGATCGATTTCAGCGGCACGTCCTGGGAGTTCATCTTCCAGGACATCGTCCGGCGTTCATCCACGCTCCGCTACGTCACCGCGGTCACGTCTTTCACCTGTTCGAAAATGCGGTCCGACGGCTTCGGCGGCATGGCCGTCCTGATCACGGCGGACGCGATTGTCGGCAAATCCACTAATGACATCCTTGAGGACTTCCTCGCGGAGAAGGCGGGAGATGCCGCCGATGACGGCGTGCATGTTCTGCTCCGCATCCGCGAAGACGCCGTCAGGCGACAAGTCGACCAAGCAATCGAGGCCGATCCCACGCTCACCCGTCTTACGGCTGACGCAGTCAATGACTCCGACATCCACGCCGCCTGTCTCGCCGTCGTCGAATGCAGCGACCTGTCAGAGGAGCAAGGCGCCGCCGAGTTTCGCGCTGCGCTCGCGGCGATCCGCGAAGCCGAGCAACGGCTCGCTCCGGTCGGCTGATCATCAGGATCTCCAAATTCACCCGGCGTCGCGCTCCCCGCGCGCGCCGTCTTCATCCCCCATCGAAAGGAGACGGCCATGGGCTGGCTCTACATGACATCCCTCAAGGGCCATTCCAGCCCGCGCCAGTATCTCGACGCCCAGTTCACCTACGAGCGTGCCGACGTGCGCTCAAATGTGCTGCGCTCGGCGCTGGTCAGCATGCGCGCCTACTACGCCGCCGTGGAACAGGTCCGCATCGCCACCGGTCAGCGCGAGGTCTGGGCTGCCATCTGCCTCGTCCGATACAACCCGCGCGACCCCGAGGGCTACATCTTCGGCTACAAGGATATGGAAGAATCGATGGGGCCGTACGAGTGCGATTGTCCCGAACCGGTTCTCGATCTGCTGACGCCGACCGATCGCGAATATGCGGTGCAATGGCGGGCCCGATGCCGCGAAAACATCGCCGCCCGCCGCGCGAAGGCCGCCAAGCCGACCCCACGCGCGGGACAGATGATCGTATTCGACGCGCCGCTCTCTTTCGCCGATGGTCGGAGCTTCCAGCAGCTAGAGGTCATCGCCAATCCGCGCAGCCATCGCACCGTGCTCTTTCGCGCGCCAGACTCCCGCAGCCTCTACCGGATTCCAAACATCAAGAACCGGACCTACCGGCTCGTCGATCCGCCGGGATAAACGCGCGTTTCTTCTCGGCGTCATCAAAGGGTCCGGCGCCTAGCGCCGGACCCTTTTCTTATTGGACGTCCCGAGAGGGAGAGGATTGCCGGGACGGGTTTGAGCCGTTGGGGTCGAGAGAGAGCGCCCCTCGGCTCGATCAGTTCCGGCTCTCCCGAGGTTCCCTTCATGACGACGAATCCGGCTTCCACGGCCGCCTCCGCGGCCGCGCCTCTCCCGGTCGCGCCGCTCGTTCCGGCTGCGGCCGACGCCCTGGTTCATGCCGCACGGATGATCCTTCCCCATCTCCAACGCGGCCAGCGTGTCGACGCACCGACGCTCCGCGCATCCATGGTCTCCGCCTTCGGAGGTTCCGACGCCGATGGCGCCTGGGACTGGAAGACCGTCTATGACGCTTGCGAGGCGGCGACCGTCCTGTTCCTACGCAAGTTCGGCCCCGCCATGCTCGCGCGGGCAGTCTCTCCTGCCGCCGTACTGCCGATGCTGGCCAAGATCGCGGCCCTTCTTCCCACCCATACGCGCCGCTCCGAAGAGAGCCAGGCGCTTCAGCAGTTCTCGACGCCGATCGCTCTGGGTCTCGCGGCCAGCGCAGCCGCCGCGATCACGCCCGCCGATCTCGTGCTGGAACCTTCGGCCGGAACCGGGCTGCTCGCCGTTCTCGCCGAACTCGCGGGCGGGTCTCTCGTGCTGAATGAACTGGCCGAGACGCGCGCCGGGCTGTTGGACCACCTGTTCCCCGGTATCGCCGTCACCCGCCACGACGCCGCGCAGATCCATGATCATCTCGACGCCAGCATCGTTCCAAGCGTCGTGCTCATGAACCCGCCATTCTCCGCGCTCGCGAACGTCGATCGCCGCATGGCCGACGCCGCCCTGCGCCACATCGCCTCGGCGCTCGCGCGTCTCGCCGAGGGCGGCCGATTGGTCGCGATCACCGGCGCTAACTGCGCGCCCGACAATCCGATGTGGGTCGACGCGTTCGTCCGGTTGCAGGAACGCGGGCGCATCGTGTTCTCGGCCGCCATCGATGGAACGGTCTATGCCAAGCACGGCACGACCATCGACACCCGCCTGACCGTGATCGACCGTCTACCCGCCGCCGATCCGAGCGTGTTTCCGGCGATGCACCCTTGCGCCCCCGATGCCGCGACCTTGCTTGGTTGGATCGCGGAATCCGTTCCGCCGAGGCTCCCGCTTGCCACGCCAGTCATTACCCGCGCCGCGGTTCGTCCCGCCGCCGCACGGCCGCAGCGCGTTGCGCCGCGCCCTGCCTCCGTCTCGTCCACGACGCCCGAGCCGGAGGCGGTTGAGCTGACCTACGAGACCATCGACTGGATGCCAGTCGAGGGCGGTCACATCACAGAGGCGCTATATGAAGGATACGGTTTGCAGTCGATCGGTATTCCCGGCTCTCAGGCTCACCCCACAAGGCTGGTGCAATCGGCGGCGATGGCGTCGGTGGCGCCACCCAAGCCCAGCTATCGGCCGCATTTGCCCGCCGCTGTCGTAGCGGACGGCTTATTGTCCGACGCCCAGCTCGAAAGCGTGATCACCGCTGGCGAGGCCCATTGCGGCCATCTCGCCGGATCGTGGACGGTGGACGAGACCTTCGACATCGTCTCGGCCGCGCCTGACGATGCTCAACATGCCATCCGCTTCCGCCGCGGCTGGTTTCTCGGCGACGGAACCGGCGCCGGCAAGGGCCGCCAGGTCGCCGGCATCCTGCTCGACAACTGGCTGAAGGGCCGCCGCCGTGCGGTCTGGGTTTCGAAATCCGACAAGCTGATCGAGGACGCCCAGCGCGATTGGTCGGCGCTCGGGCAGGAGCGGCTCCTGGTGACGCCGCTGTCGCGCTTCCGTCAGGGGACGCCGATCCGTTTGGAGCAAGGCGTCCTATTCACCACCTACGCCACGCTGCGCTCCGACGCGCGCGATGAGAAGGTTTCGCGGGTCCGCCAGATCGTCGAATGGTTGGGCTCCGACTTCGACGGGGTCATCATTTTCGACGAGAGCCATGCCATGCAGAACGCCGCAGGCGGCAAGGGAGAACGCGGCGACCAGGCTGCCTCGCAGCAGGGCCGTGCGGGGCTTCGGCTTCAGCACGCGCTACCCAACGCGCGCGTTGTCTATGTTTCGGCAACCGGCGCCACCACGGTCCACAATCTCGCCTATGCCCAGCGGCTCGGCCTCTGGGGCGGCGAGGATTTCCCCTTCGCCACGCGGGCCGAGTTCGTGGAGGCGATCGAGGCCGGCGGCTTCGCGGCAATGGAAGTCCTGGCCCGCGACATGAAGGCGCTCGGCCTCTACGCGGCCAGGTCGCTCTCATATGAAGGCGTAGAATATGAGCTGGTCGAGCACCGCCTCACCGACGAACAGATCCGCATCTACGACGCCTATGCGGGCGCGTTCGGCGTCATCCACAACAATCTCGACGCCGCGTTGGAGGCGACCAACGTCACCGGCGAAACTGGCACGCTGAACGCCCAGGCCAAGTCCGCCGCACGGTCGGCTTTCGAGAGCGCCAAACAGAGGTTCTTCAATCACCTCATCACGGCGATGAAGACGCCTTCGCTAATCGCCGCCGTCGAGCGCGATCTGACTTCTGGCCACGCTGCGGTCATCCAGATCGTCTCGACCGGCGAGGCGCTGATGGAGCGCCGCCTTGCCGAGATTCCGACCGAGGAATGGGGCGACGTTCAGGTCGACATCACGCCGCGCGAGTACGTGTTGGATTACTTGGCGCACAGCTTCCCGACCCAGCTCTACGAGCCATTCACCGACAGCGAGGGCAATCTCGCCTCGCGGCCAGTCTACCGTGATGGCCAGCCCGTCCAGAGCCGCGAGGCCGTTGCCTGCCGTGATCGCCTGATCGAGAAGCTCGCTTCGCTGCCGCCGGTGCATGGCGCGCTCGATCAGATCGTCCAGCGCTTCGGCACGGAGGTGGTGGCCGAGGTGACGGGCCGCTCGCGCCGGATCATCCGTAAAACTGGATCGGACGGCGTCGATCGCCTCGCCGTCGAGAACCGCGCGGGTTCGGCCAATCTCGCCGAGACGCAAGCCTTCATGGACGACGCCAAGCGCATCCTCGTCTTCTCGGACGCTGGTGGCACCGGGCGCTCCTACCATGCGGAACTGTCGGCGAAGAACCGCCGCCTGCGCGTCCACTATCTGCTTGAGGCCGGATGGAAGGCCGACGCGGCAATCCAAGGCTTGGGGCGGACCAACCGCACCAACCAGGCGCAGCCGCCACTATTTAGGCCGATCGCGACGAACGTAAAGGCCGAGAAGCGCTTCCTCTCGACCATCGCCCGCCGGCTCGACACGCTCGGCGCCATCACCAAGGGGCAGCGCCAGACCGGCGGCCAAGGCCTGTTCAGACCTGAAGACAATCTGGAGAGCCACTACGCCCGCGACGCGCTACGCCAGCTTTATGTCCTGCTGGTCATGGGCAGAGTCGATGGTTGTTCGCTGGGCACGTTCGAGGATGCAACCGGGCTGAAGCTGACCGACAGCAATGGCATCAGGGATGAGTTGCCGCCGATCACCACCTTCCTCAATCGGCTGCTGGCGCTGACCATCGACCTGCAGAACATCCTGTTCACGGCGTTCGAGCAGCTCCTGACCGCCCGTATCGAAGGCGCGATCGCATCGGGAACCTACGACGTTGGGCTGGAGACACTGACGGCGGAGAGCTTCGTCGTCACCGACCGGCAGACCATCTACACGCACCCCGGCACCTCGGCGGAAACTCGCCTGCTGACGATCACGCAGCGCGAGCGCAACCGGCCGGTCACGCTCGACGAGGCGCTGGGCCGGCTCTCCGATCCCCGAGCCGTGCTGCTGGTCAACAGCCAGTCGGGCCGGGCTGCCGTTCAGGTTCCGGCGCCGAGCCTGATGCTCGAAGATGGCGAGGTCGAGCGCCGCGTGCGGCTCATCCGGCCGATGGAGCATCCCGCCATGCCGCTGGCGATGATGCCACAGACGCATTGGCGGGAAGCCGACCGCGAAACCTTCGCCCGCGCCTGGGCGGCCGAACTTGCCAATGTGCCGGAATTCACCGACAGTGAGATCCACATCGTCGCTGGTCTCTTGCTGCCGATCTGGAAGCGTTTGCCGAACGAGTCGAGCCGGGTTTATCGGCTCCAGACCGATACCGGAGAACGCATCGTCGGCCGCAAGGTGTCCCCGGCATGGGTGGCCAGCGCGCTTGAAACCAGCCCGTCGAACCTGTCCGCCGACGGCGCTTTCACCGCGCTGATGGATGGCCGGACCATCCTCGATCTTGCCGAAGGGCTTCAGCTTCGCCGCGTCCGCGTCATGGGCACAAACCGCATCGAACTGACCGGCTTCATCGACGCCATGCGTGACCGGCTGCGAGCCTATGGCCTGTTCCATGAGATCATCTCGTGGAAGCTCAGGATGTTCGTCCCGACCGACGCCGCCGGCCCGGCGATCCTGGCGAAGGTGCTGGAACGCTATCCGCTCGCGCGCGTCGCCGAGCGGGCGGCGGCGTGACGATGGCGCTCGATGCCGCCGAACTGGCGCACCGGCTCGCGCGCGATGCCGAGGCGGTGTGCCATCATTATCTCTCCAACGGCCGCCGCGAGGGCCGCTACTGGCTGGTCGGCGACGTGAGAAATGCGCCGGGCCGCTCCCTGTTCGTCCGGCTGAAAGGACCGGAATCCGGCAGGGGTGCGGCCGGCAAATGGACCGACGCGGCGACCGGCGATCATGGCGACCTCCTCGATGTCATCCGCGAGAGCTGCGGCCTGGTCGAATTCCGCGACGTCGCCAATGAGGCCCGGCACTTTCTCAGCCTGCCGAGATCGGAGCCAGAACAAGACCATGGACGGCTGCCATCGTCCGTACCGGCGGGATCGCCGGAATCAGCACGCCGTCTCTTCGCAATGGCGCAGCCGATTGCGGGCACAATCGTCGAAGCGTACTTGCGCAAACGCGGCATTACGGCTTTGCACGGAACCGCAAGCCTCCGCTTCCACCCAAGCTGCTACTACCGCCCTGATGCATGGTCTCCGACCGAGACCTGGCCGGCGATGATCGCAGCCGTCACCGATCCGGGCGGCAAGATCACCGGAGCGCATCGTACCTGGCTGGACCCATCGGGGCGGGGCAAGGCGGCGATCGACACGCCGCGAAGGGCGATGGGCAACCTCCTGGGCAACGCCGTCCGTTTCGATGTGGCGCACGATGTCTTGGCGGCTGGCGAAGGCATCGAGACCATGCTCTCGCTGCGATGCGTCATGCCCGCCATGCCGATGGTGGCCGCACTCTCGGCCGCACACCTCGCCGCCATCCTGTTCCCAGCGACACTGCGTCGGCTCTATATCGCCCGCGACGACGATCCGGCCGGGGACGGCGCCATGGCGAGTCTGATCGACCGAGCGAACGAGGCCGGGATCGAGGCGATGGCCTTGTCGCCACGACTGGGCGACTTCAACGAAGATCTCCGCACGCTCGGTGCCGATGCGCTACGGGCAGCGTTGCGGGTGCAGATCGCTCCCGAAGACGTCGCTCGTTTCATGGAATTGGCGGCATGAAGCGGCACGGGAAATGATGTCCGCGGCGGCGCCGGTCTCATGCCGTATTCGATCGAGGTGCTTCCCTGCCTTGTCGGAGAGGACCGCGCCCACGGCCTTCTGAGAGGGCGATCGGGGCGGCAAACGGCCCCGACCGGCAATGGCGGATGGCCAACTATTTTCCGTCGGCGGCGAGCCGCCTTTACATCGCGAGGCAAAATAGCCGGCCCCCGCCATCCTCCGCTGTGCTTCGGCCCTTCGCTTTGCTTCGGGTGCAGGTCCGGGCCGCCCGCCGCCTTTCGTCGCCAAGAAGGCCGCGATGGGCGCGGTCGATCCGACGAAGGGAAGCACCATGACGACCGAACACGACGACACCGGTTACGAGCCGCCGCACACCTCATCCCCGACCGATCACGTCATCGCCGAACTCCAACTCTACGGCTATCGCCCCTTTCAGGACGAACCCGATCCGAGACCACTACCCGATGGCAATGCCGTCGCCGGCGCCGCGGCCGACATCTTCGACGCCCTCGTCGTCACCCTGGCGGACACCCGCCTCGAACCCGACCTCGAGGACCTGCTTTGGTCGACCGTCAATCTCTTCCACCGCGCCGTCGGCCGGATCGAGCGCGAACTCGACGACAACGAGCAGGCGCAGAAGCGCAGCCAGAAGGAACAGGACGGCTCCGAAATCCGCTCGGTCGAACTCGAACGCCTCACCGCCGAGGGGCAGACGCTCATCGAGCGAAGGAACAGCATGGAATTCTTCCGCGACCAGGCCGCCGACCAGTTCGAGCGCCACACAAATTCAGCCTGGCGGCCGCGCTCAGGATCGAAGGTCAACCACCGCAACCTGACCTCGGCCATGATCGACAGCCGCGACTTCCTCGCCGCCAGGCGCCGGGCCGCCAACCAGGTGCTATTGCCCGCCGGCCCCAAGATCGCCTTCACAGGAGGGCTCGACTTCAACGATCATCACCTGATCTGGGACAAGCTCGACCGCGTCCACGGCAAGCATCCCGACATGGTGCTGCTGCACGGCGGCTCGCCCAAGGGCGCCGAACTCATCGCCGCCAAATGGGCGGACCACCGCAAGGTGCCGCAGATCGCCTTCAAGCCCGACTGGACCAAGCACGCCAAGGCGGCGCCGTTCAAGCGCAACGATCAGATGCTCGACGTGCTGCCGATCGGGGTGATGGTCTTCCCTGGCACCGGCATTCAGGAAAACCTCGCCGACAAGGCCAAGAAGTTCGGCATCCCGGTCTGGAAGTTCGGGAGTGGCGGCGCGTGAGCGCCGCTTGCTGTCTACCACTGCTCTCGACCCAAGCCGGTCGCCCACAGCCAAGGACATTGCGGTGAGGGTCCGCGGCGGCAGTTGAACTCCAAAAGCAGACCCTGCAGTCTAGCCTAAAAGCGGATCTACACGAGAGATCGACTTAGAGTGCTACGACTAAGACCTGCCCAGGAGGCGGTCGTCATAGCGTCGGGCCGATATCCCGGATCGGGTGGCCAGCGAACCATCCCGACAGTGTCGCCATCGCGCCGGGCTCAAGCAGATGCGTGAAGACGAGCGCCAAGCGCCTCTTCGGCCGCGAGACCGCGACATAGAATAGGTTGCGGTAACGCTCATAGGCCGCCGTTCTAGTGCCGATCAGGCCAGGGTTCCCAGCCATCTTAAGATAAAGGTTGAAGTCGTACTCGTTCCAGCCGCGCCCGAACACGACGAGGACATTTTCGAACTGGTCACCCTTCACCCCATGCTTGGTTTCAAACGGCGAGTGACCGTCGAGATATTCGCAGAGCGCGATGATCTCTTGGTAGGACACTGCGTGAAGCGCATGGAGCTCCTTGACGCGTCCAGTCAGCGGCTCGCCGCCCGCAAGCGCGTCCGCAAGCGCTCTCTGCTGACGCACGACCACGTCTGAGAGGATCGGCAGGCCCGTGGAGGACAGATGCCCGATCACGTCGCCGACCGTGCCCGTGTCACGAAGTTCGCAGAGCCGCTTCATGGCGTCCGCCCACCTGGCCTTGTCGGCCGGCCCGTTCATCACTGGACGCTCGGCATCAATCGCTTCGAACATCTTGCCGAACCGCTTGGCGAGGTAGGCCCGCGCCGCCGGTTCAAGATGCTCGTGGAAGTACGCGATGACCTCGTTGGCCTTACGCGTGAAGGAGTCGTTGAACGCGAAGACGGTCCGCATCGAGCCGTAGCCCATCTCCGTCGCAAGCGCCCGGTGGGTGAGCATCAGGACCTTCGTGTTGCCGGCAAAATCCCAGCCAACGCTCTCGAGCTCCGCGCGGACATTCCTGAGCGCTCGCGCGGCTTCGGCCGCAGGGAGATCACCCTGCCAGTGGTTCGCCGTGAGCCGTGCCCCGCCCCATCCGTTAGTATGAAAGACGTGAACTTCGCCCGGCGCAGCCGGGTCCTTCACCGCCTGCGCGAGTTCCGGGCGGATCAAGTTTAAGCTGTCGACGATTGGCTTCGGGCTGCGGAAGTTCGCCTTCTTGTCGATGCGCTTCAGCGCGTCGTGTGTGATCGAGCCGCAGCCATCGCCATAGATCTTCTGCCAGTGGTCACCGAAGAAGCCGAATTGCGGCGCGTGCGGCTTGCCAATGAACTGGTCCTTGAGACATTCGACGAGGTCGGCGTTCGTGTCCTGGTACTCGTCCACGAGGATGATCGGGAAGCGCGACGCCACCGCGTTGCGAAACTTCGCGGACTGCATCAGCTCGATAAACACCGGAAAGATGTCGTCGTGGTGGAGGTTCGCAGTGCCATCTTCGATGGAGCGCCGGCCGAGCGCGTACCCAACCGCCGTGATGTTCGCGGCGTCGAGTTCTTCGACGCGATCTGCCCAGCCCGGCAGCGTGCGGACGAGCTCGCGAAGCCGTTTCTGAAACGGGCTGACGAGCATCCACGCGAACGCGTGGGTCGTGTCGCAGTAGATCACCGGATCGCCGTCGGTCTGCGCGATGATCATATCCCGCGCAACGTTGGTGTAGGTCACGCAGGCGACTTGCTGGTGCGTGCGTTGAAGCTCCCGCTTCCGGTCCTTCAAGATGTAGCGAAGCGCAGCGATCAGCGAGTAGGTCTTACCTGCGCCAGCGCCTGCCTCGAACACGAAGCTCGACCCGTCGTCGAGGCAGCCTTTCAGCGTTTCCCATGCGACGGCGGCGGCGGCCTCGGCTGGATTGGGTTGAGAGGCCTTGCTCACTCTGGTGCACCGGAGGTTGGCGTGCCGGTGAGCGCATCAATCGCATTGACGGCCTGCGCCTTGGCGCCGAGCGCCACGACAGGATTAGCGACAGCGGCGTTGCTCGCGGCGAGCCAGCGCACGCCCTCTTCAATGTATCGAGGCGTGACCCAGTCGGTTTTCTCAATCGCGTAGGTCAGCGCGAACCTCGACTTCTTCTGCTTCGCGGCCTTGTCCTGGGCGGCTTTCGCAAGCGCGTCATTCGTCGCGCCGGTGATGCCGAAGAAGGTCTGGTTCGCGAGAATGAACGCGTCTTCGAACGTCCGGCCACACGGCCCGCCCGACGCTTCCGGCACCTGATATGCGAGGCGCAGACTGCTACGGGTCTTCGCAGCATTGTCGGCCGCCAATGCCGTCGACAAAGGGAACAAGGTCGCCCCATCCGCGACTTCTTCCTCGTCGTCGTCAGCAGTCTCGGCGGCGGCCGTTTCTGCCGTCGCGGGCGCTGGGATCGCCGGAGCCGCTTGCGGCGCGGCTACAGGCTTTGTGGCAGGTTCCTCGGCAAGCGGTTCGGGCACCGGGGGCGCAGCTTCGGCCGTTTTGAACCAGTACTTGATGCAGGAATTGCTCGTGGTCTCCCCCTCGTGGACGAGGCAAGCTTCGAGCTTCTTTTTGGCGTTGCGTTTGACGGCATCGAGATCGGTGATGATCAGACTGCGCAGGTCCAGGAATTCGAGGAGCGGAATGAAGAGCTGTGCATAGGCCCCGCCAACCTCCATGATCGTGATGTATTGGCTGCCAAGATTCAGTGACGGATCGACAGCATCGAGGGCGCGCATCACTTGCGGCAACATCAGTCGCTCCGTCGTCCCCTCAATCAGCACCGCCTTATCTGCGAAGAAGAGGTCGCAGCGTGTCAGCGTCAGGTACTGGTGCAGGAAGTCAGAGACAGGGCCCTTCAATCCGGCGAGGTCGCTGCTGAGGTCCTTGACCTGAGCGTAGCGCACGCCAACCGGCTGATCCATCGACGTGACGGCGAAATAGCGGATCGTGTCGAAGCGGGCCTCGTTCGCGACGTGCGGCGAGTGCGTCGAGACGACGAATTGCACCGGCCACGAGACGTGCTCGCCCTCCAAGGCGCAGAGCTTTTTGACGATCTCCGGCAACTGCCGGATGAAGACCTCCTGCATCTGCGGATGGAGGTGGGCTTCGGGTTCTTCGATCACGATGAGCTGCAAGCCAGGCGCGTTAGTATGCGCCCGATACTCGCGGAAGAAGCCAACGATCTTGAGGAGGATGTAGAGAAGGTTGCGATACCCGAGCCCGTTGTAGGACTCTGGTAGCTGCACGCCACTGTAACCGGCGTACTGAACCTTCGTGAAGTTGGACAGAAGCTTGCCGACTTCGAGCTTCGTCTCCGGCTGCAGCGGCACGTTGTCCAGACCCGGATACCCGAAATACTCAATCGCAGGCATGAGCTTCGCGAGCTCCTTCTTGAAATCCGTGTCAATGCCCGACTGGATTTCCTCGACGGCCTTCTTGAGCCCGTCGGCGATATTCTTTTGGGAGCCGTCCGCCGTCGAGACGGACGCGCTCTGGAATAGGCCTTCAAGCACCTTTGCCAGCACGTCGGTGTCACGGCCACCCGTGCCGTCGAGCGCACGCTGCGCGTTCACAAAGCCGAGCGACAGCAGGCTTGTGACAGCCTTCGGCGTCACGTCGCGCGTGTCCGTCGGGTCCTGCGGGTCCTCGGCCCACATCCGCGTCGTGAATAGCGTCGGCACGCGGTCGGCCAAGCTGCGGAAGAGCGCCAGGCGATCCTCGTCGGAGTGTGCTTCGTCAGTCCCTTGCAGGACGGTTTCCTCGTGCCCCTCGAACAAAGTTGCAATCCGGCCATCGGCGAGGCTCCGCGAGCACACGATGATGGCCTCCGTGCAGTTAACGTCGGTATCTATGACGAAGTCGCGGAGCGGGCCGAACTCGGGAACTGTCGGGTCGAAGCTCACGTGAAGCCGCAGATCGATTGACGGCACGAGCGCGCGAACCTCTTCGACGTCAGCACCTTTTAGGTGCGCGCGGTGCGCCGCGCAGAATTTGTCGTAGCAAGCGCTCGAAAAGTCCTCGATCTCGAACGTGCTACGTTCCGAGAGGAATTTGCGGATGATGTCGGAGAGCGAGGTCTTTCCGCAGTTGTTGCGTCCGACCACGACCGTGGTCTCGTCTTCAAGCTGCAGAGAAATATCGTGCAGCAAGCGGAAGTTCTTTATTTTTATTGCCTTTATCTTCACGTAGCCGCCCCATCCGAAAAATTTTCTCCGTGGCTAATTTACACTCGGCATGCAGCTAGCGGTAGTATGGAATTGAAGGGGAAGCCTTCCCCTGCGCTCGCTGCACTCTTGGGAGCGGATGCGCGAAACGTCCGCAGAGAGTCAGATCCGGCCGGTCAGGACTGGGGCCTGAATGTCAGCTTTCCCGTCGTGGCGTCCGAAAGCCGACCGTCGCAAATCCGCCCAATGCGGCGGTGAGCAGCACCAAAACTCGACTCTGCAATCAGCACGCGGTCCATTTCCAAGCTACCCGGAGTCGAAGCCGTACACCACCCCGCTCCCAGTAGCGCTGATCCTTGGTCCGACCCCGGGCCTGACGCCATCAACCCGTAAAGGGTCCGCTACGCGAGCGTGCGGCCTCTTCGGCTTCGCCTGCGGTGATTGCGGCCCTGGGCCGGACACATCGGGCGCCTGTCGCGCGGGGATGGTCCCCGCCTCCAAGACAGGAGCCGGAACGATGTCTCAAGCCCTTTCGATCGCTCACGCCCGCGGCTGGAACCTCGCCACCACGTTGATGGTCTGCATCACGGTCTTTCACGCCGGCAACGGCGAATACGGCGTTATGCCGTCGGCAGAATACGACGGCGACCCGGCCACGATCATTCATGAATTCGATCCCTTTCAATTCTGAAGGGGCGCCGGTCACACCAGGCGGCGACGGAAATCCCATCCAGATTTCCGCTGCTGCCTTCGTCACTTTCGGCTATACTCGCCAGTGCGCCGTGGTGGTGGTGGAAGGCGCGCCCGTTCGACCCTTGTCACGGAGACCACCACCATGATCGTCATCGGCATCCTATTCGGCATCGTCGGCATCGGCTTCCTCTGCTGGCTGCTGTTTTCGCTCGCCGTCTATGCACTTCCCTTCTTCGCGGCGGTTTCCGCCGGCTTGTGGGCCTATCACGGTGACGCCGGGCCGATCGGGGCCATCTTTGTCGGCATTCTGGCCGGCGGTGTCACCTTGGTCGCTGGCCAGTACGTCTTTGTATTCGCACGATCCACCTGGATACGGGTCGCGGTCGCACTGTTGTTCGCGGCGCCCGCGGCGCTGGCCGGCTACCACGCCACGCTCGGCCTCACGAAACTGACCATGCCGTCCGGAGCTTGGCAGATCGCGTTCTCGATCGTTGGGGCCATAGCTGTCGGCGTCACAGCCTGGACGCGCATGGCATTGCCCCCCGCTCACCCGACATAGGGCATCATCAGGGGCTGAACGCAGCCGGGACCACGGGCAGGTCCGATGCAGGGTGACACCGTCAAGGCAGACCGGTCGTCGCCGATGCAGGTCGATGATCGGGCATTGGCGGGAACCGCCAAGGCAAGACCGAGATCGCGGTACAGTCGGTGATCCCCTTGGACGAGGCGGCATTGTCGGTGCGTTACCGATAAATCGCTGATGCCTTCAACGTTGTCTTTCGGTGGCGAGGTGATAGCCGCAGGCCGATGGCGGAACAGGTCTGAACTCAGGTCCGTTTGCCCAGACGTGCCGAAGCGCTCTCGGTGGCCGGTGTCCGCCAGGTTCTTCCTTGATTGGTCGCTGTCAGGGCGCACCTGCCCCATACGGCCTCTCCAATGGCTGGATCTGACCGAAGGACGGCTTCGCCTCGACCGCCTATGCCGCAATGTCGCCCGGCGACTTTCTTCCCCTGGGGGACCACCCCACGCGAAAGATCGCGCGGGAACCCCGGCCCGCCCATTCCTCGCGAGGCAAGAAACTCTCCGGGCTGACATCCTCCGCTGCGCTGCGGCCCGCAAGCGGGTGCGGCGTCGGTCGCCTCCGGTCTGTCGATCGCCATCGAGGCCGCGATGGGCGCGGGCTCGAGAACAGCGAACAAGGAGAATTACCATGGCGAACATCGGCACCTTCAAGAAATCCGGCACCGACTATCTGGGCGAAATCGTCACCCTCAGCGTTCAGACCAAGAACGTCCGCATCGTCCCCGAGGCCACCCGCGCCAGCGACAACGCCCCGAGCCACCGCATCTTCGTCGGCCGCGCCGAGATCGGCGCCGCCTGGTCCAAGCGCTCCGCCGAGAACCGCGACTATCTCTCGGTCAAGCTCGACGATCCCAGCTTCAACGCGCCGATCTACGCCAACCTCTTCGACGACGAGGACGGCGACGGCTTCACCCTCATCTGGTCCCGCGGCCGCAAGGCCAACGGCGACTGAGGTCAGCCAGCGACGCCCCGCTCGGGAAACCGGGCGGGGCTTCTTTTCTGCCAGGAAGACTATGACGCCGACGAGCCTTCAGGGTCGGCAAGGTCGCCACCAACCTCGAAGTCTTCGTCGAGGAGATCGGCAGGCTTCACACCGACGGCCTGAGATGCATGCCAAAGCGTCAGGAGCGTGACGTTCTGCTGGCCCCGCTCCATACTGCTCACATGTGCTCGATCCACGCCCATTCGGACAGCGACGGCCTCTTGGCTGAGGCCGGCTTGCGTGCGAAATCGGCGAAGATTCTCTCCGAACACCTGTCGAATATCCATCCACAGGATGGACACCAATCGCGTATTTTGGCGCTACGTATTATAATACGCGGCGCTCTCGCCGAGCCGTTCCGCCAGCCGCGCCTTTCAGGCTCGACGTCCCAGTTTCGCAAGCATTCTCCGTCAACACGGGTAAATCCTCGGGAAGACCATGCCATCTCCTCCGGCCCCCCCTATCGCTGAAACCGCCCCGACCAGCGCGCAGGTGACTGACTACGACCGGGCGCATCTGCCGACCTATCTCCGATTGCTCGATGCGACGTCCGAGGGAGCCCCCTGGGAGGAGGTCGCGCGAGTCGTGCTCGATCTCGATCCCGCGTTGGAACCGGACCGTGCCCGGCGCGCTCATGAAACGCACCTGGCACGCGCACGCTGGCTTACCGAGCACGGCTACCGCGATCTGCTGCGCTCGGCGCGCTGACGGCGGGGTTCAACGGCCACCGCGTCAGTCTTTCATCCGACGCGTGCTCCCGGCTTTGCGGATTTCCTGAAAATCGCCGATCCGGATTGGGCATGGCCCAATGCCGGCGGCCGGTCTGCACATCGCGCCACCAAAAGCCCAGATTAGATATCTACTGGCCCAGGCATCCCGTGATCCCTCGCAAGGAGACGTGCAATGTCAACGGAGGATTGGCGGTCGCCCGCCGCCTATCAATACGCCGCCACGATGGAGCCCGCGAGCCTCGCCTGGGAGTTCCTACGTCGCAACCCAGACTACCGAAACGCCTACAAAGCTGCACCAATTCAAGCCGATGACGGGACCGATGGTCCCGGCCGGCGCTGGGGGTTGCGATTTCCTTGCCGATCCAAATTGGCGCGCTGATCAATCACCGGTTTTCTGGCGGTCCGACGAACTGGCGTCGGTCATTGTCCTGACGGCCGCACCCGCCAGCGCAGCGACACCATCAGTTTCGTTGGCGGATTTTCCCAGCGACAGTGTGCGGCGCGATGCCGACGACGGCACGCACGTCATGATCAAAGACGACGGGATCAATCATCAGCTCTGGCTGATTGATCCGCCCAGCGGCGCGATGCCTATGGCCGCGCTCATCCCGCTGGACGCCACTGCCCCACAACGCACCGACGCGGCGCTGCGCTTCTGGCGGTTCATCGCGCACGGGAGACCACGAACGCCGCCCGCCCCCCTCCGTAAAGGCGAGCGTTTGATCGCGGCCTTGCGTGCCCTCGACGGGCACCTGGCGGGCGCCAGTTACCGGGCCATCGCCGAAGCGCTCTTCGACCCGACCCGCCTCGCCGCCGAGTCCTGGAAGACCGCATCCCTCCGCGACACGGTCATCCGCCTGGTGCGCACCGGCATCACCACGATGCGCGGTGACTATCGCAATCTCCTGGGTCCGCGCCGGCCCGATTGATCGTGCGAGGCCCGAGATCGCCGGTCCCGCGGGGGTGGCGAATTCGGCACCCCCCATCTTCACCATCCCCCTACGCGGCAACCCTTCGCCACCGTGATCGCAGACGGCCGCCGATAACCGGCGGCCTTCCCCGACAACACGGAGGCCACCGATGTCCGCAGCGATCCCCCAGCTCCCGCCACGCTATTTGCGCACGCCCGAAGCCGCGCGGTTCCTTGGCCTCTCCGGGCGGACGCTCGAAAAGCACCGCACCTATGGCACTGGCCCGCGCTATTCGAAGCTCGGCGGGCGCGTCGTCTACAACTTCGAAGATCTGCAGGCGTGGGTGGCGCGGGGCGCCAAGGCGTCGACATCCGACCCTGGCGTGGGCGAGGTGCTTCCCGCCAAGCGCCACGCAGCTGTCTCGCCGGCTTATGCCGGCCAGACACGCCGCTGACCTCCCCGGCAGCTCCCCTCATGTCGACGCGACATTGCACCGGATCGGAACGCGAGCAGCTCGAACTGTTCCGCGCGCTCCCCGGCGATCTCGCGCCTCGCGATGCGCAGGACCTCATGGCTTATCCCTTTTTCAGTCTCGCCAAATCCCACCGTTCGACTCCGATCGACTTCCGTTCGGGCGATGTTGCAATCCGCGTCGAGGCTGTCCCCGAACATGGCATGGCCACGATCTGGGACGCCGACGTTCTGATCTGGGCCGCTTCCCAGATCGTCGAGGCGCGCGACGCCGGCTTGCGCACGTCGCGCCTGATGGCGGCGACGCCCTACGAGATACTCAATTTCACCGGGCGCGGGACATCGCTGCGTGACTATCAGCGCCTGAAGGCGGCGCTCGACCGGCTGCAATCGACGACGGTCGCTACATCTCTACGGCAACCGGCCGAGCGGCGGATGCACCGCTTCTCCTGGATCAACGAATGGACGGAACGCGCCGACGGCCACGGTCATCCCGGCGGTATCGAGCTTATCGTCCCCGACTGGTTCTACCGTGCCGTTCTCGACGATGCGCTCGTCCTCACCATCGACCGCGCGTATTTCGACCTGACCGGCGGCATGGAGCGCTGGCTTTACCGCATTGTCCGCAAGCACGGCGGCCATCAGCGGAACGGCTGGCGCTTCGATTTCCGCCATCTCCATCTGAAGTCCGGCAGCCTGTCGCCGTTCAAGCGCTTTGCTTTCGAGCTGCGGGACATCATCCGCCGCCAGCCGCTGCCGGGATACACGCTCTTCGTTGAAGTCGAAATCAGCGGCCGCACCCTGCTCGCCTTCGAGCCGGCAGCCTGTGGACAACCTGTGGATAGCGTCGTGCTATCGGGAACCGGCGCTATCGTGCCATCAGGAACCCGACCCTCGTGCTATCGGGAACCGGAATCGGTCATAAGTCACGAGCGCAAAAGCGAAATTCGCGCCCTTAACTTAGAGTCTAACCAAGATTCTAACCTTCTAGTAGTTGGCGGCGGGGAAACTCGATCCGAACCGCGGCCTGCCGGGAAGGAAAAGGGGCGCTATCGGGACGGGGGAGAGCGACCGCCGGTCCAAGCTGCGGGTCCGACGCACCCGTTCCCAACCAAGTCCGGAGGCGCGTCGTGATCGTCGCGCTCCTCAATCAGAAGGGTGGCGTCGGCAAGACCACGCTGGCGCTTCATCTCGCCGGCCAGTGGGCTCGTGAAGGCCGCCGCGTCACCCTCATCGATGCCGACCCGCAGGGCTCGGCCCTCGATTGGTCCGAGCAGCGGGCAAAGGAAGGGCTGCCGAGGCTGTTCGGCGTCATCGGCCTGGCGCGCGACACGCTTCATCGCGAAGCGCCCGAACTTGCCCGCGACGCCGATCACATCGTCATCGACGGGCCGCCGCGTGTCGCCGGGCTGATGCGCTCGGCGTTGCTCGCCGCCGATCTCGTCCTGATCCCCGCGCAGCCTTCGCCGTTCGACGGCTGGGCTTCGGGCGAGACGCTGAAGCTGATCGACGAGGCGCGCATTTTCCGGCCGCAACTCGCCGCGCGCTTTGTCCTCAATCGATGCGCCGCGCGCACCGTCATCGCGCGGGAGACCGCCGAATCGTTGGCCGATCACCAGCCGCCGGTCCTCAAGGTCACGATTGGACAGCGCGTCGCCTTTGCCGATAGCGCGCGTACAGGTCGGCTTGTCGCCGACCTCGGCGCAAACAGTCCGGCCACGCGCGAGATCGCAGCACTCGCCGCCGAGATCGCGAGGATCGGCCGATGACCGAGCGTCAATCGAAGCGCGGCTTCGCCTCCCGTCCCGGTGACGCCGAGAGCTGGATCAAAGCGCCGGACATACCGGCCGGTTGTCCGGCGAAGGCCGACGCTTTCACAGCTCGGCTCACCATCGACGTCACGCCCGGCTTGCGCGGCCGCATCAAGGTCGCCGCTTTCCGGCGCGGCGTCACCGTCGCCGACATGCTGCGCGAGCTGCTGGCGCGCGAATTTCCCGACTCTGGAGACGCATCATGACCGACCACGCGCAGTCCGCAGCGAATCGGCAAGATTCGCATGCCGGCCGCTTGTCCGACAGCCTCACGCAAGTCGAACTGACCTGGTACGAGAAGAGGATCGAGAACTGGATCCGCTTCGGCGATTACGTCGAAGAGAAAATCCTCGACCGCCGCCGCCGCACCCTCGGCTTTCGAAGCGGCACCGTCTTCGCGTTCGTGCGCTGGTCTGCCAACGACTTCGGAACCGTCAGTTCGCGCATCGATATCGTGCGCGCCGTCGCCGCGCGTGAATCCTATCAGACGCTTCCCTTCGTCCGTCCCGGCGGCGAAATCATGCTGCACATCGATGGCTGGCCGAAGGTCGAGCGCGTGCTTCAGGCCATCGATGCCGTGGAAGCGATGGGCGTTGAACCGGCCGACATCGCGCCGGATCATTGGCGCCATGTCCACAGCCGCCTGACCGTCGGGCACGAACCGCGGCCCTATACGCGCGCGCAGCACGATGCGTGGCTGTTGCGCCGGAGGGCGCAGCCATGACCCGCGTCGGATGGGTTATGGCCACCTATTTTTCGGCGATGGCGACCGTGGGCGTCGCGTTCGTCAAGCCTCTTCCCAGGCTCATCTGGAACGCCAGCGCGAGCACCCCGATCGGCCTCTACGCCGTGCGGCCACCAGGCGCGCTACGCGACACCGAACTTGTCGCCGTCATGCCGCCGGAACCCATCGCGAGCTTCCTCGCCGATGGCGGCTACCTGCCGCGCGGCGTGCCCTTGATGAAACGTGTCCTGGCGCTGCCGGGACAGAGCGTGTGCCGGCATGGGCTCCGCATCACCATCGACCGTGTCGAGGTCGGCGAAGCGCAAGCCCGCGACCGGCGCGGACGCGATCTCCCTGACTGGCAAGGCTGTCGGACCGTTGCCGCTGGCGACGTTTTCCTGATGAACCCCGGCGTGCCCGACAGTCTGGACGGCCGGTATTTCGGCCCGCTTCCAGCCAGCTCGATCGTCGGTCGCGCGGTTCCTCTTTGGACCGATGAAGGAGACGACGGCCGCTTTGTTTGGCGTGCCGCGACGCACTGAGACCACCGCAACCCTGCAACGGAAAGGATGTCCAAATGGCCCACATCGGGAATTTCACCCGCACCCAAGACGGCTATTGCGGCCGGCTGCGTACGCTCACCATCGATGTCGAACTCGCCCTCGTTCCGGCCAATGCCGGGGACGGCGAGAACGCGCCGGACTTTCGGGTTCACGTAGGCGACAGCGCCGATGGCCCCGAGGTCGGCGCCGCTTGGAAGCGCACCGGCGAGAAGGCCGGAGCGTATGTCTCGTTGCTGATCGACGATCCAGCCTTCACTCAGCCCATCCGCGCGAATTTGTTCCAGGCTGAAGCGAAGGGATCGAGTTTCAATCTGCTCTGGAACCGCCCGGCGAAACGCGATGAGCGAGGGTGACCCATGCACACGACAACTCATCGTGCAGCCCAGCAGCCGCTGGTCCGCTCACGTCGGATCGGCAACCGATTGCGCGCCCGTCCAACAGCCATTGCAACCGCCATCATCGTGATGATGGGCATGGCGGGCAGCACGCCCTTCGCGTCCCCGGCATTCGCACAGGGCAACGCCGCATCTGTCGCGCGCGCCTCCGATCCCTTCACGGCGTTCGTCGCGGAGGCGTCACAGCGGTTCGGGATTCCCGTGTCCTGGATCAGCGCCGTCATGCATGCCGAGAGCGGGGACGATGTCCACGCCCTCTCTCCGAAAGGCGCGATGGGCCTAATGCAGATCATGCCGGCGACATGGGCGAGCCTTCGCGCTCGTCACGGACTCGGCGCCAATCCCTACGATCCGCACGACAATATTCTGGCGGGTGCGGCCTTTCTCCGAGAGCTGCACGATCGCTACGGATCGCCGGGCTTTCTCGCCGCCTACAACGCCGGACCCGGTCGGTATGAGGAGCATTTGGCGACAGGCCGACAGCTTCCGAACGAAACGCGAGCCTATGTCGCCGCGATTGCACCGCTGATCGGTGAAGGGCGGATCGAGGACGCGATGGCAATCGCTTCGGTCGCGCGTTCCTGGACCGAGGGGCCGATCTTTGTCGGACAGGACCAAGGCGCTCCGAGTGTCGATGATGCGTCGGCATCGGTGCGTCCAAACCGTTCACCAAGCTCCGGTCGCATCGTCGATATGTCGGCTCTCGTGCCGCGTTCCGACAGCCTCTTCGTGCGAGTCTCTGCTCGGGAGCTGCCCCGGTGAGCGATGGCGCATTTCTTCGGGCGCTGGCGGACTGCATCGTGGGTTTGACGATGGAGGGGGGTGGACAGGGAAACACGACCAGACGACGGCAAGATAAAAGCGGCTCTCCGGTCGGCATCCAAGCCCTTGAACGGGCTTGTCTTTCTCCGTGCCGGGCGGTCGGGTCGCGTGCCGCTCCGGGACATAAGTTCAGTAATATCAATGGAAATAGCGGCACCATCCGCTTTTCGCGCCTGGGATTCTGCGGATGAGCGGCTCCGGCGACGATTTCCGCGTTCGGCCTGGCCGCATCCGCAGCACCCGCGCCGGCAAGTCCAAGAGTTTCATCAACCAGGTGCTGCGCGCCGCCAAGAAGGCAGGCCACACGCCCTCAGCGAATGGAGCCGGAAAGCGGACAGGCGTCGGCCGCTCGACCTTCGGGCGCGGCCGGCTTGCCTTCAGTCGCAACCGGCTGTTCACGAACAGCAGGCGGGTTGCCGTGACGGCCCGTGTTGCGCGCCACCAGGGACGGGCCTTCCGCTCCGCGCCTATGTCGGCGCATGTCGCCTATCTGAAGCGCGAGGGCGTGACGCGTGACGGCGAGAAGGCGCGGATGTTCGATGCCGAGACCGACCGCGTCGATGATGCCGGATTTGCCGATCGAACGAAGGATGACCGGCATCACTTCCGCTTCATCGTCTCACCCGAAGACGCCGCCGAGATGACCGATCTCCGAGCTTTCACGCGAGACCTCGCGCGGCAGATGGAAGCCGACCTTGGGACCAGGCTCGATTGGATCGCCGTCGACCATTGGAACACCGACAACCCGCACGTCCATCTATTGGTGCGCGGCGTCGATGAGACCGGCCAGGACCTCGTGATCTCCCGCGACTATATCAGCCGCGGCTTGCGCTCCCGGGCCGAGGAGCTTGTATCGATCGAACTCGGTCCGAAGCCCGAGCATGAAATCCGCTCCGCGCTTGAGCGCGATGTCGGCGCCGAGCGCTGGACCCGGCTCGACGCCGAGATACGCATGGCCGCCGACGAGACAGGGTACATCGATCTCCGGCCGGAGCATCCGGGCGCGGCCGATCCGGAGACCCGCCGGCTCATGATCGGCCGGCTCCAGCATCTGGAAACAATGGGGCTCGCCGCGCCCGCTGGCCCCGGCGAATGGATGGTCGGGCTCGAAGCTGAACGAAGCCTCCGCGATCTCGGCATGCGCGGCGATATCATCAAAACCATGCACCGCGCCCTCACCGACAATGGCTTCGAGCGCGGCGTCGCCGACTATGTCATCGACACGGGTGCGGCGACGTCGCCGATTATCGGCCGGCTCGTGGACAAAGGCCTGCACGACGAACTAACCGGGGAAGCCTACGCCGTGATCGACGGCACGGATGGCCGCGCTCACCACGTGCGGTTTCGGGATACCGAAGCCTTCGCCCATGCCCCGCCCATCGGTGGCATCGTCGAGGTGCGCCGGTTCGGTGGCGCCGATGACCAGCGGCCGACATTGTTGCTGGCGAACCGATCCGACATCGACCTTGCCCGCCAGGTCACCGCGCCGGGCGCCACCTGGCTCGATCACCGGCTGGTCGAGCGTCAGCCGTTGCCGCTTTCGATGGGCGGGTTCGGCGGCGAGGTTCGGGAAGCCATGACCGCTCGCGCTGAACACCTTGCCGGTGAGGGCTTCGCTCGCCGGCAAGGCCAGCGCATCGTTTTGCAGCGCGATCTGCTCGACACGCTGCGACGCAGCGAGCTCAGCGCAGTCGGCACCAGGCTGTCGGCCGAGACCGGCCTGCCATATCGACAGACCGCCGCGGGCGAGCAAGTTGCCGGAACCTATCGTCAGAGCCTCACGCTCACCTCCGGCAGGTTCGCCATGATCGACAACGGCCTGGGTTTCCAGCTCGTCCCGTGGTCGCCGCCGTTAGAGAAGCAGCTTGGCCGGCATGTGTCAGGCGTAGCGCGGGACGGCGGCGGGATCGAATGGGGATTCGGGCGCAAGCGGGAACTTGGATTATAGCCGACGCTCGAAAACCCAAGGGGTGGCAGGCGCAGCTTTGCCCGAGGCCGCATTGCCGCCGACGCAACAGATCACGATGGCACCCAAATCGCGTCATCGGGCTGCCGGGCGTCGCCAAAAGCGCGCCGCTCTTCTGGCGGCAGACTACCGACCCAGGCCGCC
Source organism: Acidiphilium sp. C61 (assembly GCF_905116885.1). NCBI lineage: Bacteria > Pseudomonadati > Pseudomonadota > Alphaproteobacteria > Acetobacterales > Acidocellaceae > Acidiphilium > Acidiphilium sp. C61. The sequence goes on along the minus strand of NZ_CAJHNI010000005.1, from coordinate 253,505 downwards.
ATAAATGCGTCCAGCCGATCATGCCGGCTGCCTGGCACCGTTGCCTTCAGCTTCGCTTCGAGAGCCTGCGGTTCCCATCCCGTACGAGCCGAGACCGCAAAGAGCTGATCTCGATATCCCTGTTCCGATGACTTGTGCTCGCACGCGGGAAGCAAAGCGCGGACAATGGCGAACGGATACACCTCGATGACCTCGGCGTGGAGCTCGTCATTCAGCAAGGCGAAAAGTCTGAAACCAAAGAGCATCCAAATCTTATTTGCATGCGGAAGAGTTGCAGCCGTGCCGCCAAGGCTCAAATGGTCGATGCACTTCTCACGGATGCCTGCCCAGGCAGTCGCCACAGGCGTTCGGAAGGAGGACAGGCCAAGACGTCCAAGTTCGACTTCCGACGCTCGCGAGCCTTTTGCGGGCGGCGCAGCAGGAGCATCGACGGCGATCCTTTCGACTTTCCATCCCATCTCATCTCGGATACGCGCGATTGCGCTCACGACGCCGCGCGCCGACTGCTCAAAGGGCGCGGCCGCGATGATTTCCCTGTTGCCGACGCCACGAGGAATAAGCCCCGCGAGGTGCTTCGGGATTGTCAGTGGCATCAGCGGATAGTCCGCTGCCACCACGCAGAGCGGCAACCGCTTGCCAACGGCACACGCAACGTCGATCCCGATGAAAACTGAAGATGATGGCAAGGAACAACCTCGGAAGCCCGGTCACACGCTAAACTGTTTCACCGCGGAGCGCATCCAAACGGCCGCATGCTGTCTGGCCACCTGAAATAGCTCGACGGATCCCGTGGCCGATCATGGCCACTGCCAGCCGCGCCGCGATCTTCTTACGATAATCCCTGTTTCTGCCCGCCACCGCGCCCGAACCTACGATCCCTGACGGCAATGACTTGCAACCCTTGGCGCCCACGCACGACCTTGACGGTATTTGCTGTCGAGGAACCCGAACTTGTCCGCCACCAAAATCCTATGGGGCCAGATCATCGTCGTCTTCCTGATCGTGCTCTTCACGATCTGGGCCGCGACAGAGTGGACGGCGTGGAGGCTCGGCTTCCAGCCTGAACTCGGGCAACCGTGGTTCGAGCTGGCGCGTGGCGTGCCGGTGTATCTCCCACCAGCCTTCTTTTGGTGGTGGTACGCCTATGATGCCTACGCGCCGCCGGTCTTCGTGGAGGGCGCCTACATCGCCGCGTCCGGTGGCTTCATCTCGATCGCCGTCGCCATCGGCATGTCCGTCTGGCGTGCCCGCGAGGCGAAGAACATCGAGACCTATGGTTCGGCCCGCTGGGCGACGCCAGTCGAGATCAAGGGCGCGGGGCTGCTGGGGTCGGACGGCGTCGTGCTCGGAAAGCTTGATCGCGAGTATCTCCGCCATGATGGTCCGGAGCACGTGCTCTGCTTCGCCCCCACGCGGTCCGGCAAGGGCGTGGGCCTCGTCGTCCCCTCGCTGCTGACCTGGCCGGGCTCCGCTATCGTCCACGACATCAAGGGCGAGAACTGGACACTCACTGCCGGCTTCCGTGCCTTACATGGCCGCGTGCTGCTGTTCGACCCCACCAATTCGGCCTCCGCCGCCTACAACCCGTTGCTCGAGGTTCGCCGCGGCGAATGGGAAGTCCGCGATGTCCAGAACGTCGCCGACGTGCTCGTCGATCCGGAAGGCTCGCTTGAGCGCCGCAACCATTGGGAGAAGACCAGCCACTCGCTGCTGGTCGGCGCCATCCTGCATGTCCTCTATGCCGAGGCGGACAAGACCCTGGCCGGCGTCGCGGCCTTCCTCTCCGATCCCAGGCGACCGATCGAAACGACGCTCCAGGCGATGATGACCACGCCCCATCTGGGCGACGCGGGAACGCATCCCGTGGTGGCATCCACCGCGCGGGAGCTTCTGAACAAATCCGACAATGAACGATCCGGCGTGTTGTCGACCGCCATGTCGTTCCTCGGCCTCTATCGCGACCCCGTCGTGGCGCAGGTCACGCGCCGTTGCGACTGGCGCATCTCCGACCTGATCGCGGACGCGCGCCCCGCGACGCTCTATCTCGTCGTACCGCCGTCCGACATCAGCCGCACCAAGCCGTTGATCCGCCTGGTGCTGAACCAGATCGGCCGACGCCTGACCGAAGACCTGCATGCCAAAAATCGTCGGCATCGCGTGCTGCTCATGCTCGACGAGTTTCCAGCACTCGGCCGACTCGACTTCTTCGAGAGCGCCTTGGCCTTCATGGCCGGCTACGGCCTCAAGGCATTTCTGATCGCCCAGTCACTGAACCAGATCGAGAAAGCCTACGGCGCGAACAATTCGATCCTCGACAACTGCCATGTCCGCGTCAGCTTCGCGACCAATGACGAGCGCACGGCCAAGCGCGTGTCGGACGCGCTCGGCACTGCCACTGAGATGAAGGCCATGAAGAACTACGCCGGGCATCGGCTTTCGCCCTGGCTCGGTCATCTGATGGTCTCGCGGTCCGAAACTGCGCGGCCATTGCTCACGCCCGGTGAGGTGATGCAGCTCCCGCCCGCCGACGAGATCGTCATGCTGGCGGGAACGCCACCGATCCGGGCGAAGAAGGCTCGGTATTTCGAGGACACGCGGCTGATCGAGCGCGTTCTGCCGCCGCCGACGCTTGCGAGCAAACCGGCCCCATCCAAGCCCGACAATTGGTCCGCGCTCGCCCCACAAAAACCATCGGCGGCGATGCTCGCCGAGTTCGCAAAAGCCGAGGACATGGCGAACGGCGGCGTGCGGCGTGAACCCGAACTTCCCGACCATGTGGCGATCGTGAGGGAAACGACGAATGCCCCCGCGCATGAGGAATTCGCCGTCATCGACGATGAAGCTGAAGACGCCGCGCGCCAGGCCCGGGTCCTCCGCCAACAAATGCGAGGTCTCGCGCGACAGGCATCGCTCGACCCAGCGGATGGACTCGAACTTTGAAAGACAGCCGATGCGCGACCGGATGAATGTCTATTTCCCGCCGGCTCTGTTGAAGCAGATCGCGGATCTTGCCGACCGCAAAGGGCTATCGCGCTCGGCGATTGTCGAGGCCGCCGTCGCGTCCTTCCTGTCGCCCGATGGCGCGGATCGGCGTGAAGCCGCCTTCACCCGCCGCCTCGATCGGCTGTCCCGCCAGGTGCAAAGGCTTGAGCGAAATGTCGGCATCTCGACCGAAACTCTGGCGCTATTCGTGCGATTTTGGCTGACCATCACGCCGCCCCTGCCGAGCGACGCGCAGGCCGCCGCGCAGGTAAAGGGCCGCGAGCGCTATGAGGGGTTCATCGAGGCGCTCGGGCGCCGCCTGCAGAAAGGGCAAAGTCTTCTGCAGGAAATTCCCAATGACATCGCAGGAATCACGACGCCAGAGCCATTGGAAGATTCAACAGACGGCGAGTAAGTTTTACCCGAACGGCATGCGCCCTCCAAGCCACCGGCTTGCCGCCTCCCTGTCTCTGCACGCCAGGGCGCTACTACGCCCACAGGCTTGTTGAACCGCCCCAATTCCTGCCCTTTCTAATCGTCCCCATCACCGATCGCGATCTGCGGTCGGCTCGAAGCGGGGTCGAACGTGGCGGTCCATTCCTTCCAGTCCGAGGCGGTTTCAAGAGGCGCGCGCATGCTGCGCACCGCCCTCGGTCCGGCGATCGCCGCCTTCCTCGAAGACCCGGCAATCGTCGAAGTAATGCTGAACCCCGACGGCAGGCTCTGGATCGACAGATTGTCGACCGGATTGGCCGACACGGGAGAGCGCCTCTCGGCCGCCGACGGCGAGCGCATCGTCCGCCTCGTCGCGCACCATGTCGGCGCCGAGGTTCACGCAGGCGCGCCGCGCGTCTCGGCCGAGTTGCCCGAGACGGGGGAGCGGTTCGAGGGTCTTCTGCCTCCCGTCGTGGCGGCGCCGGCATTCGCGATCCGCAAACCCGCGGTCGCTGTCTTCACGCTCGACGATTACGCCGCCGCTGGAATCATGACGCCGGCGCAAGCGGCAGTGCTGAGCCGCGCGGTGGCCGAGCGCCGCAACATCCTCGTCGCGGGCGGCACGTCGACCGGCAAGACCACCCTCACCAACGCCTTGCTCGCCGAGGTCGCCAAGACGGCGGACCGCGTGGTGCTGATCGAAGACACCCGCGAACTTCAATGCCAGGCGCCCAACCTGGTCGCGCTGCGCACCAAGGACGGCGTCGTTTCGCTCTCCGATCTCGTGCGCTCCTCGCTTCGGCTGCGCCCCGACCGGATCCCGATCGGCGAGGTGCGCGGCGCCGAGGCGCTCGATCTCCTCAAGGCCTGGGGCACCGGCCATCCCGGCGGCATCGGCACTATCCACGCCGGCACGGGCATCGGCGCGCTGCGCCGCCTCGAGCAGCTGATCCAGGAAGCGGTCATCACCGTTCCGCGCGCCCTCATCGCCGAGACCATCAACGTAGTCGCGGTGCTCACCGGTCGCGGGTCGGAGCGGCGGCTCTCGGAACTCGTCCAAGTCACCGGCCTGGGACAGTCCGGCGACTACGCAATTTCACCAGCAGGAGACCAGCCATGATCCGCCGAGCGTTCCTTATCCGCCAGCATATCGCTACCGCCGCCGCGATCGGCTTCGTGACGCTGACCAGCGCCCCCGCCTGGGCCGCCGGCTCGAACATGCCGTGGGAGCAACCGCTCAATCAGATCCTGCAGTCGGTCGAAGGGCCGGTGGCCAAGATCCTCGCGGTGATCATCATCATCGTCACCGGGCTGACCCTGGCGTTCGGCGACACCTCCGGCGGCTTTCGCCGCTTGATCCAGATCGTCTTCGGCCTGTCGATCGCGTTCGCCGCATCGAGCTTCTTCCTGTCGTTCTTCTCCTTCGGCGGCGGGGCGCTCATCTGATGGCGACGCTGGCCGCCGACGAAACCGTTCCAGGCTTCGTCGCTCCCGTTCACCGGGCGCTGACCGAGCCGATCCTGCTCGGCGGGGCGCCTCGCGCCGTTGCGATCCTGAACGGGACATTGGCCGCGGCTCTGGGTCTCGGCCTTCGCCTGTGGATCCCCGGGCTGCTGCTTTGGGTGATCGGACATACCGCCGCGGTTTGGGCGGCGAAGCGCGATCCGATGTTCGTCGATGTGGTGCGCCGCCATCTGCGCATCCCCGGCCATCTCGGCGTCTGAGGCCCACTCAATGGACATCGCCCGATGATGAACTTCGCCGAATATCGCCGCCCGACGACCCGTCTCGCGGATTTCCTGCCATGGGCGGCGCTGGTCGACGAAGGCGTTGTCCTCAACAAGGATGGCAGCTTCCAGCGCACGGCGCGTTTTCGCGGTCCCGATCTCGATAGCGCGGTGCCGGCTGAACTCGTCGCCGTCGCCGGCCGGCTCAACAATGCGTTGCGGCGGCTGGGATCGGGATGGGCGGTCTTCGTCGAGGCCCAGCGCCATCCCGCCTTCCATTATCCGGAAAGCCGCTTTTCCGACGCGGCGTCGGCCCTCGTCGAGGCCGAGCGCAAGGCGGAATTCGAAGAGGAAGGAGTCCACTTCGAGTCCAGCTACTTCCTGACCTTCCTCTGGTTGCCACCAGCCGAAGACGCCGCCCGCGCCGAACGGTTCCTCTACGAAGGCCGTAAGCGGGCCGAAGGGGCCAATGCCCGCGAGGCGTTGCGCGGCTTCATCGATCGCACCGGTCGCGTCCTTCAGCTCGTCGAGGGCTTCATGCCCGAGAGCGCCTGGCTCGATGATGCTGAAACGCTGACCTATCTGCACGCCACCATCTCGACCAGGCATCAGCGCGTCCGCGTGCCCGAAATTCCCATGCACCTCGATGCGGTGCTGGCCGACCAGCCGCTGACCGGCGGGCTGGAGCCGATGCTGGGTAGCGCGCATCTGCGCGTGCTGACCGTCGTCGGCTTCCCGACTTCGACCACACCAGGGCTTCTCGACGAGCTCAATCGGCTCGCCTTCCCGTACCGCTGGTCCACTCGCGCGATCATGCTCGACAAGACCGATGCGACGAAGCTGCTGACGAAGATCCGGCGCCAATGGTTCGCCAAGCGCAAGTCCATCGCGGCGATCCTCAAGGAGGTAATGACCAACGAGGCGTCGGCGCTGCTTGACACCGATGCCCACAACAAGGCGATGGACGCGGATGCCGCGCTCCAGGAGTTGGGTTCGGACGTTATCGGGCAGGCCTACGTCACCGCGACCGTCACGGTCTGGGACAACGACCCGCGCAACGCCAACGAAAAGTTGCGTCTCGTCGAGAAGGTCATCCAGGGCCGCGACTTCACCTGCATGGCCGAGACGGTCAACGTCGTCGAAGCGTGGCTCGGATCGTTGCCCGGCCATGCCTACGCCAATGTCCGCCAGCCGCCTGTCTCGACACTCAACATCGCGCACATGATCCCGCTCTCGGCCGTCTGGGCCGGCCCGGCGCGCGACGAGCATTTCAAGGCGCCGCCACTGTTCTTCGCGCGGACCGAAGGCTCGACGCCGTTCCGCTTCAGCCTTCATGTTGGCGATGTCGGACACACGCTCGTGGTCGGGCCGACCGGCGCCGGCAAGTCGGTGTTGCTGGCGCTGATGGCGTTGCAGTTCCGCCGATACGCCGGCTCCCAGATATTCGCCTTCGACTTCGGCGGCTCGATCCGTGCCGCGGCGCTTGCGATGGGCGGCGACTGGCATGATCTCGGCGGCGCGCTGTCCGGCGATGCGACCGAACCCGTGGCTTTGCAGCCCTTGGCTCTGATCGACGATGCGGCCGAACGCGGCTGGGCGGCGGAATGGATCGCAGCCATCCTCGCGCGCGAGAAGATCAGCGTCACCCCCGAGGCGAAGGATCTCCTGTGGTCGGCGCTCTCGTCGCTTGCCAGCGCGCCGATCGCGGAACGCACCCTGACCGGCCTGTCGGTATTGCTGCAATCTCAGGCCCTGAAGCGCGCCTTGCAATCCTATTGTCTCGGCGGTCCCTACGGCCGCCTGCTCGACGCCGAGGCCGAACGTCTCGGCGAAGCCAGCGTCCAGGCATTCGAGACCGAAGGCCTCATCGGCACGGGCGCGGCGCCCGCCGTGCTGGCGTATCTCTTCCACCGCATCGAAGGCCGGCTCGACGGGCGGCCAACGCTGCTGATTGTCGATGAAGGCTGGCTCGCCCTCGACGACGAAGGATTCGCCGGTCAGCTCCGCGAATGGCTGAAGACGCTGCGCAAGAAGAACGCGAGCGTCATTTTCGCCACCCAATCCCTTTCGGATATCGATGGCAGCGCGATTGCGCCCGCCATCATCGAGAGTTGCCCGACGCGGCTGTTCCTGCCGAACGAGCGCGCGATCGAGCCGCAGATCACCGCCATCTATCGCCGCTTCGGCCTGAACGACCGTCAGATCGAGATCCTCGCGAGAGCCACGCCGAAGCGCGACTACTACTGCCAGTCGCGACGGGGCAATCGCCTGTTCGAATTGGGCCTCGGCGACGTCGCGCTGGCCTTCACCGCCGCTTCATCGAAGTCCGACCAGGCCGCCATCGAGCGCCTGCTCGCCGAGCACGGACGCGACGGCTTCCTCGCCGCCTGGCTGCGCCTGCGAGACGCCGGTTGGGCCGCCGATCTCATCCCCGCCCTCCGAAACCTGGAGACACAGCCATGACCCGCATTCGTCTTCGCCAGTTGGCGGCGTCGGGCGCGCTTGCCCTTTCGCTTGCCGTCGCCGCGCCGCCGGCCTTCGCACAATGGATCGTCTTCGATCCGAACAACTTCTCCCAGAATGTGCTGACAGCCGCGCGCGAGCTTCAGCAAATCACAAACCAGATCACCTCGCTGCAGAACGAAGCGCAGATGCTGATCAACCAGGCGCGCAATCTCGCGAGCCTGCCTTACTCGTCGCTGCAACAACTTCAGTCGTCGATCCAGCGCACCCAGCAGCTCCTCGCCCAGGCACAGAACATTGCCTACAACGTTCAGCAGATCGACCACGCGTTCCAGACCACCTATGGCGGCGCGAACGCCAGCCAGTCCAATCAGGCCCTGATCGCCAACGCCCAACAGCGGTGGCAGAACTCGGTCGGAGGCTTCCAGGACGCCTTGCGCGTCCAGGCCGGCGTCGTCGGCAATCTCGACACCAACCGCACACAGATGTCGGCGTTGGTCACGTCGAGCCAGTCCGCGACCGGGGCGCTTCAGGCGACGCAGGCGGGCAATCAGATGCTCGCTCTCCAGGCGCAGCAACTCGCGGACCTCACGGCCGCGGTCGCGGCCCAGGGACGCGCGCAGACGCTCCAATCCGCGCAGCAAGCCGCGGCTCAGGACCAGGCGAAGGAACAACTTCGCCGCTTCCTGACGCCCGGCTCGGGCTACCAGCCGACCACCATCACGATGTTTCACTGATGACGCCGCGCATCACCGCGGCAATGGCGGCACGCGCGGCGGCGATGGCGTTCGTGCTGGTCGCGATCGCCGCGACCGCCATCCAGTTCCGGCATAGCGATCGTAAGCTCGCTGAGGGCTCGACAGCTTCGCCCGCGGCCGTCGATGCCGATCCGCTGCGGGCCGAGCTGGCCGGCTGCCAGGTCCTTGGAGAAGCCGGCGCGCACGATCCTGGCTGCCTGCACGCATGGGCCGAGAACCGGCGCCGCTTCCTTGGCGGCGGCAGCCGTCCCCCGGAACCCTCGCCGGCCGAAATGTTTCCCAGCGCGCGGACGTCGCCAAGCGTCGCAACGGGCGCCAGGCCCCTCGATCAACCCCCGCCGAAGGACGAGCGATAAGATGGGCGGCACCGGCGTCATCGACCGTTTCCTGGCGGTTTTCACCCAGTACATCGATAGCGGCTTCGGCTTGCTCGGCAGCGAGGTCGCCTTCATCGCGACCACGCTGATCGTGATCGACGTGACGCTGGCCGCCCTCTTCTGGTCCTGGGGCGCCGACGACGACATCATCGCGCGGCTGGTGAAGAAGACGCTCTTTGTCGGTGTCTTCGCCTACCTAATCGGCAACTGGAACAGCCTCTCTCGCATCGTCTTCGAGAGCTTCGCCGGGCTCGGTCTGAAAGCCTCCGGCACGGGAATGGCCGAGGCGGATTTCCTTCGACCTGGCCGCATCGCTCAGGTCGGCCTCGATGCCGGCCGCCCCATACTCGACTCGATCTCCGGCCTGATGGGCTACGTCTCGTTCTTCGAGAACTTCATCCAGATCACGGTGCTGCTGTTCGCCTGGGTGATGGTGCTGCTCGCCTTCTTCATTCTCGCGATCCAGCTCTTCATCACCCTCATCGAATTCAAACTGACGACGCTGGCCGGGTTCGTGCTGATTCCCTTCGGCCTCTTTGGCAAGACGGCCTTCGCCGCCGAGCGCGTGCTCGGCAACGTCGTCTCCTCCGGCATCAAAGTGCTGGTGCTCGCCGTCATCGTCGGCATCGGCTCGACGCTGTTCGCTCAGTTCACCGCGGGCTTCGGCGGCGCACAGCCGTCGATCGACGACGCCATGGCGATCGTGCTCGCGGCGCTGGCGCTGCTCGGCCTCGGTATCTTCGGGCCCGGCATCGCAAACGGGCTGGTGTCGGGCGGACCGCAGCTCGGAGCCGGCGCTGCTGTCGCGACCGGCCTCGCCGCTGGCGGCATTGTCGCGGCTGGCGCCGGTCTCGCGGTCGGCGGCGCGGGACTCATCGGTGGCGCCGCTGCCAGTGCGGCACGCGGCGGTGCTGCGCTCGCCGGGGGCGCCACTGCCGCCTATCGCGCAGGCGGCGCCTCCGGGGTTGCGACCTCTGGCATCTCCAAGGCTGCCGAGGCGGTCACCAGTCCGCTTCGGCGTGCCGCCGCGAACCTCAAATCGAGCTTCGAAGCCGGCGGCCAGGCCGTGACGGGAGAAGCGGCGAGTGGGGGCGGGGAAGCTGCCGGCGCTGCGTCCTCTGCTGGATCGTCGGCGTCCGGCAGCCCGCCCGATTGGGCGAAGCGGATGAGGCACTCCCAGACCATCAGCCATGGCGCATCCGCCGCCACCCACGCGGTCAGGTCAGGTGACGGCAGCGGTGGCGGCGCGTCCGTCGATCTCTCGGAAGGGGAATGAGCATGTTTCGACGACCATCCGTGCGTTACGGGCGCACCCCAGAGCCGGAAACGCCATACCAGAAGGCCGCCCAGGTGTGGGATGAGCGGATCGGTTCGGCCCGTGTTCAGGCCAAGAACTGGCGGTTGATGGCCTTCGGTTCGCTGCTTCTCTCAGGTTGCCTCGCCGGCGGGCTGATCTGGCAATCGGCGCGCGGCACCATCACCCCTTGGGTGGTTCAGATCGATAAACTCGGCCAGGCCCAGGCGATTGCGCCAGCCAGCGCGGACTATCAGCCGAGCGATCCGCAGATAGCCTACCACCTCGCACGCTTCATCGAGGATGTCCGCGGGCTGCCCGCCGATCCGATTGTGCTGCGCCAGCAATGGCTGCGCGCCTACGACTTCACGACCGATCGCGGCGCGGCGGCGCTGAACGATTACGCGCGCACCAACGATCCTTTCGGCAGTCTCGGCAAAATCCAGATCTCCGTCGAGGTCTCCAGCGTCATCCGCGCTTCGCCGGAATCGTTCCGCGTCGCCTGGATCCAGCGACGCTACGAAAACGGCAGTTTGAGTTCGACCGAACGCTGGACCGCCATCCTCTCCGTCGTGCTCCAGACCCCGCACGACGCCGACAGGCTGCGGAAAAATCCGCTAGGGGTCTTCGTCAATTCCATCAACTGGTCGAAGGAGCTGGGGCAATGAAGCCGCTGTCTTTCCGAAATCCGGCTCTTCCGATTTTCCGTAGAGCCGCACTCCCGGCATTGCTGCTGTCCGCCTCGGCGCTCGCGGGCTGTGCCCATCTGACGAAACCGCCGGAGATCGCACTCGATGACGTGGCGGCGCCGGCTGTGTTGCAGGTGGACCCGCCAGCGCCAGTGCAGGTCGTGGAACTGCCGACACCGCTGCCGCTTCCCGGCCAGTTGAAACCGCTCCCGAAAGGCAAGGCTCCGCCAGAGTCTGGCGATCCGACGGTGCGCGTCAATCAGGCCAACGCCGCCGCCCGCGTGCAGCCGGTGCGCGACGGCTTCATCAACGCCGTGCAGGTCTATCCCTTCTCCGGAGGCGCCCTCTACCAGGTTTACACGGCGCCGGGTCAAGTGACCGATGTCGCCCTCCAGGAGGGCGAGCAACTCGTCGGTTCCGGCCCGGTCGCCGCCGGGGACACGGTGCGCTGGATCATCGGCGACACCGAAAGCGGCACGGGCGCCACCAAACGCATCCACATCCTGGTGAAGCCGACGCGGCCGGACCTTCTGACCAACCTCGTCATCAACACCGACCGGAGGACATATCTCCTCGAACTGCGCTCGACGAGCGCGACGTACATGGCATCCGTATCCTGGCAGTACCCTCAGGACCAGCTTATCGCGCTTCGCCGTCAGAACGTCGCGGCGGCGACGGCGGCGCCGATCGACGCCGGCATCGACGTCTCGAAACTTCGGTTCCGCTATCAGATCACCGGCGACAATCCGGCATGGCGGCCGCTTTCGGCGTTCGATGACGGTTCGAAGGTCTATATCGAAATGCCGCGCGGTCTCGCCCAGGGCGAAGCGCCGCCACTCTTCGTGATCGGACCTGAAGGCGACGGCCAGCTCGTCAATTACCGCGTCCGCCAGAACTACTACATCGTTGATCGCCTGTTCGCCGCCGCGGAGCTTCGCCTGGGTGGGGAACACCAGCAGACAGTGCGCATCTCCCGCACCGATGGGAGGGTGCGATGAGCGAAAACCCGGAAGGGAGCGCGGGGCCAGCGTCGCGAGCGGCACCAGACTCGTCGCTGCGGCTGCGGTCCGAGCGGCCGCGCGTCACCCGCCTTTCGCGCAAGGTATTGGCCGGCGGTGCGGCGATCGCGTTGGTCGCGGTCTCCGCCGCCGTGTTCTGGGCGCTCCAGAACAACGGCAAGCGCGGAGCACCGGAAGAACTATACAGCACCGACCATCGCACGACCGCCGACGGCCTGGCGGGTCTCCCCCGAGACTATGCCGGCATTCCTCGGCAGGCGCCCCAACTCGGGCCACCGCTGCCCGGCGATCTCGGCCGGCCGATGCTCAACGCCGGAGCCGCGCCGGGCACCGTCGTTCCGACCGGGCCTGCCGTGGATCCGGAAGCACAGCGCCGCGCGCAAGAAATCGAAGCCGCCCGGCTGAGCCACCTGTTCGCGTCGACAAATATCCGCGAACTGCCGGCACCGGCGCTTCCGCCTGTGCCGATGCCAGATGGTACGACGGCGTCAGGTCAGCCGCCGCAACTCTCGACGGACGGGGCGTTCGCGCAGAATGGCCAGGACCGCAAGCTGGCCTTCACGAACGCCTCGGTCGATCGGCGGACGACCAGCCCGGACCGGCTGGCCGCGCCCGCCTCGGCCTACGTGGTACAAGCCGGGACCGTCATCCCCGGCGCGCTGCTGACGGGCATTCGTTCCGATCTTCCCGGCCAGATCACTGCCCAGGTGACCGAGAACGTCTACGACAGCCCGAGCGGCCGGTCGCTGCTGATTCCCCAAGGTGCGCGTCTCATCGGCACCTACGACAGCCAGGTCGCGTTCGGTCAGTCGCGCGTCCTGCTGGTCTGGACCCGTTTGATCATGCCGAACGGCAAATCGATCGTGCTGGAACGCCAGCCAGGCGCCGACGTCGCCGGATATTCCGGGCTGGAAGACGAGGTGGATAACCACTGGGGCATGCTGTTCAAGGCCGCGATGCTCTCGACCCTCTTGAGCGTCGGGTCCGAAGCAGGCACTGGCAGCAACGAGAACTCGCTTGTCCAGGCGCTGCGGCAGGGTGCGTCCCAAAGCTTTAACCAGACCGGACAGCAGATCGTGGGCCGCTATCTCAACATCCAGCCGACCCTGACGATCCGCCCGGGCTTCCCGGTGCGCGTCATCGTCAACCGGGATCTCGTGCTCGAACCCTATCAAGGCTGAGGAGGTGACCGATGGCACAGCTGAAACTCGGCGCGATTGCCGACGACAAGCCGATCAAGCTGACGGTCGAGTTGCCGGCGGCGATACACCGCGACCTCGTCGCCTACGCCGATGCCTTGGGCCGCGAAACCGGACAGGATGCGATCGATCCCGCCAGACTGGTCGCACCGATGCTGGCGCGATTCATCGCCGGCGACCGCGCGTTCGCCAAACTGCGTAGTGTCAGGAAACCCACTTCGGCGCGTCAGGCGCTGGGCGGCCAGACGCCAACGAGCGAGCAAGGCTGAGGAAACGCCGTAGGGCAGGATTGTCATTGCCCGGCAGCCAGACCGCGCTATACGGCAACATGTCTTCCGCGGTCGCCAGAGGGCGGAAGACGACCTCGGGATACCGCGTCGCGGTCGCTGCTTCGCTTGCTATGCTGATGCCGAAGCCTAGCGCGACCAGATGCATGAGAGTTTCGCCGCCAACACCATGCCGCTCGATCGATGGACTTCGCCCGAATGCCGTCGTCCGGCGGACGATGTAGTCGTGTATCTCAGGCCCCGGCGCGGCGCGGCTGACGATGAAATCCTCGTCCTTCAGGGACTCCCAATGAATCGCGTCGCCATCGGCCAGAACATGGTGCTCAGGCAAAGCCGCAAAGACCCGCGCCTCCCACAACACGACGCTATCGCAGTGTGCCGCCAGTGGTGTCCCGGCTACGAAAGCGACGTCGAGATGGCGCTCTGTGATCCGGGCGAGATGTTCACTGGTAGAGCCTTCGACGATCTCCATGGCGATCGCGGGGTGGTGCTCGCGATAGCTGCCGAGCAGGTTGCGCAGGTAGCCACCCGAGACCGACGCAAGAATACCGATCCGGATCACGCCCTCGGCGCCACGCCCGGCACTTGCGGCCGCCTTCATCGCGTGATCGATCTCCGAGAGAGCCGGGCGGGTCCTCTCCAGAAACCGGCGCCCCGCCTCCGTGAGCCGGACACCGGTCGAGTCGCGCTCAAACAGCGACACCCCCAGCTTGTCTTCCAGCGCCCGAACGCGGCGGCTGACGGCCGACTGCCGGACCCCGAGAACCTGTGCGGCGCGGCTGAAACTCAGATGCTCGGCTACCAAAAGCGCCTGTGTGACGGAAACGAGGTCAATCATGCATCTGCCTCCAATGTGACTCTTACGCGCGAGTGCAGTGCAGCAAGATTGGCCTAGCTATTGAGGCATAACGGAGGCGACGTTTTTCCGAAAAACATCCATCATTCAGCGGTTATTAACCCATTGTTAACAAACAGCTGAAGCTCACCCCGAATCATTTGGCCTCGCACGAAAAGCATGGTCCCGGCCAGCTGCGCGTTCGCACCCGGCCTGGTCGATCAGATTATACAGCCAACACTGCGCCCCCTGTGCGAGCCACAAGCCCCGGGACTCTCCAAAATCAAGGACGAGCCAGAATGAGCCACCGGTCCCCTTGGCTGCCGGCAAAAACGCGTCTATAAACTAGTTGGGTCAAGTAGCTAATCACATCAGGCCCGAAGGTGCGCAGTGAGCGAAGAGAAGGCAGATCTTCGGTGGGGCGTGGAGCGGCGGCTCGAGTTCATCGAGTTTCGGCTCTTTTGGGAGGGGCATGTGAACAGGAGCGACCTGATAGAGGCGTTTGGGATATCGGTCCAACAGGCATCGACCGATCTGAACCGCTATCAGGGCCTAGCGGCGGCCAACATGCTCTACGACAAGAGCGCCAAGGCTTATGTCCGAGGCACGACCTTCAATCCGCTTTTCCTGAAACCGGATGCAAGCCGCTATCTGTCTCAGCTCAGGTCAGTGGCCGAGCGCATCCTAGATAAATCGGACGCGTGGATAGGCGAGTTTCCCGATTATGCCACGGCGCCCGCACCAGCGCGCGCAGTGACCGCAGCGACACTCCGCTCTGTGGTTGCAGCCATCCGGCGATCAGAAGCCATCGAGATCAAATATCAATCGCTTTCGCGGCCGGAGCCGAGATGGCGCTGGATCGCACCTCACGCCATTGGCTTCGACGGCTTCCGATGGCACGCGCGCGCCTTTTGCGAAGTCGACTTGAGCTTCAAGGATTTCGTCCTGTCACGGATTATAGAAACACGCGCAACACGCGCTAGCGATCACCGTCCTGAAAATGATGAAGATTGGCAAGCGCATGTGGTGCTGCAAATCGGCCCGCACCCGGACCTCTCAGAAACCCAAAAAAAGGTCATCGGCCTCGACTATGGGATGCACGCGGGCCACGCGGAAATCCGAGTCAGGCGCGCCTTCCTTTACTACACGCTGAAACGGCTTGGCCTCGATACCGACCCATCCGCGCGGCGACCACAGGACCAACAGATTGTTCTACTAAATCAGGACATGCCAGAGCTAGCAGCGATGCTTCATCGCGAGGAAGCATAAAATGGCACAACTCGAAGACCTGAAACCCAACGCGTCCATCCGGGGTATCTTGCCAAACGGGCTGGTCACCGTTGTCAATGTTCAATGGCACGGCTCGGCCGCTCTTGAGCTCACCTACAAAACACCCGAGGGCAAAGTCGCAAACGAACTTCTGTACAGGCATGATGAGCTTAGAATTGAAGTCGTAGAATTGGGCCGACCCTGGAGTTTTGATGGTGATGGCAAGCTCTTCCGGCTCGTCTCGGAGGCGCAGCGTATTCGGCTCGCCCATCTTTTTGATCCCGTGTTGGCTGTTCACACATCCGTTGTAGAGCCTCTACCGCACCAGATTACCGCTGTGTACGAATCCATGCTGCCGCGCCAACCTCTGCGGTTTCTGCTTGCTGACGACCCCGGCGCCGGCAAGACGATCATGGCGGGCCTCTTGATGAAGGAGTTGATTGCGCGAGGTGATCTCCACCGCTGCCTAGTCGTCTGTCCTGGCAGCCTCGCCGAGCAATGGCAGGACGAGCTGTATCGACGCTTTCATTTGCCTTTCGATATCTTGACAAACGACAAGCTTGAAGCTGCACGGACGGGAAACTGGTTCCTCGAAAACAATCTGGTGATTGCGCGGCTTGATAAGCTCTCGCGAAATGAAGACGTTCAGCAGAAGCTTCAAGCCCCTGATTGCCGCTGGGATCTGATCGTTTGCGACGAAGCACATAAAATGTCCGCTACGTTTTTCGGCGGAGAGATAAAATACACCAAACGCTACAAACTTGGCCAATTACTCGGCACACTGACAAGACATTTCTTGTTGATGACCGCAACACCGCACAACGGAAAGGAAGAAGATTTTCAGTTATTCATGGCGCTCCTCGATGGTGACCGCTTCGAGGGTCGGTTCCGTGATGGCGTACATGCCGCGGATGTTTCCGATCTAATGCGAAGGATGGTCAAGGAGAACCTGCTTAAGTTCGATGGTACACCCCTGTTTCCCGAACGCATTGCCTACACGGTCCCCTACAAGCTCTCTGACCCAGAAGCTCAGCTCTACAAGGAAGTCACTGACTACGTGCGCGAGGAGTTTAATCGCGCGGAAGCTCTTGAGAATGACAAGCGCGCTGGCACCGTTGGGTTCGCGCTGACCATTCTCCAACGGCGCCTCGCGTCTTCGCCAGAAGCGATCCACCAGTCTCTGAGGCGGCGCCGCGAACGATTGGAAGGCCGGCTTAGAGAGCTGGAACTGCTTCAACGCGGGGGTGAGGTGGCGCCGGCTCTAGCGTCGGCGGCGCCTGCGCTGGACGCAGAAGATGTTGAGGATCTCGAGGAGGCCCCTGACAGCGAAGTGGAGGCGGTCGAAGAAGATATACTCGACCAAGCGACCGCTGCGCGGAGCATCGCCGAACTTCGAAGTGAGATTGAAACCCTGAAGCGGCTTGAGGCCCTGGCGCACTCGATTCGGCGCAGTGGCGAAGACAAAAAGTGGCGCGAGCTTGCGAACCTTCTATCCGAGATATTCACGCCGGCCGCCGTTGCGCACCAACTGGCTGAGGAGCGGCCCCCCTATGATGCCGGCGTTCGTTCGGTATCGAAGCCGACCCCGTCTCCAACGCAGAAGCTCGTGCTGTTCACCGAACACCGCGACACGCTGAACTACTTGCAAGGCCGCAT
Source organism: Acidiphilium sp. C61 (assembly GCF_905116885.1). Classification (NCBI taxonomy): domain Bacteria; kingdom Pseudomonadati; phylum Pseudomonadota; class Alphaproteobacteria; order Acetobacterales; family Acidocellaceae; genus Acidiphilium; species Acidiphilium sp. C61. The sequence continues at coordinate 236,515 of NZ_CAJHNI010000005.1, read as the reverse complement.
AACAACCCTTCTTGGCCGCAAACAGTCGGTTGTCATGATCCATGGTGGTATGGGTCGCGAGGAGCGGATGAAGTCTCAGGAGTCATTTAGGCACGACCCCGAAGTGCAAGTGCTCCTTGCGACCGACGCCGCTGGTGAAGGCATAAATCTCCAGCGTGCCCATCTCATGGTGAACTACGACCTGCCGTGGAATCCAAACCGCCTGGAGCAGCGCTTCGGCCGAATCCATCGGATCGGCCAGACCGAAGTGTGTCATCTTTGGAACCTCATCGCCGAAGGAACCCGTGAGGGAGACGTTTACCGTAAGCTCCTTGAAAAGCTGGAGCATGCCCGCAAAGCTCTGGGAGGACAGGTCTTTGATGTCTTGGGCAAGCTCCAATTCGAGGGACGTCCCCTGCGAGAGCTGCTTATCGAAGCCATCCGCTACGGCGATCTGCCTGAGGTGCGGGCCAGGCTCACGCAGGCGGTCGACAACGCCCTCGATCGCGCCCAGCTTCGAGACTTAATAGAGGAGCGCGCCCTGGCGCACGACTCGATGGACGTGACTAAAGTCCATCGCATTCGGGAGGAGATGGAACGCGCCGAAGCGCGCCGCCTTCAGCCCCACTATATCGAATCTTTCTTCCTTGAAGCCTTCAAGCAACTCGGCGGCAACGCGAAGCAGCGCGAGCCGCGGCGATATGAGGTCACCCATGTCCCGGCACCGATACGCAATCGCGATCGGTTGATTGGATTCGGCGAACCGGTGTTGCCCCGTTACGAGCGCATAGCTTTTGAAAAATCGCTGATAGCCCCGCAGGGTCAGGCACTGGCTGCCTTCGTCTGTCCCGGGCACCCCCTTCTCGATGCAGCCATCGACCTCACGCTGGAACGACACCGCGATCTGCTGCGCCGAGGAACGGTCTTGGTTGACGACCGCGATCCCGGTTTGAGCCCACGCGTCCTGTTCTTTCTCGAACATGCAATTCAAGACGCGGGCATCACGCGAAGTGGGGACCGGCGGATCGTATCCAAGCGAATGCTCTATGTTGAAATCGACGCAGAAGGGCAAGCGCGGCATCTCAACTACGCACCCTATCTCGACTATCGGCCGCTCCAGGACGGAGAACCGAACGTGGACGCCTTCCTCGCCCGGCCCGAGTCTGCATGGATCGGTCGTGAAATCGAGCAAAAGGCACAGGGATATGCCATCGCCAACGTCGTACCGGAGCATCTCGCTGAGGTCCGATCACGCAAGCTGGAATTGCTCAGCAAGACTGAGGCCGCTGTCAAAGACAGGCTAACGAAGGAGATCAGCTACTGGGATCACCGCGCTGAACAGCTGAAGCTTCAGGAACAATCCGGAAAAATAAATGCGCGGCTGAACTCCGGAGAGGCCCGAAAACGCGCGGACGCCCTACAGGGCCGTCTTGAAAAGCGAATGGAAGAGATAAAGCACGAACGGCAGATCTCTCCGTTGCCACCTGTCGTGCTTGGCGGGCTTCTGGTCGTGCCAGCCGGTTTGGTCGCCGCGATGACCGGGCATCGGCCGCCTACCTTCACGGAGTCCCGGGACACACAGGCTGCCGCCGCACGAGCTCGTCAGATCGTGATGGAAGTGGAGCGTAGTCTTGGGTTCGAACCGACCGATCGGGAACTGGAGAAACTTGGCTACGATATTGAAAGTCGGATTCCCGGCACCGGCCGGCTTCGCTTCATCGAGGTAAAGGGGCGCGTGTCCGGTGCGGCGACGATCACCGTAACTCGAAATGAGATCCTATACTCGCTCAATAAGCCCGACGAATTCATTCTCGCTGTCGTCGAGTTTGATGGTGACGACCATCGGCTTCACTATGTCCGCAGGCCGTTCCAGCGCGAGCCAGATTTCGGTGTCACCAGTGTCAACTACAACTTTACTGAGCTGATTGCGCGCGCGGAGCCGCCCAGATGATCGGGCGACCGCATTACTTCGAGGGGATACGTGAGCGTGCAGCGAGACGTTGGGACCAGCTGGAAAGCGATCCCGAACTCGCCGGACCTTGGCATCAGCTCTTCAAGCAGGTCCAGAGTCCTCGTCACATTCTGTCGGAGTTGCTGCAAAATGCAGACGACGCTGGCGCGACCGAAGCGGCGGTGCGCATTGAGGACCATTGCTTTATCTTCACCCATGACGGCGAGGATTTTGCCGAGGAGCATTTCGCTTCGCTGTGCCGGTTCGGTTATTCCAACAAGCGCGCGCTGCATACGATCGGTTTCCGCGGGATTGGCTTCAAGAGCACGTTCAGTCTCGGTGACACGGTTCGTCTCCTGTCACCTACACTCTCGGTAGCTTTCGAGCGCCAACGGTTTACCGAGCCGAAGTGGATCAACGGTGCCGCTTCACTGCCCCGCCATACCGAGGTTCATGTACCAATCGTGGACGCTCATCGCGAGCGAGAGGTCGAGAAGAACCTTGAGGAATGGCTCAAGAGCCCAGTTTCCCTTCTCTTCTTCAAACACATTCGTCGTCTGCGGATCGGCGAACATGAAATGCATTGGGGCAGCATGGGTCCTGGACCAGTCACTGATACCGAGTGGATGGCCCTGCATGACAAACCTGACGATGCGTATCTGATCGCGCGATCCGCGGACGAGACTTTTCCAGCCGACGCGATGTCGGAAATCCGGCAGGAGCGGCTGCTCGGCGCGGACCAGGAGGCAGACTTCCCCGCCTGCAAGGTCGAGATCGTACTTGGCGCCAAGGGACGCCTCTACGTCGTGCTGCCCACAGGGGTGGAGACTTCGCTGCCCTTCGCCTGTAACGCTCCGTTCATCCAGGACCCCGCACGCCTCAAGATCAAGGATCCGGAGACATCCCCGACAAATCGGTGGCTCTTGGAGCGCGTCGGGTCGCTCGCGGCAACTGTGATGCTTCGATGGCTGCGCGACCCCAATGCAAGCCTAGTCGAGCGGTCCCGGGCCTACGAGCTATTCCCCGATGTCGATCGTGATGACAATTCGCTTGAGGGAACGTGCGCGACGACGGTGGAAGAGACCTTCGATAACGCGATCGCAGGCCAAGCCTTTCTGCTCACAAACGATAGCGAGCTAAGACCCGGCGGACAGAGCGTCATCTTCCCCGAGGAGATGTTCGACGTCTGGCCGGCCGAGCAGGTCGCTTCTCTCCTCGACAGTGCTGGCCGACCTGCGCTGTCCCGGCATGTGTCAGGTGCCGATTCCGAAAAGCTGGTGCAATGGGGCGTTGTGGAGCGCATAGGCAAGGAACAGGTCCTCGCTGCCCTCCAATCGAAGCATCTTCCCAGGCCGGAAACCTGGCGCCGCCTTCTGAAATTATGGGCGTACGTCGCGCCGGACGTCACCGGTTGGCGCATGACGGCCAATCGATCGAAGCTTCGCATATTGCCGGCTCAGGGCAAGAACGTTCTCTATTCGGCTGGCGAGGTCGTGCGATTGGGCGAAAAGCGCCTTCTTCAGTCGGAAGAAGATTGGGATTTTCTGTCCGCTCACCTGCTTGTGCTGAACCAAAATTGGACGCGCTTCATTACGGAGCAGCGCAGGTCCACCGAAGGCGCTGAAGATGCCGAACTCGACCAAGAGGCCCGCGCCGCGCAGGCCGTGCTAAAGGCTCTCGGCCTTGAGGAGTCCAGCGACGTCAGCAAGGTCGTCGATCAGGTCGCCGCCGGATTTTTCAGACAGGGGTCGAGCACCCTCGCAAACTGCGTCCAGCTTGCCCAAATTGCCGCAAAGCTGGGCGCATCAGCGGGCGAGTCCTTCAGATTTGCGTCGAACGATCGTCGGTTGAGGTCGCGCGCCCACGTTGTTCTTTTCGACCGAGATGGGACTCTGGAATCCCTCCTGCCGAAAGTCTGGTGCGCAGAGCATCTCCTTCATCCCGACTATTCGAAAGATTTCACGTCGTGCACCGCCGAGGAATGGCGGCGATGGATCTCGTCGGGGCGCTCTGGCCTGCTGGAATGTGCCCCGCTCAAACAAAAACGCATCGACGTGTATGGCCGGCAGAGAATCGAAGCCGAACTTCGTCGGCGCGGATCATCGTCCGTCCCGACTTTTCACTACAAGACTTCGAGTTTCATCGTTGAGGATTGGGACTTCGACGATATCTTCTGGAGCCAATGGACCGCCGCGGCGAAGGATGATGATCGCCTCTGGAGTCGCGTTCTCGATCGCATTCTCGCCCAACCTGACACCTTCTGGTCGGCGGCGTCGGGCGCTCGCGCGGTGCAGATCGCTACGACAGGAAGCACCCGGGCGGTAAGCTATGATGAGCTCCTGCCGACGTGGATTCTGAAGTTCCGCGATCTCCCATGCTTGCCGGACACGCGAGGCTTCCTCCGCAAGCCTTCCGAGATGCTCCGAAGGACGCCAGAGACAGAGTCGCTCATAGACGTCGAGTTCTTCGTTTATGGGCTGCTCGACCGGGAAACCACCAGGCCGCTGCTGGCGCTGCTGGGCGTCAGGGACACTCCCACCGGGCCGGATCGGCTGCTGGACTGCCTTCGCGCCCTGGCGCAATCCGCCAAGCCTCCGGTGCAAGAGGTCGAGAAATGGTATCGGCGTCTCGACCAGATGGTCGACACATGCTCCACGGCCGATCTTCTGAACATCAAGAAGGCGTTTCGGGAGGAGAAGATCATCCTCACCGACGGTGCTGGCTGGGCCACACTGCCGGGTGTGTATCTCTCTTCCGATGAAGAGGATGTGCCAGGCGCCGCCGTCATTCGCACCTCGGTTCGGGACCTCTCACTTTGGCGGAAACTCGGCGTCGCCGAGCAGGCGACCGCGGACCTTGCCATTCAGTGGTTGAAGCAACTTCCCACCGGCAAGCCCCTATCCCAGGACGACGCGCGCCGGGTGCGGGCGCTCATGTCGCGCCATGCCAACAGGATATGGCACGAGTGCGGTCATTGGTTGAACCTGGCGCGCGAGTGGGTGCCGGTCGCGACGCTTGAATATGCGCTCACGATGCAGACCCTTACGGAATACAGCCACCTGCACGAATGGGTGAAGCAGAAGACCGCGGATTTCCAGCGGTTGCCGGCGGAGATAACGGAGACGCTGCCCTTCGGCGATATTCCGCGTCTTGCGAGCCGCATCGAGGAACGGCTTCAACAGGACCCTCTGTTCGCGGGGGCGCCAGAGAAGCATCCATGGCTCACCCAATTGGGTGCTGAACTCTGTCGGATTGAACTTGATGACGGAGGTGAGACTCAACGAGTACGCACCATCGCAGAGGATCTCGCCCGGACTGTGTGGCGGACCTCACCGACGCTGGAAATCATTCCCTATATCGACGGCGCCCCAGCGGGAACGCCAAAGCCTGCCGAGGTCGTGTGGCTGGACCGGACGTTATTCGTCGAGCCGCTCCCGCGGGCGAAGCTCGCGCGGCTGGTGCCGGAACGGCTGGGGAAAGTCTTTGGCCGACCTGATGTCACTGCCGCACTCAACTATTGTTTCGGCCGATCAGCCGACGACGTGACCGAATACGTAGAAGAAAATTTCAAGCTTACCCTTCGCTCAGCCCCCACGATTTCGGAAGATGACAATCCGGTCTCGGGATTGCCAGCCACCCAACAACCGGGCGAGGAGCCAAGCCCCAATGGCATCCCCCCATCGGAAAGCCCCGCCGATGGAGCGGCCACACCAGCAGCCGACGCGGCTGAGGCGGCAACATCGTCCGAACCCACCGACGAGCTCGACGAGCATCAAGACGAGATGGACGGGACGGATAGTGGGCCACCAAGGGAGCGCCCCGCTCCGAGACCCGCCAAGCCGAGCATGATTGAACGGTTTGCCCGATCCCTTGGCTATCAGAAGGAGAGCGACGAGCGCTTCTTCCATGCCGACGGAAGTTGGATCGGCAAGGCGCACGATAACCGCTTTCCGTGGGAGCGGCGGACAGGGAAAGGCGAACTCGTCCACCACTATTTGCCCAAGGATCACTGCCTGGAGCAGCAGCCGCTCCAGCTTGAGGCGGACATCTGGGGCCTGATGGAAAAGTTCCCGGACCTCTACGCTCTCATTCTCTCAACTCCGCAGGGTGACCCCATCGAAGTTCTAGGCGCGCGACTGCGCGCAATGCGCGACGGCGGTGAACTCACCCTTTACCCAGCCACATACCGATTGGTTTTTGATCATGACCACCAGCAATAGCCCAAGAAAAAAACTGATCGAAGTGGCGCTGCCGCTACCGGAGATCAACGACGCGTCTGCTTACGATAAAATGCCAGGAATTGGCCCGCACCCGAAGGGCATTCACCAATGGTGGGCGCGCCTGCCGCTACCAACCGCACGTGCAGTGCTGTTCGCATCAGTTGTAGATGACCCGGAATCGCACCCCGAAAAGTGGCCGACCGAGACAGATCAAAATGCTGAGCGGGAGCGGCTGTTCGACATTATGCGTCGGATGATGGCGAAAAAACTGCACACGGCTCCGGAGGTCTACGCCGAGGCTACCGCAGAAATGCTGGCTCACTGCGGTGGGAAACTGCCTGCCGTTTTTGATCCGTTCTCTGGCGGAGGATCAATACCCCTAGAAGCCAATCGGTTGGGCTTTGAAGCCCATGCTGGCGATTTAAATCCCGTCGCGGTGCTCTTGAACAAGTGCAATCTCGAGATTGCGCCGAGATGGTTTGACCACCCGCCATCCAATCCAGAAGATCGCAATCGAATTGGCGGAGGCGAGGCTTGGCGGGGAACACAGGGCCTCGCCGCCGACATCCGACATTATGGCGCGACTATTCGTGAGCGCGCAGTTGAACGGATCGGACATCTATATCCAAAAATCGGCCTGCCCAAGGATTTTGGCGGCGGCGAAGCAAACGTGATCGCATGGATATGGGTGCGTACGGTTGCTAGCCCGAACCCGGCTGTGCGGGGAAAGCATGTTCCGTTGTGCAGCACCTATTGGCTATCAAACAAGAAGGGTGCGGAGGTCTGGCTTGAACCTGTTATCGAGAATGAAGGTTGGCGCTTTGAAATAAGACGAGGTCAACCAAAAGACCGTACAGGCATAACGAAGGGTTTGAAAGCCGGACGCGCCACATTTGAGTGTCTTCTTACACGCGATATCATCGGAAATCGGTATATCAACGAGCAAGCGGAAGAGCACAAGATCGAGTATCGGTTAGTTGCAATTATTGGTGAAGGTCGGCGAGGACGGATATATTTACCTGCTACCCAGGCACATGTTGATGTTTCTCAAGTAGAGCCACCTGAAGACATCCTAATTGAACCCGCCTCGGGAACATTTGCGGGCAACGCAGTCGGGCTACCATATGGGTTCGACCAATTTAGGCGATACTACACCAACCGCCAGCTTCTTGGACTAAGCTGTCTCTGCAACATAATTAGAGACACGGCAGACAACATTAGACGAGACGCGCTGCGTGGCGGCTTATCGGACGGTGATGCTGTCGCCTATTCCAACGCCGTTATTACGTTTTTAGGTCTAGGCTTAGACCGTTCCGCCGATTTCAATAATTCTCTTTGCAGATGGAGTCCTTCAAATCAAAAAGTGATGAATCTTTTTGGGCGGCAAGCGATTCCGATGGTTTGGGATTTTGCCGAGGCAAACCTACTGGGAGATGGTATCGGCAGTTGGATTACGTGCGTAAATTACGTAGCGGACTGCGTCGAAACGATTCCTGTCGTGAATAATACGACAGGCACGGCCGATCAGATAGACGCTGCATCCGGCGCACTTAAATTTACAAACCTTCTGGTCAGTACAGACCCGCCTTATTATGATAACATTGGGTATGCTTCGCTAAGCGACTTCTTTTACGTATGGCTGCGTCAGACCGTCGGCGGGCTCTATAAAGAGCTGTTTTCAACGTTACTAGTGCCAAAGATGACGGAACTAACTGCTGCTGCTGAACGGTATGCAGGTGATAAAACCAAGGCTAAAGAGCACTTCGAGGGGGGGTTTAAGAAAGCTTTCACAGAATTAAAGACGCGCATGGATCACAATTTTCCTCTGACAGTCTACTATGCGTTTAAGCAGGATGACGATGACGGAGAGGCAGAGTTGAATGATTCCGGTGTCATCGACCTCACGACCGGCTGGGAAACGCTCCTTGAAGCTTTGATTTCAAGCGGGTTTCAAATTACAGGCACTTGGCCAGTGCGCGCTTCGCAAAAATGGCGCATGGTGTCGATGGGTACAAACTCGTTGGCCTCTTACATTGTACTCGCTTGCCGTCCCCGCCCAGGCGATGCACCTCAAACGGCGAGCAGCCAGTTCCGCAACGAACTTAAGCGAACGCTGCCGGCGGCATTGCGGCATCTGCAGCAAGGCAACATCGCTCCCGTCGATTTTGCCCAAGCCGCCCTTGGTCCAGGTATGGCCATCTACTCCCGCTACAGCCGCATTCTAGAAAGCTCGGGAACGCAGCTTTCGATCAGAGCAGCAATCAATATTATTAACCAGACGCTAACAGAGGTGCTCAGCGAGGTTGAAGACGAATTTGATTCAGATACCAGGTGGTCAATCGCTTGGTATGAACAATACGGATTTTCAGAAGGAGATTTTGGCGATGCCGAAATACTCAGCAAGGCTAAAGTCACGTCGGTGTCTGGTCTTCAGCAGGCAGGGATCCTGCTCTCCAGGTCGGGAAATGTTCGTTTACTTCGGCCCGATGAGCTATCAGCTGAATGGGATCCGCAGAGCGATCGCCGCATAAGTGTCTGGAGTATGACCCATCACCTACTCCGTTTGTACCATCACCTCGGCGCCGGTGATGAGGCAACCGCCGCACTATTGCGTCAATTGGGTTCCAACGGCGACGCGGCGCGAGACCTTGCTTACCGCCTATTCAAACTGAGCGAAAAAAAGAAGCTTTCTCAGGAGGCGGTCGGCTACAACGCGCTCGTCCTTGGGTGGCCTGAAATCGCCCGACTTGCTCGCGAGGAGAGAGCAGTTCCGTCACCCACACAACCTGACATGTTCGGGAGGGCTTAGGCCATGGCGATCACAAATCAGGAGCGCGTTGGCAAAGCCTTGGAGCTTCTTAAAGCCGGGTTGGCGCCGTTCGTTGAGCGTGAAGTTAAGAGCGCCATGAAGAACGGTCAGGCTGTCCCGGCTGTTCAGGCAATGGCCGAAGACCCGATCGTTCGCGACAAGCCCATCACACAATGGGATTCTGCGCTGCTGTTGAAGCTTATGTGGGATGGCTGGAACGATGTGTTCCGCAAAACCCTTGGCCCAGCTGAGCGTGGTCTCGTCGGCGAAGCTCGTGGCTATCGGAATCGCTGGGCGCATCAGGAGCCATTCTCCGGTGATGACGCTGATCGGGCTCTGGATTCAATCGCGCGCCTTCTCACGGCCGTTTCCGCCTCGCAGGCGGACGAAGTCGGCAAGATGAAAATGGAACTACGCCGCCTGATCTTCGACGAGCAGATGCGGAGTGAAAAGCGGAAGAGTGCCGGGACCGCCATCGAGAGCCAGGTGACCGGGAGCCTGAAGCCTTGGCGCGAGGTCGTAACACCGCACAAGGACGTCGCCAGCGGGCGTTACCAACAAGCCGAATTCGCTGCCGATCTCTGGCAGGTTCATCTCGGCGAAGGGACTGACGAATATAAGAACCCGGTCGAATTCTTCCGCCGCACATATCTGACCGAGAGTCTCAGGGGAATGCTGGTTGGCGCCGTGCAGCGGCTCTCGGGTAACGGCGCCGATCCGGTAGTGCAACTCCAAACCAACTTCGGCGGCGGCAAGACGCACTCGATGTTGGCGCTCTATCACCTATTTTCGGGCATTGCGCCAACGGAGCTCGCCGGTATCGACTCGGTGATGACCCAAGCGGGAGCCACCAAGCTCCCGACCGCGAAACGCGTTGTGTTGGTGGGCAATAAAATCTCGCCCGGCAACCCTTCAACGAAGCCTGATGGCACGGTAGTACGCACGCTCTGGGGCGAACTGGCCTGGCAGCTAGGGGGTAAAAAGGCGTTTGCACGAATCCAAGCCGACGATGAGAAGGCAACGAGCCCGGGCGACGTCCTGCGCGAGCTGTTCGTCGAATATGGGCCATGCCTGATCTTGATCGACGAGTGGGTTGCCTACGCACGCCAGCTCCACGATCAATCCGACTTGCCAGCGGGCGGCTTCGAAACCCAGTTCACTTTCGCCCAGGTTCTGACCGAGTCGGCGAAGCTGGCGAATAACTGTTTGCTCGTCATCAGCCTTCCCGCCTCGGATACGTCGGGGTCGCCTCACACGAAAGCCGACGATGTCGAGGTAGGCGGCCAGCGCGGACGCGAGGCGCTTGATCGGCTCCGCAATGTTGTCGGCCGCGTCGAGTCTTCATGGCGGCCGGCCAGCGCGGAGGAAGGCTTCGAGATTGTGCGGCGACGGCTGTTCGAGCCGATGACAGATCCAGCGCAATTCAAAGACCGAGACGTGGTGGCGCGCGCCTTCGCGGATCTGTACCGGACGCAACATCAGGAATTCCCGACTGAGTGCCGCGATGCAGAGTACGAAAAGCGGCTCAAGGCCGCCTACCCAATCCATCCTGAGATCTTCGACCGGCTTTACACCGATTGGTCGACTTTGGTGAAATTCCAACGCACGCGTGGCGTGCTGCGCCTCATGGCCGCAGTGATCCACAGCCTTTGGGAGAAGGGCGACCGAAACCCGATGATCCTGCCGGCAAACATCTCGATCGATGATCCGCGGGTCCAATTCGAGCTGACGCGTTATCTTTCGGACAACTGGGTGCCCGTTATCGAGAAGGACGTGGATGGTCCAAGCTCGTTGCCACTTCGTCTCGATGGCGAAGTACCCAATCTCGGCAAGTTCGCGGCGTGCCGGCGCGTCGCGCGCGCTATCTACTTAGGCTCGGCCCCGCTCACGCAGGCGGCGCACCGAGGCCTGGAAGACCGGCGCGTTAAACTCGGCTGCGTCATGCCAGGAGAGTCGCCGGCTGTGTTTGGCGATGCACTTCGACGCCTGAGCGGGGTCGCCACCTATCTGTATCACGACGGCAATCGGTACTGGTACTCGACGCAACCGACGGTCACCAAGCTCGCGGATGACCGCGCAGAGCAGCTGAAGCGGAATCCGGACGCGGTGGTGCAGGAGATTGATCGCCGGCTGCGACTCGATCTGCGTTCCGCCGGTGAGTTCCGCCGAATCCATCCATTGCCGCAGTCCGGTGCTGATGTGCCCGACGACATGGATGCTCGCCTGGTGGTGCTGAGCATCGACCACCCTTACAGCAAGGATCCGGCGAACAAAGCCCAAGCAGCAGCCACGGCCATCCTGGAGTCGCGCGGTACAGCGCCGCGACTGTTCAGAAACATGCTGACCTTCCTGGCGGTCGACCAAACGCGGTTGCAAGATCTTGACGAAGCGGTTCGCCGATACCTCGCCTGGGAGTCCATCACCCTGGAAAAGGAAGCTCTGAACCTCGACCCTCAACAGTTGAAGCAAGCGGAAACTCAGCTGAAGTCCGCCGATGGCGCTGTTGTCGCCCGGCTTCCCGAAACCTACCAGTGGCTCTTGGTTCCGGCGCAAAGTAGCCCGCAATCCCCCGTCGAATGGCACGCCTATCGTCTCTCAGGCCAGGACGCGCTTGCCGTCCGCGCCAGCAAACGGCTTCGCAACGAGGAGCTTCTCGTACCGGCATTGGCCGGAACCCGCTTGCGGATGGAGCTCGACCGGATTCCACTTTGGCGAGGCGATGACGTCCCGATCAAGCAGCTCGCAGAGGATTTCGCGCGATATCTGTATCTACCTCGGCTGAAAGACTCCCAGGTCCTCGCCGCGGCAGTGCAGGACGGGCTCAGTCTACTACTGTGGCAAAGTGAGTCTTTCGCCTACGCTGACAGCTTCGACGACGTAGCGCACCGTTATCGCGGCCTGCGTTGCGGCCAGCAGATCATCGCGTCGGTCGATGGCTTAGCCGGCGTTCTGGTTAAGCCAGATGTCGCCGTGCGACAGCAAGCGGCCGACGCAGTACCGAAGCCGGGACCCTCGAACGGGGGAGATACGCAGGACCAACCCGGCGGAGGGCCGACAAGGCCTGGCGACAGTCCCGCCCCAGGCAAGCCGGTTGCCCGCACGCCAAAGCGGTTCCATGGCACGGTGGTCGTTGATTCAGCGCGTGTTGGCCGCGACGCCGGCCGCATAGCAGACGAGGTGATTTCCCACCTCGTCGGCTTGGTGGGCTCCGAGGTCACCGTCACCATTGAGATCGAGGCCAGAATCCCCTCCGGTGCGCCGGACAACGTCGTCAGGACGGTGACCGAGAACAGCCGCACCTTGAAGTTCACCAGCCAAGGCTTCGAGGAGGACTAAAATGTGAAATCGCTTGCTGGAAGTCCGACGGTGACTCCACTCCGTCATGGCGACGCTGGTGGTTTACCTCAGATTAACAAACCCTCCGATTTGTACGCCGCGCTAGCCCATAACCCTACTCGACCATTTCACCCCTTCCAATCGTCGCGGACTATCCGCTTCGTTCTCTATCAAGCGCCGACATTGGAAGAGAAATCATGGCCTTCAAGGTTGAGCAAACGATCAAGCGCACGATCCGCCGCAGTGAACTACGCCAGATCGTACCGCTTGCGGATACAACAATCTACGAGATGGAGCAGCGCGGAGAATTTCCACGCCGCTTTGCTCTAACGGCCCGCTGCGTCGTCTGGGACCTCGCCGAAATAGAGGCCTGGTTGGCGGAACGCCGCAGGGCATCGGACAGCGCTTCAACCCCCCGTGCTCCGCACCCGGACGTCCGGCAGCGCCGAACACGACCTGTCAGACCGCAGAGTCGAGAACCAGGAGCGGCATCGACGGTGGAGTGAGGACCGGGACGTGCTTTCGACCCTCAACCCACGCGTCGATGATGTCCGACCATTCTTGCAGCATATGACGCCGCTGAGGTTCGTACTCCGCCTTGTTGTAAACGCCTCGAGACGATCTTCCATCCTCATGGGCCAGACATTTCTCGATCCAGTCGCTGTTAAATCCAAGCTCGTTGAGAAGCGTCGATCCCGTGCGGCGCAGGTCATGGACGGTAAAAGGCTCGAGCGGCAGCCCCTCCGATTTCGCTCGCTCGACGACGGAATAGGTGATCCGGTTGAATGTCGCGCGAGACATGGGTGCATCCGCATCGTAACGGGACGGCAGTAGGTAGCGGGAATTCCCGGCGCAGGTCTTGAGCGCGATCATGATATCCATGGATTGACGCGACAGATAAACATTGTGCGCCTTCGATCGCTTCATCCGCTCCTTGGGAATGCTCCAGACGGCATTTTCGAAATCCACCTCGTCCCAAGTCGCGTCTTGCAATTCGCTCTTGCGCACCATCGTCATTAGAAAAAGCCGCATACCGAGCCTGATAGTCGGAAGCGTCGCGACATGCTCAAGTTGCTTAAGCATCACGCGGATTTCAGTCGGTGAAAGCGATCGATCCTTCGGCACGAAAGTGGCGATGGATGCTGGGCCGACCTCATCGGCCGGGTTAGCGACCTTTTCGCCATGCAAAATCGCAAAACCATAAATCTGCTTCAAGATATCCCGCACATGGATCGCGGTCGCGGGCGCGCCCCGATCAACGATCTTCGCGCAGAGCGCACGCAGATCGTCAGGCCTGATCTCGTGGAGAAGACGATTTTTGCAGACGGGCAAGAGCTCTCGTTCGAAGATGGCGCGGCGCATAGCTCGGGTGCTGTCCGCCATCGGGGCATCCTTGAGCCACCGCTCACCGAATTCACCGAAGTTCTTCGCCTCCTTGATCCGCCGCTTCGCACGCTGCTTCTCATGGGCGGGCGAGTTGCCTTCCATCACGGCTCGACGCGCATCTACCGTCTTTTCACGCGCGCGGGCCAGCGAGAGTGCGGCCGGCCCATACTGGCCAAGAGTCACGGTCTCTCGCCTGCCATTCAAGCGATAGTCCAGCCGAAAGGTCACCGTCCCCGACGGTGCCACAACGACATACATCCCATCGCGATCGCTGACTTTGTAAGGCTTCCCCTTGGGCTTTAGGTTCTTCAGCGCGGTGTCGGTCAGCATTTCCCGTCCCCTCGACCCAAAATACCGTCAGGCAATTTGAGGCCAACGTCAGGACAATTTCTCCTTATTTATCATCACGATAAGAGAGAAAAAATACCGTCAGCCAGTCTCTACGGGCTGACGGTATCTCGTCTTCGGGCTGGCGGCAAGTGAAGACAAGACCGTCATCCGAGCCGTCGTTCGGAACCGCTACCCAGCGAAAGATGCTGATAGGCTGCGGCAAATATATTATTTTAATTCAATCACTTATTTAGGAATTGGCGATAGTCCCCGAACCTTCTCGGCAGACCCTAAATCATTCCCACTCGATCGTGCCGGGCGGTTTGCTGGTGATATCGTAGGTTACACGGTTGATGCCGCGGACCTCGTTTACGATCCGACCTGCAACGCGGGTGAGGAAGCTCATGTCAAATGGATAGACATCCGCCGTCATGCCATCGGTGCTGGTGACGGCGCGCAAGGCGCAGGCGAAGTCGTAGGTGCGACCGTCGCCCATCACGCCGACGCTGCGTACCGGCAGCAGGGCCACGAAAGCCTGCCAGATCGCGTCATACAGCCCAGCGTTGCGAATCTCCTCAAGGTAGATCGCGTCGGCCTTCTGCAGGATGCGGACCTTCTCGCGGTCGACCGGGCCGGGAATGCGGATCGCAAGGCCAGGGCCGGGGAAGGGATGGCGGCCGACGATGGTCTCGGGCAGGCCGAGTTCACGGCCGAGGTCGCGGACTTCATCCTTGAACAATTCGCGCAGCGGTTCGACCAGCTTCATCCGCATCCGGTCCGGCAGGCCGCCGACATTGTGATGCGACTTGATGACGGCGCTGGGCCCGCCGCGCGCGGAGACGCTTTCGATCACGTCCGGATACAGCGTGCCCTGGGCGAGGAAATCGGCGCCGCCGAGCTTCTGCGCCTCTTCCTCGAACACCTCGATGAACAGGCGGCCGATCGTCTTGCGCTTCACCTCCGGATCGGTGACGCCTTCAAGGGCGGCGAAGAACAGGTCCGACGCGTCGCGATGCACGAGGCGGATGTTGAAGCGGTCGCGGAAGACGCGCACGACCTCGTCGGCCTCGCCGGCGCGGAGCAGGCCGTGATCAACGAAAATGCACACAAGCTGGTCGCCGATCGCCTCGTGGATCAGCGCGGCCGCGACCGAGGAATCGACGCCGCCTGACAGGCCGCAGATCACCCGCCCGGTTCCGACCTGCACGCGAATCGCATCGCGCGCCGTCTCGCGGAAATTCGCCATCGTCCAGCCGCCCGCAAGGCCGCAGACCTTGTGTGCAAAATTCGCGAGCAGGCGGGCGCCGTCTGGCGTGTGGACGACTTCGGGGTGGAACTGCACGCCATAAATTCGGCGCGTATCGTCGGCGATGGCAGCGAAGGGCGCGCCTTCGCTCACCGCAACGGCCCGGAAGCCCGGGGGCAGCGCCGTCACCCTGTCGCCATGGCTCATCCAGACCTGAGCGCGCTGGCCCTTGGTCCAGACGCCCTCGAACAGAGCGCAGTCCTCGGTGACGTCGATGAAGGCCCGGCCGAATTCCCGGTGGTCTGAGCCTTCCACCGCGCCGCCCAGCGCATCGCAGATCGCCTGCTCGCCGTAGCAGATGCCGAGCACCGGCACGCCGGCGCCGAACACGCCGGCCGGAGGTTTCGGTGCCACCGCCTCGATCACGCTCGCCGGCCCGCCGGAGAGGATGATGCCCTTCGGCGCGAAGGCCGCCATACGCGACGGGTCGGCGTCGAAGGGCCAGATTTCGCAATAGACGCCGGTTTCGCGCAGGCGGCGCGCGATCAGCTGCGTTACCTGGCTGCCGAAATCGAGAATGAGGATGCGGTCTGCGGAGGGTGCGTCGGACATCTCGCCTCAACAGCACGCAACGCGGCCGGGTTCAATCCCTCCGGGCCGCGCCGCGTTCACGGCAGCCGCTCGTCAGACGACGTGTTCGGCGAAGAAGGCGAGGCTGCGATGCTCGGCGATCTCGTTGGCGCGGGGGTTGAAGCTCGGGCGATCGTGGCAGCCAAAGCCGTGCTCGGCGCCTGGATAGACGAAAATCCCGATCTCGGGCTGCGCCTTGCGGATCGCTTCCACATCGGTCAGCGGAATGCCCTTGTCCTCGGCGCCGAAATGCAGCTGCACCGGGCAGCCGGGCCTCTCAGTCCGCGTGGCTGCGATGCCGCCGCCATACCAGCCGATCGCCGCCTTGAAGCTCTTGCTCCGTGTGGCGCCCCACCAGGCGATGGTGCCGCCCCAGCAATAGCCGATGATCCCGGTGGGCCGCGGCGACAGGGCGGCGGCCGAGGCCTCGATGTCGCGCATCACGGCCTCCTCCGTGATTTCTGCACGCAGGGCGAGCCCCTTGTCGCGCCCCACGGCGTCGTAGCCGAGTTCGACGCCGCGCTCGACCCGGTCGAACAGCGCCGGTGTGATCACCCGGTAGCCGAACGAGGCCAGGTGGTCCGAGATCTGCCGCATATGCGAATTCACGCCGAAGATTTCCTGCACGATCACGATGCCTCGCGGCGCGGCGGTGTCGCCGGCAGCATAGGCCTTGAATTTGTGCCCACAGGAGGCGGTCAGGTTGATCATTTCACCCATTGTCATGCTCCGTCCGTGTTGGCGAATTGCGCAAAATCCTGCGCGAGACGCTCATAGATTGGCCGTTTGAACGGCACCGCCAGCGCGGGAATGGCCCCAAGTTCGATCCAGCGCCATTCGTCGAATTCGGGATGCTGATGGGCATCGAGGCGGATCATCTCGTCGCTGCCGACAAAACGCAGCGCGAACCACCATTGTTTCTGGCCACGATGCCGAGCGCCAAATTTCGCCACCACTTCGGGCGGGAAGTCATAGGTGAGCCAGTCCCCGATCTCGCCGATCACCTCGACCGCATTGGTGCCGATTTCCTCGTCCAGCTCCCGCAGCACCGCGGTCGCCGGATCCTCGTCGTCGTCAATGCCGCCCTGGGGCAGCTGCCACTGATAGGCGGCATCGCGGCCAAGGTCGGCCCGGCGGGCAACCAGCACCAGACCGGCGCGGTTGAACACCGCGGCGCCGACATTGTGCCGGTAGGGCAGGGTGGTCGTCTCCGTCATTTCGCGTTCCGTGGCGCGATCAGTGCGCTTACCGGCACGAGAACCAGCCCCTGCGCCTTCAGGCCGGCGCACCATTTCGCCAGCACATCGATGTCACCTTCCGTGGGCGATGAAATGACGCCAAGAGCGCTGCCCTGAACCACGGCGACGCCCGCCAGCTGGTTCAGGGACTGCAACTGGTCGACCCCGCTCGTCTCGGGATCAATGACCACGTCCGCCCGACGGCCAGGTATGCCGGGCGGGAGCTTCACCCCCCTCGACGCAGTCACCATGAACAGGCCGGCGGGTTGCAGATGCTTGCCGAGCCACTGGCTGTTCATTGCTTGCGAGAGAAATGTCTCGTCGGTCGCCATTCCGATTTCGTCGGTAACGCCGGCGTAGCCCGCCACACGGGAAAGCGCCCAGTCAAGCCGCTTCTGATTGACCGAATCCAGCTCACTGCCGTGCAGTGCCTCATCGCCTTCGGTCACCGTGGGCTCCCGGCTGGTCTCCATCGGCAGCCCCAGCAGGGTCTCGTGCCCGGCCTTGCGGGCAGCAATTGCGACCTGTTGCAGATGAGGGCCATAGGGCGTGAGCGCCAGTGAAACCGAGGGCGGTAGCGATGTTACGGCATCGAGGCTGGGCGTGAGCGCCTCGCCGATGCCGCCGACAAGAATGGCCACGCGATGGAGGCCATCAGCAATGTGTGCCGGGGCGGCGTAATACGTCATCGGACTGGTCTTGCCGGATTGCTGCGGGATCATCCATGCCGGATTGGCTGGGGATCCCACCAGCAATTTCGGGTCCGGCGGCGGAATGGCGCCATGATAGAGGTGACGCAGAAGCGTTGTCCGAGGCGGCTTTGCCGGCAGCGGCGATCCCAGCACGGCTAGGGTCGCGCCGCCGATAACGGTCGCGAGGCCAACGCCCGCCCAGAAACGCCCGACCGAGCGCGCGATGCGGATCGCGCGCATGAGTTAGTGCGTCGCGCCGCTCTTCGGCGCCGCCATGGCGCGGACGAGCTTGAGAGCCATCTGCAACTGGTAGTCGGTTCCCAGCTTCTTTGGCTCAAGCTTCGGCCAGCCAACGGGTGGCCGCGCTGCGATCGTCTTCGCAGCGGCCGGCAGCACCAGCTTCGGCGGCAGGATCGGCGCCTTCATACCGGAGGGGTTGCGGAAGGCGTGCGGCATGTTCGATTCGCGGATCTTCGGGAAATGATCCTTCGGGTTGTTGGTTTCATGCACGACCAGATCGGGCTCGACACCGTAATCCTGGAGCGACTTGCCGGAGGGTGTGTAATAGAGCGCGGTGGTCATTCGCAGCGCGCCGTGGCCGGGAATGGTGAAGATGGTCTGCACCGAGCCCTTGCCGAAGGTGCGGGTGCCCATCACCACCGCGCGGCGGTTCTGTTGCAGCGCCGCGCTGACGATTTCGGCGGCCGAGGCGGTGCCCGAATTCACCAGGATGACAATCGGCTTGCCGTCAGTGATGTCGCCTTCATGCGCGTACCAGACCTGGTCGTCGGACTGGTGCCGGCCATGAGTGGAGACGATCTCGCCGGTATTGAGGAAATCATCGGCCACCGCGATGCCCTGGTCGAGCAGGCCGCCCGGATTGTTGCGCAGGTCGAGGATGTAGGCGCCCACCTTGCCGTGGCTTTCGGCCTTCAGCTTCGCCACCCCGCGGCGGATATCTCGATTCGCGTTCTCGGAGAAGCTCGCGAGGCGCATGTATCCAACATTGCCATAGAGTGCGGTCTTGACCGCATGGACATGGATGATCGCCCTGGTGAGGGTGACATGGATGGGCTTGTCGACGCCGGCGCGCTTGATCGTGAGTTTGATCTTGCTGCCGGCCGGGCCACGCATCTGGTTGACCGCCTTGTCCAGCGTCATGCCGATCATCGGCTTGCCGTCGATCGCGACAATCAGGTCACCGGGCTTGATCCCGGCCTTGGCCGCCGGCGTACCGTCGATCGGGCTGATGACCTTGATGAAGCCGCCCGCCTCGGAAACCTCGATCCCGAGGCCGCCAAACTGGCCGGACGTCTCCGCGGTCATGTCCTTGTATTGCTGGGCGTTCATGTAGGCGCTGTGCGGATCGAGCCCGGTCAGCATGCCGTTCATCGCGTCGTAGACCAGTTTTTTCGAGGATTCAGGCACGACATAGTCGGCCTTGATGCGCTGGAAAATGTTTTCGAACAGGCCGAGCTGACGATAGGTTTCGTCGTTCTGCGGTGTGCCGGCGACAGCGCCGTGGATTACAGGTTCCACCATTCCAACACCGACCCCCACCGCGAAGGTCGTCATGATCAACAGGGAAGTCCTCAGCTTCATCTACGCCATCCTCATCAGATACGCCACCATTAATGCGGCTGGCCCGGAAGTCCAGAGCCCGACGTTGCGGGAGATGGGCGGGTCAGCGGTTCGCTGTTCCGGCACCGAGGCGCGCCGCCGGATCGACCGCCTTTCCGTCGTGCCGCAACTCGACATAAAGGCGCGGCTGATTTCCGGGATTGTGCGTGTCGAATGCCGGCATGCGCCCGACCGGCTGGCCGGGCTGAACATGCTGGCCCACCGATACATCGAACTTCTGGAACCCCGCCATCACGAAATCGTAGCCACCGCCGCAGTCGATGATCATCAGCTTGCCGTAGCTGGCAAAGGGGCGGGCGAACACCACCCCGCCACTGCAAGGCGCGCTGACCACGGCGCCGGGCGAAGCGGCAAACGTATCGCCGGTCGCAGGGCCGGTCGCCGTGGTGCTGGCAAACGCCCGGATCAGCCGGCCAGCGACAGGCGCGCCGGCAAGGATTTTCGGCGCTGCGGGAGGAGATATCCGCGCAGCAGCTTCCCGCGCTGCTGCCGCGCGCGCTGCCGCCGCGCGGGCCCGCTCAAGGCGATTGATCACCCCGACGAGGTCATGCGCCTGGCTTGCGGCGCTGGCGGCCTGCCGGGCTTCGGCGTAGCGGCGGCGTTCGGCGAGGCTTTCGGCTGCCGCGGTGGCGGCGATGGCCGCCTGCAACGCCGCATCTCCGGCTTTCTGTTGAGCAACGGCCGCAATCATCCTGGCTTTTTGCACGCGAAGTTGCAGGGACAATACCGCGTAGCGCTGCTGTGCCGCGAGCAATTCCCGCGCCCTGGCAGCGATCTGGCGGGTGATGCCCTGCATCGCCAGGGCGCCCTCGGCAGCCTTGCCGGGCGCCGAGCCGGCGGCAATGAGGGTTGCCGCCGGTCGCCGCGCGAGCCTGATGATGATTGGCAGCAACGGCGCGATGGCTGCGGAGGATGCTTCGATATCCGCCCGTGCCGCCTCGGTTTTGGTGCCGAGGTCAGCCAACTGGCTCACGATCTGGGCGGTTTTGTCTTCCGCTGCCCGCAAGGCAGCATTCGCGGCGATCTCGCGGGCCAGCAGCGTCTGCCGCCGTGACGCCGCCGCGGCCTCCGCCCTTGCCGCCGCCGCCGCCGCCGCGCGATGGCGTTGCGCCGCCGCGTTCGCCTGATCGAGCCGGTTGCGTGCCGTGCCGAGCTGGTCGGCCCGCGCCGCGCCTGCGGCGAGTGCTGCAACCAGCAGCGCGGCGGTCGGGATGAGGCGGCGGGCGGCCTGTGGCATCAGGCGCCGATCAGGCTCCGGCCGGTCATTGCTTCCGGTTGGGGAATCCCGAGCAGGCAGAGAAGTGTGGGGGCGAGGTCGGCGAGCCGGCCGTCACGCAGTTTCGCTTCCCCAGGCCCGCCGGTCAGCAGCACCGGCACGCGGTTGAGCGTGTGGGCGGTGTGCGGGCCGCCGGTCTCCGGATCCCGCATCAGCTCGCAATTCCCGTGATCGGCGGTGACGATCATCGCTCCGCCCTGGGCGCGGATCGCCGCATCGATCCGGCCGAGCCCGGCATCGACCGTCTCTACCGCCTTGATCGCGGCGGGGAGCGAGCCGGTATGGCCGACCATGTCGGGGTTGGCGAAGTTGAGGACGATGAGGTCGAAGCTGCCCGATTCGATCGCGGCGACGACCTTGTCGGTCAGTTCCGGCGCGGACATTTCCGGCTGCAGGTCATAAGTCGCGACCTTGGGCGAGGCGACGAGGACGCGTTCCTCGCCCGCGAACGGCGTCTCCCGTCCGCCGTTCAGGAAATAGGTGACGTGGGGGTATTTCTCGGTTTCCGCCGCGCGCAGCTGACGCTTGCCGGCACGCGCGACCACCTCGCCGAGCAGGTCGTCCATCCGCTGCGGCGGGAACAGCGTGTGCATGAAATGCGCGAGTTCGTCGGAATAGGTGACCATGCCGAGCGCGGCGGCGAACCGGATGTGCCGGTCATGTGCAAAGCCGTCGAAGCCTGGATCGAGCAGGGCGGCCAGGATCTCGCGCACACGATCGGCACGGAAATTGGCGCAGAGCAGGCCATCGCCGTCGCGCATGCCCTTGTAACCGCCGATTACCACCGGCTTGACGAACTCGTCCGTCACCCCGTCCGCGTGGCTCGCCTTCACCGCGGCGACGGGGTCGTCGGCATGGCTGCCCTTGCCCTCGGTGAACAGGTCGAAGGCAAGGCGAACCCGTTCCCAGCGATTGTCCCGGTCCATCGCGTAATAGCGGCCGATCACGGTCGCGATTTCCGCCCCTTTCGGCAGCGCGTCGTGCAGCCAGGCGAGGCTGTCCGGCGCGCTTTCCGGCGCCGTGTCCCGCCCGTCGGTGATGGCGTGGACAAAGACGGGAATGCCGGCCCGCGCGACCGCGCCGGCAAGGGCCGCGACATGGCGCTGATGCGCGTGCACCCCGCCGTGCGAGACAAGGCCGAGCAGGTGGCAGGCGCCGCCCGATTCCCGCAGCGCGTCGACGAAGCGGCGCAGATCGGCGTTCTCGGCCAGCGAGCCGTCCTCGATCGCGCTGTCGATCCGCGGCAGCTCCTGCATGACCACGCGTCCGGCGCCGATATTGGTGTGGCCCACTTCGGAATTGCCGATCTGCCCCTCGGGAAGGCCGACATCGCGGCCGCAGGCGCTGAGGAAGGCGTGCGGCGACTCCCGCCAGAGGCGGTCGAAATGCGGCGTTTTCGCCTGGGCCACGGCGTTGTCGGCGCGGTCCTCGCGCCAGCCGAACCCGTCGAGTATCGTCAGCATCACCGGCCTGGTCATCGCACTCTCCATCATCTGCCGCCCGCAGATGGACCGAGCCGCTTGTATGGGTCAAGCGCGGTTCCGATCCGGCGCCGGCACCTCTATATAGGCCGTATGCTGATCGATTCTCATTGCCATCTCGACTACTTCACCGAGGCCGAACGCCAGGCCGTCATCGCCCGCGCCCACGAGGCCGGGGTTGAGCGCATGGTGACCATCGGCACCTCGATGCACCAGTCGGAAACCGCGATCGCGATCGCCGAGAGCGATCCCAGCGTGTTCGCCTGCATCGGCGTGCATCCGCACAATGCCGGTGGCGAGGCGGGCGTGCCCAGCCCTGAGGCGATCGCCGAGATGACGCTGCATCCGCGCGTGATCGGCATCGGCGAATCCGGGCTCGACTATTTCTATGACAAGGCACCGCGCGATGTTCAGGCGGAGAATTTCCGTGTCCATATCCGCGCGGCGCAAATGACCGGCCTGCCGCTGGCCATCCATGCCCGCGATGCGGATGACGACGTTGCCACCATGCTGGAGGACGAACACGCAAAGGCGCCCTTCGCGTTCCTGCTGCACTGTTTTTCCTCGGGCCAGAGGCTGGCCGAGCGGGCGCTGGCGATTGGCGGGTTCCTCTCCTTCTCCGGAATCCTGACCTTCCCGAAATCAGCCGAACTGCGCGAGATCGCCCGGCATATTCCGCCAGAACGGCTGCTGGTGGAAACCGATTCGCCCTACCTCGCCCCGGCGCCGTTCCGCGGCAAGCGCAACGAGCCGGCGCACACAATCCACACCGCCAAGGTGCTGGCCGAGGTGAAGGGCATGGGGATGGCCGAGCTGGCCGATCTCACCACGGCCAATTTTCAGCGCCTGTTCGCCAAGGCTTCATGAAGTTCAAACTCACACTGCTCGGCACCGGCGGATCGGCCGGGCTGCCGCAGATCGGCGGCCCGGACGGGGCCGGTGACTGGGGGCAATGCGACCCGGCGGAGCCGCGCAATCGCCGCACCCGCGCCAGCGTGGTTTTCACCGCCGCCGACGGGCAGCGGATCCTCGTCGATACCGCGCCGGAAATCCGCCTGCAGCTCACCGATCACCGGATCGACCGGATCGATGCGGTCATCTTCACCCATTCGCACGCGGATCATATTGCCGGTCTCGACGATATCCGCATCCTCAACCGCCTGCGCGGCACACCGATCGATACCTATGCCGACGAGCGCACATGGGTGGAACTGCGCCAGCGCTTCGACTACGCGTTTCGCCCGTGGGAGCCGCCTCGCTTCTTCCGCCCGGTGCTGCACACCCACACGGTCCATCCCGGTGAAACGCGGACCATCGCCGGGCTGCCCGTGCGTTTCATCCGGCAGGATCACGGCTTCATCCCCTCGCTCGGCCTGCGTGTCGGCAATGTTGCCTACTGCCCGGACGTGGTCCGTTTCACGCCCGATCAGTTCGCTCTGCTCGAAGGTGTGGACACCTGGGTCGTCGACTGTTTTACCAGACAGGGACCACACCCGACCCATGCCTATCTCGACCAGGTGATCGACTGGGCGAAGGCGCTGCGCCCCCGCCGCACCATCCTGACCCATATGGGACTCGACATGGATTATCGCACGTTGTGCGATACGCTGCCGCCCGGCATCGAACCCGCCTTTGACGGCATGATCATCGAGGGAGACGCGCCATGACGCATGAAGAGAAGCTCGACCGGCTGGCCGAGGTCGCCGTTCGCATCGGCGTCAATGTGCAGCCTGGCCAGGAACTCATCATCAACGCGCCGATCGAGGCGCGTGACCTCGTCGACCGGATCGCGACCCATGCCTATCGCGCCGGCGCGGCGCTGGTGATCCCCTTCTTCGCCGATGACCTGATCCAGCGCGCCCGCTTCCACGAGGCGAGCGAGGACAGTTTCGATTTCGCGCCTTCCTGGCTCTACGAGGGGGTGGCGAAGTCGATCGGCGAGGGGGCGGCGATGCTCACGGTTGTCGGTACCGACCCGATGCTGCTCGCGGATTGCGACCCGGCGCGGATCGGCCGCGCCCAGCGCGCGATGGCGCAGGCGATGAGGCCGGTTCGCGGCTTGATCAGCAGTTTCGCCACCAATTGGTCGACCCTGTCCTTCGCCACGCCGGGTTGGGCGAAATCGGTCTTCCCTGACGAAGCGAACCCGGTCGCGCTTTTGTGGGACGCGATTTTCGAGGTCAGCCGCATCAATGAGGCCGATCCGGTCACCGCCTGGCACGCCCATGTCGCGTCCCTCCGGGCACGGTGCGACGCGCTGAACGCCCGCCGCTTTGCCGCGCTGCGCTTCAGCGGACCGGGCACCGACCTCGAGGTCGGCCTCGCCGACGGACATCTCTGGGCGGGCGGATCCGCGACATCGAAGGATGGCACAGCCTGCATGCCCAATATGCCAACCGAGGAAGTCTTCACCATGCCGCATCGTGAGCGGGTGAATGGCAAAGTCCGGGCGAGCAAGCCGCTCGTTCATGGCGGCGCACTGATCGAGGAGATCGAGGTGCGCTTCGAGGCGGGGCGGATCGTCGAAGCGAAGGCGAAACGAGGCGAGGACGTGTTCCGCGCCCTGATCGCGACCGACGAGGGGGCGAGCCGCCTCGGCGAGGTGGCGCTGGTGCCGGATGCATCGCCGGTATCGCGCTCGGGACTGATTTTCCGCAACACGCTGTTCGACGAGAACGCGGCGAGCCACATCGCGCTCGGCCAGGCGCTGGCGCTCAACATGGAGGGCGGGTGCGATGCCGCCCGCGGCGCCAATGAAAGCCTCATCCATGTCGACTGGATGATCGGCTCGGCGCTGATGAACGTCGATGGCGTGAATGCCGATGGTTCAGTGACGCCGGTGATGCGCGCCGGCGCGTTCGTGATCTGAGCGCCGGGGGCGCGATGAGGGCACATTCCCATCCATCAGTATCGGATATCGTGCTCTATCATGTTGATAATTAGAGCATCTTTATCCGATCAGGTGACCCCGTCTGATCGGATGACGCTCTAGAGCCGGCGGACGGTGTAGGCGGCTTCCAGCGCCTCGGTGATCGACCGGCCGTGAGCAGCGTCGCGCGCCTCGAACATCACTTCGAGATGCGCGGCCTGCACGGTCGGTGATGCAAACTGGCGCTGGTGGACGACCTCGATGATGTTGCCGCCCTGATCGCCGATGCGGCTGGCGATGTCGGCCAGCACGCCGGGGCGGTCGGGGATTTCCATCAGCACCTTCACGATCCGTCCGTCGCGCATCAGGTTGCGCAGCAGCGTGTTGGCGAGAACGCGGGTGTCGATATTGCCGCCGCAGATCGGCAGGGCGATGCGGCGGCCGGCGAAGCGCTGCGGGAAGGTCAGCACCGCGGCGAGAGCCGCGGCACCAGCACCTTCGGCGACGATCTTGCCATTCTCGGCCAGCATCGCAATCGCCTGCTCCACCGCCGCTTCCGGCACAACCAGCACCTCGACCTTGTGTTCCTTCAGCAGCCCGAGCGGCAGCTGACCGATATCGCGCACCGCGATGCCCTCGGCGATCGTGGCGCCGCCGACCTTGACCTCCTGGCCCGCCAAGGCTTGGGCGAAGCCGGCATAGCTTTCAACCTCGACGCCGAGGATTTCCACGCCGGGCCGCAGCGCCCGGGCTGCCACCGCGCAGCCGGAAATGAAGCCGCCGCCGCCGGTCGGGATGATCAGCGCGTCCAGGTCCGGCAGCTCCTGGAGGACTTCAAGGGCAAGGGTGCCCTGGCCGGCGATCACGTCGGCGTCGTCATAGGGGTGGACGAAGACCAGCCCCTCGCGAGCGGCGAGTTCATGGGCATGGGCGGCCGCTTCGGCGAGGGTTTCGCCATGCAGCACCACCTGCGCCCCCCAGGCCCTGGTGCGGGTGACCTTCGTGGTCGGGGTGAAGCGCGGCATCACGATGGTGGCACGGATGCCGGCGAGCTGGGCGTGGCGCGCGACCGCCTGGGCATGGTTGCCGGCCGACATCGCGATCACGCCGGATTTGCGCTCGGCCTCCGTCAGCAGCGCGATGCGGTTCGCAGCCCCCCGTTCCTTGAACGCGCCGGTGGCCTGCAGGTTTTCGAGCTTGAGATGGACGTCCGCACCGGTCGCGCGCGAGAGCGAGTCCGCGCGGACCAGCGGGGTGCGCAATACCGCGCCGGCGATCCGATCGGCCGCCGCCTCGATATCGGCAAGCGTAACCAAGGCGTCAGCCGAACCGGACAGCGAGGATCTCGTAGCTGCGGTCGCCGCCGGGAGCCGGCACCGAGACGGTGTCTCCCGGCTTCTTGCCGATCAGCGACTTGGCCAGCGGCGACGTGACGGAAATCCGCCCGGCCTTGATGTCCGCCTCATGCACGCCGACGATCTGGTAGGTGACTTCCTTGTCGCTTTCCTCGTCGACGAGCTCGACATGGGCGCCGAACTTGATCGTATCGCCGGACAAGGTGGATGGATCGATCACCTCGGCCGCGGAAACGATCTCCTCGAGCTCGGCAATCCGCCCCTCGATGAAGGACTGACGCTCGCGCGCGGAATGGTATTCCGCGTTTTCCGACAGGTCGCCGTGGCTGCGCGCCTCGGCAATCGCCCGAATGATCGCCGGCCGCTCCACGGACTTGAGGTGGCGCAGCTCGGCTTCGAGATTCTGCAGTCCGGGCCCGGTCATCGGGAATTTTTGCACGGCAGTTCCTTCAGTCAGGTTAAGCCATCCGGCGTGGGGATGAGCGAAAAAGGCGCGGGCCGGGACGGCCCGGCACCGCGGTCATCGAAACGATTGCGGAAAATACGACTGAAGCGGCGCAACTTCAAGGTTGCCCGCCGCGAGAGCCGCGATGGCGTGCGATGCCGCCCGCGCCCCGGCTATGGTCGTGTAGTGCGGCACCCCGTGGTTCAGAGCCTGGCGGCGGATGTCGAAACTGTCCGACACGGTCTGCGCACCGGAGGCGGTGTTGATGACGAGCTGCACCTCACCCGAGCGGATCGCGTCGACGCAGTGCGGGCGGCCTTCCAGCACCTTGTTCACCGCCCGCGCGGCGATGCCGGCCTCGGAGAGATGCGCGGCGGTGCCGCGTGTCGCCATGATCTCGAAGCCGAGATCGACGAAGCGTCGGGCGATCGCGAGGATCGCCGGCTTGTCGGAATCCCGCACCGAGAGGAACACCGTGCCGGCCTGCGGCAGCTTGACCCCGGCGCCGAGCTGCGCCTTGGCGAAGGCGCGGGCGAAGCTGACATCGAGCCCCATCACCTCGCCGGTGGACTTCATCTCGGGGCCAAGCAGCACGTCGACGCCGGAGAAGCGGGCGAAGGGGAACACCGCCTCCTTCACCGCAACGTGACTGCGCATCACGCTGTCATCCAGCCCGAAGGAGGCCAGCGCCTCGCCGGCCATCACCCGCGCGCCGATTTTCGCCACCGACACGCCCGTCGCCTTGGCGACGAAGGGCACGGTGCGCGAGGCGCGCGGATTGACCTCGAGGACGTAGACATTCTCGCCCTGGATCGCGAACTGCACGTTCATCAGCCCGATCACGTTGAGCGCCTTCGCCATCGCCTCGGTTTCGGCGCGGAGTTCGGCGACGATGGCGGGCGACAGCGAGTAGGGCGGCAGCGAGCAGGCGGAGTCGCCGGAATGGATGCCGGCCTCCTCGATATGCTCCATCACGCCGGCGACGTAGACGGTCTGGCCGTCGGCGATGCAGTCGACATCGACCTCGATCGCGTCGTTCAGGTAGCGGTCGATCAGCACCGGGTTGGTGCCGGAGACCACCACCGCCTCGCGCATGTAACGGCGCAGGCTCGCGATGTCATAGACGATCTCCATCGCCCGGCCGCCAAGCACGTAGGAAGGGCGGATGACGACGGGGAAGCCGATCCGCTCGACGATCGCCTCGGCCTGCTCGGCCGAGCGGGCCAGGCCGTTTTCCGGCTGGCGCAGGCCAAGCGAACGCAGCAGGTCGTGGAAGCGCTCGCGGTCCTCGGCGGCATCGATCGCGTCGGCCGAGGTGCCGAGGATCGGGATGCCGGCCTCGGCGAGGGCCTGGCTGAGCTTGAGCGGCGTCTGCCCGCCATACTGCACGATACAGCCGAGCAGCGTGCCACGCTCCTGCTCGCGATGGAGCAGGGAGAGCACGTCCTCGGCGAAGAGCGGCTCGAAATAGAGCCGGTCGGAGGTGTCGTAGTCGGTCGAAACCGTTTCGGGGTTGCAGTTGACCATGATGGTCTCGAACCCGGCCTCGCGCAGCGCATAGGCGGCGTGGACGCAGCAATAATCGAACTCGATTCCCTGGCCAATCCGGTTCGGGCCGCCGCCGAGAATGACCACCTTGCGCCGCTCGCTTGGCTCGGCCTCGCAGACCGGCGCACCGAATCCGCCTTCATAGGTGGCGAACATGTAGGAGGTTGCCGAGGCGAACTCGCCGCCGGTGCTGTCGATCCGGCGGTAGACCGGGGTGACGCCGAGGGCGAGGCGCGCCTTGCTCACATCCGCCTCGCTCTGACCCGTAAGGCCCGCGAGTCGGCGGTCGGAGAAGCCGAGCGCCTTGAGCGCGCGCATGCCGCGCTCGTCGCCGGGCAGGCCTTCGGCGGCCACCCGCCGTTCGGCCTCGACGATGTCCTCCATCTGGCGGAGGAACCAGGGGTCGAACTTGCAGGCGGCGTGGATTTCCTCGACCGTCAGGCCGGCGCGCAGCGCCTCGGCGGCGATCAGCAGCCGGTCCGGCCGCGGGGTGGAGAGCGCGGCGCGGAAGGCATCGCGCGTGCCATCGCCCGGCTTCTCGACCGGATCGAGTCCGGCGAGGCCGGTTTCCAGGCTGCGCAGCCCCTTCTGCAGCGCCTCGGGGAAGGAGCGGCCGATCGCCATCGCCTCACCGACCGACTTCATCGAGGTGGTCAGCAGCGCCGGTGTGCCGGGGAATTTCTCGAAGGTGAAGCGCGGGATCTTGATGACGACATAGTCGATCGTCGGCTCGAAGCTCGCCGGGGTGACGCGGGTGATATCGTTGCGCAACTCGTCGAGCGTATAGCCGACGGCGAGCTTCGCCGCGATCTTGGCGATGGGAAAGCCGGTCGCCTTCGAGGCCAGCGCCGAGGAGCGGGAGACGCGGGGGTTCATCTCGATGATGACCACGCGCCCGTCGGCCGGATTGACGCCGAATTGCACGTTAGAGCCACCGGTATCAACGCCGATCTTGCGCAGGCACGCGATCGAGGCATCGCGCATGAGCTGGTATTCGCGGTCGGTCAGGGTCAGCGCGGGAGCGACGGTGACGGAATCGCCGGTATGCACGCCCATCGGGTCGATGTTCTCGATCGAGCAGACGATGATGCAGTTGTCCGCCCGGTCGCGGACCACCTCCATCTCGTATTCCTTCCAGCCGAGCACGCTTTCCTCGATCAGCACCTCGGTGGTCGGCGAGGCGTCGAGCCCGCCGGCGACGATTTCGAGGAACTCCTCGCGGTTGTAGGCGATGCCGCCGCCAGTGCCGCCGAGGGTGAAGGAGGGGCGGATCACCGCCGGCAGACCGACGAGGTCGAGTGCGGCGCGGGCCTCGTCCATCGTGTGGGCGATGGCGCTGCGCGGGCTCTCGATGCCGATCTCGGCCATCGCATCGCGGAATTTCAGCCGGTCTTCGGCGCGGTCGATCACCTCGGCGCGGGCGCCGATCAGCTCGACGCCGTGCTTTTCCAGCGTGCCGGACTTGGCGAGCGACATCGCGGTGTTCAGCGCCGTCTGCCCGCCCATGGTGGGCAGCACCGCATCCGGCCGTTCCTTGATGATGATCTTCTCGACCATCTCCGGCGTGATCGGCTCGATATAGGTTGCATCGGCCAGTTCGGGATCGGTCATGATCGTGGCGGGGTTGGAGTTCACCAGGATCACCCGGTAGCCTTCCTCGCGCAGCGCCTTGCAGGCCTGGGCGCCGGAATAGTCGAACTCGCAGGCCTGGCCGATGACGATGGGGCCGGCGCCGATGATCAGGATCGATTTGATGTCTGTACGTTTCGGCATGGTCAGCCCTCCATCATCGCGACAAAGCGCCGGAACAGGTGATTGGCATCCGACGGTCCAGGGCTGGCCTCGGGGTGGTATTGCACGGAGAAGCAGTTCTTTGCCGGGCAGGCGATGCCCTCGTTCGACCCGTCGAACAGCGAACGATGGGTGACCGTGACGCCGTCGGGGAGGCTCGCCTCGTCGACCGCGAAACCGTGGTTCTGACTGGTGATCTCGACCTTGCCGGTCGCAAGTTCCTGCACCGGCTGATTGGCGCCGCGATGGCCGCGGGCGAGCTTGTAGGTCCGTGCGCCGAGCGTGTGGGCGAGAAGCTGGTGGCCGAGGCAGATGCCGAAGAGCGGCTTGCCGGCATCGAGCACGCCGCGGATCGCCGATACGGCGTATTCGGCTGTCGCCGCCGGATCGCCGGGGCCGTTGGAGAGGAACACGCCGTCAGGCTGATGGCGGAGAATATCCTCGGCCGAAGCGGTGGCGGGGACCACGATGACCCGGCAGCCGGCGCTCGCGAGATTGCGCAAAATGTTCCGCTTCGCGCCGTAATCCACGGCAACGACAGTGAATTTGGGCGTATCCTGCCGGCCGAACCCGTGCGCAAGATCCCAAAGCGTCTCGGTCCACTCGTAGCTCTGGGTGCAGGACACCTCGCGCGCGAGGTCCATGCCCTCGAGCCCCGGCCAGGCGCGGGCCCGCTCGATCAGGGCGGGAATGTCGAAGCGGCCATCCTCGGGATAGGCGATCAGCGCGTTGGGCGGGCCGTCGTCGCGGATGGTGCGGGTGAGGGCGCGGGTATCGACCCCGGCGATGCCCGGCAATCCCATGCGGCGGCACCAGGCGGCCAGCCCTTCGGCGGCGCGCCAGTTGGAGGGCTGGGTGATGTCACGGTTGATCACAAGGCCGCGGGCGAAGCTCGTATTTGCCTCGATATCCTCGGGATTGGCGCCGACATTGCCGATATGGGGGAAGGTAAAGGTGATGATCTGCCCGGCGAAGGAAGGGTCGGTCAGGGTTTCCTGATAGCCGGTCATCCCGGTGGAGAAGCAGAGTTCCGCGGGGCTGCCGGCGGAATGCGCGCCGAAACCGCTTCCCCAGAACACGCGCCCGTCGCCCAGTACCAGCGCCGCAGTCGCCCCGTCCGGCTTCGTGGTTTCGGATTCCATTGCAATCTCTCCTGAAAGATCGGCCAGGGACAGACCGGTGACGGCAATCACCGCCGGCCAGTGCCGCGCCGGAATCGCCCCGGCGCTGCGCCACTTGCGCACGGCTTCGGTCGAAACCTGGGTCAGCCGGGCTGCCGCATCGGCACCGCCCAGCAGGTCGATGATCTCGTCTGTCGTCTTGGGCATGACGGTCTCATGCCGGATTTTTCCTCCGAGTTCAACCGGATTTCTCCTGACGAGAATAGGGATGGAAATTATTTCCGGCACTCGACATTTTGCCGCGCTCTTCCTCGCCTACCGTGTCCTCGGCTAGAAAGAATGAATGAATTCAGAGCGCGCCGCCGGCGCAACCCCCGCGATGGCGCAGTGGTTCCGCGCGAAGGCCGACTACCCGGACGCGTTGATCTTCTTCCGGATGGGGGATTTCTACGAGCTGTTCTTCGAGGATGCCGAGGCGGCCTCGGCGGCGCTCGACATCGCGCTGACCGCACGCGGTACCCATCAGGGCGAGCCGATCGCGATGTGCGGTGTGCCGGTCTCGCAGCGCGATACCTATCTCACCCGGCTTATCCGGCGGGGATTCCGCGTCGCGGTAGCCGAGCAGGTCGAGGCACCAGAGGCAGCGAAGGCGCGGGGTGGCAAGGTGCTGATCGACCGCGCCGTGGTCCGGCTCATCACCCCCGGCACGATCACCGAGGAAGCGCTGCTCGACTCGGGGCGAGCCAGCCTTCTGCTGGCGCTGGTGCCGCGGGCCGGCCGGGTCGGTGCCGCCTGGCTCGATGTCTCGACAGCATTGTTCGAAACCGCCGATCTGGCAGAAGCCGAACTCGCCGCGCTGCTCGGCCGGCTGGACCCGGCGGAAATTCTTTCCGCGGCAGATATCGAACTCGGGCCGCATGAAAGCCGGCGGACCGACCCAGGCCCGCCGCCGCCTGCGGAGCTGGCCCGGCGCGATCTCGCGCGGCTGTTCGATGTTGCCTCCCTCGACGCCTTCGGTGCCTTTACCGATCATGAGGCACAGGCGGCAGCGGCGGCGCTGCGCTATGTCGAGCGCAGCCAGGCCGGCACGCTGCCGCGCATCGCCCGCCCGGTGCGCGCGGGCGAGACCGGCCTGCTGGCAATGGACGCCGCGACCCGCGCAAGCCTCGATCTGCTGCGCACGGCTGATGGCGGTGAGGCCGGCAGCCTGTTCGGCGCGGTACGCCGAACGGTGACCGCCGCAGGCGCGCGGATGCTCGCCGGCTGGATCGCCGCACCGCTCGACGCGATCGGCCCGCTGCAGGCGCGGCAGGCGGGCTGGCAGAGCCTGCTCGACGCCCCGGGCACACTTGCCGCACTGCGCGGCGCACTGCGCGGCGCGCCGGACCTGGCCCGCGCACTCGTGCGGCTCGGCCTCGCGGGGCGGAAGGCGGGCCGGCTGTCCCCGCGCGATCTGGGCCAGGTGCGGGATTCACTCGCTGCCGCGCGCGCGGTGGCCGAGGGGCTTGCGCCGGCGGTCGCCGCCGACCCCATGCACCCGCTGGCGGAGGACGTGGCGAAGCTCGCCGCCGGGCCGGAGCTGGCGGCGCTGCTGGCGGCCGCGCTGGTTGAAACACCACCCGCGCGGATCGGCGATGCGCCGGCGATCCGCGCGGGGTTCGACGGCGAGCTCGACGGCGAGCGCCGGCTGCGCGACGACACCCGCCAGGTGATCGCGGCGCTGCAGACCGAACTTGCCTCGCGCTACGGCATCGCCAGCCTCAAGGTGCGGCATCACAGTCAGCTTGGCTATGTGCTGGAGGCGCCGGCGGCGGCGGTCGAGGCGCTGCGGGCGTATCCGGAGCTGATCCTGCGGCAGGGGCTGGCTTCGGCGGCGCGGTTCACCCATCCCGAATTGTCGGATCTCGACCGGCGGATCGCCGAGGCGCATGAGCGGGCGGCGGCGCGGGAGGCGCTGGTGCTCGATCATTTGCTCGCCGCGGCAATGCGCGAAGAGGCGGCGCTCGCGGACTGTGCGGCGGCGCTGGCGCGGCTCGATGCGCTGCAATCGGCCGCGACGCTGGCCGAGAGCGGGCGCTGGTGCGCGCCCGAGCTTTCCGAGGACGCGGCGTTCAGCATCGTCGCCGGGCGGCATCCGGTGGTCGAGGCGGCGCTGCCCGCCGGGGCGCGCTTCATCGCCAACGATGCCGACCTTTCGCCCGAGCGGCGGCTGATGCTGCTGACTGGGCCGAACATGGCCGGCAAATCCACCTTCCTGCGGCAGAACGCGCTGGTGATCGTTCTTGCCCAGGCCGGGCTGCCGGTGCCGGCGGACCAGGCGCGGATCGGGCTGGTGGACCGGCTGTTCTCCCGCGTGGGTGCTGCCGACGACCTTGCCGCCGGTCGCTCGACCTTCATGGTCGAGATGATCGAGACCGCGTCCATCCTCAACCAGGCCGGGCCGCGCAGCTTCGTCATCATCGACGAGATCGGCCGCGGCACCGGCACGCGCGACGGGCTCGCGATCGCCCAGGCGGTGCTGGAGGCGCTGCACGGGTCAATTCGCTGCCGCAGCATCTTCGCCACGCATTTTCACGACCTGGTGCAGCTTGGCGCGGCGCTGCCGCGGCTGCGGCCGTGCACGATGCGGGTGAAGTCGTGGCGGGGCAGCGTCGTGTTCCTGCACGAGGTGATCGAGGGCGCGGCGGAGCGAAGCTGGGGCGTGCATGTCGCGAAACTCGCCGGGCTGCCAGAGCCGGTGATCCGCCGGGCCGAGGCGCTGCTGCGCGCGGCCGAGCGCGGCGGCAGCGAGGCGGGCGCGCTGCCGCTTTTCGCGGCGGCGGGAGACGACCAGCCGCCATCCGCTGAACTGCCGTCTGCGGATGGCTGGCATGCGGCGCTCGCCGAGGCCGATCCGGACCAGCTTTCACCACGCGCAGCGCTGGAACTGATCTACGCGTGGCGGCGAAACTTCCTTGGCGACAAGGCGGATGGCGCGGTAGAGAAGAAGTGATATGTCGAACACCAGCCAGCCGTCGCGCGATTTTCCGCCCGTCATGCCAGCGGCCGTGAGTCCGCCGCCGCCGCATGACGCGGTCATCGGTCGCCCCGATATCGGCGCCGAGCTCGCGCGCACGCTGCCGCGCGGCAATCCGCCATCGCGGGATCACGCGCTCGGCATCGTTCGCCGCCAGCTCGCCCGGCTGCAAACCCATGTGCAGACCCGCTTCGAGCGGGGCGACATGTCCGGCCTTGCGGCCGCCCGTCTTCTCTCGGGGCTTATGGACGAGCTGCTCGCCGCCCTGATCGGCTACGCGGTCGATCTGCTGCCGGTCGAAGAGGGAGATCGCCTCGCTGTTGCCGCGACCGGCGGGTACGGCCGCGCCACTCTCGCGCCTTTCAGCGATATCGACCTGCTGTTCCTGACCGACAGCGAACCCTCCGCCCGGGTGCTCCGCGCGGTGGAATTCATCCTGTATTTCATGTGGGATCTCGGGCTGAAAGTCGGGCACGCCACCCGCTCGACAGCCGATTGCCTGACCGAGTCGCAGGGCGACAGCACGATACGGACATCCTTGCTCGATGCCCGCTGCATTGCCGGCGACCGGGCGCTGTTCGCGCATTTCCAGCAGGCCTTCCGCCACGATTGTGCCGCCGGCAGCCCGGCGGGCTACATTACCGCGAAACAGGCCGAACGCGCCGCCCGCCACAGGCGTTTCGGCGATACGCCCTTCATGGTCGAGCCGAACATCAAGGAAGGCAAAGGCGGGCTGCGCGACCTGCAAACCCTCTACTGGCTCGCCCGCTACGTGTTCGGCACATTCGCCATGACCGAGCTGGTCGGCGCCGGCGCGCCGGGTGGCGGCATTCTCAGCGCCACCGAGGCGCGCGCCTGCAAGCGGGCATGGGACTATCTCTGGAGCGTGCGCTTCCATCTGCATTATGTCGCCGGCCGTGCCGAGGAACGGCTGACCTTCGATCTGCAGCCGGTGATCGGCGCGCGCATGGGCTATACGCGGCATGGGCGGCAGGATGGGGTGGAGCGATTCATGCGGCACTATTTCCTGGTCGTGCGCGAGGTCGCGCGGGTGACAGGGGTGCTGGAACCCGCCGTGGTGCGCGCGGCGCTGGGGCCGCCCGCGATCGCGCCGGCGACCGACGCGGCACTGCTCGATGCCGGGTTCGTGCTGGCAGACGGCAAGGTCCTGTTTGTCACCGGCCGCGAGCCGATGGCCGAGCCGATCCAGCTGCTGCGGATCCTGCAGGTCGCGCGCGACCGGGGACTGAAACTGCATCCACTTGCGCTTCGCGCGATGATCCGCGGCGCACGTCGTACGGCGGAACTGCGTACCGATCCCCGCGCCGCGGCACTATTCCTCGACCTGCTCTGCGGTGACGGGGAGGCCCGGCAAGATGGCGCCCAGTGGCTCGCGATACTCAACGAAACCGGCGCGCTGGGCCGCTATCTGCCCGACTGGCGGCGCATCGTCGGGCAGATGCAATTCGATTCCTACCATGTCTACACGGTCGACATGCACACGATCCACGCGATCGGGGTGCTGAACGCGATCGAACGCGGCGAGCTTTCGGAGATCGTACCGGTGGCCAGCGGGCTCGCGCATCACGTGCAGTCGCGCCGGGCGCTCTACGTCGCGCTGCTGCTGCATGACATCGCGAAGGGCAGGGGGGGCGACCATTCCGAGATCGGTGCTGAACTGGCGCTGACGATCGGTCCGGCGCTTGGCCTTGATCCAGAGGAAACCGAAATGGTGTCCTGGCTCGTGCTGCATCACTTGCTGCTGAGCCAGACCGCGTTTTCCCGCGACATCGACGACCCCAAGACGATCCTCGACCTCGCCGATGTGGTCCAGTCGCCCGAGCGGCTGAGATTGCTGCTGATCCTGACGGTGTCGGACATCCGCGCGGTTTCGCCCAAGGTCTGGAACGGCTGGAAGGCCACCTTGCTGCGCGAAATCTATGCCCGTGTTGCCGAAGTGCTCGAGGGCGGGCTGGCCACGACCGAGCGCGATACCCGGGTGGCGCGGGTCAAGCAGATGGTGGCCGAACTGCTTTCCGACTGGCCGGATGCCGAGCGCGATGATTTCCTCAACATGGGATATCCGGGCTACTGGCTTGGCTTCGACCCCGAGAGCATAGCGCGGCACGGCCGAATGATCCGCGATGCGCGGCACAGGGATGCTCCCCTGACCGTTGCCGCGGAACCGTTGCCCGCGCGCTCGGTGACTGAAGTCGTTGTCTATACCGCTGACCATGCTGGTCTGTTCAGCCGTATCGCCGGAGCGCTCGCGGTCGCCGGGGCGACGATCGTCGATGCGCGCATCCACACATTGACGGACGGCATGGCACTCGACACGTTCTGGATCCAGGATGCCGGCGGCGGATCGCTCGAATCGCCGCACCGGCTGGCCAAGATTTCCGCCGTGATCGAGCAGGTGCTGTCCGGCCGGCTGCGCCTCGCCACCGAAATCGAGAAGGCGACGAACAGCGTTGTCGGCGGGCGGATGCGGGCAATCCATGTGCCGCCGCGGGTCGTTGTCGACAACAGCGCGTCCAACCGCCACACCGTCATCGAGGTGAATGGCCGTGACCGGCCGGGACTGCTGCACGACGTCACCGCTGCGATCACCTCGCAGGGCCTGCAGATCGCCTCGGCGCATATCACCACCTACGGAGTCCGCGCGGTCGACGTGTTCTATGTGAAGGATGTGTTCGGCCTGAAGGTTCAGAACGAGCGCAAGCTCGCCCAGCTGCGCAGCGCGCTCATCGAGGCGCTGGCCGGCCGCTCCTATGAGGTCACCGCAGCGTCTTGAGCGGCTGAACTCCAACTTGATGTGACCCGGCTCTGCCGGGAGGACAAAATTCTAGGGCGCGAAATTTTTATTTGACCAGGAAATTTCGACTGCGACATAATTGCTCCGTAATGGGAAATGTCCTGTCCAAATCGGCTTGAAGCAGCCGGATGCGGGATAAACAAAGGGGAGCGAGATGACCTTCGAGATATCCTTTCGAAGACTGGCGATTGGCGCAATCGTGGCCGCGTTCACGGGGCTTGCGCCAGCGAGGGCGCAGGCGCCAGGCAGTCTGTACGTGTTTGGCGACAGTCTGAGCGACAATGGCAATATTCCACGCCTGACCGGCGTTCCCTATCCGCCGCCGCCCTATGTCGGTTTCCGGTTTTCGAACGGGCCGGTCTGGGCGGAGTATCTGCCGGGGCTGACCGGGTTGAACTTCAAACCCTCGAACGACTATGCGGTGGGTGGCGCCTTCGCCGGGCCGCTTGTGGCCAATGGCGTGACCTACAACAATCTCGCCAATTTCCCGACGACATTGCTGCCCGGCCTGCCCAACGAATTGCAGGAAATCCAGAGTTTTGCCGCATCGGGCGGGCGTTTCGCGCCGGCCGACGTGGTGGGGATCTGGATCGGCGGAAACAATTATTTCGCAACGGAGGCGCTGGTGGGCGCTGCCCCTGCCCAAGCGCAGCAGATCGTCGGCCAGAACGTGAGTACCGTACTTGCCCAGACCGGACAGGCAATTCAGCAGGTGGCCGCGCTGGGGGCGCGGCAGATCGTGCTGCAAAATCTCGTGCCCTTCGGCAATGTGCCGACGGTGAACGGCACGCCGCAGCTTGTTGCGCTCGGCGACCAGATCATCGCGGCGCATAATGCGGGGCTTGCGACCCTCGCCGGGCAGATGCATGCCTCACTCGGGATCAACATCCTGCTGATCAACCAGCAGCAGATCTTCTCCGAGATCAGCGCCAATCCTGCGGCCTATGGCTTCACCAACGTAACCGACGCCTGCTTCGCCTCGGCCAGTTCGGCCTGCGCCTTTGCGCCAGCCTCGGTGCAGAACCAGTATCTTTGGTGGAACGTGCACCCGACCACGCACGGGCACCAGGTGATCGCGGCCTATGTCGCCAGCGCGTTGAACGGCTTCCAGTCGCTGTCGGTGCCGGCGCGCCTGCTGGATGCCGGCGCCGCGGCCTTCGCGCAGACGATCAGCACCAGGATGGAGGCGCTGCGTCACGGTGCCGGGGGGCTGACGGTCGATCTTGCCGGCGCGCCGATGCTGGCGGATGCGGCGGCGGGCGATACCGGCCCGATGGAACTGCCGGGCAACGGTCACGCGCTGTCGGTTTTCGTCGCCGGTGGCTACGGGTTCGGCGCCCGGGCGGCGGCACCAGGCAGCCTCGGCTTTCACGACCAGATCGGCACTGTGACTGCCGGCGCGGATTACCGCTTCACCCCCCACCTCACCGCCGGCATCGCGATCGGGTATTCGCGCGAAAGTGCGACGGTGAATGAGGGAGCGCGGTTGAATGCCGATGCCTACCAGTTTGCAGCCTATCTCGCTGCGCATAGCCGGCACCTCTATCTCGATGCGCAGGTCGATTACGGCATCGACCGGTTTGGCCGGATCAGCCGGCCAGGCGTGCTGGCGCCGATCACCGCCTCGCCACGAGGCCATACGCTGGGTGCTACCGTGCAGGCCGGCTATGTGTTGCATCGCGGTGTCGTTGAATTCGGCCCGACCGTAGGGATCGATGCGACAGACGCGCATGTCGACCCGTATAGCGAACAGGGTGACCCGGCGCTGACCATGGCGGTGGGCGGCCAGGATTTCGGGCGCGTGCTGTTCGACGCCGGATTTGCCGCTTCGGCGCAGGTCAGGCTGGGCGGCTTCGCGATTCGCCCGCATGGCTCGCTCGGGATGCAGGCCTCGATCGGCGGCGCTCCGGGCCAGTTCGCCAGCGTTTTCACCGACGAGCCGCTGGTCGGCCTGACCACGACCTATCCGCAGCTGTCGACGATGTGGGGCGTGGCGGATGCCGGTGTCACAGCGCGGCTTGCAGGCCAGCTTTCGGCGACGGTCGACCTTGCGACGACTTTCGCGCGGCGTGCCGGAGAGCAGCGGATGGTCAGCGCCGGGCTGCGCTGGCGCTTCTGAGCCGCGGACGCGCACGCAGTTTGCCGTTCTCGCTTGTCGCGGACGGCAAAGCGCGCTAGTCCGCGCCGATCGGCCATACGCGGTATCGAACGCGCATGGCCTGCTTGGTCCGGTTCGGGCGGGCGTGGTGGAACTGGTAGACACGCCAGATTTAGGTTCTGGTGGCGCGAGCCGTGGGGGTTCAAGTCCCTCCGCCCGCAGACGGGGTTGATCTGCCGTGCCCGCACGGCGCGTGGGAAATGGCGTAACGTAAGGATTGGTTTGGACATGCAGGTTACCGAAACCCTCACCGAGGGGCTGAAGCGCGGCTTTACCGTCGTCGTGCCGGGCAGCGATCTTGACGAGAAGCGCGAGAAGCGCCTCGCCGAGCTGTCGAAGACGATGCAGATGCCGGGCTTCCGCCCGGGCAAGGTGCCGCTGTCGATGGTGCGCAAGCGCTTCGGCGACGCGGTGGCCGCCGAGGTGATGGAAGCTTCGGTGAACGAAGCGACCGAGCGGATGATCAACGACCGCAGCCTGCGCCCCGCGGTGCAGCCGAAGGTCGAGGTGGTTCGCGCCGATCCCGGTTCCGACCTCGAATTCACTGTCGAGCTCGAAGTGCTGCCCGAGGTGACGATCCCCGATCTGAAGGCGATCAGCCTGACCCGGCCGAAGGCGCCGGTGACCGAGGCCGAGATCGACGAGGCGATTGCCCGTTTCTCCGAACAGCGTGCCGAGGCCGAGGTGGTCACTGAAGACCGGCCGGCCGCGACCGGCGACATTCTCATGGTCGACTTCCTCGGCAAGCGCGACGGCGTGCCCTTCGATGGCGGCGCCGGCACCGACACCGATATCGAACTGGGCGGCTCGGGCTTCATCCCCGGCTTTGCCGAGCAGATGGAAGGCATGAAGGTCGGCGAGACCAGGGTCATCACCGTGACCTTCCCCGAGCAGTACCACGCCGCTGAACTCGCCGGGAAGGAAGCGACGTTCGATATTACCGCCAAGGCGCTGAAGCGCCGCGTGGCGCCGGTGATCGACGACGCGTTCGCCGAGACCAACGGCTTCGAGAATCTCGCCGAGTTCCGCAAGTTCTTCGCCGACCGGCTGGAACAGTCCCGCGCCGGCGCCTCGCGGCTGAAGGTCAAGCGCGCGCTGCTCGACAAGCTGGCTGAGCAGGCCGATTTCCCGGCGCCGGCCTCCCTGGTCGATGCCGAGTTTGCCGAGATCTGGCGCCAGGTCGAGGCAGAGAAGCAGGCCGGTCGTCTTGATGAGGAAGACGCGGCGAAGGACGAAGAGACACTCCGCGCTGATTATCGCGCGATTGCGGAACGCCGCGTGCGTCTCGGCCTGCTGGTTGCCGAGATCGGCCGCACCAACAACGTGCAGATCACCGAGCAGGACATGCGCCGCGCGATGATGGCCGAAATGCAGCGCTTCCCCGGCCAGGAAAAGATGATCATGGAGTTCTACCAGAAGAACCCCGGAGCACTCGACCGCCTGCGCGGCCCGATCTTCGAGGACAAGGTGGTGGACTACGCACTCGAGCTTGCCACGGTCGCGGATGAAGAGGTTACCGTCGAGGCATTGTTCGCCGACTCCGACGACTGAGCTTCTTTTCTCCCCGGGGGTGGACGTAACCCTGTTCCCGGCTCATCTTAAAAGGCTGAGGGGGCGACGCCGGCCGTGATTCGGCGGCCGTCGCTCCCGGCAGGACACGATTTCATGCGGGTGCGGTGCGTCCGGCCCCGACTTGGAGACAGATGCCGATGGATCGCGACCCCACCGAGATCTACATGAACAGCCTTGTGCCCATGGTGGTCGAGCAGACCGCCAGAGGCGAGCGCGCTTACGATATCTATTCGCGACTGCTGAAGGAGCGGATCATCTTTCTCACCGGCCCGGTCTATGACCAGGTCGGCTCGCTGATCGCAGCACAGTTGCTGTTCCTGGAGAGCGAGAACCCGTCAAAGGAAATTTCCTTCTATATCAATAGCCCGGGCGGCGTTGTTTCGGCCGGCCTCGCGATCTACGATACGATGCAATATATCAAGTCGCCCGTCTCGACGGTGTGCATCGGGCAGGCAGCTTCGATGGGCAGTCTGCTTCTGGCGGCGGGCGAAAAGGGCAAGCGCTTCGCGCTGCCGAATTCGCGGGTCATGGTGCATCAGCCCTCGGGCGGTGCGCAGGGCCAGGCCGCCGATATCGAGATCCAGGCACGCGAGATACTTACCCTGCGCCGCCGTCTCAACGATATCTATGTCACTCATACCGGGCAGACGCTCGAAGCGATCGAGCAGGCGCTGGAACGCGACAGGTTCATGTCGGCCGACGAGGCAAAGACGTTCGGCCTGATCGATGAGGTTGTGACGAAGCAGCCGGCGAAGGATACGAAATAAAGCATCGCCGCGCCGCCCGGCAGCCGTCCGCGGTGGCGCGGCGTCGCAATGCTTGTGCCGGCGGGACTTGAGGTCTAGTCTCAGTCCCTTGATCGATGCGCCGGTCTTCTTGCCGGCGCTGCTGGAGCATAGATGAGCACGAAGTCCGGAGACTCGAAGAACACCCTGTATTGCTCGTTCTGCGGCAAATCGCAGCACGAGGTTGTGAAACTTATCGCAGGGCCGACCGTATTCATTTGTAATGAATGCGTTGAACTTTGTATGGATATCATTCGCGAGGACAACCGGACGCACCTCGTGAAAACACGCGATGGCGTGCCGACACCGCGCGAAATCTGCAAGGTGCTCGACGATTACGTGATCGGGCAGGAACACGCCAAACGTATCCTGAGCGTCGCGGTGCACAACCACTACAAGCGACTCGCGCACGCGCAGAAGAACAACGATATCGAGATCGCGAAATCCAACATCATGCTGGTTGGCCCGACCGGCTCCGGCAAGACACTGCTTGCGCAGACCCTGGCCCGGATTCTCGATGTGCCGTTCACCATGGCGGACGCAACGACGCTGACCGAGGCCGGCTATGTGGGCGAGGATGTCGAGAACATCATCCTGAAACTGCTGCAGGCCGCTGATTACAACGTCGAGCGTGCGCAGCGCGGCATCGTCTACATCGATGAAGTCGACAAGATCAGCCGCAAATCCGATAATCCCTCGATTACCCGCGATGTTTCGGGTGAGGGCGTGCAGCAGGCGCTGCTCAAGATCATGGAAGGCACCGTTGCTTCGGTGCCGCCGCAGGGTGGGCGGAAGCATCCGCAGCAGGAATTCCTGCAGGTCGACACGACCAATATCCTGTTCATCTGCGGCGGCGCGTTTGCCGGGCTGGAAAAGATCATCGCCCAGCGGGGCAAGGGGTCCGGCATCGGGTTCGGTGCCGATGTGCGCGATCCTACGGAACAACGCACTGGTGCCATCCTGCGCGAGGTAGAACCTGAGGACCTGCTGAAATTCGGCCTGATCCCGGAATTCATCGGACGTCTCCCGGTTGTTGCCACTTTGGAAGATCTCGACGAAGCAGCGTTGATCGAGATCCTCACCAAGCCGAAAAATGCGCTCGTGAAGCAATATGGCCGCCTGTTCGAGATGGAAGGGGTGAAGCTGAACTTCACGGAAGATGCTCTGAAAGTGGTCGCGTCACGCGCAATCCAGCGCAAGACCGGTGCGCGCGGCTTGCGATCGATCATGGAAAGCATCCTGCTTGAGACCATGTTCGATCTCCCGGGACTCGATTCCGTGGAAGAGGTGGTCATAAACGGCGAAGTCGCCGAGGGACGGGCCAACCCGCTGTTTCTGCATGGCAAGGAACGCGCTGAAACAGGTTCCTGAGCGGGCCGATCCGTTGGGTTCGGCTCTTGTGAGACCCGCAATGTGCCGGGGCATTGCGGCTGTCTCGATGTGGCACAATATCTCTCCTGTGGCCGGATCGCCCGGCACCGCGCACTGTGCCGATTCAGGGCAGAGCGCGCCGCTTATCGAAAGGTAGTCTGATGTCAGAGACCGATCCCAAAAAGACCAAAGCCGCCCTTGTGAAGGCGCCGCTCGAAGGTGAGCGGCTGGCCGTGCTTCCCCTGCGGGACATCGTCGTGTTTCCGCACATGATCGTGCCGCTCTTCGTAGGCCGCGAAAAATCGGTTCGCGCACTCGAAGGGGTGATGAAGGAAGACAAACAGATTCTGCTGGTGGCACAAAAGAACGCCCAGCAGGATGACCCGGCTCCAGGTGACATTTACGAAGTCGGGACGATCTCGACGGTGCTGCAATTGCTGAGGCTTCCGGATGGCACCGTCAAGGTGCTCGTGGAAGGCGTGCGCCGGGCCCGGATTACCAAGTTCCACGAGGTGGACAGCCATTTCGAAGTTACCGCAGAGCCGCTCGATGAAGTCGTCATCGGCGGCAAGGAACTCGAGGGTCTGGCCCGCGGGGTGGTCTCTCAGTTCGAGCAATATATCAAGCTGAACAAGAAGATTGCGCCGGAAGTCCTTGTTTCCATTAACCAGATCGACGATCCGTCGAAACTCGCCGATACGATTGCAAGCCATCTCGGGCTGAAAATCGCCGACAAGCAGGAATTGCTTGAGACCGGCTCCGTGGCGGAACGGCTGGAGCGTGTGTTCGCTCACATGGAATCCGAAATCGGCGTACTCCAGGTGGAGAAGCGGATTCGCAACCGCGTGAAGCGGCAGATGGAGAAGACGCAGCGGGAGTATTATCTCAACGAGCAGCTCAAGGCGATCCAGAAGGAGCTTGGCGAGGGCGACGAAGGCAAGGACGAGACCGCCGAACTCGAGGAAAAGATCCGGACCACCAAGCTCTCGAAGGAAGCGCGCGACAAGGCGATGGCCGAGCTGAAGAAGCTGCGGACCATGAGCCCGATGAGCGCCGAAGCGACGGTGGTACGCAATTATCTCGACTGGCTGCTGGGCATTCCCTGGAAGAAGCGCGCCAAGATCAAGAACGACGTGATCGAGGCAGAACGCATCCTCGATGCCGATCATTATGGCCTCGACAAGGTCAAGGAGCGGATTCTGGAATACCTGGCGGTGCAGTCGCGCAGCCCGAAACTCCGGGGGCCGATTCTCTGCCTTGTAGGGCCGCCCGGCGTTGGCAAGACGTCGCTCGGCAAGTCGATCGCCAAGGCAACGGGACGCAACTTTGTCAGGATGTCGCTCGGCGGCATGCGGGACGAGGCGGAAATCCGCGGCCATCGCCGGACCTATATCGGCTCGATGCCGGGCAAGGTCATCCAGGGGATGAAGAAAGCGAAGACGTCGAACCCGCTATTCCTGCTCGACGAGATCGACAAGCTCGGTGCTGACTGGCGTGGCGACCCGACCTCGGCCCTGCTCGAAGTGCTTGATCCGGAACAGAACGCGTCCTTCAACGACCATTATCTTGAGG
The DNA here is from genome assembly GCF_905116885.1 of Acidiphilium sp. C61. Taxonomy (NCBI): domain Bacteria; kingdom Pseudomonadati; phylum Pseudomonadota; class Alphaproteobacteria; order Acetobacterales; family Acidocellaceae; genus Acidiphilium; species Acidiphilium sp. C61. The sequence goes on along the minus strand of NZ_CAJHNI010000005.1, from coordinate 191,882 downwards.
TCGATTACGATCTTTCGGACGTGATGTTCGTGACCACCGCGAACTCGCTGCGGATGCCGCAGCCGTTGCTCGACCGTATGGAGATCATCCGTATCCCCGGATATACCGAGGACGAGAAGGTTGAGATCTCGAAGCGGCACCTGATCGGGAAACAGGCCGAAGCACATGGTCTCAAGGCCGGCGAGTGGAGCGTTTCGGACGATGCGATCCGCGAACTTATCCGCACCTACACCCGTGAGGCCGGGGTTCGTAACCTCGAGCGCGAGATAGCCAATCTCGCCCGCAAGGCGGTGAAGGACATCGTTACAAAGAAAGTGACGAAGGTTGCGGTTACCCGGAAGAATCTCGAAAAATTCGCCGGCGTCCCGCGGTTCCATTATGGCGAGACCGAGGCCGAAGATATGGTCGGTGTGGTCACCGGTCTGGCGTGGACCGAAGTCGGCGGCGAGATTTTGACGATCGAAAGCGTGCTGCTGCCGGGCAAGGGAAACGTCAAGCAGACCGGCAAACTTGGCGATGTGATGCAGGAGAGCGTGTCTGCGGCGATCTCCTACATTCGTTCGCGGGCCATCAGCTTTGGAATCAAACCGCCGATCTTCGAGAAACGTGACATTCACGTCCATGTTCCCGAAGGCGCGACGCCAAAGGATGGCCCTTCGGCGGGTATCGCGATGGCGACTTCGATCGTTTCAGTGCTTACCGGCATCCCTGTGCGCAAGGACATCGCCATGACCGGCGAGATCACGTTACGCGGACGGGTTCTGCCGATCGGAGGGCTGAAGGAGAAGCTGCTGGCTGCTCTCAGGGCCGGCATCACCACGGTGCTGATCCCCAAGGACAATCAGAAGGATCTCGCGGATATCCCTGAAAACGTGAAGAAATCGCTGAAGATCATCGCGGTTTCGCATGTTGACGAGGTCATCGCCCAGGCGCTGGTGCGCAAACCTGAGCCGATCGAGTGGGCGGAACCGGTTGAGCCGGTTGCGCCGGCTCAACCCGGTGCAACCACTGGTGCAGTCCTGCCTCACTAGCCTATCGCGTGTTTTTTGCGGCCGGTTTCCATTCGTCTTCGTTGACGCAGGGAAACCGGCCCCTTTAGTGTGCGGCGTTCGGCGGAATGCGTGGCCGGAAGCCGATTCGTTTTTTGACCGCCACTTCCGTTTAAACCAACTGGGAGACTGACCCGTGAACAAAATGGACCTCGTCGCAGACGTTGCGGAGAAGACCGACCTTACGAAAGCCAAGGCCACCGAAGTGGTGGATGCGGTGTTTGCTGCCATTGAGGATGCGCTGAAGCGCAAGGAAGAAGTCCGCCTGGTCGGTTTCGGCACGTTCGGCACGGCTGAACGGAAGGCGGCGACAGGTCGCAATCCGCGCACTGGGGAAGAAATCCAGATCGCGGCGTCGACCTCGGTCAAGTTCAAGCCGGGCAAGACTCTGAAGGATGCCGTGAACTGACACTGAAACTGGTCGATCCCCAAGTCGGCCTGTATTGATTGCAAAGCCCCTGCCAGCTGACTGGCAGGGCGCCGCTCCGGGCGGTTAGCTCAGAGGTAGAGCGTCTCGTTTACACCGAGAGGGTCGGCGGTTCGATCCCGTCACCGCCCATTCATAACTGTCCCCTTTCCCTTTTGCGGCACAACCTGAGCGAATCGATACGATTCGGGTTCTATGCAGCTGGCGTCTTTCATCTCAGCGCATAGCAGTGTCGCGTAAATGGCTCCGAAAACAGGAAAACGCCGTGTCGTCGCACTCTCGAAAAGGGGTGGAGCCCCGTGCTGGGCCATGTTTGCCGGATTTGGCTGGAGGTTTGTGCCTTTGCCGTGGGATCTGGTGGTGGTGACATGACCCGAGAGTGGTTTGTCCCCCGATTGCGCACGGGACAACCTCGCGACCAGAGCTTGACGCGCATCGGCCGTCGCTATACGGAACGTCTCACAACGCGGGTGTAGCTCAGTTGGTTAGAGCGCCGGCCTGTCACGCCGGAGGTCGCGGGTTCGAGCCCCGTCACTCGCGCCACTTTGCCTTTCTTCAGGCAACGTGGATAGACAATAAATAAGGAGGACATGCCCTGTAACAGCCTGAGATATTCGGGTTGCTCTGGCGTGTCTTGCCTGCGACGGTCTGGCTTGCGGTTCACCGCAACCTGACCATTGATACTGGATATGCAGGGGACAATCGCGATGCATGCGGATCTGTCGGTCTACTTCCCCATACTGGTTTTTCTCGGCATTGCAGGTCTTCTTGGCGGCGCTTTCGTTGTCGGCTCGCTTCTTGTTGCGAGACAGAATCCCTACGGCGAAAAGCTGTCCGCGTATGAATGTGGCTTCGCTCCATTCAGCGATGCGCGTCGCAAGTTCGATGTCCGGTATTACCTCGTGGCAATTCTCTTCATCATCTTCGACGTCGAGATCGCGTTCCTGTTTCCCTGGGCTGTGAGCCTGTCGCGGATCGGCGCGCTGGGGTTCTGGTCGATGATGGGGTTTCTGGCAATTCTGGCGATCGGGTTTATCTATGAATGGCGCAAGGGAGCGCTTGACTGGGAATAGTCTTGCCCTGCCTGTGCCTGACCCGGATGAGACGAGTGATAAACCGGCCGCAATTGGCCCAAGCGGAAGGCATGACATGAACGCCGTGCAACAACCCGACATTGCCTGGAATCGTGAGCACCTGGATCCTGGAGCCGATCAGGATGCGGTGGTCCGCAGCATCACGGGTGAAATCGCCGGCAAGGGATTTGTCGTGGCCAATCTCGATCGGCTGGTGAACTGGGCCCGAACCGGCAGCTTGTGGCCGATGACCTTCGGCCTCGCCTGCTGCGCCGTCGAGATGATCCACGCTTACATGCCGCGCTGGGATCTCGACCGTTTTGGCATCATCCCGCGCAATTCCCCGCGCCAGAGCGATGTGATGATCGTCGCCGGGACACTGACCAACAAGATGGCGCCGGCCCTGCGCAAGGTCTACGACCAGATGCCCGAGCCGCGCTGGGTGATCTCGATGGGCAGCTGCGCCAATGGCGGCGGCTATTATCATTATTCCTATTCGGTCGTGCGTGGCTGCGACCGGATTGTCCCGGTGGATATCTACGTGCCGGGCTGCCCGCCCACGGCAGAGGCGCTGGTGTACGGGATCACCCAGTTGCAGAAGAAAATTCGCCGGACGGGGACGATTTTCCGTGAGTGAAGAGAACCAGACCGAGGCGCCGGCTCCGGAGGCGCTAGAGGATATTTTCGGCGACCGGCTTCGCGGGATCACCGGCGTAACGCATGTCACGCTGGAGCGTGATGAACGCATCATTTCGGTGGTGCGCGAGTCGCTTGCCTCAGTCATGCGCGCGCTCCGTGACGATCCGCACTTCGCCTTCGAACAATGCATGGACGTGTGCGGTGTCGATTGGCCTGAGCGGGCCGAGCGGTTCGATGTCGTCTACAATCTTCTGTCGGTTAGCCGGAATGACCGGCTGCGCGTGATCGTGACCACCAATGAAACAACGCCGGTGCCGAGCGTCAGCGAGATCTGGCCTGGCGTGACGTGGTGGGAGCGCGAGGTCTTCGATTTGTTCGGCGTGAGCTTCGACGGGCTTGTGGATCATCGGCGGATCCTGACCGATAACGGGTTCGAGGGGCACCCGATGCGCAAGGACTTCCCGCTCACCGGCCATGTCGAACTCCGCTACGACGAGGAACAGAAGCGGGTGGTGTATGACAAGGTCGCGCTGACGCAGGAATTCCGGAATTTCGATTTCCTGTCGCCGTGGGAAGCGATGAACACGCTTCCCGGCGATGAGAAGGCGACTCGCGGGGGGGCAGGCACATGAGCAGTGCGATGCAGAATGGCGCGCAGGAGACCGAGCGCCGCGTGATCGACATCAACGACCGTCATACGGTCAATGTCGGCCCCCAGCATCCGGCGACACACGGCGTGCTGCGCCTGATCATGGAGCTTGAAGGCGAGACGGTGACGCGCGCCGATCCGCATATTGGCCTGCTGCACCGCGGGACCGAGAAGCTGATCGAGTACAAATCCTATCTTCAGGCGGTGCCGTATTTCGACCGGCTCGATTACGTCAGCCCGATGTGCTGCGAGCATGCCTTCGCCCTGGCGACCGAGCGGCTGCTCGGCGTGACAGCGCCTGAACGGGCGCAGTGGATCCGCGTTCTGTTTGCCGAAATTACCCGCATCCTCAATCATTTGCTGAATGCTGTTCATCTGGCGCTGGATATCGGCGCACAATCTCCGAGCCTTTGGGGGTATGAAGAGCGGGAGAAGCTGCTGACCTTCCACGAGGCTGTGTCGGGCGCGCGCTTCCACGCGAATTATTTCCGCCCCGGCGGGGTTTCGAAGGATATGCCTGCGGGTCTGGCCGATCAGATCTGGGAATGGAGCGAGCGGTTCCCGAAATTCCTCGACGATCTGCAGAACCTGCTGAATGACAACCGGATTTTCCGCCAGCGCCTTGTCGATATCGGGGTGATCTCGGCCGAAGACGCATTGGCGATGGGGTTCTCCGGCCCCAATCTGCGCGCCTCGGGTGTCGCTTGGGATCTGCGGCGGGCGCAGCCTTATGACAAGTATGACGAGGTTGATTTCGACATTCCGGTTGGGCGGCATGGCGATTCATTCGATCGCTACCTCGTGCGGATCCGCGAGATGGTGGAGAGCCTGAAAATTATCCGCCAGGCGCTCAAGGCGATGCCGGAGGGCCCGATCAAGGTGCAGGATCACAAGATCACACCGCCGAAACGCGCCGAGATGAAACGCTCGATGGAAGCGCTGATCCATCACTTCAAGCTCTACACCGAGGGGTATCATGTGCCCGCCGGCACAACCTACACCGCGGTTGAGGCGCCGAAGGGCGAGTTTGGGGTGTACCTCGTCGCCGACGGCAGCAACCGGCCCTATCGCTGCAAGATCCGCGCGACCGGCTTCTCGCATCTCCAGGCTATGAACCTGATGTCGAAGGGCCATCTTCTAGCCGATGCCATCGCCGTGCTCGGCTCGATCGATATCGTGTTCGGTGAAGTGGATCGCTGAAAGATGAACGACATGGCCGAACCCGCTTTCAGCTTCGATGAAACGAGCGAGGCGCTGATCCCCTCGATCATCGCCAAATATCCGGAGGGAAAACAGGCAAGCGCGGTCATGCCGCTGCTTGACCTTGCCCAGCGGCAGATGGCGCGGCAGACGGGGCATGCCTGGGTGCCGCGGACGGCCATGGATGTGATCGCCAGACGGCTGTCGATGCCATCGATGCGCGTCTACGAAGTCGCGACATTCTACACGATGTTTCATACCAAGTCGGTGGGCAGGTATCACCTTCAGGTTTGCACCACGACGCCATGCTGGCTGCGTGGGTCGGATGAGGTGATGGCTTCCTGTCGCAAGGCTGCCGAAGCGGATGGCGAGATGTTCAGCATCGAGGAGGTCGAATGCCTTGGCTGCTGCGTCAACGCGCCGGTCGTGCAGGTGAATGACGATGTCTACGAGGATCTTGATGGTCCGCGCACCGAGGATCTGCTCGCCCGACTGCGCGCCGGGGACGTGCCGCCGCGCGGCTCGATGATCGGCCGGCAGAACTCGGCCCCCGAGGGAGGCCCGACCACACTGTTCAACGTGGGGGGCGGCAAGCAAGAGAGCGGAGCGGAATGACATGCTGAGCGATCGCGACCGGATCTACACCAATCTCTACGGTTTGCATGACTGGCAGCTTGCCGGCGCCCGCGCGCGTGGCGACTGGGACGGCACAAAGGATATTCTGGCCCGCGGGCGCGATGCGATCATCGAGGAAATCAAATCCTCCGGCTTGCGCGGGCGCGGGGGGGCGGGCTTCCCGACGGGGATGAAATGGTCGTTCATGCCGAAGGAAACCGGCGGACGTCCGAGTTATCTGGTCATCAATGCCGATGAAAGCGAACCTGGCACCTGCAAGGATCGCGATATTCTGCGCCATGAGCCCCACAAATTGGTGGAAGGCGCGCTAATCGCGGGCTTCGCCATGGGCGCGCATCGTGCGTTCATCTATGTTCGTGGCGAATATTATAACGAATACAGGAATTTACAGGCCGCTGTTGACGAGGCGCGTGAGGCCGGGCTGATCGGCGATGATGCCTGCGGTTCGGGCTGGGCTTTCGACATCACCGTGCATCGGGGCGCCGGGGCCTATATCTGCGGCGAGGAATCGGCGCTGATCGAGAGCATTGAAGGCAAGAAGGGCATGCCGCGGATGAAACCGCCATTCCCGGCGGCACTCGGTCTTTATGGCTGCCCGACCACAGTCAACAATGTCGAGACCATTGCCGGGGTCGCAACCATCATGCGGCGGGGGGCCGCCTGGTTCTCCGCACTCGGCCGGCCGAAAAACTCCGGCACCAAGATCTTCTGCATTTCCGGCCACGTGAACAGGCCGTGCAATGTGGAAGAGGAGCTTGGCATTCCGCTGCGCGAACTGATCGAGAAACATGCAGGCGGCGTGCGCGGTGGCTGGGACAATCTGCAGGCGGTGATCCCGGGCGGTTCTTCGGTGCACATGATTCCGAAATCGGTCTGCGATACGGTTCTGATGGATTATGACAGCCTGCGCGAGCAGCGTACCGGGCTTGGCACCGCGGCGGTGATCGTGATGGACAAGTCAACCGACCTGATCCGGGCGATCGCGCGGCTCGCGGCGTTCTACAAGCATGAGAGTTGCGGCCAGTGCACGCCCTGCCGCGAGGGTACCGGCTGGATGATGCGGATGATGAACCGGCTAGTCGAGGGGCGGGCGGAGATCTCCGATATCGACCTGCTCGAACAGGTCACGAGACAGGTCGAGGGTCATACGATCTGCCCGCTTGGCGATGCGGCGGCCTGGCCGATCCAGGGTCTGCTGCGGCATTTCCGGCCGATGGTCGAGCAACGCATCGCCGAGTACAAGGCACGCACGGCAGCGCGCCTCGCGGCGGAATGACGGAGGGGACGATGCGGCACAAGGGGATCAACGGCGCCGCGCGCGCCACCGGCGGGGTGCGGGTCTGATGCCGAAAGTCACGGTTGACGGAGTCGAGATCGAGGTTCCGAACGGATACACGGTGCTGCAGGCCTGCGAGGAGGCCGGCAAGGAAATTCCGCGCTTCTGCTACCATGAGCGCCTGTCGATCGCCGGGAACTGTCGCATGTGCCTCGTGGAAATCGAGAAGATGCCGAAGCCGGTCGCTTCCTGCGGGCAGCCGGTGGGCGAGGGCATGGTCATCCATACCGACAACGAGAAGGTCCGCCAGGCACGCCGCGGGGTGATGGAATTCCTGCTCATCAACCACCCTCTCGATTGCCCGATCTGCGATCAGGGCGGCGAGTGCGACCTGCAGGACGAAGCCGTCGGATATGGGCGCGACCACACCCGCTATGATGGCAACAAGCGCGCGGTGAACGACAAATATCTCGGCCCGCTGGTCAAGACGGTGATGACGCGGTGCATCCATTGCACCCGCTGCGTCAGGTTCATGGCCGAGGTCGCTGGCGTGCCGGAACTCGGCGCCGTGCAGCGCGGCGAGCATATGGAAATCACCAATTATGTCGAACGCGGGCTATCGTCCGAACTTTCGGGCAATATCATCGATCTCTGCCCGGTTGGCGCGCTGACTTCGAAGCCGTACGCGTTCACCGCCCGGACCTGGGAGCTGCGCAAGACCGACAGTATCGACGTGTTCGACGCTGTCGGCACCAATATCCGCATTGATTCCCGTGGCGCCGAGGTGCTGCGCGTGTTGCCCCGGCTGAACGACGCGGTGAACGAGGAATGGCTTGCCGACAAGGGGCGTTTCTCGATCGATGGCCTCAAGCGCCGCCGGCTCGATCGGCCCTGGCTGCGTGAGGATGGCAAGCTGCGCCCGGCGAGTTGGGATGAGGCCTTTGCCGCCATTGCCGGCCGGATCAAGGGAACCGACGGGAGCCGGATTGGCGCTATTGCGGGCAATCTCTGCGAAGCCGAGAGCATGATGGCGCTGAAGGATCTGATGGGCGCGCTCGGCTCCGCCAATCTCGACTGCCGGCAGGATGGGGCGTTGTTCGACGTTTCGAACCCGGCATTCTATCGTTTCAACACGACGATCGAGGGGATCGACGAGGCTGATGCCCTGTTGATCGTCGGCGCCAATCCGCGCCAGGAAGCGCCGGTGCTGAACGCGCGGCTGCGGCGCCGCTGGGTCGAAACCCCCGGTTTCGTCGCCGGGCTGATCGGCGCGCCGGCCGATCTCACCTATGATCATGAACACCTTGGCGAGGGGGGCGATGCGCTGAAGGCGCTGCTCGACCCGGAGCACCCCCTCACGAAACGTCTGGCGGCAGCGAAGCGGCCGATGCTCATTGTCGGCCCACAGGCTTTTGCCAGGGCGGATGCAGCTTCAGTGCTCGCATCCTGCTGGCAGATCGCACGCCAGACCGGGATGCTGAGCGCCGACTGGCACGGCTTCAACGTGCTGCACAATGCCGCTTCACGAATGGGCGCGCTGGAACTCGGGTTCCTGCCGGGGGGCAAGGGCAAGGACATCGCCGGCATGATGGGCGGTGGTGTCGATGTGCTGTGGCTGCTCGGCGCCGACGAGTTCGATGTTTCGCAGATCGGTGCGGAGACGTTTGTGGTCTATCAGGGCCATCACGGCGATCGTGGTGCGGCGCGGGCCGACGTGATCCTGCCCGGAGCAGCCTATACCGAGAAGCCTGGCACGTATGTGAACACCGAGGGCAGGGCGCAGCGCGCGCTGCGGGCGATTTTCCCGCCCGGCGAGGCGCGGGAGGACTGGGCGATCCTGCGCGCGGCGAGTGCCGCACTCGGCCGGCCGTTGCCCTATGATGATCTCGACGCCTTGCGTGCCCGGATGGTCGAGGCGCATCCTGCCCTCGGCGAGGCTGGTGCGCTGCGGCGCCTTGGTTATGGCGGCGACGCTGCTCCGGGAGGCGATCCTGCTCTGGTGAGCGATGCGCCGTTTGGCCGCGCCTTCGCGAATTATTACCAGACCGATCCGATCAGCCGCGCGAGCCCGACCATGGCGAAATGCATCGAGGAAATTGTCCTCCCGCGCCAGATGGCGGCGGAGTGAGCGTGATGGAGGCGGGTTTCTTCTCGACCGATCTCGGCATTCTCGTCATCACGCTGCTGCGCGCGCTGGCCCTTCTGGTGCCGCTTCTGATCGGCGTTGCCTATCTCACCTATGCCGAGCGCAAGGTGCTGGCGGCCATGCAACTGCGCAAGGGGCCGAACGTGGTCGGCCCGTTCGGTCTCTGGCAGCCCTTCGCCGATGCGATCAAGATGCTCTTCAAGGAAACGGTCATTCCGGATGGCGCGAGCCGCCTGCTGTTCCTGTTCGCACCGATGATCACGTTCGGGCTTGCGATCATCGCCTGGGCCGTCATTCCGGTGAATAACCACTGGGCAATCGCCAACATCAATGTCGGCCTGCTCTATCTTTTCGCGATTTCGTCGCTCGGGGTCTACGGCGTCATCATCGCGGGCTGGGCGAGCAACTCGAAATTCGCGTTTCTCGGCGCTATGCGCAGCGCGGCGCAGATGGTGAGCTACGAGGTTTCGATCGGCCTCGTGATCCTGTCGGTTCTGGTCTGCGTCGGCAGCCTGAACCTGAACGACATCGTGATGGCGCAGCGGCATGTCTGGTTCGCCATACCATTGCTGCCGATGTTCGTGATCTTCTTCATCTCCGGCCTCGCCGAGACGAACCGTGCGCCCTTCGATCTGCCGGAAGGCGAGAGCGAAATCGTGGCCGGGTTTTTCGTCGAGTATAGCGCGATGAGCTTTGCGCTGTTCTTCCTCGGCGAATACGCGAACATGATCCTGATGAGCGGCATGACGACCATCTTCTTCCTTGGTGGCTGGCTGTCGCCGATCCCGGTTGCGCCCTTTACCTGGGTTCCGGGGCCTATCTGGTTTCTGCTCAAGGTCATGCTCTGCCTGTTCGTGTTCCTCTGGGTAAGAGCGACCCTGCCGCGGTTCCGCTACGACCAGCTTATGCAGCTTGGCTGGAAAGTGTTCCTGCCGTTCTCTCTGTGCTGGCTGGTGGTGACCGCGAGCGCCCTCGAAATTTTCGGCTGGTTGCCGCATGCGTGACCGGGAGATTGGATAATGGCCAGACTTGATCGCATCGCGCACCGGTTTCTCCTGCTGGAGATTCTTTCCGGCATGCGTCTGACCTTGCGGTATTTCTTCACCCGCAAGGCGACGTTGAACTATCCGTTCGAGAAGAACGCGATCAGCCCGCGCTTCAAGGGCGAGCATGCGCTGCGGCGATATCCGAACGGCGAGGAGCGTTGCATCGCCTGCAAGCTTTGCGAGGCGGTCTGCCCCGCGCAGGCCATTACCATCGAAGCCGAACCGCGCGAGGACGGCTCGCGTCGGACCACGCGCTACGACATCGACATGACCAAGTGCATCTATTGCGGCCTCTGCGAGGAAGCCTGCCCGGTCGATGCGATCGTCGAAGGGCCGAATTTCGAATTCGCGACCGAGACGCGCGAGGAGCTGATGTATGACAAGGAAAGACTGCTCGCGAACGGTGATCGCTGGGAAAGCGAGCTGGCCAAGCGTCTCGAACTCGACGCGCCCTACCGGTAACGCATCATGATCGTCACCCTCGCATTCTACGTCTTCGCGGCGATCCTGCTGCTTTCCGCCTGCATGGTGATCACCGCGCGCAATCCGGTGCACTCGGTACTCTTCCTCATCCTCGCCTTCATCAACGCCGCGGCCCTGTTCGTGCTGGCCGGCGCCGAATTCCTGGCGATGGTGCTGGTGATCGTCTATGTCGGCGCGGTCGCGGTGCTGTTCCTGTTCGTCGTGATGATGCTCGACGTCGATTTCGTGGCACTCCGCGAGGGGTTCCAGCGCTATGCGCCGCTCGGCCTGCTGATCGGGTTCATCCTGATGGTTGAAATCGGCGCCGTCGCGGTGGGCTGGACGATTACCCCCGCTGCTCATCTTGCCAGCCAGGTGCCAATGCCTCTGCATCTGTCGAACACCGCGGCACTCGGCGACCTGATCTACACTCATTACATGTTCGCCTTCGAGCTGGTGGCGCTGCTGCTCCTCGTTGCGATGATCGGCGCGATCGTGCTGACTCATTCGGGTGAGCGCCGCTCGCGCCGGCAGGACATTTCCGCCCAGCATCAGCGGCCGATCGACGAGACGCTGACGATGGTCAAGCTCGGCATCGGCAAGGGAGCGAAGCAGATGACAAATTCGGCGCCCGCCAGTCAGGAGACGATCCGATGAGTGCAGTCGGGCTCGGCCCCTATCTCGTCGTCGCCGGGCTGCTGCTGGTGATCGGGATTTTCGGTATCTTCCTCAACCGGAAGAACATCATCGTCATCATGATGTCGATCGAGCTGATCCTGCTCGCCGCCAACATCAATTTCGTCGCCTTCTCCTCGGCGCTGCACGATATGGCAGGCCAGGTCTTCACCATGTTCGTGCTCTCGGTCGCGGCGGCGGAGGCGGCGATCGGGCTGGCGATCCTTGTGGTGTATTTCCGCAATCGCGGCTCGATCGAAGTCGAAGACGTCACGCTGATGAAGGGCTGAGCCGACATGCTGCTTGCCATTGCCGTTCTCGCGCCGCTGGCCGGCGCGCTGCTCGCTGGGCTCGCCCGCCCCACGCTCGGCCGCGCCCCCGCCGTCGGGCTCAGCGTCGCCTCTCTGATCATCGCCGCCATCGCCGCGATCGGCACGGTCTACCGCCATCTCGTGCTCGGGGCCGCCGACCATCTCGTCGTCCTCGGACAGTGGATCTCGGTCGGCACCTTCGCGCCACAATGGGCGCTGCGGATGGATACGCTTTCGCTCGTGATGGTTGGCATGGTCTGCGTGGTTTCGGCGCTGATCCATGTCTACAGCATGGGATACATGGCGGAGGACCGCACCGAGCCACGCTTCTTCGTCTACATCTCGATGTTCACCTTCGCGATGCTGATGCTCGCCACGGCGAACAACCTGCTCCAGCTGTTCTTTGGCTGGGAAGGCGTTGGCCTGATGTCCTATCTGCTGATCGGCTACTGGTACGACCGTGCCAGCGCTAACGAGGCGGCGATCAAGGCCTTCATCGTCAACCGGGTGGGCGACCTGTTCTTCGCAGTCGGCATTGCGCTGACCTGGTACGAGTTCGGCAGCGTCGACTTCGATACGATCTTTGCCGGCGTGGCGAAGGTTGCGCCGCACGCCTACCATTTGTTCGGTACCGACCTGCCGGTGCTCGAGGTGATCTCGATCCTTCTTTTCATCGGCGCGATGGGCAAGTCCGCGCAGCTGTTCCTGCACACCTGGCTGCCGGATGCGATGGAAGGCCCGACGCCGATTTCCGCCCTCATCCATGCCGCGACCATGGTCACCGCCGGCGTGTTCATGACCGCGCGGATGTCCCCGGTGATCGACGCAGCACCCGTCGCCCTCGCGCTGATCACGGTGATCGGCGGCTTCACCGCCTTCTTTGCGGCGACGATCGGCTGCGTGCAGAACGACATCAAGCGCATCATCGCCTATTCGACCTGCTCGCAGCTCGGCTACATGTTCCTTGCGGTTGGCGTGGGGGCGGCGCCGATCGGCATCTTCCATCTGATCAACCATGCCTTCTTCAAGGCGCTGCTGTTCCTCGGCGCCGGTTCCGTGATCCATGCGCTGGCCGACGAGCAGGATATCCGCAAGATGGGCGGGCTGTGGCGCAAGCTGCCGGTCACCTATGTGACCATGTGGGCGGGTGGCCTGGCGCTGGTCGCGATTCCGCCATTCTCCGGGTATTTCTCGAAAGATGCGATCCTGTCAGCCGCCTTCGCCGCGCATTCGCACACGGCCGTGTTCGGCTGGCTGTGCGGCACGCTGGGCGCGGGGCTGACGGCGTTCTACACCGTGCGGCTGATGCTGCTCACCTTCCACGGCAAGCCGCGCGCCTCCAGCGAGACGCTGGCGCACGCGCACGAAAGTCCGCTGGTGATGCTGGTGCCGCTGGTTGTCCTGGCGATCGGGGCGCTGACCACCGGCGTCCTGCTCGGGCCGACCTTCATCGGCGCGCATTTTGCCAATTTCTGGGGCTCCAGCATCGCTCTGCCGCATGGCGGTGCCGTAATGGCCGCGCGCGACGGCATCCCCGCCTGGGCGGAGAAGATGCCGCTGCTGCTTGCCATTGCCGGCATCGGCATCGCTTATTGGTTCTACGAACTCGCTCCGGGGCTGCCGGCGCGGCTGGCCGCTTCCTGGCCTGGGCTTCACGCATTTCTGCTGAACAAATGGTATTTTGATGAGCTGTATGACGCGATCTTCGTTCGCCCGGCACTGCGAATCGCGCGCGCGATCTGGCGGATCGGCGATGAGGAGATGATCGACGGCGTGCCGGAAGGTCTGGCGCGGCTCACTGGCGATGCCTCCGGCGTCGCCAGCCGGCTGCAGAGCGGATCGATCGCGGTTTACGGGTTCGTGATGCTGGTCGGGTTGATGGTGCTGGTGACCGTTTTCCTGGTCGCGCGGTGAGGGGGAGCGGCACATGAATTTACATCTTCTCTCGCTGATGACCTGGCTGCCGCTGGCCGGCGCCGTGATGATGTATTTCACGGGTGACTCCGCCAACCCGACCACCGCCCGCAATGCGCGCTGGATTGCGCTGTGGACCAGCCTGCTGGTGCTCGTGCTCGCGGTGGTGATGATCGCCGGCTTCGATCCCTCGGTTCACGGCTTCCAGTATATCGAAAGCGCCGAGTGGATACCGGCCTATGGCATTGGCTACCGGATGGGCGTCGACGGCATCAGCCTGTTCTTCGTTGGTCTCAGCGCGCTGCTGACACCGGTCGCCGTGCTGGCAAGCTGGCGCGAGAGCCGGCGTGTGCGCGACTACATGGCCGCCTTCCTGCTGCTTGAGACCATGACGATCGGCATGTTCTCCGCCCTCGATTTCCTGCTGTTCTATATCTTCTTCGAGGGCGTTCTGATCCCGATGTACCTCATCATCGGCGTCTGGGGGGGAGAGCGGCGGATCCACGCCGCGGTGAAGTTCTTCCTCTTCACCCTCGCGGGCTCGCTGCCGATGCTGCTCGCCCTGGTCTGGATGTGGCACCACGCCGGCACGACCGACATGGTGCAACTGATGCACACGACGATTTCGCCGACCATCCAGGATTGGCTCTTCGTCGCCTTCCTGCTTTCCTTTGGCGTGAAGGCCGCTGTCTGGCCGATGCACACCTGGCTGCCTGACGCCTATGGCGAGGCGCCGCTGCCCGGCACGATCATGCTTGCCGCGGTCCTGTCGAAAATGGGCGCTTATGGCTTCCTGCGCTTCTCGCTGCCGATGCTGCCGCAGGCGACGGCCTATTTCGAACCTTTCATGTTCGCGCTTGGCATCATTGGCATCGTCTACATCTCCTTCGCCGCCCTCGCACAGACCGACATCAAGCGCATGATCGCCTATTCATCGGTCGCGCATATGGGCCTGATCGTCGTCGGCATCTTCACCGTGACCGTCGCCGGCATCGAGGGCGCGCTGTTTCAGATGGTGTCGCACGGCCTCGTCATCGCCGCCCTGTTCCTCTGCGTCGGCATCCTGCTGGCACGCGGGCATTCGCTGCGGCTCGACCAACTCGGCGGGCTGGCCTCGCGCATGCCGGTCTACGCCACATTCCTGATGCTGTTCGTGATGGCGAATGTCGGCCTGCCCGGCACTTCCGGCTTCGTCGGCGAAATCCTGGTGATGATCGGCGCGATCCAGGCGAATTTCTGGGTGGCCTTACTCGTCGGCACCGGCATGATCCTGAGCGTGATGTACATGCTCGTGATGGTCCGCCGCATACTGTTCGATCAGGCGCGCAGCGTCGCCAACGCGGTCATCGCCGATATCGGGCCGCGCGAATGGCTGCTTCTCGCGCCGCTGGCGGTGCTGGTTCTCGTGCTGGGGTTCGCACCTGGTGCCCTTACCCACATCTTTGGCGGCGCCGTGCAGGATCTTGTTCATGCGCATCTCGCCGCCCTGTCGTCCGGTGCCCATGCCCGGCTGGCCATGATCAAGCAGTGAGCGAGGCAATGTCGACATTCTACACCGTTCTGCCCATCCTGTTTCTCGCGGTTGCGGGAATGGTCATGCTGATGTCCGGCGTTTTCGCCCGACGCGACCATAGTTTTGCGATCACCGCGGTCACCGGGGTGGTGATCGCCATCGCCGCGCGACTGCTCGTGGCCGCCCCGACCGGAACGGTGCTGCATGGGTTGTATCAGACAAACGATTTCACCCGGTTCGCCGACGTGCTGGTCGCGCTCGGCGCCATCGGCGCTCTTGCGCTTTCGGTGACCTTCAATCGAAATATCGGCATTACCCGTTTCGAATTCCCGGTGCTGATCCTGTTCGCGGTCACTGGCATGGTCGTGCTGGTTTCAGCGAACGATCTGATCACCCTTTATATCGGGTTCGAGATCCAGTCGCTTGCGCTCTACGTTCTCGCAGCCTTTGCCCGGCACAATCTGCGCTCATCTGAAGCCGGGCTGAAATATTTCGTGCTTGGTGCGCTGTCGTCCGGGCTGCTGCTCTATGGCATCTCGCTCGTCTACGGGTTTGCCGGGACCACGAGCTTCGAGGGCATTGCCCGTGCGCTGGCAAGCCACCAGGCTGCCGCCATGGGCTCGACGGTCGGGCTGGTCTTTGTGCTCGTCGGCCTGGCGTTCAAGATTTCCGCGGCCCCGTTCCATATGTGGACGCCCGATGTTTATGAAGGTGCTCCGACCTCGGTGACGGCGTTCTTCGCCACGGCACCAAAGATCGCCGTCTTCGCCCTGCTGCTGCGGGTGATGCTGGGGCCGTTCGGTCCCGCGATCGCGCAATGGCGAGACCTCGTCGAACTCCTCGCGGCGGCATCGATGGTGATCGGTGCCGTTGGCGCGATCCGGCAGACCAGCATCAAGCGCCTCATGGGCTATTCTTCAATCGGCCACATGGGTTACGCCTTGATGGGACTTGCGGCAGGCACTGCTGACGGGGTGAGCGGCGCGCTGATCTATCTGGCGATCTATGTCGTGATGTCGCTCGGCACGTTCGGTTGCATCATCGCGATGAGCCGCGGCCGGCAACCGGTCGACCGGATCGCCGATCTCGCGGGCATGGCAACGGATGATCCGCGGTTTGCCTTCGCGCTGGCGGTGATGATGTGGTCGATGGCCGGCGTCCCGCCGCTCGCCGGCTTCTTCGGCAAGTTCTACGTCTTCGCGGCCGCGATCAATGCCGGCCTTGCGCCCCTGGCCGTGCTCGGCATCGTTACCAGCGTGGTGGCCGCCTTCTACTATCTGCGCGTGATCAAGGTGATGTATTTCGATGCCGGTGAGCCTGGTCTCGACTCGCGCAATTCGGGGGTCAGCCTGGTCATCGGGATCGCGTCGGCGGGCGTGTTGCTGTTCGCCTTTCATCCCTCGACGCTGACGACCCTGTCCACGATGGCGGCTCACGCGGTCATGGCGAGCCAGGGCTTTTGACGGCAGGCGTGACGCACTGGCGGATCGAACGCTACGATACGCTGGACTCGACATCGGATGTCTGTGGACTGCGGGCAGCAGCGGGCGAGCCTGCCGGGTTGATGGTGCTGGCCGGCCGGCAAACCTCCGGACGCGGCCGTGCCGGGCGTCAGTGGAATTCACCCGAGGGGAATTTTTACGGCTCCGTTCTGCTGCGGCCGAACATGCCAGCGGGGCAGGGGGGATGGTATGCCCTGCTTGCCGGTCTTTCACTGATCGAGGCACTCGATCCCGCCCTCCCGACCCCAGGGGTGATCGCCCTGAAATGGCCGAACGACGTGATGGCGGGGGGGGCGAAGCTCGCCGGTATCCTGCTCGACGCGACAATCGAGAACGGCCTCATCGCCAGCCTCGTGATCGGTGTTGGCGTCAACCTCGCCGCAGCACCTGACGTGCCCGGCCGCGCCACGACCAGCCTCGCATCGCTTGGCGGTACGATGACCCCCGAGGACCTGGCGCCTTCTCTCTGTGCACGGCTCGATCACTGGCTGGGGAAACTGGCGTTCGACTCCGAGCCTCTGCGCCAGGCCTGGATCGCCCGTGCCCATCCGGAGGGCACGGCGCTGACGGTCGATGGCGGCCGGCGCAGCGGTACCTATGCCGGACTTGACAAGGATGGCGCCCTGCTGCTCCGCGAGGACGGACGCGTCGTCGCGCTGCGCGGCGGCGACGTCTCGCTGATCTGATCGCCCAACCGAGCCGGCATGACATGAAACTGGTTATTGACGCAGGCAACACCAATATCGTCTTCGCTGTTCATGACGGCGAACGCTGGCGCGGCGCCTGGCGCATAGCGACCGACGCGCAGCGCACCTCCGACGAATACGGAGTCTGGCTCGGCTTTCTGCTCGATCGTGCCGGCATCGCCTCGGCGGGGATCGACGCCGCGGTGATTGGTACCGTCGTTCCGGCGGCGCTCTACCACTTGCGGCGGCTATGTCGTGACTGGTTCGGGATCGAACCCTTGATCGCCCGCGCCGAACTCGACTGGGGATTTGCAATCGAGATGGACAATCCGGCCGAAATCGGTGCGGACCGCCTTCTCAATGCGTTGGCCGCCCATCATGGCTATGGAGGGCCACTCATCGTGATCGATTTTGGCACGGCGACGACCTTCGACGTGGTCAACGGCAACGGCGCGTATGTCGGCGGCGTGATCGCGCCGGGAATCAACCTCTCGATGGAGGCTTTGCATCAGGCCGCCGCCCGGCTGCCCCGCATCGGTATCGGGCGGCCGCAACAGGTGATCGGCAAATCGACAATCCCGGCCATGCGCTCAGGCATTTTTTGGGGGTATGTCGGTCTGGTCGAGGGGTTGATCTCGCGTATCGAGGCGGATTTCGGCGGCAAGATGAAAACAATCGCCACCGGCGGCCTTGCGCCGCTGATTGCCGAGGGCACGTCAAGCATCGGCTTCACCGATCCCGATCTCACGCTGGAGGGCCTGCGCCTGCTCGCCCTTCGCAATCCTGCGCCGCAGCTGCGGCCGCGCGATGTCGAACACGAATGAACAAGCGTCATACGACTGAACAACAAGGTGACTTCATGAACGAGATCAGCAACGGGCTGAGTTTTACCCCGCTTGGCGGCACCGGCGAGATCGGCATGAACCTGAACGTCTACGGGCTGGATGGTGATTTTCTGGTGGTCGATTGCGGGATGGGCTTTGCCGGGCCCGAGGCCCCGGAGGCCGAATTGCTCGTCCCCGACCCGGCCTTTCTTGCCGCGAACCGCGAGCGCATTTGCGGCCTCGTGATCACCCACGCGCATGAAGACCATATTGGCGGTATCGCCCGGATCTGGGATGCGCTCCGCTGTCCGGTTTACGCGACGCCTTTTGCCGCGGCGCTGATCCGCTATCGCCTTGGCGAAGCCGGTCTGTTGCGCAGCGTACGGATTACCGAAATCCAGCCCGGCGGCAGTTTCGAGGTCGGCCCGTTCGGGTTGCGCTATATCCGGATGGCCCATTCCACGCCTGAGTCGCAGGCCCTCGTCATTGCCACGAAATACGGCACCGTGCTGCATACCGGAGACTGGAAGCTCGATCCGGAACCGCTGATCGGCCCGCCGACCGACGAGGACGCCCTGCGGGAGCTGGGAGATGCGGGTGTGCTCGCGATGATCTGCGATTCGACCAACGCTCTGGTCGAAGGTCATTCCGGCTCGGAAGCGACCGTGCGCCGCAGTCTGACCAGCCTTATCGCCGGGCTGCGGGGACGGATCGTGGTGACCTGCTTCGCGAGCAACATCGCCCGGATCGAGACTGTCGTGAAAGCGGCCGCGGCGGCTGGCCGGCATGTTGCGCTGGTTGGCCGCAGCCTCGCGAAATATGTCGATGCTGCGCGGGAGTGCGGCTACCTTACCGACCTGCCGGATTTCGTGCCGGAGGACGATACCGGGTCGATCCCGGATGACAATCTGCTGATCCTGGCCACCGGCAGCCAGGGCGAGAAGCGTTCCGCCCTCGCGCGGATGGCTGCTGATACGCATCGCCATGTCGAGCTGGGCGAGGGCGACACCGTCATTTTTTCAGCGCGCGTCATTCCCGGCAACGAGCGTGCGATCGGCGCCGTGCAGGACGAGCTGGTGCGTGCCGGCGTGAACATCATGACGGATGACGATCATATGGTGCATGTCTCGGGTCATCCCGCGCGGGACGAGCTTCGCCGGCTCTACCGCCTGGTGCGGCCGCAATATCTCATCCCGACCCATGGGGAATGGCGACACATGGCCGCGCAGGCCGATCTCGCCGAATCCGAGAATATACGCACGCTGCTGCTGGAGGACGGTGATGTGCTGCGCCTCGCGCCGCAAGCGCCCGAGATTGTCGACAGCGTTCCCGTCGGGCGGCTGGCTGTGGACGGTGATCGTCTCGTGCCGATGCAGGGCGGCGTCATGGCCGCGCGACGGCGGATGATGCTCAACGGGGTCGTGGTCGGCAGTCTCGCCGTTGATCGAGCCGGCAAGGTGAAGGGGGCAGCGCAGATCACGGCACCAGGCCTGTTCGAGGCTGACGACAGCGCGCTCGCGGCGCTGGCTGATGATTTCGTCGCCACATTCGAGGATCTGCCGGTGGGGTTGCGGACCGATCAATCCGCTGTCCGTGAGGCGGCACAGACGGCGCTCCGTCGCGCGCTCGGCCGTCGCTTCGGCAAGCGTCCGATGGTTGAGGTTCACATCATACACGTCTAATTGCCGTATAATTAGGCAAATGAACCTAAATTATTCAGAAACAGACGCTTTATTGATCAAATCGAGGTTTTCTCGGTCATTTTTATAGGCAATTATCGATGATTTCGCTTTACCGATTTTGTGGTGCGCTGCACTATCGTTCGTGGAGTGGGGAATGGTTCTTCGCTCCGCCGTGTGACTGGCGTTTCCTCCCTGAACTTGGCCCGCTGGCTTTTTCGCCGGCGGGTTTTTTTTCGCCCGGGAGGAAAGCGCGATGACCCGCCGGCGAGAACTGACAGACCTGACGGCCTGTCGCGCCCTCTTCGCACTCTGGGTCTTCGCCTATCACGTCAATCTGCAGGCAGGGTATGCCGGCTGGCTCGCCCCCCTCGCACCGGTGATTACCCATGGCTATCTCGGGGTCGATGGCTTCTTCATTCTCTCCGGGCTGTTGCTGACGCGGGTGGATCAGGACATCCCTCTCACCATGCGCGGTGCGGCTCGATTCTGGGGAAAGCGCCTGGCGCGGATCTATCCGGTGCATCTTGCGGTGATCGTCCTGCTCGGCGCGGTGTTCCTGGCCGGAAAAGCTGCCGGCGTGACGCCGCGCGAACCGCCGCGGTTCTCCGGGGTGGCGTTGCTCTGTCATTTGTTGCTGGTGCAGGGCTGGGGAACGCTGAACCATTGGGCGTGGAACTATCCCTCCTGGTCGATCAGCACCGAATGGGCCGGCTATCTCATGTTTCCGCTGTTGATTGCGGCCTCCAGGACATTTTACCAGGCAGCCTTCGTGATTTCCCTTCCCCTCTGTTTCATGGTTCTGGCCCTCGTCGCCGAAGTGTTCGGCGGGCTCAATCTGACCTTTGGCGCCTCCTTGCTGCGGTTTTTCCCGGAATTCGTCGCCGGCATGGCAACAGCGGTCTTCATCCCCATCATCGCCGACGCAGCGCCCAACCGGATGATCGCCCTCATCGGTGGTCTCGTTGCGCTCTTCTTTGCGGCCACCGGCCACGATGCCATGACCGTTCTCGGGCTCTGGCTGATGTTGTTCGGTTTTGGCATGCAGGGAGACGCCGGCCTGCCGGCTTGTCTCGGCGCCATTCGCCCGCTGCGGGCCATGGGCGTGTTGTCCTATGCGTTCTACATGAGTTTTGCGCCGGCCGAACTGATGACCGCGCAGCTGTTCCGGCATCTCGGCATCGTCCGCGCAGCGGCGCCGCTCGCGGTTGCGGGGACGCTGGTGGCACTCACTGCGGGCCTCGCCGTGCTGTTGCACCTGCTTGTCGAGAAGCCCGCGCGGATCGCCTTCAACCGCGGTTTGGACCCTGAACGCGCGGCGGCTCTGGCCGAGGGCAGCGTGGCGCTGTAATCAGGCTTCCGACCCCAACCGATCAGGACTCATCATGCGTCTTTCCCGCTCGCTCATTCCCACTCTCAAGGAAACGCCCGCCGAAGCGCAGATCGTCTCGCACCGGCTGATGCTGCGCGCCGGGTTGATCCGCCAGCAATCGGCCGGCATCTATGCCTGGCTGCCGGCGGGGCTGCGGGTGCTGCATAACATCGCCAACATCGTTCGCGAGGAACAGGCTCGCGCCGGCGCGCAGGAAATCCTGATGCCGACGATCCAGTCCGCCGAACTCTGGCGGGAAAGCGGGCGCTACGATGCGTATGGCCCGGAGATGCTGCGCATCCGCGACCGTCACGATCGCGAGATGCTCTACGGCCCGACCAACGAGGAAATGCTGACCGCGATCATGCGCGATTCGGTGCAGTCCTACCGCGACCTGCCGCAGATGCTCTACCAGATCCAGTGGAAATTCCGCGACGAGGTGCGTCCGCGCTTCGGCGTGCTGCGCGGACGCGAATTCTTTATGAAGGACGGCTACAGCTTCGATCTCGATTATGAGGGTGCGGTCGAAAGCTACCGGCGGATGATGCTGGCCTATATGCGGACCTTCAAGCGCATGGGCGTGCGCGCAGTGCCGATGCGCGCCGATACCGGCCCGATCGGTGGCAATCTCTCGCATGAATTCCACATCCTGGCGCCGACCGGCGAAAGCGGTGTGTTCTACGATTCGAGCTTCGAGACGATCGAACTCGGTGATGATGCCTATGACTACGAGGCCCGCGCCGATCTCGACGCGTTTTTCGACCGCATGACCTCGCTCTATGCCGCGACAGACGAGAAGCACGACGAGGCCGCCTGGGCGAAAGTGCCCGAGGATCGGCGCCGCGAGGGCAGGGGGATCGAGGTTGGCCAGATCTTCTATTTCGGCACCAAATACAGCCAGGCGATGAATTTCGCCGTGGTCGGGCCGGACGGCGCGCGCGTGCATCCCGAAATGGGCAGCTACGGTATCGGCGTTTCACGGCTGACCGGTGCGATCATCGAGGCGAGCCATGACGAGGCGGGGATCATCTGGCCTGATGCGATCTCGCCATTCCGCGCCTCGATCCTCAATCTCCGCCAGGGCGATCAGGTGACCGACGCGCTCTGCGAGCGGATCTACGACGCCCTCGGCCGCGATGCGCTCTATGACGACCGCGAGGCCCGTGCGGGAGAGAAATTCGCCGATGCCGACCTGATGGGCCATCCCTGGCAGGTCATCGTCGGCCCGCGCGGCGCGGCGAAGGGCCAGGTCGAGCTCAAGCACCGCCGCACCGGCGAGCGCGCCGAACTCGACATCGATGCCGCCCTCGCGAAAGTGCGCGCCTGATGTTTTCCGCCTTCGAGCGTCGGGTCGCGTTCCGTTACCTCCGCGCCCGCAAGGGCGAGCGGTTCGTCTCGATCATCGCCATATTCTCGCTGATCGGCATTGCGCTCGGGGTGGCGACGCTGATCATCGTGATGAGCGTGATGAACGGTTTCCGGCAGGAATTGCTGGCGCAGATCCTCGGCCTCAACGGCGATATCGGCGTCTACGGCGCCGGTCACAACATCACCCAATACGACGCGGCGGCCGGGCGGCTCGAAAAGATCCCGGGCGTGATCAGTGCCATCCCCATCGTGCAGGGTGAGGTTCTGATGACCGGGCCGCATGGTGGCGCGATCGGCGGGGTGGCGCGTGGCATCCAGCCTGGCGGGCTGGCGAAGCTGCGAACCGTCTCGCATCATATCGTCGCCGGCTCGCTGAAGGATTTCACCGGCGGCGATATCGCGATCGGCGCCGGCGTCGCCAGCCAACTCGGCATTTCACGCGGTGGCGCCATCACCCTCGTGCTGCCGCAGGGCGATGCCACCATCATCGGCACCATCCCGCGCATCCAGAGTTTTCATGTCAGCGCGATATTCCGCACCGGCATGGCGCAATACGATTCCAGCTTCGTCTTCCTGCCGCTCGCCTCGGCGCAGACGCTATTCCGCGCGCAGGACGCCGCGACGCAGATCCAGCTTTTCGTGAAGAACCCCGACAATACCGCCCCGATCAAGGCCGCCATCCCGAAGGCGATGGGCGGCGCACCGGTCAACGTGGTCGACTGGCAGGACAGCAACAACGCCTTCTTCGCGGCGGTCAATGTCGAGCGGAACGTGATGTTCCTGATCCTTACCCTGATCATTGTCGTTGCCGTGTTCAACGTGGTGTCCTCGATGATCATGATGGTGAAGGACAAGACCGCCGATATCGCCATCCTGCGCACGATGGGGGCGACTTCTGGCTCGATCATGCGGATTTTCTTCATGGTCGGCGCGTCGGTCGGCGTGATCGGCACGATCGCCGGCTTCGGGCTCGGCGTCGTCTTCTGCGCGTATATCGAGCAGATCCGCCAGTTCGTGCAGGGGCTGACCGGTACGCAGCTCTTCAACCCGACGGTCTATTACCTTGAATCACTGCCGGCGAAACTGGTCTGGAGCCAGGTGGTCGAGGTCGTGGTGATCGCCATCGGCCTGTCCTTCGTCGCCACGCTCTATCCGAGCTGGCGGGCCGCGCGAACCGATCCGGTGGAGGCGTTGCGCCATGAGTGAGGTTCTGAAACTCGAGGGTGTCGTCCGCACCTTTCATGGCGAGGGCGAGGATCTGCACATCCTGCGTGGCGCCGATCTTTCGCTGCGCAACGGCGAGATCGTCGCACTCGTCGCCCCTTCCGGGTCCGGCAAATCCACCCTGCTGCACCTCGCCGGGCTTCTGGAGAAGCCCGATGCCGGCACCATCCGGATCGGTGGGATCGATACCGCCCGCCTGTCGGATTCCGAAAAGACCACGCTCCGCCGCAATGAAATCGGCTTCGTCTACCAGGCGCATCATCTGCTGGCAGAATTCACCGCGCTGGAAAACGCGGCACTGCCGCAGCTCATCGCGGGGCGCGCCCGCAAGGATGCCGAGGCCCGCGCGGCACATCTGCTCGAGGCGTTCGGCCTTGCTGCGCGCGCGCAGCATCTGCCGGGCAAGCTCTCGGGCGGCGAGCGCCAGCGCGTTGCCATTGCGCGCGCCATGGCGAACGCACCGAAGCTCCTGCTCGCCGACGAGCCGACCGGCAATCTCGATGTTGCCACCGCTGATCTCGTCTTTGGCGAATTGCTGCGGGTGGTGCGGCATGAAAACATCGCGGCGCTGATCGCCACCCACAATCCCGATCTTGCGGCACGCATGGATCGCGTGGTGATGCTGCGCGATGGCCATCTCGTCGATGGCTGAACAACAAGGGGAGATACCGTCAATGGCAGAACTCGACAGCAGCGCCGCCACGGCGCTTGAGCTCATCCGTGCCGCGGGCCGCCCGCCGGCCGACCAGTTGAGCCCCGCCGAAGCGCGGATCGGCTACCTGCAGGCGCGCGGCGCCCTTTCGCCCCAGCCTCCGGCAATCACGCAGGTGCGCGATCTCGACGCCCAGGGCCGCAACGGCGTCATCCCGCTCCGCCTCTATCGCGATGGGGACGATGCCACCGCGCGCGGCTGCCTCGTATATTTCCACGGTGGCGGCTGGGTGATCGGCGATCGCGACACGCATGACGTTGTCTGCCGGCAGATCGCGCAGCGCAGTCGCGCGGTGGTCATCTCGGTCGATTATCGGCTCGGCCCTGAACACAAATTCCCCGCCGCGGTCGAGGATGCGATCGACGCCACGGCCTGGGTCGCGACCCATGCCGATGCACTCGGCATCGATGCGAAGCGCCTCGCGGTCGGCGGCGACAGCGCGGGTGGCAACCTCGCCGCCGTCGTCGCGATCGACGCGCGCGACAATGCCGGCCCTGCCATCGCGCTTCAGGCGCTGGTCTATCCCTCGACCGACATGCTGGGCTCGACCGCGAGCCACGAGGCCTTCGGCGAGAACTACATGCTGACGAAAGCGATGATGACCTATTTCCGCGCCCACTACCTCCGCTCGGAGGCAGACAAGGCGGACTGGCGGGCCTCGCCGATGCATGCCGCCCGGCATGACCGCCTGCCGCCGGCCCTGGTCATCACGGCCGGCTTCGATCCGCTGCGCGACGAGGGCGAAGCCTATGCGCGACATCTTGCGGAAATCGGAATTGCGGTCACGCTGCGGCGCTTTCCAGGGCAGATCCACGGCTTCCTGACGATGGGCCGGGTCATTCCCGAAGCCGGCGAGGCGGTTGGCGAAATCGTCGCGGCGATGGCGGCCCGTGGCATCTGACGTAACCGAGAGGCCGCGCGGACGCTGGCGCGGTCTCGTCTTCCGCGGCTACGACATCGCGGTGGACGCGGTCATCCTCGGTGTCATCCCGCTGATGCTCGTCGCCCTCGCCTTCGCGTTCCTCGAGGCGGTCGCCAGCACGATCCATCTCTTTCCCGATTTCCGGGCCGAGACGATGGACACATTCACCCTTCGCGTGCTGGTCGAGCAGATCCTCGACGTCGTCATCCTCATCGAGCTGTTCAACACCTTCATGGATTATGCGCGCACCAGGCGCATCAGGTTGTCGACGCTGCTCGACGTGACGATCGTCTTTTCCCTCCGCGAGGTGCTGATCAAGCTCTATGGCCAGAAATTCTCGGCCGAAGATATCCTGACACTCGTCGTCGTCATCATCGTGCTGGTGATCGCGCGCAGCATCACGATGAGGTTTTCGCCCCATCAGCAGCCTCGCGCCTGAGTTCGAGGTCGAGCCATTCGGCCTCGAGCGCGGCGAGCCGCTCCTGTACCCCGCCTACGGTTTCGCTGGCCTTGCGGAACCCGTCAGGGTCGCGGGTAAAGAAATTGGCATCGGCGAGGCGTGCCTCGTGCTTGGCGATTTCGGCCTGAAGCCCCTCCATCTCGCCTTCGAGCTGCTTCAGCCGGTGCCGGTCGCGGAAGGAAAACGCCGAAGCCGCGGCCTTGGGCTTGGGTGGCGTCGCGGCTTGCTTGCGCGGCGTTGCCTCGCGCGTCTCACGCGTGCCGCGCTGGGTCAGCATGTCCGCATAGCCGCCGGCATATTCAACCCATCGCCCGTCACCTTCCGCCGCGAGCGTGGAGGTCGCGATGCGGTCGAGAAAGTCGCGATCGTGGCTGACCAGCAGCACCGTGCCAGCATAGTCGGACAGCATGTCCTGCAGGATGTCGAGTGTTTCGAGGTCGAGATCGTTGGTTGGTTCGTCGAGGATCAGCAGGTTCGAGGGCCGCGCCATCGCGCAGGCCAGCAGCAGCCGGCCGCGCTCGCCGCCCGAGAGCGTGCCGACCGGCGTGCGCGCCTGTTCGGGGCGGAAAAGGAAATCCTTCATGTAGCCAACGACATGACGAAACTGCC
The DNA here is from genome assembly GCF_905116885.1 of Acidiphilium sp. C61. NCBI lineage: Bacteria > Pseudomonadati > Pseudomonadota > Alphaproteobacteria > Acetobacterales > Acidocellaceae > Acidiphilium > Acidiphilium sp. C61. The sequence continues at coordinate 165,508 of NZ_CAJHNI010000005.1, read as the reverse complement.
CGCCGACCTCGACCATGTCACTCCCGCCGCCGGTCAGCGTGTCGGCCAGTGTGCGGGCAGGGTCGAGGGCGGCACGCTGCTGGTCGAGCGTCGCCACGGCCAGGTTGGTGCCCTGGGTGATCGTGCCTGTGTCCGGCTCGATCTGCCCGGTCAGCAGCCGGAGCAGCGTGGTCTTGCCGGCACCGTTCGGCCCGACGATGCCGAGCCGGTCGCCGCGCAGCACCCGCAGCGTCAGGTCGCGGATCACGCAGCGCTCGCCGAAGCATTTCGTAACGTTCTCGGCATCGACGACGATCTTGCCGGAGAGTGTCGCGGCACTCGTCGTCACGTTCATCTCCCGCGCCTCGCGCCGCTCCTCGCGCTTGCGGGTCCGCAGGGCAGCGAGTTCGGCAACGCGGCGGACATTGCGCTTGCGCCGCGCCGTCACGCCATAGCGCATCCAGTCTTCCTCGCGCACGATGGCGCGGGAGAGCTTCTGCGCGTCGCGCTCTTCCTGTTCGAACACCTCGTCGCGCCAGGCCTCGAAATGCGAGAAGCCGCGATCGATCCGGCTGGTCCGGCCGCGATCGAGCCAGACGATGCTGCGTGTCACCGTCTCCAGCAATCGCCTGTCATGGCTGATCAGCACGATGCCGGCGCGCGAGGCCTTCAGTTCGGCCTCCAGCCATTCGATTGCCGGCAGGTCGAGATGGTTGGTCGGTTCGTCGAGCAGCAGTACGTCGGGCTCCGGCGCCAGCACCTTGGCCAGCGCGGCCCGGCGCGCCTCGCCGCCGGACAGGCGGGCGGTGCTCTCGGCGCCGGTCAGCCCGAGCCGATCGAGACAGGCGCGGGCCCGGTGTCCGTCCACTTCCGGATCGAGACCGTCGAACACGTAATCGAGCACGGTCGGGAAGCGGGTGAGGTCCGGCTCCTGCGGCAGGTAGCGCAGGGTGGCGCCGGGCTGCAGGAACCGTGTGCCGGAATCGGCCTCTGCCAGACCCGCTGCGATTTTCAGCAGGGTGGACTTGCCCGATCCGTTGCGCCCGACCAGGCAGATGCGCTCGCCTGCGGCAATGCCGATTTCCGCGCCATCCAGCAGCGGTGCGCCGCCGAGCGAGAGCCTTATGTCTTGCAGGTTGAGCAGGGGAGGGGCCATGCGCGCCTTGTGGCCAATCGCGGATCGCATGGCAAGCGAGCGCCGATCGGAGTATGAGAGCGCCGTCATGATCCGCCTGACCGAAATCCGCCTGCCGCTCGACCACACCCCCGACGCCCTGCGCGATGCGGTGCTTGCCCGCCTTGGCATCGGTGAGGCGGCGTTGCGCGGCTTCACCGTGTTCCGCCGCGCCGTCGATGCCCGGCGCAAGGCCGCGATCGTCCTGACCTATACGATTGACGTCGAAGCCGAGGACGAGGCGGAGCTTCTCGCCCGCCACGCGGCGAGCCGCCATGTCGGTCCGACGCCGGATATCGGCTACCGGCTTCCGCAATCCCGCCCGCCGGCGCGCCGGCCCATCGTTATTGGCACCGGTCCCTGCGGCATCTTTGCCGCCCTCATCCTCGCCCAGGCAGGGCTGCGCCCGCTGATCCTGGAACGCGGCAAGGTGGTGCGTGAACGCACGAAGGATACCTGGGCGCTCTGGCGCCGCGGCGTGCTGACGCCCGAATCCAACGTCCAGTTCGGCGAGGGCGGGGCAGGGACGTTCTCCGACGGCAAGCTCTACAGCCAGATCAGCGATCCCAACCATCTCGGCCGCAAGGTGCTGACCGAATTCGTCGCCGCCGGCGCGCCCGAGGAAATCCTCTACGTCGCGCATCCGCATATCGGCACGTTCCGCCTCGTTGGCATGGTCGAGACCATGCGTGCGACGATCGAGCGGCTCGGCGGGGAATACCGTTTTGGCGCGAAGGTGACCGACCTTGCCATCGACACCGCCGGCGACGGCCGCCAGGTGCGCGGCGTGGTGCTGGAGTCCGGCGAGACGATCGAGACCGACCACGTCATTCTCGCCATCGGCCATTCCTCGCGCGACACCTTCGCCATGCTGCGCGACCGCGGCGTTCATCTGGACAAGAAACCCTTCGCCATCGGCTTCCGCATCGAGCATCCGCAATCGGTGATCGACCGTGCCCGCTATGGCGATCATGCGGGCCACAAGCTGCTCGGCGCTGCCGACTACAAGCTGGTGCATCACGCGAAAAACGGCCGTAGCGCCTACAGTTTCTGCATGTGCCCCGGCGGCACCGTGGTCGCCGCCACGTCTGAGCCCGGGCGCGTCGTGACCAACGGCATGAGCCAGTATTCGCGCAACGAGCGCAACGCCAATGCCGGGATCGTGGTTGGCATTTCGCCGGAGGATTTTCTGGGCGATGTTCTGGCCGGCGTCGAGTTGCAGCGCCGTCTCGAAACGGCAGCCTATGTGGCGGGTGGATCGAACTACAACGCGCCGGGGCAACTCGTCGGCGATTTTCTGGCCGGCCGCGCCTCGACGGATTTCGGTGCCGTGATCCCGTCCTACCGGCCCGGCGTCACCCTCACCGACCTGTCGGCACTGCTCCCGGATTACGCCATCGAGGCAATCCGCGAGGCTTTGCCCGCATTCGGGCGAAAAATTCCCGGCTTCGACCGTGACGATGCGGTGCTGACCGGGATCGAAACCCGCACCTCGGCGCCCATCCGCATCACCCGTGGGGCTGATGGCCAGAGCCTCAACACGCGCGGCCTGTTTCCCGCCGGCGAAGGCGCGGGCTATGCCGGCGGCATTCTCTCGGCGGGGGTCGATGGTATCCGCGCTGCCGAGGCTGTTGCCCGCAGCCTCACCTGAGGCGGCGTTACCCTGCCGAAAGGGCTCTACCGGCCGAGAGCCCGGCGCACGCCCTGCAATGCGGTCAGCAGCGCCGAACTGCGCGAGACGCAATAACGCGGCACGACATTGCCGCCAAATCCGCTCAGCATCAGATGGTTTGGCAGCGCGCCATCCACCACGTGGATATTGTCCATGTCGAAGATGCGATTCGCCGCTGCCGCATCCTGAATGGCGCGCCAGATCAGCAGGTTGATGGCACCGAAATGGGCTGACGTGTCCCGTGCCGACATGAAGTAGAACTCACGGCGCTTGCACCAGACCGTCAGGATTGCGGCCTCCGGAGTATTGTCGGGCCTGATCGCGGCCAGCACCCGCCCGCGCCGGCGCCGCAGAACCTCGCCTGCCAGCGCCGCCAGCGTCGCGTCATCGTAATGGTTCCTGCGGTCGTTCCGGCGCAGGCAATCCCTGTAGAAATCGAGGAAGCGCCCCGGTTCGTCCCACGCCGTCACGGTCAGCCTGTCGCTTCCGCGGCGAATGGCATTGCGGGTCTTGTCCCGCATCGCCTTCCACAATTGCTCTTCCGGGCGCGGCGCAATTTCGACCGACCATTGCACTGTGCTCAGAAATCCCGCCTTGTCGAACGCCAGCGTATTGGCGGTTTCCGGATGCAGCCTGAACCAGACATGCGCAGCCTTGGGAAGCTGGGCGATCAACTGGCTGCAAATCTCGATACCCTTCGTCGATTTGACGGCCCCGGGGGGATCGAACTCCGCAGCGATCGCCGGTCCCAGACAGTGCGTGAGATCGGGAATCCGCACGACGTCGAAGCTGCGCGCCCGGCGCTGGACAACAAAGGGCAACCGCCCCGCAAGACGTCCGCCGGATTCGACGATGACCTCTCCGAACGTTCCGCCTGAAGCGGCTTCGAGCCACCATGGTTCGTGGAACACGGTAGGGGATAACGCGGAGGTTCCCGATACGGTGCCGCTCACGCCAAGATCCATGATTTTCCTCCTCGGAAAATCAATAGGCGTGGTCGCGGACGTTAGCGATGTTTCAGTTTGTCAACAATAATGAATGTTCGCATATTGAAATATGTATGAATAGTTAATGAATATCAGCGTGAACGAAGAGAGAAAATCACATGTTCACCGGAATGGACATACTAACATCAAGCAAATGTGATTATCGAGATTGTCCGAAACAAGCCAGGCTCGCCACTCCTACCGGGCTGGCCGGCCAGCAGACATCTTCTTTCAGGAAGCTGGTAAATAATCATCCAAAGGCCGCGCGTGTTCCGTCTCGGCATCAGTCAGCGGCTAGAGCACGTTCCGATCCTTTTGGATCGGATGTCATGCTCTATCATACTAATAAACCGAGTATCTTTATCCGATCAGATGATTGCATCTGATCGGATGATGCTCTAAGCTGCTCAGATCTGGTCGCGGAGCGTCACGATCACTGGGACATGGTCGGAAGGTTGCGGCTTGTCCCGCTCCTCGCGCGCGACACGCACCGCGTCGAGCCGTTCTGCCACCCGCGGCGAGAGCAGCGCATGGTCGATCCGCAGCCCGCGGTCGCGCTGCCAGGCGCCGGCCTGATAGTCCCAGAACGTGTAAAGCGTTTCGTCCGGATGCAGCGCCCGCAGCGCATCGGTCAGGCCAAGCCAGATCAGTGCGCGGAACGCTGCCCGGCTTTCCGGACGCACCAGCGCATCATCCGCCGGCAGCGCGCCTTTGGCGAGATCGGCATCGGTCGGGCAGACATTGTAATCGCCGGCCAGGATGAAATCGCGATCATGCTCAAGCAGGGAGGCGGCGTGAAGACGCAGCTTTTCCATCCAGTCGAGCTTGCCGGCGAAACCCTCGGCGCCACCGGAGTTGCCGTTGGGCAAATAAAGATTGCCGACCAGCAGCCCCCTGGTCTCGATCTCGATGAACCGCGCCGCAGCGTCCTCCGCCTCGCCGGGCAGGCGGCGATGCCTCACCGTTACCGCCTCGCGCGAGAGCACCGCAACGCCGTTATACGCCTTCTGCCCGACGATCTCGGCGTGGTATCCCTCCGCCTCGAAGATTGCGGCGGGAAACTGCGCCGCCTCGCACTTGATTTCCTGCAGCAGCAGCAGATCCGGCTGCTCGCGCTTGAGGAAGTCAGCGACAAGCCCGGCCCGCGTACGCGCCGAGTTGACGTTCCAGGTTGCGATCCGCACGCCGCGCTCAGTCGACCGAGAAGGACGTGCCGCAGCCGCAGGACGAGGTCGCGTTCGGGTTGCCGACGGCGAAATAGGCGCCCATCAGCGTGTCCTTGAAATCGAGCTCGGCGCCGTCCAGCAGGTCGAGGCTCGCGGGGTCGACGATCACCTTCGCGCCGCCGCGCTCGAACACCACGTCATCGGCTGCCACCTCGCGGGTGAGATCGAACTTGTATTGAAACCCGTTACAGCCGCCCGCCAGAACTTCGACCCGCAGGGCCGAATCGGGGTTTTCCGCCGCAACGATGGCGGCAATCCGCGCCGCCGCCGCCTCACTGATCCGGAACCGGTCCATCGTATCGCTCATGGAGGGCAATATAGGCGCTCATCCGCCGGATCGCCAGCGTCGCTTGGACAAGCCTGCGCTCTCCTAGTAAGCCGGGGCCATGTCACTCGCCCCCTATGCCGCCCGCGCCGGGGCCTCGCGCGGCCGCCAGCATCCCGAACCCGAAAGCGCGACCCGCTCCCCCTTCGCGCGCGACCGCGACCGCGTGCTGCATTCGGCCGCCTTCCGCACATTGCAATACAAGACGCAGGTCTTCGTGATCCACGAGGGCGATTTCTATCGCACGAGGCTGACCCATAGTCTGGAAGTGGCGCAGATCGCCCGCAGCATCGCCCGCGGCCTCCGGCTCGACGAGGACCTGACCGAAACCCTCGCCCTTGCGCACGATCTCGGCCACCCGCCCTTCGGCCATGCCGGCGAGGCCGGGCTGAACGATGCGCTCGGCGAGCATGGCGGCTTCGATCACAACGCCCAGAGTCTGCGCACCGTCACCCTGCTGGAGCGCCGCTATGCCGGGTTCGACGGTCTGAATCTTACCTGGGAGTCGCTCGAAGGCCTCGCCAAGCATAACGGCCCGCTGACCGCGCCACCCGCCTATATCGCCGCCTTCGATGCCGCCTATCCGCTCGATCTCGCCCGCCAGGCCTCGGCCGAGGCGCAGGTCGCCGCCCTCGCGGACGATATCGCCTATCACGCCCATGACATCGATGACGGGCTGCGTGCCGGCCTGTTCACGGCGGACGATCTTGCCGCCGTGCCGATCATCGGCGCCACCCTGGCAGAGGCCCGCGCTCTGACGGCCGACCCGGTCCGCATCCGCGCCCATGCCGTGCGGCAGATGATCGGCGTGCTGGTCAGCGGTGCGCTGGCCGAAAGCCGCCGCCGGATCGCCGCCCTCGCACCCGCCGATTCCGACGCGGTGCGCGCTTGCCCCGACCCGGTGATCGGCTTCGCGCCGGAGCTTGCGGCAGAGAATGCCGAAATCCGCCGCTTCCTGTACGCGCGGATGTATCGCCAGTGGCGCGTCAACCGGATGACCCACAAGGTCGAGCTCGTGGTGCGCGACATGGCCCGCCTGCTGCTCGCCCGGCCGGACCTGCTGCCCGATGACTGGCGCAACGCCGCCGGCGCGCCGCGCAGCATGGCGGCGGCCGAGGCGGTGCGCGACTATATCGCCGGCATGACCGACCGCGCCGCGCTCGACGAGCATCGCCGCCTGACCGACCCCCATTCTCCCGCCTGAGGTTTCCGCATGTCCCACAACATCTTCACCGCCCTGCGCCGGCTGATCCTCGCCGAGATGGCGCGTCTGTTCCCGGCCCTCGATTCGGAGGTGCAGGCGCGGATCGAGGTGTCGCCGACGCGCGAGGCAGCGCATGGCGACATGGCGACCAATGCCGCGCTGATCGCCGCCAAGCCGCTCGGTCGCCCGCCGCGCGAGATCGCCGCGGCCCTCGCCGCAGCACTTGCGGCGCTGCCGGACATTGCGAAGGCCGAGCCTGCCGGACCCGGCTTCGTCAACCTGACCCTGGCCGATCCGGTCTGGCACGCCGAGATCGCCGCCATCCTGCGCGCCGGCGAAACCTTCGGCGCGAGCGCGATGGGGCAGGGGCGGCGCGTCAATGTCGAATACGTCTCCGCCAACCCGACCGGCCCGCTCACCGTCGGCCATTGCCGGGGCGCCGTGGTGGGCGACGCTCTGGCCTCGCTGCTGGCCAAGGCCGGGTATGATGTCACCCGCGAATACTACATCAACGATGCCGGCGCGCAGGTCACCGCACTCGCCTGGTCGGTCTACTGGCGCTATTTGCAGGCCCTCGGCACTCAACTCACCGAGCCGGATTTTGCTGCGGCGACCCCGACCGGCCTGCAATATCCGGGTGATTACCTGGTCCCGGTGGCGGAGACGCTGGTCGCCGCCCATGGCGATGCGCTTGCCGGCCCCGGCCTGTCCATCGCCTCCGCCGAGGCCTGGCTCGACACCGTCCGCCGCCACGCGATCGAGTCGATGATGGCGCTGATCCGTGAGGATCTCGCCGCCCTGAACGTCCGCCAGGACGTCTTCACCAGCGAGGCGGCGCTGATCGCCGCGGGCGGCGTGGAGCGCGCCGAGGCGATCCTGCGCGGGCAGGACCTGCTCTACGAGGGCGTGCTTGAGCCGCCGAAAGGCAAGACGCCGGAAGATTGGGAGCCGCGCGAGCAGACACTGTTCCGCGCCACCGGCTTCGGCGATGATGTCGATCGCCCGGTGCGCAAGTCGGACGGCTCGAATACCTATTTCTTCAACGACATCGCCAACCATGCCGACAAGATGGCCCGCGGCTTCGATACGATGATCGATGTCTGGGGGGCCGATCACGGCGGCTACGTCAAGCGGATGCAGGCGGCGGTGAAGGCGCTCGCCGCCGGGCGCGACGCCTCGCTCGACATCGTGCTCTGCCAGATCGTCCGCGTGATGAAGGACGGCACGCCGATGCGCATGTCGAAACGCGCCGGCACCTATATCGAGCTGCGGGACCTGATCGACGCGGTGGGGCCGGATGTGGTCCGCTTCATCATGCTGATGCGCAAATCCGACGCGCAGATGGAGTTCGATCTCGATGCCGCGGTGGCGCAGACGCGGGAAAACCCGGTTTTCTACGTGCAATATGCCCATGCCCGGTGCCGCTCGGTGCTGCGCGCCGCAGCCGAGATGCCCGAACTCGGCGAGACCGCCGATGCCGCCCTCGCGGAGGCCGCGCTCGACAGCCTGACTGCGCCCGAGGAACTGGCGCTGGTCCGCCGCCTCGCCGCCTGGCCACGCCTCGTCGAATCGGCAGCACAGGCACGCGAGCCGCACCGAATCGGATTTTTCCTGTATGATCTCGCTGGTGATTTCCATGCGCTGTGGAATGCTGGCCGTGCCGATACAACATTGCGCTTCATTCAGGCCGAGGCGGCCGAGGCCAGCCGGGCGCGGCTTGCGCTGGTGGCGGCAACCGCGGTGGTCATTCGCTCCGGCCTCGCCGTGATGGGCGTTGCCCCGGTCGAGGAGATGCGCTGAGCGGCACCGGCCGCCCGGAGAGATGATGGACCGACAGGATTACGAAGACGAGATCGACATTCCGCCCTATGCCGTGCGGCGTCCGCCCACGCGCGGGTTCGATCCTGAAATGCGCAGGATCGCGCTCATCGCCGGCGGCTTCGCCGGGGCGATCGTCCTCGTCGCGCTGATCTGGGGTGGCGTGCGTCCGCGTCTCGGCCCGCCGCCTGTGATCAAACCGCCGCCGGGGCCGATGCGGACGGCGCCTTCCAATCCAGGCGGTCTTCAGGTGCCCGGCGCAAACGAGCAGATCATGTCCGGCACCACGGCGTCCGGCCCGCCCCAGCTCGCGCCGCCGACACCCCAGCCTGATTTCTCCAAGCTCGCCGCCGAGGCGAAGCCGGTGCAACCTGCACCCAAATCCGCTGCCTCCTCCAGTTCTGCGGCTGCCCCCTCGGCACCCTCCGGGTCGCCCGAGCCCAGTTCGGCGGTGGCGCTGCCGCCACCGCCACCGCTGCCGTCGGCAAACCCCGCACTTGAAGCGAAAACCGCTGCCACACCACCCGCGGAGGCACCACCTGCCGCCCCGCCGGCTGCTGCAGCAGCCGCCGCGCCGAACCGGCAGATCGGCAAGGCGATGCCGACGATCATTCCACCGAAACAGGCCGCCAGTGCCGGTCCGCATGACATCCAGCTCGGCGCCCTCGTCTCGATGGCGAAGGCCAACGAGGCCTGGCAGATTCTGCTCGCCCGCGTGCCCGACCTGCTGGCCGGCCGCAGCCCTGTGGTGGTGCCCGGGACGGTGAACGGGCAGACCTTCTACCGGCTGCGCCTTGGCGGCTTTGCCAGCGCCGCTGACGCTGCCGCCTTCTGCGACCGGCTCAAGGCGCGCCATGTCGCCTGCTACGTTCCGCCGAAGTGAGACATCGACCATGAAGGCCGCCATACTCGGCATCGCCGGCACTACCCTTGCGCCGGAGGAACGCGCGCTGTTCGCCGAACATCCGCCGGCGGGCGTGATTCTGTTCGGCCGCAACATCGTCGATCCCGCCCAGCTGCGCGACCTCGTGGCCGCCCTGCGCGAGGCACTCCCCGCGGAGGCGGTGCTGATGGTCGACCAGGAAGGCGGCCGCGTGGCCCGGCTGCGCGCGCCGCACTGGCCCGAGCTGCCACCCGCCGCCCGACTGGGCGCAATGTTCGCCGCTGACCCGGACGCCGCCCGCAACGCCGCCCGCGCCCACGGCGCCGCGATCGGCGCGATGGCCCGCGATACGGGGTTCGACGTTGTCGCCGCGCCGGTGCTCGATGTCCCGGTTCCCGGTGCGCATGACGTGATCGGCGATCGCGCGATCGCCGCCGACCCCGCCGTGGTCGGTGCGTTGGGGGCTGACATCGCCTGGGGTCTGATATTCCAGGGCGTCGTGCCGGTGATGAAGCACATGCCAGGCCACGGCCGGGCGGGGCTCGACAGCCATCACGGTCTGCCGCGCGTGACCGCTGTGGAACTCGATGCCGATATCGCGCCCTTCGCGGCAAATCGCGACCTGCCCTGGGGCATGACGGCGCATATTCTCTACGAGGCGCTCGACCCGGCCAATCCGGCGACCTTCTCGCGCCGGATCATCAAGGACGTCATTCGCGGGCGGATCGGCTTCCACGGCATCCTGGTCAGCGACGACCTCGCGATGGGCGCGCTCGACGGCACGCCTGACTCCCGCGCCCTGCGCGCGCTTGCCGCCGGCTGCGACCTCGCGCTCTATTGTCCCGGCGAGTTCACCGCCAACCGCGCGGTGCTCGAAGCCGTGCCGGATCTCGACAAGGCGCTGATCCCCCGCCTGAAACTGACGGCGGCGCCATGATCCAGAACCCCATCCTCTCGGTGGCGATCAGCGTGCTCGCCGCGATTCCGGCGATCGTGCTGCATGAACTCGCGCATGGCTACGCCGCGCTCGCTCTGGGCGACCGGACGGCAAGGCACGCCGGGCGGCTCTCGTTCAATCCGCTGCGTCATGTCGACCGGTTCGGCACCGTGATCCTGCCGCTGTTTCTCATTGCCAGCCAACTCCTGACCATCGGGCGGATCGACTTCATGTTTGGCTGGGCGAAGCCGGTTCCGGTCGACCCGACCGGTTTCCGCGATCCGCGGCGCGGCATGGCGATCGTCGCCGCCGCTGGCCCGCTGTCGAATTTCATCCTGGCCCTTGCCGCGGCCTTCGCCATCGCCGCCTTCGGGACTGTGCCGGTGCTTGGCGATTTCCTGCTCTATTTCCTGCTCTTCAACATCGTCCTCGGCCTGTTCAACCTGCTGCCGCTGCCGCCGTTCGACGGCGGGCGGATCGCCGTCGGCCTGCTGCCGCTGCCCGTCGCCCGGATGCTCGCCCGCGTCGAGCGGCTCGGCATCCTGCTCATCCTCTCGGTGATCTTTGTCCTGCCCGCGCTGCTCGGCCAGTTCGGCATCCGCTTCAACCCGGTATCGGACGCGCTCGGCCTTTGGGTGCCGCGCGTCGCCACGTGGTTCCTCCACCTTGCTGGCGTCAATGCCGGATTCTGACCCCGGCCCGCAGCCCGAACCCCTCGAAGCTTTCATCGTCCGCTTCGAAGGGTTCGAGGGACCGCTCGACCTGCTGCTGGAACTCGCCCGCAGCCAGAAGGTCGATCTCGCCAATGTCTCGATCCTCGCCCTCGTCGAACAATATCTCGCGATCGTCGAGGGAGCACGGCGGGTACGGCTGGAACTCGCGGCGGACTGGCTGGTCATGGCGGCCTGGCTTGCCTGGCTGAAATCCCGCCTGCTGCTGCCCGAAGACGAGACCGCCGCCGAGGAGGGCGAGATCGCCGCCGACGTTCTCGCCGCGCGCCTTCAGGCACTCGAGGCGATCCGCGAAGGGGCCGCCTGGCTCGGTGCCCGGCCACAGCTTGGCCACGACGTCTTTCCCCGCGGTGCGCCTGAGGATTTCACCGAGATCGACCGCTCGCGGCTGCGCGTCGACCTCACCTCGCTGCTGACAGCCTATCTCGCCGCCCGCCGCCGGTCCGGCGCGAAGCGGCAATACCGGCCGAAGCCGATGAATTTCTGGTCGGTGCAGCAGGCGCTGGAACGCCTGACCCGGCTGCTCGGCGCCACGCGGGACTGGACCGATCTCGCCGGCTTCCTGCCGCCCGAACTGCCCGATTCGCCCGAACCGCCGCTTGCCCGTCGCGCCGCCCTTTCCAGCACGTTGCTGGCCGGTCTCGAACTGGCCCGCGACGGCCAGCTCGCGCTCCGCCAGGAGCAGCCTTTCGGTCCCATCCAGATCCGCCCCGGCCCGGAGCCAGAACCCGACCATGAATGATACCGCCCCACCCAGCTCCAGCCCGCCCAGCTCCCGCCCACACGCTGAACGGCTGATCGAGGCGGTGATCTTCGCAAGCCGCGAACCGGTGCCGATGCGCACCCTTGCCACCCTGCTGCCCGAAGGCGTGGATCTCGACACCGTGCTGGCGACCCTCCGCGCCCGCCACGAGGGCGGCGGAATCGAACTCGTCGAGGCAGGGCAGGGGATGATGTTCCGCACCGCGCCGGATCTCGCGCCCTCACTTCGCCGAGTGGTAGAAATCCCCCGCCGCCTGCCGCGCGCGGCGATGGAAACGCTCGCCGTCATCGCCTATCACCAGCCGGTCACCCGTGCCGAGATCGAGGAGATCCGCGGCGTCAGCCTCTCGCAATCGGCGCTCGACGCGCTGCTGGAGGCCGATCTGGTCACCCCGGCCGGCCATCGCGAGGCGCCGGGCCGCCCGGCGCTCTGGGCGACAACGCCGCATTTCCTGGTCCAGTTCGGCCTCAAAACGCTGCGCGATCTGCCCAAGCGCAGCGATCTTCTGGTCGAACCGGCCAGCCCGGCCCCGGCCGATCCTTGACCTCGGGCGCAGGACTGCTAGCAGAGAGGCCGGTTTAAGCGGACGGATATGCTCGGATTTTCCTGGCCAGAGATTGGCGTGATTTTGATGGTGGCGCTTGTCGTCATCGGACCGAAAGACCTGCCGGTGGCGATCCGCACGGCAACCGCCGGGCTGCGCAAGATGCGCGGCCTCGCCAGCGAGTTCCAGGGCCATGTCCAGGAACTCATGCGCGAGGCCGATCTCGCCGATATCGGCAATGATCTGCGCAATCTCCGTAATTTCGATCTCGGCAGCACGATCGAGCGTCATGTCGACCCCGATGGCACCATTCGCAGCAGTTTCGACCCGATGGACGGCGACAGTTTTGCCGTTCCCTCGGCCGCCGATGCCGCGATCGAGGGGGCGGCGGATGACGAGTTGCCGCCCGACATGCCTGCTTTCGTCCCGCCTGACGCGGTGCGCGCCCGCCCGGTGCCCGCCTTCATTCCCCCCGGCACGCGACTCTGGTAGGGCTGCCGCATGACATCTGACGAGACCGAAACGCCGCAGAACGCGGACCCGATCAACGACAAGGAAATGCCGCTGCTCGACCATCTGGCCGAGTTGCGCCGCCGCCTGCTCTGGTCCGGCCTCGCCTTTCTCGCGGCCTTTCTCGTATCGTATTACTACGCACAGCCGATCTATCACTTCCTCGCCCAGCCGCTCGTCAACATCCTCAAGGAGCGAGGACAGAAGCCGGAACTCGTCTACACCGCGCTCTACGAAGCGTTCTTCACCTATGTGAAGGTCGCGATCTTCGCCGCCGCGTTCATTTCCTTCCCGGTCATCGCCTCGCAGATCTGGCTGTTCATCGCGCCTGGCCTGTACCGGTCGGAAAAACGTGCATTGCTGCCCTTCCTCATCGCCACCCCGGTGCTGTTTTTCGCCGGCGGTGCGTTGGCATATTATGTCATATTTCCAAACGCTTGGAAGTTTTTCCTAAGTTTTCAAACCAATCCGCACGACGCCAGTTTCCAGATCAACGTGCTGCCGCGCGTCTCCGACTATCTCAATCTGGTGATGAAGCTGATTTTCGCTTTCGGCATCTGCTTCGAGTTGCCGGTGCTGCTGACGCTGCTCGGCCGGGTCGGCATCGTCAACGCGGCGGCGCTGAAGAAATACCGCCGCTATGCCTATGTCGGCTGCTTCATCGTCGCGGCGATCCTCACGCCGCCCGATGTCTTCACCATGACCGGCCTCGCGGTGCCGCTGATCGCCCTGTTCGAGCTGTCGATCTTCGCGGTGAAGATGGTCGAGCCGAAAGCCGAGGTTTCAGAAGATGCATGACCTGAAAGCCATTCGCGACGACGCCGCGGCCTTTGCCGCCGCGATGCGCCGGCGCGGGATCACCGGTCCCGAATTCCCCGGTTATCCGGCCGAAGGGGCAGAGCACGCCATAATGGCGCTCGACCGTCAGCGGCGCGATGCCCAGACCGGGCTGCAAACCCACGAGACCCGCCGCAACGAACTTGCCCGCGCGATCGGGCAGGCCAAGCGCGGTGGCGAGGATACGACGGCCCTCGAAGCCGAAGGCGCCGCGCTGCGCCAGTCGATCGAGACAGCCAACGCCTATTTGGCGGAATCGGCGCGGAAGCTGGACGAGATGCTCGCTGTCCTGCCCAACATCCTCGACGCCGACGTGCCCGATGGCCCCGACGAGTCCGCCAATGCGGAGCAAAAGCAGGTTGGCGCGCCGCCCGCGTTCGATTTCGCGGCAAAGCAGCATTTCGAACTGGGCGAAGCTCTCGGCCTGATGGATTTCACCGGTGCTGCCAAGCTCGCCGGCGCCCGCTTCACGGTGCTGCGCGGCGATCTCGCCCGACTCGAACGCGCCCTCGGCCAGTTCATGCTCGACCTGCATGTGAGCGAGCATGGCTATACGGAGGTTTCGCCGCCGCTGCTCGTCAACGACGCGACGATGTACGGCACCGGCCAGCTCCCGAAATTCGCCGAGGACCTCTTCCGCACCACCGACGGGCGCTGGCTCATCCCGACCGCCGAGGTTCCGCTGACCAACCTCGCTGCCGGTGAGATTCTCGATGCCGCCAGCCTGCCGCTGCGCATGACGGCGCTGACCCCGTCGTTCCGCTCCGAGGCCGGCTCGGCCGGGCGCGACACCCGCGGAATGTTGCGCCAGCATCAATTCTGGAAGGTCGAGCTCGTCTCGCTCACCACGCCGGAGGCCAGCGCCGACGAGCACGAGCGGATGACACGCTGCGCCGAAACCGTGCTGGAGCGCCTCGGACTGGCCTATCGCCGTATGCTGCTCTGCTCCGGCGATACCGGTTTTTCCTCGGCCAAGACCTATGATCTCGAAGTCTGGATGCCGGGGCAGGGGACCTATCGCGAAATCTCCTCCTGCTCGAACTGCCGCGGCTTCCAGGCCCGCCGCATGAACGCCCGCTATCGTCCTGTCCAGACCGGCCCGAAACCGGCAAAGCCCGATTTCGTCCACACGCTGAACGGCTCCGGCGTTGCAACCGGCCGCGCCCTGATCGCGGTGATGGAGACGTATCAGAACGCCGATGGCTCGATCACGATTCCCGAAGCCCTGCGCCCCTATATGGGAGGGCGCGACCGGATCGGCTGACCTCGCAGCCTATTGACCGCGGCGGCCAGCCGCTCATATTCGATGCACAGAATATGAATGCACGAGGAGGCTGCGATGGCTCTGCGCCCCGAGATATTGCCGTTTTTCGACCCCGCGACGAGCACGATCAGCTACATCGTGGTCGACCCCGCGACATTGCGTGCCGCGATCATCGATTCGGTGCTCGACTACGATCCCAAGGCCGGCCGGGTTTCCACCAAATCCGCCGATGCGCTGATCGCCGCGGTACGCGAGCGCGCCCTCACCATCGACTGGATTCTCGAAACCCACGTTCATGCGGATCATTTCTCGGCAGCGCGCTACATTCAGCGCAGCCTGGGCGGAGGGGTGATCGGCATCGGCGATCAAATCGCGCCGGTACAGGAAAATTTCGCCGATATATTCGATCTAGGCCCCGATTTCCCTACGGATGGACGGCAATTCGACCATCTGTTCCGGGATGGCGAACGCTTTGCGATCGGCACGATCGAGGCAGAGGCCATCTATACTCCCGGCCATACGCCGGCCTGCATGTCCTATCATGTGGGCGATGCCGTCTTCGTGGGTGACACGCTGTTCCAGCCTGATTATGGCACCGCCCGCTGCGATTTTCCCGGCGGCGACGCCCACGCGCTCTATCGTTCTGTCCAGCGTCTCTACACCCTGCCGGATGAAACCCGGGTCTTTACCGCGCATGACTACCAGCCCGGCGGCCGCCCTCCGCAATGGGAGAGCACGATCGCGGAGCAGAAGGCAAAGAACCTGCAGATCAACGCCGGCATCGGCGAGGCGCAGTTCGTCGCCATGCGCGAGGCGCGGGATGCAACCCTCGCAGCCCCGGTACTGATCCTGCCATCGCTGCAGGTGAACATCCGTGGTGGCGACCTGCCGGACCCCGGGCCGAACGGACGGCGCTACCTCAAGATTCCGCTCAACACGCTCTGACGGCGAGGACCTGGCCGCATGCTGCTTCCCGTGCTCTTTCGCACGCGCTTCACTCCGCTGCCTGATCTCGCGGGCGGGCTGATGATCGGCGCCTCCGCCGCCCTACTCTGGGTCGGCATCGGCCGGATCGCCGGCATTACCGGTATCGCCGGCGACCTGATTCAGCGCAGCGGGCGGGAGTGGCGGCTCGCTTTCATCTCCGGCCTGGTGCTCGCCGGCCTGCTTGCCCGTGCCGCCGGTGCTGCGCCCGCCATCCATGTCGCCGCTGGTCTGCCGGTGATGATCGGCGCCGGCCTTCTGGTCGGTATCGGCACCGCACTCGGCGGCGGATGCACCTCCGGCCATGGCGTCTGCGGCCTCGCCCGCGTCTCGCCGCGCTCGATCGTGGCGACGCTGGTCTTCCTCGGCATCGCCGGCCTCGTGGTTTTCCTCACCCGTCATCTTGGAGCCGCCTGATGCGCCAGACCTTGGTCGCCCTCGCCGCTGGCCTGCTTTTTGGCGCCGGGCTTCTGCTCTCCCGCATGGTCGATCCCGCCAAGGTGCTCGGCTTTCTTGACATCGCCGGGCATTGGGACCCGAGCCTCGCCTTTGTCATGGGGGGTGGCGTGATCGTCGCGGCAGCCGGATTCGCTCTTGGCAAGCGCCTGGGCAAACCGCTGGCTGGCGGGCATTTTCCGCTGCTGCGGCGCAGCGGGATCACTCCGCGCCTTGCAGGCGGGGCCGCGATATTCGGGATCGGCTGGGGGCTGGCCGGTCTTTGCCCTGGCCCGGCCATAACCGCTCTGTCGCTCGACCCGCTAGCGATCTGGCCATTCGTGGTCGCGATGTTCGTGGGGATATGGATTGTCCGCGGGCTGGATGCCGCGCGTCAGTCGCAGCCCCCCGCCTTGTCGATGCCGGCGGTGCAGAACAGGCGGTAGATCAGCCCGACCAAATCGCGCGCCGCGTCGCTGCCCAACGCGTAATAGATCGTCCGCGAATCACGGCGAGTCGTGACCAGCCCGTCCTGTCGCAGTCGCGCGAGCTGCTGCGACAGATGCGCCTGGCGGATGCCCAGCTCCCGTTCGAGCTGTCCCACCGAGGCCTCGCCATGTGTGAGATGGCAAAGGACCATCAGCCGGTGCGGGTTGGCGATGCACCGCAGGAACTGTGCCGCGGTGGTCGCGTTTTGCATCATCGCATCGAGTTCAATCTCGGTTTCGCTGTCGACCGCCATCGTTTTCAGTTCGCCAGTCCGCAGCGAACCACCGGCTGCCAGGGGTGCGTGCTGACCCATTTCTTTGTCCCCGTAATCAAACTCTCTTTAACGAGACGAAGTATGGTCCGGTCGGCAACGATTTGGCAATATCAAAGACCTGATCCAGCGGTGGCAAAATGAGACCCAAGGGCTGAGCCGGTCGCGAAGCTCCCACGGCCTGCGCCGGCCAGGGACGGCCATGCGGTGAGCTTCAGGCGCCGATCAGCCCAAGCTCCGGGCTCGACGCCTCGGCCCGCAGCCGTTTCGGGATGCGGCCGGCAGCGCGGGCACCATACCCGGCCTCCACCGCTGCCCGCATCGCCGCCGCCATGCGCACCGGATCATGCGCCCGGGCGATCGCGGTATTGAGCAGAACCGCGTCGCAGCCGAGTTCCATCGCCAGCGTCGCGTCCGATGCCGTGCCGATCCCGGCGTCGAGCACCACGGGCACCGCGCTCTGCGCGCAGATTCGCTCGATATTGTAGGGGTTGGCGATGCCAAGCCCGGAGCCGATCGGCGATCCCAGCGGCATCACCGCTGCTGCCCCGAGATCGGCCAGCTTGCGGCAGAGGATGGGGTCGTCGGTGCAATAGGGCAGCACGGTAAAGCCGGCCTTCACCAATACGCCGGTCGCTTCGATCAGCAGTTCGGCGTCGGGATACAGGGTTTCCCGGTCGCCGATGATTTCGAGCTTGATCCAGTCGGTCTCCAGCGCCTCGCGCGCCAGTTCGGCGGTCAGCACCGCGTCGCGCACGGTCGAGCAGCCGGCGGTGTTCGGCAGCAGCCGGTAGCGCCCGCCCAGCGCGTCGAGCAGCGAGCCGCCATAGGCATCAAGGCTGATCCGCCTGATCGCCACGGTGACCAGCGACGGGTCGGCTGCCTCCAGCGCGTCAAGCAGCACCTGCTGGTTCGGATAGGCGCTGCTGCCCATGAACAGGCGCGAGCCGAGCCCGACGCCGGCAATCTCGAATCCGCTCATCTCAGCCTCCTCCGACCGCGCGAACGATCTCGACCTCGTCGCCCGGCACCAGACGCGTGCGTGCCCAGGCCGCCCGCGGCACCACGGCGGCATTCAGCGCCACTGCCAGGCCTTTCGTCTCGTGTAGCCCCTTCGCCTCCAGCAACGCGGCAATGCTCGCTGCAATCGGCTCAAACGTACCGTTCACCCGGATTTCCTCGCGATTCACGCCGCACTCCTGACCCGCGTGAACCGCTCGATGCCGAACGGGGCCATGCGCGGATCCAGCCTCTGTTCCAGGATCGTCGCCGCCATCGCTGCAGCTGTAACCGGGGTGAGCAGGATGCCGTTGCGGTGGTGCCCGGTGCAGAACATCAGCCCGGGCAGGGCGCTCGGCCCGAGCACCGGCGCATCGTCGCGCGAGCCGGGCCGGAAACCGACCCAGGTTTCCACCACAGTGAGGTCCTCGATGCCCGGCAATGCGCGCCAGGCGCCATCGAGCAGCGAATACAGCCCGCCGGCCGTGATCGCGCCATCGAACCCGCGCTCCTCGACCGTCGCACCGACGATCAGCAAGCCGCTCCGCCGCGGCACCAGATACGCCCGCGGCGCCCAGATCACATGACGCAGCAGGGGAGCCGCCGGATCCATCTGGACAGACAGCATCTGTCCCTTGATCGGGCGGACCGGCGGCAACGGCACCGGCAGATCAAACCCGGCGGACCAGGCGCCCGCCGCCAGCACGACCACATCGGCCTCGTGAACGCCCTCTTCTGTCACCACACCCCGTGCGCGGCTGGCATCGGTCTCGATCCGCAGCACAGGCATCCGCTCACGCAGCACGCCGCCCGCGCGCCGGAACGCTTCGGCCAGCGACGCCGTCGCGGCCCTGTTGTCCACCTGCCCGTCAGCCGGCGAGAATACAGCTCCCGCCAGTTGCGGCGCGAGATAGGGCTCGCGCGCTCGCGCCTCGGCCGGTGTCAGCCACTCAAGCTCGATGCCCTGGCGTTTCTGGAACTCCATGTCGTGCCGCAGCTTCGCGGCATCGTCACGGTTGAGGGCGATCAGCATCGTGCCCTCGCCGCGCAGCCCGACCTCCATGCCGGAGGCGGCCTCCAGTTCCGCCGCGAAATCCGGCCAGAGTGCCTGCGACTCCCGGTTGAGAACGCCGAGTGCCTGCTCGCCCGGCTCGGTTTCGCACCCCGCGGCAAGCATCCCGGCCGCAGCATGACTAGCGCCGCGACCGATCGTATCGCGCTCGAACACCGTGGCTTCGGCGCCGCGCTGCGCGAGGCGCCAGCCCAGGGCGAGCCCGATGATGCCGCCGCCGATGATGGCGACCTTCATAGTCTCACTCCGCTGCCTGATCCTCGACATAGATCTTGCTGCCGCCGTCGCGGAACTCGGCAGCCTTCTGCGCCAGACCCTCACCGCGGGCCACTTCGTCGCGAATGTCCTGGGTGATCTTCATCGAGCAGAATTTTGGCCCGCACATCGAGCAGAAATGCGCGACCTTGTGCGCCTCCTTGGGCATCGTCTCGTCGTGGAAGGCGCGCGCCGTATCAGGGTCGAGGCCGAGATTGAACTGGTCCTCCCAGCGGAACTCGAACCGCGCCCGGCTCACCGCATCGTCGCGCAGCTTCGCCGCCGGATGCCCCTTGGCGAGATCCGCCGCATGTGCCGCGAGCCGGTAGGTGATGACACCCGTCTTCACGTCATCGCGGTTGGGCAGGCCGAGATGCTCCTTCGGCGTCACGTAGCAGAGCATCGCGGTACCGAACCAGCCGATCATCGCCGCCCCGATTGCCGAGGTGATATGATCGTAGCCGGGCGCGATATCGGTGGTCAGCGGCCCGAGCGTGTAGAACGGCGCCTCGTGGCAGACTTCGAGCTGTTTTTCCATGTTTTCCTTGATCTTGTGCATCGGCACATGGCCGGGGCCTTCGATCATCACCTGGCAGCCCTTCGCCCAGGCGATCTTGGTCAGCTCGCCAAGTGTCTCCAGCTCGGCGAACTGTGCCGCATCATTGGCATCGGCGATCGAGCCGGGCCGCAGCCCGTCGCCCAACGAGAACGATACGTCATACTTGCGCATGATGTCGCAGATCTCGTCGAACTTCTCGTAAAGGAAGCTCTCGCGGTGATGCGCGAGGCACCAGCGCGCCATGATCGAGCCGCCGCGCGAGACGATGCCGGTCACCCGCTTCGCCGTCAGCGGCACATGGGCGAGCCGCACCCCGGCATGGATGGTGAAATAATCCACACCCTGCTCGGCCTGTTCGATCAGCGTATCGCGGAACACTTCCCAGTCGAGCTTGTCCGGATCACCGCCGACCTTCTCCAGCGCCTGGTAGATCGGCACCGTGCCGATCGGCACCGGCGAATTGCGCATGATCCAGGAGCGGATGTTGTGGATGTTCCGTCCGGTCGAGAGGTCCATCACCGTATCCGCGCCCCAGCGGATCGCCCAGACCAGCTTCTCGACCTCTTCTGCGGCTCCCGAGGTCACCGCCGAATTGCCGATATTGGCGTTGATCTTGACGAGGAAGTTGCGGCCGATGATCACCGGCTCCAGCTCGGGGTGGTTGATGTTTGCGGGAATGATCGCCCGCCCCGCCGCGATTTCGCTGCGGACGAATTCCGGCGTCACGAATTCAGGAACCGCCGCGCCGAACTGCTCGCCATCCGCCCGCCGCGTCGCCGCACCCTCGGCTGCTTTCGCCCGGCCGAGATTTTCGCGGTGGGCGACATAGATCATCTCCTCGGTGACGACCCCGGCCCGCGCGTATTCATACTGCGTCACCAGCGCGCCTTCCTTGCCGGCGAACACGGTCCGTCCGGCGGGGCAGGGGGGCACCAGCCGGTCCGGTGCCGCAAACCCATTGTCCTCCGGCTTCACCGTCCGGCCGGAGACGGCGTCGAACCCGCGCCGTCCGATCCACGCGCCGCGCACCTGCGGCAGGCCATTGTCGAGATCGAGGTTGAAATGCGGGTCGGTGAACGGGCCCGACGTGTCATAGATCCGGAATGGCGCCTCTCCCGCGCTCGGATGCAGGTCGATCTCGCGGAACGGCACGGCAATATCCGGCCGGTCGGTGGGCGAGGAAAAGACCTTCCGTGAGCCGGCGATCGGGCCGGTGGTAACGGTGGCTGGCTTGGACTGGACGTTCATGGCGCGCTCCTCGTAACAGGGACCACGCTTGGGCGTATGGTTCGGTCTGGTTGATCCCGTCCCTCCGCCGGCGCAACCCGGATCAGGTTCAAAGGGTTGCCGGACATCCAGCTCTCAGCGCCTGTGGGCGCACCCCTCGGTCTGGCCACGATGGGTCTCGCGGCGTCGCGAGTCAAGTGCGCTCCCGACTTGTCGGAATCCGAAACGTTTTGTTCACCTTTTCAGGCTATACAAATGAATGATTTCGGCATCACGGAGACCGACGATCGACATGAACGGTTCTACCCCGGCCCCCCTCCGGCACTCCCGTATCGGCCGCATCGGGCCTGATGCGCGGGCACGGGCCTTCGCTGCAGGGGGACTGCCGCCAGATCTCGCGATCGTCCTCAGCCGGCTCGGGTTCGGCCTTCTATCGATGCCGCGTCGGCTTCCGTTCCCCCGGTGCCCCATGGGATTGCCGTCGTGACAGCACGGGAAGCTTCATGTTCCGCCTTCGATCCCACGGAAATCGATCAACTGCGCGCGGCTCTGGCGCAGGCCACAACCGACCTCGCCCGCGATCTGCCCGCCGGCATGGCGCATCCGGCCGTGCAGAAATTCAATCGCGTCGCGGGTCTCGCGCTCGATGTCGCCCAACGTTCGATCGGGTGCGCCCGCCAGGCGCTCGACGACCTGCAGACCGTCCATCGCATTGCCCGGATCGGCAACTGGCGAATCGCCGCCGAGGACCGTCGCGCGACATGGTCGGCCGATATGCACGAATTGTTCGGCACGGATCCCGCGTCGTTCATTCCGCATGAGGACACGCTGACCAGCCAGATGGACGAGGCCGACCGCGCCACCTTCCTCGCGACCTTTGCGACCATTTTCGAAACCGGCGAGCCCGCCGCGGTGGAAGTCCGGCTCGATGGTTGCGGCGAGGGTGCGCGGCGCTGGTTCTGGATCGACATGCGACCGGAGACCAGCCCTGCCGGTGCGGTCATTGCCGTGCGCGGATTCTGCCAGGAAATCACCGACCGGAAGCTGGCGCTCGAGCGAATCCGCTTCATGACCTCGCATGACCCTTTGACCAGCCTCATCAATCGTGGGCATCTGTTGGAACGGCTCGACCAGGTGCTTGCGGAGGCACGGCGGCGCCGGGAAAACGTCGCACTGCTCACCTTTGACATCGACGATTTCAAGGGAATCAACGATCTTTTCGGCCATTCGGCGGCAGACGGCGTGCTCCGCGAGGTTGCCGCGCGGATCAGTCGCCAGGTTCGCGAAACTGATCTCGTTGCCCGCGTCGGCGGCGACGAATTCGTCGTGGTTGAAGCCGGTTGCGAGGAGCCGGAGATTGTTGAAGCGCTGGCGCGGCGCCTGTTGCGTGCGATTGCCGAGCCGATCACCCTCGCCGATGGGCGTGAGATCGCCATTTCCGCGTCCGTGGGCATTGCATTGCATCCGTTCGACGGCATGACCTCCAGCGCGCTGCTCGCCCATAGCAGCCAGGCCCTGCATGTCACGAAAAAGGAACGGCCCAACAGCCTCGGTTTTTACGATGCCACGATCCAGTCGGAATGGCAGAAACGCCGGGTTCTGGAACAGGATCTCAGGCTGGCACTCCAGCATCGGGAATTGTCGCTGGTCTATCAGCCGATGATCTGCATGCGCACCACCCTGTGCAGCGGTTTCGAGGCGTTGCTGCGCTGGAACAGTCCGGTCCACGGTCCCGTCGCTCCCGATCTCTTCATTGGCCTCGCCGAATCCATCGGCCTCATGGAGGAGGTCGGTACATGGGTCTTGCGCGAGGCCTGTGCAGAGGCTGCACGTTGGTCGGTGCCGCTGACCGTGGCGGTTAACGTCTCGCCCATCCAGATCCAGCAAGGCGATCTCGCTGCAATCATTACCGACATCCTGCGCGAGACCGGTCTGCCGCCTTCCCGGCTCGAGATCGAGGTCACCGAATCCATGCTGATTCGCAATTTCGAGCGGGCTGTGGATACGTTGCAGCGGATCAAGGCGCTCGGCGTCGGCATCTCTATCGACGATTTCGGCACTGGCTATTCCTCGCTGGCAACGCTGCGCGCCTTTCCTTTCAACAAGCTCAAGATCGACCGCAGCTTTGTCCGCGATCTGGCCGAAGAATCGGAATCCCTTGCCATCGTCAATGCGGTCCTTGGCCTCGGGCGCGGGCTGCGCCTGCCCGTGGTGGTGGAGGGCGTGGAAACCGAGCGCCAGGCCGACATCCTGAGGGATTGCGGGGCCGATGAAATCCAAGGCTATCTTTTCGGGCGGCCATCGCCGATCTCGACCTACAGCGCGATCACCGATGCCATGCGCCCGCAGCACCGCTCCATCTCTATCCAGTGATCCAAAAAACACCATTGGCGCACAAGCATCTTTTCGCTTTGCCTGCCGAACCGCGTAGGCTATTTTAACAAATTATGAATATGGCTTTGCCGCGCCCGCCGAGGGTGACCGTCGAGATCGTTTTCGATTTCGTCTGCCCGTGGTGTTATCTTGGAATTCACCGGTTCCAGCGCTTGCGCCAGAGTCGCCCCGACCTGCCGATCGTGACGACGTGGCGTCCGTTTCTCCTCAATCCGGATATGCCTCGCAGCGGTATCAGCCGCGCCGACTATACCGCACGTAAATTCGGCGACGAAGATCGCGCGCGGCGGTTTCACGCTGCCATTTCTACCATCGCCGCCGAAGACGGGCTTGACCTCGCTTTTCCGCGGATATCCCGAGCGCCGAGCACCGTCGATGCCCATCGTCTCGTCCGCTTCGCCCTCGAACACGGGGGATCGGCGGAGGGCGTGGTTCTCGATATCTTCCAAGCCTATTTCTCCGCCGGGCTCGATATCGGCAACACTGAAACCCTTGCCTCCATCGGCGCAGCAAATGGCCTGCGGCAGCTTGATGTCGCAGGTTTTCTCACGAGTGATCGGGCGATCGAGCAGATCCATGCCGATAATCTGTTTGTCCACCGTCTCGGCATCAACGGCGTCCCCTGTTTCATCATCGATGGCCAAACCGCGATCGCCGGCGCCCAGGAGCCCGACATTCTGGAACGCCTGATCGAACTTGCTGTGGCCGACGTTGCGAGCACCTGAGCCTCCCTTCCGCGGCGGCGCCGGGCGTGGCAGAACGGGGGAATGAAACGCCGTTTCCTGCTCGCAGCACTTCCGTGCGCCTCCGCCCTGGTTCGGCCGGCCCGCGCCGCCGGCTTCGAAGATTTCATCCATGAGCTCGAAGGCCGGGCGCGCCGGGCGGGCGTTCCGTCTCATATCGCCTTCGCCGCCCTGTCCGGCCTGAAACCGAACCAGGAGGTGATCCGGCATGAAACACATCAGCCGGAATTCACCCTGACTTGGGCGCAATATAGTGCGCGCGTGGTCACCCAGACCCGCGTCGCCGCCGGAAAAGCGGCCTTCGCCGCACATCGTGGGATTATCGAGCAAGTTCGGGCCCGCTTCGGCGTCGCTGCCGCGCCGATCATGGGCATCTGGGGGATCGAGACCGATTTCGGCCATTATCAGGGCGATTTCAACGTGATCGACGCCCTTGCGACACTCGCCTGGTACAAAAATAGTTCCTATTTCGGCCGCGAGGCCATCGCTGCAATGCGCATCGTCTCGCGCGGCGATGTTCGTCTTTCCGAACTGCGTGGCTCCTGGGCCGGAGCCATGGGGCAGCCGCAATTCATGCCGAGCATCTATCTCAGCACCGCGGTCAGCTATTCAGGTCATGGTCAGCCGAATATCTGGACCAGCGTACCCGACACCATGGCCTCGATCGCCAATTACATGCGCAAGTCGCACTGGCGGCTCGGCCTGCCATCGAGCGAGCCGGTGCTTGTCCCGCCGCATCTCAACGCCGCGCTGGCCGGGCGCGACCACGTGCTGCCGCTGGCGCAGTGGCAGGCGCTCGGCGTTCATCGCCTGGCGCCGGCCCGTCACCTGCCGGCGAACACGCCAGCCTCGTTGCTGCTGCCTGATGGCCCCTCCGGCGAAGCCTTCCTCGCCTTTGGCAATTTCCGCGCGATCCGCAGCTATAATCCATCCGATCTCTACGCTCTCGCGGTTGGCGAACTCGGCCGCCGGATTCTCGCATGACCCGCCTGGGACTGAAGCTGGCCGCCCTGCTGGCGCTTACCGGCTGCACCCGGCCATTGCATCACCCCGCACCGGGGCAGCATGCCCGCTTCACGATCGGAAAGCCGTATGATGCCGGCGGCCAATGGCATTATCCGCGCGTCTTCGGCCGCTATGACCGGACTGGTCTTTCCACCGTGATCCCATCCGGGCCTGCGCGGCTTACCGCGGATGGCGAGGTCTATCGCGCCGGCAGCCTGACTGCCCAGAGTCCGGTCCTGCCACTGCCCTCGATCGTGCGGGTTACCAACCTGGATAACGGCCGCAGCCTGACCGTCCGCGTGAACGACCGTGGGCCGATGCAGGCCGGACGCATCATTGCGGTCACGCCCCATGTCGCCCGGCGCCTCGGAATGCCGGCCAACGGTCTCGCCGAGGTCCGCGTCCGGCTGCTCGCCGGTCGGTCCTCCGCCTTGCAGGACCGGCTCGGCGCCGGCCCACATCTCAGCGCAGCACCGGTCAGCTCGGTTGCGGCCGCCGCCCTGCCGCCGCCGCCCGGCGCTACTGGAACGGCCGGCACCGCCATCAGCACCGCCGCTCACCCTGTCATGCAGCACCGCCATTCCGGCGCGGCCGCTCATCTTTCAGGTAACGTGCGCATCGGCCGGCCTTCGCCCGGCCCGCTCTATGTCGAGATTCCCGGCTTCGGCTCGAGCGCGGACGCGATGAACCTGCAGGCCCGCCTTTCCGGGATGCCGGGTTCAGTCGTTCCGCAATCCTCCGGTGGACGCACGCTCTACTCGCTTCGCCTTGGCCCCTATGACAGCGTGCCCGCTGCCGATGCTGCTCTGCGTTCGTTGCTCGACCGTGGCATTGCCGGCCCCGGGATTGTGGTTCGGTGAGCCCGCAGGGCGTTTTCATCACGATCGAGGGCGGGGAAGGGGCCGGCAAGTCGACACAGATCGCCCGCCTTGCCGACCGGCTCCGCGCCGCCGGGCATGAGGTTCTCACCACCCGCGAGCCGGGCGGCACACCGGGGGCAGAGGCGATCCGCGCGCTGATGCTCGACCCCGCGCGCCATTTTGCCCCGCTTGCAGATACGCTGCTGGTCTTTGCCGCCCGTGCCGATCATGTCGCCGCGGTTATTCGCCCGGCGCTCGAACGCGGCGCTGTGGTCCTGTGCGACCGTTTCACCGATTCCACCATGGCGTATCAGGGCTACGGCCTCGGCGTGGGGCGGACGACGATCGCGACTCTCGAGACGATGATCGATCTGACCCCCGATCTCACCCTGATCCTTGATCTGCCTGAACCCGTCGCCCGCGCGCGACTCGCCCGCCGCGGCAGCGCCACCGACCGCTACGAACAATTCGATGCCGAATTCGCCGCCCGGGTTGCTGCCGGCTTTCGCGCCATTGCCGCCACTGCGCCGGAACGCTGTGTCGTGGTCGATGCGGCCAGTGGGATCGAGGAGATCACCGACGCGCTTGCCGCCCTCATCCGCGCCCGGCTCGGCCTCGCCATCGCCTGATGCTGCCGCCTCGCGCCAATCCCGAGCTTCTGGGTCATGATAGCGCCGTAACAGAGCTTTTCCGCGCCGCGACCGGTACGCGGCTGCATCATGCCTGGCTGATCGCCGGCCCCCCGGGGATCGGCAAGGCGACGTTGGCCTTCCGCTTCGCCCGCTGGTTGCTCGCTGGCGCCCGCACGCCGGACCTGTCGCTGCCGGCGCGAGATCCCGCTTTCCGCCGCATCGCAACCGGCGCGCATGCCGATCTGCTGGTGATCGAGCGCCGTTACGACGAGAAGCGCAAACGGATGCAGGGTGAAATCGTGGTCGACACGGTTGCCGCTGCTGGCCGCTTCCTGCGGCTGACGCCGGGTGAGGGGGGCTGGCGCGTTGTCATCGTCGATGGTGCCGAGGCGCTGAACCGCAATGCCGCCAATGCCTTGCTCAAGCTGCTCGAAGAGCCGCCGGCGCGGGCGATCTGGCTGCTGGTCTGCCACGCCCCGGGCCGGCTGCTGCCCACCATCCGCAGCCGCTGCCGCCGGCTCGATCTCGACAAGCTGCCAACCGAAACCCTCAGCCTCCTGCTTGCCGCCGATCTGCCAGATCTTCCCGCCGAACGCCGCACGGCCCTGGCCACGCTGGCGGAAGGCTCGATCGGCCGTGCGCTCTCGCTCGCCGATGCCGATGGCCTTGCGCTGGCCGGCCTCGTTGGCGAGGCGCTCGCCGGGCCGCTCCCACCCGCGCGCGCCGCCTCCATCGCCGATACGATCGCCCGTGCCGATGACGGGTTTGCCACCTTCGCCGAACTGCTGCGCGCAGCACTGGCCACCGAAACCCGCGCCGCCGCCCGCGCTGACCCGTCCAACGCGCTTGATGGCCGCGCCCGGCTCTGGCAGGAGTTCGGCAGGATCGCGGCGGAAGTCGACGGTCTCAATCTCGACCCGCGTGCGGCGGTTCTGACCATGCTCCAGCTTCTCCGAGTGCCATGACCCGAAAATTCTACATCACGACCCCGATCTACTACGTGAACGGCGCGCCCCATATCGGCCACGCCTACACCTCGGTCGCCGCCGACGCGCTCGCCCGCTTCAAGCGGCTGGACGGGTTCGACGTCCATTTCCTGACGGGCACCGACGAGCATGGCCAGAAGGTTGAGGCCACTGCCCGCGCGAACAACATCGCCCCGCAAGAGTTCACCGACCGCATCGCTGGCGAGTTCCGTGCCATGGCGCAGGCGATGAACATCTCGAACGACGATTTCATCCGCACCACCGAGCCGCGCCACATCCGCTCCTGCCAGGCAATCTGGCAGGCGATCGAGCGGTCAGGGGCCATCGAACTCGGCCATTACGAGGGCTGGTACGCCGTCCGCGATGAGGCCTTTTACGACGAGAGCGAACTCGTCACCGGCGCCGACGGCATCAAGCGCTCGCCCTTCGGCGCGCCGGTGGAGTGGGTGCGCGAACCATCCTATTTCTTCAAACTCAGCACTTTCCAGGATCGTCTTCTGAAATTGTATGAAGACAACCCGGATTTCATCCAGCCCTCTTCCAGTCGCAACGAGGTACTCTCCTTCGTTCGCTCCGGCCTGCGGGACATCTCGATCAGCCGCACCAGCTTCAAATGGGGCATTCCGGTGCCCGGCGCGCCCGATCACGTGATGTATGTCTGGATCGATGCGCTGACCAACTACCTCACTGCCTGCGGCTATCCGGACATGGACGCGCCGCTGATGAAATACTGGCCGGCGGACCTGCACCTGGTCGGCAAGGAAATTACCCGCTTCCACGCCATATACTGGCCCGCAATGCTGATGGCCGCTGGCCTGCCGACGCCGCGCCGCATCTTCGCCAATGGCTGGTGGACGATCGAGGGCGAGAAGATGAGCAAGTCGCTCAACAACGCCCTGGCCGTCGAGCCGCTGATCGCCGAATTCGGGCTTGACCAGCTCCGCTTCTGTCTGCTGCGCGAAATGCCTTTCGGCAATGACGGCAATTTCTCCCGCCGTTCGGTGATCACGCGGATCAATGTCGAGCTCGCCAACGATCTCGGCAATCTCGCCCAGCGCACGCTCTCCTTCATCGCCAAGAATGCCGGTGCCGCAGTGCCCGAAGCTGGCCCCGCAAGCGAGGCCGATCATGCGCTGCGGGCCATCGCCGATGGTCTGCCTGACCGCATGCGCGAGGCAATGGATCGGCTGGCCTATCAGGAGGCGATCGAGGAGGTCTGGAAACTGGTGCGCGCCGCCAATGCGTATATCGACCACCAAGCCCCCTGGGCCTTGCGCAAGACTGATCCGGACCGGATGCGGACCGTGTTGAGGGCCCTCTGCGAGGTGCTGCGCGTCGTCGGTCTTCTGTTGCAGCCCTTCATGCCGGAGAGCATGGCGAAATTGCTGGACCAGCTTGCCGTCCGGGCCGACCGGCGTGACTTCGCATCACTGGCGATACCGCTCGACACCGGTGCTGCGCTGCCGGCGCCATCGGGCCTGTTCCCCCGGATCGTCGAAGCCGCGTCCTGAGGCTCGCGGCCTCAGCCGGGCGCAAGCCAGGTGGGGCAGGGGGCGCGACAAGCCGGGACATGTCCCGATCCGGTGGGATCGAATGTCGTAGTCTATCATATTTATAGACACAGCATTTTTATCCGATCAGATAACCTCATCTGATCGGGTGATGCTCTACTCGCCTGCGCGAGGAAGCCAGCCGCGAATCTCGGCGGCCAGCTTGCCATGCCGCACGCCAAGGCGGCCGGCGAAAAGATCGACATTGCCGCAACGCAGGACGATGTCGGAACCACGCGGGGCGTTGATCTGGATGATGTCGCCTACGCGCAGTTCCATCACCGCGCCCAGCTTCATCGTCTGTTCGTCGAGCACCGCCTCGAGTTCCACATCGGTGTGCCAAAGCTCTTCGGCGAGATGGGTTTCCCAGATCGAGTCGCGGCCGAATTTCTCGCCCATGAACTGTTGCAGCAGCAATTCGCGCACGGGTTCCAGTGTCGCGAAGGGCAGGATGATGTCGATCGTGCAATTCCGGCCGGCGGATTGCAGGCTCAGCCGCGCCGTCAGCGCCACGCCGGAATTGCGTCCGATTGTCGCGAAGCGCGGGTCCGTCTCGGTCCGTTCGAAGTCGAAGGTGACGTCGCAGATCGGCCCGAAACTGCTTCTGAGGTCGTGCAGCACGACGCGGATGAGCCGTTCGGACAGGTTGCGGCTGATCGAGGTCACCGGTTTCGGAATCCGGTCTGACGCGACTGCCATACGGCGCCCCCCGAGCAGGATTTCCGTCAGGTTGTTGACGGTTTCGGCATCGAGATGGATGAGCCCGAGATTGTCCCATTCCCGCGCCCGGAACACGCCGAGCAATGCCAGCGGCCTGATCTCCGAGAAACTGTCGGCAAGCCGGCGCGAGGCAAGTCGGGTGAGGCGAACCTCGACATTGTCCTGGAACAGGTTGCGCAAGGAACCAGCGAGGATTCGCGACAGCCGTTCGAAAACGACTTCCGCCATCGGCAGGCGTTCATAACTGTCCGCCCGACCATAGAGAAGCCGGCTGGCTTCCTCTTCGGTCTCCGGTTCCAGCTCCCCGTCTTCGACAACAGATCCACCGGACAGGATTGAGTCGATCTCTTCCTGAGCCAGCTGCGTCGGGTCGCCATTTCTGTCCGTTCGAGCTTGACCGCTCATCCGCTCCTTTGCTCCCGCAGGGCCGCTCGCCAGGATTGGCCGTTCCGTTCCCACTCACCTTGCCGCAATCCGGTTAACAAAATGTTGAGAACGCCCTCGTAATGTCAGTTGTCGCCCTGTTACATGCCGGCGCGAGACTGTGCCCATGCGGGCGGTGGGGGCAGACCGGGACGGCCGGGCAGGAGTGGCGATTGGCGTGGCGATCATTGTCTGCGCCGCATTCGCTGTTCGCCTGCATGGGCTGGGCGACAAGCCGCCCTGGCTGGATGAGGTCATCACCATCAACCGCGCCGGACTCCGGATGCCGTATCTGATCCAGGACTCCCTGCGCAACCGGCATCTGCCCGGCTTTTTCCTGATCGAGCGCCTAGCACTCGAATATGCGCCCGTGCGCATGCAGATGGCGGCGCTGCGGTTTGTCCCGGCATTGGCTGGTGCGGCCTCGGCCGGGCTGATCTTCGCCATCGCCCGCCAAGCCGGTGGCCGGCATGGCGCGTGGCTCGCCGGCCTGCTGATGGCCTTCGCCCCGCAGCAGGTCGCTTTCAGCCAGGAAGCCAGATCCTATACGCTGATGATGGCACCGCTGCTGCTCGCCCTGGCGGGTCTGCTTGCCATCGTCCGCGCGCCTGACGCGGCGTCCCGTGCAGCGTGGCACGCCTATGCCGCCGGCACGGCGCTCTCGCTCCTGGTCCTGCCGGACGCCTTGCCCTGGCCACTCATCGCCAGCACGGCCTTTCTTGCCGCCGCGATGCCGCGCAGCCACGGCCGCAAACGCCTTATCCGCACATGGGCCCTTGTGAACGCAGGCATCCTGCTGCTCCTTGCGCCGGCTTATGCGCTGCTCGCTCTCACCCCGCATCACGGGCCAATGGCAGGGTTTCGCTGGATACCGGCGCCGACGCGCCACACCATGCTGATCGATGCAGCCGGCCTCTACGGCCTGCGCGACGCCACAATGGTCACCATGCGCCTGCTGCCGACCCATCTGGTTTTCCTAGCCCCCTCGATGGCGGTCCTGGCGTTCCTCGGCATCCGTCATCTGCGCGCTGCTCGCGGCGAACGCCTGACGCTGCTGATCGCCTGGCTCGGTCAGCCGGCGGCGCTCGGCCTCCTGTCCCTGATCCATCCGCTGCTGTTGCCGCGCTATCTGCTCTGGAGCGCGCCGCCCTTTTTCATCCTTGCCGGGCTTGGACTTGATGAACTGGCTCCGGCGGCGCGTCTTGCCGCGCTTCCGGTCGCTGTGCTGGCCCTCGCTCTGAACCTCACCCCCTATTATCACGCGGAAACAAGGCCGCGCTGGGATCTTGCGGCGAAACTGCTTGGTGCACGCATGTCGTCGGGTGACGTCATTCTTGCCAGCGACGGCGCTGCCCGCATCATGCTCGGCCATTACGACACCGCGCTCACGCCGCGCGTCACCCGCGATGCTGCCCGCGCCCGCGCGGCCCTCGCCGCCGGCCATACGGTCTATGCGGTCTACGGGCCGGCAGGGCAGGGGGCGCAACCCTCGCGCACCCAGTTCATGGCGGGTGCAGCGCGCTTTGGCCCGCTGTCCTCCCCGCTTCGCGCCGGCACCGAAATCACCATCCGCCGGGTCAGTCCGCCACAAGCCCGCATCGCCTGTGCGGCCGGAACCGCCTGCCGCTGAAGGGGTCAGGCCTCCGCCAGCGCCGTCATAACCCTGCGGCGCAGCGTGCCTGCCAGGATCATCGATGCCGCAAGCAGCCCGACGCCCAAGCCAATGTCCGTCGATCGTCCCAGCCGGCCACCGGCGCCGAGCAGCGCGGCCACTACCGTCTGCGGCAGATATCCCAAAGCCGAACCCGCCAGAAACGGCAGGATCCTGACACTCGACAGCCCGGCCAGCAGATTGAGCGCGAGATTGCTGCCCATCGGCATCAATCGCAATGCGAGCGTTGCGGCAAATGGCTGCGCTGCAAGGGCACGATCGATGCGGGCTGTGCGCCGCCCAAGCCGGGACTGCACGAAAGCGCGGCCGACCAACCGTGCCCAGAGCAGATTAATAGTGCAGCCGGCAAGCTGGGCCCCCAGCGCCAGTGCGGTGCCCGGCAGCACGCCCCAAGCATAGCCTGCCGCGAAGCCGATCACCTGCCGCGGCATGCCAATCGCGCAGGCCAGCGCCCCGAGCGCGCCGAGAATCACCGCATCGCGCCAGCCCTGCCCGTGATGTGGCACGAAAAGCGGCCCGAATGACTGAAATCGCAGTAAAAATGCGGCTATCAGCAATCCCGCCCCGAAAGCGAGCAAGCGTGTTGCACGCACCAGCGCCCGCCGCCCCGGACCACCGCTCACTGGGCCACTTCCAGAGAAACTGGTGGCGGTGCCGTATTGTCCGTGCTGTTCGTGGTTGCCGCGGTCCCGGAGGGCTCGGCCAGAACTGCCCTGCAAGCCCGGCGTTGAAGCCAGGCGACGCCGGCAAGATCGACCAGCCCCACCCGGAGGCGGTCCCATGTGCCGTAATGCGAGCGCCCGGCGAGGCGCGGCCGATGGGCAACGGGATGCAACACGGTGCAGCCGCCGGCGCGGGCGAACAGCGCCGGCAGGAATCGGTGCATATGGTCGAAATGCGGCAACGCCATGAAAGCGGATCGGCGAAACAGTTTCAGTCCGCAGCCGCTGTCCGGCACGCCATCACCCAGCACACGCGCCCGGACGGCGTTGGCAATGCGCGAAGCGATGCGCTTCATCAGCCGATCGTGCCGCCGCACGCGCCGTCCCGCGACGAGTATCGGTACGCCGGGCCGTTCCTCCTGCCAGGCATGGCGAAGCATATCGGGAATATCGGCCGGGTCGTTCTGCCCGTCGCCATCGATCGTGGCGATCCAGGTCGCCCGCGCCGCGGTTACCCCGGAGACGATCGCGGCACTCTGCCCATGGCACCGCACGTGCCGCAGGCCGCGGATATTCGGCCGCATCGCGGTAACGGCGGCGATTACATCCGGGGTTGCGTCCGTGCTTCCGTCGTCGACAATGATGATCTCGTGATCGACGCAAGCCAGCGCGGTATCGAGCTCGGCGAGCAACGTTGGGAGATTCGGCGCCTCGTCATGCACGGGCACGACAATGGCGAGCAACGGCGGCGGCGATGCGATCATCATCGAATCTCCCTCGCGCCGCGTGCAGGCCCGGCATGGCGCGCCCCGCCATCATCGATGCTGCATGTGAGCCGGAACTTACAATCGAGCCTCAAGGCTTATCAAATTGTATCCGGCGTAGATTGATTGCCTTTAGGTTCCATAATATTTCTTCTGCGACATTTGGCAAAGACGAGCTCACCTGATCGGATGATGCTCCAGGCGCTTCACGATGCAGGACCCTCCCGCCGCATGCCCGGATACTCCGGCTCGACGACGAACGGATACGGCCCCGGCAGGTCGCCCACGCTGTCGAGCATCGCCGTCAGCCCTTCCCGCTCGGTCCAGCGAAGCAGAAAAATGCCGCCCGGCTCCAGGTGGAAATAGGCCCGCGCCTTCGGATCGAAGGTGATCTCGCTCTGGTGCCCGGCGGCGGCCGGAACGCTCAGCAGCATCGTCCGGCCATGCGCCGCGTGGATCGCACGGTGATGATGCCCCGAGAGGATGGCCGCGACATTCCCATGCGCCGCCGCGCGCGCCAGCAGCGCCTCGGACGAGCGCAGCATGATGCTGTCCATCGCTGCCACTCCGGTGAGCACCGGCGGATGATGCAGCCCAATCAGCACCTTGCGTCCCGCCGCCGCCTCCAGCGCCGCATCCAGAAACGCGAGCCGTTGCGGGCACAGCTCGCCATACCCCGCCCCAGGCACCACGCTGTCAAGCATGATCAGTCGGAACGGGCCGATATCAGCCTGATATTGAACGAAATCCGGATCTGCAGCCACCCCCGGCAGATGGCCCAGCGCCGCACGGAAAGCCTCACGCCGGTCATGGTTGCCGGGCACTACATAGACCGGACATGGCAGCTTGCGGTCGAGCAGCCGGTTTAACTCCTCATATTCGTCGTCCCGCCCGCAATCGACGAGATCGCCGGTGATGACGATCGCCTCCGGCGCCGGATCGAGCGTCGCCACCCGGCGCAGCACGCGCTCGGCCATCATGTTTGTCTCGACCACCCGGTTGGCCGGGCGGCCAACCGGGCGGACATGCAGATCGGAAATATGGGCAATCAGCAAGAGTCACCTCGAAGAATGGCAAGGGCCTCGTCACGCAGCGACGGGTCGCCCAGGATCAGCACGGTGCCATCGGTCTCGGCGTCAAGCCGCAACGCCCGGCCCGACCAGTCGCACATCGCCCCGCCCGCCGCCGCGACGATCGGCACCGAGGCCGCCCAGTCCCACGGCTTGTGCCCGGCCTCGGCGATGACGTCGATCGCGCCGAGTGCCAGCAACCCCGCGGCATAGGCATTGTCGCCCCAGGAGACGCGCCGGCAGGCCCGGCCAAGCCGGTCGAACGCCGCGTGCTGCGCGGGTGCGAACCATTCCGGCCCGGTGCAGGAGAGTTCCGCCTCGCCCAGCGCCGCGCGCCGCCGGCAGCCTGGCACGCCGCCGAACGGGCCGGTAAACGCAACGCGCCCATCCGCTGCCAGCCACCGCTCGCCGGTCATCGGCTGGTCGATCAGCCCCAGCACCGGCACGCCGTCCTCGACCAGGCCAATCAGCGTCACGAAGCTTGCCCGCCCGGTGATGAACTCCCGCGTCCCGTCGATCGGGTCGATCACCCAGTTGAACCGCCCGCGCCGGTCGTCGCCGAATTCCTCGCCGATCACCCCGAACCCCGGCGTGTGCCGCGCCAGCGCCGCGCGCATCGCCGTCTCCGCCGCCCGGTCCGCCGCCGTCACCGGGCTCGCATCCGCCTTGTCGTCGGCCCCCAGGCCGGCGCGGAAATACGGCCGGATCGCTTCCCGCGCCGCCTCCGCCGCCGCCTTCGCAGCCTCGATCGCGCCGTCCGGGATCATTCGGCCGCCAGCACCCGCGGCGCCTCCCCATCCCACCAGAGCGAAACCCGGCTGCCCTGTGCCACAGCACCGGCCTCGGCGCTCGGCATCGCCGCCGCGAGACTGAAGCCGCCATCCACCTCGATGCGGATCGAGGTCAGCGCGCCGAAGAACACACGTGAGGCAACGACCCCTTCCAGCAGCGCCTCCGCCGCCCCGGGTGGCCCAAGCCGCACCGTCTCCGGCCGCAGCAACACGTGAACCGCCGCCCCCGTTGCCAGCCCACGCGCCCGCGCCGCCGGCACCACTCGGCCGCAGAGCTCGACCAGCCCGGCCTCCGCATCCCTCACCCGGCCGCGCAACTCCGCCGCCGCGCCGACAAACCGCGCCACGAAAATGTTCGCCGGCTCACCATAGATTTCTGCTGGCGTTCCTGCCTGCGCGATCCGCCCCTCCTGCATCACCACGACCCGATCGGAGATCGACAGCGCCTCCTCCTGGTCATGGGTGACGAACAGCGTCGTCACCCCGGTCTCCTGCTGGATGCGGCGGATCTCGTCGCGCAGCTGCACCCGCACCTTGGCATCGAGCGCGGATAGAGGTTCGTCGAGCAGCAGCAACGCCGGGCGGATTGCCAGCGCCCGCGCCAGCGCCACGCGCTGCTGCTGGCCGCCGGAGAGCTGGTGCGGATATTTCCGCGCGTGCTCGGCGAGCCCCACCAGCGCCAGCAGCTCTGCCGCCTGCGCCTGCTGCGCCGCCGGAGTTTCCCGCCGCACCTTCAGCCCGAAGCGGACATTCTCCTCCGCCGTCATGTTCGGGAACAGCGAATAGGCCTGGAACACCATGCCCATGTTGCGCCGCGCCGCCGGCAGATCGGTGATGTCATTTCCGGCCAGCACCACCCGCCCGCCATCCGGCCGCTCGAACCCGGCGACGATGCGCAGCAGCGTCGTCTTGCCGCAGCCCGAGGGCCCGAGCAGCGAGACGAACTCCCCCTGCCCCAGCGCGAGCTCGATGCCGTGCAGCACGGTCTTGCCGCCATAGCGCTTCACCGCGCCGTCGATGTCCAGATGCGGCATCAGCGCGCCCCTCCGATCTGCACGCTGCGCCCGCCCCGGCCGGAGACCAGCACGCCGAGCATGGCCAGCCAGGTGATCAGGAAGCTCAGCAGCGTCAGCGCCGAGGCCTGCGTCGCCGAGGTCTGGCCGACATAGTTGATGTAAACGGCGAAGGTGTTGAACAGCAGGATATTGGCGAAGGTGAACTCGCCCATCACGATCGCGATCGTCAGCA
The DNA here is from genome assembly GCF_905116885.1 of Acidiphilium sp. C61. Classification (NCBI taxonomy): domain Bacteria; kingdom Pseudomonadati; phylum Pseudomonadota; class Alphaproteobacteria; order Acetobacterales; family Acidocellaceae; genus Acidiphilium; species Acidiphilium sp. C61. Next base: position 128,844 of record NZ_CAJHNI010000005.1, on the reverse strand, counting down.
GTGCGGCGCCCACCAGCGCCGTCGTCAGATTCGGCACCACGACGCGGAAGATCAGCGTCCCCCAGCCGGCGCCGAGACTTTGCGAGGCCTCGGTCATGGTACGCAGGTCGAGCACGCGCATGCCGAGATCGAGCGCGCGATAGGTATAGGGCAAGGCGAGGATCACGTAGGGTATCACCAGATAGTTGGGGGTGCCGACCAGCCAGTCCGGCCCCGTGTAGAGCGCCGTCATTCCGGCGACCAGGGCGATCGGCGGCACCACGAAGGGCAGCACCGAGATGAAATCGAACACCGGCCGCAGCCGCGGCACCCGCAAGTTCAGCCAGAACACCGCCGGCACCAGCACGATGAGCCCGAGCAGGATCGTCTCCACCGCCAGCCGCACCGAGAGGAACAGGCTCTGCCATAGCTTCGGCTGGTGGAACAGCGCCACGTAAGCGGCGAAACCGTAGCGCGAGCCACCTTCCCACAGGCTGAACGCGCCGGTCGCGAGCAGCGGAACGAAGAAATACAGGAAGAGAAGCCCGAGCCAGGCTTCCGGCAGCAATCGCCCTGCCGCGCCCTTCATCGTCGTCCCCACCGGCCGATCCGCCGTGCCGCCAGCGCATAGACGCCCATGACCCCAACCATGACCACGATCATGCCAAGCGCCAGCGCCGCCCCGGTCTGCTGCGAGATCATCACGTTGCCCGACAGCACGTTGCTGATCTCGACCGGCACCAGCGCGACGATCCCCGACGTCAGTGCGTAGGGTGTGGCATAGGCCGAGAAGGCGTTGCCGAACAGCAGGATGAACGCCGAGAGCAACGAGGGGAGCAAAATCGGGAGCCCGACATGGCGCCAGTAATCGAAGGCGGAGGCGCCGAGATTCTCCGCCGCCTCCCGCCACTCAAGCCGCAGCGCCTCCAGCGCCGGGGTAAACACGATGATCATCAGCGGGATCTGGAAATAGGCATAGACCAGCACGAGGCCCGGCAGTGAATACAGGCTGAACCCCATGCCATAGAGATCGACCCCGGCCGATTTCAGCCACACCGTGATGATGCCGAGGCTGCCGAGGGTCGCGATGAAGGCGAAGGCCAGCGGCACGCCGGCAAAATTCGCCGCCACCGCGCTGAAGCTCGTCACCAGCGAGCGCACGCCCCGCGGCACGCCCGGCCGCAGCACCAGATAGGCGGCGATCCCGCCGGCGGTGACGCCGACCAGCGCCGCCAGCGCCGACAGCACGAGCGAGTTGCGGAACGCAATCACCGTCTGCCCCTGCCCCAGTGCTGCGACATATTTCAGCGTCAGCCCGTGCTTTCCAGAGAACGCCTCCGCCAGCAGCATCAGCGTCGGCAGCACGAGGAAGGCGATCACGTAAACAACGAGCGGGCCGACGAAGGCGAGCGTCAGCCCCCCACCCTCGCCGGCCTTGAGCCGGAGCCTCACGCCTTGACGAGCTTCGTCCAGTTTTCCGTCAGCAGTTGCTGCGCCTTCTTCGTCTGCGCGTTGTTGGCGAATACTGCCTCGCCATACGGCTTGGCCGGCGGCAGTTCTGCCATCAGCGATTTCGGAATCGCCCCCGCCTTCGCCATCGCCGAGAACCGCGCCGGATGGGCGAAGCCCTTGAGATACAGAAGCTGCCCCTCGTCGGAATAGATGAATTCCTGCCACAGCTCGGCCGCCTTCGGGTGCGGCGCGAACTTGCTGATCGCCTGGCAGTAGAACGCGCCATAGGGCGTTGCCCCTGCGGGAATGACCGTGTCGATCGGTGTCATCCCCTTCGCCTTCTTCGCCTGGGCGAGGTTCAGGTAATCCCAGTTGATCACCACTGGCGTCTGGCCGGAAACAAGGCTTGCCGCCGTCGCCGCCGAGGGGTTGAAATTGCCGCGCTTGGCGAGATCGGCAAAGAACTCGATGCCCGGCATGATGTTGTCGAGCGAGCCGCCATTGGCGAGTGCGGCCGCGACCACCGCGGCGAACGCGGCCCCGGCGCCGAGCGGGCTGCCGTTCAGCGCGATCATGCCCTTGAATTCCGGCTTCTTCAGATCGGCCCAGTCATGCGGCACCGCCTTCGAGACCGAGCGGTTGATGCCGAACGACACGAGGCCGAAATAATCGCCGTACCACAGCCCGCCCGCATCCTTCATCGACGCCGGAATGCTGTCCCAGGTCGCGACCTTGTAGGGCCGGAACAGCCCTTCCTGCGCGCCGTTCAGCGCGAAGGCCGGGCCGACATCGACCACGTCCGGCCCGCGCGACTGGTGTTTGAGCGAGCGGATCGACTGCAATTCCTGCGCCGAGCTGTCATCGGGCGCGGCGTTGTGAATGGTGATCCCGTATTTTTTCTGGAAGGTGGCGATGATCTCGCCATAATTCGCCCAGTCCGGCGGCAGCGCAATGGTGTTGAGCTGCCCTTCGTGCTTCGCGGCCCTCAGCAACGCGGGCGATGCGGCGCGCCCCACGGCCGGCAGCAGGCCCGCGCCGAGCCCGGCACCGGCAAGTTTGAGGAATGTGCGGCGCGGCGATGCGATCAGATCGGCCATGTGTTGCGTCCTTGCTTCAATATCCGCTGGCCGGCCCCGCATTCGGTGGCGAGGATCAGCCGGCGGCGACCGTATAGCTCGCGGCGAAGCCCTCGCCCATCGTCTCCGGCCGCCACGAGGGCGGCCGGATATGAAGGTTTCGTGAAACGCGAATCGTCAGAACGCGAGACCCGCTTCGAGGATGCTCATCACCTGGTTGCGATCGGTGCCACGCGAGCCAAAGCCGCCATTCGATCCGGTTCCAAGGTCAGTCAGGTGCAGCAGCCCCACCTCGCCACGCACAAAAACATGTCCCTTGATCCAGGACGGCGTCACCCCGATTCCGAAGCCGGACGAGTTGGCGTTCAGATACCAGCCTTCCTGGCCGATATTCTTGTAGTAGAATACCATGCTGCCGAGGGACCACGGCGACTTGCCGAACTGGTAGTTAGTGATCACTTCGGCGCCAAAGTTGCTGGTAAATTTGTTGAGACCAAGCCGGCTGTTCGGTTTGGCGTATACATATTGCACCTCCGGCACAACGTTCAGATTGCCTTGGGTATATGAATAGTAAGCGCCGTACATATCCGAATTTTCGTAGGCTGCGTTGTAATTGCCATAGCCCGTCAGCGTGTAGCTATTGGCATAGGCAGTGCTGGTTGTACCGTACGCATGGGCTGCCGGCCCGGTCACGCCGACATTCTGGGTGCCGTAGAACGAAAGCGCGTTGTTGTTATCAAACGAGTAGGTCACAAGTTCCTGGAACGTGTTGAACACGCCAGTGTCGAACCCGTCGCCGAAGGTCAGCGTGGCAGAGAGCTTGCCGTAGGTGTAGCTCGCCTGAACGCCACGGCTTGATGAATTCTCGACGTAATAGAGCGGAGAGTCGATCAGGTTGGCGTTCTTCCAGTCGGTCGAGGATTCCCAACCCTCGGTGGAATACACCTGACCAACGGATATGTTGAAGTTGGCGTTGGGAGCCCAAGTCGCATAGGCTGCGTAGATCGGCCCAAGCGAAAACGTATGGGCATTCAACTCAGTGGGCTGCGCGCCGAAATAAAGCGAGCTGCTCGGCTTCACGTCGAGAGTGAACTGGAACTGCCCGGTCGACTTGGTGATATCGACCTCGAGCGTACGCGCGATTGCGCCTGTGGATTTCTGAATCCCCAGAGGATTTGTTCTGCTCGCGCCCGACAGCGCATAGAAATACCCGTCGAACCCACCGCTGACATCCAGCGTGCCGAGCGGGCCGGCATCGAATTTCTGGGCCGCAGGCAGGTTCATCGCAAAGGCCGGCGATGCGCAGGCCATCAGGGCCAGCACGCTGGCTCCAGCGAGAGTTTTCCGTCCGATCAGTCTTTTCGTTTTCATCCTACTACCCTGTTGTTAGTTAAAGAAGCCCGGCACCAACGCGGCTGGCCAACTCCGTCGCCCCGCGGCATTGTCCATGTGCGCCCTTCCCGCCGGGATGTGCGCGGGCAAGCCGTGGTTGCGCCCGCAAAACTCCGTCGCAAGAAACGACAAAACCAGAAAACTCCGCAATGCGGGCCTGCCGGACGATCCGTGCGTGAGGCGGCGCGCATGCCTCACTTAAGCGCCTATCCCTGACGTCATGACTTCGCGATTATGTATCTTTCGCCCGCCCAACCTTGAACGGCTGCGACAGAACGTCTTGAATATGACCGTCATAAATTTGTAAAAAAGCGTCATTTTCGTACCAAATCGAACAGCTGTGACATTTCCGCATCTCTCAGCGAATGGATGAATTGCCTCCGGGCGCAAGGCTTTGCTGCTATATTCAATTTTCAAAAAGTCCATATATATCCATTGGATTTAAGAACATGATGGATAAACTCCACATTGTGGGTTGACCGCGCAATCGTTTACCTCGATCATGAATGAGATGAACGAGCTGAAGTCCTACACCCTGCTCGCCATCGCAATTGCGTGCGAGGTGGCAGGGACGTCGTTTCTGAAAGCGTCAGACGGGTTTACCCTGGCACTCCCCGCCTTGGGCACCCTCGTGTTTTATGCTGCGGCATTTTACCTTCTTGCCATTCTCGTCCGCTCGATGCCGATCGGTGTGGTCTACGCCATCTGGAGCGGCGCGGGGATCATTCTCGTCAGCGCTGTGGGCTGGCTCCGCTTCGGGCAGCATCTTACGCCGATGACAATACTCGGCATCATGACGATCACCTTAGGCGTCATCATCGTCAATCTCGCCGCCGCCCCGCCTCACTGACGAGGGCCGCCCAAACGGAACGATGCAAGCCCTGCGTCGATTCCATGCAATACAGCCCGTCAGCAATCATCCGCTATGTGATTGAAAAAACGAACTCCAAGGACAGGGCAGGACAATGCGGGTCGCATGAGCGAACCGGTCATTCATAACGGAGCAAAGGAACCAACAATGAGAAAATCCATTCTAGGCACAACGCTGGCTACTTTCGTGATGGGTATGGGCATCGCGCATGCAGCCGTTCCCGCGTCATGCCGGACGATCCGGATGGCCAATATCGGCTGGACCGACAACGCGGTGCAGAACGCCGTGTTTTCAAAGGTCGCGACCTCGCTCGGCTACAAGACCGACATCAAGCTCTATTCTCTTGAAGTGATGTATGCCGGTCTCAGCAACAACAAGATCGACGTCTTCCTCGACAACTGGACACCGTCGCAGGACGGCACCACAAAGCCCTACGAGGCGAAACACGAGATCGACGTCATCGGCCCTGATCTCAAGCATGCCAAATATACGCTCGTGGTGCCGCATTACCTGTACGAGAAAGGGCTGAAGACCTTCGCGGACATCCATAAATTTGCCAAGCAACTGCATTACAAGATCTATGGCATCGAGCCGGGCAATGACGGCAACGAACATGTCCTGTCGATGATCAAGTCGAATACATTCGATCTCGGCAAGTTCCACCTCGTACAGTCCAGCGAAGCGGGCATGCTCGCCGAAGTCGCGCGCAAATATCCGAAGCAGCAGGCGATCGTCTTCCTCGGCTGGGAACCGCATCCGATGAATGTCGAGTTCCACATCAACTATCTCACCGGCGGCAAGAACTATTTCGGCCCGCGTCAGGGCGAGGCGACGCTCTACATCAATACAAGGCACGACTACGCCAAGGATTGCCCGAATGTTGGCCGTCTGCTGCATAATTTCTATCTGACGGTCAACGACGAGAACAAGATGATGTATGACGTCCAGGTCAAGCATCAGCAGGCTTCTGCGGTTGGCGCCGCATGGCTCAAGGCCCATCCGGACTGGGTGAAGAAAACCCTCGATGGCGTCACCACGGTCTCCGGCAAGCCCGGCGCCGCGGCCGTCCTCGCCGGCCTGAACTGATCAGGCCCGTTGTTTCTCCGGCGCGCCCGTCCGGTGCGCGCCGGCTCGCGGAGGCTGACCGATGAACGCGATCGATAGCGTGCAGCACTGGATCGTCCACCACGCCATTCCGCTCGGGACGTGGGCGACGGCGCTCGTCAACGCACTGAAGGATAATTTCCAGGGGCTGTTCAATGTTCTGTCGAGCGTGCTCGGCTTCCTGCTCGATACGACTACGGCCGCGCTCGACGCCGTCCCTGCAATCGTCCTGATCGTCATCTTTGCCGGTCTGACCTGGTATTTCAAGAAATCCTGGAAGCTCGCGCTGTTCGTCCTGCTCGCCCTCGCCTTCGTGCTCAACCAGGGATATTGGGAGCGCACGCTGGAGACGATCTCCCTCGTCGCCTACGCCACCCTCGCCTGCATGCTGATCGGCATGCCGCTCGGCGTCGCCGCCGCGCATCACCCGACACTCTACCGCATTCTGCGACCCGTGCTCGACCTGATGCAGACACTGCCCACCTTCGTGTACCTGATCCCGACGCTGGTGCTCTTCGGCCTCGGCAGCGTTCCGGGCCTCATCTCGACCATCGTGTTCGTCGCGCCAACGCCGGTTCGCCTGACCTATGTCGGCATTTCGAATGTGCCGCGCCCGCTGATCGAGGCCGGCCAGGCCTTCGGTGCCTCGCCGTGGGAACTGCTCTGGAAGGTCGAGATCCCGGCAGCTCTGCCAACCATTCTCGCCGGCCTCACGCAGGTCATCATGCTTAGCCTGTCCATGGTCGTCATTGCCGCGCTGGTCGGCGCCGGCGGGCTCGGCGAGCCCGTGGTCGAGGCGATGGAAACCGTGCAGATCGGCCGCGGCTTCACCTCGGGCCTCGCCATTGTCATCCTCGCGGTCATTCTCGACCGCGTGTTCAGGCCGGAGCGCGAAAACGCATGAACCCCGAATTCGCCGCCCGCTTCGAGCATGTCGATATCCTGTTTCCCCCAGCCGCAAGGCGCGCCGCCCGCGCGCCCTTGGCACGCGCTGCCGCGATGCTCGACGCGGGCCAGACCCGCGCCGACATCATCGAGGCGACCGGCGTCGTCGTCGGCGCCGCCGATGTGAATCTCGAGATCGCGAAGGGTGAGATCTTCGTCATCATGGGTTTGTCCGGCTCGGGCAAAACCACCGTGCTGCGGGCCGTCAACGGCCTGAACAAGATCTCGCGCGGCCGCATCCTCATTTCGCACAATAACGAGATGGTGGACATCACCAATCCGCCGCCCGCCACACTGCGCGCCCTGCGCAACCGCGCCGTCTCGATGGTGTTCCAGCAATTCGCCCTGCTGCCCTGGCGCACCGTGCGCCGCAATGTCGAACTCGGCCTCGAACTGCGCCGCACCGGCGAGACCGAAGCCCGCGCGGCGGTCGACCGCTGGCTCGATCTCGTCGGCCTGCTGCCCTGGGCGGAGAAGCACGCGCACGAGCTTTCGGGCGGCATGCAGCAGCGCGTCGGCCTCGCCCGCGCCCTCGTCACCGATCCCGACATCCTGCTGATGGACGAACCCTTCTCCGCCCTCGATCCGCTGATCCGCAACAAGCTGCAGGACGAACTGCTCTCGCTGCAGCAGCGCCTCCACAAGACCATCATCTTCGTCACCCACGATCTCGACGAAGCGCTGAAGCTCGGCAACCGTATCGCGATCATGAAGGACGGCCAGGTGATCCAGGTTGGCGCGCCGGAAGACATCGTGCTGCGTCCGGCCACCGAATACGTCGCGGAATTCGTCCGCCACATGAACCCCCTCACCGCCATCCGCGCCGCCTCGCTGATGCGGCCGCTCGATGCCGCGGCCGATGCCCACGGGGCGCAATTCACCTTCGCCGATGGCCCTTCGCACTACCGCCTGTCGCTCCGCCCCGATGGCACGCTGGACGGTCTCTCGTGCAACGGCGCGGCAATCGCCGTCCACCCGATCGATGGGGAAACCGCGACACCGGAAGGTGCCATCGGCATCGTCGAGACCACCCATCTGCTGAAGGATGTCGTCGAGCAGCGCCAGCGCAGCGGTCATCCCGTGCTGGTTGCCGAAGACGGGCGCATCGTCGGCTGGTGCGGCGCCAACGAGGTGCTCGACGCCCTCACCCATGCGGGCCGCGCCACGATGAATGACGCGAGCCCGACCCCCGCCCTCGCCACCAGCTGAACCGGAGCGCTGCCATGACAGGCGAACCCCGCCGCAATTTCATCGCCGGCGGCCCCTGGTCGCGCGCCGGCCTCGCGCGTTTCGAAACCCGCAACCCCGCTACCGGCGGCGTGCTGGCCCAGATCGAGATCGCCGACGCCGAAACCGTCGCCGCCGCCGTCGCCGCGGCGCGCGAGGCCCAGCGCGCCTGGGCTGCGACCCCCGCCGCGGCGCGCGGGCGCATCCTGCTCCGCGCCGCGTCCCTGTTGCGAGAACGCAACGATGAACTCGCCCGCACCGAAACGCTCGACACTGGCCGCCCGATCGCTGAAACCAGCGTTGTCGATGTCATCTCCGGCGCCGAGTGCCTCGAATATTTCGGCGGTATCGCCGCTTCCATCACCGGCGAGGCGGTCGATCTCGGGCCCAGCGCTTTCGGCTACACCCGGCGTGAGCCGCTCGGCGTCGTTGCCGCCATCGGCGCCTGGAACTACCCGCTGCAGATCGCCTGCTGGAAATCCGCCCCTGCCCTCGCATGCGGCAATGCGGTCATCTTCAAGCCCGCGCCGCAAACCCCGCTGACCGCCCTCGAACTCGCCGCCATCTACCGCGAGGCTGGCGTGCCGGATGGGCTGTTCAACGTCATCAACGGTTTTGGTGAAACCGGCCTCGCCCTCGTCCGCCATCCCGGCGTCGCGAAAATTTCCCTCACCGGATCGGTCCCCACCGGCAAGGCCGTCGCCGCCGAGGCTGCCGCCAGCCTCAAGCGCGTCACGCTCGAACTCGGCGGCAAATCCCCGCTCATCGTCTGCGCCGATGCCGATCTCGACAGCGCGGTGGCCGCCGCCATGCTGGCGAATTTCTACTCCTCCGGCGAAATCTGCTCGAACGGCACCCGCGTGTTCGTCCACCGCTCGGTGCAGGACCGTTTCGTCGAAACCCTCGCCGCTCGCGCGCAGCGCCTCGTCATCGGCGATCCGCTCGATCCCGCCACCGAGATCGGCGCGCTGATCTCGCCCGAACACGCCGACCGGGTCATGGGCTTCATCGAGGCCGGCCAGCGAGAGGGCGCGCGCCTTATCTGCGGTGGAAGGCGCCGCACCGAGGGCGTGCCCGCCGGCAACACCTTCATCGAACCCACCATCTTCGCCGGCTGCGCCGATGACATGACGATCGCGCGCGAGGAAATCTTCGGCCCGGTCATGTCGGTCTTCGCCTTCGACGACGAGGACGAGGCGATCGCCCGCGCCAACGCCACCCCCTACGGCCTCGCCGCCGCCGTCTTCACCCGCGACCTCGCCCGCGCCCACACACTCGTCGCCCGCCTCGAGGCCGGCACCTGCTGGATCAATCATTACAACATCACGCCGATCGAGCTTCCCTTCGGCGGCATGAAGCAGTCCGGCTACGGCCGCGAGAACAGCCGCGCCGCGATCGACGCCTATACCGAAATCAAGAGCGTCTACGTCGCCCTGGCACCGGTGGACTCTCCTTACTGACGAGACGTTAATCATGCCCAGCGAATACGACTACATCATCGTCGGTGCCGGCTCCGCCGGCTGCGCGATGGCCAACCGCCTCACCGAGGATGGCAGCACCACCGTGCTGCTGCTCGAATTCGGCGGCTCCGACCGCTCGCCCTTCATCCAGATGCCGAGCGCGCTGTCGATCCCGATGAACACCAGGAAATACGACTGGGGCTATCACAGCGAGCCCGAGCCGCATCTCGGCGGGCGGCGGATGCACACGCCGCGCGGCAAGGTGCTCGGCGGCTCCTCCTCGATCAACGGCCTCGTCTATATCCGCGGCAACGCGATGGATTTCGAACATTGGGAGGCGATGGGCGCGCGCGGCTGGGGCTGGCGCGACGTGCTGCCCTATTTCCGCCGCGCCGAAACCCGTGCCGAGGGCGGCGACGCCTATCGCGGCGATTCCGGCCCGCTGCACACCCGCTACGGCCGCCTCGCCAATCCGCTCTACCGCGCCTTCATCGAGGCCGGGCGCCAGGCCGGCTACCCCGTGACCGACGATGTCAACGGCTACCAGCAGGAAGGCTTCGGCCGGATGGACATGACCGTCCATCGCGGCCGCCGCTGGAGCACCGCGAACGCCTATCTGCGGCCGATCCGCAACCGCCCCAACCTCACCCTCCACGCGCGCAGCCTGGTCTCGCACATCGTCTTCGCCGGCAAGGCTGCCACCGGCATCGCCTATCGCCGCTTCGGGCAGGACATCGTCGCCCGTGCCCGCCGCGAGGTGATCCTCGCCGCCGGCGCCATCAACTCTCCGCAACTGCTCAAGCGTTCCGGCATCGGCCCTGCCGCCGAGCTCGCCGCGTTGGGCATCGACGTCGTGGCCGATCGTCCCGGTGTGGGCGAAAACCTGCAGGACCACCTGGAATTCTATTTCCAGGTCGCCTGCACCCAGCCGATCACGCTGTATTCGTCGATGAACCCTCTCGCCAAGGCGATGATCGGCCTGCGCTGGCTGCTGTTCCACGACGGTCTCGGCGCCACCAACCATTTCGAAAGCTGCGGCTTCATCCGCTCGCGCGCCGGCGTCGAATACCCCGACATCCAGTATCACTTCCTCCCCGTCGCCATCCGCTACGATGGCCGCGCCCATGCCACCCAGCACGGCTTCCAGGCCCATGTCGGCCCGATGCGCTCGAACAGCCGCGGCTGGGTCCGCCTGCGCGACCGCAATCCCGCGACCAAGCCGCGGATCTTCTTCAACTACATGAGCGATAAGCAGGACTGGGCGGACATGCGCGCCTGCGTGCGCCTTACCCGCGAAATTTTCGCGCAGGAGGCCTTCGCCCCGTTTCGCGGCGCCGAAATCGCCCCCGGCGCCGATGTCACCACCGATGCCGAGATCGACGCCTTCATCCGCGGCGCCGTCGAAAGCGCCTACCACCCCAGCGGCACCTGCCGCATGGGCGATGCCGCCGATCCGCTCGCCGTGGTCGATCCCGAAACCCGCGTGATCGGTGTCGAGCGCCTGCGCGTTGCGGATTCCTCGATCATGCCGCGCATCACCAACGGCAATCTAAACGCGCCCACCATCATGATCGGCGAGAAAGCCGCCGACCACGTTCGCGGCCGCGATCCGCTGCCGCCGAGCAATGCGCCGTTCCATCGCGCCGAACACTGGCAATCCGCCCAGCGCTGATGCCGCGCCGGGCAGCACGGCGGAAATGATCAGCCACATGTCGCGTCGATACAACTCCCGCTTCGTATCGCGCGATGTGAAGCTGTCTCCATCATGGCATTGTCGCGATGACAGGAGTTCCGAATGCAGCGTTTTTCCGCCCTTGCCCTGATCAGGCGCGCGCTCGATGGCCAGGCCGGCTGGCAGGCCCAGTGGCGCGATGCCGCCCCGAAACCCGCGTATGACGCGGTCATCATCGGCGGCGGCGGCCATGGCCTCGGCACCGCGTATTACCTCGCCCGCAAGCACGGCATGCGCAACATCGCCGTGCTGGAAAAGGGCTGGATCGGCGGCGGCAACACCGGCCGCAACACCACCATCATCCGCTCGAACTACCTGTTCGACGAAAGCGCCGCACTCTACGACCACGCGCTGAAACTCTGGGAAGGCCTCTCGGCCGAGCTGAACTACAACGTCATGTTCTCGCAGCGCGGCGTGCTGATGCTCGCTCATAACGTGCATGACGAACAGGTCTTCCGCCGCCACGTCCATGCCAACCGCCTCAACGGCGTCGACAATGAATGGCTCACCCCGGAGCAGGCGAAGGCGTTCTGCCCGCCGCTGAACATCGCCCCCGGCATGCGCCATGCGGTCACCGGCGGCGCGCTGCAGCGGCGCGGCGGCACGGCGCGGCACGACGCCGTCGCCTGGGGTTATGCCCGCGCCGCCAGCGCAATCGGCGTCGACATCATCCAGAATTGCGAGGTCACCGGCATCGACCGCGACGCCGCCGGCCGCGTCAGCGGCGTGCAGACCACGCGTGGCCCGATCGCGACGAAGCGCGTCGGCGTGGTTGCCGCCGGCAATACTTCGGTGGTGATGGCGATGGCCGGGCTGCGCATGCCGCTCGAAAGCTTCCCGCTCCAGGCGCTGGTCTCCGAGCCGGTGAAGCCGTGCTTTCCCTGCGTCGTCATGTCGAACACGATCCACGCCTATATCAGCCAGTCCGACAAGGGCGAGCTGGTCATCGGCGCCGGCACCGATGCCTACATCTCCTACAGCCAGCGCGGCGCGCTGCACATCTCGATGCACACGCTGGAGGCGATCTGCGAGCTGTTCCCGATGTTCCGCCGCATGCGCATGCTGCGCAACTGGGGCGGCATCGTCGACGTCACGCCGGACCGCTCGCCGATCATCGCGAAAACCCCGATCCCCGGCCTCTACGTCAATTGCGGCTGGGGCACCGGCGGGTTCAAGGCCACGCCCGGCTCCGCCGATCTCTTCGCCCAAACCATCGCCCGCGACGAACCGCACCCGATCAACGCCCCCTTCAGCCTCGAGCGTTTCGCCGAGGGGCGGCTGATCGATGAGGCCGCCGCCGCCGCGGTCGCGCACTGAGGAGTCCCGCCATGCTGCTGATCCCCTGCCCGCATTGCGGTGACCGCCCGGAAATCGAATTCGCCTATGGCGGCGAGGCCCATCGCGTCCGCGCCGCCGAACCGCGCGCCGTCGATGACGCCGCCTGGACCGAGTACCTCTACATCCGCCGCAACGCCCGCGGCGATTTCGAGGAACGCTGGCGCCATGCCCATGGGTGCGGCCGCTTCTTCAACCTCCGTCGCAACACCTACACCGACATGATCGACCGCGGAGCCGCACGATGAGCCAGCGCTTCCGGCTTGCCGAGGGCGGGCGGATCGACCGCTCCCGCACCCTCGCCTTCCGTTTCGACGGCCGCGCCTATGCCGGCCATCCGGGCGACACGCTGGCCTCGGCCCTGCTCGCCAACGGCGTCCACCTGGTCGGGCGTTCCTTCAAGTATCACCGTCCGCGCGGCATCCTGAGTGCCGGCGCTGAGGAGCCGAACGCCCTGGTCGGCGTCGGCCGCGACGAGGGGCACTACACCCCCAACCTGCGCGCCACCCAGGTCGTCCTGCATGACGGGCTGGTCGCTGAAAGCCAGAACCGTTCCCCCTCGCTCGAACGCGATTTCGCCGGCCTCACCGACCTGTTCTGGAAATTCATCCCCGCCGGCTTCTACTACAAGACCTTCATGTGGCCGAAAGCGGCGTGGACGCGGTTCTTCGAGCCGCGCATCCGCGCCATGGCCGGCCTCGGCCGCGCGCCGGAGGCGGCGGATGCCGCCTGCTACGCCCAGCGCTACGCCCATTGCGACGTGCTGGTGGTCGGCGGCGGCCCCGCCGGCATCGAGGCCGCCCTGGCCGCCGCCTCGTCCGGCGCGCGGGTGATCCTGTGCGACGAACAGGCCGAGCTTGGCGGCGCCCTGCTCGCCGAGACGGATGCGACCCTCGACGGCGACGCCGCAGCCAGCTTCCTTGCCACCCGCCTGAGCTGGCTGCAGGCCGCCGGACAGGTCACCATCCTGCCGCGCACGATCGCCTTCGGCTATTTTCCGCACAACATGATCGGCCTCGCCCAGGACCTCACCGATCATCTCGGCGAACCCGACGACACCCAGCCCCGCGGCCGGCTCTGGCAGGTCCGCGCCCGCGAGGTGGTGATCGCCACCGGCGCGATCGAGCGCCCCCTCGCCTTCCCCGATAACGACCGCCCCGGCATCATGCTGGCAGACGCCGCCCGCACCTACGTGACCCGCTACGGCGTTCTGCCGGGCCGCAACGCCGTCGTCTTCACCGCGCATGATTCCGCCTATGCCGCCGCCCTCGCGCTGCATCGCGCCGGCGCCCGCATCGCCGCGATCGCCGATCTACGCCCCGATCCGTCCGGCGAACTGGTCGAGGCTGCTCGCGCCGCCGGCCTGCCGATCCGCCCCGGCTGCACCCTCACCGGCACCGAAGGGCGGCTGCGCGTCACCGCCGCCACCATCGCGCGGCGCGACGGCGGCGCCGGCGAGCGCCTCCCCTGCGACCTCGTGCTGATGTCCGGCGGCTTCACCCCGAGTGTGCATCTCTTTTCGCAGAGCCGCGGCAAGCTCCGCTTCGATCCCGCGCTCGACGCCTTCATCCCCGGTGAGCCGGCCGAGGCCTGCCGCGCCGCCGGTGCTGCCGCCGGCGCCATTTCGCTGGCCGACGCCCTCGCCTCCGGCCGCGCCGCCGGCGAGGCGGCCGCCACCGCCGCCGGCTTTACCGCCCCGCCCGCCGTGGCGATCGAGGTCGCCAACGCCCCTGCCGCCACCGGCGGCTTTCTCGGCGCCACGCCGCACGGCCGCAACCCCGGCGCGGTGCGCGCCTTCATCGACTTCCAGAACGACGTCACCGCGAAGGACATCTCGCTCGCCCTGCGCGAGGGCTTTCGCTCGGTCGAGCACGTCAAGCGCTACACCACCAACGGCATGGCGACCGACCAGGGTAAGCTCTCCAACATGAACGCGCTCGGCATCATGTCAGCCGAGCTGGGCCGCCCGATCCCCGAGATCGGCACCACCACCTTCCGGATGCCCTATACGCCGGTCCCGTTCGGCTATTTCGCCGGCTACACCCGCGGCGCGCTGTTCGAGCCCGAGCGCCACACCCCGATCCATGACTGGGCCGAGGAACAGGGCGCGGTGTTCGAGGATGTTGGCATCTGGAAGCGCGCCCGCTACTTCCCCCGCGGCAACGAGACGATGCACCGCGCCGTCGCCCGCGAATGCCGCGCCGTGCGCGCGAGCGTCGGCATCTTCGACGCCTCGACCCTCGGCAAGATCGAGGTCGTGGGGCCGGATGCCGCCACGTTCCTCAACCGCATGTACGTCAATGCCTGGACCAAGCTGAAGCCCGGCCGCCTGCGCTACGGCGTGCTGCTGCGCGAGGACGGGTTCGTGATCGACGACGGTGTGATCGGGCGCCTATCCGACACCCGCTTCCACGTCACCACCACCACCGGCGGCGCGCCGCGCGTGCTCGCCATGATGGAGGACTACCTGCAGACCGAGTTCCCCGAGCTCGATGTCTGGCTCACCTCCACCACCGAGCAATACGCGGTCATCGCCGTCCAGGGCCCCCGCGCCCGCGACGTGATCGCCCCGCTCGTCGAGGGGACGGACATCTCCGGCGCTGCCATGCCGCACATGAGCATGGTCGAATGCCGCGTCGCCGGCATCCCGGCCCGGCTGTTCCGCGTCAGCTTCACCGGCGAGCTCGGCTTCGAGATCAACGTCCCCGCCGATTATGGCCGCGCCATCTGGGAGGCAGTGTTCGATTCCGGCCGCCGGCACGACATCACTGCCTACGGCACCGAGACGATGCACGTACTGCGCGCCGAGAAGGGCTACATCATCGTCGGCCAGGAAACCGACGGCACGGCGACGCCCGACGATGTCGGCCTCGCCTGGGCGATCGGCAAGGCCAAGCCCGACTTCGTCGGCAAGCGCGCGCTCGATCGTGCTGCCTTTGCGGGCCAGAGCGGGCGCAAGCAGCTCGTCGGCCTGTTCACCGAGCCCGGCGATGTCGTGCTCGAGGAAGGATCCCACCTCGTTGCCGATCCCAACCTGCCCCCGCCCGCCGAAATTCTCGGCCATGTCACCTCGGCCTACTGGAGCGAGGCGCTCGGCCGCTCCATCGCCCTTGCCCTGGTGCGCGGCGGGCGCGACCGCATCGGCGAGACGCTGCACGTGAAACTCGCGGACCGCGCGATCCCGGTCCGTCTCACCGATCCGGTATTCTACGACCGTGAAGGAGCCAGGCTCGATGGCTGACCTGATGCAGACCCGCCTCGCCTCCCCGCTTGCCGGCCTCATCGGCGATACAAGGACGCGCGAGATGCCCCGCGCCGTCCGCTTCTCGCTGCGCGTCAAACCCGCCGTCATCGAGGCCGCAGGCGCGGCGCTGGAGGTCGATCTGACCCTCGGGATGAACCGCGCCACCGAGTCGGGCTCCCGCACCGCGATCCGCCTCGGCCCCGACGAATTCCTGCTCCTCTCACCGGTCGCCGACACCTGGGAAGGCTTCGAGGCCGCCCTCGCCGCGGTTCTGACACCGCACGACTACGCGCTGACCGACATTTCCCACCGCCAGCTCGGCGTCTCGATCGAGGGGCCGGACTGCACGGCGATGCTGAACGCTCTCTGTCCGCTCGATCTCGACCTCGCCGCCTTCCCCGTCGGCATGGCCACCCGCACCCTGTTCGGCAAGGCCGACATCGTGCTCTGGCGCACCGCGGAAACCCGCTTCCACATCGAGGTGTGGCGCTCCTTCGCCCCCTATCTCTGGAGCCTTCTCGCGACCATCGGCCGGGAATACCCCGACCAGGGGCGTCTCGGCGCGGATGGGGTGATCTGAGCGGCAGCGTCAGATCTAGAGCATCTTTATCCGATCAGATGATTCCATCTGATCGGATGATGCTCTAGGTTCTGTACCTATTGCCATGACTACGGGGCGTCTGATTCAAGTCTGTTCGGAGGACTTGGAACATGGCGGAACTTTTCTGGCTGAACGACACGCAATGGGCTGCGATCGAACCATTGCTGCCGAAGCTTGGCGGCAAGCCTCGGGTTGATGGCCGCCGGGTGCTGAGCGGCATCCTGCATCGCTTTCGCGAGGGCTTGCGATGGCGAGCGCTTCCTGAGGCCTACGGGCCACGAACCACTGTGTTCAACCGGTTCAACCGCTGGAGCCAGCGTGGCCTCTGGCAGGAGATATTCGCGGCGCTTGTCGCCTGCGCGGATCCGCCGCGCATCGCCATTGTGGACAGCACCTCGGTTCGGGCACACCGCGCGGCCGCGGGCGGTAAAGGGGGGCGCAAAGCCAGGCCATCGGCCGGTCGAGGGGTGGACGGACGACCAAGATCCACGCCGTCGCAGATGAGCAGGGGCGCATCGCCGCACTCCTCCTGACGCCGGGACAGGCCTCCGACATCAGCGGCGCGAGGGCGCTTCTGCCCACAATACCGCCACCAGAAGAGCTGATCGCCGACAAGGCCTACGGCGCTGATGATCTTCGCGCCTTCCTCACCCGCCAAGGCACCAGGCCGGTGATCTCGCCCATGCCCAACCGCCGCGCCATTCCGCACTTCGACCCCGTCGCCTACAGAAAGCGCAATCTCATCGAACGCGCCTTCTGTAGGCTCAAGGACTGGCGCGCCATCGCCACACGATATGACAAAACCGCACGAAATTTCCTCGCTGGTATTTGCCTCGTCCTCGCCGTCACATCATGGATCAGTTGAGTCCAGAACCTAGAGCACTTTCCGATCCGGTTGGATCGGATGTAGTGCTCTATCATATCGATAAGTCGAGCATCCTTATCCGATCAGGTGATTCCATCTGATCGGATGATGCTCTAGCACCTTCCTCACCCGCCAAGGCACCAGGCCGGTGATCTCGCCCATGCCCAACCGCCGCGCCATTCCGCCCTTCGTAAGCGCTGTCGGATCGGCAATGTTGTTGTGACGCAGGCTGGGCCCGATGTTTGTGGGCATGAGCGACGTCGGCATTTCTGAGATTTTTGAAGCGGATCGGGTTGAGGCGATAGGAGCGGCTCGTATGAGCCCTCATACGAGTGCTTCGAAGGACTGTGTTGAGGTAATCACGCGCGGGGCACGCCGGCGGTGGTCGAGGTCGGTGAAGCGGGCGATTGTGGAGGCGAGCCTGGCGCCCGGCGTGGCGGTTTCGGCGTTGTGCCGTCAGCACGAGATCAGCAGCGGGCAACTGAGCACGTGGCGGCGACAATATCGGGATGGCGATCTGGCTGAAGCGGCGCCGCTGGTGCCGGGCTTTGCGCGGGCGGTGGTAAGCGGGACTACGCCGGCGTTGGGCTTGGCGGCAGCGTCGACGGCGATGGAGACGATCGAGATCACGCTGCCGGACGGGGTGGTATTGCGTGTCGGCACCGAGGTGGACCAGTTGGCGTTGAGCCGGGTGCTGGCGGTGCTGAGGGGCGGATGATCGCACCCGGCGCGGGTGTCCGGGTCTATCTTGCCTGCGGCCGGACGGACATGCGCAAGGGGCTCGACGGACTGGCGATGCTGGTCCAGCAGGTCTTTGGCGGGAACCCGTTTGACGGTGCGGTCTACGCATTCCGCGGCCGGCGGGCTGGACAGATCAAGCTGCTCTGGCACGACGGTGTCGGGTTGTGCCTGCTGACGAGGCGGCTGGAGCGGGGTGCATTCGCCTGGCCGCAGAGCGGGACGACGCTGATGTCGCTGAGCCCGGCGCAGCTTGCCATGCTTCTCGAAGGCTGCGAGTGGCGGGCTCCGGTGCAAAGCCTGCGTCCGACGCTGGCGGGATAGGCCCCGCTCACGCGAGAGTCATTGGCATCCTGCCTGGTTGCTCGCGATAGTTTGACCGTGCCGATCGATCTTGCCGCCCTTCCCGACGACCCGGGCATCCTGCGCGACCTGGTGAGCCACGCGGAGCATGAGAAAGCCGGCCTGCGCAGCGTCAATGACGATCTGCGCGCAGAGATCGACAAGCTTCACCTGCTGATCGCGAAGCTGCAGCGGCATCGCTTTGGCCAACGCTCTGAACAAATGGATCCGGACCAGCTGGCCCTGGCGCTGGAAGATCTCGAACAGGCGAAGGCTGCGGGAGACGAAGCGGCGCAAGCTGGCACGGCGGATGGGCAGACACGTGAACGCAAGCGGCGGCAGCGCAATCGCGGGGCGTTGCCGGACAGCCTGCCGCAGATCGAGGTCGTGGTCGATCTCGAGGAGAAGCAATGTGCCTGCTGCGGCAGCGCGCTGCATCAGATGGGGGAGACGGTGAGCCGGATGCTGGACTTTGTGCCGGCGTCGTTCCGGGTGAAGGTGATCCGCCGGCCACGCTATGCCTGTGCGTCCTGCGACGGGCCGCCCGTGCAGGCACCGGCACCGCCAAGGCCGATCGATGGCGGCATGGCAAGCGAGGCGCTGGTGGCGCATGTGCTGGTCAGCAAGTTCGCCGATCATCTGCCGCTGTATCGCCAGGCACAGATCTACGAGCGACACGGGATCCGGCTCGATCGTTCGACGCTGGGCGACTGGGTCGGCCGGGCGTGCTGGTGGCTGCGGCCGCTCTACGATCGGATCCTCTCGCATGTGATGGCCCAGGAGAAGATATTCGCCGACGACACCACGCTGCCGGTGCTGGATCCGGGGCGCGGGCAGACGAAGACCGACCGATTATGGTGCTACGCGGTCGATGACCGCCCGTGGTGTGGGCCGGCGCCGCCGGCGGTTGCCTTCGTCTATGCGACCGATCGCAAGGGCGAGCGCCCGGCTGCGCATCTGTCTTCATTCCGCGGCATTCTGCAGGTGGACGGCTAGAGCACGTTCCGATCCTGATGGATCGGATATCGTGCTCTATTATATTGATAATTAGAGCATCTTTATCCGATCAGATGATTCTATCTGATCGGATGATGCTCTATGCCGGGTTCGGCAAGGTCGTGAAGGAGCGCGCCGACGACGCCCTGGCGCTGGCCTTCTGCTGGACGCATGCGCGGCGCGGTTTCTACGAATTCCACCAGGCCACGCAGTCGCCGATCGCGGCCGAGGCGCTGGCCCGGATCGCGCGGCTCTATGCGATCGAGGCGGAGATCCGCGGGCAATCCGCCGAACGCCGCCTCGCCATGCGGCGGGAGCGATCCCGCACGGAGATCGAGGCGATGCACGCGTGGCTGGACGAACAACTGCCGCGGATCTCGAAAGGATCGGAACTGGCGAAGGCGATGCGCTACGTCATGCGGCACTGGGAGGGGCTGACCCGCTTCCTCGACGATGGCCGGATCGAGCTCGATACCAACACCGTCGAGCGCGAGATCCGCCGGATCCCCCTGGGACGGAAGAATGCCCTGTTCGCCGGCAACGACACCGGCGCAGAGCACTGGGCGCTGATGGCGACGCTGATCGGATCCGCCAAGCTCAGCGGCGTCCAGCCGCTCGCTGGCTCACCGAAATCCTCGAACGCATTGTCGCCGGCCATACCAAGGCCAACGAAATCGACACCCTGCTGCCCTGGAACTGGAAAACTCAGGCCGCTCTACCAGCCGCAGCGTAGCGCTCGCTCGCCAAAGCAAGACCGTCATTCAGACTGCGCTTACAGCCCTTCGACCCCGTCGCCTACAGAAAGCGCAATCTCATCGAACGCGCCTTCTGCAGGCTCAAGGACTGGCGCGCCATCGCCACACGATATGACAAAACCGCACGAAATTTCCTCGCTGGTATTTGCCTTGTCCTCGCCGTCACATCTTGGATCAGTTGAGTCCAGAGCCTAGGGTTTGTGGGGATTTGGGATTCCCATTTGGGTGTTGCTGTGATTCAAGCTGTGAATGGAACGATTTGTACTGACGGACGCCCAATGGGCGAGGATGGAACCGCATTGTCTTGACAAGGCGAGTGACCCTGGCCGCAGCGGGCGGGACAATCGGCTGTTTCTGGAAGCGGTACTTTGGATTGTCCGCACTGGCAGTCCGTGGCGTGATCTGCCTTCGATGTTTGGCAACTGGAGCACGGCCTACCGCCGGTTCAACGACTGGCGCCGCGCTGATGTTTTCAAACGGATTTTCGACGCGGTATCTGATGAACCCGATATGGAATACGCCATGGTCGACGCCACGATCGTCAAGGTCCACCGTCACGGCCAGGGCGCAAAAGGGGGACTCAAAGCCAGGCCATAGGCTGTTCCAAAGGTGGCATGACAACCAAAATCCTGGCGCTGACGGATGCCCTGGGCAACCTTGTGCGCTTTCGTCTCATGCCGGGCAATCGCCATGACGGCATCGAGGTCCCGCCACTGATCGACAACGTCGAATTCGGTGGATTGATCGCAGACAAGGCATTCGACAGCAACGCTCTGGTCGCAGAACTCAACGAAAGAGGCGCCCGGGTCGTCATTTCCCAGCATCCGGCCCGGGCACTGAAGCTGAAAATCGACCGCGAAATCTACAAATGGCGTCATCTGGTCGAGAATTTCTTCTGCAAGCTCAAAGAGTTCAAACGCATCGCCCTGCGCGCCTGCAAAACAGACCAGAGCTTCCAGGCAATGATCTACCTCGCCGCAGCCGTCATCAACTCACGATGAATCCCCACAAACCCTAGCACTACTTTGGCGGAAATCTAATTTTTAGGGTTCCCATGGCACGGATTGGGTGATTCATGGGGAGCCAGCTTTGATGGAGGCTGGCGATGGACGAGGACTGGCAGGGGGATCTGGAGCGGTGGCTTGCCCCTTATCTGAAAGGTCTGGGCAACAAGACGCGACGACGGATGTGCCCGGCTTATATCGCCGGCTTGATCGGGCCGGGTGATCGCAAAAGCATCCAGCCCATGGCGGCCCGATCGGACGCCATTTCCTATGACCGGCTGCATCATTTCATCGGGGCTGGTCTGTGGGACAGCGCGCCACTGGAAGCGACCTTGTGGGACCAAGCGGATAAATTGGTTGGTGGCGATGAAGCCTGGCTGATCATCGACGACACCGCCTTGCCCAAGAAGGGTAAGGCTTCGGTTGGCGTCGCGCCGCAATATGCTACGGCGCTCGGCAAGGCTAATGTCCGCGCTTGTGGTGGAAATTGTCTGACTGCCGTGCGTTGGATTGGCGCCGGAGGTCGGCGTAGCCGGCCGGAGGGGCCGATCCAACGCATGAGCCTGGGTTTAGGTGGCCATCGGATCGAGCGGCTACGGTGGAGTTGCGAAGCTTCACGCGAACCCGAGAGGACCCGATGACCGAAGACAGACTACCCTTGGCTGAATTGCTGGCGAAAGCCGGCGATGGAGATTTCCTGCGCAGTGTGGCGGAGGCCGTAGTGCAACTGCTTATGGAAGCCGACGTGGAAGGCCCGATCGGCGCCGGGCGCCATGAGCGCACTGGTGAGCGGACGACCTACCGCAACGGTTACCGCGATCGCTCGCTCGACACCCGGCTCGGCAATCTACAACTGCGCATTCCCAAGCTGCGGCAGGGCTCTTACTTCCCGCCTTTCCTCGAGCCCAGGAAGACGTCCGAGAAGGCCCTGGTCGCGGTGATCCAGGAAGCCTGGGTTGGCGGCGTCTCCACCCGACGCGTCGACGACCTGGTGCAGGCCATGGGGCTGAGTGGCATTGGCAAGAGCACGGTGAGCAAGCTGTGCAAGGATATCGACGAGCGGGTGAACGCCTTCCTCGAGCGCCCGCTGACCGGTGACTGGCCGTATCTTTGGCTCGACGCCACCTACCTCAAGCAGCGCGAGGGAGGGCGCATCGTCTCGGTGGCTGCGATAATCGCCGTGGCCGCTAATACCGAAGGCAAGCGCGAGATCGTCGGGCTGCACATCGGCCCCAGCGAGGCCGAGACCTTCTGGGCTGCCTTCCTCAAGAGCCTGGTGCGCCGCGGTCTGCGTCAGGTAAAGCTGGTCATCTCCGACGCGCACGAGGGCCTCAAGTCCGCAATCCGCCGCGTCATGGGCGCGTCCTGGCAACGATGCCGCGTTCACTGGATGCGCAATGCCCTGGCCTATGTCGGCAAGGGCCAGCAGAGCATGGTCTCGGCGGCGCTCCGCCAAGCCTTCATTCAGCCTGACCGGGCTGGCGCTAGCCAGACGCTGCGCCACACCGCCGACCAGCTCCGCGCCAAATGGCCCAAGCTCGCCGCTTTTATCGATGATAGCGAGGTCGATGTCCTCGCCCACATGGACTTCCCCGTGCAACAGGCTCGTGGGCGCCGTGCTCCTCGAGCAGAACGACGAGTGGCAAACGCAAAATCGCTACATGCAGACCGAGCCAATGGCCGAACTTACACCGCCCGCAATCGAGGTATTTCCACCCCTGAAGTGGATCCTAGAAATGGGACCAGGGGCTAAGTTGGAAATTGGCCGTTTTGTCATGATAGACGGAGCGGAACATGAGCAAGACGAGACGGAAGATTGAGGCGGGGCTGAAGGCGAAGATTGCCTTGGAGGCGCTGCGCGAGCAGGCAACGGTTGCTGACTTGGCGGCGCGGTATCAGGTTCATCCGAACCAGATTTACGCTTGGAAGAAGCAACTGCAGGAGCAGGCGGCGCGGGCGTTTGATCCGAAGATCGGGCAGGATGCGGAGGCCGCCGGGCAGCGGGAGATCGAGAAGCTGCATGCGAAAATCGGCCAACTGACGATCGAGAACGATTTTTTAGCAAAGAGGTCCGGAAGATGAGCGTGCCGGACCGGCGAGCGAAGCTCGATCGCGATCATGCTGTGCTGTCGATCCGCCGGCAGTGCGCGCTGCTAGGGCTGGCGCGATCCGGGGTGTACCGACGGCGTCGTGCGGCGAACGACAATGATCTGGACGTGATGCGGCGGATCGACGAGCTGTTTTTGCGCTGGCCGTTTCTGGGCTCGCGCCGGCTGATGGCGGTGCTCGCGGCCGAGGGGCTGCGGGTCAACCGCAAGCGAGTGCAACGGCTGATGCGGCTGATGGGGATTGCGGCGCTCGGGCCGAAGCCGCGGACCAGCAAGCCGTCGGCGGGGCACCGGATCTACCCGTATCTGTTACGGGACCTGGTGATCGACCGGCCGAACCGGGTCTGGTGCGCCGATATCACCTACCTGCCGATGGGCCGCGGCTTTCTCTACCTGGTGGCGATCATGGACTGGCATAGCCGAGCGGTGCTGGCCTGGCGGGTCTCGAACACGATGGACACCGGCTTTTGCATCTCGGCGCTCGAAGAGGCCCTGTCCCGGTTCGGCAAGCCGGAAATCTTCAACACCGACCAGGGTTCGCAATTCACCTCGATGGCGTTCACCGACGTCCTGACCGCGGCGGAGATCCGGATCTCGATGGACGGCAAGGGGCGCTGGATGGACAACGTGTTCATCGAGCGGCTCTGGCGATCGCTGAAATACGAAGACCTGTATATCAAGGGCTACGCTGACGGCACGGAACTGCGCGCCGGCCTGGGCCAATGGTTTGACTTCTACAACCACCAACGCCCTCACATGGCGTTGGACAACCGCGCGCCGATGGCGGTGTGGCGCGAAGCAATGGTCGGCATTCTGCCGCCGGCGGCCGTGGATATGACGCTTATCCTGCGGAGAAGCTTGGACAACGCTACCACGTTGCCCACATCTCCACAGCCGCAACAACAGCAGGTAGCTTGATAGCCCTTTGGGAGATCAGAACGGATCAGCTTCCATCTTAAATCCCGCCCCAAGTGATCCACACCAAAGGGTCCACTTCACCCAGATCGCCACCGCAGCCGAATGATCCACGGTCACCTTAACCCATCTATAATTTCCACCACATCGACGGACGTGACCCTCGGCAAGAATGCCAACTGTCAGACGCTGGTGTCGGTGACGCTGGCTTCGGGCGAAGTTCCGCTCATGCTGAGCTTGCGGTTATTTCTGCCGGAAAGCTGGACGAGCGATATCGCGCGCATGGACAAGGCGGGCGTGCCTGCCTGTTTCCAGGAATACCGCACAAAGCCTGAGATCGCGATCGAGGAGATCGATCGCGTCATCGCTGCCGGCGTGCGCTTCGGCTGTGTGCTGGCCGATGCCGGTTACGGGCTGTCGGCTCCGTTCCGGCAGGCGCTGAGTACACGCGGCCTTTGCTGGGCTGTCGGCATCCCCCGGCACCAGAAGGTCTATCCGGCGGATGTGCAGCTGATCTTCCCGGTCGCAGGCCGCGGTCGCCCACGGGTGCGTCATGTGCCCGACGTCAAATCCATCGCGGCACAAGCGATGCTCGAAGGCGCGAAGTGGCGGCAGCTCGGTTGGCGCAAGGGAACAAAGGGGCGTCTGACAGCCCGCTTTGCCGCCATGAGGGTACGCATTGCTGATGGCGCGCCCCAGCGAATCGGTTCTGCCGGTGCCCAGCACATGCCGGGAGAGGAAGCCTGGCTGGTGGGTGAGCATCGCTCGAATGGCGAGCGAAAATACTATCTCTCGAACCTGCCTGCCGACACCCCGATCAGAGCTCTGGCTGGCGCCATCAAGGCGCGCTGGATCTGCGAGCAGGCCCATCAGCAACTCAAAGAGGAACTCGGCTTGGACCACTTCGAGGGCCGATCCTGGACTGGCCTCCACCGCCATGCCCTGATGACGATGATGGCCTACGCCTTCTTGCAATCCCGAAGGCTCGCTCAGGCGGGACGGAAAAAAAAGAGTCCCCGGTCCGCCTCCCCAACCCACCCTGCCAGCAGTGCGCCAAGCCATCCTTGTGCGCATTCCGGTGATGATGAACGGTCAATCCGTTCGATCGTGAACACCGATTCCGGCGATCATGAACACCTGCTCGCTCTGGCCTGAACGGGGCCTGACGGGCGGCCGGCGGTCATGGTGGATCGCTGCCACTGACGGTTGCGCCGTCTCATTTTTCCGTGGGGTTCGTCAAGCGCCCTGATCGGATTGTGTGGTGACGGCGTGACGCTTGCGCAGGCTCGGTCCCTTCAGTTCGATGCGATGGGCGCGGTGCACGACGCGGTCCAGGATCGCATCTCCCAGGGTGGGATCCCCCACCAGGTCATGCCAGCGATTCACGGGCACCTGGCTGGTCACCAGCAGGGAGCCCTTTTCATAACGATCATCAACGATTTCCAGTAGGTCGCGGCGCTGCTCGGCGGTCAGGGGCTCGGGTCCCCAATCATCGATGATGAGCAGGCGGGTGCGTTCAAGGGCCGCCAACATCCGGGGCAATCTTCCTTCGCCGCGCGCCGTCGCGAGTTCGGCAAACAGGCGTGGCGCCCGCCGATAGAGGACCGAGAAGCCCTCCCGGCACGCCTTGTGGCCGAGCGCGCAGGCGAGCCATGATTTGCCCACGCCGGTCGGGCCGCTGATGACCAGATGCTGGCTGTGCGAGATCCATTCGCAACCGGCAAGTTTGTGGAACAGGGCTCGGTCCAGACCGCGCGGTGTCCGGAAGTCAGTATCCTCGACAACCGCATTCTGGCGCAGCCGCGCCTGGCTCAGCCTGCGGGCGAGGCGCTTGTTGTCCCGGCTGGTTGCCTCACGGTCGACCAGCAACCCGAGCCAATCCTCGCGGGTCAGATCGTCAGCCGCCGATTGGTTCTGCATCTCGATGAACGCGTCGGCCATTGCCGTCAGGCCGAGGCCGCGCAGGCGCTCCACCATGGGATGGATCAGCATCTTGTTTCCTTTCAGTGATAGTAGCCGGGGCCACGGATGTTCTCGTGGAACAGGCTGGGTTGTTCGGTCTTGTCCGTGGTCTTCCTCTCCTGAGCATTCTTCAGGATCGCAGCGACCGAGCCGTAGGAGCGGGTTCCGAGTGCCAAGGCACGGGCGCAGGCGGCATCCAGCCGCTCGGGGTCGTAGCGCTTTGCCAATCCGAGGATGCCAATGCAGGAGCGGAACCCCTGTTCGGGATGCGGGCGCGAGCGCAGGATGATTTCGACCAGGGCGGCGGTGTCGTCACCGACCGCAGTGGCTTCGCGCAATATCCGTTCGTGGGTCCAATCGCGATAGCGCCGATGCGAACTCGGCATGTGATCCGCGATTGTGGTCGGCCGGTGCTGGCGGAAGCTGCGCTGGTGCGTGGCCACCAGCTTGCCCCGGTGGAAGATTTCCACCGTCTTCGCCGTGATCCGTGCCTCTACTGTTTCGCGGATCAACCGGAACGGCACCGAGTAAAAGTGCTTGTCGATCTCGACATGGTAATCGAGGTTCACGCGGCAGCGCTTCCAGTCCGCGTATTCGTAAGGCGTGGGCGGCAGTGGTTGCAGGGCCGGGCGGTCGAGCTGCTCATAGAGCGCCCGCCGGTTGGTGCCCCAGCCGCGCATCGGTCGATCGTTCACCTGATCGACCAATTCGCGAATCGCCTGGTTCAATTCAGCCAGCGAGAAGAAGCGGCGGTTGCGCAGCCGTGCCAGGATCCAGCGCTGGACCACCTGCACGCCGACCTCGGCCTTCGCCTTGTCCCGCGGCTTGTAAGGCCGCGCCGGAATGATCGCGGTGCCGTAATGCGCCGCCATGTCGGCGTAGGTGCGGTTCACCGTCGGCTCATAAAAGCACGCGCGCGTGATCCCCGCGCGCAGATTGTCGCTGACGATCTGCCGCGGCGTGCCGCCAATCGCGGTCAACGCGTTAACGTGCGCGCCGATCCAGTCCGCCAGCCCCTGGCTCCAGGTCGCTTCGGCGTAGATGAAGCTCGAGGCACCGAGTACGGCAACAAAGATTTCGGCCCGCCGGATCTCCCCGCTCGCCCCATCGATCACTTCCATGGCGTGGCCAGCGAAGTCGACGAACAGCCGCTCTCCCGCCATATGCACCTGGCGCAGCGTCGGCTTCAGACGACCCACCCATTCCCGGTAGAGATCGCAAAACCAGGAGTAGCTGAACCCGTCCTGGCCGCCGGTGCCGGCCCGGTATTCTTCCCACAGCAGCGACAGCGTCACATTCGGCCGGCGCAATTCACGATGCACCGCCGCCCAATCCGGCACCGGCCGGCGGTCCGGCGCAACATCCGGCAGCGGCGGATATAGCAGCGTCTCAAGCTGCGCGTCGCCAAGGTCTTCAGGCAGAGGCCAATTCAATCCCGCCAGCCGCGCCCGGCTCAGGTAACTGTTCACAGCTCCTACGCTCAGACCCGTACTACCCGCAATCGCTCGCTGGCTCAGTCCCTGCGCAAATCGCAGCCGCAAAACATCACGTATCTTCCGCATCGACAATCTCTCTCCCGGCATTCCCATCCCTCGCTGCTCAGCAAAGGATCGGGATTACCCCTGGTTGAAGACTGTCAGCAGCGGCGCCCCACCATCGCACTCCAGGACACGTTCATGAGCACCCGAACCGGTGTTCACGATCCGCCGGAATCCGCGTTCATGATCAACCGGATTAGGCGTTCACAATCAAACGGAATCGATGTTCACAATCAACCGGAACGCGCAATCCTTGACCGTCTTTCTCGCTCACCGCCGCGGCATTGCCCTCACTGCGGATGTAGCCTCATCAGTAATCACAACAAACTTCCGCCAAAGTAGTGCTAGAGCGGTAGTCGATCATATTGGATCATATCCAGCTGCGGCGAACATGTTTTGGCATTCTGCGGGTGTGATGAGGTCGACGAGTTGTCCGATTGCGGCCCAAAGGGTGTCGATGGTCCGCGCGCCCTCTTTTCGCAGCAAGGCTTTGAGCTTGCTGAAGGCGTTCTCGATGGGGTTGAAGTCCGGGCTGTAAGGCGGGAGGTGGCGCAATTCAGCGCCTGCCGCTTCAATCAATTCGTGCACCCTCGGCCCTTTGTGGCTGGACAAGTTGTCCATCACGACGATGTCGCCAGGCCGCAAGATCGGCACCAGGCCCTGCTCGATCCATGCCGCAAACACCATCCGATTGACCGGGCAGTCGATTACGAAGGGGGCAACGATGCCGCTGTTGCGCAGGCCGGCTATCACCGTCGTGGTCTTCCAGTGGCCATGCGGCACACTCATCCGCAAGCGTTCACCGCGCCGACAACGGCCATGGCGACGGGTCATATTGGTGCTGGCCCAAGTTTCATCGACAAAGATCAGCCGGTCGGGGTCGAGATCTTCCTGGCCTTCAAACCACGCCCACCGCCGGCTCAGGACGTCAGGGCGCTCCTGCTCGGCGGCGTGCGCGGTCTTTTTTTGCGCGTGATGTGATGCCGCTGGAAGAAGCGCCTCAGCGTCCCGTAACCGAATTGGTGGCCCTGTGTGGCCAGCGCGCTGCGCAGTTCCTCAATCGTCGCATCGCGCATCTGCTCCAGCAGGTCGAGAACCACATGCGCCTGCTTCTCGATCCGCCCGGAGCGTCGGTCGCCACCATGTCGACCGGGCTTCAGGTTCCCCTGCGCGCTCAGCAGGCTGCGCCACCGACTGACGCTCGCTGCGCTGACACCAAACCGTGCCGCCGCCTCGCGGTGCGTCGCTCCCTGTTCCACAGCCGCCACCACACGGCCCCGCAGATCCTCCAAAAGAGTCTTTGCCATTCCTGCCAGCCTCCAAACTCCGGCAGATAGCTTGAATCAGATTTCAACCGCTTCCAGTACCCCAGCGATTCAGATGGTTCGGCTACCGCTCTAGCGGGGCCTGAACCGCGCCACGAAATCGAGGATCGCCGCCGCCGCCTCGTCCGGCGCCGGCCGCACAAGCACCCGTCCGCCGGCATCCCGCGTCTCGCTCACCGCCTGCAGCCGCGCCTCGGCCGAAACGTCGCCGCCGACATCGCCGATCAGCTTCGGCCGCGCCCGGTAGGGCCGGATTTCGGCTCCTTCCGGCATCACCGCCGGCATCAGCACCGGTCCCGCCACTTCGTTCACCCGCCCGGCCAGCCGCGCGCGGTGCACATAGGGCAGCGCCGCCGGTGCCGCCGGATGCACGGTGATCACCGCCGCCCCGCGCACCGTGGCCGCCCGCCGCCAGCCGCGCGGCAGCGCCTGCGTCACCTTCAACTTACCGTCCGTTAGCCCGATCGAGATCGCATCGGCGACGATCGGCCATCCCAGCGCCAGCGCCAGCCGATAGGGCAGCAGCCCGCCATCCGCCCCGCCCCGGCCGCGCCGCCCGGCCAGGATGAGATCCGGCATCCTTCCCTCCAGCACCGCCACCAGCGCACCGAGCGGATCGCCCGCCGCCCCGGCGCCGACCAGCGTCAGACCATCGATCCCGTGGCTCAGCGCATCCAGCACCGCATCGTCGCGCCCACCGGCATGCAGCCCCTCGACCACCCCGCTCGCCCCGGCAATGCGCCGCGCCAGCGCTATCGCTTGCAACTCCACCGGCACCGGGCAGGGCTCGCCCGTCGCCGGATGCCGGCCGGCGGATAGCAGCACGACGATCCTCACGCCTCAGCTTCCAGCCGCGCGAGCAGCGCCGGCAGCACCGCCTGCGCATCCGCCACCACCGCCAAATCCGCCCGCGCGATCATCGCCGCGTGCAGATCGGTATTCACCGCGACCACATGCTCCACCGTGCCGATCCCCTGCAAATGCTGCGGCGCACCGGAAATCCCGAACGCCACATAGCAGTCAGCGTTGAGTACGGTCCCCGAGGCGCCGACCTGCATCTCCCGCGGCAACGCGCCGGCATCGCA
Organism: Acidiphilium sp. C61; assembly: GCF_905116885.1. Classification (NCBI taxonomy): domain Bacteria; kingdom Pseudomonadati; phylum Pseudomonadota; class Alphaproteobacteria; order Acetobacterales; family Acidocellaceae; genus Acidiphilium; species Acidiphilium sp. C61. The sequence goes on along the minus strand of NZ_CAJHNI010000005.1, from coordinate 98,793 downwards.
TACCACCCGGCTCGCCCCCGGTGTTGCCCCGAGCGCGCGCGCGAGATCGAGAAACCCCGCGAAATCCGCCACCCCGTTCCCCGCCGCGATCACGAATCCCGCCTCGTCCAGCCGCACATTCGCCGCTTCCACCGGCAGGGGCGACAGCCGCACCGCCATCGCCACATCCCTCGCCGGATCGGCCGGCGGATCAACCGGCTCGGCCGCGTGCGCCGGCCCGCGCCAAGGCGCAATGCGGTCGGCCGCGATGCTCAGCAGATGCGGCGGCGCCGCCCGCCATTCCACCCGCCCTGCGGCAGCCGGGCGGATCGCCTGCCGCGCCGACAGGCTCTCGACCGCATCGAACAGCGTCTCGTCGCGGAGTGCGGCCACCCGCCGCGCCAGATCCCCGCCATCCGCGCTCTCGGCGAATACCACATGGCGCGGCCGATGCGCGCCGATCGCGGCGGCGACCGCTGCCGCCAACGCCGCCGGATCGTCCCGCTCGGGCAGCATCATCACCCGGTCCGCCCCCGCCGCCCCCGCGTCCTCCGGCAGGCTCGGCGCCAGCAGCACCACCGCCGCCCTCCCGCCGCCATCGAGCAATCGCGCCGCCCCCAGCACCTGCCGGTCATGGCGCGACAGCATGCCGCCCGCCATCTCCACCACGGCGAACACCAGATAGGCTGGCTCGGCGATGGTCACGACCGCGGCCGCCGCCTTTGCGACGACTGCATCCTGCGCGATTACCCCGCCGCGATGCATTCGGTCGATCCGCCGGCGCGGCGCCTCGGTCACCACCACCGCCGCGCGCTCGGTGCGCGGATCGCGGCGCTTCGCGCTCACGCCCGCACCGCCGCCGGCACCGCTTCCATCGCCTCATGCACCAGCTCGGCAATGTCGCGCACCTCGGGCCGTGCGCCCGTCACCCCTTCCAGCATCGCCGTGCAGCCCGGGCACGCCACGGCGACGATCCCGGCCCCCGTCTCCCGCGCCTGCGCCATCCGCAAATCCGGAATCCGCCGCTCGCCCGCGATGTCCGAAACCGGCGCGCCGCCCCCGCCGCCGCAGCAGAACGAGGCCGCGCCATGCCGCTCCATCTCGCTCACCGCCACGCCGATCCGCCCCAGCACCCGCCGTGGCGCGTCATACTCGCCGTTGTAACGGCCGAGATAGCACGGGTCGTGATAGGTCACCGTCACGCCGGATATAGCCCCCGGCCGGATCGCGCCATTGCCGATCAGCTCGTCGATCAGCGCCGTATGGTGCTGCACCGTATAGTGTCCGCCGAACGCCGGATATTCCTGCCGCAATACATGCAGCGCATGCGGATCGGCGGTGATGATCCGGCCGAACCGCCGCCTCGCCAGCGACGCCACATTGGCGCGCGCGAGGCGCTCGAACCCCGCCTCGTCGCCGAGCCGCCGGGCGAGGTCGCCGCAATCTCGTTCTGCTTCCCCCAGCGCCGCGAAATCCAGCCCCGCCGCCCGCATGATTGCCACCAGCGCCCGCAGCGTTCGCCCGTAGCGCGCGTCGAACGCCCCATCGCCGAGCCAGAGCAGGATGTCGGCGCTCTCGCCCTCGCCCAGCACGCGCAGCCCGCCGGCGACGAAATCGAGCCGCCGCCCGGGCTCGAACCCACCCGGATTGAACGCGTAGCGCAGCTCCGAAAGCACCTGGTCCGCCTTGCCCGGTGCAGCGCCCTCCGCGAGTGTCAGGTGCCGCCGCAGGTCGATCACCGCATCCACATGCTCGATCATCATCGGGCAGGCGGATACACAGGCGCGGCAGGTCGTGCAGGCGAACAGAGTCTCCGCGTGCAGCCGCCCGAGCACCGGGCCCGGCGACGAAATGCCGGGATGCGGCGAGCCGGCATAGGAAGGCGCGTCAGGATGCAGCGCCGCCGCCAGGTCCTGGATCAGCGCCTTCGGGTTCAGCTTCTGGCCGGCGGCAAAGGCCGGGCATGCCTCCTCGCACCGCCCGCACTGGATGCAGGCATCGAACCCCGCCAGTCGGTTCCAGGCGAAATCGGCGATCGTCGCCACACCGAATTTTTGCGCCGGCAACAGCCCGCTCGCCGCCGCGCCCGCGAAGCGCTCAGGCCGCGGATGCGCCGCGAGATGCACCGCCCCGGCCAGCGCGTGCCGCATCGGCCCGGTCGCGATCCCCGCCACCAGCCGCGCCCCGCCCCAGGCGGCAAGCCCGATCCCGGCCAGTGCCGGCAGCCACAGCCCGAGCAGAATGCCGAGCGAGGCCAGGAACCCGCCCGCCGCATAGGCAGCCAGATCTCGCGCCAGACCCTGGAACGCCCCGCCGGAGAGTGACGCCGGCCTTACCGGCTGCCTCCGCTGTGCTACCAGCCGCGCGCCGAAAATTGCGAAACCAAAGCCGAATGCGGCCAGCAGCCACAGAATTTCCGCGCCACGCAGCGCCGAGATGACGCCCAGCAGCACAAGCGTAGTGCCGCCGAGCAAGCCCCCGGCAATCGCCTGGTGCATCCGCGCCGCCGCCGCCCGCAATGCAACCACGCCATGCACGTCGACGAGATACCGCCGCGGCAGCGCCGCCAGCCCGCGCGCCCAGTCCACCGGTGCCGCCCCGCCGCGCCGCCATGATGCGGCAAGACGCAGCGCCTGCCCCACCACCCCGGCCAGCAGCAGCCAGGCCAGCAGGACGAACAGGCCCGCCATCAGAAATCCTTGCAGAGCCGCAGCGCGTCGTAGATCGCGGCGTGGATGTTGCGCCCCGCCGCCGCATCGCCGATGCGATAGAGCGCGTATCCTGCCTCCGGCCAGGGCTGCGCCCGCCCTGCCACCAGCGCGCCGGCATCGATCCGCCCCCGGTTGACCGACCCCGCCTTCAGCGGATCATACAGCGCGTCATCCGGCAACGTGCCGAAATCGACGACGACATGATCCACCACCCGTTCTTCCTCGGCGAGATCCATCGTGTTGCGCAGCACCGCAACCAGCCGGTTCTCCTCCCGCCGCACCGCGAGCAGGTCGAGATTAGGCGTCATGATCACGTCATGGCGGTAGAGTTCGCGCAGATGGATCGGCTGGTTGGTGGTGCCGACCTCCTCGGCCGCCATCCGGTCGCCGGTCGCAAGTTCCACCAGCGCGCCGCGCTTCGCCAGGAACTCGGCGCAGGAGGCGGCATTGTGCTGCCCCATCCCGTCATAGAGCAGCACCGAACCGCTGAGCGCGATCCCGTCGCGCAGGATCGCGGCGGTTGTTGTCACCAGTTCCGCCCCCTCCATGAAACCCGGATTGGGGACGCCGCCGGTCGCGAGAATCACGATGTCCGGCCGTTCCGCCAGCACCATCGCCGCATCCGCCGCGAGACCGAGCCGCAGATCCACGCCGAGCCTGCGCACCTGCGCGCCGAGCCAGCGCGGAATGCCCGACAGCGCCTCCCGCCATCCCGCCTTCGCGGCGATGTTGATCTGCCCGCCGAGCGCCGTCTCCCGCTCGAACAGCACCACCTCGTGGCCGCGCTCGGCACTCACCCGCGCGGCCTCCAGTCCGCCCGGCCCGCCGCCGACGACAACCACAAGCCGCCGCCGCGCTGCCTTGCCGATCACGTGCGGCATCGTCGCCTCGCGTCCGGTCGCGGCATTCTGGATGCACAGCGCATCCGCCCCGGTATAGATCCGGTCGATGCAGTAGCCGGCGCCGACGCACTGGCGGATATCGTCCTCCCGCCCGTCCTGCAGCTTGCGCGCGAGGTGCGGGTCGGCGATATGCGCCCGCGTCATCGCGATCATGTCGACATGCCCTTCCGCCACCGCGCGCGCAGCGGTGGCAAGGTCGGTCACCCGCTGGGCGTGGAACACCGGCACTTCAACCTCGCGGCGGATCGCGCTGGCCAGCGGCAGGAAGGGGGCTACCGGAAAGGACATGTTCGGCAGCGAGACCGCATGCGCCAGATGGTCCCGCGCCTGCCCGCCGAGCACATTGATGAAATCGACCAGCCCGCGCCGCGCATGCGCCTCGGCGATGGCCACGCAATCCTCGTGGCTCAGCCCCTCGGCCAGCATCTCGTCGCCCGACATGCGGATGCCGATCAGGAAATCATCCCCCGCCGCTGCCCGCATCGCCTCGAGAATCTCGAAACCGAACCGCATCCGGTTTTCCAGCGATCCGCCATATCCATCGCTGCGGTGATTGACCGAGGGCGACCAGAACTGGTCGACCAGATGCCCGTGCGCCGCCGAGAGTTCGCAGCCATCGAGCCCGCCCTCGCGCGCCCGCCGCGCCGCCGCCGCGAAATCGGCGATCACCCGATCGATATCCTCCTGCTCCATCTCGCGCGGGATCGACCGGCTCGCCGGCTCCCGCCGCGGCGAGGCGGACAGCGTCGGCAGCCAGTTCTCGGTATCCCAGCGCGTCCGCCGCCCCATATGCGTGAGCTGGATCATCAGCGCCGCGCCATGCGCGTGCACGCGTTCGGAAAACTGCTGAAAATACGGAATGACGCTGTCATCGGCGACGGAAATCTGGTTCCAAGGTGCCGCCGGACTGTCGAGCGAGACCGAGGACGATCCGCCGAACATCGTCAGCCCGATGCCGCCCTTCGCCTTTTCCGCGTGATAGAGCTGATACCGCTCCTGCGGCTTGCCGTCGCGGCCATAACCCGGGGCGTGGCTCGTGCTCATGATCCGGTTGCGGAACGTCGTCCGGCGGATCGTCAGCGGGCGGAACAGCGCCTCGGCATGGGCGATCATGCGCGGCCTCGCCGCTTCGGGACTCTCGGTGGCGCCAGCGCCACAGCGGGCAGCGGCCGCATCATCAGCGTTCGATCACGAGATCGGTCAGCGGTGTCGAGCAGCAGATCAGGATCAGGTCCTGGTCGATCTCGCGCTGGCGGATGCCGCCCTGGTGCTTCATGTCCACCCGTCCCGAGACGAGCCTGCTCTTGCAGGTGCCGCACACGCCCTTGGTGCAGGACGAGGGAAGCCGCATTCCCGCCTCGCGCGCGGCGGCGAGAATATGCTGCCCGGGCGCGACCCCGATCGTCCGGCCGGACTTGCTGAACGTGACCTCGAAGGTTTCCGCTCCCTGCGCGGCGAGCACCTCCTCGACTGGTGGCGGCACGCCGAAATCGAAGCTTTCCTCATAGTAATAGCGCATGTCGTAGCCGAGGCCGACGAGCCCCTCGCGCACCACCTGCATGTAGGCCGGGGGGCCGCAGTTGAAGATCCAGCGTTCGGCGAAATCCGGCGCCAGCAGGGCGAGCAGCTGCGGCGTCACCCGCCCGCGCGGCCCGCCCCAACGCCCGCCGGCGCCATCCGCCTCGCACACCGGAATGACCCGCAGGTTGGGCATCTGCCTCCCCATCACCGCGAGTTCGTCGCGGAAAATGATGTCCTCTGGCGCCCGCGCGAAATGGATGAACACGATATCCGCGTCTGGAGCGAGATCCTGATGCGCGCGCGTCATCGACATCAGCGGGGTGATCCCCGAGCCGCCCGAGAGGAACAGGTATTTTCCCCCCGGCGTCGCCACGAAGCTGAAATCGCCGAGCGGCCCGATCGCGCGGATCTCCATCCCCGGGCGCAGATTGTCGTGCAGCCAGGGCGAGACCACGCCGTCCGGCTTGCGCTTCACCGTGATCGAGATCTGGTCCGGCCGCGTCGGGCTGGAGGCGATCGTATAGCAGCGCTGCACGATCTCACCGCCCACCGGCACATCGAACACAAGGAACTGCCCTGGCCAGTAGCTGAAGCGCGAGGGCGTGCGGCCGACAAAGGTGAAGGTCCGCACATCGTGCGTCTCCAGCCGCGAATCCACGCAGACAAGAATGTCGTCAGCCTCCGGATCCCACGCGGACAGGCTGCCATCGCGCGCGGCGCGGCAACGCTCGGCCGGCGTCATGTTCATCGCGCCGGTTCGATCCCGAGCTGGGCGGCCATGCGACCGATATACCAGTTGGCGAAAGCCTCGACCTGGCCTTCGGTTTCGGTCGAGTACGGCCCCGGCACATAGCCAGCACTCGCCGCCCCCGCCTGGGCGAGGCCGACCAGCGCGCCGTCCTGCAGATTGGTTTCGCGCCACACCCGGATCAGGTTTTCGAGATCATAGTCCACACCCTGGATCGCATCGCGATGCACCAGCCATTTGGTGCGCAGCAGCGTGCGGTCCGGCGAGAGCGGCAGGACCGAGAAGGTCACGATGTGGTCGCTCATGAAATGATGCCAGGAATTTGGCTGGGTATGGAACGAGAGATCGCCGAGCCGCTTTTCCTTCGCCCGGCCGAGCAGCAGCCGGCTCGCCACCCTGGTGTCAAGCGTCTGCGATTCACCTTCGCGGTCCATCGGCATCCGCCCGATCCTGAACCCGGAAACCATGTCGTCGAGATGGCCGATTTCCTCGGAGGGAAAGCCGCTCGCCGTCCAGGCGCTGCACGAGCGCGCGACCATGTCGTCATAGCTCCGCCGCAGCGCCGCGCGCGCAGGATCGTCCTCGCGGGCGTCGAAGCCGAAGCCGAACTCGAAGATCGAGGACGTCAGCTCCGGATGGTTCATCGCGCAGTGATAGCACTCGCGGTTGTTCTCCATCGTCAGCTTCCAGTTGCCCTCCTCGATCAGGTCGATCTGCTGGGCCACCTTGCAGTTGGCGATCTCGTGCGGTGCAACATACGGCCCGACGATCCGTGCCATCTCGTCGAAATCCGCCGGCGGCGTCTCGGCGAGGCAGACGAAGAGCAGTCCCTCCAGCGAGCGGAGATGGATCTTCTTCAGCCCGTTGCAGGAATGATCGAACCCCTCGCCCATATGCTCGGCATGCAGGAGCGCGCCGTCGAGCCCATAGGTCCAGGTGTGATACGGGCAGACCAGCCGCCCCACGGTCGCCTTCTCGGTCGAGACCAGCCGCGCCGCGCGGTGCCGGCAGACATTGTGCATGGCATGGATCGCGCCATCGTCGTCGCGGCAGATCAGGATCTCGTTGTTGCCGATCTTCAGCGTCATCACGTCGCCAGGCTCGGGTACGTCCGGCTCGACGCCGACGAAAATCCAGTGCCGGTTGAAGATGTATTCGAGATCGGCGCGGAAGATGTCCGGATCGGTATAGAACTCCCGCTCCAGCATGTATCCGGGGCGCCGACGGGCCACCAGGTCGCGCAATGCGGGGGAAGCGACATCCGTCATGACGTTCACTTTCAATAACGGCACTTTCAATAACGGCACTTTCGACAAGGATCAGCGCCCGGCAACGGAATGTGACGGTTCGGTGATGCAGCGTCTTTGGCTTTTGCGACATTGCGCCAGAACGATTTCGCAGGCCCCTCGCATGGCGGCCATGTGTTTTTCACATATTACCGTCAGAATGGGCGCGGACCGGCATGAAGCCCCGACCCATCGCCGCCGGAGCCGCCCCGCATGGCCACCCCTGGCCGCATCTGCGAGGGCGACAGCCCATGCAGCGCCTTGAACTGGCGGGAGAAATGCGCGCAGTCTGCAAAGCCGGCCTCCAGCGCGATATCCGTCACCGACCGGTCGGTCGTCTCCAGCAGCCAGCGGGCATAGCGTAACCGCAGCGTGCGATAGAGCAGCGAGGGCCGCTGCCCGAGTGCGGCTTCGAAGCGCCGTTCCAACTGCCGCGTCGACAGGCCAAGTCGCCGCGCGATGATGGCGATCGGCACCGGGTCGGACAGGTTCTGTTCCATCATCAGCAGCGCCCGGCGCACCTGCCCGTCGGCCACGTCATGCGCCACCGGCGGGTGCGGCTGCACCGCCTCCTCGCCGCGCGTGCGCGCCAGTTGCAGTACCTGATGCGGCTTCTGCGCCAGCCTGCTGCCGAGATGCCGCTCGATCAGCAGCGCCGCGAGATCCGCCGCGCCAGCCCCGCCAGCGCAGGTGATCCGGTCGCCATCGATCTCGAACAGCCGGTCGCCGGTCACCTCGTGATCGGGAAAGGCTGCGCGGAAATCCTGATAGTGCAGCCAGCTGACACAAACGCGCCGCCCCTGCATCAAGCCCGCCTGGCAGAGCAGGAAACTGCCGTTGCAGATGCCGACGAGCTTCACCCCAGCCGCCGCCGCACGGGTGAGATAGGCGCAAAGCGGTGCTGCGTTCTGGTTGAGCCCGGTCAGCAACCCGCCGATCGCCACCACGTAATCGAAGCCGGAGGGGTCGAGAAACGGCGTACCGGGCAGCACCTGCACCCCGCAGCTCGCGCGAATCGGCGCCGCAGTGTCGGACATGATCGTCCAGCGGCAATTGATCGGTCGCGAGAAATCCGATTCGTCAGCGGCGAGCCGCAGCGTGTCGACGAACATCGACAATGCCGACAGCGTGAAATCGTGCGTGAGGAGAATGCCGACCGAAAGCGGCCGCCGCTCCTCACCCCGCGCCCCGCTCGCCACCCGTTCGCCCATCGGTCACCTCCGCCATCGCGCCGCATACGAGCCATGCGGCGATGACGCATATGACCACACAAGGACGGCCCGGCATACCTAAAACATTCATCAACTTCTGGCGGGGCTGGACCGTGCCGCGGCGTCAGCCCGGCGCCACCGCCATCGCGATATAATTGATCCCGGTATCCCGCCCGATGCGAAACCCGCCTCGCAGCGGCGCCGGCACCATCCCCGCCGTCGCCGCCAGCCGCAGCCCGGCGGCGCGGCACATCGCGGCAAGCTCGCCCGGGGTGATGAATTTCCGCCAGTCATGCGTGCCGGGCGGTGCCAAGCGAAGTACATATTCCGCTGTATATTTTGCAAAAACAATAGATTGTGGCGTTCTATTCAGTGTTGATATGAATAACCGGCCGCCTGGCCGCAGCAACCCGGCCAGCGTGTCGAGAAACCCCTGCGGGTCTGGCACATGCTCAATCACCTCCAGCGCCGTCACTGCGTCGAACCGCACGCCGGAGGCGACGAGCGTGTCGGTCGTCGTCGCGCGGTAGTCGATCTCCAGCCCCTGTGCTGCCGCATGCGCCCGCGCCACCGCGATCGCCTCGGCCGCGGCGTCGATCGCCGTCACCCGGCAACCGGCACGCGCAAGGCTTTCCGCCAGCAGCCCGGCACCACAGCCGACATCGAGCAACTCCACCCCCGCAGCCTCGCCGCGCACCGCCGACATGTGATCGACGATCCACCGGCTGCGCGCCGGGTTCATGGCGTGAAGCGCGCGCATCGGCCCGTGCCTGTCCCACCAGCGCGCCGCCAGCGCGTCGAACTTCCGCACCTCCGCCGCGTCCGCCCGTCCGGCGGACTGCCCGTCATCCATGCTCACATCCTCTCCGGCCTGCATTGCCCTTCTCCCGGGCTCTCGCTATGTGAGCCTGCCGGGAGACGGCAGCAAGCGCCGCTCCCGCGTTGATACCAGTTTCACGGCAAGATCGGATCACATGGCGCGCATCGTGATGAAATTCGGCGGCACTTCTGTCGCCGATCTGGACCGGATTCGCAACGTCGCCGCGCGCGTCAAGCGCGTGGTGGACGAGGGGCACGAGGTCGCCGTCGTCACCTCGGCAATGGCCGGCGCCACCAACCAGCTCGTCGCCTGGTGCCAGGAACTCTCCCCGCTCTACGACGCGCGGGAATACGACACGGTGGTGGCCACCGGCGAACAGGTCACGGTCGGCCTGCTCGCGATCGCCCTGCAGACCATCGGCGTCGACGCCCGCTCCTGGACCGGCTGGCAGATCCCCATCCGCACCGACGGCCAGCACGGCAAGGCGCGGATCGATGGGATCGACGGCGCCGAGCTGATCCGGCGCATGCAGATGGGCCAGGTGCCGGTGATCGCAGGCTTCCAGGGCATCGGGCCGGATAACCGCGTCACCACCCTCGGCCGCGGCGGGTCCGATACGTCCGCCGTTGCCGTTGCCGCTGCCGTCAAGGCCGACCGCTGCGACATCTACACCGATGTCGACGGCGTCTATACCACCGACCCGCGCATCGTCCCGAAAGCGCGCAAGTTGCCAGCCATCGCGTATGAAGAGATGTTGGAGCTGGCCTCGGTTGGTGCGAAAGTATTGCAGACTCGCTCCGTCGAACTCGCAATGAAGGAGCGGGTGCGGGTGCAGGTTCTCTCCAGCTTCACCGATGCCCCGGGAACGCTGGTCGTTGATGAGGATGAAATCGTGGAACAGGAAATCGTCGCCGGCATCGCCTATTCGCGTGACGAGGCCAAGGTCACCGTCCGCCGCGTGCCCGACCGCCCCGGCGTCGCCGCCTCGGTGTTCGGTCCGCTCGCCGAGGCCGGTATCAATGTCGACATGATCGTGCAGAACGTCTCCGCCGACGGCACCACCGACATGACCTTCACCCTCAACAAGACCGAGCTGCCCCGCGCCCGCCTCGTGCTCGACGAGAAGCGCGACGAGATCGGCTTCGCCGACCTCGCGACCGATCCCGACGTCGCCAAGATCTCGGTCGTCGGCGTTGGCATGCGCAGCCATGCCGGTGTCGCTGGCACCATGTTCCGTTCGCTCGCCGCCCGCGGCATCAACATCCAGGTGATTTCGACCAGCGAGATCAAGGTGAGCGTGCTGATCGACGCCGAATACACCGAACTCGCCGTGCGCGCCCTGCACACCGCCTATGGGCTCGACGTCGCGTGAGCGCGCTCGATCAGCTCTGGGCCCGCGGGCGCGATTTTCTCGGTACCGAAACCGCGATCATGGGTGGCGCCATGAGCTGGGTCAGCGAGCGCCACCTCGTCTCCGCCATCTCCAATGCCGGCGGCTTCGGCGTGATCGCCTGCGGCTCGATGAGCCCCGAACTGCTCGATGCCGAGATCGCCGCAACGAAGGCGCTCACCACGAAACCCTTCGGCGTCAACCTGATCACCATGCACCCGCAGCTCCTTGAGCTGATCGCGGTCTGTGTCCGCCACGGCGTGGGGCATGTCGTGCTCGCCGGCGGCCTGCCCTCCTCCGCCGCGGTCCGCGCGGTCAAGGACGGCGGCGCCAAACTCGTCTGCTTCGCGCCCGCCCTGGTGCTCGCGAAACGCCTCATCCGCAGCGGCGCCGACGCGCTGGTGATCGAGGGGTCCGAGGCCGGCGGCCATATCGGCCCGGTCTCGCTGGCGGTGCTGGCGCAGGAAATCCTGCCCGTCATCACCGAGGTTCCGGTCTTTGTCGCTGGCGGCATCGGCCGCGGCGAGGCGATCCTCGCCTTCCTCGAAATGGGCGCCGCCGGTGTGCAGCTCGGCACCCGCTTCGCCGCCTCCGCCGAGAGCATCGCCCACGCCAATTTCAAGGCCGCCTTCCTCAAGGCCAACGCGCGCGACGCGATCCCCTCGGTCCAGCTCGATGCCCGTTTTCCGGTCATCCCGGTGCGCGGCCTCGCCAATGCCGGCACTGCCCGCTTCATCGAGCATCAGGCCGAAACCATCCGCCGCTTCCAGACCGGCGAACTCGACAAGGAGCAGGCCCAGCTCTCGATCGAGCATTTCTGGGCCGGCGCGCTCCGCCGCGCGGTGATCGAAGGCGATGTCGAGCAGGGCTCGGTGATGGCCGGCCAGTCGGTCGGCATGGTCACCGCGATCCAGCCGGTCGCCGCGATCATCGCCGAGCTCATCGCCCAGGCCGATGCCGCCTTCGCTGCCCGCGCCACCGCCCGCCAGCCGGATGCCTCGATCGAAGCGGCCTAAGGGCGCGCCCCGCCCACGCAATATCCCGCTCGCCGCCTCGCGGCGGCTGTTCGCGAAGCTGCGCGACCGGCTGAGCTCCGGCAATTCCAGCCTGGCCGAGCTGGTGGAGCTGATCGCCGCTGAACTCGCGGTCGAGGTCTGCTCGGTCTATGTCGCCCGTGCCGGCGAAATGCTCGAACTCGCCGCCACCCACGGGCTGCGCATCGCCGCGGTCGGCCATACAAGGGTGCGGGTTGGCGAGGGCATCATCGGCCTTGCTGCCGCCAAGGGCGAGGCGCTCAACCTGCCGGACGCGCAGAACCACCCCGAATTCGCCTACCGGCCCGAAACCGGCGAGGAACGCTACGCCTCGATGCTCGCAGTGCCGATCCGCCGTGCCGGTCGCACGCTCGGCGTCATCGCGGTGCAGAATTCCGACCCCCGCGTCTACACCCCGCTCGAGGTCGAGACGATCTCGACCATCGCCATGCTGATCGGCGAGATTCTCGCCAGCCAGGGTGCCGCCGACATCGCCGCTGCCGGCTTCGGCGATGCTCTGGCACGGCGCTATTCCGGCCATCCGCTCGCCCCCGGCATCGTGCGCGGCACCGTGCTGCCCTTCGGCCGCTCTCCCGGCCCGCGCCACGTCCTCGCCGAAGACACGGCCGCCGAGCTGTCCCGGCTCGACCAGGCGATGGCCGATGCCGAAACCTCGCTCGACAACCTCGTCTCCGAGCATCTGCCCACCGGCCACGCCACCCGCGAGGTTCTGGAGGCCTACCGCCTGATCTCGCAGGGCACCGGCTGGCTCGAGCGCGTCCGCGCCGCGATCAATGATGGCCTGACCGCCGAGGCCGCGGTTGACCAGGTCGGCAGCGAGCTGCGCCGGCGCATGCGCAAGGTGGCCGATCCCTATCTGCGGGAGCGTGTCGCCGATATCGAGGACATGATCGAGCGAATGCTCGTAGCCCTTGGCGCCGGCACCGCGAAGCCTGAGGATGCGCGCGGCATGGTCCTGGTCTGCCGCCGCCTCGGCCCCGCCGAACTGCTCGACTGGCACCAGCGCGGCATTGCCGGCGTGGCGATCGAGGAGGCCAGCACCGGGGGCCACGCCGCAATCCTCGCCCGCGCGCTGGAAATCCCCGCCATCGCTGTCGAGGCCGGTGCCACCGAGGCTGCGCGTCAGGGCGATCCCGTGCTGCTCGACGCCGAATCCGGCGCCCTGATCCTTCGCCCCGATCCCGAGGTCACCGCGCTGTATGACCGCGCCCTCGCCGCCCGTGGCGCCCGCGCCGCCGAGCTTGCCGTCTTCCGCGACCGTCCGGCCCGCACCCAGGACGGCACCGAGGTCGCGCTGATGCTCAATGTCGGCCTCGCCTTCGAGATCGACCAGCTCACCCGCACCGGCGCCGAGGGCATCGGCCTCTACCGCACCGAGATCGCCGCCCTCGCCGCTGCCCGCGTGCCCGGCGTCGCCGCCCAGGCGGCCGAATATCGCCGCGTCCTCCAGCGCGCCGATGGCAAGCGCGTCGTCTTCCGCACCCTCGATCTCGGCGCCGACAAGCTCCTGCCCGGCGAAGCCGACGACCAGGTGGAGAACCCGGCGATGGGCTGGCGCTCGCTGCGCGTCGGGCTCGACCGCCCGGCCATCCTGCGCAAGCAGCTCCGCGCCCTGCTGATGGGCGCGGTCGGTCTCGACCTCTCGGTGATGTTCCCGATGGTGGCGACGGTCGCCGAATTCCGTGCGGCGCGCGACCTGCTCGAGGCCGAGGCCGCGCGGCTCGACGAGAAGCCGAACCGCATCGAGATCGGCACCATGCTCGAAGTGCCCTCGTTGCTCTTCCAGCTCCCCGGCCTGCTCGCCGAGGCCGATTTCGTCTCCCTCGGCACCAACGACCTGATGCAGTTCCTCTTTGCCGCCGATCGCGGCACGCCGCGCCTCGCCGGCCGTTACGACGTGCTCTCCGCCCCGGTGCTGGAACTGATCGAGGGCCTTGCCGCGGCCTGCGCCGAGGAGGAGGTGGGTTTCTCGATCTGTGGCGAGGCCGCCGGCCGGCCGCTCGACGCGCTGGTCTTCGCCGCCATCGGGGTCGATACGCTGTCGATGTCCGGTGCTGCGATCCTGCCGGTCAAGGCGCTGTTCGCCGATGCCGATCTCGCCGCCCTGCGCCCGGTGCTGCGCGAACTCCGCCGCGCCGGCGCCGCCGGCACCTCGCTGCGCGAACCTCTCACGGCCTGGGCGCGGGAACACGGTTTGCCGATCTAGGCCGAACGCGCTAAACCGCCGTCCGGACCGGGTCGAGACCGGGCAAATGCACGGACCGGGACTCTATTTCGCCCGGCTGCTGTGGCAGGTCGCCGCCTCTCGGCCGTCCTCCCTCAACTCCGCCCCGCGGGCATTCAAGGGCATCATGAACGGCGACAACGACCTCACAACTGCCGGATACGACACATCCTCCCGTGGCGGGCCGGAAGCCGTCGGCGCCGAATTGCGCGCCTTCCGCGAGCGTCTGGGCTGGAAACTGCCGGATATAGCGGCACGCCTGAAGATCAGGCGGGTGTTTCTCGAGGCCATCGAATCCGGCAATCTCACGGCACTGCCTGCGCCGACCTACGCGGCCGGCTTCATCCGCTCCTATGCCGAGATCATGGGACTCGATCCCGAGGAAATCCTCCGCCGCTTCCGCGCCGAGGGCATGAGCCGCAGCCGCCCGCCAGCCCTGAGCTTCCCCGAGCCGTTGCCGGACCGCGCCGTTCCGCCCGGCGCCGTACTCTTCCTTGTCGCCGCGGTCGGCCTCGCCGGCTATTTCTTCTGGTATCGCCATTCGGAGCATGAACTCCGGATGGCGCGCATGGTCCCCGAGGTCCCGGCCAAACTCGCCCCGCTGGCGATCCCGAAATCATCGGCACCGACGCCGGCGCCAGCGCCGGCCAAAACCGCTGCCGCCGGCGCGCCCGCATCGGGAACCAGCGCCCCTGCGCCGTCCGCCGCCACACCGCCGGCGGCATCGGCTTCGGCGGGAGCGCCCCCGGCTGCCACCGCGCAAGCCAGCGCATCCCAAGCCGCGGTGTCGCAGACGGCGTCTTCCACCCCACCGGGGGCGACGCCCGGCACCCCCGCTGCGTCAACGCCCGGCTCGGCCGCCGCAGACAGCGCGATGCCGAACCCGACGGCGGGCACCGGCACGGCAGATAGCGCCGCGAACCCCGGCGGCAATTCCGGTGCGGTCATCGCCGGCACATCAGCCTCCACTGCCGCCGGAACGCCGGCCGCTGCCGCCGGCACGGCCGCCGCTGGGACCACGCCCCCCGGCACCGCAGCTACGAGTGCTTTGCCTGCTGGCCAGGCTCCCGCAGCAGCCGCGTCGGTCAGCGCTAACCCGCTGGTGATCAGCGCCAGTGCCGACAGCTGGGTTGAGGTTCGTGGCCCGCACGGCACCATCCTGTTCAGCCGCGTGCTCAAGGCCGGCCAGTCCTGGCCGGTGCCGAACGAGCCGGGCCTGACCATGACCACGGGCAATGCCGGCGGCACCGAACTGGTCCGCAACGGCACTGCCGGCGCGCCGCTCGGCAAGCCCGGCGCGGTGCTCCACAGCGTTCCCCTCACGCCGGCCGCGCCCGCGGGCGGCGCAACCGCCCCGGTCGCCAGCCCGGCAGCACAGTAACCCCTCCACGGAAGCGAGCCCGATGAACTACCGCGAATACCAGCAGATCATCCGCCGCAAGTCGCGGCAGATCAGCGTCGGCCCGGTCAAGGTCGGTGGCGACGCGCCGATCACCGTGCAGACCATGACCAACACGCCGACCGACGACGTCGCGGCCACGGTGGCCCAGATCCAGCGTGCCGAGCGCGCCGGGGTCGACATCGTCCGCGTCTCCTGCCCCGACGAGGCGGCTACCGCTGCCCTCGCCGACATCGTGAAGCAGGTGAACGTCCCCATCGTCGCAGACATCCATTTCCACTACCGCCGCGCGATCGAGGCGGCGAAGGCGGGGGCGGCCTGCCTGCGCATCAACCCCGGCAATATCGGCAGCGCCGAGCGCGTGCGCGAGGTCGTCGCCGCCGCCCGCGATCACGGCTGCTCCATCCGCATCGGCGTCAATGCCGGCTCACTGGAGAAGCACCTGCTCGAGAAATACGGTGAGCCGAACCCCGACGCCCTGGTCGAATCCGCCCTCGAACACGCGAAGATCCTTCAGGATCACGACTTCCATGAATTCAAGATCAGCGTGAAGGCGTCGGACGTGTTCATGGCCGTCGCCGCCTATCAGCAGCTCGCCGAGGTCTGCGACCACCCGCTGCATATCGGCATCACCGAGGCCGGCGGACGGCGCACCGGTACGGTCAAATCCTCGATCGGGCTGGGCTCGCTGCTGTGGGCCGGCATCGGCGACACGATGCGCGTTTCCCTCTCCGCCGAGCCGGAGGAAGAAGTCGCTGTCGGCTGGGACATCCTGAAGTCGCTCGGCATCCGCCATCGCGGCGTGCGCGTCATCTCCTGCCCCTCCTGCGCCCGCCAGGGCTTCAACGTGATCGACACGGTGGCCCAGCTCGAAGACCGTCTCGCCCATATCGAGGAGCCGATCACCCTCTCGATCATCGGCTGCGTGGTCAACGGGCCGGGCGAGGCGCTAATGACCGATCTCGGCGTCACCGGCGGCGGCAATGGCCGCCACATGGTCTATGCCGCCGGCAAGACCGACCACACGATCGAGGGGGCGGCGATGATCGACCATGTCGTCGACCTCGTCGAACAGCGTGCCGCCCGCCTGCGCGAGGAAAAGGCGGCGGCGAAGCAGGCGGCGGAATAGCCCGCCCGCGCGTTGCGGACTGTTCAGCGGCGGCGATTTCCGGCAAACCACCGGCAATCTCCGCTGTCTGAAGGATTTCCGCCTTGACCAAGCCCCAACCCGTGCGCGGCACCCAGGACATCATCGGCGAGGACGCGCGCCGGCATCACCACGTGATCGAGACCGCCCGCCGCATCGCCGCGCTCTACGGCGCCGCCGAATGGGCCACACCGGTCTTCGAGCTCACCTCCGTCTTCGCCCGCAACCTCGGCGAAACCTCCGATGTGGTGACCAAGGAGATGTATAGCTTCGAGGATCGCTCCGGCGAATCCGTCACGCTGCGTCCCGAGGGCACCGCCGGCGTCTGCCGCGCCCTGGTCTCCAACGGCCTCACCCAGACCCTGCCGCAGAAAATCTTCTACCAGGGCCCGATGTTCCGCTACGAGCGCCCGCAGAAGGGCCGCTACCGCCAGTTCCACCAGATTGGCTTCGAGATCATCGGCGCCGCCGAGCCGCTGGCCGATGCCGAGGCGATCGCCTGCGGCCAGCAGATCCTCGACGAGCTTGGCGTCGGCGCCAGCATCACCCTGCACATCAACACGCTGGGCGACCGCGACAGCCGCGATGCCTACCGCACCGCCCTGGTGGATTATCTCTCCCGCTATGAATCCGAGCTTTCCGACGAGAGCAAGGTCCGCCTGGTCAAGAACCCGCTGCGGATCCTCGACACCAAGGATGCGAACGACATCCGCCTCCTTGCCGACGCCCCGCTTATCTACGACCACCTGAACCCCTCCTCCGCCGCCTTCTATGACGGGCTCAAATCCGCACTTGCCGCCTTTGGCATCGCCTTCGTCGAGAACCCGCGAATCGTCCGCGGCTTCGACTACTACAACCATACCGCCTTCGAATTCGTCTCCACCGCCCTCGGCGCGCAGGGCACGGTGCTCGGCGGCGGCCGCTACGACCAACTGGTCGAGCAGATGGGCGGCCCGCCCACCCCCGGCGTCGGCTGGGCGGCGGGCATCGAGCGCCTCGCCATGCTGCTGGCAGCCCCCCCCGCCACGCCGCGCCCCGTCGCCATCATACCGATGGGCGAGGCCGAGCAGACCGCCGCGATCGAGATCCTCGCCACCCTCCGCCGCGCCGGCATCGCCGCCGAGGCCGCCTATCGCGGCAACCTGAAGAAGCGTCTCGAACGCGCCAACCGTATCAACGCCCGCGCCGCGGTGCTGATCGGTGCGGACGAACTCGCCCGCGGCGCCGTCACCCTCAAAACCCTCGACGACGGCGCCCAGCGCGAACTCCCCCGCGCCGAGCTTCTCGCCGCCCTCGGATGACCAGCTGACGCGATGACCCTGGAGCAGAACCTCGACCGTATCGTTCTCCGCGCCGAGGAGTTGCGCGCGATGCTCGCCGCCGGGGTCGATGGCGAGCGCTTCGTCGCCGCCTCGCGCGAGCTGGCCGAAATCGAGCCGGTCGAGCAGCAGATCCTTCTGCTCCGCGCCGCCGAGCGTGCTCGCGACGAGGCCGAGGCCGCCCGCGCCGATCCCGAGCTGCGCGAGCTGGCCGATGCCGAACTCCTCGCCCTGCGCGAGACCCTGCCGCGTCTCGAACACGAAATCCGCCTCGCCCTCCTGCCGCGCGACGCCGCCGACGAACGCCCCGCCATCCTCGAAATCCGCCCCGCCGCCGGCGGCGACGAGGCCGCGCTGTTTGCCGCCGAACTCTTCGCCGCCTATCGCCGCTACGCCGATTTGCGTGGCTGGCGCTTCGAGGTGCTGGACTATACCGAGACCGAGCTTGGCGGCCTGCGTGAGGGCATCGCCGAAATCACCGGCAGCGCCGTCTTTGCCCGCCTCAAGTTCGAAAGCGGCGTCCACCGCGTCCAGCGCGTCCCCGCCACCGAAACCCAGGGCCGCATCCACACCTCCACCGTCACCGTCGCCGTCCTGCCCGAGGCGGAGGATGTCGATGTCGAGATCAACGAGGCCGATCTCCGGATCGACGTCTTCCGCGCTTCCGGCGCCGGCGGCCAGCACGTCAACAAGACCGAGAGCGCCGTCCGCATCACCCATCTGCCCACCGGCATCGTCGTCGCCATGCAGGAGGAGCGCAGCCAGCACAAGAACCGCGCCAAGGCGATGAAGATCCTGCGCGCCCGGCTCTACGAGCAGTCCCGCGCCGCCGCCGCCGCCGGCCGCGCCGCCGACCGCAAGTCCCAGGTCGGCACCGGCGACCGTTCCGAACGCATCCGCACCTACAATTTCCCCCAGGGCCGCGTCACCGACCACCGGATCAACCTCACCCTGCACAAGATCGACCGCGTCATGCTCGGCGAGTTCGACGACATCATCGATGCGCTGACCGAGGAAGACCAGGCCGCCCGCCTCGCCGCCGCCGGCGCATGATCCCGACCACCGAGGCCCTGCGCGAACTCGGCCGCATCCTCGCCGCGGGCGGCGTCGAAAACCCGACCCGCGAGGCCCGCCTCATCCTCGCCCACGCGCTCGGCGTCGACCTCGCCGCACTCTGGGCGCTCGACGAGGTCGATCCCGAACCCGCTTTAGCCCTCGCCCGCCGCCGCGCCGCCCGCGAGCCGCTCGCCTACATCACCGGCGCAAAAGGCTTCTGGAGCCTCGATCTCGCCGTCTCGCCGGCAACGCTCATCCCCCGGCCAGACAGCGAAACCCTCATCGAAGCCGCGCTGCGCCACCGCCCCGACCGGGACAAGATCCGCACGATCCTCGATCTCGGCACGGGCACCGGCGCGCTGCTCCTCGCCGCCCTCACCGAATACCCCGACGCTTGCGGCCTCGGCATCGACCGCGTGCCCGCTTCCTGCGCCCTCGCCCGCGCCAATGCCGCCCGCACCGGCCTTGCGTCCCGCGCCGCCTTCTGCTGCGCCGACTGGGCAGAGGCGATCGCCGCCCGTTTCGACCTCATCCTCGCCAACCCGCCCTATATCCCGAGTGCCGACATCCCCGGCCTGATGGCGGAAGTCGCCGCCCACGAGCCCGCCTCCGCCCTCGATGGCGGCGCCGACGGGTTCGACGCCTATCGCCGCATCGTCGCGGATCTGCCGCGCCTGCTCGCCCCGGGCGGGCTCGCCATCCTCGAAGCCGGGATCGGCCAGGCCCAAGCCCTTATCGCCCTCGCCGCCGCGCACGGGCTGGATGCGGCCGCCGAACCCGATCTCGCCGGCATCCCCCGCGCCGTGTTCATGTCAGGGGCGGGAAAATATTCGTGAAAAACCATTTGGCGTTCCGGCCGAATCAGACTAGATAACAATTCCGTATTCGATACCCGGCCTCATGAGGCCGGAACGGCGGGTTCCCGACCGCTTCGTCCCGCGACGCGGTGCCGGTTCCGCAGGTGCCGTATCGAACTCGTTTGAACGACCACGCCATGAAAGACGCTGCCCGACCACGACCAGGGAAACGACGGTCCGGCACGCGCATGGTCGCACTGCAACAGGATACCGGAACTCTATGAACATAAAACGTATGCGCGGGCGCAACAATCGTGGTGGCGGCGGCGGTTCTTTTCGCAGCTATCAGGGGGGCACCCCGCTGAACCGCAATCACGTCTTTGACAGCAATGGCCCCGAACAGCGGGTCCGCGGCACCGCCCAGCAGCTTTACGACAAGTATCAGCAGCTTGGACGCGATGCCTCAAGTGCCGGCGACCGCGTTCTCGCCGAAAGCTATTTCCAGTATGCCGAACATTATTTTCGCATCATTTCAGCGATGAACCAGGCAGCCCAGACACAGCACGGCAACGGCCACGCCCGGCGCAACGACGCCTCGCAATCCTCCGACGCCCAGGACGATCAGGATCTTGCTGAACCCGCCCCCGGCCTCGGCGACCAGCCTTCCACCGAAGCCCGCGAAATCCCGATCAGCGCCGCACCGCCCGAGGTCTGATCGCGACCAGCCGCCCGCGCCGCCGCCCGGTCACTCCCGGGCGAGCAGCCGGTCGTTGACGAACCGTGCGATCCGCCGCCCCGGCCGATTGCGTGTCTCGCGCGCGTAGCGCTCGCGCAGCGCCTGCTCGTGATAGGCGTCGCGCACCCAGTCGAGAAACGCCATACCGCTGCCCTCCTCCTCGTACATATCGAGGAAGGCGTCCAGAATCCCGGTATTCGACTGCCGGATATGGCCGAAGCGCAGGCTGAGCTGCCGCCGCGCCTCGGCGACGCTGCCGCCCTCGATCAGCACGAACAACGCGCTCGCGATCCCCGCCCTGTCGGCGCCGGACTTGCAGTGCACCAGCGCCGGCCGCCGCATCGTGCGGATGATCTCGGCCAGCCGCAGGATGCGGTCGCGATGCGGCGCGCCGCGCGATTCCAGCGCCATGTCGTAGAAATCGAGCCCGAGCCGCCGCGCCGCCTCGCGCGAGAGCGCGTCCGAGCCGTTGCGGCACTCGCCGCGCAAGTTGATCAGCGTGTTGAGCCCGACCAGGCGGCGGAATTTCGCCAGCTGGAACGGCACCGGATGGTTCGAGCGATACAGCGCGCCCGGCTTGACCGGCGCAAAATTGGTCCAGCCCAGCCGCAGCACGGCGTGGTCGACGAACAGCGCGTCGATCCAGGCATTGCGCCGTCCCGCCGGAGTCGACAGGTCGCCGCGATAAATCGTGTCCATGCCGGCTGACTAGCAGGTATTCTCTGCCCATGCGACTCGCTCTGCCCGCCCTCGTGGCGCCGCTGCTGCTCGCCGCCTGTGCCAGCTCGCGCTTCGCCGGATACGGCACCCCGACCACGCTCACCTGCGTGCCCTATGCCCGCGCCGTCTCCGGCATCGAGATCACCGGCGATGCCTGGCGCTGGTGGGACGAGGCCGACGGGCGATACCCCCGCGCGCAGCGCCCCGTCCCCGGCGCCGTGCTGGTCTTCCGCCGCCACGGCGCGATGACCGCCGGGCATGTCGCTGTCGTTACCCGTGTCCTCGGCCCGCGCGAGATCCTCGTCACCCAGGCCAATTGGCTGCCCGGCCGCATTCAGCGCGCCACCCCGGTGCTCGATGTCTCGCCCGCGAATGACTGGACTTCGGTGCGCGTCTGGTACGCGCCCGATCACGAACCCGGCCGCACCATCTACCCCACCGACGGCTTCATCCTCCCCGCCCACGCAAGGCTGGAAACCGTCCCCGCCCCCCGCTAATGCTCTGCGCTGGTTGCGGCCGATCCGGCCGGACGCCAACCGCCAAGGAGCAAGAATGCTACGCAATGCGCTGACCGTGGGCGCCTGGACGATGGGCAGTCGGGTGCTCGGCTTCGCGCGCGACATCCTGATCGCCGCCCTGCTCGGTGCCGGCCCGGCGGCGGACGCATTTTTCGTGGCGCTGCGTCTGCCCAACCTGTTCCGCCGCCTGTTCGGCGAGGGCGCGTTCAGCGCCGCCTTCATCCCCGCCTATGCCGGCGCCCTCGCGCAGGACGGCGAAGCCCCGGCCCGCCGCCTCGCCGAGGAGGTCACTGCCATCATGGCGCTGTTCCTCTTCGCGCTCACCATCCTCGGCCTCGTGTTCATGCCCCTCGTGCTCGACATCCTGGCCCCCGGCTTCCGCGCCGATCCGGCAAAATTCGCCCTCGCGGTCCGGCTTTCGCGCATCACCTTCCCCTATCTCTGGCTGATCTGCCTCTGCGCCCTGTTCTCCGGCGTGCTGAACGCGCGCGGCCATTTCGCCGCTGCCTCCGCGGCACCCATCCTGTTCAATGTCTGCATCATCGCAACCCTTCTCATCCTGCACGCCGCCGGCCAGCGCGTGCCCGAGGCGCTGGCCTATGGCGTCGCTTTGTCGGGGATCGTGCAGTTCGTCCTGCTCGCCTGGGCGATGGCTCGCGCCGGCTCGCCGCTGCGCCTGCGCGTCCCGCGCCTCACGCCGGGGGCGCGCACCGTGCTGCGCCGCCTCGGCCCCGGGCTGATCGGCGCTGGCGTCACCCAGCTCAACCTCACGGTCGATACCATCATCGCCTCGCTGTTGCCCACCGGCACGGTCTCCGTGCTCTATTATGCCGACCGGGTGAACCAGCTTCCCCTCGGCGTCATCGGCACCGCGGTCGGCACCGTGCTGCTGCCGAGCCTCTCGCGTCAGTTCCGTCGCAACGAGACCGACGCCGCCCGCGAGTCGCTCAACCGCGCCATCGCGGTCTCGCTGCTGCTCACCCTGCCCGCCGCTGCCGCCCTCGCCGCGATCGGCCTGCCAGTGATGCGCACCCTCTTTGCCCATGGCGCCTTTTCCGACACCGATGCCGCGCGCAGCGCTGCCGCCCTCGCCGTCTATGCTTTCGGCCTGCCCGCCTTCGTGCTGGTGAAACTGTTCGCCCCCGGCTTCTTCGCCCGCGGCGACACCTCCACCCCGGTCAAGACCGGGCTCGCCGCGGTCGCGATCAACCTCGCCCTAAACCTCGCCCTGATGCATCCGCTGCAACAGGTCGGCATCGCGCTCTCCACCAGTCTCGCCGCCTGGTTCAACGCCATCGCCCTCGCCCTCCTGCTTCGCCGCCGCGCCGATTTCGCGCCGGACCGCGCGCTTGCCCGCCGCATCCTCGCCATCGTGCTGGCGAGCGGGCTGATGGCCCTGGCCCTGCTCGCCCTGCGCCGCACCGCGCTGATGCATCTCGCTCCCATTACCAGCCTCGCCCTGCTGATCGCTGCGGGCCTCGCCGTCTTCACGCTTGGGGGCATTCTCCTCGGCGCCGTCCGCCCGGCCGAGCTGCGCCTGCTCCTGCGCCGCCCCAAACCCGCCTGAACGGCGCTTGACCGGGCCGCCGAAGCGCGCTGATACAGTGGCCATGGCACGCATATTTTCGGGCATCCAGCCCACCGGAATCGCGCATCTCGGCAATTATCTCGGCGCGATCCAGAACTGGGTCGCGTTACAGGAGGGCAACGAGGGCATCTACTGCCTGGTCGACCTGCACGCGCTCACCGTCTGGGTCGAGCCCGAGGCGCTGCGCCAGCAGACGCGGGTGAACGCCGCCCTGCTCGTCGCTTGCGGCATCGACCCCACCCGCAGCATCCTGTTCCACCAGTCGGCGGTGCACGCCCATGCGCGCCTCGCCTGGATCTTCAATTGCGTCGCCCGCTTCGGCTGGCTCAACCGCATGACCCAGTTCAAGGACAAGGCCGGCAAGGATCGGGAGGCCGTCTCCACCGGCCTGTTCGTCTATCCCAACCTGATGGCCGCCGACATCCTCGCCTATCACGCGACCGAGGTGCCCGTCGGCGAGGACCAGAGCCAGCATCTCGAACTCGCCAACGACATCGCGCAGAAATTCAACCACGATTACGGGGTGGAATTCTTCCCCGCGATCACCCCGCGCATCATCGGCGGCAGCGCGCGCATCATGAGCCTGCGCGACGGCACCAGGAAAATGTCGAAATCCGACGCATCGGATCAGAGCCGCATCAACCTTACCGACGATGCCGACACGATCGCCCAGAAGATCCGCCGCGCCAAGACCGACCCGGAACCGCTGCCCGAGCGCCCGGCGCAGCTCGATTCCCGCCCCGAGGCCCGCAACCTCGTCGGCATCTACGCCGCCCTCGCCGACATCACCGCCGAGGACGTTCTGCGCGAGCACGCCGGCAACGGCTTCGGCCCGTTCAAGGAACGGCTGACCGAGCTTGCGGTGCAGAAACTCACCCCGATCGGTGCGGAGACCAAACGCCTCGCCGCCGATCCCGCCGAGATCGACCGCATGCTCCAGGCCGGCGCGGCTCGCGCCGCCGCCATCGCCGCGCCGATCGTCGCCGAAGCCGAGCGCCTCGTCGGCCTGCTGCCCGCGGGCTGAAACGAAAACGCCCCCGGGCTGGGCCGGGGGCGTATCGTCAATCTTTGAAATCCAGCGGCTTTGAGCAATTTCCGATCCTGATGGATCGGCTGATGCTCTAATGCCCGGCATTCGCCCCGGAGAAATCCGGCGCGAGACCCGAGGCCGCAAGTTGCGAAGCGAGGATCTGCTTCAGCCGCGCCAGCCCCTCGTTCGATCCGGCTTCCGCACGCGCCACCAGCACCGCCTGGGTGTTCGAGGCCCGCAGCAGCCACCACCCGTCCTCGGTCGTCACCCGCACACCGTCGGTCTCCGATACGTTGGCGCCATCCGCCCGCAGCCGCTCGGCCACCTCGGCGACAACCTCGAATTTGCGGTCCTCCGCGCAGTCGAAGCGCAGCTCCGGCGTGTTGATCACTTGCGGCAGGCTCTTGCGGAAGGTGGAAACGCTCTCGCCGCTCTTGTTCACCGCGTTCAACACGCGGATCGCGGCATACAGCGCATCATCGAACCCGTACCACTTGTCGGCGAAGAAAATGTGACCAGACATCTCGCCCGCAAGCGGCGCGCCGGTTTCCGCCATTTTCGACTTGATCAGCGAATGCCCGGTCTTCCACATCAGCGGCGTGCCGCCGGCGGCGGCAACCTGGTCGAACAGCACCTGGCTCGCCTTCACATCGGCGATGATCGTTGCCCCCGGATGCGCCGCCAGCACGTCGCGCGCCAGCAGCACAAGGAACTGGTCGCCGAACAGGATCTCGCCGGTATCGTCGACGATGCCGATCCGGTCGGCGTCGCCGTCGAAGGCGATGCCGATATCCGCCCCCTGCTTCTTCACCGCGGCCACCAGCTGTTCGAGATTCTTGGGCACCGTCGGGTCCGGGTGATGCGCCGGGAACCGTCCGTCGATCTCGGCGTTCAGCACCATGTGCCGACCCGGCAGCGCCTGCACCAGCCGCGCGACGATGTCGCCCGCCGCCCCGTTGCCGGTATCCCAAACCACGTTGAGCATCCGGTCGCCGCCTTCCCAGTCCTCCAGCAGACGGGCCAGATAGGCATCGCTGACGTCCTTTTCCTCGACCGTCCCCGCGCTCTCCGGCTCGACATCGCCGGCCGCCGCCAGACGGCCAAGCTCCTGGATCTGCGCGCCGAAGAACGGCTTGCGCCCGAGCATCATCTTGAAGCCATTGTAGTTCGAGGGGTTGTGGCTGCCCGTCACCATCACCGCGCCATCGGCCTCGCCGGTCGTTGCCGCGAAATAGAGCATCGGCGTCGGCCCGCAGCCGATATCGGTCACCTGCATGCCGCTCGCCACCAGTCCGGCGATCAGCGCCCGCGACATCGCCGGCGAAGAAAGCCGCCCGTCGCGGCCCACGGTCACCCGGCTGCCGCCCTTGCGCGCCACCATCGAGCCGAAGGTCCGCCCGATCGCGAAGGCGTCGGTCTCGTGCAGGGTTTCACCGACAATGCCGCGAATGTCGTATTCGCGCAGCATCGTCGCGGGGAATTGATGAGAGAAACCGGTTTTGTCATGCATCTGAATAAGCCTTTAGAAAATGCCGGATCGACGGCCCGAGATCGGCGCGCTGCAGACCGAAGGCAATCTGTGCTTCCAGATAGCCTGCCTTGTCGCCGCAGTCGAACCGGCGTCCCTCGAACTTGAGCCCGTGGAAAGGTGCGGCCCCGATCATCTTCGCCATCGCGTCCGTCAGCTGCACCTCGTTGCCGGCGCCGCGCTCCATCCGCGAGAGATGGGCGATCACCTCCGGCAGCAGCACGTAGCGCCCGATGATCGAGAGGTTGGACGGCGCTTCCTCGCGCTTCGGCTTTTCAACGAGCCCCCTGACCTCGACGAGGTTGCCTTCCACCGTTCCGGTCTTCAGCACGCCATAGCGATGGACATGCTCCATCGGCACCTCCTCGACCGCGACCACATTTCCCCCGGTCGCCCGATAGGCGTCGGCGAGTTGGCCAAGGCAGGGCGTCCGGCTCAGCACCAGGTCGTCGGGCAGCAGGATCGCGAACGGATCGTCGCCGATGAACGCGCGCGCGCACCAGATCGCGTGGCCAAGCCCGAGCGGCACCTGCTGGCGCACCGTCACGATCGACCCCGGCTCCATCGCCTCGCTGCGCAGCATGTCGAGCGCATCGCCCTTGCCGCGTTCGTTCAACGTCGCCTCAAGCTCGAAGGCGATGTCGAAATGGTCGATCAGCGCCGTCTTGCCACGCCCGGTTACCATGCAGAACTGCTCGATGCCTGCGGCCCGCGCCTCGTCGATCGCGTACTGGATCAACGGCTTGTCGACGACCGGCAGCATCTCCTTGGGGATCGCCTTCGTCGCCGGAAGGAATCGCGTACCCAGCCCGGCAACGGGAAGGACTGCTTTTTTCAAAGGCTTGATCGGCAAAGCACTGTCTCCCTCAAAACGATATCAGCGCGTGAAGCCCTGCCCCTGGAATGGACGGCCTGGTGCCCGTGTGGCAGTTATTCCGCTTGCGCGCCAAATGCCACGTTGCAGCTGAATGAACAAGAACATCCAAGAAAGATTAAAATATGGCTGAAATCATCAAAATCGGTGACAGTTTCGAGACCGAACACGTTTTCGAGGAAAGCGCCTCCCGCGCTTTCGCCCTGCTGGTGGGCGACACCAACCCGATGCACCATGACGAGGCGCTGGCCAAAGCCTCCCGTTATGGCGGGCTGATCGCCAGCGGTACCGAGACCACGGCGCGGATGATGGGCCTGACCGCGGCGCATTTTTCCGGCCTCGGCCCTACCGTGGGCATGGAGTTCACCTTCCGCTTCCGCCGTGCCGTGCCGATGGACGCACGCACCCGCATCCGCTGGGAGGTAACCGGCATTGAATATAAGGAAGGCCTTGGCACCATCGCGGTCTGTGCCGGGACACTCACCCTGGTCGAGACCGGAACCGTTGCGGTCGAGGGCACCAGCAAGGGCGTGCTGCTGGACTCCTGAACAGCGACCTCAGGGGCTAGGGTGAAACGGCACCTCGCGCCCTTCCAGCCAGGCCTCGATCATCGCGTTCACCGATTCCGGCGCCTCCTGCTGCACCCAGTGCGACACGTCCGGCAGGCTGCGAAAGGTGAAATCGTCGACCAGTGCCGCGGTGCCCTCGGTCAGTTCGAAGCCAAGCGCAGGGTCGACCTCGCCCCAGATCATCAGCGTCGGCACCGCAAGCCGCTTCGCCGGCGCGAGCCGGCGCCACGGGTTGCGCAGATTCGCCCGGTACCAGTTGATCATCGCGGTCAGCGCGCCGGGAATCAGCGCATTGGCGCGATAGACCTCCAGCACCTCGTCGGGGAACCGGCTCTTGTCCACCGCCAACCCGCGAAATACCCGGGCGATCCAGGCGGCCCGGTCCGCCGCCAGCACGCGCTCGGGCAGCCAGGGGAGCTTGAACCAGAAAATGTACCAGGAGCGGCGCAACTGCCGCCACCGGCGCAAGCCGCGGGCGAAGAGATCGGGATGCGGCAGATTCATCACGATGAACCGCTCCACCGGCCGGACCCGGTTCAGCACGAACAGCCAGCCGAGCGCCCCGCCCCAGTCATGCCCGATCAGCAATACCCCGTCATCGATGCCGCGCGCCCGTGCTGCGTCGATCAGCCCGGCCACGTCGCGCAGCAGCAGCGAGGCGCGGTAATTCTCCACCCCCTGCGGGCGGGACGAATGCCCATAGCCCCGCAAGTCCGGTGCCCAGGCAGTGTAGCCGAGGCGGGCGAGCAGAGGCAGCTGGAAGCGCCACGAGAAGCGGCTCTCCGGAAATCCGTGCAGGCAGAGTGCGAGCTTTCGGCCGCTCCCCGCCGTGTCAACGTCGAATTCGAGACCGTTGGCGGCAATCCTGACGGTTTCGATCGTGTTGTCCATATCGCCCCCCTTTCGCGGCCGTTCCGGCCCTCCGGGCCAGCCTCCGCACCGGAGAATCCGCCGTGCGGCGGGGGCGCCGTGTCAGAGCTTTTCGACCTGCCCGTATTCGAGTTCGACCGGCGTCGAGCGCCCGAAAATCGAGACGGACACCTTAACCCGACCCTTGTCCTCGTCAATGTCCTCGATCACGCCGTTAAAGCTGGTGAACGGCCCGTCAGCGACGCGTACCTGCTCGCCGATCTCGAAGACGACCGCCGGACGGCGATGCTCGGTGCCTTCCTGCACCTGCTGGATCATGCGCTGCGCTTCCGCCTCGGAAATCGGCGTCGGCCGCAGCTTGCTACCGAGAAATCCGGTCACCTTCGGAATGTCGCGCACGAGATGCCAGGCATCGTCGGTCATTTCCATCTTCACCAGCACGTAGCCGGGGAAGAACTTGCGTTCGGCGTTGACCTTCTGGGCGCGGCGGATCTCCACCACCTCCTCGGTCGGCACCATCACCTGCTCGATTTCGTCCGCCAGACCCTTCTGGGCAGCGGTTTCCATAATCTGGGTCGCGATCTTCTTCTCGAACCCGGAATAGACGTGCAGAACGTACCAGCGCTTTGCCATGACTCTACCTCAGCCCCCGACACCGAACAGCAACCGCATCGCCCCGCCGATCACCTGATCGACCGCGAGGAAGAACACGATGGTCACCACGACCATGGCCAGCACCACGCCGGTGGTCACCAGTGTTTCCTTGCGCGACGGCCAGGTGGTCTTGGAGGCCTCGCTGCGCACATCACGCAAGAATTTCGCCGGGTTGAACGCCAATGTCAGGTTGCTCCATGAAAACTGCCGAGAATCGCCTGTAGCGCCGGCCCTCGGGATTCCGGCTGGCAGGGGTGGAGGGTCTCGAACCCCCAGCCTCCGGTTTTGGAGACCGGCGCTCTAGCCAATTGAGCTACACCCCTGCGGCGCAGACTGCCCGCAAACCGCGCGCATCCGTCCGCCTTGCACAACGACCCGGCCCCGCTGTCAAGTGCAGACAAGGCGCAAGGTCGTTCAGGCTGGAGCGGGTGACGGGAATCGAACCCGCACAGCCAGCTTGGAAGGCTGGAACTCTACCATTGAGCTACACCCGCAACATTGGCGGGTATAAGCGCAGCGCGCGTCGTCATCAATAGAGCCGGGCGCGAACAGGACATGCCGGGCGAGACAAACCGTGCCAGCCTGTCTATGCTGAGACGATGGCTGTAACCCACGAGGTCTTCAACCAGGCCGGCGAACCGCCCGATCACGACGCCTTCACCGCCGATGCCGCCCTTGCCGAAGCGGTCGCCGCCTACGGTGCCTCCTGGGCGGTTCCCCATCTCGCCGCGGTCGGCACGCGGGTCGGTTCCGCCGAACTGCGCGCCCTGGCGCGGGAGGCGAATCGCAACCCGCCCGAACTCGCCGTCTTCGACCGCTTCGGCCACCGCATCGACGAAATCGCCTACCATCCCGCCTGGCATAGCCTGATGCGCATGATCCGCGCCGACCGCTTCCACAGCCTGGCCTGGACCGAGCCCCGCCCCGGCGCTCATGTCGCCCGCGCCGCGGTGGCCTATCTCTGGGGCCAGGGCGAGCCCGGGGTCTGCTGCCCGGCGGCGATGACCTTCGCCGCGACCGCCGCCCTTGCCCACGCGCCAGACCTGCTCGCCCGCTTCCGCGACCGCATCCTTGCGCCCGGCTACGACCCGCGCCCGCTGCCGCCGGCCGAGAAACCGGCACTCGGCGTCGCCATGGCGATGACCGAGAAACAAGGCGGCTCGGATCTGCGCCAGACCCGCACCACCGCGACCCGCGCGGGCGATTCGTGGCAACTGACCGGCCACAAATGGTTCTTCTCGGTGCCCACCAGCGATCTCTTCCTCACCCTCGCCCGTACCGGCGAGACGATCTCTTGCTTCCTGGCCCAGGGCTGGCGCGATGACGGCGGCCGCAACGCGGTGCGGATCCAGCGCCTGAAGGACAAGCTCGGAAACCGCTCCAACGCCTCCTCGGAGGTCGAGTTCGACGGGCTTGAGGCGGTCATGGTCGGCGCCGAGGGCCGCGGCATCGCCACCATCATCGAGATGGCGCATCTCACCCGCCTCGAATGCGCGCTCGGCGCCGCAGCGCTGATGCGCCAGGCCACCTCGCTCGCGCTCCACCACGCAGCCCATCGCCGCGCCTTCCAGCGCGCCCTGATCGACCAGCCCCTGATGCGCGCCGTCCTTGCCGACATGGCCCTGGAAGCCGAGGCGGCGCTCTGGCTTGCCCTGCGCGCAGCAGCTGCAACCGATGCCGCCGCCCGCGACCCCGCCGAAGCCGCCCTCGCCCGGATCATCGTCCCGATCGCGAAATACTGGACCTGCAAGCGCGCCCCCGCCCTGCTCGCCGAGGCGCTGGAGTGCCACGGCGGCAACGGCTTCGTCGAGGAGCACCCGATCGCCCGGCTCTACCGCGAGGCGCCGCTGAACGGCGTCTGGGAGGGGGCCGGCAACGTCATCTGCCTCGACGTGCTGCGCGCGCTGACCCGCACGCCCGAGGCCGTCGCCGCCCTTGCCGCCGAACTCGCCCCCGCCCGCGGCGCCGACACCGCGCTCGACGCGCTGATCGCCGGCGTGGAGGCGAGGCTCGAATGTCCCGAAGCTGCCGAGCCCGTCGCCCGCCGCCTCGTCGAGCATCTCGCCCTCGCCCTCTCGGCCGCGCTGCTGCTCCGCCATGCTCCCGGCGCCGTCGCCGAGCGCTTCATCGCCGCACGAATCGTTCACCCCGCACTGGCCTTCGGCGCCGCTGGCGCCACCGGCGGCGACGCTGGCATCCTCGCCCGCGCCGCCGTCATCCCCCCGGACACCAGCCCAAACGCCTGCCAAGACGCCTGAAGGACCGACCGGCCATGCCCGACCCCGTCATCGCCCCCTACGGCACCACACGCGCCGGCGCGAAGGTGCGGCGGATCACCCTCGCGAATGCGGCCGGCATGTCGGTCAGCCTGCTCGACTATGGCGGCATCGTCGAGGAACTCCTTGCTCCCGACCGGCGCGGCCGCCTCGCCAATATCGTGCTGACCTGCCCGACCCTCGCCGACTACGAGACGAAGAGTCCCTATTTTGGCGCGATCGTCGGCCGCTACGCCAACCGCATCGCCGGCGCCGGCTTCACGCTCGACGGAGTCCGTCATATTTTGCCGGCCAACGAGGGCACAACCACCCTGCATGGCGGCCCGGCCGACGGCCCCGCGCCCAATTTCAGCCACCGTGTGTGGGACATCGTCGCGGCCACCGGCAGCGCCCTCACCCTTCGCCTGCATAGCCCGGACGGCGAGAACGGCTTTCCTGGCGATCTCACCGTCTACGTCACCTACACGCTGACGCCGGACAACACGCTCCGCCTCGACTATGCCGCCCGCGTCGCCGGCCGTGCGACGGTGATCAACCTGACCAACCACGCCTATTTCAACCTCGCCGGCGGCGGCACCGCGCTCGACCACGACATCGCCGTTGCTGCCGCGCGCTACCTTCCCGCCGATTCCGCAAACATCCCGACCGGCGCCATCGCCCCCGTTGCCGGCACCTGGCTCGACCTCACCCGACAGCAGCGACTCGGCCCCGCCCGCGCCGGACTCGACCATTGCCTTGTGCTCGACAAGCCCGAAGGCGTGATCGGCCTCGCCGCCCTCCTGAGCGATCCAGCCTCCGGCCGCGTCCTCACGGTCGAGACTACCGAGCCCGCCGTGCAGGTCTATGCCGCCGGCAAGCTTAACCTGCCGCCCTATGGCCCCGGTGACGGAATCGCCCTCGAAACCCAGCATTTTCCCGATTCGCCCAACCGCCCGGCCTTTCCCTCTACCAGGCTCGACCCCGGCGAAGCGTTCCGCTCCAGCACGGTGTGGCGCTTCACGACCGACCAGACGAGAACATGACAGGAACAATTGATTAATAAATTCTTATCAAACGCGTTGCCGTTATGTTCTCTTCATGCAAAACTCACCCTCGACGGATGTATCCGCACGCCGTAAGATGAATTCGCGTTCAGGTTGCATGATTCGACCGTTGCCCACGCTGCCGCCCTTCACGCTTCAGGAGTTACCGATGGATAAGAACAAGGCACTCGATGCCGCCCTGGCCCAGATCGAGCGCGCCTTCGGCAAGGGCTCGATCATGCGCATGGGGTCGCGCAGCGAGTCCGAGACGATCGATGTCATTTCCACCGGCTCGCTCGGGCTCGACCTCGCCCTCGGCATCGGCGGCCTGCCGCGCGGCCGCGTGATCGAGATCTACGGGCCGGAATCCTCGGGCAAGACCACCCTCGCCCTGCACGCCGTGGCCGAGGCGCAGAAGCGCGGCGGCACCTGCGCTTTCGTCGATGCCGAACACGCGCTCGACCCGATCTATGCGCGCAAGCTCGGCGTCGATGTCGATAATCTGCTGATCTCCCAGCCCGACACCGGCGAGCAGGCGCTCGAGATCGCCGACACGCTGGTCCGCTCCGGCGCGGTCGATGTTCTTGTCGTCGACTCGGTTGCCGCCCTGGTTCCCCGCGCCGAGCTCGAGGGCGAGATGGGTGACAGCCATGTCGGATTGCACGCCCGCCTGATGAGCCAGGCGCTGCGCAAGCTCACCGGCTCGATCTCGCGCTCGAAGACACTGGTGATCTTCCTCAACCAGATCCGCCTCAAGATCGGTGTGATGTTCGGCAACCCCGAAACCACCACCGGCGGCAACGCGCTGAAATTCTACGCCTCGATCCGCATGGATATCCGCCGCATCGGCGCGATCAAGGACCGCGAGGAAGTCACCGGCAACCAGACCCGCGTGAAGGTGGTCAAGAACAAGCTGGCCCCGCCCTTCCGCCAGGTCGAGTTCGACATCATGTATGGCGAGGGTATTTCCAAGGTGGGCGAACTTCTCGATCTCGGGGTAAAGGCCGGCATCGTCGAGAAATCCGGCGCATGGTTCTCCTGCGACAGCCAGCGCATCGGCCAGGGTCGCGAGAATGCGAAGCAGTTCCTGCGCGACAATCCCGAGGTCGCCGGCTCCATCGAGCAGCGCATCCGCGCCCAGGCCAATCTCGTCGAGGCGTCGATGATCACCGACGAAACCGAGCCCGAAGCCGCCGAGTAACAGCGGCGCGGCGGGCAGTTGCCGGAGCCCAGCCTTGATTTCGGCTCGTCCGCTATTTAACAACACCGTTCATTAACCAAACTCAGGGTCAATTTCATGAAGCGTGCGCTCATAACGGGCATCACCGGCCAGGATGGCGCCTACCTCTCGCAACTCCTGGTCGGCAAGGGTTACGAGGTGTTCGGCGTGATCCGCCGCTCCTCGCATCGTGGCGTCGAGGATCATCGGCTGCGCTGGCTGGGCATCGCCGATCGCGTCACGCTTCTCGATGGCGACCTCTCTGACCTCTCCAGCCTGGTCCGTATCGTCAAGGAGGTCCAGCCCGACGAAGTCTACAATCTCGCTGCCCAGTCCTTCGTCGCCTCGTCCTGGCGCCAGCCGATCCTGACCGCGAACATCACCGCCATCGGCGTCACCAACATGCTCGAGGCGTTGCGCGCCGAAAAGCCGGATGCCCGCTTCTATCAGGCATCGTCCTCCGAAATGTACGGTTTGATCCAAGAGGACATGCAGAGCGAGACCACCCCCTTCTATCCTCGCTCCCCCTATGCCGTCGCCAAGCTCTACGGTCACTGGATCACGGTGAATTACCGCGAGAGCTTCGGTATGCACGCCTCATCCGGCATTCTCTTCAACCATGAGAGCCCGCTGCGCGGCGTCGAGTTCGTGACCCGCAAGGTGACTGACGGCGTTGCCCGCATCAAGCTGGGCCTTGCCACCGAGCTGCGCCTCGGCAATGTCGACGCCAAGCGCGACTGGGGCCACGCCCGCGACTATGTGAAGGCGATGTGGCTGATGCTCCAGCAGGACACCCCGGACGATTACGTCGTCGCCACCGGCCGGACCACCACCGTGCGGGATATGTGCCGGATCGCATTCGAGCATGCCGGGCTGGACATCGAGCGCCATCTCGTCATCGATCCCGCCTTCTACCGCCCAGCCGAGGTCGACGTGCTGCTCGGCAACCCCGCCAAGGCGCAGCGGGCACTTGGCTGGCAGCCGGAAACCTCGCTCGAGCAGATGATCGTCGAGATGGTCGAGGCCGACCTCGCCCGCCTGCGCGAAACCACGCGCTAGTCCTGCCTCGATGGCAGCGCCAACCCGCATCATGGTCACCGGGGCCGGCGGCTTCGTCGGCCGGCACCTTTGCGCCACGCTTGCGGCCAGTTTCCCTGCCGCCAAACTGCAGGCGCTGCGTGCCGACATCACCGATCCCGGCGCGCTGGATGCCGAAATCAGCGCCGCAGCGCCGGAGGCGTGCATCCATCTTGCCGGCGTGGCCGCGGTGCCGGCCGCCCGGCAGGATCCGCGGCGCGCCTTTGCCGTCAATCTCGACGGCACGCTCAACCTCGCCCGTGCCCTGCTCACACACGCGCCGCGCTGCCGCCTGATCTACGCCGGCAGCGCCGACTGCTACGGTGCGACCTTCCGCACCGGTGTGCCGCTCGACGAATCCGCCCCGCTCGCGCCGCTCAACACATATGCCGCCAGCAAGGCCGCAGCCGATCTCGCCCTTGGCGCAATGGCGGCCGAATCCGGCCTGCTTGTGCTGCGCCTGCGCCCGTTCAACCATGTCGGTCCCGGCCAGAGCGAGGCCTTTGCTCTCGGCTCCTTTGCCGCACAGCTTCGCCGCATCGCCGCCGGCGAGGCGCCTGCCGTGCTCCGCGTCGGCAATCTCGACGCCGAGCGCGATTTCCTGCATATCGCCGATGTCACTCGCGCCTATGCGCTTGCCCTGGACCGGTTCGACGAGCTGCCCGACGCGACGATCCTCAACCTCGCCTCCGGGACACCGCGCCGCCTGCGCGACATGGTCGAGGCGATGATCGCAACGCTCGGCATACCGGTTGCCATCGAACTCGACCCCGCCCGCCTCCGCCCAAGCGACATTCCCCGCGCCACCGGCAACGCCGCCAGGGCTGCCGCCCTGCTCGGCTGGCAGCCCACGCACAGCCTGCAAGACATCGTCAACGCCGTCCTGCAATAGACTGATTTTAAGTTTCTTTAACCTTCGTCAGCCTTGTTCGCCCCGGCGGCCGCAAGACAGGCGATCTCGGCGGCGAGCCGCGGTGCCGGCGGGTCTGCCAGCCAGCGCGCCGGTTGCGCCACGGCCGCGGCGAGCCTCGCGTGATAGGAAGCCCGGCTCACCTCCATCGCGCCGAACCGGGCCAGATGCACGGTCAGGAACTGCGTATCCAGCAGCGTGAACCCACCCAGCCTGAGCCGTGCGACCAGATGCACCAGCGCCAGTTTCGACGCATCGCGCTCCCGCGAAACCATGCTCTCGCCGAAAAATGCACCGCCGATCGCGAGACCGTAAAGCCCGCCGACCAGAACGCCCTCCCGCCATACCTCGATGCTGTGGGCATGGCCGCGCTCGTGAAGTTCGATGAACAGCCGCTCGATCCCGGCATTGATCCAGGTTTCCATCCGTCCCGGGGCTGGCGCCGCGCAAGCGGCGATCAGTGCCGGGAAATCGCGGTCGGCGACGATCTCGCAGGGCGTTGCCCGCAGCGTGCGCGCCAGCCGCCGCGGCAGATGGAAGCCGGAGAGCGGCAGCACCCCCCGTCGCTCGGGATCGAGAAAATGCAGCGTCGCCGAATCCCGCCGCTCCGCCATCGGAAAGAGGCCGAGCCGGTAGGCGCGCAGCAACAGGTCGGCGGTCAGCTCGGCGTCATGCGGTGCCATGGCCGATGATGTCCCGAAACGCCTGGCCCGACAACTGAAGCATCATCCATTCCCGCGGGTTCGCCTTCCCCATCGACCTGCGCGCGGATGACATTACCGCAACCCTGCGGTATGGCAGGGGGAGAACCATGTCTCAGGAATGACCGGCCGCTCCATGACCTCCAGCAACGACATCCGCGCAACCTTTCTCGACTTCTTCGCCCGCAACGGCCACGAGGTGGTGCCCTCGGCCCCCCTGGTGCCCCGCAACGACCCGACGCTGATGTTCGTCAATGCTGGCATGGTGCCGTTCAAGAACGTCTTCACCGGCCATGAGCACAGGCCCTATGTCCGCGCCGCATCCTCGCAGAAATGCGTCCGCGCCGGCGGCAAGCACAACGATCTCGACAATGTCGGCTACACCGCCCGGCACCACACCTTCTTCGAGATGCTCGGCAACTTCTCGTTCGGCGATTATTTCAAGGACGTCGCGATCGAGAATGCCTGGACCCTGCTCACGAAGGATTTCGGCATCCCGAAAGACAAGCTGCTCGTCACCGTCTACCACGAGGACGATGAGGCCGCCTCGCTCTGGAAACGGATCGCCGGATTGCCGGACGAGAAAATCATCAGGATCGCGACGGACGACAATTTCTGGCGCATGGGCGATACCGGCCCCTGCGGTCCCTGCTCGGAAATCTTCTACGATCACGGCCCCGCGATTCCCGGCGGCCCGCCGGGCAGCCCAAACGAGGATGGCGACCGCTTCATCGAGATCTGGAACCTCGTATTCATGCAATTCCTCGAGGAACCGGCCGGCGTGCGCAACCGCCTGCCTCGCCCCTCGATCGACACCGGCATGGGCCTCGAGCGCTTCGCGGCCATCCTCCAGGGCAAGCACGACAATTACGACACCGACACGCTGCGCGCCCTTATCCTTGCGTCTGCCGAGGTTTCGCAAACTGATCCCGACGGCGCGCACAAGGTCAGCCACCGCGTGATCGCGGATCATCTTCGCGCCACCTCCTTCCTGATCGCCGATGGCGTGCTGCCCTCGAACGAGGGCCGCGGCTATGTGCTGCGCCGGATCATGCGCCGCGCCATGCGCCACGCCCACCGGCTCGGCATGCGCGAGCCCTTCATCTACCGCCTGGTTCCCGCACTCACCCGCCAGATGGGCGTGGCCTTTTCGGAACTCCCCCGCGCCGAGGCCCTGATCGTCGAGACGCTGAAGCTCGAGGAGCAGAAATTCGCGGTGATGCTCGAACGCGGTCTTTCGCTCCTCGAAGACGAAGTGCAGAAACTCGGCTCGGGCGAGAAACTCCCCGGCGCTGTCGCCTTCAAGCTCTACGACACCTACGGCTTCCCGCTCGACCTGACGGAAGACGCGCTGCGCGAACAGCATCGCGGCCTCGATCATGTAGGCTTCACCGCGTCGATGGCCGAGCAAAAGGCGCGCGCCCGCGCCGCCTGGGCCGGCTCCGGCGATGCCGCGACCGAAACCGTCTGGCTCGACCTGCGCGATCGTCTCGGCGGCACCGAGTTCCTCGGCTATTCGACCGAGGAGAGCGATGCCAGCCTCCTCGCCGTGGTGGTGAAGGGCGCCCCCGCCGGCCGCGCCGAGGCTGGGCAGGAGGTCGCCCTCATCTTCAACCAGACGCCGTTCTACGCCGAAAGCGGCGGGCAGGTCGGCGATACCGGCACGCTCACCGCCCCCGGCGTTATCATCCGCGTCACCGACACGCAGAAAAAGGCCGGCGATCTCTTCGTCCATTACGGCACGATCGAGGAAGGCGAGATTGCCCCCGGCGACTCCCTTCATGCCGAGGTCGATCACGCCCGCCGCGGCGCCATTCGCGCCCACCATTCGGCGACTCACCTGCTGCACGAGGCGCTGCGCCGCGCCCTTGGTCCGCACGTGACGCAGAAAGGCAGCCTGAACGCGCCGGACCGTCTGCGCTTCGACATCTCCCAGCCCCGCCCGGTGACGGGCGAGGAACTGCGCGCTGTCGAGCGCGAGGTCAACGCGCGCATCCGCGAGAACGCCGCGGTGGAAACCCGGCTGATGACGCCCGATGAAGCGGTCAAGCGCGGCGCGATGGCTCTGTTCGGCGAGAAATACGGCGATGAGGTGCGCGTCGTCTCGATGGGCGCCGGCGATGGCGGGAAGTCCGCCTATTCGATCGAGCTGTGCGGCGGCACCCATGTCGGCCGCACCGGCGATATCGGCGCCTTCCGCATCCTCGCCGAATCAGGGGTCGCTGCCGGCATCCGCCGCATCGAGGCTGTCACGGGCGAAGCCGCCCTCGCCGCCACCGAGGCCGCCGCCGACCTGCTGGAAGAGGCAGCCGCCACGCTCAAGGTCGCCCCCGCCGAACTCCCTGCCCGTATCGCTGCCCTGCTGGAGGAGAAAAAACGCTTCGAGCGGCAGATCGCCGATCTGCAGCGCAAGCTCGCCACCGGCGGCGCCGCGTCCGAGATCGAGGAGGTCGCGGGTATCAAGCTCGCCGCCCGCAATCTCGGCGAGGTCTCGCCGCGCGACCTGAAATCGCTGGCGGATTCCATCCTGAAATCGATGGGCTCGGGCATCGCCGCCCTGGTGTCCACCGCCGAGGGCAAGGCGAGCATCGTTGTCGCCATCTCGGCCGACCTGACCGACCGGTTCAACGCCGTCACCCTGGTCCGCGCTGCTTCGGAAGCGGTCGGCGGCAAGGGTGGCGGCGGAAGGCCGGACATGGCCCAGGCCGGTGGCCCGGATGGCGCCAAGGCCGACGAGGCGCTCGCCGCGATCCGCGCATCCCTCGGTGGCTAGAGCATCATCCGATCGGATGGAGTCATCTGATCGGATAACGATGCTCTAACCCCCTAAGGGGGGGACAAAAATCAGCCGATCGACATCAGGCTGGCATTGCCCCCCGCCGCCGCGGTATTGACACTGACCGACTGCTCCTCGAGCAGGAATTCGAGCGGATAATCCCACTCGAAATGTTCCTCCGCCGGCAGGGCATGGACCGGCACGATCGGCCCGTCCCGCTCCGCCAGCGCCATCTGCAGCGCAATCAGCGCATCGCGATGCCCCTCGAACAGCACGGCCTGGAAGTCCGCCCGCAGCACCGCATCCTCCGGTGCCAAAGCCGGGCGGATTTCCGCCGGCATGCGGGCGATCTCGGCCTCAGCCCCCACACAGAGCACCAGTGGCAGATTGCCGGTGGCATGGCACGCGGCAACCTGCCGCCACAACCCGGCAAAACTCGCGGCCCGACAAAGCACCCTCCCCTTCGGCTTGAGCCGCAACGTGTTCTGCTCGCCCACCGGCCCTGGCAACTCGGCGTCGCCGAACGAGCCGGCCGCCTCATACCGGCGCGCTGGCGCGGTCTCGATCCCCTGCTCCCGCATCCAGCCGATCAGCTTCGCCAGTGCCGGCGCCGCTTCGCCCGCGCCATGCGGCATCGGCCGCCGGGCCAGCAGCCGGCGCAGATAGAACGGCCCGCCCGCCTTCGGCCCGGTGCCCGACAGCCCATGCCCGCCGAAGGGCTGCACGCCGACCACGGCGCCGACGATGTTGCGGTTGACGTAGATATTACCGGCCTCGGCCTTGCCGATCGCCTGCGCGATCGTCTCGTCGATCCGGCTGTGCACGCCGAAGGTAAGCGCATAGCCAAGCGCATTCACCGCCTCGATCATGGCATTCCGCTGCTCGCGGCGATAGCGCACCACATGGAGCACCGGCCCGAACACCTCGCGCTCCAGCGCCGACGGATGGTCGATCTCGATCATCGTCGGCGCCACGAACCAGCCGCCCTCGGTCTCCGGCGGCAGCGCCACCGAGAATACCTTGTGCCCTCGCCCTGCCATTGCCGCGACATGGGTGCGGATATTGTCCCGCGCCTCCTGCGTGATCACCGGGCCGACATCGCTCGACAGCCGGTCCGTCGCCCCGACGGCGAGTTCCTCCATCGCCCCGCGCAGCATGGCGAGCAGCGCATCGGCAATGTCGTCCTGCACCAGCAGGATGCGCAGGGCCGAGCAGCGCTGGCCGGCGGAATCGAAGGCAGAGGTCACAATATCGCCCACCGCCTGTTCCAGCAGCGCCGAGGAATCGACCAGCATCGCGTTCTGCCCGCCGGTCTCGGCGATCAGCGGCACCGGCATCCCATGAGCATCGAGGCGACGCGCGAGCGTGGCCTGGATCATCCGTGCCACCGCGGTCGAGCCGGTGAACACCACGCCGCCGACCCTTGCATCCTCCACCAGCGCGGCGCCCGTCCGCCCATCGCCCGGCAGCAGTTGCAACGCATCCGCCGGCACCCCGGCCTCGTGCAGGATCCGCACGCCCTGGGCGGCGATCAGCGGGGTTTCCTCCGCCGGTTTCGCAAGCACCACATTGCCGGCGGCAAGTGCGGCAACAACCTGGCCGGTGAAGATGGCGAGCGGGAAATTCCACGGGCTGATCGCCGCCACCACGCCGAGCGGGCGGTGGGATTCGTTGTCGAACCCGTCCTGTAGCTGGCCCGCGTAATAGCGCATGAAATCGACCGCCTCGCGCACCTCGCCGATCGCCGCCGGGAGCGACTTGCCGGCCTCGCGCACGATCAGCCCGACCAGCGCCGGCATGCGGTGTTCGAGCAGGTCGGCGGCGCGGAGCAGGATCGCAGCGCGCTCGGCGGCGGGCGTCGCCTGCCAGATCGGCGCCATGGCGGCGGCGCGGGCAAGTGCGGCGCCGACCGCGCCCTCATCCGGCTCGATGGCGGTGCCCACTCGGTCGGCGGTATTCGCGGGGTTGAGCACGGCCCGGCCCGGTGCCGCTGGGTCGGCATCCGGCGGAGCGGCGCGCCAGTCCTTCTCGAGACTCGCCAGCAGCGCCGAGCCGAGCGAGGCGAGACGCTGCTCGCTGGCAAGATCAAACCCGGCGGAGCTGCGCCGCGTGCCCAGAATCGCCGCTGGCAGCGCGATCTTCGGATGCGGCGCACCGAGCGGCTCGATCTTCCTCGCAGCGGTGACCGGGTCCTCGATCAGCGCCTCGACCGGCACGCGCCGATCGGCGAGGCGGTTGACGAAGGAGGTATTGGCGCCGTTCTCCAGCAGCCGGCGGACGAGATAGGCGAGCAGCGTCTCATGAGTGCCGACCGGCGCGTAGATCCGGCAGGGCCGGTCGAGCTTCTGCGGCCCGACGACCTCCTCATACAGCGGCTCGCCCATGCCATGCAGGCACTGGAACTCGTAGTCCCCCACCTCGAAGGCCGGCCCGGCAAGGGCATGGATGCTCGCCAGCGTCAGCGCGTTATGCGTCGCGAATTGCGGAAATATCTCGGTGCGCGCCGCCAGCATCGCTCGCGCGCAGGCGAGGTAGGACAGGTCGGTGTGGATCTTGCGAGTGAATACAGGGAAGCCTTCCAGCCCGTCGAGCTGGGCGCGCTTGATCTCGCTGTCCCAGTAGGCGCCCTTGACCAGCCGGACCATCAGCCGGTGGCGGCTGCGGCGGGCGAGGTCGATCAGGAACTCGATCACCGCGCGCGCGCGCTTCTGGTAGGCCTGCACCACGAAGCCGATGCCGTTCCAACCGGCAAGGCCCGGCTCGAAGCAGAGGCCTTCCAGCAGGTCGAGCGAGAGGTCGAGCCGGTCGGCTTCCTCGGCGTCGATGTTGATGCCGATATCGTAGCGGCGGGCGAGCAGGGCCAGCGCCTTGAGCCGCGGCGCCAGTTCCTCCATCACCCGGGCGCGCTGGGCGCGGCTGTAGCGCGGATGCAGCGCCGAGAGCTTCACCGAAATGCCGGGCCCGCGATAGATCCCCTTGCCGCCCGAGGCGGCCCCGATCGCATGGATCGCCTGTTCGTAGTCGCGATAGTAGCGCGCGGCGTCGGCTGCGGTGAGTGCGGCCTCGCCCAGCATGTCGTAGGAATAGGCGAAGCCTTTCGCCTCGCGCTTGCGGGCATTGGCCAGCGCCTCGCCGATGGTGCGGCCCATGACGAATTGCTCGCCCATCAGTCGCATCGCGATGTTCACGCCGCGGCGGACCACCGGCTCGCCACCGCGGGCGAGCAGCCGGCTCAGCGCCGAGGACAGGCCCGCCTCGCTCGCGGTGGCGTTCAGCCGGCCGGTGAGCAGCAGCCCCCAGGTGGCGGCGTTGATGAAGACCGACTTGTTGCCGCCGAGATGGCTCTGCCAGTCGCCGGCGCCGATCTTGTCGCGGATCAGGGCGTCGCGCGTGGCAGCATCGGGGATGCGGAGCAGCGCCTCGGCCAGGCACATCAGCGCGATGCCCTCATGGCTCGACAGCGCGTATTCCTGGAGCAAGGTCTCGACCATGCCGGCATTGCGGCGGGCGCGCAGCGCGGTGACGAGGCTGGTCGCGGTCGCCCGCCCCTGTTTCGCGGCGGCGGCTGGCAGGGTCGCGCCCTCGATCAGCCCGGCGACGGCGTCGGTCTCCGGGATCCGGTAGGCGGCGGTGATCGCAGCCCGCAGCACGGTCTGCGGCTGCACGTCCTGGACGAATTCGAGGAAGGGCACGGCGGCCGGCGCATCGTCCTCCGCGGTGGCGGCGGCGTCGAGCGTCTCGCCGCGTTCGAGCCGTTCCAGCCCGGCAAGAATGAGCTGCTTGACGAGGTGATGTGTCGTCCGCCCCTCGCGCTCGGCCTGGGCGCGGAGCCGGGTGCGGACCTGATCGTCGAGCTTGACCCCCATCGTGCTGACAGCCATTGCCGTCCCTCCTCTTGCGGTTGCACCTTTGATGCAGAGCGGGTTACACCTTTTGGTAAATTAGGTGCAACCAATTTCGTCGCTGCGGTGCACCCTATGACGGCGGCGGGCAATTCCGCTACAGACAGAGCACCATGACGTTGCAGCGCAGCCAGATCCGCATCGCGGTCAATTTTGCCCTCGACGGCCTGCTGGCCGCGCTGGCGGTGATCGCCGCCTGCTGGCTGGCCGACCCGGCGCAACCGATGCCTTCGCCGCCCATCCTGCCGCTCGCCGGATCGGCGGCGATCTGGCTGATCGGCGCGCCGTTCGGCCTGTCACGACAGCACTGGCGCTTCACCGCCCTGCCCGACGCGATCGCAGTGCTGGCGAGCGCGGTCTCCGCCGCATTGCTGATCGTGCTTCTGCTCGTAGGCGTTGGCGCGCGGATCCCCTCGGCAAGCTTTCCACCGCTGCTGATCATCACGCTCGGCCTGGCACTGCTGGCGCCGCGCGTGCTTTATCGAATGGCCCGCACCCGGCGCGAAGCACCGGCGGACGATGCCGAAAACGCGCTGCTGCTCGGCGATGGCGAGGGAGCGGAGCTGTTCCTCGCCGCCCTCTCGCGCGAAAGCCACCAGCGCTACCGGGTGATCGGCGTGCTGGCCGGTTCGGCGCGGGAGACCGGCCGGCGCATTCATAACGTGCCGATTCTCGGCGAGGTCAGCGGGCTGGCAACCGCGCTCGATCGACTGGCCGAGGCCGGGCAGATGCCGGCCGTGCTGGTCGTGGCGAGCCGCGAACTTGTCGGCCCGGCGCTGCGCGAGATCATGGACGAGGCCGAGCGCCGCGGCATCCGCACCGCCCGCGCCCCGCGCCCGACCGCCCTCTCGCCCACCACGCCGGGCGAGCCGGAGACCGCGCTGCGCCCGATCGCCATCGAGGACCTGCTCAACCGCCCGCAGGTCGCGCTCGACCGCGAGGGCATGGCGCGGATGATCCAGGGGCGCTGCGTGCTGGTGACCGGCGCCGGCGGCTCGATCGGCTCGGAACTGGCCCGGCAGGTCGCGGGGTTCGGGCCGGCGCGGCTCGTCCTGCTCGATTCGAGCGAATTCGCGCTGTGGCAGATCGATCTCGAACTATCGGAGCTGCTGCCGGGCCTCGCGCGCGCGGCGGTGATCGCCGATGTGCGCGACCGCGCGCGGATCGAGGCGCTCTGCGCCGAATGGCGGCCAGACCTGGTGTTCCACGCGGCGGCGCTGAAACATGTGCCGATCGTCGAGGCCAACCCGCTGGAAGGCATCGCCACCAACGCGCTCGGCACCCGCAACGTCGCCGATGCCGCGCGTACCGCCGGCGCCGGGCTGATGGTGCTGATCTCGACAGACAAGGCGGTGAACCCCTCCTCGGTGATGGGGGCGTCGAAACGGCTGGCGGAGATGTATGCCCAGGGGCTCGACGTCGCGGCGCGGCGGCAGGCGGGGATGCGGATCGTCACCGTGCGGTTCGGCAACGTGCTCGGCTCCACCGGCTCGGTGGTGCCGCTGTTCCGCCGCCAGCTCGGCCGCGGCGGGCCGCTCACGGTGACGCATCCCGACATGCGGCGCTATTTCATGACCGTGCGCGAGGCCGTCTCGCTCGTGCTGCAGGCCGCCGTGGTCGGCCGCTCGGATGCGGCGCTGCCGGTCGCACAGGGCGGGATCTTCGTGCTCGACATGGGCGACCCGGTGAAGATCGTCGATCTGGCGCGGCAGATGATCCGCCTTGCGGGGCTCAGGCCCGATCTCGACATCCCGATCCGCTTCACCGGGCTCAGGCCGGGAGAAAAACTGTTCGAGGAGCTGTTCCACGGCGCCGAACGCCCGATCGAGACCGGGTTTGCCGGCCTGC
Organism: Acidiphilium sp. C61; assembly: GCF_905116885.1. Lineage (NCBI taxonomy): Bacteria > Pseudomonadati > Pseudomonadota > Alphaproteobacteria > Acetobacterales > Acidocellaceae > Acidiphilium > Acidiphilium sp. C61. The sequence continues at coordinate 54,410 of NZ_CAJHNI010000005.1, read as the reverse complement.
TGATGGCCGCACCCCGGGTGGCGGACGCGGCCCTGGTCGGCCGCGCCTTCGACGAGCTGGCCGCCCTGATCCAGCGTGGCGAGGCGGCGGCCGCGCTCGCGGCGCTGGCGAGGCTGGTGCCCGAGTTCGGCGCGCAACCCCTCGCCGCGGCGGGCCCGACCGGCTAGATAACGCCGATGGACACCGATCTTCCCCCGATTCCGTTTCTCGATCTCAAGGCGCAGCAGGCGCGGCTCGGCGCCGGCCTGCGGACGCGGATCGACGCCGTGCTGGCGCATGGCCAGTTCATCCTTGGCCCCGAAGTCACCGAGCTGGAGCAGCGGCTCGCCGCCTTCTGCGGCGCGGCGCATTGCGTCAGCGTGAGCTCGGGCACCGACGCGCTGCAGATCGCGATGATGGCGGAGGGGATCGGGCCGGGCGATGCCGTGTTCCTGCCGGCCTTCACCTATACCGCGACCGCCGAGGTGCCGCTGCTGCTCGGTGCGACGCCGGTCTTTGTCGATATCGATCCGGCGACCTTCCAGATCGACCCCACGCATCTGGAGGCGCGCATCGGCGCGGTGCGCGCGGCCGGATTGCTGCGGCCGCGGGCGGTGGTTGGCGTCGATCTGTTCGGGCAGCCCGCGCCCTGGCCGGCGCTGCGCGACATTGCCGACCGGCACGGGCTGTTCACGCTGGATGACTGTGCCCAGGCCTTCGGCGCCGCCCTCGGCGGCGAGCGCCTCGGCCGCACTGCGGATGCGACGGCGACCAGCTTCTTCCCCTCGAAGCCGCTCGGCGCCTATGGCGATGGCGGAGCGCTGTTCACCGAGAGCGATGAGCGCGCGGCGCTGTATCGCTCGCTGCGCACCCATGGCGAGGGGACGACGCGCTACGATGTGCAGCGGATCGGCATGAACGGGCGGCTGGACACGCTGCAGGCGGCGGTGCTGCTCGCCAAGCTCGACGTGTTCGAGGCCGAACTGGTGCGGCGCGAGACGATCGCCCGGCGCTATGACGCGGCGCTGGCATCGGTGTTTGCCACCCCCGTCCGCGTGCCGCAGAGTTCGAGCGCATGGGCGATCTATGCGGTGCTGCTGCGCGATGGCGCGGCGCGCGAGGCGATGCAGGCGCGGCTGCGCGCCCGCGGTGTTCCGAGCGCCGTATATTACCCGAAGCCGCTGCATCACCAGCCGGCCTATCGCGCCGCGCATGACGGGGCGGCATTGCCGGTGTCCGAGGATGTGGCAACCCGGATCATGGCGCTGCCGCTGCATCCCGATCTCGACGACGCGCAGGTGGCGCGGGTGATCGAGGCCTGTCTCGAAGGGGCAGCAGATGCCGCGCGGTGATCTGTTTCCCGAGGTTGGCCCGTATCAGACGGGGTATCTGCCGGTCAGCGACGGGCATGTGATCTATTGGGAGCAGGTGGGCAATCCCCGCGGGCGGCCGGTGCTGTTCCTGCATGGCGGGCCGGGCGCCGGCGCAGGCGCGGTGCATCGGCGCTTCTTCGACCCTGCATTCTGGCGCGTGGTGATCTTCGACCAGCGCGGCGCCGGGCGTTCGACGCCGCTCGGCAGCCTGGAGCGGAACACGACGCCGGCGCTGATCGAGGATATCGAGGCGCTGCGCGAGCATCTCGGCATAAGGCAGGTCCTGCTGTTCGGCGGCTCCTGGGGCTCGACCCTCGCGCTGGCCTATGCCCAGGCGCATCCCGAGCGTGTGATGGGCATGGTGCTGCGCGGAATCTTCCTCGGCCGGCCGAGCGAGGTGGACTGGTTCCTCGAAGGCATCGCCCGCTTCTTCCCTGACGCCCACGCGGCGCTGGTGAACTTCCTGCCCGAGGCGGAGCGCGGTGACCTGCTGGGGAGTTATTTCCGCCGGCTCTGCGATCCCAATCCGGCGATCCACCTCCCGGCGGCGCAGGCGTGGTCGGTCTATGAGGGGTCATGCTCGACGCTGCTGCCGAGCTACGAGACGGTCAGCGCCTTCGCGCAGGACCGCACCTCGCTCGGGCTCGCGCGGATCGAGGCATATTATTTCCTCAACAACCTGTTCCTGCCGCCGGACGGGCTGCTCGCCGGAATGGGGCGGCTGGCCGGCGTGCCGGCGGAGATCGTGCAGGGGCGCTACGACATGATCTGCCCGCCCAACTCCGCCTTCGACCTCGCCGCCGCCTGGCCTGCCGCGCGGCTGACGGTGGTGCCGGATGCAGGGCATTCGGCGCTGGAGCCAGGCATCCGCGCGGCCCTGCTGGCCGGGCTGGAGCGGATCCGCAACCTGACCTGAGTTTGCCCCCCAGGCCGCTTCGGGCTTTAACCGGGCCATGAGGGCATGCTTTGCCCCGAATTTGCCCGGATCGGGCGCAACGATGCGGCGAATGGCAAGGAGATGCGACATGGCGCGGGGACGGCGCGCGGTTCTTGGAGCGATGATGGGAGCGCCGCTGGCCGCACGGGCCGCCGAGCTTTCGGCCATTCCGCTCGCCCTGACGATGGGCACCGGGCAGCCGGGCGGCGGATTTTCGGTATATGGCCAGGCCTGGGGGCAGGCGGCGCAGAAATCGGCGCGGATTTCGGTGTCCTATCGCGCCTCCGGCGGCAGTGCTGCGAACGTGCTGCTGGTGGAACAGAACGCGGCGCAGCTCGGCCTCGTGGTGCTCGCCGTCGCCAACCAGGCCTGGGCCGGCCGGGGGACGTGGACCAGCGGCGTGAAGCTCCAGGGATTTCGGGCCCTGTTCCCGATTTGCGGTGCCAGCCTGCAGATTTTTGCCCCGGCCCGCAGCCGCATCCGCCGGCTGCGGGATCTTGCCGGAAAAGTGATCGGCGTCGGCCCTGCGGGGGGCGCCGGCGCGGTGCTGGCCCCGGAGGCGCTTGCCGCTGCCGGGATCAGGCCACGGCTCGCGATCGAGGGGCTCTATGGCGAGCAGATCGACCTGCTGCATCGCGGACAGCTCGACGCGTGCGCCTTCTTCGGCATCACCCCGTTGCCTTCGGTGCGCGAGGCGGCCGCTCGCGGCGGTTTCAACCTGATCGGCTTCGCGCATGACGAGATCGTGGCGGCGGCCAGGGCGCTGCCCGGCATCGGCGCGGCGGTGATCGGGCGCCATACGCTGCCTCACCTCTCCGCCGCAGTGGCGACAATCGGCTCCGAGGCCATCGCCATCGGCGCCGCGAGCCTGCCGCGGAGCATCGCCGGCGTGCTGACAACGACGGCGATGCAGCACCGGACGGATCTGCTGCGCGATCTGCCCGGCAGCGGTCCCGCGCGGCTTGGCCCCGGCTGGATCGACCATAGCTCGCCGGTACCGTTTCACCCCGGCGCGGCGGTGGCACTGCGCGCGTCGGGGCTTGGCGTGCCGGACGCGCTCATCCGCGGCTGATGCGCCGGCCCCCTTCATGCGATCCTTGAGCGGAACCGTTCGATGCGAAGACTGATCATGACCGCGGTTGCGCTGAGCCGACGCCACGCGCGCGCGGTGATCGCGGCCTATCTCGCCGCCATCGTGCTCGGGCTCGCCTATACCGCGACGCATCTCGGCATCGACACCAATACCGATCACCTCTTCGCCGCCAGCCTGCCCTGGCGGCAGGAGCAGATGAAATTCGACAAGGCGTTTCCGCAGTTCCAGAACCTCATTGTCGCGGTGGTGCGGGCCGATGTGCCGGAAACGGCAGATGCGGCGGCCAGGGCGCTGGCGGCGAAGGTGGCGGCAGACAAGGTCGATTTCCACGATGCCACGCGCCCCGGCACCGGCAGCTTCTACGACCGCGACGGGCTGCTGCTGCTGCCCGAGACCCAGCTCGCGAAATTGCTGAACGCGATCGTGATCGCACAGCCTTTTCTCGGCCAGCTCTCCGCCGATCCCTCCGCCGCCGGGCTGTTCAGGGCGATCGATCTGATGGCGGTGGGGGTTGGCGCGGGGCAGGCCAATCTCGCCCCCTATCGCGCCCAGCTCGACACATTCCGCAAGGCGCTTGATGCCGCCGCCGCGGGCCATGCGACGCCGCTGTCCTGGCAGTCGTTGCTGATGCCGGGGGTGGCCGCCGAGCAGGGCGATGTGCGCTTCGTGCTGATCCATCCCGTGCTCGATCATGGCGCGCTGCAGCCGGGCGGGGTGGCGACGGCGGCGCTGCGCCGGATCATCGCCGGGCTGCCGGAGGTGAAGGACGGCGCGGCGCGGATCAGCTATACCGGGCAGATCCCCCTCTCGGACGAGCAGTTCGCGAGCCTGACCCAGGGGATGGTGGCCGGCCTGCTGATCAGCACCGCGCTGATCACGCTCTGGCTCGTGCTGGCGGTGCGGTCGTGGCGGATGATCGTGCCGATCCTTGCCACACTGCTCGCCGGGCTGGCACTGACGATCAGCTTCGCCGCCCTCGCCATCGGCACGCTGAACCTGATTTCGGTGGCGTTCGCGATCCTGTTCGTCGGGCTCGCGGTCGATTTCGCGATCCAGTTCTGCGTGCGGCTGCGCGACGTGCGCCACCGGGTGGACGACCCCGCGCTGGCGCTGATCGGGGCGGCGGACGAGGCGGGGCTGCAGATCGCGCTGGCCGCCGGGGCGACGGCCTGCGGCTTTCTCGCCTTCGTGCCGACCAGCTTCGTCGGTGTCGCCGAGCTTGGGCTGATCGCCGGCATCGGCATGGTGATCGCCTTCTTCTGCACGATCAGCTTCCTCCCCGCGCTGCTGGCCTTCACCCGACCGCGCGGCGAGGTGGAGCGGATCGGCTTTCCGATCGGCGACTGGGCGGATGGCACGCTGCGCCGCCATGGCCGCGCAGTGCTCGGCGTATTCGCCGCGACCGCGCTCGCCGGGATTCTCGCCGCCGCGACGCTGCAATTCGACGCCAACCCGCTCGATACCCAGAACCCGAACACCGAGGCGATGCGGACGCTGCACTCGCTGCTCGGCAAATCGGTGACGAATCCCTTCTACATCAACGTTCTGGCCAAGAACGTGACGGATGCACGCGCGCTTTCGGCGCGGCTCGGCAAGCTGCCCGAGGTGGCGCAGGTGATTTCCGGGGCCACCTTCGTGCCGCAGCACCAGAGCGCCAAGCTCGGCATGATCCAGCAGACGCAGGGCATTCTGGCGCCGAGCCTTGCGACCGGCGCGCCGCCGGCGGCCAGCCCCGAGCGTCTGCGCGCGGCGGCGGCCAAAGCCGCGGCGGCGATCGCCGCGGTGGCGGACAAGCTGCCGCAAGATTCGCCGCTGCGCGGCATCGGTGCTGCGCTGGAACAGCTGAAATCCGCCCCCGATGAGCGGGTAATGGCGATGAACGCTGCCCTGACCCGCTACCTGCCGGATGCGCTGCAACGGTTGAACCAGGCGCTCTCACCGCAGGAGATCACGGCGGCGAACCTGCCGGAATCGGTGCGGCGGGACTGGTTCCTGCCGGATGGCGCGGTGCGGGTGCAGGTGATCCCGACCGCGGCGGCGCAGCGCTCTGCGGGGCTGTGGCGCTTCGTGCGGGCGGTGGAGACGGTGGTGCCGGTTGCCGCCGGGCCGGCGGCGACCACGGTGGCGACGGCGGATACGATCCTCGGTGCCTTCCGCGAGGCCGCGGCGCTGGCCGCCGTCGCGATCGCGCTGATCCTGATGCTGTTTCTGCGCTCGGCGCGGGATTCGGCGCTGGTGGTGCTGACCCTGGCGCTGTCGGCCTTTCTGACCGCCCTGTTCGCCCATCTCGCCGGGCTGCAGCTGAACTACGCGAACATCATCGCCCTGCCGCTGCTGCTCGGGGTCGGCGTGTCGTTCAACGTGTATTTCGTGATGAACTGGCGCGACGGCATGAAACATTTGCTGGGTTCGGCCACGGCCCGGGCGGTGCTGTTCTCCGCATTGACCACCGGCACCGCCTTCGGATCGCTCGCCGCCTCGCGTGATCGCGGCACGGCGAGCCTTGGCGAATTGCTGCTGCTGAGCCTGGTGGCGGTGCTGATCGCCACTTTCGTTTTCCTGCCCGCGCTGCTCTCCGTGCTGCCACGCCGGGAATGAGTCTCGAAAAGCGCAGCCTTTCGCTGTCCGGACACCGCACCAGCGTGGCGCTGGAGCCGGAATTCTGGGCAGCGCTGGAGGCGGCGGCGGCGCGGCGGGGCGTGGCGCTCGGCACGCTGGTCCGTGAGGTGGACGCGGCCCGCGACCCCGAGCGCCCGCTTGCCTCGGCGCTGCGGGTATTTGCCCTGACCGACGCAGGGTAGCGCGGCACCTTCGCTGACCCTATAATATCCGTCAAAATCGCCAGACTGGAAACGAGACACCATGCCCCAATACCGTTCCCGCACCTCCACCCACGGCCGCAACATGGCGGGCGCCCGCGCACTCTGGCGCGCAACCGGCATGGGCGATGCGGATTTCGGCAAGCCGATCATCGCCATCGCCAATTCCTTCACCCAGTTCGTGCCCGGCCATGTGCACCTGAAGGATCTCGGCCAGCTCGTCGCCCGCGAGATCGAGGCCGCCGGCGGCGTGGCGAAGGAATTCAATACCATCGCCGTCGATGACGGGATCGCCATGGGCCATGGCGGGATGCTGTATTCGCTGCCCTCGCGCGAGCTGATCGCCGATGCCGTGGAATACATGGTCAATGCCCATTGCGCCGATGCGCTGGTCTGCATTTCCAACTGCGACAAGATCACGCCGGGCATGCTGATGGCGGCGATGCGGCTGAACATCCCGACCATCTTCGTCTCGGGCGGGCCGATGGAGGCGGGCAAATACATCGCCGATGGCGAGACCAAGGCGGCCGACCTGATCACCGCCATGGTCGTCGCCGCCGACCCGACCAAGACCGACGAGCAGGCGGCGGTGATGGAACGCTCCGCCTGCCCCACCTGCGGCTCGTGTTCGGGCATGTTCACCGCCAATTCGATGAACTGCCTGACCGAGGCGCTCGGCCTTGCCCTGCCGGGCAACGGCTCGCTGCTCGCCACCCATGCCGACCGCAAGCGGCTGTTCGTCGAGGCGGGATGGCAGATCGTCGATCTCGCGCGGCGCTATTACGAGCAGGACGACGAGGGCGTGCTGCCGCGGCAGATCGGCGGGTTCAAGGCGTTCGAGAACGCGATGTCGCTCGACATCGCGATGGGCGGATCGACCAACACGGTGCTGCATCTGCTGGCTGCGGCGCGCGAGGGCGAGCTGAACTTCACCATGGCGGATATCGACCGGCTCTCGCGCCGGGTGCCCAATCTCTGCAAGGTCTCGCCCTCGGTCAGCAATGTCCACATGGAGGATGTTCACCGCGCCGGCGGCATCATGGCCATTCTCGGCGCGCTCGACCGCGCCGGTCTGATCCATCGCGACTGCTCCACGGTGCATGAGAAGACGCTCGGCGAGGCGATCGACCGCTGGGACGTGATGCGCGGCGGCGAGACGGCAAAGACGCTCTACAGCGCGGCCCCCGGCGGGGTGCGGACGACCGAGGCGTTCAGCCAGAGCCGGCGCTACGAGAACCTCGATCTTGACCGCGAGAAGGGCGTCATCCGCGACGCCGAACATGCGTTCAGCAAGGATGGCGGGCTCGCGGTTCTGTATGGCAACATCGCGCTCGACGGCGCGATCGTGAAGACGGCGGGGGTCGATGCCTCGATCCTCGTCTTCGAGGGACCGGCACGGATCTTCGAGAGCCAGGAAGATGCGGTCGCCGGCATTCTCGGTGACAAGGTCAAGGCGGGCGACGTGGTGCTGATCCGCTACGAGGGGCCGAAAGGCGGGCCGGGAATGCAGGAAATGCTGTATCCGACCTCGTATCTGAAATCGAAGGGCCTCGGGAAATCCTGCGCGCTGATCACCGACGGGCGGTTCTCCGGCGGCACGGCGGGGCTTTCGATCGGGCATATCTCGCCGGAAGCGGCGCAGGGCGGAGCGATCGGCCTGGTCGAGGAGGGTGACATCATCGCCATCGACATCCCGAACCGCAAGCTCGACGTGAAGCTCGACGAGGCGACGCTCGAGGCGCGGCGCGCGGCGATGGAGGCAAAGGGCAAGGCGGCATGGCGCCCGGCGGCGCGCGAGCGCGTGGTTAGTGCCGCGCTGCAGGCCTATGCCGCGCTGACCACGAGTGCCGCCAACGGCGCGGTGCGCGACGTGACGCAGGTGCAGCGCGGGCGCTGACGACCATACGGATCAGGCGGCGGCTTCGGCTGCCGCCTGCGTGCGTCGGCGCGGGAGCAGCAGCAGGCAGGCCATGCCGGTGACCATCACCGAAGCTGCCATCCATAACGCGCCGTCGTAACTGCCGGTGAGTGCCGCGATATAGCCGGAGACGGCGGGCGCGATGATCTGCGCGGCGCCGAAGCTGATCGTCATCCGCGCCATCGCCTTCGACGGATTGCGCGGATAGAGCCGCCCGATGATCGTCAGCGTCATGCTGGTGACGCCGTTGAACGAACAGCCATAGAGTGCCGCGCCGAACAGCGAGAGTGCGACGCCGCGCGTGATCGCGCCGATCACGATGCTGAGCGTGAGCAGGGCGAAGGCGCCGAGCAGTGCCCTGATATCGCCCGTGCGGCGGGCAACGCGGTCCCACAGCGGGGCGGTCGGGATCGCGCCGAGGCCGACCACGACCCAGACCAGATTCCCCATGCCGCGCAGCGCCGGCAGATGCGCCACCAGGGCGACGATGAAGGTGGCGCTGACGACATAGCCGACGCCGGCGCAGAAATAGGCGGCGACGAACAGCACCATCCAACGGGCGACGGGCGGCGTGTCCGCCAGGGCGGCGGGTCCGGCGGGATCGGCAGGTTTCGGCATCGGCATCCACGCCCAGGCGGGGATCAGGAAGACGATGCCGAACAGGCCGGAGGCAATCCACTCGCCCGCCCAGTCGAGCCGGCCGGCCATCGCCATCGGCAGCAGGCCGGAGACGACGATGCCAAGCCCGAGGCCGCCAAAGGGCACGCCGAGTTCGAGTCGCCTGCCATGATGGCGCAGCCAGGCAAGCATCAGCCCGGTGCCGAGCAGCAGCGCGCCCACCGCCGTCATCCCGGCGAAGAAGCGCAGCACCGCCCAGGCGACCAGGTTGGTGGTCAGGCCCATCGCCGCCGTGGTGATGACGGCGATGCCGAGCAGGGCGCGGTAGAACAGGAAGCGGGTGCGCAGGTCGCCGATCGCGGCGATCAGGAGGGTGCCGCTCATGTAGCCGGCATAATTTACCGTCGCGAGCCAGCCGCCGCCGGTGATGGAGAGATGCGCCTGCTCCTGCATCACCGGCAGGAGCGGCGTGTAGAGGAAACGGGCAAGGCCGACCGTAAGGACCATGCTGGCAATGCCCGCCGCCATGACTTTCGCGGCCTCGCGATCGGTAGCTGTCGTGGCGGCAGGGGAGTCGGCGATGGATGACATGGCAGGCCTCATGACTGACCTGCCATGCTTAACGGAACGGCGCCGTGACGCCAATCGCTCCAGCATCAGCCTAGATGGCTGACGCCGAACGTGAAAGCGTCAGCCTACGTGGCTGACGCCGGCGAGGTGTTCCATCCGCTCGGTATCGGCGCCAAGTTCGGCGGCGGAGCCGTCATAGGCGACCTCGCCGTCGGAAAGCACATAGGCCCGGTCTGCGAGTTGCAGGGCGAGATGCGCGTTCTGCTCGACCAGCAGGATCGACATCCCCTCGTTTTTCATCCTCCCGATCGTGCGCATCACTTCCTGCACGATGACGGGGGCAAGCCCTTGGGAAGGCTCGTCGAGGATCAGGAACTTGGGGTTCAGCAGCAGCGCGCGAGCAATGGCGAGCATTTCCTGCTCGCCGCCGGAGAGTCGTCCGCCCTTGCTCGTCTTGCGTTCCTCAAGCCGCGGGAACAGCTTGTAGATGGTCTCGATGGTCCAGGGCCCCTTGGTCTCGGGGGGAACGAGCAGGTTCTCGTGGACCGTCATGTGCCCGAAAATCTTGCGACCCTCGGGAACATAGCCGACGCCGGCATTGGCGATGCGATGGGACGCCGCCTTAGTCACATCCTTGCCGAACAGCTTGATGTTGCCATCGCGCGGCGGGGTGAGGCCCATGACGCTGCGCATCGTGGTGGTCTTGCCGGCGCCGTTGCGGCCGAGCAGGGCGATCAGCTCGCCCTGGTTCACCTTCAGCGAAACGCCGTGCAGGATGTGGCTCTTGCCGTAATAGGTCTGCAGGCCCTCGGCTTCGAGAACGGCACTCATGCGGCGGTCTCCTCGATGGCGGTTCCAAGATAGGCGCTCTGGACGCGGGGATTGGCGGAGATTTCCGCCGCCGTGCCCTCGGCAAGGAAGGTGCCGTTGTCGAGCACGGTGATGCGGTCGGCGATGCCGAACACGATCGCCATGTCGTGCTCGACGAACAGCATGGTGATGCCCTGGTCCTTGTTGAGCCGGCGGATCAGGTCGGTCATGTGGTGGGTTTCTTCATCCCCCATGCCGGCGGTCGGCTCGTCGAGCAGCAACAGGCGCGGATGGCGCGACAGGGCGATGCCGATTTCCACCACGCGCTGGTCGCCATGCGACATCTCGCCGACGATGCGATCCGCCTTGTCGGCGATGCGGGTGACCTGAAGCAGTTCGTCCACCTTGTCATCGACCTTTGCGCGCGTCGCCCGCGAGATCCACGGGCGGAGCTGCAAGCCCATCGCCGTCTCCACCGCAACGCGGACATTCTCATAGACCGAGAGCGAGAGGAAAACCTGGGTGATCTGGAAGGTGCGGATGATGCCGCGGCGGACCAGGTCGTTCGGGCTGACCGCAGTAATCGGCTGGCCGTCAAAGATGATCTGCCCCTCGGTGGGCGGGAAGAAGCCGCTGATCAGGTTGAACAGCGTGGTCTTGCCCGCGCCGTTCGGCCCGATCACGGCGCGCAGTTCGCCCGGCTCGACCGCGAGCGAGATATCCTTGAGAGCCTGGAGCGCGCCGAACCGGCGGCCGACATGTTCGAGTTTCAGAAGGCTCACGACCGCCCCCTCCCCTTGATGAAGCCAAGCAGTCCCTGCGGGAAGAACAGCACCGACAGGACGAAGATCAGGCCGATATAGCTCATCCAGTTCTGCGTCACGCTCGACAGGTAGTCCTGCGCCACGATGTAGATCGCGGCGCCGAGAAACGGACCCCAATAGCTGCGCATGCCGCCCAGGACGCAGATCACGACGAAGGAGCCGGAAAGCTGCCATTGCAGGTCATCCGGCGAGGCGAAGGCCGTGAGCATCGCGTTCAGGCTGCCGGCCAGTGCGGTGATGAAGGCCGAAATCGCGAAGGCGACCCAGATCTGCTTGTCCACCGCAACGCCGAGGAAGCGCAGCCGCGTGGTGTTCTCGCGCGTCGCGACAAAAGCATGCCCCATCGGCGAGCGCAGGATCTGCCACACCACCAGCATGACAACGGCGAACAGCGCCAGCACCACGTAATAGAATCCCGCCGGGCCGAGCTTGACGGCTTGGCCACCGAGATGCAGCGGCACGCGGGAGAAGCCGGTAAGCCCGTCCTCGCCGCCGGTGATGGTGTTCCAGCGGACCGCCAGAAAGTAGAACATCTGGCCAAAGGCGATGGTGATCATCGAGAAATAGATGCCCTTGCGCTTCATCACCATCGGCCCGACCAGGATGCCGCCGATCCCGCCGAGCAGCGTGCCGGCGATCAGGGCGAGCGGCATCGAGGGGATCACGTGGATGATGAACAATCCGGTGCCGTAGGCGCCGAGGCCGAAATAGGCTGCATGGCCGAAGGACAGGCCGCCGGTGTAGCCGAGCAGCAGGTTCAGCCCGGTCGCGGCCATAGCGTAGATCAGCACGCGGGAGGCGAGATCGGTGAAGCCGCCGATGGCGGGCAGCCAGATCGGCACGAAGAGCAGGGCGAGCCAGATGATGGCCGCGGAAATCTCGCGGCCGCCGATCGAGGAGGCAGGCCGCGAGGGCGGCCTGGTTTCAAGTGCAGAACTCATTCGAAGAGACCTTCCTGCCCGAGCAGGCCACGGGGACGGATGACCAGGACCACCGCCATGATGACGTAAATGACGACTTCCTGCGCGACCGGAAAGAACGCCGCGGTAAGACCGGAGGCGATGCCGATGATCAGGCCACCGAGCACGCTGCCCATCAGGCTGCCGACACCGCCGACGATGATGGCGACGAAGGCAGGCATGATCAGCGAATCACCGATCGTGGGCGACAGGCCGAGCTGCCCGGCGGCGAGAATGCCGGCGACACCGGCCAGGAAAATGCCGATCCCGAAATTCGCAGCGCGCAGGAAGAAGATGTTCACACCGAGCGAGGAGATGGTTTCCAGATCGGCATTGCCGGCGCGTATCCGGATACCGATGCGGCTGAACCGCAACACCGCGAACAGCGCGCCGGTCACCAGGACGGTGATGGCGATGACGACGAGGCGGAAGCCGGTGAGGAAGAACAGCGACGAGCTGAGCGGCGAATTCAGATAGGCCGGCAGGGAGAAAGGCTGGCCGATCGATCCCCAGATCGTGCGGATCAGGTCTTCCATGATCATCGCCAGACCGAAGGTGAGCAGCAGCGAAAACAGCGGATCGCGCCCGTAGAGCGGGCGGATCAGGAAACGCTCGGTCGCCAGGCCGACCACGACCGCCAGCATCGGCGCCACGACCAGACCGCCCCAGAAGCCGATATAGGGCTCGAGCGTGAAGGCAAGATAGCCGCCAAGCGCCATGAAGGTGCCATGGGCGAAGTTGATGACGCCGTTCAGACCCAGAATCAACGACAGACCAAGCGCCATCAGCGCGTAGAAAATGCCGACAACCAAGCCGTTGAAGGCACTGTATAATAACAGAGATTCCACGGTTTCACTTCACATTTAGCGCCCGCGGGCGCGGCTTCAGACAAGTCGCATGGTCGCACCAGCGAACTGGCCCACGACTCGCGTCGTGGGCCAGAGAAAGCCACCATGCGGACGGAGTTTAGCTCGGGTAGGTTATCTTGCAGCCGGACGCGGCGGGCGAGAGCGCGATCGACTCGCTCGGGACCACATCGGCGACCTTGAACAGGTTCGGGTAGCTCGCGTCCTTGGGAACGTAGCCCGGGAACATGTTCGCCATCATCTGATGGTCCTCGGCGCGGTAATGCACCTTGCCCGGCTGCAGCGCGACTTCCGGCGGCAGTTCCATGCCCTCGAGAGCCTTGACCACTTTCAGCGAGTCGAGAGACTTCGCCTGGTTCGCGGCCATCGCGATGGCGTGGGCGGTCGAATAGCCAAACCAGGTTCGCGCCGTTGGCACCTTGCCGCCGCTTCGCTTCTTCACTTCCGTGACGAAATCGGCGACATGCGGAACGCCGGGCTGGTTCCAGTACCACTCGAAGGTCCACCAGCCGAGGAGAGCGGCCTTCGGCAGCGCCTGGAGCACTTCGATTTCCTGCAGCGCGCCAGCGATGGCGATCTGCTTGTCGAGACCGAACTGCACCGCCTGCTTCAGCAGGTTCACGAGGTCATCGCCCGCCTGCAGGCAGATCAGCACGTCCGGCTTCGCGGCGCGCGCACGAATCAGGTAGGAGGAGAAATCGGTGGTGCCGAGCGGCGCGAGCGCATGCCCCACGGCCTCGCCGCCCGCCTTCTTCAGCTGGACCATGTAGTCCTTGTAGAGGGCGTGACCGAACGCATAGTCGGGGACAACGAAGAACCACTTCTTGCCAAACTTCTTGAACAGGGTCTTGAAGTCGCCCGCGGTGAGCATCCAGGTGGTGGAGCAGGTGCGGAACGTGGTCCAGTGGCACTTGCTGCCGGTCACGTCGTCGGCGTGGCCGCCGGTGTCGACGAACAGCATCTCGTGCTGCAGGGCGAACTGGCTGAGCGATTCGGACGCGGCGGAGTTCACCGTGCCCATGAGGAAGTTGACCTTGTCCTCGGCGACGAGCTTCTGCGCCTTGCTGACGGCAGGCCCGGGGAGGCTGTTGTCATCCTCGACGATGAGCTGGACGGGCCGGCCGAGAATGCCGCCCTTCTTGTTGATCTCGTCGACCGCCATGGTGGCGCCGATGATTTCGTTGTGGCCAGCCGGTGCGTAGACACCGGTGCGCGGGTCGATCATGCCGATCTTGACCGGCTTTTCGCTGGCGCCCCAGGTGACCTGCGGCAGGACAAGACTGGACACGCCGGCGGCCGCGCCAGCCTTGAGCAGGCCGCGGCGGTTGAACGATGCAGAATTCACAAAATCCATTTGGATCATTTCCCCTTCCGTAATGTGGCCGCGCAAGGCGGCACACCGGCTCAGCGACACATGCGGCCCGTTTTCACTAACGAGACATTCTGACAACATTGTGATGCAGACGACCCAGTGACGACCGCACGTCACATTCCGGTTGTATCGTGCATACCTGATCTGTCAACCGCCGTAAGGTCGTAAAACGTCGCGACAAAAAGCTATTTTGAAACAAATGTCCAGTAGTGCGACTGTCGTCCTGCCCTTGCCGCCTTGGCTTCATAGCGTGTTGCCGGCCATCCTTCTGGCCGGGACATCGTTTTATTTAACAAAGAAAATGTAACATCGTTAGAAAAGACTTCATCGACCCATTGCTGATAGGTTGGATCGTCGCTGGCGATGCGCCAGATGCCGCCGGGACGGAGCACGCGGGCAACCTCGGCGAGAATTGCCGGGTGAACGAACCGGCGCTTGGCGTGGCGCGCCTTCGGCCAGGGATCCGGAAACATCAGGAACAGGCGCGAAACCGAACCCGCCGGCAGGCTGCGCAGCAGGGCGCGGGCATCGTCATCATGCACGCGCAGATTGTCCGGAATTATCGGCTCGGCGCCGTCAGGGGCGAGGCGCGAGAGCAGCGAGGCGATGCAATTGACGAACACCTCGCAGGCAACAAGGCCGATATCGGGATTCGCCGCGGCAATCGCTTCGGCATGTTCGAAGCCGCCGGCCCCCACTTCGATCCAGAGTTCCTTCGGCGCGTTCGAGAAATCCTGCCCCGGCCAGCGCAGACGCGGCAGCAGGGTCTCGATCAGCTCTTCCTGGCGTGCCCGCAGCGCGTGGCCGCGGGCACGGCCATAGAGCCGGTCGGGCGGCGGCTTGAGTGCCTTGCCGCCCGCCTCTTCGACAGTCTCCTCAGCGGCCAAACGCGGCCTTCAGCGCCGGCGCGAGGTCGGTCTTTTCCCAGGTGAAGGTACCGAGCCGGTCATCCGGCTCGCGGCCGAAATGGCCGTAGGCGGAGGTCGGCACATAGATCGGCCGGTTGAGGTGCAGATGCTCGCGGATGCCGCGCGGGGTAAGGTTGACCAGTTCGCGCAGCGTGGCCTCCAGCTTCGCGTGATCGACGTCCCGCTCGGTGCCATGCATGTCGACATAGACCGAAAGCGGGTGGGATACGCCGATCGCGTAGCTGACCTGGATGGTGCAGCGGGTGGCGAGGCCGGCGGCGACCACGTTCTTGGCAAGGTAGCGGCACATATAGGCGGCCGAGCGGTCGACCTTTGTCGGGTCCTTGCCGGAGAAGGCGCCACCGCCATGCGGGGCCGCGCCGCCATACGTGTCGACGATGATCTTGCGCCCGGTCAGGCCGCAATCACCGTCCGGCCCGCCGATGACGAACTTGCCGGTCGGGTTCACGTAAAACTGATCGTCCGGGCACATCCAGCCTTCGGGCAGCAGCTCGGTGACCAGCGGGCGGAGCATCGCCTTGATCTCGTCCTGGCTCATCCCGTCCTCGTGCTGGGTCGAGACCACGATCGAGGTGGTGCCCACCGGCTTGCCATCGGCATAGCGCAGTGTGACCTGGCTCTTGGCATCCGGCAGCAGGCCCGCGGCGCGGGCATCGCCGATCTTGCGCAGCTCGGTCATGCGGCGGAGGATCAGATGGGCATAATAGATCGGCGCCGGCATCAGCGCGTCGGTCTCGGAGCAGGCATAACCGAACATGATGCCCTGGTCGCCTGCGCCCTCGTCCTTGTTGCCGGCCGCATCGACGCCGACGGCGATATCGGCCGACTGCTCGTGCAGGAGCACGTCGATCTTCGCGTCGCGCCAGGAGAAGCCGTCCTGCTCGTAGCCGATGTCATGCACCGCAAGACGGGCGAGATGGGCGAGATATTCGCGCGTGATGGTCGAGGGGCCGCGGGTTTCGCCGGCGAGCACGATCCGGTTCGTCGTCACCAGCGTTTCGCAGGCAACGCGCGCATAGGGGTCGGCCGCCAGGAAGGCGTCGAGCACAGTGTCCGAAATCCGGTCGGCAACCTTGTCGGGGTGGCCCTCGGAGACCGATTCCGAGGTGAACAGGTAGTCACCTTTGTCGCGCATGGATTTCTCCTCTTGTCGCGAAGCGTCGTGCCCGGGCCGGGCGGCGGCGCCGGCGGAATGCCGGAGCGAAGCGGGGGATGACGCAATCCCGCCCGGGGGTCAAGACAAGGAGCCGCGCCGCTAGAGGCCGAGCAGGTCGCGCATGCCGTAGCGCCCCGGCGCGCGCCCGGCCAGCCAAAGCGCGGCGCGGACCGCCCCTTCGGCGAAAATCCGCCGGTCGAGCGCGTGATGGGTCAGCGTGATCTGCTCGACGGCGCTGGTGAAGATCGCACTATGGCTGCCGACGATCTGCCCGCCGCGCAGGGCGGCGAAGCCGATGGCGCCAGTCTCGCGCGGGCCGGTATGGCCGTCGCGTCCGGAATCCTTGACGGCGTCGAGATCAACTCCCCTGCCCCGCGCCACCGCGGCGCCGATCGCCAGCGCTGTGCCGGAGGGCGCATCGATCTTCTGGCGATGATGCATTTCGAGGATTTCGGCGTCGTGGGTCTCGGCGGCAAGCGCGGCGCCGAGGCGCTCGGCCAGCGCGATCACGAGGTTCACGCCCGGCGCGAAATTCGCCGCCTGGAAAACCGGGATTCGCGCCGCCGCGGCAGCAATGTCGGCCTCGGCGGCTGGATCGAAGCCGGTGGTGCCGAGCACCCAGGGCGTGCCACATGCGGCGAGGATGCCGGCATGGCGGCTGACCGTGGCGGCCAGGGTGAAGTCGATCACCACATCGCTTTCGCGTGCAAGTGCGTCGAGATCGCCATCGCGGCCGATGCCCCCGGCCAGCGTGGCGCCGGCCAACGGCACGGCCTCGGCGAGCAGCTTGCCCATCCGGCCGGTGATGCCGGCAATGCCGATCCGGGTCATGCTCACATCCCGCCCGGATAGGCCGGGCCGCCGGCGCCTTCGGGCACCACCCAGTTGATGTTCTGCGTCGGGTCCTTGATGTCGCAGGTCTTGCAGTGCACGCAGTTCTGCGCGTTGATCTGAAGCTTCGGATCGCCCGCCTCGGCGCCGACGATCTCATAGACGCCGGCCGGGCAGTAGCGCGTCTCCGGACTGCGATATTCGGCCCAGTTCACCGCGATTGCCTTCGCCGGATCGATCAGGGTGAGATGCGCGGGCTGGTTTTCCTCGTGATTGGTGTTCGACATGAACACCGAGCTCAGCCGGTCGAAGGTGAGCGCGCCGTCGGGCTTCGGATAGGCGATGGGCGCGGCGTTGCGAGCGGGTTTCAGCGTGGTGTTGTCGGCGTGGTTGCGCAGCGTCCAAGGCGACTTGCCACGGGTGACGTAGGTTTCGAAGGCGGCGTTGATCAGCCCGCCCCACATGCCGAATTTCGCGAAGCCGGGGCGGATGTTGCGCACCGCCTCAAGCTCGGGCCAGAGCCAGGAGGCGCGTACTTTCTCGGGGAAGGCGTCGAGAGTGGCGGGGCGGCTGCCGGCCAGCGCCTCGGCGATTGTCTCGGCGGCGAGCATGCCGGATTTCATCGCGGTATGTGTGCCCTTGATCTTGGGCACGTTGAGGAAGCCCGCCTCGCAGCCGACCAGCACGCCGCCGGGAAAGGCGAGCTTGGGGATCGACTGGACACCGCCCTCGTTCAGCGCCCGCGCGCCGTAGGCGATGCGCTTCGCACCCTCGAAATACGGGCGGATCGCCTTGTGGGTCTTGAAGCGCTGCATTTCCTCGAACGGCGAGAGGTAGGGGTTCTCGTAATCGAGCCCGACCACGAAACCATAGGCCATCAGGTTGCCGCCCAGATGGTAGAGGAACGAGCCGCCATAGGTTTTCATATCGAGCGGCCAGCCGATCGTATGCATGACCATGCCGGGATTGTGGTGCTCCGCCGGCACTTCCCAGAGTTCCTTGATGCCGATGCCATAGGTCTGCGGATCGATCCCGTCGCGCAGGCCGAAGCGGGACATCAGCTGCTTGCCGAGCGAACCGCGGCACCCCTCGGCGAATACAGTATATAGTGCGCGCAGTTCCATCCCCCGCTGGTATTGCGCGGTCGGCTGGCCGTCCTTGCCGATTCCCATGTCGCCGGTGGCGATGCCGACGACGCGGCCATCCTCGACCAGCAGTTCCGCCGCGGCGAAGCCGGGATAGATCTCGACGCCGAGCTCCTCAGCCTTCGCGCCAAGGAAGCGGACGACATTGCCGAGACTGACAACGAAATTGCCGTGATTGTTCATCTGCGGCGGCGTCGGCATGCGGTGGCTGCCGGATTCGGTGAGGAACAGGAAACGATCCTCGCCCGCCTTCGCCGAGAACTCGATCGCGCCGATATCGGCATCGGGCAGGAGTTCCGCCATGGCGCGCGGCTCCAGCACGCAGCCGGAGAGGATATGCGCGCCCACCTCGCCGCCTTTTTCAACGACGCAGACCGATATCTCCGGATCGAGCTGTTTGAGCCGGATCGCCGCCGAAAGGCCGGCCGGGCCGGCGCCGACCACGACGACGTCGAATTCCATTGATTCCCGGGGCGGCACTTCGTCTGACATGTGAGTTCTCCTGCGCTTCGATTAACGTATAGGGAAGCGCGGGGCATTGCGCAAAGCCCGGCCTCGGGCGCAAATCGGGTGATGGACGCACAGGGCGGAAACATGACGGGAGATACGCGCGCCGCATTGCTCGCGGCGCTCGCGCTGCAGGCGGAATGGGGGGCGGACGAGGCGTTGCTGGAAACCCCGGCCGACCACGCCGCCGCACCGCCGCGCCGCCGGGACATGCCCGCAGCCGCACCGCGCACGATCGCGCCATCTGCAACATCCCTCCCCCCTGCCCCGCCGGGCGGCGATCAGAATGCCGATCAGAATTCCGATCCTGGAGCCGATCCCAGCGCCGCGACCACGCTCGCCGCGCTGCGCGACGCGCTCGAACGCTTCGATCACTGCGCGCTCAAACGCACGGCAACCCAGCTCGTTTTCGCCGACGGCGCCGCGGATGCGCGGATCATGTTCATCGGCGAGGCGCCTGGCGCCGAGGAGGATCGCATCGGCCGGCCGTTCGTCGGCCCTGCGGGCCAGTTGCTTGACCGGATGATGGAAAGCATCGGCCTCGACCGGGGCAAGGTGCGGATCGTCAACGTCGTGCCCTGGCGACCGCCGGGAAACCGGACGCCATCCGATACGGAAATCTCCCAGTGTCTGCCGTTCCTGCACCGGCATATCGCGCTCGTGCGCCCGGCGCGCCTGGTCCTGCTCGGCGCCGTGGCCGTGCGCGCGCTGATCGGCGGCAAGGACGGGATTACCCGGCTGCGCGGCAAATGGCGCGAGATCGAGATCCCCGGGATGGAGGGCGGATTGCGTGTCCTGCCGACCTATCATCCCGCGTTCCTGCTGCGGCAACCGGATGCGAAGCGGCTGGCCTGGACAGATCTGCTCGAATTGCGGCGCGAATGTGTTGAGTCATGCGCCTAGGACGATTCAAACATGATATTTTCGCAGTCAATCACGAAAAGTTGAAATCCAGAGCGCAACGAAACCCCAGCAATTCTGGGACTTTGCGTTTTTTTTGAGATTCTCAACCTCTCGGAGAGCTTGCCCAGCCGCTAAGTTGGGTTGTAGCCAAACGGTCATGCGAGGAGCCGTTAAAAAGCTCTCCCGCCTAAGCGTCGCCCGGGCGTGTATCGTCACCGCGGCGCTGTCCACCGGAATAACCGCCGCTCACGCGGCGCCGGCTGGGCACAGGGGGCCTTCGACCGACATGCAGGGTGCCGCAGCGCACCCGGAATCAGTAGCCTATGCGATCCCGCGATCGGCGCCGGCAAATGGCGACGAGGTGGTGCTCGCCCGTCCGCTGGCGCCGAGCGATGTTGCGCTGTACCGGCGCATCTTCGCCGACCAGGCGGCCGGCAGGATGGCGGAAGCGGCAGCACTCATCCAGCGCCTGGGCGACAAGGTGTTGATGGGGCAGGTGCTGGCGCAGCGCTATCTCGGACCGCATCATCATTCGACGCCGCCGGAACTCGAAGCCTGGCTGCGGAAATATGGCGGCCAGCCGGGCACCGGGCGGATCAGGAGCCTGCTCGCCTCACGGCTGCCGCGCGGCGCGACGATACCGGCGGCAGATGTCCGATATCTGCCTGAGCCGGGCCTCGCGGCAAGCGGCGCGGCGACCCCGCCGCAGGGCGGCAGGCACCTGCCCGCACGACTGGCCGATCTGGTCCGGCGGCTGAGCAGCGCGGGGCAGACCAGCCGCGCCATCGACCTGATCCGGAATGACAATCACGTTTCTCCCGAGACGGGCGCTGCGTTGCGGGCGATCGTCGCGCGGCACCTTTTCGAGCGTGGGGCCAATGCACAGGCCCTGGAGATCGCCGCTGACGCCGCGAAGGAAGGCGGAAATCACGTCTGGGCACCGGATTTCATCGCCGGACTGGCCGCCTGGCAACTGAACCGGCTCGCCGAGGCCAGAACCCATTTCGAACAGGCTGCCGACGCCGTGAAGGCGAATCCGGAGGAACACGCCGCCGGCGCCTTCTGGGCCGCGCGCGCCGCATTGCGGCTTGGCCAGCCTGATGCCTACATCGCCAGCCTTGGCAAGGCCGCGAACAACCAGGGCACGTTCTACGGCATGCTCGCGGCACGGCTTCTGGGCCGCGAACTCGGTCTGGCCAGCCTGACCGCCAGCCTGTCGGAAGCGGATGTCGAGGCGGTAGCCGCGCAGCCCGAGGGCTCGCTGGCCTTCGCGCTGCTGCAGGTCGGCCGTACCGCCGATGCCGCCCTCGCCCTGCGCAGCCTCTGGCCGCAAATCAAGGCTGATCCCAATCTGGGTCGGGCCGTGCTGCGCGTCGCGGCGCGGGCGGGACTGGTCGATGTCGCCGTAACCCTGGTGCGGACCCTGCCCGGCAACGAGATTGCGGGTGTCACCTTGCCCTTGCCGGCGCTGCACCCCGCGGGTGGTTTCAGGGTCGACCCCGCCCTGGTCTACGCGCTGGCGCGCACTGAATCCGGCTTCAATCCTCGTGCCGTGTCCTCGGTCGGCGCGCGCGGGCTGATGCAGCTGATGCCGGCAACCGCGAGAGCGATGGCGCAGCGCTACGACATCGCCGGCAACCTGGAGAGCCCGGCAGCCAATCTGGCGCTCGGCCAATCCTATCTGCAATATCTCGGCGCCCAGCCTGACGTGAACGGCGATTTGCTGCGCATTCTGGCCAGCTACAATGCCGGGCCGGTGGCCGCCACGAAATGGGCACGAACGATCAGGGATGGCGGCGATCCTCTGATCTTCGTCGAATCGATCCCGAACGCCACCACGCGCCGGTTCGTGCGGCAGGTTCTGACCGACAGCTGGATCTATGGCGAGCAGATCGGCAACGTACCCGCAAGCCTGACGGCGCTGGCCGAGGGGCACGTTCCCCGGTTGCAGGATGCCATGGCGGCAATCGCTGAACGTTGAACCGGACGCGCAAAACGGCCTTGTAAGGCTTCATTAAGCTTCTCCCGATAGGTTACGGTCATGGATCAGAACATGACCGCAGCCGCCGACGGTCCGGAAGCGCTTTTCGCGGCCGGGCTCTCCGCCCATGGCAATGGCGATTATTCCGCGGCGGCACGGTGCTTCACCGGTGTGCTCGAAGCCATGCCCGGTTTTCCTGCAGCACTGGCGAACCGGGCCCTCTCGCTATGGTCGCTCGGGGCGCTCGATGATGCCGAGCGGGATGCGGTCGCGGCCTGCACTGCCATGCCCGGTCTTGCCGAAGGGTGGATGGTCGCTGGCGCGATCAGGATCGAGCGCGGGGATTCCGCCGGCGCCATCGCCGCCTATTCCGAGGCGACAAGGCTGCGACAGGATTTCGCGCCGGCGCAGGCCGGGCTCGCTGCGGCCTATCTCGCCCATGCCGACAACGCTGCGGCGACACGACACGCAGCGCTTGCGCTGATTCTCGATTCGACGTGCAACCATGCACGGTTCACCCTTGGCTCCGCCCTTTCAGCGCTGGGCAAGACCGACACCGCGATCAGCCTGTTCACCCAGGTTCTGGCCGCCGAACCGCGCCACGCCGGGGCACTGCTCAACCGCGGCAACGCGCTTGTCGGGCTCGACCGCATCGAGCAGGCCGAGGCGGATTTGCGCGCAGCACTCGCCATCGATCCCAACCTGCGGGAGGCCCTGGCAAGTCTTGCCGTGCTGCGGACGATCCAAGGTGATACCGCGGAAGCGATAGCGCTGTGCGACCGCGCCATCGCGCTCGACCCGGATTTTGCCGTCGCGCAATGGAATCGCGGCGTCGCGGCCTTGCTGGCAGGCGATTTTGCCACCGGGTTTGAAGCCTATGAGTGGCGCAAGCGCCATCCGATCTACGGCCCGCATTTCGACCACCTGCCCGCCCCGGTATGGACCGGCGACGATCTGGCAGGCCGTCATCTGCTGGTTCGCGCCGAGCAGGGGCTGGGCGACACCATCATGTTCGCGCGGTTCCTGCCTCGTCTGATCGCCGAGGCACGACGCGTGACGCTCGCATGCCAGGCCACGCTGTTCCCGCTCTTCGCGGGGCTCGGAGTCGGGCTTTGCCGGCTGGAAGATCCAGCGCCCGCGGACGTTGATTGCGCGATCGACCAGATGAGCCTGCCGCATGTGCTGCGGCTGACGCCGGAGACGATTCCGGCAGCGGGCGGCTATCTCGCCGCACCACCCGCAGCAGTGGAGCGGTTTGCCGATCTTGCGCGCCCTGCCGGCACGCGGCTGTTTGGTCTGGTCTGGGCGGGCAATCCGGGACACAACAACGATCGTCGGCGCTCGCTGCCGACGGGCGTATTGGCGCCGCTGATCGAAAGCCCGGGTCTCCGGTTCATCGCCCTTCAGCTCGGCGCACGACAGGGCGAATACGACGTGCCAAGCATGGCGGGCGAGATGGACGATTTCGGTGCGACGGCCGGAATCCTGCACCATCTCGACGGGCTGGTAACGGTCGATACCTCGGTTGCCCATCTTGCCGGGGCCATGGGCAAACCTTGCCATGTGCTCCTCTCAGCCTCGTGCGACTGGCGCTGGCTGCTCGGCCGATCCGACACGCCGTGGTACAGCTCGATCAGGCTGCATCGGCAGCAAACGCTTGGGGATTGGTCCAGGCCGATCGACGCGGTGCTGGCCGCCCTTCGCAGCTGATCCGCCGGCCACTCGCCCCGCCACGGCGCGCGACCGGCGCCGCTGCCGGTCCGGGATATCCGATCCTGCAAAAATTCGTGAGCGATCCGGCAACCGGGTCTTTCGGCGCGACCGGGCATATCCATTTGAGAGCATGAGGGTGCCACGACCATCACGAAGGGAGAGGTGCACAAGCATGCAAACCCGGAAAACCCTGGTCGCTTCATCGCTCTTGGGCCTGTCATGCCTCGCATTGACCGGATGCGCCGGTCCCCGGCTCGCGAGGAAGATGCAGGACTTCATCGGCAAGCCGGAAACGGCCCTGGTCAGAGCCCTCGGTGTGCCCGACCGGCGCAGCGTGAACGGCGACGTTGTCCACGATCAGTACAGGCACACAATCACCTATTCAGTGCCGGGCTGGACCGGCGGACCCGCTTTCGTGGATCAGCGGCCGGCAATTGGCGGCATCCCGCCAACCGTTCCGCCACAGACCTACAAAAATACCTGTGTGATCAATTTCCGCATCGTCCACGGTCTCGTGCAGTCTTACCGCGCGACCGGTTCCGTCTGTTAGAGCATCATCCGATCGGATGGGGTCGTCTGACCGGGTAAGGCGGCCGCCCGAAGATCGGCAGGCCGCGTACCGTCATGGAATCATGACGTAAGCGATGATCAATCCGGTAATTAAATATCAAACATTTTATGTAAAGAGTTATAATCATCATGCTCGGTATCATCCCCCATACCATCGACCGGTATCTCAAACGCCGCGTAACGGCGGAGACACGAATGGCGATCCTGCTGCGGGCGGGCTTTCAGAGCGAGCAGCAATTCCGTCTCGATACCGAATATGACGATGCGGAATGCTGCGCGCTGGTCGCCGCAATCGCCGACATAACCGGCTGCGATACAGAGACGGCGTTCGACGAGATCGCCGACTTCTTCCTCGACTGGGCGGAACAGACTTTCCCCGGCTTCTTCGCCGTGGCACCGGACACACGGAACTTCCTGATGTTGCAGCCGGACATCCATAGCAGCATGGCCTGCGGACTGCGCTCTAACGAACAGCGGAAGGTAGCCGAGAAATTCAGGGCCGTGGCGTTGCCGGACGGGATCCGGATGCATTACCGATCCTCGAACCGGCTGGCTTATTTCTACTGTTCCCTCGCCCGCAATCTTGCCGCGCGCCGGGGCGAGGTTGCCGAGATCAGCTTCATCGAAGGCAGTACCGCCTCAAGCACGTCCGTCATCGAGGTGAGGCTCAAACCGAAACAGGCGACCGGTATCGCATGAACATCGCAGGCGGCGGAGACCCTGTCGATCGCCAGGCGATCGAGGCGCTCTGCCAGGCAATGTGCGGCGTCATCACCGGGGATCTGTCGTTACGACTCCGCACCGAAAGTACGGACCTGACGGTCCAGAAACTGTCCTTGCTGACGAATTTTATGCTCGAAACCGCTCAGCGTGCGGTGGAACGCAGCAAGGATAATGCCGACGCGCTCGACAATGTGCAGCGTGTTGCAAAGCTCGAGGCCTGGCGGATGACGCTTCCCGCGGGCGAGATTGTGCCGATCGGTCAGGTTCGTGGCCTGCCGGAACATGAGGGCGAGACGCTGCGCGGAATCGAATGGTTTCTCGGCAGGGTGGATAGCGACTACCACGAAGCGGTGGCCAAGCTTTTCGGCGGATCGGGCGGTGCGGTCGAATGGCCAGGCAGTGCAGCGGGAACATGGTTCTGCACCGAAGTCACGGCCGTGAGCGAAGATGACGAGGGGAGCGGCTACCTCGTAATTACCAAGGACATCTCCGAGAGCCGGCGTGCTGCCGAACAGATTCGCTATCTTGTCGAACACGACCCGCTGACGGGCCTTGCCAATCGCCGGCGGCTGATCTCGTATCTTGACACGACGCTCGCTGCTGCCCGTGTGGAGACGTTGAAATTCGCGGTCCACGTGATCGATATCGACCGTTTCAAGACGGTGAATGATCTCTACGGGCATACCACCGGCGACAAGTTGCTGATTGATCTCGCGGCCTGCCTGCGCGGGGAAGTGCGCGAAAACGACGTGATCGCGCGGAGCGGCGGCGATGAGTTCGTTGTCGTGCAAAACGGCATCACCAGTGCGGGGGATGCCAGTCGCCTGGCCGAGCGACTGATCGGCGCGGTCAGTGCAAGGCTCTCCACGAGCGAGGTGCCTGCCGTCTCGACGACCGTGTCGATCGGCATCGCCCTGGCGCCTGATGATGGGGAGACCGCCGAAGCCCTTCTCTCACACGCTGATATGGCACTCTACCAGGTTAAATCGGCCAGCCGAAACGGGTTTGCATTCTTCAACACCCAGATCAACGACGCCCAGCTCGCCCTCCGCAGGATGGAAGCGGATTTGCGTGGCGCCTGCGACCGGAATGAAATCTCGGTGCAGTATCAACCACAGCTCGACATCGCCTCTGGCAGTATTGTCGGCTTCGAGGCGCTGGCGCGCTGGCGGCGGAACGAGAACGACGTGTCGCCGGCAGCGTTCATTCCCGTCGCCGAAGAAACCGGATCGATCATCGAGATCGGCAGTTTCGTGCTGCGGGAGGCATGCCGCGAAGCCGCGGGATGGCGCGCTCCGCTGCGCGTTGCGGTCAATATATCGGTTGTCCAGATCCAGCACGGCCAGTTGCCGGAACTGGTCGCCGCGGTGCTTGCCGAAACCGGGCTGGCCCCCGCGCGGCTCGAACTCGAAGTCACCGAATCCCTGCTGCTCGCCGATGCCCGCGCCGCGACCGACGTCCTGGCCCGCATCAGGGCTCTGGGGGTAACGATATCGCTGGATGATTTCGGAACGGGATATTCATCGCTGGCAACGCTTCGAATGTTCCCCTTCGACAAGATCAAGCTCGATCGTTCTTTCGTGTCCGATCTTGGCCGCGTGGATGAGGCGGAGGCGATCGTGCTGGCGGTCTTGGGACTTGGCCGGGCACTCGATTTGTCGGTTGTTGCCGAAGGTGTGGAAACTCCGGCGCAAGCGGAGATGCTCCGCACGGCAGGCTGCGCACTGTTGCAGGGCTATCTGATCGGCCGCCCTGCGCCCATGGCACAGTTCGATGAAATCGTAGGTCTCAACGCGTGCTTATCGCCGAGCATGGAGAGCCCGCTGCAAATCGGCTGAAAGATCACCCGATCAGGCAAGATCGGCAAGTGCTCTATCATACCGACAATTTGAGCATCAGCCTATGAGTGGTCTGAACCGCGCCGGGAATCCCGGAGGCCATTTTGTTTGACTGAGGCGACCATAGCCAGCTCGTTCAGTTGTTCATAGTACCTCGCCTCGGCCTCAGCGGGTGGAATATTGCCAATGGGCTCGAGGAGGCGGCGGTTGTTGAACCAGTCCACCCATTCGAGTGTGGCGAATTCCACTGCTTCTGCATTCCGCCAAGGGCCACGAGGGTGGATGACCTCGGCCTTGAACAGGCCGTTGATAGTTTCGGCGAGGGCATTGTCGTAGGAATCGCCGACGCTGCCGACGGACGGTTCGATGCCGGCCTCCAACAGGCGCTCGGTGTATTTGATCGAGACATACTGGCTGCCCCGGTCGCTGTGATGGACGAGGCCGCCGCCACGCATCGGGCGTCTGTTGTGAAGAGCCTGTTCCAGGGCATCGAGGACGAAACCGGCATGCGCCGTGCGGCTGACCCGCCAGCCGACGATACGCCGAGCGAATGTATCGATGACAAACGCCACATATACAAAGCCTTGCCAGGTCGCGACATAGGTGAAGTCCGACACCCATAGGGCATTTGGCCTTGAGGCATAAAACTGCCGGTTCACCTTGTCTCGTGGACAGGGCGCAGCGGAGTTGCTGACCGTCGTCTTCATCGGCTTGCCGCGGATCACGCCGGCCAGTTCCATCTGCTTCATAAGCCGCGCGCCGCGCCGCGCACGGGGCGGCAAGCGGTTTGGGTCAATACGGCGTGCAGCATGCTCATAGTAGGTCGACGGAGCGATCGGCAGCATCCGGCAGATCGGCTCGACACCGTAGACCTCACGATGCGCGTCGATGAACGCGATCATGGCTTGTACCGGCGGTCGAGCTCCGCCATCGCAAAATAAGCCGATGCCTTGCGCAGGATCTCGTTCGCCTGGCGTAGCTCCCGGACCTCTCGTTCCAGAGACTTGATCCGCTCCTGGTCAGCACTCGTCGGACCGGGCCGTAGCCCCTGATCGCGCTCCGCCTGGCGAACCCACCCCCTCAGTGTCTCGATCGTGCAGCCGATCTTCGGTGCTATCGAGCCGATCGCTTCCCATTGCGAAGCATGATCCTTGCCATGCTCCAGCACCATCCGGACCGCTCGCTCCCGGACCTCAGGCGAATACCGAACCGATGTCTTCCGCTTTTCCAGCGCTCCATCCTACTCAAGAGTTGGAGTATCCGGGATTCCCAGCGTGGTTCAGTTCGGTCACCCTGCGCCAGCACAATCGCAGCCTCAGGCAACTTGCCGATGATCTCTTCCGGCTTGTGATTCCTCGACACCCCCATCCTCCTTCGTGCCAAATCCCAAAACAGCGTCAGGACGACTCGGAAGGGATCAGATCAGCGGAGCGTACCCGGAATCATCCTTTTTTGTTGACAGTTCGAAAATCCGTGGTTCCTTCTGGAGATGGAAATCACGAAGCGCGCCGCACTCTATGTTCGGGTCTCGACCTCTGATCGCGGCCAGACCATCGAGAACCAACTGACACCCTTGCGTGATACCGGCGCCCGGCTGGGATGGAATATCGTGGCGGTCCACGCGGACGAAGGCATCTCCGGTGCAAAGGGCCGCCAGAAACGGCCCGGTCTCGATGCTCTCATGAAGGGCGTGACCCGGCGCGAATATGATGTGGTCGCCGCATGGTCAGTCTGTCGCCTCGGACGGTCGCTACCCGATCTGGTTGGCCTGCTGGGTGAACTCAGGGCATCAGGCGTCGATCTCTATCTGCACCAACAGTCCATCGACACCAGCACGCCCGCCGGGGTGGCGCTGTATGGGATGCTGGGCGTCTTCGCCGAATTCGAGAGAGCCATCATCCGAGATCGTATCAACGCGTCGCTGGATCGTGCCGGCCGAGAGGGCAAACGATTGGGCCGGCCTCGGTTGGCACCCATCCGGATCGATCAAATCACACGCTCGCTGAATGAAGGTCGAGGAGTGCGGGAGACGGCACGGTTGCTGCAGGTCAGTCCGGCCAAGGTCACGCAGGTGCGTCGATCCATCATGGCCGCGTCGAAAACACCCGACAGAGAACCAACCGATATGGGACAATCCTCATGCTGACATATTATGACCCCGATACCGACACCGATCAGACCGTTGTGCCACGTGGTCCGTTCAAGAGGCTCGGCAAACGCCGCCTCTTCAGCGCGAGCGTGCCGACCGAAGTGATCGAAGAAATCGCCCGCATGTTTGGCGCAGCCTGCAGGCGGTCGCCGACGGTGCTGAACCGGGACGACTACGCCGCGTCGATCTTCGCCTATGCGCTGGTCCAAGAACTGGCGGTTCGCCGGAATGTGATGCCAGACAAGATCAACTTGGATTTGCAGGTGGCGGCGATCTGGTGGTGGCAGGCAGAGGTGCATGCACAGAGCCTGTCGGACGAAACCAAGCCGAAGCCATGCCCTCATTGCCATACTTATGAACTCGACGATGACCTCATGCATACAGTCTGAGCAGCCTCAGTTGCCGCTGGACGATCAGCACAACGCAGGTGACGCGCCGCATCTCAGCGATGATGAGTTGCGGTCAATGCTGCTTGGCGGGGAGATGGATGGCGTCGATCCCACCGAAGATTCGGATTGTGATTTTTACGATCCAAACTTTCTGGCCCGCTTCCGCAAGCCAATGACGCCGGCTGAGGAGCAGGAATTTGACATGGCAATCTGGGACGCGATTGCCACGGTCTTGGAATCTCTAGTCTCAGATCAGGAGCCATCCGCATGAGGAAACGCAAAAAACAGCCGGCTCCACGTGTAACGGTCAAGTATGTGATTGATGGCGTCGAACACGAAGCCGAAATCGTTCATCAATGCGGTCCGTTTTGCTGTCTGCCATTCCTGATTGATGAACGGGACGACCGCCTGCCATGGGAGCCGAGCGACAAGGCAACGGCGCAGAAATCAACGCCAACATTGGTCGCGACCGAAGAGTGATAGTCACCGTGCGCAGCAGATCCCGCGCTCGTCGAGGCCGGCAAGATCCGGGCAGAACAGGCTATATTGGTGGCGGGAACCCTCAGCGGCGCCTTTCCAGGTTCACGCGAGCGCGGCGTATCCCTTCAAAATCGGTTTTTGCCGTTCCGAACTCCCACAACCGGCCTGAAAATCCATGGTCGTCCTGACCACCACTTGCCAAAAGTGACAGAAAACAAGGTTTCGTGTGGTAGCTGGGTGGTATCTAAGAGGCGCACGACCAAGATAAGTGATCGTGGCACAACTCAAAAAACCGTTTGATTTCGGTGGGTTGTGTGGTGGGCGCGACAGGGATTGAACCTGTGACCCCTGCCATGTCAACGTCGTGACGGAAGGGGAATCCTCGTGATTTTGGGTGAGGACGCGATGCGTTTTGGCACCTGCTGCTCGCTGTATGCTCGCTGATTTCAGTAGACAAATCGCCGATCCGTGAGAACCAGCTACCGAAGGGGTACGGAAGCTGGGCGCACGGATTGGATTGCGGATCGTCGAGGGGCTCAAAGTCGGCGAGACCGTGTGGGACACCATGGTCATTGGTTTCGGTGCGCGCCGGCAGCGTGGACGGCCGACCTATGTTTTTCGATATCGAACAAAGGAAGGTCGGCAGCGGACCTACACGATAGGCCGTCATGGATCGCCATGGACACCGGACGAGGCGAGGGCCGAGGCGATCAGGCTGTTACGGATCGTGATCGATGGCGGTGACCCGAGCGGCGAGCGCCAGATCGAGCATCAGGTGATTTCGATGGCGGACCTCTGTGACGAGTATCTCGCTGATGCCGCGGCCGGCCGGATACTGACGCGGCGCGGGGTCGCAAAGAGCGCGAGCACCATCGCGACCGACCACTGCCGCGTCGACGCACATATTCGTCCTCTGGTCGGCCACCTGCCGGTCGCCTCGATCTCGCGGCAGGACATCGAGCGCATGATGATCGACATCATCGCGGGCAAAACGCACAAACGGGTCAAGCTCGATAGGCTCCGTGCCGTGTCGCACGTCCGTGGTGGACGCGGTGCCGCGAGCCGGACGATGGGGCTGCTCGGAGCCATCATGACGTACGCCGTACGGCGCGGGCTCCGCGAGGACAATCCCTGCCGGCTGGTGATCAAGCCGGCTGACGGCCGCCGCGAGCGCCGGCTCGATGACGCCGAATACCGTGCGCTCGGCACTGCGCTGGATGTGGCCGAGGCCGGGGGCGAATGGCCGCCTGCACTCGCCGCGATCCGTTTCCTCGCGCTCACGGGCTGGCGGCGCGGCGAGGTTCTCGGGCTGCGATACGCGGAGATCGACGTGGCGCGATCAACCGCTCGACTTGCCGCGACCAAGACCGGCGCGTCGATGCGACCGCTGTGCACGACTGCGTGTCAGATGATAGAGGCGATGGCGCCGGGTGAATTCGTCTTCAAGTCGGCCGGCGGGGATGCGCCGATAGCCAATTTTCGACGCGTATGGGAGCGGGTCGTCTATCGTGCCGCGGGGCTACCACGCGACGTGACGCCGCACGTGCTGCGCCACTCGTACGCCAGCGTCGCCGCCGATCTCGGGCTGCCCGATGCGACCATCGGCTCGCTGCTCGGGCACCGGGGCCATACTGTGACACGGCGCTACATCCACGTCGCCGACACGACGTTGATCGCCGCCGCCGATACCGTGGCGACGCGGATCGTCACACTGATGCGCAGCGATCCGGCACCCTGATGGAGGCGACGACGAGCACGGACAGCGTGTATGGGATTGTCCATGTCGAACACCGCATCCCATGGCGCGGTGCAGAACTGACCTTCACGTCGTACGAGCTGCAGCTTGTGCTCAGGCTCGCGGACGGCGGCCACGTTCCTCTCGCGGATTTGCCAATCGCGTGGGCGTTTGTTGAGAGATTCAAAAAAGACGGTCTGGATTTCAAAGAGGTTGCCGCGGCGATCTCGCAGACGGTGAGCCCCTCGTCGCCACACCTAGGTTTCTTGGACGACAGCGCCATCAACGACAGCCCGGAACTGCTCGCCATCGCAGAAGCGATCTACGTCCAACACAATGATAGATGGCGGGAGGAGGACGCCGACTTTTGGACGACAGCCGTCCTGTTTCCGTCGTCTACTGGCCTGCCGGTCACGATTTGGCTGCCGACGATGCTGTCGACCGATCAGCGGGCGGTCGTGCTCGTGGCGACTTCTCCAAGCGAACAAATGGACGCGACGAACGCCGCGATCCTTGGTGTCCAGCCCGAACCACATCTCATCGTGGGTCCGCTGGACCCGGCCTACGAGGCCGCTGCCGTCTCATGGATTCGCGCCAATAGGGAACCGCTGCTAGCCCGCTGGAGCGGTGTGATCGACAGTGCCGAGATGATTCGCCGGCTGCGACTACTTGGTCCCGATCATCACTCTTGAGGTCGGTTTCGAGGCCCCCCGGAACCTGCGGCATCGGCCCGGTCGATCACTGGCGACGACGCTTCCGCTTCTTCTGCAACCGCTTTTGTCTTTTCGCTTCTCGGTCCCATGCTGCCGAAATGGCGGCTCGCAGGAGCGCGGCCATCTCGTCGAGATGGCGGTCGTATTCCGCTGGCGTCATCGTCTCTAGGATGTCGGTGAAGAGATTGGGTTTGATGTCGCCGGGGGGATCGAACGACAGATCGAGGCCGAGAACAGCGGCGACGTCCTGCATGTCTTCGATCTGATCGGCTGTGTAGCGCGACGATTTGACCGGGTGATCCGGTTGATCACGATCTTCGCCGGGGTCGTCAAAACCATTTTCCCGGTCGTTCATGCTGCGTGATCCAGCACAGCGCGCCGTCCGCCGGGGATAGTCCGATACAGCGTCGATGGCGCGACGCCGAGTTGTTTGGCGATCTCGGCGCCGCTGAGAGTTCCCGCCGCAAGCATCGCCTGCGCCGCGCGGACCTTGCCGTCGTCGAGCGCGCGCGGACGACCGCCCTTTCGGCCTCGCGCTGCCGCCGCTGCCAAGCCGGCTTGCGTGCGCTCGACCAACACCTCGCGTTCCATCTGCGCCAACGCCCCGAGAAGGGAGTAGACAAACCGGCCTGCCGTCGTCGTCGTGTCGATCCCTTCGGTCAAGCTGCGAAGCGCGATCTCTCGCTGCTTGAGGTCCTCGGCCACTTTGATCAGATGCTGCAACGACCGACCGAGCCGGTCGAGCCGCCAGACCACCAGCGTGTCACCGGCTCGTGCCGCGTCGAGCAGCGCGGTCAGCTGCGGTCGGTCCGTCCGTGCCCCGCTCGCCGTCTCAGTCCAGATGCGGTCGCACCCGGCCGCGCGAAGGGCGTCGTGCTGCAGGTCGTGGTTCTGGTCACCCGTCGAGACGCGAGCGTAACCGATAAGCATCCTGTTCTCCCGAAACTCATCCACGCCGTCCGTTCTCGGACGACCAGTTTCAGGATATGATAGCGCGACAATCTGTCAGCTTTTTTCTGCAGTTTTCGGATACGGTTTTCGGAGACATAACGCGTTGACCCGAAAACCACCGTTTAGGCGAGCACGGTCAGAGGATGACGACGATGAACGGGCTCAGGTTGGTCACGGCGGGTACGTCCGGCGTACCGGTCACCACGGAGACGGTCACCGACCCGCACCATCAAGCTCCACCGTCCCGTCTACACTGATTGTCGCGGAGAGCATCACTGGCACCGCTCATCACGATCCCCGCTCGTCATGACGGTCGTCCTACAAGCACCACACCGCGCCACCGACCGTCCATGCTCACACCGGCACCCGAGATCGCCGGGTGGATCACCGAACAATTCAAAGGGCCGTCTCTATACAGACGGGCCGCTCAGAGGCATGCGGTAGAAGCTGTGAGAAATGGGTCGAGGGATGCTGCCCCGAGAGCGGCACAGGTCGAAGGGGTTGCCGGCGATACTCGGCGGGGCGGCTGTGGGAAAACATAATAAAGGGTGTCGCGGTGAAAGAACTTCGTCGCCGCGGTGGTTGATCCGTTGAAAACTGCCCGCTGATCAAACATTTTGCTTGCACGGCATCGCTACAGATGATATCTACTACAAAGTGTAAAAAACATTGTCACGAAGCTCATTGGACCTTTCGCAGACACACTCCCTCGCAGACACACTCCCTCGCAGACACACTCCCTCGCAGACACACTCCCTCGCAGACACATTCGCAAAACAGAAATGCCACGTAGAACCCTTGGAACTTTTGAACTTACTGTACTCAGGACATTGATCCAGCAGCCAGAGGACGCTTACGGCGTCACGTTGTTGGACCGAATCTCGGAGAGGACTGGTCACGATGCGAGTATTGGAGCGTTGTATACGACCCTTGACCGAATGGAACGCAAGGGGCTCGTTTCATCATGGTGGGGAGAAGCGACCGCCGAACGCGGCGGACGGCGGAAGCGCTTTTATAGAATCGAGACCGCCGGACGAGAAGCAGTCCATCAAACGGAAGAACACCTGCGTCATCTATTGGGGGCCGACGGCGCGTTCGCAGGGGCGTGATCAATGAGTGTTGGCATAGTCGAGCAGGAAAATACTGAGAAGAGAAGTATCGATAACGAAACGACGCGAGCCGTGTTGAAGGCCCTTGATAGCATTGAGCGAGGGTTTGTGGTCGAGTTCGGCGCAAATGCCATATTGCCGTTTCCGCTTCCGCGGATCATGAGGCGCCCTGAGAAGGCTGTGCTTCGAAAACGGTGCGAGGCAATAGTCAAAGGTTCCGAAGCGATCTCTGATTTTGAGCAATATGTCAAAGACACAGAGCGCTTGATGCTTGCGGCCCGCAACAGTAGCAACACAACCGAAACCGATGCGACGTTCGTCAGACCGTACAAAGTGGTCGCCATGCTGGTCAATGTTCTCGCGCCGCGCACTGGTGAAGGGATGCTTGGCGACCTCGACGAAGAGTTCGTACGACGCGAGTCAGTGGATGGAATTGAAGCGGCGCGACGTTGGTATCGCCGACAGACGACCATCGTGCTGCTTAGCCTGCTTTGTCGCTTCGTTGTACGCGGCGACGACTTGCTCCGCGCCTTCGATCATCTCTGGCGCACGGTTTCAAGCTTATTTTAGTGGACGACCACATCATTGCTGAGTGGGTCGTAGCTCCCGACTGCGGTGGATGAACCCTGTTCTTGTAACGTCGGACTGATGAAGAAGCGCCGCCACCACCACGTCTGGAAAGCATATCTTCGCGCATGGGCGACGAAAGATCGACTTATGGTGCTTCAGGACAATCGTATCCGTTCTGCGAACGTCAACGACGTTGCGGTCCAGAGGGACTTCTACAAGCTGCATGCTCTGACACCGTCGGAAATCGCGTTCATCCGGACATTCTGGATCGAGCATTCGCCACCGGAGTCTCGGGACCTGCACGAAGACACGCTGCGGAGATTATCCGTTTGGGCCATACTCAGGGAAGCGTTGACCGAAGCGCAGGCCTCGGCCAACCCTCAGCTTGTCGCCCTCTTGGACGAACAGGTCCACAATGCCGAAGAAGATTACCACTCGGTGCTTGAGACACGCGCGGCGCCACTGATCAAGGCGGCTCGGAAAGGGGACCTCTGTTTCTACGACGATGATGGCAATGCCATCCTAATTTCGCACTTCATATGCTTGCAGCATTTTAGGACGGCCGCACTACGGCGCCGCGTTCTCGCGCGATGCGCCACCCTCAACCTTCCCGCGGATATGGAACGATGCTGGAACGTCATTTCCCACATTCTCGCGGCCAATGTCGGTTTGACCCTGTTCGCCCAGCGAAAGATACGGCCGCTTGCTCTCTTGGAAAACAAGACGTCCATGTCTTTCATCGCCGGCGATCAACCTACCGTGAACCTTCTCGGTGGCGAGATGGACGATGCTCCGCCGGGTCATCTGGCGCTCTACTATCCTGTCTCATCGAGATATGCGCTCCTGCTCGATGACGTAAAACTGCCGACCCGGATCGCTGAGCGGCCGGTGACTGAAGATGTCGTGATGCGATTGAATCAAAGGGTTGTACGCGGGAGTGAGAGACAGGTGTTCGCTGACACCGAGGACGCGCTCGCACCTTACGTATGAGCGGCGCACGCGCACGCGTGATTATCGGCAGATCCTTCGATGGCGGCATACGCTATCGCGCCTTGTCTTGGACCCGATCAACGCGAGTGGGTTCGCTGGCGACAGCCGCTTCCGCATTTCATCTTTTTGACGATCCAACCTATCCGGCGGGAATGACCGGGTCCTCCGGCGAATGCGGCCCGGGCACCAACCCAGATGGCACGTAATCGCTCGCACCGACGACGTGTGTTTCCTGATCGTCGAAGAAGATGTGCGCCCTACAGGCGCGCAGGAAAGGTCCCTTCGCGTGCCGTCCGACAAAATGAGCCTCGTCGGCCGGCGTGCCCCAAGCGCGGAGCGTGTGGATGACACGCTCATGTGCAGGTGCGTTTCGGGCCGTGACAATCGAGAGCCGGACCCGACTGGTTCCATCGTCCCGCATGAAGGCTTGCCGGATCAGCGCGAGCTTCGGGAAAAAGGTCCGTCCGAATGGTCCTCGCTCCATCGGTATATGCGCGTTCGCACGCTCATGCTCTAGGAACTGGTTCAGCCCATGGTCACGGTAAATCCGGTCAGACGCCTCGCTGAACAGGACGGCGTCGCCGTCCAGCGCGATCCGCACCTCGTCCTTGGGAGCACGGTCATCCTCTCCGCTCGCGGCTCCGGGAGTAGGCCCAAGCCGGGCGGCGGCCGTGCCAGCGGTGATCGCCGATTGAACATCGTCATCGGCGTTCGAGAGAAAGAGGTCGATACCCCACGCGGCGACAAATGGGGCTACCGTGCGACCGCTTGTGAAACTGCCGTGCTGGACACTCAGTTCGTAGTGCTCGAACGAGTTGAAGGCACGCAGCGACAGGTCCGGTGAATTTCGCGACAGCAGGATCACCTTTACCATCGGCGCCGGTCCCTCGGCGTTCAGAGCAAGCAACCGACGTGTCACCTCGAAGGCCGCGCCGGGTTTCAGGGGCACCCTCTCGCGTTCGCGCTGCAACTGAGCGTATGCCTCGACGCCCCGCTGGGTGAAAACGTCGTGCTCTTCAGTGAGATCAAACATGGCGCGCGTGGAGACACCGACAACCAGCGGCAGCGCGACGGTCTGCTGGCCGTCAGGTGAGGTGGTCATTGCCGTCCTCCATACACATCATCCCACCATCACACTCATGCCCGCCGCGCCGTCAACAGTGTTGAGTTTAGCGCCGCCTCTGTGCCTGCTTCATGGCGTCCTGCTGACGCCACTCTGAGACTTTGCTTGCGGCATTTGCAACGTCGTTGATGTGCCAGACCCGAGCCAAGAACAGACGGTGTCGGTAAAGCGGCCGCTTGAACCGGTGCGGCAGGCGTCCATCCGCGTCCCACCGATTAAGTTCCTTCTCAGTGCAACCGAGCAATTCCATTGTCTTAGACGGCCAGATACAGGCCTTCCGAAGTTGAATCGTCGCATGCCGCTCCGATTCCGTCGCGATTTTGTTGCGGTCCGACGCCATCAGACGGGCGAGAAACAGCAGCCTATCGCCATCAAAAAGTGCATCCTTTTCAGCGCAGAGCGCTGCGAGACGAGAACTTTCTTTCTCTTGCCACTGCGCCGCGGCGGCTTCCCGAATCCGCTTTGCTTGCTCTTCGCGTTCCTTCCTCGCATCGGGGTCGTTCCTGAGCTGCCGTTTCCACGCGCGCTTTGCGGCCTTGGTAGCCTTGGTCGCCAACCAATCACGGAACGTATCGACAAGTTGCGGAGGAAGGTGTTCAAACATAGTCTCGCACTGCAGCGGAGAGAGACACATCGCTGCGGAGCGTAGATACCGCTCGGCCTCTGTATGATCAGTGTTCCAGCGCCACATAGCGCGTTCGTAAATTCGCGCCGCCTTCGTGGACATCATCGGCTTTGCCGGAGGCAACCCAGCATGCTTCTGATCGTCCGTATTCCCGGATTCGATGCGGTTGAGGCCCGTGTGGATGATGTTGCTTGCAATGGCATTGAAGCTGCTGACGGGGTCGTGTTCCGTCGGGTGACCGTTGTGCATAGAATTCTCAATTCAAAAACAGTTTTCAAAAGGACTGACCCGCCTCGAATCTCAGCGAGCCTGACGGGCGAAAATGTTCTTCTCGACCGACATCGGCAAATGACCGATGCATCATTAACGCACATCTCCCATTCCGCGCGCAATATCTCGTGGATCTGCTTCGATCTAAATTCGCTGTAACACACTGCCGCAGGTCGAATGTGGGAAGCACCCTGTCCGGCGTCACGCACGCGCTCAGCCGCCGCTTGTAGTCGCGCAGGCGCCCACGCCATCGGCGCCTGCATCCGGGAATTGCACGGATCGCTCGAAAGGGATCGACGTGAATCGGCATGTCGTCGCCCCGGTGCCCCGGTCTCTCATTTGCGACCCGAACGAGGTTTACCAATACAGGGCGATGGTCACGTCCAATCTGAAAGGCGCCCTATGCGGAAGGAGTCGGCTGATTACGACGGCTAAATAGGTCACCCCGTCAAAATGGAGTTCTTCCGATGATCCACTATCAAGGCAAAATCCCGCCCACACATCCTTACGTTGCAGAAATCACACTCGATCCTGCCGACTATTATCGGTTCAGCTGCCTGACCGAAGATGCGCCCGAGCTGCGTGTTCTCGATGTCGACAAATCGCAGCCTGATATCTGGACCGTGTTTGTCGCCTGCGCGAGCGCGGAAGCAGCATCGCGGCTGAAATCCGCATGGTAATCGACATGATCAGCGTGATCTTGATCGGTCGATAAGGTATGCGTGTGCAGGCAGCCCATGCCGCCGACAAGGCCTCGGCCTGCTGCAGGACGTTCTGACCGGCACCGTCCTGCAGGTCAGCGGATGAATTCAGCTTGACAGATAGTTTTGACCGGTCAGGTCGAGTGCTCTCACGTGTTATATGCCGCGACCTCGTGACCGCCGGAAGAACCAACAGATCAACGCACGTCACGACCTATTTTTGAGGCAACAACTCGGCCAGAAGGCTCAGCCATCGCCGTCCGAAAAGTTCCCTATGAACACGTCATAGTCTGTCAAACACGGATCCGATACGGGGGGAGAATAGCTGTTGATATCGCTTGGTCGCGTATTCATCAGTCATGCCAGCGATATAATCGCAGATGACCCGATGTTGCTTGACCACTTTGTCCACTTTGCCCCCAGCATTTTCCCAACGCTGCGCATCCCCCTTTGGCAGCAGCCGTTCCGGATCGGTTGCGAAAGCTTCGAACAACTCGGTAACGATCTTTTGGCCTTTGAATTCCAGTTGCTGCACGGTTGCTGACCGAATGACCCTGTTGACCACCAAATCTTTCAAGATATTGAGAACTTGGCGAGCGCCGTCTGCCAAGACCGCCCTGAACGCAAAGATCGGTTCGATAAAACAAAAAGGATTGGATGTTTCAAGTTTCGTATGCTGTACGCAGAAGCCAACCAGTTTCCCGATGGCATTCTTCCGCTCGTATGTCTCAGTCGAGAACAGGCTTTTGATCAGATCATCGTATACCAAGCCATCGAGCCATTTGCAGAATGGCTGAAGATTCGCTTCACTCGCATCCTTGCGAAATGCTGTCTCATCAATCAGTTTCAATCCAATCGCATCCTCAAGATCGTGAACGCCGTAGGCGATGTCGTCCGCGATCTCCATGATCGACGTATCAAGTGTCTTGTGCTTGGTCTTCCAATGCTTCCCCGCCTCCTTTTCCTCGAACTCTGTGCTGACGCGATTCCAGTCGAGCGGATTTATCTCTTCCGACAACCAGTCCACGAGCCCACATTCTGTATCGAGATAGCATTTGGGGGGCTTGAACGGCTCGGCCTTGAAGACAGACCGAATTGGCCGATCCACCTCTGGATAAACGTTGCTGTCGACGACGAGACTATACGGGGCTGGATATTTCAGGACGCCGAGCAGCGTCCTGCGGGTGAGATTCATCCCCAAACACTTATGATACGGTTCGAGATGGCTCATGATTCGAAGTGTCTGACCGTTGCCCTCGAAGCCGCCGTAGTTGAGCATGCAGCGATTGAGCGCGACCTCACCGCCGTGACCGAACGGCGGGTGTCCTAGATCATGCGCCAAGCAGATCGTGCGGATCAATATCGGATCAGGAAGAATTTCTGCATAATATGATCCATTATGGTCACGCTTCAGTTGCAAAGCAATGCTTTCACCAATTTGACTGACCTCTAGTGAGTGTGTGAGGCGAGTGCGATAGAAATCGCTATCACCTATGCCTAGGACCTGCGTTTTTGACTGCAGTCGCCTGAAGGCGGCCGAATGAATAATTCGCGCGTAGTCTCGTTGATATGGATCCCGATTGTCCTTGGCAACACATTCTTGTCGCATTTGCCATTTGTTGTTAACGGCACATTCTTGGTGCTTATGACCTCTGTCCATATCTGCAACCTTCCTTCTCAATGGCGGTCAATACGTTCCTGAATTGGCATTCACTGTCTACCCAGAACAATGCCGTACACAGTGACCGGCCGGAACGAACCGCCTGACCGGCATCGGGCGCTTTCAGTGTCAAGTGACGGCGTCGGTTCTGTGGCCCATGACCGAGCGCCTCTGAGACCGTCGTTGTCGCCAACCTCGACGACCATCATCTTCCTCGCACCCGACCGCTGCGCGATCTTTCCTGCAAACGGTGGTTTTCGGGTCAACGCGTTATGTCTCCGAAAACCGTATCCGAAAACTGCAGAAAAAAGCTGACAGATTGTCGCGCTATCATATCCTGAAACTGGTCGTCCGAGAACGGACGGCGTGGATGAGTTTCGGGAGAACAGGATGCTTATCGGTTACGCTCGCGTCTCGACGGGTGACCAGAACCACGACCTGCAGCACGACGCCCTTCGCGCGGCCGGGTGCGACCGCATCTGGACTGAGACGGCGAGCGGGGCACGGACGGACCGACCGCAGCTGACCGCGCTGCTCGACGCGGCACGAGCCGGTGACACGCTGGTGGTCTGGCGGCTCGACCGGCTCGGTCGGTCGTTGCAGCATCTGATCAAAGTGGCCGAGGACCTCAAGCAGCGAGAGATCGCGCTTCGCAGCTTGACCGAAGGGATCGACACGACGACGACGGCAGGCCGGTTTGTCTACTCCCTTCTCGGGGCGTTGGCGCAGATGGAACGCGAGGTGTTGGTCGAGCGCACGCAAGCCGGCTTGGCAGCGGCGGCAGCGCGAGGCCGAAAGGGCGGTCGTCCGCGCGCGCTCGACGACGGCAAGGTCCGCGCGGCGCAGGCGATGCTTGCGGCGGGAACTCTCAGCGGCGCCGAGATCGCCAAACAACTCGGCGTCGCGCCATCGACGCTGTATCGGACTATCCCCGGCGGACGGCGCGCTGTGCTGGATCACGCAGCATGAACGACCGGGAAAATGGTTTTGACGACCCCGGCGAAGATCGTGATCAACCGGATCACCCGGTCAAATCGTCGCGCTACACAGCCGATCAGATCGAAGACATGCAGGACGTCGCCGCTGTTCTCGGCCTCGATCTGTCGTTCGATCCCCCCGGCGACATCAAACCCAATCTCTTCACCGACATCCTAGAGACGATGACGCCAGCGGAATACGACCGCCATCTCGACGAGATGGCCGCGCTCCTGCGAGCCGCCATTTCGGCAGCATGGGACCGAGAAGCGAAAAGACAAAAGCGGTTGCAGAAGAAGCGGAAGCGTCGTCGCCAGTGATCGACCGGGCCGATGCCGCAGGTTCCGGGGGGCCTCGAAACCGACCTCAAGAGTGATGATCGGGACCAAGTAGTCGCAGCCGGCGAATCATCTCGGCACTGTCGATCACACCGCTCCAGCGGGCTAGCAGCGGTTCCCTATTGGCGCGAATCCATGAGACGGCAGCGGCCTCGTAGGCCGGGTCCAGCGGACCCACGATGAGATGTGGTTCGGGCTGGACACCAAGGATCGCGGCGTTCGTCGCGTCCATTTGTTCGCTTGGAGAAGTCGCCACGAGCACGACCGCCCGCTGATCGGTCGACAGCATCGTCGGCAGCCAAATCGTGACCGGCAGGCCAGTAGACGACGGAAACAGGACGGCTGTCGTCCAAAAGTCGGCGTCCTCCTCCCGCCATCTATCATTGTGTTGGACGTAGATCGCTTCTGCGATGGCGAGCAGTTCCGGGCTGTCGTTGATGGCGCTGTCGTCCAAGAAACCTAGGTGTGGCGACGAGGGGCTCACCGTCTGCGAGATCGCCGCGGCAACCTCTTTGAAATCCAGACCGTCTTTTTTGAATCTCTCAACAAACGCCCACGCGATTGGCAAATCCGCGAGAGGAACGTGGCCGCCGTCCGCGAGCCTGAGCACAAGCTGCAGCTCGTACGACGTGAAGGTCAGTTCTGCACCGCGCCATGGGATGCGGTGTTCGACATGGACAATCCCATACACGCTGTCCGTGCTCGTCGTCGCCTCCATCAGGGTGCCGGATCGCTGCGCATCAGTGTGACGATCCGCGTCGCCACGGTATCGGCGGCGGCGATCAACGTCGTGTCGGCGACGTGGATGTAGCGCCGTGTCACAGTATGGCC
Source organism: Acidiphilium sp. C61 (assembly GCF_905116885.1). NCBI lineage: Bacteria > Pseudomonadati > Pseudomonadota > Alphaproteobacteria > Acetobacterales > Acidocellaceae > Acidiphilium > Acidiphilium sp. C61. The sequence goes on along the minus strand of NZ_CAJHNI010000005.1, from coordinate 12,367 downwards.
CCGGTGCCCGAGCAGCGAGCCGATGGTCGCATCGGGCAGCCCGAGATCGGCGGCGACGCTGGCGTACGAGTGGCGCAGCACGTGCGGCGTCACGTCGCGTGGTAGCCCCGCGGCACGATAGACGACCCGCTCCCATACGCGTCGAAAATTGGCTATCGGCGCATCCCCGCCGGCCGACTTGAAGACGAATTCACCCGGCGCCATCGCCTCTATCATCTGACACGCAGTCGTGCACAGCGGTCGCATCGACGCGCCGGTCTTGGTCGCGGCAAGTCGAGCGGTTGATCGCGCCACGTCGATCTCCGCGTATCGCAGCCCGAGAACCTCGCCGCGCCGCCAGCCCGTGAGCGCGAGGAAACGGATCGCGGCGAGTGCAGGCGGCCATTCGCCCCCGGCCTCGGCCACATCCAGCGCAGTGCCGAGCGCACGGTATTCGGCGTCATCGAGCCGGCGCTCGCGGCGGCCGTCAGCCGGCTTGATCACCAGCCGGCAGGGATTGTCCTCGCGGAGCCCGCGCCGTACGGCGTACGTCATGATGGCTCCGAGCAGCCCCATCGTCCGGCTCGCGGCACCGCGTCCACCACGGACGTGCGACACGGCACGGAGCCTATCGAGCTTGACCCGTTTGTGCGTTTTGCCCGCGATGATGTCGATCATCATGCGCTCGATGTCCTGCCGCGAGATCGAGGCGACCGGCAGGTGGCCGACCAGAGGACGAATATGTGCGTCGACGCGGCAGTGGTCGGTCGCGATGGTGCTCGCGCTCTTTGCGACCCCGCGCCGCGTCAGTATCCGGCCGGCCGCGGCATCAGCGAGATACTCGTCACAGAGGTCCGCCATCGAAATCACCTGATGCTCGATCTGGCGCTCGCCGCTCGGGTCACCGCCATCGATCACGATCCGTAACAGCCTGATCGCCTCGGCCCTCGCCTCGTCCGGTGTCCATGGCGATCCATGACGGCCTATCGTGTAGGTCCGCTGCCGACCTTCCTTTGTTCGATATCGAAAAACATAGGTCGGCCGTCCACGCTGCCGGCGCGCACCGAAACCAATGACCATGGTGTCCCACACGGTCTCGCCGACTTTGAGCCCCTCGACGATCCGCAATCCAATCCGTGCGCCCAGCTTCCGTACCCCTTCGGTAGCTGGTTCTCACGGATCGGCGATTTGTCTACTGAAATCAGCGAGCATACAGCGAGCAGCAGGTGCCAAAACGCATCGCGTCCTCACCCAAAATCACGAGGATTCCCCTTCCGTCACGACGTTGACATGGCAGGGGTCACAGGTTCAATCCCTGTCGCGCCCACCACTCAAATCCGCGAAATCACACTGTTTTCTCGAAGACGGCCCGGTTGTACCTCCGGCTTTGAGGCTGTTCAGCGAGCACACAGCGAGCGACGCACGCCTTGTTTCCTGCGGTTCTCAGCCGATGGGAAGCGGAGCGAGCGGCGGCATCGAGGTGATGTCCGAGATGGTGGGATAGGTCTCGGGGACGGTCGTTCGAGGCGCCTCGGCTGGCACGACTCGGTCGCAGGTACCGGCGGTAGGAACCAGCCAGCGAGCAACCAGCGAGCAGGCGCAGCCTATAGATCACGCCGTCGTGAGGCTCGGTAGGGGCGGTTACGGACGGCAGAATGCGGCGGAACGGTCATCCCCACGGTCACCCAGACCGCCTGTCGGGCGCATCCTGACCGTCTCTGGACCGCTGCGGCGAGCGTCGACCGTGGCGTCGCGACTGCCGGCACTGGGTCGCGCGCGGCACGTGGGAGGAAGGTCATCCCCACGGTCATCCAGACCGTCGGCCGAGCGCAGGAGATGATCTCGGCGCCGCTGGCGCTCTGGATCATCAAGCCGGACGCTCGCCGCTGAACGGTCCCGCGAGCCGTCCTTCGGCCGTGTCCATCGGCACGCGATGCGCACGTCGATAATCGCGAGGATGTTCGGCGCATCGGATTCCGACATGGCGTCGCCCGAGAGGCCGGATCGATCCGAGAGATGCTCATCCACACCATCACCCAGATCGTCTTGCGGGAGCGCCTTGACCGTCTCGACACCGGTGCCGCGAGGAACCGGAGCGGCGGTGTCATGGCGCGCGAGAGCCGGCGGGAGGACGCGCGAGGTAGGGCGCGATGGTCACCCTCACGGTCGCAGGGACCGTCTTCCCGAGCGCCTGAGATCATCTCGGCGCCGCTGGCGCTCTGGATCATCGGCCCGGACGCCGCGAGATGAACGGTTCCGAGACCGTCTCCATGAGCATGCGCCGATGACCACGCCGATATTCGGCGCACCGGATTCCGTCATGTGGTCTGGCATGAGGGTTGGCGCGATCCGCGCGAGATGATCACTCCCACGGTCACCGAGACCGTCTTCCTGAGCGCTTCCCGACGATCCCCGGATCGCGGCGCGTCACAGAGGATCGCCTGCGCGCTGTGACGGACGGTATCCGCGACCGGCTGCCGAAAGCATCGATCATGGTTGGGTGATGATCGTGTCCGTCGGCGATCACCGCTTCCTCCGGTGATCGCCTCGGGTGCCCCTACGCCGCCTTCTGCGGGTGAGCCTCAATGTGGACCCGCGTGTACGAGAGCGACGCGAGCCTTGCGTTCGACCATTCGCGGATGGTCTCGCCCATCGAGACAGCGTACTGCGGCGCCTGTTCTGTGGCCGCGTGACACCGATTCCTGCGTGTCTCGGCGAGATCGATGATCGCCGTGGTGGCCGTCGGTTCGTCCATGAGGTCCTCGGCGTCGTTCTCGTGGTTGACCGGGGCCTGCATCCCCGTGACCTCGAAGCACGCCAGCGGGCCGTGCATCTGTTCGAGTTGGTCACGCAGCCAATCGATGCGACCCGGCATGCACAGCGCCTCGCGCTTCTTCTGGCGTGCGCCCCGCGCCTGATACCGGATCAGGAATGCAGACGGGGACAAATCCATATAAGTAGTAATTATAGGGGTTTGTCCCCGTGTGACCTGCGCGCGCCGCAGCGCCTTCTTCGCGGCCTCCTCGGAACAGAACAGGTCCGGATAGACACGGCAGGCGTCCGAAGGCGACAGGAGCGCCGCACCGCGCCCGAGCATCTTCTCGACGACATCCGGTGTGATCTCGCGCCACGACGTCAACGTATCCACCGAGAACGGCAGGACGACATCGTTGAGCACGAAGATGCGTGCCGGATTGTCCGCCGTTCGGTTGACGCCGCGAGCACGCCCGACCGCCTGAATCACTTCTGCGTCCGTGATCGCGCGCCGGATGCTTTCGAGTGAGGGATCGACGAAACCCTTCCGAGAAATCGGTTCGCCACGACCATCACGCATCAGGATGTAATCGACGACGTCCGTCAGCTCGGTGATCTCGGGATGCATGCCGGTCAGCGCGACCGCATGGTCACGGTGAGTATGTTGCGTCGCGAGCGGTCGGCCGATCACGAATAGACAGTCCACCACGCCGAAAGCATCGAGACCGGCGATGGCATTGAAATGTGCCACATCGACGCCGGGGATGCCGGTGAATTCGGCTTCTGCGCCGTGATACGTGATCACCAAGCCGGTGCCGTCACCCACCTGCAGCCGAATGAAATCCCGGATGTTACGGATGCGACGGGCGCGCCGTCTGTCCTCGGCGGTGCCCCCCTCGGTAGGAAGCACGGACGTCTTGCCAAAACCACCTGTGAGGAGACCTTTCTTGTCGACCGTCGGGAGCACTTGCGTCACATGCTGATGCGGCGTGGCGGCGCGCAATGAGGCCGTCAGACGCATGTGCGGAAGGAAAGCCCTGACCTGATCAAGGGCCAGTGTGGCATCGAGGTGTAGGATGGGAAGCCGCGAGAGGGCCTCATTGACCTGATGTCGTCCGTACAGGGCCAGCTTCGCCTGCCTGCCCGAAGAGCAACGTTCCTCGATCTTCTGCAGCCGACCGTCCTCCGCGCCGGAGAGCATCGCCTCGATGGCACGCCACATCTCTGCACGGCGCGCGAGAGTGCGGTTCACAGCAGCCTTGTCCAAGGCCGCTTCCCGATCCGCGGCGCTCATCGTCGGCCGGAGTAGGCGTGTCGTGTCCACCTTGCGCGCCCACTCCAGCTTGGCTGCCGCCTGCGCGTCGGCGATGGTCAGCAGGCCGTTGAAGGATGCGGAGGTTAGGAACTCATTTTCGGCCGCGGCGGCCGCTGCACGCTCGACGATGGTGCACCAGCCATAGAGCTTGCGGGTCCCACTCGGATCGGCGGCGCCGTTCGCGAGGACCGGATTGCGACGTACATCGGAGGCGAACGATGAAAGGGTAATGTCACGCTTCTTTTGTACGCCACGCTGCCAGAACCCTTCGTCTACGACCACAATGCCGAAATCGCTGACCGAAATCGGGATCGGCGCAAACAGCGCGTTGGTGGCCGCGATGATGACGTCGGCGGATGCGGCGGCTTGCTTCTGCTGCAAGTACTGACAGCCACCCCGAAACGGGCACTGCGGCCCTCCCTGAGTGCCGCAGACAGTCTTTCCCACGTCGGCGTGGACGGCTTGCGCTTCATTGATCGCGTCGAGGTCACGGCACATTGTCTGACCCGAGCCGGGATCAATGGTATCGCGACCGCGCCAGATGATAGCTTTGATCCCGAGCAGCCTGAACTCCTTCAGTGTCTCATCCGCGAGCCTATGGTGGGGCACGAGCCAGAGCACCCGGTGCGGGCTCCCGGCCGCGCGCGCCTCAGATATGAAGCGGTGCACCTCTCGTCGCACGGCGGAGGATTTTCCAAGGCCAACATCGACGTGCATGGCGAAATGAAGACCGGCTACGCCGGCGTCACCGCTTCCGCTTCGGTGCCACGTCAGAACTTTGTCGATGACGTTCTGGATCTCCCGCACCATTTTGACGCGGACCGCCGCCGCGCTGGCAAGAGCCGGTTCGTGGCGCGGTCCATGGAAACCCGGCACCCGGAGTTTGGCGCACAGAGCGTGGATCGGCCAGTTGGCCGGGTTCCCGGCTTCGAGCCGAGCGTTGATGGCGGTGGGATCGATGACTTCACCCGCGTTCGACTTCGCAGCAATCTGATCGCAGACCGCCGCGATATGCTTCTCGTACTGCTCCGGGGTCATCAGAAATCAGCGTCCATGATGACCTGATCGGCGGAACCCCGGCCGATGCGGGCGCATGTTCAAGACGGGCCGAGGAGAGCTTCGCGCGGAAGCTGGGCGTCAGGTAGCCGGGCTCGGCCTCCTTCACGCGGTTGAGAAGATGGCCGAAATCGTGCCGCAGCGCGCCACCGTGGCGAAAGGCACACCATTTCTCGTCGACGGACCGGTGCCGGTAGGCTGGGCTCTTGCGGCTGTACTCGTGAGCGAGATCGCGGCCACGGGCGCTGCCACCGGTCGCGCGATAGATGGCAGACAGCACAGCGACCCAGTCATCGTAGCCCGTGTCAGCCGGGAGGTGGGCCACGATGTCGGCGACATCGTTGTCGGTGTAGTCGCTGCGCTCGCGCCGTGCGGTGCCCACGGTTCCGGGTCTGTCGTCTTCGGCTCATCGTCGCCGATGCCGAAGATCGTGCGGCACCGGGAGAGGAACTCGGCGATCTGGACCGCCTTGATCAGAGGCAGGGTCTCACGCGGAACCCGCGCGAGACCGTCATCCGAGCGGCCCTCAGGCGTGATCCATTCGACGACTCCGAGATCGGGATGGATGCCGTGGACCATGCACTGTTGGCCGAGGCCGAGGATTTCGACCTTGTAGCCGTCGACCTTACCCACCTTCTGCTTTCTCGACTCGCCTTCGGCGCGGTACAGCGCGAGATATCGAGGCGAGTATGGCCGCGAACGCGCTTTGCCGGCGACGGTCCGAGCGTGTCGAGCAGCGCGGCCGTTACCTCGTCGGCGGCATCCGGATCATCAACATCCACGTCGACGGCGTAGAGGCCGGCGCAGAGAATACCGCTGTTCCAGTCGCGAGCCGTGATCGGATCGGTCCACTCTGTTTGGCCAGCACGGGCACGGGCCTTGGTCGGCCAATCGTGCTCCGAGGGGACCTTCTCGGCACTGGCGAGAGGAACTGGAAGGTAACCACAGCGAAAAATAGAGGACCGGAAATACCGCGCTTCTCCCGCCAAGATCAAATGCAGTTCGGCGTCTGAAGCTGATGAAAAATTTCGATCATTGTCAGCGCCGTCATAAATAGAAGTGTTCATCAAAATAATGCCAATCAATGCGCCCGGCGTGTCTGCGCCGGGCGTAGTCTTCTGTCAGTTCGTCTCGAAAAAGCCGCTCGTGGCTGTACGCTTGGGGACAGTGTACCCGGCGTCGATCCACGCTTGCACTTCGGTCGCGTCGTACCGAATCAGCCGCCCAACGCGGTAGAACGGCGGTCCGTAACCACGGGCCGCAGCGTTATCCAGCGTTGAACGGGCGATTCCCAAATTTGGGACAAATTGTCCCGCGTGAGCCAGTTCGTGGTTCGAAATCCATTTTTCGTCTAATTCCGGCATTTTACCCGAGGCCGAATTGCCTCGTCCATATCTATTTAGCTCGCGATCTTCTCCCACCTGCGCCGGCCGCGAACGGGTCTGCGTCCCAGTCGTCACATTTGGTTCGGCTTACGCTGACACCACCCTCACTCGGCCGGGATCGCCGTATCGCCGAACAACGCGCCGGTGAAGAATCATTCAAGAACGTCGATCTGTGGAGCCGGCGTGACCTCTTCGTCCAATGCCCACGATAAGTGGTCCGCTGGTCATGTCGGCCCCGGCTCCTCATGTCGAGTTCGGTGCGCTTGCAATACAATTACGGCACTAATAGAACGGCGCTTTGTTGAGGTGTGCCATTGGATGCAGGTGCAAGGGACTCGTAATGCGCCGTCTGAAATTGGTCTTTCGTGCTATCGCGTACGTCGCAAGCATTGGTCTGGTCGGCTGCACGATGATAGGCGGATGGATTCCCGGCACGATCTATAGCAACGACGGGACTGTCCTGAGCTTCTCCATCCAAAAGGAGTTCCACACGGGCGGCATGAAGGCATTCAATCAAAAGACTGGCGAAGCCTTCACAGGTTCATACGTCGGCGTTTTGCCTTCAGCCCAAGCGAGTTCTTTCGGCGTCGCAAACGTAGGTGGCGGTGTTCCCTCAGGCGAAAGTTTCACTACTGTCCGCTCGAACATGGCCAATGCGAGGGGTTTCCTGCACGGCGACAAGGGAACGATGCTAACCTGCAGCATGCAGATTCAGGCGGGGCTCAATCCGCATGGTATCGGGACTTGCACCGACAATCACGACGAGCACTACGATCTGCAGTTCTGAGAGGAGCAGGGGGCTTGGGGTGCTCTCTTTCCGACGACATGCCCTGCGGGCTGTCCCGTTACATAGGAAGCCGCGACGTGCTCGTCTGCGTTCACTTTTGAATTTGTATCTAAAAATAGGCTTGGCTGCTATTTCCAGCCACTTCACCAACGCGCCGAATGCATGATGAAGTGCCGGGTCGAGACTCGCGAGCCATGCGACCGCTCCCCCCCCTACAATGCTTCCTGCGGTTGCCATTGCCGCGTCTATCGCCTTGTTGAGCTTTTCCGCGCCCCACTTTGCAGTTGCAATGATCGCATTCCGGAGGGGCGACGCCCACCGCTTAACAAATGCGATGGTCGGCTTGGATTTTGACAGTTCGGCGCTGAGTTCTGCGGCGGCATGACGCAGTTCCTCAAGGTTGGCGCCCTCATCTTCTGCAGCTTCGGACTCACTGGCCGGTGGCCGATTGTGGCCAATGCGATAGGTCGAACCTGATCCAGTTCTGCGCGAAGTTGTTCAACCGCGGCCCGCGCTTCTGCACGAGCGGTACGTTCGCCGAGCGTTCCGTACTCAGCGCTAGGTTCGTCTAGAAAGACATCCAGAGCGATAGGTTCGTCGGGGGGGCAGTTTCGTCATAATCTTCACGTGTAGGCTTCGAAGCCCAATCGACCGTGCCTTCAGCTTCTATCTCCTGCACCGCTTCGTCGATGAGCCCTTCTGAAACCAAACTCCCAAACTTCGTATATAGCACGTCACGCGCGTCATGCGGCCCTCCCCAAATCCAGAGGTAGCCGCCTTCGGCGCTTTGATAGGGTGTGCGTTCGGCGGGTCCTCGTAGTTTTGGCCAAACCACTCAATCATTAGCTCCAGCTTTTGCGCCTTCCGCATTCGCCGAAAGGCCGTTCGAGATATGCCAGACGCGGAACCGTCTTCTAAAAATGGGCGATGTTCGGTCATCGTGGGCCATTGGGTCAAAGTGTAGCACTGCTGCCTGCACATAGACTATCGGGTTGCCCTGCGCCACACTGGCCCTTGATCAGGTCAGGGCTTTCCTTCCGCACATGCGTCTGACGGCCTCATTGCGCGCCGCCACGCCGCATCAGCATGTGACGCAAGTGCTCCCGACGGTCGACAAGAAAGGTCTCCTCACAGGTGGTTTTGGCAAGACGTCCGTGCTTCCTACCGAGGGGGGCACCGCCGAGGACAGACGGCGCGCCCGTCGCATCCGTAACATCCGGGATTTCATTCGGCTGCAGGTGGGTGACGGCACCGGCTTGGTGATCACGTATCACGGCGCAGAAGCCGAATTCACCGGCATCCCCGGCGTCGATGTGGCACATTTCAATGCCATCGCCGGTCTCGATGCTTTCGGCGTGGTGGACTGTCTATTCGTGATCGGCCGACCGCTCGCGACGCAACATACTCACCGTGACCATGCGGTCGCGCTGACCGGCATGCATCCCGAGATCACCGAGCTGACGGACGTCGTCGATTACATCCTGATGCGTGATGGTCGTGGCGAACCGATTTCTCGGAAGGGTTTCGTCGATCCCTCACTCGAAAGCATCCGGCGCGCGATCACGGACGCAGAAGTGATTCAGGCGGTCGGGCGTGCTCGCGGCGTCAACCGAACGGCGGACAATCCGGCACGCATCTTCGTGCTCAACGATGTCGTCCTGCCGTTCTCGGTGGATACGTTGACGTCGTGGCGCGAGATCACACCGGATGTCGTCGAGAAGATGCTCGGGCGCGGTGCGGCGCTCCTGTCGCCTTCGGACGCCTGCCGTGTCTATCCGGACCTGTTCTGTTCCGAGGAGGCCGCGAAGAAGGCGCTGCGGCGCGCGCAGGTCACACGGGGACAAACCCCTATAATTACTACTTATATGGATTTGTCCCCGTCTGCATTCCTGATCCGGTATCAGGCGCGGGGCGCACGCCAGAAGAAGCGCGAGGCGCTGTGCATGCCGGGTCGCATCGATTGGCTGCGTGACCAACTCGAACAGATGCACGGCCCGCTGGCGTGCTTCGAGGTCACGGGGATGCAGGCCCCGGTCAACCACGAGAACGACGCCGAGGACCTCATGGACGAACCGACGGCCACCACGGCGATCATCGATCTCGCCGAGACACGCAGGAATCGGTGTCACGCGGCCACAGAACAGGCGCCGCAGTACGCTGTCTCGATGGGCGAGACCATCCGCGAATGGTCGAACGCAAGGCTCGCGTCGCTCTCGTACACGCGGGTCCACATTGAGGCTCACCCGCAGAAGGCGGCGTAGGGGCACCCGAGGCGATCACCGGAGGAAGCGGTGATCGCCGACGGACACGATCATCACCCAACCATGATCGATGCTTTCGGCAGCCGGTCGCGGATACCGTCCGTCACAGCGCGCAGGCGATCCTCTGTGACGCGCCGCGATCCGGGGATCGTCGGGAAGCGCTCAGGAAGACGGTCTCGGTGACCGTGGGAGTGATCATCTCGCGCGGATCGCGCCAACCCTCATGCCAGACCACATGACGGAATCCGGTGCGCCGAATATCGGCGTGGTCATCGGCGCATGCTCATGGAGACGGTCTCGGAACCGTTCATCTCGCGGCGTCCGGGCCGATGATCCAGAGCGCCAGCGGCGCCGAGATGATCTCAGGCGCTCGGGAAGACGGTCCCTGCGACCGTGAGGGTGACCATCGCGCCCTACCTCGCGCGTCCTCCCGCCGGCTCTCGCGCGCCATGACACCGCCGCTCCGGTTCCTCGCGGCACCGGTGTCGAGACGGTCAAGGCGCTCCCGCAAGACGATCTGGGTGATGGTGTGGATGAGCATCTCTCGGATCGATCCGGCCTCTCGGGCGACGCCATGTCGGAATCCGATGCGCCGAACATCCTCGCGATTATCGACGTGCGCATCGCGTGCCGATGGACACGGCCGAAGGACGGCTCGCGGGACCGTTCAGCGGCGAGCGTCCGGCTTGATGATCCAGAGCGCCAGCGGCGCCGAGATCATCTCCTGCGCTCGGCCGACGGTCTGGATGACCGTGGGGATGACCTTCCTCCCACGTGCCGCGCGCGACCCAGTGCCGGCAGTCGCGACGCCACGGTCGACGCTCGCCGCAGCGGTCCAGAGACGGTCAGGATGCGCCCGACAGGCGGTCTGGGTGACCGTGGGGATGACCGTTCCGCCGCATTCTGCCGTCCGTAACCGCCCCTACCGAGCCTCACGACGGCGTGATCTATAGGCTGCGCCTGCTCGCTGGTTGCTCGCTGGCTGGTTCCTACCGCCGGTACCTGCGACCGAGTCGTGCCAGCCGAGGCGCCTCGAACGACCGTCCCCGAGACCTATCCCACCATCTCGGACATCACCTCGATGCCGCCGCTCGCTCCGCTTCCCATCGGCTGAGAACCGCAGGAAACAAGGCGTGCGTCGCTCGCTGTGTGCTCGCTGAACAGCCTCAAAGCCGGAGGTACAACCGGGCCGTCTTCGAGAAAACAGTGTGATTTCGCGGATTTGAGTGGTGGGCGCGACAGGGATTGAACCTGTGACCCCTGCCATGTCAAGGCAGTGCTCCCGCTGAGCTACGCGCCCGCCGATGCGGTGCACCGGGTATTACAGGCCGCGCCCCGCGATGCAAGAGGGTCGGAGCCGGTCAGCGCGGCGCCATCCGCAAGGCACCATCCAACCGAATTGTTTCACCGTTCAGCATCGTGTTCCCGATGATATGGCAGACCAGCGCGGCATATTCCGACGGCCGTCCGAGTCGCGGCGGAAACGGTACGGCGGCGCCGAGGTGTGTTGCGCCTCGTCCGGCAGGCCGGCCATCATCGGGGTTTCGAACACGCCGGGCGCGATCGTCATCACCCGGATTCCGTTGCGCGCCAACTCCCGCGCCAGCGGCAGCGTCATGCCGGCCACCCCGGCCTTCGAGGCGGCATAGGCGGCCTGGCCGATCTGCCCGTCGAACGCCGCGATCGAGGCGGTGTTCACGATCACCCCGCGCTCGCCGCCCTCATCCGGCGCACCTTCCGCCATCGCCGCGGCGGCGAGGCGGATAATGTTGAACGTGCCGATGAGGTTTACCGAAATCACCCGTGCGAACCGCTCGAGCGATGCCGGCCCGTCGCGTCCCAGCACCTTCTCGCCAGCACGATTCCGGCGCAGTTCACCAGCCCGTGCAGCCCGCCAAACGCCGCCCGCGCAGTCGCGACAGCAGCCTCCGCCTGGCCGGCATCCGTCACATCCGTCCGCACGAACCGCGCGGCCGCTCCAAGTTCCGCCGCCAGCGCCATGCCCGGCCCCTCGGCCACATCCGCAAGCATCACGCGCCCGCCCTGCGCGGCAAGTGCACGCGCCGCGGCCGCACCAAGCCCGGAGCCACCGCCGGTGATCAGAAATACCCTGTCGCGAATGTCCATTTTTACTCCACCCCGTCAGATTGCCCGGCGTGCCATCATGCCTGGGCGCCGCCCTCGCCCGAGGCCAACTCTGGAAATGCGCTCTCGGCGAAGCGCACCACCTCGCCCGCCAGCCCAGCCTCGCCGCCCGCCTCGCCGCGCCGCAGCTGCACGCGCCGGATCTTCCCCGAAATCGTTTTAGGCAGATCGGTGACGAACACGATCTCGCGGATGCGCTTGAACGGCGCCAGCCGCGCTCGCGCATGCCGGAAGATCGACAGCGCGGTCGCCCGGTCCGCCACCGCGCCGGGCACCAGCGCGACATAGGCGACCGGCACCGAGAGGCGGATCTCGTCCGGCTTCGGCACCACCGCCGCCTCGGCGACGCTGGCGTGCTCGATCAGCACGCTCTCAAGCTCGAACGGGCTGATCCGGTAATCGGACGACTTGAACACGTCATCCGCGCGCCCGACAAAGGTGAGATAGCCATCGGCGTCGATCTGAGCGACATCGCCGGTCCGGTAATAGGCGCCGTCGGTGCCGCGCAGCGCGCCGGTTGCGGCATCGACATAGCCGCGCATTAGCCCGGCCGGCCGCGCCGCGCCGAGCGGCAGCGCCACCTCGCCCTCGGTCACCGAATCGTTCGCCTGGTCGAGAATGGCGATGCGATAGCCCGGCAGCGGCCTCCCATCGACCCCGGCTTCACCGCCTGGCCCGGCGAATT